>NZ_LT906483.1:2475342-4950685 GCF_900187065.1 Mycolicibacterium thermoresistibile
ATTGCGCGCTGCGATCAAAGCGCTGAGCGGACCGTCGGCAGTCAGCAGGCCCGGACCCCCGGCGAATCCGTTCAAGAGCGCGTCCTTGACGATGATCGGCGTACTCAGTGCGACACCGAGCGCCGTCAGGAAGTCTCCTTCGCCGAAGGCGTCGGAGATCGATTGCGCGGCGTCGAACGTCGCGTTGATTGTGCCCATGATCGGCAGGAGCGTCGGGAACAGGACGCTGCCGACGACGTTCGGAAGTTGCGCGGCCGCATTCGCGAGGTTCTGTGTGGAGTTCTGCAAGAGCCCCAGCGGCGCGGAGATCACACCCAGCAGCGGCAGGCCCGCGAAGACCAGGATCTGCCCGAGTGTCTGCCCCGCACCGATGAAGTTCCCGGCCTGGATCTGCTCCACGAACATCCCCAAGCTGGTTCGGACCCCTTCGATCAGATCCGGCAGTAGTTCACCGATTGTCGACGCCAGGGTCCGGAGGTATTCGACGTTGGCAATCTGGTTCGCGACCAACTGCTCCAGTATCGGCGCCGGATCGGCGAGGATTTGATTAACCAGGCCACCGACGTTTCCTGTGGTGTTCTGGAAGAGCTGGGTCAACGCGACGAGCGGATTCGATTCCGCGGCGAGATCCACCGGAGCGACCGCGGTCGGTGCCGCGTGCACCTTGATGTCAGGCGGAAGCGGCGCGATTGCCGGGGCGACAGCGATGACGCTGGCTCCGGCGAGGGCAACCCCTGCCGTGAGGTAGGGGCGTAATCGGGCATGCATAACTGAACGACTCCTTCCAGCCGTTTGCAGATGTCGGACGCCCGTAAACTTACCCGACAGTAGGGAAAAATTTGTCAAATCTGTGAAACAGCTGAGAAATGCTCGAGTGCCACTCGAGTACCACTCGAGTACCAGGGATGCCACAGGCTTGACGGTGCTGATCTCGACGGCCTTGGGCGGTACGCGCCGTGAGACCAGCGGTGGGCCCCCTGCGCCGAGAGGGGGCCCACCGCTGGGTTCCGGGTGGGTGTCAGCTACTTGTCGTCGCTGCCCGAATCGGTGCCTGATCTACTCGACCCGGTCGATGACGCCGACGCATCCGATCCGGTCGTGGTGGCGCGTTTGGCCCCGACGACGCCGCGCACTCCGTTGTGAACAGAGGTTGCCGCATCGCGGTGTTGGCCTCGAACCCCTCTGGCCGGCGCCGGCCGCTCCCCGGTCTTGCTGACTCCGGTGGCAGCCTCACCGGGAACCGCTTTGAGGCTGCTTCTGGTGCGGGTGCCGTCATCCTCGACGACGGTGGACAGTGCGCCCTTCGTCGTGACGGTCCCGTCGGCATCGTCAGCCGCGGTGAGTTCAGAGCCGGCTACTCCCTCTTCGGTGACGGAGTCTTCGCTCTGTCCCGCCACCGCACCGACCTTGCTCACCCCGGCGGTCGGGACAGTCACGTCGAGCGTGACGGTGTCGCCCGTATCTATTGCCGCGGAACTGATTTCGTCAGCCGCAGTGCCGACCGTCAAGGTCGCCCCCAACGCACCGGCGATGGCATCACGCAACCCGAGTAGCTGGTTGATCGTGCCCAGGACGTTCGGGGTGAGAAGCCCGGAATCGATGCCGTCCCCGTTGAGCAGGCCGCCGATCATCCCGGCGGGACCGGTGATGAACGCATTGGCCAGGCCTTCGAGGTCGCCCGAGGTGACCGCGTCGAAGACATCCTGAGCGAATGTGCCGCCACCCTTCACCAGCCCCGTATAGACCGGGTTGAGTGCGCCGACCGCGAGAAGCATGATCGGAGCCTGAACGGCGTCCACCACGTTCAGCAGGTTCTGTACGGGCTGTCGGATGACTTGATGCACCGCCGGGATGAGGAGCGTGGCCGGGCCGACGAGCGGAGTGATCGTGGCCTGCCACAGCCCGATGATCGCCCCCTCGATGTTGCCGGCCATCAGATGATCCAGGGCCACCCGAAGATTCGCCGGCACGCCGCGTGGGTTGTCCGGAGACAGCGCCTCGCCCAGCTGTGTGCCCGCTAGTTGGAGGGCATTGCCGAGGATCTCCGCGCTGGCGAGTTGGTTGGCGATCAGTTGCTGCAGTATCGGCGCCGGGTTGGCGGCGATGCGTTCCCCGATCACGCTCAGGTTCGCCAGGGTCTCCTCGATCAGCGCCCCGTACACCTCGAAGGGGTTGGCGAGTGCCGTGAGGTGAACCTCGGTGGACGAGAATGGGGTGGTCACCACCTGGATATCCGGTGGCGACGGTGGTGCCAGCACGGGAGCAACCGCGACCGCGGTGGCGCCCACGAGAGCCACGCCCGCCGTCACACAGGGACGGACAGTTGCGCGCATGAACGACTCCTTCCAGCCGTGTAGTGATGTCGGCGGCGCACAACTTACCGGACGGTAACAATCCTCGGCCCGAAACCGGAAACTCTTGCAGGCTACCGATTTTCGGCGAATACCCCGATTGGTTAGCTGGCCGAGAGATCGTGCGGTGCTCATCGCCGGGAGGCCCGGTGAGCGGCCTCCCGGCACAGGTGTTTGCCCACCTGCGCGGCGGTCGGCGGATCCGTTGAACCGGCGGGCAAAGTGGCTGTCGGTGACATGAATGAGCAGCGGCGAACTCCCGACATCCGCCTGCCCGACGGCTTGTCGCGCGCGGGCGAATGGGCTCGAACCTCATCATGAATTTCTGGCAAGTCGATCGGCTTCGCCGCTCCCGACCGGCGCGTGCAGTCACCTCGGTCGGTCGACGTTGCCGGGGATCGGGCAGGCCGCTTCCGGTGGGCGAGCACCGTTCGTCAGCCCCCATGACTCGGCGAGCCGGCTGCTTTTGCGGACCGGCTGCGCGGACGACCGTCACGTGACACGCTCGACGCGGACCCGATTGCACCGGAGGGACGATATGACTGCTCCCACCATGCTCCAGCGACTGGCGGCAGAGACCTTCGGCACGTTCTGGCTGGTGTTCGGCGGCTGCGGCAGCGCGGTCTTCGCCGCGACCGTGCAGACCGACGACGGCGTCCTGCTCGGCATCGGATTCCTCGGCGTGTCACTGGCGTTCGGGCTGACCGTGCTGACCGGCGTCTACGCCTTCGGCACCGTCTCGGGCGGCCACTTCAACCCGGCGGTGACGCTGGGCGCCGCCATCGCCCGCCGGGTGGAATGGAAGGCGCTGCCGCTCTACTGGGCGGTGCAGGTGAGGGCGGGCTCCTCGCCGGGCTGCTCATCTTCGTCATCGCCGAGGGCCGGGAGGGTTTCGAGGCCACCGGCAACATGGCCGCCAACGGGTACGGCGACCACTCGCCGACCGGTTATTCGCTGTGGGCGGTGGCGATCGCCGAGATCGTGCTGACCGCGGTGTTCCTGTTCGTGATCCTCGGCGCCACCGAGGAACGGGCGCCGAAAGGCTTCGCCGGCCTCGCGATCGGTCTCACCCTCACCCTGATCCATCTGGTGTCGATCCCGATCTCCAACACCTCGGTGAACCCCGCCCGCTCAACCGGCGTCGCGTTCTTCAACGGGGACGGCGCCCCCGGTCAGCTGTGGCTGTTCTGGGTGGCGCCACTGATCGGCGCCGCGATCGCCGGCGCGGTGTATCCGCTGCTGTTCGGCACCCGTGAACAGCTCGCGGAACGGCCGGTGCGCGAGGAAGCGCTCGACACCGGCCGGCGGCGCGGACCACGGAATCCACCCCTCCGCTAGCTGACCGGCCGCACGGTTTAGAGGTGGTCTCCGCAGGGCATTCGGGCGGGCAGCGGGTGACGTCACGCGGACGAGACCCGACCGACCGAAGGAGTCGTCGTGGACAGCAACACCGTAATCATGATCGTCGTCGCGGTGGTGGCGGTACTCATCGTCGTCGCACTTGTCGTCCTGCTGGCCCGCAACGCACAGCACAAGCGTCGCCGCGTCGAGGGCGAGCGGTTGCGCCGTGAGGTGGAGGAGAAGTCCCGGCACGTCGAGAAGCGTGAATCGGTCGCGGCGGAGACCGAGGCCAGGGCGCGCGCCGCAGAGGCCGAGGCGGAGGCCAAGGCCGCCGAGGCGGCTCGGCTGCAGGACGCGGCGAGCACGCATCGGGACCGCGCCGCGGCATCGCGGGAAGACCTCGAAGCGCGACGGCAGCGCGCCGACGAACTCGACCCGAGGGGGCAGCAGGCCGAACAGATGCGGCCCGACACGCCGGCCGCCGACCGTCGACCGCCGGCCGACCCGGCCACCCGACATCAGATGCCGCCGCAGCAGCCGGTGGTGGGGGAGCAGCCGCGGCGCTGACGATCCGGCGCCGCGGGGTGATCTGCCGGAACGAGCGAGCAACGAGCTAACCGGGTGTCCAGGCCACGGGCAGCCGTTTGATGCCGTGGATGAACGCCGAGTGCAGCCGATCCGGTTCCTCGGTCACCTCGATGTCGGGCACCTGCCGGCGGAGTTCGTCGAACGCCACCGCGATCTCCCGGCGCGCCAGATTGGCCCCCAGGCAGAAGTGCACCCCGCCGCCCCCGAAACCGACATGCGGATTGGGGTGCCGGCGCACGTCGAACAGCCAGGGATCGGAGAACCTCGACTCGTCCCGGTTCGCCGAGCCGTACCACAACGTGACCTTGTCTCCGGCAGCCATTCTCACTCCGCGCAATTCGGTGTCGCGGGTGACGGTCCGGCGCATGTAGGTCACCGGGGAGGCCCACCGCACGATCTCCTCGACCGCGGTGGGCGTCACCTCGTCGAAGTGATCCCACCAGTCCTGGCGCTGGTCGGGATGGCGGGTGAGCGCGAGCATGCCGTGGCTGATCGCATTGCGGGTGGTTTCGTTGCCCGCGACCACCAGCAGGATGAAGAACGAGGCGATGTCGGCCGACGTCAACTGCTCGCCGTCCACCTCGGCCTGCACCAGGCTGGTGGTCAGATCCGGACCGGGGTTCTTGCGGCGCTGCTCGGCCAGGTCGGTGGCGTAGCCGCCGATGTCCACGGCCACCTGGACGAATTCGTCGTAGTCGGTGGTCAGATCCGGGTCCCCGAAACCCAGGATCACGTTCGTCCAGTGGAAGATCTGCTGATGGTCGGTCTCCGGGATGCCCATCATGTCGCAGATGACCTGGAGTGGCAGCGGGCCGGCGAATGCGCTGACCAACTCGGCCGCACCGGCGGGATGGCCGGCCACCATGGCGGCGACCAGGCGGCGGGCCCTTCTCCGCACCGACTCCTCGGTGCGGGCGACCACCCGCGGGGTGAACGCGCTGCGGACGATTCCGCGCAGCCGGCCGTGGCGGGGATCGTCCATGGCGATCATCGAGCCGAAATACTCGGTCAGATCGGGATTCTGCTCACCGAGGGTGATTCCGGAGGCGGAGCTGAACACCTCGGGGTGCCGGCTGGCGTGGAAGACGTCGTCGTAGCGGGTGAGCGCCCAGTGGCCGGTGCCGCCGCCGTCGACGTACTCGGGGTGGAAAGAGATGGGCGCCTCCCGGCGCAGGGTGGCGAAGGCGCCGTCGCGGATGTCGTCGTCGAGTGCCCAGAACGTCCAGTCGCCGAGATTGATGTCGGCCAGCGGCACCGGTGGTGGCGCGGCCCCGTTCACCCGCGCCGCGATCCCCATGGCCCGACCCCCGCGTTCATGATCTCCAGCGTAGGTGCCTCGGCGCACGGGGTGCGGGCGAACGCTCAGGTCGCCGTCGGCAGGACCGTCACCCGGGGCCGCGGTGCGCGATGCGTCACGCGTCGGGCGCTTCGACCACCGCTTTGATCCGCTCCAGGGTTCGGCGCATGTCGCGGACGTTGCGCCGGCGCCGCCACGGACCCCACACCGGCATGATGAGCCGCAGCGGGGCGACGTCGTTGAGCCGGAAGGATTCGGTGACCTCGGTGCCGCCGTCGACCGGCGTCAGCCGGTAGTGCCAGTTGTTCACCGGGCGGTCGCCGACGAGCACCTCGAAACCGAACTCCCGGCCGGGTTCGCAGGCGGTCACCCGGCACGTCGTCCAGTACACCGGTCCGATCTCGTTACGACGGACATGTCCCCGGAACCGGGCGCCCAGCGCGGGTCCCGTTGCGCCGTCGAGCCATTCGGCTTCGAACGTCTCCGGCGAGAACCGCCCGGTGTTGCGGACATCGGCGATGAGATCCCAGATCCTCTCCGCCGGCGCGGCCATCGACACGGTCACCGATCCCTGCACGCTCATCTCCTGCCTGATCTCGCCGGCCTGGCCGGTCGGGGCCGCGACGATATGTCACCGTGCAGATCGGGCCACGGCGGCCGGCGGACCATGGCCAGCCCGGCCAGCGCCGCGGCCACCAGCCCGATCAACTGACTGAACAGCGCGATGCGGGTGCTGTCCACCGTCGGTTTCCACGTCGCCCTGCCGTCCTTGATCACCAGGACTCCGACCGGGCGGGCGGTCACCCGCGCGGCGTCCCCGGTGCCCCGCCGGCTGACCCTGGCCACCGGCACGATGGTGGTGCCGTCCGCGGTGACGTGCGGTTCCCCGTACACCTGGCGGGCGCGGGAATCGATCTCGAATCCTTCGATGTCAGCCGGTGACTTCATGCGGTCGTCCTCCTCGATGAGCGCCGGGAGTTGTTTGACGATGCGGCCGCGGACGAATTCGGCGCTCACGCCCTTCAGCCGGTCGATCCACTTGAGGCTGTCCGGGACGTACCAGTGCAGCCGTCCCGCCCGGGTGCGGCCCCAGCGGGACCGGCCCGTGTCGTGGTACGCCGCCCAGGCGGTTTCCGCCACGCTCGACGGCGGCAGCAGCCGGAACATGCCCCGGCGGGGCGCCCGGGCGGCGATGTCGGCGACCCGCACACCGTGCCGCTGCCACTCCACGCTGAGCGCCTCGGTGAGGCCTTTGACGGCGTGTTTGGTCGCCGAATACACCGCGAGTTGCGGCATCCCGTAGGTGGCCGAGGACGACGATGTGGAGAACATCAGGCTGCCCGGGGTGCGGCGCAGATACGGTAACGCCGCATACGCCCCGGTCAGCACGGCGGTGAAGTTGATCGCGACGACCCGCAGCGCGGCCTCATGGGGCACGTCCTCGAACCAACCGCTGGCACCGATGCCGGCGTTGTTCCACATCATGTCCAACCCGCCGCCGGTGTTGTCGGCACAGAACCGGGCCAACCCCGCCTCCAGTGCGGACCGATCGGTCACATCGACCTGTCCGGTGAACAACCGCTCCGGCCCCAGCTGCGCACGCAGGCCCGACAATCCCTCGGCGTTGCGGTCGACCGCGCCGACCCGCCACCCGCGAGCATGGAACAGTTCGGCGCCGGCCCGGCCCATGCCGCTGCCGGCGCCGGTGATGAAGACGGCCCGGGCCGTCTGTCGAGTCACGGTCCCAGCCGGCTCAGTCGACGTCGAATTCGTCTTCGGGCAGCGGAGCGACGATGGCCTGATCGATCAGATCCGCTTCGTTGGCGTCCCAGTCCCGCCGCTGGGAGATCCTTGCCGCTTCGGTCCAGGTGTCCTCCTCGGCGTCGTGGGTGACCGGGATCGCCGAATCGGCCACGTCGGTCTCCGACTTCTCGTCGAACACCTCGCCGTCACTGCTGGTCACGTTCTCTCCATCCTTTCCGCCGCCGAACCGTTCGGCGGCCCGCCCGGTCACCGGGACCGGGCCCGCGCGTCGGCCGCCTCGACCTCGGCCGGTGTCACTACCAGTGCGTCGGGGCCGGGATACACCGTCGCCACGCTGTCGGTGCGCTGCCAACGCACCACATACGGCGGTGCGCCGTCGGCGCCCCGAACCTCGATGATCTCTCCGCGTCGCTCCGGCTGGTCGGTAGTCGCGCCCTTCACGACCAGCCAATCACCAACCTTTGCCTGCACGCCAACTCCTCCTCGGTTGACTCGACTGCGGCTATGGCCCCGATTGTCCCCCGTTCCGCGGTGCGATCAAGTGGTCGGCGACCGTGTTTGAACCGTTCACCAGCGGGGATACCGATGCGTCGGCGGCCGCGGTAACTCTGGGACATCCGCCCGCGATGAACCAGGTGAAGATGAGCGGACAGGAAAAAGCGATGAACTTCTCAGCCAAGCCACGTCGCAACGGGTCATATCGCCACTGGTTCCGACGGCTCGGCGCGGTCATCGCCGCGCTGGTGCTGCTGCCGGCGCTCACCGCGGTGGTGGGCGCCATGCCGAGAGCGCAGGCGGCGCCGGAGACGCTGATGGTGCCGTCCCCGTCGATGGGCCGCGACATCCCCGTGCAGTTCCAGGGCGGCGGGGAGAAGGCGGTCTACCTTCTCGACGGGATGCGTGCGCGCGATGACCGCAACGGCTGGGACATCGAGACGGGGGCGTTCTCCTGGTTCGAGGGTTCCGGCCTGTCGGTGGTCGCGCCGGTCGGCGGTATGTCGAGCTTCTACACCGACTGGTACGGACCGGCGGTCGGCAACGGCCGCACCCAGACCTACAAGTGGGAGACCTTCCTGACCTCCGAGTTGCCGGCCTGGCTGGCAGAGAACCGCGGGGTGTCGCCGTCCGGCAACGCCGTGGTCGGCGTGTCCATGTCGGGCAGCTCGGCGCTGATCCTGGCGGCCTACCATCCCGGCCAGTTCAGCTACGCGGGATCACTGTCCGGTTACCTCAACCTGTCGGAGGACTACTGGCCGCTGCTGATCGCCGTCGCGATGGCCGACGCGGGCGGGTTCAACGCGCTCGACATGTGGGGCCCCTACGGCGGCCCGGCGTGGCAGCGCAACGATCCGATGCTGCAGGTGGGCCGCCTGGTCGCCAACGGCACCCGCATCTGGGTGTACACCGGCAACGGCAACCCCACCGAATTGGACGCCGGTCTGGGTGACGCGCAGATCCCGGCCCAGTTCCTGGAGGGGTTGACCGTGCGGACCAGCCGGGAGTTCCAGCGGGCGTATCAGCGTGCCGGCGGCACCAACGCCGTGTTCAACTTCCCGGCCAGCGGCACCCACAGCTGGGGGTATTGGGGCGGCCAGCTGCAGGCCATGATCCCGGACATCCAGCGCACCCTCGGAGCCGCACCGGCTGAGTAGGCCGCGCCGTCCGGTGTGCGTAGACTGCGCAGACGACGGGGGAGGCTCTCACGCAGGTGGAGCTTCGTGACACTCACACCTCACACCTCACACCGACACGATTCATTCATAGGGACCGAAGCAAAAGGCTGTGCCGTGCCAGAAACAACGAGCGATACCCAGAACTTGACGCCGCACTTCGAGGAAGTCCAGGCCCACTACGATCTGTCTGACGACTTCTTCCGGCTGTTCCTCGACCCGAGTCAGACCTACAGCTGTGCGTACTTCGAACGCGACGACATGACCTTGGAGGAGGCGCAGCTCGCCAAGATCGATCTGTCGCTGGGCAAGCTCGACCTGAAGCCGGGTATGACGCTGCTCGACATCGGCTGCGGCTGGGGCGCCACCATCAAGCGGGCCGTGGAGAAGTACGACGTGAACGTCGTCGGTCTGACGTTGAGCCGCAACCAGCAGGCGCATGTACAGCAGGTTTTGGACGAAATGGACAGCACCCGCAGCCGCCGGGTCCTGTTGCAGGGTTGGGAACAGTTCCGTGAGCCGGTCGACCGGATCGTGTCCATCGGCGCGTTCGAGCACTTCGGCCGGGACCGGTACGAAGAGTTCTTCAAGATGGCGTATGAGGTGCTGCCCGCCGACGGCATCATGATGCTGCACACCATCATCAAGCCGAGCGATGAGGAGTTCGCCGCCCGCGAACTGCCGATCACCATGCGCTATCTGCGGTTCTTCAAGTTCATCATGGACGAGATCTTCCCGGGCGGTGACCTGCCGCAGGCCAAGGTGGTCGAGGAACACGCCACCCGGGCCGGGTTCACGGTCGCGCACACCCAGCCGCTTCGGCTGCATTACGCACGCACCCTGGATCACTGGTCGTCGGCGCTGGAGGCCCGTAAGGACGAGGCGATCGCGATCCAGTCCGAAGAGGTGTACGAGCGGTACATGAAGTACCTCACCGGCTGCGCCGACCTGTTCCGCAAGGGCTACACCGACGTCTGTCAGTTCACGCTGAAGAAGTAGCGCCGGCGGATCCACGTCGCGAGGACCGCCTGACCGGATACCGCCGGAACGCCACCTTGCCGATCCCGAACACCGACAACGACGTTCGCTGCTCGATGGTCAGCGATCACGTCAAGGAGAGAGACGCGGTCGTCACCGTCGCCGCGAGATGCGGCACCAGGGCAGGCCGCGGTGATGTGCACCGCAGCGCCGTCGTGACTTCCAGCCCGTGCCGGCAGGCGAATCCCGGTGCCGCACGTTCTATCCGGCTGTGCCCGCGGTCTATCCGGCCGTGCCGGAGGGGGACGCTCCGATGTCGCGGGCCCGCTCCAGGGCCGTGCGCAACCGGCCGGGGAGTGGTCGTTTGGTCCAGCCGTCGGTGCTGACGACGACGTAGACACTGCGTCCCCGGACCGCGAGTCGCTCAGCCGAATCCGCCGGGCTGCGCAACACCTCGAACACCAACGTGAAACTCGTGGTGCCGACCCGCTCGCAGGACGCGGTCGCGCCAGCGCACCGGCGCGGCGTAATCGATCTCGGTGTGCCGCAGTGGCACGTCGTGACCGCCGGAGACCAGTTCGGGATAGATCAGTGCTCCGCGGTCGTCGCCGACCTGTTCTCCGAGCAGGTCGAAGAACGCGGTGCCGGCCTCGTCGAACCAGGTGAGATGTCGAACCAGGTGAGATAGTGCGCGTTGAAAACCACGCCCTGTTGATCGACTTCGGCGTAGCGCGGCGTGATGGGCAACGAGATCATCGCTCCATTCTGGAGTAGCGGATGCGTGACCGGGTATCCCGCGGAACGGGTGTGAGCATGCGGTTCCGGGGTATCCAACGCCCAGCTCACTACAATGGTGTCGTGGGAGTCACACCCGGCCGAAGGGACGCGACAGTGCGGGAAGCGATCCGATACGTGTGCACCGTGCTGGGCGTCGTCACGGTGCTGTTGGCCGGGTCAGCCGGTACCGGCACCGCGGCGATACACAACCCCGTTCCGGTGGCCGACATCGCCCCGGCGGACGGTGCGATCGTCGGGGTGGCGCATCCGGTCGAGGTGACGTTCGCGGCGCCGGTGGTCAACCGTCTCGCCGCGCAACGATCGATCCGGATCATCTCCGACAACGCACCGGCCGGGGAATTCAGTTGGCTCGGTGACCGTGTGGTGCGGTGGACGCCCGACGGGTACTGGCCGGCACATTCGTCGGTCAGCGTCCTGGCCGGCGGCATCAAGACGAACTTCCGGACCGGGTCGGTCGTCAAGGGGGTCGCCGACATCAGCGCCCACACCTTCACCGTCAGCATCGACGGGGAGGTGGTCCGGGAAATGCCCGCCTCGATGGGTAAACCCAAATTCCCCACCCCCACAGGGTCGTTCAGCGTGCTCGGGAAAGAGAAGATGGTCGTGATGGATTCCCGCACCATCGGCATCCCACTCGATGACCCCGAGGGTTACCGACTCAACGTCGAAAACGCGGTTCGCATCACCTGGGGTGGGGTGTACATCCACTCCGCGCCGTGGTCGGTCGGATCCCAGGGCTACGCGAACGTCAGCCACGGCTGTATCAACCTCAGTCCGTCCAACGCCGCCTGGTACTTCGATCAGGTGCGCATCGGCGATCCGGTGATCGTCCAGCCCTGAGCGGCACGGGGTTTCAGGCGTGCAGGGTCCGCGCCGTCGGTGAGGTCGGAGCGGTGGCCGGGTCGGGGCAGGTGCCCAGCACCCGGTCGGCCGTCTGGGCGCTGGTGACGGTGAACCAGTAGCGCTCGTTCTTGTAGTGGTGCTGACGGTGGTTCCGCCAGATCGCCCGGTACCAGCGTGATTTCGGCTTGTAGTCGGAATGGATCAGGTAGTGGCACCATTCGTAGCCCAGGCCGAGGACGGTCAGACAGGTCAAGAAGGTCACGCCGAGGGCCGGGCGCGGGAACACCAGCAGCGCCACCGCCACCGCCAGGATCAACACCCAGATCAGGCTCTGCCAGGGGATGAAGATCAGCGGCACATCGCGGGGATCCTGGTGGTGCTCACGGTGTTTTCGCGCCAGCCGCCAGTCGACGATGAGCGACCCGAGGCGGCGTGGACGCCAGTGCAGGATGCCGACGTGCACCACCCACTCCAGAAACGGGAACAGGGCCAGCATCACCACGGGCACCAGCGCATCGGTGAGCTGCCAGTCACCGAGCACCGCGCGGGCCGCCGCGGCGGTCACCAGGGTACCGGCGATGAGCCAGGGGGAGGGGTGGCGGCGGAATTCTCGGAAGGCGTCGGCGAGGGTGAAACCCCGGCGTGCCACTCTGGTCGTCATTTCTGCGCCTCCAACTCGTCGAGCGCCGACAACAACGCGGCTGTGGCGGGTTCGAGCAGGTCACGTGCGGACTGCTCGGCGGCGGTCGGGTCACCGGCCTCGATCGCGGCGGCCAGGGCGCGGTAGGCCTGCGGCCGGCCGACTTCGGCCGCCATCATCGTGGCCAGCGCCGGCAGTGCGGGTTCGTAGGTGGCGCGCAGGGTGTTGTACATCAGCCGGAAGGCGATCGAGTCCGCCCCGTCGACGACGTGGTCCCAGAACCGCAGCGCGTGCCGCTGCCGTTCGACCGGATCCGTCTCGGCGGCCAGGGTCTGCACCGCCTCGTCGAGCAGCGCCCCGAGCCCGGGTGGGCGGCGCCGCGCGGCGAGTTCGGCGACCTTGGGCCCGTTGTGCAGACGGGTCTCCAGGATGCTGCGCACCACCGTCACGTCGAGCTCACCCGCCCGGAACAGCAGGCGGGGCAGCAGGTCCAGACCCGCATGCCGGCGATAGTCGCGGACCGTGGTGATCTCACCCTGGCGGACCTCGACCAGTCCCGCGGCGGACAACCGCTTGAGCGCCTCCCGCACGGCGGGGCGCGACACGCCGAGGACCTCGGCGAGCCGGCGTTCGCTGGGCAGCGCGTCGCCGGGTTGCATCTGCCCGGAGAGCACCTCACCGACGATCTGGTCGAAGACGTCTTCGGGTACCGAGCGCCGATTCACCGGTTGCAGGGCCATGCGCCCAGCATGACCGAGCAAAGGCCAGAGGTCAAGTGGTCAGACCAGTTAGCACCGAGCCTCGATGGAGAACTCCGCGTCGACGGTGTCGGTCGGGTTGTCGGCGAACGAGCCCACCGCGGTGCCGGAGATGCGAAATTTGCCGTTGGCCACGCCGGCCCGTCCCTTCCCGACGGTGCCCGCCCAGAAACTGCCGGTGAATCCGTTGAGCCCGGTGATCTCCACCGACTGCGCGGTCATCTCCGGCTCGGTGTCGAACACCGCGGTGAATCCGGTGTCCTGTTGCTGGGTCTGCACCGTCCAGGCCCAGCCGTTCTGCGAACACGTCACCGGGTACGGACCACCGGCGGCCTCGCCGTTGATCTTCACCTCGGCGGTGCTGTCGCCCAGGGCGGACGGCGCCGCCGAACAGCCGGCGGCCAGACCGACCGCCGCGAGCAGGGCCAGCGTCCACGGGCCCCGGTTGGGCGCTACGCGAATTCCCACTACGCCACCTTTCGTACTGCGGTGTGTCCGGATCTAAGGTTGCCGCGCCGCGGCGGTTCCGGTGTCCGGATCGGGAAAACTCGCCGCTGCCGGGCTGGTCGGCCCGGCCAGCGCCGAGGCGGTCCGCTCGTCGGCCGGCAGGAAGGCCTCGATGCTCAATTCCGCCGCGGTGAGATCCAATGCGGTGCCGAAGGTCGTGACCGTGCTGAGGAACGACAGCAGTCGCCGGCTGGTGGTGTACAACTCCAGCGGCACGACGACCCCGCCGAGGTCGCCCGGATCGTCGAATCCGCCGGGATAGGACTCGATCTCGGCCAGCAGGGCGACCGCACCGGGTGCTCGGCTGAGCGCAACCTCCCGGCGTAACCGGGAGATCAGGTGGTGGCGCCATTGCGCCAGGTTGCGGATCCGGGGTGCCAGGCCATCCGGGTGCAGCGCGATGCGCAACGCGTTGGGCTGCTCGAGCAGATGATCGGCGACCCCGTCGAGCAGCACCGCCGCGCCGGCGTTGGTCTGCACGACGCGCCAGCCGCGATCGACCGCCACACACGGATACGGGTCATGCGCGTCGAGCACCCGCTGCACACCGTGGCGCACCGCCGCCATCTCCGGGTCGTCGAGGTCCCGTTCGGCGTACACCGGGGCGTAACCCGCCGCGACCAGCAGCCCGTTCTGCTCCCGGGGCGGCACCTCGAGCACCTCGGCGAGCCGCAGCACCATGGTCCGGCTGGGTGCCGCCCGACCGGTTTCCATGAAGCTGACGTGCCGCGCCGACACCCCGGCTTCGAGGGCCAGATCGAGCTGGCTCAGCCGGCGTCGGCGGCGCCAGTCGCGCAGCATCGCGCCGAAGGCCGGGGCGGCGGTCCTGGTCACCTCAGCATCGTGCCCGCTCGCCGGGCGCGATTCCACTACCTGTCAGGTAATTGCCTGGGCTACCCCTGGCCGGGGATGGTGGAGTGGTACCCGGAGCACCGAGGAGCACCCGATGACCGAGACAGCCGCCACCACCGACCGTCCGATTCCCCGGTGGCTGCGGTTCATTCTGGCCTCGGACCGCGCCGGTTCGGCGTGGTACATCGGCGCGGGGTTCTTCTTCGCGCCACTGTTGATCGCGGTGTCGCCATGGCCGTTGATGACGGCCGCGCTGTGGCTGCTCATCGCGCTCGCCGGAGTGTGGCTGGGGCTACTCGGGATCGCCATGGCCACCGGTCTGACCATCGTGCTGCGCTCCAACACCGCTTTGCCGGAGGAGTTCTGGCGTTCGATCGTCGACTATCCGCAACGCTGAGGACCGGCGGCGCCGGTCGGCACCCGGGGCGCGCCGTAATCCACCGGCCAGTGCTTGATGCCGTTGAGCCAGCCGGACCGCAACCGTTCCGGTGGGCCGAGTGGACGCAGGTCGGGCAGGTGCTCGGCGATCGCCGCGAAGATCAGATCGATGGTCAGCCGGGCGAGATTGGCGCCGATGCAGTAGTGCGCGCCGGTACCGCCGAAACCCAGGTGCGGGTTCGGGTCCCGCAGGATGTTGAACGTGTACGGATCATCGAAGACGGTATCGTCGAAATTGGCTGAGCGGTAACACATCACCACCCGCTGACCGGCTTTGATCTGCACACCCGACAACTCGACGTCGGCCAGCGCGGTGCGTTGGAACGAGGTCACCGGGGTGGCCCACCGGACGATCTCGTCGGCGGTCGTCGGCGGGCGCTGCTCTTTGAACAGCTCCCACTGGTCCGGATGCTCGGTGAACGCCATCATCCCCTGGGTGATCGAGTTGCGGGTGGTCTCGTTACCCGCCACGGCGAGCAGGATGACGAAGAACCCGAACTCGTCGTCGCTGAGTTTGTGGCCGTCGACATCGGCCTGGACCAAGGTGGTGACCAGGTCGTCGCGTGGGTTTCGTTGCCGGTCGGCGGCCAGCTGCATGCCATAACCGATGAGTTCGATCGAGGCGCCGATCGCGTCGTTGTCCGCGAACTCCGGATCCTGGTCGCCGACCATCTGATTGGACCAGTCGAACAGCTTCTTGCGGTCCTCCTGAGGCACGCCCATCAGCCCGGCGATCGCCTGCAGCGGCAGTTCGCACGCCACCTGCTCGACGAAGTCGCCGGACCCCGCGGCCGCCGCCTCCATCACGATGCGGTGCGCCCGTTCATTCAGTTCGTCGCGCAGCCGCTCGACGGCCCGCGGGGTGAAGGCGCGCGAGATGATCTTACGCAGCCGGGTGTGGTGGGGGGCGTCCATGTTGAGCAGCACATACTTGCCCCGGTCGATCTGTTCGGCCACGGTGCCGTCGCGGTAGCGGGGGAGGGCGGTCTTGCGTTGGCTGGAGAACACGTCGCTGCGCCGGGACACCTCTTTGACATCGCTGTGCCTGGTCACCAGCCAGAATCCGCCGTCGTCGAAACCGCCGGCGCCCATCGGCTGCTCGTTCCACCAGATCGGTGCGCTGCGGCGCAGCTCCGCCAGTTCCTCCACCGGCAGCCGGACCGCGTAGATGTCCGGGTCGGTGAAATCGAATCCGGGCGGAATGTTTGGCGTGGGCATCCCGACACTCCTCACAGCACGCACGGTTCGGGCATCGCTCTCAGGCCATTGCTACACCAATGCGTCGCCGCGCGCCGCCGATTCGGCCAACGCCGCGGGTGGGGGATGTCTGGCGAACGATCGACGGCCGGTGTAACAAAGACTCCTGGGTCGGAGAAACACCGCTTGAGCGATGCGATTTCACCGGAAGGAGTTGCGGTGCCGTCGACGAACCATCGATCCGTCCGTTCGGCGCTCCTCGGCTTCACGCTGGGCGGACTGCTCACCCTGTGCGCCGCGGTGGCGTTCTGCCTGGCACCGGCGGCGTCCGCCGAGCCCGCGCCGGCCGCGGATCCACCGCCGGAACCGGCGCCGGTGGGCGTCCCGCATCTGCCCAGTCCGGAGAACCCGCCACCGGGCACCACCACCGAACCCGTGGGGCAAACCGGCAGCCGCGGTCTGACCTATCTGCGCGAGCTGTGGCACGCGATGCAGACGCAGGAGATCAGCATGCAGGACGCGCTGCTGCTGTTCACCCAGCGTCCGCTGGATCCGGATGCCACGCCGCCCCCGGGCATGGCCCCGCATCCGCAGCCCCTGCCCACGGCTGCGCCGGAGGCTCCCACCGCGGTTACGAGTCCGGTTCCCGCCTCGCCGCCCGCGGCGGGGTCTGATGCGCCGCCCGCGGCGGGGACGCCGGGGGGCCTCGTGCCCGACGATCCGCGTGCCGACCGACCGCAGTCAACGGCAAGTACCCCCGGCGCGACCGAATCGTCCTCGCCCGGTGTCACCCGCCCGGCGGGTGACACCGGTCCGGGGTCCGAGCGGGCCCCGCGCGAGACAACCACCCCGGACCGGGCCCCCGACCGGACCCCGGATCAAACCCCCGACCAGACCCCGGCCCACGCCTCAGAACCGGCGGCCGGTGTCACGGGGGCGGCGGGGGAGTAACCGGAACCGGCCGGGTCGCGCCCGCTGGCTCGCCACCGGCCTGAACGAGCTTGTCGATCTTCGTCTCGATGCGTTCGAGGTCCTGCGCGTCGACCCGGAACAGCCAGTGTTTCGCGCCGAGCAGCAGGATGGCCTGGAAGATCAGCTGCAGCCACTCGCTCTGCCAGTTCTCCAGCGTGGCCGCCCAGAACTGGACGAGGTACTCACCCCACTCGAAAGCCTGACCGTGCTGCTGCTGGGTGCTGTGGAACTCGGCCAGCTGGGTGAAGAACTGGCCGAGCCACGAGCCGGCGAACAGCAGGATCAGGATGTAGACGGCTCCCCACCGCCGAATGTGCGCCATGCGGTTGCGTTACCACCTGACGCGACCGCTGATCCTGCTGTCCGCCCCGCTACTCCCCGGTCTCTGTGCTGTCGGGCGCCGGCGGGCGCCGACTGTGCGCTACCGGGCGGCGGCCTCGTTCAACTCATTGAGGGTCGCGGTGGCTTCCAGGTACTCCTGAACCCAGCGCTCGATCACCGTGGCGCACTTCTCGACCTTGCTGAACTGGCCGACCACCTGCCCGACCGGATTGAATGCCACGTCGACGCTCTGGTCGGGGTAACGGCTGGTCGCGGCGACGGCCATGCCCGACACCATGTACTGCAGCGGCATCGGCAGCGGTTTCGGGTTGTCCGGGTGCTCCCAGGCCTCGGTCCACTTGTTGCGCAGCATCCGGGCCGGCTTACCGGTGAACGACCTGCTGCGCACGGTGTCCTTGCTGGTCGCCTTGGCATACGCGGCCTGCTGGACCGGGGTGTTCTCGGCCTCCTCGACCATCAGCCACTGCGATCCGGTCCAGGCGCCCTGCGCGCCCAGCGCCAGCGCGGCGGCGATCTGCTGCCCGCTGCCGATGCCGCCGGCGGCCAGCACCGGAATCGGCGCCACCTCCTTGACGACCTGCGGCCACAGCACGATCGAGCCGATCTCCCCGGCGTGCCCACCGGCTTCACCGCCCTGGGCGATGATGATGTCGACCCCGGCGTCGGCGTGCTTGCGTGCCTGCGACGGCGATCCGCACAGCGCCGCCACCTTGCGTCCGCTGTCGTGGATGTGCTTGATCATGTCGGCCGGCGGGGTGCCCAGCGCATTGGCGATCAGCGTCATCTTGGGGTGCCGCAGCGCGATCTCGACCTGCGGGGTCGCCGTCGCCTCGGTCCAGCCCAGCAGTTGCAGCGCGTTGTCGTTGAGTTCGTCGACCGGCACGCCGTTGTCGGCGAGCAACTTGCGTGCGAAATCGAGATGTTCCTGCGGAACCATGGCGCGCAGCTGCTCGGCCAGCTCATCGGCCGTCAGGTTGGCGTCCATGCCCTCGTACTTGTTCGGGATCACGATGTCCACGCCGTACGGGTGGTCGCCGATGTGCTCGTCGATCCAGTTCAGCTCGACCTCGAGTTGCTCGGGGGTGAACCCCACCGCGCCGAGCACGCCGAAGCCGCCCGCCTTGCTGACGGCCACCACCACATCGCGGCAGTGGGTGAAGGCGAAGATCGGGAATTCTATGCCCAGTTGATCACAGATGGCGGTGTGCATGCAGGTCCTATCGTTGCGTTGGTGCGGTCAGTCACCGAATTGAAACGTGTTCTAGTTTAGTACCAGGGGCGGTTTTCGGGGCCGGAAGGGGCGGTCTCGGGCGGGCGTCGGTGCGGCGTGCTTCCATAACGGCATGGCCAATCCGATGGCGGCATCCGAGGCCTCGGCACCCGATCCGGTGGCGCCGGTCATCGCGGAGGTCCTGGCCGGGCCGGCGGGGCCGACGGTCGGCGCCTTCTTCGACCTCGACGGCACCCTGGTCGACGGTTTCACCGCCACCGCCCACGCCGGGCACCGGATCCGCAACCGGCAGTCCTCCATCGGCGAGGTGTTCGGCGTCATCGAGGCATCGTTGCGGTACCGGATGGGGCGGATGCAGTTCGAACGGCTGGTGGTCCGCGCCGCCGGTTACCTGCGCGGGGAATCCCTCGCCGAACTCGACGAACTGGGCGAGCAACTGTTCATCGAACAGGTCGCATCCTGGATCTATCCGCAGATGCGTGAACTCGTGCGCGCCCACCAGCAGCGGGAGCACACCGTGGCGCTGTGTTCCTCGGCGCTGACCATCCACGCCGAGCCGGTCGCCCGGTTCCTCGGCGTGGACCATGTGTTGTGCAACCACTTCACCGTCGACGAACACGGCCGGCTGACCGGTGACGTCGTCGAACCCATCATCTGGGGTCCGCAGAAAGCCGCTGCCGTGCAACGGTTCTGCGCCGAGACGGGCGTCGCGCTCGATCGCAGCCACTTCTACGCCGACGGCGATGAGGACACCGCGCTGATGGAGCTGGTCGGCCACCCCCGTCCGGTCAATCCGCGCCCCGGGCTGGCCGCCGCGGCCGCCCGCAACGGCTGGCCCGTGTTGCGGGTGGCCGGCAGCGGGCGCGCCCGCCGCGGGCTGTTGCGCCGCAGACTGCGGGTTTAGCCGACCCGACCAATGGGGTACAGCCTCGCCGAGATCATCCAAGATCATTCTTTTCAGCGGCGAGGAGCGCGACGTGACACTACGACGAATCATCATGCTGGCCGGGGCCGTCGTCCTCGCTATCGGTGTGATCGGGATGCTGATGCCGGTGTCGGTGTCCGACGACGAGGGCCGATCGGTCGGCTGCGGTAACGCGATCGCCGCCGATCTGTCCGACGCCCGGGCCGCCAACGACCGCAGTGTCGCGAATGTGCCGATCCTCGATCAGATCGTGCCGCACACCGACTATGTCGCCGAATGCGAATCCGCGGTGTCGTCGCGGCGCTCGTGGACCATCCCGGTGGCGGTGATCGGCGCGCTCGTGCTCGTCGGCGGCGTCGCGCTCACCGGTCGGCAGGGCGCCCGCTCGGGTGGGCTGTGACCGCTGCACCGCGTTCGTCGGGCATACCGCCGGGCATATGGCGGCCCCGGCTCCATCCGGTACCGTCGGAGTTCGATCCGTGCGAGGTTCAGCCGGCCGCCCACGCGAAATGCGATACGACGGGCGAGGGTGAATTTCGGATACCGAGCCGGGTGGAGAACCGAAACGGAGGTCAAATCGTGAACGAGCGACGTGAGCCCGCATCGACGGGCGCATCCGCGGCGCGTTCGGCGAACTGCGTGATCGACGAGCGGTGGGACGCCGACATCGCGGTGGTGTCGGCGACCGGTGTCGTCGACATGCTCAGCGCACCCCAGCTCGATGAGGCGATCCGCACCGCGCTCGGCAAGAAGCCCCGTGCGCTGGTGGTGGACTTCACCGCGGTGGATTTCCTGGCCTCGGCCGGAATGGGCGTCCTCGTCGCCATTCACGATGAGGTGTCACCCGCGGTGAACCTGACCATCGTGGCCGACGGACCGGCGACGAGCCGGCCCCTCAAGCTGCTCGGTATCGCCGACCTGGTGCCGCTCCACGCCACGCTCGACGAGGCGCTGGCCGCCGTGGCGACCTGACACACAGGTGGCACAGGTGGTGGAAAAGGTATAGGACGTTGAGGCACCGGGTAGACAGCAGTTCGCGATGATCGAGCCGTTCCCCTCCGCCTCCTCGGCCCACCCAGTGTCGGCCGGCGCCCTCGCCGACTACTTCGAGCGGCTGGGCGTTCCGGCCGACGCCGCATCCGCCGCGCAGGTGCGCGAGCAGTTCGCCGCATGGCTGGGCCGGTTCTTCGATGTGGACGCCGTCAAGAGCAGCGACATGGTGCTGGCCACCAACGAGGCGCTGGCCAACGCCGCGGAGTTCGCCTACGTGCACACCGAACGGCCCGGCACGATGGACGTCTGCGCCCACTACGTCGCCGACGACACCAGCCTGACGGTGATCGTCACCGACCGCGGCAACTGGCGGATGGCCGACCCGCGACCCGCCACCCGGACCCGCGGACGCGGAATTCCGCTCATGCACGCGCTGACCGACCGGGCCAGCGTGGAGACCAGCGCCCACGGCACCACGGCGTACCTGCGGTGGACCGGCATCCGCCGCTCCGGGTCCGGCCGGGGAGAACACGTCCCCGTAACCTCCTGGAGCGGGTCCGGCGGCCCTCCTGGAACGGGTCCTGGTAACACGGTGTGCGGCATGCCACACACGACGCTGTAACGACGGTCATGCCGACCGCCCCACAACAGGCGTTATTGTGGCGAGCAGACGCGGCCGCCGTTCGGGGCAGGCTAGCAGGGCATCTGAGCAGACACTCTCAAGAGCCGGTCTGGGCAGGTCAGCCCGGTCAGGACAGGAGGGAAGACACCATGAGCGCAGTCCAGGAGCGGCAGGCGCTGTCCGAGCGTGCCGAACAGTCCGGGTGGCAGCGCCGGGAGGTCGATCACGTCGATGTCTACACCCGCGGCGACACCAGGATCCGGGTGATCTGGAGCGGCTCGGAACGCATCGCCGGAGCGTCGCTGTTCCACGACGACATCATGACCACCTACACCCGCGACGTCGCGGCCATCGACCGCTGGTTCAAGCGCTGACCGCCCTCGGTGTGGATCGCGTCCGGGCACAGCACCCGGACGGCGGAGGCGCGCGCCTGAGCTGACCACGGCGGTTTACCGGCGGCGCGCGGCGGGTAAATCTGCGGCAACGCAGACAGCGGTTGCGTGTCCCGGCCAGACGGGCCGGTGCGGTGTGACCGCGGGAAGAAGTGCCGACAATGGGATCCCACCGGATGCCAACTGCGCCGCTTCGAAAACGCAAGGCCGCCGAAGCCCGCACCAACGTGGTGATCGGCACCATCGCCACCGCGGTGGCGAGTGCCGCCCTGCTGGCCGCTGCGCTGGTCCAACTGGGTGACCTCCGGCCAGCAAACCCCGCCACCCACGCTGCGCCCCACGGGGCGGACGAGAGAAGCACCGGCATCGCCGACGCGCGGCCCGGCGCGAGAGTCGCCGCGGTCGCGTCCTCCCCGCACGGGCAGCACCAGCCCCTCGGTCAGCGGGGGGTGATCATCGCGGTGTCGCCGGATTCGGTGACCGTTCGCAGCGCCGACGGGTTCACCCGGACCTACCGGATCACACCGCAGACCACCACCCTCACCAAAGCTGGATCGAACGGCACCGCAAGTGATCCCGCGGTGAACTTCACCATCGGCGATGAGGTCGAGATCGCCGGGCTGGCGGTGGACGGCGCCGCCGTCGCCACCGTCGTCGCCGACCGGTCGATGACCGGACCCGACGGTCCGCCCATGCATTTCATCGACGCCGGGACCATCGAAAGCCACGGCGACGGACCGGTGACGCTGCCCTGAGAAACCGGATCGGCCGGTTTGACATCCCCGGGATGTGGGAATCGTCAAGAGGCCGAACGGAAGGAGCCACCGGACATGTCGGACAACCGCAACAGCGGACCACAGGAAGCCATCCGCGGCGTCGTCGAGGACGCCAAGGGTAAGGCCAAGGAAGTGATCGGCACGGTCACCGGGCGTGAGGATCTGACCCGCGAGGGCCAGGCTCAGCAGGACAAGGCCGACGCCCAGCGGGACGCGGCCAAGAAGGAGGCCGAAGCCGAGCGGGCGCGGGCGAACGCCAAGGTCGACGAGCAACGCCAGAAGGCCGCTCAGCGTCCGGACTGATCGCCGACATCGCAAGCGACCGGGGGCGGGTGCCACGGCACCCGTCCCCGATTGCGTAGGCTCCCGTCCGGTGAGCACGCGTGCAGGCATCGTCGTCACCGGAACCGAGGTTCTCACCGGCCGGATCCAGGACCAGAACGGGCCGTGGCTGGCCGACCGGTTGCTCGAGCTCGGGGTGGAGCTGGCCCACGTCACCATCTGCGGGGACCGGCCGGCCGACCTCGAGGCCCAGTTGCGTTTTCACGCCGACACCGGGGTGGACCTGCTCATCACCACCGGCGGGCTGGGGCCCACCGCAGACGATCTGACCGTGGAGACCGTCGCCCGGTTCTGCGGGCGGGAGCTAATGCTCGATGCGGTGGTCGAGGAGAAGATCGCCGCCATCCTGCGCACGATGATGGGCCGCATCGGACCGAACGAGACCGGTGCGGGCATGACCGACTTCGAGGCCGTGCGGGCCGCCAACCGTAAACAGGCCATGGTGCCCGCCGGGGCCACCGTCCTCGACCCGGTCGGCACCGCACCCGGTCTGGTGGTGGCCGGCACCCCGACGGTGGTGGTGCTGCCGGGTCCGCCCCGCGAACTGCAGCCGATGTGGCGGCGGGCCCTCACCACCGCCGAGGTGCAACGGGCGATCGCCGGCCGGACCCACTACCGGCAGGACACGGTGCGGATGTTCGGGCTGCCCGAGTCCCGGCTGGCCGAGACACTTCGTGACGCCCGGGAGCGGATCCCCGGATTCGACGCCCTGGAGATCACGACGTGCCTGCGCCGCGGCGAGGTGGAGATGGTCACCCGCTACGAACCGGCGGCCGCGCCGAGTTACGCCGAGTTGGTGGAGCTGCTGATCGAACGGCACCCGCGCGAGGTGTTCTCCACCGACGGCGCGCTGGTCGACGAGCAGGTCGCGGAACTGCTGCGCGGCCGGCGGCTGGCGGTCGCCGAATCCTGCACGGCCGGGCTGTTGGCGGCGCGGTTGACCGAACGGCCGGGCGCCTCGGCATATCTGGCCGGCGGTGTGGTCGCCTACGCCAACGACGCCAAGACCGATCTGCTCGAGGTGGCGCCCGCCCTGCTGGAGTCCTTCGGCGCGGTGTCCGAACCGGTCGCCGAGGCGATGGCCGCGGGGGTGTTGCGCCGGTTCGGCGCGGACACGGCCGTCGCCGTCACCGGCATCGCCGGTCCCGGTGGCGGCAGCCCCGACAAACCGGTGGGGACGGTGTGTTTCGCCGTTCTGCTCGACGACGGCCGCAAGGCCGCCCGGACGGTCCGGCTGCCCGGCGGCCGGGCCGACGTGCGGGAGCGCTCCACCACGGTGGCGCTGCACCTGCTGCGCCGCGCGCTGCTCGAGGCCGCCCCGGCCGGCGCTTAGTCGCCGATCTTCGACAGCATGAGGTTGGCGAGTTTGCCGGCCTGGGGATTCACCGCCTCGGGGTTGCGCCCGCACACCAGCACGTCGGCGGCGACGTTGGAGCGCGCGGCGACCCCGCGGGAACACGCGTAGTCGGTGCCCTCCTGCCGTCGCAGCAGCACGTGCACACCTTCGGCACGGGTCGGACCGCTGGTCTTCCACTGCAGTTCCTGCCCGTTCAGGGAGATGGTCAGGGTCCGGTCGGTGCAGTCCCGCCACCGGTCGACCTGCTGGGTGACCCACTCGTGCGCCTCCTGCGCGCCGGCGAACGCCGCCACCCCGGTGCTGATCCGGTGCGAGCGCAGATCGTCGGCCAGCCGGCCGTAGACGGCCGCATAGCCCGAGCCGCGATACGCCGACGCGTCGTTGGGAATGACCGCGCTGGCACACTCCGGTTCGGACAACATGTCCGGCGGCAGCGAGTCCGGTTTGGTGTAGGCCAGCAGATAGATCAGATTCGGCGCCTCGACCACGGTGCGGGCCTCGTCGGCGGTGGGGATCAGATCCCGCAGCTCGGCGATCTTGACCAGCGGGAGATCGTCGCGCGGCACCTCGGGCGCATAGACCGCCGAACCTTCGACGGAATGGGTGCACGCGGCACCGGTGAGCACGACCACCGCGGCGGCACATCCGCCCAGGATCCGGCGAGTCAGCTTGGTCATAGCCACCTTCATACCGTGAACGACCCGCGCACAGTGGGACCGATGTCGAGTACCGTCGTGCCATGGCTGCCACCCCTGACCCCACCGGGACCTGCGTGGTGCGTTCGATGCACGCCACGTGGGAGTCCCGGCAGAGCGCGACCGGCGGGGCCTGACCGGACATCACCGTGGCGGCCGACGAACTCGACGAGCTCTACCGGCTACCGCCGGAGGACTTCACCGCGGCGCGGAGCCGGCTCGTCAAGGCCGCCCGCAGCCGCGGGGAGGCCGATCGGGCCGCACAGATTGCCGCCGCGCGGAAGCCGACCACGGCGGCGTGGCTGGTGAATTCCCTGGTCCATCGCGACGCGCACGTGGTGGACCGGTTGGGTGAGCTGGGTGACCGGTTGCACGCGGCGCACCGCGCCGCCGACGGGGACCGCATCCGCGAGTTGTCGGCCGAACACCGCAGGCTGGTCGCCGAACTCGCCGAGTCTGCGCTCACCGCCGTGGCCGCGCCGTCGGCCGCGGTGCGTGACGACGTCACCGCCACCCTGCATGCGGCGGTCGCCGATGCGGCGGTGCGGGCCCGGCTGGGTCGGTTGACCCGTGCCGAACGGTGGTCGGGTTTCGGCGAATTCGGCGATTCCGCGCCGATCGTCGCCGCCGCCACCTCGGTTCCCGACGACGGGGCGCCGGCCGCCGGCCACCGGCGGCGCGCCGAGCCGGCACCGGATGAGGCCGCCGCGACGACTTCTGAGCAGTCCGCCGCGACCGATGCGGCCCGTGCGGCGGTGGCCCGAGCTGAGCGGATCCGCGCCGACCTCGACACCCAGGTGGGGGAGCGGCGCGCCGAGTTGGCGGCGGCACGGCTGGCCCACGACGACGCCCGGTCCCGCCTCGAGCAGGCCGGCGCCCGGCTGCAGGCCGCCGAGAACGCCCACGCCGAGGCCGTCGCCGCCCATCAGGATGCCGCCGCAGAACTCCGGTCGGCGAAGAACCGGTTGGCGGCTGTGCAGCGGACCGGTCGGCGCGCCGTCTCCGGGACCGGAAAGACGCCTCGGCAGGACGACCCAGATGGATGACGACGGATGACGATGACCGAGCACACCACCTGCGTCGTGGTCGGTGGCGGTCCTGCCGGAATGGTGCTGGGCCTGCTGCTGGCGCGGGCCGGCGTGGCGGTCACCGTGCTGGAGAAGCACGGTGATTTCCTGCGCGACTTCCGGGGCGACACCGTGCATCCCAGCACCATCCGGCTGCTCGAGGAGCTCGGGCTGGGTGAGCGGTTCGCCGCCCTGCCGCAGAGCAGGGTCGAGCAGGCGGTGTTCCCGGTCCACGGCCGGCCGTTGCCTGTGGTCGATTTCGGTCGGCTCAAGCAGCCGCACCCGTACATCGCGCTGGTGCCGCAGTGGGATCTGCTGAACCTGCTCGCCGACGCGGGCCGGGCCGAGCCGACGTTCACGCTGCGGATGCGCACCGAGGTGACCGGTTTGCTGCGCGACCGCGACCGGGTGACCGGTGTGCGCTACACCGGGCCGGACGGTGACGGTGAGTTGCGGGCCGACCTCACGGTCGGCTGCGACGGCAGGAAATCGGTGGTCCGCGCTGGCGCCGGCCTGCGGACCCGCGACTTCCCGGTGCCGTTCGACGTGTGGTGGTTCCGGCTGCCGCGGCAGAGTTCGGCCGGGTATTCGCTGGTGCCGCGCACCGCGCCGGGCCGGGCGATGATCATGATCCCGCGCGAGGGCTACTTCCAGATCGCCTATCTGATCCCGAAGGGCCAGGATGCGGCGCTGCGGGCCCGCGGGTTGGACGCGTTTCGCCGGGAGGTCGCCGCGCTGGCGCCGGAATCCACCGTCGACGGACTGACCTCCTGGGATGACGTGAAACTGCTCGACGTCCGGATGGATCGGCTGCGGCGCTGGCACACCGCCGGACTGCTGTGCATCGGCGATGCCGCACATGCGATGTCACCGGCGGGCGGGGTGGGGATCAACCTCGCCGTGCAGGACGCGGTCGCGGCCGCCACCATACTGGCCGAACCGTTGCGGCGCGGCCGGGTCACCGCCGGTGGGCTGGCCGCGGTGCGCCGCCGGCGGCTACCCGCGACGGCGCTCACCCAGGCGCTGCAGCGGGTACTGCACCGCCGCCTGCTGGCCCCGATCCTGTCCGGCGCGGAAGTCCAGCCACCGGCGCCGCTGCTCGGGGCGGTGGCCCGGTGGCCGTGGCTGTCGGTGGTGCCGGCCCGCCTGGTCGGGGTCGGCATCCGGCCGGAACACGCCCCGGCGTTCGCCCGGCGCTGACCCGGCGTTTGTCCCCTCCACGGGCCGGGAACCCGGTGGGCACCGGCAATATCCAAGGAGACGGCATGGCCATCTGCGATACCTGCGGAAACGAATACGACAAGGCCTTCACCGTGACCAGCCACGACGGCTGGACCGCGACGTTCGACAGCATCGAGTGCGCGTCGGCGAAGTTGGCGCCGGAATGCGCGCACTGCGGTTGCCGCATCCTCGGCCACGGGGTGGAGACGCCCGAGGCGATCTACTGCTGCGCCCACTGCGCCCGCAAGGCCAGCAACGCCGACATCAACGACCGCTATCCGGTCCCGGCGGGCGCCTGAACTACACCGATGTAATTTATCCCCACTGTGGACAACGCCTGTGGATAACTCAGGAAGCAGCAGGCCAGGGGGTTCTGGGTATCACTGACGACGTCTCAGCTGACGATGAGGGTCAGGTCGCCGTCGTCGTGGCACTCCACCTTGAGACCGGACTTTCGCGCGATGGCCGCGACCGACTCGGCGTCATCGGGTTCGGCGCGGCTGGTCGCCAGGATGCGGGCCAGCCGGCCCTTGTGCGCCTTGTTGAAATGGCTGACGACGCGTCGCTGCCCGGCGCCGTCGTCGGTGACGACGCTGACCCGCACCGCGTCCTGGACCCGCCCGAGCCCGGCATAGGCGCCCGAACGCAGGTCGATCACGAGCTGGTGGGCTGCGACCTCGGCGAGGACCGGCTCCAGCAGCGGGCGCCAGCGCGACGCCAGCGTGCCCGAGCCGGGCAGTTTCGAGCCGGCGGACAGCCGGTACGCCGGCACCGGGTCGTCGGCGCGCAGCAGACCGAACAACGCCGAGCCCACCGCGAGCCGGCTGCGGGCCCGCGCCGCCGTCGCGCCCCGCAGCGACCCGATGTCGAGGGCGTCGTAGAGCACGCCGGTGTACCGCTCGACGGCGGGCAGCGTGGGACTGCTCCACAGTTCGGCGTTGCGGTCGATCTCGGCATCCTTGGCGGCCGAGATGCCCAGGGCCCGCCGGGCCGCGGGCCGGTCTGCGGCCAGCGCGACGAGTTCGTCGATCAGGGCCCGGCGCAGCGGGGACAGGGTGGGAAAGCCCAGCGACTCCAGGCTCAGCGGCGCGCCGTCTCCTCCGGCGCGCTTGGTTTCCGAGGGTGGCAGCAGGACAAGCACGCCAGCACGTTAGCCGTCGGCCGGCCAGGCGATCGGCCCGGGCACCGGCTGGGTGTCGGCCGGTGGTACGTCGACGGACGCGTCGGGCAGCAACGGCGGGCAGACGCCGGATGCGTCGGCGGTCAGCTCGTAGTGCCACATCTCGTTGGCGTAGGTGCGGCACAGCCCGAATCGCGCGCCGTGCCGGTTGAGCCACTCGGCCGCGGCGCCGGGACCGATGTCGACGGCGCGGCCGGTCACGTGGCGGGAGACCGCCGGCGTCGCCACCCACCGGCGGGCCGCGTCGACGGAACCGTGGCTGTAAACCGCGTCGTCGAACATCCGCTGCTGCAGCTCGGGTGAGCGCCAACCCGAGGTGATCCGCAGCTCGATCCCGTCCGCGGCGGCGGCCCGGGCGGCCTCCTGCACCGCCTGCCGCAGCGCCGGGTCGAGCCCGCCGACGGCGGGGTGGGCGAGGTCGTACGGACTCAGGGTCACCCCGGGAGGTAGAGCGCCGTCGGCCGCGCCGCCCGGATCCGGGGACCACGGCTGCGCCGCGACCGGTGCGGCGCCTGCCCCGAGCAGGGCGAACAGGCCCGTCAGCAGTGTCGCCGCCGCGGCGGTCGACACCGTCGACAGCTTCCTGACCAGATCGGTCATCTTTACACCCTCATCCGTAGGCCAGCAGTAGCGGAACCCGCTGCTCGGCGGTGGTCAGTGAGCCATGATGCCCGATCAACGCCGACTCGAGCGGTTCGGCGCTGCGCCGCACCAGCGCCGCGGTGCCGCGCGCGGCCGCGACGACGTCGCCGATGCGGTACCGCACCTCGTCGGTGACCCGGTGGCCGAACCAGCCGGCGGTGACGGCCTCCTCCCGGCTCAGCACCCAGGCCTGCTCTCCCAGCGTGTCACGCCAGGTGGCCAGCACGTCGTCGGCCGCGCCGTCGGCGGCATAGACATGGCGGGCCCGCGGTTCGCCGGCGACCGCGTCGACTCCGTCCCACAGGGTGACATGGGCGTCGAGGTCGATGACATGATCGTCGGTGACACCGACCATGCCGTGGTCGGCGACCACCGCCAGCAGCCCGCCGGACGGCAGATCGTCCAGCACCGACTCCACCAATCGGTCGACCTGGCGCAACTGCATCCGCCACGCCGGCGAGCCCGGGCCGTGCAGATGCCCCAGCAGGTCGACGTCGCTGTGGTAGCCGTAGCAGAACCCGCCGTCGGCGATGGTCTGACGCACCGTGGCGGCCAGGTCGCCCAGGGCGTGCACACCGACGTAGCGTCCACCGCGCAGCACCGCCCGGGTCAGCCCGGAGCCGGTGAACTGCGCTCCGGAGATGACGCTGACCGCCACGCCCGCCGCGGCGGCCCGTTCGAAGGTGGTGGGCAGCGGCTGAACCTGTTCCGGCGGCAGCTCGGCGCGCAGATCCTCGCCCCACGGATGCGGACGCCAGCGCAGGGCGTTGATCACCCCTGCGGCCGGCACCCGGAACGAATAGCCGACGAAGCCGTGTTCGCCGGAGTGGCAACCGGTTCCGAGGGCGGCCAGCCCGGCCGCGGTGGTGGACGGGAATCCGACCTGCAGGGTCTCCCCGCGCAGCCCGGCGAGCACCGGGGCGTCATCGGCGTGGGTGTCGAGCAACTCGGCGCCCAGCCCGTCGATCAACAACACGCATGCCCCGGCGAGACCGTGACGCAGCGGGATCCGGCTGTCGAAACCGGCCACGCCCATCGCGGCGAGCACCGCCGGCACCACGTCGGCGAGATGGGCCAGGCCAGGGTCCGGTCGCGGCAGGTCCATAGCGCCGAGCCTGCCACACCCGGAGCTGCGGTCAGCCGCGGTCGGTCGGACGTCCCGCCATCGCGGCGATGTGGGCGGCCACCTCGTCGGCGACCGCGTGGGTCCGGGCGTCGGTGCCGGGCAGGTAGCGGTCGGCGGCCGGGTCATAACCGGCTCCGGCGATGGCGGCGTGGTCGGTGTCGAGCTCGGCTACCTCGGCCGGCCACCCGTGCGACCGCAGGATTTCGGCGAAATCCCGGCTCGCCGCGATCGGCACCACATCGTCGGCGGCGCCGTGCAGCAGCAGAAACGGTGTCCGGTGACCGCCGTCGCGCAGCAGACCGGGCAGCCGGTTCGGCGGCCGGCCGGTGATCGGGTCGGGCACCATGAACGCCCCGGCCAGGCAGACGGTGGCCACCGGCCGCACATAGTGTTCGGCCGCGTGTTCGGCCGCGGTGAGGGTCAGCCCGGCGGCCGCCGCACCACCCAGCGACCAGCCCACCAGCAGCAGCTCGTCGGAACCGTACCGCCGTCGGGTGAACCGTACCGACTCCAGCAGATCCGACCGGCCACCGTCGGGGGCGTCGGAGTTCCAGTCCGGCGCGACGACCGCGAAACCGCGCCCGGCCACCTTCTGCGCGAGCGCGGTGACCGTGGCGCGGGCATCGGTCTGCTTGCCGTGCCAGATGAGCACCGGCGGCTGCGCGTCGCCGCCGGGTGGGTGTGCCCGGTACAGGTCCGCCCAGCGTCCGGGGGCGTACTGCAGGGTCTCTGTGCTGGCTTTTCCGGTCTCCATGTCGGCAAGACTGCCCCGAGGCACGCCGTGTCAACCGCGCGTTGCGCTGTGGTCGACGCTGGTTCCGGCCGGCATCCCGGATAGTGAGAAATCTGACAGCACCGCTATGGCGAGTGCCGGCATCGGGTACCCGGGGCACCAATGGCGCGCTCCGCGCCGAATCGACTACGAGGGGGACCCCCATATGTCCACATCCGATATCAGCACGTTGTTGAGGCAGTTGCGCACCGTGCTCGATCTGACCAACACCGAGATTCAGGTGGCCGAGACGCGGCTGGCCCAGGCGCGCACCGAGGCGGTGCAGCGTGAACTGGCGCAGAACGCCGACAACGCCCGCGCTCGCGCCGAGGCGATCGAACGTGCGATCCGCGACCTGGGTGGGGTGCCGAGCCTGACCGGCCCGCTGCTCGGCCGGGCCGCCGCGGCGGTGAAAGCCATGATCGAACAGGCCCAGCCGTTCGACGAGGCGCTGCTCGGTGATCTGCAGCTGGAGCACCAGTTGCTCGATCGGGCCCGCTACATCAAGGCGTTGGCGGTGGCCGCCAAACGATCCGACATCGAGGATCTGGCGTCGCGGCTGATCGCCGCGCACTCCGCGACGGTGGACTGGCTCACCACGGTGCTGGCCGAGGATGCGCTGGGCGGACCGGCGGCGCTGCGCCGCAGCCCGATGCAGGCCGCGGCCGGATTGGCGGTGAAAGCGGTCAATGTGCCGGTGACCTGGTCGGCACGCGGGCTGGACCGGGTGTTCGACGCGGTGCGCAACGCTCCGACGACCGTCGACGACCTGGTCAACCGTGGCGCCGAGGTCCGCGATGTCGCGGCGAAGACATTCACCGCGTCACGAGATGCCGCGCTCCAGACCGCTGAGCGGGTGGCCCGCCGCGAGGGCTCCGACGAGGTCGCCGACGTCTTGGGCTCGATGCGCACGGCTGCCGGCGCGCTGTCCGCCGAGGAGCTGCCGATCAGCGACTATGAGGGTCTCAACGTGTCGCAGGCGGTGGCCGCGGTGAAGGAACTCGATGATCCGAGCGACATCCGCGCGGTGATCGCCTACGAGGAGTCGCACAAGAACCGGCACGGTGTGGTGTCGGCCGCGCAGACCCGGTTGGCGGCAATCGCCCAGGAGGTCGTCGGGATCGGCAACTGAGGCGTCATCAGGCGCTGAATTCCACCCCCGCAGTCACGCGATTGCGGGGGTGGACTCATGCGTGGTCGTGCTCGCGCGGAGGCGGGTGTGCGATCACGGCAGTGAGCGTGCATCAGCGGTGTTGACCGTGACGCTGCAGCGCGATTCGGCCCGATTTCCCGCAGCAGCCGCACAACCAGCTCCGTCAGTACACCCTCGCAACGTCCGATACACCGTCGCCACAGCCAGTGCACACTCGCGGTCCCCTCAGAGACGATCTGCAACGCGGCCCATTGACGCGGTAGCGGGGCCGGGGGAGACGGCGCCGCTCTCAGACGATCCCCACACAGCCCTGAATCCGAGCGTGTCGCAGCTGCGGTGGCCGTGCTCGCGCGGAGGCGGGTGTGCGGTCACGGCAGTGAGCGTGCATCAGCAGTGTTGACCGTGACGCTGCAGCGCGATCAAGGCCCGATTCCCCGCAGCAGCCGCACAACCAGCTCCGTCAGTACACCCTCGCAACGTCCGATACACCGTCGCCACAGCCAGTGCACACTCGCGACGGCCCCCTCACGCACTGCCGCGCTGACAGGCGGTGCCACAACGGAAAACCGGCCGCATACGCGGCCGGTTGTTCCAATACCGTTGGCGCCGACGGTCGTTGACTCGTCAAACGCCTGCGTGCTATGCCGACTTACCGAGCAGCGGAAGCAGCACCCGGCGGCGGGCGGCGATGACATCGGCGAACTGGTGCAACGCCGCGGCCACCGAGTCGGTGACGGGATATGACGAGTCCTGGTCGGCGTCGAGCGTCTTGATCACCGCGGGGCTGCACACCACCGCCCAATCCATGCCGGCCGTCTGGCAGGCGTCGTCCACCCGGTCGAGGAAGGAGATCCCGGCCGGCGAGAACGTGTCCAGCCCACTGAGATCCAACACGAACGCCTGCTCGGTCGGAATGAACCTGCTGATGTAGCTGCCGACGCGATCGGCGTTGGAGTCATCGATGGTGCCGCTGATCGTGACCACGGTGGCGAGGTGACGGCACTGGGCCCGGATCTTGGCCCCACTGCAGTCGAATGGGCGATTGCCGAAACGATGTGCCGCGTGGATCGGAACGGTCATGATGGCCTCACTTCCAATCGGTTGTCGACAAGCCCGGTTCTGAGCTACTGACCCGAAAGCTAATCGGCCAAAATAAGGCCGCGGGGAGCAGCCTCTAAATCTCCTGTAAGAATGAACTTGCACTCCGAAAATCCGCGGAAAATTCCGCCGTCCGCCCAGCCTGGCAAACCGTCGAGGTCCGGCATTCCGGGAGGTCTTTGCGAAGGTGACCACCCCTCGACGAACGCGGTTCACCCGTCCCGTCGCCACCCTGCTCGCCCTGGCGGCGGCGACGCTGGTGACGGTGCAGTGCGCCGACCCGCCCACCCCGGCCGGCCCGCCCGCCGCACCACAGCCCGCGATGCCGGTACAGTCCCCCTCTCCGCAGCAGCCGCCCCCACCGGAACCGCCTGCGGCGCCCCCTGAACCGGCGCCTGAGCCGGCCGGCGCGACGGTGCACCCCGTCACCGCCGCCGAGCTCGGGCCGAGCTGGCGCCCCGGATGCCCGGTCGGGCCGGAGCAGCTCCGCCGGGTCGAACTCGACCATCTCGGCTTCGACGGCCGGACCGCCCGCGGGGAGTTGATCGTGCACGCCGATCTCGTCGACGAGGTCATCGCCATCTTCGGCGCACTGCACCGGGCCGGCTTCCCGATCGAGAAGATGCGCACCGTCGACCACTACCCGACCGCCGACGACGAGCTGTCCATGCGCGACAACAACACCTCGGCGTTCAACTGCCGCGGCATCCCGGGCTCTGACCGGTGGTCCTGGCACGCCTATGGGCGCGCCATCGACATCAACCCGCTACTGAACCCGTACGTGCCGGCCGGCGGGGCCTATGAGCCGCAGAACGCCGGCCCCTACCTGGACCGGACCCGCATCGATCCCGGCCTGATCAAAGACGGCGATCCCGCGGTGCGGGTGTTCGGTGAGCACGGCTGGCAGTGGGGCGGGTACTGGCGCAGTCCGGTCGACTACCAGCATTTCGAGCGGCCGACCGGTTGACGCCCTACGGGGGCGGGACCTGACCGAACGCCTGGGCGTTGCGGTTCAGGGTGTCGATGTAGTGGCGCAGTTTCGCCTTGCCGATCAGCGCATCCACCTCGGGCGGCAGATCGATCTCGCCGGACGGGGCGGTCGTCTGCCGCCACGGTTGACAGCCGCGGGTCACAAACGCGCCGTCGGTCGCCTCGATCTGCACGACCTGGGGTTTCTTGCTCATCGCGTTGTCGAGAATCTTGCCCCCGTCCGCCTGACCATCGGCACTGCTGACGCGTTTCCAGTAGCAGACGTCCCCCTCGACCGGGCCGGCCGAGGAATAGGTGCCGGGCACGACGTCGGTGCCCACCGCATAGGTTCCGTCCGCGTCGATCGTGGTCCTGGGCTGCGCCGGTGCGGCCTGGGGGGCCGGCTCGCCCGACGGTTCGGCGGGCTCGATTGTCGGCTCGGCACCGGCCGGCCACGGAGAGGTGAGCCAGACACCGGCGACGAGGGCGGCGACGGCGCTGAGCGCGGCGGTTCTCGACCTCATGACGGAGAGCTTACGTGCCGGCAGCCCGCGGGCCGGTGGACCCACGGGCTGCCGCACCCGATCAGACCAGGTCGAATCGGTCGTTGTTCATCACCTTGGCCCAGGCCGCGACGAAGTCGCGGACGAACTTGTCCTTCGCGTCGTCCTGGGCGTACACCTCGGCCAGACCGCGCAGCTGCGAATGCGACCCGAACACCAGGTCGTTGGCGGTGGCCGTCCACCGAACCTGACCGGTGTCGCGGTCCACACCCTCGTAGACGTGTTCGGCCTCGCCGCCGCGCCATTCGTAGCGCATGTCGAGCAGGTTGACGAAGAAGTCGTTCGTCAACACGCCCGGCCGGTCGGTGAGCACCCCGTGCTTGGAGCCGCCGTAATTGGCGCCCAGCGCGCGCAGCCCGCCGATGAGCACCGTCATCTCCGGTGCGGTGAGGTTGAGCATGTACGCCCGGTCCACCAGCAGCCGTTCGACCTGTGTCTTCTCATCGGGCCGGATGTAGTTGCGGAATCCGTCGGCCCGCGGCTCGAGCACCCGGAACGATTCGACGTCGGTCTGTTCCTGCGACGCGTCGGTGCGGCCGGGCGCGAACGGCACCGTGACCTCGAAACCGGCGTCCCTGGCCGCCTTCTCGACCGCCGCCGACCCGGCCAGCACGATCAGGTCGGCCAGCGAGACCCTCTTGCCGCCCGACGCGCCGGCGTTGAACTCCTGCTGGATGTTCTCCAGCACCGGCAGCACCTTGCCCAGCTCAGCCGGCTCGTTGACCTCCCAGTTCTTCTGCGGCTCGAGCCGGAGCCGGGCCCCGTTGGCGCCGCCGCGCTTGTCGGTGCCGCGGAAGCTCGCCGCCGCCGCCCACGCCGTCTTGACCAGTTGCTGGATCGACAGCCCCGACTCGAGCACCTTGGTCTTGAGCGCCGCCACGTCGGCGTCGTCGACCAACGGATGCTCGACCGCCGGCACCGGGTCCTGCCAGACCCAGGTCTGCGTCGGCACCCACGGACCGACGTAGCGCGACACCGGGCCCATGTCGCGGTGCAACAGCTTGAACCAGGCCTTGGCGAACGCGTCCGCCAACTCCTCGGGATGCTCCAGCCAGCGGCGGGTGATGTCGGCGTAGATCGGGCTGAACCGCATCGACAGGTCGGTCACCAGCATGGTCGGCTTGCGCTTCTTGTCGGGGTCGAAGGGATCGGGGATGACCTCCTCGGCGTCCTTGGCGACGTACTGCCAGGCCCCGGCCGGGCTCTTGGTGAGCTCCCACTCGTAGCCGTACAGCGTTTCCAGGAAGGTGTTGTCCCACTTGGTCGGCGTGGGCGTCCACACCACCTCCAGCCCGCTGACGATGGCGTCCGGGCCCTTGCCGGACCCGTAGGAGCTCTTCCAGCCCAGCTGCTGCTGTTCGATGGGCGCGGCTTCGGGTTCCGGTCCGACCAGATCGGCGTCACCGGCGCCGTGGGTCTTGCCGAAGGTGTGCCCGCCGACGATCAGCGCGGCGGTCTCCTCGTCGTTCATCGCCATGCGGCCGAACGTCTCGCGGATGTCGATGGCCGCCTTGATCGGGTCGGGTTCGCCCTCCGGCCCCTCCGGGTTGACGTAGATCAGTCCCATGGTGGTGGCGCCGAACGGCTCGGCGAGTTCCCGCTCGCCGGAGTAACGCTTGTCGGTGCCCAGCCAGGTGTCCTCGAAGCCCCACAGCGTTTCCTCGGGCTCCCAGGTGTCCTCGCGGCCGAACGCGAATCCGGCGGTCTTGAAGCCCATGTCCTCCAGGGCGACGTTGCCTGCGAGCACCAGCAGGTCGGCCCAGGACAGCTTGTTGCCGTACTTCTTCTTGATCGGCCACAGCAGCCGGCGCGCCTTGTCCAGCCCGGCGTTGTCGGGCCAGCTGTTGAGCGGGGCGAACCGCTGGGCGCCCTGACCGCCGCCACCGCGGCCGTCGTGGATCCGGTAGGTGCCGGCGGCGTGCCAGCTCATGCGGATCATCAGACCGCCGTAATGGCCGTAGTCGGCCGGCCACCAATCCTGCGATGTGCGCAGCACCTCGACCACGTCGCGCTTGAGCGCGTCAAAGTCGAGCTTCCTGACCTCCTCGCGGTAGTTGAAATCCGAGCCCAGCGGGTTGGCCTTCTCGGTCTGGGCGTGCAGCACCGAGACATCGGGCTGGTTCGGCCACCAGTCCTGGTTGGTCAGCGGCCGGCCCACTTTGGGTTCGGGCGACGGGATGACCGGATTTTCGCTCTCGCTGTTGCTCCGCGTGTTGGTGGCGGGGTTCGGCGGGCGGCTGTCTACTGACACGGTGTTCCTTCCGGGAGTGGGTGGTTACGGGCTGACGTTCATCGGATCGCTGTCGGGTCAGATCGGCTCGGTTCTCGCGCAGTCGGGGCACACACCCCAGTAGATGACTTCCGCCTCGTCCAGCAGGAAACCGTCCAGGACGCCACCCGGGTCCGCGGGAGTCAGACACGGTGCGGCACCCACCGCACAATCGATGTCGGCGACCGATCCGCACGATCGGCACACCAGGTGGTGATGGTTGTCCCCGACCCGGGCCTCATACCGGGCCACCGATCCGGGCGGCTGGATCCGACGCGCCAAACCCGTTGCGGTCAAAGCATGTAGCACGTCATAGACCGCCTGCCGGGAGACCGCGGGAAGCTTTGCGCGTACCGCCAGATAGATGGACTCGGTGTCGGCATGCGGGTGATCATGGACCGCCTCCAGCACTGCGACGCGAGGCCGCGTCACACGTAAGCCCGCCGTCCGCAATTGTGCGGCGTAGTCCGGGAGCCGGGGCACGACACGAATATCCCGCAATATTCTGGAATCGGTCTAGACTTTGGCGAAACTCATCGAGATACTCATCGAAATTTCAGCTCCGGCGACGATTCCGGGTTCCGGGACGAATTCCGGGTTCCGGGCGTTTTCGTGCCCTATCGGCTAGCTTCCGTTCGGTGCAGACACTGATCGACTTCGAGACCGCACCGCTGTTCGCGATTCCCACCGTCGGGATGTCGGGCGGCGCCGCGGTCCGCGAGGGCATGCTGATCGAAGGGCCCCAGGGCTGGGGGGAGTTCAGCCCGTTGCCCGACAGCGACGACGACACCTGCCGCCGCTGGCTGACCGCTGCCACCGAGCCGGGCACGGTCGGTTGGCCGGACCCCTCGCGGGGCCGGATCCCGGCAGCGGCGATCGTCGCCGCGGTCGGCGCCGATCGGGCCGCGGAGATCGCCGCGGGTTCCGGGTGCCGCACCGCACAGGTCGCCGTCGCCGCCGAACCCGATTCGCTGGACGCCGACCTCGCCCGAGTTGCCGCAGTCCGGGCGGCCCTCGGCGCCCGGGCTTCGATTCGCTGTGCGCCGCAACGGTTCTGGGATGTGCAGACGGCCGTCGCGGTCATCCGGGAGTTGACGCGGGCGGCCGGCGAACTGGAGTTCGTCGAGCAGCCGTGCCGGACCGCCGCTGAGCTGGCCGAGGTGCGACGCCGGGTCGACGTGCCGATCGCCGCTGACGCCGCCCTGCAGCATCCCGGGGTGCGGTGGGCCGAGATCGCCGATGTCGCCGTGTTGCGGTGCGGGCCGCTGGGCGGGGTGCGCCGCTCGTTGCGGGTGGCCGAGTCCACCGGTCTGCCGTGTGTGGTCGCGAGTACCGCGGAGACGAGCGTCGGGCAGGCGGCCGGGGTGGCGCTGGCCGGGGCGCTGCCCGAGCTGCGGTTCGCGTGCGCGCTCGGCTCCGCCGGCGAGTTGGCGGGGGATCTGGTTTCCGGTCCGCGGGTTCTGCGTCCGGTCGACGGCCACCTGCCGGTCGCGCCGATGCCGCCGGGGCCGGATCCGGAACTGCTCGAACGGTTCGCGATCACCGATCCGGACCGCATCGCATGGTGGCGGGAGCGGCTGCGCGTGGCGCGCTCGTGACCGGACCCGGCACCGCTCGCCGGCCGCTTCGACGAGGACCACGCCTTGACCCGAAAGCGCCTGCGGTGCAGCCCGCTTTCGTACGGTCGTAATGGTGTCTGTCCGTGAACTGATCGTGTTGGGCACGGCGAGCCAGGTGCCCACGCGCTATCGCAACCACAACGGGTACTTCCTGCGCTGGGACCAGGAGGGTTTCCTGTTCGACCCGGGGGAGGGCACCCAGCGCCAGATGCTGCTCGCGGGGGTGTCGGCCGCCGGCCTGACCCGGCTGTGCCTGACCCACTTCCACGGCGACCACTGCCTCGGGGTGCCCGGGGTGATCCAGCGGCTGTCACTGGACCGGGTCGCACATCCGGTGACCGCGCACTACCCGCGGTCGGGACGGGAGTATTTCGCCCGGTTGCGGCATGCCTGCGCGTTTCATGAGGTGGCGGACCTGCGGGAGGAACCGGTGGACTCCGACGGCCCCGTGGCGACCGGCCGATTCGGCACGCTGGAGGCACGCCGGCTGGACCATTCGATCGAGTCGATCGGGTACCGGCTCACCGAACCCGACGGCCGGCGGTTCGACGCGCGAAAACTCGCCGAGTTCGGGGTGCACGGGCCGGCGGTGCGCCGGTTGCAGGCCGACGGCGAACTCGTGGTCGACGGACGGCTGGTGCGGCTGTCCGATGTCAGCGAGCCCCGGCCGGGGCAGCGGTTCGCGTTCGTGATGGACACCCGGTTGTGTGACGCGGTGTTCGACCTGGCCGACCGCGCCGATCTCCTGGTCATCGAAGCGACGTTCCTGTCGGCCGATGCCGATCTGGCCCGCGAGTACGGGCATCTGACCGCTCGTCAGGCCGCGCAGGTGGCCGACCGGTGTGGGGTGCGGCGGCTGGTGCTCACCCACTTCTCCCAGCGCTACCGCGACCTGTCGGCGTTCCGTGACGAGGCCGCCGAGGTGTTCGACGGCGATCTGGTGGTCGCCGAGGATCTGGCCCGGATCCCGGTTCCCCGGCGCCGATGAGCCGATGAGACGGGCCGGGCCGGTGATCAGCTGGGTGACTGCCAGGCCCGGTTGCCGTAGGAGTCGAGGTGGACGACCTCCCGGACCGGTCGCCGGGTGGTGGGCCCGTACCGTCCGCGCGGCCACCCCAGCGGAACGATGCAGCACGGCGTGACCGAGAGCGGCAGTTTGAGGATGCGCCGGGCCGAGGTCATGCTCCACAGCGGCAGGGTGATGAGGGATGCGCCCAGACCCATCGCCCGCGCGGCCAACAACAGGTTCTGCACGCTGGGGTAGATCGATCCGAAGAACGACGACGCCGCCACCGGCGGCGCCGGCATGAACGGCAACCGCCCTTCCCGCGGACCGGCCCGCAGGCAGGCCACCACCAGCACCGGGATCTCGGTGAAGTGGTCGACCTGCCACTGCACCGCCCGCAGGATCTTGGCCATCGACTCGTCACCGGCGGTCACCCGGCGCCCGATCCCGCCGTACACGGCCCAGGCCTGCCGGTACCGGTCGGCGAGTTTGGCTTTCACCGCGGGGTCTTTGACGACGATGAACTCCCAGTTCTGGCCGTTGGAACCGGTCGGCGCGCGCAACGCCAGTTCGATGCATTTCAGGACGAGCTCGTCGTCGACGGGGTCGGGCAGTACCCTGCGCACCGCGCGCTGGGTCATCATCGCTTCGGCGAGCGGCATGTCGAGGCGGGCCAACGCCTCGGCCACCGACGGAATGGGTTTCGGTGTGTCGGGCATGACCGCTGACGTTACGCGCGGGACGGCTGCGGGTCCATCGGCTCGATCGGCCCGATCGGGCTGCCGGTCGGCAGGATTGCGCGGTTTACGATCCCCGGGTGGCCAAGCTGACATTGACCCGCACCATGCCCATGTCGCCCGAGCGGGCCTGGGCGCACGCGTCGGATCTGTCGTCGTTCGGTGACTGGTTGTCGATGCATCAGGGTTGGCGCGGCGACCTGCCCGCCGAGCTCGGAGTGGGTGTCACCGTGACGGGAGTCGCCGGGGTGAAGGGCATGCGCAACCGGGTCTCCTGGACGATAAGGGAGTACGAACCACCCCGCCTGCTGGCGATTTCCGGCGAGGGGGTGGGCGGAACGAGATACGCGCTGCGGCTCGAGGTCGACCCGATCGACGACGGCTGCCGGTTCACGGTGACCCTCGATCTGGGCGGCCGGCCGTTGTTCGGCCCCATCGGTGCGACCGCGGCCCGGCTGGTCAGAGGCGACCTCGAACGCTCCATCGCACGCTTCGAGACCCTGTACGCCTGACGGCTGCGCCGTTGCCCGGCAACAGGATCGGCAATCATCCGCCTGTCCCGGAATCCGGCGCCCAGCGTGAATCCACTGCGGTGTAGGCGCCGATTTCCCGCGTGGAATACACGTTCGGCGGGGCTTTCTTGGGCGTCGGCGGGGCTTTCTCGGGCGTCGGCGCGCGGCGCGCTGGTGTCGACGGCGTCCGGGCGGGGTATGTCGGGATCATGCTGCGTGCCGATCTGCTGCAGGAACTCCTGGTGGCGTACGGTCCCGGCGGCCAGGAGGACGCCGTCCGCGCGATCTGCCACCGCGAACTCGCACCGCACGTCGATGAGATCTGGACCGACCCGGCCGGCAACCTGGTCGGACTGATCCGCAGCGCCGATCCCGAATGTCCCGACAGCCCCAGCGGTCCCAACAAGGATGGTTCCCAATCGATTCGGGTCATGGCCCACATGGACGAGCTGAGCATGCTGGTCAAGCGGATCGATGCGGACGGTTCGCTGTGGCTGACTCCGGCGGGCACGATGTATCCGGGGAACTTCGGATTGGGACCGGTGGCCGTGCTCGGCGATCAGGAGACGTTGACCGCCGTGCTCACGCTGGGCTCGGAACACACGACCAAAGAGAGCCAACGGATCTGGGAGACCAAACCGGATCAGGGTGACAAGTCGTTGGACTGGCTGCACGTCTACGTCTTCACCGGCCGCACGCCCGAGGAGTTGTCCGCGGCAGGCGTTCGGCCCGGCACTCGGGTCTGTGTGCACCACAGCAAGCGCACGCTGATCGAGTTCGGGGACTATCTGGGGTGTTACTTCCTCGACGACCGGGCGGCGGTCGCCGCGCTGCTCGAGGTGGCACCCGGGCTCCGGGACCCGCGGCCTCCGCAGGATGTGTACCTGGTGTTCACCACCGCCGAGGAGGTCGGCGGGATCGGCGGCTGCTACGCGAGCCGGACGCTGCCGGGCAGGCTGACCCTGGCACTGGAGGTCGGCCCGACCGAGGCGGAGTACGGCACCACGGTCAGCGGCGGCCCGATCATCGCCTACGGCGACGCGCAGGCGCTCTACGACAAGAAGGTGGCCGACCGGCTGCTGGCGGTGGCCATCGAGCTGGGCCTCGATCCGCAGGCCGCCGTGTTCGGCGCGTTCGAGTCGGATGCCTCTCAGGCCAGGGCGGCCGGGCTGACCGCACAGGCCGCCCTGCTGTGTCTGCCCACCTTGAGCACCCACGGCTACGAGGTCCTCGCCCGCGCCGCTATACCCGCCATGAGCAGGGTGGTGTGCGAGTTTCTGCGCACCCCGCAGCCGGACTGAGCGTGCCGCATCCGCGGATGTGGTGATCGGTACGTTTCAGACCCCCGGGTGACTGGAAACCCTGCGTCGAGGCGCACAGGCAGGCCCACCACCGACTTGGGGACAGGGCACACGACGGTCTGGCGCCGATCCGATTAGGGGATGTGATGACTGAACGAAACGCGGCCGATCAGGCCCGTAAGGGTCTGGCGGCGGCGGTGAGAGGCACCGTCAAGAAGATCGCCGGCGCCGTGACCCGAAACGATTCGTTGACCACCGAAGGTGAGCTCGAGCAGGTGCAGGGCCGGGAGCGCAGAAACGCTGCCACTGCCGAAGCGGTCGCCGACGCCGAGGCCAGACAGGCCCGCGCCGAGGCGGAGGCGGCGCGGCAGGCCGCCGCCGAGGAACGACTGGTGCGGCGGACCGAGGCCGCGGCAACCGAGAACGCGGTCACCCGCCGGCAGGAGGCGCAGAAGCGTTCTGTCGAACAGGCCGGACAGCGCGCCGTCAGCCAGGCCAACGCACAGGCGGAGACGGAGGCCCGCCGGCAGATGCAGGACGCCCGCGCCGAAGAGCGTGTCGAGGTGAAGGCCGCCGACATGGCGACCGAGGAGGCCGAGGCGGAACATCGGATCGCGGTGGCCGAGGCCGCCCGTGCGCGGGCCGATGCCGACCGCCTCCGTGAAGAGGCCGACCGGAGGACATCATGAGAGTCACCGACGTTCCCAGGACCGTGCTGCGGTTGCAGTACCAGCTGGCCCGGTTCCCGTTGCAGGTCATCGGTGATCAGTTCGTCGCACGTCTGGACGACGAATCGCCGGCCCGGCTGTGGTATGAGGGTTCGCTCGGCAGGCTGGACGCCGTGATCGGAGGTGCGCTCGGCGACGAGGCCCTGCGGCGCCGTGGTGCGGCGCGGATGGATCGCAGCGCCGCGCTGGGCCGGGCGGCCCGACTGGACGACACCGCCACCGAGCGGGTGCAGGCGGCCGACGCCGAACTGCGGCACACGCGCGAACAGGCCGAGCAGCGTCAACACGCCGCGCAGGCCACCACGCAGCAGCAGGTACGGGAAGCCCGCGAAACCGCCGAGAACCGCAAACGGGATGCGGCGGTCACCGCTCAACGGGGCACCGCCGCGGCCAAACGGCAGGCCGACGAGGTGGCGGCCCGCCGCAAGGGCGCGGCGCGGGCGGCCGAAGAGCAGGACCAGGCCCGGATCCGGGCCGCCGAGCGTCAGGCCACCGCGGCGGCCGGTGGTAAGGGCCGCGCGGCCGAGGCGAAACGCGCCGCCGCGGCGGCCGCGGAAACCCGGGCCGACCGGTTGGAGGATCTCGCCCGGACCGAAAAGGACAACCGCTAGCTGTTCAGACTCCCGCCCGTCGGCGCGTGCGCGGCGCCGGCGGGCGGGAGTCTGCCCGAGGGGGTGCCTGTCCGAAGGGGGTGTCAGTCCTCCTTGCGGATCAGCCGGCGCAGGGCTTCGCGGTCGGGTGCGAGCAGTTCCTCGATCCGCTCCCGGTTCACATCGGCGACGATGATCTCACCGACGTCCTGGTGCACCTCCGAGAAGATGCCGTGGGACTTCATCTTCGAGGTCTGATAGAGGTTGTCCTCGGTGGGGGAGACGTAGTACACGGCCTCGGCCTTGAACCGGTGCACCAGCCACAGGTGGATCAACGTCATGAGCCGCTTCTTGCGGAGCGCTTCGGCGAAGGTGTTCTGGTCGCGCACCGTGAGGATGCTGCGGCCGTGCCGGTCCCGGATCGGGTCCACCAGCACATTGGCGACCTTCTCATCCTCACCGCCGGGGCGTTCGGCGAAGATGCCCAGTTCCAGCACCTCGCCGCCGGCGCGGCGGGGCCGCAACTGCACGCGCAGCTTCTCGCCGAGTTGATAGTGCTCGCTCCACATCCCCAGCCATTCCTCGAGCAGCTTCTTGGGCACCTCGGTCTGTACCAGGTGCTGATGCTGGGTGGAGCCCTCGCCCATCGCCTTGGTGGTGGCGGTGCGGCCGGACGACGCCGTCAGGGCCGCGTCGCTGCGCGGGCCGCCCACCAGGGTCTGCGGTGTGCGGTAAGGCGATTCGATCAGACGCAGCTTGCGCTGGATCCGCGCCAGCGCCAGCATGCCGTCCTGGCGGAGCGCGGTGGCGAATTCCTCGGCGGCGACCCCGTCGATCTGGTGGCCGCCGTAGGTGATGAAGTTGAAGACGAAGCCCATCTTGCCGAGTTCGGCGGGGAACGCCCGCATCTCCTCGTCGGTCATGCCGGTGGTGTCCCAGTTGAACGACGGGGACAGGTTGTAGGCCAGCATCTTGTCCGGGAACTGCGCGTGGATCGCCTCGGCGAACTGCCGGGCGTCGTCGAGATCGGCGGTCTTGGTCTCCATCCACAGCAGATCGGCGAACGGGGCCGCGGCCAGCGACTTGGCGATCGCGTACGGGATGCCGCCGCGCAACTGGTAGTAGCCCTCCGGGGTTTTCGCCAGTTCGCAGTCCCATGGCACGTCGATGCCGAGTTCGGCGGCCTTCTGGGACATTTCGAAGAAGGACTTGCGTTCGGCGAATCTCCGCCACTCCTCGGCGGTCATGTCGAACGGTTCCCCGTCCGCCTCGGCGAACTCCATCCGGTCGGCGATCGCCTCCCCGTAGGTCTTGAGCCCGGCGTCCTCCTCCCAGATCTCCACGAACGCCGATTCCACCTCGTCGAACAACTCGTCGTTGGCGGGGTCCTCGCCGGGACGCCACTTGCCGACGGCCTCGGAGATCCGGTCGAGCAGGCCGTTCCGGTCCAGCCAGGCGCGGGCGCGGTCGTACTCGCCCTCGGCCAGCCAGTACAGCAGGTGGCCGTTGAGCTCGGTGACGCCGCTGTCGTAGAAGCTGCGCAACATCGCCAGATAGCAGGATTTGTACGACGGGATCGCGAGATTGGTAGCCCCGAGCAGGAACGGTTGATCACGTTCGTCGGCGCGGCTGTCGATCAGGTTGGCCGCCTCGGCGTCGGTGCGCGCGACGATGATGCCGGGCACCCGCATGATGTCGAGTTGGAAGCGCGCGGTGTTGAGCCGTTTGATCTGTTCGTCCGAGGGGACCAGCACCTTGCCGCCCTGATGCCCGCATTTCTTGGTGCCGGGCCGCTGATCCTCGATGTGGTAGCCGGCGACGCCCGCTTCGACGAACCGCCGGATCAGGTTGCGCACGTGCGCGTCGCCGCCGTGGCCGGTGTCGGCGTCGGCGATGATGAACGGCCGGTAGTCGTAGACCGGGGTGGCGGCGCGCTGTTCCGGGCTCATCCGCTGGCGGAGGTATTCCTGGTTGCGGTCGGCGGTGAGCAGTGCGCGCACCAACCCGGCGGCCTCGTTGGGCACCTGGCTGAGCGGATAGCTGGCGAGGTCCGGTCCGGGATCCTCGTCGGCCGACCCCTTCGCCGAGGTGGCCCACCCGCCGAGGTAGATGCCCTCGATACCCATCCGCTTCATGGTCACCGCCTGGCCCGGCGAGTACGGTCCGAACGTGGTGATGCACTTGCGCTCGGCGAACAGTTCACGCAGCCGCGCGTAGAACGCGGTCGCCGCTTCGCGGGCGATGGTGTAGTCGACCGGGATCGTGCCGCGCTGTTCGACCACTTGACGGGCGGTGTACAGCCGGATGATGCCGTCGAAGCGCGGGCTGTCGAAATAGCGTTGGGTTTCGGCGACGTCTTCTTCGAACGACGTCCTGGTTTCGCGTTCCGCTTCGGAAATGGCCATATTTCACAATACGGCGTGCGAGCGGGGATCAGGGCGGGGATTCGGGTTCGGCAGATGCACTCGATGCCTCCGATGGCCACCGGACTGTTCCCGTCCGGCCATCATGGCGCCCGTTGCGCGGACCGGCCCCTTCCCGGCACCGGCGGCCATACACTTGCCGACCGTGAGTATCCTCTTCGGCTTCGCACCGTGGATCGTGTTCTGGGTGTTGGTCGGCAACGTCCCGTTCACCGCGGCGGTGCTGGTGGCGTTGGCGATCGCGGTCGCGACCCTGGTGATCGGTCACCGCACCGGGGCGCCGGGCCGCGCCCTGCAGATCGGCGCGGTGTCGACGTTCGTGGTGCTGACGGTGGTCACCGTGGTGCTGCATCAGACGTTCCTGGAACGGTGGCTGCAGCCGTTGGGCAATGCCGGCATCCTCCTGGCCGCCTTGACAGGTGTGCTCGTCGATAAGCCGTTCGTGCGGGAGTACGCCGCCGTCGGACAACCGCCCGAGGTGCTCGAGAGCGACGTGTTCAACAAGATCACCACGGTGCTGACGTGGGTCTGGATCGGCGCCTTCGCCGGGATGACGGTGTCCTCGGCGATCCCGCCGATCGTGCAGGGTGACGCCACGCTGCTCGATGTCAACACGCCGTTGTCGTTCGTTTTCTACTGGGTGATCCCGTTCTCGTTGCTGGGTCTGGCCGCACTGGCGTCGCGGCTGCTGCCGGACCGGTTGGCCGAGGAGATCGGCAACGCCCCGCGGACCACCAGCTTCGTCGCCTACAGCGAGGCCACCATCGACGAGTTGTATTACCTGGCGCAGGAACACGCCAACCGGGAGGTCGGCGCCGGCAAGGAGGCCTACGACGTCCGGGTGGGCGGCAAGGGCACCCCGCTGGTCGGCGACGAATCCCGGATGTCGTGGCAGTCCACCTACAAGGTGCGGGACCGGCGGCGCTGACGAGATCCGTTCGCACCGCCACAATCCCGCGTGTCATCCGGCCGGTGCGGCTACCATCGCCGAACTATGGTCGTGACCACTGAACGGGCCGACGTGGCGACGCTGCCGCCGGCCCCCCGCAATCCGCTGCCGTATTGGCGACAGGTCAGAGCGGTCCGGTCCTTCCACACCGGCCAGGAGTTGCTGCGGGACGCCGGCGGCCCGGTCACCCGGATGGTGCTGGGACCGAAGTGGGCGATCCCGCCCATCGTGCTCGTCACCTCACCGGCCGGGATCCGCGACGTGCTGAACCGGCGGGATGCGTTGTCCGAGCGGTGTCAGGTCCACCACGAGGTCCGGCACCTCGGCGGCGACAGTCTGTTCGTGCTGCCGACAGATCCGTGGCGGGCCCGCCGCCGCGCCCTGGCACCGGTGTTCACCCCGACCGCGGTGCGCTCGTACGGCGGCTACATGTCCGAGGCCGCGCAGCGGGTCGCCGACGGCTGGCAGGCGGCCCGGGAGGTGGATCTCGACGCCGAGTGCCGACGGCTGACCATGCGCTCGCTGGGCCGTTCGGTGCTCGGGCTGGACATCAACGAACGTGCCGACGCCATCTCCGAACCCATGCACATCGCCTCCTCCTACACCGCCGACCGGGCGTTACGGCCGGTGCGGGCGCCGCGGTGGCTGCCGACCCCGGCCCGACGGCGGGCCCGCGCCGCGGTGGCGACGATGCGCCGGATCACCGACGAGATGCTGCAGGCCTGCCGGGCCGATCCGGACCGGGACGCGCCGCTGGTCCACGCGCTGATCCGGGCCACCGACCCGGAGACCGGCCGGGGGCTGTCCGACGAGGACATCTGCAACGATCTGTTGATCTTCATGCTGGCCGGCCATGACACCACCGCCACCGCGCTCACCTACGCGCTGTGGGCGCTCGGGCATCACCCGGAGATTCAGGACCGGGTGGCCGCGGAGGTGGCCGAACTCCCAGACCGCGAGATCACCCCGCATGACGTGCCGCGACTGGGTTACACGGTGCAGGTGCTGCGGGAGTCGTTGCGGTTGTGCCCGCCGGCCGCCGGGGTGGGCCGGTTGGCGATGAGCGACCTCGCCGTCGACGGTTACCGGGTCGAGGCGGGAACCCTGTTGGCCGTCGGGATCCAGGCGATACACCGTGATCCGTCGCTGTGGCCGGACCCGATGGTGTTCGATCCGGACCGGTTCGCCCCGGAGCGGTTCAAGGCGATGGACCGGTGGCAGTTCGTGCCGTTCATCGGCGGGCCCCGGTCCTGCATCGGCGAGCATTTCGCGATGCTGGAGTCCACGCTGGCGATCGCCACCCTGATCCGGTCGGTGCGGATCCGCTCGCTCGACGACGATTTCCCGGTGGAGGTGCCGTTCACCACGGTGGCCCGCGGGCCGATCAGGGCGGTGGTCTCGGCCCGGCGTTGACCGGCCGGTACACCACCCGGGGGTTGTCGATGTGGGCCACCTTGGCAGACTGTGGCCATGGCACAGATCACGTTACGCGGAAATCCGATCAACACCGTGGGCGAACTGCCCGCGGTCGGGGCGCAGGCGCCGGCCTTCACCCTGACCGGGACCGACCTCGGCGAGGTGAGCAGCGGTCAGTTCGACGGCAAGGCGGTTCTGCTGAACATCTTCCCGTCGATCGACACCCCGGTGTGCGCGACCAGCGTGCGCACCTTCAACGAGCGCGCCGCCGGCGCCGGGTCGCAGGTGCTGTGCGTGTCGAAGGATCTTCCGTTCGCCCAGAAGCGGTTCTGCGGTGCCGAGGGGATCGAGAACGTCACCACCGCATCGGCTTTCCGCAGCGGTTTCGGTGACGACTACGGCATCGCCATCGCCGACGGCCCGATGGCCGGGCTGCTCGCCCGCGCGGTCGTGGTGATCGGCGCGGACGGCAAGGTGGCCTACACCGAACTGGTGCCCGAGATCGGTTCGGAACCCGATTACGACGCGGCGCTCTCGGCTCTGCAGTCGGCCTGAGATCGGCTTCGGGTTCTCGAGGCGATGACGCGCTGATCCGGGCCTGATCCGGGCCCGAATCAGCCGGCATCATGGGAGATCCGGTCCGACGGTCAACGTCCGGTCACGGTATGGCATCTCATTGGCCATGGGGCCCCGCGGAATTGGTTTGACCGGTACCCGGAGTTGTACAACTGGTTGGCGGTGACAGCCGGTCACCGAATTGGCCGATCCGTGGTGCCGTGCGCCACGGGCAGAGAAAGTTGACACCCGGATGAGACGCGTCTTCGCCCTCGTGATCAGTCTGGCGGTTCTGGTCGCGACGCCCGCGGTGGCGGTCGCGTACCCGTCCTACCCGACACGCAACCACCAGGCCGTCAAGGTCGTGTTGGAACGTGCGCTGTCGCAGCAGGGGGTGCCGTTCTCCTACGGTGGCGGCGACGCCTCGGGGCCGACCCGCGGCAGCGGCACCGCCGCCAACGCCATCGGCCTGGACCCGGCCGGGCGGGTCGTCGGGCTCGACCCGGCCCAGAACATCGTCGGATTCGACGCGTCGGGGCTGATGGTCTACGCGTTCGCCGGGGTGGGCATCAAGCTTCCGCGGTCGTCCGGTGAGCAGTACAAGGTGGGGTACAAGGTGACGCCCGACCAGGCGCTGCCGGGCGATCTGATCTTCTACGGCCCCGAAGGCACCCAGAGTGTGGCGTTGTTCCTGGGCAACGGGCAGATGATCGAGGCCACCGACCCGGTGGTGCGGGTGTCTCCGGTGCGTTTCGACAACATGGCCCCGTACCTGTCGCGCATCATCCCCTGACCCGATTCCCTGACCCGTCGACCGGCCCTGCTTGACACCGGCGGGTGGTGCTTGCACGCTGTGCGGCGTGACCGTCGACCGGGACAGGGATCGCGACGAGCTGGGCCGGCCGCGTAACGCCCGGCCCCGGGACGCGCTCGGCCGGCCGTTGCCGCCGGGTTCCGAAGGGGTGCCCGGCATTCCGGAGGATCTGGATCTGCCTCCCGCCGAGACGGTGCGCTGGGCGCAGGATCTGCTCGACCGGGGACTGGCGTTCAACGCGCACGAGGTGTTCGAGGCCGCCTGGAAGAGCGGTCCCGACGCCGACCGGATGCTCTGGCAGGGCCTGGCGCAGTTGGCCGTGGGCATCACCCATGTGCAGCGCGGCAACGTCACAGGTGCGGGCGCGTTGCTGCGCCGGGCCGCCGAGCGGCTCGCCACCGTCGATCCACCCACCCGCCACGGCATCGACATCGCCGGGCTGGTGCGGTACGCCGGCGCCCTGATCGCTGATCTCGAGGCCGGTGCCGCGATCGGCCCGGAACGACTCCGCCCCGTCCTGGTGGCGCCCTGACGGACCTGCCCGGCCCTAGACTTCGCATGTGGAGTGCGAATTTCGCCGGGCGTCGCCGCCGCCTGAGGGGTTGCTTCGCATCGAGGACTGTCTGGACGCCGACGGTCACATCGCGTTGCCGCCCGATGTCACCTTGCTGTCGCTGATCGAGCGCAATATCGCCGCGGTCGGGGACACGGTGGCCTACCGCTACCTCGACCACGCCCGCGACACCGTGGTCGAGCTGACCTGGGCGCACCTGGGTGTGCGGGTGGAGGCGGTCGGCGCACATGTGCAGCGGGCCACCGCCCCGGGCGACCGGGTGGCGATTCTGGCGCCGCAGGGGGTCGACTATGTCGCCGGCTTCTTCGCCGCGGTCAAGGCCGGCGCGATCGCGGTGCCGCTGTTCGCGCCGGAACTGCCGGGCCACGCCGAGCGCCTCGACACCGCGCTGCGCGACGCCCGGCCGGCGGCGGTACTGACCACCGCCGCGGTGTTCGACACGGTGTCGTCGTTTCTGACCCGGCTGGCACCGGCACAGCGCCCCCGGATCATCGTCATCGACGACGTCCCCGACGCGTCTGCAGCGGAATTCGCGCCCACCACACTGGATCTGGACGATGTCTCGCACCTGCAGTACACCTCGGGGTCGACCCGGCCGCCGGTCGGGGTGGAGGTGACGCACCGGGCGGTCGGCACGAACCTGGTGCAGATGATCCTGTCGATCGATCTTCTCGACCGGAACACCCACGGCGTCAGTTGGTTACCGCTCTACCACGACATGGGCCTGTCGATGATCGGCTTCCCCGCGGTGTACGGCGGGCACACCACCCTGATGTCGCCGACGGCGTTCGTGCGCCGGCCGCAGCGCTGGATTCGGGCACTGTCGGATGAGGCACGCCACGGCCGGGTGGTCACCGCCGCGCCGAACTTCGCCTACGAGTGGACCGCCCAGCGCGGCCTGCCCGGGCCGGACGACGACATCGACCTGCACGATGTGGTGCTGATCATCGGCTCGGAACCGGTGAGTATGGCGGCGATTTCGGCGTTCACCACGGCGTTCGCACCCTACGGGCTGCCGCCCACCGCGTTCAAACCGTCCTACGGCATCGCCGAGGCCACCCTGTTCGTGGCCAGCATCGCCCCCGACGCCGAACCCACCGCGATCCACGTCGACCGCGCCCGGCTGGGGGAGGGGTGGGCCGTGCCGGCGCCGGAGCCCGGCGACGACACCGTGTCCGTGGTGTCGTGCGGTCAGGTCGCCCGTAGCCAGTGGGCGGTGATCGTCGACGCCGACACCGGTGCGGAGCTCCCCGACGGTGCGGTCGGGGAGATCTGGTTGCACGGCGACAACATCGGCCGCGGCTACTGGCGGCGGCCGCAGGACACCGAGCGCACGTTCGGCGCGATCCTGCGGACCCGGTTGCCGGCGGGCAGCCACGCCGACGGGGTGCCGGACGGCTCCGCCTGGTTGCGCACCGGCGATCTCGGTTTCCATCTCGACGGTGAGTTGTACATCACCGGCCGCACCGCCGATCTCATCTCGGTGCACGGGCGCAGCCACTATCCGCACGACATCGAGGCCACCGTCGCCGAGGCGACGCCGTTCGTGCGGCGCGGTTACGTCGCGGCGTTCACCGTCGACCCGGACGACCGGCTGGTGGTGATCGCCGAACGCGCGGCGGGCACCGCGCGGGCCGACCCGCGGCCGGCGCTCGAGGCGATCCGGGACGCCGTGACACGGCGGCACGGCTTGCCGGTGTCCGACATCCGGTTCCTGCCGGCCGGTGCGATCCCGCGCACCACCAGCGGCAAATTGGCCCGCCGTGCGTGTCGTGCCGAATATCTCAGCGGCGCATACGATCCCTCGCCAACGGGTCAGACCGGCCAGGATTCCCGTCGGTAGGCCGAGTCCCAGAACATCCACTCGTACCGCGAGGTCGCGACGAAGTGCCTGCGGGCCTCCGCCTCGTCGGCGGGTGTCAGGGTCGGGCCGATCCGGTCGGTCAGCGCCAGCACCTCGGCACACGACTTGGTGAAGTCCTCGCCGGAGTAGCTGTCGATCCAGCGCCGGTAGCGCGGGTCGGTCGAACCACGGTCCAGCAGTTCCAGCCCGACCCGGGCGTAGATCCAGTAGCAGGGCAGCACCGCGGCCAGCCCGTCGACGAAGCTGCCGCCGAAGGCGGTGGCCAGCAGATAGCTGGTGTAGGCCTGGGTGGTCGGCGACGGCGGGGTGGCCGCGATCGCCGCCGGATCCAGGTCGAGATCGGGCAGCAGCGAATTGTGCAGTTGCAGTTCGACGTCGTAGATCTCGGCGGAGTGCCGGGCGAACATCGCGGTGTCGGCCTGGGTGGGTGCCTTGGCGGACACCACCGACAGGGCGCGCGCGTAGTCGCGCAGATACACCACGTCCTGGGCGACGTAGTGGGCGAACACCTCCGGATCCAGGCTGCCGTCGGTGAGCCCCTTGATGAACGGGTGGTCCAGGATCGCGGCGTAGATCGGTTCGACTTCGGCCCACAGGCGGCCGGACCAGGATTGCGGATCGGGTGCGGTGATCGACTCGTGCTTCACGCCACCATCATGGCCCGTCACCTGCCGATCAGGGGCACCACCCCGGTGGCACACCGGGCGGCTATCCGCCCCGCAGATAGTCCGCGAGGTGCCGGCCGGTCAGCGTCGACCGGGACGCGACCAGGTCGGCGGGGGTGCCCTCGAAGACGACGTGGCCGCCGTCGTGACCGGCGCCGGGACCGAGGTCGATGATCCAGTCGGCGTGGGCCATGACCGCCTGGTGGTGCTCGATGACCAGCACCGACTTACCGGCGTCGACCAGCCGGTCCAGCAGTGCCAGGAGCTGCTCGACATCGGCCAGGTGCAGGCCGTTGGTCGGTTCGTCGAGCACGTAGACGGTGGCCGCGTCCGCGCCCTTGTCACCGAGTCTGGCCGCCAGCTTCAACCGCTGCCGCTCGCCGCCGGACAACGTGGTGAGCGACTGTCCCAGACCCAGGTAGCCCAGCCCGACGTCGGCCAGTCGTTCCAGTATCCGCCGCGCCGCGGGCAGCGGGTGGGCGTCGGTGAAGAAGTCCAGCGCCTCGGTCACCGGCATGTCCAGCACATCGGCGATGTTGCGGCCCGCCAGTTCGTAGGCCAGCACCGACGCCTGGAAGCGTCGTCCCTCGCATTCCTCACAGGTGGTCTCCACGGTGGCCATCACACCCAGCTCGGTGTAGATGATCCCGGCGCCGTTGCAGAGCGGGCAGGCGCCCTCGGAGTTGGAACTGAACAGCGCCGGCTTGACGCCGTTGGCCTTCGCGAACGCCTTGCGGATCGGGTCGAGCAGCCCGGTGTAGGTGGCCGGGTTGCTGCGCCGGGACCCGCGCAGCGGGCTCTGATCGACGGTGACGACGCCGTCACGCCCGGCCACCGACCCGTCGATCAGGGAGCTCTTGCCGGAACCGGCCACCCCGGTCAGCACCACCAGCACACCGAGCGGGATGTCGACGTCGATGTGTTGCAGATTGTTGGTGTGGGCGTCGCGGACTGGGAGCACCCCGGTGGGGGTGCGCACCTTCTTCTTGAGCGCGGCCCGGTCGTCGAGGTGCCGTCCGGTCAGGGTTGCAGCGGCCCGCAGACCGTCGAGCGAACCCGCGAACACCACCTCACCGCCCTCGGCGCCGGCTCCGGGGCCGAGATCGACGATGTGATCGGCGATCGCGATCACCTCCGGCTTGTGCTCGACCACCAGCACCGTGTTGCCCTTGTCGCGCAGTCGCAGCAGCAGCTGGTTCATCCGGTCGATGTCGTGCGGATGCAACCCAATCGTCGGCTCGTCGAACACGTAGGTGACGTCGGTGAGCGGGGAGCCGAGGTGGCGGACCATCTTGACCCGTTGCGCCTCACCGCCCGACAGCGTGCCGGCCGGGCGGTCCAGCGACAGATATCCCAGCCCGATGTCGACGAACGACCGCAGGGTGTGGCGCAGCGATCCCAGCAGCGGCGCCACCGAGTCGTCCCGCAGGTCGTCCACCCAGTCGATGAGATCGCTGATCTGCCACGCCGAGACCTCGGCGATGTTGCGCCCGTTGATCTTCGACGACCTGGCGCGTTCCGACAGCCGGGTGCCGTCGCAGTCTGGGCAGGTGGTGAACGTGACCGCCCGTTCCACGAACGCGCGGATGTGCGGCTGCATGGCCTCCACATCCTTGCTGAGGAACGACTTGTGGATCTGCGGGATCAGCCCCATGTAGGTGAGGTTGACCCCGTCGATCTTGAGTTTGGTGGGCTCCTTGTACAGCAGCGCGTCGAGTTCCTTGCGGGTGAACTCGCGGATCGGTTTGTCCGGGTCGAAAAAGCCGCATCCCCGGAAGATGCGGCCGTACCAGCCGTCCATGGAGAATCCGGGGATGGTCAGGGCGCCCTCGTTGAGCGACTTGCTGTCGTCGTAGAGCGCGGTGCGGTCGATGTCGTTGATCACGCCGCGGCCCTCGCACCGGGGGCACATCCCACCGACGATCTCGAACTCCCGCCGCTCCTTCACGGTGCGGCCCCCGCGCTCCACGGTGACTGCGCCGGCGCCGCTGATCGATGCGACGTTGAACGAGAACGCCTGGGGGGAACCGATATGCGGTTCGCCGAGCCGGCTGTACAGGATCCGCAGCAGCGCGCCGGTGTCGGTGACGGTGCCGACGGTGGACCGCGGATCCGCGCCCAGCCGGTTCTGGTCGACGATGATCGCCGCGGTGAGCCCGTCGAGCATGTCGACGTCCGGGCGGGCCGGCGTGGGCATGAAGCCCTGGATGAACGCGCTGTAGGTTTCGTTGATCAACCGCTGGGACTCCGCGGCGATGGTGTCGAACACCAGCGAGCTCTTGCCGGACCCGGAGACACCGGTGAACACGGTCAGCCGGCGTTTGGGGATCTCGACGTCGATGTTCTTGAGGTTGTTCTGCCGGGCGCCGAGCACCCGGATGAGGTCGTGGCGGTCGGCGGGGTGGCTGTCAGTCGTCATCGGCGGCTGTCGGCGTTGACCGGTTGCACGGCGTTCAGTGTGCCGTCAGACACCCGGGCGCGCAACGTCCTGCGGTCGAACTTGCCGCTGGGCAGTGTCGGGATCTGGTCGGCGCGGGCCACCACCCAGCGGGTCGGCACCTTGTAGCTGGACAGCTGGCTACCGACCTGCGCCGCAAGCGAATCCACGTCGAGGCCGTGGTCACCGGAGTGCGTCGGCACCACGACGGCGCAGACCTGTTCGCCGCGGTCGGGATCGTCGACCCCGACCACGACGCACTGCGCCACCGCGGGGGACTGTTCGATGACCGCCTCCACCTCGAGCGGCGAGACGTTGGCACCGCCGGACTTGATCAGCTCGGTGGTGCGGCCGACGTAGAACAGCCGCGGATCGCCCGGTTTGCGGTAGACCCGGTCGCCGGTGTGGTACCAGCCGTCGGCGTCGAACACCTCCCAGCGTTCCCGTTTGTTGTAGCCGGCCATCACGCCGATACCGCGGACCAGCAGTTCGCCGACGGTGCCGTCGGGGACCGGGTCGCCGTTCCCGTCGACGATGCGCATCTCGGTGAACGCGAAACCGCCGGCGGTCTCGGACATGGTGCGGTGCACGGGGAAGCCGTCGGGCACATCGGTCATCGCGATGTCGAGCGGGCCGTGGCGCAGCATCGGCGCGCTGCCCAGGTCGCGCTCGTCGAAGGTGGGGTGGTCACGCAACCGGCGGGTGAAGGCCGGCCAGCCGACGACACCGGTGGCCCGTTCGGTCTCGATCAGGTCGAGCGCGGTCCCGGCGTCGAGCTTCGGCAGCACCAGCAGGGTGACGGGGTCGTGCAGGGCACCGGTGGCGGCCAGCAGACCGCCGATCCAGAAGAACGGCATCGCGCACAGGATCCGCGGCTCATCGGCTGTGCCGGCTCCTGATTCGGCTCCGGTGTGGGACCCGGTACCGGATCCGCGGGTGACCGCCCAGATCGCCGCCGGCCAGGTGGAGGTCTGCCGGACCAGGGTGCCGTGGGTGTGCAGCACCCCCTTCGGGTCGGCGGTGGAGCCGGAGGTGTGCACCATGACCGCGAGGTCGGCGGGGGACACCTCGGCCTCGACCGCGGACAGCAGTTCCGGCGCCGCCGTCGCGGCGTCGGGTTTCCACCGGGCCGCCCAGGGCCGGTCGGTCGGTTCGGTGAGCACGATGGTGCGCAGGTAGGGCGCCGCCGTCAGCGCGAGCTGTCCGGCCCGCTGCCCGGCGAGCTCCGGCCAGGCCTGCTCGAACCGGGCGGGGACGTCGATCGACAGCACGGTGCCCGGCGCGATCAACACCGCGATGTCGGCCAGCCGGACCACTTTCGCGATCTCGGCCGGTTGGTAGAGGGTGCTCAACGGGACCGCGAGCGCGCCGATGCGGGACACCGCCAGCCACCACACGATCCAGTCGGTCCCGTTGGGGAAGAACAGCCCCACGCGGGTGCCCTTGCCGACGCCTTCGCGCAACAGCCACCGGGCCAGCCGTGCGGACCGGTCGGCGGCCTGGCGGTAGCTGAGCCGTTCGGCCGGCGTCACCACGTAGGTGCGGTCACCGAACGTCTCCGCGGCGCCGGCCAGCAGCGCGGGAACGGTCAGCGCCGTCACCCGGTTCACCGGCCCCGCCACTGGGGGGTGCGCTTCTCCTGCCAGGCGCGGATGCCCTCGGCGACGTCCTCGGTGGCGCCGGCCACCTTGCGCATGGTCTCGCCGAACCGGACCGCTTCGATCCAGCCCATGTCGGCGCTGCGCCACGCCACCTCCTTGGTGGCGCGTTGCGCCAGCGGCGCGGCCTCGGTCAGGGTGCGGGCCCACGCCAGCGCCTGCTCCTGCAGCTCGTCCGGCGGCACCAGTCTCCACACCAGGCCGATCTCCTCGGCGCGCTGGGCGGTGATCGGTTTACCGGTGAGCAGCAGTTCCATAGCGTCCGCCCAGCGGACCCGCTGTGGGAGCCGGATCGCCCCGACGATGGTGGGCACCCCGATCCGCACCTCCGGGAAGCTGAACGTCGCAGTGGTGCTGGCGATGACGAAGTCGCAGAACAACACCCCGGTCAGCCCGTAGCCGACGCACGGTCCGTTCACCGCCGCGATGGTGGGCTTGAACAGTTCCATCCCGGATTCGAAGCTGTTGATGGTCGGCTTCTCCCAGAACGTGCCGCCGAAGGTGCCGACCGCGCCTTCGCTGTCCTTGAGGTCCGCACCGGCGCAGAACACCTCGCCGTTGGCGGTGAGGATGCCGACCCAGGCGTCCTCGTCGTCGCGGAACCGGTTCCAGGCCGCGTTGAGGTCCTGGCGCATCGCCCCGTTGATGGCGTTGCGCGCCTCGGGGCGGTTGAGGGTGATGGTGGCGATGTGGTCCCGCTGCTCGTAGGTGACCAGGCTCATGGTCTGCACCCTAAGCCCCGGACCCCAGTGCGGTGAGCACCTCGGCGGCCGCCCGTTCCCCGGAGGCGACGGCGCCGTCCATGTAGCCCATCGAGCGCACCGCGGTCTCCGCGCCGGCCCAGTGGATCGGACCGACCGCGCGCCGCAGCGCGGGGCCGACCTGGGTCCAGGTGTTGGGCGGCAGGAACGCGCCGTAGCAGCCCCGGGTCCATTGGTCGGCGGCCCACACCTTTTCGACGTAGTCGACGGGCCGGGCGGCGCGCGGACCGAACATCCGCGCGAAGCAGCCGATGACCGCCTCGCGGCGGGTGCGGGTGTCGGCTCGGCCCAGCTCCCGCGCCTGGCTGCCCTCCAGGAACCCGAGCAGTACCCCGGGGCGGCCCGAGGGTGGGGAGTTGTCGAAGAACACCTTCACCGGACCGGTGAATCCGACGCCCTGTCCGGACAGCCCGTCGGCCCGCCAGAACGGTTCGTCGTAGATCGCCATGCATTTGACCACCGAGCCGTTCGGCATGCGTTGGGTGAGCTGGTCCCGGTCGGCGGGCAGCGGTTCGTCGTAGTGCAGCCGGCCGGCCAGGGTGGGGCTCATGGCGACCACCACCCGTTCCGCCCGCACCGTCGCGGTGTCGGCCACCACCTGCACCCCGTCGCGGGTGCGGATCTCCCGCACCGGTGCGCCCAGCCGCACCGCGTCGCCGAGTTCGTCGGCCATAGCGGTCGAGATCTGTTGGGCGCCACCGATGATCCGGCTCTGCTGGGCGCCGCCGCGGGTGGTGATGAGTTGGCTCAGACCCTGATTCGAGCTGGTGTAGGTGAGCAGATGCAGCAGCGAGAGGTCGGCGGCGTCGGCGGCCCAGACGGCCTCACAGACCAGTTCGATGAACGCCCGGCCCACCGCGGTGCGCACATGGCGGTCGATCCAGCCGGCGACGGTCTGCCGATCCCACTGCGCGGCACGGGGGGCGGCCCACGGCGCGGCCGGGTCGATCCGCCGGGCCATCCGCTCCAGCCGGGTCAACGCGATCTGCAGGTCGGCCAGGTGCAGCGGGTTGGCCCTGGGAATCTCGCCGGTGTAGCGCCGCACCCGCCCGTTGTGCTCCCACAACTTCGCGCCCCGGTCGTAGGTGTCGAAGGTGGACAGGCCCAATTCGTCGATCAGGGCGCGGATTCGCTGATGACCCGGCCCGATCCACTGGCCGCCGAGTTCGACCACCGCGTCGTTTTCCGGGTCGGGGCCGTGCTCCAGGAAGTGGTTCAGGGTCCGGCCGCCTACCCGGTCGCGGGCTTCGAGCACCACCACATCCACCCCCGCCCGCCGCAGCGTGCGCGCCGCCGTCAACCCGGCGAGCCCGGCGCCGACCACCACCACATCTGTCCTGTCAGTCATCGTGCCTCCTGCCCGGTGAATGTAGTGAACCCGGCCGGTCCGTACCGTCGACTCTGTGCGCTGGATCGTCGACGCCATGAACGTCATCGGCAGCCGCCCGGACGGCTGGTGGAGGGACCGGCGCCGGGCGATGGACGATCTGGTGCGACGGCTGGAGCGGTGGGCCACCGCGGAAGGGCACTCGGTGACGGTGGTGTTCGAACATCCGACGCCGATCGAGTCGTCGGTGCTCACCGTCGCCCACGCGCCGCGGGCCGCCGCCGACGCCGCCGATGACGAGATCGTGCGGCTGGTGCGCACCGCCGACGACCCCGCGCTGATCACGGTGGTGACCTCGGACGCGGCGCTGGCCGAACGGGTCCGGTCACTGGGTGTCGCGGTCCATCCGGCCGCGAGGTTCCGCGCCCTCATCGACGGTCGGGGCGACGGCGGGTCTGCCGGGCGGCCGCGGCGGTCGCGCGATTCGCCGGATACTGACTACCGTTCAGGACAATGACCCAGGATCGAAGCACCGGCCGGGCGCGCCTCCGCGGCGGTCTGCGATTGGCCCTGCGCGGCACTCGCGATCCGGCCCCCGGCGCGGGTCAGCGCCGCGCCGCCGGCGGTCTCGATGAACTGCACACCCGCAAGGTGCTCGATCTCACCATCCGCCTCGCCGAGGTGATGTTGTCGAGCGGGTCGGGCACCGCGGACGTCGTCGCCACCGCACAGGACGTGGCCGAGGCGTATCAGATCAAGGACTGCGTCGTCGACATCACCTTCACGACGATCATCGTGTCGGCGCTGCCGAACGCCGACCATCCGCCGGTGACGATCGTGCGGTCGGTGCGGACCCGGTCGACCGACTTCACCCGGCTGGCGGCGCTCGACCGGTTGGTGCGTGAGATCACCTCCGGCGGGGTGTCGGTGCATCAGGCCCACGAGGCCATGGACGAGTTGTCCGAGCAGCCGCATCCGTACCCCCGCTGGCTGGCCACCGCCGGATGGGCCGGCTTCGCCTTCGGTATCGCCATGCTGATGGGCGGCACCTGGGTCACCTGTTTTCTGGCCGCGTTCACCTCGGCGGTCATCGACCGGGTGAACCGGCTGTTGAACCGGGCCGGCACACCGTTCTTCTTCCAGCAGGTGGTGGGCGCCACCATCGCGACGGTGGTCGCCGTGGCCGCCTACCAGTACGCCGGGCAGGGGGTGACCACCCTGGTGGCGACCGGCATCGTGGTGCTGCTCGCCGGGCTGACCCTGGTCGGTTCGATGCAGGACGCGCTCACCGGCCACATGATCACCGCGCTGGCGCGGCTGGGGGATGCGGTGTTCCTCACGGCCGGGATCGTGGTCGGCATCCTCGCCGGCCTGCAGATCGCTTCGCTGGCCGGGGTGGAGATCCAGTTGCGCGTCGACGTCGGGCAGACCTTCGTGGTGCCGACCGAGCCGAGAACGATCACCGTCGCGATCGTCGGGTCGGCGCTGGCCGGGATCTGCCTGACCATCGCCTGTTACACACCGATGCGCTCGGCGCCGATGACCGGGGTCGCGGCGGCGCTGGCCACGGTGGTGATCTTCGGTGTCGGTGCGGCCGGTCTGGGCCAGATCATGGCGACGTTCGTGGCGGCGATCAGCGTCGGTCTGCTGGCCACCCTGGTGTCGATCCGGCGGCAGGCGCCGGCGTTGGTGATCGCCACCGCGGGTATCACCCCGCTGCTGCCCGGCCTGGCGGTGTTCCGGGCGGTGTTCGCGTTCGCCGTCGAAGGACGGTTCAACGACGGTCTGGCGCAGCTGATGACCGCGTCGGCGATCGCGTTGGGCATCGGTAGCGGTGTGGTGCTGGGTGAGCTGGTCGGCTCCCCGCTGCGGTACGGGGCGGGCCGGGTCGGCGCGTTCTTCCGCAAGGACGGTCCGCCCGGGCTGCGTCGCGGTGTCGGCCGGGTGGTCCGGTTGCGGCCGAGCCCGGCCGCACCGCCGCAGGCCGGCAAGCTGGAGCCGCGGCTGCGGAGCCTGCCGCTGGAACCGGAATCCGAGATCGAGGCCGAGGACGCGCAGGCCGACAGACCCGCCGCGGAGGCCGAACCCGACGACCGGCCCGACAGCGAACGTCCCCAACCCCAGGACAGGCTCGAGGACAGGGCCGATCCCGGGGCCGATGACGGGGCCGGGCAGGAGCCCGGTAAGAACGGCGAGCCGCCGGACCGATAGCCACCGAGCCAGTACGCTGCGGACGTGCACGTCGATGTGATGGTGGTCCCGCAGCCGCTCGGCCGTGTCGGCGACACCGCCCGGCAGGTGCAACGGTGCGGTTTCTCCGGGTTGCTGTTGACCGAAACCGGCCGCACCGCCTATCTCAACGCCGCGGTGGCATCGCAGGCGGCACCCGGGTTGGAGTTGTCGACGGGGGTGGCGGTGGCCTTTCCCCGCAGCCCGTTCGTCACCGCGGCCGCGGCGTGGGAACTTCAGGAGGCGACCGGCGGAAAGTTCCGGTTGGGACTCGGGACCCAGGTCCGCACCCACGTGGTGCGCCGCTACGGTATGCCGTTCGACCGCCCGGGCCCCCGGCTGCGCGACTACGTGCGCGCGGTCAAGGCGTGCTTCACCGCGTTCCGGACCGGCACCCTGGACCACCACGGCGAGTTCTACGAGCTGGATTTCATCACCCCGCAGTGGAGTCCGGGCCCGATCTACGCACCGGACCCCAAAGTCGATGTGGCCGCGGTCAATCCGTGGATGCTGCGGATGGCCGGCGAGGTCGCCGACGGGGTGCACGTCCATCCGATCGGTGAACCCGGATACCTCACCCGGCATGTGCTGCCGAATGTGGCTGCCGGGGCGGCCAGATCGCAGCGGTCGCCCGATGACATCGCGCTCATCGTGCCGGTGCTCACGGTCGTCGGCGACACCGACGAGGAACGGCACACCGAACGGGAGCGGGCGCGCGCCGCGCTCAGCTTCTACGGCAGCACCCCGAACTACGCGTTCATCTGGGATGAGGCCGGTTTCGAGGGCACCACGGCGCGCATCCGCGAGAAGCAGAAGGCCCGCGACCACGCCGGCATGGCCGCGGTGATCACCGACGAGCATCTCGCGGTCTTCACCACCGAGTCGACCTGGGACGGTCTGGCCGACGCGCTGCGCGCCAGATACGGGGGCGTCGCGACCCGGCTCGTCTTGTACAACGCACAGAACACGCCGGAGCAGCTGGAACGGTACGGGGCGGTGGCCCGGCAACTTTCGGCCGACTGAAGCGCCGTTTCATCCGATGTTTGCCGTCCGGGGTGGGCGGTTATGGGTTGACCCGAACCCGGTTGCTCGGGCGCCGGTTGTCGTCGGGTAGTGAGGATGAGTTCTTGGCGCGTTATCTGCTGGCGGCCACCCCGCTCTCCGGGCATGTGGCGCCGCTGGTGCAGATCGGTGCGACGCTGCGATCGCGCGGCCACACCGTCACCGTGCTGACGACCACCGAGTTCGCCGACGCGGTGACACGAGCCGGTTTGCGGTTCACCGCACTGCCGGCCGGCACCGCCATCGACCCGCCCGCGGCCCCGCCGTGGTGGGCCCGGTACCTGCCGTCGCAGGCCCGGCGGTTCCTGCTGGGACGAGCCGAGCTGGACTCGGTGTACATCCGGCCCCTGGGACATCAGGCGGCGGCTCTTCGCTCCGTGCTGGACCGCGAGCCGGCCGACGCTGTCCTGGTTGACATGACGTTCACCGGTGCGGCGGCGCTGCTGCTCGACGATCGCCCACGCCCACCGCTGTTGGTGTGCAGCGTGGGCCCGCTGACCCTGTCCAGTGCCGACACCCCGCCGTTCGGGATGGCGTGGCAGCCGCGGCCCGGCGTCGACTACCGCGGTATGACCGCGGTGGCGCACCGGGTGATCATGGCGGGCAGCCGGCGGCGCTTCGACCGGGCACTGCGCACCGCCGGAGCCGGGCCGGCGCCGGTGTTTCTCAGCGATTGGCCCGCCTTGGCGGACCGGCTGATCCAACTGGGCGTGCCCGGCTTCGAATACCACCGCGGCGATCTGCCGTCCACCGTCGACTTCGCCGGCCCGGTGCTGCCCACCGGCCTCGACGGGGTCACCCTGCCCGCCTGGTGGGACGACATCCGGAGCGCCGCCACCGTCGTTCACGTCACCCAGGGCACCTTCGACAACACCGACCTCGATCAGTTGGTCGTGCCGACGCTGGAGGCGCTGACTGACCGGCCTGACGTGCTGGTGGTCGCCACCACCGGCGGCCGGCCGGGACAACGCTCGGGATTCCGGGTCCCGGGTAATGCCCGTGTCACCGGCTGGCTTCCGTACCGGATGCTGATGCCCCACGTCGACGTGATGATCACCAACGGCGGGTACGGCGGCGTGCAGTACGCGCTAAGCCACGGGGTGCCACTCATCGTGGCGGGGGAGACCTCCGACAAGGCCGAGATCGCGGCCCGGGTCGAGTTCTGCGGCGCCGGAATCGATCTCGGCACGGCAACGCCGACGGTGCGGGCGCTGCGGGCCGGTTTCGACCGCATCCGCGACCAGGACCGGTACCGCACCGCCGCACGTCGGCTGGCCCGCGAGATACGGTCCGCGGCGCCGTTGGACTCGATCGCCGCGACCCTCGAGCGGATCGTCGCCGCCGACGCGCTCAACCGGTCGGCGCGCACCGGAAGTGCCGGCGCACCAGATCCAGACTCAACGGATGATCGACCAGCGCCGCGGCCAGCACGGCCCCGAGTTCACTGATCGCCGGGTCCGCCTCCACACCGCGGGCGGCCAGCAGTTCGGACAACCACACGGCGGTCTCGGTGATCGGTCGGGTGTCCCCGGTGAGCAGGGCCGCCGACACCGCGTGCAGGGTCTGGGGCAGTGCCTCGCGCGCGACGGTGCGCAGCGAGGTCACCGCGGGGCCGGACGCCGCGCCGGTCGTCACCGTCCACTGCCGCCGGATGCCGTCGAGCAGCCGTGGCTGATCGAGGTCGAGGGCGCGTTGTTCGCGCGCGGGCGCGGCGGGCAGCGGCGGCGCCGGCGGCACCACGGTGGCCAGGGTGGTGATGACGTCCCGGGCTGCCCGGGCGTCGGGCGCCCACGCGGTAGCTCCCAGTGCGGCCGCCCGGAGTTCGTCGGCGCCCAGGGCCGCGCCGCCGACCATGACGGGCACCCCGGCCGCGGTGGCGGCCTCGATGAACCGGCGGGTGGTGGGCAGCGCGCCGAGCACCGAGCAGCTGGCCGCCACCGCGTCCGGCCCGAGATCCTGGATGTACCGGCTCAACCGCATCGGCGGCGTCGCCGGCCCCAGCTGGGTCGTCCGCCACCCGTCGGCCCGCAGCACGCAGGCGATGATCGCGGCCGGCAGCCAGTGCCATTCGCGTTCCGCGCAGGTCACGATCACGTGACCGGCGGTGACCGGCAGCTGGTTCAACCGCCGCGCGACGACGTCGGTGGCCGCCATCGCCATCGCGGTCGCGGCGTGTTCCTGCGCGACCGTCCATTCGCCGCGCTGCCAGCGTTCACCGATCGCGCGCTGCACGGGCGCCACCACCCCGGTCAACACGTCCGGCGGCGCCACCCCGTCGTCCAGCAGACGCTCGACCAGCCCGGCGACGGCGGTCCGGTCGTCGGCCGCCAGGGCGTTCTCGTAGTGCTGCCGCGCTTCCCGCAGCGGTGTCAGCGGACGCATGTGACGGCCACCATCGCCATGTCGTCGTGCGGGCGGCCGTCGAGGTACTCCATGACGTCCTGCTCCACCGCCTCGCACACCACTTCCGGTGCGGCGCCCGCGTACGCCGGCAGCAGGGCGTGCAGCCGCGCCATCCCGTACTGACCGCCGGCGCCCCACGCCTCATCGATGCCGTCGGTGAACATCACCATGGTGTCACCGCGGTGGAGTTCGAGAGCCGTTGCACCGTAACGCATGCCCGAGACCAGGCCGGCGGCGGTCCCGTACACCTCGGCCTGTTCGACGCGGCCGTCCCCGCGCACGATCAGCGGGGCCGGGTGGCCCGCGGTGGCCAGGTCCACCCCGACGCCCCCACCCGGACGCGCACGGATCCGCGCGCACAGCACCGTGACGAACTGCTTCACCCGCAGATCGCACAGCACACTGTTCACCGCGCCGAGCACGACGTCCGGGCTGCGGTCGAAATGTGCTGCGGTTCTGAGACTCTGACGGGTCTGGCCGGTCAGCGCGGCGGCCTCGACCCCTTTACCGCACACGTCGCCGATGGCGATCAACCAATCGTGGTCGCTGCCGGTGACGTCGTAGAAGTCGCCACCGATGTCGAGGTGTTCGGCGGCGGGCCGGTAGCAGGCCGCCAACCGGACACCGGGGATGTCCGGCAGGGACGGCGGATGCAGACTCTGTTGCAGCACCGACGCCACCCGGGCCTGCTCCTCGTAGAGCCGCGCCGAATCGAAGGCCACGGCCGCGCGGTCGGCGACCCGCGCCACCACGTCGAGTTCGTCGGCGCGGAAGCCGGTGTCGCCCCGTCGCAGCACGACCAACGCGCCGAAGGTGCTGCCGCGGGCGGTCAACCCCACCGCGACCACCTCGGCCGGCGCCAGCGCGACGGCGGACTGCTGGAACGGTTCGACGGGGATCAATCCGGCCAGGTCGGTGTCGTGGATCTGTTCGACGGATCCGCTGCGCAGCACCCGGCCCAGCGGCAGATCATCGAGGTCGGCGCGGCGGAGCGGAACCCCGGCCGGGGCCGCGTCACCCACCGCGACGAGCACACCGGCCCGCGGGTCCGGCAACACCACCATCGCCCAGTCCGCCAACCGGGGTTGGATGAGCGAGATCAGTCGCAGCGCGGTGCGGCGCAGGTTGAGCGATCCGCCGAGGGTTTCGGCCACATCGGCGATCACGCTCTCACCCATCGATGCCGGTGCGGTGTCGCCGATGTCGGTGTGGGCGCTCACCCGCGCCCGTTCTCAGCGGGTTTCCGCACCGATGACTCCAAGCGGGCTGGTTGTGCAACGAACCCGCACCACACTACCCGTGTTCGCCGGTCTGGCGCGCCAACCAGTCCTCGAACGTGGTGGGAGCGATCCGTGCGTCCGGTCCGGGCAGCAGCACGTTGCCGGCCATCCGCTCGTCGAAGATGCCCGACCAGGTCGGAACCAGCTCGATATCCCGGCCGCGTGCCGCGAACGTGCGCCGCGCCATGTCGACGAGGTCCTGGGTCTGCGGCCCGGCCACGTCGACGTGACGGCCCCGCGGTTCACCAGTCGCGATCTCAGCCAGAACGGCGGCGACGTCGTCGGGGTCGATCGGCTGGACCAGCAGCGGCGCGATGGTGGCGACCCCGTCCGGTTCGGTCCAGCCGGCCACCATCGCGGCGAAGTCGTGGAACTGGGTGACCGGAACGATCGTCCATCCCACCGGGCTCTCGGCGATCAGCCGTTCCTGTTCCCGTTTACCGGCGTAGTGCGGATTGCCCTCGACCCGGTGGATGCCGACGATCGACAGCAGCACGTGGTGGCGCACCCCGGCGCGCTGCTCGGCGGCGAGCAGATTGGCCGTGGTGGTGCGGAACTAGTCGACCGTCTGGTCCCGGCTGCCGGGCGGGGCGCTGATGGCGTCCACGACGGCGTCGACCCCGGTCAGGGCCGCGTCCAGACCCTCACCTGAGACCAGGTCGACACCGTGGGTGCGGCTGATGCGGACCACCTCGTGGCCGTCCCGCTCGAGCACCGACACGGTGCGACTGCCGATGTTCCCGGTGGCGCCGGCGACCGCGATACGCATGGTGGTGACTCTATCGGGCCGAGCCTTCTCGACCGGGCGTCACAGGCGGCCTGCCCGGAACTTCTCCAGCATGCGGCGGTCGCGTTTGGTGGGCCGCCCGGCACCGCGGTCCCGCACCGCCACCGGCGGCAGCGGCACTGCCGGTTCCGGTGGGGTGCGGTCGAGATAACAGGTCACCGCGTCGGCGGCCCCGACCCGCTTCTGGATCACCCGCACCACCTCGACGATGCGGGTGCGGCCGCCGATCCGGGCCTTCACCCGGTCACCCGGGACGACCGCCGAGGACGGCTTGGCCGGTTTGTCGTTGATCCGCACGTGTCCGGCCCGGCACGCTGCGGCGGCGTCGGGCCGCGTCTTGGCCAGCCGGACCGACCACAACCATCGGTCCACCCGGGTCGACTCCATGGCTCCCATGATGGAACATCGCCGCGAGATGCGTCACCGGCGGCCGGACTGATCATGGGCCGCAACACGTTCAGCCCGCACCGCGGCGCGTGTGTGCAGCCGCCGCTGTGCGGTCTCACAGGCGAGGGTGAGTCGGTGGTGTTGATCGTGCCGCCACTGCGGGATTCGGCCGGTTTTCGCGCAGTGGCCGCACATCCGACTGCGTGACCGCACACCCACCTCAGCCAGCGCACAGCCGGCTCAGCCGGTGCACCGTCGGCTGTTCGGCGATGAGTTCCGCGCCCGCACCGGGTCTGTGCCGGCGTGATCATCGTTGCGGGACACATCACCGTCGATCCCGGACAGCGAGCGGCGTACCTCGCGGGCCGTGTCAACGTCGTCGAACGGTGGGAATCGCCCCAGGCTCTCGAGGCGTTCCGGGACACGCCCATTGACGGCGAGCAACCCTCGAACCGTTTCGGACAGGGGCCTGAGGTAACACTGTGGCCATGAGTTCCCTGTTCCGTACCGCCGCGGCCACCGCGGCATCGGCCCTGGCCGCTGTGGCAGTCCATGACGTGTTCCAACGCCGGCGCGCGATCCTGCGCAACTTCCCGGTGATCGGGCACGCCCGCTATCTGCTCGAGTCCATCGGACCCGAACTGCGGCAGTACATCGTCGCCGGCGACGACGAGGAGCGCCCGTTCACCCGGGATCAGCGCCGTTGGGTGTACGCCTCGGCGAAACAGGAGAACAACTACTTCAGCTTCGGCACCGACAACGACATCGAGTACACCTCCGGCTACCCGGTGATCCGGCACCGCACCTTCGGCCGCTCGATCCCGGCGTCCGCACCGCGGGCAGCGCTGGACGTCGAACTGCCGGCGGCGAAGGTGATCGGCGCCGCCCGCAACCGCGCCCAGGCGTTCCGGCCCCAGTCGGTGGTCAACATCGGCGCGATGAGCTTCGGGTCGCTGTCCGGCAAGGCCATCGAGGCGCTCAACCGGGGCGCGGCGCTGGCCGGTTGTCTGCACAACACCGGTGAGGGCGGCATCTCCCGGTACCACCGACACGGCGGTGAACTCATCTTCCAGATCGGCACCGCCTACTTCGGCTGTCGTGACGCCGAGGGCCGGTTCGACCTCGCCCGGCTCAAGGATCTGGTGGCCGGCGCACCGGTCCGGGCGTTGGAGATCAAACTGAGCCAGGGCGCCAAACCGACGCTGGGCGGGGTGCTGCCGGCCGCCAAGGTGTCGGCGGAGATCGCCGCGACGCGTGGCATCCCCGAGGGCCGCGACTGCGTCAGCCCGTCGCGGCACGCCGAGTTCACCGACGCCGACAGCATGCTCGACTGGGTGGAGATGCTGGCCGCCGAGACCGGGCTGCCGGTGGGGATCAAGTCGGCGGTGGGCGATCTCGACTTCTGGGAGCAGCTCACCGATCTCATGCGCGACACCGGTCGCGGGGTCGACTTCGTGAGCATCGACGGTGGCGAGGGCGGCACCGGCGCGGCGCCGCTGATCTTCACCGACACCGTGTCGCTGCCCTTCCAACTCGGTTTCGCCGAGGTGTACCGGATCTTCGCCGAACGCGGTCTGCACGAGCAGGTCACGTTCATCGGCAGCGGCAAACTCGGCCTGCCCGACAACGCGGTGGTCGCGTTCGCGCTGGGCTGCGACATGGTCTACGCCGCGCGGGAATCGATGCTGGCGCTCGGCTGCATCCAGGCCAAGAAATGTCACACCGACACCTGTCCTACCGGGGTGGCCACCCAGAACGCCTGGCTGACCCGCGGGTTGGTGCCCGACGACAAGGCTCCGCGGGTCGCCAACTACATCAGGACGCTGCGGCGCGATCTGGTCAAGGTCGCCGAGGCGTGCGGGGTGGAACACCCCGGGCTGATCAGCGGCGATCTGATCGACATCCTCGACGGGCATACCAGCGCGAGATCGCTGTACGAGGTGTACGGGTACCAGCCGGGCATGGGTCTGCCGTCGGCCGAGGACCGCGCCGAGATCCTGCGGCTGATGGCGGACCGCGCCACACGGGGTGGGTCGGCCCCGCCGTCGCATTCCGCGCCGGCCCGGTGAGGCGTCAGGCAGGCGCGGCTGCCCGCAGATGTCGTGGCGTCACGCCGTCTTGCGGTGCAACCGACCGCCGATCCGCAGCCAGCGCACCTGTCCGGTGTCGTCGCGGACGAAGTCGGCGCGGCTGGGCAGCGGTTCGCCGTCGCGGTCCAGTTGCAGCACGTAGTCGTCCCGGTAGAACGCCAGATACGCGGGGGTGCCGGGCGGCGGGTCGGTGACGGGAGCACCGTCGTCGGAGAGCATCTGGTAGCGCAATCGGCCACGGTCGGCGGTGAGGACGGTGTCGGTGGCGTCCACCGAGCCGTCGACGCCGGTCTCGTAGGCGTGGTAACGCCCCTCGTAGTCGGCCAGTTCGGCGGGGGAGAGGTCGCGGACGGGCGCCGGCAGATTGTGCAGCCCGGCGAAATGGTCCAGCGCCCAGTCGGTGTACATCAGGTCCGCGACCAGCATCGCCCCGCCGTCGGAGTTGGTCAGCACCGTCATCGCGAAGTCCCGGTCCGGCACCAGGTAGAAACCCGAATGCTGACCGGACCAGGCCCCGCCGTGCTGGACGATGTGCACACCCTCGGCGCTGGGCCGCAGATGCCAGGTGACTCCCATCCCGTCGATCTCGACAGCCAGGGTTCCGCCCGGCCCCGGATCCGACCGCATCGCGGTCAGGGATTCCTCGCTCAGCAGGCCGAGATCCGGCAGTCCGCCGCCGTCGCCGAGATGGAAACGGGCGTAGCGCAACTGGTCGCGGGCGGTGGAGATCAGCCCGCCGGTCGGGTTGAGGCAGCGAGGCATGTACCAGGCGGACCGGTCGAACCTCGGAGCGCCGTCCGCCATGGTGTGCGGTTCGGCCACCGGCGGGCCTTCGAGGTTGTCGACGCTGAAACCGGTGTGCTGCAGGCCCAGCGGCTCCAACAGTTCGGTGCGGACCACACGTTCGTAGCCGGTTCCGGTCACCGCCTCGATGATGCGGCCGGCCAGGGCGATGGCCGCGTTGTTGTAGGCGAACGTGGTGCCGAGCGGCGTCTGCTGCGGCAGTGTGGCAATCGCCGCAACGTATTTCGCCAGTGCGTCCTCGCCGGAACCGGTGTCGACGAAGTAGTCGCCGTGCCAGCCCGGCGTGTGGTTGAGCAACTGCCGCACGGTGACCCGCTCGGCGACCGTCGGGTCCGCGGTGGTGAAGTCGGGCAGATACGTGCGCACCCGTTCATCCAGGTCGATCCGGCCGGCCTCGACCAGCCGCATCACCGTGGTTCCGGTGAACGTCTTGGTGGTCGAGCCGATGCGGAACAGGGTGTCGGGGGTGACCGGTTCGGGATCGTCGACGTTGGTGACCCCGAAACCGCGGAGGTGTTCCACACCGTCGTGCCACACGCCCACCGCCACACCGGGCACCCCGTGGCGGTCCATGAGGTCCTGGATCTTGGCGTCGAGTTCGGCGAACAACCGGTCGCCCGAATCGGAGTCCTCGCGACGTCCGCATCCGGTGGTGGCGCCGGACACCGCACCGGCCAGCAGCGCACCCGCCACCACACCCCCGGTGGCGCGGAGCATCGACCGCCGGGACAGCCGCATCACCGGGCCGCCCCTGTGGTGGGGTACGTGTTGGACGCGCTAATCATGTTGCACCGCCTCGGATCTGCGCATATTGACTTCGCCGTCGATAATTGCCACATCATAGCAACGGACGTGCTCGCCGACAGTGCATCTCGCCCGACTACGCGTGAATGTCTTGCGACAAGTGGCCTGTGCGACACTGGCGGCCATGGCGGATCTCCAGATGTCAGAGTCGATTTTCATCGCAGCGTCGCCCGAGCAGGTGTACGCGCTGGTCTCCGATGTGACCAGAACCGGCGAGTGGAGCCCGATCTGCAAGGCGTGCTGGTGGGACGAGGGCGACGGACCGGAGGTCGGCGCTTGGTTCACCGGCCGCAACGAGACCCCCGAACGCACCTGGGAGACCCGCAGCCAGGTGGTCGCCGCGACCCCGGGCCGGTCCTTCGCCTGGCAGGTCAACGGCGACTTGGTGTATTGGGCCTACACCATGGAACCGCGGGACGGCGGCACCCTGCTGACCGAGTCCTGGAAGGTGCTGCCCGCGGGCATCGCCGCCTTCCGGGAGCGCTTCGGGGAGCAGGCCGAAGCCGAGTTGGAGGCCCGGCGGCTGGCGGCCGAGACGGGTATTCCGGCGACGCTCGCCGCGATCAAGGCGATCGCCGAGGCGTCCTGACCGCCAGACCGGCCGGTCCTCTCACTCCGTGAGATCTCAGTCTGTGGCGTCGAGGATCGAGATCGCGAAGATCAGCGAGTCGCCCGGCTGGATGCCGGCGGCGGGCTGACCGTCGGGGTAGCCGTCCTCCGGCGTCATCGCCACCGCGACGGTCGATCCGACGGTCTGGCCGGCGATGGCCTTCTGGAACCCGGTGATCACCCCGTCGAGCGGGAAGTTCACCGGGGTGCCCCGTTCGAAGCTGGTGTCGAACACCGTGCCGTCCCGGCCGTTGACGCCCAGGTAGCACACCAGCACGTCGGCGGTGTCCGCGACGACCGGCCCGTCGCCGTCCTGCAGCACCTCGACCCGGGTCTCGGAGACGCTGAACGGTCCCTCGACGGTGACCAGCGGAGCAGCCTCATCGGTGGGTCCGGTGACCGCGATGCTGCCGGTGTCACCGGTGAACGTCCAGTCCGGTGCGACGTCCTCGCCCGGTGCGGCGGTGGGGCAGCTCTGTGCGACGGCGGTGCCGGTGGGTGACGTCGTCATGGTCGACGTGGTGGTGTCCGATGTCGTGGTGGCCGACGTCGAGTCGCTGTCGGAACCGCACGCGCTGAGCGTCAGGGCCAGCGCCGCGGCGCCGGCGACGATCGCGCCGGGAATCGCGAGGGGAGAAGACACACGAGATGAGTTCACGGTCAGCCACGCTACCGCCGTGTCGAACCCCGGTGCCGCCAGCCCCATCAGCCGGGTGGAACAGCACCGTCGCTTGACTCCGCCCGCTTCGGGCAGGCGGTGGGCACCGGCGATAATCGTTCGGATGGACGTTCGGTTGGACAGCGTGGGTAGTGACGCCGCACGCGCCGGGGCGATGGCGCAGGTGCGGCGCCGGTTCGCCCTCACTCCCGGCGAACTGGCCCAGGCTGCGGTGTTCGCGGCGCTGATCGCGGCGCTGGGGCTGCCGGGCACGATCACGCTGGGCGCCAGCGGGGTGCCGATCACTTTCCAGACGCTCGGGGTGATGCTGGCCGGGTCGATCCTGGGGCCGCGCAAGGGTGTGCTGGCGGTCGGGCTGTTCACCGTCCTGGCGATCGCCGGGCTGCCCATTCTCGCCGGTGCGCGCACCGGGCTGGTGTCGTTGGCGTCGCCGACAGCCGGGTTCTTCGTCGGTTGGCTGCCCGCGGTGTTCGTGATCGGGGCGCTGACCGCGCTGATGATGCCGCGCTACCGGGTGGGCTGGGGCATCGCGATCAACATTCTCGGCGGCATGGCGGTGATCTATTGCTTCGGCGCCGCCGGGCTGTTGATCCGGACCGATCTGTCCTGGTGGGCGGCGGTGACCAGCAGCGGCATCTACGTCCCCGGTGACCTGGCCAAAGCGGTCATCGCCGGTGTTGTCGCCGCGCAGGTGCACCGCACCCGGCCGGGACTCGTCGCACCGTGGCGGCGGCGCCGCTCGTTCGATGGTTGACCAACAGCCGGACTCGGTTGTCTTCGAGGACGTTTCGCACTCCTACGGCGACCGGAAGGTGCTCTGCGACGTGTCGCTGGTGCTCACCGAGCGCCGGATCGGCATCGTCGGCGCCAACGGCAGCGGGAAGTCGACGTTCGCGCGGATGATCAACGGTCTGGTGCTGCCCGACCGGGGAACGGTGCGGGTCTGTGGGCTCGACACCCGCCGGCACACCCGCCGGGTCCGCCGCCTGGCGGGGTTCGTGTTCACCGACCCCGACCGGCAGATTCTGATGCCGACGGTCGCCGAGGACATCGAACTGTCGCTGTCACGGCACCGGCTGACCACCGACGAGCGGCGGGATCGGGTCCACGAGGTGTTGGGCAGGTTCGGGTTGGCCGGTCACGCCGACCATCCCGCCCATCTGCTCTCCGGTGGGCAGAAGCAGCTGCTCGCGTTGGCGTCGGTGCTGGTCACCGAACCGCGCATCGTGGTGGCCGACGAGCCGACGACGCTGCTCGACCTGCGTAACACCCGGATGATCCGGGATGCGTTCGCCGCCCTGGACCATCAACTCGTCGTCGTGTCTCACGATCTGACGCTGCTCGACGACTTCGACCGGGTGATAGTGTTCGACGAGGGCAGGGTGGTCGCCGACGACGCACCCGCCGCGGCGATCGACGCCTATGAGCGGATGATGCTGCGATGAGCACGTTCGGGCAGTACCAGCCCGGCTCGTCCCCGCTGCATCGGCTGCCGGCCGGGGTGAAACTGGTCGCGCTCGCCGTGTCGATCGCCCTGATGGCGGTGTGGGTGCAGACCCCGGCGGATCTCGCGGTGGCCGCGCTGGGCGTCGCGGCGCTGGTGGCGGCCGCCGGTCTGCGGCCCCGGGCCCTCACCGCACAGCTGCGGCCGGTGCTGTGGGTGGTGGCGGTCATCTTCGGCTTTCAACTGCTGTTCACCGACTGGCGGCGCGCTCTGGTGGTGTGCGGCATCCTGCTGTTGTCCGTCGTGCTGGCCGCCGTCGTCACCGTCACCACCCGGGTGACCGCCATGCTGGCGGCGTTGACGGCGCTGATGAGGCCGCTCGGGCGGGTGGGTTTTCCGGTCGATCAACTCGCCCTGGCGTTGGCGCTGACCCTGCGCACGATCCCGTTGATGATCGACACCGTGCGGCAGGTCGAGGAGGCCCGCCGGGCGCGGGGTCTGCGGTTCTCGCCCCGCATCGTGCTGGCGCCGGTGATCACGGCGGCCCTCGACACCGCGGACGGTTTCGCCGAGGCGCTCACCGCACGGGGATTGGACTGACCCGAGCCCCGGTCACCTCTCACCACACCGCGTCGACGTTCTCGCCGATCTGCTGGGCGATCCGCACCGCCGAGTCGCCCGGATCGGCGCTGCACGTGTTGACGTCGCCGATGATGTTGTTGCGCAGGACCAGCGCACGCCCGCATCCCCAACCGGGATGTCCGGCGTCACGTTGGACCGTGATGGCTTTCAGGATGTCGCCGTCCCTGGTGAGCTCGGCGACGTACCACTTGGTGCCGCTCTGGGTGTGGCGGTACTCGTGGCAGGCCGGCCACTGCTCGGCGGACGCCTCGAAGAACGCGCGCGCCGTCTCGGCCAGCGGGAACAACACCACGGCCTGTTTGGCGTAGTGGGTGAAGTTGTCGCCGTTGTTGAGGCTGTGATCGCGGGCCGCCCGGTATCCGCTGTCGGCGTAGACGTCGGCCTCACCTGCGCCGTCGAGGGCGAGGCACTCCGGCGGCGCCATCGTGTTGCTGTGATCGCTCAGCGAGGTCTGACTGGAGATGATCGCCATGTCGGTGGTGCCCATCGCGGCGTTGACCTGCTCGGGGCTGAGCAGCAGCCCGGGCAGTTCACGCTCGACCAGTGGCCGTGGAATCAGGGTTTTCGTCGTGCTCGGCGCGGTCGTCGACTCGGCGTGACCTGTGCTTCCACAGCCCGCGACGAGAACACCCATGACTGCGACGGCAACGGCTGCCAAAGACTGCCGCATACGTCCCTCCCCAGTCCAGTCCGTGTGCGCCCGGCAGGTCCCCTCGAATGGGCGCACAACCTGAATTGTGCTTCAGAATTTCCGGCCCGGAAAGGAGAGGGGGGGGTCATTTCGTCATAACAATGGCGGTCCTTCTTGATGACGATTTTCGTTCACTCGTGCAGATGCAGCCGTTCTCCGTGCGGACCGAGAATCATGATCGCCTCCACCGGGCCGTCGACCGCGCCGAACCAGTGCGGCGTCCAGGTCGAGAACTCCACGGCCTCACCGGGTTTGATGACGAAGTCGCGGGAGTCCAGGATGAGCCGCATGTGCCCGGAGAGCACGTAGACCCAATCGTGGCCCTCGTGCACCGGCAGTCCGGCCGGGGGAGTGCGGCGGCGCGCGCTGATCCGGATCTTGAACGCGTGCAAACCGCCGGCCGGGCCCTGCCGGGTGAGCGGCCAGTAGGTGACGCCGTGGCTGGTGTGGGCGCTGCCGCGGACCCGCGGATCCTCGGTGTCCGGCGCGCGCAGCAGGTCATCGGTGCTGACCGACAGGGCTGCGGCGAGGCGGGGCAGGTGATCGATGGCGAGCCTGCGCTTGCCGGACTCGAGCCGGCTCAACGTGGACACGTCGATCTGGGCGCGGGTGGCGACGTCCTCGAGGGTCAATCCGCGCTGTTTGCGCAGTTCCCGCAGGCGTTGCCGGATCCGGTCCTCGATCCGGCCCTCCCGCTGATTTGCCTCCATGGCAAATAAGCTTGGCATCCTGCGGGTCGGTGGGCAAGCTGGGCGCATGACGATGTCAGAAGCACGGCAGCATTGGGAAAGCCGGTACGCGGAGAAGGATCGGATGTGGAGCGGGCGGGTCAACGCGCGGCTCGCGGAAGTGGCGGGGGAGCTGCCGCCGGGACGAGCGTTGGACGTCGGTTGCGGTGAGGGCGCCGACGCGATGTGGCTGGCCGAGCGAGGCTGGCAGGTCACCGCGGTGGACATCTCGCAGACGGCGCTGGACCGCGCGGCGGCCGAGGCGGCCTCACGTGGCCTGACCATCGACTTTCAGCGGCACGAACTACCGGCCACCTTTCCGGACGGACAGTTCGAGCTGGTGTCGGCGCATTTTCTGCACTCCGAGGTGGAGCTGGACCGGGTGCGGATTCTGCGGCGGGCCGCCGAGGCGGTGGTTCCGGGTGGGCTGCTGCTGATCGTGGATCACGGCGCACCGCCGCCGTGGGCTCCCGATCATGTCCACGAGTTCGAGTTCCCGTCGGCCCAGGAGGTGGTGGAGTCGCTGCAGCTTCCCGAGGGCCAGTGGGAGCTGCTGCGGGCCGAGCCGGTGAAACGGGATGCTGTCGGCCCGGACGGGCAGCAGGGCACGTTGATCGACAATGTGATCATGCTGCGCCGCCGGTGAGATGTCGGTGAGATGTCGCCGGTGCGAAGTCACGGGAACGAGTGGCCGCACCGCTGACCTTGCGGCTCACCTCGGCTGACCGGATCAGCCTCCACGAGCGCTCTCCACAGTCACAAGGTCAGTCGGTGCGTCAGCAATGACGTTAGTGCCTCGCCGAGGGTGGGTCGGACACCAATTTCGGTTGCCGGCCTCAGAACACCATCGATGTGGTCCGGCGGGACGCAGATGAGGCTGAAGCGCGCGACGACCACGGCGCCGTCAGCCGGACCGCGTCGTATCCCGGTTGCGTCACCCGCACGGTATCGGCCATCGGGTGTTGCGACGACTTCCACCGGATTTGCGGGATATGCTCGGCCCGACGTGAGCACGGCCGGGGTGGGCGCCGGCAGTGCTTGGCGACGACGGAGGTTGCATCATGCGGGCCGTACGGACTCTCGCCGCGCTGCTGCTCGCGGTGTTCGCTGTCTCCGCCGGCCCGTCCGCGGCCGGGCAGCCGCCCGACCTGGCTGCGGCGCTGGACCGGGCGATCGAGCTGCGACTGGACCAGATGGGTGTTCCCGGCGCGATCGTGAGCCTGTCGATTCCCGGCAAGATCGAGTACACCAGGGCCTTCGGGGTAGGTGACACCGCGACGGGCACGCCCATGCTGGTGGACAACCATCACCGCATCGGAAGCGTCACCAAGACCTTCATCGGAACCGCGATCCTGCAGCTGGCCGATCAAGGCCGAATCCGGTTGAGCGATCCGATTTCCCGGTATGTCGAAGGGGTCCCGTCCGGTGATGTGATCACGCTCGACATGCTGGCTCGGATGCGCAGCGGCCTGGCCGACTACACCGAGACCGACGAGTTCGTCGAACGGTTGTACCGCGAGTCACCGTCGGGTCCGGATGCGTTCGCCGTGACGCCGCGGGAACTGGTCGAGTCCGCGTTCGCGCGACCGTTGAACTTCGCACCCGGAAGTGAGTTCGAGTACTCCAACACCAACACCGTGCTGCTCGGCATGGTGGTGGAGAGGGTGTCGGGCGTACCCCTGGCGCGGTATCTGCAGGACAACATCTTCGGCCCGGTGGGGCTTACGCAGACCAGTTATCCGGCCGACGGCCGGCTACCCGCGCCGTATACGCACGGGTACAACCAGGGGCCGGACGGTGCGATCGTGGACACCACGCTGTGGAACCCGGCGTGGGCGGACGCCGCGGGCAAGATCGTGTCGAACGTGCACGACATGCGCACGTGGGCGAGGGCGCTGGGCAGCGGGGCGCTGCTGCGGCCGGACACGCACGCCGAGCGGATCCACGGCGGATCGTCGGTGGTCCCGGGTGTCGACTACTCGTTCGCGATCTTCAACGCCCAGGGCTGGCTGGGGCACAACGGTGACATCCCGGGCTACGCGACGGTCGTGGTGTACCTGCCCGAGCGCGACGCGACCCTGGTCGTGTTTGTCAACTCCGATGTGCCCGAGCCGCATTCGGCCGGTCAGATCGCCTACGTCGTGACGGAAATGGTCACCCCGGAGCACATCTACGAACTCGGGCCGCAACCGCCGCAGATGCTCGACGAACCGGCCGCCTGAGATTCCTTCGGCGCGAATCGCCTCATCGCTGCGGTGAGTGGAGGACAATCGCGGCATGTCCACCGCACTCTGGATCATCGTTGCGGTATTCGCCGTCTGTCTGGTCGCCGCCGGGCTGCTGCGGATGCGGGCCTGGCTGCGGCGTCCGGCACCGCCTGAGGTGATCGAGGCGGCACGCCGCCGCCGCGAGGAGGAAGACGACGAGCGACGGTAGCCCGCCGGTCCTGTCAGCGATGTTCCGGCTGCCTGCCGCCCCACTGAAACCAGCCGCGCAATGCCTGCTCAGGCTGTTCCACCGCAGCAGACGCCCGGGTCGCCGGCCTCGGTCTCGGCGCGGGTTCGAGGACCGGCGCCGAAGGTCTCGGAGTCGGCGAGCACGGTGTAGACCTCCCACTTCTCCCCGGCTGGGCCGGTCACCCACACCTTGTCCTGGGTGGCGAAGCAACAGGTGGTCCCGAGCTCCTCCTCGGTGAACAGACCTTCGCCGGCGAGCCGGGCGATCTCGGTGTGCACCTTGTCGCTGGAGTCGACCTCGATGCCGAGATGGTTGATGGTGCCGCCCTTGCCGGGGTTCTCCAGCAGCACCAGCTTCAGCGGCGGCTCGGCGATGGCGAAGTTGGCGTAGCCGGGCTTCACCTTCGCCGGGGGGACACCGAAGAGCTTGCTGTAGAACGTGATGGCCGTGTCGAGAGCGTCGACGTTGAGCGCCAACTGGATGCGCGACATGATCAGACTCCCCACTGGGATGAGACATATATCGAATTGATCCCCGCGTCCAGAATCCCACCTTTTCGATATATGTCAAGACTTATGGCATTGTGTATTCATGCCCAAAGCACTGCCCGTGATCGACATGTCCGACCCGGTGTGCTGCGCCCCGGTGGCCGCGGGCCCGCTGAGCGACGCCGACGCCCTGGAAGTGGCGATGCGGCTCAAGGCACTGGCCGACCCGGCACGGGTGAAGATCATGTCGCTGTTGTTCAGTTCGCGCTCGGGGGAGGCGACCAGCGGGGATCTGGCGGCGACGCTCGACCTGGCCGAGTCCACCGTCAGCCACCACATCGGCCAACTCCGGAAGGCCGGCATGGTGGTCTCCGATCGGCGCGGGATCAACGTCTTTCACCGGGTGAAGCCGGAGGCACTGCAGGCGCTGCGTGCGGTGCTCGACCCGAACTGCTGCCGGTAGAGCGTCGGATCGCCGGACTCGGTGCGACTGCGACAGGGCAGAGCGACCGACGCGGTGACGATTCACCCGACGCTGCTGACGATCGCCATGACCAGTCCGCCCAGGGTCAGCACGCCGACCATCACCGCGGCGGCGATCGCCAACTGTCGACGGTGCCGGCGGGCGGCGGCGATCGCCACCGCGATACCGGCGAGGATCAATGCCGAATACGCCGCCAGACCCACCGTCAGCGTCGCCGTTGCCGCGGCACTGGCCAGAGTCACGTTGTGCATGCCGTGAGCCTACGGCGCGACCAGGAGCACCTCGCCGCGGGACAGCGCGCCGGCGGGAGGAGGCCCCGTCGTCCGGGGGTGGTGTGGAGATCCGTGCGATGCGGAATCCCGCCCCGCTTACTTGGCCCGCTTACTTGACATAATGTGGCTTATCGGCGTTTATGGTAGGCCGACACAGATTGGGTCGAATCCCTCGATCCCTTGGCGGATCCGCGTCGGTCGCGTAGCATCCCTATCTTCGCCATCGAGCGCGGAGTCACCCCGGAGCGTCGACGATGCCCAACCACCATCCATCGCGATCATGGCGCGGGTGCGCCATGTGCAAGCCGCACAAGCGCCGCGGTTACGGCCGGGCCGTCAAGGACCCGGTTGCCGTCAAGCGCCGCCTCGGCCTGAAGCGCCGGTACTCACGGCGCACGGTCGGGACCGACTGAGCTTCCCCGCAACCCCCGTCCGCACCGTCGGTAATTCGTCACAGTGACGAAACCATGGCGACTGTCGGGATGGCGAATTCTGTTGCTTTCCTGTCGAAGTCGCCGCTCATGACGCCCAGCCCGATTCAGAACCCGGCCCGATTCAGAACTTGCCGTCGAGGTACTCCGCGTACGCCGGCAGATCGAGCTGACCGTGCCCGGACAGTCCGATGACGACGACCTGCTCGCGCGGGTCGTCGGCGACCTGCGCTGCGGCCGCCGCGATGGCATGCGTCGATTCCGGCGCGGGCACGATTCCCTGGGACCGGGCGAACTGCACACCTGCGGCGAACGCATCATGTTGCGAAATAGCAACGGCCTCAACCAAACCGAGTTCAACGGTATGGCTGAGCGCGGGCGCCATCCCGTGGTAGCGCAGCCCGCCGGCGTGGATCGGGTCGGGAACGAAATCCATGCCGAGGGTGTGCATTTTGAGCAGCGGGGTCAGACCGGCCACATCACCGTGGTCGTAGCGGTACTCACCCTGGGTGATCGACGGGCACGCCGCCGGTTCGGCGGCCACCACCCGCGGATTCGAGCGGCCGTGGATCTTCTCCCGCAGGAACGGAAACGCCAGCCCGGCGAGGTTCGAACCGCCGCCGGCACAACCGAAGACGGCATCGGCACCGCCGGGTTCCACCAGCGCGAGCTGATCGACGGCCTCCTGACCGATGACGCTCTGGTGCAGCACTACGTGGTTCAACACGCTGCCGAGCGCGTAGCGGGTGTCCGGCTCGGACGCGGCGACCTCGACCGCCTCGCTCACCGCCATGCCGAGGCTGCCGGTGGTGTTCGGATCGGAGGCGAGGATGGCCCGCCCGGCCTCGGTGAGATCCGACGGGCTCGGATGCACCGTGCCGCCGTAGGTACGGATCAGGTGACCCCGGTACGGCTTGGAGTCATAGGACGCGCGGACCTGCCACACCTCGATGTCGAGGCCGAACTGGGCCCCGGCGAATGCCAGCGCGCTACCCCACTGCCCGGCTCCTGTCTCCGTGGTCAGCTTCCGGACACCGTCGATGCTGTTGTAGTAGGCCTGCGCCACCGCCGAGTTGGTCTTGTGGCTGCCCACCGGGCTGACGCCCTCGTACTTGACGTAGATCCGCGCCCCGGTGTTCAGCGCCTGCTCGAAGCGACGGGCCCGGATCAACGGCGACGGCCGCCACATCGCGTAGATCTCCCGCACCGGTTCCGGGATCGCGATGTAGGTCTCGGTGGACACCTCCTGCGCGATCAGCCCGCTGGCGAACAGCGGCGCGAGGTCGTCCGGTCCGACCGGTTCCCTGGTGGCGGGATGCAGGTGCGGCGGGATCGGCTCATCGAGTTCGGCCGCCAGGTTGTACCAGTGTGTCGGCACCCCGACGGTGACCAGATCCGGATGGGTGGCGTCAGCCTGCTGAGTCATGCCGGATACTGTAATCCTCCGGTCTTATCACCCGGACCGTACCCGCATCCGGCCCGCCGTGTCCGCCCCTCCCCTCGCACAGCCCCGGTTTCCGTGCGCTATGTCGTCACTGTGACGATAAGGGAGTCTTGCCCCCGGGTGCTGTCAGGCCGGTCCCGAACCGTACGGACGCGTGATGATCTCCAGGTAGTGCCCGGCGGGGTCCTGGAAGTACACGCCGCAGCCGCCGTCGTTGTGGTTGATCTCGCCTTCGCGCATGCGGCGGGGATCGGCCCAGTGCCGGATACCTTGTTCGCGGATGCGCCCGTAGATCGCGTCGAACTCGTCTTCGGACACCAGGAACGCGTAATGCTGCGGGCGGATGTCGTCGCCGTCGGGGACCTGGGCGTAGTCCAGGGTGACGCCGTGGTTGAGTTCCACGGCCAGGAAATGACCGAACTCCCGCGGCGCCGGCAGTCCGAACAGGTCGGTGAGGAAGTACGCCGACTCCGCCCGGTCGTAGGCGGCGACGATGGTGTGGTTGAACGTGATGGCCATGCGGGTCCAGTCAACCACCGCGACGGCCGAACGACAACGACGTCCCGACGGGTTGCCGAGGTCAACCGCTCACCAGCGCAGCAGCGCGGCCACACCCTCGGCGTCGCGAAGTTCACCCTTGGCCGCCCCTTCCACGGGGCTGACCGTGGCCCGGGTTTCCAGCGCCCGTTCGATCAGCCGCTCGGTGAAGCGCGGATCCTTCGAGGCCTCTCCGGTCGGTCCGACCTCATCGCCGGCGTACAGCGATCCGTCCGCACCGACCGAGCCCACGTACCGGACCTCCGGGTCATACACCAGGTGGGCGACCCTGCCGGCGTTCAACGCACCGGCCACCTCGGACAGGCCCAGGGCGCTGCGGCGATGACCGGTCGCCTCGCGGATCCGGTCGACGAGCTGCTTCTCCCGCTCCCGGTGCTGTTCGTGCGCCCACTCGGTGACGGTGGCGGCCAGCTCGGCGTCGTCGAGGCCGCTGAGCACCCGGGTGTCACCGAACACGTTGTCGCGCAACGGCGGCGGGAACTTCGCGACCGCCGATTCGGTCCACCGCGGCCCGCCACTGAGCAGAATCCGTTCCCACCCACGCTGCCCGGCCAGCTCGGTGGCCACCCCGATGATCTCCTCGACGAAACGTTCGGTCAGCACCCGCTCGCGGGCCTGACGCTGCTCCCGGACCGGGGCGTTGAACTGTCCGGGTGGTCCGCCGCCGATCTGTCCGGCGCGTTCGTGCGGCGCCTCGACATAGGGCTGCTCCATGACGCTCACGGTCTGCAGGGTCCCGACCCGCCATTCGAGCAGCCGCGCCTCCTGGGTGGCGAGGATGATGACACCGGCCGGCCGGCCTTCATCGAGTGCCTCGAGCAGTGGGTGGATGAACGGGCCGTCGTCCAGGACCAACCGGTTGGCCACCGGCATCGCGATCTCGTGGCGTTCGGTCCAGCCGTCTCCCAGCCCGAAGAAGGCGACCCGGCCGCGGCCCGGGAACATGGGGCTGGTCATCCACTCGATCTGCGTCCACACCCGTTCCAGCGCGGCCGTCACGTCACGGCCGCGTTCCGATTTGTCCTCGGCCATCCGGCGCTGCAGTTCACGGAACCTGTTCTTCAGGTCGGTGGCCACCCCGCTCAGGTTGGGGTCGGGCTTGGGGTCGGCGTCCACATACACCGACAACACACCGATCTTGTCTGTCCGCCGGGAAAGGTCCCGCAAACTGTCCGCGTCGAGCCGCTCGAGGGCTACCACGACCCACCCCCTGCTCCGTGTCATCCACCGTCAACCGCTGTAGTCGGCTGTCTTCATCGACTGTCGACGTGCACAACGCCGACACGTCCTACGGTATGCCGGGCGTTGCCGTGCCGACGGGGAATTTGCCAACGAACCGAAAGCTCTTGAGAATTCCCCCTCTCGGTGCATAGCCTGGAGTATGGCTCTGCGTTGGTATCGCCGACCTCGGCTGGTGGTGCTCAACCCCAACGATCCCATTCTGGAGGCAGCGCGCGCCATCGAGGAGAACCGGATCGGCGCCGTGGTCATCCAGAAGGGCGGCCGGCTGGTCGGCATTGTGACTGACAGAGATCTCGCCGTTCGGGCGTTGGGCCGCGGGCTCGACCCGAACACGACCAAGATCGCCGAGGTGATGACGGAGTCGCCGATCACCCTCACCCCACGGGACAGCACCGACGACGCGATCCGGCTGATGCGCGAACGCAACATCCGTCGCATCCCCCTGGTGGAGCATGACCGGGTCGTCGGCATGGTGACGCTCGACGATCTGATCCTCGACGAGGCCGCGCCGCTCGAGGAGCTCGCCGCGATCGTCGAAGCGCAGATCGGTGAGGGCGGTCCCGCCGACAGCGACCGTTCACCGGCGCGTCGGCGCCGCCTGGTGCGCGCCGAGGCCACATTGAACCGCCTGGTCAAACAGGTCCAGGAAGACGCCGGATTGGAGGATGCCGATCAGGCCCGCGCGGCACTCGACATCGTCGTCGGCGCGCTGGTCCGGCGGCTCACGCCGGGCGAGGCGAAGGACTTCATCTCGCAGCTGCCGTCGCTGTTGAAGCCGCACCTGCAGACGTTGCCGCCGGGGCCGGATCGGTCCGTCACCCGGGAGTCGATCGAAGGCGACCTGGTCGCGCGGTTGGGGGTGGACCAGTCCCGGGCGACGTCCGTGCTCGCGTCGGTCGCCAACACCGTGCTGGACAGCATCAGCCCGGGTGAGGCCGACGAAGTGCGCCGCCAACTGCCGAAAGAGCTGCAGGACGTTCTCGCCGCTCCCGCTGCGGGTTCGTGACAGCGCGACCGGCCCGGCGACGTCCCGACGACCGGGCGGTGTCACCACTGGCCGTCGGTGACCACATCTGACCCGGAACCGCCCAGGGTGATCACCGATGTCGGCTCGACCGGCGTGAACGGCTCCTCCTCGAGGCCCAGCACATCGCCGACGGTCTTCACCGTCGCCAGCGCGTCCGGAGCCGCGAGATCGTCAGCGTCGGCGTCGTAATAGTCGAACCACGGCAGACCCGCCTCCACATAGGCCTCCCGGTCGACCGGCGTCGGCGGCGGCGCTTCCCCGGTGATGGCGGTCCACTGTGCGGCCGAGCACAAGTGGACGAACACCCGCCGCGCACTGTGCTCGTCGTAATCGGACAGCGGCCGGTCATCGGCATAGACCTCCTGGCGCATCCGCCCGCCGGCACCCAGACCCATATCGGCACCGCCGGTCGCGGGTGGCCCGGCGTAGATGTCCGGGCAGGCGAGCACCTCGCACGCGAGGGCATCCCGCCACTCCCGCAGCGCCCGCTGCGTCAACCCCACGGCCCGGAGTTGCACTCCGCCATGGGTTTCCTGCCCGGTGACCTGACCTTCGACGGTGGCGCCGGAACCGAGCGGCGCGGCGACGAACTGACGGATGAACCCGTCCCCGGCGTTGATGCCGTCCAGCCACGGCTGGTCGGGCAGCACGACGTAGTTCTGCGGGTCCCCGACGAGTCGGTCGATCCAGGGCAGGCCGCTGACGGCGCAGACCTTGCCGACCCCGACCTGCAGGGCAGCAGGTTCCTCGGCGGAGAACGACAGCCACATGGCTTCGCGCTGATAGATCGGCAGCATGACACCGCCGCGGGCCAACCAGTCCGCCGGTGCGGTGTCCGGATAATCGGCCACTCTGCGCAGCGGGAAACGGCCCAGCCCGGGCGGAAGCGGATGCAACCCGGTCTCGGGAATCCTCAGCGTCCGCTGGAATGTCACTCGCACCGCGCCGAGCGTCAACTGATCCCCGGCGATCCGCACCGCCCCGTCCGTCATGAAATTCCTCCCGTTCGACGTTGCGGTCATGAAAGCACGCGGCACCGACAACACCGGTCGATGCGGCCGAGCAGGCGCCGTGAACTCCGCCCGCGGCCACTCCCGTACTACGAGTGGTAGTAGGAGCCGTTGTAAAATCCGGCCGTGAGCTATCCGACCATCGGTGCAGGCAGGCTGCGCGGCGCCCTGGTCGGTTTGTGTTCAGCCGTCTTGTCCGCGGCGGCGCACGGCATCGCCGGCGGCCATCTGCCCGGTGGCGGGGCGCTGCTGCTGTTCGCGTTGACGTGCGCGGTCATCGGCGCGCTATCGAGCGGGGTGTTCGCCGGGCGACCCTCACATCACATCCTGAGAGTCAGCGGCGCGCTGATCGCCGGTCAGGCCGGGGGCCACTTCGCTCTGGTCGTCGCCGACGGTTCCGGTCTGCATTGCCCGACGGCTTTCTCACCGGAGATGCTGGTCGCCCACGGCCTCGCCGCACCGGTGTGCGCGTTGTTGATCAGCCTGGTCGAGCACCTCTACGCGGTGTGTGTATCGGCGCTGTCCTGGCTGCGGTTGTTCTTCGTCGACAGCAGCCATCCGCCGGCCGTCGCACCGTCCCGGCCTACCGAGTCTGTCGCGGTGCGCCGCTTCGTGCTCACCCCGTGCGGGATGCGCGCACCCCCGGCCTTCGCCTGCGCGTAGCGCGCTCCCCCTGAAATTCGGTGTGTCGAACCGCGACTGCGAGCGGTGCGACACCCGGAGGTTTCTCACCCTGTTCCCCGTGGTTTCCCGGGGCGGGGGATCTGACCACAGTCCATCGGTGTGGCACCGCCATGCCACCGACGAGTTTCGCGTCGCCTCCAGCCGGCGACGCCACGAGGAAGGTCGATGTTCGTTTCCAAGAAGATCGCCGGGTCAGTGCTCGGACTCACCATCGCCTCGACGACGGCGCTGGGAACGTGGACGTTCTATGACCCGCCAGACGACGGTGTGACCGCAACGCACACCGCCGACCACCCAACCGCCGCCGGGCGGGACGACTCCCACCGCCACGGGTCGGGGCACGCCGGCCACGTCCACGGGGGCCATGAAACCCACGGCCACAGGCATCACGCCGACCACCTGTCACACCACCACCACGGCGGCGACGGTCACCACCGGCATGGTTCCCACCACGAGCATTCCGCCGGGGGCCACGATGGTCACGGCGGCTCACACGGTGCTCATGCCCACGGGGACCACGCGATGATGGCTGCGGGGCACGGCGGTCACGGCCATGGCGGGCACGGCGCCCACGCTGAACACGGCGGCCATGAGGGGCACGGGGGCCACGGCGGGCACGGCACCCACGCTGAACACGACGGCCACGGGGGGCACGGCGGCCACGGCGGACACGGCAGTCACGGAGGACACGGCAGCCACGGAGGACACGGCGGTGGCAGCGACCATGACGACCACACCGACCATGGCGACCACTCCGATCACGGGGACCGCGGAGGGCACGGCGGCGATCACGACCATGGTGATCACGGTGATCACGGTGACCATGACGATCACGACCACCATGGCGACGGCGCGGGTTCGGACCATGACACGCCCGGCGGCTCCGACGACTTGGACACCGAAGAGCCCGACCTCCCTGGTCACGACCACGATCAGGGCGGTGACCACCACACTCCGCACCCCGGATCCGGCGGCAGCGCCACGGCTGAATCCGGTCCCCGGCCGGTCCGCGCGCAGATCCGGACATCGCGCCCCTCGACCCCGGTTTCCAGAGGTCACGACAGCAGCCGATCCTCGCCGGAATCATCTGCAGCCGGCAATGATTCGCTCACGAAGCGGGATCCGGACGACTGACTGGCGACCGTTGGTGAGCGGGGTGGAGATCGTCGCACCTCCGACCCTCCGCCCCGCTCTCAGCCGCGCTACTCCAGCCAGTCGTTACCCGCCAGCCCCAGCTGCGTCACGTCGAGGCTCGGCGTGATCCCGGATTCCGGTGCCAGGCCGTGCTTCTCCAGCACCGACCGCAGGATCTCGGCGGCGTCGATGTTCAGCGGGCTGGACACCCACATCGCGTACGGCAGGTTGATGAACCGGTTCTCCCGGACCGCCCGGAGGTTGCGGCTGGCCGGATTGGCGCGCAGCGCCGCGATCTTCTCCTCGACGGTCTGGCCCGGATAGTCGACGAACACGATGAGATCCGGGTCCGCGGTGGCGATGCGCTCCCAACTCACCGTGGTCCAGGTGTCGCGGACGTCCTCGGTGGCATTGCGCGCGCCGGCGGCGTCGATGATGCCCTGCGGCCCACCGAACATCCCGGACGAGAAGATGGTGTCGGTGCCGCTGTCGAACAGGAAGACCGTCGGCTTGCGTTCGGGCTGCGGTGCGGCGCGCAGCTTTTCGAGTCGCTCGGCGATGTCGTCGGCGGCCCGGGCGCCCTGTTCGGCGTTGCCGGTGATGATGCCGATGTTGCGTAGATCGGTGTCCAGCGCGACCCAGGGATCCATGGTGCCGCGAGCCGCCTGGCCCGGCATCTGCCGGCACGCCTCGGACAGCTGATACACCGCGATCCCGTACCGGTCCAGAATCTCCGGGGTGATGCCGCGTTCCTCCCCCATCCCGTAGTTGTACCCGGCGAACAGCACCTGCGGTTGGGCGCCGACGATGTTCTCCAGCGTCGGACGCGACGGTGCGACCTCGTTGAGATCGTCGACCTGCGAACCGTATTCGAGGCGCAGCACGTCGACGTCCCGGGCCATCGAGCTGACGGCGACCATCGAATCCCGGGCGCCGGCGGCCAGCGTGATGGCGATCATGCCGCCGTCGTTGACGAACAGCCGCTCCACCGGATGCGGGAAGGTGACCTGCTCTCCGCAGTTGTCGACGGTGACGGTATCGGTGGTAACCGCCCCCGAATCCGAACCGCATCCCGCCATCAGGCTCGCGGCGATCCCGAACACCGCCAACAACCGAGAAGTCTGTGCCACAGTCATCTTCCTCTGTCAGATTTTCGTCGCGGATCGCGACACCGAATCGGCGTGGGAGAACAGCAGATGCGCACGCCCCGTCGTGGGGTGGCGGACGACGTCGCCGACGACGTCGAACACCTGTCGGAGCAACTCGGGCTCCAACACCTCGGCCGGCGGTCCGTGAGCGAGCACCCGGCCGTCGGCGACGACCGCGACCGCATCGAAATACCGCAGCACCAGGTCGAGGTCGTGCATCGCGGCGACCACGGTGCAGCCGAGCTCGTGAAGGATCTGCAACAGCCGCAGCTGCCATGCGGCATCGAGATGGTTGGTGGGTTCATCCAGCACCAGCACCGGCGTCTGCTGCGCCAACGCCCTGGCCAGCACCACCCGGTGGCGTTCCCCACCGGACAGCCGCGAACAGGGCCGGTCGGCCCAACTGCCCAGACCGACGACGGTCAGGGCCGCCCGCACGACGGTGCGTTCGGCCAGATCGGATCCCGACCACGGCGTGCGGTAGGGAATGCGCCCCAGGCCGACCGCCTCCCCGACGGTCAGCTCGCCGGACGGCTGTTCCTCCTGCCCCACCACCGCGATGGTTCTGGCCCGCCGCCGCGCCGACATCCGGTGCAGATCCTCATCACCGACCCGGACGGTGCCCGAAGCCGGTGTGTCCAGACCCGACAGCACCCGCAACAGCGTGGACTTCCCGGCCCCGTTCGGACCCACAACGGCCAGTCGGGTGCCGGCGGGAACCATCAGATCGACTTCGGACACAATGGTTCTGGCGCCCCGGCGACAATCCACACCGTGTGCGCTGAGCGGTGCGCTGGTCAGCGTGGCGATCATGTGGCGCCTCCGAACTCGTAGCGGCGCCGCCCCATGAGGAACAGGAACACCGGAGCGCCGATGAGACCGGTGACGATGCCCAGCGGCATCTCCCGCGGTGCGGCCAGTTCCCGGGAGACCACATCCACCCACACCAGAAACAGCGCTCCCGCGCACACCGTCACCGGAAGCATGGCGCGGTGCGTCGCGCCGACGATCAGCCTGGCTGCGTGCGGCACGATCAGCCCGATGAAACCGATGCCGCCGGCCACGGCCACCAACACACCGACGAGCACGCCCTGCATCGCGAACAGCCCGTTGCGCAGGGCCCGCACCGGGACCCCGAGCGATGCCGCGGTGTCGGACCCGGCCGCGTACGCGTCCAGCCACGAATGGATCAGCAACGCCCCGACCAGACCGATCGCCACCACGGCCGCGGCGAGCGGAACTTTGGCCCAGGTCGCCCCGGCGACGCTGCCGAGCAGCCAGAACATCACGCTCTCGGCCGCATGCGGATCCCCGGCGGTGAACACCAGCAGCGAGGACACCGCCATGTAGGCCGAGGACAGCACCACACCGGACAGGATCAACCGCAGCGCGGTGAGTCCGCCCTGGGCGCGGGCCACCGTGTAGACGGTGAGGGTCGCCGCCATCGCGCCGAACAGCGCCCCACCCGACAGCGCCCACACGCCGAACCCGGACAGCACGCCCAGCGTCATGACGGCCGTGGCGCCCACCGCCGCACCGGCGGACACCCCGAGCAGGTACGGCTCGGCGAGCGGGTTCCGGACGAGGGCCTGCATCAGCGCGCCGGCCAGGGCCAGACCGGCGCCCACGACGGCCGCCAGGATCGAACGCGGTAACCGCAACTCCCAGATGATGACGGCATACCCCGCATCGACCTCGGCGCCGGTGAGCCGTCCGAGCACGGTGCGCCACACCTCGCCCAGCGGAATGTGCTCGGCCCCGAAAGCGATCGACACGATGATGCTCACCACGGTGAGCACCGCGAGCACCCCGGTCAGGACTCCGGGCGACATCCGCCGAGCAGTGGGAACCGACGCTGCGCCGGTTCGATCACCCGTTCGCTCGGGCAGGGTCAGGGACACAGTGTCCGCACCCGGTGCTCCGGGCGGCGCTTCGAACGGCCGGATCGCCTGGATGAGTGCCGCCTGGCAGGTCGTCGTGGACACGGCACGGACACGCTGTGCGGAGGGCCGAGCGTCATCACGGATATCGCCTCTGTATGCCGGGGTATCTGATCGCGAGATACCGGTGGACACCAGCGAGGACGGCAGGTCTTCGGACTCGGGATCGCCCGGACGCGACGCCTTCCCGGATTGCTCCAGTGGCCGATGTCGGGTCCGTCCCCCATACCGCTGCGCGCCAGTCCCGGATTCGCACCGGGTTCCCTGGCATCCGCGTTGTACGGATGCGACCGTCCTCGAGGGCCGAGACTATCAAGCGTCTCCGGTCCCGTGCCGTCACCGGCCCGAATCGACCACCGCCACCACGTGGCCTTCGTCCGCGGATTGCTTGATCCCGGCCGCGATGACGAGGGCCGACAACACGACGGCGACCAGGAGAAGTGCCGCGACGTCGCCCCACAGATGCCCGATGTCGTGTCCGCCGCCGAGCGACTGGACCGCCATGATCGCGGCGTGGACGGCGCTGGAGACGACGGTGAACCAGATCAGGCTGAGGTGTGCCCCGGGCCGGCGGGCGGCGTTCCACAGGAACAGGCCCAGCGTCGCATACAGGCCGACGATCATCATGAAGTAGTCGGACTGGTACGGAGCGCCGGAATGCCATGACCAACCCGACGGCCACACCACCGCCAACGGATACAGCAGCATCACCGCCCCGAACACGACGAGCGCGATCTGCAGGAGCCTGTGGCTGATTGAGGGTGACTCGATTGAGGGTGACTGGGCCGACGGTGACAAGGCGCTCCCCAGGACGTGACGGACAGGCGGATTCAGTTTGGGTAAGCCACCACGTTGATGAGCACACCGTACGCCCGGCCCTCCCGCGACGCGGCGAAATCCTCTTCCGCGACGCGGCGAGATCGTCGACGCGCTTCCACGGCCTTCCATGGCGTGTTTGCATGGGGATCGCCGCCCCGCGGGCGTCGCTCGCTAACGTGTCCGCATGGTGCACCCGGCATTGACGATTCCCCCGCGGTGGGAGGACGTCACCCCCGAATGGATGACGGCCGCGATCTCGACCCGGCACCCCGGGGCGACCGTCGAACGGGTCACCCTCCTCCTGCGTGACGACGGGACCAATCGCCGGGCCCGCTTCGAACTGGCTTATGCGTCCGGCACCGGTCCCCGCCGGGTGTTCGTCAAGGCCGAGTCCGGCGTGCCCGGACGACGCGAGATCCACTACGAGAACGGCAACCTGTTCAACGAATCCTGGCTCTACCGAGCGCTGCTCGACGGGCGCACCGAACTGCCGCTGGAACATCCGCGCGCCTACGCCGTCGCGATCGATGAGTCCGCGCTCGACTACGTCATCGTCTTCGAGGATCTGCTCGAGCGCTCCGCCGATCCGCGCGACCCCACCCGCCCCCTGACGGCCGATCAGGTGGCCGACGGGTTGCAGGGGCTGGCCCGGCTGCACAGCCGGCACTGGAACCGGGTCGGCGACGAACCCGAACTCGCCTGGGTGCAGCCCTTCAGGCCGACCCGCGGCTGGACCGCGCCGATGACCGCGGCGCTGCCGCACGGCATCACCGCCGCCCGTGACGTGCTGTCCGACGCGGTGACTCACCTCGACGCCGACGGTCTGGTCGACGTGTGGACCGCCTACATCGGCGGCCTGGGCACCGGTCCGCAGACCTTCCTGCACGGTGACCCGCACATCGGCAACACCTACCTGCTGCCCGACGACACGGTCGGGTTCCTGGACTGGCAGGTGGTCCGCAGCGGGCACTGGTCCCACGACGTGGGCTATTTCCTGCAGAGCGCGTTGACCGAGGCCGACCGGCGCGCTCACGAGGCCGCCCTCCTCGCCCACTACCGGAATGCGTTGCAGCTCCCCGAGATCCGACGGCCCACCGCGGAGGAAGCGTGGCTGCGATACCGCGCCTCGGCCGCCCACGGGCTGCCGGTGTGGCTGATCACGCTGCTCAGCGATGCACACCCGACCGAACGCAGCCGCGCCCTGGTGCAGCGTTTCGCCGCGGCGTTCACCGATCTAGACACCCCCGCCGCGGTGCAGACGCTGCGCCGTACGTGACCGACCGAGAAAGAGATCCGCACATGGCATCGACCTGGACCGCCGACCGGCTCGGCGATCTGACCGGCCGGCGCATCATCGTCACCGGCGCCACCAACGGTGTGGGCCTGGGCACCGCTCGGCTGCTGGCCCGCGCCGGCGCACACGTGATCATGGCGGTGCGCAACACCGACCTCGGAGCGCGACGGTGCGCCGAGATCGGCGGCTCCACCGAGGTGATCGAACTGGATCTGGCCGATCTGTCCTCGGTGCGCTCGTTCCCGGACCGGCTCGCCGGACCGGTCGACGTGTTGATCAACAACGCGGGCATGATCGCCCAGCGACGCCGCGACAGCGTCGACGGTTTCGAGATCACGTTGGCGACCAATCTGCTGGGGCCGTTCGCCCTCACCAATCTGCTGTTCGACCGGATCGGATCGAAGATCATCACGGTCGCCTCCGATGCGCACCGCGCGGCCCGGCTTCATCTGCACGACATGCACTTCCGCAGCACCCGGTGGTCGCCGATGGGCGCGTACACCCATTCCAAACTCGCGGTCATGTTGTGGGGGCTGGAATTGGACCGTCGACTTCGGGCGGCCGGCTCACCGGTGACGAGCTATCTGACCCATCCGGGCTGGGTGTCGTCGAATCTGTCCAACGTGTCCCGGTCACCGGTGCTGGCGGCCGCGCACCGGATCGTCACCTCGGCCGCCGGAGTTCTGGGCAACGACATCGAGGCCGGGGCGGCGCCGACGCTGTACTGCCTCACCGAACCGATCCCTCCCGGCAGCTATGTCGGTGTCGCGGGCCGGTTCGGTCTACGGGGCGGGCCGGTGCTGATCGGCCGTTCTCCCGCCGCCTGCGACTACACGGCCGCAGCCGATCTGGTGGCCTTCGCCGAACGGGAGACCGGCACCGAATCACCGGTGTGACACGTCACGCCCGGGGGTGGTCACGCCGTGAAGGTGATGTGCAGCTCGGTCAGGCCCCGCAGCAGAAACGTCGGCTCGTACCGGTACGTGCGGTCACCGGCGGGTCCGTGCACGGTGTCGTCGATCGCCAGATCGCGCATCCGGTCCAGCACCCGTTCCACGGTGATCCGCCCCTCCACCCGGGCCAACGGGGCGCCGGCGCAGCTGTGGATCCCCCGCCCGAACGCGATGTGTTCCCGCACATTCCTGCGGTCGGGCCGGAACTCGTGCGGCTGCTCGAACTTTCGCGGATCCCGGTTCGCCGCGCCCAGGCACAGCATCAGCACGGTCCCGGCCGCGATCCGCACCCCACCCAGTTCGGTGGTCTTGCGGGCCAACCGGAAGTCCACCTTGGTCGGGCTCTCCATCCGCAGCGACTCTTCGATGAAAGTCGGGATCAATGACCGGTTCTCGCGCAACATCTGTTGATACTCGGGGCGTTCGCCCAGCGTCTTGATCGCCGAGCTGAGCAGTTTGGTGACGGTTTCCTGCCCGGCCGCGAACAGGAACGTGGCGGGCCGGACCACCTCGAGCAGTTCCGGTGTGGACCCGTCGGGATAGGTCGCCGCGGCCATCCCGCTGAGCACATCGCCGCGGGGTTCGCGGCGGCGCTCGGCGATGTACTCGCTGAACTTGTCGTCGAGGTACTCCAGCGGGTTGAGCCCCACCGGTTCGCCGTCGAGCGCTCCCACCCGCGAACCCGGCCGCGCATCCGCGCCGAGTGCCTGACGGAACTCCGCCCGGTCCTCCTCGGGGACGCCCAGCAGGTCGATGATCGCCATCGTCGCGAACGGTTTGGCGTATTCGGACAGGAATTCGCAGCGGCCGGCGGCGATGAACTCGTCGAGCTGGCGGTCGGCCAGCTGCCACATGAAATCCTCGTTCTCCTTGAGCCGCCGCGGTGTCAGCAGTTTGGTCAGCAGCGATCTGGCCCGGGTGTGCTGCGGCGGATCCATCACCACCATGTGCTCGTGGATGGGGAACTCGTGGCGGTGCGCCTCGATCTGCTCGCTGATGTCGTCGCCCTCGGGTTCGAACGGCAGCGGTGGGAACGGCCCGCCGATCGCGTTGACGGCCGAGAAGCACTCGTGGTTCTTGAACGCCGCCAGCACCTCCTCATACCCGGTGACCGCGACGACGCCGTGGTGCGGTTCGCGGAACACCGGCCCCTGCGACCGCAGGTACTCGTAGTACTCGTACGGGTTCTGGCTGACGGCCTCGTCGGAGAAGTAGTCCACGGCGGCGAGATCGGTCATGGCTCGTTGTCCTCCCGGTCGCGGCGCGGCACCGTCCCACGCCCCACCCGACACATTTTGATCAGTCGATTAAACTGTTAGGGTGAGCCATGCCTACCACGCGCCAGAACCGGCGGTCAAGCGATTCCGGGTCGGTCGACACCGGTGCGCGCAGCCGCCTCATCGAGGCCACCGCGCAGATCATGCGTGAGGAGGGCTACGCCGCGGCCACCTCGCGGCGGGTCGCCGCCCGCGCCGGGGTCAAGCAGGCGCTGGTCTACTACTACTTCCCGACCATGGACGATCTGTTCGTCGAGGTGCTGCGCACCGGTGCCGAGGCGGCGCTGGAACGCATGCGCACCGCGCTCACCGACGACGATCCGTTGCGGGCGTTGTGGGAACTCAACAGCGACACCCGCCTCACCAGCCTGAACAGCGAGTTCATCGCCCTGGCCAACCATCGCAAGGCGATCCGCGCCGAACTCAAGGCCTACGCCGAGCGGGTCCGTGACATCGAGACCGCGGCGGTGACGGTGGCGCTGCGCGCCCGCGGCGTCGATCTCGACGACCACCCGCCGGTGGCGGTGTCCATGCTGATCGCCCAGATCGCCCGCAGCCTGTGCAACGAACGCGCCGTCGGGGTCACCCTGGGCCATGACGAGCTGCGGGCCTTCATGGACCGGCTGATGACCCAGCTCGGCGCGCCGGCACGGGCCTCGGCGCCGCCGCCCGCCCAGCGCTGATCACCGCCCCCCGACACCGGCGGCCGCCCAGCGGCCGGAAAGGCCTTCCCGACTGATCGAGTGACCAGAACCGGGGTCGGTGCGCGGCGGCCGTCGGGTGGGGCATACCGCGGTGGTCACCGGTCCCACCGGTCCCGGCGGTCGGCCGGGACCGGTGCGGCCGGAACCTCAGCGCCCTGACCGTCGCTCTTGCCGGCCGACCAGCCGAGGCCTTCGCAGATCCCGTCGGTGGGCAGCGAGAGCCGGTTGGGCAGCGGGATTCCGACTCCCGGAATGCTCGGCAGATTCAGTTCCGGCGGCGAGAACAACGTGGACGTCGCCGCGGCCACGCCGGGCATCGCCGCCGACGCGGAACCGGAGGCGGTCTCCAGCACCGCGGCTTCCGGGGTGCCCGGCGCCGGCGGGGGTGGTGGCGGCACCACGCTGGTGACGGTGTTGGCCGTCGTCTGCAGCGGTAGCAGCAGGCTGGGCAGCAGGCCGGATCTGGCCGCCGAGGTGCCCGACGGCGGCGCGGCCGGCGGCACCACCCGGGTCGCCTGGTTCAGCACGTCGGCGGCCGGACCGGTGGGCGGTGTCGGCGGCACCACGGCCTCGGTGTCACTGCGGCCGGTCGCCGGCGGCGTCGGTGGCTGCGGATTGCCCGGCGCCTCCGCCGAATCCTCGGTCCGCGTGCCGGGCCCACCGGGATGCGGCGGGGTGGCGGCGTCGATGTCACCGCCCGCGGGGACCGGCGGGGCGGGCGGAGCGGGCGGGCCCGCATCGGTCACCGCGGCGGGCACCGCCGCCGGCGGTGCGGGCGGGGCCGGAGCACCCGCGCCGGCACCCTCGGCGGCCGCCGCGGCCGGACCCGGAGCAGCCGACACCGCCGGCACTCCTTCACCCCCGGCCGCGCGCACCTCACCGGATTCGGCGGGCGGACGGCCGGTTTCGGCACCGGAGACCGCACCAGCGCCCTCACCGCCTCCGCCGCCGGCAGTGCCCTCGGTGCCCTCGGTACCCTCCGGGCGGGGCCCCTCGTCGGACGGCCGGGCCTCGGTCTCCACCGAACGGGCCGCATCCTCGACCACTGCAGCCGGAGCCGGCGGAGCCGCAGCCCCGGCGGCGGTCTCCACCGGGGCGCCCGCGGCGGCAGGCGGTGCGGGCGGGATCGCCGCCCCGGCGGCGTCCTCGACAGGGGCGCCCGGCGCCGGCGGGGCCGGCGGGGTCACCACCTCGGCCGCGTCGTCGGCCGCGGTACCGGGACCGGTCGGGGTCGGCGGCGTCGCGCCGTCGACGGCGTCCTCGACCGGAGTGCCCGGCGCCGGCGGGCCGGGCGGGGTCACCACCTCGGCCGCGTCGTCGACCACGGCGCCGGGACCGGGGGGATGCGGCGGGGTCGCGACCTCGACCGAGTTCTCGACCTCGACGGGCGGGCCGTCGACCGGTGGGGTGGCGACCTCGGCCCGGTGGTCGATCTCGGCTCCCGGGATCTCCACCTCGGCCGGAACCGAGGTTTCGGCGGCGTGCTCGATCGGGGCGGTCGGGCCCGGCGGAACCGGTGGGGTCCCGGCCTCGGTGGCGACCGACGCGTCGACGCCGGGAACGGACGCCTCGGCGGGTGGTCCGGTCACCTCGACGTTGTGGGCGATCTCCGGGCCACCGATGGTTCCGCCGGGAAAGCCCGGCAGTTCCAGCATGTTCGAGCCGCCTCCGCTGACCTCACCGGGCGGGACGGGCGGTGAGAACACCTCGAGCGCGGTGGAGGTCTCCGAACCGGGGGTCGGCGGCGCCGGCACGGTGACGTTCTGCGACGACTGGTCGATGACGGCGCCCGGCTCGCCCGGAGTCGGAGGTGGGGCGATCTCGCCGCCCCCGCCGCCACCGGCAGGCGGTGACGGCGGACCGGGCGGGATCTCGGCGTCGTCGCGTTCCTCGACCTCGGCGGGCGGTGCCGGCGGACCCGGCGGCGTCTCCACATCACCACCACCGCCACCACCAGCAGGCGGAGCCGGCGGACCCGGCGGCGTCTCCACATCACCACCACCGCCACCACCAGCAGGCGGAGCCGGCGGACCCGGCGGCGTCTCCACATCACCACCACCGCCACCACCAGCAGGCGGAGCCGGCGGACCCGGCGGCGTCCCCGCATCGCCACCACCGCCACCACCAGCAGGCGGAGCCGGCGGTCCGGGTGGGGTCGCGTCTGCGGCGGCGGTGTCGATCGGCGCACCCGGGGCCGGCGGCTCCGGCTCGGCCGCCCGGGCAGCAGACTCCACCCGAGCGCCGTCATCGGGCGCCGGTGTGTCGGATCCGCCGCCCTCGCCGCCTCCGGCTCCGCCGCCGGGGGGCTGTGATTCCCGCGGCCGCTCGGTGTCGCGGGAGGCGTCCTCGATGCGGGCATCCGGCGCCGGGGGCGCGGGCGGCGTCGCGGCGCCGCCTCCCCCACCGCCGGCAGCGGGCGGACCGGGTGGTGCCGGTGGAACCACCAGTTCGATCGGATGGCTCACCGGGGCACCGGGAGTCGGCGGGCCGGGCGGCACCCCGACACCACCGCCACCACCGCCGGCTCCCGGTGGAGTCGGCGGACCGGGCGGGACGCCGATGCCGCCGCCACCACCGCCGGCTCCCGGCGGGGTGGGCGGACCGGGCGGGAGTGCGGTCCCGCCGCCACCGCCGCCCGCTGCGGGCGGGCTCGGCGGGCCGGGCGGAACCGCGGTGCGGGACTGATTCGTCACCGGCGCCCCCGGTGTGGGAGGGCCGGGCGGAACCGATGCGCCGCCGCCGCCGGACGCGGGCGGCACCGCCGCCGGCGGCGTCGGCAACAGCATGTCGGTGAAGGTGTGCGCCGCGGCCTCCGGCGACTCCGGCAGCTGCGGTGGATTGGTCACCAAGGTCTGGAACAGACTCACGCAGGGCACCCCGGGACTCGGTGCCGCCATCACCGGCGACGGATCGAGTACCGGAATTGCCAAGTACACCCCCGCAGTCGCGAATGCGGCAAGGGCAAGGCGATTTCTGGTGCTCGACATGTGTACCCCGTTCTCTGACGCCAACGTCAGCAAAGTTAGGCGCGTTGCTGGAGTTACCGGAGTGACACGGGTGTAGTTTATGAAACCGTTGTCAAGGAGAAGTCGCGCGGTGATCGCCCTGTGTTTGCGCAGGTGAGTCGACCTGCACCGGCCTGATCGCCGGGGCAGGTTCGTCGTTGTCTGCGCGGCACCGTTCCGGGGCACCGCGGTGCCTCCGGTGACCGGGTCCGGCGGTAGCGTTTGCAGCCATGTCCGATCGCACAGCCGGCCTGACCACCGCTGCCGAACAGGCGCACCGCTTCCTCACCGGACTCGACGATCGCCCGGTCGGCGCACGAGCGGACGCCGCCGCCGTCCGGGGCCTGCTGGACGGCCCGCTGCCCGAGCACGGCGAGGATCCGGACCGGGTCATCACGGCGTTGGTCGACGGTGCCGAGCCCGGTCTGGTCGCCGGCGCCGGTCCGCGCCACTTCGGTTTCGTGATCGGCGGGGTGTTGCCGGCCGCGCTCGCCGCCGACTGGTTGGTCTCGGCCTGGGATCAGTGCGCGGCATTCCATTCCCTCTCCCCCGCGGCCGCCGCGATCGAGGAGATCACCGCGGCGTGGATTCTCGATCTGTTAGGTCTGCCCGACACGGCCAGCGTCGGTTTCGTCACCGGTGGGCAGGGGGCCAACACCACCTGCCTGGCCGCCGCCCGGCATGCGGCGCTGGCGAAGGTCGGTTGGAATGTCGAGCGGGACGGCCTGATCGGCGCACCACCGCTGCGTGTCGTGTGCGGCGAGCAGGCCCACGTCACCATCGACACGGCGCTGCGGTTGCTGGGGCTGGGCGACTCGACCTCCGTCAGGGTCCCCGCCGATGATCAGGGACGTATGGATCCCCAAGCGTTGCAACGGATTCTGGCGTCCAGCAGCGAGCCGACGATCGTCTGCGCCCAGGCGGGCAACGTGTCGACCGGTGCGTTCGATGATTTCGGTCCGATCGCCGACGCCTGCGACGAGCACGGCGCCTGGTTGCACATCGACGGCGCGTTCGGCCTGTGGGCGGCTGCGGCACCGGGTACCCGCCACCTGACCCGGGGTGTCGAGCGGGCCGATTCCTGGGCCGTCGACGCGCACAAGTGGCTCAACGTCCCCTACGACGCCGCGATGGCGATCGTCGCCGATTCCGAGGCGCACCTGGCCGCGATGAGCCTGGCCGGCCCCTACCTGGTCACCGATCCGGTGCACCGCGACAGCACCAACTACGTGCCGGAGAGCTCCCGCCGCTCGAGGGCGGTCCCGGTGTACGCGGCGCTGCGCTCGCTGGGCCGCAGCGGACTCGCCGAACTGATCGAGCGGAACTGCGCCCAGGCACGGCGGATGGCGCGCCGGTTGCAGGACATTCCGGGCGCCAAGATCCGCAACGACGTGGTGCTCAACCAGGTGTTGCTGCGGCTGCCCGGCGGCGACGACGCCAACCGCGCCGCGGTGGCGGCGGTGCAGCGCGACGGGACCTGCTGGCTGGGTGGCACCACCTGGCGGGGCGAGTACGTCGTGCGGCTGTCGTTCTCCAACTGGTCCACCACCGACGACGACATCGACCGTTCGGCGGAGGCGATCGCGGTCGCGGCCCGGTCGGTGGCGGCCGCGGGCTAACGCACGTCGGCCAGACCGGGCCCGGAGAACTCGATCTGGGCGGCCGGGTTGCTCACCGCGGTGGTCAGGCCGCTGCCGAACAATCCGGCCGAATCGAACAGCGCGGCGGTTCCGACCGCCACCCCGTCCTGCGCCACATGGGAATCCGCCTGCACGCCGATCGTTTCACCGACCGGGAGCCGGGCCAGCCCGACGGTGAGGTCACCGTTGATGTAGCCCACGCCCCGGCTGCCCAGGTTGGTCACGAAGCTCGTCGCCTCGGCCGCCATCGCTGCGCGGATGAACGCTGAATTGCGCTGTCCCGCAATGACTTCGATGGGACGGCTGATGTACTGCTTGCGCGACGTGTTCTGATGTTCGCCGGGTGTGGGGTGCCACCCGGCGGCCTCGCTGCCGATCTGCGCCCGCACCTGCTCGGCCTGCGGTGGAAACTCGAATTCGCGTGGCGGACACCACAGTTCACCGGGTGGTGCCGCGGAGCGGCGATACTGCAGCAGGCTGGCGCGGGCCACCGTCCGGCCCTCCTGGATGATGTCGCACTCGGCGCTGCGCACCCGGTGCCCGTCCCGCACCAGGCGCGTCCGCACCGTCGTCGGCACCCCCCGCGCGGCGCGGAACAGATCCACCGTGAGCCGGCTCGGATGGAACTCCGGTGCCCCGTACCGCCGCTCCAGACAGGAGGCCGCCAGCCCGACCAGGGCCGGTCCGTTGAGGTGATCCTCGCCCCAGTGGCTCTGCGCGAACGGCGTCGGCTGGAAGCCACCGTCGATCACGGTGAAATGCGCAGGGCGCTCCGATGTCTCGTCGGAAGTCGACATTCCGGCATCTTCGCACAGGCGCGCGGCGACCCGGCCGCGACGTCCCGTCAGGGCGGCCGGTCAGCGGCGGTTCAGCCACCAGATGCGGCCGGACAACAGCGTCGCGAACCCGCACCACAGCGGATACGGCAGCAGCAGCGCACCGATCTCGGGCCGCGCCTGCACCGCGCGCCGGGTCAGGTCGGCGCTGCTGGCCGCGAGCAGGCCGGCTGTCACGGTCGCGGCGCCCAGCCGGCGGCGGTTGAAGAACACCCATGACCACCCGCCGTTGAGCGCGAGGTTCACGGCGAGCGCGATCCGGTAGGCGCGCGCCTCGGCGGGCTCCCCCAGCTCCTCGAGGCGGTCGATGGTCGCCGCCGACACCCCGGCGATATCGGTGTAGAGAATCGGCCAGACGATCGGGAAGGCCTGCGCCGGGGGCTGGAAGCCGGGCTTCTTCAGCCGGGCGAACCAGCGGGACCGCGCCGCCGGCCCGGTGGCCAGTCCGCCGACGGTTCCGGTGAGGGCGACCGCGGCGGCGGTGGTGGCGAGGGTGGACAACCGCATTCGGGCTCCTGACTCGAGAGTGTGCATCTCTCTGGTAGCCCGAACGCATCCGGATCAACCCTGCTGGATCAACCCTGCCGGATCGACCCCGGGGGTCCGTGGGACCCTCGCAGACGATGCTTACAAGGGAAGTCGACGATCGGAGCGGTGGGTGTCGGTAGCGGATGCGGTGCGGCGTGACGCACCCTCCGGCACTCCGGTCCGCCGCCCTTTCCTGCTGGTCACCGCGCTGGCGGTGGTGGTGCTCACGGTCGCGGTGCTGCAGACCGCGGTGGTTCCCGTGCTCGGCATCATGGCCGAACAACTGCACACCTCGGCCACGGCGGTGAGCTGGGCCGTCACCGCCAACCTGCTGGCCGCGGCGGCCGCCACGCCGCTGCTGGGACGCCTCGCCGACCTGTACAGCAAGCGCCGGGTGCTGCTGGCCGTGCTCGTGGTGGTGCTGGCCGGTTCGGTGTTGGCCGCGACCACCGCGTCGCTGCCGCTGTTGATCACCGCCCGGGTGCTGCAGGGCGCCTCGTTCGCGCTGTATCCGATCAGCATCGCGATCCTGCGTGACGAACTCCCGCCGGACCGCCTCGGCCGGGCCATGGCGGTGATGTCCGGCACGCTGGGCTTCGGCGGTGGCGCCGGCCTGGTCGTGACCGGTCTGCTGATGACCGACGGCGCCGTCTATCAGCGGGTGTTCTGGCTGTGCACCGCGTTCACCCTGGCCGTCATCGTCATCGCCGTGCTGATCGTGCCGGTCCGGCACCGACGTGCGACCGGCACGCTCGACTGGTTCGGCGCCGCCGGCCTGGCGTTGGGCCTGTCGCTCGGCCTGTTGGCGATCACCCAGGGCAGCCACTGGGGGTGGACGTCGCCGTCCACGCTCGGCGCCGCCGCCGCCTCGGTCGTGATCCTGGTCGGCTGGTGGTGCTGGGAGCAGCGCGCCGCCCACCCGTTGGTGTCCACCCGGATGTTGTCCCGCCGCCCGATGCTGCTGACCAACCTGGCCACGATCTTCGTCGGCATGGGCCTGTACTTCGCGTTCCTCGGCATCACCCTGTTCGTGCAGGTGCCGCGGGATCAGGCGGGATTCGGCTTCTCGGCGACCGTGCTGCAGGCCAGCGTGGTGTATCTGCTGCCCGGCGCGTGCACCGGGTTCGTGGTGGCACTGGTCAGCGGGCGGTTCATCGACCGGTACGGAGCCCGGCCGGTGCTGATGGTCGGGGCACTGGCCGGCATCGGCGGGTTCGTGTTCATCGCGGTGGCGCACACGCACACCTGGCAGGTGATCGCCGCGGCCGTGCTCACCAACGCCTACATCTCCCTGGGCTACGGCGCGTTGCCGGCGCTGGTCGTCGGCGAGGCGCCGCCGGGTGCGACCGGGATCGCCACCGGGATGAACGCGATCGCCCGCACGATCGGCAGTTCGGTGGCCGCGGCGCTGGTGGCGGTGGCGGTGGCGGGTTCGACCACCGCAGCGCCGTCGGAGGCGGGGTTCACCGCGATCTTCGCCGGCGGCGCGGTGACCGCGCTGTTCGCGATGCTGCTGATCGGGCTGTCCCGCACCGGCCGGCCGGCCTTCGAGACCGTCGAGGCGCGTCAGGAGTCGCGGGCCATGAACCACGAGTGGGGCTGACGACCGCACCCCCGCCGTGCCTCCCGGCCGCCGGATCGTACGGTCACGACAACGCCGCGAGGTTGGTAACCGACCTGCGGACGTCGGATTCCAGCACCTTGGCCACGAGCTTGCCGATCCGGGTGTTGAGCAGCCCGCCGGACAGGTCGGCGACCACCCGGAAGGTGGTGCCCGATCGGTTCTGTCCGACGCACAGCGTCAACGCGATACACACGCCGCCGCGGCCACGGCCCACCAGTTCGATCTCCTTGGGCTCGTCATAGCGGGTCACCCGCCAGTGGATGACATTGCGGAAACCCTTCACCTTGATCAGCGACGACACACAGGTGCCGACCTCGATCTCGCTGGGGACCGCGCTGCGCCAGCCACCGAAGATGGTGAGCCAGTCGTCGAAGCGCCGCAGGTCCGACGCCCGCTGCCAGGCTTGTTCCGGGGTCAGATCCGACGACACCTCGACGTCAACCGTTGCCATGTCAGTCCACTACCCCACCGTTCGGTACGGATAAACGGTGCCGATGATTTTCGTCTCCCACCACACCCGGCCAGAACGGTGCTGGTCACGGGCGCGCCGAGGACGCCCACGCCGTGCCGGCCCGGTCGCGGGGTCGGCGCCCAGCGGATGTGCGGGTATTGTTCGACAGCGTTGTCAGTTGTGAAGAAGATCAGCGCGCCGGCTGAAGAAACCGCGAGGAAGATGGATGCCGATGCGCGCGCCGCATGAATCCGAACCCCTGCCCATGGCGGGGCTGGGCGCCGTACCCACCGGCCAGACCCAGCCCATCTCGCTGCTGTTGGTCGAGGATGACCGGGCGGACGCGCTGCTGGTCGAAGAACTCATCGCCGACACCAACGCCGACATCCGGGTGACGTGGGCGGCCAGCGTCGCCGACGCGCAACACCGCCTCGCCGCGGACCGGCCCGACTGCGTGCTGCTCGATCTCAACCTGCCCGACGCCGACGGCATCGACGCGTTGGACCGCATCTGCGGATACGACGCGACGATGCCGATCGTGGTGCTCACCGGGCTGATCGACGAACACTTCGGTGTGTTGGCCGTCGCCTCCGGCGCCCAGGACTACCTGATCAAGGGTCGGGTGGAGCCCGAATCGCTGCGCCGCTCGGTGCTGTACGCCATCGAACGCAAACGCCACGAGCTGACGGCGGTGGACCTGCAGGCGAGCAGGTTGCAGGCGCAGGAGAACGCCCGCCTGGAACGGGGGCTCCTGCCCTCCCCGCTGCTGTTGGACGAACCGGGTTTCGACATCGTCGCGCAGTACCGGCCCAGCCATCAGCATGCGCTGCTCGGCGGCGATTTCTACGACTTCGTCCAGACCCCGGACCAGACCCTGCACGTGATGGTCGGCGATGTCTCCGGACACGGTCCGGATGAGGCCGCCGTCGGAGTCGCCCTGCGAATCGGTTGGCGTGCACTGACTTTCGCCGGGCTGCGGGGCAACGAGCGGATGTGGCAGCTGGAACGCATCCTGCGTGCGGAACGCCCCGGCAGAGGCATTTTCGCCACGGTGCTCAGCATCGCGCTGTCGCCGAAGGACCTCACCTTCACCGCGGTGCGCGCCGGCCACCCGGGCCTGCTGGTGCACGGGCCGGACACCGTCGACTGGCTGGAGCCGCCGGCCGGCCCGGCGCTGGGGCTGAAGGGCACCGACTGGCCCACCAACGAATACGAGCTGCCGGCCGGCCACGGCCTGCTGCTGCTCACCGACGGTCTGTTCGAGGGCCATTCCGGCCGGGGCTATGAACGGCTCGGCGAAGAGGGTCTGCTCGACCTCGCCCGCAGCCACGCGGCGCTGCCCGGCGCCGAATTCGTCCACGCCCTCATCGACGACGCCGAACACCGCGCCCAGGCGGTCGGCGGGATCAGCGACGACATCGCCGTGGTCCGGGTGGAGCGCACCCGGTGACCCCGGCGGCCACCGGCGAGCGGCGCGGTTCGCGGCTGACCGTGCAGGGCTGGCAGAACCTGGTGCTGTCGGTCATGGGGGTGATCGTGCTGGCCGGGGCGATCACCGGCTGGCTGCTGCTGCATCGCACCGACGACATGACCCGGGAACTGAAGAACGACATCCAGCCGGCCCGGGTGGCGGCCTACCAGCTGCAGTCCGCCCTGCGCGACCAGGAGACCGCGGTGCGCAGCTACGCCCTCACCGGCGATGAGGGTTTCCTGACGCTGTACGAGACCGCGCAACGCGATGAACGGGCGGCGGCCGACTATCTGCGGGCGCTGGTGGGCGACCGCCCCGAGCAGATGTCCGACCTGGCCGACATCGAACGCAACGCGGCCACCTGGCGGACCGATTACGTCGCGCCGCTGCTCTCCGCGGTGCGTCCCACCGCCCAGCCCGAGCTCACCGCCCTGGTCGAGGGGGAACGTGTCGAGTTCGACCGGATGCGGGCGTTGTTCGACGTGCAGAACAGCCACCTCACCGAAACCCGGCAGGCCGCGGTCGACGAGCTCGAACGGACCCGCGGCTGGCGCAACGCGGTGTTGATCGCGATGGTCACCGCCTTCTTCGTGACCGCGGCGCTGCTCGCCGTGCTGGTGCGGGCCACCATCACCAGACCCCTGGAGGAGCTCGCCGCCGCGTGCCGCCGCATCACCGAGGGCGACTTCGGTGAGCGCATCTCGCTGCGCGGACCGCGGGATCTGCGGTCCATCGCCACCGACGTGGACGACATGCGGCAGCGGATCGTCGACGAACTGCGCACGTCGCACCGGGCGCACGCGAAACTCAGCGAACAGACCGAGGCGCTCGACGAGCAGGCCGCCGAACTGCGTCGCTCCAACGCCGAACTCGAACAGTTCGCCTACGTCGCCTCGCACGATCTTCAGGAGCCGCTGCGCAAGGTCGCCTCCTTCTGCCAGTTGCTGGAGAAGCGTTACGGTGATCAGCTCGACGAACGCGGCGTGGAGTACATCCGCTTCGCGGTCGACGGCGCCAAACGCATGCAGGTGCTGATCAACGATCTGCTCACCTTCTCCCGGGTGGGCCGGCTCAACGCCACCGAGGCCGCCGTGTCCCTCGACGCGGCGCTGAACACCGCCCTGGACAACCTGTCCACCGCGATCGAGGAGTCCGGCACCGAGATCGTCCGCCCCGCCGGACTGCCCACCGTCGTCGGCGACCCCACCCTGATGGCGATGCTGTGGCAGAACCTCATCGGCAACGCGGTGAAGTTCACACGTCCGCGACAGCGGCCGCGGATCGTCATCGACTGCCGACGGCGCGGCGCCGGTGAGCAGGGCGACGACGCAAACCATGGGGACGGCGACGAATGGCTGATCAGCGTGTCCGACAACGGAATCGGCATCGCCGACGAGTTCGTCGACAAGGTTTTCGTGATCTTCCAGCGGCTGCACGGCCGCGACAGCTACACCGGCACCGGGATCGGGTTGGCGCTGTGCAAGAAGATCGTCGAACACCACGGCGGAACCATCTGGATCGACACCGGCTATGCCGACGGCGCCCGGTTCTGCTTCACCCTGCCCGTAACCTCGACTGAGACAGCCTCGGCCGTGCTGGAAGGAGATCAGGAATGACACCGACACAAGAGGGCCGGGCCATCGACGTCCTGCTCGTCGAGGACGATCCGGGTGACGAACTCATCACCCGTGAGGCGTTCGAACACAACAAGATCAAGAACACGCTGCACGTCACCCGCGACGGTGAGGAGGGTCTGGACTTTTTGTATCGGCGGGGCAGGTTCGCCGACGCCCCGCGTCCGGACCTGATCCTGCTCGACCTCAACCTGCCCAAGTACGACGGTCGGCAACTGCTCGAGCAGATCAAATCCGACCCGGATCTGTCGTTGATCCCGGTCGTCGTGCTCACCACCTCCTCGGCCGAGGAGGACATTCTGCGCAGCTACCAGCTGCACGCCAACGCCTACGTCACCAAACCGGTCGACCTCGACCAGTTCATGAGCGCCGTGCGCCAGATCGACGAATTCTTCGTCCAGGTGGTTCGGCTACCCACCGCCTGACGGGGCTTCAGGCCACCCGGCGAGCCGAACGGCGGGTGTCGGTCGACCACAGATGGGCGCAGTGCGGGCACTGCAGGTGCACCACGGCGCCCTGATTGCTCAGCAGATACTGCCAGTGGTCCCGGCAGTTGCGGCGGCCCTGACACACCGCGCAGTCCCGTCCGTGGTCGCACGCCGGGCAGGCCAGCCAGGCGCGGCGGGACGGGTCGGCGGTCGGATCAATCGGCAGCACGGCCGGCCTCCCGCCTCGGCAGCACCCCGGCCTCGACAAGCCCGTCGTACACCCGCTGCTGCTGATCGTCGAGGCCGGAGTAGAGCATGTCGTATGCCAGCTCCTCCTGTTCGAGCACCGCGATCGGATCCCAGTCGTCGCCGATCGCGGCGAGCACCGCGGCCCGGCGGCGTCCCTCGTCCAGCGTCGGGTCTCCAGCGAAATCGAAATGTGACACCACGCGCCCTCTGAGTTTCGGTCGGTCAAGAAGGTAAGGCTGACCTAACTCACGCGGGCGGGGCAATGATCTGGATCACATCCGGTCGGATCCGGGCGGATGGGATCGGTCACACCCGCTCGGCGAGCCACTGCCGCTGCCGCTGCACGAACGCGGCGTCGACGGTGGCGCCGTGCCCCGGGACGTAGACCGCGTCCGGACCCCCGATCCGCAGGAGCCGGTCCAGGGTCGCCGGCCAGGAACCCGGATCGGAGTCGGCTTCCACGGACGGCTCGCCCGACTCCTCCACCAGGTCCCCGCAGAACACCACCGGCCGTTCCGCGCCCCGCACCACGGCGATCAGATCGTGGTCGGTGTGACCGCGTCCGGGGTGCACGATCGACACCGTCCGGTCCCCCAGCCCGACCACGGCCTGCCGCACGGCGTGGTCCGGGATGCGGCGGGCCGCGATCGCGGCGTCGATCTCCTGCGGGTCGGCGTCGTAGGACAGCGCCTCGTCACGCAGCTGAGCCGACTCGTGCAGCAGCGTCGCCACCACCCGGTCGGTGCTGAACACCTCCGCCCCCGGATGACCGCCGATGCCGAGAATGTGGTCGAAATCGTTGTGGGTGAGCAGGATGTGGGTGATCGGCGTGGCGGCCAGCTCGCCGACGTCGGCGACGATGGCGGCGGCCTCACCCAGCGTGGTGCCGGTGTCGACGAGTAGTGTTCCGGTGCTGCCGCAGACGACGCCGACCGTGACGTCCAGAAACGGCAACCGGGTCCGAAACACCTTGTCAGCCAGCCGTTCCCAGGTGAAGTTCACATCAACCTCCGTGTCGCGGCATCAGCATAGACCGCCCGGGCGGGCCAACCGGCCACCGGCGCGGTCACAGACCGTCAGAATCGGTGCGTGAACGCCGACCGAGCCGCCCGGCGCTGGGATCCCGGCCGGAACGAGACGCAGACCGAGCGGTTGGATCGGCATTGGGCGACCCTGCTGCAGGAGTTGCGGGTGGTCCAGACGGGGTTACCCTGCTGAGCGGCTCGATCACGCTGGCGGCGGCGGCCGGTCCCTGGTTCGCGATACCCCTGCGGAAACGGCGCCCTCCCGGGTGATCGCGTGGTTTGTGACCGGGCGCTGTGGGGAACACCCGCTCCATGTTGATTCGTCGAATCGCGCGTCCCATGTTGTCCGCGGTGTTCATCGGTCGAGGCGTGGATGCGGTGCGCAGTCCCAAGCCGGCGGCCGACGCGGCCCGCCCGACCATCGAGGGCCTCACCAAACTGCCCGAGCCGGTCGGACCCCGTGTTCCGACCGACGCCGAGACCGTCGCCCGCATCAACGGCATGGTGCAGATCGCCGGCGGCGCGCTGCTGGCGACCGGCAAGCTGCCCCGGGTCGCCTCCGCGGTGCTGGCCCTGTCGGTGGTTCCCGGAAGCCTTGGCGGGCACATGTTCTGGACCGAATCCGATCCGCAGCGCAAGGCCGATGAGCGGCGGGCGTTTCTCACCGACATCAGCCTGATCGGCGGCCTGATCATCGCGGCGGTCGACACCGAGGGCAGACCGTCGCTGGGGTGGCGCAGCCGCCAGGCCGCGGCGAAGGTCTCCGGCGCCGTCTCGGCCGCCCTGCCCGCGGGTGCGGCGGCCGGCGCCTCGGTGGCCGACAGCCCGTTGGTGGAGAAACTCGAACATGGTCTGCAGGTGGGCGCCGAGCGGGGCCGCGAGCTCGCCCACGTCGCCCGGGAGCGCGGCGCCGAGCTGGCCGAGGTGGCGCGTGAACGCGCCCCCGAACTCGCCGCGGTCGCCCGCGAGCGGGGTTCGCACTGGGCCGAGCTCGCCCGCGAGCGGGCACCGGAACTGGCCGAGGCGGCCCGTGGTCGCAGCACCGAGTTGGCCGAGCTGGCCCGGGAGCGCGCGCCCGAACTGGCCGCCGCCGCCCGTGAACGCCGCCACGAGTTCGCCGAGATCGCGCGCAGCAGCGCCGCCGAGGCCCGGGTCCGCGCCGACGAGCTCGCCACGACCGCGCGCAAGGAGGCGAAGAAGGCCCGCAAACAAGCCGACAAGGCCCGCAAACGCGCTGAGAAGCAACGCAAGCGGCACTGATCCCGACAGCTGATCCTGCCCGGTCGACTCCCGTCGCGATCCGGCGGTGTCGTCATCGTGGCCGGTATCGTGGGCGTCGTGAACCGATATCGCAACGCGCAGTCCCGGGATCAGCGATGACCGCCGGCGGTTACGGGCCCGCCCCCGACTACGGCGGTCAGTTTCCGGGCGGTCGGTTTCCGGGCGGTCAGATGCCTCCACCCGGGCCGACGCGTCCCGCCGGGCTGATGGTCCGGTTCTTCGCCCGGTTGGTCGACGGCCTCATCGTGATGATCCTGTCCGCGGTGCTGCCGTTCGTGTTCGACGCCGACATCTGGGTCACCGGTGTGTTCTCCGGGGCGGCGATGTTCCTGTACTTCCTGGCCTTCGAGATCACCGTGGGCTGGACCCCCGGCAAGAAGGTGTTCGGCCTGAGTGTGCGGGGCCCGGGCGGCGCCGCCAAGCCGGACCCGAAGCAGTCGGCGATCCGCAACGCGTTCACTCTGCTGCCGATCATCCCGTTCATCGGCGGGCTGCTCGCGCTGATCGCCTACATCGTCATCGCCGTGACGATCGGGGTCAGCCCCACCAAACAGGGTCAGCACGACGAACTGGCCGGCGGCACCCAGGTCGTCAAGGACTAGGGGCGCCGGCTCCGCACGTGGTCCAGGCAGTCGTCGACGATCGCGTCGACGCTCCGGTCCACGTCGACGGTCGCGCCGGGCTCATCCGGCTGCAGCGGCTCCAGCGTGTCGAACTGCGAGCGCAGCAGCGATGACGGCATGAAGTGGCCGGTGCGCCCAGCCTGCCGGCGGGCGATCACCTCGGGTTCGCCGGTGAGATGCAGGAATACGAGGTCGCCGCGGTGCCGCCGCAACCGGTCCCGGTAGCCGCGTCTGAGCGCCGAACACGCCACCACCGCCCCGCCGGGCTGCCCGGCCGACCATCGGCCGACCGCCTCCAGCCAGGGCAACCGGTCCGGGTCGTCCAGCGGCCGACCGGACGCCATCTTGGCGATGTTCGCCGGCGGGTGGAAGTCATCGGCGTCGGCGAACGGCACGCCGAGCCGCCGCGCCAGCGCGGCGCCCACCGTCGATTTCCCGCAGCCCGAGACGCCCATCACGACGATCCCCGGCACGTCGACAACCACCCTCGAGAACCTACCGGCATCTTCGAGGAACTACCGGCACGTTCGAGTACCCACCGGTCTTCCCGGCGGCCCGCGGCGGGTGTTTGACTGCACCCGTGACTCGAACTCGAACCGCGATTCTGGCCCGCCGGTTCTACGACCGCTTCGAACCGGTGCACGCCGTCACCTACTTCGCCCCGGAAGCCCGCCGCGCCCTCGACGATCTGGGGTACCGGGGCTTCTGGATGGGGTATTTCGCGTCCCGGTCCGCACCGTTGGGCCGGGTGCCGACCGAGGTCGTGACGGCCGTGTTCTACAACTTCGCGCCGACCCGGGTGGCCAGGGCGCTGCCCGACGCATGGCAGATCGCCGGTCCCGAGCAGGCGCTGCGAGCCCGCCAGGAGTCGGCGGTCGCGGCGTTGCACCGCTACGGGGTGCGTGACAGCGAAAGTGTCCGCACCGCGGCGGAACTGGCGGCGAGGGCGGCCGGCAGCGCGGGACTCGACGGACGCCCGCTGTTCGCCGCCAACGCGGCACTGGACTGGCCCGACGATCCGGTGGCCCGGCTGTGGCATGCGGTCACGCTGCTGCGCGAACACCGCGGCGACGCCCACGTCGCGGTGCTGACCGCGGCCGGCATCAGCGGGCGGGAGAGCAATGTGCTGCACGCCGCCGCCGACCGGGTGCCCGCAGAGTTGATCATGCGGTCCCGCGACTACGACGACGAGGAGTGGGCTCGGATTCAGGATCGGCTCGCGGGGCGCGGACTGCTCGACGCCGACGGTGCGCTCACCGACGCCGGCCGGGCCCTCAAACAACACATCGAGGACACCACCGACCGGCTCGCGCTGGCGGTGCTCGACCCGCTGACCGATGACGAGGTCGAGACGTTGTTCCGCACGCTCACCCCGATCGCCCGGGCGGTCGTCGCCGCCGGCGACATCCCGGCCGCGACCCCGATGGGTCTCAACCGCGCCGAACTCGACGACGACAGCGCCCGGCTGGCATAACACCGCTACCGGGGTGCGTACATGATCAGCGCGACGCCCAGCAGACACACCGCCGCGCCGATGACATCCCAGCGGTCCGGCCGGAATCCGTCGGCGACCATGCCCCAGACCAGTGATCCGGCGATGAACACCCCGCCGTAGGCGGCCAGCACTCGGCCGAAGTGCGGGTCGGGCTGGAACGCCGCGAAGAAACCGTAGGCGCCGAGCGCGATCACCCCCGCACCCATCCACAGCAGTCCGCGGTGTTCCCGCACCCCTTGCCACACCAGCCATGCGCCGCCGATCTCGAACAGCGCGGCGACCGCGAACAGGATCACCGACTTGAGCACCGTCACGCGGACCACTCTGCCGCATCCGCGGCGCCCGCCTCGTCGGCGCGAGGGGTCAGGTCTGCACGCGGTTCCACTCCACCCAGCCGACGCCGGTGCGGCCGTCGGCGGTGGTGACCCGGCACCAGGCCCGCGGGAAGTGGCTCACCCGCCCGTCGGGGGCGGTCAACCGCACCGGCGCGTGACCCTGGATGTCGATGTCCACCGAGACGTCACCGGGAGTCAACTCGATGGTGGTGGCGACCGGCAGACCGGTGCCGGCGACGGTTTCGCGGGCCCGCACCCCGCTGAGTTCGAGCAGCGGTCCGTCCGGCGGTTGGATGTAGCCGATGCCGATCGGCCCCATGTCCGGGATCCGCACGTCCACCCCGTGCAGACGGGTGCCGTCGTCGAGGTGCAGCGCGCTCCACACCCACTCCATCCCCCACCAGTCGCGCACCCCCCACGAGTGGTCCCGCTGTCCGGGCACCGCGGTGACGGTGTAGCTGCGGTCCCCGGCGGTGACGGTTCCCGACACCGTGCAGGGGATCTCGAAGCGCGGGGTGATCCGGTACTGATAGGGCGTGCCGGCCGAGGTCCACTCCAGGTCGAAGGTGAGCTCCACGGGCTCCCCGGCGCCGCCGGCCAGCAGCACCGCCGGATCGTCGTAGGACTGACCGCGACCCCGCACCGTCACCCGGTACGACCGCAGCGGATCGGTGGCTTCCATGTCGAGTTCGGCGGTGCCGGTGCGGGTCCGGAACGGGTCGGCCGGCAGCGGGGCCTCCCATTCGGTGAGCGCGATCGTCGGCATGTCCGGCCCGCACAGCAGGGCGTTGACCCAGGCGACACCCTCGTTGGGCATCAGTCCCAGCCGCACCCAGCCGCCCACCCCCTGTTCGGCGTCGACGAAGTCGAAATACCAGCTCTCATTCCACAACGGCTCGTCGGTGGGCCGGTGCGGATACTCGTCGGCGGGCTCGGGTCGCAAGGGTTCGGGGGCGGCCGGCGGCGGCAGGATGTCCAGCGCACCGGTGTCGAGCACGTGGTCGCAGTGTCGCCCCAGCAGCGTCAGGAACATCTCGTCGCCGCGTTCGGTGCGCTCCACCAGCATCGCCGGCACGATCGCCATCACCACACCGGTGAAGGTCTGCCGACGCACCCGGTCGCGCACCTCGTCGAGGGTCAGGGCCGGTTCGGGCCCCAGCGCGTCGTGGTAGGCGCGTAGCAGCTCGTCGTAGTGCGCGCGGCGGTCCTCGGTCTTCAGCGCACAGCCCAGGAAGTACGCCACATCGGTCAGCGCCGGCCCCCACGCGACGGTCTGCCAGTCCACGGCGGTCAACGGTCGCGCGGCGTGCGGGTCGCCGAAAAGCATGTTGTCCAACCGGAAGTCGCCGTGCACCAGGCCGTGTGGTCGGCCCGCCGCCTCGGCGGCGAGGTAGTCGTCGAAGGCCGCGATCAGCCGCTCGCACACCAGCCGGTGGGCGTCGCTGACCAGATTGCCGTAACGTTCGACGAACCCGGCGTAGAGCTGGGCGAGCAGCGCCTGGTCGATCGGGGCGTCGCGGTTGAGCCACTCCGCACCGCCCAACTGCTCGTCACCCAGCAGCGGTGCGTGCACCTTGCCGAGTTCGGCCAGCGCCAGCTTGGCCTGTTCCGGTGTGGCGCCGCGGATCTCGTCGCCGACCTGGGCCGGGGCGGCGTCCCCGAGCAGCAGGTCGAACGCGCCGCTGTCCGGGTCGTAGGCGGCGTGGTAGCACGGGGCGATCGGACCGCCGGTCAGGCGCGGGGCGATGTCGGCGTAGAAGCGGACCTCGCGTTCGTAGAGTCCCAGCGACACCCCGGTCTGGCGGCTGGTGGGGTCGCTGGCGGCGACCTTGAGCACCACCGAGGCCGGCCGGTCCGCACCGTCACCGGTCCACGACAACGTGACCCGGTAGCACTCGCTCATCTGGCCGGTGCCGATGCGTTCGACGGTGAAATCGGTGACCCGGCCGGCTCCGGGTGTTCCGGCGGTGAGCTTCTCGGTCAGCCAGTGGGTGGTCAGGTCGGTGGGCCGTTCGATGACACGGTTCCTGGTCGGTTGCACGCGACCAACGTAGGCCATCGGCACCGTCCCCGAGGCCGTTTTCGGCAGAGTTCTTGACGCCTGTCAATTCCGGTCAGGCCGGGTGAGGGTGAAACCCTGCCAGGCTTGTCGCCGGTGCGCGTCCGGGTCGTATTCCACCCGCGGGTTCCGGTCGAACACCCGCACCGGGCGGTGTTCGGCGGTGTAGGCCGGCCAATCGTCGCCCGGCACCCCGGTGCGGCCGAACGCCAGCCAGCGTCGCTGCAGATCGCTGCTGACCCGCTGCGCCGACACCCAGTCGCCGGCCAGGGTCAGCAGCCGGCCCGGGCGGGTGCGGTAGGTGCCGAACACCGCCAGCAGTTCGGTGGCGTGGGTGGCGCCGATCCCCGACCAGTGCAGCATCCGCGGCGCGTAGTCGTAGCGGTACACATAGGTCGGGGCGTGCCGGCTGTGCGCCTCGCTGATCTCCCAGGCGGCGGTGCCGAACGCGAAGTCACCGCCCAGCCGGATGCAGGCATCGGCGTCCGGATAGCCGGGATAGGCCGCGATGATGCGGTCGCGCACCTCGGCGTCGGTGTCGCCGAACAGCGCCTCGATCATCGGTTCGCTGATCGGCAGCAACGGCAGGAAGCGCCGGAACAACCGCCCCTCCTCGGCGTTGGTGCCGACGATCAGCGGAACGTCGTGAGCCCGGCCGTCGCGCATCGCCTCGACCGGATGGCGGGGCAGACAGTCGTCGCCGTAACTCGGCCCGACCGCGAATGCGCCTGGCATGTCGGTCATTCCGCGGCTGATCAGCTCGTCGAGGGCCCGCACCAGATCCGCCGGGGATGCCGCCATCAGCGCCGCGGCCGGGTCCCGGCCCGCGCCGAGCAGATCGGCGAACCGGCGGGCGAACTCGGCGGCGACGTCGGCCGAGCGGACCATACCGCTCGCGGGGCTCTGCGAGATCGCCTGGGAGAAAAGCCCTTTGGCAGCCGGGACGGCCATCAACGTGGCGACCGCGTGTGCGCCGGCGCTCTCCCCGAAGATCGTCACGTTGCCCGGGTCGCCGCCGAACACCGAGATGTTGTCGCGCACCCACTGCAGGGCTAGCACCAGATCCCGCAGGAACAGATTGCTGTCGATCGGATGCCTGCGGGTGCTCAGCGACGACAGATCCATACAGCCCAGCGCACCCAGCCGGTAGTTCACCGACACGTACACACAACCGCGCCGCGCCAGGGCGGCCCCGTCGTAGATGGGGGTGGCCGAACTGCCCAGCAGGTAGCCGCCGCCGTGGATGAACACCAGCACCGGCATCGGCGAGTCCGGCGGGTGTTCGGGCGCGACCACGTTGAGGGTGAGGCAGTCCTCGCCCATCGGTTGGTACTTACCCAACCCGATCAGGGTGTACTTGCGTTCCTGGGGTGCGCAATTGCCGAAACCGTGGCAGTGCCGCACCCCCGGCCACGGGTCGGCCGGCTCCGGCGCCCGCAACCGCAGCGGACCCACCGGTGGTTTCGCGTACGGGATCGCGCGCCAGCGGTGCACGCCGTCCCGGGTGAACCCCTCGATCGTCCCGGTGCTGATCTGCACGCGCACCCGATGTTCGTGCATCACCCGACCGTATCGAATCCGACGCCGCGACCCGGCCTCCCGCACCGGGACCGGGCCGGCCGTCTAGCCTGACCGATATGCGCATCGCTCTGCTCCTCGCCGCATCCGCACTGGTTGCGGCGTGCTCCCAGGGCCAGACCGCAGACGTCGAACAGCGGCTGCCGACCCTGACGGCGCCGCCGACCACCCGCACCACCACCGGCACCCCGACCACCACGACCACCAGCACGACGCCGACCGCCGCTCCCCGGGCCGGGGCCACGATCAACGAGGTGGTGGCCTGGATCGAGGCCGCCGAACCGGTCGACGCCGCGGGGTTCGGGGCCGCCACCCGGGACGGTGAGACCACCGAGCTGGACGGCGACGTCGCGTTCGTCAACCCGTCGGGCACGGTGAACTGCATGACCGCCGCCCGGTTCGACGGGGCGCTGGCCTGCCTGGTGGAGTTGGCCGACCCGCCGCGCCGGCCCACCCCGGGCGAGGGTCAGTGGCAGGGCGGCTGGGTCGACTTCCCGGGCACCACGGTGCAGATCGGCTCGGCGCACGCCGACCCGGGCCGTTTCGCCGCCGGCACCGGGGCGGAACTGCCCCACGGCCGCAGCGTGGCGTTCGGTGACTACCGGTGCCGTTCAGACGCTTCCGGGGTGTTCTGCGTCAACTACGCGCACCGTTCGGCGGTGAAGTTCAGCGACACCGGCATCGAGGCCTACGGCTGCCTGAAGGAGGTGCCGGCGCCCGAGGACGTCGGCGTCAAGTACAGCTGTTAACCGGTGGCGGGCCGAACACGTTCCCGCACCCGCTGCGGGTACACCTGGGTCATCGCGACCGCTCCGGTGATCACCACCACCGGGAGCACCCAGTGGGTCCAGTGGGCCGTTTCGGGCATGTGCACACCGATGAGGCCCAGCACCGCGATGAGACCGAACGCCGCGCCCCACATCGCGGTCAGCACCTGATTCGTCCGCCGGAACACCGGCCGCTGCCAGGCCGCCCGCGGCGCCGAGGCGCGGGTGTACTGCTCGGTGAACGGTACGAAGAACAGCGACGCCAGCGTGATCACGGCGAGCGCACCGCTGGACAACGTGATGGCGTGGGTGTCCATCCAGTCCCGGTCCCGCGCGCCGACGACGGCGCCGGCCACCGTGACCGCGAAGAAGAACACCATGGTGGCGACGTCGAGCAGCTTCGGTCTCCCCCGGCCCATCGACACCCCCAGGATGAAGGCCGCGAGCAGTGCGCACATCGCGCCGTACTGCCAGGTGCTCGGCCCGCCGGCCACCACCCAGTAGAGGATCCAGGGCACGAAACCGACGAACGGACTGCGTTCGAACCATTCGTCCACACCCTCAGCTTGACCGCCGACCGGGGCTGTTGGCCAGCCCGCGGCGGTGCCCGCCGGTTCAGCGCCAGCCGTCGGCCGCCTTGGCGGCGCGCATCAGCTCCTCGCAGAGCTGTTTGAGTTCGGCGGTCCCGGCGCCCTCGTCGAGCGCGGTGGCGATGTCCTCGGCGGCGCAGCGCACCTGATAGACGCGATCGGCGAGCTGGGCGGCCTCCTCGGCGGAGAGCACCACCGCATCGGGCGGCAACGCCGTGCCCTTGACCATCGACCGCTGTTCGTAGGCGCGTTGCCGGCAGGACTGGCGGCAGTACTGGCGCCGCCGGCCGAGTCCGGCGTCGGGCACCTCCCGGCCACACCAGCGGCAGGGTTGTACCCGGGTGCGCTTACGGGTTTCGGATGCCACGGCACAAGACTGTAAACCGCGCGCCGCCGGAACCGGCGTATCATCGACGGCTGAGTCCGGAACTACTCGGGAACTATGTGGTGTGTTGCTGCGTTGTGGTTTCTGGCAGCAAATCTGTGAGGAGAGTATCGACGATGGCTGATCGTGTCTTGAGGGGTAGCCGGCTCGGAGCCGTGAGCTACGAGACCGACCGTAACCACGACCTGGCGCCGCGTCAGATCGCCCGCTACCGCACCCCGAACGGTGAGATCTTCGAGGTCCCGTTCGCCGACGACGCTGAGATCCCCGGCACCTGGCTGTGCAAGAACGGGATGGAGGGCACCCTGCTCGAGGGTGAGGCCCCCGAACCGAAGAAGACCAAGCCGCCGCGGACGCACTGGGACATGCTGTTGGAGCGGCGGTCGATCGAGGATCTCGAGGAGTTGCTCAAGGAGCGGCTCGAGGTGATCCGCGCCAAGCGGCGCGGCGCCGGGAGCTAGCCGGCCGGTCCCCCGGCGAGACCTGACTGACGGGCCCTGACTGACGGACCCTGACTTACGGGCCCTGACCAGCGGACCCTGACTAACGGACGATGCCGCGGGCGCGGTCCAGGCGCCCGCGGATTCCCCATTCCGCGACCTTGAAGATCGCTTCGCGGATGTTGGAGCCGCTCATCTTCGACTGGCCGAGCTCCCGTTCGGTGAAGGTGATCGGCACCTCGACGACCTTGAAGCCGTGGTTGATCGCGCGCCAGGTCAGGTCGATCTGGAAGCAGTAGCCCTTCGAGTCGACCGCGTCCAGGTCGATCTTCTCCAGTACCTCGCGCCGGTAGGCCCGGTAGCCGGCGGTGATGTCGCGGATGTCCACCCCCAGCAGCAACCGCGAATAGGTGTTGGCGGTGCGTGACAGCAGCAGCCGCCGCCGCGGCCAGTTGCGCACCTGACCACCGTCGACGTAGCGCGACCCGATGGCCAGGTCCGCCCCGGCGTCGACGGCGTCGAGCAGCCGGTGCAGCTCCTCCGGGGCGTGGCTGCCGTCGGCGTCCATCTCCACCAGCACCGAGTACTGGCGGTTCAGCCCCCACCGGAATCCGGCCAGATAGGCCGCGCCCAGACCGGCCTTGCTGGCGCGGTGCATGACGTGCACCCGATCCGGGTCCGCCAGCGCCAGCTCGTCGGCCAGCTCACCGGTGCCGTCGGGGCTGCCGTCGTCGACGATCAGCACGTGCACCCCGGGGCAGGCCCGATGCACCCGATCCACGATCAGCGGCAGATTGTCCCGTTCGTTGTAGGTCGGGATGATCACCAGAGTGCGCTGACTCGGACGTCGATTGTCCGTGGTGTCGGGGTCGGGTTGCTGGCCCGTCGTCATGGGACTCCTTTGCTCTTCGTCGACCCCGCAGCGCGTGGGGCACGAGTCTTCCATTCTGCAATACCGTCCCGGCCAGGGCAGCGCCCAGACCGGCCAACGCCGCGGCGATCAGGGCGCCGTGGATGACCGGCCCGTACCGGGTGGCCGGGCTGAGTTGGGTTTTCAACCGCACCTGCACGTCCAGGTAGGCGGGTTCGAAGAACCGGGTCCGGGCGACTTCCCGGCCGTCGGGGGTGATCACCGCGCTGATGCCGGTGGTGCCCGCGACCACCGCGTAGCGGTTGTGTTCGACGGCCCGCAGCCGGGCGAACGCCAGATGCTGTTCGCTCATCGCCTCGTCGAAGGTGGCGTTGTTGGTCGGCACCGCCAGCACCTCGGCGCCGTTGCGCACCGACTCGCGGGCGGCCCGGTCGAAGATCACCTCCCAGCAGGTGGTCACACCGACCGGGACACCGGCCGCGGTCACCACCCCGTCCCCGTCGACCGGGATGAAGTAGCCCGCCCGGTCGGCGTACGGGGACAACCGGCGGAAGAAGTCCCGCCAGGGCAGATACTCGCCGAACGGTTGCACGATCTGCTTGTCGTGACGGTCGGTGGGCCCGGTCTCCGGATCCCAGACCAGCACCGAGTTGGTGGCCACCGGGTTGTCCGGGCGGTATCCGGGCGCGCGCACCACCCCGCCGACCAGGATCGGCGCGCGGATCGCCGCGGCTGCAGCCGAAATCTGCTGGTGAGCATCGGGATTGGCGAGCGGATCGATGTCGGAGGAGTTCTCCGGCCACACCACGAACAGCGGTTGTTCGGCACGCCCGGCGCGGACGTCCTCGGCCAGCCGCATGGTTTCGCGGACGTGGTTGTCGAGCACCGCACGACGTTGCGCGTTGAAGTCCAGGCCCAGCCGCGGCACGTTGCCCTGCACCGCCGCCACCCGGATCGGCTGGTCGGCCGCATCGGCGCCGGCGCCGGAGTAGCGCACCTGCGGCCACACCACCGCGGTGGCCAGCAGCACCGCCGCGATGCACAGTCCGGGCAGCACCACCGCGGGCGGGGCGGCCCGGTGCGAGTCGCTGCGCCACCACCGGACGATCGCCGCCGTGAGCGCGGCCAGGCTGAAGCCGGTGAGCGCCACCGCGAACGACACCAGCGGCGCCCCGCCGATCTGCGCCAGGGCCAGCAGCGGCCCGTTGGTCTGGCTGTAGGCCACCACACCCCAGGGGAAGCCGCCGAACGGCACCGACGACTTGATCCACTCGTAGGCCACCCACAGCAGCGCGAACCACACCGGCCGGCCGGGCAGTCGGCGCACCGCAACCGCCGCCAGCCCGAACAACCCGGGGAACACCGCCTGCACCACCGACAACGCCAGCCACGGCACGGCGCCCACCAGCCCGCTGATCCAGGGCAGCAGCGGGATGTGGAAGGCCAACCCGAACAGCACGCCGTAGCCGAAGCCGCCGGCGAGGGTCGTCGCCCGGTGGACCAGCACCCCGCCCAGCAGGGCGAGTGCGACCGGGGCCAGATACCACCAGCCCATCGGGGGGAAGCTCACACACAGCAGCAGACCGGCCAGCACCGTGAGACCGAGCTGCGGCAGCCGGTCCAGCACGGCGCGGCCGGCGCGGTGGGCGAACCGGATCAGCCGGTCAGCCGGCCGATCGCCCGGTTCCGCGGTGTCGGCCCGGCTCGGCTCGTCGGTGGCCGGCTCGTCGGTGGCCGGATCTTCCACCGGGTCGTCGCCGGCCGGATCTTCGGCCGGATCCTCGGCCGGATCTTCGGCCGGGTCGTCGGTGATCGGGTCGAAGCCGATGGGGTCGGTGGGCGGTTCAGACCTGGTCGGTCCTGATGCCGGCCCGGACGTCGGCCCGGATGTCGGCCCGGACGTCGGCCCGGATCGCCGGCCGGGCGCGCGCCGGTCGCGCCGGCCGCGGTCAGCCATGGATGACCGCACCTCGATGTACCGTCTGCCGGCACCGTGGCAGCCGGTCCCCGGCCGCGAGCCGGGGCAGCGCCGGCACCCGTGAGCGCGGATCGGTCGACCACCGCTGCACGGCGTCGTCGGGGGTGGCGATCTCGAGTTCGTCGGCGTCCCAGACGGCGTAGGAGGCGGGCGCCCCCGGCACCAGGGTGCCGCTCACGCCGTCGCGGACACCGCCGGCACGCCATCCGCCGCGGGTGGCCGCCGCGAACGCCGCACGCGCCGACACCGCGCTGCCCGGGGTGTGGTGCAGCGTGGCGGCACGCACCGTCTCCCACGGATTCATGCTGGTGACGGGCGAATCCGAGCCGAACGCGAGGGGCACGCCTGCCGATGCTAACAGCGCCAGCGGGTTCAGCCCGGCCGCGCGATCGGGGCCCAGACGCCGGGCGTACATCCCGTTCTCGCCGCCCCACAGCGCATCGAAGTTGGGTTGCACGCTGGCCACCACGCCCCAGCTGCCGAGACGCTCGGCCTGCTCGGCGTCGACCATCTCGAGGTGCTCCAACCGGTGTCCGCAGCGTGCCACCGACGGTGCCCCGAACTCGTCGACCACCCGCTGTAGGGCGTCGACGACGGCGGTGACGGCGGCGTCGCCGATGACGTGGAATCCGGCCGTCACCCCGGCCTCGGTGCAGGCCCGCAGATGCGCGAACACGGCATCGGGGTCGAGATGGCGGTTGCCGCAGGTGTCCGGTGCATCGTGGTAGGGCCGGGACAGCCATGCGGTGCGCGACCCGAGCGCGCCGTCGACGAACAGGTCGCCGGCCAACCCGCGCGCCCCGGTGGCGGCCGTCAGTTCGGTGGCCTCCGCGGCGGTGCGGACGGGTTCGCCCCAGTAGCCGATGATCTCCACCCCGAGGTCGAGGTCGCGCAGAGCCTGCCAGTCGTCGAGGCCGCCGATCTGCGGGCCGGCGCATTCGTGTACGGCGACGACGCCGTGGGCGGCGGCGTGGCGCAACGCGGCGGTGCGGGCCGCGTGCCGCTGCTCGGCGGTGAGGCCGGCGCGGGCGGCCGCGCGCACCGCGTGGTGGGCGTCGGCTGTCAGCGGACGTTGCGGGTCGAACCCGGTGCGCTGCCCCAGGTCCGGCACCGACCGGCGCAGCCCGGTGGAGGCGACCGCCGAGTGCACGTCGACCCGGGCCAGGTAGGCGGGCCGGCCACCGACGACGCGGTCCACGTCGTCGGTGTGTGGTGGGCGCTGCTCGGGCCACTCCGAGTCGTCCCAGCCGTGCGCCCAGATCGGCCCCTCGGGATGCCGCCGGGCGTGCTCGGCGAGCAGGTCCAGACAGTGCCGCAACGAGGTCGCGGGGCGCAGGTCCAGCCCGGTCAGCGCGAGCCCGGTGGCGGTGAGGTGCACATGCGCGTCGACGAAGGCGGGCGCCAGGAAGGCGCCGTCCAGATCGATCACGGTGGCGTCGGGGAACTGGTGGCGGCCGACGTCGTCGGTGCCGAGCCAGGCGACGACGCCGTCGCGCACCGCGAGGGCGGTGGCGTCGGGCATGGCGGGGCTGTACACCCGGCCGTTGAGCAGGAGTGTGGTCGTCACGGTGTGTCAGTCGGTGCGTGGCAGGCGGGGCTGATCGGCGTCGATCACGGTGCCGGCAACGTCCGTGTCGGTCACGGTGTCGGTCACGTGCTCGACGACGTGGGCGTCGATCACTTCGCCGTCAATGTAACCGGGCCGCCCGGCGCGGTGGCCGGCCACCGTGATCAACGGCAGGTGCCGGCTGATTCTCCGGGCCGCCACCGCGGTGATCGCCGGCCGCAGCACCGCCCGCGTCGGCGGCGCCAACAGCAGCGCGCCGAGCACCGAACTGGCCAGGCCGGGCACCACCACGAGCACCGTGCCCGCCGCCACCATCAGGCTGTCGGTGGCCGCACCCAGCGGGGAGCCGAGCCGGCCCGGAGGTGCGGCCCCGGCGAGTGTGCTGCGCAGTTCGCGGAGCTGCCGGGTGACCTGCGCACCGGCCAGGACGAGCCCGAGCAGGAACGCCACCAGCACGGCCAGCACCGCCCAGCCGAAGCCCACCGTCGTCACCATCGCGATGAACACCGCCAGTTCGACGACGGCGTAGAGCAGGAACAGCCGCTGTGCCATATCGGTCAAACGTCCCGGTGGCCGATCAGGTTCCGGCCGGGCGGATCTTCAACCCGACGTTGGTGCGCATCCCGCCGCGCAGCTTGGAGAAGAAGTTGAACGCCTTGCCCAGCAGTCCGTAGCGTTTGCCGATCGCGTCGTAGACCTCCCCGGTGCGGGATTTGTCCAGGATGGTGGCGACGGCCTCGACCGGTTCGCTGGTCGGATTGCCCCGCATGTCGCATTTGGCGATGGTGACGCGGGGGGTGTTGCGGATGCGCTTGACCTTCCAGGACTTCTCCTGGGTGATCACCAGTAGACCGTCGCCGTCGGGCGCCGCCCACACCGGGGTGGGTTTGGGCCGGCCGTCCTTGGTGAACGTGGTCAGCAGGATGTAGTCGGACGTGGCAATGTCGTCGAAGGTCACCGGCACGGGCTCCACCGTAACGGCCGGTACCGACGCACGGGGCCCATCACGGGGCCGGGGTCGATTCCGGGGTGGACGGCGGGGCCGTCCGCCGGGCGCGGACCTGGAGCGCGCGGGTGGCGGCCATGGCGAGGGCGACCAGGATCACCAGCGCGATGGTCAGCCCGGTCCACGGGAACTGCGGCGCCTGCAGCTGGTCGACGAACGCCTGGGTGGCCGCCGCCGGATTCCCGGGCACCGCTTTGGCGTAGTCCTCCCCCGCCTCGAGCGTGACCCGATCGTAGGTGGTGCTGTAGGTCCCGGCGAACGACGGGCTGAGCACCAGCACGGTGGCGTCCGGATGGTTGATGCCGACCTCGGTGGCGACATCGCGCAGCGCGGTGTCCATCCACGGGTTCTGGTCGATGACCACCACTTTGAGGTCGATGCCGTCGGCGCGGGCGTCGGCGACCACCTGTTGCAACTCGTCGAGCTGCTCGGGCTCGAGCCCCGCGGCGCTGACATGGTCGTCCTGCAGATCGGCGTTCAGCGCGTCGAGACACGCCTCCGGGGCGTCGGGGTTGAGGTCCCGATCGGCCTCGATGCCGAGGGTGGTACACAACTCGTCGGGTATGTAGGCCGGCAGCACAGGTGCGGTCACAGCCTGGAACGGTACGCGATCACCGCGTTGGGTATCCACCTGACAACCGGTCTCCGACAGGGAAGACTGGGGTCGGACCGGGCGTTATACAGGACAAGCGTACTGTTAGGATTATCGGCGCCGTTGACACAGCCCGTCGGCGGCGATGACTAGCCGGGAGTTGATGTGAGCAAAGGAAATACGAAGGGCTCTTCCCTGAATTCGTTCGATGCGCGCGGCACGCTGACCGTCGGGGACCGAAAATTCGACATCTACCGCCTGAGCGCGGTGCCCGGCACTGACAAACTTCCCTACAGCCTGAAGGTGCTCGCCGAGAACCTGCTGCGCACCGAGGACGGCGCCAACATCACCAAGGAGCACATCGAGGCGCTGGCGAACTGGGACCCGAACGCCGAGCCGAGCGTGGAGATCCAGTTCACCCCCGCCCGCGTGGTGATGCAGGACTTCACCGGCGTTCCCTGCATCGTCGACCTGGCCACCATGCGCGAGGCGATCGCCGAGCTCGGTGGCGACCCGGAGAAGGTCAACCCGCTCGCCCCCGCCGACCTGGTGATCGACCACTCGGTGATCGCGGATCTGTTCGGCCGGCCCGACGCGTTCGAGCGCAACGTGGAGATCGAGTACCAGCGCAACGGTGAGCGCTACCAGTTCCTGCGCTGGGGGCAGGGCGCGTTCAACGACTTCAAGGTGGTGCCGCCCGGCACCGGCATCGTGCACCAGGTCAACATCGAGTACCTGGCCTCGGTGGTGATGGACCGCGACGGCGTCGCGTATCCGGACACCTGTGTGGGCACCGACAGCCACACCACGATGGTCAACGGCCTGGGCGTGCTGGGCTGGGGTGTCGGCGGTATCGAGGCGGAGGCCGCGATGCTCGGCCAGCCGGTGTCGATGCTCATCCCCCGCGTCGTCGGGTTCAAGCTCACCGGTGAGCGGCAGCCCGGGGTGACCGCCACCGACATCGTGCTCACGGTCACCGAGATGCTGCGCGAGCACGGTGTGGTCGGCAAGTTCGTCGAGTTCTACGGTGAGGGTGTCGCCGCGGTGCCGCTGGCCAACCGGGCCACGCTGGGCAACATGAGCCCCGAATTCGGTTCCACCGCAGCGATTTTCCCGATCGACGAGGAGACCATCAGCTACCTGCGGTTCACCGGGCGCAGCGAGGAGCAGCTGGCGCTGGTCGAGGCCTACGCCAAGGAGCAGGGGCTGTGGCACGATCCGCAGCGTCAGCCGCAGTACTCCGAGTACCTCGAGCTGGATCTGTCCACGGTGGTGCCGTCGATCGCCGGGCCGAAGCGTCCGCAGGACCGCATCTCGCTCAACGAGGCCAAGTCGGCCTTCCGCCGCGACCTGGCCGACTATGTCGACGACGGTGAGCACTCCACCGAGTACACCAAGCTCGACGAGGCCGTCGACGAGACCTTCCCGGCCAGCGATCCGGTGCGCAACACCGAGTTCGCCGACAACGGCACCCCGGCGCATGTGCACTCGGCGGCGGTGGAGCCGACCGGGCGGCCCACCAAGCGGGTCCGGGTGAAGTCCGATGAGCTCGGCGAGTTCGAGCTCGACCACGGCGCGGTGGTGATCGCGGCGATCACGTCCTGCACCAACACCTCTAACCCGGAGGTGATGCTGGGTGCGGCGCTGCTCGCCAAGAACGCGGTGGACAAGGGCCTCGCGACCAAGCCGTGGGTGAAGACGACGATGGCCCCGGGCTCGCAGGTGGTCAGCGACTACTACGAGAAGGCCGGTCTGTGGCCGTACCTGGAGAAGCTGGGCTTCTACCTGGTCGGTTACGGCTGCACCACCTGCATCGGCAACAGCGGTCCGCTGCCCGACGAGATCAGCAAGGCCATCAACGACAACGATCTGTCGGTGGCCGCGGTGCTGTCGGGCAACCGCAACTTCGAGGGCCGGATCAACCCGGACACCAAGATGAACTACCTGGCGTCGCCGCCGCTGGTCATCGCGTACGCGCTGGCCGGCACGATGGATTTCGACTTCGAATCGCAGCCGCTGGGCAAGGACTCCGACGGCAATGACGTCTTCCTGCGCGACATCTGGCCGTCGCAGCAGGAGATCGAGGACACCATCCGCTCGGCGATCAGCCAGGAGATGTTCACCAAGAACTACGCCGACGTGTTCAAGGGCGACGAGCGTTGGCGCAGCCTGCCGACCCCGAGCGGCAGCACCTTCCAGTGGGATCCGGAGTCGACGTATGTGCGTAAACCGCCGTACTTCGAGGGCATGTCGGCCGAGCCCGCACCGGTGTCGGACATCACCGGGGCGCGGGTGCTGGCGCTGCTGGGCGATTCGGTGACCACCGACCACATCTCCCCGGCGGGCACCATCCAGCCCGGCACTCCGGCCGCGCAGTATCTGGAGTCCCACGGCGTGCAGCGCAAGGACTACAACTCCTACGGTTCGCGGCGCGGTAACCACGAGGTGATGATCCGCGGCACCTTCGCCAACATCCGGCTGCGCAACCGGCTGCTCGACGCCATTGTCGAGGGCGGGGTGTCCGGTGGCTACACCCGCGACTTCACCAAGGGCGGCGAGCAGGCGTTCATCTACGACGCCGCGCAGAACTATGCGGCCCAGAACATTCCGCTGGTCGTGCTGGGCGGCAAGGAGTACGGCTCGGGTTCGTCGCGGGACTGGGCGGCCAAGGGCACCGCGCTGCTGGGTGTGAAGGCCGTGATCACCGAGTCGTTCGAACGCATCCACCGCTCCAACCTGATCGGTATGGGTGTGCTGCCGCTGCAGTTCCCGCAGGGGCAGTCGGCGGCGAGCCTGGGTCTGGACGGCACCGAGACGTTCGACATCACCGGGATCGAGGCGCTCAACGAGGGCAGGACGCCGAAGACGGTGAAGGTGACCGCCACCAAGGAGGACGGCTCGAAGGTCGAGTTCGACGCGGTGGTCCGCATCGACACCCCGGGCGAGGCGGACTACTACCGCAACGGCGGCATCCTGCACTACGTGCTGCGCAACATGCTGGAGTCCAAGTAGTCCGCTCGTCGACGCGTACTCGGCGGAACAGCAGGGACGTCCGTTGCCGCGGGTGACTGACGACCATCTGGCGGCGCGCCGTCGGCAGATTCTCGACGGCGCCCGCCGCTGTTTCGCCGAGTACGGCTACGAGCAGGCCACGGTGCGCCGCCTGGAGCAGGCGACCGGGTTGTCGCGAGGCGCGATCTTCCACCACTTCAAGGACAAGGACACCCTGTTCTTCGAGCTGGCGCGGGAGGACGCCGAGCGGATGGCCGAGGTGGCCTCCCGCGAGGGGCTGATCCAGGTGATGCGGGATCTGATCGCGGCGCCGGAGCAGTACGACTGGTTGACGACGCGGTTGGAGATCGCCCGCAAGCTGCGCAACGATCCGGAGTTCCACCGCGGCTGGTCGGAGTTGTCCGCGGAGCTGGCGGCGGCCACCACGGCCCGGTTGCGCCGCCAGAAGCAGGCCGGCCGGCTGCGCGACGACGTGCCCGGAGAGGTGCTGCGGACCTACCTGGAGCTGGTGCTCGACGGGCTGGTGGCCCGGCTCGCGTCGGGTGACGATCCCGAAAAACTCAGTGCGGTACTGGACCTGGTGGAGGCGTCGGTGCGCCACCAGGGTTCGGAGTGACCCTGCCCGTCCGCCTGCCCGTCCCAGTGAACCGCGACGGTCAGCTGGCCCGGCGGCTGCGGTGGTTGGGTCCGCCCCGGCTGCGCATCGTGGTGCCGGATTCGCGCAGCATCGCGTGGATCGACCCGTATGACCGTCCGGTGGAGGCCACCAGCGACCGGATACTGGCCCCGTTCTCGTAGGCGGTGCGCAGTTCCTGCATCAGCTGCTCTCGGGACTTGTTGGTCTTCTTCATCGACATCTCCCCACCTCTCGATGTCCCGACGCATACCCACGGTAAAAAGGCTTCACACTCCGCGCGGGAAAATGACCGAACGGGCCGGAACCGGATCCGCTCAGGCGAGCTCGATGAGATCGCGGTACTCGTCGGACCAGAAATCTTCGGTGCCGTCAGGCAATAGCACCACCCGCTGCGGATCCAGCGCCTCGGCGGCGCCCGGGTCGTGCGTGACCAGCACCACCGCACCGACATAGCTGCGCAGCGCATCGAGCACCTGTTCGCGCGACGCCGGGTCGAGGTTGTTGGTCGGCTCATCGAGCAACAGCACGTTGGCGGCCGAGGCGACCAGCCCGGCCAGCGCGAGCCGGGTCTTCTCCCCGCCGGACAGCGTGCCGGCGGGTTGTTCGAGTTGCGGACCGCTGAACATGAACGCCCCCAACAACCCACGCAGATCCTGCTCACCGCTGTCCGGGGCGGCGTGGCGGATGTTCTCCCACACCGTGGCGTGGTCGTCGAGGGTGTCGTGCTCCTGGGCGAAGTAGCCGATCTTGAGTCCGTGACCGGGTTCGATCTGCCCGGCGTCGGGGGTTTCCACCCCGGCCAGCAGCCGCAGCAGTGTGGTCTTGCCGGCGCCGTTGAGGCCCAGCACCACCACCCGCGATCCGCGGTCGATGGCGAGATCGACCCCGGTGAACACCTCGAGCGATCCGTAGGTCTTGGTGAGGCCCTTGGCCACCAGCGGGGTGCGCCCGCACGGGGCCGGGGTGGGGAATTTGATGCGGGCCACCTTGTCGGCGACCGGTGCGTCGTCCAGCGCCGCCAGCATCCGTTCGGCGCGGCGCAGCATGTTCTGCGCGGCAACGGCTTTGGTTGCCTTTGCGCCCATCTTCGCGGCCTGGGCGCGCAGCGCGGCGGCCTTGCGCTCGGCGTTGGCGCGTTCCCGGCGCCGCCGCTGCTCATCTGTCGCGCGGGCGTCGAGGTACTTGTGCCAACCCATGTTGTAGATGTCGACCTCGCCGCGTACCGCGTCGAGGAACCACACCCGGTTGACCACCTCGGCGAGCAACTCCACGTTGTGGCTGATGATCACCAGCCCGCCGGTGTGGTTCTGCAGGAAGGTGCGCAGCCAGCCGATCGAGTCGGCGTCGAGGTGGTTGGTCGGTTCGTCGAGCAGCAACGTGGTCCCCGCACCGCCTCCCGATCCGCTGTCGGCGGCGGCGAACAGGATGCGGGCCAGCTCCACCCGGCGGCGCTGACCGCCGGACAGGGTGCGCAGCGGTTGGGTGAGAACGCGGTCCGGCAGCCCGAGGCTGGCGCAGATCCGGCCGGCTTCGCTCTCCGCGGCGTAACCGCCCAGCGCGGCGAACCGCTCCTCGAGTTGGCCGTAGCGGCGCACCGCGCGGTCGCGGGCGGCATCGTCGACCACCTCGGCCATCAGGACCTGCTGCTTCTCCAGTTCGGCGAGCAGCGTGTCCAGACCGCGGGCAGACAGCACCCGGTCCCGGGCCAGGACGTCCAGGTCGCCCTGTTTGGGGTCCTGGGGCAGATATCCGATGTCCCCGGTGCGGGTGACGGTGCCCGCGTAGGGTTCGCCCTCCCCGGCCAGGATGCGCAGGGTGGTGGTCTTGCCGGCGCCGTTGCGTCCGACCAGACCGATCCGGTCGCCGGGCTGCACCCGCAACACCTGACCGTCGTCGAGGGACAGCAGCGTGCGGGCGCCGGCGCGGACCTCCAGGCCCGATGCGGTGATCACGCTGACACTCCTGAGGACGGGTTCGAAGAACGGGTGGATCTGCCGGGGACATGACGGCACGGTCGGCGGCTGGCCGCGCGACCGGCAACCCAGGCTAGTCGGCCGGTGGGCCGGGATGCCAATCGATTTTCTGTGCGTGCTGGGCCGGGCGGCGCCGTTCAGATCTTGTCGTCCGGGAATCTGGGGGCCCGCTTCTCCTTGCGGGCGGCGACCGCCTCTTCGAAGTTGTGCGTCAGCAGCCGGATGTAGAGCTGTCCGAGGCCCTCGGCGTGCATGTGCGATTCCAGCGAACCGGCGTCCAGTCCGCTCCACAGCGTCCGCTTGGTCAGTTCGGTGCCGGGCCGGGAGAACCCCGCGATCCGGTCGGCCAGCTCGTAGCAGGTGTCGAGGAGCTCGGCGGGCGGCACCCGGCGCGACACCAGGCCGATTCGTTCGGCTTCCTCGGCGTCGACGTCCCGGCCGGTCAGCATGATCTCGAAGGCCCGGGAGGAGCCGATGGCGCGCGGCAGCAGATAGCTGAGCCCCAGCTCACTGGCGGTCAGCCCGTTGTTGATGCCGGCGGCGCGGAAGTACGCCTCGGTGGAGGCGATCCGGATGTCGGCGGCCAGCGCCAGGCACAGCCCGCCCCCGATGGCGGCGCCGTTGACGGCGGCGATCACCGGCTGGTGCAGCTTGCGCAGCGTCAGGATGACGTCGTCGAGCACTTCCATCGACCGCAGCCCGTAGCTGGGCCGGGTCAGCCCGTCGACGTGCGGCACCGTGCCGGCCGACTTGTGGTCCGCGCCGGACGAGAAGCCGCGGCCCGCGCCGGTGAGCACGACGACGCGGACATCGTTGTCGTAGGTGATCTCATCGAGTGCCGCCTTGAGAGGCACCATGACATCGAACGCCATCGAGTTCATCCGCTCCGGCCGGTTGAGCGTCACCAGCGCGATGTGCGGACGGGGATGGTCTACCAGCACCAGGTCGTCACGACTACGCACGGTTGCACGTTAGCGTGCGGCCGTGCCGACTCGGGCCGGGCGGGCTATTCGCCGCTTTGTTCGGCGTTCTGCTGCGCCGCGATGGCGGCGTCGATGTCGAGTTCCCTGACTTTCTGCACCAGCTCCTCCAACGCCGGCGGCGGCAAGGCGCCGGCCTGGTTGAACACCAGGTAGCCCTTCTTGAAGGCCATCAGCGTCGGGATGGAACGGATGTCGGCGGCCGCGGCCAACGCCTGCTCGGCCTCCGTGTCCACCTTGGCGTGGACGACATCCGGGTGCTTCTGGGCCGAGGCCTCGAAGGTCGGCGCGAACTGGCGGCACGGGCCGCACCAGGACGCCCAGAAGTCGACCAGGACGATCTCGTTCTCCTGGATGGTCTCGTTGAACTGATCGGCGGTGATGTCTATGGCACTCACGCCATCTCCTAACGTCGTGGCCCGGCCGGGCATTCCCGGCCGTACTGGCGCTGACCCGCCAGTGCCGTCCCCCGTATGGTAACGGCCTACCGGGTCGGCACCGGGTCACAGGGCACGCGTCGGGCCCGCTCAGTCGGCGACGTTGAACGCGGTGATCACCTTCCGTGGTGTGATCCGGACGATCAATTCGCCGGGTACGCCGTTGCGGCGGCCGAATTCCTCGGCGCGATCGGCGCCCATGTAGCGCCCGCCTATCCGGGTCGCGATGTCGAGCAGGTCGGCCGGGTCCTCGCTGATCGATGTGGTGCCCTGGACTTGAACGAAGGAGTACGGCGGCTGTTCGTCATCGACGCAGAGGGTGACCCGTGGATCCCGCCGCATCGCCCGTGCTTTCGCGGTGTTCTGATCGGTGTTGAACACCAGGGTCTGTCCGTCGACGATGAACCACACCGGTACGACGAGCGGTCGGCCGTCGGCGGCCACGTACCCGAGCTTTCCGGTGCGGGTGCCCTCGGACAGGAAGGCGATCACGTCGTCGGTGAGCTCCATTCGTTCACGGTAGATCGTCGGGCGGTGCTGCGAGGTGGCGTTGCAGCCACGGGCCGATGACGCTGGTGTCGTCGGCGCGCACCTCGTCGACGGTTCCGGTGGCGATGATCTGACCGCCGCCGTCGCCGCCGTCCGGGCCCATGTCGATCACCCAGTCGCAGTTGCCGATCAGGTCGAGGTCGTGCTCGATGACGATCACCGTGGCGCCCGCGTCGACGAGCCGGTCGAGCACACCGATGAGCGTGGCCACGTCGCGGGGGTGCAGTCCGATCGTGGGTTGGTCGAACACGAACAGCGCGGTGTCGTGCCGGCGACGTAGCTCGGCCGCGAGCCGCAACCGCTGCGCCTCGCCGCCGGAGAGTGCGGGTGTCGGTTCGCCGAGGGTGAGGTAGCCGAGTCCGACGTCGTCGAGCGCGGCGAGGGTCCGGTCGAGTCGTCGCAGCGCGGCGGCACGGTTTTTCGGCGCCGTATCGCTGCGCTGGGCGAGGCTTGCGAACCACTCCCGCGCCTGGCTGATCGTCATGTGCAGGACGTCGGCGATCGAGGTGCCGTCAATCTGCGCGTCCAGCGTCTCCGGGTTGTACCGGTCGCCGTGGCATTCCGGGCAGGTCACCGGCAGGTCGGGCAGGTACTGCAGGTCGAGTTCCAGTTCGCCGAGGCCTTCGCACACCGGGCACCGTCCGGCCGGGGTGTTGTAGGAGAAGCGGCCCTTGTTCCAGCCGCGGTGGCGGGCGACGTCGGTGGTGGCGAACAGGGTGCGGATCTCGTCGAAGGCACCGGAGTAGGTGGCCGGGGTGGACCGGTCGTTGGCGCCGATCGGGGTGGCGTCGACGACGACGACCCGGTCGAGGCCGGCGGATTCGACGGCGCGGACGTGGCGTGGCAGCGGCTCACCGTCGGCCTCGGCGCGCAGCGCCGGGATCAGCGAGTCCAAGATCAGCGCGGTCTTGCCGGCGCCCGACACCCCGGTGATCGCGGTCATCCGGTTGACCGGGAACTGGGCCTGCACGTCGCGCAGGTTGAACAGGTCGGCGACGTCGATGGCCACCGCGTCGAGGTCCGGGTCGGGTGCCCGGCGCTGCCGGACGACGGGCTGCGCCGTGCCGGTGAGGTAGGCACCGATGCGGGACTCCAGTGCCGCGGCCACCGTGGTCGGCGGCCCCTGCGCGACCAGCCGGCCACCGCCGGCGCCCGCGTCGGGGCCGAGTTCCAGCAGGTGGTCGGCGGCGCGCAGGATCTGGACGTCATGGTCGACCACGACGATCGAGTTGCCGTCGCCGACCAGGCCGTCGAGGATGTCGATGAGCCCTTCCACCGCCGACGCGTGCAACCCGATCGAGGGTTCGTCCAGGACGTAGAGCATGCCGGTGGTGCGGCGCATGGCCGTCGACTGCAGCTGGATGCGCTGGCGTTCGCCGGTGGACAGCGTGTCCCCGGCGCGGTCCGGTGAGAGGTAGGCCAACCCGAGTACCAGTAACGGTTCGACCGCCTTGTGCAGTTCTCCGGTGAGCCGTTCCGCGGTACCGATGAGCGACGCCGATATGGTGGCGGCCTCGGCCACAACGCTTTTCGCGAAATCGGCATAGGCGCCGAGCGGCTCGGCCAGGATCTCGGCGAGGTTGCGGCCCGCGAGCCGCGATGCACGTGCAAGGGGCGACAGCCGACTGCCGTGACACTGTGGACAGGCCCGGGTCTCCAGATAGCGGGCGGCGCCGGTGCGCCCGGAGGAGGTCTCGTTGGCCGCCATCTTCAGGACCGATTCGGTCGCCGATTCGTAGCAGGCGTTGAGCGGGAACGGCCGGCCGGTGCCGGACTGGATGACGATGTGCTTGGTCACCGGGTGGCCGGGCCCGTCGATGACGAGGCGGCGCTCGTCGGCGGTCAGGTCGCGCCACGGGACGTCGGTGCGGACGCCGAGTTCGGCTGCCACCAGCGGCATGTGCGAACGGCCCAACATTCGCCACGGCCCGATCGCGCCGTCGGCCAGCGACAGATTCTCGTCGACGACGAGGCGGTCGCGGTTCACCTCTTGGATGGCGCCGAGTCCCTGGCAGGTCGGGCAGGCGCCGTGGGTGTTGAACGCGAACGACTCCGCCGACGGGATCGGTTCGGCTGCCTCGCACGTCGGGCAGCTGAGGTGTTCGGTGGCCCACGCGTCCAGGCTGGGCGGCACATCGTGTCCGTTCGGGCACGGTGGGTGCCCAGCCGGCTCATGGTCAACCGCAGGACGGCGTTGACCTCGGTCATGGTGCCGACCGTCGACCGCGGGCCGGGCATGGGTGGACGTTGACGCAGCGACAGCGCGGCCGGCAGGTAGCCGACCGAGTCGACGTCCGGGGCGATCGCCTGGGTGATCCGGCGGCGGGTGAACGTCGGCAGGCCGTCGAGGTAGCGGCGCGATCCCTCGGCGTAGAGCACGCCCATCGCAAGCGAGGATTTCCCCGACCCCGACACGCCGGTCAGCGCAACGAAGCTGCCGAGCGGGATGTCGAGGTCGAGGTCGGTGAGGTTGTTCACCCGCGCGCCGCGCACCTCGATGCTGGTGGGCGGCGGGCGGCGGCGACGCATAGGGCCAACCTACGTGGTGACCAGGTCAGAGCCGGTCGATGATCAAGTCCTTGATCTCGGCGAGTTGCTCATCGACCGAGCGGAACCGGGCTCGGGTTTCTTGGCGGAAGTCGGTCAGTTCCGTGTCGACGGAGGTCAGCCTGGTCTCCACGGCGGTCAACCTGGTATCGACGCCGGTCAGTCTGGTCGCGTGTTCCCGCTGGTTCGCGCCGAGCGCATTGACGGCCGCGAGCACGGCACGGTAATCCCCCTGCGCTGCCTCCAGCGCCGATATTCGAGCTTCGTGATCCTCAAGCATCCCCACGGTGGTCAGCGTAGGTCACGGCGACGGAAGGTGTCATCGGTCAGCGAGATGGCTGTGGATAACCTGGTACAGACGGATGACCGACGAGGATCGGATACCGTGCGGCGCCATGAGCCGACCAAGCGTCTTCATCACCGGGGCGAATGGGTTCATCGGCCGTAGCCTCGGTGCGCACTTCGCCGAGAACGGCTACGACGTGCGCGGTGTCGATCTCGCCGCCGACCCCGCCCGCAATGTGGTCGCCGGTGACGTCGTCAATCCCCGCCCGTGGAAATCGCATCTACAGGGATGTGCCGTCGTGCTGCACACCGCGGCCGTCGTCAGCAACGCCGTCGCCGCAGGACAGCAGTGGCAGGCCAACGTGCTGGGTACTCGCCGCGTACTCGAAGCCGCGGCTCGCGCCGGCGTCGAGCGGGTGGTGCACTTCAGTTCGGTGCGGGCGTACGGGGACCTCGGTTTCCCCGACGGCGTGAAGGAGACGTGGCCGCTGCGGGCCGACGGGCGGGCCTACGTCGACACCAAGGTCGCCGCGGAAGCCACCGCCTTTGCTGCGCACGCTAGCGGCGAGATTGCAGTCACGGTCGTGCGCCCTGGCGACGTCTATGGTCCGGGATCGCGGCCGTGGACGATCATCCCGGTCGAGGAGATCAAGAAGGGCCGCCTGATCCTGCCCGCCGGCGGCCAAGGCGTCTTCTCCCCCGTCTACATCGACGACCTCATCGCCGGAATATTGCTTGCCGCAACGCATCCCGATGCGGCAGGGCAGGACTTCAACCTGCCGGGTGTCGAGCCAGTGACGTGTAAGACGTTCTTCGGCCACTACACCCGGATGCTGAACAAACCGCCACCACGCACTGTCCCCACCCGCGTCGCGATCGCGCTGGCGACCGCAGCCGGCACGGTCGAGCGGTTCCGCGGCAGGTCGTCTGAACTGAACGCGGAAACCGTCTACTACCTCACCCGCGCCGGCGGCTACTCCCGCGCAAAGGCCGAGCGCGTCCTCGGCTGGGTTCCGCAGGTTTCACTCGATGAGGGTATGGCGCGCACCGAGGCGTGGCTGCGCACCGAGGGTTACCTGGATTAGTGAACGGCCTATGTCGACCGGTCCTGCATTTCGGTCAACGCCCGCACCTGAGCGATGAGCGCCTGGATCTCGCCGGCAGACGGTTGCAGTTCGTAGGCGTGGTGATGGCACGCTCGGCTCAGGCCATGCCATAAGCGTTTGACCTGTTCCCCCACGTCGCTGCCGTGCAGCGTGCCCAGCACCACCAGTTTCGACGCGGTCGTCGGACCGCCCCTGTCCGGTGGGCCGCACCAGTCAGCACTCTGTTCGTTCAGCCAGTCCTCCAGCGCACACCGCGCCAGGACAGCCGCCGTGCGCGGTGCCCGTGAACCGAGCGACACGGTCCCGTCGAGCGCATCCTCGGCGTAGTCCAACAGGGCCGCGCGATCGGTCATGATGCGAGTTGTTCGAGGTCGCCGGTAGCCAATCGAGCCGCGTTGACCGCGCCCTTGTAGTCGTGGATGTCGGCGTGAATTCCCTTGTTGGCCACTGCCATCGTGATGCGCCGCGCCGATCGGCCGGACAGCCACTTGTCCACCGCGGTCGTGTCATCAGGGTCGACGGCCAGCCCGACGCGTTTCTTGACGGTGGCGGCTTCTTCCCACCGCGTCTCGACCTCCTCGCGGGATCGACCCTGGCGTAACGCTCTGGCGGCGAAGGTGTCCCACGCCGCGGCTTCCAGCGCTTCGCGGCACAACACGGCGACTGTCTTCTGCTTGATCGTATCCGGTACGGCCTCGTCCACGGCGACGGCGAACGCCTCGTCGAGGAGCCGCGTGGCGGGTCGGCTCGATTCGACAACCGTGACAGCGGAATTGGGGCCTCGGGTCACTTCGACGACGCGGGCCGGCACCCGGGAGCGCCGGATCGCGGCGGGCAGCCGGTCGTCGTGGGTGAACACGATGACTTGGCGGTTGCGGGCCAGACCGCGCAGCACGTCGAGGAAGCCGTCGATCTTGGACGGGTCCATCGCCTGGATCGGGTCGTCGAGCACCATGAAGCGAAACGGGCTCTCCGGTGAGGTGGCCCGAGGGATGAAGATCGCCAGCGCGAGGGCCTGTAGCTCACCCTGGCTCATCACGCCGAACGCCTCGCTGTCGGTTCCGTCGACTGCGGCTAGCAGCGTCACGCGGCGTCTGGTTTTCTCCCCTTCCAGCCGGATCGCGTTCAGGTCGACGTTGCTCTCCTGGCGCAACGCCGCCCAGATGTCACGCGCGTGCTCGGCCAGCGGCGCGATGCGTTGGTTGCGTAGCTCGCCGGCGTTGACCTGCAGCCACTTCAGCGCGTCGGTAGCGACCTTGAGCTTGGGGGCCACTTCGGTCGCCGCCTCCGCCTTGTCCAGCCAGCCGGCCAGTTCCAGCGCGACCGGAGACCACGCGTCTTGCCGGGACTTGATGAGCGCCTCGGCTTCGGCGCGCAGCTGCTCGTAGGCGGCCCGAAGCGCAGGCAATGTGGCCTCGACGTGGTCGGCGAGGTCGACCGAGCCATCGACGGGAAGCTGTTGGAACGCCTCGTAGGCCGTGCGCGCCACAGACAGACTCGTCAGATCGTCGTCGGCCAACGGTGGTGCGGGCACGCTGCGCACCGCGGCGCTCAGCGCTGCGCGGGCCTGCCCGGTGGCCGCGCGGGCGGCAGTCAGCGCTTCGGCGGCGCTCTGCTGGCGGTCCAGCGCGGCCCGCGCAGCGACCGCCCAGCGGCTGTCCAGGGTGCCCTGCTCGCAGACCGGGCAGGGTTGGTCCCCGTGCTGGTCATGAAACATCAGTGCCTGCTCGAGCAGGACGCTGCGGTCGGCGGCCAGCGTGTCGGAGCGCTGCATCTCCTCGCGTTCGTTTTCCGCGGCGGAGCGCAGCGCCTCGCACGTTGCCGTGATCTCGTCGGCATCCGGCACCATCAGCTCCGCGGCCTGATGCCACGCGGGTGGGGTCGACGCGGCGCCACCCTCGGTGATCAGCGGGCGCACCACATCGAGGTCGGGCTTGGTCTTCTTGACTTGCGCCAGCGCCGTCGCGGCGCGCGGATCGGCATGGTCTTCCAGGGTGAGCCGCAGCGCGTCCCGGGCCTTCTTGAGCTCGGCAGACGGTTGCCGCAGCCGCTTGACCTCGGCGTCGAGGCGGTACATCGCCTCTGTCAGCTGTTCGAGACCGAGGAGCTTGTACAACTCGTCGTAGAACTCACTGGGCCTGCCCTCGAGGATGCCGCCGAGTTCGTCATAGCTGAGCAGTGGGCGGTACATCTCCAGGGCGGCGTCCCAGCCGAGAACGCTGGTGTCCTCGCGCTTCTGGCCTGGCCGCTGCACCCAACCCTTCGAATCCTCGACGGCAACATCGGCACCGGGCGGCCAGTCCACCCCGATGGTGGTGGTGCCGACACCCTCTTCGGTGAGCCCGACGCGGATCTGTGCGGGTTCACCGGCGTGCAGGTTGCGCCAGTTCTGCGACCAGACTGCGGCTTTGTCTTCCCACCGGGAATTTGTGCCCGTGAGTGCGAGTTCGAGCGCTTCGGCCAGCGTTGACTTGCCGGAGCCGTTGCGTCCGGCGACGACAACCAGGCCCGGGCCGGGCTGTAGGGGTAGCGTGACCTCAGGTCCGATCCCACGGAATCCCCGAACGCTGATCGACTGCAGGTAGGCGCCCACGGGTTCAGCGGCCGTCTCCTCAGCAGCCGTCAGTTCATCGACGAGTTCAGCCGAGGTAGTCTCGCTGCCCAGCACCTCGGCCAGATCGTCCGCATCGGCGAGGGCCGCGAGGATGGCCAGGCGGGCGTCCTCGCTGAGGTCGTCGTCCTGGTCCGCACGCCGCAGCACGTAATTCTTGAGTCGTTCATCGGGCACACTGCTTACCTACCCGATTGCGGCGAACGGCGCTCCGCATTTCGGTAAGTGCCTGCGGATACCGCTGCGCGTTAGCTATTGGTCCGGCGCTGTCGCCGGTCAGCGCGGCGGGACTGGATTGCCTACGGCGAAGCCGGGAGTCTGAGCACGCTCTTCAGACGTCGGCCGCCGGTGCGTAGAAAGTGCGGAGCGACACCAACGCCTTCGTCTTGCCGTCAGTGTTGTCGTAGTTGTCGATGAGCGCTTTCGTCAACTCCTCGACGGTCCACAACACCACCGGAATGCTGGACCGATCGGCTTCATACCGAGCGTCGCGTGTGAACCCGCCCGTGCTGACGTACAGACATCGATCGTCTTTGTGACGGCCCCCGACGAAGCTCCGAATGCCGTAACTGCTGACCGACTCCTTGCGGTGCTTCACCTCGACAACGATGCGCGGCTGTTCGAATCCGAACCCGTCGGGCGAGGCCAGGATGTCGCGGCCAAGATCTGACCCCGGCGGGGACACCTGCGTCTTGTATCCCATGGCCCGCAGGATCCCGGCGACCAGGTCCTGGAAGTCCTTCCAGTCCAGACGACTGACAAGGTCCTTGATGCGCTCGAAGGCGATCGCCTCGTAATCACTGAGCGGGTCGACGACGTCTTCGTCGTCCACAACCTCGGGTTCCACCGGCGGGGAGGCATCACCTCGCGCCAGGGCAAGTAGTTCGTCTCGCACACTGTTGCTGAGTTTGAAGATTGTCAACGTCGACCCGAGGCTGTTCTTGCTCACAGTCCGCAGACTGTCGCGGTCCACTTCTCGTGGCATCCACTCGACCGGACGGGACAAGTTCATCCCCTCCGCTTCCCACTCGAGGTGAAGTTCCGAAGGACCAGTGATCCTGCCGACCAGATAGGTACGGTTGGCGGGCGAGTACGTCACGACGTAGTCGCCGACCTGCATCTCGTTGACAAATCGATGGACTTGAGAAGACGCGGTGATCGCCGACGCTTCGGACATGTCCGGCACGGCCCGTCGGTAGGCGTCTGCGAGGGTTTTCTTGTCGACGCCCGGTTTGGCGATCGAAGCGATTTCCTTGAAGCCGATACCGGCAGCACCGCGATCACGGAAATCGTCGTAGTGGCGGCCGCCGTGGCTCCGCACCATCCACATATCTGCCATTGGCACCTCGCCGAGCCTTTCTATTTCTCCTCGTCATCCTTGAAACTTCCAGCCCGCTGCTGTCGCCGTTGCCGACGGCTGGCCAACACGTCCCCGACGTTGATCAGTCGCTGGCCCGCCCCGGTCAGCGCCCGCCCGGTGCCCTCGAGCGCTTTGTCGGCGGCAGCGGAAACCGCCTTCAGCGGTGTGGGCACCGCGAGGTCGTCCCACGCCTCAGCTTGGCGTCGACGGGCCCGGGCGAAGTCGTCGAGGGCTTGCCGCAGCACTTCACGGTCCCCGGTCAAGCGGCGCACCGCGCGGTAGCGCATACCGTCGGATTCGGTTCGGTGAGCGGCGTTGTCGATTACCGACTTCGCCGCCTGATGATAGCGTCCCACTGAGTGGTGGACTTCGGATCTGGCGTGGATTCACGCATTGCGATCAACGAGTCATGTTGAACGTTATGCGATTTGGTGTTGTTTGGCAAGCGCTGCAGCGGCGTGTTTCTTCTCGATGACGATCCGTAGTTCGTCCATGGACACATCGGAGAGGTAGCGGCGGGTGACCTGCCATTCGTCGTGGGCTTCGATGACTACCGCGGTGGCCAGCCGCAGAAACGCCGCCGGGTTGGGGAAGATCTCCACGACATCGGCACGACGCTTAATCTCCTTGTTCAACCGTTCGATCGGGTTGTTCGACCAGATTTTCTGCCAATGGGCCCGCGGGAACGCGGTGAACGCCAGCACGTCGGTCTTGGCTTCGCCCATCATGGCGGCGACCTTCGGAAAAGAGCCGGCCAGCGTGTCAGCGACGCGGTCCCACTGCGCGGCGACCTCGTCGGGGTCGGTGTGGGCGAAGATCGTCTTGACCGCCGCGGTCACCGCCGGGGCATGCTTGGCCGCGACCGCGGTGTGCAGATTACGCATGAAATGCACCCGGCAGCGCTGCCACGACGAGTTCGTGAACTGTTGCGCCACAGCGGCTTTCAAACCAGCGTGCGCATCGGAGACGACCAGATGCACCCCGGACAGCCCACGCGCTTTCAGCGAGGCTAAAAACTCGCGCCAGAACTCGAAGGACTCGCTGTCGCCGACGGCGGTGCCCAAGACTTCGCGGGTGCCGTCGATGGATACCCCGGTGGCCACCACCAGGGCCTGAGAGACCACGTGCGCCCCGACGCGGACCTTGCAGAACGTCGCATCGCAAAACACGTACGGGAACTGCGTATGGGCCAAGCTGCGGATGCGAAACGCCTCGATCTCCTCATCGAGGCCCGCACAGATCCGCGACACCTCCGACTTGGACACCCCGGAGCCCACGCCCATGGCGGTGACCAGGTCATCGACACTGCGGGTCGACACACCGTGCACAGAGCAATGATCAGAACCTGTGGATGAGCCTCGGGGTGGGGGCGTGAAAGTGGGCGCACCTTCCCGAGGATGATCTGAATGTCAGTAGGTCCGATCATGAGCCGGCGTTGGCGCGCTGGTTCGGGAAGGTACGCCCATGCTCACCGTAGTTCACGACGCCGAGGACGCCAACGACAGCGACACTCCCGGTCGCTCGTTGTTGGATGAGATCGTCCGCGACGGGGCGCGACAGATGCTGGCCGCCGCGTTGCAGGCCGAGGTCGCCGCCTACGTGGCCCAGTACGCCGACCAGCTCGATGAGAACGGCCACCGCCTGGTGGTGCGCAACGGCTACCACCAGCCCCGCGAGGTGTTGACCGCAGCCGGTGCGGTGCAGGTGAAAGCGCCGCGAGTCAACGACAAACGTGTCGACCCCGACACTGGTGAGCGGAAACGGTTTTCCTCGGCGATCCTGCCGGCGTGGGCGCGCAAGTCTCCGCAGATGAGCGAGGTGCTGCCGCTTTTGTATCTGCACGGGCTGTCGACCAGTGATTTCGGGCCGGCCCTGGAGCAGTTCCTGGGTTCGGGTGCGGGGTTGTCGGCCACCACGATCACCCGGCTCACGGCGCAGTGGCAGGACGAGGCCCGCGCGTTTGCGGCCCGGGACCTGTCCGGCACCGACTACGTCTACCTGTGGGTCGACGGTATCCACCTCAAGGTCCGCCTGGACCAGGAAAAACTCTGTTTGCTGGTGATGCTGGGTGTGCGCGCTGACGGCCGCAAAGAGCTGGTGGCGATCACCGACGGCTACCGGGAATCGACCGAGTCGTGGGCTGATCTGCTGCGCGACTGTAAACGACGCGGCATGACCGCCCCAGTGCTCGCGGTCGGCGATGGCGCTTTGGGGTTTTGGAACGCGGTGCGCGAAGTGTTCCCGGCCACCCGTGAGCAGCGGTGCTGGTTTCACAAGCAAGCCAATGTCCTTGCCGCGCTGCCGAAATCAGCACACCCGTCGGCGTTGGCAGCGCTCAAAGAGATCTACAACGCCGAGGATATCGACAAAGCCCAGGTCGCGGTCAAAGCCTTCGAGGTCGACTTCGGCGCCAAATATCCCAAGGCGGTCGCCAAGATCACCGACGATCTGGACACCCTGCTGGAATTCTACCGCTATCCCGCCGAGCACTGGATCCACCTACGCACCACGAATCCGATCGAAAGCACCTTCGCCACAGTGCGTTTGCGCACCAAAGTCACCAAAGGTCCGGGGTCACGAGCAGCTGGTCTGGCCATGGCCTACAAGCTCATCGACGCCGCCGCGGCCCGCTGGCGCGCCGTCAACGCACCACACCTGGTCGCCCTGGTGCGCGCCGGCGCGGTCTTCCACAAGGGCAAACTGCTCGAACGCCCCACCGAGATCACCCCACCAACCCCGCCCTCAGACGGCGATCAGCAAGCCGGAACGGAGGTCGCCTGAAACACCCCGATCCACAGGTCTTGACAATTCCTCTTTCGGCATGCGGGCGGACGCGAGCAGTTGTGTGGGACCAGGGATGCACTGTCGGTCATCGCTGCGAAGCCAGCCCTCCGTGTCGTCCGCTCCTCTGCCCGCACCTGAATGTATCGACCTTCGAAGAACTCTGTGATGGATGAGATGGGGACCAACGACCGCCAGGACCGGAGGCGTGTTCATCAACGGAGACTTCGCACCCCAGGAAGATGCCGAGGAATGGGTCGGAAAGTTGATCGACGGCATGGAGACGGCCATGGCCCACGCGGGCGTCCAGGTGCAGCGCGGGCCGATCCGTGTCCATGCCGGGGCCGTGTTCGTCGAACTGGACGGAGACGACTTCATGGCCCGAGACATCGACGCTGAAGGCGACCGGGCATCGGCCAGCCTGGAGCGAGTCCTCCCGAAGTTCGCGACGATCGCCGCGCGCCGCGGTTGAGCGCAACGCTGGTTCTACTGGTCCACCGGTGATCCGGTCGGCATGGCGTACTTCGTGACACCCGAGGAGCTCGTCACCTCCAACGGCGTAGACGTCCGTGAACTCGGCACCGGCGAGCAGTGGTACGAGGCGCAACCCGACTGATGTCAGACCCCGGACAATGAATAGAACAAGGGCGGCGGGAAGGAAGCGCGGCGGCTAAGCGGCTGCCGCCGCTCCTCGACCACCACCGACCGTTCAAGACATCGCCACGAAACGTCCTGTCCGACCTCGGTTCACGTCACGATGTCGCTGAGGCTGCGGAATCCGCCCGAATGGAAGATCAACGGCTCACCACCGCGCGCTGCGTACCGCTCGATCTGGCCGATCAACATGATGTGATCGCCCACCTCGACGGTGCGCATGTTCCGGCACTCAAAGTGTGCGATCACACCGCTGAGCACCGGAAGTCCGCCGATCCCGGTGCCGAACTCGATTCCGGCGAACTTGTCCGGTGCGGGGGTGGAGAACTGGCGCGCGATGTGTGCGTGTGACGAGTCGAGAACATGCACGGCGAAATGGGACGCCGCGATGAACGCTGGTGCGCTCGGCGCCTCGCGCCGGACGCACCACGACACCAGAGGCGGATCCAGCGAGACCGCGGAGAAGGAGTTCACCGTCATGCCGACCGGCTTGCCGTCCCCGCTACGGGCAGTCACAACGTTGACGCCCGTTGCGAACTGACCGAGTGCCCTTCGGAGGTCGCGGAAATCGAACGTGGCTTCACGCACTGATTCATCTGTGTGCACGGTAAGCGCTTCTTTCAGTCGGCGAGGAAGGCGAGGCTGACGCGACTTGCGGGCTGGTCATGAACTCGGCTGCATGACGCTTGCCAGGTACGCCTCGGCGTCCGCGGGATCCATGTACCAGGAGAAGAAGTCCTCGGGGTTGACGATCGCATTGGCGAACCGACGTCCGATCTCCGGGTGTTCCATGGCGGCGATATGCAATTGGATGGCATGTGGCGCCGGCGGTTCGAGCATCGCGCTCGTCCACCTCGTCGAGTACTGCGCGAACTCCCAGTAGCGCTCGAACGTGCGTTGCTTGAACTCTCGATCGAACGGCCGCCCATCCTGAGCACAGATCGAGTCCAGATAGGTGGCGGCGCACCTGCTCGCGTTGTTTGAGCCCTGACCGGTCAACGGGTCGTTCAGCACGACGACATCCGCCATACCCAGCACCTCTGCCCCCGACGGCAGAACAGCGACGGGATGCCGGACAGTCGGTGGGAAGCGGCCCGACAGGATCCCCAATTCATCGGTGAGGCTGATGTTCTCACACCGTTCGGCCTCCCACGGGAAGAAATCCTTGAGAATTCTCATCGAGATGTCCAAATGCTGTTCAGGGGTTCCGGCTTCGCCCCAGCAGTCCATCGGGCCGCCGATGATCCCCTCGAACACCATGATTTCGCACGGTCCGCTCAACGTGAGCGCGGGGAAGCAGAAGAACTCCCCGATCCCGGGTACGACGCTGTAGCAGATCGCCGAGTACTCCGGCCGCGGCACCATGCCGTCTACATATGTGAGAGCGAGCGCACGCTGCGGCACGCGATACCTCGACCGGGCATCGTCACGCGTGAACAACTTCGCGATCTCGCCCTTTCCCGCCGCCACAATCACCAATTCCGATTGTCTGGCGTATTCCTCGAGATCGTCGACGTCCGCCTCACGGACGATGAACTCACCGCCTCGTCGAATGAACTCTGCGATGAACCGCGGCATCTTGACTCGCTGATCGACGGATTGGCCGACGGCGTCGAGACGGGAGGCCCACCGCACAGGCATCATCTCGCCGCTGCCCGGAGGGGCGGCGATGGTCATCGAGACACCTTCGATGGGCGGGACCTCCGTATCCCAGAGATTCAGTCCGAGCCCCCTCTCCAAGCTCAGCGCGGGGGCGCCCATCGCCTGACTCGACGCTACTCGGCTCGCGGCGATCTCCTCAGGGGTGCGGTCGCTGACGACGCGGACGTCGTATCCATGTGCCAGTAGCCCGATGGCCAACTGCAGCCCGGACTGGCCGGCACCGACAATCGTGATGCTCCTCTTCGCCATGATCCCTCCGTCGTGATGATTCGCGCGCACCCGATGCTTTCGCATGGCCACATCGGCTCGTACCGCACAACCGGCCCGGCGCATGTTTGGTGATCGGCCGATTCACAATTCAGTCGGACAGACCGATTCGTGAATTTCGAGGTAATGCTAAAGGCGCAAAAGCATTCGCTACTATCCGTACAACGTCGCCGCTATCCGTCTTCGACCGGTGAATTCTGCGACCGCGATCAGCCGCGCAGTTTCCGGACGAAATCAGCGATCGCCGCCCCGATCTCGTCGGGGCTGTCCTCTTGAATGTAGTGCCTGCCGGCGACGGTGATTTCGGTCTGATTCGGCCAGCTCCGGACGAAATCACGGACACGACCGCGCACGATGGCGCCCGGTTCGGCGTTCACGAACAGCTTGGGAACGTCGCCTTCTGCCAACCACACGGCGTAATCGGCGACAATCGCCGCCACGTCGGCGGGCTCCCCATCGATCGGGACATTGCGTGGCCATGTCAATGTGGGCCGCCGGCCCTCGCCGCGATCGCGGAACGGCTCGCGGTAGTGCGCCATCTCCTCGTCGCTGAGCGTGCGGTGGACTCCCCGCGGCAGCATGGCTTCCACGAAAATGTTCTCTTCCAACACCATGCGCTCCCCCTCGGGGGTACGAAGGCCCTGGAACACCGATCTTGCCGGGTCTTCCCAATCTGCCCATGTCAGCGGCGTGACGATGGATTCCATGTGCGCGATGCCCTGCACGCGGTCGCGGTGGTGATTGGCCCAGTCGAAGCCGAGGACCGAGCCCCAGTCGTGTAGTACCAGCACCACCCGGTCACCGAGCTCGAGCTCCTCCCATAAAGCGAACAGATAGTCCCGGTGCTCGCCGTAGTGATATCGGTCAGGGCCCGATGGTGAGAGCTTCTCGGATCCGCCCATCCCGATCAGGTCGCATGCGACGAGACGTCCTAGGCCCTCCAGATGCGGTAAGACGTTGCGCCACAGGTACGAGGACGTCGGGTTTCCGTGCTGAAACACGATGGCGTCGCCTTCACCCTCGTCGATGTAGGCCATTCTCTTGTTCTTGATCTCTCGGAATCGCGGTTCCCCGTATGGTTTCGATCCCGGCATGGCATCCGCCTCCAATCCGAAAAGGGTCCGGACGGCGTGGATTCGACCGTCCGATAACGGCGTCATGGGCGACTCGCGATCGAGTGCGCATCAGTTCCCCGGTGGAAGCATCAGGTCTTGCCACGTCGCCGGACTCCCGCCGGACCGGCCGAGGTTGAAGTGCGTGTAGTGCTTTCCGTCGGGCCCGACGTAGGCGCCCGTCTCAGGGTCGTACTCTGCGATGGCGATCGGGGCTGCAACCGCCGGGGGCGCCTGATCGGGGCCACTCGACAGCGCCGGGTCCCCTGCTCTGGGCTGTGGCACGGCCTGTCCCGACAACGTCGCGTTCGGGTCGCCCTTCCAGTTGAGGCCATCGTTGAGCGGCACGTACTCCTCGTCGCTCTCGCACATCTCGACAGTGGGTGCGCGCTTGCCGGGCCGTTCTGCGCAGGGCAGGTTCCGCGCACCCCGCACGTTGAACATCGAGTCCTGAGGGATTCGGCAGTACAGATAGCCGGGCGGGCGATCCGGATAGTCGACCTCGCTGGGCGGTCGCATCTGTCGGGCCGGTAGGTATCCGGTCGTGCATGGTGGCGGAAGGTTGAGATTCAGGTTGAACGATAGGTACAACCCTCGGTAATCCTGCCTGGTGTCGCGGTTCGCCAGCCCCGCACCCTGCAGAGCCTCGATTCCCGCTGGTAACAACACCAGGAGCTGCTCGAGGTTGGGCTGATAGACAAGCGCGACGTCAGCGATACTCACGAGGTTGGCCGCGAGGATGGGCAGACTCGGCAGCAGTCGGTCGAAGAGCTCTCGCGTTTCATCCAGTGCGGGCGGCCCCTCATCCAGGAGAGTTCGTATCGAACTGTCCTGTGCCTCCAGCTGTGCGGTGATACTCGCCATGTTCGACGCCCACACTTGAATGGCGTCCGACGTGTCGATCTGACTGTCGAGAACTGGTGTGGAGTGATCGATCACAGCCGTCAGCGCGTCCAGGTGGGCGCGGGCGTCGCTCGCCAACTCGGTGCTGAACCGCACGATGCGTGACAGTTCTGCGCCGAGTCCCCCGACGGCGGTGAAGGACTCGTCGATCACCGTCTTCAGATTGTCGTGGGGAATCGCCTGCAACCCCGTGTTCGCCGCCCGCAACACCGTGTTGATGTCTGCCGGCACCGATGCCCGGTGGAGCGGGATCACATCGCCGTCCCGCAGATGAGGTTCGCCACCGCTGCGCGGAACAAGGTCCACAAACTGCTCCCCTGCCGCGGTATGGCTGTGCACGATGGCATCGAGGTCCGCCGGGATCTTCGTGTCGGACCGCAGCGACATGACCGCGTCGACTCCCACGGTGGTCAGACGCACGGCTTCGACCCGGCCTACCTCGGTCCCGCGGTACGTCACATTGCTGTTCGGATACAGCCCGGCCGCGACCGGCAGGTTCACGGTGACCCGATACTGCCCGATGCCGAACAACGTGCTCGGCAGCCTGAGGTACATGAACGTCATCATCCCGCCGGCGAACACGGTGATGACCGCGAAGAAGCCGAGTTGGATCCGGACCCGCTTGCTGAGATTCATGTCAAGGTCCCTGATTCCAGCGATACGGGGCGAGGAGGGGGTTGGCTGCGGTGTACGGGCTCGGCAGCTGTCCTATGGTGCGTCCCCACTGCATTTCGAGTTCGGTCAGGTCACCCTCCCAACGTGTGCCGGTGAACAATGCCGAATCCATTCGGCTCAACGTCAGGTCCGCGACCACCGTGATGTTCGCGTAGTCGCCCCGCATCCATTTCGTCAGCGTTTCCTTCGGGAAGGGAAACGTGGTGAACAAGCTCAGCGATCGTGTGAGAGCCGGGCCCGCATTCGCCAGTGACTCCAGCACCGGGCCCATATCCCTCAGCTCCTCAACCACCGCATCTCTGGTCTGATCGATCGTGTCGGCGGCCAGTTCGTTGAAAGTTCCCAATTCCTCGACGGCCTCGATGAGTTCCTCCCGTTCGCTGTTCAAGACGGCCAATGCCGCTGGAATGGTGTCGAGAGCCTTGTCGACCACCGGCCGCTGCGAGCTGAACTGCGCCACGAGCCGGTTGAGGGCCTCGGTGGCCGCGATGACGTCATCGGTTTGGTCGTTGATCCGGCTGGTGAACGTCTCCAGCCGGGACATCAGACTGCGCAACTCATCTTCTCGTCCGCCGAACGCGGTGCTGAGGGCCCTCGTGATGTCCTGGACCTGGCCGAGACCCCCACCGTTCAGCAGCAGCGAGACGGCCGCCAGGGTCTGCTCGGTCGAGGGATAGGCCCCGCCGGAGTCCAGCGGGATGAAGGCGCCGTCGCGCAGACTGCCCTGCGGAGGCTCATCGACGGGCGGCGCCAGTTCCACATGCAGCGAGCCCAGCAGGCTGGTCTGGCCCACTGTCACGGTGGAGTTCGCGGGCAGGTCCACGTCGCCGTTCAGCCTGATGGTGACCAGCGCATGCCATCCTTGCCGCTCGATCTTGGCGACAGTGCCGACATCGACGTCCCCGACGCGGACGCGAGAGTTCTGCTGGAGGTTGTTCACATCCGGCAGCTGGGCCTGGATGGTGAACGCATCCGCGCCTCTACCCTGCGTTCCGGGCAGCGGCACGGAGTTCAACCCCTGCCACCCACAGCCGGCGAGCAGGGCGGCACTCAGCACCACGAGCGCAAGCGCGCTGACCGTCGCGGAACGCATCACCCTCCCCCGCCCGGTGGCGCCATCATGCCCGGCAGTCCGGAAGCCGGGTCTGTGGTCGAGATGCTCTGCGGTGACGGCGAGTCGGAGCGCAGCCAGTCCTCGCTGTAGGTGATCTCGTTCGGTCGGGCCGCCGCACCGACGAAGGGATTGACGCCCAATGGTGGGAAGTTGTACTGGCGATTTTTCACGATCGGCGCCAGATACTGCACACACAGCTTCGCCGACTGCTCCGCCCCCAGCCGGGAGGCCGCTTGTACGGCCCCGCACAGAAAGGTGATCGGATCGCTGAAGTTGTTCGCCGCCAGTACCCCACTGAGCGTGCCCTGCGCCGGCTGATACATGTTGACGACGTTGGCGAGGCTGGTCGGTGCGACGTGGAGCAACTGTTTGACGTCACCGAGGCTCTCGCTCAACGCCTCAGACACTGACGCGAGCTTCTCCGAAGCTGTCCCGATACTGTCGCGGTTCTCAGCGACGAAGGACTTCACGTCTCCCACAACCGATGCCAGTTCCTCCAACGCTTCGGCGACTTCACCAGGATCGTTGACCATGAGCTGGGTGACAGATGCCAGGTTCTCGTTCAAGCGACGCATCACATCTGTGCTGTCCCGGAGCGCCGACACCAGGGTCGAGAGGTGCTTGACGCTCGTGAAGGTGTCGTCGCTGTGCTCACCGAGCGCTGTCAGCGCCTGTGACAACTTGCCGACGCTGTCGCGAATCGCCGGCCCCTGACCACGGAGATTGTCCGCCGCGGAGTTGACGAACGCACCCAGGGTGCTCACGCCGCCGGGCTCGGTCGGCTGCAGAGTTTGACTCAACCTCTCGAATTGGGCTCGGAAGTCGTCCCATTCGACGGGCACCGCGGTCCGCTCCAGAGGAATCACCGCATCGGATGCGAGCGTCGGGCCGCCGCGGTACGGGGGTGTCAACTGGATGGCCCGCGCGGTCACCAGGGTGGGCGACAGGATCACCGCCTTGACGTCGGCGGGCACGTCATATCCGTCACCGACCCAGAACGTCACCTTCACCTGTGTCGGTTGCGGTTCGATCGAGGTGATCTTGCCGACATTCACCCCACGGATTCGAACATCGTCGCCGACGAAGAGACCCTTGGTGTTCTGGAAGAACGCGACGATGTCGGTTCGGCCCCCTTGTCGCGCCTTGTCGATTCCCAGATGTGCCCCCGCCGTCAGCGCAGTGCAGACCAGAACTGCGGCGAGGCCGACACGGGTGAGCGCCTTCATTGTTCACCGTTCCCTGCGTTCTCCGACCCGGTATCCGCCCCGGGAGGCGGGCCGGGTGGTGGACCTCCGGGCGCGGGTGGCGGCAGTGGTTCACGGTACGGGTAACGCGGGTCACCCGGGTTTCCCGTGATCGCCTCGGGAAGAGTCACATTCGGATCACCACCTTGCCCGGTCCGGGGATACGGCAACGGCAGCGCCGGCGTGCCGGGTTGTCCGGTTTGCGGATCATGGCGTTCGGACGGCGCGAGCACGTGTGGATCCAGACCGAGGTCCGAGAACGCCGCATCCACGAACGGCTGCACGAACTGGCCGGGAAGCAGATTCGCGAGGTAAGCCTTGAAGAACGGTCCCGACGACACTGATTCCCCCAGCGCCATGACATAGTCCCCGAGTCCTCTGATCGACTTCTGTACCTGCGCCTTACGGTTGTCGACGATCGCCAACACCCCGTTCAGTTTCTCCAGGGCCGGCTTCAACGTGTCTCGGTTCGCTGCGATGAGCTCACGAATCTGCCGCGCCATCTCAGCGATGTTCCCGGAGAGCTGGTCCAGTCCCGCGCTCTGCGCGCGGAGCTCCGCGAGCAGAGCGTTGCTGTCGTGGATGAGCCGCACGACGTGGTCGGACCGTTCGGCAAGTACTCCGGTCGCCGTCCGCGCGTTGGCGAGCAACTCCCGCAACTGCGCATCGCGCGCATTCAGCGTCTGGGAGAACCTCGCCACCCCTTCGACCGCGATCCTCAGTTGCGGCGGCGTGTCACGCAACGTCTCGCTCAGTGTTCTCAACGCGGTCGACAACTGGTCGGTGTCGAGACCGCTGATCGTCGCCGTGAGGTCGCCGACCGCATCCGGCAGTTGGTACGGCGATGTGGTCCGCTCCATCGGAATCGTCTCGGCCAGCCGTCCATCGCCTCGCGGCGTGACGACCAGAACCTTGTTTCCGAGAAGGCCGATTGTCTTGATGTCTGCCTCCGTCTGCTCGCCCAGACGGATGTCGTCGGCAACGGTGAATTCGACCAGCACGCCGTCGGGTTCGAGGCTGATGCGCCCCACCTGGCCCGCTCGAAACCCCAGAACCTGGACCGGGGCACCGGTGGTGAGGCCGCCGAGCTCATCGAAGATCGCCGAATAGGTTCTGCTCGAGGATGGCAACGGGAGCTTGCTGTAGTTGAAGGCCCCCACCGTGACGGCGATCAGCGTCGTCACTCCGATCGCTCCGATCACGGCCCGATTGCGTTCTCTCAGCGGCTTCATCGCGGGGCGCACCTCCCTGTATCTTGGCCGGCGACCTTGACGTACACAGGCTGGCCGCCTTTGCCATTCATCTTCAGCACCAGATCACAGAGATAGAAGTTGAAGAAGTCGCCGCTCATCGCCTGCCTGCCCAGCACCCGGTACGCGTCGGGCAGTGTGTTCAACAGATCGTCAAAGTATTCGTGGTCTCCGAGGACGACACCGGCCGCGCGGTCGGTCTCACGGACGGTCTTCGTCAGCGGCTCCCGCGCCTGGCTGAGCAGCTCGGCGAGGGTGCGGGCGCCCTCACCGGCCTTCGCCAGCCCGGCGCTGATGGTTTCCTTTCGCCCCTGTAGCCCGTGGATCAGATCGGAGAGCGAATCGACCGCCTCGGCGAACTGGTCGCTGTGACCGCCCAGCGAGGCCAGCACCGTGTTGAGGTTGACGACAACCTGGCCGATCAGTTCGTCCCGGTCGGCCAGCGTGTTCGTCAACGTGGCGGTTTGCTCCAGGATCGACCCGATCGTGGGGCCCTGGCCCTGAAAGGCCGCGATGAGCTGACCGGACAACGCGTTCACGTGCGCGGGGTCCAATGCGTGGAAGAGTGGCCGGAAACCGCCGATCAGCGCGTCGAGGTCCAAGGCCGGCGCGGTCCGATCGAGAGGGATCGTCTCTCCGGGAGCCAGTTTGGTGGTTCCGCCGGCACCCTCTTCGAGGGCCAGGTACCGGCCTCCGATGAGATTGTCGTAGCGGATGATCGCGCGGCTTCCCTCTGTCAGCACCACAGATCTGTCAGCGCTGAACTTGACCAGTACGGTGGAATCGTCCCGGACACTGACGTGCTTGACCTTGCCCACTTCGACACCGGCGATACGAACGAAGTTGCCGTTCTCCAGACCGGTCACCGAGGTGAAGATCGCGTGATAGGTGTCCTCTTCCTGAAAGCGCAGCTGTGCGAATATCGCGATCAATCCGAATGCACCGAGCGCACAGACGACGACGAAGACCGTCAGCCGTAGTACGAGTCCGGACAGATTCTTCCTCAACTGAACTCACCTTTTCGTGACGCTGTGAGCGAACTGCAGTAAGTCGGGATCACGGCGGTGGTGGTGTTCCCGGAGAGGTCACCGGCCCGGGGGCGGGGCCGCCCGGGTACCGGATGCTCGGCGGTTCGGGCACCGCACGGGTGACCGGAAAGTAGTTCGCCCAACCGGGGAATCCGATCCCAGGATTCGGGCGGACGTCCAGACCCGTACCGAACCCCGTGTTGGTCACCAGGTAGCGCACCGGCCAGTTGTCCGCGACATCGGGCAGTGAACCGCAACCGGGCTTGCCGCCCGGCCCACCCTTCGCAGCGTTGATGGGCAGGTGGTCCGGGTACCGGTACGGATCGTCACCCAGCAGTAACGCCGCGTCCAGTACGGCTGACTTGCCGTTGCCACCGATGTAGTCCATGGCACCCTTGTCGAGCGCAGTCTTGGCACCGAGGAGCAGGCACGTCAGTCCCGGGTTGTACTTCATCAAGAGGTTTGTCGTCGGCTCGAGCCGGTTGATGGCGTTCACGAGCTCGTCTTTGCTCGGGCTCAACACCTTCGTCCCGCTGTTGGAGAAGCCGGCCAGCCCGACCAACAGAGCATCGAGTTGTTGAGCGTGACTCGTCACGGTCTCGCTCGTCGTGCTGGCCGCGTTCAGTGTGTCGAGGAGATCCTGCGCGGCGACGGCGTATGTGTCGCTCACCCCGGCCAGCGAGCGCCACGTCTCACGCATCGTGTCGGTGCGCGAGTTGAGTTCCAGCAGCAGCTCGTCGGCATCTGTTGTCGCCACGCCTATGCGATCGCCCTGACCTCGAACCGCTTCGGACAGCGCCGACAGCACTGCGTTGAGTTTGGCCGGTTCGATCTGTGCGATGAGGTCGACCAGATTCTGGAAGACGGTGTTGACCTCGACGGCGACATTCTGTGACCTCAACACCGCCCCGGCGGACAATCTCTGGGGGCTGGGCTGACGCGGATAGACCAGCTCCACGAACTTCGTTCCGAACAAGGACGTCGCGTCTATGCGGGCCTCGACATTGGCTGGTATGTGCTCGATCTGCTTCGGATCGATCTCCAACCGAAGACCTACCCGGCCGGAACCGCCCGATACGCCGGCGACACGTCCCACCTCCACCCCACGCATCTTCACCTTCGCGTAGGGCTCCATGACCAGACCCGATCGCTCGGCGGTGAGTGTCACCGGGACACTGGGCGTGAAGGACTGGTTGAACGCGGCGACACAAAGGGCGGCTGCGCCCGACAACGCCACCACCAACATGGTGGCGAACCACTCGGACGCGATGCGGGGTGTCTTTCGCCGAGCAGCCATCGCGCTATCCGGAGAAGTTGAATTGACCGGTCTGGCCATAGATCGCCAGAGATACGAACAGGATCAACAGAGCAGTGGCGACCAACGAGGTTCGGGTGGCGCGCCCCACCGCCTCCCCCACACCGGCCGGGCCGCCCGAGGCGGTGTATCCGTAGTACGTGTGAATCAGCATGACGGTCGCCGCCGCCACGGTGGTGACGGTGAAGGAGCGGATCACGTCCGCGGGAACGAGGAAGGTGTTGAAGTAGTGGTTGTAGACACCGGACGACTGACCGTATATGGCGGTCGTGCCGAAGCGCGCGGCGAAGTAGGCAAGGATCAGCGCCACACTGTAGAGCGGCAGGACGACGACGACTCCGGCCACGAGTCGCGTTGACGCCAGGTAGGCGATCGAGCGGACACCCATGACCTCCAGCGCATCGATTTCCTCATTCACCCGCATGGCGCCGAGCTGGGCGGTGGCACCCGCACCGATCGTGGCAGCCAGGGCGATCGCGGCGGTGGTCGGAGTGATGAGGCGTGTGTTGAGGAAAGCCGATGCGAAACCGACCAGGGCATCGACCCCGACCTGGGAGAACTGGTTGTATCCCTGCGCTGCGATGAGACCGCCGGTTGACATAGTCAGGAAGGCGACGACCGCGACTGTGCCGCCGATCGCGGCAAGCGCACCGGTGCCCAGGCTCATCGCGGCGACTTGCCGTAACAACTCGGCCCGGTAATACACGCAGGCATCGAAGAGCGAAACGATCGTCGTCCCATAGAATCTCGTCTGTTCACCGATCCGGCGCCAACTTGACCGGGCCCGCCGCCGGATCTTCACGAGGCGTGGGAAATGCTGTGTCGCAACGGTTGTGACGTTCATGTGGTGATCTCGAAGCCGATTGCGGTAGCCACCAGGTTGATCAGAAAGAGCAGGACGAACGAGAAGACAACGGTCTCGTTCACCGCGTTTCCCACCCCCGCGGGCCCACCTTTGACGGTCGTGCCCTGGTAGCAGGCGACCAGCCCCGCACTCAGTCCGAAAAGTGTGGCTTTCACCATGGAGACCAGGACGTCGCTGAGTCCGGTGATGAACGTCATGCCGGCCACGAACGCGCCCGGGGTCACGTGCTGGAAGAACACGGAGAAGAAGAAGCCGCCTGCCAGTCCGGTGAGCGTCACCGACGATGACAGCAGCAGTGCCACAACGGTGGCGGCAAGGACCCGAGGCACCAACAGCGCACGGACCGGGTCGATCCCCATCACCTTGAGGGCGTCGAGTTCTTCGCGGATCGTGCGTGCCCCCAGATCCGCGCACATCGCCGCTGCGCCCGCGCCGGCGACAACGAGAACGGTCACAAAGGGTCCGATCTGATTGACCGCACCGACCGCGGCCCCGCTGCCGGAGAAGTCGGCGGCGCCGAACTCGACCAGCAGGACATTGAACGTGAAGACCGTCAGGACCACGTAGGGGATCGACAACAACAGTGTCGGCACCAGCGACACCCTGGCCACGAACCACGTCTGTTCGAGAAACTCCCGCCACGCGAACGGCCACCTGAATGTGGCGACCAGCACGTCCAGGGCGAATATGAAGAACCCCCCGACGTTGTGCAACGGCTTCAACATCCCACCGCCCGCCGACCATCCCCTGGTCACGATGGCGCCGGCGGCATCCTTCAGCTGCGCCGCAGAACGATTCACCGGCGATCACCGCCTCGGGGGGCGCCGGGTGCCGGTTGGCGCCTCACTGCTGTCCGCCTCCGGCCGGATCGTCAGTCACGGTGCGCCCCTTGCTCGATGGGTTGCGGGACGGCGGGCACGGCCTGCTCGGGACCCATGGCCGAATAGCCTCCATCGACCGCCCAATCGGCGCCCGTCACGGCTGACGCCCGAGGAGAAAGCAGATACGCGACCACCGAACCGACCTCCTCGGGGTCGCACGTCCGGCGCGTGAGATGAAGCGGAGCGGCGAGCCTGTCGATCATGGTGCGATCCCCGCCACTGCGTTGGTCCATGATCTTCGACCAGGTCCACCCGGGACTGACCGAGTTCACGCGGATGCCGTCGTCGGCCAGATCCATCGCCATGGACCGGGTCAGTTGCACCAACGCCGCCTTGCTGGCCGGGTAGACCCAGCGTCCGGTCTGCGCCACCTTGGACGACACCGACGTGAAATTGACGACGGCGCCGCCGGCCTTTCGCAGATACCGGCGGGCTCGCTGCGTCACGATCGCCGTGCTGACCAGATTGACGTTGAGGGCTTCCAACCACTGCGTGCGCGTGCTGTCCACGCCGTCATCGATGTAGCTGCACGCGAGATTCACCAGCCCGTGGAGGCCGTGGCCGTCGGCATCGATGGCCGCGATCGTTTCCGCCACATCGACGTCGTTGGTGATATCGGTTCTGTAGTACCGCACATTGCTTTGGAGTTCATCGACGATCGTCTTCGCGCCCGTCTCGTCGATGTCCACGATCGCGATCATCGCTCCGGCCGCATGGAGCACCCGCACGACACCGTGGCCCAGCAGAGTGGAACCGCCCGTCACCATGACCGTGCGGCCGGCCAGGTCGTGTGCGCCTGTAGTCATGTCGTCACCCATCGATTCATGTTGGTGCACAAAGTCAACGGCTTTCCCTGCGCCGTCGCTATCCGCTCGACGCCATCACTATCCGGTCCGCGGCGTCGCGACGGACCGAGCTCGTCGCCCGAGAAGCGCCGGCGCGGCCCGGGTCGCCTGCGGTTCTCAAGACCGGTCACGCTCGCTTGATCGGATTGTCGAGTCGGCCGACTCCCCCGATCTCGACGGACAGTGTTCCCTCGAGACGGCTCAGGTCCACATGGCGGACCGTCGGGAACCGTGCAGGTGCTGCCACCTTCACCGCGGTGCCGAAGTGCACGACGTCGCCGGGTTCCAGCGTCATGTATTCGGTGAGGTGCGCCAACACCGTTTCGACTGAGAAGGTGAGCCGACTGGTCGAGTCGGCGAGTATCACTTCGTCGTCGAGGAGACAGGTGACGTCGAGGTTGTTCGGATCGCCGACCGCCTCGGTCGTCACGAGCCATGGCCCCATGGGCGCGAAGGAATCGCATCCCTTGGACCGAGCGTGATAGGTCAGGTACACCGACCGGTCCTCGGGTCCACGCACCTCGCGCCAGTCGAGTTCGACGGGTCCGATGGCGCCCACGGTCGGTGTGAGCTCCATGCTGTCGCGATCCTTCAACGACGGTGACGTGATGTCGTTGATGATCGTGAAGCCGAGGACCGCATCGAGCGCTCCTTCAACAGTCAGGTTGCGGACGCGCCGGCCGATCACCGCCGCCAACTCGGGCTCCGGGTGTGTCAGCCCGAACTCGGATGGGACAACGATCGGATCACCATGGCCCACCAGGGCCGACGGCGGTTTGAGGAAGTATGCGGGCTCCGTCGGCGGACGGTGGGCATACTGCGCGATCGACCTGTTGTTGACCGCCACACCGATGATCTTGGAAGGGTTCGGCGAAGGCGGTAGCCACCGCACCGCTGCGGGATCGACCACCGTCTCGACGACACCGTCGGCGACCCTTCTCCTGAGCGCGTTCAGCAGTTCCTCGCCCTCGGCGAGAACAGCGTTCATGTCCAGGTGGTCACGCCCCACCAGCCGGCTCGCGTCGATCAGTGCACCGTCGGCACCTTCGATCACCAGCAGGCGACGGCCACCGACGCTGACGCTTGCGAGTTTCACACCAGCTCCTAGAAGATGCCGTCGACGGCGACCTGCGCCATGTGCGAACCGAGCACTTGGGCGGCGACGTCATAGTCGGAATAGGCGTGTGCGGCGCCGGCATGGATATCCCGCCAGAACCGCTGCATGGGGTTCTCGTCACGGACAGCTGCGCCGCCGGATGCCTCGAACAACCGGTCGGCGGCGCGAACGCAGACATTCGTCACATACGACTGGTTGGTACGCCAGTTCACCAACTCGTCGGCCGTCGCCAGCCGCCCGGAATTCGCCAACGCATCCAGGTCATTCCAGTCCTGGCGCAGCATGCGGTACGCCGATCGCAACTCATGTTCGGATTCCGCCAGGCGCATGAGTGCCGGCGCAGACTCGGCGACCTTCGCGCCGGTGTATGCCCGTACCCGAGATGCCAGGCGCTCCTTGTAGAGGTCGCGCATCGCTTCAGCCGCTCCGAGCGCGATCGCACTGAAACCGATCGCGAAGACCGGAGCGAAGGGAAGGCGGTAAATCGGCGCGGCATGAGTGCCGAAACCTCGTGCCGTTCCGTGGTTCAACGCGCTGAACGACTCGATCCGATAACTGGGGACAAAGGCGTCCTCGACGACGAGGTCGTGGCTTCCTGTGCCTTTCAGTCCCATGGAGTACCAGGTGTCCTGGATCGTGTAGTCGCTCCTCGGCACAACCGCCAGGTGTGGCTCCGGCACGCCGTCGATGCCGGGCAACAGCAGACCGAGCATCGCCCAGTGGGCGTGTTCACACCCACTCGACCACGCATAGCGACCGCTCAGCCGGATCCCGCCGGCGACCTGCTCGCTCTTGCCGATCGGTGCCACCGACGAGCAGACCAAGGTGTCGGGCCCGCCGCCCCATATCTCATCCTGAAGCTGCGGACTGTAACTGGCGATCGTGTGAGCGTGCACGGTGAGCAGCTGCATCGCCCAAGCCGTCGACGTACACGCGCCCGAGAGCAATCGCGTTGCCTCGGCGACCTCGGCAGGGCTGCGCTCGCCGCCGCCGAACCGCGCTGGAACCAATGCGGTCAGGAACCCTACCCGGCGGAGGTCCTCGACGCTCTCGGCCGGAACACTCCGGAGGCGTTCGGCGTCGACTGCGCGGGCTCCTATCGCCGGCAGTAGGGGGCGCACCAGATCAGCGAGTGATTCGGTCTGCGCGACGACGTCTGTGGACATCTTCAGCACTCCTCTTGGATGAGAACCGCCGGGAAAGGCGGTGGATCGTCACGTTCGGACATCAGCTGGCGGCAACCAGTCCCACCCCGCACAAACCGAGGAGGACGAACGTCGAGAACACGGTGACATTCAGATCGATCCGTCGCTCGCGCCCCATCACCTTCACGGGGACAGGCGGATAGCCGTTGTCGTCGTACAACCGCCCGCCATACAGACGCATCGACGCTGCCGCCACGTAGAATCCGCCGTAGACGCAGAGCGCCAGGAGTGCCGCGAGATACGCCCGCAGCACGGATCCTGCTCCGGGTATCCACAGCAGGCCGAGCGCCACCAGTCCTATTCCGATATAGCTCGCGACCTGCCACACCACGTGGTAGCGCGCGTGCGGCGTCCACTTCGGGTTCGTCGCGTGAGTCTTGTTGAAGTCCGCGTATGCCGGCACGGCGCTGAAGCCGAGGATCACGACCGTCAGTACGATTCTGGCGATGTCGAACATGTCAGTTCTTCCTCGATCCGAACTTCGGAACGGATCCGAATAGTGGTGTCACGACCCGACTTTCGAAACGCCACACACCGTCGGAGGTCCGTCGATACGTGTCGGAGTAGTCGGCGATCAGGACCGGCTTCAGCGGATGTGGAGGTCGGCCGTTCGCGGCGTGCAGCGTGAGCACACACACGCCGTGCGCACAATCACCGTCGACGTGTTCGAGATGCAGATTGGAGAACAGGTGCCGCGATGTGCGTGGACCGGCGGCTCTGCGGCGTTCGTAGAAATCCTGGATCTGATCCCGGCCCTGAAGGTCGAACGCCTCTCCCTCCGCCATGTATCGACCCTGGGGCGTGAACAGGTCGGCGACTCCGTGACCGGATCTGTGGTCGATACGCCAGGCGAATTCGGCCACCAGCACTTCGATCTGCGCGCGGATTTCGGAGGCATCGTCACGGGTGTTCGCGACGCTCATCGATGGCTCCGGGAGGGTGGCATGGTCATCGTGGGAGCTCCCAACTGAAGGTGAACGGCTGGAGTGCGAATTCGACCGCATCCCAATCCACATGTTCATGATCTTGTGCGCTCAACCGCACATGGATGTCTCCGTCGGAGAGACTGCTCGATACGGCGACGTTCTGGATCCCGAAGGTCGACAGCGCCTCACGCACTGCGATGCGGGTCTCGGTCAGCCGCAGCGGGACTTTCGTCGGCTTTCCCACCGCGGTCACGGGCAACTCGTCGACTCGAGTGATGCTCTTGGGTATCGCCGCGGGCTCAGGGACCCGGCTCGCCGCCCAGGCGATCAGGTCATCCTCGGTGACAGACGAGCCGTTGTCGATCGTGACGTATGCGACCGGCACCTCACCGGAGACGGGATGCGGACGCCCCACTGCCGCAGCACCTGTGACCGCAGGATGTGTGAGGAGCGCGTCTTCGATCGTCGCGGGGTCGATGTTGTGCCCTCCCCGGATGATCACGTCCTTCGCGCGGCCTCTCAGCTGGACGTAGCCGTACTCATCGACGCAGGCGAGGTCACCGGTGTCCAGCCATCCGTCGACGACCTTCCCCAGAGTGTCGAGGACCGGACGGCCGTCGACATTGCCGATGACATAACCCGGGAAGACCGTCGGTCCGCTGATCGCCAGGTTTCCCACCGTATTCGGTGGCAGGTCTTTCCATTTTCCGGTTTCACGGTCTATCTCAATGGCTTTCACCCTCTGGTAGGGCAGTCGCTGGCCAACCCATCCTGGGCGGGGGTCGCTGACGAAGTTTCTCGTTGTCGCACACGTCGCTTCGGTGAGTCCGTATCCCTCGCACAACGGCACACCCGTTCGGTTCTGGAACGCGTCGCGGACGGCCGCCGGCAACGGGCTGGCGCCGACGAGGCCGAATCGCAGGCTGCTGATGTCCGCGTCGACCGCAACCCGGCTCAGCGCGGCGTATGTCGTCGGCACTCCGGAGAGGACGGCAACTTCGTACCGCTCGACGATTCTCCAGAGGCGCTCATATATCTGCGGTTCTCGATAGCCGAGCGGGCCCGCCCACACGACATGCTGGCCCCGCAGCATCGGCGCCAGCACCGTGACGATGAGGGCGTTCACGTGGAACAGAGGCAGGGCTGCGAAGAACACCGCGTCGTCCGGCACCGCGTCGTTCAGGGCCATCATCCAGGCGTCGGCGATCTCGTTCGCATGCAGGTGTGCGGCCAGTTTCGGCACTCCGGTCGTGCCGCCCGTGTGGAAGAACGCGGCGAGATTGTTCGCCTCCGGAGGTTCCGCGTCCAGCGTGTCACCGCCGATGCCTGATATGGCGTGACTGAGGTACTCGACCTTCACTCCGGCAAGAGTTCCGAGTTCAGGGGGCCTTCCCGTGGCCCCGGTGGGCCGCAGCGCCCAGATCGCCTCTGCCCCGATCTCTGCTGCGGCCGCCCTTGCCTTGTCCCACATTTGAGGGTCGACCTCGGGCCCGGCTGCGATCAAGTGCCGGACGGCACCGCGTCGCAGCAGGTGGGTCACGTGTTCTGGTGCGAGACTGGGGTTCACCGGAACCGCGATGCCGGCCGCCTGTGCGGCAAGTAGTGCGGTGATCAGTTCAGCGTTGTTGGGCGACATCAGCCCCACCGATGATTCGCGTCCGACCCCGGAGGCAGTCAGGAGATTGGCGACCCGCCGAACGTCCGTCAACAATGTGGAGAACGTGCGCGTCTGGGCGTTGTCGATGTCCTCGGTGCTCGGCAGCACGGTGACCGCTTCTCGATCGGCCCACATGTCTGCTGCTCTTTCGAGCGCTGCATAGGAACTGGCGGGCAGGCCCCGTTTCTCCAGTGGTACTGCTTCGACTTCCTTGAGATCTGCGCGGGTCTCGAACCGAGGCCACAGCAGCGACCGTTCACAGGCGCCGGCCCGGTCCCGCACCATCGCTGGTTCCACGACCATCCCCTCTGTGGTTTGTCGATGTGAATGGCTGACCGAGCGTGTTACCGTCCGCTCGACCCGGACTGGGAGGGCAGCGGAGCCAGGTTTGCGGCATTGATCTGCATCCACGCCCGGAGCGTGAGCGGCGGCCGCTGCAACAGCCAGCCCAGCGTGCCCGAGGTCCGCGCAGCGAACTCCCTGTGCTGCTCGAACTCGTAGAACTTGAGGAAGTATTCTTCACCGCCGCGCCACAACTGGTTGTAACGCGCGCCCATCAGCTTCCGCCAGGTTTCGACGCTGTCGTCATAACCGATCCGGCGCTGCAGCACGTCACTCAGCATTCTGGCCACCTCGTCGAACTCCAGCACATCGTGGCCGTTGTCGACGTCGTACTGGTGACCGATGTGCCGGTCGTCGTGGCTGAGTATGATCCGGGCCGCGGCTTCCCCGACATCAGCGGGATCGACCCAGGCGGCTCTCCGGTTGTAGGGCATGGACAGCAGGTCATACTCACGGATCGGATTGCCCCACCGCAACAGATCATCCGTGAGATACGCGACCATGTTGAGATGGACCACAGGCAGCCCGCTGTCGTTCAAAATCGAACGAGCGACGAAATGCTGGGTTGCGGGACCGCCCAGATCGCGCATGTCCTGCGGGACATCGGAGGGCTTGACGTTCGGAAGGACGCCTTGGATCCTGACGATCACGCGCATGTCTCCGGCCGCCCGTGCGCCCGCCACCAGGTTCTCCATGGCTTGCTTCTCGTCCAGGAAGTCCGGTGTGACAACGAATACCGCAGAGACCCCGTCGAGTGCGGCCTTCATGGCGTCGGCGTCGAGGTAGTCCGCGGCGATGATCTCCGCGTCAGGGAACTCCCGGGCGAGGCTCATGCGACTCTTGTTGTTCCGGGTGGCGAGTCGGAGCTGTACCGCAGGATCGTGGTAGGAGATCCAGCGCGCCACCGGTAGTCCCAGGTGGCCGGCCGCACCGAAAACGAGAACTCTGTCCGAAGTCATCTACCATTCCTCTTCACGTCTGTGAGCAGTGCTTTCGTCGACGCTAGTTCGGGGTGGGCGGCCGCACTATCCGAGCAACGCTACGACTGTCCTCAGGACGTCGATCGTTTCGGTGGCTCATCGCCTCCCCGCGAAGCTGTCGGCGCCACTTGCCGAATGAACGCGGTGACGACACCGCGAGCACCGCCTGCGGCTCTCCGGCTCTCCGGTACACCGCGACGAAGGGGCCATCTGCGGGATCACCGTCCACGATCTCGATCTCGCAGTCAGGTGCCTGATGGCCGGCGAACTGGATTCGCTGCCGGTACAGCTCCGACCACACGTAGGGCACCGGATCGAAGGTGTCGGCGGACGTTCCTCCGCTGAGCAACGCCTTCACCGCGATGGCCGGCCGGGTGGCTGCGGCGGTCCAGTGTTCCGCACGGGTGAACTCTCCTGTCGCGCAATCTCGGACGGCTGCGCAGTCCCCCACCGCGACGACTCCGGGGATCGAGGTGACTCCCCGCTGGTCGGTGACGACTCCGTTGGCGAGTTCGACACCGCTTCCGCTCAACCATCCGATGTTGGGAGTCGAACCGATGCTGACCACGACAACGTCACTTGCGACCCTGCGACCGTCACACAACTCGACTCCCGCGACTCTTCCTGCACGGGTGGCGAAGCCGGCCACCGTCGCACCGGTGATCAACTCAGCGCCGGCGCGTACGTGCAGGTTCGCCAGAAGCCCGCCGATGCGTGAACCCAGCACACGCTGCAATGGGGTTCCGGCCGCCTCGATGAGAGTGACCTCCGCGCCCAATCCGACGGCAGTGGACGCGATCTCACTGCCGAGGAACCCGGCACCGACGATCGCGACACGGGTCCCTCCGGCCAGCTCGTCCCGGAGTGCTCGTGCATCGTCGAGGCTGCGGAGAACGTGTATGCCCGCTATACCTCGCGTACCGGGCAGGGCGATCGCCGACGCCCCGGTGGCGACCACGACCCCGTCGGCGACCAGTTCCTCGCCGCAGGCCAAGGTGATCGAGCGGTGCCGACAATCCATGGCGACGGCGGCGGAGCCGAGGCGCCAATCGATTTCGAGCGCGGCGTCGTCGGGGGTTTCCAGCGTAAGCCGCTCGTCGGCACCCGCCAGGAACTCCTTGGACAACGGTGGCCGGTCATACGGGCGATGAACCTCGTCGCCGACGATGCTGATCCGTCCGTCGAAACCCTGCTCGCGCAGGGCGCGTGCGGATGACAGGCCGGCGAGCGAGGCTCCGACGATCACCACCGACCGCATGATGGGAGTCCCCCGTCACGATGCCCTCGGTTCACCGGTTCATCCCTCAGAGGCCCACGATGATGTCGTCGCCGTCGATGCGGATCTCGAAGGACCGCACCGGTTCGAAAGCCGGTCCTCTCCGTACCTCACCGGTGGCGAGGTCGAAGAGCGCCTGGTGGAGTGGACACTCTATGCATCCGTCTTCGATGTAGCCGTCGGAGAGTCTGGCATCGCCGTGCGTGCATCTGTCAGCCAACGCGAAGATGCGGCCGTCATCGTTGAACAGTGCGATCTCGATACCGTCGACCACGAGGCCGAGCGGTTCATCACCGGGTACGTCGTCCAGACACGCTGCGCGAACCCAGCGCAGGGTGTCGGTGTGCTCGCCGCTCATACCGGGATGACCAGCAACGTCTTGACACGCGCGTTCTCGAAGATCGCACGCTTGGTCGCGTAGCGCCAACCGTCGGGGGTACGCACCACCTCGTCCTCGTATGACCCCACCTGGAACACCTCGGCGTCCAGGCCCGACAAGGTACGGATGACCAGATAGTTCGAACGGGTGGAAACCCGGTCAGACGACTGCGACACGATTTCGAGGCCGGACACGAAATGCCGATATGTCTGGGCCTCGAAGATGTTGGCCTTCCGCAGCGACACGATGCGGTCACGCATCATCGCCCTGCCGAAGCAGTGCATGACCCCGGCGGGTCTGCCGGCGCGTACGTTCTCCCGCGGCAGAATCTCGTAGGTGGCGTCGTCGGTGAAGAAGTCGGGCCAGTCTTCAAGCCGATCGTCGTCGATGGCGCGGATGTAACGATTCTCCAGATCCTGCAGTTCATGTCGGAGGGTGATGTCGTCCATCTCAGAGCCCCATCAGTTTCTGGTAGCCGACCCAGAATCGGCGGATCGCGTCCTCCGATATGGGATGTTGATTCCGGTGTTCCTCATCGGCCTCCAGCGCCATGAGGGCTATCGCTTCGCCGGCCGGGCCGACCGCCGTGGCTCGCTGAACGAGTTCGATCGCCTCGCCGTCCTCCATCGAGATCAGGCCCGCCGGACCGACGAGGTTGAACTGCGCGATGCGGTGTCGTCGCATCTCGGGAGTGTCGTCGGCGTAGCCGAAGAAGTTGAAGATCAGCTCGAACTCGTCGACCCCTTTGGGTAGCACGTTCCGGACGGCGAGCACGTTCTGGATCTGCATCACGACGAGTTGCGGGAAGATGCACTGGAGGTGGTTGGTGATGATCTCGTCGAATTCCTGCCAGTTCTCCACCAGTTCGGGGTTCTCCAGCCGCAGACCCTCCTTGAACGAGGTCACGTTCGCGTAGGCCGCACCCTTGGTCGGGTCCTCGGTGTAGAAGAGGTCGCCGCAGTTGTGGACCTCATGGGTGTCCCCGACCACGATCTTGACCCGTTGCCCGCTGCGCACCAGGTTGAAGGTGCTGTGAAAGGCATGGAGCAGCGACGCGTGATAGCCGTCGCGGACGTTCTCCAGATAGAGCTTCCAGTTCCCCCGTATGCGCTGGCGGGTACACCCGAGATATTCGATCGGCTTGTGGAAGATCCGGTCCAGCCCCGGCGTCTGGTTGCCGAGATAGGCGAGTAAGTCCGGAGTGGCCTCATCGAATGTGCCGAAGACCAGCCCGCGGTAACTTTCGACCCTCAGCTTCTGCAGGCCGTTCTGTGTGGGATCAAACGATTTCGGCATTCCCGTGCCGTTCGCACCGCGGCGGAACGGCACACCCTCCAGATCGCCGGCCGCGTTGTAGCTCCACTGGTGGTAGACGCACACGTGACTACGGGTGTTGCCGGTCTGCTCCCGGCACACGGTTGCGCCGCGATGGGCGCACCGATTGACCCACGCCGCCAACCGGCCCTCACCGTCACGGGTCACCACGACGGGCGTGTCGCCGACGAAAGTGCTCTTGAAGTCGAACGGGTTGGGAAGCTCCGCCTCCAGGGCGAGGAAGTTCCAGATCGGCCCGCGGAACAACCGTTCCTGCTCGCGGTCATAGACCGCCTGGGAACTGTAGACCTCGTAGGGAATACGGGAGCCGTCGGACGTCGGGAACACCGGCATTCCGGCTGCTGCATCGATCATTGCGGCGGTCTCAGTCATGACGATCTCCCGGGTGATGCGGCTGGGTGGGCAATTCGGTTCTCTCCATCGGTTGTCCGGTTCAGGGCGTCGGAACGGGCACACCGGTCGCCCAGTTCGGTATGAGCTCGTTGGACGGCAACGTCTTGTCGAGCAACTTCCGGCTTTGCCCGACGCCGGCCACCGGCAGACCTGACGGGTCGAGCAGTCCGAGTTGAGCGAGGACACTGGCCTGATCCCAGTAGATGTGCTCGTTGTAGAGCTTGTCGCCCCGGAACGTCACGACGGCCACCAACGGGATCTCGACGTATCGGCCGGTGGGTGCCACGCCGGGCAGCATCCAGTCGATCTCCCGGTCGTGGGTGAAACAGAGCACCTGCTCCTCGACTATCCGATCGGCCCCTACCGTCCGGGAGACGGGGATGGCCCGCATGTCCGCGGGGTTGGCATGCACGAAATGGTCTGCGTAGAACCTCGCGAGGTCCGTCTTCCCGACACCGCCGGTGAGAGTGGGAACGTGGTTGACGTAGGGTTCGTCGACCATCGTCGCCATCGTGGCGGGTACATCCCGTGTCACGAACTCGTGATGGATGTGCTGGTCCCAGAGCGCGGACAGATCGTAGCGGGGCCCGATCGTTTGCCGGAGCAACTCCAGGGTGCGTGAATACGCCATCGCGGTGCTCACCGGGTCGAAGCTGTCGCGGCCGTGAGTGGCGAACGCATGGTCGACTTCGGGATATTCGTAGACCCGAACCCGGTCGTTTCCGGCGAAGGCGTTCCGAATGGCCCGGCGTGCCGGCTCCGGGCAGAACGCGTCGAGTTCGGCCAGATGGAACACCATCGGCACCTGCAACTCCGCGGCCCGACCGAGATACTCGTGAACGCCGACCCCGTAATAGCTGACCGCACAATCGATCTGCAACGTCAACGCGGACAGGTATGCCAGCAGGCCCCCCATACAGTAGCCGAGGACCCCCACGCCCCCCGCTTGGCCGGGTAGGGCACGCAAGGCTGTCACCGCGTCATCGATATCGTCGACGGCGAGGGCGAAGTCCAGCTCCCCGGCCAGTTGCAGACCCCTGGCCACCCCTGCCTCGTCGTATTCCAACTCGACGCGGCGCTCAGAGCGCCAGAACAGGTCAGGCACGATGGCGACATAGCCTTCCTGGGCGAAGCGATCGGCCATGTCACGCATGTAGCCATTGACCCCGAAGATCTCCTGCAGGAGCACCAGTCCGGGCCCGGACCCCTGTTCGGGCACGGCCAGGTACGCGTCGTAGGTGTCACCCGATTTGGTTTGGACGGCAATGTATTCGCCCATCGATCACTCCTCCTGGTTCGCTGTCGATCACGGCGTCCGAAGCGGTGTGTGCGTGACCCTGGTCAGAGTCAACGCGGCCGTCGCCGACGCTGCTATCCGGCCGGCGGCGCGGTTATCCGGCCAGCGTCAGCTGTCGGCCTGCCGGCCGATTCATGTGCGGTTTCATGTGCGGTGCGCAAATTCTGTTCCGCAGGCGCCGGCCGAACGGGGTCGGCATCCGGCACTCGCACGGCTATCCACACAACGCCACCGTTGTCCGTTCAGCGTCATTCCGGCCCCGCCGTTCGCTGCGGATCGCGCGAAAATGCCTCTGACCAGCGCATCCATGGTCGAGTGTCACGTTCCCAGCGGGACGCCCGTATGGTGCCATTCGATTTACAGAGAACCGGCTGAGCCCTATACTTCGCTCCACACAGCAGGCGGTTGATTCGCAAAGATCAGCAAATGCTCATCACCGCGGGCTATGGAGGTTCACTGCGATGAAGGATGGCCCATTGCTCGAACTGGGCCGCGTCCGCGACCGCGATCAGATCCGGGCGGCAGTCGCCGACATCTTCTGTCCGCACGGTCTCGACGTGCGCAAAGGGTCGGGGCTCGATGCGTCGGTTCGGGCACAGGCGGCCGGGAGCATAAAGCTGGTCTGGGTGACCTACGGCGCACCGGTCCGGATAGACGTCCCACCGCCGTCCGAACCATTCCACTTGGTGCAGATTCCGCTCCAAGGGTACCTGTCGGTCACCTCCGGCGACGAAGAAGTCGTGTCGGATTCGGCCCTCGCCTCCATGCCGGATCCGCGTCTGCCGTGCACCATGCGATGGGAGGCCCATTGCTCCGAAGTCATCGTCCGCATCGACGATGACGTGTTGCACCGGCACCTCGAGTCGCTGCTGGGACACCCGGTGAAAGCACCCCTTCACTTCTCCCTGGGGATGCCGCTCGACTCCGGCCCCGGAAGCAGTTGGCGCGCAGCGATCGACATGATGATCACCGAACTCGACCGCGATGGCGGTCTGCTGAAGTTTCCACTCGTCTCGGCACAACTGGAGTCGCTCATCCTCACCGGTCTCCTGACCGCGCAGCCGCACAACTACACCACCGCACTTCTCGCGGACTCCGGGCCGGCGCCGCCGCGGGCGATCAGGCGAGCGTTGGACTACATCGAATCCGAGTCCGATCGAGCCATCACCACGGCGCGTCTCGCCGCACACGTGGGAATCAGCGCACGTGCGCTGCAACGCGGGTTCCAGGAGCACGTTGGTTGCTCACCCATGGATTACCTGCGCGATGTACGCCTCAGGAGGGCAAGAGATCTTCTGAGCGAAGCCGATCCCTCGGCGGAGGTCACCGTCACCGAGGTCGCGCTGGAATGCGGATTCATGCACCTGGGCCGGTTCTCGGTCGAGTATCGACGCCGGTTCGGAGAGTCGCCGTCCGAGACGCTGCGCCGCTGACGATGAGGGCCCCTACCCCGACGAGTACCGCTCCCGCAGCCGCCCCTTGACCAGCTTGCCGGTCGGTGTCCGCGGCAGGTCGGTGGAGAACTCGTAGCGCCGCGGCAGCTTGTAGTGCGCGATCCGCTCGCGCAGGAACCGGTCCAGTTCCCCGGCCAGGTCCGGGCCGGCCTGCTCACTGGGATGCACCACCGCGAGAACGGATTCGCCCATCTCCGGATCCGGCACCCCGATCACCGCGACGTCGTACACCCCCGGGTGCAGCGCCAGCGCGTTCTCGATCTCCTGCGGGTAGATGTTCACCCCGCCGGAGATGATCGTGAACGACTTGCGGTCGGTCAGATACAGGTAGCCGTCCTCGTCGACGTATCCGATGTCGCCGGTGGTGGTCCAGGTCGGATGGTCGGGATGCCGCGTCTCGGCCGTGCGCTCCGGGTCGTTGTGGTATTCGAACGGCGCCTCGTCCCGCTCGAAGTAGACCGTCCCGGTCTGGCCGACGGGGACCTCCACCCCGTCGTCGTCGCAGATCCGCACGATGCCGAGCCGGGGCCGCCCCACCGACCCGGGCCGCTGCAGCCACTCCTCACTGTCGATCAGGGTGACGCCGTTCATCTCCGTCGAGGAGTAGTACTCCAGCAGGATCGGCCCCCACCAGTCGATCATCGCCTTCTTCACATCGACCGGGCACGGCGCCGCCGCGTGCACCGCGCACCGCAACGTCGACACGTCGTACGACTCGCGCACCTGCGGATCCAGTTTGAGCATCCGGATGAACATCGTCGGCACCCACTGGCTGTGCGTCACCCGGTAGCGGTCGATGGCCCGCAACGCCTCCTCGGCGTCGAACTTGCGCATCATCACCACGGTGGCGCCGATCTGGTGCGCCATCGCCATGAACCGCAACGGTGCGGCGTGATACACCGGCGCCGGGGACAGGTACACCGAGTCGGCGTCCAATCCCATCACCGGCGCGAACAGCGCGGTCACCGGGTCCCCCGGCTCGTCGACCGCACGATCGGGCAGCGGCCGCTTGATGCCCTTCGGAAACCCGGTGGTGCCCGACGAGTACAGCATGTCCACCCCGCAGGGCTGGGCCGGCAGCGGCTCCGACGACGCCGCGGCCAGCAGCGCCTCGTAATCGGAGAACCCGTCGACCAGTCCCAGGGCGATGCGGCGCCGCACCCGGGGTGTCTGCTTCACAGCTGCGCATGCGGTCTCGGCGTAGCGTTCGGCGACGATGAAGGTCTCTGCCTCACAGTCGTTGACGATGTAGGCGACCTCGTCGGCGCTCAACTGCGAGTTGAGGAAGGTGACATACAGACCCGACCGGATCGCGGCCCAGTAGATCTCCAACGCGCGGGCCTGATTGTCGCTGAGCACCGCGATGTGGTCGCCGGGCCGCACCCCGTCGTCGTGGAGATGCCGGGCGAACCGCAGCGACCGGGTGTCCAGTTGCCCGTAGGTGACCGTCTCCCCCGTCTCGGGCATGATGATCGCCGGTTTGTCCGGAGTTTTCAGCGCATGCGTGCCCGGATACATCCGTACTCCTTCGTCAGTTCAGGCGCCGGGAATGAGCACCGGTTTGATGATCTCTCCCGCCAGCGCACGCTGTTCGGCGGTGTTGATCTCCGACAGCGGGAAGGTCTCGATCATCCGGTCGAACGGGAACCGGCCGGCCCGCCACAGCTCGATCAGCCGCGGGATGAAGGTCCGGGGTTCGGCGTCCCCCTCCAGGATTCCGGTGATGGTGCGCCCGATGGTCAGCGCGAGCGGGCCGATGGCCAGCTCACCCTGCTGAACGCCGACCAGCCCCATGGTTCCCCGCACCGCGACGGCCTCCAGCGCAGCGGCGATGACGGCGGGCAGCCCGGTGGTGTCCAGGCCGTAGTGCGTCCCACCCGGCACGATCGCGCGGATCTGCTCGGTGAGCTCACCGGTGTTGGCGACGATCGTGTGGGTGGCGCCGAATTCTTCAGCCAACGCCAGTCTTTCGGTATTCAGGTCGACGGCGATGATCGTCGACGCGCCGGCGACCTTGGCGGCCATCACCGCCGAGAGCCCGACCGCTCCGGTGCCGGTGATGACGATGCTCTCCCCCGGCCCGATGCGCAGCACCTCGAGCACCGCCCCGGCGCCGGTCTGCACTCCGCAGCCCAGCGGGCCGAGCAACTCCAACGGCAGATCCTTGTCCACCACCACAGCGTTGGCTGCGTCGACGACCGCATGGCTGGCGAACGACGACTGCCCGAACCACCGCCCAGCCACCGGTTGCCCGTCCACGTCGGTCAGCTGCGCTGCGCCGTCGACGCCGGGCCCGCCGAGGTTGCGCTCCAGGAAGGTGTCGCAATACGCCGGGTGAGCGGCCAGGCAGCTGCCGCAGGTACCGCACGAATCGAAGCTGAGCACCACGTGGTCCCCGACGGCGACGGTGTCCACCGCCGCACCGACGGCCTCGACGACACCGGAGCCCTCGTGGCCCACCACGATCGGTGGAGTGCCGAATCCCGCTCCCGCCCTGGGCAGTACGTCGGTGTGGCAGTGGCCGGTTCCGGCGATGCGCACCAGGATCTGATGCGCCGCCGGATCGGGCAGGTCGAGTTCCTCGATCTGATAGGGGTCGGTTTCCCCGCGCAGCACCGCGGCTTGGATTCTCACTGTGGGCAGTCCTTTCAGGGCAGGAAGATCGCTCAGGCCAGGAAGATCGACGTGAGCTGCTGGTAGGCGGCCAACCCCTCGGGCCCGAGTTCGCGTCCCAGACCGCTGGCCTTGACCCCGCCGAACGGTGAGCGGAAGTCGAGGGTGTAGTTGTTCACCCCGATGCTGCCGGTCTGCACCCGGCGGGCGACCTGCACACCCCGCTCCGGATCAGAGGTCCACACCGATCCGCCCAGCCCGAATTCGGAGTCGTTGGCGATCGCCACCGCCTCGTCGACATCGGTGTAGGGAATGACCGTGAGCACCGGCCCGAAGATCTCCTCCCGGGCGATGGTGTGGGAGTTCGCCACGTCGGCGAAGACGGTCGGCTCGACGAACCAGCCCCGGTCGAGGTCGGCGGGCCGGCCGCCACCGGTGGTGATCCGGCCGCCCTCGGCCCGCCCCTTCTCGATGTAGCCCTGCACCCGCCGCTGCTGATTCTCGGTGGCCAGCGGACCGATCTGGGTCGCGGCGTCCAGCGCGTTGCCCACCTTCAGCGACCGCGCGAAATCGGTGAGGATGTCGACGGTTTCGGCATAGCGGCTCCGCGGCGCCAGCACCCGGGTGCCCAGATAGCAGGTCTGCCCGTTGTTCATCAGCGTCGCGGCGAAGAACTGTTCGAGCAGGGCCGGCAGGTCGGCGTCGTCCAGGATGATCGAGGCGGACTTGCCGCCGAGCTCGAGCGTCACCGGGCGGATCAGCCGGCCGCACGCTTCGCCGATCGCCCGGCCGGCCGCGGTCGACCCGGTGAACGCGACCTTGTCCACGCCCGGGTGTTCGACCAGGTAGGCACCCGTCTCCCGGCCGCCGGGAACGATGTTGACGACGCCGGCCGGAATGTCGGATTCCTCGATCGCCTCGGCCAGCAGGTAGGAGTCGAGGACCGTTTCCGGCGACGGTTTGATCACCGCGGTGCAGCCCGCCGCCAGCAGCGGTGCGAGTTTGAAGAACGTCAGGGTCTGCGGGAAGTTCCACGGCACGATCGCCGCGACCACGCCTACCGGGGTGCGGCGCACCAGCGTGGTGCCACCGGTGAACGAGGTCCGCTTCTCCTCAACGGGTTGTTGTTCGGCGAGTTCGGCGTAGTAGTTCAACAGCATCGCCGGCATGACCGCCTCGGTGACCGACGAGATCGAGATCGGCATGCCGTTCTGGGTGCTGACGGCTTTGGCGATCGCCTCACCCCGTGAGGTCAGGGCGTCGGCCAGCGAGGTGATCGCCGCCCGCCGCTGCTCGGCGGTCCAGTGGGCCCACCCGGTGGGATCATCGAACGCTCGCCGCGCCGCGCCGACGGCGGCGTCGACGTCGGCCGGACCGGCCGCCGGGACCGTAGTGATCGGGTCGCCGGTGCTGGCCTCGATGAGCTGGATGCGTTCGGAGGTGGCCGGGGCCGCCCAGCCGCCGTCGATCCAGAAGCCCTTGGGTTCGGTCTCCGTCATCGTCACTCCCCAGATTCTTCGTGCTATGGCTCCGCCGTCGGCCGACGTTGTGTTGTGATGCAGGTAACCGTAACATAATCTATGTTTCGTTCATGTCGGCCTCAACCCGGGAGGGGAAATGACGGTCCAGCCGGTCACTGACACCACGTGGGATGTCAAGCATGTCAACGTCTTCGATCCGCAGTGGTGGGTCGACGGCCCGCCGCACGATCTGTTCAAGCGGATGCGGGCGGAGTCGCCGGTGCACTGGTACCAGTTCGCCGACGGCGAGGGGTACGGGCCCGGGTACTGGTCGTTGTTCCGGCACGCCGATATCGCGACGGTCAGCCACGACACCGAAACGTTCTCCAGCAACCGGGGCGGGCTGTTCATCCACCCGGATCAGATGCTGAGCCTGGACGTGCTCACCAACATGCTGAACTTCATGGACCCGCCCACCCACACCCGCTACCGCAAGATTCTGGCGCGGGTGTTCACCCCGGCCGCGGTGGCCAAGATGGAGGACGGTATCCGCGCCCGGGTGAACCGCATCATCGACAAGGTCATCGAGGCGGGTCGCTGCGATTTCGTCGAGGACATCGCGGTGCCGATCCCGCTGGGGATCCTGATGGAACTGATGGGTGCGCCCGAAGAGGACATGCCGAAGTTCTATTACTGGACCGAGGCCATCGAACAGGCGATCCGGGACCCGGAACCCAACACCGGTGTCGAGGTGTTCGACGAGATGGGCGCCTACCTCACCGAACAGATCGAGCGGCAGACGACGGAGGCCGTCGAGGACTCATTGGTGATGCGGCTGCGCAACGCCGAGGTCGACGGCGAGAAGCTCACCGACGTCGAGATCGTGATGTTCTTCGGGCTGTTGACCTTCGCCGGCAACGACACCACCCGCAACACCGCCTCCGCCGGGCTGCGCACCCTGCTCGAGCATCCCGATGCGCTGCAACAGCTTTATGACGATGCGGCGTTGATTCCCAACGCGATCGAGGAGATCCTGCGCTACACCTCAGTGGTCCAGTGGTTCGCCCGCACCGCCACCCGCGACGTCGAACTGGGCGGCCAGAAGATCTCCGAGGGCGACAAGGTCGTCATGTGGTACGCCAGCGGATCCCGCGACGAGGCGGTGTTCGACGATTCCGACACCTTCGACATCCACCGCCCCAAACCCGACCATCAGGCGTTCGGCGGCGGTGGCCGGCACTTCTGTCTGGGTGCGAGCCTGGCGCGGCTGGAGCTGCGCATCATCTTCGAGGAGGTGCTCGGCCGGATGAAGAACCTCCAACTCGCCGGCACCACCGAAATCCTGCCGTCCAACTGGGCCTACGGACTGACCAAGCTTCCGGTGACCTTCACCGCGGGGCGTCGGCTGGAAAGTTGAGTGAAACATGAAAGCATTCGTTGATCGCGACAAATGTGCGGGCATCGGCATGTGTGAAGCGACCGCGCCCAACCTCTTCGAGGTGAGCGACGACGGACAGGCGATCGTCCTCACCGACGAGATCGCTGGTGAGGACCGGGCGGCGGCCCGGGAAGCCGTCGACAACTGCCCCGCGGGAGCGTTGACAATAACCGAATAACGCGAACAGATGGGTAGGGCATGCACAAGATCGTCGAGCGGGAGGACTACTTCTCGGCGGCCATCGACATTCTCGCCGAAGATGACCATGGCGGGCTGAAGATCACGCCGTTGTGTCGCCGACTTCAGGTGACGAGCGGCTCCTTCTACAACTACTTCGGCGGTTGGGCGAACTTCAAAACCGAACTGCTGGAATTCTGGCTCGACGACCGAACCGTGCAGCTGGCCGAAGCCGCCCGTCGCCACGAGGACGCCGAACAGGGGATGATCGCACTCATCGAGTTCTCGTGCGGACTCCCCCACCGCGCCGAGGCGGCCATCCGGGCCTGGTCGCACAGCGACGGCGAGGTGCTCAAGATCCAGTCGACCGTCGACGAACAGCGCTACCGGGTCACGTTCGACATCCTGGAACGCCTCCTCGGCGATGCCACCGACGCCGAACACCGTGCGCGGCTGGCGCTGTTCGTCACGACCGGCTACCAGCAGGTGCAGCCCTTACCCGAGGTGGAGCATCTGCGGCGCTCACTGCACATGGTGTTCGCGGACATCCTCCCCGCCCTCGCTTGATTGATAGGGCCGACCGGATTCCCGACGCCAGATGGCGTGGTCCAACCGGATGGTGTTCCACCGCTGGTTGTCCGACACTGCGCGGACAAGTGCCGCCGCGTGAGCGGGCGCGACCTTGGCAGGTGGACGATCGAGGGCCCGAGCGACGAAGTTGACCACCATCCGGTCGGCTTTCACCGCCGGCACCTGCGCCAGGATCAGCGCGTAATTCCATGTGACTCCGGACCGCTGGCCCGGTATCACGCACCAGGCCTGCTTGGCTGAGTCGAAGCTTTCCGCGCTCTGCGCGGCGGCACGCAGATCTGCGGTACTGCGAATACCCAGTGCTGTCAACGATTCTGCGCACCGGGCGACCGCTTCGGCTTTCAAGGGAGCGCCCGGGCTTGTCGATGTGGGTCGCAGGTTCCCGATCCGGGTCGCCCATGGCCGCGGTCCGCCGAGTTCCCTGATGGTGGCCGACAGTTCGTCGGTTCCGTCGGTGTCGGCGCCCCCGTCCTGAGCGGCCCGATACTCCCGATAACGCCGGACGATGTTCTCCACCGTCGAATAGCGCGCGCCGGTTGAATAGATGGCGTCAATGATGCACAACGCCAGTGATTGCGGATATCCGGTCGGCGTGAACCACCGGTCTGGATCTCCGAGTTCACGAATGCAGGCGTCCGTCAGTGCCGCGACGCCGGCGTGATCCGCCTCCCCCACGATGCCTCCCCTGATCGTTCGGTGTTTCGGGGAAGATAACAACGGCCTCCGACAAAGCGGGTCAGGACAACCGGGTTATGACAGAACGGCCTATCGGCCGGGAACCGCTTTTCGACTGCGCTTGCGCCGGTAGAGATCTGCGTCGGCGGCGGCGAAAAGCGTCGCGAAGTCACACTTGTCGGCCGGCCCCACCGCGACGCCGTAGCTGACGTGTACCGCCTGTCCGTCGACGAGTTCGGCGGCCAGTTCCCCAGCACGGTGCTGATCACAGCTGGCGATGACCACGAATTCGTCGCCGCCGACCCGACCGAGGGCCGCCGATGCCGGTACTCGGGCTGCCCAGCGCCGGGTGAGCTCGACCAACACCGCATCCCCGACGAGATGCCCGTCGCGGTCGTTGATGGTCTTGAAATCGTCGACGTCGAGCACGATCACCGCGACCGACCGCCCACGACGACGCGCCCGGGAGATGATCTGCTCCGCTTTCAGTTCAACCCCGGCGCGGTTCCATACCGTCGTCAGCGGGTCATGCAACGCCATCGCGAACAGCGCTGAACTTGCCAGTCCGTAGACTTCGCCGGCTCCGGGGATACAGACCACGTACAGCACCACCCACATGATCGGGACCGGCGCCGGCGCGATGAGCAACGCAGTCGCGGCGGCGACCGCGATCGCACCCGATGCGACCCGCGCGGTGGCCCCACGGTGCCAGGTGTGCAGGAACACCGCCATGAACATCGGCGGCACTACCGACCACGACTGGCCGGCGATCTGATCATGGAACAGCAACGCGACTGTCGGCGCCGCGCCGGCACAGCCCAGCGCCGTCACATACCGCCGGCCCCGCAGTGGTCGCGGCGTGGCTGCAGCCACTCCGACAACACACAGCAGCACCGCCAGGACTTCGCCGCGGGCATCCGAGGGCGGAGTGTCCACCGCGACGGCGACACCGACGGCGAGTGCATACAACACCAACAGAATCAACAGGTAGGCGACCAACATCCGGCGCCGCAGCATCGCGTCCAACGGTGCCAGGGTAACGCTCCCCAACCGCTGGCGGTGCTGTTTGCCGAATCAACCGCCGTCGCGCTCGATCACCGCGCGGAGCTGTTCGGCGATCTCGTCGACAAGTAACCGCCCCGGACCTTCGTAGAGCGCGGAGACGCCGGGTGGAGCGAGCTTCCAGCTACCGCGCCCGGCCCGACAGCGAGTACTGCCGAACAGCACGACGGCCTCCACGGGTTCTTCGCCGGCCAGTTCGGACTGCCGCGAATGCCACACGAACCCCTGTAGCGCCTGTCCCGCCGGTCGCTGGGTGAGCGCCGCCCTCGCCAGGCGCCGCGTGCATGGATAGTGCTCGGCCGAACCTGCCACCACTGCGCCGCGCGACAGGCCCATTCGTTCCAGCTCCGGATCGCGTAAGTCACCGAGGGTGGCACTCGCTGGAACGTGAACGTACGCCAACAGCTTGCCGAGCAGGTCCCGCTCGTACCCGGTTCGGCCACTGCGATGGTGGACATCGTGGAACACGGTTTCCAGGAGGGCCGCGGTGCTCGTCGCAGCGAGGTACATACTCGGAAGACGCTTATTGGTGATCGGATCATCGATGGGAGAGAACCGCGCGTCGCCGAATCCGGGATTGTGCTCGTCGTAGCCCCATTCCGCGTCGTACACCCGAAAGAGCGTGGTGCCCGCAGCGAGCGGAACAGCCTGCAACGGCGGCAGTTCCGGCGCGACCGGACAGCGATCCGGATCCGGGCATGCGATGTCCTGCGGTGGCGGTACGCCGGCGATCGGCACGTTATGCCGCAGGCGGCGAAGCGAAGCGCTGCGCCGCATGCAGCGCCCGCGCCGGTGCGGAGCGGGCCACCTCCTCGGGGATCTCGCCAGAGAGGAGGCTAGTCGGGCTCGTCAACCAGGTCCACAGGGCCCAGCCGTCGATACCGGCATTGCGCAGCGCGGCCAGGATCGGCTGTAGTTCCGTCCGGGGTTCACCACGCTCATCGAGCTGAAACGCCGGAATCAGCGTGCGGCCCTTGTGGCTGACGGTGAAAAGCTGGTTGGTTTCGCGCCGCCGGGCCACCCAGGTTCGCGTGGTCGATTCGGCCTTGTCGCCACGCACCTGCTGCAGCGTTTCGTACCTGAACGTCGGGGTCGTCAGCAGGGCATCGCGGTGGGTGGCGAGCCGCTGCGCCTGAGCCAGCGACGCCGGTGGCGTCAGGCTCACGTTCGCCGCCATCAGCGCGCGCAGCAGGTCGTCCCGGCGGGCGGCGACGTGGTCTGCCTGCACCGCGCGGACCTTCTCGAGCAGTTCGAGCGCCTCAGTGACGTCGTCGACATCGACGCCGCGGACCTCGACGTGATCCGAACGTGCGGCGACGTCGTAGGAACAATCGACGGCAGCCATACAACAAGTGCAGCGATCAACTGCACCCGCTTCAATTGCTACATTACCGCCGGACGTGCTATCCCCGGTTCGCCATCCAACTGCGGTGCCGCATCGCGGCCTTGCGTGCAGCCTTGGCCAGCTTGGCGTCGGGCAAGTGCTCCCCGAGCGCGTCGAGCACCGCACCGGTCTCGGCCGCGGGATGCCGCCACATGTCGTCGAGCATCGAGGACAACTCCTCGGCACTCAGTGATCCGGTGAACAGCCGGCACAGCTCGTCGGGGTCGTCCAACGCGGCGGCGAGCACATCCACCACGACGCCGATGGTCACGAAGTCGCCGACGGCCTCGTCGTCGGCCAGGCCGTGGCTCACCAACCACAACGCGGCGTGTCCGGCGGCCGGGCTGTCGAGCAGCTGGCGGACCAGGGGCGCGACGGTCTCCGGCTCGAACCGTTCCAGCGCGACGAATCCGACCAGCCGGGCGACGGCGGTATCGGCGTCGGCGATCGCCGTGACGATCATCTCGGCCCGCTCGGTTGCGGAGCGCCCCGGTTGCCACGCCGCCAGGACGGCCGGATGTTGATCGTCAGACACGGAGCCGAGCGCGTCGATCAGCGCCGCACCATCCGCGTCGGCGAGATCGCCGACGGTGGTCAGCACGTAGCCCGCGTCGGGAACCAGATCAGCAATGACGTGACGGCCCAGCGCAGTCAGCCGCACCACCCCGCCGGCCGGATAGCTGTCGTCCCACCGCGTCGCCACGGCTACCGTGTCGACCCACTCGATCACCCCCGCCGCCTCCAAGGTGGTGAAGATGCGGCTGACGTCTTTTTCGGTGATCGCCTCGAAGGTATCCCGCCAGCGATCGTCCTCGCCGAACTGCTCGTCGACCACCACGCGCGCCACATCGACGATCCGGTCGAACTCAACCTCGGTGTCGTGCGCCAACAGCGGGGCCAGCCAATGCACGATCCCGGCGTCGAGCAGTTCGTCCAACAGGTCGAAGATTGTTCGGTATCGACTCCCCCGCAACGTGAGCGGCCCGCCTTCGACGACGAGCCGGGCCAGTGCCACCGCCTGATCGACGGTGGACCGGCGCCCCCACGCCTGCACCGGAACGAGGCGGCGCTGATAGACCCGCACGGCCCGCACACGCTTCGCCACGTCGATGAAGAAATTCAGCCCCGGCAGGTGCTCGGTCGACGTGGTTTTGAAGGTGGTTCCGCCGTGCTGAGGGTCGAAGCGATCACCGGTGTCGAGGAGTTCGACCAGCGCCCGACCGTCGGCCAACTTGAGATTGCCCTTCTGGGTGAGGGGCTTACCAGCGCCGAGATAGTCCCGCAGCGCCTCGACCTTGCGCGGCAGCGCCGCCGCCAGCGCGGCGGCTTGCACCTCCGTCGGCGAGGGCGGAAGGTAAGTGAACGGCAATTCGAGCAGTTCGGGCTGCGGATCGAAAAACCGGTCGGTGGCCGCCTTGCGCTGCTCGAACGGCAGCGTGTTGAACTCGTCCATACGTGCCTGGACGGCGTCTTTCAGCTCGTCCTCGGTCAGCGCCTCGCCTTGGTCGAGGTCGAAAAACAACGACTTGGCCATCCCGAAATTGGCGGGGTCGGCCATTCTCGTGCGCATCGCTGGGATCAAGCCTTCGGTGTAGGTCATCAACCGCGCTGCACGGTCGAAACCGCCCCGCAACCGGCCGGTGTCGGCCAGGAATTCGACGAACGCGCTGAGGGCCCGGCAGATACCGTCGGCAGCCTCGGGCGGCGCCGACAACTTGCGCGGACACCAGCCGAGCAGGAACTCGCCGATGTCGGCCTCGTCATAGGCGTCGAGCACACCGGTCGAGTAGTGGAAACGCCAGTCGAGAAAGATGTCAGCATCGGAGACCACCGCCCCCGTGTCGGTCGTCCCATGGCGACCCTCTAGCCACTGGCCGAACTCGGCACACAGTTGGTCACGAATGGTGGCGAAGTCGTCGTCGCTGGCAGGTACGAGCGGCATCGGCTCAGTCTGTCACACCCGGTCGAGGCCCCTTCACATCAGGTCGACCTCAAACCCTTCGTCGCGACCCCCCCGAGTTATCCGCTTGAAGCTTAACTCCCCTGGTACGGGAAACCGTTGGCCCGCTGCGCGGTCGAACGCCTCTGCGTTCTCGAAGATGCGCGCCTCCCGCTCCACATGCATTTCACATGCAGGCCGGATCCGGGGCGTGCGCTCGCGCCGGTCTTTAGACCGTGAAACCGAGCGCGCGCAACTGCTCACGCCCGTCCTCGGTGATCTTGTCCGGGCCCCACGGCGGATTCCACACCCAGTTGATCCGCAGCTCGTCCACGAGCCCGGCACCGACCAGCGCGTTGCGGGACTGATCCTCGATCACATCGGTGAGCGGGCAGGCCGGCGAGGTCAGGGTCATGTCCACCTTGGCGATGGTGCCCTGCTCCCCCTGCTCGACCTGCAACCCGTACACCAGCCCCAGGTCCACCACGTTGATGCCCAGCTCGGGGTCGACGACGTCGCGCATCGCCTCTTCCAGGTCGGCGAGGAACTCCTCGTTGTTCACAGCCGTGTCACTCATCGTGCTTCCTCCAGGTCTTGCGTGCGGGCCGCCTGCGCCACCGCATCCTTGAACGCCATCCACCCCAGCAGCGCGCATTTCACCCGCGCCGGGTACTTCGCGACGCCGGCGAACGCGATACCGTCCCCGATCACGTCCTCATCCCCGTCCACCTTGCCGCGCGAGGTGACCATCTCGGTGAACGCAGCGACGGTCCGCAGCGCATCCTCCACCTTCTGCCCGATCACCAGGTCGGTCAAGACCGAGGTGGCGGCCTGCGAGATCGAGCAGCCCTGCCCCTCATAGGACACATCGCGCACGACGTCACCATCGCCCAACGTGACCCGGAGCCGCACCTCGTCACCGCAGGTCGGGTTGACCTGATACGACTCGGCGTCGAACGGCTCGCGCAACCCGCGGTTCAGCGGGTGCTTGTAGTGCTCCAAGATCACGTCCTGGTACATCTGCTCGAGTCGCACTGTCACCGATCCCCTGTCACCGGTCCCCGAAGAACTCCACCGCCCGGCGCACACCGGCCACCAGACGGTCGACCTCGTCGAGCGTGTTGTACACCGCGAACGACGCCCGGGCGGTCGCGGCTATTCCGAACCGCTGGTGCAGCGGCCACGCGCAATGGTGCCCGACCCGCACCGCGACGCCGTCGTCGTCGAGCACCTGCCCCACATCGTGGGCGTGCACCCCGTCGACCACGAACGACACCGGCGAACCGCGCAGCTCCATCGACGTCGGGCCGATGATGCGCACCTGCTCGATCCCGGACAGCCCCTCCAGCGCCGCGGCCACCAGCTCGGCCTCATGCGCCTGAACCGCATCCATCCCGATCGCGCTCAGATACCGCGCGGCCGCGGCCAGCCCCACCACCTGCGAGGTCATCGGGGTGCCGGCCTCGAACCGTTGCGGCGCCGGCGCATAGGTGGCGCCCTCCATCGAGACGGTCTCGATCATCGACCCGCCGGTCAGGAACGGCGGCATCGCCTCGAGCAGCTCACGCCTCCCGTACAGCGCGCCGATCCCGTTGGGTCCCAACATCTTGTGACCCGACCACGCGGCGTAGTCCACCCCCAGCGCGTGGAGGTCCACCGGCTGGTGCGGCACCGACTGGCAGGCGTCCAGCACCGTCAGCGCACCCACCGCGCGGGCCCGCGACACCAGCTCCTCCACCGGCGCGATCGCCCCGGTCACATTGGAATGATGGGTGAACGCAACGACTTTCACCCGCTCGTCGAGTTCGAGCGAGTCCAGGTCGATCCGGCCGTCATCGGTGACCGAGTACCAGCGCAGCTCGGCACCGGTGCGCCGGGCCAGCTCCTGCCACGGGATCAGGTTGGCGTGGTGCTCCAGCTCGGTGGTGACGATGACGTCCCCCGGACCGACGGCCCGGTCGAACCGGTCGTCGCCGAGCACGTACGCCACCAGGTTGAGCGCCTCGGTCGCGTTCTTGGTGAACACCAGCTCGTCCGGATCGGCCCCGACGAACGCGGCGATGTCGGCCCGCCCCTCCTCGTAGGCGTCGGTGGCCTCCTCCATCAGCTGGTGCGCCCCCCGGTGCACCGCACCGTAGGAGGTGGTCAGGAACTCCCGTTCGGCGTCGAGCACCTGCACCGGACGCTGCGCGGTGGCCCCGGAGTCCAGATAGGCCAGCTGACTTCCGCCCCGCATCACCCGCTGGAGAATCGGGAAGTCGGCGCGGATGGCGCCGAGATCCAGTCGGTTCGGTGCGACGGTCATGATCAGGCTCCGGCAGCGGCGGCCTGGGTGAACCGTTCGTACCCGTTGGCGTCGAGCTCGTCGGCCAGCTCCGGGCCGCCGGACTCCACGATGCGCCCGCCCACGAACACGTGCACGAACTGCGGCTGGATGTACCGCAGCAGCCGGGTGTAGTGGGTGATCAGCAAAATGCCGGCATCGGCCTCCTTGGCGTAGTTGTTCACGCCCTCGCTGACGATCCTCAACGCGTCGACGTCCAGACCGGAGTCGGTCTCGTCCAGGATCGCGATCTTCGGTTTCAGCAGCTGCAGCTGCAGGATCTCGTGGCGCTTCTTCTCACCGCCGGAGAAACCCTCGTTGACGCTGCGCTCACCGAACGACGGGTCGATGCCCAGCGACTCCATCGCCTGCCTGACCTCTTTGACCCAGTGCCGCAGCTTCGGCGCCTCACCGCGCACCGCGGTCGCGGCGGTGCGAAGGAAGTTCGACATCGACACACCGGGCACCTCGATCGGGTACTGCATCGCCAGGAACAGGCCGGCCCGGGCCCGCTCGTCGACGGACATCTCCAGCACGTCCTGACCGTCGAGCGTGATCGACCCGGAGGTCACCGTGTACTTGGGATGTCCGGCGACCGCGTACGACAGCGTCGACTTGCCGGACCCGTTGGGGCCCATCAACGCATGGGTCTCCCCCGACTTCACCGTGAGGTTGACACCCTTGAGGATCGGAATCTCCTCACCGGTGTCGGCGGCGGTGACGCTGACGTGTAGATCCTTGATTTCCAGTGTGGTCATTTACGAAAGCTTTCCTTCGGTGATGGCGAGCTCATGCTCGATGGCATCGGTCAGGCGGTCACGCACCTCGGGCACGGTGATTTTCTGGATGACCTCGTTGAAGAAGCCCCGCACGATCAGCTTGCGCGCCTGATCCTCCGGGATGCCGCGGGCCTGCAGATAGAACACCTGCTCGTCGTCGAACCGCCCGGTGGCACTGGCGTGCCCGGCTCCGACGATCTCGCCGGTCTCGATCTCCAGGTTGGGCACCGAGTCGGCGCGGGCGCCGTCGGTCAACAGCAGGTTGCGGTTGATCTCATAGGTGTCGGTGCCGGTCGCCGCGGCCCGGATCAGCACGTCGCCGACCCACACCGCATGCGCGTCGGGCCGCTTGGAGTCCGGATCGCTCTGCAGCGCACCCTTGTAGATGACGTTGGAGCGACAGTGCGGCACCGCATGGTCGATCAACAGCCGCGACTCCAGATGCTGCCCGTCGTCGGCGAAGTACAGCCCGTACAGTTCGGCGTCACCGCCCGGCGCGTTGAACCGCACCCGGCCGGTCATCCGGACGACCTCGCCGCCGAGCAGCACCGCGGCATGGCGCAGCACCGCGTCCTTGCCCAGCGCGGCGTGATGCATGCTGACGTTGACCGCGTCGCCGGCCCAGTCGGCGATCGACACCACCTTCAGCGTCGCGCCGTCACCGACGACGAACTCGATGTTGTCGGCGTAGACCCCGCTGCCACGCTGGTCGATCACCACCACGGCGTCTGCCAGCTGCTCGACGCGCACCTGCAGATGCCCGTAGGCGGTGGCCCCTTCGCCCGGCCCGGTGATCGTGATCTCGATCGGGTCCTCGACATGGGTGTTCCGGCCGACGGTGACGACCGTCGCCGAGTTGAACGACGAGAACGCCTGGGCGGCAACCCGATCGGCGGGGACACCGCCCTGGCCGAGCCGCTCGTCGCCGCGGCGGGTGGTCTCCACCGTCACGCCGGGCCGTTCGGTCACCTCGATCGTCGCGGCGCCGGTCGCGGGTGCCGACCCGTCGTGCAGGCCCCGCAGCCGGCGCAGCGGGGTGAACCGCCAGATCTCGTCGCGCCCACCGGGCACCTCGAACGCGTCGACGTCGAACGAGGTGAAGATCTCTCCCTTGTTGAGCGCGGAGCCGGCGGGTGTCCCTTCTGCCGCTGCGGTCAGATTCTGCGCGCCCACTAACCCACCGCGCCTTCCATCTGCAGCTCGATGAGCCGGTTGAGCTCGAGCGCGTACTCCATCGGCAGTTCCTTGGCGATCGGCTCGACGAAGCCGCGCACCACCATGGCCATCGCCTCCTCCTCGGTGAGGCCACGGCTCATCAGGTAGAACAGCTGCTCCTCGCTGACCTGCGACACGGTCGCCTCATGCCCCATCGTGACGTTGTCCTCCCGGATGTCCACATACGGGTAGGTGTCGGAGCGGCTGACCGTGTCGACCAGCAGGGCGTCGCACTCGACGTTCGAGCGGGAACCGTGCGCGCCCTTGTTGATCTGGACCAGGCCGCGGTAGGACGCCCGGCCACCGCCGCGCGCCACCGACTTGGACACGATGTTGCTCGAGGTGTTCGGCGCCAGGTGCAGCATCTTGGCGCCGGTGTCCTGATGCTGGCCGGGGCCGGCGAACGCCACCGACAGCACCTCGCCCTTGGCGTGCTCACCGGTCATCCACACCGCCGGGTACTTCATCGTGACCTTGGAGCCGATGTTGCCGTCGACCCACTCCATGGTGGCGCCGGCCTCGGCCCGGGCCCGCTTGGTGACCAGGTTGTAGACGTTGTTCGACCAGTTCTGGATGGTCGTGTAACGGCACCGCCCACCGGGTTTGACGATGATCTCCACCACCGCCGAGTGCAGCGAGTCGCTCTTGTAGATCGGCGCGGTGCAGCCCTCGACGTAGTGCACGTAGGCGCCCTCGTCGACGATGATCAGCGTCCGCTCGAACTGGCCCATGTTCTCGGTGTTGATCCGGAAGTAGGCCTGCAGCGGGATGTCGACGTGCACGCCCGGCGGCACATAGATGAACGAACCGCCCGACCACACCGCGGTGTTGAGCGCGGAGAACTTGTTGTCCCCGGCCGGGATCACGGTGCCGAAGTACTGCTTGAAGATCTCCGGATGTTCCTTCAGCGCGGTGTCGGTGTCCAGGAAGATGACGCCCTGGGCCTCCAGGTCCTCGCGGATGGAGTGGTACACCACCTCCGACTCGTACTGCGCCGCGACACCGGCCACCAGCCGCTGCTTCTCGGCCTCCGGGATGCCCAGCTTGTCGTAGGTGTTGCGGATGTCCTCGGGCAGGTCGTCCCAGGTGGTGGCCTGCTTCTCGCTGGACCGCACGAAGTACTTGATGTTGTCGAAGTCGATGTCGTCGAGGTTCGACCCCCACGTGGGCATCGGCTTCTTCTCGAAGGTGCGCAGCGCACGCAACCGGATGTCGAGCATCCAGTCCGGCTCGTTCTTCTTGGCCGAGATGTCGCGCACCACGTCCTCCGACAGCCCCCGCTGTGCGGCGGCGCCGGCCTCGTCGGGGTCCACCCAGCCGTAGCCGTACCGGCTCAGCGCATCGATGGTCTCCTCCTGGCTGAGCGGCGCGCCCAGCTTGCGGTCAGACGTCGCGGTGACGTCGGACTTGGTGTCCGGGGTGGCGGTCATGAAGACGCTCCTTGTGGGCTCGTGGTGGCTGTTCTGGGCTGCACTCGGTTGGGCTTTCTGGGCTGTTTCCGGTGGGACGGCATCCGGTTGGGCAGGGGCACGTGGGTCGTGCAGGCGTTGTCGCCGTTGACGATCGTGGCCAGCCGCTGCACGTGGGTGTCGAGGATCTCCGCGAAGGCCTCGCGTTCGGCGTCGCACAACTCCGGGAACTCCTCGGCGACATGCGACACCGGGCAGTGATGCTGGCAGATCTGCACACCGTCGACCGGCCCCGGTACCCGCGACGTGGTCGCCGCGTAACCCGCCCTGGTCAACGCGCGGGCCACCCGTTCGGCAGTCGATTCAACGTCACCGGCCCCCTCGGATACTCCCAGGACCCCCGCCAGGATGGCGTCGATGCGGCGGCGGGCGAACGTCCGCACCGCATCGTCCCCGCCGATCTCCCGCAGATGACGCAACGCGTCGACGGCGAGATCGTCGTAGGTGTGGCCGAGCTTGGCCCGCCCCGCCGGTGTCAACCGGTACCGTTTGGCCGGCCGGCCACGCCCGGTGTGCTCCCAGGGCGCGGCGGCGACGGCCTCGGCATCGCCCGCTTCGATGAGGGCGTCGAGGTGCCGGCGCACACCGGCCGCCGAGATGCCCAGCCGCTCCCCGATCCGGCCCGCGGTGACCGGACCCTGCAGCAGCAGCCGGAAGATGGCCCGGCGAGTGTGTCCGTCGGCGACCGGAGCCACACCATCGGCCGGCGCCGACACCGCGGCACCGGTCGAGACGGACTCCGAACCGAATTTCACAACACCATTGTGACGGAATTCAGAAACCGCTTCCACCCAGGGCACCCTAAGTCGGCGCTCGGGCCGGTCGCCCCGGGCGATGCGGACCGCGCGGGTCACATCACGCCGACGGTTACGCTGCTCGAATGGCGCGTCTGGCCAGGCTCCTGCCGTCGCTGAGCACATCGGTCGCCCGGTGGCACGGCGACGAGCGCACCGTCGGCACCCCCCTCAACGAGGCGGAACTGCTGGCCATGCGCCGCACCAGGTTGTTCGGCGCCACCGGCACCGTGCTGATGGCGATCGGCGCGCTGGGCGCCGGCGCCCGGCCGGTCGTGCAGGATCCGACGTTCGGGGTGCGGCTGCTCAACCTGCCGTCCCGGATCCAGACCGTGTCGCTGACCATGACCACCACCGGCGCGGTGATGATGGCGCTGGCCTGGCTGATGCTGGGCCGGTTCGCGCTGGGACGGCGCCGGATGTCGCGCAGCCAGCTGGACCACACCCTGCTGCTGTGGACGCTGCCGCTGCTGATCGCCCCGCCGATGTACAGCAAGGACGTCTACTCCTACCTGGCGCAGAGCGAGATCTCCCGGCTCGGCCTGGATCCCTACGAGGTCGGCCCGGCCACCGGGCTGGGGCTCGACCACGTCTTCACGCTGTCGGTGCCCAGCCTGTGGCGCGAGACGCCGGCGCCCTACGGTCCGCTGTTCCTGTGGATCGGCGAGGGCATCTCCTGGCTGACCGGCGGGAACATCGTCGCGGCGGTGCTGTGCCACCGGCTGGTGGTGCTGGTCGGCGTCGGGCTGATCGTGTGGGCCATCCCGCGGCTGGCGCGGCGCTGCGGAGTGGCCGAGGTCAGCGCGTTGTGGCTGGGCGCCTGCAATCCGCTGCTGTTCATGCACCTCGTCGCCGGCATCCACAACGAGGCGCTGATGCTCGGCCTGATGCTGGCCGGCACCGAGTTCGCGCTGCGCGGGGTGGAGGCCGCCGACCGGCTGATCCCCCGCCCGCTGGCCTGGCCGCACACCCGCGCCGAGCTGCAGCGCTGGTCGCCGGTGGTGATGCTGCTGCTGGGCACCGTGCTGATCACGATGTCCTCGCAGGTCAAACTGCCGTCGCTGCTGGCGCTGGGTTTCGTCGCGATGGGCCTGGCATGCCGGTGGGGCGGCACCCTCAAGGCTTTTGTCCTGGCGGGCGGATCGCTCGCGGTGGTGTCGCTGACCGTGATGGCGGTGATCGGGCTGGCCAGCGGGCTGGGCTTCGGCTGGATCAACACCCTGGGCACCGCCAACGTGGTGCGCAGCTGGATGTCCCCGCCCACCCTGCTCGCGCTGGGCACCGGGCAGGTCGGCATCCTGCTCGGCCTGGGCGACCACACCACCGCGGTGCTCGGGCTGACCCGCGCCATCGGCGTCACCGCGATCGCGATCCTGGTCAGCTGGCTGCTGTGGACGGTGCTGCGCGGCAAACTGCACCCGGTCGGCGGGCTGGGCGTGGCGCTGGGCGTGACCGTGCTGCTGTTCCCGGTCGTCCAGCCCTGGTACCTGCTGTGGGCGATCATCCCGCTGGCCGCCTGGGCCACCCGGCCCGGTTTCCGCGGCACCGCGATCGCGGCCACCCTGATCGTCGGCATCTTCGGCCCCACCGCCAACGGCGACCGGTTCGCGATGTTCCAGATCGTGATGGCGACGTTGGCCAGCGCCGTGATCGTGCTGCTGCTCATCGCGCTGACCTACCGCCGGCTGCCGTGGCGGAATCTGCCCGAACTGACCCACCTGGCCGAGGACTCCGCCGACCCGGCACCCCCGGACGACGGCCCGGACGGCGGCCCGGACGGCGGGAAGCAGGCACCGCGGCCACCGGTCCCCGAAGCCGACGCTTACGCTGAGTCTCCGTGACCTCTGGTTCTGATGCCACCCCCGTCCGGCTCCGCGGGGTCAGCAAGCGGTTCGGGTCGACGACCGCGGTGTCGGGCCTGGACCTGGACGTCCACCGCGCCGAGGTACTGGCGTTGCTGGGCCCCAACGGCGCCGGCAAGACCACCACGGTGGAGATGTGCGAGGGCTTCCTGCGGCCCGACTCCGGCACCATCGAGATCCTCGGACTGGACCCGGTGGCAGAGAACGCCGCGGTGCGCGAACGCATCGGGGTGATGCTGCAGGGCGGCGGCGCCTATCCGGCCGCCCGCGCCGGCGAGATGCTCAACCTGGTCGCCGCCTACGCCGCCGATCCGCTCGACCCGCAGTGGCTGCTGGACACCCTGGGGCTGACCGAGGCGGCCCGCACCACCTACCGCCGGCTGTCCGGCGGCCAGCAGCAGCGGCTGGCGCTGGCCTGCGCGATCGTCGGCCGGCCGGAGCTGGTGTTCCTCGACGAGCCCACCGCCGGGATGGACGCGCACGCCCGCATCGTGGTGTGGGAGCTGATCGACGCGCTGCGCCGGGACGGGGTCACGGTGCTGTTGACCACCCATCAGCTGTCGGAGGCCGAGGAGCTGGCCGACCGGATCGTGATCATCGACCACGGCGTCGCGGTGGCCGCCGGCACCCCCGCCGAGCTGATGCGCTCCGGCGCGGAGAACCAGCTGCGCTTCACCGCACCGCCGAAACTCGATCTGTCCCTGCTGGTGGCCGCGCTGCCGGAGGGCTACAAGGCGACCGAGACGTCGGCCGGCGAGTACCTGGTCGAGGGGCACATCGACCCGCAGGTGCTGGCCACCGTCACCGCCTGGTGCGCCCAGCACGACGTGCTGGCCACCGGCATGCGGGTCGAGCAGCGCAGCCTCGAAGACGTGTTCCTGGAGCTGACCGGACGGGAGCTGCGACCGTGACGAACCGTTTTCCCGCGGGCACCTTCACCCCGGATCCCCGCCCGGCGCCGGTGCCGCGGATGCTGGCGGCGCAGTACGGCCTCGAACTCAAACTGCTGCTGCGCAACGGCGAACAGCTGCTGCTGACCCTGTTCATCCCGATCACCCTGCTGGTCGGGTTGATCCTGCTGCCGCTGGGCGACTTCGGCGACGACCGGGCGAGCCGGTTCGTGCCGGCGATCATGGCGCTGGCGGTGATCTCCACCGCGTTCACCGGTCAGGCCATCGCGGTGGCGTTCGACCGGCGCTACGGCGCGCTGAAACGCCTGGGCGCCACCGCATTACCGGTGTGGGGCATCATCGTGGGCAAATCGCTGGCGGTGGTGACCGTGGTGTTCGTGCAGTCGGTGGTGCTGGGCGCGATCGGCGCCGCGCTGGGCTGGCGGCCGCAACCGGCCGGGCTGCTGCTCGGCGCGGTGATCATCGCGCTGGGCACCGCGGTCTTCGCCGCCCTCGGGCTGCTGCTGGGCGGCACCCTGCGCGCCGAGATCGTGCTGGCGGTCGCCAACCTGCTGTGGTTCGTGTTCGCCGCGTTCGGCGCGCTGACCGTCGAACCGGAGGGCGATGTGGTGCCGGCGGCCGCGGCGCTGGTGGCGCGGCTGACCCCGTCGGGGGCGCTGACCGATGCGCTGTCGCAGGCGATGACGCTGTCGGTGAACTGGTTCGCGGTGGCCGTCCTCGCCGTGTGGGGCGTGCTCGGCGCGGTCTGTGCGCTGCGCTGGTTCCGCTTCACCTGACGGGAGCGGTATGACCCCGAGTGTCGGGTGCTGTCACGCCGTCGGGGGGACCCGCCCTACTACGAGCCGTAGTTGAGCTTGCTCTACGATCGACTCGTGCCCGTCCGACGCCTTTTCCTGCGGCTGGTCGACCTGTTGCCGATGCCCAGCCTGCGGGTGCAACGTGCCATCGCGATGGCCGTCATCCTCACCCAGGGCGGCATCTCGGTCACCGGAGCGATCGTCCGTGTCACCGCGTCCGGCCTGGGCTGCCCCACCTGGCCCCAGTGTTTCCCGGGCAGTTTCACCCCGGTGCCGCACGCCGAGGTGGCGGGACTGCATCAGGCCGTCGAGTTCGGCAACCGGCTGCTGACGTTTCTGGTGGTGATCACCGCGGCGCTGGCCGTGCTGGCCGTCACCCGCGCCCGGCGCCGCCGCGAGGTGCTGGTCTACGCCTGGATCATGCCCGCCTCGACCGTGGTCCAGGCGATCATCGGCGGGATCACGGTGCTCACCGGTCTGCTGTGGTGGACCGTGGCGATCCACCTGCTGGCGTCGATGACGATGGTGTGGCTGGCGGTGCTGCTCTACGTCAAGGTCGGTCAGCCCGACACCGGGGTGACGACGCCGCGGGTGCCGAAGCCGTTGCGCCACCTGACGGTGCTCAGCGGTGTCACGCTGGCCGCGGTGCTGGTGACGGGAACCCTGGTCACCGGCGCGGGACCGCATGCCGGTGACAAGAGCCCGGATCAGCCGGTGCCGCGCCTCGAGGTGGAGATCACCACGCTGCTGCACCTGCATTCGTCGCTGCTGGTCGCGTACCTCGCGCTGGTGGTGGGCCTCGGGTTCGGGCTGCTCGCGGTGCGCGCCGCCCGGCCGGTCATGCTCCGGCTCGGGGTGCTGTTGATCGCGATCGTCGGCCAGGCGCTGATCGGGGTGGTGCAGGTACGGCTCGGGGTGCCGGCAGCGCTGGTCGCGGCCCATGTGGCCGGCGCGGCCATCTGCACCGCGGCGACGGCCGCGCTATGGGCGTCGATGCGAGAGCGGACCGAGGCCGAACCGCTCCAGGGCGGCCTCGACGGCCAGGACGAACTGGCGTTGTCGAGCGGCCCGGGCGTCGGGGTCCAGGCGCCGCCAACCCAGTGACGGCGCCACCAGATCCAGCCTGACCAACCGCGGGTCGCGGTGATCGCCGGCCACCTCCACCCGTGCGTACAGCAGCTCCTCCGGGGCCAGGCCGAGGTGGTGTGCCGCCGCCGTCAGTGTCCGGTGACCGAACTCCCACACCTCCCAGTCCGCATCCACCGGGGTGTCGGTGAACGCATGGGACTGCTCACCGCCCAGGAAAACCAGCGCCGTGACGGGCTCTTTGGGGACGGGCTCTCCGACAACGGGTGAGACCGCGATCCCGCAGCGCGCCAGATCGTCGCGATACCGCTCGTCGGCGTTCCACAGCACCGCCGCCGGCGGATTGAGCAGCCGGCGGACCCGGCGGGTCCACGCCGCGAACTCATCGAACCGCTCAGCGAGGTCGTCGGCGGCACGCAGGATCACCAGATCCGCCTCCACCGTCGCGGGATCGTCCCACGACACCCAGCGGGCGTGCAGACCGCGGCGGCGCAACGCCGCGATGAGATCGGCGTCATCGGCGTCGCCCTGCGGGCGGTCCGGACTACCGGCCAGAACGATCCGCGGATGGAACACATCCGGGCGGGCGAGCTTCACACTGGGATGATAGGTGCCATGAAGGCCATCGAAGTGCGGGAAACCGGCGGACCCGAAGTGCTCACCTACGTCGACGTGCCCGAACCCACCCCGGGTCCCGGGCAGGTGCTGATCAAGGCCGAGGCCATCGGGGTGAACTTCATCGACACCTACTTCCGGTCCGGCCTGTACCCGCGCGAGGTGCCGTTCATCGTCGGCACCGAGGTGTGCGGCACCGTCGAGGCGGTGGGCGACGGCGTGGCCGCGCTCCGGGTCGGCGACCGGGTGCTGACCGACAAGGCGAACGGCGCGTATGCCGAGTACACCGTGGCACCGGCCGACTACGTGGCCTATGTGCCGGACGGGGTGGCGCCCGACACCGTCGCGTCGGCCCTGCTCAAGGGGATGACCGCGCACTACCTGATCAAGTCGGTGTACGAGGTGCAGCGTGGCGACACGATCCTGGTGCACGCCGGCGCCGGCGGGGTCGGGCTGATCCTCACCCAGTGGGCGACCCACCTCGGCGCCCGGGTCATCACCACCGTGTCCACCCCGCAGAAGGCCGAGCTGTCCCGCAAGGCCGGGGCGGCCGAGGTGCTCGACTATCCGACCGACCCCGAGGAGTTCGGCGCGAGGATCCGCGACCTCACCGGCGGCGAGGGCGTTCCGGTGGTCTACGACGGGGTGGGCCGATCCACCTTCGACGCCAGCCTGGCCAGCCTGGCGGTGCGCGGCACGCTGGCGCTGTTCGGGGCGGCCAGCGGGCCGGTGCCGCCGTTCGATCCGCAGCGGCTCAACGCCGCCGGGTCGGTCTATCTGACCCGTCCGTCGCTGGTGCACTTCACCCGGACCCCCGACGAGTTCGGGTGGCGGGCCGGGGAGTTCCTGTCCGCGGTGGCCGACGGCACCTTGACCATCACGGTCGGGGAACGCTATCCGCTGGCCGAGGCCGAACGTGCGCACCGCGATCTGGAGGGCCGCAAGACCGTCGGCTCGGTGGTGCTGCTCCCGTAACTGGCTGCGAGATTGATCAGGCGTTATGCCGAACCGGTTTCCTGAGGTCCTTTGGTGTCTTTCGGGTCTTTGCGGCGCCGGTTGCCGATGACGGCTTCGGTCCATGGTCGGTCTTCGGTGTAGATGTCTTCATCGGCTGCCAGTTTGGGATCGCGTCGCTTGTCCTTGCCCTGGTTATGGCCTTGACCGCCCATGCCGCCCATCATTGGGCCACCCATGCCGCCCATCATCCCGCCGCCGCCAGTCGCGGCTCCGATCGGAGCCGCACCACCACGTGCGGCCGCCGCCCCCGGTGCGACGGTTTCTGCGGTGACTGCCGGCCCCAGCGGCGAGGCTCCAACTCCCCCGCCGCCGGCGCCACCACCGCCGGCTCCACCGCCTGCGCTGGCCGGTTTCAAGTTCGGCTCAGTCAGCTTCGGCATATCGCCGGGCTTACCGCCCGTGGAAGCACCGCCTCCTGTCGACGGCACCCCACCTGATGGTGCACCCGCACCCGACGGAGCACCCGCACCGGTTGGCGAGCCCGTTTGCGGCTGTCCCGCAGCCGATCCAGACCGGCCGGCGACATCACCGGCTCACCCATCGGCATCCCCGACGGCGCTCCTGGCCCGAGTTGGGCCAATTTAGTGCGCATCGCGGCTGTGGATGTTGGTGAGCGCGTCGCTGAGGTCGTCGGGTAATGGGTCGGCGGCGGTCAGGATTTGTTGGCCGGCGCGGATCTGCACGGTGCGGTAGCGGCGTGCGGTGCGCACGAACTTCTTGATGCTCCAACCTGTTCGGTGCTCGATCCAGTGCGAGACCGCCATGGCCGCGAAGACGATCGTCAGGTGGGCCTCGATGGAGTCGCGGGTGCGGTGATAGATCGGCCGGGCGGCCAGGTCGTGTTTGGACATCCGGAAGGACTTCTCGATACGCCACAGCTGGTGATAAGCGCCGATGATGAACTCTGCGGGCTGGCTGGTCAGGTTGGTGGTGTAGCCCTTCCATCCCGCCAGCGCGCGAACCTTGGCCTCTAGGGTTCGGTTCACCGATCTGGTGGCCCCGGTGAGCTGGATGAAGCGGTTGCGTTTGACCGGGGCGTGCCCGTCGACCGCGCGCTGGGCTTTGGCGATCTGCTCATCGATGCCGCGCAGTGTGCGCCGTGCCCGGTCGTGGCGGTACTGGTAGTAGATCACCCGATCCGGGATCCCGCGGGCCTTCTCCGCACTGGTCGACGGCCACGGCTGGGTCAGCACCAACCCGTCGGGAACCTGGTCGTCGGGGTGGTCGTCACGCCATTGGCGCACCACATCGGGCAGATACGGGATGCGGGTGCCCAGGATGAACGACAACCCGGCCGCCTGCAGAGCGACCTGGTTGCTCTCCGAAATCATGCCGGCATCAGCGACCACGGTTACATCGGTCAACCGGTGGGCGGCCTTGAACGCGTTGATGACTGGAACCATGGTCGCGGTCTCGGCTTTATTGCCCTCGAAGGCCGCTACGTTGAGCGGAAACCCGGAGGCGTCGGTGAGCACCCCGAGGGTAATCTGCGGATCCAGGCGGCGTTCCTTCGAAAAACCCGGCTCGCGAAACCCATCAGCGACATCGGTCTCGAAGTGCAACGTTGACACGTCGTAGAGCACCAACGAGGCCGGACCCAGTTGAGCATGTGTCGCGCATGCTTTGGATAGTGCTTGTCACAGCGTCTTTAGCGAAAGCGGGTAAACGGCGCTTGACGGTGCGGTACGCCGGCGGATCCACCCCGGTCTCAGCGAGCACCCGCAGTGAATCGGCCTTGCTGGTCGGCTCGATGATGCGCGCTAGCACCAAGTCACGGAACACCTCATCGCCGTCGAGGGCACGGTCGAATCCCAGCACCCGGTAGGCGTGGCACAGCGCATCCCACAGGTGCTGCGAACACGACGCGGTGATCTTCAACGGCCCATCACTGGTGCGGTTCTGCCCAAGATCGAGATCCAACGACTGCTGACCGGCGGCCAGCCGCTGTGTTGCTGCGGCTTTCAGCGCCTCCAATTGCGCCTCATCATGCGCTGAGCCGAGATGCTCGATTTGGCGCGAGCCCTTTCGCGAAGACCACACGATCTGCACCGCCGTGGCTCCCGAGGCGGTCTTCACAGTGCGCACATACGCCACCACCGCACCCTACGAGCCACCATTTAGTGCACACATCTCGACCCGCCAACACCGATAACCGCAGCTCAACGACCCGCGGTCACCGCTGCTCCCAAAAAGTGGCCCAAGTCAGGTTTCAAGTTCGGCTCAGTCAGCTTCGGCATATCGCCGGGCTTACCGCCCGGCAGGCCGCCGGGCATCCCACCCGTGGAAGCACCGCCTCCTGTCGACGGCACCCCACCTGATGGTGCACCCGCACCCGACGGAGCACCCGCACCGGTTGGCGAGCCCGTTTGCGGCTGTCCCGCAGCCGATCCAGACCGGCCGGCGACATCACCGGCTCACCCATCGGCATCCCCGACGGCGCTCCTGGGGCTCCTGATCCGCCGCCGGCACCCTCACCGGCACCGCCACCTCCGGTGCCGGTGCCGGCTGGACCACCCGCGCCCGCCCTCGACCCGAACGGCGGATCAGGCAACGGGGCCAGGTCGACATCTGCTTTCTGCGCATAGCTTTCCCGCACATCGACAGATTTCTGTTCCTCGGCTTCCATCGCCTTGAGGATGCGCTCGACTTCCGCCGGATCCGGGGAGGTTCCCGATAGCTCGTCATCCAAATGACGTTGCAGGTTGTCGTATTCCTGCCAAATTGGGTGGTGTGCCGTGACTGCCGCCGTATGTGCGTCGATCACGGTTTTGGCTGCCGCGGTGTACTTCGCCCACCCGCCAGCGAGTTCATCGATCCAGTCACGGAACTGGTTGAACTTCGAGAACGCCGCGTCAGCGGCGACTCCCTCCCAATCATGGAAGTTGGCGTCAGGCGCACCGCGTTGCACCTCAAGCACCGTCTTCAACCCCTGTCCCGCAGCCTGGCCCAAGGAGCCGGGATCTCCCGGATTGTTCAGTAACGCTTCGGTTTCGGGTACGGTGCTATATCCTGCGGCGCTGACCTTCTGCGGGCGCGGCGCCGGTGGCGGCAGCTGCGGTCCAGGCAGCGGCGGCGGGACGGGTACGGCCTCCACGCGTTGCAACCGCTCGATGGCATCCGCGGAGGATTTGTCGACAGCCTCGTAGGCGTTGGCGACTTCGCGCAATGTCTTCGCCAACCGCAGACTTTCTTCTTTGGTGGCGTCCGTATATTGCTGCAGCGATTCGGCGTATGCGTTGAGGTTGTCGACAGCGGTTTTCGTAGACGGCAGCCCATCTGGCGCTGTCGCCGTCGGGGCCCCGGTCGGCCAGTCGCCAGCCTGATCTTCAATCCACTGTGCCCGGGCATGTAATTCCTCAGCGGCCACTCGGATCTTGTCAGCCATCGCTCCTCCTTGAGTCGCGGTCAGCGCCGTAAATTCGTCGACCGCAGCGAAAAATTAAGCCCACCTTCACAGCGCCTGTTTATCCACGTCATCGGGACGGGCCAAGACCCGGTTCATCAGCCACATCGAAGCCCACATGTCGGCAGAACTCGTATAACAGTCGGTACATCCGGCGATGGGTGGCCAACTCCAACTCGAACAGCCCGTGGACATATGGGTTGAATTCCGCCGAACCTGCCGCTCCCCCGACTCCGACGAGGTTGTCACGCAATGGGGTGCGGTGGTTTTCCTCGGCCAAACACGATCCAGCAGCCACCATCAGTCCGTAGTCCGGACGGTCCGAGTGATACGGCGGAAAGGCCGGGAAGCGACACGTCGCCATATGGTCAGCGGCCGCCGTCAACGAGGCCGCCGCCTCACCGATAGCAGCTATCGATACCCATTAGTTGACCTCAGCGGCTTTGCAGGCCTCGTAAATGGTGGATGTCGCCCGGGCGGCCGCTCGGGAAAGATATGAGTCTGCGGCAGTATACGTGGGAAGCGCTTTCACATACGCACGACGATATTGGGTCGCAAACGCAGCAAAATCGCGCATCGCAGGATTATCACTCGCCTCTCCTAGCTTTTCGATATCGTTCGCGAACGCATCCATCACCGGCTTAACTGCATCCACAACAGCCCGTTGGTCGGTACTCCATTCACTAGCCGAAATATTGGCGTCGAGCTGCTTCCAAGATTCCACGATTGGATCGCTGTCAAAGTTAGTCAGCAGTTGGTACCAATCCGCACAAATGGGGTCGACAGCACTTAGAAAGGGTTGCACCCTTGCCGGATCAGACGTAGAAGGAAGACCCGCCGATATAGAAGGTGGCGCCACCAAAGGTTGCCGCGCCTGAGCTGACCCATAAGTTATTGCAGCGCATGCAAATGTGACTGCACCAGAACTAGAGTTCACCACCCCAGCCAGGTGATTGTCGTCCGGCGTGTAATCGGGAATCGCGCTGCTGTAGGCGCGAGCATAGGCTATAAACTGTTCGTAAAAATGTCGAAGTACTCGGTTCGGTGTTAGTTCAGCCAACTGAATCGTTTGATCTGCCGCGTCTCGCATCGCGCGACCAACGTCCTCATACTGGGTACGCTGCTCCGCGGTCCAAGCAGTCGCGGGAATTGTGGGATTACGTTTATCCCAACCTCGCTGTTCAATCGCCACCAATGTACTCGCGATCGGTGTCCACACAGCGCAGGTCGGATCTTCCGTGATGATATTGACCGGTCCAGTGTCGTTAGCGCTAGCGAACTCAGAGTCACCATCGCCAGACGGTGCGGTCGGTGAGCTATCGCCGCCGCCCGCGACCGAAATCGACACGACCGCCGTCACCGCGATCACGGCTACCAACGCCACCCCGCCCAGCGCCCACTTCCAACCGTTACCCCGCTTCTTTGGCGGTGGACCGCCCGCCCATTGCGGCTGCTGCTGGTGCTGCAACTGCCACGGCACATACTGCGGGCCGCCTTGACCACCGGGCTGGTGCGGCGGATACAGGCCCCCACCCGGAGGGGGCGGATTATTCGACGGCGGCAACGTCATCGAGCAGACCCCCACCTTTCACTGTTTCGCCCTAGCAGGGCGCTCACAGAACAATCTCCGCATCCGATACAGCTGAACGGGCCGAAGGCGACCCCACCGGCGCCCGCTCACCGGGTTGGTCGGTCTGTTCTTGCTGCTCGGCAACGGCAGCAGGTATTTGTGACTCCGGCTCGGCTGACGCTTGTTCAGACATCACCCCATCGACCGCTTCACCCGCCTGATCGTCTCCGAGTCCCTGCTGGTCACCATCCGCCAGCCCAGAAAGCTGAGTAACTTGCTCCATTGCCCCTTGCGCACCTTGCGCGAGCTGCTGCGGTAGCTGACCAGCCATGCCGCCCATCTGCATCGGCATCTGCGCGGCCTGCTGAGCCATCTGCATCGGCATCCCCATCATCTGCTCAAACCCGCCAGCCTGACCGGCAGCGCCACCGACCGAAGCGCCCGTCATACCGCCCACAGATGCACCCGCCGCGGATAGTGGAGAAGAAGGACCTGTGACCGCCGACGAACCGCCACTCGGGACAGCCCCGCCGTGAGCCGGCGGCTCATCGAACGCACCTATTTGCTTCAGGATCTCCTCGGCGATCTGCCGATCCTTGGCGTCGTACTCGTCAGCCGCGCTCACCACGTTCTGAGCAAACTGCTTCAGTTCTTCCTTCGTCACGGGGAGCGCCTCGATCACTGGATCTACCACCTCGGTGATCCGCTCCGAGATCGCCGCAGTCAAAGCATCTTCTCCGACCGGTGGCGATACCTCAGGAGGTGCGGGAATCGCTTCAGCCAGCCCTTTGATGCGACCACCGGCGGCGCTCACGAGGTCCGTATCGACTCGCAACTCCTCAGTCATCACCCACCCCGCCCCACAAATCCGAACTGACGGGGTTTTCCCATACGGAGGCACGAACCGGCCCCATTCGACAGGATCTGAACTCAATGCTCCCCGCAACACTGCGTGTTGTGGCGTGCTTCACCCGCAGAAGGTTACCTGAGCAGCAACACCGCTTGTCGCACCAAAAAGCGAAGCGACAAGCCGCAGCTAACCAGGCGTCAGAGCACCGTCGGCAGGTCCAGCACCGAGTCGATGGCCAGCGCCAGGAACACCACGGCCAGGTAGTTGTTCGACTGCAGGAACAACCGCAGCGGCTTGACCGGTTCACCGCGGCGCACCCCGGTGTAGAGCTGATGCGCCATGATCAGGAACCACGCCCCGGCCAGCAGCGCCACCGAGTTGTACAGCCAGCCGGTGACCGGCGCCAGTGCCAGCGTGGACAGCACGGTCAGCCAGGTGTAGACGAGGATGTGCACGGTCACCCGGCGCTCGGTGGCCACCGCCGGCAGCATCGGCACGCCGGCGGCCACGTAGTCGTCCTTGTACTTCATGGCCAGCGCCCAGGTGTGCGGCGGCGTCCAGAAGAAGATGACCAGGAACATCACCAGCGCCGGCCACTCGATGGTGCCGGTCACCGCCGACCAGCCGATCATCACCGGCATGCAGCCGGCCGCTCCGCCCCACACCACGTTCTGCGAGGTCCGGCGCTTGAGCACCAGTGTGTAGATCAGCACATAGAACGCGATGGTCAGACCGGCCAGGTGGGCCGACAGCAGGTTCGTCGTCCACCACAGGTAGAAGAACGAGATCACCGACAGCGCCAGCCCGAACACCAGGGCGTGGCTGCGTGGCACGGTGTCGCGGGCCAGCGGCCGGCGTTCGGTGCGCTTCATCACCTTGTCGATGTCGGCGTCGGCCACGCAGTTCAGCGCGTTGGCCCCGCCGGCCGCGAACATGCCGCCGATCAGGGTGTTGAAGATCAGTACCGGGTCGACAGTGCCGCGCCCCGCCAGCAGCATGGCCGGAATCGTGGTGACGAGCAGCAACTCGATCACCCGGGGCTTGGTCAGCGCCAGGTAGCCGCGGAGCGTCGTGCTAATTCGATTCGGCGCGACGCGCTCGCGAATGCTCACGCACACCAACTCCTTGGAAATCACCGCAGCGCGTAGCGCTTCTACTACACACGATGGTAGACCGCCGGTCCTGCGTCGGGAAATCGCGGTCGGTTCCGGAGACGATGCGACCGCACGGTCTCCGACATTAGGGTGGGTGGTGCCCACGTCCTGATTACCGGACAGAATGAAAGCCGTGACCACATCCGAAGAGATCTCCGCACTCACCCGCCCGAGCCATCCCGACGACTGGACCGAACTGGACACGCTGGCCGTGGACACCGCACGGGTGCTGGCCGCCGATGCGGTCCAGAAAGCCGGCAACGGGCATCCGGGTACGGCGATGAGCCTGGCCCCGCTGGCCTACACCCTGTTCCAGCGGCAGCTGCGGCATGACCCCAACGATGTGCACTGGATCGGCCGGGACCGCTTCATCCTGTCGGCCGGTCACACCAGCCTGACTCTCTACATTCAGCTGTACCTGGGTGGATTCGGCCTGGAACTGTCCGACATCCAGGCGCTGCGGACCTTCAAGTCCAGGACCCCCGGGCATCCGGAGTTCCGGCACACCCCCGGGGTGGAGATCACCACCGGCCCGCTCGGCCAGGGCCTGGCCTCGGCGGTCGGCATGGCGATGGCGGCGCGCTACGAGCGTGGCCTGTTCGACCCGGACGCCGACCCGGGCACCAGCCCGTTCGACCACTACATCTATGTGATCGCCTCCGACGGCGACATCCAGGAGGGCGTCACCAGCGAGGCGTCGTCGTTGGCCGGCACCCAGCAGCTGGGCAACCTGATCGTCTTCTACGACGACAACAAGATCTCGATCGAGGACGACACCGCGATCGCGCTGTCCGAGGACACCGTCAAGCGCTATGAGGCCTACGGCTGGCATGTGCAGACCGTCGAGGGCGGCGAGAACGTCGTCGGCATCGAGAAGGCCATCGCAGAGGCGAAGAAGGTCACCGACAAACCGTCGTTCATCGCGCTGCGCACCGTGATCGGCTATCCGGCGCCGAAACTGATGAACACCGGCAAGGTGCACGGCGCGGCGCTGGGCGAGGAGGAAGTCGCCGCGGTCAAAAAGATCCTCGGCTTCGATCCGGAGAAGACCTTCGAGGTGCGCGACGAGGTCATCGAGCACACCCGCAAGCTGCGGGACCGCGGCCGCGAGGCCCACCAGAAGTGGCAGACCGACTTCGACGCCTGGGCCCAGCGGGAACCGGAACGCAAGGCGCTGCTGGACCGGCTCACCGCGCAGCAGCTGCCCGACGGGTGGGACGCCGACCTGCCGTCCTGGGAGCCCGGCTCCAAGGCCGTCGCCACCCGCGCCGCCTCCGGCGAGGTGCTCTCCGCGGTCGGCCCGAAGCTGCCCGAACTGTGGGGCGGCTCCGCCGACCTGGCCGGCAGCAACAACACCACCATCAAGGGAGCGTTGTCGTTCGGGCCGCCGTCGATCTCCACCAAGGAGTACACCGCCGACTGGTACGGCCGCACCCTGCATTTCGGGGTGCGTGAGCACGCCATGGGCGCGATCCTGTCCGGCATCGTGCTGCACGGCCCGACCCGCGCCTACGGCGGCACGTTCCTGCAGTTCTCCGACTACATGCGGCCGGCGGTGCGGCTGGCCGCGCTGATGGACATCGACACCATCTACGTCTGGACGCACGACTCGATCGGCCTGGGTGAGGACGGCCCCACCCATCAGCCCATCGAGCACCTCTCGGCGCTGCGGGCCATCCCGAACCTGGCCGTGGTGCGACCCGCCGACGCGAACGAGACCGCCTACGCCTGGCACACCATCTTGTGCCGCGGCGCCGGCAGCGGCCCGGTCGGCCTGTGCCTGACCCGCCAGGGTGTGCCGGTGCTGGAGGGCACCAGCCGCGAGGGCGTGGCCCGCGGCGGCTACGTGCTGGGCGGCACCCCGGCCGAACAGCCCGACGTCGTGCTGATCGGCACCGGCTCCGAACTGCAGCTGTGCGTGGAAGCGCAGAAGATCCTGGCGGACAAGGACATCCGTGCGTCGGTGGTGTCGATGCCGTGTGTCGAGTGGTTCGAGTCGCAGCCGGTCGAGTACCGCGACAGCGTGCTGCCGCCGGCGGTGTCGGCGCGGGTCGCGGTGGAGGCCGGTGTCGCGCAGAGCTGGCACAAGCTGGTCGGTGACACCGGTGAGGTCGTCTCCATCGAGCACTACGGCGAGTCGGCCGATTACAAGACGCTGTTCCGCGAGTTCGGCTTCACTCCCGAGGCCGTGGTGGCTGCCGCCGAACGCTCGCTGGACAACTGACGAGAGGCAATCCGATGGCACAGAACCCAAATCTCGCCGCCCTCTCGGCGGCGGGGGTATCGGTATGGCTGGACGACCTGTCCCGGGACCGGCTGCGCTCCGGCAACCTTCAGCAACTCATCGACACCCGCTGCGTCGTCGGGGTGACCACCAACCCGTCGATCTTCCAGGCGGCGCTGTCGAAGGGTCACTCCTATGACGAGCAGATCCGCGAGCTGGCCGCCCGCGGCGCCGACGTCGACTCCGCCATCCGCACGGTGACCACCGACGACGTCCGGGAAGCCTGCGATGTGCTGCGCCCGCAGTGGGAGGCGTCCGACGGGGTGGACGGCCGGGTGTCCATCGAGGTGGATCCGCGGCTGGCGCACGACACCGACAAGACGATCCTGCAGGCGATCGAGCTGTGGAAGATCGTCGACCGGCCCAACCTGTTCATCAAGATCCCCGCCACCAAGGCGGGTCTGCCGGCGATCACCGCGGTGCTGGCCGAGGGGGTGTCGGTCAACGTCACGCTGATCTTCTCGGTGGAACGCTACCGCGAGGTGATGGACGCCTATCTCGCCGGACTGGAGGCCGCCAAGCAGGCCGGCCACGATCTGTCCAAGATCCATTCGGTGGCTTCGTTCTTCGTGTCGCGGGTGGACACCGAGATCGACAACCGGCTGGAGGCGATCGGCACCGAACAGGCGCTGGCGCTGCGCGGTAAGGCCGGGCTGGCCAACGCCCGGCTGGCCTATGCCGCCTACCGGGAGGTGTTCGAGGGTGGGTCGCGGTTCGAGGCGCTGAAGGCCGACGGCGCCCGGGTACAGCGGCCGCTGTGGGCGTCCACCGGGGTGAAGAACCCCGCCTACCCCGACACCCTCTACGTCACCGAACTGGTCGCGCCCAACACCGTGAACACGCTGCCGGAGAAGACGCTGGAGGCGGTGGCCGATCACGGGGAGATCACCGGCGACACCGTGACCGGCCGGGCCGAGGAGTCGCAGGCGATCTTCGACCAGCTCACCGCCGTCGGTATCGACCTCGACGACGTCTTCCTGAAGCTGGAGAACGAAGGCGTGCAGAAGTTCGAGCAGTCCTGGGAGGAGCTGCTCGACGCCACCCGGGAGCAACTCGACACCCTCGGGAAATGACCGACCCGGCTGGGTTCGGTCCGGTGGCCGGACTCGCTGAACCGGCCCCACCGGGCTGGCGGAATCCGCTGCGCGACAAGCGCGACAAGCGGATGCCGCGGATCGCCGGCCCGTGCAGCATGGTGATCTTCGGGGTGACCGGGGATCTGTCCCGCAAGAAGCTGATGCCGGCGATCTACGACCTGGCCAACCGTGGGCTGTTGCCGGCGTCGTTCTCACTGGTCGGGTTCGCCCGCCGGGACTGGGCCGACGAGGATTTCGGCCAGGTTGTTTACGAGGCGGTCAAGACCCACGCCCGCACACCGTTCCGGCAGGAGGTGTGGGACCGGCTCGCCGAGGGATTCCGGTTCGTCCAGGGCACATTCGACGACGATGCGGCCTTCGCCCGGCTCACCGAGGTGCTGGAGAAGCTCGACGTGCAGCGCGGCACCGGCGGCAATCACGCCTTCTACCTGTCGATTCCGCCGAAGGCGTTTCCGCTGGTGTGCGAACAGCTGCGCAGGTCCGGGCTGGCCCGCCCCCAGCCGGGCCGGTGGAGCCGGGTGGTCGTGGAGAAGCCGTTCGGCCATGACCTGCAGAGCGCGGTCGAGCTCAACGCCGTGGTCAACAGCGTGTTCCCGGAGGAGTCGGTGTTCCGCATCGACCACTACCTCGGCAAGGAGACGGTCCAGAACATCCTGGCGCTGCGGTTCGCCAACGAACTGTACGAACCGATCTGGAACAACCACTACGTCGACCACGTGCAGATCACCATGGCCGAGGACATCGGCCTGGGCGGGCGCGCCGGCTATTACGACGGGATCGGCGCGGCGCGCGATGTGATCCAGAACCACCTGCTGCAGCTGCTGGCGCTGACCGCGATGGAGGAACCGGTCAGCTTCCATCCCCGCCAGTTGCAGGCCGAGAAGATCAAGGTGCTCTCCGCGGTGCGGCTGGCGCAGCCGCTGGACCAGACCACCGCGCGCGGGCAGTACACCGCGGGCTGGCAGGGCGGCGAGCGTGTGGTCGGGCTGCTCGAGGAGGAGGGTTTCGCCAAGGACTCCACCACCGAGACGTTCGCGGCGATCACCCTGGAGATCGACACCCGCCGCTGGGCCGGGGTGCCGTTCTATCTGCGCACCGGAAAACGGTTGGGCCGCAGGGTGACCGAGATCGCACTGGTGTTCCGTCGGGCGCCGCATCTGCCGTTCGACGCGACGATGACCGAGGAGCTGGGCCAGAACGCGCTGGTGATCCGGATCCAGCCGGACGAGGGTGTCACACTGCGGTTCGGGTCCAAGGTGCCGGGCAGCGCGATGGAGGTCCGCGACGTCAACATGGACTTCTCCTACGGTTCGGCGTTCGCCGAGGACTCCCCCGAGGCCTATGAGCGGCTGATCCTCGACGTGCTGCTCGGTGAACCGTCGTTGTTCCCGGTCAACGCCGAGGTCGAGTTGTCGTGGAAGATCCTGGACCCGATCCTGGAGTACTGGGCGTCGCACGGCAAACCCGATCCGTACGAGGCGGGCACCTGGGGGCCGGAGTCGGCGTTCGAGATGCTGCGGCGCACGGGCCGGGAGTGGAGGCGGCCTTGATCACCGAAGGCGACGAAGGAGCCGAGCATTGATCGTCGACCTGCCGGACACCACCACCAACGCGATCAACAAGAAGATCACCGCGCTGCGCGAACAGGCCGGAGCAATCACCCTGGGCCGGGTACTGACCCTGGTGGTGGCCGCCGACAGCGAGGATCAGCTCGACGACGCCATCGCCGCCGCGACCTCCGCCAGCCGCGAGCACCCTTGCCGGATCATCGTCGTGGTGCCGGTCGACCGGTCCACCCCCGAGCCGCGGCTGGACGGTCAGCTCCGGGTCGGCGGCGACGCGGGCGTCGGCGAGGTGGTGGTGCTGCGCATCGCGGGCCCGCTCGCCGACCAGGCCGCCAGCGTGGTGCTGCCGTTCCTGTTGCCGGACACCCCGGTGGTGGCCTGGTGGCCGGGTGAGGCGCCGCCGGTGCCGGCGCAGGATCCGTTGGGCCGGTTGGCGGTCAAACGCATCACCGACGCGACCGCCAGCAGTGATCCGTTGACGGCGATCAAGGGCCGGCTGCGCGGCTACACCCCCGGCGACACCGACCTGGCGTGGAGCCGGGTCACCTACTGGCGGGCGCTGCTGGCCTCGGCGGTCGATCAGCCCCCGTACGAACCGATCGAATCGGCGCTGGTGTCCGGGCTGGCCACCGAACCGGCGCTGGACGTGCTGGCGGGCTGGCTGGCCAGCCGGCTCGACTGCGAGGTCCGCCGGGCCACCGGACCGCTGCAGGTGCAACTGGTCCGGAGCTCCGAGACGATCACGTTGGGCCGTCCGCAGGACGGTGTCACCGGAACGTTGAGCCGCACCGGCAAACCGGATGCGCTGCTGCCGCTGGGCCGCCGGGAGACCCGTGAGTGCCTGGCCGAGGACCTGCGCCGGCTGGATCCCGACGAGATCTATCACGAGGCGCTGCGCGGGCTGGATAAGGTGCTCTACATATGAGCACTTTCGTCGAAACCCATCCCGATACCGCGACGCTGGTCACCGCCGCCGGAGACCGGCTGGTCGAGGCCATCAACGCGGCCACCTCCGCGCGCGGCGAGGCGGTGATCGTGCTGACCGGCGGCGGCTCCGGTATCGCGCTGCTCAAGCGGGTCGGTGAACGGGCCGGCGAGATCGACTGGTCCAAGGTGCGGCTGTACTGGGGCGACGAACGTTACGTGCCGGCCGCCGACGACGAGCGAAACGAGAAGCAGGCCCGGGAGGCCCTACTCGACCACATCGACATCCCGGCGGCCAACGTACACCCGATGGCGGCCAGCGACGGTGAGTTCGGCGACGACATCGCCGCCGCGGCGGCCGCCTACGAACAGGTGCTGCCCGCGGAGTTCGACGTCCACCTGCTCGGCATGGGCGGCGAAGGGCACATCAACTCGCTGTTCCCCGACACCCCGGCGGTACGCGAGACCGAACGGCTGGTGGTACCGGTCACCGACTCCCCCAAGCCGCCGCCGCGGCGGATCAGCTTGACACTGCCCGCGGTTCGGCGCGCCCGTCAGGTGTGGCTGGTGGTGTCGGGGGCCGCCAAGGCCGATGCGGTGGCGGCCGCGGTCAACGGCGCCGACCCGGTCGACATCCCGGCCGCCGGTGCGGTCGGTCGAGAGGCCACGGTGTGGCTGCTCGACGAGGAAGCCGCGAGCAGGCTCGACCGCTGAGTCGCGCGCAGCCGCGCCGGACTGTCAGACCCCCCGAGTAGCATCGAACGCATGTTCGAATCTCTCGACGACGGCGCGGTGGTCGATTCCATCGCCGCGGCGTCGCGCGAGCAGAGCGCGGCGTGCGGCCGGGAGATGCTCGCTATCGGCGAGCTCTACGCCCGCCGGGCGCCCGAGGACGACACCGAACGAGCGAACTGGGCGATCGACGGGCACGCCAACGTGGTCGCCGAGATCTCGGCGGCGCTGAACATCAGCCGGGGCCGGGCAGCCGGCCGCCTGCAGTTGGCGATCGACCTGCGAGAGCGCCTGCCGCGGGTCGCTGCGGTGTTCGCCGCCGGAGACATCGACTTCCGGATGGTGTCGGCGCTGGTGAACCGCAGCCGCAACGTGGTGGATCCCGACCTGCTGGCCCGGCTGGACGCGGCGCTGGCGGCGTGGTCGCCGAAGTGGATGAAGCTGTCCGGGCCCACACTGAACGAACGCATCGACATGTGGGTGGAGAGGTTCGATCCGACCGGGGTCCGCGAACCGCGATCGCCCGGCGAAGACCGCTACGTCGTGGTCACACCCGCCGGCCAGGGGATGGTCGATGTGTCGGCCCGGCTCACGTTCGAGGCCGGCTTCGCGTTCGACACCCGCCTCGATCAGATCGCCGCGACCGTCTGCCGCGACGACCCGCGCACCGCCGACCAGCGGCGAGCCGACGCGATGGCGGCGATGTCGGAGGGGCAGAACCGGCTCGTATGCGGCTGCGGATCCGAGGACTGCCCGGCCGACCCCGCCGACACCGCTGCGACCCGGCTGGTCATCAACGTGATCGCCGAACAGGCGACGGTGGAGGGCCGGTCGGACAATCCGGGGTATCTGCCGGGCTACGGTGCGGTGCCGGCGTCGATTCTGCGCGCGAAGGCGGCGACGGCCACGCTGCGTCCGGTCGCATTGCCGCAGCCCTGCGCCGAGGCCGGCTACCGGCCGTCGGCGGCGCTGACCCGGTTCATCCGGTGCCGCGATCTGACCTGCCGGTTCCCCGGGTGCGACGCGCCCGCGGCGGTCTGCCAGATCGACCACACCATCCCGTATCCGGCGGGGCCGACCCACCCGTCAAATCTCAAGTTGCTGTGCGTGTTTCATTGTCGACAGGCTGAACTACGTTTCACCCATGACCAGCACAAGCACCAAAGCAGCTGTCTACCTGCGTATTTCCAGCGACCCCACGGGCCAGCAACTCGGCGTCCACCGTCAGCGCGAGGACTGCGAGAAGCTGTGCCGCGACAAGGGGTGGACCCCCGTCGAGTATCGGGACAATGACACCAGCGCCACCACGGGCAAGCGCAAGCATTACGAGCGGATGTTGGCCGACATCCGCGACGGCCTGGTCCGCGCTGTCGTCGTCTGGGACCTGGACAGGCTGCACCGACGGCCCCTCGAGTTGGAGGGGTTCATGGCGCTGGCCGACGAGCGGGGATTGAAGCTGGCCACCGTGTCAGGAGACGTGGACCTGTCCACGGCCCAGGGGCGGTTAATCGCCCGGTTGAAAGGCAGTGTGGCGGCCCATGAAATCGAGCACAAGCGCGCCCGTCAGCTGCGCGCTGCCCAGCAGAAAGCTGAACGGGGTGTGCCGCAATGGAAACGGGCCTTCGGGTTCGCCGACGGCTATGTCGCCGACGAAATTACCGCCCCTCTGGTCAAGGAAATGTACGCGCATGTGTTGGCCGGTGGGTCGCTGTCGGGGCTGGCGCGGGAGTTGAACGCGCGGGGCGACTGGGCGTGGGGGCAGAAGTGGGTGAAGCCCAAGGATGATTACGGCGAGACGATCAAGTCGGCCGAGGTGGTGTGCCAGCGTCAGCCGTGGTCGGCCAGCACGTTGTCGTTGTTCCTGCGCTCGCCGCGCAACGCAGGGCTGCGCACCTACAATCGGGAACTGGTGCTGGACAAAGACGGCCAGCCCGTCCGGGGCGCGTGGGAACCGCTGGTCGATGAAGACACCTGGCGGGCGGTCCAATCGGTGCTGGACGCCCCGGGCCGCGCCCCTGGCCGCAAGTCGGTGCGACAGCACTTACTGACCGGGGTGCTGGTGTGTGGGAAGTGCGAGGGATCACTTGCCGGACAGTGGGTTATGCAGCCAACGGGTGGTGAGCCGGGGCGCTCCAAGGCAGGCCGGGTCAAGGAGCCGACCGGCCAGAAGCGCCACGTCATCACCTACTCCTGCAAGACCTGTCGCGGGGTGTCGATGCGCGCCGAGCACATCGAGCCGCTGGTTTACGGGGTGGTGGGGGCGCGGCTCGCCGAACCCGACGCTTTGGACCTGCTTCGCAGCGAGCAGCACGACGTTGAGGCGGCCGAACAAGTACGGCAGCAACGTTCCGCTCTGAATCAGAGGCTGTTGGAGATCGCTGACGAGCGGGCCGATGGGCTGTTGACGGGCCAGCAGGCGGCGCGGGCGACGGCGCGCATCCTGGACCGGCTGGCCGCGCTGCAGTTGGTCGATGCCGACCAGGAACGGCTACGGGTCCTCGACGGTCTGCCGTTGGGCACGCCCGACGCTGAGGGCGCGCTGGAGGGGTTGACCCCCGACCGCTTCCGAGCGGTCCTGGGCGTCGTCTGCACAATCACGGTGCTGCCCATCGGCCGGGGCCGCCGCAAGGGTGTCGAGCACCGCGACCGCCTGCAGATCGACTGGAAATAACCCGTCCGCGAGATCACAACCGTCCCCGGTGACACGCCGTTACCCGGGATTAATTCCTGCGTGGCGGCGACAATCCCACGCGAGGCCACGTCGTGTGCGGCGTATATCGCGCTATAACAACCTATTTCGCGCTCCTAGTCCCGCGTCGTACTGACCTGTACTCTGTACCGCGAAGTTATCTACTGCCCCAACGGGCCAGTTGTCACGCCATAGGGCGACTCCGACGACAGGCACAGTCTGCAAGGAGTTCGGCTCTTGAGCACGAAAACCGACCAACCCAACGACGGTGCGCTGACCACCACCGACCTGGCCCGCGCGCTGGGCTGTCATAAGCGCACCATCCAGCGCGCCATCATCGCCGGTCGAATCCCGGCGTTCAAACTCCGCGGGCAGTGGCGGATCCGCCGCGTTGACGCCGACTCGCTGATGTACAGGTTGGCGGGTCACCCGGACAATCCCCCCACCCCGCTGGGCGATGCGAAATGACCGGCCCCACAGAATTATTTAGCACCGCCACGCTGACCACCGCAGACCGCGAATGGATCGCCGCCCAGGTGGCCACCGCGCCACGATTCACAACCGACCAGCGCGACCGGCTAGCCGAACTGCTGCGGCCCGTCCGCCAGGGCATCGCGGGGTGAGCACCACCCCGGCCCGCACGACCACGACGCAAACCACCAGCACTCCCAACACCCCAGTGCGCCATTGAAGTACCCCAGGTTTTGTTCCGATCCGTATAGGAGGATCAGGAACATGCCACGTAAGTATTCGCCGGAGTTTCGTGACCGTGCGCTTCGGTTGTTGGACACCACGATGGAAGACTCAGAGGTTTCTGAGTTCGAGGCCATCAAGTCTGTAGCCAGCAAACTTGGTGTATCGCAGGAATCGGTGCGCCGGTGGCGGCGCAAGGCCGAGATTGACGCCGGGCAGCGCCCCGGCGTGACCAGCACTGAGCACGCCGAGATCCGCAAGCTCAAGCGCGAGAACGCCGAATTGCGCAGAGCTAACGAGATTTTGAAGTCTGCGTCCGCGTTTTTCGCAGCGGAGCTCGACCGCCCCGCGACGAAATGATCGCCTTCATCGATGCGCATCGCGATCAGTTCGGGGTCGAGCTCATTTGCCGTGTTCTGCGGGCAGCAATCGCCGGTTTCCTCACCTCCCGGGGCTATCGGGCCGCCAAGGCCCGCCCGCCATCAGAGCGGGCGATGCGCGATGAACTCCTCATCGCCGAGCTGCGCACCGTCCACGAGCAGAACTTCTCGGTCTATGGCGTCAAGAAGATGCATCACGCCATGAAACGCCGCGGCTGGCGGGTCGGCCGCGAGCAGACCCGCCGGTTGATGCGTAAAGCCGGCCTGCGCGGCGTGCAGCGCGGTAAGCCGGTGTTCACCACGATCAGCGACCCTGCGCACTGCCGGCCTGCTGATCTGGTCAACCGGCAGTTCAGCGCTGAGGCCCCAGACCGGCTGTGGGTTGCTGACATCACGTTCGTACGGACCTGGCAGGGGTTCTGCTACACCGCGTTCGTCACCGACGCCTGCACCAAAGCCATCAAGGGATGGGCAGTCGCGGCCAGCATGCGCACCGAGGACCTACCGCTGGAAGCATTCAATCATGCTGTGTGGCACTCGGACTCAGACCTGTCTGAGTTGATCCATCACTCCGACCGAGGGTCGCAATACTTATCGTTGACATACACCGACCGGTTGGCCGAGCTCGGGATCGCCCCTTCGGTGGGGTCCCGCGGCGATAGCTATGACAACGCCCTCGCCGAAGCGGTCAACGCCGCCTACAAGACCGAGTTAATCAACCGCGGCAAACCCTGGCGCAGCGTCGACGACGTCGAGTTGGCCACCGCCGGATGGGTGGCCTGGTACAACCAGGAACGCCTGCACGAAGCCCTCGGCTACGTCCCACCAGCCGAGTACGAGGCCGCCCTCACCGGCACCTCACACCCCGCGAGCCAGCCAACCCCGGCCCTCGCAACCAACTAGGAACAAAACCTGGGGTACTTCACATCAAAACCAGCCAAAGGGGGTGAAACCGTGGCCGACACGTTCGACAAGTTCAGCTGGCTTAAGGCCCTTCAGTGTGACCCCACCGTTACCGAGAAGTCATTTCGCTTGGGGGTGGTGATCGCCACCCACTACACCAAGAGGGACGGCTCGGGGTGGGCGGTGGACCTGGACGAGATGGCAGATCAAGTGAAGGGCGGCATGAGCGTGGCGCGCTTCAACGACGCTGTGCGGCACCTGGCGTCCCGCGGGTACGTGATTGAGACGTGGCGGTCAGTAGGTGGTCGCCCACGCAAAGGTGTTGCGGCGTCACGCCGTGGAGCCTTCAACCTGACGATGCCAACCGAAACCGACGCCGCCGTGAGCGTCGGTTCTAACGGAAACCGACGCCGCCAGCGACCAAAACCCAAGCTGCCAGCGGTCAAAACCGACGCTGCCAGCGATGATTACCGACGCTCTGGAGAGCGTCAGTTTGGTCCCGTCGACCCTGATCAGACGGTGGAAATTTCACCTACAGGTACTTCATCAGGTACTCCTTCAGGTACTTGTGTAGGGGACGCGCGCGTGAACGGCATGTCCCAAACCCAAAGACTGCCAGCGATTCCCGACACCACCCCCATCACGGTGGAGGTGCAAGAAGTGATCACTGTGTTGGGCGAGGTGGTCGAGGACGACCCCGACCCCGAACCACCACTGGAATGCCGTGACCATGCGGCATTGCCCATCGACGTCCGGCGACCACGCTGCCACGACTGCAGGCGTGTACGGCAAGCCAACCAACCGGCCCACCACGATTGGCGTCTGCGCCAGATGCTGAGAGAGACGACCGCCGCTGCGTCGGTCGGCCACGCCAGCTCACCGCCGAGTGGCCCATGCGCCAAGTGCGGCGGGTCGGGCTGGATCGACTTGGACGAGTACCACCAGGACGCGTGTAGCTGCCGCCGCCGTAGGGGGGCGCCGTGATGATCCCGTTGCCTCAACCCATCGCCGCGGCTTACGACGGTGCGATGTCGGTGGCGTGCGCGAATTGTGGTGCCGCTCCGGGTCGGTACTGCACCAAGCCCACAGGGCAGCTACGGCGTGTTCCCTGCCTGGTTCGCTGCCGGGCGATCACCCCCGACCGAGGGTCCCTAGACCCGGGAGCAGATCCGATGCGGGCGAACGAGAGCCAACCGCCAATGCTTGCGTCACTTACCACATCCAGCGAAAACGCCACCCCCGCAGCACCCGCCACCCAGGTGGCAAACGGGTACCACCACCCCGGCGAACCGCGACACAGACGGGAGGACGACTGACACCGGCCGCGCGGCGTCGTCGCCGGTCTTCACATCACAGAGAAGGGAACCATCGAATGACCGAACACAACCCAATCCCGATCCCGGATGCTGTCGCCCCAGGACGGGCCGACGCGCTACGGGCAGCGGCAGCACTGGCGGCCGGGAACACCGACGGCTTCACCCAGGTCCTAGCCGAACTGTCGTGCCTGCACCCGGCAGCCTGGCAGACCACGCTGGGTGCGGCCCTTGCCGAGTGGGTCCAGCTGCTGATCGCCGTACACGGCGGAAACCAACAGGCAGCCCTGGAATACCTTGAGCACCAGGCCTTCGCAGCCCTGGATCGCGCCGAGGCCGTCGCCCAACGGCGCGAGGGTCAGCAATAGGCGCGGACTCGAGGTGCCCCAGCGGATCCGGTGCAGTGGTCACCGAACTCGCTGGGGTGCCCCACTTTCGGTTAGGATGACCTGCAAATTGGCTGTGCGCCTGTGGGTGGCACTCCCCGGCATGACCAACCAGCTACGGCCAGCCCTGGCACTGGGCGCGGATGCGATTCCCCCATTCATGCGCGGCGCGTGACCCACGTTGTGCCGCAACGTATCTGCCAGGAGGCACCCATCATGGAGAAGCGACTCCAACAGTTGATCGACAAGCGCGCCCGGCTGCTCGCCGGGCGCGTGGCTATCACCGATCTGGTCCTCGCGGAGGGCCGCGACAGCCTGACCGGCGATGAGACCAAGCGGTTCCAGGACCTGTCGGCCGAGATCGAGGACCTGACCGTGCGTATCGCCCAGCTGGGTGATGAGATCGAAAGGTCCGGTCGCACCAACCCCATCTGCGCGTTTATCAGGGGGGCGCACTTCAGCGGCACCAGTTGGGCGGCGCGCGCGGCCGACGCGCTGCTCAAGCTCGGCGGGGAAGCCCGCGCCATCGCATCGGATAGCGTCGATGTCCCCACCCTGGTCGAGTCGGAGGTGTCGGCCAAGGAGCGGCCGTCCCGGCTGATCGACCTGTTCACGAACCGAAAGGCCATCGAGGGCAACGCTTTCGAGTACTACCGGCAGACCGTGCGCACCAACAACGCCACGGCCGTCGCCGATGGCGGTACCAAGCCCACCTCGGTGTTCTCGCTGGAGCTGGTCGATGATCGCGCCCGGGTCATCGCTCACCTGTCGGAGCCGATGCCGATCCGCTTGTTCCAGGACCACCCAGAGTTGAACCGTTGGCTCGACACGGAGATGGCCGAGGGCGTCTTGGACGCGTTGGAGGCTCAGGTGATCGCCGGTGACGGCGAAGGCGAGAACCTGACGGGCCTTCTGTCCACCACCGGCACCACGTCGGTCGCGTTCGACACCGACCTGCCCACCACCATGCGGTCAGCAGTGACGGCACTGCAGCTGATCGGCGCGCAGCCCAACGGGTGGGTACTCAACCCCGCCGACGCCCAGACCATCAACCTGCTGCGCTTCCAGTGGGGCGGTACCGAGGCTGCTGATGCCGGGTTCCTGCTCGATGGCTACCAGAACACCAACGCTGGCAGCGGCAACGTGTTCGGGCCGACCACCCCGCGCGTGGTGTCCAACAGTGTCCCAGAAGGCACTGCCATCCTGGGCGACTGGGGCCAGCTGCGGCTGTATGTCCGTGAGGGGGTACGGCTCGACGTCGATGCCGGTGGCGACCTGTTCACCACCAACCAGGCGATCGTCCGTGCGGAGGGCCGCTTCGGTATCGGCGTCCTCAAGCCGCTGTCGTTCGCCATCGTCGACCTGACGGCATAGCTATGGCCTGGTGGGACGACGCCCTGGACGCACGACTGGACCACGAACAGCTGGAAGGGTTCGTGACGGTCGAGGAAGCGGCCCAACAGATGGGAGTCGCGGAACAGCGGGTGCACCAACTGGTTCGCCAGCGCATCCTGCGCTCAGCCGGCCACGGCATCGCCATGCTCGTCCAACCCGCCATCACCAACTACACCTAGACCCGGTGGCCGCGCGGCATTCCTGGTCGTCTGCCGCGCGGCCACCGCCCTAACTGTAACTCCCAGACAGGTTGTGAACGGCGTGGTGAGCGGAAGTAGGTGAGGACCTCCGGTATCGGTGTGGTTACCAAACACGCACATCCAATTACCGAGAGGTCCTCATGGTCCACGCTAATGCTTCGTTGACTCCTCGTGGGCGGTTGCGGCTTGCGCAGGCTGTTGTTGATCAGGGCTGGAGTTTGCGGCGCGCTGCTGAGCGGTTCCAATGTTCGGTGGCCACAGCCAAGAAATGGGCCGACCCGTTATCGCGACGGTGGCGAAGCAGCGATGGTAGACCGGCCCAGCCGGCCGCATCGCAGTCCGTTGCGGTTGCCGAAACGACGTGAGCGGCGCATCGTCAACCTGCGCTTCACCCGGCGGTGGGGCCCACATCGTATCGCCGCCCATTTGCGGTTGGCGCGGTCAACGGTAGAAGCGGTGTTACGCCGCTACCGCATGCCATTGCTGCGGCACCTGGACCAGAACACCGGGTTGCCGGTACGCCGGCCCAAACCCCGCCGCTATGAGCACCCGGCTCCCGGCGACTTGGTCCATGTCGACGTCAAGAAACTGGGCCGCATCCCCGACGGGGGCGGCCATCGCAAGCTGGGTCGCCAAGCCGGCCGGCGCAACCGCTGCGGCATGGGATACACGTTCTTGCACCACGCCGTTGATGACCACTCCCGGCTGGCGTATTCCGAGGACCTCGCCGACGAACGCAAAGAAACCGCCGCGGGGTTCTGGAAACGCGCCAGCGCGTTCTTCGCCGACCATGGCATTACCGTCAAGCGGGTGTTGACCGACAATGGATCCTGTTACCGGTCAAAGAATTTCGCTGAAGCGCTCGGCCCCGACATCGCCCACAAGAGGACCCGGCCCTACCGGCCGCAGACCAACGGCAAAGTCGAGCGATTCAACCGCACCCTGACCACTGAATGGGCCTATGCGCAGACCTACCGCTCTGAGGCCGAACGCGCCGGAACCTACCAGCACTGGCTGCATCACTACAATCACCACCGACCCCACACCGGCATCGGCGGAATGACACCTATCGACCGCCTACGCGTTCACAACCTACCCGTGAAGAACACCTAACCTGTCTGACATGAACGTGGTCGGGATAATCGTCGATGCCGTAGCCGCTCTTGGCGCTGTGGCCGCTGCCTTCGTCGCGCTGGTCATCGCAACAAGGGACCGTCAAGAGCGCCGCGACGAACGTCGTGCAGCCGAGCGCGCGCAGGCGCGTCTGGTCCAGGTCGAGGTTGTGGGGCCACCTGACTCGCTCTACTACCGCATCGAGGTGCACAACCACGGCGCACAACCCATCATCAACGTGACGCTGGATCAGGTGCGGCTCCGAGACCACGACGCCGAATGGAAACTGGAGAACACCTCGGCGCGGGTCGTCCGGATCATCCGCACGGGAACGGCAGCGCATGAATCGTTCCTGGGCACGTTCTATACGGCGGACGGCGAGCCAATCGCCACGCCCACCTACGATGCCCTCGGCAACATGACCTTCGACGTCAAACCCGACGCCCGTCGGATCGAGGCCGTCGTGTCATTCTCCGACGCTAACGGCAACACATGGACGACCGACACTGACGGTGCGCTGACGCGCATCGGAACGACCGAGTGAGGGACGACCGTCACCACCCGGCAACCTGGACGACCGGGGGTGGGTCGAAACTCGGCGCGCTGGTCGCCGCCACTGCCGCCCGGTAGGGGTCTTCCCCCCTGAGAGTTGACGAACGATTTTCGCACTGCCGCAACACCTTCGGGGTCACCCCAGATCATGTTGTTGACCTGGTAGTTCTCACTGATCGGTTAACTCGTTGGCACACCGTAGGATCGAACAGTATGAGGCGGGTTGACGGTGGTCGTGAGCGTCGGGATCGGCGGGTGGTGCAGCTGGTCCTGGCGGGGGCCAGTTACCGGGAGGCCGGGGCCGCCGTGGGGCTGAGGTCGCCCAGCACAATCCACGCGATCATGCAGCGAGCGTTGGCTGGTGATGCTCGCCAGGACGTGCTGGCGTCGGAGGCTGGGGCGATGTTCGTGGAGCGGTCGGAGGCGTTGATCCGCGCTAATTGGGCTGATGCGATGGCCGGTGATTATCAGGCATCCGTGATGGTGTTGCGTCAGATGGATCAGCAGGCCCGCCTATTCGGGTTGTACGACCGCGCCGCGGCAACCCGCTGAATCGTTCTCGTGCCAATGGGTTCGGACCACATACTGGGCAGGTGGAACGGAACGATCCTTGGGAGCCGCTTCGCCGTCTCGCGGAGACGGCAGCTGCGGATGAATCGCCCCCGTTAGTCGCGAACGACGACAGCAACACACCGCAGGATGACACCACGCGGAACAGGGTGGCTGCGGGTATCGGTGCTGGTTTGGGGTCCGTTGTGCTGGTCGGTCTCGTGGTGTTGTTGTGGGTTGTCATGCCGGACATGCGGGCGCGAGCGATTCTGCTGTTCGCATTCGCCCTGGGGATGCAGCTGGCCGGTGCCGTGCTGGTGATTCTCGACGTGTGGCAAACGATTCGGAATACCCGCCGGTTGAAGATGGACCTCGCGGCAGCGGAGGGCGCGGTTCAGGAACATCACCGCTCGATGATTGAGGGGCCGCCACTGGCGCGCGCTCTCCACCAGGCGATGGGCCAGGACGCCGATCGCGCGTTGCGACAGATGGGACCGGCTGGGCAAATGGAGCGTCAGGCACTTGTCCGGCATTTGAACGCGCAGAGCGAGATCAGCGATTTCCGGCGGTGGGGTGGTGTGGCAATCCTGGTCCTAGGAGTCGTCGTTGGTTTTGTCGCCAACGTGGTGGCGCTGTACGCCTAGGCGTGTGCGCCAACAGAATCCGCGTCACGACCGCTAAACTTGACGGTGCGATCCGGATTCCTCCACGGCCGGTGACCACCCTTTCTGAGGTTCCTTTTTGGTTGGAGAAGCCCGGTCTCCGCTGGCACTGCGGGGGCCGGGCTTCTGCGTTTATGAGCTGAAGCGGTCGGGGCCATCTGCGCGTCCCTGCGAACCCTCAACGCTTACCGGCGCGTTCGGCTACACCACGGTGACGGTACCGCCAACCAGGTGGCGGCGGCACCCGTTCAGCGATCAGTCTTTGCGGCGGCGGCCGCGTTTCCAGTCGCTGGGTTTGCGGGATCGGAACGTCTCACCGTCCAGGATCGCGGTCGGGTCGGGAATGGTGGGGCCGTCCGTGCGCGGCTTGTACTCCCTGGGGGGCGGGGCCTGGATGTTGCGACCGGACGGCTTCGCGCCCAGACGACTCCACGCACCAGCGCGCGACTTCTGGGTCTCCGGCTTCGGCGTATCAGCGCCACGAGACATGTGGCCCCTCCTTCCTGTGGTGGTCTGTCACGGCATGACGGCCGGGAGTCGCCAGACCCGGCGACCCTCGTCGGTCAGTTCGGTGTAGTCGTTGACGCGAATCATCAGGTCACCGTCGTCAGCGGTGCGCGGCACGTACCGCCAACCTCCCTTGCTGCTCACCCCCGGGATCGGCGGGATGTTGGGGTCGAACTCCAGCACCTGATCCTGCAGCTTCCGGTAAAACCCGCGCAGACGGCCCAAGGTCCCGTTGTCCATCCCGACGCCCCACGTCGCCACGTACCGGCCATGATCGCGCAAACGCCGGTAGGGGCTGGTCTGACCCATCTCGGTCGGGACCTGGAACGGAAAGTGTTGCTGCAGCAATTGCTCGGTCGGGGTCAGACGGCCGTCGTAGTTGTACTTGATCCACGAAATGTATTGGCGCGTAACGCCATACCTCCGGGCGATCTCTGACTGGCTGTAACCCTTGCCCTTCAGGTCCTCGACGATGGCCGGGGTTAAAGGGTTCCCGGGTCGGCGGTGGCGCCCCATTGTGGCGGTTCTCCTTGGGTGGTGGCGGGGGTACTGAGTCTAATCCCAGGACAAGACCTCCGTCTCTGAAACGCATAAGTTCATGGTGTACGACTATGCGTACTGCTACGCATATTCGTAATACGTTGTGGGCCTTGTGATTTCACGTTTTCAAGAGCTACGGTCACCAGTATGGACACCGACACCGACATCACTGTTCCTGACCGCCTCAACCCCGCCGCGCTGATCGTGGCGGCCGGTTCCCCACGGGCCGGGACACTTCGGGACGTTCTGCGGGTCTACGCCGACCAGCTGACCGCCATCGGGTGCTTCGCCGACCTGACCGCTTGCGACACCAGCACGGTGGCCGCGTTCATCGCTTGGGATGTCGTCCATGGTGAGGAGTCCCCCGCGCTACGGCAGCGATCCGCCGCAGTCGCCGAGGGCGCGTGGGCCGGGTGGGATAACCCCGTGGGCGTCGCCCGAGTTTTCCGTGCCGCGGCGACCGTCCTGGACGCCTGACTCAGAAGGCGGACGGCTGAGCCGTCATCTCGCAGCGATCAGGAATTCCGGTCACGACGAGACGTGCCGATACCTTGACTTTGCCGTTGGCGGGCACGACATCCGGGAATTCTGAGCCGCCCCCAATGATCTGCCCATGCGGGTCGAAGCAAATGACACCCACTCGGGCAGCGGGGATCTGCTGATCCGACGGATTGGTCAGCTCGGCGTCCGCTGTGGGGGAGCCAAAGGTGTCTTGACCGATGGTTACCGGGCCAACCTCCAGCACCACGTCGCTGAACTCGACCGGTTTCGTCTGCGGGTGATCGCTGACCTCAAGAGTCGGTTCTACCCGTGTCACCGGCTGGCCGTTGGGCACGGAGACCTGGGTGCCCACCGTGATGCGGGCTCCGGGATTAACGGCCTGCTCAACCTGGGACTCCGTCGCGAGCAACGCGCCGTCGGCTCCAAACAGGTTGAACGAGACGGTGGCGAACTGGCCCACCGGCACGTCCCGCACGGTCGAGGTCACCCACAGATAATCACCCGATCCACCGAACCCGGACTGTTCGATCACCGCTGTCGCCGCCGGCGCGTCCGACAACGTGCCGCCCTCGGCGGACTGCTCCGCGCTGGGCGACCCCTGGCAAGCCATCGCGAGCGGTACGACCGTGCCGACAAGCGTGATTGTGCGAAATAGCTTCATCAGATCCCTCCGCAAGGGCAGGTTCACGCGCCTGCCGCCGGTTGCAGAGCGTAGCTAAGCAATTCTGCGGGTTGGGCACGACCGCACGATTGCTGCGCCGTCACCAACGGCAGGCCCCGTGCTGGTACCCATATCCGCTGCTCAGGACGGTGCGGGCACGTCACGCCAGAAGTGTGGTTTAGCCAGTAGGTGACACCACCTGCTGAAGACCTTCTGGACCGGCGGACGCGGATGGAGCGATGTGCAGCTTCCGGACGGCACGGTGGTGTGGCGGGCGCCGAGCGGCCGGACGTACACCACCACTCCGGCCGGCGCGGAGTTCTTCGCACAGCTCGGCCGGCCGACCGGCGAGGTCGAGGTCTCGCAGACCAAGCCGCCGGACGGCGCCGACCGCGGCGCGAAGATGCCGCTGCGCAACCGCACCCGCGCCGAGGACGAGGCCTACCGCATCGCGCTGGAGCGGCAACACAACGCGGCGCGCATCGCCCGCCGGGATCTACTCCTCGCCGAACGGCTCGCCCGGAACGACAAACCGCCGCCGTTCTGACTCCCGGCGCCCGTCGCGGAATCCCCGCTCGAAGTCGGCGCCGGTCTGGTTCGGTCCGCGCACGACGCGAAGCGGGTCGTCCCGGCAGCGCCGGGAGGCGGTATCTGGCGTCTCCACATCCGGTCAGACGCCGCGTTATGCCCAGCGGTTCCCGCTGGGGCCGTCATAATGTGCGGCATGGCGGACAGAAGCGGTCGACCTGCGCGGACCGGACCGGAGCGGATCAGGAAACTCGCGCAGGCGGCGCTCAACGCCGACGTCACGGTCGAACAGGTCGACACCATCCTCGAGGGGCTCAGCGAAACCCTCGAAGACCTGGACAAGTCGACGGCCAACCTCGACACCACGTTGGAACGGTTCAACAACACCATCAGCCGCATCGACGAGCTGGCCCCGCGGCTGATCGCGGTGGTGGACCGGATGGAGGGGATCGTCACCCGGGTGGAACGGCTGGTCGAGCTCGGCGAGTCGGTGTTGTCCCCGGTGGCGATGACCGAATCGGCGGTGCGCGGCGTGGTGAACGCATTGCGCGGCAAACCCGGGCGCTAGCCGAGTCCGGGCTCCGGTGCTCAGCCGCTGTTGCGCAGCGCGGTGGCCAGCCCGCTCATGGTCAACAGGATGCCGCGTTTGACCCGTTCGTCGTCCTCCCCGGAGCGGTACCGGCGCAGCAGCTCGACCTGCAGGTGGTTGAGCGGTTCCAGGTACGGGAACCGGTTGAACACCGAGCGGGCCAGCGCGGGGTTGTCCGCCAGCAGTTCGTCGTCGGTGATCAGCCGGTGCATCCGGAGGGTGCGGGCGTGTTCGGCGACGATCTTGTCGAACACCCGGCGGCGCAGTGCCTCGTCCTCGACCAGTTCGGCGTAGCGGGCGGCCAGCCCCATGTCCGACTTCGCCAGCACCTGGGCCATGTTCGACAGCACACTGGCGAAGAACGGCCACCGCCGGTACAGATCCTGCAACAGCCGCAGCCGCTCCTCGGCGGGTTCCGGGCCGGCGTCGATGAACTCCTCGAACGCGGTGCCGGTGCCGTACCAGCCGGGCAGCATCACCCGCGACTGGCTCCAGGCCAGCACCCACGGGATCGCCCGCAGATCCGCGATCGAGGTGGTCGGCTTGCGGGACACCGGGCGACTGCCGATGTTGAGTTCGCCGATCTCGCTGACCGGTGTGGACGCCTTGAAATAGTCCACGAAACCCGGTGTCTCATGGACCAGTTCGGAGTAGGCGCGGCGGGCCCGGGCGGCCAGCTCGTCCAGCGCCCGGTAGGCGGGTTCGGCGGCGTCCCCCAGCCCCTCCACGTCGAGCAGGGTGGCTTCGAGGGTGGCCGCCACCAGGGTCTCCAGGTTGCGGTAGGCCAGGCGCGGTTCGGCGTACTTCGCGGCGATGACCTCGCCCTGCTCGGTGAGCCGCAGCGATCCGCTCACCGCGCCGGGTGGCTGCGCCAGGATCGCCTGGTAACTGGGCCCGCCGCCGCGGCCGACGGTGCCGCCCCGGCCGTGGAACAGCCGCAACCGGATCCCGGTCCGGCGGGCGGTCTCCACCAGGTCGAGTTCGGCGCGGTACAGCGCCCAGTTCGCCGCCAGATATCCGCCGTCCTTGTTGGAGTCGGAATACCCGAGCATCACCTCCTGGGTGTTCCCCCGCGCCGCCACCAGCGTCCGGTACAGCGGAACATCCAGCGCCGCTTCCAGAATCGAAGCGCCGCGCTCCAGGTCGTCGATCGTCTCGAACAGCGGCACGATCCCGATCGGGCAGTACGGGCGCTCCCCGGCCGCGTCGAGCAGCCCCACCTCCTTGAGCAGCAACGCCGGTTCGAGCATGTCCGACACCGACTGACACATCGAGATGATGTAGTTCGGGATCGCCGGCGGACCGTACACCCGCACCGCCCGCGCCGCCGCGGCGAAGATGTCGAGTTCCTTCCGGGTGAGCTCGGACAGCCCGGACCGGTCGTCGGGCCGGGTCAACGGACGGCGGATGCTCAGTTCGTCGACCAGCAGCTTGATCCGCTCGGACTCGGTCAGCGCACGGTAGTCCGGGTGCACCCCGGCCCAGGCCAGCAGTTCGGCGACGACCTCCTCGTGCACGTCGGAGTTCTGCCGCAGGTCCAGCCCGCACAGATGAAACCCGAAGGTGCGCACCGCTTCGCGCAGCCGGGCCAGCCGATCGTCGGCGATCACCGCGCTGCCGTTGCGACGCAGCGAGTCGTCGACGACGTCGAGGTCGGCCAGCATCTCCGCCGGGCTGTGATAGCGGGGCAAGCCCAGGTCGAGGGTGTGTTCCGGCCGGCGGTCGAGGATCTCGGCCGCGGTGGCGGTCAGCCGGCCGTGGATGACCCGCAGCGCGCGGCGGTACGGTTCGTCGCGGCGGGCCGGTTCATCGCACCGGTCGGCGAGTTCGGTCAGCTCGGGGGTGACGCGGGCGAGCCGGGCCGACAGCGACAGTTCCTGCTCCAGGGCGGTGAGCTCGTCGAAGTAGTGCCGCAGCGCGGTGTAGGCGGCGTTGGAGGCGGCCGACCAGACGATCTCACCGGTGACGTTGGGGTTGCCGTCGCGGTCACCGCCGATCCACGAGCCCGGCCGCACGATCGGCTCGTCGAGCACCCGGGTCTGCGGCCAGCGAGCCTGCAACGCGGACCGCACCTCGGCGTTCAATTGCGGGATGACCTGGAAGAACGCGGCCTCGTAGTAGCGCAGTCCGGTGTCGATCTCATCGGATATGGTCAGGCGCGACAGCCGGATCAGCGCGGTCTGCCACAACGTGTGGATGTGCCGGCGCAGTTCCCGCTCGATCTCGCGGCCGTCCTCGGTGTGGGTGTGACCGTGCAGCCGCAGCCGCATCAGCTCGGTCACCCGGTGCTGGGCCTCGAACACGGTGCGCCGCCGGGTCTCGGTGGGGTGTGCGGTGATCACCGGTGACACCACCGCCCCGGTCAGCGCCGCGGCCACCCGGTCGGCGGGCAGGCCGGCGGCGTCGAGTTTGCGATAGGTGGCGGCCAGCGTGCCGTCCGGCGGCGGTTCCCCGGCCGCGACGTGGACGGCCCGGCGTCGTTCCCGGTGGATGTCCTCGGCGACGTTGGCCAGCAAGGCGAAGTAGGTGAACGCGCGGATCACCGGGATCGCCTGCTCGGGGGCGATACCGCGGAACTTGGCCGCCAGTTCGGCGCGGTCGATCTCGGAGCGGCGCACCCGGAACGACTCCACCCGCGCCCATTCGACGAGGTCGAACACCTCTTCGCCGTGGTGTTCGCGGATGGTGTCGCCGAGGATAGCTCCGAGCAGCCGGATGTCCTCCCGCATCGGCTCGGTCGCCTCCCGGCCGACGTGCGTTCGGGTCACCGACCCGATCGGTTCCAGGGAGTCAATGGATTCAGCCATATCCCCCAGTATGTCCGCCGCCAGAATTCGAAAGCAGATGCCGTCGCGTGCCACTAGCGTCGGTTCGACGGAAAATCACATAAGGAGGATGATGACGCTGGTTATGGCGCGCGGTTCTGCCGCCGTGTTCCTAGGCACGGTTCTCACGCTGTTCATGACCTCGTGTGGGAGTACTTCCGACACCGCAGACGGTCCCGAATCCGCCGGCCACGACAAGCACTATTGCGCCCACAACGCCGACCCGAACTGTCCGACGGGCAGCTATGTGGGACCGCACGCCGCGCTGGATCGCGGCGTGGGCCATTGGGACGCCAATGGCCAACCGGTCAACGGCGGACCGGTCGGCGCCGACGGCTCCACAGGTAACAACCTGACCCTGGAGTACTGTGCCCGACACGAGGATCCGGCCTGCCCGGCCGGCAGCTTCGTGGCGGCCGACGCGATCCCGAACCCGGACGGTAGCGCCAGCTACGTCACGTGCGAGGGCACCATCTGCACGAACCCGAACCACGGTGCCGGCGGCGCGCCCGGGGCGTGGGACGCCAATGGACAGCCGGTCAACGGCGGACCGACCGGCGCCGACGGTTCCACCGGAAACAACCTCACCCAGGAGTACTGCGCGCAGACGGAGGACCCGGCCTGTCCGGCCGGCAGTTACGTCCATCCCTACGCCATCCCCAATCCGGACGGCAGCAACAGCTACGTGCCGTGTGAGGGCACCATCTGCACGAACCCGAATCACGGCGGCGGTGACGACCCTGCCGGCGCGGATTCGGCGCCGGAGGACACCGCAGAAGACACCGCAGAAGACACGGCACCCGACGGGACTGAACCCGACGAAGCACCCGAGGATGCTGGGTGAGGCCCCGCTGAGGAGCCATTGCGGTACGCGCTGGGCGCCATGCCCACCCGGTTCTTGAATGTGGTGGCAAAGTGGCTCGGCGTCGAAAAGCCCACCGCAGTAGCGACATCGGTGATCGCCCGCGCCGTGGTGCGCAGCAGCACCTTGGCGCGGGCGATGCGTCGGTCCAGGACGAACTGATACGGGGACGTGTGGAAGGCCGCACCGAAGGCCGCGGTGAATTCTCGGACCGTCAAGCCGACGTGTTCGGCCAGCGTGGCCAGGTTGATGTCGGCGGCGAGTTCATCGTCCAGATACTGCAGCAGTCGGGCCCGGTCGGTCGCGTCCAGCTTGGCGCCGCCCGGGTCACCGGGTCGTGTATCCACCGTTGGCGAAGATCGTCTGACCGGTGATCCAGTGCCCTTCGTCGGTGAGAAACGCCACCAGCGGGGCGATGTCCTCGATGCGGGTCAGCCTGTTGCCCAGACCCTGCGACTTGTGGAACGTCACCCGCTCGGGTGTCTCCTGACCGTAGAAGAACGGAGTGTCCATCGGCCCCGGCGCCACGTTGTTCACCGAGATCTGCCGTGGTGCAAACTCTTTGGCGGCGGCACGGGTGAAGTGTTCGACCGGGCTCTTCGCGCCGGCGTAGGTGGAGTATCCGTCGGTGAATGCGGCCAGCAGAGCGGTCAGGATCGTGACCACCGAACCACCGTCGTTGAGCCGTTTACCGGCCTCCTGCAGGAAGAAGTAGGCGGCTTTGGCGTTGATGTCGAACATCGCGTCGTATTCGGCCTCCGTGGTTTCCACGATCGGCTTACGCAGCACCCGACCGACCGTGTTGACGGCGATGTCCACCCCGCCGAACGCCTCGACGGTGGCGTCGAACAGCCGGGTGACGTTCGCCGGTACCGTCAGATCGCCCTGCACCTTGATGGCGCGGGCGCCGGTGGCTTCCACGGCCGCGACGGTCTTGTCTGCATCCGGTTCGGTCGCCGCGCTGTGATAGTGCACCGCGACGTTCACTCCACGCTCGGCCAGCGTGGTGCTGATCAGGCCACCGAGGTTCTTGGCTCCGGCCGCCACGACTGCTGTTTTCTGCGGTTTCGTCATAAACAGGACGGTAGGGCGAACATGCACAAATGAAAAACAGAAAAAACCGTGATATACACAAGAGAAGTTTGTGGATAGGCTGACAGCGTGCCTTCGCCGAAGATTGATCTACGGCGGCTCGCCCAGTTCGTCGCGGTCGCCGAACTGGGCAGTTTCACCCGGGCCGCCGCCACTTTGCACCTCAGCCAACAGGCGCTCAGCAGCGCGGTGCGGGCGCTGGAGAACGACGTGGGCGCGGACCTGTTCACCCGCGATGGGCGGCGTATCTCATTGACGACGGCGGGCCGGACGCTGCTCGCCGAAGGCAAGCCGTTACTGGCGGCGGCGCGCACCGTCGCCGAGCACGTCCGGCAGACCGAAGCGGCCGCGCAGGCACACTACGTGATCGGTCACACTCCCGCGCTCAGCGGCGCCGAGGCGTACGCATTGATCGAACCGGCCGTCACCGCGTACCCGAGCACCTCGTTCACGCTGCGCCAACTTTATCCGGATGCGTTGACCGACGCGGTTTTTGACGGCACGGTGCAGCTGGGATTGCGCCGCGGGGTGGTCCCGACCCCGGAACTGGCGACGGCGGTGATCGGCTACCACCGGGTCCGGGTAGCGTTCGTCGACAGCCATCCGCTGGCGGCGCGGGAGTCGGTCGACATCACCGAACTCGCTCGCGAGCAGGTAGCGCTGTGGGCTCCACCCGGGACGTCCTACTACAGCGATTTCCTGATGGGCGCGTGCCGGCGCGCCGGCTTCGAACCCGACTACGTGGTCAGCCGGGTGCAGGGTGCCGCAACGGTGGCCGCCCCGTTGACCACGGGTGGCATCGCCTTCGTCACCGCCGCGGCCGGTCCGACGATGAACGGTCGAGTACAGGTCGTCGACCTCACTCCACCGCTACTGGTTCCGGTACAGGCGCTCTGGCAGCGTCACACGCTGTCCGCGATCCGGGATCGCATCCTCGAGGGACTTGGCTAGCTTCGCTTCCCGGTACGCCTATGCCGCGCGCGCCTCGATCACGCTGTAGGGGCCGGCAGTGGCCACGACCCGGGTCATCCGCAGGTTCGCCCGAGCAAGCAGGCTGCGGTATTCGTCGGCGGTGCGTTCCCGGGCGTTACCGCCGTTGAGCATCTCCAAGTCGACCATGTTGCCCAAGAATTCGCGATGGTGCGACGGTATCACCATCTCCACCAGCAAGATTGCGCCCCGGTCGGACAGGGCGGAGCGGATGTTCCCCAGAATCGGCAGTGCTTCGTCATCGTCCCAATCATGGATGACGTTCTTGAGTACGTATGCGTCTCCGTCTGGCACCGCGTCGAAGAACGAACCTCCGACGATGTCGACGCGGTCGGCGACTCCGTGGGCGCGCAACAGCGCCGGAGCATCAGCCACCACGTCGGGAAGGTCGAACAACACTCCGCGCGCGGTCGGCGTCGCCGCCAGGATGGCAGACAAGAGTCGGCCGTGCCCGCCGCCCACGTCCACGATCGTCGGGAACGGTGAGAAATCGTAGGCCGCCGCCACCACGGGGGCGCTCAACTCCGAGATGCTCGTCATCGCCCCGTTGAAGAGATCGCCGAATTCGGGGTTGGCGGCGCTGAATTGCCACCAGTCCATCCCGCGCAGCGTGGGGACACCGGGTTTTCCGGTCCGCACCGAGTCCGTCAGCATGCTCCAATGCTCGCGATGCAGCCGCGATCCGTAGAACCGCGCCGCACCCGCCAGCGACGCCGACGCATCCGACCGCAACGTCGTCGCCAGCGCATTGAGCGCGTATCGGCCGTCGCGGCGCTGCCGGAAGACTCCCCTACTGGTCAAGGCGCACATCAACCGTGCGAGCCGCTCCGGGTCGGCGTCGACCTTTCGCGCCAGATCCCCGATGGCCAGCGGACCGTCCGCCAGCGCATCGGCCACCCCGAGGTCGGCGGCGGTAGTGAGGGCCTGTGATGTCCAGCCCGCGAGGATCATCTCGAGCATCACCGCCTGCGGCGCGGTGAGCTTCTGCTGCAACCGCAGCAGGTAGTGCCTCGCGGCGTCGGCCGTCCGGGCAATCCTGGCTGGCGGGACCCGCACACGTGCAGACATCACGACCCCCCCCGATCGGGTGATCGGATCGTACCGCCGGGACCGGACCGGCGCGATCCGTGTGACCTCGACATATTCCGTTTGCAACGATCTCTGGGGCGGTGGTCGGAAATTACCGAAAGGCCACCCTGCGACCATCTCCGGCGCATGCTGAAAGCGGCAACGGGGAGGACGAACATGACCGACCACATCTCCCACCGCAACACCCGATATCTCGGTCGTTTGGCGACCGCGTGCGGTACGGCACTCCTGGCGTTCGGCCTGGCGGCGAACGCCGCGGCCGTGCCCGACGACGACCCCTGGGACATCGAGGAGTACGACAACTGCATGAAGAAGACGATCCGCGACCCGGTCAAGTGCTGCTTCGACTCGGGCGGGATCCCCGATCCCACCACGCCGGACGAGTACGGCTGGCCCACCTGCCGGGCCCCGTCAGCCGAGACCCAGGGCGACCAGCCGGGTCCGCGCGGAATTCCACCCGGTCAGATCAGCGACCTGCCGGCCGTGGTGCTCGATCCGGCCCAGCCGCCACCGGCCGTGGTGCCGCCGACCGTTCCGGTCGGCCCGGCGATGGGGTGACGGTCAGCCGTACTTGATCTGCAGCGCGACGCCGATGATCGCCACCAGCCAGATGCCGGTGACGAACAGCGTCAGCCGGTCCAGGTTCTTCTCGACCACCGTCGAGCCGGACAGGCTGGACTGCACACCGCCGCCGAACAGGGTGGACAGACCGCCACCCTTGGCACGATGCAGTAGCACCAGCAGGATCACCAGAACGCTGGTGATCAACAGGGTGATCTGCAGGGCCAGAATCATGGCCGCCACCTTACCGGACCCGTCACGGCGGGGCGCCTCACGGTAGCGGCCCGCCTGCTGCGATGGCCGACAGCGTCGCGAACTGCTCCCCGTCCAGGGACGCACCGCCGACGAGGGCGCCGTCGACGTCCTCCTGCGCGACGATCTCGCCGACGTTCTTGGCGTTCACCGACCCGCCGTAGAGCACCCGCACCCCGGCGGCGATCTCCGGCGAGGTCAGGTTGCCCAGCTCGTCGCGGATCGCCTTGCACACCTCCTGCGCGTCGGCGGCGCTGGCCACCCGGCCGGTCCCGATCGCCCACACCGGTTCGTAGGCGATGACCGCGCGGCCGATCTGTTCGGCCGACAGCCCGGCGAGCGATCCGCGCAGCATCTCGAGGTTGTGTGCGACGTGGTTGCCGGCCTCGCGGACCTCCAGCGGCTCGCCGATGCACACGATCGGGATCAGATCGTGGCGGAACGCCGCCCTGGCCTTCGCGGCCACCAGCGCATCGTCCTCGTGGTGGTAGGTGCGCCGCTCGGAGTGGCCGACGATCACGTAGGTGCAGCCCAGCTTGGCCAGGAACGCCCCGCTGATCTCACCGGTGTAGGCCCCCGAGTCGTGCTGCGACAGGTCCTGGGCCCCGTAGGTGAGCCGCAGATCGTCGCCGTCGACCAGGGTCTGCACGCTGCGCAGGTCGGTGAACGGCGGCAGCACCGCGACGTCGACCTTGTCGAAGTACTTCGCCGGCAGCGCGAAGGCGATCTTCTGAACCAGTGCGATCGCTTCGAAATGGTTCAGATTCATCTTCCAGTTGCCGGCGATCAGCGGCTTACGGCTCACGATTCCAGTACCTCCAGACCCGGCAACACCTTGCCCTCAAGGTATTCCAGTGACGCTCCGCCACCGGTCGAGATGTGGGAGAACCCGTCTTCGGGCAGCCCCAGTTGCCGCACCGCGGCGGCCGAATCCCCGCCGCCGACAACGCTGAACGCGCCCTTGGCGGTCGCCCCGATGATCGCCTCGGCCACCCCCTTGGTGCCCGCCGCGAACGCCGGGAACTCGAACACGCCCATCGGGCCGTTCCAGAACACCGTCTTTGCGTTGGACAACAGGTTGGTGAATCGCTGCACCGTGCCCGGCCCGATGTCCAGACCCATCTTGCCGTCGGGGATTTGGTCGGCGGCAACGATTTCCGACGGCGAGTCGGCGGCGAACTCGTCCGCGACGACGATGTCCACCGGGACGTGGATGACGTCGGCGTAGGTGTCCAGCAGCTGCCGGCAGGTGTCGATCATCTCCGGCTGCACCAGCGACTTGCCCACCGAGAGTCCTTGCGAGGCAAGGAAGGTGAAGCACATGCCGCCGCCGATGACGAGGCTGTCGGCCTTCTGCGCCAGTCGCTCGATGACCGCCAGCTTGTCCGACACCTTCGAGCCGCCGAGCACCACGGCGTACGGCCGGTCGGTGGACTCGGTGAGCTGCTCGAGCACCTTGACCTCGGTGGCCACCAACGTGCCGGCGTAGGCCGGCAGCAGCTTGGCGACGTCGTAGACCGAGGCCTGCTTGCGGTGCACCACGCCGAACCCGTCCGAGACGAAGGCCGCGTCGTCTCCGACCAGCTCGACCAGCGCGCGGGCCAGCGCCGCCCGCTCGCCGTCGTCCTTGCTGGTCTCCCGCGGATCGAACCGGACGTTCTCCAGCAGCAGGACGTCACCGTCGGTGAGGCCCTCGGCGCGGGCCAACGCGTCGGCGCCCACCACATCGCCGGCCAGCTGCACGTGCCGGCCCAGGCGCTCCCCGAGCGCGGCGGCCACCGGAGCGAGCGACAGCTTGGGATCCGGGGTGCCCTTGGGCCGGCCCAGGTGTGCGGTGACGACCACCTTGGCGCCGGCTTCGGCCAGCGCCTTCAGGGTCGGCACCGAGGCGATCACCCGGCCCGGGTCGGTGATGTCGCCCGAGTCGTCCAGCGGCACGTTGAGGTCGGACCGCACCAGCACGCCGCGGCCCGACACCCCTTCGGCCAGAAGGTCTTCGAGGGTTTTGACCGTCATCGGGCTACAGCGACTTACCGACCATCGCCACCAGGTCGACACACCGGTTGGCGTAGCCCCACTCGTTGTCGTACCAGGACACGACCTTGACCTGGTTGTCGATCACCTTGGTCAGCCCGGCGTCGTAGAGCGAGCTGTGCGGATCGGTGACGATGTCCGACGACACGATCGGCGCGTCGTAGTACTTCAGGATGCCCTTGAGCGGACCCTCCGCGGCCGCCTTCATCGCGGCGTTGATCTCGTCGACGGTGGCGGCCTTGGCCAGCTCGGCGGTCAGGTCGGTGGCCGAGCCGGTGGGGATCGGCACCCGCAGCGCGTAGCCGTCGAGCTTGCCCTGCAGCTCCGGCATCACCAGACCGATCGCCTTGGCGGCGCCGGTCGAGGTCGGGACGATGTTGATCGCGGCGGCGCGGGCGCGGCGCAGATCCTTGTGCGGGCCGTCCTGCAGGTTCTGATCCTGGGTGTAGGCGTGCACGGTGGTCATCAGGCCCTTGACGATCCCGAACTCGTCGTGCAGCACCTTGGCCAGCGGCGCGAGGCAGTTCGTGGTGCACGAGGCGTTGGAGATGATGTTCTGGCTGCCGTCGTACTTGTCGTCGTTGACGCCGAGCACCACGGTCAGGTCCTCACCCTTGGCCGGTGCGGAGATGATCACCTTCTTGGCGCCGGCCTCCAGGTGGCCGCGGGCCTTGGCGGCGTCGGTGAAGATGCCGGTCGACTCGAGGACCACGTCCACCCCGAGATCGCCCCACGGCAGCGCCGACGGGCCCTCCTTGATGGCCAGCGCCTTGATCTTCGTGGAACCGATGACGATGGTGTCCTCACCCTCGAGCGACACCTCCTCGGGCAGCCGGCCGAGGATGGAGTCGAACTTGAGCAGATGCGCCAGCGTGGCGTTGTCGGTGAGATCGTTGACCGCCACGATTTCAACGTCGGTGCTCTTGCCTTCGGCCTGCTGCGCGGCCAGAGCCCGGTAGAAGTTGCGTCCGATGCGGCCGAAGCCGTTCACGCCTACCCGGATCGTCACGGTTCTCTCCCTTAGTCGCTGATCAAACTGCTATCGGCCAGCCTAATGGGCTGCAAGACGCTGGTCGGTATAGGGGTTGCCGAGCCATTTGCGGCGTAATCGCTGCAAGGTGCCGTCGTCCTCGAGTTCTGCCTGCGCGACGGTGAGCCGGCCGAGTAACCGCTGATCGTCGGGCCGCACCGCGATCGCGATCTCCTCGGTGGTCAGCCGGCTCTGCACCACGTCGACGCCGGAGACCGGACCGGCCGCCGCGGTCAGCACCGGGGCGAGTTCGAGCACCGCATCGCATTCGCCGGCGGCCAGGCCGGCCAGCACGGCGGCGAGGTCGCCGTAGTCGTACCTGCGCACCCCGGCCGCCGCCCCGTCGGCGACCAGCTGTTCTGCCAGCCGGACCGCCGAGCGGCCGCGCTGCACGCCGATCGTGCGGCCGGCCAGCTCCCCCACCGAGGTCACCTGCGGCAGCCGCGCGGCGGCGACGGCCAGCGCCTGCCCGGAGATGAGGTAGGGCGGGGCGAACGCCACCCGGGCCGAGCGCTCCGGCAGCACGCTGACGCCGGCCGCCACACAGTCGCAGGCGCCGGCGGTCAGCTCGTCGAAGACGCCGCTGAAGTCGGCGCCGCGGAACTCGACGAACCGGACCTCGGTGCCGAGCACCCGGCCGACCTCGGTCATCAGGTCGACGTCGAGCCCGGCGCCGTGGCTGTCGCAGAACGGCGGGGTCGACGGTGCGATCCCGACCCGCAGACATTCCATGAGTCGACGGTAATTCGTTCAGGTGGTGCACACCACCCGCTAGGCCTCTTCGAGCAGCTCCGGGGTGACCGCCGACTCGGTGTCGGGAATGCCCTCCTGCTTCGCCTTGCGGTCGGCCATCGACAGCAGCCGCCGAATTCGGCCTGCCACAGCGTCTTTGGTCATCGGCGGATCGGCCAGCCGACCGAGTTCCTCCAGTGACGCCTGGCGGTGCTCGATCCGCAACCTCCCGGCGGCGGCCAGGTGTTCCGGCACCGAATCACCGAGGATCTCCAGGGCCCGCTCCACCCGCGCGGCGGCGGCCACCGCGGCGCGCGCCGAGCGGCGCAGGTTGGCATCGTCGAAGTTCGCCAACCGATTCGCCGTCGCACGGACCTCGCGGCGCATCCGCCGCTCCTCCCAGGTGAGCCTGGTGTCCTGCGCGCCCATCCGGGTCAGCAACGCGCCGATGGCGTCTCCGTCGCGCACCACCACCCGGTCACTGCCGCGCACCTCACGCGCCTTGGCGCTGACCCCGAGCCGCCGGGCCGCACCGACCAGCGCCAGCGCCGCCTCGGGCCCCGGGCAGCTCACCTCCAGCGCCGACGACCGTCCCGGCTCGGTCAACGATCCGTGCGCCAAAAACGCACCACGCCAAGCGGCTTCGGCATCGGCGATGCTGCCGCCCACCACATGGGCCGGCAGTCCACGCACCGGCCGGCCCCGCATGTCCAGCAGGCCGGTCTGTCTGGCCAGCGCCTCGCCGTCCTTGACCACGCGTACCACATAGCGGGTGTTCTTTCGCACACCGCTGGCCGAAAGTACCTGCACCGCAGCGGTATAGCCGTACAGGTCATAGATCGCCTGCCGTAGGCGGCGGGCGGTGATACCGAGGTCGACCTCGGCCTCCACCACGACCCGGCCATTCACGATGTGCAGCCCGCCTGCGAAGCGCAGCAACGACGCCACTTCAGCCCGACGGGCGGTCACCGACGTGACCACCAACCGGCTGAGTTCGTCCTTGACCTCGGCTGTCATCGCCACGGGTCGTCACCTCTCGGTCCGTTCAGTGTCTGCTGTTCACGCGCACCCTCGCCCGTCAGGCTGACGGGAGTGGGGACGGTTGGTTCCTGCGAATTCCTGCTGGCAACCGCTCGGTGCGCAAGAGCACCGGACAATGCCTCGGCCAGCTTCGCCGGGTCATGTAAAGGTGTACCAGGTCGGGCCACGTCGGCAAATTCGACCTGAGCCCGAAGGATTTTCGCGGTGCGGCTGAGCTGCTCGCGCTCCCGCGCACTGGGAACCCGGCTGGCGTCGACGATGATGTCGTGCACGGTGAAGTCCGGCGCGTGCTGCGACAACACATGGATGTGGCGTTCCACCGAGAACCCGGCGGTCTCCCCGGGCTCGGCGGCCAGATTCAACACCAGGGCCCGGCGGGCAGCGGTGGCCTTCAGCGCGGCCGCCAGGTCGGGCACCAACAGATGCGGGATGACGCTGGTGAACCACGACCCGGGACCGAGCACCACCAGATCGGCGGCCATGATCGCGTCCACCGCCTGCCTGGTGGCCGGCGGGTTCCCGGGGAGCAGCCGCACCCGGCGCACCTTGCCGACCGTGGTGGCGATGGCCACCTGCCCGCGGATCACCCGGCTCATCCGCGGATCGGCCTCCAGACCGGAGACGTCGGCCTCGATCTGCAGCGCGATCGGGCACATCGGCAGCACCCGGCCCTTGACCCCGAGGATCCGGCCGAGTTCATCGAGTGCGGCCACCGGATCGGCGAGCACCTCGTTGAGTCCGGCGAGCATCAGGTTGCCGATCGGATGACCCGCCAGCGCGCCGCTGCCACCGAACCGGTGCTGGATGATCGTCGCCCACAGCCTGCCGTGCGGGCTGTCGGAAGCCAATGCCGCCAACGCCATTCGAAGATCCCCGGGTGGGATCACGTCCAGTTCGGCGCGCAGCCGCCCCGAGGAACCGCCGTCGTCGGCGACCGTCACCACCGCGGTGACATGGGGCGTGATCCGCCTCGCCGCCGACAACGTCGCATACAGGCCGTGCCCACCACCGAGCGCAACGATCCGCGGGCTCATTCGCGGCCCAGATCCCGGTGCAGCACCCGCACCGTCAACTGATCGCCGCCCTCCAGACGCGCTGCCAACGCCTCGGCGATGGCGACGCTCCGATGTTTGCCGCCGGTGCACCCGATGGCAACGGTCATATATCGCTTCCCCTCCCGGCGGTACCCGTCGATGACCAGGTTCAGCAACCGATGGTAAGTGTCCAGAAAGTCCGCGGCGCCGGGTTGACTCAACACATAGTCCCGGACCGCCTCGTGCTGACCCGAGTACGGCCGCAGCGCGTCGACCCAGTGCGGATTGGGCAGGAACCGCACGTCCATCACGGTGTCGGCGTCCATCGGCAGCCCGTACTTGTAGCCGAACGACTCCACGGTGACGTTGGTGTGCGCCACGGTGTCCCCACCGAACGCCCGCTCGATGTTCTCCCGCAGCGCGGGCACCGACAGCGCCGACGTGTCGATGACGAGATCGGCGGCCGCCCGCACCGGCGCCAGCATGGCGCGTTCGGCGGCGATGCCCTCGGCCAGCGTCTGACGCCCCTGCAGCGGGTGGCTGCGCCGGTTCTGCTCATAGCGGCGCACCAGGATGTCGTCGGAGGCGTCGAGGAACAACACCCGCGGGACGATGTTGCGGGTGGCCAACTCCTGGCGCACCCCGTCGAGGTCCCCGGTGAACCCCCGGGACCGCACATCCATCACCACCGCCAGCTGGGTGATGCGCGACCCGGCGGCCAGGCCGAGTTCGACCATGCGGGCGATCAGCTCCGGGGGCAGGTTGTCGGCGACATACCAGCCGAGATCCTCGAGCACCTTGGCGGCCGTGCCGCGGCCGGCCCCGGACAGCCCGGTGACCAGCACGACATCGATGCCCGACTCGGTACCGGCCTCCGGATCTGTCCCAGAATCCAAGGTGGCCCCAACCCCGGGGCCACCGCGCAGTTCGTCGTCTGAGTGGTAGTCCGTCATCCCGATGCCCTGTTCTGATCATCGCCCATCACGACCGGCTGTGCACCGGATTCCGGCCGCACCGGCGCCGGGCGCAGCTGCTTGTCGAGTGCCTCCTTGACCGCTTTCGCGGTGGCGATTCCGATTCCGGGCACCTCGGTGATCTCCTCCAGCGTCGCCTCACGCAGCCTGGCCACCGAACCGAAGTGGGTCACCAACGCCTTGCGGCGGTGCTCCCCCAGCCCCCGTATCGAGTCCAGCGCGGACGCGGTCATCCGCTTGGATCGTTTGCTGCGGTGGTAGGTGACGGCGAACCGGTGCGCCTCGTCGCGCACCCGCTGCAACAGGTACAGCCCCTCGCTGTTGCGGGGAAGGATGACCGGATCCGGTTCCCCGGGCACCCACACCTCCTCCAACCGCTTCGCCAGTCCGATCACCGCGACATCGGTGACCCCCAGTTCGTCGAGCACCCGTTGCGCGGCGTTGACCTGAGGCGCACCGCCGTCGACCACGAACAGGTTTGGCGGATAGGCGAATTTGCGGGACCGCCCCTCCGCGGCCATCTCGGTGACCGACTGGGTGTCGAGCAGATGCCGCTGGAACCTCCGCCGGGTCACCTCGGCGATCGACGCGACGTCATCGGACCGACCGTCACCGGCCGCCTCCCGGATGGCGTAGCGGCGGTAGTCGGACTTGCGCGGCAGGCCGTCCTCGAACACCACCAGCGAGGCCACCACATCGGTGCCCTGAATGTGACTCACGTCAATGCATTCGATGCGCAACGGGGCTTCGGACAGCCCGAGGGCCTCTTGAATGTTCTGCAACGCAGCGGATCTGGCTGTGAAATCGCCGGCGCGCCGAAGTTTGTGCTGCGCCAACGCATCCTGTGCGTTGCGTTTGACGGTGTCGGCGAGCGCCTTCTTGTCACCGCGCTGCGGCACCCGCAACACCACCTTGGAGCCGCGCAACTTCGACAGCAACGCCTCGATCTCGTCGGCGTTGTCCGGCAGACACGGCACCAGCACCTGCCGCGGCACCGGGTTCACCAACTCGTCCCCGCCGCCGTCGCTGGCGCCGCCGAGTTCTGCCTGTTCCCCGTAGAACTGGGTGAGGAACTGCTCGACCAACTGTTGTTCGCCGGAATGCTCCGGATCACCGGACTTCTCGACGATCCAGCCGCGCTGCCCACGCACCCGGCCGCCCCGGACGTGGAACACCTGCACGGCCGCCTCGAGCTCGTCGTCGGCGAACGCCACCACATCGGCGTCGGTGCCGTCGCCGAACACCACGGCCTGCTTCTCCAACGCGCGTTTGAGCGCCGAGATGTTGTCCCGCAGCCGGGCCGCGCGCTCGAAGTCGAGCTGCTCGGCCGCCGCGTTCATCTGCTGCTCCATGTCCCGCGCCAGCCGGTCGGTCTTGCCGGCCAGGAAGTCGCAGAAATCGAGCACGATCCTGCGATGCTCCTCGGCGCTGACCCGCCCGATGCACGGCGCCGAACACTTGTCGATGTAGCCGAGCAGACACGGCCGGTCGATCTGCCTGTGCCGCTTGAACACTCCGGGGGAGCAGGTGCGCGCCGGGAACACCCGGGTGAGCAGATCCAGCGTTTCGCGGATCGCCCAGGCGTGCGAGTACGGGCCGAAGTACCGGACCCCCTTGCGCCGCGGCCCGCGGTAGACCATCAACCGCGGGAACTCCTCGTTGAGTGTGACCGCCAGCACCGGATAGGACTTGTCGTCGCGGTAGCGGACGTTGAACCGCGGGTCGAACTCCTTGATCCAGTTGTATTCGAGCTGCAGGGCCTCGACCTCGGTGCTGACCACCGTCCACTCCACGCTGGAGGCGGTCATCACCATCTGCCGGGTCCGCGGCGGCAGGCTGCTGACGTCGGCGAAGTACGAGGTCAACCGGCTGCGCAGGCTCTTGGCCTTTCCCACGTACAGCACGCGGCCGTGGGGATCCCGGAACCGGTAGACGCCCGGCTCGACCGGGATGGACCCGGGTGCAGGTCGGTACGTCGATGGATCGGGCACGCCCCCAGGTTAGTCGGCTACCCGCACCCCCCGGCCAGGGCGATGTTTTACCGTCGAACAATGCGGATTCTGCGTTCCGCCCGCACCGTGACGGCGCTTCTCGCCGGTGGGGCCCTCGTGCTGGCCGGGTGCGCCGGTGACGGACCGCGTCCGATCCCGGCGGCGACCGTGCCGTGCGACATCATCTCCAACGGCACCCCGGTGCCGCCGACGCCGACGGCCCCGCCGTCCCCGATGGCCGAACGCGAACTGGCGATCAACCCGGAGCTGGCCATCGGCTACCGCAAGAACATGACCGCGGTCCACACCAAGCGGTATTCGGTGGTGACCGCCAACCCGCTGGCCACCCAGGCGGCCTGCCGGGTGCTGCGGGACGGCGGCACCGCGGCCGACGCGCTGGTGACCGCGCAGGCGATGCTCGGGCTGGTGGAACCCCAGTCGTCGGGGATCGGGGGCGGCGGCTTCCTGCTCTACTACGACGCGGCGACCGCGACGGTGGAGGCCACCGACGGTCGCGAGGTGGCGCCGGCCGCGGCCACCGAGGACTATCTGCGGTGGGTCAGCGACGCCGACCGCACCGAGCCCAGACCCGACGTCCGGGCGTCCGGCCGGTCGATCGGGGTGCCCGGGATCGTGCGGCTGCTGGCCGATGTGCACGCCAAGCACGGGGCGATGCCGTGGCGGGATCTGTTCGCGCCCGCCGTGAAGCTCGCCGACGACGGGTTCGATGTGAGCCCGCGGCTGGCCGCGGCGATCGCCGACGCCGCCGAGCAGTTGCGGCTGGACCCGGACGCCGCGGCGTACTTCCTGGACGAGAACGGTGAGCCGAAACCGGCCGGCACCCGGCTGACCAACCCGGCCTACGCCAAGACCCTGACCGCCATCGCATCCGACGGTCCGGATGCCTTCTACACCGGGCCGATCGCGGAGAACATCGTCGCCGAGGTCGCCGACGCCACCGACGGCCGGACCCCGGGCCTGATGACCACCGAGGACCTCGCCCGGTACACGGCGAAGCAGCGCGAACCGCTGTGCACCCCGTACCGGGGGCGGCAGGTGTGCGGGATGCCGCCGCCGTCGTCGGGCGGGCTGGCGGTGGCGGCCACCCTGGCCATGCTCGAACGCTTCCCGATGGGCGACCACCGGCCCACCGACATCGACCGCAACGGCGGGCGGCCCACCGTCGCGGGGGTGCACCTGATCACCGAGGCCGAGCGGCTCGCCTATGCCGACCGGGACCGCTACGTCGCCGACACCGATTTCGTACCGCTGCCCGGCGACGGTCCGCGGACCCTGCTCGATCCGGGCTATCTGGCCGCGCGGGCCGCGATGATCTCCGCCGACCACACCGTGGGCACCGCCCCGCCGGGCGAATTCGACGCACCCGCCGGAGCGCCGGTTCCGGTCCCCGAGCACGGCACCAGCCACATCAGCATCGTCGACGCGCACGGCAACGCCGCGGCGTTGACCACCTCCATCGAATCGTCGTTCGGCTCGTTCCGGATGGTCGACGGGTTCATGCTGAACAACCAGCTGACCGACTTCGCCGCCGAACCGGTCGACGAGGACGGGACGCCGGTGGCCAACCGGGTCCAGCCCGGCAAGCGCCCGCGCAGCACGATGGCCCCGACGATGGTGTTCGACCCGGCACCGGCCGGGCCGCCGGGGGCCCGCGGACAGCTGTTCGCGGTGCTGGGCTCGCCGGGCGGCGCCGCGATCATCCAGTTCGTGGTCAGAACGCTTGTGGGGGTTCTGGACTGGGGGCTGGACCCGCAGCAGGCGGTGTCGCTGGTCGCGTTCGGTGCGGAGAACTCCCCCACCACCAGGATCGGCGGTGAGCACCCCGGTATCGACACCGCCGACGACGGCGCTCACGACCCGCTGGTACAGGGACTGCGGGCGCTGGGCCACCACGTCGACCTGGCCGATCAGTCCAGCGGGCTGGCGGTGCTGGTGCGCGACCGCGACGGCTGGGCCGGTGGGGCCGATCCGCGGCGGGAAGGCCTGGTGGCCGGCGACACCCGCTGAGCAGCCGCCGACCCGGAAGCGCAGACCGCGGCCCAGCCTTCGGTGTGCCGCGGTGACGTCGAGTGTGAGGTGGTGGCGACGACAGTGAGGTGGTGGCGACGAGAGTGCCACCACGGTGCGATTCGGCGCGATTCGCCACCGCGGCCGCACCATCAGATCAGTCAGCGCACAGTCACCACGAGCCGCGCACACTCAGCGACGGGACCGGTCGAGGCGCAGCGCCCGGTCAGTTCGCCGACCGGGTCTTCGACTGATGCTGGGCCTTGTAATAGGCGACGCGCTCGCGCACCCGCTCCATCGCATCCGCGGCGTGCTCCTTGTCGACGAGCTGGATCGCCATCGCGGGCACATACTCGTCGTCGGGCAGATCGACGCGCGCCCACCGCGCCCCGGGATGCAACGACACGTCGATCACCTCGGACCACGGCAGCACCCGGTACCCGAACAGGTTCCGGACCGCGACGCCGGGCGGGCCGACCCGCAGCCGCGGCCGGGTGAAGAGCAGAATCGCCCCGCCGAGCACGAGGCCGAGCAGCACGAACGCCACCTGATCGGCGGTCCGGTAGATCACCCCGGTGGGCTTGACCGGAAGCAGGATCGCCAGCACGACGTTGACCGCGACCATGATCGCCGCCGCGACGTAGGCGAACCGCGGTGTCATCCGGGGCCGGACCTCGATGTCCCAGCGTGCCTTCGTCATATCTGCGAGCGTAGCTCGCGCAGCGTCAACGCGGTGGACAGCGCGGCGGCCGCGGCCTGACCGCCCTTGTCCTCGGCCGAACCCGGCAGCCCGGCGCGGTCGAGCGCCTGCGCTTCGGTGTCGGTGGTCAGCACACCGTTGGCCACCGGCGTGGACGCGTCCAGCGACACCCGGGTCAACCCCTGGGTCACCGCGTCGCACACGTAGTCGAAATGCGGTGTCTCCCCGCGGATCACCACACCCAACGCGATCACGGCGTCATGGTTGGCGGCCAAAGCCTGTGCCACCACGGGGATCTCGATCGCGCCGAGGACCCGCACCACGGTGGGGTCGGTGATGCCGGCGTCGGCGGCCACCTTCCGGGCCCCGTCGAGCAGCGCATCGCAGATCTTCTGATGCCAGGTGCTGGCCACGATCGCCAGCTTCAGTCCGGAGGCGTCCAGCTGCGGCAGATCCGGGACACCGGCTTTGCTCACAGCGCCCCGCCCAGGTCGAGATCGGTGGGACGGCGATCGCCGAGCAGGTAGACCCCCTCGTCGTAGTCGTCCATCCGCACCGATTCGTCGAAATCCTCCAGCCCGACCAGGTCGTGACCCATCCGGTCCCGTTTGGTCATCAGGTAGCGGATGTTGTCGGCGGTCGCGCGGACCGGCAACGGCACCCGTTCGATGATGTGCAGACCGTAACCGTCCAGGCCGGCGCGTTTGGCCGGATTGTTGGTCAGCAGCCGCATCGAGCGCACCCCGAGGTCGACGAGGATCTGGGCGCCGATGCCGTAGTCGCGGGCATCCGCCGGCAGGCCCAGCTTGAGGTTCGCGTCGACGGTGTCCTCCCCGGCATCCTGCAGCTGATACGCCTGCAGTTTGTGCATCAGCCCGATGCCGCGGCCCTCGTGCCCCCGCATGTAGAGCACCACGCCCCGGCCCTCGCGGGCCACCATCGACAGCGCGGCGTCCAGTTGCGGCCCGCAGTCGCAGCGGCGGGATCCGAACACATCCCCGGTCAGGCATTCCGAGTGCACCCGCACCAGCACGTCGTGCCCGTCGCCGTGCGGGCCCGCGATGTCGCCCATCACCAGCGCGACATGTTCGACGTCGTCATAGATGCTGGTGTAACCGACCGCCCGGAACTCGCCGTGCCGGGTCGGAATCCGGGCCTCGGCGACCCGTTCCACGTGCTTCTCGTGCTTGCGCCGCCACTCGATGAGATCGGCGATCGAGATCATCGCCAGGCCGTGGTCGTCGGCGAAGACCCGCAGTTCGTCGGTCTTGGCCATCGCGCCCTCGTCCTTCTGGCTGACGATCTCGCAGATCGCGCCGGCGGGCTGCAGACCGGCCAGCTTGGCCAGGTCGACGGCCGCCTCGGTGTGGCCGGGCCGGCGCAGCACCCCGCCTTCCTTGGCGCGCAGCGGCACCACGTGGCCCGGCCGGGTGAAGTCATCGGCGACCGCGTTCGGATCGGCCAGCAGCCGCATCGTGGTGGCCCGGTCCGCCGCCGAGATCCCGGTGGTCACACCGTGCTTGGCGTCCACCGTGACGGTGTAGGCGGTGCCGTGCTTGTCCTGGTTCATCGCGTACATCGGCAGCAGGCCGAGCCGGTCGCAGATCTCGCCCTCGAGCGGTACACAGAGGTAGCCGGAGGTGTAGCGGACCATGAACGCCACGAGCTCGGGCGTCGCCTTCTCGGCGGCGAAAATCAGATCGCCCTCGTTCTCGCGGTCTTCGTCATCGATGACGACGACGGCCTTGCCGGCCGCGATATCGGCTACCGCCCGATCGACGGAGTCCAGCCTCACCATGTACCTGCCACCTTCGCCGGTTCCGCGGTGGAACCTGTCCTGATCCCTCAAGTATGGCCCACCACGTCGGAAGGGTCCTGCCCGCGCTCAGCGGCCGTCCGGGCGCATCAGCCGTTCCACATACTTGGCGATGACGTCGACCTCGAGGTTGACCGGGGCGCCGACCTCGACGGTTCCCAGGGTGGTGAGCTCCAGCGTGGTGGGGATCAACGACACCTCGAACCAGTCCGGACCCAGGTCGGACACGGTCAGCGACACCCCGTCGACCGTGATCGACCCCTTGTGCACCACATACCGGGACAGCTCCGCCGGCAGCGCGATCCGTACCACCTCCCAGCCCTGCGCCGGAGTGCGGGAAATCACATTTCCGGTGCCGTCGACATGGCCCTGCACGATGTGGCCGCCCAGCCGGCTGTTGACGGCCGCGGCCCGCTCCAGGTTGACCCGGCTGCCCGGCTTCAGCACAGCGAGGCTGGACCGGTTCAGCGTCTCCCCCATCACGTCGGTGCTGAAGGCCCCGTCGGCGACCTCCACCACGGTGAGGCACACCCCGTTCACCGCGATCGAATCGCCGTGCCGGGCGTCGCTGGTGACGACCGGGCCCCGGATCACCAGGCGGGCCGACGACCCCGCCGGGCCGACGAAATCCTCCCGTTCGACGATCTCACCCAACTCTTCGACGATTCCGGTGAACACCAGGTCAGGCTAGTCGACCGGGGAACGCCCGCCGCGGGCGGCGCGTCGACCCCTCGGTGCACTCGGTCACACCCTCTACGATGCACTCATGCAGACGCGCTTCCGCCACGCTGGACGAACCGTTCCGGTCCGAAATCTCTTTGCCCTGTTCGCGCTCGTCGCCCTGATCGTGGGGGTCGCGGGCTGCTCCTCGGGGGAGGATCAGGCCGACCAGTCCGAGCAGCCGACCCCGGATGCCGCGACGCTCCTGGAGGAAGCCGCTCAGACCACCCGCGACCTGCAGAGCGTGCGCCTGGATCTGACGGTGCAGGGCGAGATTCCCGAACTGCCGATCGAGACGCTGCAGGGAGACCTGACCAACGTGCCCGAGGTGGGCGCCACCGGCACCGCCGACATCATCATGATGGGGCAGCGTTTCGAGGATGTGGACTTCGTCGTCGCCGAGGGCAATCTGTTCGCGGCGCTGGCCGCCGGCGACTACATCGACTTCGGGCCCGCCGCCGACATCTATGACGTCTCGGCGATCCTGAACCCCGACACCGGCCTGGCCAACCTGCTGGCCAACTTCTCCGACGACGCCACCGTCGAGGGCCGCGAGACCATCAACGGGGTGCGGACGCTGCACGTCACCGGCACGGTCACCCCGGAGGCGGTCAACGCGATCGCACCGCAGATCGGCGCCGAGGCCCCGGTGCCGGCCGGCGCGTGGATCCGCGCCGACGGTGCCCGTGATCTGGTCCAGGCCCAGCTGGAGCCCGACTCGGGCACCACGGTCACCATGACGCTGTCCGAGTGGAACAAGCCCGTCACCGTCGTCAAGCCGGAGGTGTGATGCGGCGCGCCACCGCCGCCGCCATCAGGCCGCCGCGCGGCCACAACCGCACGATCGCGATCAGCGCGGGCAGCCTCGCAGTGCTGCTGGGTGCGCTCGACACCTATGTGGTGATCACGATCATGGTCGACATCATGCGGGATGTCGGCATCGCGCTGAACAAGATCCATCAGGTCACGCCGATCATCACCGGCTATCTGCTCGGCTACATCGCGGCGATGCCGCTGCTGGGCCGGGCGTCGGACCGGTTCGGCCGCAAGATGCTGATCCAGGTCGGGCTGGCCGGGTTCGCGATCGGTTCGGTGGTCACCGCGCTGGCCGGGGATCTGCAAAGCCTGCACATGCTGGTGACCGGCCGCATCATCCAGGGCGCCGCCAGCGGGGCACTGCTGCCGGTGACGCTGGCCCTGGCCGCCGACCTGTGGGCGGAACGCAACCGGGCCGGGGTGCTCGGCGGGATCGGCGCCGCGCAGGAGCTCGGCGCGGTGCTCGGCCCGTTGTACGGCATCGCGATGGTGTGGCTGTTCGGCGCCTGGGAATCGGTGTTCTGGGTCAACGTGCCGCTGGCCGCGCTGGCGATGGTGATGATCCACTTCAGCCTGCCGGCCCGCGATCCGGACGGGCCACGCGAGAGGATCGACGTCGTCGGCGGGGTGCTGCTGGGGATCACGCTCTTCCTGATCGTGGTGGGCCTGTACAACCCGCAACCCAGCGCCCGGGAAGTGGTGCCGACCTGGCGGTTGTGGCTGTTGGCGGCCGCTGCTGTCACGCTGATCGGGTTCTTCGTCTGGGAGCGGCGGGCCCGCACCAAACTGATCGATCCGGCGGGTGTCCGGTTCCGGCCGTTCCTCGCCGCGCTCGGGGCCTCGTTCGTCGCCGGTGCGGCGTTGATGGTGACCCTGGTCAACGTCGAACTGTTCGGCCAGGGCGTGCTCGGCAAGGATCAGTTCGAGGCGGCGATGCTGCTGCTGCGGTTCCTCATCGCGCTGCCGATCGGCGCGCTGATCGGCGGCTGGCTCGCCACCCGGGTCGGCGACCGGATCGTCACGTTCGTCGGACTGCTCATCGCCGCGGGTGGATTCTGGTTGATCTCGCACTGGCCGGTGGATCTGCTGGCGGCCCGCCACGACCTCGGCGTGGTCACGCTGCCGGTGCTCGACACCGACCTGGCGATCGTCGGTATCGGGCTCGGTCTGGTGATCGGACCGCTCACCTCGGCGGCCCTGCGGGTGGTACCGGCCGCCGAACACGGCATCGCCTCGGCGGCGGTCGTGGTCGCCCGGATGATCGGCATGGTGATCGGACTCGCCGCGCTGTCCGCGTGGGGCCTGTACCGGTTCAACCAGCACCTGCAGAGCCTGGCGGCCCGGGAGCCCGGCGGCGACTCGCTGGCGGCCCGGCTGGCCGCGGAGGCCGCCCGCTACCGCGAGGCGTATGCGATGCAGTACGGCGAGATCTTCGCGATCACCGCACTGCTGTGCGTGGCCGGCGCGCTGCTGGGGCTGTTGATCGCCGGCCACGGTGACCGCGCCGACGACACCGGTACACCCGACGGCAGCGTCTGGGACCTGCACGGGTCCGGGGACGACGACACACCCACCCGGGTGATCGGTCGACAGGTGCCGCTGCCCAGCATGGAGCAGACGGTGCGGATGCCCCGCCCACCCGGAGACTGACCCGAGATTGCCGCCCCGCGAGGTGGGGTACTCCCGCTGAAATTCCTCTGCCCCATCCTCGTGAGGGAGGCGTGTATGACAACCGCACTGAACGGCAAGAAGGTCGCATTCCTGGTCGCCCCCGAGGGGGTCGAACAGGTCGAGCTCACCGAACCGTGGAAGGCGGTCGAACAAGCCGGTGGCACACCGCAGCTGGTGTCCACCGAGGTCGGCAAGGTGCAGGCGTTCAATCACCTGACCCCGGCGGACACCTTCGACGCGGAGGTGGCCGCCGACAGCGTGTCGGCGGCCGACTACGCCGGGCTGGTGCTGCCCGGAGGCGTCGCAAACCCGGACATCCTGCGGATGCACCCCCCTGCGGTGGCGTTCGTGAAGAGCTTCTTCGACGCGGGTAAGCCGGTGGCGTCGATCTGCCATGCCGCGTGGACGCTGGTGGAGGCGGACGTGGTCCGGGGCCGGACGCTCACGTCGTGGCCGAGCGTGAAGACCGACCTGATCAACGCCGGCGCGAACTGGGTCGACAAGGAAGTGGTGGTGTGCACCGACGGCCCCAACACCCTGGTGTCCAGCCGCAGACCCGACGACCTCCCCGCGTTCTGCACCGCCACCCTGGAGGCGCTCGCCGCGTCCGGTTAGCTAGGGACGTCGCCCGGGCCTCAGGAGTGCAGGGCTCAGGAGTGCAGGGCTCAGGAGTGCAGGGAAATGTCGCTGATGACGCCGTGATGATCGGAGCCGGCGATGCCCACCCGGCGGAACGACAACGGGGTGGCGCCGCGGGTCAGGATGCGGTCGATCGCCAACAGCGGCGGGGTGCGCCGGCCGACCGGATAGGTCGGCACGATGCCCGCCCCGGTGACGACGGCGGCATCGCTCAGCCCGGGTGAGCCGGGATGTCGGGATCCGGCCAGCAGATCGCGGAACCGCTTGTGGTCGTAGGTCGCATTGACGTCGGCGCCGATCACCAGGGGACGGTCCTCGAGGGCGAGCACCTCGGCCAGCCGATCGACCTCGGCGGCCCACCGCCACGGCGGCTCCGGGAATGGCGGCAGCAGGTGCAGCGCGTACACCCGCAGCGGCGCGGCGCCGGGCGCCGCGACGTTCGCCCGCACATTGTGCAGTTCGAAACCCGGCAGCAGTTCGCCGTCGGACAGCGGGTAGCGCGCATAGATCCCCACACCGCCACCGCCGGGGCGGCTGCGCAGGAAGGCGTGCGGCAGTTCATCGCCGATCCCGGCGGCCGCCAACGCCGGCACCGCCTCGTCGGTCAGCTCGCTGACGGTCAGCACATCGATCCGCTCGGCCCGCACCCTCGCGACCAACGCCGCCGGATCCGCCCGGCCCAGAAAGATGTTGGCCTGCATCACGCGCAGTTGCGGCCCGGCCGCGGACGCGTCGGCGAAGACCCCGACGGCCCGGTAGAGCGGCCACTGCCCCCACAGACCCACCGCCAGCACGACCGCGGCGAGCAGCGCCGCGACATGCCACCGGCTCAGGATCAACACCACCGCGGCGACCAGCGCACCGATCAGGAACACCGGGGTGAACGACGCGATCCGGATGAGCCGCGGCGCGTCGGTGAAATGGGTGGCGATCCCGGCGGCGCAGCCGGCGAGCAACAACACCCCTGAGGTCCCGGCGATCCATCGGACCCATCGCACGCCACCATGCTGCCGCACCGTCGGCGTCAGCGGGGCACCAGGCTCAGCAGCACATCCGGTCCGACGGAGGTCATCCCGTCGAACCGCCAGCGGTGCGCGTTGCCGATCGTGGTCACCCCGACGTCGTCGACCACCGTGACCGGGCCGCCGAGCAGCACCGGCGCCACATACGCCAGGATCCGGTCGACCAGACCGGCCCGCACGAACGCGCCGGCCAGGGTGGGGCCGCCCTCCAACAGCACATCGGTGCGGTCGGCGAGCGCGCGGACCACCTCGTGCGGGTCGTGGGTGCGGATCACCATGGTGCGGGAGTCGTCGTTGAGCACGTTGGCGTCCGCGGAGATGTCGCGGGTCCCCACCACCACCCGCAGGGGCTGGCGTTCGGCCAGGCTGCCGTCCGGGCGCCGTGCGGTCAGGGTCGGGTCGTCGGCCAGCACGGTGCCGGTGCCGACCACGATCGCGTCGGCGGCGGCGCGGCGGCGGTGCACGTCAGCGCGGGCCTCCTCGCTGGTGATCCACTGGCTGGTGCCGTCCGCGGCGGCGCTGCGCCCATCGACGCTGGCGGCGAACTTCCACGTGACATGCGGGCGCCCGGTGCGGGTCTTGTGCAGCCATTCCCGCAGGGGACCGGCCGCGACCTCGTCGGCCAGCACCCCGCCGGTCACCCGCACCCCGGCCGCCGCGAGCCGCCGCGCACCGCCGGACGCGACCGGATCCGGGTCGGCGACCGCGTAGATCACCGTCGAAACACCTGCCGCCAGAAGGGCATCCACACACGGCGGGGTCCGTCCGTGATGATTGCACGGCTCCAGGGTCACCACCGCGGTGCCGCCGGCGGCGCGTGCACCGGCCTGGCGCAGCGCCACCACCTCGGCGTGCGGGCCGCCGGGCGGTGCGGTGCCGCCGGCACCGACCGGCTCCCCGGCGCGGTCCAGGATCACCGCCCCGACCGGCGGGTTGGGGTAGGTGGCCCCCTTGACCCGGTCGGCCTGCTCGAGGGCCGACCGCATCGCCGCCTCCGGGGTCATGAGGTCAGGTGTCTGGAGGCCGCGGCGGCCTTGCGCCGCAGCAGCTCCACCGCGGCCGCCGGGTCCTCGGCGCTGTAGACCGCCGACCCGGCCACGAAGCAGTCCACCCCGGCCTCGGCGGCCGCCTCGATAGTGTCGGCGTTGATCCCCCCGTCGATCTCCACCAGGATCGTCAACTCCCCGGCGTCCACCAGCCGGCGGACGATGCCGACCTTCGGCAGCACCTCCGGGATGAACTTCTGCCCGCCGAACCCGGGTTCGACGGACATGATCAGCAGGGTGTCGAAGTCGCGCAGGATCTCCAGGTAGGGCTCGAGCGGGGTGCCGGGTTTGATCGCCAGCCCGGCCTTGGCGCCGGCGGCGCGGATGTCGCGGGCCACCGCGGTCGGGTTGTCGGTCGCCTCGGCGTGGAACGTGACGTTGTACGCCCCGGCCTCGGCGTACGGCGGCGCCCACCGCTCGGGGTTCTCGATCATCAGATGGCAGTCCATCGGGATGTCGGTCGCGTTGAGCAACGACTCGACGACCGGCAGGCCCAGGGTCAGATTGGGCACGAAATGGTTGTCCATCACGTCGACGTGCAGCCAGTCCGCGCCCTTGACCGCGGCGGCCTCATCGGCCAATCGGGCGAAGTCGGCAGCCAGGATCGACGGCGCAATGAGGGGTCGTGCCATACCGTCAGCCTACTTTGAGCGCGGCGGCGAACATCGCGTCGGTGCCGTGCCGGTGCGGCCAGAGTTGCACGTGCGGCCCGGCGCCAATCCGGTCGACCGGCGCGAACAGGTCCCGGGTGTCCAGCGCGGTCACCGGGTGCCGGCGCAGGGCGTCGTTGACCACCCCGACCGTCTCGGCCAGATGCGGTGAACAGGTGGCGTAGAGCACCACGCCGCCGGGCCGGGTCAGCGCGATCGCCGCGCTCAGCAGTTCGCGCTGCAGCCGGGTCAGGGCGGGCACATCGCTGGGGGTGCGCCGCCAGCGGGCCTCCGGGCGGCGGCGCAGCGCACCCAGCCCGGTGCACGGCGCGTCGACGAGGACCCGGTCGAAGCCGGGCGCGAGCCCCGGGTCCCGCCCGTCGACGCGCAGCACCTCGACGTTGAGTCCACGGGTGTTCTGTTCGACCAGTTCGGCGCGCCGCGGGTTGGGTTCCACCGCGGTGACCCGCGGCACGGAACCATCCGGGGTGCAGTGGGTTCCGCTCGCCGCGATCGCCGCCAGCAGAGCGGTCTTGCCGCCGGGGCCGGCGCACAGATCCAGCCACCGCCCGGTGTCCCGGCCGTCCAGCGGGGCGAGCGTCAGCGCCCGCGCGACCAGCTGACTGCCCTCGTCCTGCACCAGCGCCGCGCCGTCGCGCACCGGCGCCAGCGCGGCCGGATCACCTCCGATCAGGTAGACCGCCCACGGCGAGTATCTGCCCACGGTGCCGCCCACCTGCTCGGCGAGGTCGGCGGCGGTGAGCACACCCGGCCGGGCCGCCAGATGCACCAGCGGGCGGTCGTCGTCGCTGGCCAGCAGGTCCTCCAGTTCACCGGCGTCGGGGCCGAGCGCGTCGGCGAACGCCTGGGCGATCCACCGCGGATGGGAGTACCGGAAAGCGAGGTGTCCCACCGGATCCCGATCGGCCGGCGGGGCCAGTTCGGCGACCCACGACCGTTCATCGCGAGAGGCGATGGTGCGCAGCACCGCGTTGACGAATCCCGCACGGGCGGAATCGAATTCGGCGCCGGCATGTTCGACCGTCGTCGACACCGCGGCATGCGGTTCGACCCGGGTGCGCAGCAGTTGGTAGGCGCCCAGCCGCAGCAGGTCCAACAGCACCGGGTCGATCTTCTCCACCGGCCGGCCGGCGGCGTGGGCGATCACCGCGTCGAGCAGCCCGCGGGTGCGGCACGCGCCGTAAGCCAGTTCGGTCGCGAACGCGGCGTCCCGGCCGGTGATACCGCGTTCCCGCAGCAGGGCGGGCAGCACCAGGTTGGCGTAGGCGTCGCGTTCGGACACCGCCCGCAGCACGTCGAAGGCGGCCCGGCGGGCCGGGTCGAGGCGGCGCCGCGGGGGCCGCGACGACCGGGTCGGCCGCTTGGCCCGATGGGGCCGCGACGGTCTGCGGTCGGTCATCGGGCCCGTGCGGTGTCGTCGAGGCGGGCTCCGCGGGCCCAGTCCGGGGCGTTCATCGGTTTCTTGCCGGGCGGCTGGATCCAGCCCAGCCGCACCGGGTGGGTGCCGGTGCCGAACCACACCGCCTGCTTACCGGAGCCGTCCCGGCCGGCCCGGATCTCCCCCGGCGCAAGCGGTTCGGCGTCGTCGTCGACGGTGACCGGGCCGAGTTTGACCCGCAGGTCGCCGATCATCGTCCACGCGCCCGGATTCGGGGTCATCGCGCGGATCCGGCGTTCCACCACGTGGGCCGGCAGATCCCAGCGGATGCGGGCGGCCTCCACGGTGATCTTCGGCGCGTAGCTGACCCCCTCGGACGGCTGCGGCACCGCGGTCAGGGTGCCGTCCTCGATCCCGTCGAGCGTGCGCTCCAGCAGTTCGGCGCCCGAATCCGCCAACCGGTCCAACAGATCCCCTGCGGTGTCGGTGGGCCGGATGGTCTCGGTGACGACGCCGTAGATCGGGCCGGAGTCCAGGGCCGGTTCGATGCGGAAGGTGCTCGCCCCGGTCACGGTGTCGCCGGCCGCGATCGCCGCCTGCACCGGCGCGGCGCCGCGCCAGGCCGGCAGCAGCGAGAAGTGCAGGTTGACCCAGCCGTGCCGGGGCACCGCCAGCAGCCGCTCGGACAGCAGCGCACCGTAGGCCACCACCGGGCAGCAGTCCGGCGCCAGCTCGGTCAACTCGGCGATGAACTCGTCGGTGTTCGGGCTCGGCGGCCGCAGCACCGGAATGCCGTGTTCCGACGCCAATTTCGCCACCGGTGACGGTGCCGGGCGGGCGCGGCGGCCGGCCGCGGCGTCGGGCCGGGTGAGCACCGCCACCACCTCATGGCGGGGTGAGTCGATCAGCCGGCGCAGCGACGGCAGGGCAGCTTCCGGGGTACCGGCGAACACGAGGCGCATCCGACTCAGTCTAGGAGCGGTGATCCGCCGCACCGGACACCCCGGCGCCGGTCCGGCGTCAGCCGATGTGCAGCGGGTCGATCTGCACCCGCACCGGTGCGTGGTCGTGCCGCGCGCTGAGCACCCCGGTGGCCCGGCGCAACGCCGCCGCCAGCGCCAGGCCGCTCTCCCGCGGCACCCGCACCAGCATCCGGTGCACCGGACTGTCCGGGCCGATCCCCGGGGGCCGGCGCGCCCCGAACGGCAACTCGACAGGGCCGAGCGGTTCGGCCTCCGGCGGCAGCTCGGCGACCTCGAGCAGGGCGCGCACGGCGTCGGGGGTGCCGTCCAGCGCGGCGATGTGCACCGCCGGCGGCAACCCCACTTCGGCGCGGGCGTCCAGCTCGGCCTCGGCGTGGCCGACCGGATCCCAGCGGATCAGTGCCTGCACGGTCGGCAGCGCGGATTCGGCGACCACGGTGACCACCCCGCCCGCGCCGCGGGGCCGGACCAGCGCCGCCGCGATCATCCAGCGTCGCAGGGTGTCCTCGGCGGCGCGCAGGTCCTGGCGGCCCAGCAGCGCCCAGGCGTCCAGCAGCAACGCCGCCCCGTACCCGCCGGCCGCGACCGGTTCGGCGCCCGGGGTGGCGACCACCAGCGCGGGGCGGCCGTCGACGCTGGGCACCACGGTGTCCCCGCCCGAGGTCACCACGGTCACCCCCGGAAACGCCCGGCCCAGTTCCTCGGCGGTCCGGCGGGCGCCCACCACCACCGCGCGCACGGCGTCCGAACCGCACCGGGCGCAGCGCAGCGCCGGATCCTGGCGGCCGCACCACCGGCACACCACCCCCGGCGCATCCCGGTCGGGCAGCGACAACGGACCGGTGCAGTGCCGGCACCGGGCGATCTGGCGGCACCGCGCGCACGCCAGCGCGGGCACATACCCCCGCCGCGGCACCTGCACCAGCACCGGGGCGCCGGCGTCCAGCGCGCCGCGCGCCGCCCGCAACGCCACCGACGGCAGCCGCGCGGTGCGGGCCGCCGGATCACGCTCGTGCTGAAAGTTGCTGTCGTCCAGCGCGATCACCCGAGGTGTGCGGTCCCGCACCACCGGCCGGGTGGCCACCAGATCGTGCGCCCAGCGGCTGCGCACCAGCGCCTGCGCCTCGGCGGTCCGCGCGTAGCCACCGATGATCGCCGCGCAGCGCAGCTGGTGCGCCCGCAGCATCGCGACCTCGCGGGCATGCGGGTAGGGGGCCCGCGGTTCGGCGAGGGTGTCGTTGCCGTCGTCCCACACCATCACCAGGCCCAGGTCGGCGACCGGCGCGAACACCGCGCTGCGGGTGCCGACCACCACCCGGGCCTGCCCGCGCAGCACCGCCAGCCACCGGCGGTAGCGTTCCGCCGGCCCCAGCCCCGCCGACAACGCCACCACCCGGCCGGTGTCGAGCCGATCGGCGAGCGCACCGTGCAGGTCGTCGACGTCGCGCTGATCGGGCACGATCGCCAGCACACCGCGGCCGGCCCGCACCGTCACCAGCGCAGCCTCGGCGAGCCGGTCGACCCACCGCTCCCCCGGCAGCGCCTGCCACACCGCCCGGGCGGCCCGCCCGTCGCGCAGCGCCGCCAGGAACTGCGCACCGCGCCCGTAGGCCGCCCACCCGGACTCGTCGGGCGGTTCGACCGTCATCACCGGCAGGTCGGGGACCGGTTCCCGCTCGACCCTGGCGTGCCGCGGCGGCACCGCCAGCCGGATGACGTCGGCGCGGGTGCCGGCGTACCGGGCGGCCACCGCGTCGACCAGCCGCCGCACCTGGCCGGTGAGCACCGGTTCGGCCGAGATCACCCGGTCCAGCCAGCCCAGCTTGCCGGTGTGGTCGGTCTCCGAGCGCCGTTCCAGGATGAACGCGTCGACCAGCCGGCCCCGGAACCGGACCCGCACCCTCACCCCGGGCTGGGCATCGTCGGACTGCTCCGCCGAGACCAGGTAGTCGAACTCGCGGTCCAGGTGCGGCACCTCGAGCATCGGCAGCACCCGCGCGACCGGTTCGTGCTCGGCGGGTGTGCGCTGCAGCGTCACGTGGCTTCGGCATGCCGGCCGAAGAAGAAGCCGGCGGTGATCAACAGCAGCGCCGCGGCGTAACCCCACCAGATCGGCACCGCCAGCGCCTCGGAGCCCAGCACGAACTTGTTGATGCCGATCATCGCGTCCGAGGCGGCGAAACACACCGCGCCCAGCGCCGTCCACGGGGTGGGCAGCCGGGCCAGCAGCGCCGCGCACACCATCGCGCCGAGCACGGCGATGTACAGCGTCACCGGGACCGCCATCCCCTCGGCGAGCAGTTGCGGCCAGAACCACACCAGCAGGCCGAGGCACGCGGCCACCACCACACCCGCCGCCACGAGCCGGCCGGTGCTGCGCCGCACCAGCGGGATCAGCGCCGCGAGGAAGAACAGGTGGGCGATCAGGAACGCCGACAGCCCCAGCAGGAACGACATCTCCCACCACGGCAGCGCCAGCAGGAAGTCACCGGCCGCGGAGAACACCAGCGCCGCGATCAGCCGGCGGCGTTCCCGCGGGACCGGATGCCAGCACGCCGCGACGGCCAGCAGCACCGCGGTCAGCGCCTTCACCGCGGGCTGCAACACGAACTGCCCGGTGAGCTCCGCGCCGGCCGGCACCCGCAGGGCGGTCACGATCAGGAACAACCCGTACGCCACACCGGCCGCCAGTGCCGCCACCCACAGCGCCGTGGTCTGGCGGCGTGCGTACGGTGTGGCTATGTCAAACTCCGGACCTGTGTCTGCTGCGAAACCGGGCGTCGATCCCACGCTGTTGAAGGTACTTGAAGCGGTCCCGTTCCAGATCAGGACTGACGACGGCGTGGCGGCGCTGCGTCAGCAGTTCCGTGATCTGCCGCGCCGCCCGGTGTATCCGGAGGTGCTCAGCGAGGACCGCCGCATCGACGGGCCGGCCGGTCCGATCCCGGTCCGGTTGTACCGGCCGCCCAACACCGGCGACCGGCGGCTGCCGGTGGTGGTGTTCCTGCACGGCGGCGGCTGGTCGATCGGCGACCTCGACAGCTACGACGGCACCGCCCGCGAACACGCGGCCGTCGCCGAGGCGTTGGTGGTGTCGGTGGACTACCGGCTCGCGCCGGAGCATCCGTATCCGGCGGCGGTGGAGGACTGCTGGGCCGCGGTGCGGTGGACGGCCGCGCACGCCGCGGAGCTGGGCGGTGACCCGGCCCGGATCGCGGTGGCCGGTGACTCGGCCGGCGGGAACCTGTCGGCGGTGATGGCCCTGCTGGACCGCGACCACGCCCGCGCCGACGGGTCGGCACCGATCCTGCGGTTCCAGCTGCTGTGGTATCCCGCGACCACATGGGACACCTCGCTGCCGTCGTTCTCCGAGAACGCCGACGCCCCGGTGCTGGGGCTCGACGCCGTCGCCGGGCTGTCCCGCTGGTACGCCGGCCACGTCGATCTGTCCGATCCCCCGGTGACGCTGGTGCCGGCCCGCGCCGACGACCTGTCCGGTCTGCCGCCGGCCTATATCGCCGTCGCCGGGCACGACCCGCTGCGTGACGACGGCGCCAAGTACGCCGAACTGCTGACCGCGGCGGGGGTTCCGGTCGAACTGCACAACGCCGACACCCTGGTGCACGGCTATCTCGGCTATTCCGGGGTGGTGCCCGCCGCCACCGAGGCGACCGAGCGTGCGCTCAAGGCGCTGCGCGCCGCCCTGCACGGCCCCGGTTCGGCGTCCTGACGCTAGATGACGGACTTGAGCGCCTCGACCTTGTCCAGCCGCTCCCACGGCAGGTCGACATCGGTGCGGCCGAAGTGGCCGTACGCGGCGGTCGGCGCGTAGATCGGGCGCAGCAGGTCCAGATCGCGGATGATCGCGCCGGGCCGCAGGTCGAACACCTCGAGGATGGCCCGCTCGATCTTGGCCGGGTCCACGGTCTCACTGCCGAAGGTCTCCACGAACAGGCCCACCGGGGCGGCCTTGCCGATCGCGTAGGCCACCTGCACCTCGATCCGATCCGCCAGCCCCGCGGCGACGACGTTCTTGGCCACCCAGCGCATCGCGTACGCGGCGGACCGGTCCACCTTGGACGGATCCTTGCCGGAGAACGCGCCGCCGCCGTGGCGGGCGAATCCGCCGTAGGTGTCGACGATGATCTTGCGGCCGGTCAGCCCGGCGTCGCCCATCGGGCCGCCCAGCACGAACTTGCCGGTCGGGTTGACCAGCAGGCGGTAGTCGGAGGTGTCGACGGTGTCGTGGCCGAGGTCGTCGAGCACGGTGTTGACGACCTTCTCCCGGATCTCCGGGGCCAGCGTCTCGTCCAGATCGACGTCGGGGGCGTGCTGGGTGGACAGCACCACGGTGTCCAACCGCACCGGCCGGGTGCCGTCGTACTGGATGGTCACCTGGGTCTTGCCGTCGGGCCGCAGATACGGCAGCACACCGTTCTTGCGCACCTCGGTCAGGCGCCGGGCCAACCGGTGGGCCAGCGCGATCGGCAGCGGCATGAGTTCGGGGGTGTCGCGGATCGCGTAGCCGAACATCAGGCCCTGGTCGCCGGCGCCCTGGGTGTCCAGCGGATCGGCGGCGCCCTCCACCCGGGCCTCATGGGCGGTGTCGACCCCCTGGGCGATGTCGGGCGACTGGGCGCCGATCCCGATGTTCACCCCGCAGGTGGCGCCGTCGAAACCCTTCTCCGACGAGTCGTAGCCGATGTCGAGGATGCGTTCGCGCACCGTGTTGGTGATGTCGGCGAACGCCTCCTTGGCGTTGGTGGTCACCTCGCCGACCACATGCACCTGTCCGGTGGTGACCAGCGTCTCGACCGCGACACGCGAATTGGGGTCCTGCGCCAGCAGCGCGTCGAGCACCGAGTCGCTGATCGCGTCACAGATCTTGTCGGGATGTCCCTCTGTGACGGATTCACTGGTAAACAGCCGACCTGTGCTCACTGCGCCATCCTTCCGAATACTTAGTTAGCCGAATAGTAGGTCAGGTGCAGCCAACCGCCTGCGCGGCCCCGGCGCAATGGTTACGCGCTGCCTGAGGTTTGCAGGAAGGCTGCGATCGCGTCCACGATACGACTCGCCATCAGCGTCTTCGAGCCGTGTTCGAGCTGCGATTCGGCGCCGTCGGCGGCCAGCAACCAGCCGGCGTTGTCCTCGACCTCGAACGCCCGGTTCTCACCGACCGCGTTGACCACCAGCAGATCGCAGCCCTTGCGTTTCAGCTTCGCCCGGGCGTGGTGGAGCACATCACCGCTGGCGTCCCCGGTCTCGGCGGCGAACCCGACGATCGCGCGCATGTTCGGCAGCTGCCCGTCGGCTCGGGACCGCACCACCCCGGCGAGCACATCGTCGGTGCGGGTCAGTTCGATGACCGGCGCGGGCGCATTCGGATCGCTGGACTTCTTGATCTTGGTCTCGGCCGGATGCGCGGGCCGGAAATCGGCCACCGCGGCGGCCATCACCAGCACATGTGCCTCGGGGGCGGCCTTGTTGACCGCATCGCGCATCTGGGCGGCGGACCCGACGTGCGACACCTCGACGCCGGCCGGGTCGACCAGCCCGGCGGTGTTCCCGGCGATGAGTTTCACCTCGGCGCCTCGCTGGGCCATCACCCGGGCCATCGCGTAACCCTGCTTACCGGAACTGCGGTTGCCGATGAAGCGCACCGGGTCGATCGGTTCCCGGGTGCCGCCGGCGGTCACCACCACCTTGACGCCGGGCAGGTCGTAGGGCAGGGCGTCGGCGCGGTCCAGCAGCAGCTTGGCCAGCGTGGTGATCTCCTCGGCCTCCGGCAACCGGCCGGCGCCGCTGTCCGCGCCGGTGAGCCGGCCGGAGGCGGGTTCCAGCACCACCGCGCCGCGCCGGCGCAGGGTGGCGACGTTCTCCACGGTCGCCGGGTGGAACCACATCTCGGTGTGCATGGCCGGTGCGAACAGCACCGGGCAGCGCGCGGTGAGCAGGGTCGCGGTGAGCAGATCGTCGGCCCGGCCCGCCGCGGCACGCGCCAACAGGTCGGCGGTGGCCGGCGCCACCACCACCAGATCGGCCTGCTGTCCGATGCGGACATGGGCCACCTCGGGCACGTCCTCGAACACCCCGGTGTGCACGGGGTTCCCGGACAGCGCCTCGAAGCTGGCGGCTCCGACGAATTTCAGCGCGGACTCGGTGGGCACGACCCGGACGTCATGGCCGGCCTCCGAGAGCTGCCGGACCACGGTGCACGCCTTGAAGGCGGCAATACCTCCGGATACGCCGACGACTATCCGCTTGGAGTCCACCCGGCCAGCCCCGGCCTATTCGCCTTCGGTGTGCTCGAGCAAGTCGGCGTGGATCTCGCGAAGCGCTATCGACAGCGGCTTCTCGTGCAGACCCGGCTCGACCAGCGGCCCGACGTATTCGAGGATGCCGTCGCCGAGCTGGTTGTAGTAGTCGTTGATCTGCCGGGCGCGCTTGGCGGCGAAGATGACCAGCGCGTACTTGCTCGACACCCGTTCGAGAAGTTCGTCGATGGGCGGATTGGTGAGGCCCAGCGGGGTGTCGTAGACGGCGGTGGCCGACGAGTCACCGGCCACGGCGTTCGACCGCGCGTCGGCGGACGGGGTGCTCACGTAAAACTCTCCTGCTGTTCAGCGGAATGCTCGATGGTTCGTCAGACTTCTTCAGGCTGTCGTCGAGCTTCTTCGGTGGCTCAATTCTCTTCGGGTTTCGTCGGGGCTGAATCCCCGGGACCCAAATCGCCGAGCACGCTCTGCATCAGGGCATCAGGCGCGGGGGTCATCAGGGGTCCACCAGCAAGGATACCAATTCGGCGCAGGCGGTCTCCAAATCGCTGTTCACCACGATCCGGTCGAATTCGCTCTGCGCGGCCAGTTCGGCCCTCGCGGTGTCCAGCCGCCGGGCGATCACCTCGGGCGTCTCGGTGCCGCGACCGACCAGCCGCTCCTCGAGGGTCTGCCAGTCGGGCGGGGCGACGAACACCGTCATCGCCTCCGGCATGGCCGCCTTCACCGCGCGGGCGCCGGCCAGATCGACCTCGATCAGCACCGGCCGACCGTCCTTCACCGCCCGCCGGATCGGTTCGGCCGGAGTGCCGGAGCGGTGCAGACCGCCATGGATCTCAGCCCACTCCAACAACTCGCCGCTGTCGATCAGTTCGGCGAACCGTTCGGGGCTGATGAACGAGTAGTCAACGCCGTCCACTTCGCCGGGGCGGGGCGCCCTGGTCGTGACCGAGACGGAGAAGTACAGGTCGGGAACCCTTTCTCGGATGCAGCGCACCAGAGAGGTTTTCCCGACGGCAGAGGGACCAGACAGCACCATCACCCGCCCGGCCCCCCGGCCGACGTTCACTTGCCTCCTCAGGCCTGGTCGAACTTCTCCAACAGCGCCTTGCGCTGACGATCGCCCAGCCCGCGCAGCCGGCGGGTCGGAGCGATCTCGAGTTCGGTCATGATCTCCTGCGCCTTGACCTTGCCGACCTTCGGCAGGGCCTCCAGCAGCGCGGAAACCTTCATCTTGCCCAGGACCTCGTCGGTCTCGGCGTCCTTGAGCACCTGCTTGAGGGTCGTACCGCCGCGCTTGAGCCGATCCTTGAGTTCGGCACGGGCTCGACGTGCGGCAGCAGCCTTCTCCAACGCCGCCGCGCGCTGTTCGTCGGTCAACTGGGGAAGGGCCACGGGTTCCTCCGTCTCTCGCCTATTGGGCCATCGGGATCAATTTTATTTTGGCTGGTCGTGGAATCAGCCAGCGACGACGACCGTACCCACGCCGTCCGACGAATGCGAACCCCACCCCCCGGCGAACAACCTCAAAATCCCAGCTTGTAGTGGGCAACATCACCAGTGTCGCAGCCGCCGGCACCGGCCGCGACCGTTGCTCGCCACCCCGATTCCGGACGGAATTTCCTGCATATCGGGGGTTTTGCGGTGTTCGCCGGACCCGCCCGGCCGAACCCCGCCGGCCGCGGCGCGCTCGGCGGGCGGCTGAAAGAGAATTTTTAGAAAGTTCTCGCTGGTCACGGCGTGTCGGGCGTGTCGCCGGGGCGGTCAGGCCAGATGGGCGACCGCATCGCGGATGCGTTCGGCGGCGCTGCGCAGCGCGGTGGGATCGGGTCCGGACCGCAGCACCGCCCGCGACACCGCGGGCAGCAGTTGCCCGCGACCTGCTCCACCGAGGCCGGAGAGCTGCTCCGGCCGGCCGCCCTGCGCCCCCACGCCCGGAACCAGCACCGGGCCGCCCAGCCCGCTCAGATCGGGCGGTTCGGCGACGGTGGCACCCACCACCACCCCGACCGAGCCGGAGGCGGCCTGGTTCGCTCCCGCCGCGGAGGCGGCCTGGTTCTCCGCCGCCGCGGAGTCGACGATCCACTGGGCCACGGTGCGGTCCCCGACCCGCGCCCGCTGCAGCGGCACCCCCTCCGGATTGGAGGTGGCGGCCAGCACGAACACGCCGCGGCCGTGGGCGGCGGCGGTGTCGAGCAGCGGCCGCAGCGACTCGAACCCCAGATACGGGGAGGCGGTCACCGCGTCGGCCGCCAACGGTGAGTCCCCCGCCCACGCGGCGGCGTAGGCGGCCATGGTGGAGCCGATGTCGCCGCGTTTAGCGTCGGCCAGCACCAGCACCCCGGCCTCGCGCAGCGCGCCGATGGTGCGTTCCAGCACGGCGTAGCCGGCCGCGCCGTACGCCTCGAAGAACGCCACCTGCGGTTTGACGATCGCCAGTTCGGCGAACGCCGTCACGCAGATGTCGCTGAACCGGCGCAGCCCGTCGGCGTCGGTGTCCAGCCCCCAGGCCCGCAGCAGCTCCGGGTGCGGGTCGATACCGCAGCACAGCGGGCCGCGGCGGGCCACCGCATCGGCGAGCCGGGCGCCGAATCCGCGGGCCGGTGCGGCCGTCAAGCCGACCCCAGGGTGCGGTGCAGCTCCTGCAGCGAGCGCACCCCGATGTCGCCCCGGATCGCCGCTTCGATGCCCTGCACCGCCGCGGAGGCGCCCTGCACCGTCGTCACGCAGGGAATGTTCATCGACACCGCGGCCGCGCGGATCTCGTAGCCGTCGCGGCGGGGCCCGGAGTTGCCGTACGGGGTGTTGATCACGATGTCGACCTCACCGGCCCGGATCGCGTCCACCGCGGACATCGCCGGTCGGTCCGGGCTGGGTTCCTCGAAATGCTTGCGCACCACATCGCAGGGGATGCCGTTGCGGCGCAGCATCTCCGCGGTGCCCTCGGTGGCCAGCACCCGGAAGCCGAGGTCGGCCATCCGTTTCACCGGGAACACCAGGGACCGCTTGTCGCGGTTGGCCACCGACACGAACACCGTGCCCTCGACCGGCAGCGACCCGTAGGCGGCCGTCTGGCTCTTGGCGAACGCGCTGCCGAAATCGGAGTCGATGCCCATCACCTCGCCGGTGGACTTCATCTCCGGCCCGAGCAGGTTGTCGATGCCGGTGCCGTCGGCGCGGCGGAACCGGTGGAACGGCAGCACGGCCTCCTTGACCGCGATCGGGGCGTCCGGCGCCGGGGTGGCACCGTCACCGTCGGCGGCCAGCAGTCCCTCGGCGCGGAGCTCGGCGATGGTGGCGCCCAGCATGATCCGGGCGCAGGCCTTGGCCAGCGGCACCGCGGTGGCCTTGGACACGAACGGCACGGTACGGCTCGCCCGCGGGTTGGCCTCGAGCACGTACAGCTTGTCGTCCTTGAGGGCGTACTGCACGTTGAGCAGCCCGACGACGCCGATGCCGTGGGCGATCGCCTCGGTGGCCCGGCGGACGGCGTCGATGTCGCTGCGGCCCAGGGTCACCGGCGGCAGCGCGCACGCCGAGTCGCCGGAGTGGATGCCGGCCTCCTCGATGTGCTCCATCACCCCGCCGATGTAGACCTCGGTGCCGTCGCACAGCGCGTCGACGTCGATCTCGATGGCGTCCTCGAGGAACCGGTCCACCAGCACCGGATGTTCCGGCGACAGTTCGGTGGCCCGGGTGATGTAGGCGTGCAGCGTCTCCTCGTCGTAGACGATCTCCATCCCCCGCCCGCCGAGCACATAGGACGGCCGCACCAGCACCGGATAGCCGATGCGCTCGGCGATCTCGCGGGCCTGCTCGAAACTCGTCGCCATCCCGTACTTCGGCGCGGGCAGTCCGGCGCGGGTCAGCACGTCGCCGAACAGGCCGCGGTCCTCGGCCAGGTCGATCGCCTCCGGGCGGGTGCCGACGATCGGCACTCCGGCGTCGGCCAGCCGCTGCGCCAGCCCGAGCGGGGTCTGCCCGCCGAGCTGCACGATCACCCCGACCACCCCGGGCCCGGTGCCGTCCGGTCCGCGTCCGGAGGCGTCCTCGGCGTAGTACACCTCCAGCACGTCCTCGAACGTCAACGGCTCGAAGTACAGCCGGTCGGCGGTGTCGTAGTCGGTGGAGACCGTCTCCGGGTTGCAGTTGATCATCACGGTCTCGAACCCGGCCTCGGACAGCGTGGTCGCGGCGTGCACGCAGCTGTAGTCGAATTCGATGCCCTGGCCGATGCGGTTGGGCCCGGAACCCAGGATCAGCACCTTGGGTCTCTCGGTCTGCGGCGCCACCTCGGTCTCGGCGGCCGGGTCGAGTTCATAGCTGGAGTAGTGGTACGGCGTCTTCGCCTCGAACTCGGCGGCGCAGGTGTCGACGGTCTTGAACACGGGGTGGATGCCCAGCCGCTGCCGGAGCGCACGCACCCCCAGTTCGCCGGCCAGTTCCGGGCGCAGCGCGGCGATCTGCCGGTCCGACAGCCCGCAGTGTTTGGCCCGGCGCAGCAGATCGGCGTTCAGCACCGGCGCGTCGACCAGTTCGGACCGCAGCCGCACCAGTTCCTCGATCTGCGCGACGAACCACGGATCCACGCCGGAGGCCTGGGCGACCTGCTCGACGGTGCCGCCCAGGCGCAGCGCGTGCTCGATGTCATACAGCCGGCCGTCGGTGGGGACCTTCAGCCGCTCCAGCAGCTCGTCGAGCGTGACGTCGTCGTCGGGTGCGGTCCAGAACCCGGCCCGTTTGGTCTCCACCGAGCGCATCACCTTGCCGAGCGCTTCGATGAAGTTGCGGCCCAGCGACATCGCCTCGCCCACCGACTTCATCGTGGTGGTGAGCAGCGGGTCGGCGCCCGGGAACTTCTCGAACGCGAACCGCGGCGCCTTGACCACCACGTAGTCCAGGGTCGGCTCGAAGCAGGCCGGGGTCTCACCGGTGATGTCGTTGACGATCTCGTCGAGCGTGTAGCCGATCGCCAGTTTCGCGGCGATCTTGGCGATCGGGAAACCGGTGGCCTTCGACGCCAGCGCCGACGACCGCGACACCCGCGGGTTCATCTCGATGACGATGAGCCGACCGGTCTTCGGGTTCACCGCGAACTGGATGTTGCAGCCCCCGGTGGCGACTCCGACCTCCCGCAGGATCGCGATGCCCAGGTCGCGCATGCGCTGATACTCGCGGTCGGTCAGCGTCATCGCCGGGGCGACGGTCACCGAGTCGCCGGTGTGCACACCCATCGGGTCGACGTTCTCGATCGAGCACACCACGACGACGTTGTCGTTGCCGTCGCGCATCAGCTCGAGCTCGTATTCCTTCCAGCCGACGATGGATTCCTCGATGAGCACGTTCGCGGACGGGGAAGCCGCGAGTCCATCCCCGGCCATCCGGTCGACGTCCTCGACGGAGTGCGCGATGCCGGAGCCGAGCCCGCCCATGGTGAACGACGGCCGCACCACCACCGGCAGGCCGAGTTCGGCGACCGTCTCCCGGACCTCGTCCATCGTGTAACACACCCGGGACCGGGCCGATTCGCCACCGACCTTGGCGACGATGTCCTTGAACCGCTGGCGGTCCTCACCGCGCTGGATGGCGTCGATGTCGGCGCCGATGAGTTCCACGCCGTGGCGTTGAAGCGCGCCGTTCTCGTGCAGCGCCACCGCGGTGTTCAGCGCGGTCTGCCCGCCCAGCGTGGCCAGCAGGGCGTCGATCTTGTTGCCCCGCTCGGCCTGCTGGATGATCACCCGCTCCACGAAGTCCGGGGTGATCGGCTCGACGTAGGTGTGGTCGGCGTACTCCGGGTCGGTCATGATCGTCGCCGGGTTGGAGTTGATCAGGCTGACCTGCAACCCCTCGGCGCGCAACACCCGGCAGGCCTGGGTGCCGGAGTAGTCGAACTCGGCGGCCTGACCGATCACGATCGGCCCGGACCCGATCACCAGGACGTGGTTGATATCGGTGCGGCGTGGCATTAACGCGTCTCCCCATCCCCGTGAGAGTCCCCATTTGTACGCGACACGCCGCTGGTTGGTGTGCAGACACGGTCGCTCGCGGCAGAGGCCATGACATCGATGAACTGATCGAACAGATTGTTGGCGTCGTGCGGGCCGGCCGCCGCCTCCGGGTGGTACTGCACCGAGAACGCGCGGCCGCTCACCAACCGGACACCCTCGACCACCCCGTCGTTCGCGCAGGTGTGGCTGATCTCGGCCCGGCCGAACGGGGTGTCGAACACCTCCCCGGCCTCACCCTCGAGCGCGAACCCGTGGTTCTGCGCGGTGATCGCGACCCGGCCGGTGCGGTGGTCGATCACCGGCACGTTGTGACCGCGGTGGCCGAACACCATCTTGTAGGTCGACCGGCCCAGGGCCCGGCCCAGGATCTGGTTGCCGAAACAGATGCCGAACAACGGGATCCCGGCCTCGAGCACCGATCGGGTCACCGCCACCACGTGGTCGGCGGTGGCCGGATCGCCCGGACCGTTGGACAAGAACACCCCGTCCGGTTTCAGATCCCTCAGCTCGTCGAAGGTGGTTCCCGCCGGCATCACGTGCGTCCGTACCCCGCGCTGCACGAAGTTGCGCGGGGTGTTGGTCTTGATGCCCAGGTCGATGGCCGCGATGACGAAACGGTGCGGGCCCTCGGGTTCGAGCACATACGGCTCCGGTGTGGTGACCTCGCCGGACAGGTTGGCGCCCAGCATCGACGGCTGCTCGCGCACCCGGGTCACCAGTTCGTCGATGTCGGCCAGCGCCGGCCCGGAGAACACCCCGGCCTTCATCGTGCCGCGGGTGCGCAGATGCCGCACCACCGCGCGGGTGTCGATGCCGGCGATGCCGACGATGTTCTGCCGGACCAGTTCCTCCTCGAGGGTGCGGGTGGCGCGCCAGTTCGACGCCCGCGGCGACGGGTCGCGCACCGCGTAGCCGGCCACCCAGATCTTGTCGCCGCGGCTCTCGCTGTCCTCGTCGTTCCAGCCGGTGTTGCCGATGTGCGGTGCGGTGGCGATGACGATCTGCCGGTGAAAGCTCGGATCGGTCAACGCTTCCTGGTACCCGGACATCCCGGTGGTGAACACCGCTTCGCCGAGCGTCTCCCCGACCGCACCGAACGCGACACCGGTGAAGACCCGGCCGTCCTCGAGAACCAGGACCGCCCTGGTCGCCGCTGTGGTCGCCTGCGTGGACGCTGTCATGGTCATGCCACCTCTCCCAGCCAGGGCGCGTACTCCGTGCGGTCGTCACCGCGGAACCCGGTGTCGATCTCGGTGCCCGACGGCAGGCGCCATCGGATCACCAGGATCGCGTCGGGCGCGATCACCTTGCCGGCCAACGCTTTCTCAGTGCGGATATTGACGATCGACTCGTCGGGGATCCAGATCGGGTGCGCGCCGCTGCGCTGCAACATGATGCCTTCCGGGTAGCGGGTGAGCACGGCCTTGGTGCGGTAGCCCAGATCGCCGAAGGCGATGCGGTCGTTCCAGTGCGGCACCAGGGTGCTGCCGACGTAGAGCCCCTTCGTCGGCGGGACGAGGGCCGGGCCGACCGTGTCGGGCAGGGGCGGCAGGCTGCCGATCAGCGCGGCCTGCCGTTCGGCCCGTCGCCGCCAGCCGCGCATCATCGCCTGGATCACCAGCGCGATCAGCACCACGACGACGAGCGCCATGATCAGCGATCCGATCAGGGTGCCGGTGTTCATCAGGTCCCCGCGCTCATGACGTCGCGGCCTTCCCGTCGCGGGCGGTGATCTTGCCGCGCAACATGGTCAGCGTCACGGTGGCCGGCAGCGTCATCGATTCGTAGGGGGTGTTCGCCGATCGGCTGGCCAGCCCGGAGCCCTCGACCACCCAGCTGGCGTCCGGGTCGACGACGGTGAGGTTGGCCGGTTCCCCGACCTCCAGCGGGCGCCCCTGATCGGGCAGCCCGACGATGCGGGCCGGGTTCTCGCTCATCACCCGCGCCACCCCGCGCCAGTCCAGCAGCCCGGGCGTCACCATGGTCTGCACCACCACCGACAACGCGGTCTGCAGACCCAGCATGCCGGGGCGGGCGGCGGCGAACTCGCACATCTTCTCGTGTTCGGCGTGCGGCGCGTGGTCGGTGGCCACACAGTCGATCACACCGTCGGCCAGCGCCCGCCGCAGCGCCTCGGCGTCTCCGGCCTCGCGCAGCGGCGGGTTGACCCGGTTGCGGCCGTCGTAGCTGGCCAGCCGGGAGTCATCCAGCATCAGGTGGTGCGGGGTGACCTCGGCGGTGATCGAGATTCCTTGGGCCTTGGCCCATTTCACCAGTTCGACGGTCCCGGCGGTGGAGGCGTGGCAGATGTGCACGCGCGCGCCGGCGTCGCGGGCCAGCAGGGCGTCGCGGGCCACGATCGACTCCTCGGCCGCCCGCGGCCAGCCGGTCAGCCCGAGCCGGGCCGCGTTGGGCCCCTCGTGGGCGACGGCGCCGACGGTCAGCCGCGGCTCCTCGGCGTGCTGGGCGATCAGCACCCCCAGCCCGCGCGCGTATTCCAGGGCGCGCCGCATCACCAGCGGGTCGTGCACGCAGAGGCCATCGTCGGAGAACATCCGCACCCGGGCGGCGCCGGCGGCCATCAGGCCCATCTCGGTGAGCTGTCTGCCCTCCAGGCCGACGGTCACGGCGCCGACCGGATGCACGTCGACCAGCCCGACCTGCTGGCCGCGCCGCCAGACGTGGTCGGTGACCACCGGGCTGTCGGCCACCGGATCGGTGTTGGCCATCGCGAACACCGCCGTGTAGCCGCCGAGAGCCGCTGCCGCCGAACCGGTTTCGATGTCCTCGGCGTATTCGCGGCCGGGCTCGCGCAGGTGGGTGTGCAGATCGACGAAGCCGGGCAGCAGGATCTGACCGTCGGCGTCGATGACGTCACCGAGTTCACCGTCGCCGGGAATCGGCAGCTTCTCGCCGATCTCGGCGATCTGACCGTCGGCGACCAGCACGTCGACGGGTTCACCCTCGCCGTAGGGTCGCACGTTGCGGATCAAAACCCTCATACACTCACCTGTTCGTCGGCACCCACGAGCAGGTGGAACAGCACCGCCATCCGCACGTGGACCCCGTTGGAAACCTGTTGCAACACCGCCGATTGCACCGAATCGGCCACCGTGGACGCGATCTCCATGCCCCGCAGCATCGGACCCGGATGCAGCACCACCGCGTCGCCGGACAGCATGGCCTGCCGCTGCTCGCTGAGCCCGTAGAGCACCGAGTACTCCCGCGCCGACGGGAAGAAGCCGCCGTTCATCCGCTCGGCCTGCACCCGCAGCATCAGCACCGCGTCGGCGCCGGGCAGTTCGGCGTCGAGATCGTGCGACACGGTGGCCGGCCAATCGGTAACCCCCACCGGCAGCAGTGTGGGCGGGGCGACCAGCACCACCTCGGCGCCCAGGGTGTGCAGCAGCGACACATTGGACCGGGCCACCCGGCTGTGCAGGATGTCGCCGACGATGACGACCCGCCGGCCCTCGATACCGCCGAGCCGCTGCCGGATCGTCAGCGCGTCCAGCAGCGCCTGGGTGGGGTGTTCGTGGGTGCCGTCCCCGGCGTTGATGACGCTGGGCCCGCCGCCGTCCCCGTCGGCCGTCCAGTGCGCCAGCTGCTGGGCCGCCCCGGACGCCGGGTGGCGGATGACCAGCGCGTCGGCGCCGGCCGCCCGCAACGTCAGCGCGGTGTCGCGCAGCGACTCCCCCTTGCCCACCGAGGACCCGGTGGCGCTGACGTTGATCACGTCGGCGCTCATCCACTTGCCGGCCACCTCGAACGACACCCGGGTGCGGGTGGAGTTCTCGTAGAACATCGTGATGATGGTGCGGCCGCGCAGCGTGGGCAGCTTCTTCACATCCCGGCCGAGCAGCGCCTGCCGGAACCGGTCGGCGTCGTCGAGGATGGCCACGGCCTCGTCACGTGACAGATCGGCCGCCGACAGCAGATGCCGAGCCGTCATCTGGAGATCACCACCCCGTCCCGGTCGTCGTGTTCACGCAGCAGCACCCGCACGCTCTCACTGCGGGAGGTCGGCACGTTCTTGCCGACATAGTCGGCGCGCAACGGCAACTCGCGGTGCCCGCGGTCGACCAGCACCGCCAGCTGCACCGCGCGCGGCCGGCCGATGTCGCGCAGCGCATCCAGCGCCGACCGCACCGAGCGGCCGGAGAACAACACGTCGTCGACGAGGATCACCAGCGCGTCGTCGATCCCGCCCTCGGGGATGGTGGTGTCCTCCAACGGGCGGGGCGGTTTGATGTTCAGGTCGTCGCGGTACAGCGTGATGTCCAGTGCGCCGTGCGGCACCTGCACGCCGGAGAATTCGCGGATCTTGGTGGCCAGCCGGTCGGCCAGCGTCACCCCGCGGGTGGGGATTCCCAGCAGCACCACCCGGGGCGCGTCCGGACCGTCGAGCGCGGTCTTCTCGATGATCTGATGGGCGATGCGGGAAATGGTTCGGCCGACGTCCGCCGCGGACAACAATTCCCGGGCGGCATCTGAACCGTCAGCCATCGAGCCCACGAGTGACCCCTGACCTCCTTCTCCGCCTCACGGGACGGATCGTTAAAGGACGTCGAACTGCGGCGAGCTTAGCACCCGATGGCCGCTGCGCCGAACGTCGTAGGCTGGCTCGGTGCAGCTCGACGCGAATCGATCCTCGATCATCGAAGCCATCGACTCCGGTGTCCTGGCCGGGGCCGTCACCCTGGTGTGGCGGGGCGGACAGGTGCTCCAGGTCAATGAACTCGGTCACCGCGATGTGGAGGCCCGGCTGCCGATGCGCCGCGACACCATCTTCCGCATCGCCTCGATGACCAAACCGGTCACCGTCGCCGCGGCGATGACGCTCGTCGACGAGGGCCGGCTGGCGCTGACGGACCCGGTGACCCGCTGGCTTCCCGAACTGGCCGACATGCGGGTGCTCGACACCCCGGGCGGACCGCTGGACCGCACCCATCCGGCGCGGCGGGCGATCACCGTCGAGGATCTGATGACCCACCGCAGCGGGCTGGCGTACTTCTTCTCGGTGACCGGTCCGCTGGCGCGGGCCTACTCGCGGATCTCCACCCGCCAGCATCCGGACCACTGGCTGGCCGAGCTCGCCGAGCTGCCGCTGGAACATCAGCCCGGTGAGCGGCTGACCTACTCGAACGCCACCGACGTCCTCGGCATCCTGCTGGAACGCATCGAGGGCAAGACCCTGCAGGACGTGCTCGCCGAACGCATCTTCGGGCCACTGGGCATGGTCGACACCGGGTTCTATGTGGCGGCGGCCAACCGCAACCGCACTGCGACCATGTACCGGCTCACCGACGACGACACGCTCAGCAACGACGCGATGGGTCCGCCGGCGGTCACCCCGCCGCCGTTCTGCATGGGCGGCGGCGGGCTGTTCTCCACCGTCGACGACTATCTGACCTTCGCCCGGATGCTGTTGGGCGGCGGGGCCGTCGACGGGGTGCGGGTGCTGTCCGAGGAGTCGGCGCGGGCGATGCGCACCGATCGGTTGACCGCCGAGCAGAAGCAGCACCCGTTCCTGGGCATGCCGTTCTGGCTGGGCCGCGGCTTCGGGCTGAACCTGTCGGTGGTCACCGATCCGGCGCAGTCCCAGCGGCTGTACGGACCGGGCGGGCCGGGCACCTTCAGCTGGCCGGGCGCCTACGGCACCTGGTGGCAGGCCGATCCCAGCGCCGATCTGATCCTGATCTATCTGATCCAGAACTTCCCGACGCTGGGTGTGGACGCGGCCGCGACCATCGCCGGCAACACCTCACTGCTGAAGCTGCAGTCGGTGCAGCCCAAGTTCGTCCGCTGCACCTATCAGGCGCTGGACTTGTAGAGCGCGCGGCGGGCGTAGGCACGCACGTCGGCGTCGGTGTCCTTGAGCGCGAGTTCCAGCGCGTCGCGGGCCGCCGGGTCGTCGGCCCAGCGGGTGAGGCTGGGCACGTACACCGCTACCGACCGCACCAGCGGGTCAGGTAATTTCAGGTGCACCGCAACAACTTCGGGTCGCGGTAACACGTCGACCAGTTCCCGCAGCCCATCCGCGGCGACACGGCGCACCTCGCCGTCGTCGTCGTGCAGGGCGTGCAGCAGCACGGCCGAATAGCCGTCCGGCAAGTGCTCGACCAGGGTGGCGACGGCGGTGCGGCGCACCCCGGCGTCCGGGTCGGCGAGGTAGCTGCCGAGGTCGTCGACGGTGGGTGCCTCCAGGGCCAACACCTGCGCGATCCGCGGCGACGGCGGCGGTCCGGCGGTTTTCCGGATCCTGGTACCCGCCGCGGTAGACGCCGGCCCGCCCACCAACGGCGGCTGCTCGACGGCCACCACGGGCCGCTGCGAAGGCACATGCTGCAGCTCCGGCACCGGCACCAGATACAGGGCGACCGGGCGTTTACGGAACCGCATCTCGCTGTCGTCGTCACACCTCCACCGCGCGCATCAACTCGTGTGGGGTGCGCGCGCCCATCTCGGCGATCTCGTCACGCATCCGCTCGAAGGTTTGCACCGCGATGGACAGTTTCGTCGCTGTCTTCGGCGGTGCGACGTAGTCGTTGACGAACCGCCGCAGCTTGTACTCCACCTGCGGTTGCGGTGGGCCGTCGGGATGGCGCAGCGGCCGGTAGATCAACTAGTGGGCTTCGCGCAGTTGGTCCTCGGGAAGCTGCTGCGGTAGTTGGGTTTCGGTCAGTGTCGAGGCGGCGTGTTCCCCGGCCAGATCACCGTGGACGAAGGCACCGATCATGTAGTTGTGCTGCACGCAGGCCAGGTCACCGGCGGCGTACAGGCCGGGCACCGTGGTGCGGGCATGTTCGTCGACCCACACCCCGGAGGCGGAATGCCCACTGCACAGCGCGATCTCGGAGATGTGCATCTCGATATCATGGGTGCGGTAGTCGTGGCCGCGGTTGGCTGGAATGTGCCGCGGGTGGGCCGTTCGGTGGTATGCAGGATGTTCTCCAGCGTGCTCAACGTCTCGTCGGGCAGATGGGAGACCTTCAGGTAGATAGGCCCACGGGCGGATTCGATCTCGCTTTTGACCTCGGCCATCATCTGGCCGGACCAGTAGTCGGAGTCGACGAACCGCCCCCCGCTGCGTTGACCTGATACCCGCCGAACGGGTTGGCGACGTAGGCGCAGGCCGGGCCGTTGTAATCCTTGATCAGCGGGTTGACCTGAAAGCATTCGATACCCGACAGTTCGGCACCGGCGTGATACGCCATCGAGTAGCCGTCACCGGCGTTGGTGGGGTTCTCATAAGTGCCGTAGAGATAGCCGAGGCCGGCAGACCGAGGCGCCCGCATGCACCGGTGGCCAGGATCACTGCCTTGGCGGCCACCGCGACGAAGTCCCCCGTGCGGGTGTGCAGGGCGGCGGCACCGACGGCCCTCGTGCCATCGGTGAGCACCCGCACCGGCGTCAACCGGTTCTCGATCTGGATCTTCTCCCGCATTTTGCGTTGCCGCAGCACCCGGTACAGCGCCTTCTTGACGTCCTTGCCCTCCGGCATCGGCAGCGCATAAGAGCCGGACCGGTGCACCCGACGCACCGCGTACTCGCCGTGTTCATCTTTCTCGAATTTCACGCCGTAGCGTTCCAGCCGCTGGACCATCGCGAATCCGCGGGTGGCGGTCTGATAGATGGTGCACTGGTTGACGATGCCGGCGTTGTTGACACCGTCCATGCCCATGGCCAGCGCACCGGAGTGGCGCACATGCGCCTTCTCCAGCAGCAGCACCCGCGCACCGTGTTCGGCGGCGGTCAGCGCGGCCATGGTGCCGGCGGTGCCGCCGCCGATCACCAGCACATCGGTGTCGAACCGAACGGTTTCGCTCAGTTCCGGTATTCTCATGAATTCTCCAGTGCTGCAATTAATTTCTTGCGTAAGGCGACGCGGGATATGTGCTCGGTGCGTGGTTCGGAGACGTCGAGCACCGCCCGCAGCGGTTGGCCGGCGCGACCGAGCACAGCCACCCGATCGCCGAGGATCAACGCTTCGTCGACGTCGTGCGTGACGAACACGATCGTGGTGGGATGGGCCCGCCAGGTGTCGATCAACAGGCGTTGCATTGCGGCGCGGATCTGGGTGTCCAGCGCGGCGAACGGTTCGTCCATCATCACCGCGCGCGGCGCCCCGGCCAGTCCGCGAGCCAGCTGCACCCGTTCCGCGGAGATGACGCAGATCCAGGCCACCCCCATGCCCACCGACAGCCCGCCGAACAGCCCAGGCAGGAACCACCTGTGCGCCGGGCTGCAACCCCAACCGGCGCGCCACGGCGGGCGGGGCGGCAAGGGTCATCGCGGCACGGACTCGTTGCGTACCTCGCCGTAGTTTGGACGTCTCCTTGAGGCCGACCAGGGCGTCGAGCCCATGCTCGTACTTGCGCACCAGTACGTGCGTGCCGACCTTCGGGCCGCGACCGATCAGGCCCTCCGCCTTGAGCGCGGCGAGCGCTTCGCGAACGGTGTTACGGGAGACGAAGAAATCCGCCGCCAGCTGCTGCTCGACGGCAGTCCGTCGGGATAGGCCCCGGCGTGAATTTGCTGGCGCAGCACGCAGCTCATGGTAGGTGCGCCAAAGGCACCGCTTCACGCCGTCACTTCGGGCGTTGAGAAGCCGAGCCGCAATGCGCCGCCCCGTGTAGTGCCGCTACCTGCAAGAACGCAGCCGGCGGGGCGCTATACGCCACCGCAGCCGGCGGAACGGCCTTTTGATCGCGCTGATCCGAATCGGGCACCGACTAACCTCACCCACGTGGAACTGCTCATCGCGGCGAACCCGAACCCCGAGTCGCGGTTGCCCTACCTGATCCGCCTCCCCCTCGGTGCAGGACTGGTGTTCTCGACGTCGGGGACCTGGCCGCGAACGAAGGCGTTGTACTGTCACCCGCTGGACCTCGAGCAATGGCCGGCCGACGCCGAGGTGGTCGAACGGATCGAACTGCGGGCGTGTCAGCGGCGCGGCGCCGCGATCGACATCATCGCCGCCCGGGGCCGGGAGAACCGCTCCCAGTTGGTCTTCACCACCGCGCGCGGACGCGAGGTGGTGTTCTGGCAGGGCCCACGCACCACCAGGCAGTCCCGGCCCGGGGTACGCACCCCGTCAGCCCGGGCCGCGGGCATCGCCGACCTGCACGTCGTCGTGGACACCCATGAGCGCTACGCCTACGACTTCGCGGACAAACCCGTCACCGTGAGCCGACGCGCCCTACCCTGCGGTGATTACGGCGTGGCCGTCGGCGAGCGGCTGGTGGCGGCGGTCGAGCGAAAGTCGTTGTCGGACCTGACCAGCGGTCTGCTCAACGGCAAGCTCAAATACCAACTCACCGAGCTCGCCACGCTGCCGCGGGCCGCGGTGGTGGTGGAGGATCGGTATTCGGAGATCTTCAAGCTGACCTACGCCCGGCCTTCGGTGGTCGCCGATGCGCTGGCCGAACTGCAGATCGCGTTCCCGACGGTGCCGATCGTGTTCTGTCAGACCCGCAAGCTCGCGCAGGAGTACACCTATCGGTATCTGGCCGCCGGCCGCACCTGGGCCCTCGACAACGCCGATGCGGCCGCGGCCTTCGGTGTCGACGCGACAGCCGATCACGGATCTCATCGAGTCGAGCCGAGCTCCGCGCAGATCCGCACCTGGGCACGCGACGCGGGCCTGCCGGTGGCGGACAAGGGGCGACTACGCGCGGAGATTGTCGCCGCCTGGCGCGAAGCCCATACGTAACGGGAGTCACTCGGTACCGCGCACCGCCTGGGCGGCCGCGCGGATCTGCGGGGTCACCAGCATCACCTGTCCGAGCACCCCGTTGACGAAGCCCGGCGACTCGTCGGTGGACAGTTCCTTGGCCAGTTCCACCGCCTCGTCCACGGCCACCGGCTCGGGAACGTCGTCGGCGTGCAGCAGCTCCCACACCGCCACCCGCAGGATGGCCCGGTCCACCGCGGGCAGCCGCTCCAACGTCCAGCCCTGCAGGTGCGCGGAGATGAGGTCGTCGATGTGCGCGAGGTGCTCGGTCACCCCGCGCACCACCTTCACCGTGTACGGGTTGAGCGGCGCGATGTCGGGTTGCTTCTCGGCCAGGGCGTTTCGCTGCTCCGCCGCCTCGGCGGGAGTGATCTGCCTGGCCTCCGCCTCGAACAGAAGGTCGACTGCTCGTTTACGGGCTTGATGCCGGCCCCGGTCGGCGCGACGTTCGGGCTTCTTGTCGGTCACAGCTAGTTGGTCACACGTCCCAGGTAACTGCCGTCGCGGGTGTCCACCTTGACCTTGTCACCGGTGTTGATGAACAACGGCACCTGAATCTCCGCACCGGTCTCCACGGTGGCCGGCTTGGTTCCGGCGCTGGACCGGTCGCCCTGCAGGCCCGGCTCGGTGTGGGTGACCTCCAGCTCCACCGACACCGGCAGCTCCAGATACAGCGGGGAGCCGTCGTGGAAGGCGATCTGCACAGGCAGGCTCTCCAGCAGGAACTTGGCCGCGTCGCCGACCATCGACTCGGGCAGCGGGTGCTGCTCGTAGTTCTCGGAGTCCATGAACACGAAGTCCGAGCCGTCCCGGTACAGATAGGTGGCGTCGCGCCGGTCGACCGTGGCGGTCTCGACCTTCACCCCGGCGTTGAAGGTCTTGTCGACGGTCTTGCCCGACACCACGTTCTTGAGTTTGGTCCGCACGAACGCCGGCCCCTTACCCGGCTTGACGTGCAGGAACTCGACGATCTGCCACAGCTGGCCGTCGATCACCAGCACCAGCCCGTTCTTGAAGTCGGCGGTCGTTGCCACAGTCGGTTCGTCTCCTAAATCTCAGTCGAGAACAGCCAGATCCTTGGGGAACCTGGTGAGCAAGTCGGGGGTCGTCTCACCTACGACCAGCGTGTCCTCGATGCGGACACCGCCACGGTCGGGCAGATAGACACCTGGCTCCACGGTAACCACAGAGCCAGCAAGCAGTGTACCGACGGCGGCGGCGTTGATCCCCGGCGCTTCGTGGATGTGCAGTCCGACGCCGTGCCCAAGACCGTGGCCGAAGTTGTCGGCATACCCGGCGTCGGCGATCACCTGCCGCGCCGCGGCGTCCACCTCGCGCAGCGGCGCCCCCGCCCGCAGCGCCTCGGTCCCGGCCCGCTGCGCGGTCGCCACCAGCTCGTAGAGCTCGTGCTGCCACTGCGCCGCCGGACCGAGCACGAAGGTGCGGGTCATATCGGAGTGGTAGCCGGCCACCAGCGCCCCGAAGTCGATCTTGACGAAGTCCCCGGCCTTCAGCTCGGCGTCGGTCGGGCGGTGGTGCGGGATCGCCGAATTGGCTCCGGCCGCCACGATGGTCTCGAACGACGGCCCGTCGGCGCCGTGGTCGAGCATCAGCGACTCCAGGTCGCGTCGCACCTGCTTCTCGGTGCGGCCCGGACGCAGCCCCCCACCGGCGACCAGATCCGTCAGCGCCGCGTCGGCGGCTTCGCAGGCCAGCCGCAGGATCGCGATCTCCCCGGCATCCTTGACCTCGCGCAGCCGTTCGACGATCCGCGGGGCGCGCACCAGCTCGACACCCTCGGCGGCCTGCTGCAACGCCGTGTGGGCGTCCACGGTGACCACATGGCTCTCGAAACCCAGCCGGCGGATCCCGTCGGCGGCGGCGCGGCCGGCCAGGTGGGGCCCGCACGCCCGCTCGATGACCAGTTCGACGTCGGGCGCCTGCCGGGCGGCCTGGGTGCGGTAGCGCCCGTCTGTCGCCAGCACGGCGGTGGCGCCGTCCGCCTTGACCAACAGTGCGGCATTCGACCCGGTGAACCCGGAGAGATAACGGACGTTGGTCAGATCGGTGACCAACATCGCGTCGAGTTCGGCGTCGGCGAGGTGGTGTCGCAGTCGATCCCGTCGTTGTGAAATAGTCACAGTTGATGAAGCTACTCGCTACGCTGAGGCCCCATGAGTAAGTGGCTGCTGCGCGGACTGGTGTTCGCGGCCCTGATGGTGGTGGTTCGACTCTTCCAGGGCGCGTTGATCAATGCCTGGCCCGTCCGGGCGACATTGATCAGTGTGACCCTGGTGGTGGCGTTCGCCATCGTCGCCTTCGTGTGGGGCTATCTGGACGGCAGGTCCGACGCACGAGCCAACCCCGACCCGGATCGCCGCTCGGATCTGTCGATGGCCTGGCTGCTGGCCGGGTTGTTCGCCGGGGTGGTCAGCGGTGCGGTCTGCTGGTTCATCGGGCTGTTCTACGAGAGCCTGTACGTGGAGGCCCTGATCAACGAGGTCACCACGTTCGCGGCGTTCACCGCGCTGCTGACGTTCCTGGCGGCGCTGAGCGGGGTGGCGCTGGGCCGCTGGCTGGTCGACCGCAAGACGCCCGACCAGCCGCGCCGCCGGGTCGGAGCCGACGGTGACACGAACGCCGACACCGACGTGTTCGCCGCGGTGCAGAACGGCGGCGGCACGACCGTCGAGGCCCCGCCCCAGGACCGCACCTAGATCTTTCCGGGGAGTTTCCCGGCTTTCGGGGAGTTTCCGGGTTCAGGCGCTCTTGCCGGTGTTCGCGAGGTAGCGGAGTGCCAGCAGGTAGCCCTGCACGCCGAGCCCGACGATGACCCCGGTCGCCACCGCGCTCAGATAGGAGTGGTGCCGGAACTCCTCCCGGGCGTGCACGTTGGAGATGTGCACCTCGATCAGCGGTGCGCGCAGTTCCGCGCAGGCGTCCCGCAGGGCGATCGACGTGTGGGTGAACGCGCCGGCGTTGAGGATCACCGGCACCCCGGCGTCGGCCGCGTCATGGATCCAGCCGAGCAGCTCGGCTTCGCTGTCGCTCTGCCGGACAACGGCTTTCAGCCCGAGGTCGGTGGCCTCCCGTTCGATCATGGCAACCAGATCGTCGTGGGTCGTACTGCCGTACACCTCCGGTTGACGGCGGCCGAGCCGGCCCAGGTTCGGCCCGTTGATGACGTACACCGTGGACTGCGCGGTCATGCCTTGCTCCCCTGTGCGGCGATCTCCGAGTAGGCGGCGGTCAGCAACGACGGGTCCGGGCCCTCCAACCGTCCCGGTTTGGCCAGGCCGTCGAGCACCACGAACCGCAACACCCCGGAGCGGGTCTTCTTGTCGCCGCGCATGAACTCCAGCAGCTCCGGCAACGCATCGGCGTCGTAACTGACCGGCAGCCCCAGCGCGGTCAGCACCGAACGGTGCCGATCGGCGGTGGCGTCGTCGAGCCGGCCGGCCAGCCGGCCCAGTTCGGCGGCGTACACCAGGCCCACCGACACCGCCGCGCCGTGACGCCACTGGTAACGCTCGCGCCGTTCGATCGCATGAGCCAGGGTGTGGCCGTAGTTGAGGATCTCCCGCAGTTGCGATTCCTTCTCGTCGGCGGCCACCACCTCGGCCTTGACCGCCACCGCCCGCCGGATCAGTTCGGGCAGCACGTCCCCGGCCGGGTCCAGCGCGGCCTGCGGATTGGCCTCGATCAAGTCCAGGATCTTCGGGTCGGCGATGAATCCGGCCTTCACCACCTCCGCCATACCGGCGACGATCTCGTTGCGCGGCAACGTCTCCATCGTCGCCAGGTCGATCAGCACCCCGATCGGCTGATGGAACGCCCCGACCAGGTTCTTGCCGGCATCGGTGTTGATGCCGGTCTTCCCGCCGACCGCGGCGTCGACCATGCCCAGCAGCGTGGTGGGGATGTGCACGATGTCGACCCCGCGCAGCCAGGTGGCCGCGACGAATCCGGCGACATCGGTGGCCGCTCCCCCACCCAGGCTGACGATCGCGTCTTTGCGGCCGAGCCCGATGCGGCCCAACACTTCCCACACGAAACCGACGACCGGGAGGTCCTTGCCCGCCTCGGCGTCGGGGATCTCGATGCGGTGGGCATCGACGCCGCTGTCCGCCAGCCGGGACCGGATCGCCTCGGCGGTCTGGGCCAGCACGGGCTGATGCAGCACGGCCACCTTGTGGCGGCCGCCGAGCAGGCGGTCCAGCTCCCCCAGCAGCCCGGTGCCGATGATCACCGGGTAGGGCGGGTCGACCTGGACGTCGACGGTTACCGGTTCAGTCATTCTCTTCGCTCCGCGTGACGGACGGCCAGGGCCGCGGGGGTGGGCGGATTGTCGGTGCTCGGTTCCGCTGTCAGGGTGGCCGGCTCTCTTCGGGAGCGGCCGGAGCCGCCACGGCGACGACGGCGCCGTCGCGGCGAGGTGTTCTGAGCGTTCTCCGGCCGGGAATCCTCCAGCCGGCTGACGATCTGGCGGACCACGGCACCCGGATTGCGCCGGTTGGTGTTGATCCGCATGGTCGCCACCTGCCGGTACAACGGACCGCGTTCGGCCATCAGCTTGCGGAACTTCTCGGTGCGGTCCCCGCCGGCCAGCAGTGGCCGCACGGTGCTGCCGCCGGTGCGGCGAACTCCCTCGGCCAGACCGATCTCCAGATAGATCACGGTGTGCCCGACCAGCGCCTCCCGGACTCCGGGTGTGGTGACGGCGCCGCCGCCCAGGGACAGCACACCGTCGTGGGTTTCCAGCGCCTCGCGGATGACCTCCTCCTCGATCCGGCGGAACTCCGGTTCGCCGTCGGTGGCGAAGATGTCGGCGATGGTGCGGCCGGTGCGCTCCTCGATCACGACATCGGTGTCGAGCAGGGTGAGATCCAGGGCCTTGGCCAGCCGCCGGCCGATGGTGGACTTGCCGGAGCCCGGCAATCCCACCAACACCGCCCTGGGCGCCATCAGCCCGACGCCTGGGCCGCCGGGCGCGCTGACGGTTCGCGGGCCGCCACCGCGCGCAGGTAGTTGTCGATGTTGGTGCGGGTCTCGGTCAGCGAGTCCCCGCCGAACTTCTTCAGCGCGGCGCGGGCCAGCACCAGCGCGACCATCGTCTCCACCACCACGCCGGCGGCCGGGACGGCGCACACGTCCGAACGCTGGTGGATGGCCGACGCCTGTTCACCGGTGGTCATGTCCACGGTGGACAGGGCGCGCGGCACGGTGGAGATCGGTTTCATCGCCGCCCGCACCCGCAGCGGCTGGCCGTTGGTCATGCCGCCCTCCAGCCCGCCGGCCCGGTTGGTCGACCGGCTCACCCCGTCGGGTCCGGGATACATCTCGTCATGGGCCTGGCTGCCGCGGCGACGGGCGGTTTCGAAACCGTCGCCGATCTCGACGCCCTTCATCGCCTGGATGCCCATCACCGCGCCGGCGAGCTGACTGTCGAGGCGGTCGTCGCCGCTGGTGAACGATCCGAGCCCGACGGGCAGTCCGGTGGCGACCACCTCGATGACACCGCCGAGGGTGTCGCCGTCGCGTTTGGCGGACTCGATCTCGGCGATCATCGATTCCTCGGCGTCCTTGCCGAATGCCCGCACCGGGCTCTCGTCGATGGCGGCAAGGTCGGAGGGTTGCGGCGGCGGGCCGTCGTAGGGGGTGGACGCACCGATCGAGATGATGTGGGAGATCACCTCCACGCCGAGCGCCTCGCGCAGGAAGTTGCGGGCCACCGTGCCCGCGGCGACGCGGGCGGCGGTCTCCCGGGCGCTGGCCCGTTCCAGCACCGGCCGGGCGTCGTCGAACCCGTACTTGAGCATGCCGGCGTAGTCGGCGTGGCCCGGCCGCGGGCGGGTCAGCGGCGCATTGCGCGCGACGTCGGCGAGTTCGGCGGGATCGACCGGGTCGGGAGCCATCACGGTCTCCCACTTGGGCCACTCGGTGTTGCCGATCTGGATCGCGATGGGTCCGCCGAGGGTGACACCGTGCCGGACGCCGGCCAGCATGGTGACCTCGTCCTGCTCGAATTTCATCCGGGCGCCCCGCCCGTAACCCAGCCGCCGGCGCCGCAGTTGCTCGGCGATGTCGGCGGAGGTGACGGGCACACCGGCGACCATCCCCTCGAGCACGGCCACCAACGCGCGCCCGTGGGATTCACCGGCCGTTATCCATCGCAACACGCGTCCCATCTTCCCATGACGCCGCGCACCGGCCGAATCGCTGGTGGCCGGCACACGCGGGTGAACGACATGACGGTTGTCCCCAATCGCCGATTCATCCACAGCTCGCCGTTCGGTCGGGGTCTGTTGTCACACCCCCGCACTATATTCGCACATATGTTCGAAAGAACACGACCGGACACCACCGCCCTCCCGGAGATCGAAGACCTCGCGTCGTTGAGTGACGCGGAGCTCATCGCCGCCGGGGTCGGCTGGGCCCGCGCCGAGAATGCGGCGGCCGCCCGCAAATTGGCGGTCATGGCCGAGTTGTTCGCCCGCCGCACCGGCTTGGCCGCGGGCGAACGGGAGGACTGGTTCGTCGACCCGGCAGCCGAGCTCACCGCCGAGCTTGCCGCCGCCCACGGCATCAGCCAGGGGCTGGCGATGGCGCAGACCCACCGGGCGGTCGCATTGCGGGACCGGCTGCCCGAGGTCGCCGCCCTGTTCGCCGCCGGCCGGATCAGCGATCTGCTGGTTCGCACGATCGTGTGGCGCACCCATCTGATCGTCGACGCCGAGGCGCTGGCACGGGTGGACGCCGCCGTGGCCACCTGCGCCACCGACTGGGGCGCGTTGTCGAAGAAGAAGGCCGAACAGGCCGTCGACGCGCTGGTCGAACTCTACGATCCGGGGGCGCTGCGGCGCGCACGCACCGCAGACCGCAGCCGCGACGTGGTGATCGGATCGCCGGCCGATGAACCCGGCATCACCAACATGTGGGGACGGCTGTCCGCACCCGACGCCGCCGCGCTCAAGAAGCGTCTGACCGCGATGGCCCGATCGGTGTGCCCCGAGGACCCGCGCACTCTGGCCGAGCGGCGCGCCGATGCGCTCGGCGCGCTGGCCGACGGCCTCGACCTCGTGTGCGAATGCGGCGCCGATGACTGCCCGGCCGTCCGGAACGGTGCACCGGAGCAGAAGCCCACGCCCGACACCGTGATCTATGTGATCGCCGAGTCCGGCACCGTCGACGCCGCGAGCCAGGCCCCTGTTGACGACGACGGCCAGGCCGCTGTTGACGACGAGGGCGCCGAACCACCGGCGGCGCCACCGGCTTTCATCGTCGGACACGGCGTGTTGCCCGCACCCCTGCTGGGTCCTCTGCTCGACCGGGCCCGGCTGTGTCCGCTGCGGCATCCTGGCTCCGCACCACCCGAACCGCGATATCGGCCGTCCGCGGCACTGGAGGCGTTTGTCCGCTGCCGCGACCTCACCTGTCGGTTCCCGGGTTGTGACCGGCCGGCCGACGTGTGCGATGTCGACCACACCGTCCCCTATCCGGACGGACCGACGCATGCCTCGAATCTGAAGTGTCTCTGTCGTTTCCATCATCTGTTGAAGACGTTCTGGGCGGGCTGGAAGGACTGTCAACTGCCCGATGGCACCGTCATCTGGACGTCGCCGACCGGCCAGACCCACACCACCAAACCGGGCAGCGCCTTGCACTTCCCGTCGTTGTGCGCACCGACCGGGACACTGAATCCGCCCGACACCACATCGGCCTCCACCGCAGGGGCCTCCACCGCAGGCCGCGACCTGAAGATGCCCAAGCGGCGCCGCACCCGCGACGAGGACCGCGCCTACCGGATCGAGGCCGAACGCCGACTCAACGCCGACCTGGTCGCCGAACGCAACCGGCCCCCTCCGTTCTGAGGCCAGGGGATGTCAGAGGATCGCCAGCGCGCCAGTTCCGAACCGCCGGCCAGTTGCGGACTGCGGTTGCCGGCGACCTGTTCTCTCGTTACGGGCGGCGGCGATAATGTGTGAAGCCATCGCGGGCCGCTGCCAGCGGACCCTTCCTGTGCAGAAGGTCTGTGGCCGCCCAGTGTGCCGTAGAACGGCGACCGTGGCATACCGCCAGCCCGTTACGTTCCAGGTACTTCAGTCCTTCCTGCACCTGATTCTGTTCCAGTTTCACCGCTCTGGCCAACTCGCGCACGGTGATTCCGGAGCCCCGCTGATAGAGCTGCCGGGCGATTCTGTAGTGCTGCTCCGGTACCGGAACAGGGGGCTCCTTGGGCGGCTTCCACGTCTTCTTCGTAGGCGGCGTCTTCGCAGGCGGTCGTGGTGGAGTCGGCTTATCATCGCCGACGTACTTCCTGCAGGTTAGGCAGATATCCTCGACGGTTGTGGTGCGGTGGATGCACCCGGCAGATTCCAGTGGGGCGCCGCGCTTGCCCAGCAAAATGGGCTTGCCTTCACGTCGACGCCGACGTCGCGGCGCTGCAGGCGGAGTCGCAGCCATGCTTCACGGTAACGAACCGCGTGACCGACACAGAGAAACTTCCAGCTATTCAGTTCGTGGGGCGGTCGTGTAGCGGGTGTCGTCCGACGCCACGGTCGCAGGGGATCTCGGCCAGACGCGCTGGCCGTCGGCAACGGGGCGCAACCCAGAACCGAGGAGGGTCTGTTCACGCACGGTGTCCTGACGTCGCTTCACGGCGTCAACAACCTATGGCGTCAGCGTCGCTGATGGTGTGGCGCCCACAGGTCCACACCGTCATTGATGTTCTGATGTAGGCGATGTTCTGAGGTAGGCGGGCCCCGCGCCTACCGGATCGAGACCGAACGCCGACTCAACGCCGACCTGGTCGCCGAACGCAACCGGCCCCCTCCGTTCTGAGGCCAGGGGATGTCAGAGGATCGCCAGCGCGACAGCGCCCGCGCTGGCGACACACATCGACGGGCCGTGCGGCACCGTTCGCGCGGCGGAGCGGATCAGCGCGATGACGCCGAGCACCCCGGTCAGCAGCGGCGCGGCCAACGCGGCCAGGGTCCACACCTCGGGTCCGAACGCGCCCGTCATCCCCCCGAGTCCGAGGGCGAGTTTGACGTCCCCGGCGCCCATCGCCGCCGGAGCCAGCAGATGCACGATCAGATAGACACCGGTCAACGCCATCGACCCCAACAGCGCCGGCACCCCATGACCGGCCGCCGCGGCGGCCATGAGCACCACGACGGCGCCCGGCAGGGTCAACCGGTTCGGCAGCCGCCGCCAGCGGATGTCGCAGACGCTCAGCGTCGCCAACCACCCGAGCGCCACGACGGCGCCGGCCCACCCCATGGCCCACCCCATGGCGTCCAGGCTATGGCTGGTTCAGCGCCGCCCTCATCGCTTCTTTGGGCGCGGGCCGGCCGGTGAACAACTCGACCTGGGTGAACGCCTGATTCAGCAGCATCTCCAGCCCGCTGATCACCCGACCGCCGGCTTCGGCCACGGCCGCGGCCAGCGGCGTCGGCCACGGATCGTAGATCGCGTCCACCAGCACCGGCGTGGCCGACAGCGCCGCCGCGTACCGGGCGGCCGCATCGGCGGGAATCGTGCTCACCACCGCGTCGACCCCGGCGGCCGTGACCCCGGCGAGGTCCTGCCAACGGGCCGAGGCGCCCAGCCGCTCGGCCAGTTCCACCAACGGGGCGGCCTTCTCACGATTGCGGGCGGCGACGGTCACCTGCCGGGCGCCCGACTCGACCACCGCGACCACCGCCGCGGGAGCGGTGCCGCCCGAACCGACCACCATCACATGCTCACCGACGGCGCCCAGCGCGCCCTTGACACCGTCGATGTCGGTGTTGTCGGCCAGCCAGCCGCCGTCCCGGCGCACCAGGGTGTTGGCCGATCCGACCAGCTCGGCGCGCGCGGTGCGCTGATCGGCGAACGTCAGGGCGGCGAACTTGCCGGGCATCGTCACCGACACCCCGACCCATTCCGGGCCGAAACCGCCCACGAGCACGGGCAGCTGCTCGGCGTCGCATTCGATGCGTTCGTAGGTCCAGCCGGTCAGGCCGAGCGCGCGGTAGGCGGCCAGATGCAGTTGCGGAGACCGGGAGTGCGCGATCGGCGATCCCAGCACCGCCGCCTTGCGCGCCGAACTGTCGGGCCGCGCCGAACTATCGGGCCGCGCCGAACTACCGGGCACTGTCGAGCACACCGTTGCGCAGGGCCTCCTGGATGTTGATCAGATGCTGCTCGTAGTCGCGGGTGAACAAGGTGGTGCCCTCCATGTCGATGGTCACGAAGAACAACCAGTCCCCCGGCTCGGGCTGTTCGGCGGCGAGCAGCGCGGACTTGCTGGGCGAACAGATCGGCGTGGCGGGCAGCCCCTCGCTCATGTAGGTGTTCCACGGCGTCACCTGGCCGCGGTCCTCGTCGGTGGTGGCCACCTCCTGCCGGTCCAGCGCATAGTTCACCGTCGAGTCGAACTCGAGCTTCTGGTTCACCGCCAGCCGGTTGTAGATCACCCGCGCGACCTTCGCGAAATCCTCCGGGGTGGATTCCCGCTGCACCAGCGACGCCACGGTGAGGATCTCGTAGGGTGACATGTTGGCCCGTTCCGCGGCCTCGAGCAGACCGTTCTGCGCATACAGCGCCGCACTGGCGGAGATCAGTGTCGAGAGGGTCTGCTGCGGGGTGGCCGCCGGGTTGATGTTCCAGGTGCCGGCCGCGATCAGCCCCTCCAGCCGGCGCGGATCGTCACCCATGGCCCGTACCGCCGGCTCGGCCCAGTGCGGCACCGACAGCGCCGCCGCCGGCGCGGTGCTCGCGACCTCGCGCAACTGCTCCACCGACATACATCGCTCTTCGCCGTCGAGATCCACACAACTGGCGCGCGCGATCATGGTGAGGATGCCTTCGGTGACCCGGTCGGTCTTGACGTCGCGGGTGTCGTCGAGTTGACGGCCCTCCGGGATCACCAGTTTGCCGACCCGGTTCTCCGGATCCGCCAGCCGGGCGACCGCATCGGCCGCCGGGATCTCGGTGCGCATCTTGTAGAAGCCGGGCTGGATCGACGAGATCGCCGCATTACCGGCGGCCGCGTCCACGAACGCCTTCACGGTGGCGACCACATTGTGTTCCTGCAGGGTCTGGCCGATCGCGGTGGTGGTGTCGCCGTCGCGCACCTCGATCACCACATCGGCCACCCCGTCGCCGCGGAAATCGGTCGGGGTGCCGAACATGCTGTGCCACAGCCGCGACCCCAGGAACACCGCGCCGATCATGACCACGATCAGCACGCTCAGCGACATTCCGATGGTCAGCCGTCTCCGGCGTCGCGCCCTCGCCTCACGCATCCGCTCGGCACGGGATCGTCCGGGCCGGGGCGGTCCGACCGCCGTCGGCTGGGCCCGGTACTGCGTCCACCCGTCAGTCATCCCCTGCCTCTCCGCGCGCCGACAGCGCCGCCCGGCGCTGATCCAACCAGCCCTGCAGGATGTCCACCGCGGCCACCTGATCGATCATCGCCCGTTGATCCCGGCTGCGGACACCGGCCGCCCGCAGGGACCGCTGGGCCGTCACCGTGGTCAGTCTCTCATCGGCCAGCCGTACCGGTACCGGATCGATCCGGCGCGCCAACTCATCGGCCAACGCGATCGCGTCCTGCGCCGCGGGTCCCATCCGGTCGGCGAGTGTGCGCGGGAGCCCCACGACCACCTCGACCGCGGACAGCTCGGCCACCAGCGCGGCCAGCCGCCGAAGATGCCGGCCGGACCGTTCACGGCGCACCGTCTCCAGCGGAGTGGCCAGCACGCCGTCCGGATCGCTGGCGGCCACCCCGATCCGCACCTTGCCGACGTCTACGCCGAGCCGCCGGCCGGGACCGGGATCAGGGGGCTGCAACGCGTCCCCGGGACGGTCCGGACGGCGCTCGCGGCTGTCATCCACACCTAGCTCCGGGCAATCTCCGCGCGTAGCGCGGCCAGTGCCGCATCGATGCCCGCCGCCTTCTTACCGGACCCCTGAGCCAGGTCCACCTTGCCGCCGCCGCGACCGTCGACCTCCGGGGCCAGCACCTTGACCAGGTTGTTGGCCCGCAGCCCGAGGTCCTGGGCGGCCGGGTTGACCGCCACCACGAACGGCACCGAGCCGTCGTCGGTGGCCGCCATCAGCGCCACCACCGCCGGATCCGAGCCCAGCTTGCCGCGGATGTCGCCGACCAGGTTGCGCAGCTCACCGGCGTTCAGGCCGGCGTCGATGCGCCGGGCCACCAGCCGCACCCTGCCGACCTGCTCGGCCTGGGCCACCGCATCGCTGACCGCCGCCTTGGCGTTGGCCAGCCGCAGCCGTTCCAGTTCCTTCTCGGCGGCCCGTAGCTTCTCCACCAGATTGGCCACCCGGTCGGGCACCTCCTCGGAGGGCACCTTCAGCGTCGAGGCCACCGCGGCCATCAGCGCGCGTTCCTTGCTCAGGTGGCGGAAGGAGTCGAGCCCGACGTACGCCTCGACCCGGCGCACCCCCGAACCCACCGAGGACTCGCCCAGGATCGTCACCGGGCCGATCTGCGCGGAGCTCTCCACATGGGTGCCGCCGCACAGTTCCAACGAGAACGGACCGCCGATCTCCACCACCCGGACCCGCTCGGGGTACTTCTCGCCGAACATCGCGATGGCGCCCATCGACTTGGCCTTCTCGAGTTCGGTGATGAAGGTGTTCACCTCGAAGTCGGCCTGGACCGCCTCGTTGGTCACCTCCTCGATCTGGGTGCGCTGCTGCTCGGACAACGGGCCCTGCCAGTTGAAGTCGAACCGCAGATAACCCGGCCGGTTCAGCGAACCGGCCTGAACCGCGTTGGGGCCCAGCACCTGCCGCAGCGCCGCATGCACCATGTGGGTGCCGGAGTGGCCCTGGGTCGCCCCGCGCCGCCACTCGGGGTCCACAGCGGCGATCACGGTGTCCCCCTCGACGAACTCGCCGGACTCCATGCTGACCCGGTGCACGAACAGTGTGTTGGCGATCTTCTGCACATCGGTGACCCGGGCGCGCGCGGCCATCGACGAACCGGTGCCCGTGATGGTGCCCTCGTCGGCGATCTGCCCACCGGACTCGGCGTAGAACGGGGTGCGGTCCAGCACGATCTCGACCTGTTGCGGAGGCGGGCTCTGCGAGCGCACCCGCGGCAGATGCGACACCACCGGCACCCGCTGACCGTCCACGAAGATACCGAGAATCTTTGCCTCGGAAGTCAATTCGTCGAACCCGGTGAACTCGGTGGGTCCGGCGTCGACCAGTTCGCGATACGCCGACAGGTCGGCATGGGCCTGTTTGCGGGCGGCGGCGTCGGCCTTGGCGCGTTCGCGCTGCTCGGCCATCAGGGTCCGGAAACCCTCCTCATCCACCGACAGCCCGGCCTCGGCGGCCATCTCCAGGGTCAGCTCGAGCGGGAAGCCGTAGGTGTCGTGCAGCGTGAACGCGTCCTTGCCGCTCAGCACGGTGGCGCCGGCGGCCTTGGTGGCCTTGGCGGCCTCCTCGAACAGCTTCGACCCCGACGACAGAGTGCGGTTGAACGCGGTCTCCTCGGCCACCGCGATGCGGTGGATCCGGTCGAAGTCGCTGATCAGGTTGCCGTAGGCGGGGCCCATGGTGTCCCGCACCGTGGCCATCAGATCGCCGACGATCGGGCGGTCCACGTCGAGCAGCTTGGCCGACCGGATGACCCGCCGCAGCAACCGGCGCAGCACATAGCCGCGGCCGTCGTTACCCGGGGTCACCCCGTCCCCGATCAGGATCGCCGCGGTACGGCTGTGGTCGGCGATGATCCGGTACCGCACATCGTCGGAATGACTGCCCTGGCCGTAGCCCCGTGGCGCCAGGCCGGCGACCAGATCGATCACCGGGCGGATCAGATCCGTCTCGTAGACGTTGTCGACGCCCTGCAGCAGGCAGGCCACCCGCTCGATGCCCATGCCGGTGTCGATGTTCTTCCGCGGCAGCGGGCCGAGGATCTCGTAGCCCTCCTTGGCCGGCCCGGCGCCGCGCTCGTTCTCCATGAACACGAGATTCCAGATCTCGATGTAGCGGTCCTCGTTGGCGATCGGGCCGCCCTCGACGCCGTAGTCCGGCCCGCGGTCGTAGTAGATCTCCGACGACGGTCCGCACGGCCCGGGGATGCCCATCGACCAGTAGTTGTCGGCCATGCCGCGGCGCTGGATCCGCTCCGGCGGCAGACCGGCGATCTCCTGCCACAGATCCGCGGCCTCGTCGTCATCGAGATAAACGGTGGCCCAGATCTTTTCGGGATCGAAGCCGTAGCCGCCGTCGTCCACCGACTTGGTCAGCAGGCTCCAGGCGTACTCGATCGCGCCGCGTTTGAAGTAGTCGCCGAACGAGAAGTTCCCGGCCATCTGGAAGAACGTGTTGTGCCGGGTGGTGATACCGACCTCGTCGATGTCCGGGGTGCGGATGCACTTCTGGATGCTCGTCGCCCGGGTGTACGGCGGGGTGCGCTGCCCGAGGAAATAGGGCACGAACTGCACCATGCCGGCGTTGACGAACAACAGATTGGGGTCGTCGAGGATCACCGAGGCGCTCGGCACCTCCGTGTGGCCCGCCTTCACAAAATGATCGAGGAACCGCTTCCTGATCTCGTGTGTCTGCACTTCCTTGTCGTCCTGTTCTCGGCGTCCGGCGAATCCATCGACCGCCCTACAGTACCGGTACGGGCTCGGGCGCCCGTGTCGGCGCAGTCAGCCGTTTATGAAGCTCAACCGCACCGAGCGGCGCGGGTTGTCCCGATTGAGGTCCACCAGCACCACGCTCTGCCAGGTGCCAAGCAGGGGTTCACCGCCCTGAACCGGGATCGTCACCGACGGCGCCACCAGCGCCGGCAGCACGTGATCGGCACCATGTCCCGGGGAGCCGTGCCGGTGCCGGTACCGGTCATCGCGCGGCAGCAACCGGTCCAGGGTATCCACGAGATCCTCGTCGGAACCCGACCCGGTCTCGATCAGGGCGAGCCCCGCCGTCGCGTGCGGTGCGAACACATTGCACAGCCCGTCGCCGCGGCCGGCGCAGAACTCGCGTACCTGTGGGGTCAGGTCGACGATGCGACGACGTGCGGTGTCGACGTCGAGCACCTCGGTCTTCATTCCTCCAGCCTAGCGGCCCGGATCTGCAGATTCCGTTCCGGAACCTCCCCCGAACCTCCCCCGAACCTCCCCCGAACCATTGCCACGGGGCCGGCGACGGAGGACGCTGATAACTGAACCGGTGGCGCCCACCGGGGCGCTGCCCCGAGGTGACAGGGGGGAATCGTGTTCGCACGTTCATCCACATTCATGGCGCGTCCGAGCTGCATCGACGCCGGGATCGCCCACATCCGCGACGAAGTGATGCCCCAGCTCTCGCTGCAGAGCGGTCATGTCGGGCTGTCGTTGCTGGTGGATCGGCGGTCCGGGCGCTGCATCGCCACCAGCGCCTGGGACCGCGAGGAGGCCCGCCGGGACAGCGCCGGCCCGGCCGAGCGGTTGCGGCACCGTGCGGCCGAGGTGTTCGGCAGTCCCGAGCCGAAGGCCGAGGACTGGGAGATCGCCGTGCTGCACCGGGACCACGCGGCCGGCGACGGCGCCTGTGTGCGGGCGACCTGGATCAAGCTGGTGCCCGACCAGAGGAAGCGTTCGCTGGAGTACTACCGCACCGCGGTGCTGCCCTCGGTCGAGGAGCTCGACGGCTTCTGCAGCGCCAGCCTGCTCATCGACTCGGCGGCCCGGCGTGCGGTGTCGTCGACCACATTCGACAGCCACGAGGCGATGGAACGCAACCGGGAGCAGGCCACCGCCCTGCGCACCGCGCGGCTGCGGGAGCTGGGTGCGGAGCTGCTCGACGTGGGCGAGTTCGAGCTGGCCATCGCGCAGTTGCGGGTGCCCGAGCTGGTGTGAGACCGGTTTACTGACGCCCGCGAAAGGGCACCTCCGCTGCACCTGAAAGCACTGGAGGAATCTCATGACCATCACCGGCGTCATCAGCGCAATCCTGGTGGGAATCGTGGTCGGCGCGTTGGGCCGACTGCTCCTGCCCGGTAAACAGAACATCGGGATCCTGGTGACCATCCTGGTGGGCATCGTCTCGGCCTTCATCGGTACCGCGATCGCCCGGGCGGTCGGCATCCCCACCGCGACCCGCGGGATCGATTGGCTGGAACTGCTCGTCCAGGTGGTCGTCGCGGTGATCGGAGTCGCGATCGTGGCGTCGCTGATGGGACGCAGAAGTCGCCGTCACGGGGTACTCGGTCACTGATTGTCGAGCCGAACCCGGCCGGTCGACCACCGGCCGGGTTCCGCTAGGGGGGCTCGCGGGGCAGCAACGGTCCCAACGGACCGAGATCGATGTTGAGATCCTCAGGTGTCAGGCCGAAATGGTCCCGCAACTCCGCCATCTTCTCCTCGAGCAGCATCAGCGTCGTGCCGATCCGCTCGATCTGCTCATCGGTGAGATCACCGGCGTCGACCCGCCGGATCGGACGAGCATGCGGTGTGCCGCACACTATTTGCTGTCTGTTTCCGGTGCACCGCGGCGGGTCCGGCCGGTCCACCACGCGGCGGGTTCCCCGGGAAATCACCGATGGTGTGCGGTGGCGCGGCGGCCGCAGGACGGTGGCAAACCGGTCAGGACCGCCCGCGCAGGCCGCGGATGATCGCACGCAACCGGTCGACCCGGCCGGCGATCTCCCGTTCGGCGCCCCGGCCGGTCGGCCGGTAGTAGTCCACGCCCACCAGGGTGTCCGGCGGATACTGTTGCGCCACAACGCCGTCCGGATGGTCGTGGGAGTACTTGTACCCCTGGGCGTGGCCGAGCCGCGCCGCGCCCGAGTAGTGGCCGTCGCGCAGGTGGGCCGGCACCAGCCCGGCCTTCCCGGCCCGGATGTCGGCCATCGCGGCGCCCAGCGCGGTGGTCACCGCATTGGACTTCGGCGCGGTGGCCAGGTGCACGGTGGCGTGCGCCAGCGTCAGTTGCGCCTCGGGCATCCCGATCAGCTGCACGGTCTGGGCCGCTGCCACCGCGAGCGGCAGTGCCGTCGGATCGGCCATCCCGATGTCCTCGCTGGCCAGGATCATCAGCCGGCGTGCGATGAACCTCGGATCCTCACCGGCCACCAGCATCCGGGCCAGATAGTGCAGAGCCGCGTCGACGTCGGAGCCCCGCACCGACTTGATGAACGCGCTGACCACGTCGTAGTGCTGATCCCCGTCGCGGTCGTAGCGCACCGCCGCCTGATCCAGGGACTGTTCGATGGTCCCGACCGTGACCCGCTCGCCCGCCTCGGCGGCCACCTCGAGCGCGGTCAGCGCACGGCGGGCGTCACCGGCCGACAGCTGCACCAGCAGCTCCACCGCGTCGTCGCTGACCTCGACCTTCCCGCCGAGACCGCGCGGGTCGTCGATGGCGCGGCGCACCACGGTGCGGATGGCGTCGGTGTCCAGCGGCTGCAGCTGCAGGATCAGCGACCGGCTCAGCAGCGGCGCGACCACCGAGAACGACGGGTTCTCCGTCGTCGCCGCCACCAGCAGCACCACCCGGTTCTCCACCGCCGCGAGCAGCGCGTCCTGCTGGGTCTTGGAGAACCGGTGCACCTCATCGATGAACAGCACGGTCTGCTCACCGCGCATCGCGGCGCGGCGGGCGGTGTCGATGACGGCGCGCACCTCCTTGACGCCCGCCGACAACGCGGACAGCGCCTCGAACCGCCGGCCGGTGGCCTGGGAGATCAGCGACGCCAGCGTGGTCTTGCCGGTGCCCGGCGGTCCGTACAGGATGACCGAGGCCGCGCCCGAGCCCTCGACGAGGCGGCGCAGCGGGGCGCCGGGCTGCAGCAGATGGTCCTGGCCGACGACCTCGTCGAGGTTGGCCGGCCGCATCCGCACCGCCAGCGGCGCCGGGGTGGTCGGTGCCCCGGGTTCCGCGGTGGAGGCCGGTTCACCGGGCAGATCGAACAGGCTGTCGGACACGCCTCAGGCTTACCACGACCGTCGGTCACTCGTCGCGCGTGTGTGGGGGCTGCTGCACGCCTCAGGTCCCGGGCGCCGTCACGAAGTCGATCAGCTCCTCGACCCGGCCGATCAGCGCCGGCTCCAGATCCATCCAGTTGCGCACCTGACCGCGGATCCGTTGCCAGGCGTGCGCGATGTCGGCCTGGGTCTGATGCGGCCAGCCCAGCGCCGCGCACACCCCGGTCTTCCAGTCGGTGCCGCGCGGCACCGTCGGCCAGGCCTTGATGCCCAACCGTTCCGGTTTGACCGCCTGCCAGATGTCGATGAACGGGTGGCCGACCACCAGGGTGTGCGCACCGAACGGTCCCTGCTCCACCTCACCGGCGATGCGGGCCTCCTTGGAGCCGGTGACGAGATGGTCGACCAGCACCCCCAGCCGCCGGCCGGGGCCGGGCCGGAACTCCGCGACGATGTCGACCAGATCGTCGATCCCGCCGAGATACTCGACCACCACCCCCTCGACCCGCAGATCATCGCCCCACACCTGTTCGACCAGCTCGGCGTCGTGGCGGCCCTCCACGTAGATCCGGCTCGGCAACGCGACCCTCGCCCGTCCGCCCCGCACCGCCACCGACCCGGATGCGGTGCGGGCCGGCGCCTTGGGCGCCTCGCGCCGCGGCGGCGTGAGGATCACCGGTTCACCGTCGATCAGATAGCCGGGCCCGATCGGGAACGGTTTGGTGCGGCCGTGGCGGTCCTCCAACCGCATCCGGCCGAACTCGATGTGCACCACCGCGCCGACGAATCCGGTCTCCGCATCCTCGACGACCAGGCCCAGCTCGACGGGACGTTCGGTGGAGCGGGGCCGCCGATGCGGATTGTTGGTCAAGACATCACTGCCATAGCGATCAGCCACCCGGGTGATCGTAGGGAAGCCCGCGATGAATAGGTCTCACCACCGCCAGCGTGTTGGCTTCGGCGCACCTGAGACCATCGGAGGGTGACCGATCTGACTCGATACGGGCCCACGGCGGTGATCGCGGGCGGTTCGGAAGGTGTGGGCGCGGAGTTCGCCCGGCTGCTCGCCGACGCCGGCATCGACCTGGTGCTGATCGCCCGCAAACCCGGTCCGCTGGAGGACACCGCCGCCGACTGCCGGGCCCGCGGTGTCGAGGTGCGCACCATCTCGGCGGATCTCACCGACCCGGCCGCGGTGCACCGGGTGCTCGCCGAGTGCGCCGGCCTCGAGGTCGGACTGCTGATCTACAACGCCGGCGCCAACACCTGCAGCGAGGAGTTCCTCGACGGCGAGCTGGCCGACTTCGACAAGGTGCTGCGGCTCAACATCGACACCATGCTCACCCTGGTGCAGCACTTCGGCCGGCCGATGCGGGAGCGGCGCTCCGGCGGCATCCTGCTGGTCGGGTCGATGGCCGGCTACCTCGGCTCGGCCCGGCACACCGTGTACGGCGGGGTCAAGGCGTTCGGCCGGATCTTCGCCGAGAGCCTGTGGCTGGAGCTGCGCGACCACGGTGTGGACGTCCTCGAACTGGTACTCGGGGTCACCCGTACCCCCGCGATGGAGCGGGCCGGGCTGAATTTCGATGTCCCCGGGCTGCGGGTGGCCGATCCCGCCGATGTCGCCCGCGAGGGTCTCGAGCGGCTGCCGCACGGTCCGGTGCACGTCGCCGGCGGGAACGCCGAGGACGTCGCCCGGCGCAACGATCCGGACCGGGCCAAGGTGGTGCTGGGTGCCCACCGGTTCGTGCAGAAGCTGATCGGGCAGGCCTGACATGCGCATCGGGATCTCCACCCCGGTGGTGATGCAGATGCCCGGCGTGGCCTCGGACTGGGAGCGCACCGCCGGCCCCGACGAGCTGGCCCGCGTCGCGGCCGCCGCCGACGACCTGGGATTCGAGTTCCTCACCTGCGCAGAGCATGTCGTGGTGCCGGAGGCCGACGCCGCGGTGCGCGGTGCGACGTACTGGGATCCGGTGGCCACGTTGGGTTTCCTGGCCGCCCACACCACAAGGATTCGGCTGGCCACCTCGGTGATCGTGCTCGGCTACCACCATCCACTGGAGGTGGCCAAACGGTACGGCACCGTGGACCGGCTCAGCGGCGGGCGGGTGATCCTCGGCGTCGGTGTCGGATCGCTGAAGGCCGAGTTCGATCTGCTCGACGCCGCGTGGTCGGACCGCGACGCCCGGGCCGACGAGGCGATCCGGGCGTTGCGGGCGTCACTGTCGCAGAGCCGTCCGCACCATGACGGCGAGCACTACCGCTACTCCGGGTTCATCGTCGAACCGTGCGCGGTGCAGGACCGGGTGCCGATCTGGGTGGGCGGCAGGACGCGGCGATCGCTGCGCCGGGCGGTGACGCTGGGTGACGGCTGGATGCCGTTCGGGATCAGCGCCGCCCAGATCTCCGAATGGCTCGGCTCGGTTGAACTTCCGGACGGCTTCGAGGTGGTCCTGGCGACCTCGGCGCTGGATCCGCTGGGTGATCCCGACGCCGCTCGCCGGCGGCTGGACCGGCTGCGGGAACTCGGTGCGACGGCCGTGACCGCGACCGTCTCGGCGACCTCGGCCGCCCACTACTGCGAACAACTCGCCGCACTGCGGGATCTGGCGATGGGAGACGCGCTGTGAGTGACCGGGAGAGCCGAGACCGGCTGGCCGCGCTGGAACGGCGGTTGCAGCGGATCGAGGACGAACGCGCGATCGAGCGGATGATCGCGTCCTACGGTCCCCTGGTGGACGCCGGGGAGGCCGACGCCGCTGCGGAACTGTGGGCCGTCGACGGCGGTTACGACGTCGAGGGCTGGCCGATGCACAGCCGTGCCGAGGTGGCCGCGATGGTGCGCTCGGACGCCCATCAGGGTTTGATCCGCGGCGGCTGCTGCCACTTCCTCGGTCCGGCGGTGGTCACCGTCGACGGCGACGAGGCGGTCGCGGTGTGCGACTCGATGCTGATGGTGCACCGCGACGGCCGGTTCGTGGCCGCGCGGGTCGGCGCGAACCATTTCCAGCTGCGCCGCATCGACGGCCGCTGGCAGATCACCAAACGGATCATCCGCGGCCTGGACGGCAGATCCGAGGCGCGCGAACTGCTCTCCGACGGGGTCGCGGGCCGCACCCGCTGACCGCTGGGCCCCGGCCAGCACCGCCTGGGTCTGCGTGACCCGGGCCACCGGCCTGCCACGGTCGTCGGTCAGCGTGGTCCGCACGACGATCGTGGTGCGGCCGACGTGCAGCGGTGTGCAGGACGCGGTCACGTCGCCACCGCGGACGGCGCGGAAGAACGCGGAAGAACGCGGAAGAAGGTGTCGGCGAACGCCATTAACGCACCGCCGTGCAGGATTCCGCCGGTATCGATGTCGATTACCTGACAGGTAACCGGATTCGGTCAGTCCGTCTCGGGTTTGGCGTCGATGCCGGACTCCTTGCGCTGCTCCGGGGTGATCGGCGCCGGCGCATCGGTCAACGGATCCACCCCGCCGCCGGTCTTGGGGAACGCGATGACCTCGCGGATGGAGTCGAACCCGGCCAGCAGCGCGGTGATGCGATCCCACCCGAAGGCGATGCCGCCGTGCGGTGGCGCCCCGAAGGTGAAGGCGTCCAACAGGAATCCGAACTTCTCCTGCGCCTCCTCCGGACCGATGCCCATCACGTCGAACACCCGCTCCTGGACGTCGCGGCGATGGATACGGATGGAACCGCCGCCGATCTCGTTGCCGTTGCACACCAGGTCGTAGGCATCGGCCAGCACCACGCCGGGATCGGTGTCGATGCGGTCGACGAACTCCGGTTTGGGTGCGGTGAACGCGTGGTGCACCGCGGTCCAGGCGCCCGAGCCGACCGCGACGTCGCCGTGCGCGGCCGCCTCGTCGACCGGTTCGAACAACGGCGGGTCCACCACCCAGGTGAACGCCCAGGCGTCGGGGTCGATCAGATCGAGACGTCTGGCGATCTCGTTGCGCGCGGCGCCCAGCAACGCCCGGGACGACTTCGGCGGCCCCGCGGCGAAGAACACACAGTCACCCGGCGCCGCGCCGACGTGCGCGACCAGTCCGGCGCGTTCCTCGTCGGACAGATTCTTGGCCACCGGACCGCCCAGCGTGCCGTCCTCACCGACCAGGACATAGGCCAGCCCGCGCGCGCCACGCTGTTTGGCCCACTCCTGCCAGCCGTCCAGGGTGCGCCGCGGCTGCGACGCACCGCCGGGCATCACCACCGCGCCCACGTACGGCGCCTGGAACACCCGGAACGGGGTGTCCTTGAAGAACTCCGTGCACTCGACGAGCTCCAGCCCGAACCGCAGATCGGGCTTGTCGGTGCCGAACCGGCGCATCGCCTCGGCGTAGGTGATCCGCGGCAGCGGGGTCGGGACGTCGTAGCCGATCAGTCTCCACAGCGCGGTGATGATCTCCTCGGAGACGGCGATGACGTCCTCGGCGTCGACGAAGCTCATCTCCATGTCGAGCTGGGTGAACTCCGGCTGCCGGTCGGCGCGGAAGTCCTCGTCGCGGTAGCAGCGGGCGATCTGGTAGTAGCGCTCCATCCCGGCGACCATCAGCAGCTGTTTGAACAGCTGCGGGCTCTGCGGCAGGGCGTAGAAGGTGCCGGGCCGCAGCCGCGCGGGCACCAGGAAGTCGCGCGCGCCCTCCGGGGTGGACCGGGTGAGGGTGGGGGTCTCGATCTCGACGAAGTCGTGCCGGGCCAGCACCTCGCGGGCCGCGGCGTTGACCTTGGAGCGCAGCCGCAGCGCGTTGCCCGGCCGTTCCCGCCGCAGGTCCAGATAGCGGTACTTGAGCCGGGCCTCCTCGCCGGGGGCCTCGTCGAGCTGGAACGGCAGCGGCGCGCACTCCCCCAGCACGGTCAGCTTGGTGGCGTTGACCTCGACCTCGCCCGTCGGGATCTCCGGGTTCTCGTTGCCCTCCGGGCGGATCTCCACCACCCCGTCGACGGCGATGCAGTACTCGGCGCGCAACCGGTGCGCCTGCTCGAGCACCTCACCCTCGCGGAACACCACCTGCGAGACCCCCGACGCGTCGCGCAGATCGATGAAGATGACGCCGCCGTGGTCGCGGCGCCGCGCCACCCACCCGGCCAGGGTCACGGTCTGGCCGGCGTCGGTGGGCCGCAGTGAACCGGCGGAATGACTGCGCAGCACGAAAACTCCTGTTGATGGCCGGACGATCGGGACTGCCACAGTCTAGAGGTGGCCGGGTGAGCGGAATCCGCGGCTCAGTACACGCCCTGCCAGGCCGTGCGCCGGACCACATCGGGATCGTCGGCGACGAGGTCCTCGCCGGTGCGGATGAGGCGGGTGCGCCGCCGCCCGGTGTCGTAGCGCGGCCAGTCGGACCCGGGGTGATCGTCGGTGGCGAAGGCCAGCCAGGCGCGCTGCATGCGCCGCCCCACCGCCGGCGTCCGGCGGGCACCGAGCGGGTGCAGCCGCCGGCCCGGGTACGACGCATAGGTGTGCTGGATGTGCACGATCTCACTGCCGTGGGTGGCGCCCAGACCGAGTGCCCGCAGGGCCGGCGGGGCGTGCTCGAAGCGGTACAGGTAGGTCGGGGCGTGTGCGCTGTAGGCGTCGGCGAACGCCCAGGTCGGCGCGGCGAACATGACGTCGGCGCCCACGGCCACCGCGGCCCGGCGGCGCGGATATCCCGGGTAGGCGGCCAGCACGGTGTCGCGGGCGTGCGGCGCGTGGCGCCGGAAGTAGTGCTCCACCCGGTCGGGGGTGGTGGGCAGCATCGGCGGCCGGCCCCAGGCGAACATCGACGCCTCATCGCTGTTGGTGCCGATGATCAGCGGCACCGGGTGCACCGTCCCGGCCCGGGCCGCCGCGATCGGATGCCGCGGCAGCAGGTCCACGCCGTGGGTCAGGCCGTACGCCAGGGCCGGACTGTCGGCGATGCTGTCCAGCTGTACCAGCCCGGCCGCCCGGCGCAGCGCACGCTGCGGCAGTTCCCGGATGTCGTCGACCCCGACACCGAGCCGCTCGACGAAGCGGGCCGCCCGTCCGGCGCGCAGGTCGGCATCGGCGATCAGCGGCAACGCCGGGCTCTGGGCGATGGCCCGGTGGAACAGCCCCCGCGCGGCCGGGCTGGCCAGCAGCGCGAGCACCGATGTGGCCCCGGCGGATTCGCCGAACACGGTGACCCGGCCGGGATCGCCGCCGAACGCGGCGATGTTGTCGCGCACCCACCGCAGTGCGGCGACCTGATCGCGCAGCGCCAGGTTGTCGTCGAAGCCGGCGCCCAGGCCGCTCAGTTCGAATCCGCCGAACACCCCCAGCCGGTAGGTGACGTTGACCACGACCACATTGCCGTTGGCGGCCAACCGTGAGCCGTTGTAGAGCTGCAGATGCCCGGCGCCGTACACGAACGCGCCACCGGGAATCCACACCATCACCGGCAGCGATCCGCCGGGATCGGGTGACCAGACGGTCAGCGTCAGACACGCCTCGTCGCGGATCCTGGGGTCGTCCTTACCGCCGCCGACGAACGACCTGCCCTGGGGCGGGATCGGCGCCGGTTCCACCGCGTCCCGCACGCCCGACCACGGCCGCGGCGGCTCGGGCGCCCGGAACCGCAAATCCCCCACCGGTTGTCGGGCGTACGGCACACCCCGCCACACCGCGACCCCTTCCGCGGCCTGTGCGGGGACGTTCTCGTAGCTGCCGCGCAGCCGCCCCAGCGGCGTGTCCGCGATGGGCGAACGTTCGACGACGGCGGTCACACCGGCATGGTAGTTGTGGGACGCTGAACCCATGACCTTCAACGAGGGGATGCGCATCGACACCAGCACCACGTCGACCGGCGGCGGGGGCGGTGGCCGGCGGATCGCCGTCGGCGGCGGTATCGGCGGGTTGCTGGTGGTGGTGGTCGCGTTGCTGCTCGGTGTGGACCCCGGCACCGTCACCCCGCAGCAGCAGCGGCTGGACCCCGGCGGCGCGGCCTCCGAGGGCTTCGACCTCAGCCAGTGCCGAACCGGCGCGGACGCCAACCGGCTGGCGGAGTGCCGGGTGGTGGCCACCGGGAACTCGCTGGACGCGGTCTGGGCGCAGCTGCTGCCGGGATATCAGCGCCCGCGCATCATGCTGTTCACCGATGCGGTGAACACCGGCTGCGGAGCGGCGACCAGCGATGTCGGACCGTTCTACTGCCCGGCCGATCAGACCGCGTACTTCGACACCGGCTTCTTCGATGTGCTGCGGGATCAGTTCGGTTCCAGCGGCGGGCCGTTGGCGCAGGAGTACGTGGTGGCCCACGAGTTCGGGCACCACGTGCAGAACCTGCAGGGCACGCTCGGCCGGGCGCACGGTCCGGCCGCGCAGGGCCCGCAGGGAGCCGGGGTGCGCACCGAGTTGCAGGCCGACTGCTACGCGGGGGTGTGGGCGCATTACGCCGCCATCACCGAACAGGAGGACACCGGGGTGCCGTTCCTCGAGCCGCTGAGTGATCAGGACATCGCCGACGCGCTGTCGGCCGCCGCGGCGGTCGGCGACGACCGGATCCAGCAGGCGGCGACCGGCCGGGTGAGCCCGGAGTCGTGGACGCACGGGTCGTCGGCCCAGCGGCAGAAATGGTTCACCGTCGGCTACCAGACCGGCGACCCGCAGCGGTGCGACACGTTCGCGACCGATGACCTCGGGTAGGACCCCGACGGCCGTCGACGCCGCCGCCGAACGCCACCTGGCGCGCTTTGCGGCGCTGGACCCGTGCGCGGCCACCGAGATGGGTCTGGCCGGCTACGACGACCAGATCACCGACTACTCCCCCGACGGGGTGCGGGCGCGCGCCGAACTGGCCCGGTCCACGCTGGCCGAGGTGGCCGCGCTGGAACCGGCCGACGACGTCGACGTGGTCACGTTGGCGGCGCTGCGGGAACGGCTCGGCACCCAGGTCGAACTGCACGAGGCCGGACTCGATGTCGGCGAGCTGAACAACATCGCCTCACCGCTGCAGACCATGCGTGACGTGTTCGACCTGATGAGCGCCGACAACGAGGAGGACTGGGCGCTGATCAGCACCCGGCTGTCGCGGCTGCCGGACCGCGTCGCCGGGTACGCCGAGGCGCTGCGGACCGCCGCGAACGGCCCGCAGCCGCCGGCCATCCGCCAGGTGCGCCGCGGCATCGAGCAGGCCGGCCAGATCCAGCGGTTGTTCGTGGAGATGGCGACCGACGCGCCGGTGCACGACCCGACACTGCGGGCCGAGTTGCTGCGGCACTCCCGGGCCGCGGCCGCCGCCTACCAGGGGTTGGCCACCGTGCTGGCCGAGGAGATCGCCCCGCGGGCCCGCACCCGCGACGCCTGCGGTCGCGACGCCTACCGGTTGTTCTCCCGCTGGTTCCTCGGCGCCGCCGTCGACCTCGACGAGACCTACGAGTGGGGCCTGGAATTGCTGAAAAGCATTCAGGCCGAGCAGGAATCGACCGCCAACCAGCTCTACCCCGGCGTCTCGGTCGCCGAGGCGCTGGACCGGTTGGACACCGAACCCCGGTATCTGGTGCGCGGCACCGATGCGCTGCAGGCCTGGATGCAGGACCTGTCCGACCGGGCCGTGCAGGCGCTGGCCGATCACCACTTCGACATCCCGGAGCCGCTGCGCCGGCTGGAATGCCTCATCGCGCCCACAAACACCGGCGGCATCTACTACACCGGCCCGTCCGAGGATTTCAGCCGGCCCGGCCGGATGTGGTGGTCGGTGCCGCCGGGGGTGGACACCTTCCACACCTGGCAGGAGACCACCACGGTGTTCCATGAGGGGGTGCCGGGGCATCATCTGCAGATCGGCCGCGCGGTGCTGATGTCCGACCGGCTCAACCGGTGGCGCCGGCTGGGCTGTTTCGTCTCCGGCCACGGTGAGGGCTGGGCACTCTACGCCGAACGGCTCATGGCCGAACTGGGCTGGCTCGACGACGCCGGAGACCGCATGGGAATGCTCGATGCGCAACGCTTCCGGGCTGCCCGAGTGGTCATCGACATCGGCGTGCACTGTGAGCTGACCGCACCGGACGGCACGGTGTGGGATGCCGCCAAGGCGGCCGACTTCCTCGCCCGGCACACCGTGCAGACCGAGGAGAAGCTCCGCTTCGAACTCGACCGCTATCTCGGCTGGCCCGGTCAGGCGCCGTCGTACGCGGTGGGACAACGGATCTGGCAGCAGCTGCGGGAGGAGATGACCGCGCGCGGCTGGCCACTCAAGCAGTTCCACAGCCGCGCACTGGATCTCGGCGGGCTGCCGCTCGACGTGCTGCGGTCGGCCCTGCTCGACACCGGGGCCGCCGATGGCTGAGCCGTCGGCCGAGCCGGTGCGGGCCGTCGAGGTGACCGCCGAATTGAGCCTGCTCCACATCGACGGCTGGCAGGTCTACGTGTGGCGGGACGGGGACGAGGTCACCGTGATCGACACCGGCCAACCCGGATCCGGTGCGCGGATCCTCGCCCACACCGGAACGGTCACCCAGGTGGTGCTGACCCACGGGCATGTCGACCACTGCGGGTCGGCCGCCGAACTGCAGCGGGCCACCGGGGCGTTCGTGGCGGCGGGTGCCGGGGACACCGACGCGATCCAGGCCGGCGCCGCGCTGCCACCACCGGTGTTCGAGGACTGGGAACGGCCGATCCACGAACAGGTCGCCGCCGGGCTGCCCGAGGCCGCGCCGGCGGTCACGGTGCACCGCGACCTCATCGACGGCGATGTGCTGGATTTCGGCGGCGGTGCACGGGTGCTGGCGGTGCCCGGCCACACCGACGGCAGCATCGCGATCCATCTGCCCGAACACGGGGTGTTGTTCACCGGTGACACCGTCGCCAACGTCGGCACGCTGTCGTTGGGGGTGTTCAACCGCGACCGGGCCCGCACCATCGAGGCGTTCCGCCGGCTGGCGGCGCTCGACGTCGAGACCGTCTGCTTCGGGCACGGCGACCCGATCGTCGAGGGCGGCGGGCACCGGCTCCGCGAAGTCGCGGCCGAACTGGGCTGATCTCACCGTCTCTCACCGTCTCTCAGCGTTGATGTCGACAACCTCGCGCTGCAGGCGCCGGTGTGGTCTTGACAAGCCGGGTGGCCACCGGCGAGGTTGGGTGTGGTGGCGGCATCGAAGAAATCCTCAGCTGACAACCCGGCCGGGCCGAAACTGCTCTCCGGCGGCAACCCGCAGATCCCCAAGGGCGACGGCGACGGCCCGGTGCAGGCGTACATCGCAGCGATGCCGGGCTGGAAACGACCGCTCGGTGAGCATCTCGACGAGCTTATCGGGCGGACCGTGCCCGGCGTGCGCAAGGCGGTGAAATGGAACCAGCCGTTCTACGGACATCCCGACAGCGACGGCTGGTTCTTGGCCTTCCGCTGCTACACGAACTACGTGCAGCTGCAGTTCTTCCGCGGCACCTCGCTGGAGCCGGTGCCGCCGAAGGCGTCCAGACATCCGGAGGTGCGCTACCTCGACATCCGCGCGGACGACGAGCCCGACGACCGTCTGCTGGCGTCCTGGGTCGAACAGGCCGCCGCATTGCCCGGCGAACCGATGTAGCGGAGATCCAGCGGGCTACAACCGGGCCTGCTCCTTGATCGCGGCGTCGATCTTGCGCAGCGGCCGGATCAGCGCATCCTGGGTGAAGGACGCGATCAGCTCGCCGGCCTCAGTGTGCACGGTGCCGCGGACATAGGACATCCCGGCGCCCACCTGGGTGCTCTCATGGCTGTAGAGCAGCCAGCCGTCCCAGCCGGCCGGTTCGTGGAAACTCACCGAGATCGTCATCGGCGCGGTGGACACCGTCACATGCGATTGGGCGGTGCCGATCCCGTCGTGAGCGCGCATCGTCGTCGAAATACCGAGGTGGCCGGTGAAATACGCCAGCAGCGCCTTGGCCAGATCGCTCCGCTGCGGCACCGGGTCATAGTGCAACCAGGCGTGGATCTCCGGCGGGCCGACCTCGTCGGGACTGTTCACGTCGACGATGTCGACGAGTTTGACCTGACGGCCCACCATCGGCATGTCGCAGACATTGGCCTCGTCCGGGCCGACGACCTGCGGGCGCGGCAGATGATGCCGGATGACGTCCTCACTCGGCACATCGGCCAGCACGGTGACGGTGACGCACCGCTTGCCGTTCTGCGAAGCGGTCACCACCGCGGTGGTCGTGGACCGGCCCTCGCTGATGACGTCGATGTCGAATTCGATCGGCGGGCCGACCAGCACGACCCGGGCGAAGACCGCGTACGCCGAGCGGATCGACTTGTCCCCGAAGCGTTTCGCCGCCGCCACGAGCGCCGCCGACAGCACCTGGGAGCCCTCCACCACCTGCCGCTCGTCGGTGCCGGCGATACCGGACGGCGCGGTGAACCGGTTCTCCCCGGCGGGTTCCACGTCGAACAGGTCGAGCAGCATCTGCAGTGTCCACTCCGTACGCTGCGTGGTGGACTCCTCAGTGGAATGTGTTGTCATGCTTGTCCTTTCAGATCGTGTGGACTGTTCAGCGGGCCCGGATCACGGTGTCGGCGAATTCGGCGAGCGTCTGCGGTTGCGCGAAGTCGGCGAACCAGACGTAGAAGCGTTCGACTCCCTGCGCCGCCAGCGCGCCGAAGTGGTCGGCCAGCTCAGCGGCGTCACCGCACCTCAGCCCGTCACCGAGGTGGCCGAACCGGCGCCGGCTGACCTCGGTGACCGCGTCGCGGTCGGCGTCCTCGCCGACGAACCCGACCATCTGCTGCACCGACGCGCGCGCCGAACCGATGGTGGGCAACAACTCGGGCAACCGGTCGAGTTGATGTGACGGGACATTCCACCAGTGCGCGTACTGCCGAACCAGCTCCATGGTGCGTTTGCCGGTTCCGCCGAGCACCAACGGGATCGGGTGTTCGGGGACGGGCTGCTGGACGAGGTCGTCGTGGTCGTCGGCGCCCCAGTATCGGGGCAGCAGTTCCAGTGTGCGGGCCAGCCGGCGCACCCGCGCCGGGGCGTCGTGGCCGTCATCGATGCCGAACCGGTCGAACTCCTGGGGCCAGGAACCCCAGCCCAGCCCGAGTTCGAACCGGCCGCCGGTGGCCGCGGCAAGCGTGACCGCCTGCTTGGCCAGCACCGCCGGGTGCCGGAAGGCGTCGCACAGCACCAGATGGCCGATCCGCAACCGCTCGGTGTGCGCGGCCACCCACGTGGCGACCGTCATGGCCTCCCAGATCCCCTGGTGGGTGGCGCCGGGCGCCTCCAGATGGTCGATGAACGCGATCCCGTCGAAACCGCTCGTCTCGGCGACCCGCGCCCGCTCGACGATCTCGGCGAGACGGAACCGCACCTGCGGCAGGAAGAGGAACCATTCGGCCACGAGGCAACACCTTAACGCCGATCTTCACAAACGGTAACGTCATTCTCATGGCGAATCCGACCAGCGCCGACACCGAGTCGCGGGCCGACCGGTTCCTGCGTTCGGCGCTGACGATCCTGGGCGAGACCGGCCGCACCGACTTCACCGTGCTCGAGGTCGTGGAACGCTCGAAAACCTCGCTGCGGTCCTTCTACCAGCACTTCTCGACGAAAGACGAGTTGCTGCTGGCACTGATCGACACCATCATGGCGGAGTCCGCCGCCCGCTGGCGGGCCGAACTCGAGGGGCTGCCCGCGGCGCAGGCGCTGCGCACGCTGATCGAACGGATCTGCACCCCGGCCGGATCCAGCAGGCAGGACTACATCAACCGCGGTCTGACCTCGTACAACGACCGGCTGGCCGACACCCTGCCACGCGAATACGCCCGGGTGCTGGCACCGCTGCACCAGCTCATCGTCGACATCCTGCGCCGCGGAGTGGCCGAGGGCGCCTTCCGGGGTCCCGGCGAGACCGCCCCCGACGGCGGCGTCGACGCCGACCTCGACGCCGTGGCCGCCCTGATCATGCAGACTGCGCTGGGTGCGATGCGGTTGCGTGCCCTGGGCGCCGAACTCGGCGGCGCCCCGATCGACGCCGAGCTGATCTACACGTTCTGCCTGCACGGTCTGGCCCGGACCACCGATTCCTGAACCCGGTCCGTCGAACATGACTTGCCTCAGGATCGTTTTCCCTGCTACACAAGTGGTAACGTCATTACCGAATGCGGAAATCCCACTCTCAGGAGGCGAACATGCCGTCACGCGAGCTTCCCTACCCGGTGTTCGATGCCGACAACCACTTCTACGAGCCCCAGGAAGCGCTGACCAAGTTCCTTCCGGAGCACCGCAAGGGCGTCATCGATTACATCGACGTGCGGGGACGCACCAAGATCGTGGTGCGCAACCAGATCAGCGACTACATCCCGAACCCCACCTTCGAGGTGGTGGCGCGCCCCGGCGCCCAGGAGGAGTACTTCAAGTACGGCAGCGGCGGCAAGAGCTTCCGTGAGGTGATGGGCAAGCCGATGAAGGCCATCCCGGCCTTCCGCGACCCCGAGGCACGCCTGGAGGTCCTCGACGGCCTCGGCCTGGACTACACGATCATGTTCCCGACGCTGGCCAGCCTCGTCGAGGAACGGATGAAGGACGATCCGGACCTGATCCTCGACGTCATCCACGCGCTGAACCAGTGGATGTACGAGACCTGGCAGTTCGATTACGAGGGTCGCATCCTGTCCACCCCGGTGATCAACCTGTCGGTGGTCGACCGTGCGCTCGAGGAACTCGAATGGTGTCTCGAGCGCGGCGCCAAGACGATCCTGGTCCGGCCTGCGCCGGTGCCCGGCTACCGCGGCACCCGGTCGCTCGGCCTGCCGGAGTTCGACCCGTTCTGGGACGCCTGCGTCAAAGCCGGCATCCCGGTGTGCATGCACGCCTCGGACAGCGGTTACGCCCAGTACCTCAACGACTGGGAACCCGCAGACGAGTTCCTGCCGTTCCGGCCCACCGCGTTCCGGATGGTGGCGATGGGCAAGCGTCCGATCGAGGACACCATGGCCGCGTTGGTCTGCCACGGCGCGCTGTCGCGCAACCCGGATCTGCGCATCCTCTCGGTCGAGAACGGCGCGTCCTGGGTGCCGTACCTCTTCTACCAGTTCAAGGACGTCTACAAGAAGATGCCGCAGGAGTTCGCCGAGGACCCCATCGAGGCGTTCAAACGGTGCGTGTACGTCGCCCCGTTCTGGGAGGACAACTTCAAGGAGATCGCCGACCTCATCGGCATCGACCGGGTGATCTTCGGTTCGGACTGGCCGCACCCGGAGGGGCTGGCCGACCCGATCCGGCTGGTCGATGAACTCGAGGAGCACGGCCTCGATGACGAGGGTATCCGGAAAGTCATGGGCGCCAACCTGATCGAACTGTTCGGGGTGGAGAACAAGAAGGTGCACAACCCGAACGTGCCCGCGCTGGAAATCCCCGCCTGACCATGACCGACGTCGCATCCCCGGAGCGGCTGCTCTTCGCATCGACCGCACAGTCCTTCCTGGAGAAGGAAGCGTCCCTGACGCGGGTACGCGAACTCCACGACGACGGCGTCTCCTTCGACGCCGACTGGTGGCGCCGCGCCGCCGAACTCGGCTGGGCCAGCCTGCTGGTTCCCGAGGAACTCGGCGGCGGCAGCGTGTCGGGCGGCCCCGCCGGTGGTGTGGCCGATCTGGCGCTGATCGCCGAGCAGGCCGGCCGGTCGGTCGCCCCGGGACCGTTGCACCCGGTGAGCACCGTGCTGGCCGGCCTGGCCGAGGCGCCCGACCGACACACGGACGCCATCGAGGCGCTGATGTCCGGTGAGGCGGTCGCGTCGTGGGCAATCTACGCCCCGGGCCGGTCGTTCGACCCGCTCAACCCCGGCGTCACCGCCACCCCCACCGACTCCGGATTCCGGCTCGACGGTGTGTCCGACCGGGTCGAGGCCGGTGACCGCTGCGATCTGCTGTTGGTGACGGCCCACTGTGACGGTGCCGTCCGCCAGTTCCTGGTCCCGACCGACACGACGGGTGTCACGCTGACCCCGCAACAGTCGATCGACCTGGTGAAGAGGTACGCTGCAGTGACTTTCGACGGGGTGACGGTCGATGCGGCGGCCGCCGTCGGCACCGCCGAGCAGACCCCCGCGGTGATCGCCCGCCAGACCCGGATCGCGCAGATCCTGCAGTGCGCCGAGCTCGTCGGGGTGCTCGACACGGTGATCGGATTCACCATCCAGTGGGCGTTCGACCGGTATTCGTTCGGCCGTCCGCTGGCGTCGTACCAGGCGCTCAAGCACCGGTACGCGGATCTGAAGATCAAGCTCGAGGCCTGCCGCGCGACCGCCGCCGCCGCGGTCAAGGCGGTCGGAACCCGTTCCGCAGACGCGGATTTCGCTGTGAGTGTGGCGAAGTCCTATATCGGTGAGAACGCGCCGGCCATGATTCAGGACTGCGTGCAACTGCACGGCGGCATCGGGGTCACCTGGGAACACGATCTGCATCTGTTCCTGCGCCGCGCGATGCTGTACCGGTCGATGTTCGGCACGCCCGAGGAACACAACGTGCGCGTCTACACCCTGACCAAGGAAGCCGGCAGCAAGGAAGTGGAATCGGCGTCATGACGGAGACCACGACGACGTCCCAGGGCCGCCCGGCCGAAATCACCGAGACGGTCGAGGAGTTCGCGGCCCGGGCCCGGGCCTGGCTGGCCGAGAGCATGCCCCGCATCGATCCGGACAACCCGCCCAACGCCGACCGCGGCGAGGAGGAACCGTGGCTTCGGGCGCGGGAACTGCAGAAGCGGTTGTACGAGGGCGGTTTCGCCGGCATCTGTTTCCCGCGCGAATACGGCGGGCTGGGCCTGCCCTATGAGTACCAGAAGGCGTTCGACGCCGAGACGGCCGAATACGAACTGCCGCTCATCCTCAACACCCCGACGTTCACGATCTGCTGCGCCACCATCCTCGACACCGGCAGCGAGCAGCAGAAGCGCAAGCACATCTCGGCGGCGATCCGCGGCGACGAGGTGCTCGTGCAGTTGCTCTCCGAGCCGAGCGGCGGATCCGATCTGGCCGGGGTCATCACCCGCGCCGACCGGCGCGGCGACAAATGGGTGATCAACGGCGCGAAGACCTGGAGCACAAGCGCTTTCGCGGCCGACTACGGTCTGCTGCTGGCCCGCACCAACTGGGACGTCCCCAAGCACGAGGGGCTGACCATGTTCCTGGTCCCGCTGGATGCGCCCGGCATCACCATGCGCCGGATCAAACAGGTCGACGGCGGCAACGAGTTCTGCGAGGAGTTCTTCGACAATGTCGAGGTCGGCGACGACGCCGTCGTCGGTGAGGTCGACAAGGGCTGGGAAGTCGCCTCCCGGCAGCTCTACCACGAACGGCGCGCGGTCGGCGGTGGTTCGGAATTCGCCAGCGGGATCGGCGCGGAGGGCAGCACCGATCAGCCGGTGGATTACGTCGCGCTGTTGGCGGCGACCGGCCAGTCCGACAGTCTGCGGGCCCAGGAGCTGGCCGGGCGGGCGCTGGTGCACCGGGCCGTGCAGGACCAGCTCGTCGAGCACGTGTACCACGCCGTGAACGACGGCACCCTGCCCCCGGCGGGCGGTTCGATCATCCGGGTCACCCACGCCGAGCACATCCAGGTGGAGGTCGACACCGCGCTGGCGCTGGCCGGGTCCGGCGGGGTGGTCGACGACAGCCGAGATCTGTTCCGGTTCGGTGAACGCTATCTGTCCCGACAGGCAGCCGCCCTGGGTGGCGGCACCACCGAGATCGCCCGCAACATCATCGCCGAACGCATCCTCGGTTTCCCGCGGGAGCCCGCGGCCGACCGGGGGATGCCGTTCAAGGACGTCAAACGCAACCGCGGTTAACCGTCCACCGGCTCAGTCGAACAGCGACGGCTGCACGGGTTCGGCCGGCTCCGCTGCGCGCGGCCGCGCCGGCAGCGGGCGTTCCCGGCGGTTCAGCCGGTGTTTCGCGATGAGCGGGACCACCCGGTCCTGTAGCTCCTCGCGGTAGCACGCCGGCAGATAGGCGCCGCGCCGATACAGCTGCCGGTATGGGGTGACGAGCTGCGGATGGGTCCGGGCCAGCCAGTTCATGAACCAGCCGCGGGTCGAGCCCCGCAGATGCAGGGCGAACACCGTCACCCCGGTGGCCCCGGCCGCGGCGATCCGGCCGAGCAGATCGTCGAGATGGTCGGTGGAGTCGGTCAGATACGGCAGCACCGGCGCCACCATGACGTGACAGTCCAGCCCGGCCTCGCGGATCGACGAGATGAGCGCGAGCCTGGCCTCGGGTGTGGGTGTCCCGGGTTCGACGGAGCGGTGCAGATCCGCGTCCCCGACCGCCAGTGAGACCGCGACGCTGACCGGAACCTGTTGTGCCGCATCGCGTATCAGCGGTAGATCGCGGCGAAGCAGGGTGCCCTTGGTCAGGATCGAGAACGGGGTGTGGGAATCGGCGAGCGCCCGGATGATGTCGGGCATCAACGCGTACCGGCCTTCGGCGCGTTGATACGGGTCGGTGTTGGTGCCGAGCGCGACGGTTTCCCGCGTCCAGGACGGGCGGCGCAGCTCCCGGCGCAACACGTCGGCAACGTTGACCTTCACCACGACCTGGGTGTCGAAATCGGTGCCGCAGTCCAGGTCGAGGTATTCGTGGGTGGGCCGGGCGAAACAGTACCGGCAGGCGTGTGAACAGCCCCGATAGCCGTTGACCGTGTAGCGGAACGGCAGCATGGCGGCGTTGGGAACCTTGTTGAGTGCCGATTTGCACAGGACCTCGTGAAACGTGATGCCGTCGAACTGCGGTGTCCGCACGCTGCGGACCAGGCCAACCCGTTGCAGCCCGGGCAACGCGCCGTCATCGATCGCGACGCTCTGACTCGCCCACCGCATACCACATTCGAACATATTTTCGATATCGAGGTCAAGTGGGGCGGCCGCTCTTGTGGACCACGTTCATCGGGCCGCCTTGATCGGGGCGCCCTTGATCGAACCGGGGTGCCGGCCAAATGCCTGTGGGCCAGCGATCTCGCTGGCCCACAGGCTATCTGGTCACTCCGATGGTCAAACTACTTCTCCCGCCGGCGGTGCTTCTCGGGTGCATCCGAGAAGGTCGGGTTCTGCACCGGGGTGTTGTCGTGCGCACGCTCAACGTGCTCGGCGACCACGGGGTGCGAAAACAGATCGGTGTACTGCAATGGAAGACCTCACATAAACATCATTCGGGCGAGTTGCCCGGAAAACACCGTTCGACGAACGGTACGAACCCATCCTACGCCTGTGCGTCCCGATGCGCTCGCTCGCGACGGCCTATGCGAGTCGATAGACGGCTGATAATTCTGCGAAGTCTCACCCCGCCTCACCGGGACTCAGGACGCAGGACGCGCCGATCGTCCGGAACCCGTCCGTGCAGCGTCTCGGTGAGCCGGCCCGCCACGGAAGCCACCCGGCGCCCCAGATCATCGACGCGTCGTCCGGTGAGCGGTTCGGGCGCGTCGACCAGGCAGAGCACCAACGCCGGCACCGCCTCGGCGGTGAACACCGCGGCGTTGATCGAGATGGGCTGATAGCGCCGCTTCGGCTCGATCTCGCCGATCAGCACATCGACGGTGGGTCGCCCGGCCACTGTTCGCAGGGTGACCGTCTGCCGGCCCCTGCCCAGCGGCCCGCCGTCGCCCCTGACCTCCGCCACCGCGTCGGCCAACCGCCGCTCCTGCTGATCGAGGCATTCCACGGCGAAACCGCGCTTCCGGACGAGCTCCAGCACCGGTCCGTACGCGGCCTCCACCGCGTCGGGGTCGACACCGAATTCCTCCGCCCCCGCGCGATACCACTGCCATCGTGCGTCCTCGGAAAACCACGCCGCCACAACGGAACCCAACGGCGGGATGATCTGCACCCGGTCCCCCAACCGCAGGCCGAGCGTGCCGCGGCGACCACCGGCCGGCTGCACGATCTCCGACACCACGAGGTCGGCGCCGGAGGGCACGAAGGCCACACACGCCATATCGGCGGTGTCGGCGAGTTCCTGCATGCCCGGCCGGGCGAGGTCCAGCACGTCGAGAGCGGCCGCGGCGGCGGCGCCGATCGGCACCAGCGCGGGGCCGAGTTGGTAGGTCTTGCGGGTCGGGTGGCGGACCAGCCAGCCGGCCTCGGTCAACGCCACCACCATCGGATAACACGTCGCCTTGGCGACGCCCAGGTGGCGAGCGATGTCAGCGAGGCTGCGCCCGGTGCGGGGCTGACTGCGCAGCAGTTCGACCAACGAGACGATGCGCTCGGTCTGCGGTGAAGGACGGGCCATATGTTTGCACTATGCCACTCTTGCGATGGTATATGTAACCACATAACCTGACTTATGAGGTCTGTATCACGATTGCGGCGGAGGTTGCGGTGACAGTCAACGGCGGCGAACTACTCGCCCGGGCGTTGTCCGACGGCGGTATCACCGAGGTGTTCACCCTGCACGGCGGGCATCTCGACGCGTTCTACGTGGCATGCGGAGATCACGGCATCCGCCTCACCGACACCCGCCATGAGTCCAGCGCCGGGCATGCAGCCGACGCATATGCCCGGCTGACCGGGAATGTGGGCGTCTGTGTGGTGACCTCCGGTCCCGGGTTCACCAACGCCTACACCGCGATCGTCAACGCCTACCTGGACCGCACCCCGACGCTGTTCATCGTCGGCGCACCGCCGCTGCGGGAGACCGAGACCAACCCCCTGCAGGGCGGCTTCGATCAGGTCGCGGCGGCCGAACCGGTCACCAAATGGGCGTACCGGCTCACCGAGGCCCGCCGCATTCCAGAGATCGTCGCGCTGGCCATCCGCAAAGCCACCTCCGGCGCCCCCGGGCCGGTGCTGCTCGAAGTGCCCATAGACGTGATGTTCGGCCAGACCGACGCGGCCGCCGTGCGCCGCCCGGCGACCGGCGCCGTCCCGAGCGCGCCGGCGCCGGACCGGGCCGCGGTGCAGCAGGCCCTCGATGTGCTGGCCGAGGCGAAGAACCCGGTGATCATCAGCGGCGGCGGGGTGGTGTTCGCCCGGGCCGCCGAGGAGCTGGTCTCCTTCGCCGAGACGGTCGGGGTGCCGGTGTTCTCTCCGGGCAAGTCCGACGGCGCGATCCCGGCCGGGCACCGGCTGGCCGCCGGCGGTCTGCTCGCGCTCGGCGCTCTGCCGATGCTCGGCGCCCCCACCCCCGACGTGGTGTTGCTGCTGGGCGCGCGGACCGGGATGTTCACTGGCGGACGCGCCAGCATGTTCCCCGGCGCCCGGATCATCCAGGTGGATCTGGACGCCGCCGAGATCGGCCGCATGCACGATGTGGCGGTGCCGATCGTGGCGGACTGTCGCGCCACCCTGGAGGCCCTCACCGCGGCCGCGGCCGAGCGCAGCTGGCCGGACTGGTCGGAGTGGGTCTCGGTGGCGACCGGTGCGCAGCGGTTCCACGAAGCGCTCTACACCGACGACACCACCGCCAGCGGCCGCATCCACCCCTACTTCGCGGCCAAGGCCGTCGTCGAATCATGCCCGCCCGGGACGATCTTCGTGCTGGACGGCGCGGAAGCCCCGGCGTGGGCGGAGTTCTTCGCACGCACCGAGATCCCCAGCGGTGTGCTGCGGCTGGGCTATCTGGGCGCGCTGGGGGTCGGACCGGGCTTCGCGATCGGCGCGGCCCGCGCCCACCCGGACGCCCCGGTGGTGCTCATCACCGGCGACGGCGCCGCCGGGTTCCATCCGCAGGAGTTCGACACCATGGCCCGGCACGGCATGCCGGTGGTGACCGTGGTGTTCAACAACGCGGTGTGGGGCATGTCCATCCACGGCCAGCAGGCGGTGTACGGCGAGAAGTGCGCCGTGGTCACCGAACTGGCCGACAGCGCCTACGAGAAGGTCGCCGAGGCGTTCGGCGGCCACGGCGAACGGGTGCGCACCGCCGACGCCATTCCGGACGCGATGAGACGCGCGCTGTCCGCCGGCGTGCCGGCCTGCCTGAACCTGGAGATCGATCCCGCGGTGGTGCACCCGCTGACCACGATGATGCTCGGCGACGTCAAAGCCACCGACGAGATCGTCATCCCCTACTACGAGAACCTGCCGCGCTGACCCCGGCTCACCAGGGCTTCAGCGCACACAACGCGCTGGTGTCGCCGGCCTGCTCGACGACCACTTCACCGTCGATGGCGATCTCGCACCGCGGGGTCGCCGATCCGGTGTACCGCGCGGCCGCGCCCGCGCTGACATAGGCCCAGCTGGTGTCGTTCAGGGTGGTCTCGAAGACCCAGGGCGCGCCCGGCACGATCGTCACGCGCTCATTGCGCAGGTATGCGTTCGGGTCCGCGTCGTAGCTCGCCTGGCTGTCCGGTTCGGTCGCCAGGTAGTAGAGGCCGACGGTGGCCTCCTGACCCGTCGTGACGGTGTACCGAACCACCCGTCCGTCCTGCCCTTCCGGCTCGGCGCCGGCGATCGCGGGGCTGGACATGAGACCCGCGGCGACCAGTGCCGCCGCGCCGACCGTGGATGCCACTTTTCGCATATCCCTCACATCGAGCCATCATGCCGAATCGTTACCACCCGCGGCCACCCCCGGCCCGGACCAGACCGGCTGCGAACACGACCGCGCCCGCTACGCCGCCCGTAACGCCGCTGTCACACACAGACATTCCGAAGAAACACAGACGTCCTAACGTCCCGACTCGGCACAGCAGATTCGTCGCGAGTCGTCACGAGGTCAGGAGTAGGGACGTATATGCGCAGACATACGGGTATGCGGGGACCACGGCGTTCCCGGTTCAACACATCGGCACTGCGAGCGGGCGCGGTCGTGTTCGCCGCCGGTCTGGTCCTGGCCGGCTGCGGCAGCAGGGCCGGTGACGCGCCGTCCAGCGGGGCCGCCTCGTGCGTCGACACCTCCGGCCCGACGATCAAGGTCGGCTCGCTCAATTCGCTGTCGGGCACCATGGCGATCTCCGAGGTCACCGTCCGCGACGCGATCAAGCTGGCCGTCGACGAGATCAACGCCGACGGGGGCGTTCTGGGCAAACAGATCGAACTCATCGGCGAGGACGGGGCCTCCGAGCCGACGGTGTTCGCGGAGAAGGCCGAGAAGTTGATCAGCAGCGACTGTGTGGCCGCGGTGTTCGGCGGGTGGACCTCGTCGAGCCGCAAGGCGATGCTGCCGGTGTTCGAGAGCAACAACGCGCTGCTGTACTACCCGGTGCAGTACGAGGGGCTGGAATCCTCACCGAACATCTTCTACACCGGCGCCACCACGAACCAGCAGATCGTCCCGGCCCTGGACTACCTCAAGGAGCAGGGCGTGACATCGCTGTATCTGGTCGGCAGCGACTACGTGTTCCCGCAGACGGCCAACCGGATCATCAAAGCCTACGCCCCGGCCAACGGTATCGAGATCAAGGGTGAGGACTACACCCCGCTGGGGTCGACGGACTTCTCCACGATCGTCAACAAGATCCGCACCGCCGACGCCGACGCGGTGTTCAACACCCTCAACGGAGACTCCAATGTGGCGTTCTTCCGGGAGTACCGCAACGTCGGGCTGACCGCACAGGAGATGCCCGTGGTGTCGGTGTCGATCGCCGAGGAGGAGATCGGGGGCATCGGGGTGCAGAACATCGAGGGTCAGCTCACCGCCTGGAACTACTACCAGACCGTCGACAACCCGGTGAACAAGGCGTTCGTCCCCGCCTACAAGGACGAGTTCGGCGCCGCCAAGCCGACATCGGACCCGATGGAGGCCGCCTACGTCTCGGTGTATCTGTGGAAGAACACCGTCGAGAAGGCGAACTCGTTCGACGTCGACGCGATCCAGGAGAACGCCGACGGCGTGAGCTTCGACGCCCCGGAGGGCACCGTCACCATCGACGGCGAGACCCACCACATCACCAAGACCGCCCGCATCGGTGAGATCCGTCCCGACGGCCTGATCTACACCGTGTGGGAATCACCGGCCCCGATCGAACCGGACCCCTATCTGAAGTCCTATCCGTGGGCCGCCGGCCTGGCGAGCTGACCGGATGGACATCCTGATCGGACAGCTGGCGACGGGATTGAGCCTCGGCTCGATCCTGTTGCTGGCCGCGCTGGGTCTGGCGCTGACGTTCGGCCAGATGGGCGTCATCAACATGGCGCACGGGGAATTCATCATGGTGGGCTGTTACACCGCGTACGTGGTGCAGCAGATCGTCTCCGATGCCGGTGTGTCCCTGTTGGTTTCACTATTCGTCGGTTTCCTGGTCGGCGGGGCCATGGGCGCACTGCTGGAAGTCACCCTGATCCGCCGGATGTACCACCGTCCGCTGGACACCCTGCTGGTGACGTTCGGGGTCGGGCTGATCCTGCAGCAGGTCGCCCGCGACATCTTCGGCGCGCCCGCCGTGAACGTGCTGGCCCCGGCCTGGCTCGGCGGGGGCGTGGAGATCTTCGGCGCGGTGGTGCCCAAGACGCGGTTGTTCATCCTGGTACTGGCGGTGGTGTGCGTGGCGGCGCTGGCCGCGGTGCTGAAGTACAGCCCCGCCGGGCGACGGATCCGCGCGGTGGTACAGAACCGCGACCTCGCCGAGACCAGCGGCATCTCATCCCGAACCACCGACGTCACCACGTTTTTCATCGGATCGGGGCTGGCGGCGGTCGCCGGGGTGGCGTTGACGTTGATCGGGTCGACCAGCCCCACCATCGGGCAGAGCTATCTGATCGACGCGTTCCTGGTGGTGGTCGTCGGCGGCTTGGGCCAGATCAAGGGCACGGTGATCGCGGCGCTGGGGCTCGGGTTCCTCAACTCGTTCATCGAATACAGCACCACCGCGTCGCTGGCCAAGGTGATCGTGTTCGCGCTCATCGTGATCTTCCTGCAGGTCCGCCCGCAGGGGCTGTTCACCGTTCGGACAAGGAGTCTCGCGTGAGAACCGCTGTGCTCGACCGGATGCCGGGAGGGGTGCTGGGACGTTGGCAGACCTGGGCCGGGTTCGGGCTCGCCGCGCTGGTGCTGTTCGTCGTCGCACCGATGGTGTTGTCCGACTTCCGGCTCGGGCTGTTCGGCAAATTCCTGTGCTTCGCGATCGTCGCGGTGGGCATCGGGCTGGCCTGGGGCCGAGGCGGCATGCTGGTGCTCGGTCAGGGCGTGTTCTTCGGCATCGGCGGATACCTGATGGGCATGCACCTCAAGATCGCCGACGCGCAGATCTACGGCACCGGGGTGCCCGACTTCATGCAGATCGCCGGCGTGCGTGAGCTGCCCGGATACTGGGAGCCGTTCGCCTCCCCCGTCGTCACGCTCGCCGCGATCGTGGTGCTGCCGACCGGTATCGCCGCGGCGCTGGGATTCGGTGTGTTCAAACGCCGGGTGAAGGGCGCCTACTTCGCGATCCTGTCGCAGGCGCTGGCCGCGGCGCTGGCGATCTTCCTGGTCGGGCAGACCAGTCTGGGGGGAAGCAACGGCCTCAACAGGTTCCGCACCTTCTTCGGGTTCACCCTGAGTGACCCGGCCAACCGTCGGATGCTGTACTTCATCGCCGCGGCGACACTGCTCATCGTCGTCGCGGTGGCCCGGCAGCTGATGCAGAGCCGGTACGGCGAACTGCTCGTCGCGGTGCGCGACAACGAGGAACGGGTCCGGTTCCTGGGCTACGACCCGGCCAACGTCAAGGTGGTCGCCTACACCGTGGCGGCGCTGTTCGCCAGCATCGCCGGCGCGTTGTTCGCCCCGATCGTCGGCTTCATCGCGCCGTCGCAGGTGGGCATCCTGCCGTCGATCGCGTTCCTGATCGGGGTGGCGATCGGCGGACGCACCACCCTGCTCGGCCCGGTACTGGGGGCGATCGGCGTGGCATGGGCACAAACCCTGTTCTCCGAACGGTTTCCGTCGGAGTGGACCTACGCCCAGGGGCTGCTGTTCATCGTGGTGATCGGGTTCTTCCCGGCCGGGCTGGCCGGACTCGGAGCGCTGCGGTCCCGGCTGCGTCGTCGCGTCCCGGACCCGGCGGTGCCGGTGAAGCATGCGCAGGAGGTCAAAGTGGAGGCCGCGGTATGACCACGGCGGCTCGCGAACCGGTCGCCGGCGGCAACGCCGGGATGCGTGCCGAATACCTCGAGGTCCGCGGCCTGACGGTGGATTTCGACGGGTTCAAGGCGGTCAGCGGTGTCGACCTCACCCTGTTCCAGGGTGACCTGCGGTTCCTGATCGGCCCCAACGGCGCCGGCAAGACCACGGTGATCGACGCGATCACCGGGCTGGTGCCGGCCACCGGGTCGGTGAACAAGTCCGGGGTCGAACTGCTCGGCAAGAAGGTGCATCAGATCGCCCGGCTCGGCGTGGGCCGAACCTTCCAGACCGCCAGCGTGTTCGAGACGCTGACCGTGCTGCAGAACCTCGACATCGCCGCGGGAGCCGGCCGCTCGTGGCGGACCCTGCTGCGCCGCCGCGGCGCCGTGCTGCCGCAGATCACCGAGACGTTGCAGACCATCGGTCTGGCCGACCTGGCGGACGAGCCGGCCGGCACCCTGGCCCACGGGCAGAAGCAGTGGCTGGAGATCGGCATGCTGCTGGTGCAGAACGCCGACGTGCTGCTGTTGGACGAGCCGGTCGCCGGGATGAGCCACGAGGAGCGGGAGCAGACCGGAAACCTGTTGCGCCGCATCGGTGGTGAGCGCACCGTCGTCGTCGTCGAACACGATATGGACTTCATGCGCGCGTTCGCCACCTCGGTGACGGTGCTGGCCCGCGGGCAGGTGATCGCCGAGGGCACCGTCGAGGAGGTGCAGGCCAACCCGAAGGTGCAGGAGGTCTACCTCGGCACCGCCGCCGAACTGCCCGAGGAGGCGCACTGATGCTCGAACTCGTCGATGTGCGAACCGGATACGGCCGGTCGGAGGTGATCCACGGCGTCAGCCTCGAGGTGCCGCCCGACGGTGTGGCGGCGGTGATGGGGCACAACGGCGCCGGGAAGACCACCCTGCTGCGGGCCGCGGTCGGCCTGCTCAAGTGCACGTCGGGCCGGGTGTTCTTCGACGGGGCGGACGTCACCCGGCTGCGCCCCAGCGCCCGGGTGGCACGCGGGCTGGCGTATGTGCCGCAGGGTCAGCAGTCGTTCGGTCAGCTAACCACCGCGGAGAATCTGCAGGTGGTCGCCGACCGGCGGCGCGACGGCCGACGGCTGATCGATGAACAACTGGACCTGTTCCCCGGCTTGCGCGAGGTGTTGAACCGGCGTGCCGGACTGCTGTCCGGCGGGCAGCGTCAGCAACTCGCGATCGCCCGCGCGCTACTCACCCGGCCGAAGATGCTGATCCTCGATGAACCGACCGAGGGGATCCAACCGTCGGTGGTCGCCGAGATCGAGGCTGTCATCACCGAACTGACCGGCCGCGGCGGTCTGGGCGTGCTGCTGGTCGAGCAGCACATCGGGTTCGCGCTGCAGTCCGCGCAGCGGTACTGCGTGCTCGAATCGGGCCGGGTCACCGCCAGCGGAACCGGCGGTGCGGGCGCCGAGGCGATGGTCCGCACCGCGCTGACGATCTGACCGGGACCGTCGCGGGTCGCGAGCGTCCGAGAATGCACGCCCGCCGCGGCGTGTCGGGGTGCAAACACGCGCGCTCGCGGGTGGGTGGGCGGTCAGTTCAGGCGGGCGAGGATGTCGTCGAGGACCGCATCCATCGGCACGTCGACCTGTTCGCCGGAGGCCAGATCCTTGACACCGAACGTCCCGGCCTCGATGTCGCGGTCCCCCGCCACCACCGCCACCGCGGCGCCGGAACGGTCGGCCGCGCGCATGGCGCCCTTGAGCCCGCGATCGCCGTAGGCCATGTCCACCCGTATTCCGGCCGCGCGCAACTTCGCGGCCAGCACCGCCAGCTTCAGTTTGGCCTCAGCGCCGAGCGGGACACAGAACACCTGAACCCGGGCCGTCTCGCCCACCTGCTTGCCCTCGGCCTTCAGGGCCAGCATGGTGCGGTCCACGCCGAGCCCGAACCCGATGCCGGACACGTCCTGTCCGCCGAGCTGGCGCATCAACCCGTCGTAGCGGCCGCCGCCGCCGATGCCGGACTGCGCGCCGAGCCCGTCGTGGACGAACTCGAAGGTGGTCTTGGTGTAGTAGTCCAGCCCCCGCACCATGCGCGGGTTGATCACATACGGCACCTCGAGCGCATCCAGATATGCCAGCACCGTGTCGAAATGCTGCTTGGCGGAGTCGGACAGGTGGTCGAGCATCACCGGCGCGTCGGCGGTCATCTCCCGGACGTGCGGGCGCTTGTCGTCGAGCACCCGCAGCGGGTTGATCTGCGCGCGGCGCCGGGTCTCCTCGTCGAGGTCCAGCTTGAACAGGAACTCCTGCAACAACTCCCGATACTGCGGCCGGCAGGTCTCATCCCCCAGCGAGGTGATCTCCAGCCGGAAATCGGTCAGCCCCAGCGACCGGAAACCGGCGTCGGCGACCGCGATGACCTCGGCGTCCAGCGCCGGATCATCCACCCCGATCGCCTCCACCCCGACCTGCTGCAGTTGCCGGTAGCGGCCGGCCTGCGGCCGTTCGTAGCGGAAGAACGGCCCGGCGTAGCACAGCTTGACCGGCAGCGGCCCGCGGTCCAGTCCGTGCTCGATGACGGCCCGGATGACGCCGGCGGTGCCCTCGGGACGCAGTGTCACCGACCGGTCGCCCCGGTCGGCGAAGGTGTACATCTCCTTGGTGACCACATCGGTGGATTCGCCCACACCGCGGGCGAACAGTGCGGTGTCCTCGAAGATCGGCAGTTCGATGTGGCCGTAGCCGGCCCGGTGCGCGGCCCGCAGCAGACCGTCGCGCACCGCGACGAACTGGGCGGATTCCGGTGGAAGATAGTCGGGCACGCCCTTGGGCGCCTGAAATGACGACACGTCAGTCACGGATGTACACCTTCGCAGGGCAGAACTTCACAGGGGTAGACCTTCGAGGAAGGGGTTGGTGCGGCGCTCCTGTCCGATGGTGGAGGTGGCGCCGTGGCCGGGCAGCACCAGGGTGTCATCGTCGAGCACCATCAGTTTGTTCACGATCGAGGTGAGGAGATCACGCCCGCTGCCGCCGGGCAGATCGGTGCGGCCGACCGACTGCTTGAACAGGGTGTCGCCGGTGAACGCGACCTCGGTGGAGTCCCCCGCCACCCGGAACACCACCGAACCGCGGGTGTGGCCCGGCGTGTGGTCGACGGTCACCAGCAGCTCACCGAAGTTCAGCTGCTCCCCGTCGACGGCCAGTTCGATCACCTGCCTGGGTTCGGCGAACAGGGCGCCGAACAGCAGCTGCCCGATCCGGGGCCCGAAGCCCTTGATCGGGTCGGTGAGCATGAACCGGTCCTCGGGGTGGATGTAGGCCGGGCAGCCGTAGGTGTCGGCAACCTTCTGCGCCGACCAGATGTGGTCGACGTGGCCGTGGGTGAGCAGCACCGCGGCCGGGGTGAGCCGGTTCTCGTCCAGAATCCGCCGCAGCGGGCCCATCGCCCGCTGACCGGGGTCGATGACGATGGCGTCCGCACCGCGCCGCGGCGCCAGGACGTAGCAGTTGCACTGCAACATCCCCGCCGGGAAACCGGTGACCAACACGTTGACCAGTGTCCCATCGGCGAGGGTTCGAGGGTTGCGAGGGCCGGAATCGGCCGCGCCTGGCACACTCGTTGCCGACCGAGTGAGCACACGAGGAGGACTCCAGGGGTGCCGACCACCAACGCAGAGCGGCGCGAAGCGGCAAAACGCAAACTCGAGGAACAGCTCGCCCGGCGGGAGGCGAGGGCCCGCCGGAACCGGCTGCTGGCCGTCATCGGGTCGGTCGTCGCCGTGATCGCCCTGGTCGGCGCGGCGGTGTACGTGTTCGTGCTGGACCGCGACGACGCCGAGTCGGACACCACGGCGCAGTCCGAGACCCCCGACACCCAACTCGCCGGGCCGACACCGTTGCCGGCCGGCGGACCGGGCCAGCTGCCGGCCTTCAACCCGCCACCCGATCTGGGGGCCGACTGCCAGTACCCCGCCGCCGCGACACCGGCGAGCAAGGAGGTCAACCCGCCCCGCACCGGGAAGGTGCCGACCGATCCCGAGTGGGTCAGCGTCAGCATGAGCACCAACCAGGGCAATCTCGGGCTGTGGCTGGACAACGGCAAGGCGCCGTGCACCGTGAACAGCTTCGTGAGCCTGGCGCAGCAGGGCTACTTCGACGACACGACCTGCCACCGGCTCACCGCCACCCCGGCGTTGTCGGTGCTGCAGTGCGGTGACCCGACCGGCACCGGCGCCGGCGGGCCCGGCTATCAGTTCGGCAACGAGTATCCGACCAACCAGTACCCGCAGGGCGACCCGGCGCTGCAGGAGCCGGTGACCTACCCGCGCGGAGCGCTGGCGATGGCGCACTCCGCCGGCCAACACAACAACGGCAGCCAGTTCTTCCTGGTGTATCAGGACTCCCAGCTGCCGCCGGACTACACCGTGTTCGGCGTCATCGACGAGACCGGGCTGGAGACCCTGGACAAGATCGCCGCCGCCGGGATCGCCGGCAACGCGATGGACGGCGCCCCGGCCGAAGAGGTGCGGGTGACCAGCATCCTGATGGACTGAGGCCCGATCGGCTGAGCCGGGCACGCCGCGCCGCCTCTTGTTCGGGGGTCAACAGACGCGCGGCGTGCCCTAGACTCGGCGGCGTGCCCAGGAACAACCAGACGGTGCCCAAGGCCGAACGCGAGGCGGCCGTGCTCATGCGGGCCGTGGAACTGTTCAAGGCATACGGATACCGAGCGACCAGCATCGCCGCCGTCGCCAAGGCCGCGGGCCTCGCCCCGGCGGCCGTGCACTGGTACTTCCCCACCAAGGACGACCTCTTCGCCGCGGTGCTGCGGCACATGATCGGGGAGACACAACGGCGCATCGAGTCGGACCCCGACGTGGCCGGTGATCCCTATCTGGAGTTGACGACGTTCCTGGATCTGCTGGCCCCGTACCGCAGCCTGCACCGCGAGGCCTACGAACGGATGGACGACAGCGCCGCCCTGCACGCCGTGTACACCGAGACCCACGACTGGTTGCAGGAGCGCCTGATGGCCGTCGTCTCCCCCGAGCTCCCCGCAGACGTCGATCCGGCGCACGTGGTCGACGTCGCCAACTTCTTCTTCGAAGGGCTGCTGGTGAGCGTCCGCCGCGTCGACAAGCCGGCCGCGCATTACATCGACCTGGTGACGAGCGCGGTGGTCGGCGCGGCCGCTGCCCGGCCGCGAAGCGGTCAGCAGCATCCGGCCTAGCCGCTCGCGGTGGCGGACGGGCCGGACGCGCGGCGCGCCGAAAGCGCGATGCACACCACCGATCTGGCCAGCCCCTCGAAATCGTTCAGCTCCCAACCCGTCAACTGTGTCCAGCGGTCCAGCCGGTACGACACGGTGTTGGGATGCAGGTGCAGAACCCGCGCCGCCGCCGCGGTGGAGAAACCGTTGTGGGCGAAGGCGACGACCGCCTCACTGAGATGCGGGTGCTCGGAGGCGATCTCGGCTCCCCGGCCGAGATGATCGAGATGGTCGGCCGACGCGAGGACCGACGCCAAGAGCCAGTGCCGGCTGAACACGACGTCATGGCCCAGCACCGCGGCCAGCCCGGCGGCACGTCTGGCATCGCCGATCGACAGCGCCGCCCCCTGCAGGCCGTAGCGGGGCTCGCCGATTCCGAACACCCCGCCGGCGGCGTGCGGGCGGCACAGCTGCGTGACGACGCCGGTGCGGTCGTGCTGCTGGAGCACCACGAACATGCCGTCGTGCACGCCCGCGACGACCGGTCCCGCGTGGATCCGCAACCGCACGATCACCCGTTCCAGTCGATGGGGGTCGACAGAGGGCGTGAAGCCCACGGCCTGGAAGGTGCCACCGGTGTCCAGGCCCAGTCTGCCGGCCAGCACCAGAGTCTGGGCGCCGGCCGGATCGGCAGTGATGAGGTCGAGCAGTTGCGCCTGCAACCGCACCTCGTTGGCCAGCTGGCTCGTCGTCACGATCTGATGTCCGGTGGCGGCGGCGCCGCCGAGCTGATGCAGCCACCGCAGCAGCGACGGCGCGAGCGCGATGAGCTCCTGCGCCTGCTTCCCGTCGCACACCAGTCCGGCATACCGCTGCCACAGTTCCTGCAGCGGAAGCTCATACGCGCGCATCAGCGCCGAGATGTCGATCCCCTGCTCGGCCCTCCGCCGCCCCAGCCGTTCCGCGGTGATCAGGTCCGCCGGTCCGGGCCCGCGCATCTCGCGCAGACCGGTGAGGATCACCGACAGCTGATCCTGCACCGCCGCCCGATGGTCGTCGAGGGGGATCGCCGCGTAGGCCGGCAGCTCGGCACGGATGATCGCGGTCACCTGTGCGGCGATGTCCTCGAGCTCGTCGAGCATCGAGCTTGTCGCGGACCGGGCCCACCGGCTGTCCGCAGGCGACGACATGGGCATCAGTGTCACCCGGGCTCAGTGTTCGTGCAAGCCACGAACATCCGGCCGATGCGTCCGGTCACGGCGGCGCAGCCCGCTGTCGGTTCGTGGAAACCACGAATTTCCGTGGTCAAGTTGGTGGGCTTGTCCATGGCTTCGGATCCGGGTCTGCAGCACACTCAGAGTCATGGCGACGCCAGTGATCGGGACCCGGTTGTCGGGCTACCGCCTCGAGGACCGCTTCACCGCCACCACCGGAAAGGTGTTGATGACCGGGGTCCAGGCGGTGTGCCGCGTGCCGCTCGACGTCCGGCGGATCGACGACCGGCGCGGACTGGCGACCCGGGGGTTCGTCACCGGTTACCAGGGCTCACCGCTGGGCACCGTGGACTTCACCATGCGCGACATCAGCGCGTTGCTCGACGAGTGCGGTGTGGACTTCCGCCCCGGCATGAACGAGATGCTCGCCGCGACGTCGGTACAGGGCACCCAGACGGTCCCGGCGCTGGGTTCGGATCTGGCCGGCGTCACCGGCTACTGGTACGGCAAGACACCCGGTGTCGACCAGGCGCTCGACGCCATCCGGCACGGCAACCTGATGGGCACCAGCGCGGCAGGAGGTGTGCTGGCCTTCTGCGGCGACGACCCGAATGCGAAGTCGTCCACCGTGCCCGGCGGCTCGGAGACCGTGCTGCGCGCCGCGCTGGTGCCCACCCTGGCCGCCGCCGACCCCGATGATGTGCTGCGCCTCGGCCTGCACGCCGTGGCGATGTCGCGTGCGACCGGCACCTGGACGGCGCTGAAGATCAGCACCCATGTGGCCGATGCATACGGTGTCGTCACGCCGGCCGTCGAAACCTTCGACCCCGTACTGCCGCTCGTCGACGGCAAGCCCTATCAGCACACCATCACCCCCGCGCCGGCCGCGGCCACCGCGGTGGCGGCCGAACAGAATCTGCACCGGATCCGGCTGCCGTTGGTGGTGCAGTACGCGCGGCTCAACGGTCTCAACACCGTCACCGCACACTCCGACCGAGACCGGATCGGCATCGTGGCCGCCGGCCAGGTGTACGCCGAAGTCCGCCAGGCGCTGGCGGACCTGGGTCTGCGCACCGCCGCGGACTGCGCGGCCGCGGGAGTCCGGTTGCTCAAACTCGGCCTGGTCTGGCCGCTGGAGCCCGGGATCGTCACCGAATTCGCCGACGGTTTGGACGAGATCGTCGTCGCGGAGGACAAAGGACCCCACCTCGAACTGCTGATCAAGGACGTCCTGTACGACTGCGGGTGCCGCGCCGCGGTTTCCGGCACCACCGACCGCGACGGGCGTGCGCTGCTGCCGGCACACGGCGGCCTCGACGCCGAGATCATCACCCGCGCCGTCGAACCGTTGTTGCGACGGAAAGGCGCCGTGCCGCGCGGCGACGGAGCACAGGCCGCACCGGCGCCCCCGCGGGTCCCGCTGTCGCTGACCGTGGCGAACCGCACCCCGTACTTCTGCTCGGGCTGCCCGCACAACACCTCCACCAGGGTCCCGGACGGATCGGCGGTCGGAGCCGGTATCGGATGTCACGCCATGGTCTCCATGATGGATCCCGAACATGTCGGCCGCATAACCGGTTTCACCCAGATGGGCGGTGAGGGGGCGCAGTGGATCGGTCAGCAACCCTACGTCCACGCCGACCACGTCTTCCAGAACCTCGGTGACGGAACGCTGTCGCACTCCGGCCTGCTGGCCATCCGAGCGTCGATCGCCGCCGGAACCAACATCACCTACAAGATCCTGTTCAACTCCACAGTGGCGATGACCGGAGGACAGGACGCCGTCGGCGGATACACCGTGACCCGGCTCGCCGAAACCCTCGCCGCCGAAGGGGTCGAGCGCATCGTCATCACCACCGACGATCCGAGGCGCTACCGGGGCCATCGGCTGCCCCGGATCGCCACTGTCGAGGACCGCGCCGAACTGAACGCCGTCCAGGAGCGATTGCGCACCATCCCGGGCACCACCGTGCTCATTCACGACCAGCCCTGCGCCGCCGAGTTGCGCCGCGCCCGCAAACGCGGCAAAGCGCCCACGCCGCGGCGACGCATCGTGATCAACGAGCGGATCTGTGAAGGCTGCGGAGACTGCGGCCGGAAATCCAACTGCCTGTCGGTGATCCCGGTCGACACCCCGTTCGGCCGTAAGACCCAGATCCATCAGGCGTCGTGCAACCTCGACTTCTCCTGTGTGCAGGGCGACTGTCCGTCGTTCATGGAGGTGATTCCGGGGCGCGCGGTCCGCCACCGGCCGCCGCCCCCGATCGGCGCCGACGATCTGCCCGCACCCGAGCCGGCCGCGCCGGCGGACGAATTCACGATCCGGCTCACCGGAATCGGCGGAACCGGCATCGTCACGGTGGCGCAGATCCTCGGCACCGCAGCCTTTCTCGACGGTCTTCAGGTGTGTGGGCTGGACCAGACCGGGTTGTCGCAGAAAGCCGGACCGGTGGTCAGCGACGTCAAGATCCACCGATCGGGCGAAACCCTCTCACCGAGGATCACCGCCGGCGGATGCGATCTGTACCTGTGCTGCGACGTCCTGGTGGGCGCCACGCCCGCCAACCTCGCGGTGATCCGGCCCGGCCGCACCGTGGCGGTGATCAACACCGCCGAAACGCCGACCGGAGCGATGATCCGCCGGCCGGAGACGGCGCCGCCCACCCTGGATCCGCTCGTCGCCGGCATCGACGAAGCCACCCGCCGCGACGACAACCTTCGCCTGGACGCCGACCGGATCAGCCAGGAGTTGTTCGGCAGCAATCAGTTCGCCAACATGCTGCTGGTCGGGGCCGCCTATCAGGCCGGTGCCCTCCCGCTGTCGCCGTCGGCGGTCGAACGGGCGATCGAACTCAACGGTGTGGCAGTCGAAACCAACATCGAGGCCTTCCGGTACGGGCGCAAGGCGGTCAGCGCGCCCGAGGAACTCGCCGCGCTGATCGAACCCGCGGCGGTGACCGCCGCACCGGCACCACCGACCGGAACGGCAGCGACCCTGCTGGCTGCCATCGACACGTCGGCGGACGACGACCTGGCGCGCACCCTGGCCGCACGCATCTCCGACCTCATCGACTACCACAGCGTCGGATACGCCCGCCGCTACGCCGAAACGGTGTCGAAGGTGCGCACCGCCGAACGTCGCACCGGGCTCGGCCGAACGTCCCTCACCGTGGCGGTGGCCGAGAACCTGTACCGGCTGATGGCGTACAAGGATGAATACGAGGTCGCCCGGCTGGCCCTCGACCCGGACGAAAAGCGCAAAGTGACAGCACGATTCGGCGCGGACGCCAAGGTGATGTGGAAACTGCGGCCGCCGATCCTCACGGAGCTGGGGCTTTTCCGCAAGAATCCCGGCCGCAAGATCTCGGTCGGCCGATGGTTCACCCCGGTGTTCCTCGTCCTGCGCCGGGCCAGAAGGTTGCGCGGCACACCACTGGATCCGTTCGGCCACACCACGGTCCGCAAGACCGAACGGCGGCTGATCGGCGAATACCTCGACGTCGTCGACCTGCTCATCGGGCGGCTCGACTCCGCCAACTACGACGTGGCGGTCGAGATCGCCGGGCTGCCGGACACCATCCGCGGCTACGAGCAGATCAAGTTCGACAACGTCGAGCGCTACCGCCGGAGACTGGCCGAACTGACCGACCGGCTCCAGCCGACCGGGTTGCGCAACACGCCGAGCCGTTCCACCTCGACCTCCACCACGTCACCCTCGGTCAGGTAGGCGTCACAGAACGCGCCGGCGCCGCTGGGCGTCCCGGTGAGAATCACGTCGCCGGGCTCCAGCCGATACCGCCGGGAGACCGCCGAGACCAGCGTGGGGAAGTCGAACAGCATGGTCGCGGTGCGATCATCCTGGCGTAGTTCCCCGTTGACCCGCGTGCGGATCCGCAGATCGACCGGCAGCGTGAACTCGTCGGCGGTCACCAGGCACGGCCCCATCGGTTTGAAGGTCGGGAAACTCTTCGCATCGGCGATGCCGGCGATCGAGCCGCTGAGCAACGCCGACAGCTGCACATCCCGGGCGGACACGTCGTTGGCGATGGTCAGGCCGGCCACACAGTCCCACGCCCGCTCCACCGGCACGTCGTCGGCGGTGCGGCCGATGACCACGGCGACCTCCCCCTCGTAGTCCACCTGGTAGGGTGCCGCCGCGGGCACCCGGATCGCGGCGTCCGGGTCGTGCGCCGCGGTGATCGGCAACAGCTGGAAGCTCGGCTCCGTGGGCAGCCCGGAAAACTCCCGGCCCAGGGAGGCGGCGAGCTCGCGGGCCTCCTCGGCGTGGCTGGGATAGTTCAGGCCCGCGATGACGACCTGCCCGGGAGCCGGCACCGGCGCCCGCAGGGTGACGTCGTGCACCGGACGGGTGGAGGTCACCGCGGCGGTTCGGGCCGTCTCGAGATCGCCGCGGCGCAGCACCTCACCGACATCGGTGTGGTCGAGCGCGAGCAGCGACAACATGCCCGGGCTGTCCTCGCGCGCCACGCCGGCATCGGTGCTGTAGAGACGCATACGAACTCCTCGAGGGTTGTGGTGTGCCGGTCGGCTATCGCGGGGTGCGCCGGAAGGACAAGTCAGCCGTCAGGTCGACCTCGTTGACGACAAAGCCGAACCGGTTGTACGGCACGCCGAAACGGGTGCGGTCGATCGTCACCGCGGTGCTGATTTGGACGGTGTCGGGCGGGCTCACCGACACGTCGACCGGCACCGAGAGGTCGTTGACGACGTCCTTGACCCGCAGGGAGAGGTGCATGGCGTTCCGCTGCGGGGCCTCGCGGCGCAGACCCGTGACGGCAACGTCGATGTGCCGGAATCGCTGCGCGTCGAAGAAGTCGGCCGACCGCAGGTGCTCGTCGCGCCTACCCATCCCGGTCCGCAACGACGCCACCTCGATTCTCAGGGCGCCCGAGACCCGTCCGTCGGCGGACAGCTCTCCGGTTCCGGTCACCTCGGCGAAGTGGCCGCGCACCGGGAGCAGCCCCCAGATCGATCTGGCGGTGAAGGTGATGCGTGACCGGGAGGCGATGAGGTGGTATCCGCCGACGAGTTGGGGATCGTCGGTGAGGTCAGGAGCGGTCAATCGTCACAGCCCTCATCTCGAGGCGCCTTGTCCGGAGGCACTTCTCGCGGCGTCGGCGGACAGGTGGACGCCGCGCAGCGCGGAGGTCAGCTCGGCGGCGGGATCAGCGGGCAGATGCGTCGCGATCCAGGCGATGTGGCCGTCCGGCCGGACCAGAACGGCGCCGTCGTCGGCGAGGAACGTGGTGTCGGACGGGCCGGTGAAAGCGAAATCCACACCTGCGGTGAGGGTGCGCACCGGCACCGCGACATCGCGAACGCCCGCCGTCCACGCCGCACCGGCGGGTCCGGTGAGGAGAGTGAACCCGTCGCCGAGCAGATCGAGGGTGGACGCGGTGCCCTGCCCTGGTGTGATCCGGGTGATCCACCTGTGCGGCAGCCTGCCGCCGACGACCGGTGTGCTGACCGGATCGCCGTCCGAAGCGTCACCCGGGTACACGTACCCGATCTCGAGCTCGAGATGGTCGAAGTGCGGCCGCTGTTCCGGTATGGCGTTTCTGATCCGGTCGCGCACGGCGGCGGCGACCGACGGGTCGTCGCTCTCCAGTTCGGCCGCGAACTGCGGACCGGTCGGCCCGATGCCCGTGCTCGCCATCTTGAGCGCGTTGGTGACGCTGAACTCACTGTTGGCCAGGGCGACGGGACGGCGTTCGGACTCGTAGGTGTCCAGCAGCTCCTCATCCGCCCAGCCGTGCAGCACCGCGGCCAGTTTCCAGCCCAGGTTGTCCGCGTCGGCCAGGCCGGTGTTCATCCCGAATCCGCCGGTCGGGGGGAACTGGTGCGCGGCGTCGCCGACGAGGAACACCCGGCCGGCGCGGTAGGTGCGGGCGGTGGTGGCACAGAGGGTCCAGGATCCGGCCGAACGGAAGTCGATGTCGACGTCGGAGCCGGCGGGCCCGATGGCGAGCCGGATCAGCTCCACACAGCGCTGCGGATCGAGCGCCCGGCGCGCCTCATCCGTCGCGCCGAAGCCGATCGTGAACGTCCACCGGTTCTGCCCCATCGCGATGAACGTCCCCTGGACATCGGTGTTGATGATCCATTGCAGCAGCGGCGGACGCTCGCCGGTCCACTCGGACAGATCGGCGTGGAAGTAGCTGGTGACCTGATCGGCGATGAAGGGAATGCCGTCCATCTCGATTCCCAGCGCGGACCGCAGCCGACCGCCCGCTCCTTCGGCGTTCACGACATAATCGGCGCGGAAGCGCCTGGGCTTTCCCCGGGACTCGGCGGTCACCTCGACACCGGTTGCGGCGTCGGTGATCTCCACGACGCGGGTGTCATAGTCGATACGGGACATACCCTGCCTCAGGACGGCGTCGACCATCAGCCGCTGGATGCGATCCTGCGGGCACGAGATCAGACCGACCGGCGATGCGGCACGCCGTCGCTCGATGCTCTCCACGGGTGCGTCCAGTAGGTCGATGCACCCGAGTTCCTCCCCGGACACGCTGTGCTTCCACACGATCCGCACACCCGCACCGGCGTCGAACGCCTGCTCGTCCCGCGCGATCGCGTCCGCGATGCCCCACGAGCGGAACAGCTCCATGGACCTGGTGTTGATGACGTGGGCCCGGGGATGCGGATGGATCCCGCTGTGCTGGTCGCAGACCACGCTGGGAATTCCGTTCCGCCCCAACACGTATGCCGTGGCCAGCCCGGCCGGGCCGGCCCCCACGATGAGAACCGGGGCCTGTTCGGGACCGCTCACAGCCGCACGAGCTCCTCGAAGGGTTCCCCGGCCCGGTACCGCGCCGCCAGCTCCTCCGGATCGAACAGCACCCCCACGGGGTTGGCTGCGAACTGCGGGGACTCGATGAAGCGCTGGACGTCCTCGGCGGTGGTGAAGTTGTCGACCTGTAATTCGACCTGGTTCCCGTCCGGATCGCGGTAGTACATCGATGTGGTCGGCCCATGGTTGATGCACATGATCGGTTCCACGCCTTGGGATTTGAGCCGGAAGTAGGTGTCGAGCAGATCGTCGAGGCCGGCGTAGGTGAACGCGACGTGGTGCAGTCCGGTGTGCGCGTCGGTCGGCGGTTCGTCCGCGCCGGTGGCGATGAAGGCCACCCGGTGGTGCTCGTCGTCATAGGTGAGGAAGGCGAACGTGTCGTCGGCGAACGCCACCTGGGCGTCGAGCACCTTGACGTACCAGTCGACCTGCCTCGCCAGCTGACTGGTCTTGAACACGACGTGGGCGAGTTTCGACGGCGATGCCATGAGGTGAGCTCCTCGGTCCAGTCGGGTCACAGCGACCGCGAAGTGATGCGGGTCATACTAGGGAGCTCATGAATGATAGTCAAGAGAAACGACAGCGATTTCGGCGTGCTGACGCTCGCTCAGCGAACGTGAGCACGCCGAAATCGCTCAGGCAGCGGAGGTGACGCGGTAGACGTCGTACACACCCTCGACGTTGCGCACCACGTTCAGCACATGGCCGAGGTGTTTGGGATCGCCCATCTCGAAGGTGAACCGGCTGATCGCCACCCGGTCGTTGGAGGTGGTCACCGACGCCGACAGGATGTTGACCTTCTCGTCGGCCAGCACCCGGGTCACGTCCGACAGCAGCCGGTGCCGGTCGAGCGCCTCGACCTGGATCGCCACCAGGAACACCGACGACGGCGACGGCGCCCACTTCACGTCGATGATGCGTTCGGACTGCTTCTGCAGCTCGGCCGCGTTGGTGCAGTCGGTGCGGTGCACGCTGACCCCGCCGCCGCGGGTCACGAACCCCATGATGTTGTCGCCCGGGACCGGGGTGCAGCACTTGGCCAGCTTGGTCAACACGCCCGGCGCGCCGGGAACCGACACGCCGCAGTCCTCCGGGGTGCGCTGCCGCACCGGCATCGTCGACGGGGTGGACCGTTCGGCGAGTTCGTCCTCGGCCTCGTCGTCGCTGCTCAGCCGCGCCCGCAACCGCTGCACGACATGGCGCGCCGAGACGTGGCCCTCCCCCACCGCGGTGTAGAGCGCCGACACGTCGGCGTAGCGCAATTCCCCGGCCAGCTCCGACAACGCCTCGGCGGTCACCAGCCGCTGCAACGGGAGCCCGCCGCGGCGCACCTCCCGCGCGATGGCCTCCTTACCCGCCTCCAGCGCCTCCTCGCGGCGCTCCTTGGCGAACCACTGGCGGATCTTGGCCTTGGCCCGCGGCGACGCCACGAACGACTGCCAGTCCCGCGACGGCCCGGCGTTGGCCGCCTTGGAGGTGAAGATCTCGACGACCTCGCCGTTCTCCAACTGCCGTTCCAGCGCCACCAGCCGGCCGTTGACCCGCGCGCCGATACAGCGATGCCCGACCTCGGTGTGCACCGCGTAGGCGAAGTCCACCGGGGTGGAGCCGGCCGGCAGGGTGACCACATCCCCCTTCGGGGTGAACACGAAGATCTCCTGCACCGCCAGGTCGTAGCGCAGCGACTCCAGGAACTCACCGGGGTCCGCGGCCTCCCGCTGCCAGTCCAACAGCTGCCGCATCCAGGCCATGTCGTCGATCTCCGCGGCGGCATGCGGATGCGGAACACCGTTGCGGCCGCGGGCCTCCTTGTACCGCCAGTGCGCGGCGATGCCGTACTCGGCGGTGCGGTGCATGTCGTGGGTGCGGATCTGCACCTCCAGCGGTTTGCCCTCCGGCCCGATCACGGTGGTGTGCAGCGACTGGTACACGCCGTAGCGGGGCTGGGCGATGTAGTCCTTGAACCGCCCCGCCATCGGCTGCCACAGCGAGTGCACCACCCCGACCGCGGCGTAGCAGTCCCGAATCTCATCGCACAGGATGCGCACCGCGACCAGATCGTAGATGTCGTCGAAGTCGCGGCCCTTGACGATCATCTTCTGATAGATCGACCAGTAGTGTTTGGGCCGGCCCTCGACGACCGCGTTGATCTTCGACTTGGCCAGCGTGTTGGAGATCTCCGCGCGGACCTTGGCCAGGTAGGTGTCGCGCGACGGCGCCCGGTCGGCCACCAGCCGCACGATCTCCTCGTACTTCTTCGGGTGCAGGATCGCGAACGCCAGGTCCTCGAGCTCCCACTTCACCGTCGCCATGCCCAGCCGATGCGCAAGGGGCGCAATGACTTCCAGGGTCTCCCGGGCCTTGCGCGCCTGCTTCTCCGGCGGCAGGAAACGCATGGTGCGCATGTTGTGCAGCCGGTCGGCGACCTTGATCACCAGCACCCGCGGGTCGCGGGCCATCGCGATGATCATCTTGCGGATGGTCTCGCCCTCCGCGGCGCTGCCCAGCACCACCTTGTCCAGCTTGGTGACGCCGTCGACCAGATGGGCGACCTCGGAGCCGAATTCGGCGGTCAACTCCTCCAGGGAGTAGCCGGTGTCCTCGACCGTGTCGTGCAACAGCGCCGCCACCAGCGTGGTGGTGTCCATTCCCAGCTCGGCCAGGATGTTGGCGACCGCCAGCGGGTGGGTGATGTAGGGGTCACCGGACTTGCGCAGCTGATCGGCATGTCGGCGTTCGGCCACCTCGTAGGCCTTCTGCAACAACGACAGGTCGGCCTTCGGGTAGATCTGGCGGTGCACCGCGACCAGCGGTTCGAGCACCGGGTTGATCGCGCTGCGCTGTGCCGTCATGCGGCGGGCCAACCGGGCCCGCACCCGCCGCGACGCGCTGGTCGGCTTGGGCGGCTCGACCGGCTCCTGCGGCGGCTGGACGGCCTGCGTCGACCGGGGATCGTCGGCCATCATCACCTCCGCAGTCCACTCGTGAAGCGATCAGGTACCGCCTGCCACGAGGATATCGCTCACGTCGTGTACAGGCTGCTCACCGGCAGCGGTTCCAGCGCCGCCCGGCCACCGAGCCCACCGAGTTCGAGCACCACCGCAACCCCCGACACGGTCGCGCCGGCGCTGCGCAGCAACCGCGCAGCGGCCGCCACCGTGCCCCCGGTGGCCAGCACATCGTCAACGATCACAACGCGTTGACCGGTGAGATCGATTCCCTCGGCCGGGATCTCCAGCGAAGCGGTGCCGTACTCCAGGACATAGCTCTCCGAGCGCACCGGGGGTGGCAGCTTGCCGCCCTTGCGGACCGCGAGCACACCGGTGCCCAGCCTGATCGCGACCGCGGCGCCGATCAGGAACCCGCGCGCGTCCAGCCCGGCCACCAGGTCGGCGCCGCCGATGTTCGCCGCCAGCGCGTCGGTCACCACGGTGAGCGCGCGGGCGTCGGCGAGCACCGGGGTCAGATCCTTGAACTGGATGCCCGGTTCGGGGAAGTCCGCCACCTCCCGCAGATGCGCGGCGATCAGTGCCGCCGCGTCGGCCGCGTACCCGGCACCGCTCATCGCCGCAGCACCCAGCGGTCCATGTTCCAGCCCGCACCCCACCGGGTCGGATTGCCGCTCACCGCGTACATGTCGTTCGACGTCACGATCGTGCGCTGCTGACGGTACAGCGGCAGGGTGGGCAGATCACCCCACAGCATAGGGGCCCCCTCGGCCAGCAGCCGGGCCACTTCCTTCGGGTCGCTGGTGACCGCCAGCGCGTCGATGATGCCATCGACGCGTTCGTTGCGGTAACCCGACAGGTTGTTGCCGTTGCCGCTGTGCAGGGTGTAGGCGTCCATCGTCGACGCCCCGGTGGAACCGGATCCGGCCGCGCCGCCGGTGCCGGCCAGCAGCACGTCGATCTCGTTGTCGCGCAGCGTCAGCGGCCCGGTGGTCTCGGTGGCGGCGTCCTCGACGGTGATCCCGGCCGGGGTGCAGGCCTCGGCGATCACGCCGACCGCGGCCGCCATCCGCGGGTTCGGGCTCTGATACCCGATCCGCACCCGCAACGGTTCGCCGCCGAGGGCCTCGCGCGCCGCCTCCGGATCGGCGGCGGTGAACTGTCCGCCCTCGGCGCCCGCCTCGGCGACGCCGAACGCGTCCTCCTCGGCGGCGTTGAGGCGGGCGTTGACGATCGGCACCCCCGCGTTGCGGGCCAGCACGTCGCGCGGTGTGCACAACGCCAGCGCACGGCGCGCCGGCGGCGCCGCCAACGGTCCGCCGGGGGCGAAGATCATCTGCTGCACCCCGGCCGACGGGGAGGTACTGGCGTCGTAGTCGTCGGGCAGGTTCAACGTGCCCGCCGACCCCGCCGCGATGTCCACCACGTCGAGCTCGCCGCGGCTGATCCGGTCGCCGGTGTCGGCGGAGTGCGGCCACACGGTGATGGTCGGGGTCTGCGGCGGCGCGCCCCACCACTTGTCGTTGGCGACCAGCACCACGGCGCCGTCCTCGGTGACCTTGTCGAGTTTGTACGGCCCCGACGACGGGAATTTAGCCAGGTCGATGTCGGGGCTCAGATCCCAGATCGTGTTCCAGACCTCGGCGACGCGTTCCATCGCGGCGGCGTCCTGGGTGCGGATCGCCGCGATCACGTCGATGCCGAGCTCGTCGGCGATGACGTGCGCCGGCATCAGGGAGGTGGCGTCGAACAGCTGCCCGTAGGCGACGATGCCGCGGTCCGGCGCGAACGACACCCGCGCCTTCTTCTGGCCCGGCGCGCAGTCCACCGTGAGGATGTCGCGATAGCCGGCCCGGCTGGCGGCGTCGAAACCGGGAAACCGGCCGGACTGCGCCGCCCACGCCAGCACCATGTCGTCGCAGGTGACCGGTTTGCCGTCGGAGTACACCGCGTCGGGGTTGATCTCGTAGTCCAGCACCAGCGGGCTGCGCCCCACCACCGAGACGGTGCCGAAGTCGGTGTCCCCGATGATCTGGCCGTCGGGCCCGCGGTAGTGGAAACCGGTCAGCACCCGGGCGAACGCCTGCGGCCCGCCCGAGGCCGCACCGGCCACGGTGTTGGTGTTGTAGGTGGTCAGCCGACCGTCGATGGCGTAGTCGATCTCGTCGGCGGTGCCGCCACCGCAGGCCGAGACGCCCCCGCCGACCGCCAGCAGCACCGCGATCAGCACCAGGGCACGTCGTAACCGCGCCAGAGGCACCGCTGGAACCATCGGGCTACTGCCGCCGGGTCTTGCGCTTACCTGCCGGTCGTCCGGTGCGGCTCGAGGTCGGCCGCACCGGTCGGGCGCCCGGCGCCGGCTTGTCCGCGGCGGGCACACTGACCGTCGTCGCGGCGGCCTCGGTGCCGGTCCGCGCCGGCCCCGCACCCTCGTCCGCGCCGGTGTCCGGCTCCCCGCCGGCGTCGGCGGCCGGGGACGTCAGCCGCTCGCGGCGGTTCAGCACCCGGCGGGTGTGCTTGCGGACCTTGTCGTCGAACCGTTCCCGCAGCGACACCAGCAGCGGGGTGGCGAAGTAGATCGACGAGTAGGTGCCCACGATGACGCCGACCAGCTGGACCAGGGCCAGGTCCTTGAGGGTGCCGACCCCGAGCATCCACACCGCGATGATCATCAGCGCCACGATCGGCAGCACCGAGATCAGGCTGGTGTTGATGGACCTCATGAAGGTCTGGTTGACCGCCAGGTTGGCCTGTTCGGCGTAGGTGCGCCGGGTGGTGTGTTCGAAGCCGTGGGTGTTCTCCTCGACCTTGTCGAACACGATCACCGTGTCGTAGATCGAGAAACCCAGGATGGTCATCAGGCCGATCACCATCGCCGGGGTGACCTCCCAGCCGACCAGCGAATAGATGCCGGCCGTCACGATGATGTCGAAGAACATCGCAGCCAGCGCCGACAGCGCCATGTAGCGCTCATAGCGGGCGGTGATGTAGATCGCGGCGAGCACCACGAACACCACCAGCGCGATGATCGCCTTCTTGGTGATCTGGTCGCCCCAGGTCTCCGACACCGCCGAGTCGCTGATCGCCGCCCGGCTCGGGGTCCCGTCGGGGGTGGCCGGCTGGAACCGGTCGAACAGCGCGGTGCGCAGATCCTCGGTCTCGTCGTTGGTCAGCGTCTCGGACCGGATCTGCACGGTGGCGGTGCTGCCCGACCCGACGACCACCACCGACTCCGGTGGGGTGCCGATGACGTCGGTGAAGATCGACTCGACCTCCTCCACCGCCACCGGTCCGTCGGCCCCGGTCGCCGGCATCGACACCGTGGTGCCGCCCTCGAAGTCGATGCCGAGGGTGAAGCCGCGCAGCACGATGCTGGCCACCGCGACCGCCAGGATCAGCCCGCTGACGATGAACCACAGCCGGCGTTTTCCGACGACCTCGAAGGCGCCGGTGCCGGTGTAGAGCCGGACGAAGAAGCCGTGCTGTTTGGGCGCGGCGGTGTCCAGCGCGGGCGCCTCGACGGCGGTGGACTCGGTGGTGGTGTCGGAATGTTCAGCGGCCATGCCTTCTCAGATTCCCTGTCCCGTGGTGGCGCGTGCGGCGCGGCGTTCCCGCGCGATCTGCTGGACCGCGCCCAGACCGTTGAGCGACGGTTTGGCCAGCGTCGGCGACTTGGACGCCAGATAGACCAGCGGCCAGGTCACCAGGAACACCACCATGACGTCGAAGATGGTCGTCAACCCCAGTGTGAACGCGAAACCCTTCACCTGGCCGATCGCCAGGAAGTACAGCACCGCGGCGGCCAGGAAGGTGACGGCGTTGCCCGACAGGATGGTCTTGCGGGCACGCGCCCAGCCTCGGGGCACCGCCGACCGGAACGAACGGCCTTCCCGGATCTCGTCCTTGATGCGTTCGAAGAACACCACGAACGAGTCGGCGGTGGTGCCGATACCGATGATCAGACCGGCGACACCGGCCAGGTCCAGGGTGTAGTTGATGTATCTGCCGAGCAGCACCAGCACCGCGTAGACCAGCGCCCCGGCGGCGACCAGCGACAACGCGGTGAGCACGCCCAGCAGCCGGTAGTACAGCAGCGAGTACAGCAACACCGCGGCCAGGCCCACCGCACCGGCGATCAGCCCGGCCCGCAGCGAGTTCAGCCCGAGGGTGGGCGAGACGGTCTCGGCCTCGGACGCCTCGAACGACAACGGCAGCGAACCGTACTTGAGGACGTTCGCCAGTTCCTTGGCTGTCTCGGCGTTGAACCGTCCGGTGATCTGGGTGCGCCCGCCCGGGATCGGCTCCTGGATCTGCGGGGCGCTGACCACCTTGGAGTCCAGCACGAACGCGGTCTGGGTGCCGACGTTGGCGGCGGTGAAGTCGGCCCAGATGTCGGTGGCGTCCCCCTTGAACTGCAGGTCCACCACATACTCGCCGCCGCGCTGCGGATCGCGGCCCGATGACGCGTTCTCGATCTGCTCACCGCTGATGATCGACTTGTTCAACAGATAGACCGTCTGACCGTCGGTGGAGCAGGTGATCAGCGGCAGTTCCGGGTCGTCGTTGCCGGCGAGCACATCCTCCTCGCCGCACCGGGTGGCCTGGAACTGCAGTGCCAGCAGCTGAATCTGCGGATTGGTGTTCTGCCGCAGCTCCTTCTCCGCGGCGATGCGTTTGGCGATCGCCTCCCGGGTGCCCGGCGCCGGTTCCGGTTCGGGCTCCGGTGCGGGTTCGGCCGGGGGCGGTGTGCCCGGCGCCGGCTCGGCCGGGGGCGGTGTGCCCGGATCGGGCTCGGGAGTCGGGGCCGGCTGCTCCGGATAGGGCCGCGGCTGCGGGCCGGGCGCCGGGGTGGGCGCCTCACCCGGCTGGGCCGGCGCCTCGCCGGGGGCCGGGGCCTCACCCGGGGTGGGCAGCAGCGGGTTGGCTGGCTGTTCGCCCGCGCCCGGCAGGCCCGGGAGCCCGGGGATGGCGGGTGCGCCCTCGTCAGCGGGCGGCGCCTCCTCTGACCCTTCGGGGCCCTCTGACTCCTCCGGGCCCTCCTCGGACCGCGGCTGCGCGGGAATCGCGTGGATGACCGGGCGGATGTAGAGCCGTGCGGTCTGGCCGAGGCTGCGCGCCCCGCTCCCGTCGGTACCCGGCACGGTGATGACGAGGTTGTCCCCGTCGATCACGACCTCCGAACCGGACACCCCCAGCCCGTCGACGCGGGCGCCGATGATCTGCTGCGCCTGCTCGAGCGCCTCGCGGGTCGGTGCGGAGCCGTCGGGGGTTCGGGCGGTCAGGGTCACGCGGGTGCCGCCCTGCAGGTCGATGCCCAGTTTCGGTTCGGGCTCGCGATCTCCGGTGAAGAACACCAGCAGGTAGGTGCCGATGAGTATCACCAGGAACAACGTGAGGTAGCGGGCAGGGTACACCGGCGCCGAAGGCGATGCCACGTGCTTGTGTCTCCTCGAGATCAGTTCGTCAGCACAGCAAAGGGTACGTGGTCGAGCTGAGCGTCACCCTCAGGACAGCCGGTCCTGACCGGTCGAGTCGGAGGTGCTGACGTCGGTGACGTCGTCGGTGTCCGCGGTCTGTGGCTCGATGCGGTCCCGCACGGCCAGCTTCATCCAGGTGGTGACGACGCCGGGGGCGATCTCCAGGTCCACGTAGTCATCATCGATGGCCCGGATGGTGCCCTTCAGACCCGCGGTGGTGTGCACCTGATCTCCGACCCGAAGGGATTCGTGCAGGTCGATCATGGCCTGCATGGCCTTCTTCTGGCGCCGCGACGCGAAGAACATGAAAGCGCCCAGCACGATGAGCAGGGGTAAAAAGACGACCAAGTCCATGAAGCGTTTGTCTTTCGTGTCGGTCTTGTGGTCACGAGCGCCCGACCGGGCACACGAATCCTCGTAAGTGACCAGTGTGCCATTGCGGCACTGCGGGGCCGACTGCACGGTACGCCATCACGGACCCCGAACAGCGGAATTCCCGGTCGTCACCCCTCGAGACGTGGAAGGACGACTGACGACCGGGAACTCCGCGGGGCCCAGACCCCGTGGTCAGTGGGCGGTGGTGTGCCGGCGGCTGAACGGATTCGTCCACCGGCGACGCTTCGGGGCAGCGGCCACCGGCTCGTCGGACGCCGCGGCCCGAGCGGTTGTGGCGGTGGGACCGGTCCCGGGCCCCGTCGTCTCGGCAGGCCCCGTCGTCTCGGCAGGCCCCGTCGTCTCGGCAGGCACTGTCGTGTCGGCCGGGGCAGGCGTGGTGACGGGGGCAGCCGCCGGCGTGGCGGAGCCGGCGGCCGTGGCCGTGGTCGCCGGTGTGGTGGCGTATTCGATGTCCCGCACGCTGCGGATGGAGACCCGGCCGACCGCCATCCCGCCCAGCAGGATGATCAGCGCGCCCAGCCCGTAGAAGTGCGTCATCTCCAGCCACAGCCGTTCGGTCTCATTGCTCGCCACCGGCGCTCCGGCGTCGCCCAGGCCGAGCAGCCCGGCGAAGGCGCGGCCCACCACGAACCAGGTGCCGCCGGCCACGGCGAGCCAGCCCCCCAGCATCGCGGTGGCCCGGCTGCGGGAGACCATCAGCATCAGCCCGCCCAGTGCGACGACGGCGCCGGGCAGCACCTGCAGCCAGCCCCGCCCGACGGTCCACGTCCACGGCTCGTCCGGGGTGAACGCGAAGTCGACATACGGACCCACGAACGGGATCAGCGCACCCCACAGGCCCAGCAGTAGCAGCAGCAATCCGGTGACGGCCCCGCGGCTGCGGCGCATGTGCATCCTGCCGCCGCGGGGACGCACGGTGTCGGTGTCGGTCATGATGGCCTCCTTCGCTGAGCTGTCGGGTACCCCGTCGGCAGCTCCTCTAACGAAGGACCGATCAGCCGGCCGGTCTGACCCGTACCACCGGCGGTGCGGCCAGCATCAGCACTCCGATGAACACCAGCCACCCGAGGGTGGACCACGCGGCGGCGGTCGGCGCCCAGCCGTGCGCCAGCGGCAGGATCCCCAACACCGCGCCGAGCGCCGACCATCTCGGGAACACGTTGGTACGCCAGACCACCACGGAGGTCGCGAAGATCAGCAGCGCGGCCCCGATCTGAGCGGCCTGCGCCGCACGGTCGGTGTCGAGGCCGGTCGCCGCGACGGCGAAGTGGACGAGCCCGCCGGCGAACGCGATGTGAGCGGCCGCGCCGAGCCCCTCGGTGGCGCGCAGAACCGCCACCAACACCCCGAGGAAGACCAGGCCGGAGAGCAGCTGGAGCAACGGCCGGTCCCCGAGCAGTGCGGCGGCCGACAGCAGGGCGCACAGTCCCCCGAGCCGGATCGGGGCGCTCGCCCCCACGGGTCCCCCGGCACTGTTTCCGGCCCTGTCCGGGCCGGTGTCTGTGGTGTTGTCCCCGGCGATGGCGTCCTCCCTTGATTCAGGGACCGGCGGTCAGGGTTCCTCGAACAGTGCGGGCTGACCGAATGCGGTCACCCCAGCCGGCGGGCTGAGCCCCAGATGGGTCCACGCCTGCGCGGTGGCGACCCGGCCGCGCGGGGTGCGCGCGATCATCCCGGCCCGCACCAGGAACGGTTCGCACACCTCCTCCACCGTGGTGGCCTCCTCCCCGACCGCCACCGCCAGCGTCGACACCCCGACCGGGCCGCCGCCGAAGCTGCGGGTGAGCGCGGTCAGCACCGCCCGGTCCAGCCGGTCCAGCCCGAGCTCGTCGACGTCGTACACCTCCAGCGCGGCCTTGGCGACGTCCCGGGTGATCACCCCGTCGGCGCGGACCTCGGCGTAGTCGCGGACCCGGCGCAGCAGCCGGTTGGCGATCCGCGGCGTGCCGCGCGACCGCCGGGCGATCTCGGCGGCGGCCTCGGCGCCCAGCTCGATGCCGAGGATGCCTGCGGAGCGGGCCAGCACCTGTTCGAGTTCGGCGGGTTCGTAGAAGTCCATGTGCGCGGTGAAACCGAACCGGTCACGCAGCGGTCCGGTCAGGGCGCCGGACCGGGTGGTGGCGCCGACCAGCGTGAACGGCGCGACCTCCAGCGGAATCGACGTCGCGCCCGGACCCTTGCCCACCACCACGTCGACCCGGAAGTCCTCCATCGCCAGATAGAGCATCTCCTCGGCCGGCCGGGCGATGCGGTGGATCTCGTCGATGAACAGCACATCGTGCTCGACGAGATTGGACAGCATCGCCGCCAGGTCGCCGGCCCGCTCCAGCGCCGGACCCGAGGTCACCCGCAGCGAGGAGCCGAGCTCGGCGGCGATGATCATCGCCAGCGACGTCTTGCCCAGGCCGGGCGGCCCGGACAGCAGGATGTGATCGGGGGTGCCGCCCCGGTTCTTCGCCCCCTCGATGACCAGTTGCAGCTGTTCCCGCACCCGCGGCTGCCCGATGAACTCGTCGAGCGAGCGAGGACGCAGGCCGGCGTCGATATCGCCCTCCCCGACGGTGAGCGCCGGCGACACCTCACGTTCGGGCTCGCCCTGCTCGGCGGCGTGTGCGTCGAATCGGCTCATTTCCTCCCCAGCATGGACAGCGCCGACCGTAACGCGGTGGACGTGCTCGCGTCCGGATCATCGGCGAGCACCTTGTCGGTGGCCTCCTCCGCCTGTTTGGCGGAGAACCCCAACCCCACCAGGGCCTCGACCACCGGTCCGCGCACCGCGTGGCCGCCTGCCGCCGCGGCGCCCGCGGCGGCGCCCGCCACCGGGCCGACCTTGTCCCGCAGTTCGAGCACCATGCGTTCGGCGCCGCGTTTCCCGATGCCGGGCACCCGGGTCAGGGCCTTGACGTCCCCGTCGGCGAGCACCTGCCGCAGGGTCGGCGGGTCGTACACCGCCAGGGTGGCCAGTCCGGTCTTCGGCCCCACCCCGGTCACCCCGATCAGGGTGAGGAACAGATCGCGCGCGTCGGTGTCGGGGAAGCCGTACAACGTCATCGAGTCCTCGCGCACGATCATCGCGGTGATCAACCGTGCCTCGCCGCCCCGCCGCAGCGTCGACAGGGTCGCGGGGGTCGCCATCACCTTGTACCCCACCCCGGCGGCCTCGATCACCGCGTGGTCCAGCGCGATCTCGAGCACCTCACCGCGCACCGAGGCGATCACCGGGCACCCCGCGACGTCCGCTGCGGCGCCGCCTTCAGGCGGGCGCGGAACATGCGTTGCTGTTGGGCGGCCAGGGCCTCGGCCTTGGCCATCCGCGCGAGCATCGGCGCCCGCCAGCAGTGGCAGATCGCCAACGCCAACGCGTCCGCGGCATCAGCCGGTGTCGGTTTTGTCTGTAGCTCAAGGATTTTCGTCACCATCGCGGTGACCTGCGCCTTGTCCGCGCGACCGTTGCCGGTGACCGCCGCCTTGACCTCGCTGGGAGTGTGGAAGTGCACATCGATGTCACGTCTGGCGGCGGCCAGGGCGATCACCCCGCCGGCCTGCGCGGTACCCATCACCGTCGACACATTCTGCTGCGAGAACACCCGCTCGATGGCGATGACGTCCGGCCGGTGGGTGTCCATCCAGTACTCGACGGCGTCGCTGATCATCAGCAACCGCTTGGGCAACGGCTCCCCGGTCGGGGTACGCACGACGTCGACGTCCAGCGCGGTGACCTGCCGCCCCCGGCCTCCCTCGATGACCGACAACCCGCACCGCGTCAACCCGGGATCGACTCCCATCACCCGCACATCGACCCTTCCCTAGAACAGCTGTTCGAGAGCCTAGCCGGTGTTGTGGACAGTCCCCAACCAGACACGCCCCGGGGCGGGCAGCGGGTCAGCCCGCAGGCCGACGCGCGAGGTGGCCGTCACTCCTCGTCGAGTTCGGCGAGCACCTCGTCGGGGATGTCGGCGTTGGTGTAGACCTCCTGCACGTCGTCGCTGTCCTCGAGCGCCTCGACGAGCTTCATCACCTTGCGGGCGCCGTCGGCGTCCAGCGGAACCGTCACCGACGGTATGAAACTGAGTTCCGCAGAGTCGTAGTCGATGCCGGCGTCCTGCAGTGCGGTGCGCACGGCCACCAGATCGCCCGGTTCGCAGACGACCTCGAACCGGTCCCCCAGATCGTTGACGTCCTCGGCGCCGGCGTCCAGGACCGCGGTGAGCACATCGTCCTCGGTGAGGTCGTTCTTCTCCAGGATGACCACACCCTTGCGGTTGAACAGGTAGGCCACCGAACCCGGATCGGCCATGTTGCCGCCATTGCGGGTCATCGCCACCCGGACCTCGCTGGCGGCCCGGTTGCGGTTGTCGGTGAGGCATTCGATCAGCACCGCCACCCCGTTGGGGCCGTAGCCCTCATAGGTCACGGTCTGCCAGTCGGCGCCGCCGGCCTCCTCGCCGGCGCCGCGCTTACGCGCACGCTCGATGTTGTCGTTGGGGACCGACGCCTTCTTGGCCTTCTGGATGGCGTCGTACAGGGTCGGGTTGCCCGCCGGGTCGCCACCGCCCACCCGGGCGGCGACCTCGATGTTCTTGATCAGTTTGGCGAACATCTTGCCGCGGCGGGCATCGATGATCGCCTTCTTGTGCTTGGTAGTGGCCCACTTGGAATGGCCGGCCATGCTGTCTACCCACTTCCGCGGTCGTACTGAAGTCTGCGCCCGACGAGTTTACGGGCATCGCCGCACACCCGGCTTTTCGCCGCCGCGGGGCGACGTCGGTCTGTTAGCTGCACCACAGCGCTTTCCTCTCGAACTTACTCCGCAGTAAGATCGTGGTTGACCGTACAGCAGCGCGGATCATCACGTGTGAAAGGACCGCGACTCCATGTCGTTCTCGCTTGAACTACCGCCCGACCTCGTCCACATCCAGAACTGGGTGCACGAGTTCGCCCGCGATGTCATCCGCCCCGCCGCCGCCGAATGGGACGAGCGGGAGGAGACGCCGTGGCCGATCATCCAGGAGGCCGCCAAGGTCGGCATCTACTCGATGGAGTACTTCGCCGAACAGGCCGCCGAGCCGACCGGGCTGGGCATGCCGATCACCTTCGAGGAGATGTTCTGGGGCGACGCCGGCATCGGGCTGTCGATCCTGGGCACCGGGCTGGCCGCGGCCGCACTCGCCGGCGGCGGCACCCTCGAGCAGCAGGCCGAGTACCTGCCGCAGATGTTCGGCACCGTCGACGACCCCAAGGTCGCGGCGTTCTGCGCCTCGGAGCCGGGCGCGGGCTCCGATGTCGGCGCGATCCGCACCCGCGCCCGCTATGACAAGGCCACCGACGAGTGGGTGCTCAACGGCACCAAGACCTGGGCCACCAACGGCGGCATCGCCGAGGTGCACATCGTGATGGCGTCGGTGTATCCGGAGCTGGGCGCCCGCGGCCAGGCGGCGTTCATCATCCCGCCGGGCACCAAGGGCTTCAGCCAGGGCCAGAAGTTCAAGAAACACGGCATCCGGGCCTCGCACACCGCCGAGGTGGTGCTCGAGGACGTCCGGCTGCCGGGCCGGTTGATCGTCGGCGGGCGGGAGAAGTTCGAGGAACGCATCGCCCGGGTGCGTGAGGGCAAGAGCTCCAAGAGCCAGGCCGCGATGGCCACCTTCGAGCGCACCCGCCCGACGGTCGGCGCCATGGCGGTCGGGGTGGCCCGCGCCGCCTACGAGTACGCGCTCGAGTACGCCCTGCAGCGCGAACAGTTCGGCCGCAAGATCGCCGAGTTCCAGGCGATCGCGTTCAAGCTGGCCGACATGAAGTCGCGCATCGACGCCGCGCGGCTGCTGGTGTGGCGGGCCGGATGGATGGCCCGCAACGGCAAGTCGTTCGACAACGCCGAGGGTTCGATGGCCAAACTGGTCGCCAGCGAGACCGCGACCTACGTCACCGACGAGGCGATCCAGATCCTCGGCGGCAACGGCTACACCCGCGACTACCCGGTCGAACGGATGCACCGCGACGCCAAGATCTTCACGATCTTCGAGGGCACCAGCGAGATCCAGCGGCTGGTGATCGCCCGCGCGCTCACCGGGCTCCCCATCCGCTGAGACGCCGGCGGTTTCGGCGCGCGACCGGACCGACGCACCCGTCAGCGCGCCGAGATCACCGTGCCGAGATCACCGTGTCGACAAAGAGTTCGTGGACGCGGCGGTCACCGGTGATCTCCGGGTGGAACGCGGTGGCCAGCACCGCGCCCTGCCGCACCGCGACGATGTGGCCGGCGGCGCGTGCCAGCACCTGCACACCCGGTCCGACCCGCTCCACCCACGGCGCCCGGATGAACACCGCGTGCACCGGGGCGTCGAGGCCCTCGAACTCGATGTCCCCCTCGAACGAGTCGACCTGCCGGCCGAACGCGTTGCGCCGCACCGTCATGTCGATGCCGCCCAGCGGGACGGCGGCCCGCCCCTCGGCGCCGGCGTCGAGGATCTCACTGGCCAGCAGGATCATGCCGGCGCACGATCCGTAGGCCGGCATCCCGGCGGCCAACCGCGCCCGCAGCGGGTCGAGCAGTTCGAACTCGCGCAGCAGGTGGCTCATCGTGGTGGACTCCCCGCCGGGGATGACCAGCGCGTCCACCGCGTCGAGGTCGCTGCGCCGCCGCACGGTGACGGCCTCGGCGCCGGCGGCGTCCAGCGCCGCGAGGTGCTCGCGGGTGTCCCCCTGCAGCGCCAGGACGCCGATGGTCACCCGGGCGCTCACGGCCGGGTCTGCGTCTGCTCGGTCTGGATCTGCTGGGTCCTGGTGAAGTTGCGCGGGTAGCGGGTGAGCCCCTCCTGCATCACCGCGGCCACCATCTCCCCGTACTGGTTGAAGATCTGGCCCTGGGTCAGCGCCCGGCCGCCGCAGGCCGACGGCGAGGACTGGTCGTAGAGCAGCCACTCGTCGGCGCGGAACGGCCGCATGAACCACATCGCGTGATCCAGCGACGCCACCTGCAGGTGGGGCCGCTCCGCGACGTGGTTGACCTGTGCCGACCCCAGCAGGGTCAGGTCGCTCATGTAGGCCAGCGCGCAGATGTGCAGCACCGGGTCGTCCGGCAGCGGGTCCCGGTGCCGGAACCACACCTGCTGTTGGGACGCCTTGCCGGCGACGCGCTTCAACTTGTCGCGCGGCACCACCCGCACATCCCATTCGTCGAACTGGGCGAAGCCGGCGTCGTCGAACGCCCGGGCGGACCGGAAACCGGGCAGATCGTCCGGGGGCGGCGCCTCGGGCATCGCGTCCTGGTGCTCGATCCCGCTCTGGTCGGTCTGGAACGACGCCGACATCGAGAAGATCACCTCGCCGTGCTGGATCGCGCTGACCCGGCGGGTGCAGAACGATCCCCCGTCCCGCAGCCGCTCCACGAAGTACACCGTCGGCGCCCGGGCGTCCCCGGGGAGCAGGAAATAGCCGTGCAGCGAGTGCACCTGGAACTTCGGGTCGACGGTGCGCACCGCCGACACCAGCGACTGGCCGGCGACGTGACCGCCGAACGTGCGTTGCAGGAAGCCGGACTCCGGGCTGAACACCTTCCCGCGGTAGATGTTGACCTCGAGCTGCTCGAGATCGAGGATCTCCTCGATCGCCATAGGCGGCGCTTACCAGCCGCGTTCGGCGAGCCGATGCGGAACCGGCACGTCGGCGACGTTGATGCCGACCATCGGTTCGCCCAGATTGCGCGACACCTTCGCCAGCACGTCCGGATCGTCGTAGAACGTCGTCGCCTTCACGATCGCGGCGGCCCGCTGCTCCGGATTGCCGGATTTGAAGATCCCCGAGCCGACGAACACACCCTCGGCGCCCAGCTGCATCATCATCGCCGCATCGGCCGGGGTGGCGATACCGCCCGCGGTGAACAACGTCACCGGCAGCTTGCCGGTCCGCGCGACCTCGGCGACCAGTTCGTAGGGCGCCTGCAATTCCTTTGCCGCAACGTACAACTCGTCTTCGGGCAGCGCCGACAGCCGACGGATCTCGGCGCGGATCTGCCGCATGTGGGTGGTGGCGTTGGACACGTCGCCGGTGCCGGCCTCACCCTTGGACCGGATCATCGCCGCACCCTCGGCGATGCGCCGCAGGGCCTCACCGAGGTTGGTGGCGCCGCACACGAACGGCACGGTGAACTTCCACTTGTCGATGTGGTGGGTGTAGTCGGCCGGGGTGAGCACCTCGGACTCGTCGATGTAGTCGACGCCGAGGCTCTGCAGGATCTGCGCCTCCACGAAGTGGCCGATGCGGACCTTGGCCATCACCGGGATGGTGACCGCGTTGATGATGCCCTCGATCAGGTCGGGGTCACTCATCCGGGCCACACCACCCTGGGCGCGGATATCCGCAGGTACCCGCTCCAGCGCCATCACCGCCACCGCTCCGGCGCCCTCGGCAATGCGGGCCTGCTCGGGGGTGACGACGTCCATGATGACCCCGCCCTTGAGCATCTCGGCCATGCCGCGCTTCACACGGGCCGTACCGGTCTGCGCACCGTCGGCCGAACCGTTCGGGCCGACGGCCTTATCGCGGGTCTCCACTGTCATCTCCTCCACTTAGGTGCTCCCGCCAGTCTAAGGGTGCCGCCAAATCGGATATTCCCGCAGTCAGCGGATCGATTCGGGCTCCGCGGCCCGTGTGGCGCCGAACGCCGCGGGGTGATCGGCCAATTCGTTGGCCCGGGCCAGCAACTCGCCCAACTGCAGCGGATAGACGGTCTCCCCGCGGGCGGCCAGCTCGGTGATCGTCGCCGCATCACACCAGCGGTGCCCGTGGATGTACTGCCGCTCCAGACCGCTTCGCCCCGACGACGACGGTTCGAACCGGCGGGTGCGGTAGATGAAGAACGTCTCCTCGCTGCGCACCACCGCGCCGTTGAAGTCCAGCAGCGCATCGCGCCGCCACACCGGGCCGATCAGATCGCCGGGATCGACGCGCAGCCCGGTCTCCTCGGCCAGCTCACGCGCCGCGGCCTCGGCCAACGACTCCTCCTGCTGGACCGCGCCGCCCACGGTGAACCACCACCGCCGGGGCGGTTCGTCACCGTCGCGGGCCGGGTCGGACCCGCAGAACAGCAGCACCGCACCGTGCTCGTCGAGCAGGATGACCCGTGCCGAGGACCGCCGGGTCACCGCAGTGGCGTCCCGCGCGATGCCCACCCCGGCCCGTTCGACGATCTCGAAATAGGTTGGCAGCGGAGCCCTTCCGCCCAGCCGCAGCAGGCGGACCAACGTCCGCTCACGCAGCGCCAGGGTGTCGCGCACCGCGTCGTTGTGGAACCGGCGGGCCAGCACCACCCGTGCCTCGGCGTCGGCCAACTCGGCCACCAGCCCCACCGGCAGCGACACCGGATCCACCAGCGCCAACTCGGCGGACAGTTCGTTCTCGGCGTTCTCCCGCAGCGACCGCGGCGCCCGCTCGGCGGCGTCGGCCAGGGCGGTCAGCCGGCGGGCCTGTGGACCCGCCCCGTAGGCCTCGATCGCGACGGCGCGGGCCACCACCGCGCGCCGGGCCAGCGCCGCGTCCAGGGCCTGCCAGGACAGGTCGTAGCGCACGTGCAGCCGGTCCAGCCGGTTGGCGGTCTGATACGCCCACACCCCCGCGACCGCCAGCACCACGACCAGCACCGCCAGGGTGGCGAAAATCACCCAGGTGATCACCGGCACACCACCGTCGGGGCGCGGGCGATCACGTGGCGACCCTCACCTTGGCGCCGGCGCTCGCGACGGTCTCGTACACCCGCATGATCTGACCGGCCACCACCGACCAGTCGTAGCGCCGGACCGCCTCCGCGGCCACCTCGATGTAGCGCTGCCGCAGCGCGTCGTCGCCGAGCACCTCCAGCAGACCCTGCGCCAGCGCGGCCGGGTCGTCGACCGGCACCAGGCGGCCGGCCTGCCCGTCGAGCAGCACCCGGCGGAATGCGTCCAGCTCGCTGGCCACCACCGCGGTGCCGGCGGCCATCGCCTCCACCAGCACGATGCCGAAACTCTCACCCCCGATGTGGGGTGCGCAGTACACGTCGGCGCTGCGCATCGCCGACGCCTTGGTGGCGTCGTCGACCTGACCGAGGAACCGCAGATGCCGGGCGTAGCGGCCGGCCTTTCCGCGCAGCTCCTGCTCGTCACCGCGGCCGACGATGAGGATCTCGATCTCCGGATACCGTCCGACCAGCGCGGGCAGGGCGCCGAGCAGCACCGCCATCCCCTTGCGCGGCTCGTCGTAGCGGCCGAGGAACAGCACCGTGCGGCCCGGCCGTGGGTATCCGTCCAGCAGCGGCGCCTCGGCGAACGACGCCACGTCGACCCCGTTGGGGATCTCCACCGCATCCGAGCCGAGCGCCTCCATCTGCCAGCGCCGGGCCAGATCCGACACCGCGATCCGGCCCACGATCTTCTCGTGGTAGGGCCGCAGGATTCCCTGGAAGACGCTGAGCGTCAACGACTTCGTCGTCGACGTGTGGAAGGTCGCCACGATCGGACCCTCGGCGGCCTGCAACGCCAGCATCGACAGGCTCGGCGCGTTGGGCTCATGCAGATGCAGGACGTCGAACTGTCCCTCGGCCAGCCACTTCTTGACCTTGCGGTGGGTGGCCGGACCGAACCGCAGCCGCGCCACCGATCCGTTGTAGGGAATCGGCACCGCCCTGCCGCCGGAGACCACGTAGTCGGGCAACCGCACCTGCGGCGAGAACGGCGCCAGCACGCTCACCTCGTGGCCGCGGGCCCGCATCACCTCCGCCAGCTGAAGCACATGGGCCTGCACCCCGCCGGGCACGTCGAACGAGTAGGGGCACACCATCCCGATGCGCACTCAGCTCGCCTCCAACTTCCTCCGACGCTGCTCCGGCAAATCCGCCAGCCACTGCGGCTGCAGCATATGCCAGTCGGCGGGGTGTGCGGCGATGTTGGCGGCAAACACATCGGCCAGCGCCTGGGTGATCACGCCGACGTCCCCGGAGGACACGTCGATCGGCGGGTAGACCTGCATGCCCCAGCCGTCCGGCTCGAACCACAGGTGAGCGGGCAGCAGCACGGCGCCGGTCTCCAGCGCCAACCTGGCCGGCCCGGCCGGCATCCGGGTCAGCTCACCGAAGAAGTCCACCTGCACCCCGGACCGGGTGAGGTCACGGTCGGCCATCAGGCACACCACCCGGTTGGCGCGCAGCCGCTCGCACAGCACCTCGAACGGCGGCCGGTCGCCCCCGGTGTGCGGCAGCACCTCGAATCCCAGGCTCTCCCGGTAGGCGATGAACCGGTTCGCCAGCGACTCGGGCCGCAGCCGCTCGGCCACCGTGGTGAACGGGCCGTGGTTCTGCACCAACCACACCCCGGCCATATCCCAGTTGCCGCTGTGCGGCAACGCGATCACCGCCCCGCGCCCGGCGTCCAGCGCCGCCCACAGGTAGTCGATGTCGTTGACCGTCAACTGCCGGCCCAGCGCCCGGTGGTCCATGGTGGGCAGCCGGAACGCCTCCCGCCAGTACCTGGCGTAGGAGGACAGCGACGCCCGTATCAGGTCGTCGGGCACCTGCTCCGGGGCCACCCCGAGCACCCGGGCCAGATTGCGGCGCAGCTGGTCGGGACCGCCGTCGCGGGCCGCCCAGCGGGCACCGGCCTCGAACGCGCCGCGGGCCACCGATTCGGGCAGCGCCCGCACCAGCCGCCAGCCCGCCGCGTAACTCCAGTCGCTGAGGCGACCGGTCAGCGGACTGTCGGCGCCGTCGCTCACGACTCCCCCGGTTCGGACCGGTCCCCGGGCCCGTCGGACCCGTCGGCGCCGCCCGCGGGTTCCAGCGGGTCCGTCGCGCCGGGTGAGCGCCGCACGGTGTGCAGCCGCTGCAGCACGGTGATCACACTGGCCACCGCCAGCACCCACAACGCGACCGGCAGCGCCCACGGCAGCGGCACCACCGGCAGATCGCTCAACCCCGCACCGAGCGTGACGATCACCAGCCGCTCCGGGCGTTCGATGATGCCGCCGTCGCCGCGCAGGCCGCTCGCCTCCGCGCGGGCCTTGATGTAGGAGATGACCTGCGAGGTCACCAGGCAGATCAGGATGGCGACCGCCAGCGGCGCGTCGTCGAGGCCGAACACCGCCCACCACAGCAGACCGCAGAACACCGCCCCGTCGGCGATCCGGTCGCAGGTGGCGTCGAGCACCGCGCCGAACCGCCGCCCGCCGCCGCTCTCCCGGGCCATCGCCCCGTCGAGCATGTCGGCCAGCACGAAGAACGCCACCACCGCCGAACCCCAGAACAGCTGCCCCATCGGGTACAGCGTCAAGGCGCCCAGCACGGTGCCCGCGGTGCCCAGGATCGTGATGCTGTCCGGGGTGAACCCGATCCGCAGCGCGGCCCGGGCCGCCGGCCGGGACAACCTGGTGTAGGCCGCCCGGGTCATCAGATAGAAGTTGCTCAGCGTTCGCCCCCCGTCGTCACTGTTGCTCGGACTGTCTGGCCCACTCGGCGGCCAACAGGCGACGGGTCTCGCGGAGAAGCTGCGGAACCACCTTGGAACCGCCGATGATCGTGATGAAGTTGGCGTCCCCGCTCCACCGCGGCACGACGTGCAGGTGCAGATGGTCGGCGAGCGAACCACCGGCCGACGCACCGAGGTTCAGCCCGACGTTGAACCCGTGCGGCCGGGACACCGCCTTGATGACGCGGATCGCCTTCTGGGTGAACGCCATCAGCTCGGCGGTCTCCTCGACGGTCAGGTTCTCCAGTTCGGCCACCCGGCGGTACGGCACCACCATCAGATGCCCGGGGTTGTACGGGTAGAGGTTGAGCACCGCGTACACCAGTTCGCCGCGCGCCACCACCAGGCCGTCCTCGTCGGTCATGGCGGGGATGTCGGTGAACGGCTGCTCGGATCTGGCCGATCCGCTGCCGTCCCGCCGCTTGGGCGCCTCGGCGATGTAGCTCATCCGGTGCGGCGTCCACAACCGCTGCAGATGGTCGGGCTCGCCCGGACCCTGGTCGACGATCGTCCTCTCGTCGCCCAGCTCGCGGTCCCGGCCCTCATTGTTGTGTCCGGCCGTCACGACACCTCGCCCGCCTTCGCGCCCGGCTCCACGTCCGCCTTCACCAGTTCGGCTGTCGGAGTGGAGTTCTCCCGCCGCGCGATCCACGCCACGATCGCCTCGACGGCCGCGTCGCGCGGGACGCCGTTGAGCTGGCTGCGGTCCCCGAACCGGAAGCTCACCGCGCCGTTCTCGATGTCGCGGTCCCCCGCCAACAGCATGAACGGCACCTTCTGGTTGGTGTGGTTGACGATCTTCTTGGCCATCCGGTCGTCGCTGGTGTCCACCTCCACCCGCACACCGTGGGAGCGCAGTTGGGCGGCAACGTCTTCCAGATAACCGATGTGGTCGTCGGCGACCGGGATGCCGACCACCTGCACGGGCGCCAGCCAGGCCGGGAACGCGCCCGCGTAGTGCTCGGTGAGCACCCCGAAGAACCGCTCGATCGAACCGAACAGCGCGCGGTGGATCAGCACCGGACGCTGCCGGCTGCCGTCGGCGGCGGTGTACTCCAGCTCGAACCGCTCGGGCATGTTGAAGTCCAGCTGGATGGTCGACATCTGCCAGTTGCGGCCCAGCGCATCCTTGACCTGCACGGAGATCTTCGGGCCGTAGAACGCCGCCCCGCCCGGGTCGGGCACCAGCTCCAGCCCCGACCCCTCGGCCACCTCGCGCAGCGTCTCGGTGGCCTGCTCCCACAGCTCCTCGGAGCCGACGAACTTCTCCGGATCCCTGGTGGACAGCTCCAGGTAGTAGTCGTCGAGCCCGTAGTCGGCCAACAGGTCCAGCACGAACCTCAGCAGCGACGCCAGCTCGTCGCGCATCTGCTCGTGGGTGCAGTAGATGTGCGCGTCGTCCTGGGTCATCCCGCGCACCCGGGTCAACCCGTGCACCACCCCGGATTTCTCGTAGCGGTACACCGACCCGAACTCGAAGAGCCGCAACGGCAGTTCGCGGTACGACCGCCCCCGCGACCGGTAGATCAGGTGGTGCATGGGGCAGTTCATCGGCTTGAGGTAGTAGTTCTGCCCCGGTTTGCGCACCGTGCCGTCCTCGTTGTATTCGGCATCGATGTGCATGGGCGGGAACATGCCGTCGGCGTACCACTCCAGATGGCCGGAGGTGACGTACAGCTGTTCCTTGGTGATGTGCGGGGTGTTGACGAACTCGTAGCCCGCCTCCAGGTGCTTGCGCCGCGAGTAGTCCTCGAGCTCACGGCGCACCACACCGCCCCTGGGATGGAAGACCGGTAGGCCCGAGCCCAGTTCGTCGGGGAAGCTGAACAGGTCGAGCTCGACCCCGAGCTTGCGGTGGTCGCGCCGCTGGGCTTCCTCGAGCAGCTCCAGGTAGCGGTCCAGCGCCTCCTGGGACTCCCAGGCGGTGCCGTAGATCCGCTGCATGCTGGCGTTGTTCTGATCACCGCGCCAGTAGGCGGCCGACGTCCGGGTCAGCTTGAACGCCGGGATGTAGCGGGTGGTGGGGATGTGCGGGCCACGGCACAGATCGCTCCACACCCGCTCCCGGGTGCGCGGGTTGAGGTTGTCGTAGGCGGTCAGCTCGTCCCCGCCGACCTCCATCACCTCCGGGTCGCCGGACTTGTCGTCGACGAGTTCGAGTTTGTACGGCTCGTCGGCCAGGTCCCGCCGGGCCTCGTCCTCGGAGGCGTAGACGCGGCGGGCGAACAGCTGGCCCTCCTTGATGATCTTGCGCATCCGCTTCTCCAGCGCCTCGAGGTCCTCGGGCGTGAAGGCGCGGTCGACGTCGAAGTCGTAGTAGAAGCCGTCGGTGATGGGCGGGCCGATGCCCAGCTTGGCCTCGGGAAACATCTCCTGCACCGCCTGGGCGAGCACGTGGGCTGCGGAGTGCCGGATAACGCTGCGGCCCTCCTCGCTGTTGGCGGGCACCGGGATCACCTCGACGTCGGTGTCGGGCGTCCAGCTGAGGTCACGCAGTTTTCCGGAGGGATCGCGGACCACGACGACGGCGTCGGGGGCGCCCCGGCCGGGCAGCCCCGCAGCCCGGACCGCCTCGCCGGCAGTGGTCCCCGCGGCGACCCGGATCGGGGCTGCGGGGGCGGCGGTTGCGACGGCACTCATCGGGCTCTCTCCATCACGTCGAAGGTGGTCAACGGGGTCGGACGCGACCCATGCTATCGGGACGCGCGGTCACGACCCGATGCCGATGGGGCTTCTCAGCCACGGCCGATCGACGCCGAACAGGGCCGCGCCCCAGCCGACCGCACCGACCACCCACAGCGTCACGATCACCACCACGGCGGTGAGGACCGCGCCCAGGGCCTGCACCGCCGGATGCTGCCGGCCCAGCCAGTCCATCACCGCGTCGTAGCGGGCCTTGGTGAACCGCAGCGAACGCTGCGCCCAGGCGAACTCGGTGGCCAGCAGCGCCAGGCCGAGGAAGAAGATGGCCCAGCCCGGACCCGGGTACGGGATCGCGATGATGCCGATCACCACCACCACCAACCCGACCACCCCGACCGTGCTGCGGTAGACGGCGTTGAGGATCCGCCGCCGGCGCAGCTGTTCGCGCCGGGCAGCCAGCCACTGCCGCCGGGCGGTCAGCCGGTGTCGCCACCCGGAGGTCGGTGCGGCGGAGAACCCGTCGGTTTCCGGTGCCGGCCGGTGCTGTTCGGATGGTTGTACGCTCACCCCACCACGGTATGGGGTCGCGGCGCTCACGGCTGCCCGGGTTTGAGCCGGACGCACAGCGCCTCCCCGTCGGCGAGCACGGTGGCGCCGTCGAGCAGCCGGCCGGTGACGAAGGTCTTGCGGCCTTCGATCCGGTCGATCTGGGCGCTCACCTGCAGCGGCCGCTCGATCGGCGCGATCTTGCGGTAGTCGACGTGCAGGTACGCGGTGCGCTGGTACCGGTTCCCGGTGAGGGTGGCGGCGGTGTAGCCGAGCAGCGAGTCGAACAGCAGCGACACCGCACCGCCGTGGGCCGCCCCGTTGCGGCCGAGGTGGAAGCGCCGGAACCGGGTGGTGCCGACGACGCGGTCGTCGGACCGCCGCACGTCCAGCGGCACCGACAGCACATTGCCGCGGTTGGGCAGATCCAGCCGCCGCCCCGACGGCGACGTCCACTCATCCGCCCAGTACGGCTGCAGCAGTTCGTTGACCGCCTCGACCATCGCGGCGGCCCGGCTGATCACCTCATCGGGGGCGTCGGCGGCGCGGGCGTGGTCCTGCAGTGTGCGCACCGCCTCGATGAACCGGCCGTAGTCGGGGCCGCCGCGGGTGGTGGGCTCCGACGGTTTGAATCCACCGCCCGGATGCGCACCGACGGGGTGTCTGTCTGCGGATTCCATACTCGCCGCAGCGTAGCCAACCCGCATTCGGGCCCGGGATTTGGCATGGTGACGGCGTGAAGCTCGGCAATCTGGTCTGTGAGTTGGGTTTTCGCCACCACGATAGGACCGTTCGAGACGACCCGGTTGCTGACGATCCTGCTCACCGAGTCGTTGCCGGTGGTGGTGGTGGTGGAGGGCCGGCCCCGCGAGGAGGTGATCGGCGACCTGTTGCCCGCGGGGCTGGACTGGTGGGCGGCGCTGCTGCCGTTGCCGGCGGTCGCGGCGATCTGGGCGATCGAGGCGTGGCGGCTCGACGGTTTCGCCCATGTGCGCGAGTTCGTGGCGAAACCGACCGGCCGCTAGTTCCGGGCCGGCGAGCGGGTGACGTCGACCGGTGGGGCGGCCTGGGCGAAGAGCCGCTCCACGTCCTCCGGCCGGCACGGCGCGGTGCCCGGTGTCAGCAGCATCGCCGACCCGGTCGCCACCCCGTAACGGACGGCGTCCGACAGCGACCACCGTCGGCTCAGCGCCACGGTGATCCCGGCGACCATGGCGTCACCGGCGCCGACCCCGCTGAGCACCACCGGCACGTCGATCGCCTCGAACTTCTGGTCGACGTCGGCGGTCGCGAGCAGAGCGCCGTCGGCGCCGAGCGAGACGACCACCGCCTGGGTGACCCCGCGGTCGATCAGCTCGTGCGCGGCCGCGATTTGATCGGCGGTGGTGGGGATGTCGCGGCCGACGTATTCGCGTAGTTCCCGTTTACTCGGCTTGACCAGGAACGCGCCGTAACGCACCTGGGTGAGACCGCCGCCGGAGCTGTCCAGGATGAGCAGCACCCCGAGTTCGCGGCACAGGTCGGCGACGCGCTGGTAGAAGTCGGCGGGCACCCCCGGGGGCAGGCTGCCGCTGGCGACGAGGAACTGCGCCGACGCGGCCACCTCCCGCAGCCGCTGCAGCACCGCGTCCTGTTCCTCGTGGGTGACGAACGGGCCGGGCAGCACGAACCGGTACTGGTGTCCGGTGCTCTCCTCGTTGACCGTCAGGCTCTCGCGGGTCAGATCGGCGATCGGCACCGAGTGGTACGACACCCCGCTGTGTTCGAGCATGTCGGTGAGCAACTCGCCGGTGTGGCCGCCGATCGGGAACACCGCCGTCACCGGGGCACCCAGCACATGCGCGATGCGGGCCACGTTGATGCCACCGCCACCCGGGTCGTGGCGCACCCCGTGGCACCGCACCTTGCTGGTGTGATGCACCCGGTCGGTGGTGGTGCTGATGTCCAGGGCCGGGTTCATCGTCAACGTGACGATCGTGGGCCGGCCGGGGTCCGATGGCGAGGTTTCCGGCAAGGTCTCCGCCCTATCGCTGCTGTGTCGGTCGTCGGGGGTCGGTCAGATCGAGAGTCGGATGACTCGACCCTATAAGCCCCCGAACCAGCGGGTGCGACGGTCTAGCGTCCGGCGGTGTGCCACACCCGCATGTCCGGCTGCGACCTCTCCACCGGGGTCAGCAGCACCACCAGCCACGTCACGGTGAGCACCACCACCGCGACCGTGCACAACACCGTCCACACCAGCGGATCGGGCGCCGGGGTGGTGCGGTGCCACCACAGCGCCGCCATCCCCGTCACGCTGCCCACCCAGCAGATGATCACCGCCGCACAACACCACCGGAACCGGCGCTTGCGCAGCGCGACCGCCGAGAGGAACGCGGCCAGCAGCAGCACCGCCGTCGTCGCGGGCAGCACTGCCCCGCCACCGTGGGCCACCGGATGGATCGCGCCGGCACTCCACCACCGCGCCACCGCGGCCACCGCGAGCACGCCGACCGCCCACGTGGCGGCGATCCGCCACGCCCGTGTGATCTTGATCTCCTGCAGTACCCGCCGTTCGATACCGCGCAGCGTGTTCTCGATGTAGGCGTCTTGCCGCCCAGTACTCACCCGAACTCCTCGTGCTCGCTCTGTCCCACTACGGAGGCAGGCGCTTACCTGTCAATTTCTCGTTCCAGCCCTGCTCTCAGCCGGTACGGTCGACCGGCCTGGCCTGCTGGAGCAGATCGTCGCGGGCCCGGGCGACCCGGGAACGGATCGTGCCCACCGCGCAGCCGCACACCTCGGCCGCCTCGGCGTAGGACAACCCGAGCACCTGGGTCAGCAGCAGGGCGTGTCGCCGGTCGGTGTCGAGCCCGTCGAGCAGCAACTTGATCTCGACGATGTCCTCGAACCGCCCGTCGGGGCGGCGCTTGTCGAGGACCGTGTGCACGTCGACGGCATAGCTGGTGCGGGGCCGGCTCTGGTTGTGCCGAATCTGGTCGACGACCACCCGCCGGGCGATCGACAGCAGCCAGGTGCGCGCCGAGGATCGGCCGTTGAACTTCGGCAGGGACCGGATCGCTCGCAGGAACGTCTCCTGGGTCAGGTCGTCCGCGCTGCCGGGATCGGCCAGGTAGGCGACCGTGCGCCAGACATCCCGCTGGGTCGCCCGGATGAACTGTTCCAGCGCCGCCGGGTCACCCCGACCGGCGGCCAGCGCGAGCCGGGTGACCCGGTCGTCGTCACGCAAACCCACGCGCCGACCCTATGCGATCGGTGACCGGACCCCGGCGCCCGGTCGGGCCGGCGGCCCTGCCGCCCCTCACGCCGCCGACCTGTTGACCGGCCACAGATGGCGTCGCCCCGTGGGTTCGAGGTCACCCGGTCCGGACGGATCCTCGACCGGCTCGGCCTCCCCCGCGCCGTCCGGCAGCCCGATGGAGCCGTCCCACGGATCGCCCGGGTCACGCTGGGCCCGCCAGACCAGCAGCGCCAGCACGGTGCCCAGTACCACCGGCAGATGGCTGAGCACCCGCGCCGGGGTGACCAGGCCGGCCAGCCAGTCGGCGATGACGTAGACGGTCAGCGCGACGGTGAACACCGTCGACACCCCGGCCAGACCGGTCGCGGCGACGGGCCGGACCGCGGCGGCGATCATCACCGCGCCGAGAGCCAACGACCAGGCGGTGGACTCGTTCAACAGGTGCACACCCTGGTGGGCGCCGTGATGCGTCCCGTGATGCGCGAGCATCCCGAAGTTGGTCCCGGTGGCCTGCGCGACGCCCAATGCCAGTTGCAGCACCCCCACCACCCCCAGCGCCCAGCGCGGCCACGGCACCCGGACCGGACGGGTCAACACCGGGATGCGCGGGAGGCGCCGCCGGTTCCGCGGCGCCGGTGCGAGACCGATCGCCGAGCGGGTCGCACCGGCCAACCGCCGGATCTCCGCGGCCTGCCGGGACACCAGCAGATACCAGGCGGCGCAGGCCTGACACGATTCGAGATGTTCGTCGACCCGGGCGGGCGGCACCGGTTCCTGTTCGTTGTCGATCCGCGCCGACAACGCCTCACGCGCGACATGACAGTCCATACCCTCATAGTCGGCGCCGGGCCGCAGTTGGTTCCCGGCGGTCCGGCTGTGCCCGGCGGAACACGCCGCCGAAGTTGTGAGATAGCGCTCAGTCGAGGAACTTCCGGGGGCTTCATCCGACAGCTACGGGTGGGACCGGCAGGGTCCGCGCCGGGGCAACCGCACCGGCCCACCGACAGTAAGGGAGCAGATGAAGTCCGTCAGACGTCGAGTATGGATCGCGTTATCACTGGCCGTGGCAATGCTTTTCGCGGGAGCGCCGGTCGCCCACGGCGGCTTGGACAATGAGCTGTCGCTGGTCGACGGGCAGGACCGGACGCTGACGGTGCAGCAGTGGGACACCTTCCTCAACGGGGTGTTTCCGCTGGACCGCAACCGGCTGACCCGGGAGTGGTTCCACTCCGGCCGCGCCAAGTACCGCGTCGAGGGACCCGGCGCCGAGGACTTCGAGGGCACCCTGGAACTGGGCTATCAGATCGGGTTCCCGTGGTCGCTGGGCGTGGGCATCAACTTCAGCTACACCACCCCCAACATCCTCATCGACGGCGGCGACATCACCGGCCCGCCGTTCGGGCTGGACTCGGTGATCACCCCGAACCTGTTCCCGGGGGTGTCGATCTCGGCGGACCTGGGCAACGGTCCGGGCATCCAGGAGGTCGCCACGTTCTCCGTCGACGTGGCCGGCCCCGAGGGCGGGGTCGCGGTGTCCAACGCCCACGGCACCGTCACCGGTGCGGCCGGCGGGGTACTGCTGCGGCCGTTCGCCCGGCTGATCGCCTCCACCGGCGACAGCGTCACCACCTACGGCGAACCCTGGAACATGAACTGAATCAGGGACCAATGGCCCTGCCGGTCCGATCAGACACCACCTAACTTGATGTATGCCCGGGCGCGGGCGGCGAACGGGGGGTGCGCCACCCGCGCCCGGCTCCACGTCGGCCCGGTGCGCATCGTGGCATCGTCCCGTAGCGTGGAAAGCGATTTCCGGGGGCGGCAATGCGGAACATCTACCACGAGCAACTCGATTCGCTCGGCAAGGAACTGGCCCGGGCGTGCGGGCTGGCCGGACGGGCGATGGCCCGCGCCACCCGCGCGCTGCTCGAGGCCGATCTCGCCGAGGCCGAAGGCGTCATCACCGATCACCGCGAGATCGCCGCGGTGAGCAGCCGTGCGGAGTCCACCGCGGTGTCGCTGCTGGCGCTGCAGCAGCCGGTGGCCGGTGAACTCCGTGCGATCGTGTCCTGCCTGAAACTGGCGTCCGACATCGATCGGATGGGCGGGCTGGCGGTGCACGTCGCCAAGATCGCCCGCCGGCGGCACCCCCGACCGGTGCTGCCGGAACCGATACGCCCCCTGTTCGCCGAGATGGGCCGGGTCGCCGAGGAGATCAGCACCACGGCGCGCGACGTGTTGCTCTCCGGTGACGCCGAGACGGGAGCCCAGCTGCGCCAGCACGACGACGCGATGGACGACCTGCACGACCGGCTGTACGAGCAGATCCTCGACGACTGGCCGTACGGGGTGCAGGCCGGTGTCGACGCGGCGCTGCTCGGCCGGTTCTACGAACGGTTCGCCGACCATGCCGTCGAGATCGGCCGGCGGGTGGTGTTCGAGGTGACCGGAACCCTGCCGCCGGAACAGGAAGTGTCCACCTACTGAGGCCGGCTACCGGTCTCGGCTGTCGGTCTCAGCGCGCCACGATCACCGGGGTCGTCACGGCGTTGACCACCGCGCGGCTCACCGAGCCGAGCAGCATGCCGGTGAATCCGCCGCGTCCGCGACTGCCGACCACCACCAGTTGCGCGTCCTCGGAGGCTTCCACCAGATGGCGGGCCGGTTCCGAGCCGACGATGCGCCGGTGGACGCTGACGTCGGGATAGCGTTCCCGAAAGCCGGCGAGGCGCTCGGAGAGGACCCGCTCGGCCGACTGCTGCACCGCCGAGAGTTCCAGCGTGGGGATGTCGGCGATGTCGGCGTCGCTCCAGGCGTGCAATGCGATCAGGTCGACACCCCGGAACGACGCCTCCTCGAACGCCACCGCGGTGGCCCGCTGCGCCGACTCCGATCCGTCGATGCCGACCAGCACCGGCCGCTTGGCGAAGTCCGGGGTGTGCGGGGTGCCCTCCCGGATGACGGCCACCGGGCAGTGCGCGTGGTGCACCAGACCGCTGCTCACCGAGCCGAGCAACACCCGGCGCAGCGGTCCCTGACCGCGGCTGCCGACCGCCACCAGTTTCGCCTGCTTGGACGCGTCCACCAGGGTCGGCACCGGCGCCGCGCGGACCACGCCGGTGACCACCCGCACCGCGTCGTCGCCGGCGGGCCCCGGCCCGGCGGCCCGGGCCTCCTGGAATGCGTTCTCGGCGATCTCGGCCGAGTCCGCGAGGATCTGCCGCGCCTCGTCCTCCTGCCACTGGATCAGCGAATCGGGGATCGGGCCGGCCGGCCACACCAGCGGTGCCCCTATCGAGGTCGCGGTCATCACATGCACCAGCGTGAGCTGCAGGTTGCGCAGCGCCGCCGACCGCGCGGCCCACCGCACCGCGTCCGCGGACGCCGCGGACCCGTCCACCCCCACGACGATCCCCTCATAGGCGGCCGTACTGGACACTGGCATGCCTCCTGCGGTCCCGCGGCCCGGAGTCACTGTCGGGCCCCTACGGATTCGACCCTAGAGCCCAAAACGGTGTCGTGGCAGCGTAACGCGGGCACACTCATCAAGATGGGACCGTTTGCGAACCGACGAGAAGCGGGACGGATGCTGGCCGACCGGCTGGCGCCGCTGGCCGGCCGCGACGTCGTGGTGCTCGGCCTCCCGCGCGGTGGTGTGCCGGTGGCGTTCGAAGTGGCGCAGCGGTTGCGGGCGCCGCTGGACGTCCTGCTGGTGCGCAAACTGGGGGTGCCGTTCCACCCGGAGTTGGCGTTCGGCGCGATCGGTGAGGGCGGTGTCCGCATCCTCAACGACGCGGTGGTGCTGCAGGCGCGGCTCTCCCCCGCCGACATGGCCGGCGTGGAGCAGAAGGAAGCCGCCGAACTGGCGCGCCGCGCCGAACGGTACCGGCGGGGCCGGGCACCGGTGCCGTTGACCGGGCGGACCGCGGTGGTCGTCGACGACGGACTGGCCACCGGGGCGACCGCCAAGGCCGCCTGTCAGGTCGCCCGGGCGCAGGGCGCCGGACAGGTGGTGCTGGCCGTGCCGATCGGGGCCCGCGACACCGTCGCCGAGTTGTCCCGGTACGCCGACGAGGTGGTCTGCCTGTACTCACCCGAGGTGTACTACGCGGTGGGCCAGGGGTACCGGGACTTCTCGCAGACCTCCGACGAGGAGGTGGTGCGGTTGCTCGACGAGGCGCAGCGCCAGTCCGGTGCCGCGCCAACCGATTCCGACCCGCGGTGAGCGTCCGGTGCGGGTTTGCCGCCGGGCGGCTCAGGCGTCGGCGGGAGTGAGCAGCCCGTAGTGCCCGTCGTAGCGGTGGTAGAGCACGTTGCCGCGGCCCGACTCGGCTTCCACGAAGTACAGGAACGGCACCCCGAGCATGTTCATCCGCTCCGTGGCTTCGTCCACGGTCAGCTTCGGGGCCGGGTGCGGGCTGATCGACACCTCCACGGTGTGCGGAGCGAGTTCCTCCGGGCTGGTGGGGGTGATCTGCGCGATCCGGTAGCCCTCGTCGTCGTGGTAGAGGACGCAGTCCTGCCCGGTGCCCTTCTCGGTGAACAGGTGGAAGTCGTAGTCGAGCAGCTCCATCTCGGTCACCGCCTCGTCGAGGGTGGCGGTGGCCAGCGTGTAGGACTTGCGGCGGATGATCTGCCGCTCCTCCTTGGCCCGTGGGAAGAAGCTCGGGCGGTGTAGCGGGCGGGGCTGCTCCCGTTTGGCCTCCCATTTGCCGGTGATCCGGTCGATCTGCAGACGCAGACGATCCTCGAGGCGGTCCACCGCCTCACGGACGTTGTCACCCTCCACCTGGGCCCGGATGAACCTGCCGCCGACGTTGATGTTGGCCTGCGCGACGACGGGCCGCTCCGGTGACCCGTCCTGGTGGCGGGTGAGCCTGACCCGGGCGTGCAGGATCGGCCGGCGGGTGTACTTGTTCAGCCCGCCGAGCTTGCTCCGCACGTAATCCTCGGCGCCGGGCATGGTGCCCTGCGTCGAGATCTCGATGTCGAATGCCTGGGTCACGTCCGCAGTATCAGCCATGCCCAATTTCTACACGCTCGGCGGGGCAGCAAACAGGGTCCAAGGTCCTGGTGTTTCGGCCCGGGGTGTGGAGGGCATCACAGTGCGCAGACGGCCACGACGAAGGCCGGCGCGAAAATCGGGCCGGCGCGCAAACCTGGCCGGCGCGAAATGAGGGTTGCGACATGAGTCTGGAAACCAAACCGGCTGCGGACGCCTCGATCGGTGAGTTGTTGAGCCAACTGTCCGCGCAGACGTCCCGGCTGGTACGCGATGAACTGCGGCTGGCCCAGCAGGAGTTCCGGGAATCGGCCAGACACGCCGGCATCGGCGCCGGGTTGTTCAGCGCCGCCGGGGTGCTGGCGTTGTTCGGGGTGGCGGCGCTGCTGACCGCCGCGGTGGCCGCGCTGGCGCTGGTGCTGCCGGTGTGGGCGGCGGCGCTGATCGTGGCCGCGGCACTGTTGTTGATCGCCGGGATCGCCGCGCTGATCAGCAAGAAGCAGGTGGACAGCGTCACCCCGGCGGCGCCGCGGACGGTGCAGACGGTCAAAGACGACATCCGAGAGGTGAAAGAGGCCCGTCATGGCTGAACCAGATGCCGATCGGTCCGGTCGGCCGGCCCGGCCCGAACCGGGACCCGAGGCGGGAATCGCCGACCTGGAGGCCGACATCGAGACGACCCGCCGGGAGATCAGCGCGACGGTGCAGGCGCTGTCGGACAAACTCGACGTGAAGGAGCGGGCCCGGGAGAAGGCGATCGACACCAAGGACCGGGCGGTGCACCGCGCCCAGGAGGTCACCCACGATGACCGGGTGCGACGCGCGGCGATCGTCGCGGCGCTGGCCGCAGTGGTGGTGACGGGATTGATCCTCTGGCGTCGCCGGCGCTAGAGACGCCCGGCAGCTTCCCCCGGATCGGGGTGAGGTGCTTCGTGGTGGTCCCGACTGGGATCGAACCAGTGACCTTCCGCGTGTGAGGCGGACGCTCTCCCGCTGAGCTACGAGACCGTACGGACCGTTCGGCTAGTGCAACGGCCGGACGACGTCGAAGATTAGCACGCCTTCCCGCCACGCCGAGAATGCCCTGGTCAAGACAACGCTCGATGGGGGGAATTTGTGCCGCGTCGTCACCGTCTACTATTGTCAGCGATCGCAGGCGAGCGACAGGTTCGCACGCGGCACGCGGATGTAGCGCAGTTGGTAGCGCATCACCTTGCCAAGGTGAGGGTCGCGGGTTCGAATCCCGTCATCCGCTCGAGGTCCACGTTGATGCGGCGGCATCGACCCCCACGGTGGAGTGGCCGAGTGGTGAGGCAACGGCCTGCAAAGCCGTGCACACGGGTTCGATTCCCGTCTCCACCTCCAAGAGTTCGACACGCGCGATTAGCTCAGTGGGAGAGCGCTTCCCTGACACGGAAGAGGTCACTGGTTCAATCCCAGTATCGCGCACCACGTTCTACCTGCGGGTATATCCGCAAAATCGGACGGCGTGACCTAGATATGACCTGACTCGGTGCAAACCCGAGGGAGACATCTGGTCATGACCACCACCGAACCGACCACCACCCCGACTGAAGATGCCGCCGACCACGCTTGGGCTGACCCGGCCTGGCAGGGCAAACAGCACCGTTCACCCCTGCTGCAACACCATCGGGCAGCACCGCGTCGAGCAGTGCTCGGGTGCGCCACTGCCGCGGGGCCGCGGTCCTAACCTATGAGTGGCAGGCCCAGGACTACCGCGTCAAGATCAAGAAGTCTGGCCTTTGCCGAATATCCTGCGAGCTTCGGCGATGAGCGATAAGTTGCAAATGCAAGAAGGCCCCGGCGACGGCTGCCCCACCGCCCTGGGGCGATAACGAACGCCGCACCGCCGCGTGTGTCGCTGAAGCCACCACTGACCGCCCGATCATTTGTGGGAAATATTTTTGCGGGGAGAGATACGCGCCTACGCCATCCGGGGCGGACGCGGTCGGATTGAAGTCATGCCCCAGGTGGCCGGGTCGCTACGGGCAGAGGTGAGTGGCTGCGGCGTCGACGATGATCGGTGCGCTATAGGACGACGGCATCAAGCCTTCTCCGTGGCTGAGCCAGTCCACTAGCAGCGCCCGGGGCTTACCGACCTTGCGCATTTGTTCACAGACCCAGCGTCCTGTTTGTAGTGCCGCGTCGGCGTCGTCGAACTGTCCGAAGCACACATCGGCGCGGCAGTGGTAGGGGTCGCCGTCGTGGTCGATGAGTTCGGCGGCTTCGAGCGCTCTGACGTATCCCTCTACGTCAGCGGAGGCCGGCGCTGCCGTTCCGAGTAGAAGCAGACCGGCGGCAGCTACCGGCAGCCATGTCTTCACTCGCATGTTGGCGATGGTAAGCGGTTCGCTGGCACGGTGCGGTGGATCTGAGATCAGGCGCGGCCTCGTCGCTCGGTGATTGCGCTCATCGAAAGTCCCCAGGTGTGCTCTTTCAAATTCCTCACCTGTGAGCAGTGGTGAGTCAGTGTAGTTGTTGGGCGCCATCGTGGCCCGGAGGTCTCCACGCCGACCCCGTCTCCCACAGGCACCGAGCATCTGGCGACGTCTCCACACCATGTAAACGGTAAATCGGACAGCGGATCCGGTTCGGATCCACGGCGATCCCGAGGGCCGCATTAGCTTTGGCCCGACTGTTCGAACTGAGGCCCCGAGATGGCGCGGGTCCGGGTTGGTCGGGTTGCTCGTGGCCGACCGCTGACAGCACAAGAGATCCAACCGCACCAAGGACCGCCACCATCAACGTCGCCGCTGCACACCGCATCGATTAACGCCTTCCCATCTCCGTCCGGGTGAGGACACCCCATAGACCGACTGGGATTCTCTGCAGGGATCCCAAAACCGCCCGCTACTTTCAGGCTTCCCGGGAATCAGCGCAATGGGGTTGAGGTGGCCGTTGATTACACAGGTGATGGAACCTGCAGTCAGCGGTTGTCCATAACCTGGACAGGAAGCACGCCGGGGAACCCCGAGTCGGGAAAACAGTTCGCCGTCACCGCCCTACCTTCATGTAAGAAGAAGCCGGTCACCGACCCCGGCTGGCAGTCGGGCTGGACTTGGGACTTGTAGCTGTTCTGGCGGACCTCACAGAAACCGCGCACAACGACATCTTCGCCGATCTCACAGGCTGTGTTCCCGGTCCTCGACTGGAAACGGGAAAAAGTATCAGCCGCCCCGGATTCGGGAGGATCGGACGGCGGATGCGCTCCGGGCGCTGGCGGTCGACTCAATGTCGCTTGGGCGCTGGGATCACTGCGCCCCGGAGGGGGCACTCCACTCGACTACTGTAATTCCTACACACCCGACGGAACCGACGTAGGCGGCGACTGCACCACCACAGCGCTTCTCGCGTCAGAGTGTCACAGTGGCCGGTTGAGACTGTCGGCCGCGGCGACCACCGCTGGATGGCTGGCACTGAGCGGCTCGCATTCGACGAAGGTGGGCCTCTCCCAACTGGCGATCACCCTCCAGGTCGGCCGGTGGAAGGACCACCACTGCACCGCCTGCCATCTCCGCTCGCCGTCGAACCGCTCGGACCATATCCGATGTGCCCACTCCGAAGTCACAGCAAGGTTGCGTGTGACCACCTGCGTGGGCCGCAGCCCCAGTTCCACCAGGCGGCGGGGATCATCCAGATCGCAGATCCGCAGATCATCCGGCAATCTGTAGGTGCCCAGCGCGCGGCGCGCGCCGGGCACGGCGGGGAAATCGAACATCGAATCGCCCCAGACGGCGAGGTTCCCGAACACCTCTCCGCAGGCGGCGTCGGGTTCGCGGGTGACATACCAGACGTAATAGTCCGGATGATCGGCTCTGCTGCCGCGTTGAGGCTGGTGTTCGTAGAGCGGGTGTCCGGGCTCGCCCGGTTCGGCCTTCGGCAGGTAAGGGAAGACCCGATAGACCAGCACTCAGGCGGCTCCGCCCCACATCTCGGCATCGAGCGCTTCGAGAACTCGGCCCGGGCCTTCCGTGCGGAGTACGTCCAGGGGGCGGGCGCCGGCAAGGAATGCGTTGCTGCTCTCCATCCAGATGCGCGCCGTTTCGCTACCCCACACCAGTCGAGCTCTCGCATAGACGTGTTCGAGGTCGATGAGGGCGGGGGCCGCGGAGGGACTGGGACGCTCCTCGCCGGAGGTCCACCTTGAGGTTTGTGACGGGCTCACTCCGACCAGCTTCGCCAACTGCGTCTGCGTGAACGCTTCACCCAGGAGCTTCATCCGGTGGGCTGACAACGGATCGTCGGCCGCCACACGCCCGCCCTTGTCCCGCACACCTCTCATGACAGCTCCTCCCTCGTACCCATTCACCGATGCTACCCAAAATTTTCTTTGGGCAGAAGATCGGAGTCCGCCTCCACCGTTCGGTCTGCTCCCCGGTCTCCGGGTCGCCGTCGTAGATGGTGCCCTCGTTGAGCACCACGCGCGCCCGGACCCGCACCGACGGTCGTGTCGGTTTCCACGCCGTGGGCGCCGTCAATCGCGCTGACGTATCGGCATGTCGAGACCGTCTCGTCCTGATCCTCACTGTTGCGAGCCAGGGCCGGCTCGGCCGTTTGTTCGGCCGCCTCGGTCAGCAAGGCGAGGTGTCAACGTCCTCATCGTCGGCGGCGACGGCCGCCGCTCACGATGCGACCTCCTCGATACAACCCGCTTCGATGCAGCCCGCCCTGCGCAGACGAGGTACTCGATCTTCAAACCCGCGACGTCCCCGGAATAACCCGCCGCGCCGAAACTGTTAGCCCGTAGAAGTACTGATTTCCGCTAGCGACAGGAACTTGTCATTGTCTGTGCCCCTGAGCATCCTCGACCTGGTCCCGATCTCGGAGGGCTCCACTGCCCGCGACGCCATCGCCGCGTCGATGAACTCGGCCCGCCTGGCCGATCAACTCGGCTATCACCGGCTCTGGTTCGCCGAGCACCACAACACCCCGAACCTGGCGGCCAGCGCCACCGCGCTGCTCATCTCGCAGGCCGCCACGGTCACCGAGCGGATCCGGGTCGGCGCCGGCGGGGTGATGCTGCCCAACCACGCGCCGCTGATGGTGGCCGAACAGTACGGCACGCTGGCCAACATCCACGGCGACCGGATCGACCTCGGCCTGGGCCGCGCCCCGGGCACGGACATGATGACCGCCCGCGCGCTCAGCCGCTCGTCGGCCGAACCGCAGGATTTCGCCCGCAACATCTACGACCTGCAGGGCTGGTTCAGCGACACCGGCACCGCGCACAGCATGCCGATCGTGTCGGCGGTGTCCGCCGGTACCCGGGTGCCGATCTGGGTGCTCGGCTCCACCGTCAACGGCGCGGCGATCGCCGCCCAGCTGGGCTTGCCGTTCGCGGTCGCCTCGCACTTCGCCCCCGACCAGCTCGATGCGGCCCTCCGCACCTACCGGGAGATGTTCAGCACCGAAGCGCCGACCGCGCAGATCGACCGGCCCCGCGTGATGGCGGGCATCAATGTCATGGTCGCCGACACCGACGAGGAAGCGCGGCGTCAGTTCACCGTGGTCGAACAGATGTTCCTGGACCTCAAACACAACCTGCGCCGAAAGATCCAGCCGCCGGTGGACCCGGACACCCTCGCCGCGCAGGGCGGCGGCAACGAGCCCATGCTGCGGATCAAGGCGGTCGGCTCACCGCCGACCGTCAAGGCGCAACTGGACGAGTTCGTGGCCCGCACCGGCGCCGACGAGCTCATCACGGTCACCTACGCCCACGACCCGGCCGTGCGCGACCGCTCGCTGGAGTTGCTCGCCAAGGCCTGGTTCTGAGAAACCGGTGACGAGCGCACCGCGAACCTAACTGGCCATCGCGTCGAACAGCCGGGCGATCTGCGCCGGCGCCACGTCGACGTCGCACTGCTGACGCAGATTGCGCAGCGGGGTGGCGATCGACTGCAACTCGGCCCACTCCCCCGGATTGGCGACGAAGTACTGGCGAATGGCGTTCTCGGCTTCCCCGTCGGGCAGCGCGCCGGCATTGGTGATCACCTCATTGGCCTCCGGGTGGCTGGACAGGAAGTTCCCCGTCGCCGACGACACCGTGCCCAGAGCACTGCTCAAACCCGCTGCGGTGCACTGGGGTTGCGCAGCCGCTGTCGGAATCGCGATGGTGGCCGACACCAGGAGGACACCCCCTGCGAGGGCACCCAGAACTCCGCCACGCCGATTGAACGTAACCATCTGCCTTGCTCCTTAGTCCCCGACTTCCCGACGCTTCTCACATTCGTCGTCATGAAACGACATCGAGTAACTACCCGGCACCCGACAGGTCAAACGCGGTCGTGTGATCGGTGGACCGCCTGCCGGCCACCCGCAACGCGAACGGCCGCCGCGAGAATTCGCGGCGGCCGTTCCCGGTCGTGGTTGTTTCGGATTACAGGTGGTTGACCCAGCCGGGGTTGATCTTCACCGGCCCGACATGCCAATGACCCGGCGGAACGCCGGTGATATGGCCGATGTGGCCCGGCGGCGGGAGAATCCCCGGCCCGGGTGGGTTCGGCCACGGCCAATGAGGATGCGGACCCGCCTGGGCGGCACCGGCGCCGAAGCCCAGCGCGCCGAACGCGAGCGCCCCGGCCATCGCCCCACCTGCGGCAATTTTCTTCAGGTTCATGGGCGTTTCCCTTCGTCGGAGTCCCCCGACCCTGGAACCAACTCGACGGTAACAAGTGTTCCCGTTCCGCGCCCACCCCAATCTCGGCATCAAATCGTCAACCCAGGGTTGACGTATCAATATCGTCAACCCTGGGTTGACGATATGACCGAACCGACCCGCATCACCGCTCCGGTGCGACTCGACGACCTGATCAACGCGATCACCACGGTGCACAGCGAACCGCTGGAACAACTGGCCACCGCGGTGCTGACCGCCGAGGCGCTCGGCGACCTCGCCGACCACCTCATCGGGCATTTCGTCGATCAGGCCCGCCGATCCGGGGCCTCCTGGACCGACATCGGCCGCAGCATGGGCGTCAGCAAGCAGGCCGCCAAGAAGCGGTTCGTCCCCAAGACCGGCACCGCCCCGCTGGACCCCCACGACGGCTTCAACCGATTCACCCCGCGGGCGCGCAACGTCGTCGTCGGCGCCCAGAATCGCGCCCACGACGCCGGCAATCCCGAGATCGGCCCGGAGCACCTGCTGCTCGGCATGCTCGATGACGCCGACGCCCTCGCGGTCCGGCTGATCGACGCCCAGGGCGTCGATCCGGTGAGCCTGCGGGGCGCGATCCGGCTGCCGGACCGCAGCGCCGACGTCCCGAAGCTGATCCCGTTCAACGCGGCGGCCCGCAAGGTTCTGGAGCTCACCGTGCGGGAGGCACTTCGGTTGGGGCACAACTACGTCGGCACCGAACACATCCTGCTGGCACTGCTCGAACACGAGGACGGGGAGGGTCCGTTGCACACCGCCGGCATCACCAAGGACCGCACCGAGAGGGACCTGGTGCGCATCCTCGATTCGCTGACACCGAAGCGCTGACGCCGATCGCAACTCACATATTCCTTGACGGGAATATGTCGAGGCGGTTAGGTTGACATGCGTGCAGGCGACGATCTTCGGGGCGCTCGGCGAGCCGAGCCGGCTGCGGATCGTCGAACTGCTGCGGGCCGGGCCACACTCGGTGGGCGAGATCGCCGAGGCGCTCGGTATCCGTCAGCCGCAGGTCAGCAAACACCTTCGGGTACTGGCTGATTCGGGCATCGTCACCGGCGAGGCCCGGGCTCGGCAGCGGATCTACCGCCTCGAAGCCGCGCCGTTCGAGCAGATCGGCCGCTGGGCCGAATCGTTCGAGCAGGTGTGGGAAGCCCGCCTGGACAGCCTGGGCGAGTTCCTCGAATCGATCACACCCGAAGGGACTGCTGATGACGTCGACCCGGACCGCTGACCGAGCAGGGAGCGCAACATGATCCTGCAGATGTTCAAGAAGACCAAGGTGCTCAACCTGGAACGCTCCTACCGGGCGCCGATCGACACCGTATGGCGGGCATGGACAGAACCCGACATGCTGCGGCAGTGGTGGGGCCCGGAGAAGACCTTCGTCCCCGAATGCGACGTCGACCTGCGGGTCGGCGGCGCCCTCCACATCGTGATGGAAGCCGGCCCGGAGATGGGCAAGTACCAGGGCACCCGGTGGCCGATGTCGGGCACCTTCACCCACATCGAGCGGCCCACCCGGCTCACCTACGACGCGCGGTCCTGGACCGAGGGTGAGGAGGAGGGAACCACGATCCACCACACCAACGACATCACCCTCACCGGAAACGACGGATCCACCACGGTGCGAATGCACATCACCATCAGCAGGATCGGGCCGAAGGCCAAAATGGCGGCGTTCGGCATGAAGTGGGGCTACAAGGCGCAACTCGGCAAGCTGGAGAAGCTGCTGTCCGACCAAGCCTGACGCGGCGCGGTGACCGGGCCGACGGGGTGTGTCATCATGCCAGACACACACAAGGAGGGCGGATGACGCGGATACGGCGGTGGTTGGTGGCACTGATCGCGGGCCTGACGGTGCTCGGCGGTGTGGTGGCCGGCCCGGCCACCGCGGCCGACAGTCCGATCGGGCGCATCGGCGACACCCTGCGCGTCGAATACGAGGGGCTCGTCGTCGACGTCACCGTGCACCGGGTGCTGCCGTCGCCGGTCCCGCCCGGCTTCGGCTACCCGCCCCGCCCGCCGCGGCACGAGGTGTGGCGCGCCGACGTCACCGTGCACCCGATCCGGGTGCCGATGGCACACCTGCTGTCGACGGTGTTCTCCTTCCGCGGCATCACCCCGACCGGTGACGCGTACGAGCCGCGCAACACCGACGCACCCGACGACCTGCGTCTGGCGCTGCTGAACGCACCGGCCGGATCCACGGTCAGTGGCGGGGTCTGGTGGGACTGCTACCGCGACCTGGTCAGCAATGTGGTGCTGATCGACCGGACGACGGGATTCCATCTGGCGCAATGGAATCTGTGACGGGAGAGCCGTGACGGTCCAGCCGGCCGGTGCGGCCGACGCCGCCGAACTCGCCGAGGTGGCCCGGCGCACCTTCCCGCTGGCGTGTCCGCCCGCGGTGAGCCCACAGAACATCGAGGCGTTCATCACCGAGAACCTCTCCGAGCAGCGGTTCGCCGAATACCTGGACGACCCGGACCGGGTGGTGCTGGCCGCCCGCGACGATGCGGGCGCCGTCATCGGCTACGCCATGTTGATCCGTGGCCGGCCCGACGACCCGCAGGCGCGGCGCGCGGTGCCGGAGCAGCCGGCGGTGGAGCTGTCCAAGCTGTACGTGCTGCCCGAACACCACGGCCGCGGCGCGGCCGGCGCGTTGATGACGACGGCGCTGGCCTGGGCCGCCGAACTGGGCGCCACCTGCCTGTGGCTGGGCGTCAACCAGCACAACCACCGCGCCCGGCGCTTCTACACCAGACACGGGTTCACCGTCGCCGGCACCCGCACGTTCCGGCTCGGCGACCAGGTCGAGAACGACTACGTGATGATCCGCCCGTTGTGACCGGCGGCGGTCAGCGCCAACAGCCGCGACATCGCCCGCAGATATTTCTTGCGGAATCCGCCGGCGAGCATCTCGTCGCTGAAGATGGTGTCCAGCTTGGCCCCTGACGCCACCACCGGAATGCCGGCGTCGTAGAGCCGGTCGGTCAGCGACACCAGCCGCAGCGCCACATTCTGATCGTCGAGCGGCCGCACCCCGGTGAGGAACACCGCCCGCACCCCTTCGATCAACGTGAGATAGCGCGACGGATGCATGCTCGCCAGATGCGCGCACAGCTCGTCGAAGTCGTCGAGCGTCGCGCCGGGCACCTCGGCCGCCCGCGCGGCCACCTCCGCATCGCTGAGCGGCTCCGGCGCCGGCGGCAGACCACGGTGCCGGTAGTCCGGGCCCTCGATCCGAATGGTGGTGAAAATACTTGCCAGCGTGTTGATCTCACGCAGGAAGTCCTGCGCGGCGAAGCGGCCCTCCCCCAGCTGCTCGGGCAGCGTGTTCGACGTCGCCGCGATCGACACACCCCGCTCCACCAGCGCCGACAACAGCCTCGAGATCAACGTGGTGTTCCCGGGATCGTCGAGTTCGAACTCGTCGATGCACACCAGCACGTAGTCGGCCAGCAGATCGATGCACTCGGTGAACCCGAACACCCCGGCCAGCTGCGTCAGCTCACCGAACGTCGCGAAGGCCTTCGGCGCGGGCACCGTGTAGTACATCGACGCCAGCAGGTGGGTCTTGCCGACCCCGAACCCGCCGTCGAGGTACAGCCCCACCCCAGGCAGCACCGTGCGCTTGCCGAACAGCCGCTTCTTGCCGGCCCGCCGGGTGACGGCCTGCTCGCAGAACTCCCGGCACGCCCGCACCGCGGCGGCCTGCGACGGCTCGGCCGGATCGGGCCGGTAGGAGTCGAAGCTGACGTCGGCGAAGGTGGGCGGTGGCACCAGCTGAGCGATCAGCCGTTCCGGCGTGACACTGGGGTGGCGATCCACCAGCTGCGAAACACCACTCGACCCGGGCATAGCTCGCAGCGTAGCGACGTGCTCCAATTCACTTCATGCCCGATACCGCTGCTGCGACAGAGCTCACAGCGTTGGGGCCGGTCGGCGCCGCCCTCAGCGTCGCCGACGCGGACCGGCTGACCGCGTTCTACAGCTACCCCGAGAGCTACCCCGACACCGCTCCCGGCGACCCACGCGGCTGCTGGGTGCGGGCCAACATGATCACCAGCCTCGACGGCACCGCCACCGCCGACGGCCGCTCCGGCGGGCTGGGCGGGGCCGGCGACCGGGCGCTGTTCGCGCTGCTGCGGGCCGCCGCCGACGTCATCCTGGTCGGCGCGGCCACCGTGCGCACCGAGAACTACTCCGGCGCGCAGCCCACCGCGGCGCAGCGGCAGGCCCGCACCAGCCGCGGGCAGGCCGAGGTGCCGCCGATCGCCGTCGTCACCCGCTCCGGCGACCTCGACCCCGGGTCCCGGCTGTTCACCCGCACCACGGTTCCCCCACTGATCTTCACCGCCGCGTCCGGCGCCGCCACCGTGCGGCGGCGGCTCGGCTCGGCCGCCGAGGTGCTCGACGCCTCCGGCGCGAATCCGGACAGCGTCGATCCCGCCGTCGTGCTGCGCATCCTGTCCGAGCGGGGTCTGTGGCGGGTGCTCGCCGAGGGCGGGCCGACACTGCTGAGCCAGATGCTCGCCGCCGGACTGCTCGACGAACTGTGCCTGACCGTGGCCCCGGTCCTGGTGGGCGGGACGGGGCCGCGCATCGTCGACGGCCCCCACCGGGTCCACCAGCGGATGCGGCGCACCCATGTGCTCGCCGACGACGACGGCTATCTGTACACCCGCTACGTCAAGGGGGACTGACCGGACGGTCGCTACTGTGGTGACCATGCGTCGGCCCCGTCAGCTCACGCGGATACTCGGTGTGTCCGCGGTCGCCCTCTCGACCGTGGTCGCCGGATGCGCCCCCGGTCTGGCCGCCAACCCGCGCTACGCCACCGACTCCGGCGCCGCGCCGCAGGGCGAACCGCCACCGCCGCAGAACGAATCGGGTCCGCCGCCGATCGAGGCCCCGAAGAACGACCTGTCTTGGCGGGAGTGCACCACCCGGGTGTTCGGCGATGCCGCCGTCCCACCCGTGCCCGGGGTGCGGCTGGAGTGCGCCACCTACGACGCCGACCTGGACCCGATCAAGGGGGCGACCGGGATGGTGACCATCGGCGCGGTCAAGGCCAGCACCGATCAGACCCCACCCGACGCCGGCCCGCTGGTGCTGACCACCGGATCGGATCTGCCGTCGTCGACACAGCTGCCGGTGTGGTTGGCCCGCTCCGGCACCGACGTGCTCGACAAACACCCCATCGTGGCCGTCGACCGGCGCGGCATGGGCATGTCCGGCGCCCTGGACTGCCGCGACGTGTTCGACCGCCAGGAGATGATCGACCAGGCCCAGTTCCAGGCCGGTGACGACACGGTCGCCAACCTCAACGCGGTCACCGTCCGCGCCACCACCGACTGCACCGACATCATCGCGCCGGGCGACTCGGCCTACGACAACGCCCGCGCCGCCGAGGATCTCGAACGGCTGCGCAGCACCTGGGACGTGCCCGGGCTGGCGCTGCTGGGGGTCGGCAACGGTGCACAGGTGGCGCTGGCCTACGCCGGCTCACATCCGAACAAGGTGGCCCGGCTGGTGCTGGACTCACCGCTGCCGCTGGCGATCGGCGCCGAGGCCGCCGCCCAGCAGCGCATCGCCGGCCAGCAGGCGGCGCTGGACGCGTTCGCCGCCCAGTGTGTGGCCACCGACTGCCCGCTGGGACCGGACCCCAAGGCCGTCGTCGACTCCCTGCTCAACGACGCCCGGGCCGGCCGCGGGCCCGGCGGCGCGTCGGTGGCCGCGCTCACCACCGCCATCACCACCGCGCTGGCCTATCCGCGCGGTGACCGCATCGCCGCCGCCAACAACCTGGCCTCCGCACTGGCGGCGGCCCGCGACGGCGACAGCGGCCCGATCACCGACCTGATCCGGGAGGCCGAGGCGCTGCGCGACACCGACGGGCAGTTCGTCAACCGGTGCAGCGATGCGCTCAACCGGCCCACCCCCAACCGGGTGCGCGAACTGGTGGTGGCGTGGGGCCGGGAGTATCCGCAGTTCGGCGCGGTCGGCGCGCTCGATCTGGTGGAATGCCTGCCCTGGCCGAGCGGGGAGGCCCCGGCCGACCCGCAGGGCCTGGAGATCCCGATGCTGCTGCTCGGCGGGCAGAACGATCCGATCGTCGGCGGCGACGGGGTGGCCGCCGTCGCCGCCACCGCGATCAACGCCGGCACCAACAGCCGGCGGGTGATCTGGCAGGGCATCGGCCACGGCGCGAGCATCTACTCCCCGTGCGCATTACGTCCGGTGGTCGACTACCTGGAATCCGGACAGCTGCCGGCGACCGACACCTACTGTCCGGCCTGACGAAAGATCTGCGGCCGCACGGTGTACGGTGCGCTCGTGGCGATGACAGATGCATTGCGCGCAGGGTTGCTCAACGCGTTCCGGCCGCGAACTTCCCCCCCGAGCGCGGCCACCGTGCTGCGGTCGGTGCTGTGGCCGATCGCGATCATGGCGGTCATCCACCGCAGCTGGGTGCTGAGCACCAACCGGTCGATCACCGACGACTTCACCCCGGTGTACAACGCCGCGGTCGCGTTCCTTCGCGGGCAGCCGGTGTACACCGCCAACTTCAACCACGTCGACCCGCACTTCCTGTATCCGCCCGGCGGCACCCTGCTGATGGCGCCGTTCGGTTACCTCACCCCCGACGTGTCGCGCGGCTGGTTCATCTTCTTCAACACCGTCGCCATCGTGCTGGCCGCCTATTTCCTGCTGCGGCTGTTCAACTTCACCCTCGCCTCGGTGGCCGCACCCGCGCTGCTGCTGGCGATGTTCTGCACCGAGACGGTCACCAACACGCTGGTGTTCACCAACATCAACGGCATCCTGCTGCTGTTGGAGGTGCTGTTCCTGCGCTGGCTGCTCGACGGGGAGAAACGCCACGAGTGGCTGGCCGGGGTGTCCATCGGGTTGACCCTGGTGGTCAAACCGCTGCTGGCGCCGCTACTGCTGTTGCCGGTGCTCAACCGGCAGTGGCGGGCCCTGGTGACCGCGTTCGCGGTGCCGCTGGCGTTCAACGCCGCCGCCTGGCCGCTGGTCGCCGACCCGATGAACTTCGTCACCCGCACGGTGCCCTACATCCTGAGCACCCGCGACTACTTCAACAGCTCCATCCTCGGCAACGGCGTCTACTACGGCCTGCCGACATGGCTGATCATCCTGCTGCGCATCGGATTCGGTCTGCTGGCGGTGGTGGCGCTGGTGCTGCTGTACCGCTACTACCGCACCCGCGACCCACTGCTGTGGATGACCACCTCCGCCGGGGTGCTGCTGATCGCGTCCTGGCTGGTGCTGTCGCTGGGCCAGGGCTACTACTCGATGATGCTGTTCCCGTTCCTGATGACGGTGGTGCTGCCGAACTCGGTGATCCGCAACTGGGTGGCCTGGCTGGCGGTGTACGGGTTCATGACGATGGACCGCTGGCTGATCGTGCGGCCGGTCGAGATGCTGACCACCGGCAGGTTCCTGGAGTACATGAAGATCACCTACGGCTGGTCGCTGATGCTGATCGTGGTGACGACGGTGCTGTACTTCCGGTACCTCGACGCCAAGGCCGACGGCCGACTCGACGAGGGCATCGACCCGCCCTGGCTCCAGAAGTCGAAGGCCGAACCGGTGCCCGCCACGACTTCTGCATCAGGGTCGTGATCTGCCGCTCGGCCACAGCCCTGGTGCGGAACTGGCCGGGCCGGCAGGTGTCGCGCCGGACCACGAGTCGCTAGCGTGGAGTCATGACCATTCCGGAGCCGAAGGTTCAGCTGTCCGACGACGAGTGGCGTGAGCGCCTCACCCCCGAGGAGTACTACGTGCTGCGCCAAGCCGGCACCGAACGGCCCTTCACCGGCGAGTACACCGACACCAAGACCGAGGGTGTGTACACCTGCCGGGCGTGCGGGGCCGAGTTGTTCCGCAGCGCCGAGAAATTCGAATCGCACTGCGGCTGGCCGTCGTTCTTCGACCCGGCCAGCTCCGACGCGGTGATCACCCGACCCGACGACTCACTGGGCATGCGGCGCACCGAGGTGCTGTGCGCCAGCTGCCACAGCCATCTGGGACACGTCTTCGAGGGTGAGGGATACCCGACCCCGACCGATCTGCGCTACTGCATCAACTCGATCTCGCTGCGGCTGGTGCCGGCCGCCGACTGACAGCTTGAGTCAGGGCAGCTTGAGTCAGGGCAGCTTGGCGACGAGCTGTTCCACACTGACCCGCGGGCCGGTGAAGAACGGCGTCTCCTCACGCACGTGCCGGCGCGCCTCGGTGGCACGCAGATCCCGCATCAGATCGACGATGCGGTGCAGTTCCGGCGCCTCGAACGCCAGCAGCCACTCGTAGTCGCCGAGCGCGAACGCCGGCACCGTGTTGGCCCGGACGTCCTTGTAGCCGCGGGCGGCCATGCCGTGCTCGGCGAGCATCTGCCGGCGCTCCTCATCGGGCAGCAGATACCAGTCGTAGGACCGCACGAACGGGTACACGCAGACGTAGTTGCCGGGCTCCTCACCGGCCAGGAACGCCGGGATGTGGCTCTTGTTGAACTCGGCCGGCCGGTGCAGCGCGACGCTGCTCCACACCGGGTCGCTGATCTTGCCCAGCGTGGTGGTACGGCGGAAGTCCGAATAGGTGGACTGCAGCGCCTCGACGGTGTCGGCGTGCGTCCAGATCATGAAGTCGGCGTCGGCCCGCATCCCGGCCACGTCGTAGAGGCCGCGCACCACGACACCCTTGTCCTCCTGCTGTTTGAGGAAGGTCGCGGTCTCGTCGATGACGGCGTCCCGCTCCTCCCCCAACGCGCCGGGTTCCACGGCGAACACCGAGAACATCAGATAGCGGATCGTCGCGTTGAGGGCGTCGTAGTCGAGCTTGGCCATGCCTCTATCGTGCCACGCCGGTGGTCAGCAGTTCCGCGGCCGCCCGGGTACCGGAGGCCACACAGGCCGGCACCCCGATCCCGTCGAGGTAGCCGCCGGCCACCGTAAGGCCGGACGGCAGGCCGGCCCGCAGGTCGGCGATCAGGTCGGCGTGCCCGGGGGCGTACTGCGGCATCGCGTCGACCCACCGCCGGACCAGCGTGTCGACCGGGTCGACGTCGATTCCGAACACCGTGGCCAGATCCTGTCGTGACCAGGCCAGCAGGTCGTCGTCGCCGACCGTGCGGGCGACCTCGTCGCCGAACCGGCCGAACGACAACCGGAGCAGCTCGACACCGCCGCGCTGCCCCCATTTCCGCGACGACAGGGTGATCGCCTTGGCGTGCAGATGTTCGCCCGGAGCCACCAGCACCCCGGACTGTTGCGGCAGCGGGGTGTCGCCGGGCAGCGCCAACGCCACCACGGCCACCGACGCCACCTCGATCCGCCGGGCCGCGGCCGCGCTGCGCGGCGCGAGATGCTCGATGAGCGGGACCAGCCGCGGAGCCGGCACCGCGAGCACCACACCGTCGGCCCGCCGGCTGCCGCCCCGCTCGTCGACGACCAGCCAGCCGCCCGCCTGCTGCTCGATCCGCTGCACCGCGGCCCGCTCCCAGGTCAGCGCCGACTGCCGGACCAGTTCGTCGACCAGCACCGTGTACCCGCCGTCGATCGAGCCGAACGGGGATCCGGTCCGCGGGCCGGCGCCCGCCAGCGCGTCGCGCACCGCCTCGGTGAGGCTGGCCGCCCCGCGGTCCAGCGCGGCGGCCAGCGGCGGCACCGCCGAACGCAGGCCGATGCTCTCCGCCGAACCGGCGTACACCCCGGCCAGCAGCGGATCCACCGAACGGCGCACCACCTGCTCCCCGAACCGGTCGCCGACCAGTTCGGCGACACTCGGGTCGGCGCCGGGGCTCCAGGTCAGCGGCCGGGACGGTTCGTCGGCGATCCGGGCCAGGGTGGCGTCGTCGACCAGCCCGGTCAGCGCCGCGGCGTGCGCGGGGATGCCCTGCAGGGTGTCCTGCGGCAGCGGATGGGTGCGGCCCTGGCTGTAGATCAGCGGCCGCGCCCCGGTGGTGGTGCGCTGTCGGTCGGTCAGCCCCAGCTCGGCCAGCAGGGCCGGCACCTCCGGGCGCCGGACGATGAACGCCTCGGCGCCGACGTCCAGCGGTTGCCCGCCCAGCCGTTCGGTGCGCAGGATTCCGCCCAGCCGGTCGGCCGGGTCGAACAGGACGATCGACGCGTCCGGGCCGGCCGACACCCGCAGCCGGTAGGCGGCGGCGAGCCCGGAGATCCCGCCGCCGACCACACAGAACGTCGTCGTCACAGTGAGTGCACCAGGGCCACCACCTCGGTGATGACGCCCGGGTCGGTCGAGGGCAGCACCCCGTGTCCGAGGTTGAAGATGTGCCCGGCGGCGCCGGCGTCGACCGCGCGCCGGCCGTCCTCGACCACCGCACGGACCGCACGCTCGGCGACCGGCCAGCCCGCCAGCAGCGCCACCGGATCGAGGTTGCCCTGCAGCGCGGTTCCCGGGCGGACCCGGGTCGCCGCATCGGCCAGCGCGGTGCGCCAGTCCACCCCGACGACGGCGGGCGTCCCGTGCCCCGACACCGCCTCCGACATCGCACCCAAAAGTTCCGCGGTCCCCACCCCGAAGTGCGTCATCGGCACCCCGGCGTCGGCCAGCGTCGTGAACACCCGGGTGCTGTGCGGCAGCACGTATTCGCGGTAGTCGGCCAGCGACAGGGTGCCGGCCCAGGAGTCGAACAGCTGCAGCGCGTCCACCCCGGCGTCGACCTGGACGCGCAGGAACTCGATCGTGATGTCGGTCAGCTTGGTCATCAGCGCGTGCCAGGTGTCCGGCTCGCCGAACATCATCGCCTTGGTGTGCGCGTGATGGCGGCTCGGACCGCCCTCCACCAGATAGGAGGCCAGCGTGAACGGCGCCCCGGCGAAACCGATCAGCACCGTCTCACCGAGTTCACCGACCAGCTGGGTGACCGCCTGCGAAACCGGCGCCACCTGCTCGCGCTCCAGCGGCCGCAGCGCCGCCACATCGGCGGCGGTCCGCACCGGCTCGGCGATGACCGGCCCGACGTCGGCGACGATGTCCAGGTCCACCCCCGCGGCGCGCAACGGCACCACGATGTCGGAGAACAGGATCGCCGCATCCACCCCGTGGCGGCGCACCGGTTGCAAGGTGATCTCGGTGACCAGGTCGGCGTCGAAGCAGGCCTGCATCATGGTGTTCTGGGCCCGCAGCGCCCGGTATTCCGGCAACGATCGCCCGGCCTGGCGCATGAACCACACCGGCACGCGGGAGGGTTTGCGGCCCGCGGCCGCGGCCAGATAGGGAGACTCGGGCAGTTCACGACGGTTGTTCATCGCCACCATCGTCTCACGGGTGGCCAATCGGGCGGATTTCCAGCAGGTCGGGTAGTCTCCCGGCGCGTCGGACGACACCGGTCGGTAAATGGACTAGCGTCGATTGTTGTGACCTCTGCCGAACCGGATCAATTCCGGGCGGCGGTGGCGGCGATGAATGCGACCACCGTGCGACCCGAGATCGAACTCGGCCCGATCCGCCCGCCGCAGCGGCTGGCGCCGTACAGCTATGCGCTGGGCGCCGAGGTGCGGCATCCCGAGACCGGAACCATGCCGGAGACCGCGGATCTGCCCGCCGACGGTGAGGCGTTCGGTCGGCTCATCCTGCTGCACGACCCCGACGGCGCCGACGCGTGGGACGGTACGCTGCGGTTGGTGGCCTACATCCAGGCCGACCTCGACTCCAGCGAGGCCGTCGACCCGCTGCTGCCCGAGGTGGCATGGAGTTGGCTGGCGGAGGCGTTGGACAAACACACCGACCAGGCGACCGCGCTGGGCGGCACCGTCACCGCCACCACATCGGTTCGCTACGGTGACATCAGCGGACCGCCCCGCGCGCACCAGCTGGAGCTGAGGGCGTCCTGGACGGCGACCACCACCGCGCTGGGCCCGCACGTGGAGGCCTTCTGTGAGGTCCTCGAACACGCGGCGGGGCTCCCGCCGGTCGGCGTCACCAGTCTGAAGACACGCACCCGCGCTTGAGAATGACAGAAGCGACACCCCACCAGCCGAACGACGCCGTCGTCGGCGGGTCGGGTGACACCGGATCCACCCCGCACGTCCAGGGCACTCCGGAACCGGAGGCCACACCGCTGCTGCAGCCCGCCGACGGGGTGCCCGAACTCGCCGTCAGCGCCGCGGACATCGCCCGGGCGGCCGAACAGCTCGACCGCGGTCACGGCGCGTTCGCCGTCGACGCTGAACGCGCCTCCGGGTTCCGCTACTCCAACCGCGCCTATCTGGTGCAGATCCGCCGGGCCGGCGCCGGGACGGTGCTGATCGACCCGGTCAGCCACGGCGGCGATCCGGTGCGGACGATGGCCCCGATCGCCGAGGTGCTGGGCAGCGACGAATGGGTGCTGCACGCCGCCGATCAGGATCTGCCCTGTCTGGCCGAGCTCGGGATGCGCCCGCCCCGGTTGTACGACACCGAGCTGGCCGGCCGGCTGGCCGGGTTCGCGCGGGTGAACCTGGCGACGATGGTGCAGCAGCTGCTCGGACTGCAGTTGATGAAGGGGCACGGCGCGGCGGACTGGTCCAAACGTCCGCTGCCGGCCGAATGGCTCAACTATGCGGCGCTGGACGTCGAGGTGCTGCTGGAGCTGCGCGCCGCGATCGCCGAGGTCCTCGACGATCAGGGCAAGGCCGAATGGGCCGCCGAGGAGTTCGAGTATCTGCGCACCTACGAGGCGCCGCCCACCCGGCGCGACCGCTGGCGACGCACCTCGGGCATCCACAAGGTGCGCAACGGACGCGCGCTGGCCGCGGTGCGGGAACTGTGGGTGACCCGCGATCAGATCGCCCGGCGCCGCGACATCGCACCCGGCCGGATCCTGCCCGACTCGGCGATCATCGACGCCGCCACCACCGATCCGAAGACGATCTCCGAACTGACCGCGCTTCCGGTCTTCGGCGGCGCGAAACAGCGCCGCAGCGCCCACATCTGGCTCGAGGCGCTGGACCGGGCCCGGAAGAGCACGGACGTGCCGGACAGCAAGGAACCGACCAACGGGCCACCGCCGGCGTCGCGGTGGGCGCGGCGCAAACCCGAGGCGGCCGAACGCCTCGACGCCGTCCGCGACGCGCTGGCGAAACTCTCCGAGCGGGTGTCGGTGCCGGCCGAGAACCTGCTGTCCCCCGACACGGTGCGCCGGCTGTGCTGGGACTGGAAGCCCGCCGACGATCCGGTCGCCGCGATCGACGAGTTCCTGCGCGCCGCCGGCACGCGCCGGTGGCAGCGTGAACTGGTGGTGCCGGTGTTGGCCGACGCGCTGGGTTCGCCCACCGAGCAGGCGTGACATCGTCGGCGATCGGGTGCTCTTCGTGCGGGTGAGCCTGCTCGCTCCCCCTGCCGCGCATAGGCTGACGTGATGGGGCTTCTGCTCGGACCGGTTCTGCGGCATGTGAGCGAGACGACCGCGCAGGTCTGGGTGCAGACCGATCGGCCCGCCACCGTGTCGGTGCTGGGCTGTTCCGCGTCGACGTTTCAGGTGCAGGACTACCACTACGCGCTGGTCCCGGTGACCGGGCTGACACCGGGGACCACCACCCGCTACGAGGTGCACGTCGACGGCGAACGGGTGTGGCCGCTGCCGGACAGTTCCTTCCCGCCCGATTCTTCCCCGCCCGTCTCCTTCCCGCCGAGTGTGATCCGGACCCGCGGTCCGGAGTCGGCGCACCGCGCGCGGGCGGTGTTCGGATCCTGCCGTTACCCCAAGACCGGTGTCGACGACGTCGACGACAAGCTCGGCCACGACGCGCTCGACCGGTACGCCGCCCGGATGGCGCAGCAACCCGTCGACGACTGGCCCGACATGCTGGTGCTGCTCGGCGATCAGGTCTACGCCGACGAACTGACCCCCGAGGCCCGCCGACAGTTGACCGGGCGGCGGCGACGCAAACAGACCCGGACCAAACGTCCACCCGACGAAGTGGTCAGCTTCACCGAATACGAACGGCTGTACCGGCATTCGTGGACCGATCCGGAGATCCGGTGGATCATGTCGACGGTCCCCACCGCGATGATCTTCGACGACCACGACATCCGCGACGACTGGAACACCTCGGGGCGGTGGCGCGAAGAGATGAGCGCGCAACCGTGGTGGCGGGAGCGGATCCGGGCCGGGCTGGCGTCGTACTGGGTGTACCAGCACATCGGCAATCTCAGCCCCGAACAACTCGAGGAGGACCCCGACTATCAACGGATCCGCGGTATCGACGGGGACGCCTGGCCGGCGCTCGTCGAGCTCGCCGACCGGGCCGACGCCGAGGTCGACGCCAACAAGGGGGTGCGGTTCAGCTACCGCTGGGACCTGGGCTGCACGCGGTTCATCATGATGGACTCCCGCAACGGCCGGATCCTGGACTCCGGGGAACGGATGATGCTCGGCGAAAAGGAGTTCCGCTGGGTCGAGGAGCAGGCCGCCGACGGCATCGAAAACGTCGAACACCTGGTGCTGGGATCGTCGGTGCCGTGGCTGATGCCGCCGGCGCTGGCCGACCTGCAGGCCGTCAACGAACTGGCCGCCGACCGGCCCGGCTGGCGCGGCGCGCTGGCAGAGAAGATCCGCCAGGGCGCCGACCTCGAGCACTGGCCGGCGTTCATGAAGTCGTTCCTGCGGCTGACGACGATGATCCGCGCCGCGGCCGACCATCCCGACGGGCCGGCCACCGTGACGGTGCTGTCCGGCGACGTGCACCACAGCTATGCCGCGCGGGCAGACTTCGACGGTCTCGGCGCCGACGCGGCCGCGGTGCACCAGCTGGTGTGTTCACCGGTGCACAACTACGTGCCGGCGTTCGTGAAACCCGTGTTCGCGCTGGGCTGGTCGCGGCGGCTGGCCCCGCTGACCCGCCGCTGGGCCCGCCGCCACGGCGTTCCGGCCCTGCCGTTGACTTGGACGAACACCTGCGGGCCGATCTTCGGTAACACGATCGCCACCCTGCGGGTGGACGGCCCGCAGGCCGAGGTGGTGTTCGAACAACCGGACGACGCGGGCGATCTGGGCCGGGTGGCCCGGGTCGGGCTCACCGGGTCGGCGGCGTCGCCGCCGATCAGTCCAGCCGCTCGCTGATCTGCGACTGCTCCTCGGCCATCTCCGGGCTCAGCGCGGCCACCCACCCGGTGATCCGGCGGGCCACGTTCTGTTCGGTGAGTCCGACCTCGGCCAGCACCTCACTGCGCGAGGCGTGGTCGAAGAACTGCTGGGGCAGCGCCAGATCGCGGCACGGCACGTCCACCTCGGCGGCGCGCAGGGCGGCCGACACCGCCGACCCGACCCCGCCGTGCCCGCCGTTGTCCTCGACGGTGACCACCAGCTTGTGGTCGCGGGCCAGCTCGGTGATCACCTGCGGGACCGGCAGCACCCAGCGCGGGTCGATGACCGTCACCCCGATGCCCTGGTTGCGCAGCCGCTCGGCGGCCGCCAGCCCCATCGCGGCGAACGGGCCGACCGTCACCAGCAGCACGTCGGCGGACAGTCCGTCGTCGGGCAGCGACAGCACGTCGACTCCGTCGCGCCGCTCGACCGCCGGGATGTCCTCGCCGATGTCGCCCTTGGGGAACCGGATGGCCGTCGGGCCGTCCTTGACGTCGAGCGCCTCGCCGAGCTGCTCCCGCAACCGCAGCCCGTCACGCGGCGCGGCGACGCGCATCCCGGGCACGATGCCCAGGATGGACAGGTCCCACATGCCGTTGTGGCTGGCCCCGTCGGGTCCGGTGATCCCGGACCGGTCCAGCACGATGGTCACCGGCAGCTTGTGCAGCGCGACGTCCATCAGCATCTGGTCGAACGCCCGGTTCAGGAACGTCGAGTAGACCGCCACCACCGGATGCAAGCCGCCCATCGCCAGGCCGGCGGCCGAGGTCATCGCATGCTGTTCGGCGATGCCGACGTCGAAGAACCGGTCCGGGAAGCGCTCCCGGAACGCGGTCAGGCCGGTGGGTCCGGGCATCGCCGCGGTGATCGCCACCACGTCGCGGCGCCTGGCCCCGATCCGCACCAGCGCATCGGAGAACACCGACGTCCACCCCGGCGCGGAGGCCTTCGGCGGCTTGCCGGTCTCCACGTCGATCACCCCGCAGGCGTGCATCTGTTCGGCCTCGTCGGCCTCGGCTGGGCCGTAACCCATGCCCTTGCGCGTGACGACGTGCACCACCACCGGGGCGTTGTAACCGCGGGCGCGGCGCAGCGCCACCTCCACCGCGTGCTCGTCGTGGCCATCGATCGGGCCGACGTACTTCAGCCCCAGGTCGGTGAACATCTCCTGCGGGGCCAGCGCATCCTTCAGCCCGACCTTGACGCTGTGCATGGCCCGGTAGCACAGCTCGCCGATCATCGGGATGCCGCGCACCGCCTGCCGGCTCTGCTCGAGCAGGTTCTCGTACTGCGGCTGCAACCGCAGGGCGGCCAGATGTTCGGCAAACCCGCCGATGGTCGGGGCGTAGCTGCGCCCGTTGTCGTTGACGACGATGACGACGGGCCGGCGGGCGGCCGCGATGTTGTTGATCGCCTCCCAGCACATGCCTCCGGTCAGGGCGCCGTCCCCCACCACCGCGACGACGTGGCGGTTGCGGTGGCCGGTCAGCTCGAACGCCTTGGCCAGACCGTCGGCGTAGGACAGCGCCGCGCTGGCGTGGCTGGACTCCACCCAGTCGTGCTCGCTCTCCGCCCGGGACGGATAGCCCGACAGGCCGCCCTTCTTCCGCAGCGTGTCGAAATCGGCGGCCCGCCCGGTGAGCATCTTGTGCACATAGGCCTGGTGGCCGGTGTCGAAGATGATCGGGTCGTGCGGGGAGTCGAACACCCGGTGCAGGGCGAGGGTGAGCTCGACCACACCGAGGTTGGGTCCGAGGTGCCCCCCGGTGGCCGCGACCTTGTGTATCAGGAACTGGCGGATCTCATCGGCCAGATCCCGCAGCTGCGCCTTGGAAAGGTGCTGCAGATCAGCGGGACCGCGGATCTGTTCAAGCATTCCGTCAGTCTACGCAGGGCAGGCAAGCGTCATGTGTTGGGCGACTGGTAGATGTCGGGCACCCCGTCGCGGTCGGCGTCCTCGGTCTCCTGCTGGTGCAGTATCCGGTAGTAGCGGTTGCGCATCCGCAACACCGCCGCCGCCAGCGCCGCCGCGGTCACCGACCCGAGCAGCACCCCGACCTTGACGTGATCGTCGCGGATCGATCCGGTGCCGTAGGCCAGATCCCCGATCAGCAGCGACACCGTGAACCCGATGCCGGCCAGCAGCGACACGCCGAACACGTCGACCCACCGCAGGGTGGCGTCCAGCCGGGCCCGGGTGAACGCGGCCAGCAACCGCGTGGTGAGCCAGATCCCGACCGGTTTGCCGACCACCAGCCCGCCGATGATGCCCAGCGTGACCGGGTCACGCAGGGCATCTCCGAGACCGGACAGGCCGCCGAAGTCGACGCCGGCGGCGAAGAACGCGAACACCGGCACGGCCAGCCCCGCCGACAGCGGCCGCAGCCGGTGTTCGAAGTGTTCGGCCATCCCCGGTCCGGCCGCCGGTCCCCCGGCGGCGGCCGAGCGGCGCACCGGGACGGCGAATCCGAGCAACACCCCGGCGACGGTGGCGTGCACCCCGGACTCGTGCATCAACACCCAGGTGGCCACGCCCAGTGGGATCAGCAGCCACCAGGCCCGGATGCGCCGCTGCACGCACACCGTGAACGCCGCCAGCGGCACCAGCGTCAGCCCCAGCGCGGTGGTGTTGATCTCCTCGGTGTAGAACACCGCGATCACCGTCACCGCGAGCAGGTCGTCGACGACCGCGAGGGTGAGCAGGAAGGTGCGCAGCGCGGCCGGGAGGTGGGTGGACAGCACCGCCAGCACCGCGACCGCGAAGGCGATGTCGGTGGCGGTCGGGATGGCCCAGCCGCGCAACGCGCCCTCCCCGCCGCCGGCGGCCACCACCACGAAGATCAGCGCGGGCGCCACCATGCCGCCGACCGCCGCGACGATGGGCAGCACGGCACGGGCCGGGTCCCGCAGGTCACCGGCGACGAACTCGCGTTTCAGCTCCAGCCCGACGACCAGGAAGAAGATCGCCAGCAGACCGTCGGCCGCCCAGGTGCCCACGGTCAGGTTCAGGTGCAGCCCGAGCGGCTCCCCGCCGACGGTCGCGTCCCGCAGCCCGAAATAGCCCGCCGACCAGGGCGAGTTGGCCCACAGCAGCGCGGCGGCCGCCACCACCAGCAGGACCCCGCCGCCGACGGTCTCCCGCCGCAGGATCGCGGTGATCCGGCTGGTCTCCGCCCATGATCCGCGGGTGAGCAGTCGCCGGGGCGGGCGGCGGAGCGGTCTGGCGATCACGGTGCGGCCTCTTCGGGTAGCGCCCTCATCGGGGGCAGGGGTCAGCGATCGCCGACCAGACTTCCCGGCACACCGTGCACACACTCTAGGGGACCGGGGAGGGATCGGTCGCTCACCGGGTGAGCACCGCGACGCACTCGACGTGGTGGGTCAGCGGGAACGAGTCGAACACCCGCAAGTCCTCCACCGTGTAGCCGTGGCCGCGATACAGCCCGATGTCGCGCGCGAAAGACGCTGCCTCACAACCAATATGGATGATGCGTGGCACCTCGGCCGCGGCCAGCAGGTCGATCACCTCCCGGCCCGCGCCGGTGCGCGGCGGATCCAGCACCGCGACGTCGGCCCGGTCCGGTTCGGCGCTCAGGGCGCGTCGCACCGGATCGGTCACCACCGACACACAGCCCAGATCGGCCAGCGCGGTGCGCGCCGCACGGGACGCGCCCGGGGCGGTGTCGACGGTGAGCACCCGCCCGTGGGCCCCCACCGCCTCGGCGAGCACCGCCGCGAACAGCCCGGCGCCGCCGTACAGATCCCACGCCGTCATCCCCGGCGACAGCTGTGCCCATTCGGCCACCAGCGCGCTGTAGCTGTGGGCGGCGTCCCGGTGCGCCTGCCAGAACGCCGTCACCGGCACCCGCCACTCCCGGCCGCCCACCCGCTGCACCGCCTCGTAGCGGCCGAACCGCACCTGGGTGGGATTCCTGCGCCCGCGGCGTGGACCGACCTGCACCACATGCCGGTCGTCGTTGTCGTCGACCGCGACATGCACCTGGGCGCCCGGGGTCCACCCACCCTGATCCAGCCCGGTGAGCATGCCCGGCGCCAACTGGCCGCACCGCAGGTCGGTGACCACCTCGTTGCTGCGGTAGCGGTGGAATCCGGCGTAGCCGTCGGCGGTGGTGCCCAGCCGCACCCGGGTCCGCCACCCCGTCGGCTCACCGGCGCCGAGCGGTTCGGCCGCCGCCTCGGCCTCGTCGCGCCACCGGAACCCGCCCAGCCGGGCGAGCTGATTGGCCACCACCTCGCCCTTGAGCCTGCGGACCGCCTCCGGCGTCGCGAAGGCCAGATCGCAGCACCCGGCGCCGTCGACGCCGGCGATCGCGCACAGCGGGGCGATCCGGTCCGGGGACGGGTCGATCACCTCGACGGTCTCGGCGTGCCAGTAGGAGCCGCGGTCGCGGGTGATTCGGGCCCGCACCGTCTCGCCGGGCAGCGCGTACCGCACGAACACCACCCGGCCGTCGTGGCGGGCCACGCAGCTGCCGCCGTTGGCGGGCGCACCGACGGTCAACGTCACCACGGTGTCGGAGGAGAGCACTGAATCGGACGTCATTCCAGAAACCCCCGCCGGGCGTCGCCGGGAGCCCACTGCGGCTGCAGCTTGCGGCGCCGCTCCGACGAACTGAGTTGCCAGGGAACCGATGTCACCATCACGTTCGGCATGAACAGCAGCCGGCCCTTGAGCCGCAGCGCACTCTGGTTGTGCAGCAACTGTTCCCACCAGTGGCCGACCACATACTCGGGGATGAACACCGTGACCACCGTCCGGGGTGACTCCTTGGTGACCCGTTTGACATAGTCCAGTACCGGCCGGGTGACTTCCCGGTACGGTGACGCGATCACCTTGAGCGGCACGGTGACATCGCTTTCCTCCCACTTGTGTACCAGTTCGCGGGTTTCCGCGTCGTCGACGCTGACGGTGACCGCCTCCAGCACATCGGGCCGGGTGGCGCGGGCGTAGGCCAGCGCCCGCAGCGTCGGCAGATGCAGATTCGACACCAGCACGATGGCGTGGTTGCGGCTGGGCAGCACCATCCCGTCGTCGTCGGCGGCCGCCCGCTCGTCGAGTTCGCGAGCCACCGTCGCGTAGTGCCGGTGGATGAGTCGCATCAACATGAACAGCACCGCCATGGTCAGGATCGCCATCCACGCGCCGGCGGCGAACTTGGTGACCACGACCACCAACAGCACCGAACCGGTGGCCACGCAGCCGACCGCGTTGACCGCCCGGGCCCGGTGCATGGTGCGGCGCACCGCCGGCTCGGTCTCGCCGCGCAACGACCGGGTCCAGTGCCGCACCATGCCCAGCTGGCTGAACGTGAACGACACGAACACCCCGACGATGTAGAGCTGGATCAGCGCGCTGACCTCGGCGCCGAACGCCACCACGAAGGCGCTGGCCACCAGCGACAGGAACAGGATGCCGTTGGAGAACGCCAACCGGTCGCCGCGGGTGTGCAGCTGTCGCGGCAGATACCGGTCCTGGGCCAGAATCGAGCCGAGCACCGGGAATCCGTTGAACGCGGTGTTGGCCGCCAGCAGCAGGATCAGCGCCGCCGCGATGACGGTCGCCAGGACGGCCGGTCCCCAACCGTCGAACACCGCGCCCGCCAGCTGGGCGATCAGCGTCTTCTGCTGATAGTCCGGCGGCGCGCCGACGAACTGTGCGTGCGGGCGTTCGGCGATCTGCACCCCGGTCCGCTCGGCCAGCACGACGGTGCCCAGAAACATCGGCACCGCGATCAGACCGAGCACCAGCAGGGTGGTGGCGGCGTTTCGCGCCTTGGGTTTGCGGAACGCCGGCACACCGTTGCTGATCGCCTCGATACCGGTCAGCGCGGCCGAACCGGACGAGAACGCCCGGGCCACCAGGAACACCAGGGCGAACCCGACGATCTCGCCGTCAGGGGGGATCATCTCGAACGCGGCGGATTCGGCGCGCAACGGCGTGTCGAACAGGTAGATCCGGATCAGCCCCCAGCCGAGCATGACGACCATGGCGAAGACGAACACGTAGGTCGGTACGGCGAACGCCGTGCCGGACTCGCGCACTCCGCGCAGGTTCATCGCCGCCAACAGCAGAATCGCCGCGACCGCGAACCACACCTTGTGCTCGCCGATGAACCCGATCACCGACCCGATGTTCGACATCGCCGCCGAGATCGACACGGCGACGGTCAGCACGTAGTCGACCATCAGCGCGGCCGCCACCGTCAGCCCGGCGGTGCGGCCCAGGTTGGTGCTGACCACCTCGTAGTCGCCGCCCCCGGACGGATAGGCCTGCACGGTGTGCCGGTAACTGGCGATCACCAGCGCCATCACGGTGGCGATCGCCAGACCGATCCACGGTGTCATCGCATAGGCGGCCACCCCCGCCACCGACAACACCACGAAGATCTCCTCCGGGGCGTAGGCCACCGAGGACAACGCGTCGGAGGCGAACACCGGAAGGGCGATCCGCTTGGGCAGCAGGGTGTGGGACAGCCGGTCGCTGCGGAACGGCCGGCCGAGCAGCAGACGCCGCGCAGCGGTCGAAACCTTGGACACGAGAGCCAAGACTAAGCGCCGGGGCCACCGGCCGCCGGAAAGCTGTAGCGTTCGCAGTGCGCAGGTGAGCCGACGGTAGGAGACCACTCGCTTCCGGAAGGACGGATCTAGTTGCGGATTGTGGTGATGGGATGCGGTCGGGTGGGCGCCATGCTGTCCGACAGCCTGTCTCGGATCGGCCACGACGTCGCGGTGATCGACCGGGACAGCACGGCGTTTCACCGGCTCAGCCCGGACTTCTCCGGGGAACGGATCGTGGGTATGGGCTTCGACCGGGATGTGTTGCTGCGTGCCGGGATCGAGGAGGCCGGCGCGTTCGCCGCGGTATCCTCCGGCGACAACTCCAACATCATCTCGGCGCGGGTGGCGCGGGAGACGTTCGGGGTGCCCCGGGTGGTGGCCCGGATCTACGACGCGAAACGTGCCGCGGTGTACGAGCGGCTGGGCATCCCGACGGTGGCGACGGTGCCGTGGACCACCGACCGGCTGCTCAACATCCTCGTCCAGGAGACCGAGACCGCGCTGTGGCGTGATCCCACCGGCAACGTCGGCGTCACCGAACTGTCGCTGCACGAGCAGTGGGTGGGTCGGCCGGTGGCGGATCTGGAGGCGGCCACCGGTGGACGGGTGGCGTTCATGATCCGGTTCGGCAGCGGGCTGCTGCCCGACGGCCGCACCGTCATCCAGGCCAGTGATCAGGTATATCTGGCGGCGGTGTCCGGTCGCATCGCCGAGGCGCTGGCCATCGCGGCGTTGCCGCCCGCCGACTCGGAGGAGGGCTGATGAAGGTCGCGATCGCCGGCGCGGGCGCGGTCGGCCGTTCGATCGCGCGGGAACTGCTCGCCAGCCACGAGGTGCTGCTCGTGGAGCGCAATCCGGACCATTTCGAGCCCGATGTCATACCGGGTGCGGAGTGGCGGCTCGGTGATGCGTGCGAGTTGAGCCTGCTGGAGTCGGTGGGGCTGGAACAATACGACGTGGTGATCGCGGCGACCGGCGACGACAAGGCCAACGTGGTGGTCAGCCTGCTCGCCAAGACCGAGTTCGGCGTGTCGCGGGTGGTGGCCCGCGTCAACGACCCGCGCAACGAGTGGTTGTTCGACGAGAACTGGGGTGTGGACGTGGCGGTGTCCACCCCCCGCATGCTGGCGTCGCTGGTCGAGGAGGCGGTGGCGGTCGGCGACCTGGTGCGGCTGATGGAGTTCCGGCAGGGTCAGGCGAACCTGGTGGAGATCACCCTGCCCGACGACACGCCCTGGGGTGGGCGGCCGGTGCGCCGGCTGGACCTGCCCCGGGATGCGGCCATGGTGGCGATCCTGCGCGGTCCGCGGGTGATCGTCCCGGAGCCCGACGAGCCGCTGGAAGGCGGTGACGAGCTGCTGTTCGTGGCGGTCGCCGAGGTCGAGGACGAACTGCGGGAGATCATCCTGCGCCCGCCGCGTCAGTGACCGCTCAGCCGGAGGCCGGCGCGCCGCCGGCGGCCCGGTGGTGTTCGAGGGCGCGTTGGGCGGTGCGGATGGCCAGATAGGTGACCAGGGCGGCCACCGCCGTCAGCGGCCACCCCATGGCGATGCGGGCCACGCCCAGCCAGCCGGTCTCGTCGGCGTCGTACAGGTACCGCTGCACCAAAAAGCGGGAGCTGAACACCAGCACCCAGGTCAGGGTCGCGATGTCGAACGCGAGCACCGCTCGGCGCACCCCGCGCCAGTGGGCGCCGTGCCCGCTGAGCCAGCCCCACAGATAGCCGACCACCGGCCGGCGGATCAGCACCGACACCCCGAAGACCGCCGCCCACAGCAGCGACATCCAGATGCCCAACAGGAAGTAGCCCTTGGATTCGCCCATCAGGTAGGCGATCAGCACACAGACGCCGACGCCGAAGAAACCGGATATCGCGGGCTGGGCGGATTCGCGCCGGATCAGCCGCCACACCAGGATCGCCGCGGCGGTGCCGAGCGCCGCCACGATGGCGGACGTCAATCCGAACATGTTCGAGATCGGGACGAACGCCACCACCGGTAGCGACGAGTAGATCAGGCCGCTGAACCCGCCCATCTGTTCCAGCATCGTGTGGGCGCCGACGGAGCGCTCGTCGGTCGCCTTCTCGGGTGGCTGGTCGCCGGTTCGGGTCTCTGATTCGTCTGCGGCCGGGTTCACTTCTGAATCTCGTAGTGCGGGTTGTAGATCGCTTTCGCTCCGTTGTCGAGTTCGCCGACCCGGCCGCGTACGCGCAGTTTCCGGCCGGGTTCGATGCCGGGGATCCGGCGCTGGCCGAGCCAGACCAGCATCACCGAGTCGGTGCCGTCGTACAGTTCGGCGCGGACGCCGCCGGCGCACGCCTTGCCGCCGGTCTCCACGCTGCGCAGGGTCCCGATCATGGTGACTTCCTGGCCCCGGCGGCAGTCGATCGCCCGCTGCGCCCCCGTGTTCTCCGCCTCGTCGGTGAGTTCCGCGGCGTCGATTTCTTCAGGATCTGCCGTCAGTCGCCGGGTGAGCCGACGCAGATACCCTTCGGCCGTGGCCATGGCGTCCCTGCCCTTTCGTATCGCCCGTGATCGTGGTCTGCCCGCCAGATCACCCGCCACCGTAGACCTCTTGGTGCCGTCCCGCCACGCCCGCCCGGGCGCGCCGCGCACCTGGAGTTCTCATCCTTTCCGGTACCCCGGCCGCGCGCCGCGACACCGGCCGGGCACCATCGGTGGAATGGCGGTCGATCTGCGCGACGTGGTGACTGTACTGCTGCCCGGCACCGGTTCCGACGACGACTATGTGCGACGCGCGTTCGGCGCGCCGCTGCGGGCGGCGGGTGCCACCGTCATCGCCCCGGCACCGCAGCCGGAGCGGCTGCTCGAGGGGTATCGACAGGCGCTCGGCGAGGCCGCCCGCGACATCGCCGGCCGGGGCGGCCGGATGGCGGTGGGCGGGGTGTCGATCGGCGCCGCGGTCGCGGTGGAGTGGGCGCTGGCCCATCCCGACCGGGTGGTGGCGGTGCTGGCGGCGCTGCCGGCCTGGAGCGGATCCCCCGACACCGCTCCGGCCGCCGCGGCCGCGCGCTACTCGGCGCACCGGCTACGCGAGGACGGTCTGGCCGGGGCGACCGCGCAGATGCGGGCGACGAGTCCGGCCTGGCTGGCCGAGGAACTGAGCCGATCCTGGGCCGCACAATGGCCTGCGCTGCCCGAGGCGATGGAGGCCGCTGCCGGCTATGTCGCCCCCACCACCGCCGAACTCGCACGGCTCACCGTGCCGCTGGCGGCGGTCGCCGCCGAAGACGATCCGGTCCATCCGATCGAGGTGGCCCGGGCCTGGGTGGCCGCCGCGCCGCGGGCGGCGCTGCGCACCGTCACCCTCGCCGAGATGGGCGCCGACCCGTCGGTGCTGGGCGCGGGATGTGTCGCCGCGCTGCAGGGGGTGGCCGATGCCCGCACCGCAACGGCGGTGGAGGGCGCCGAACGCTGATCAGCCGCCGGTGATCGTGCTGCGCAGCTGCTGCATCGCCGAGCCCTGGGTGCGCCGCGCCCCCGGCTGCTGGGTCTGCTGCTGGGCCGGTGCGCTCTGCTGGGCTTGCTGCGCGGCGGCGGCGCGCAACTGGGCGGCCATCGGCTCCGGCAGTTCGACCGGCAACGGGGTACGCACCGGCAGTGGGGTGTCACCGCGCCGAACCACGGTGTCGGCCAGCGCATCTCGCGCTTCCTCCGCCAAGGCGTGCATCTTGTCGGCCGCTCCGTTGACCACGCAGCGGATCATCCAGCGGTAGCCGTCCACCCCGATGAACCGCACCAGGGTCGGCTGGCCGGACTCGTTGGCCTGGCCGGGCGCGGTGCCGACCACCTCACGCCCCCACGGTCCGTCTTCGATGCGCACGTCGGTGGCGTCCTTGCGCAGCGACTCGGCCAGTTCGGCGGCCACCTCGCGCCACAGCCCCGCGCTCTTGGGCGCCGCGTACGCCGCGATGGTGAACCGGCCGTTCGGGGTGACCACCCACACCGCGCTGGGCGCCCCGACCTGGTTGAGCTCGACCTGCACCTGCCCGGTCGCCGGGGTCGGGATCAGCACCGACCCCAGGTCCAACCGCGCCACCGCGGCCGTCGCCGGATCGTCGAAGTCCTCGATGTCGAACGGGCCCTCGAGTTCGGTGTCCTCGCCGGGGCCGGCGACCTCGTCGGGTTCGGCCGGGACCGTCTGCTGTTCGACGACCCGCTCGCCGGTCTTGTCCTTACGTCTGCGTTTACCGAATGCCATCACAAACTCGCATGTCCGCCGGAGGAACCGTAGCCACCATCGCCACGGGATGTATCAGCCAGACCAACCTCGTCGAATGAGGCCACCTCCACCAACTCGGGTAGTTCCACGCGCTGCACCAGCAACTGGGCGATCCGGTCGCCGCGGCGCACGCTGATCGGGGTTTCGGGGTCCAGATTGATCAGTGCCACCTTTATCTCGCCACGGTAACCGGCGTCGACGGTTCCCGGCGCGTTGACGATCGACAGGCCCAGCCGGGCGGCCAGACCGGAGCGCGGGTGAATCAATCCCACCATCCCCACCGGGATCGCGACCGCGATGCCGGTGGGCACCAGCGCGCGCTGCTGCGGCGCCAACTCGACGTCGACGGCGCTGAACAGATCGACACCGGCATCACCGTGGTGTGCGCGGGTCGGCATCGGCAGATCGCGGTCCAGCCGCACGATCGGCAGAGAGGTGGACACGCCGAGAAAGACTACCCTGGGGCAGCGATTAGTCTTGGCCGCGTGTCGGACACGCGCGCAACCCCGCAAACCGTTCGCTACCGCGAGCGTCTCTGGGTGTCGTGGTGGTGGTGGCCGCCCGGGCTGGGGCTCGCCGCACTGATGGCCGCGACGGTCACCCAGGCGGCGCCCGAGCTGCCGGTCTGGTTGCCGTACGCGGTGTTGACGGCGGTGGCTGCGGTGGTGCTGCTGTGGCTGGGCCGGTTCGAGGTGCGGGTGGTCGGCACCGGACCGGACGACACCGAGCTGTGGGTGGGCGACGCGCACCTACCGGTCAGCGTGATCTCCCGGATGGCCGAGGTGCCGGCGTCGGCCAAGTCGGCCGCGCTGGGCCGGCAACTGGACCCGGCCGCCTACGTGGTGCATCGCCCCTGGGTCGGGCCGATGGTGCTGGTGGTGCTCGACGACCCGGACGATCCGACACCGTACTGGTTGGTCAGCACCCGGCATCCGGATCGAGTACTGGCCGCACTGGGCGGCGACAGCGGATGAACCGGCAACGGTCAGGCCGCGCAGTCGGTGCAGAGCATCACGCCGTTCTTCTCACTGGCCAGCCGGCTGCGGTGGTGCACCAGAAAACAACTCGAGCAGGTGAACTCGTCGGCCTGCTTGGGGATCACCCGAACCGACAGTTCCTCGCCGGAGAGGTCGGCGCCGGGCAGCTCGTAGGACTCGACGGTCTCCGAATCGTCCACGTCAACGACGGCCGACTGGGCCTCGTTGCGCCGCGCCTTCAGTTCCTCGAGGGAATCCTCGGAAACGTCATCGGTCTCGGTGCGCCGTGGGGCGTCATAGTCGGTAGCCATCGCCATCCCCTCCGTAACAGTTGCAGCAAGGCTTTGTACCAGCGTCGAACGCGTCAACCAAATGATTCGTGCCCTAATAACCGACCCGGGGGTGTGAGTTATATCACAGCGCGTGGAGTCGGGTGGGGATTTCCGATGCACGGTGGTTCTACAGTGCAGGAGTGGTCGCGCTCATCACCGACGGCACCGCGTTCGACAAACACGGTCGCCCCTTCCGACGTCGTAATTTCCTGCCCGCGATCGTCATGTTCGCGGTGCTGGCCGTCGCCACGGCGGTGGTGTGGTCGGTCGCGCTGAACCAGCCGACCCATATCCAGGAGGTGAAGGCCTGCAATCCTCCGCCGCCGGCCGAGGGCGCCCCGGCGCCGTCGCTGGGCGAGCGGATCGACCCGGAGGAGATGTCGCAGATCGCTCCCGCCCGGCTCGCCGACACCAGGATCCGCGTCCTCAACGCCACCGGACGCGCCGGCCATGCCGCCGAGATCGCCGGTGCCCTCGGCGATTTGGGCTTCGCCCAACCCGAGGCCGCCAACGACGGGGTGTACTCGGCCGTGCGCCTGGAATGCCGGGGGCAGATCCGGTTCGGGCTGGAGGGCCGCTATGCGGCTGCCGCGGTGTGGCTGGTGGCCCCGTGCACCGAGCTGTACCAGGACGGCCGCCCCGACGCCGTGGTCGACCTGGCGCTGGGCACCGACTTCGAGGAGCTGAGCTCCAGCGACGACATCAGAACCGTGCTGGCCAGTCTGGGCCCGGACGCCACCGCTCCGCCCGATCCGGAGTTGCTCGAACGGATCCACACGACAACCTGTTAGACGACCTGTTGGACGGCCTGGCAGCAGGGGCTCGGCTCGAGCCTAGCCGGCCCCGTGCGGTGGTCAGCCCGCGGCGGCGCGCAACGCGTCCCGCAGGGCGGCGTCGATACCCGGCGCGGCGGCGGTCACCATGCCGTCGGGTTCGCCCACCCGCTCCGGCGGCGGCACCCGCACCCGGGCCCCGGCCTCGGCGGCGATCAACGCCGCGGCGGCCCAGTCCCAGACCTGCACCCCTTCCTCGTAGTAGGCGTCGAGCAGCCCGGCGGCGACCATGCACAGATCCAGTGCGCACGAACCGATCCGCCGGATGTCGCGGACCCGGGGCAGCAGCGTGGCCACGATCCGGGCCTGGCTGCGGCGCAACTCGGCCGAGTAGGCGAACCCCGTTCCCACCAGTGCCATCGACAGCTCGGTGGCGGCGCTGCAGCGCAATCGGCGGGTGACCCCGTCCCGGTGCAGGTGGGCCCCGTGGCCGCGGGCCGCCGAGTACACCGCCCCGGCGGCCACGTCGGCGACGGCGCCGGCCACCGACTCGCCGTCGATCTGCACCCCCACCGAGACGGCGTACGCCTCGATGCCGTAGACGAAGTTGACCGTGCCGTCGATCGGGTCGAGCACCCACACCGGCCGGCCGCGCTCCGCCGCACCGGACTGGCCGCCCTCCTCGCCCAGGATCGGCTCGCCGGGCCGCAGCCGGGTCAGCCGGTCGCGCAGCAGCCGTTCGGTCTCGGTGTCGACGATGGTCACCGGATCGGTGGGTGTGCTCTTCGACCGCACCGCCGGCCCGGATTCGGTGGCGGACCCGGTGGACGCTCCGGTGGCGCCGGTGTCGCCGAACACCTCGGCGCGGCGGCGGCGGACGAAGTCGGCGGCCTCGGCCGCCAGCCGTTCGGCCACCGCCCGCAGTTCGGTCAGGTCAACAGGTGCAGACGTCATGGGGATATCGCACCACTTCGCACCAAATATGTCCGCGCCGGCCTACTAAGGTGGCAGACGCGATTGCCCCGTAGCGGGGCTTGCTGCCAGGAGCCCGGTACGAGGAGCCAGAGATGACCGCCACCGATTCATCCGTCACCCCGCCGGCCGCCGACGGCGCGGAGCGGCGCGCGTTCGGCATCGACATCGGCGGCAGCGGTGTCAAGGGCGGCGTCGTCGACCTCAACACCGGCCGGCTGATCGGCGACCGGTACAAGCTGCCCACCCCCCAGCCGGCCCTCCCGGACGCCGTCGCGGAGACGGTCGCCGCGGTGGTGCGGGAGTTCGGCTGGACCGGCCGGCTCGGCGTGACCTACCCGGGGGTGGTGATCGACGGTGTCGCGCACACCGCGGCCAACGTCGACAAGTCGTGGCTCGGCACCAACGTGCGTTCGGTGCTCGAACGTGAGCTCGACGGCCAACCGGTCACCGTGCTCAACGACGCCGATGCGGCCGGAATCGCCGAGGAACGGTACGGCGCCGGGCGGGATCAGGACGGGGTCGTGGTGTTGCTGACGTTCGGCACCGGGATCGGCTCGGCGGTCATCCACAACGGCGTGCTGCTGCCCAACACCGAGTTCGGCCATATCGAGGTCGGGGGCATGGAGGCCGAGCACCGGGCCGCCTCGTCGGTCAAGGAACGCAACGACTGGAGCTACAAGCGGTGGACCACCGAGGTGACCAAGGTGCTGATCGCCATCGAGAACGCGATCTGGCCGGATCTGTTCATCGTCGGTGGCGGTATCAGCCGCAAGGCCGAGAAGTGGGTGCCGCTGCTCGAGAACCGCACCCCGGTGGTTCCGGCCGCGTTGCGCAACACGGCCGGAATCGTCGGGGCGGCGATGGCCGCGGAGTTCGACGTCACCGCGACGACGGCGGCGTCGCGCAGTATGTGACGGCCCGCCCGACCTGCGACACGCCGCTCCGGCCACGGTTGATGCGGGCGATCGTTACAATGGTCGTCGGCGGCCGCCTACCGAATAGCGGCGAATATCAGACCTGATAGGGACGCCAACATTCGACATATGTGACGCTTTTCGGTGGTGCACGCTTACCGCGAGTGGGTGCCCGCGCCACCGGAGCACGCAAGAGGAAAGGGTGTACGTGGCAGCGACAGAGGCAAGCCCGGCAACAGACGAGCCGAAGCGCACCGCTACCAAGACTCCCGCGAAGAAGGCAGCCGCAACCAAGAGTGCGAGCGGCACGACCAAGAGTGGGAACGGGTCGGCGCCGGCCAAGCGGGCCGCCAAGTCCAGCCGAACCAAGAGCGAGTCGGGCTCGGCGACCAAGAGCCGGGCCACCAAAGCCACGAAGGCCACCAAATCGACGGCCACCAAGGCGACCAAGTCCGCGGCCAAGGCGGCCGGTAAGACCACTCGCGCCAAGTCCGGCGCTGCGAACACCCGTGCCCGCACCAAGAAGGACGCCGACGAGACCCTGGTCGACGACGTCGACGCGGTCGACATCGAACCCGACGTAGCCGAGGACATCGACGAGGCCGACCTGGACCTGACCGACATCGACGTCGACGACGAGGACGACGCCACCGAGGCGACCGCCGAGGATGACGACGACGAGGACGACGACGAGATCGACGAACCGTCGGAGAAGGACAAGGCGTCGGGCGATTTCGTCTGGGACGAGGAGGAGTCCGAGGCGTTGCGGCAGGCCCGCAAGGACGCCGAGCTGACGGCTTCCGCGGACTCGGTGCGCGCCTACCTCAAGCAGATCGGCAAGGTCGCGCTGCTCAACGCCGAGGAGGAGGTCGACCTCGCCAAGCGGATCGAGGCCGGGCTGTTCGCCGCCCAGAAGCTGGCCGAGTACGCCGAGAAGGGCGAGAAGATCCCGACCCAGCTGCGTCGCGACATGCAGTGGATCTGCCGCGACGGCGAGCGCGCGAAAAACCATCTGCTGGAGGCGAACCTGCGCCTGGTGGTGTCGCTGGCCAAGCGCTACACCGGACGGGGCATGGCGTTCCTGGACCTCATCCAGGAGGGCAACCTGGGCCTGATCCGCGCGGTGGAGAAGTTCGACTACACCAAGGGCTACAAGTTCTCCACCTACGCCACCTGGTGGATCCGCCAGGCCATCACCCGCGCCATGGCCGACCAGGCCCGCACCATCCGGATCCCGGTGCACATGGTCGAGGTCATCAACAAGCTCGGCCGCATCCAGCGTGAGCTGCTGCAGGACCTCGGCCGCGAGCCCACCCCCGAGGAGCTCGCCAAGGAGATGGACATCACGCCGGAGAAGGTGCTGGAGATCCAGCAGTACGCGCGGGAGCCCATCTCACTGGACCAGACCATCGGCGACGAGGGCGACAGCCAACTGGGCGATTTCATCGAGGACTCCGAGGCCGTGGTGGCCGTCGACGCGGTGAGCTTCACGCTGCTGCAGGATCAGCTGCAGTCGGTGCTCGAGACGCTCTCGGAACGTGAGGCCGGGGTGGTTCGGTTGCGCTTCGGGCTGACCGACGGCCAGCCGCGCACCCTCGATGAGATCGGCCAGGTGTACGGCGTCACCCGCGAACGCATCCGCCAGATCGAGTCGAAGACCATGAGCAAGCTGCGCCACCCGAGCCGTTCTCAGGTCCTGCGCGACTATCTGGACTGAGTCACCCGCACCGCCCGGTCCGAATCAGCCGCTGCCGGGGTGGGTTTCACCCCGTCACGGCTCGGTCAGGAGCGGGAATCGGCCGTCCGCACCGGGCCGGTAACTCGTCACGTTGAACACCGCGAAAGTGGGTACAGATCCATACAGGTGTGGGAACGCCATACCTGCGGGATCGGACGGGACGCCGGGCTCCCAGCGGATCGGAGAAGTCAGCCGTGCGGGATCTATGTGCAGCAGCACCAGGTCGGTGCGACCGGCGTACAGCCGGTTCGCCGGCAGATGCACCTGCGCCGGTGTCGACAGGTGCACGAACCCCTCAGTGGTCAACGACTCCGGCCGGTACTCGCCGAGCGCTTGCGCGCGTCGCCAATCCTCCGCACTGCACAGGTGCAGCAGAACCGCTGCGGGCTGATCCATGCTGTCAGCCTGCCGGTCGAGATCCCCGGCGCACAGGTGAGACACGACACATCCGTGCGCGCGGGGGAACAACGCGGGAATCTGTTTCGTCTGAGACAGTAGAGATACGTGTCGGACCGAACGACGGACGATACGGCGCCTGCACAATCGGCAGGAGGATGGAGGAGCCATGAACGCAACTCTGACCAGTCCCGAGCTGACCAGAGCTGACCGGTGTGACCGCTGCGGCGCGGCCGCTCGCGTTCGGGCCAAGCTTCCGTCCGGCGCCGAGTTGTTCTTCTGCAAGCATCACGCCAACAAGCACGAAGCGAAGCTGATCGAGATGTCGGCGGTGCTGGAGGTCAGCCCGATCGAATCGTGATCGCCGCGGCACCGGGTCAGGTGATCGGCAACTCGCCGGGGCGTAAACCGCGGCGCGGCCCGATTCGTGGGTAATCCTGAACGGGTCATGACTGACCAGGTGCGACCGGCGCGACCGTCTCGTCACCATGTCCGCCGCATCACCCGGCGGACGTTGACGAAGAGCTGGGACGATTCGATCTTCTCCGAATCCGCCCAGGCGGCGTTCTGGTGCGCGTTGTCGCTGCCACCGTTGCTGCTCGGCATGCTCGGCAGCCTGGCCTACATCGCCCCGCTGTTCGGGCCGGCCACGCTGCCGAGCATCGAGGAGTGGCTGCTCAACACCGCCAACACGTTCTTCTCGTCGAATGTGGTGACCGAGATCCTGGAGCCGACGGTCCACGACATCGTGGCCGGCGCCCGCGGTGAGGTGGTGTCGCTCGGCTTCATCATCTCGCTGTGGGCCGGGTCGTCGGCGATCTCGGCGTTCGTCGACTCGATCGTGGAGGCCCACGACCAGTCGCCGCTGCGTCACCCGGTGCGGCAACGCTTCTATGCGCTGGGGCTGTACGTGGCGATGCTGCTCTTCGCGATCGCCACCGCACCCCTGCTCGCCCTGGGGCCGCGCAAGATCGGCGAGTTCCTGCCCGACGAGTGGTCGGACATCCTGCGGTTCGGCTACTACCCGGTGCTGGCGCTGAGCTTGATCGTGGCGGTCAACATCCTCTACCGGGTGTCGTTGCCCAAACCGCTGCCGTCGCACCGGCTGTTGTGGGGTTCGGTGCTCGCGGCCACGGTGTTCATGATCGCGACGGCCGGGCTGCGGGTGTATCTGGGCTGGATCACCAGTACCGGCTACACCTACGGCGCGCTCGCCACCCCGATCGCGTTCCTGTTGTTCGCGTTCTTCCTGGGGTTCGCGATCATGCTGGGCGCCGAACTCAACGCCGCGATCGAGGAGGAGTTCCCCGCGCCCGGCACCCGCACCGAACGCCTGCGCCGCCGGATTCAGGAGCGGATCGAGAACGGGCGCGGACCGGCGCCGGCCACCCCGGCACCCGCCTCGCCCCCGGGCCCCGCCCCGAAGAGGTCAGCCCCGATCACACCGAACGCCGGATCGGTCACTTCTTGAGCTGCTCGTAGATCCGTTTGCACTCCGGACACACCGGTGACCCCGGCTTGGGCGAGCGGGTGACGGGGAACACCTCGCCGCACAGCGCGACCACGTGGGTACCCAGCACCGCGCTCTCGGCGATCTTGTCCTTCTTGACGTAGTGGAAGTACTTCGGGATGTCACTACCGGTGCCGTCGTCGACGCGTTCCTCGGTGTCGGTACGTTCGATGGTCTGGGTCTGCATGACCTCTATTCTGCCCCGCCGAATTTTCACAGGAAACCGGCTGACACCTGCGACCGCAGATGTGAAACAGTGGAGGTATGAAACACGGCCGCGAGCTGAGTTTCGACGAAGATGGTCGGCCAGTTCTCATCACCACCGCAGCCATCCCCTACGAGGTGGAGCACCGCCAGCGGGTACGCAACTATCTGATCATGATGTCGGTGCGCGTCCCGGCGCTCATCGGCGCCGCGATCGCCTACGGCATCTGGCACAACGGATGGATTTCGCTGGCCATCATCGTGGCCTCGATACCGCTGCCGTGGGCGGCGGTGCTGATCGCCAACGACCGCCCGCCGCGCAAGGCCGAGGAGCCCCGTCGTTACCAGGCCCGGGCCACCACCGTGATCGAGCCCACCACCGAGCAGACGGCGCTGCAGCAGCGACCATCGGTTCCCCCGCAACAGGGGGCCGACGATTCGCCCTACGACGTTCCCTGACCCGGCCGATCGGCGCCCATTCTCAGGGCATTCTCAGGTCACCGCGGAAAAGCCGCAGATCAAAACGTGTGAACCGGGAAGGCGCCGGGAACTCCTATCGGCACTTGAGCGTTGTAGCTCATGACAGTTGTAGCCGATCAGGAGGCCGTCATGGCAAATGCCACCACCAGCCGCGTCGACAGCGACCTGGACGCCCAGAGTCCGGCCGCTGACCTCGTACGCGTGTATCTGAACGGCATCGGCAAGACAGCTCTGCTCGATGCCGCAGAAGAGGTGGAGCTCGCGAAGCGGATCGAAGCGGGTCTTTACGCGCAGCATCTGCTGAAGACCAAGAAGCGGTTGGGACAGAACCGCAAGCGTGATCTGGAAGCGATCGTGCGTGACGGTGAAGAGGCGCGCCGCCACCTGCTGGAGGCCAACCTCCGGTTGGTGGTGTCACTGGCCAAGCGCTACACCGGTCGAGGGATGCCGCTGCTGGACCTGATCCAGGAGGGCAACCTCGGGTTGATCCGGGCGATGGAGAAGTTCGACTACACCAAGGGGTTCAAGTTCTCCACCTACGCCACCTGGTGGATCCGCCAGGCCATCACCCGCGGTATGGCCGACCAGAGCCGCACCATCCGGCTCCCGGTGCACCTGGTGGAGCAGGTCAACAAGCTCGCACGGATCAAGCGCGAGCTGCATCAGACGCTGGGCCGCGAGCCCACCGATGAGGAGCTGGCCGAGGAGTCGGGCATTCCGGTCGAGAAGATCGCCGATCTGCTGGACCACAGCCGCGATCCGGTGAGCCTGGACATGCCGGTCGGCAGCGACGAGGAGGCGCCGCTCGGTGACTTCATCGAGGACGCCGAGGCGATGTCGGCGGAGAACGCGGTGATCGCCGAGTTGCTGCACACCGACATCCGGCACGTGCTGGCGACCCTGGACGAGCGGGAGCAGCAGGTGATCCGGCTGCGGTTCGGCCTGGACGACGGTCAGCCCCGCACCCTCGATCAGATCGGCAAGCTCTTCGGCCTGTCCCGGGAGCGGGTCCGACAGATCGAGCGTGAGGTGATGGCCAAGCTGCGTCACGGCGAACGGGCCGACCGGCTGCGTTCCTACGCCAGCTAGCATCCATATCGAAGCCACCGCGCCCGCCGGTCCGACCGGCGGGCGCGGTCGCGTGTGGGCCGCGGGGAAAGCGGCACGGAAACGAAGGGCCGCAGTTCAGACGGCATTCACGGTAGACTCGCGGCAACGGAGGGTGCCCCATGAATGATCTTGTCGATACCACCGAGATGTATCTGCGCACGATCTACGACCTCGAGGAAGAAGGCGTAGTCCCGCTGCGCGCACGTATCGCCGAACGGCTCGAGCAGAGCGGGCCGACGGTGAGCCAGACCGTCTCCCGGATGGAACGCGACGGCCTGCTCCAGGTCGCCGGAGACCGGCATCTCGAACTCACCGAGAAGGGGCGCGCCCTGGCGATATCGGTGATGCGCAAGCACCGGCTGGCCGAACGGCTGCTGGTCGACGTCATCGGCCTGCCGTGGGAGGAAGTGCACGCCGAGGCCTGCCGCTGGGAACACGTGATGAGCGAGGACGTCGAGCGACGCCTGGTCAAGGTGCTCGACAACCCCACGACCTCACCCTTCGGCAACCCCATCCCAGGGCTCTCCGAACTCGGGGTGGTCTCCACCGAGCCCGAGGACATGAACCTGGTCCGGCTCACCGAACTGCCGGCCGGCACCCCGGTGCCGGTGGTCGTCCGCCAGCTGACCGAGCACGTGCAGGGTGATGTCGAGCTGATCACCCGGCTCAAGGAGGCCGGCGTGGTGCCCAACGCCCGGGTGACCGTTCAGGTCAACGAGAACAAGAGCGTGTCGATCATCATCCCGGGACACGAGCAGGTCGATCTGCCGTACCAGATGGCCCACGCCGTCAAGGTGGAGAAGGTCTAGACCCGGAGACGTCCCGTCCCGCGACCGGCGGCCGAGCCGGCGGGGCTCACCCTGCCCGGCCGAAGGCGCGCCGCGGCGGCAACCGCACGCCGAGCCGATCGGCCATCCGGTACCCGGTGAGCGCCAGCTCCCGGATCCGTTCCGGGCGCAGCCCGGACTGCAACGCCGTGTCAAGCATGCCCGCCATCCGGTGGTTCGGATCGCCCCGCAGCGCGGCGTCCAGCGACACCCCGGCCAGCGGTCCGTCACCGCGCGCGTAGGCGCTGAACGCCAGCAGCACCAGCGCCTCGGTCCGCCACGGTTCCGGCAGCATGCGGGCCAGCCACGCCCACAGGTTCTCCGCGATGGCCGCGTCGTCGCCGACCGCCAGCGCGTACAGCGTGTCGCGCACCCGGCCGTCGGTGAGGGCGCAGGCCAACGCGCACAGCTGCGGTTCGCCGATGTCCGATCCGGCCGCGATCCGGCCGGCCGCGGCGATCATGTCCTGCACATCGCGGCGGGCCTGCGCATCGGTCCGCAGTTCACCGCGCCGCTCGGCGGTCCGGGTGATCGCCTCGGCGAGATCCGGGTCGCGGTCGGGCGCGGGTTCGACGACCGCCACCAGCTCGCTGCGGCGGGTGTACAACCGGCGGCCGTCCAGCACCGCGGCGGCGGCCAGCGGTGAGGCCGACGGGTCCTCCACCCGGCCGCCGGCCCCGCACCCGTCGGCGCAGTGCCAGCGCCCACCGGCCGCGACCCGATCCACCACGTGGGCGGCCAGCAGTTCGATGCCGTGCCGGGCCAGCTCGTCGGTCAGCTCGGCCGCCAGCTGACGGTATCGGTCGTTGCACACCCCGCAGGCCGCGCCGGCCCGGTCGACGATCACCGCGATCGCCGCCGCGGGCGCCGCGGCGGCCGCCACTTCGGCGAGCCGCTCGATCGACGGTGCATCGGAGAGGTCGATGCGCAGGACACAGCCCAGCTCGCCGTCGTCGACGGTGACCAGGACCAGGGAGTGCTCGGGAACGAAACCCAGCACGGCGGGTAACGCGGCGATCAGTTCGCCGGGGCGGTTGAGGTTGAAATCGGGTGTGCGTGAAGTTGGCATGGCCCGACGCTGTCAGCCGGCCACGACGGCGACCGGCCACCGACCGCGCGGCGGCCGGCGGACTGGGGATCAAGTCGGGATTGGGGATCGCACGGATTCCGGCGGCGCACCGCGCGTTGGGCTGCATCCGGACCCCGAGTCGCGTACACCTTGTGCATGGGCGCGAAGTACGACCTGATCGTCATCGGCTCCGGACCGGGCGGACAGAAGGCCGCGATCGCCGCCGCCAAACTCGGGAAGACGGTGGCGGTGGTCGAACGGGGGCGGATGCTCGGCGGGGTGTGCATCAACACCGGCACCATCCCGTCCAAGACGCTGCGCGAAGCGGTGCTCTACCTGACCGGGATGAATCAGCGGGAACTGTACGGCGCGGGGTACCGGGTCAAGGACCACATCACCCCGGCGGATCTGCTGTCGCGGACCCGACACGTCATCGAGCGGGAGATCGAGGTGGTGCGTGATCAGCTGACGCGCAACAACGTCGACCTGCACACCGGCCACGGCCGGTTCCGCGACCCGCACACGATCGTCGTCGAGGACGCCGCCCGCGCCGAGCTCACCACCCTCACCGGCGACTACATCGTGCTCGCCCCCGGCACCTCCCCCGCCCGTCCGCAGGGGGTGGCGTTCGATGAGCGCCGGGTGCTCGACAGTGACGGCATCCTCGACCTCGAGGCGCTGCCCGGTTCGATGGTGGTGGTCGGCGCCGGGGTGATCGGCATCGAGTACGCGTCGATGTTCGCGGCGCTCGGCACCCGGGTCACGGTCGTCGAGAAGCGCGCGTCGATGCTGGACTTCTGCGACCCGGAGATCGTCGAGGCGTTGACATACCACCTGCGCGACCTCGCCGTCACCTTCCGGTTCGGGGAACAGGTGACCGGCGTGGAGGTGAGCCCGGCCGGCACCGTCACCAGCCTGGCCAGCGGTAAGCGGATCCCTGCCGACGCCGTGATGTACTCGGCCGGCCGGCAGGGCCAGACCGCCCGGCTCGATCTGCACAACGCGGGCCTGGAGGCCGACGACCGGGGCCGCATCGCCGTCGACGACAACTACCGGACCGCGGTCGACCACATCTACGCGGTGGGCGATGTGATCGGGTTCCCGGCGCTGGCCTCCACCTCGATGGAACAGGGGCGGGTGGCCGCCTGTCACGCGTTCGGCGAACCCGTCGACCAGCTGCCCGAACTCCACCCCGTGGGCATCTACGCCATCCCGGAGATCTCCTATGTCGGGTCGACCGAGGTGGAGCTGACCCGCGACGCCGTCCCGTACGAAACCGGGGTGGCGCGCTACCGCGAACTGGCCCGCGGCCAGATCGCCGGCGACAGCTACGGCATGCTCAAACTGCTGGTCTCCACCGAGGACCGCACAGTGCTGGGCGTGCACATCGTCGGCACCCACGCCACCGAACTCGTGCACATCGGGCAGGCGGTGATGGGGTGCGGCGGCACGGTGGACTACCTGGTGGACGCGGTCTTCAACTATCCGACCTACGCCGAGGCGTACAAGGTGGCCGCCCTCGATGTCGCGAACAAGCTGCGCACCCTGGACCGTCTGCAGTCTTAGATTTCGCGGTGCGCAAAACGGGCATCCACGGTGGAATGGCCATGGAAATCGACGCGTTGTTGCATCTCGAACGGGGTCCGCGAATGCGGTCCCGGCAAATAGGCGAAACTGGTATCAGCGGTAGACACCAACCGGACGTGTCTTGGCCACACAGGCAAGGAGGCAAGCGGGATGGCTGATCACGCAGAAAGCCCAGAGCAGCATTATCAACCCGAACAGTCGGGAATGTACGAACTGGAGTTCCCGGCGCCGAAGCTGTCCTCGGAGGACGGCAAGGGCCCGGTCCTGGTACATGCGCTGGAAGGGTTCTCCGATGCCGGGCACGCCATCCGGTTGGCCGCCGAGCACCTCAAGAACACGCTGACCACCGAACTGGTCGCCTCGTTCGCGATCGACGAGCTGCTCGACTACCGGTCGCGGCGGCCGCTGATGACGTTCAAGACCGATCACTTCACCCGCTACGAAGAGCCCGAACTGAACCTGTACGCGCTGCACGACACCGCCGGCACACCGTTCCTGCTGCTGACCGGACTGGAGCCGGACCTGAAATGGGAGCGGTTCGTCAGCGCGGTGCGGTTGCTGGCCGAGCGACTCGGGGTGCGCCGCGTGATCGGGCTGGGCACCATTCCGATGGCGGTGCCGCACACCCGGCCGGTGACGCTGACGGCACATTCGAACAACAAGGAACTGATCGCCGAGCACACCGCGTGGGTGGGCGAGGTGCAGGTGCCGGGCAGTGTCTCGAACCTGCTGGAATTCCGGATGGGCCAGCACGGTTTCGAGGTCGTAGGTTACACGGTCCACGTGCCGCACTATCTGGCGCAGACCGCATATCCGCCCGCCGCCGAGGCGTTGCTGGCCGAGGTCGCCAAGGCGGGGTCGCTGGAGCTGCCGCTGGCGGAACTGGCGAAGGCCGGGGCGGAGGTGCACGACCGGATCAACGAGCAGGTCGAGGCCAGCCCGGAGGTCGCCCAGGTGGTGGCCGCGCTGGAACGCCAGTACGACGCGTTCATCACCGCCCAGGAGAACCGATCGCTGCTCGCCCATGACGAGGACCTGCCCAGCGGTGAGGAACTCGCCGGCGAGTTCGAGAAGTTCCTGGCGCAGCAGAACCGGGAGTCCAATCCGGACGGGTTCCGCGACGACGGCGACACCCCGGGGTTCTAGCGCGGGGGTTCCAGCGCGGGCCCTCGCTCGAAGCGGGCCCAACATGATCGTCGGGCGCCGGTCCTCGACGTAGCATCGGGGCATGGGCCTCGACGTGACCGTACTGCGGGTGTTCACCGATCCCGACGGCAAATTCGGCAACCCGTTGGGGGTGGTGGACGACGCCGCGGTCGACCCCGCTGACCGCCAGCGAATCGCCACCGAACTGGGTTACAGCGAAACGGTATTCGTCGAGGTTCCGCAGTCCGGCACCAACACCGCCCAGGCCCGCATCTTCACCCCGGTCACCGAAATGAGGTTCGCCGGACACCCGACCGTCGGGGCGGCCTGGTGGCTGCGGGAACAGGGCCGCCCGATCCACACGCTACAGGTGCCGGCCGGCATCGTGCAGGTGAGCTACCGGGACGATCTCACCGAGGTCAGCGCCCGCGCCGAATGGGCGCCGGAGTTCGTCATCCGCGAACTGGAGACGGCCGAGGAGCTCCTTGCCGCGGACCCCGATGAGTATCCCGATGACATCGGGCACTACCTGTGGACCTGGACGGATCGGGAACACGGTCAGATCCGCGCCCGGATGTTCGCCAACAATCTGGGCATCCCCGAGGATGAGGCCACCGGATCCGCCGCGGTGCGCATCACCGAGTTCCTCAGCCGCGATCTGACGATCGTGCAGGGTAAGGGGTCGATCATCGAAACCCGCTGGAACCCCGAGGGGTGGGTGCAGATCGCGGGGCGGGTGGCCCGGGACGAGATCCGGACGCTGGACTGAGACGGATCAGTTCGACTTCTGCTCGGCCGACGCCGCCCGATGGGCCCGCAGTTCCCGGATTTCGCGCTCGAAGTCCTCGGCGGAGGTGAACGACCGGTACACCGAGGCGAACCGCAGGTAGGCGACCTCGTCGAGTTCCCGCAACGGCCCGAGTATCGCCAGGCCGACCTCATGGCTGGGCACCTCCGGTGACCCGGTGGCCCTGACGGTGTCCTCGACCTGTTGTGCCAGCAGATTCAGCGCGTCATCGTCGACCTGACGGCCCTGGCAGGCGGCGCGCACACCGCGGATCACCTTCTCCCGGCTGAAGGGTTCGGTGACGCCGCTGCGCTTGACCACCGCAAGCACGGCGGTCTCCACGGTGGTGAACCGCCGGCCGCATTCCGGGCATGCGCGACGCCGCCGGATCGCCTGACCCTCGTCGGTTTCCCGGGAGTCCACCACGCGCGAATCCGGGTGACGGCAGAACGGACAATGCATCACCGCTCCTTCGCCACGTCGGCACGTACGTACGTCGAACGCCTCTGAGCCTACCCGCGACGAAATGCGATGGCACAGCGCCCCACTACCGTTGGACGACACGGTCTTCCACAGCGACCGGCGCGCGTCAGCCGATGGGAGCGATCAGTGTCTGCCCAGCGGCCAGCGCGGCGGAGTCGAGCTGATTGAGCTCACGGATCCGTTCCACCACGGCGGCAACCGGGGCGTCCGGCGCGACCCGCTGCGCCACCTGATGCAGCGTCTCCCCGTGCTGCACCTGCACCACGGCGACAGTGGTAGGCACCGCGGCATCGGTGGCCGTCACCCCGCCGAGCTGGGCCACCAGCCCCAGCCACACGGTGATCGCGGCGGCCACCAGCGCCAGCGCCACCGTACCGGCCGGGGTGATCGGGCGCCGCCGGTGCGGGGCGCGCGAGACCAGCACGCCGGTTCCCCGGTGGCGCAGGGCGGCGCCGCCGGGGCGTGGGTGCGCCGGACGCCGCCGGGACACCGGCGCCGGCCGCAGGATTGGTGCCGCCGCGTCCGTCCGGCGCTGGCTCGTCGCACGCCCGCCGGGCAGGCGGGCCTCGGTGCGGCCCGGATGGCCGGCACGCGACTCAGTGCGGGCCCGGGTACGAGTGCGGGTGTCGAGGACTGTCATGTGTTCGCCTTCCGCTCGGCGTGTTCGCTCGCCTGTTCGAATGGTAGTCGATCATGCGTTCGATGAATAGAACGCGTGATCGAACTGTGTCGGAGACTAGGACGCCCCACCGACAGTCCGAAGGCGGAACGGGTCGGCGCGGGTGCAGGCGGATCACAGTCCCGACACACCTCGAACACATGTTTGATCATTGTCGGGTCCGCGGCTAGATTGAGGTCATGAGTGACAGCCACGATTCCCCGGGTGCCGCAGACACCGCCGGCCGCAGACGCGCCGCCGACAGCGGTCTGACCGAGCGTCAGCGCACCATCCTGGAGGTGATCCGCGCGTCGGTGACCACCCGCGGGTATCCGCCGAGCATCCGGGAGATCGGCGACGCGGTGGGGTTGACGTCCACCTCATCGGTGGCTCACCAGCTGCGCACGCTGGAACGCAAGGGCTATCTGCGGCGGGATCCGAACCGTCCGCGCGCCGTGGACGTCCGGGGCGTCGACGACCCCGCAAAACCCGCCGTGACCACTGACGTCGCCGGCTCGGACACGCTGCCGGAACCGACGTTCGTCCCGGTGCTGGGCCGGATCGCCGCCGGTGGTCCGATCCTCGCGGAGGAGGCGGTCGAGGATGTCTTCCCGCTCCCCCGCGAACTGGTTGGTGAGGGTTCGCTGTTCCTGCTGAAGGTGGTGGGCGACTCCATGATCGACGCCGCCATCTGCGACGGCGACTGGGTCGTGGTGCGCCAACAGAACGTCGCCGAGAACGGCGACATCGTCGCGGCGATGATCGACGGCGAGGCCACCGTCAAGACGTTCAAACGGTCCCGCGGCCAGGTCTGGTTGATGCCGCACAACCCGGTCTACGATCCGATTCCCGGGAACGAGGCCGCCATCCTCGGAAAAGTCGTGACGGTGATCCGCAAGATCTGAGTCAGTCGCTGCGGACGAAACCGTTCGTCCGGGCCAGTTCCTCGCTGGCGAACCAGATCTCGGCGTCTACCTCGTCGTAGTCCGCGCTGCCCGGCACCCAGTACAACCCGTCGGTGATCCGGGCCTTGATCGGATATCCCTCCGGCGGCCGGCGCGGGTCGCCGTCGGCCGGGAGCCGTAGCGCGGTCTGACCGTACTCGGGTTCATCGACGTCGATCGCGGCGTGCCGTCCGGTGGTCTCCGAATCCGGGCGGGTCGCGCTGGGCCTCGGCTCAGCCGCCTCGGGCGCCACGATCGGTGTCGGCGCGGTGTCGACGTCGTCCTGGTCCTTCTCGAAAAACGGATCCTCGGAAGGTGTCTCGCGTTCCGGCTCGGTGGACTCGTCCTGCCCGGGAAGCTGATCCGGTGGGGCCCCGAGTGTTTCGGCCCCGCCTGTCGCGGCCGCCGTCGTTCGGGTCTGCCCGGATTCGGCTGAGGCCGAATCGGCCCGGTGTGGCTCGGGTGGAGCTTTGTCACCCAGTTCACCCGGCGGTGTTGCGGTGCGGGCCTCGTCGGCAGGCGTCGCCGGATCGCCGGTGTATCCCCATCCTCTGAAATCGGCTTGTGCGGGCGGGGTTCCCAACCCGAACAGTTCGGACGGCTGTGGTGCGGCGTCACCCGACAGCGTCTCGTGGCGCCGGTCGAGGTCTTCACGCGTGTCGTATCCGCCCGGGTCGTGAACGTCCGAGTCGAAGGCGTCCGGGCCCTGGTCATATCGCTCGGGGTCATATCGCTCGGAATCGTGATGCTCGGGGTCATACCGCTCGGAATCGTGATGCTCGGGGTCGTATTGCCCGGATTGCAGGTGCCCCGCGCCGGCGTAGCGGCGTCGCCGGTTCCAGATCGTCAGCCCGATCAGCGCCGCGGCCAGCACCAGCACCGGAATCAGCACGAGTAGCCAGCCGACCCCCACCCCCGGCCGGGAGGGCCCGCCGCCGTCCTCGGACTGCGCCAGCGGCGCTTCCTCGATGTCGGCCGGCGGCTCGACCCCCGGAACCTCCAGCCCGGTCAATTGTGCTGCCAGACCGGCCGGTTCGGTGCGGAAGCTGCCGTCGGACCGATTCCAGGTGATCGAGCCTCCGCTGAACCGCTGGGTGATCTCGTCACCGTCCTCGGTCTGATCGTCCACCGGCACACCGAGTTCCCCGGCGGCGCCGCCGAGTTTGTCCCACGCGGCCTTCATCGCGCCCCGGACGATGACGGCACCGTAGTCGGGGGTCCAGAAGATGATCGGCTCGTCGGCGGCCGCGAAGCCGGCCATCCGCCCGCCAGCGCCGCCGTCGTGTTCTCCGCTGATCGGGAAGCCGAGGTCGCCCTCCGGGCCGCCAACACTGCGGTACTTCTCCAGCACCTGACCGGTGAGCACATGGGCGCCGGTCGCCGGGCTGTAGAAGATGGTGCCGCCGGTGAAGTCCTGGGCGACACCGTCGTCGCCGATCGGGTACTCGTCGCCCTCCTTGGCCCCCAGCGGGCCCAGCGCGCCGCCGGCAGCGCGGCGGGCGGCGTTGATCTCCGCGGTGGGATTCTGCGGCACGTCGAGATCGGCCAGTTGATCGGCGAGTTCGGGTGGGACGGTGCTGAACTCTCTGGTCTTGCGGTTCCAGCTGATCTCTCCGCCGCTGAAGCGTTGGGTCACCACATCACCGCGGTAGGCCTCGTCCTCGGCTGGCACGCCCAGCACGCCGGCGGACCCGCCGAGCCTGTCCCAGGCCAGGTTGATGGCCCCGCGCACCACACGGGCCCCGGTGTCGGGCGTCCAGAAGATCACCGGACGGTCCGGTGCGCTGAAGATGACGTTGCGGCTGTCCGGGCCGACGCGTCCGGGGCTTTCACTCAGCGTCGGGAAGCCGAGGTCGCTGTCGGCGGGCCCGCCCAGCGACTCGTACTTGGCGAGTATCTCGCCCTGCATGAAGTGGGCGCCGGTCTGCGGCGTGAAGAACATCTTGCCGTGCGCGTAGTTCTGGGCGAACCCCGCACCGATGGGATAGACGCCGCCGTCCGGCGGCCCCAGCGGCCCGCCCGGCCCTCCGCTGGCGTCGTAGGCCGCGCCGATCGCGGCGCCGGCGTCCTCCTCCGGGGTGGCCGCCGCCTCCGGAGCCGACAGGAGGCCGGCCAGCGTCATGGTCGCGACCGCCAGGAGGCAGGCTGCGAAGCGCCCCAATGCGGTTTCCGTCCGGGCCCACTGCCCGTTCATGTCCGTCCTCCCGGAGGTCTGGCAAAGTCCTTCGTAACGTATCGCGTTCGTCCACTCTGCGTCAGAGGACGTTCATATCAAAGCGGACACGGCCGTTACGCGAGGACGGATTTCCCTCTCGGCGCAGGGCCACGGTGGGATCGTCGGCGCTGTTCAGACCCACAAACACCGCCACCGGTCTTTGCCAGTACCGGCTGTTCGGTGTGGACACAAGGGTTCTCCGCGACGCTGCCGTCACGCGGCGCCACAACCGGCCTCCCGCCGCGCCGCCGGATGCCACGCGGCATCCCCCGGGCTGCTCGGGATCGCGAACGGACCAGCGGCGCAATGTGTTGCGAGCCCGCCTCGGCGCCTCGCCGCCACACCACCCGCCCGGCAGCGGATTCTTCCAGCCGGATACGGCGGACGCATCGGTGAGAGGACGAAAAGAGCTGCGCCAGAGGATCTCCGGCCGCCAGGTCGCAGATGTCCGGAGGCTCGGCGTCGCACCCGCACCGCGCAGGTGTCGCCGCAGGCAAACCCGCACCGACGGCGCCGCCGAGCCACTCCCCCAGCGCGGGAAACCGGCCGGGCGGCGGCGGATCGGTCCTGTGCGGCCGGCACGTCGGTGGCCGTCTCGCAGGTGGGCCGATCCGGGTGGTCCGTCAGGCGCTGCCGGCGGCCGGAATTTCTTTGCCTGTCGCCGGCGCGCACCGCGCCGGGAGCCGGGATCAGACCGTCGCGAAGTCGCGCAGGCTGGCGGCCAGCGCCACCGGAACCCGGGCCTTGATGCGGGTCCCGTCGGCGCGGTGCTCGGTGGCGTCGACGCGGCCGTCGGAGTGCACCCGGGCCACCAGATCACCGCGGTCGTACGGGATGGTCACATCCACCGCGGTCTCGGTGGGCGCCACCAGTTCGGACATCCGCTGCCGCAACCGGTCCAGCCCCTCACCGGTGTGGGCGGAGACGAACACCGCGTCGGGCAGGGCTCGACGCAGCTGCGTCAGGGTCAGATCCGACGCGGCGTCGATCTTGTTCACCACCAGCAGTTCCGGCGCGGGCGGTGCGTCATGGTCGGCGTGGACGTCGCGCAGCACCTCCCGCACCGCGTCGATCTGCGCCAGCGGGTTGGCGTCGGCGCCGTCGACCACGTGCACCAGCAGGTCGGCGTGGATCACCTCCTCCAGGGTGGACCGGAACGCCTCCACCAACTGGGTGGGCAGGTGTCGCACGAAGCCGACGGTGTCGGTCAGCACGAACGGCCGCCCGTCGTCGAACCGGCCGCGGCGGGTGGTCGGCTCCAGGGTGGCGAACAACGCGTCCTCGACCAGCACCCCGGCGTCGGTCAGCGCGTTGAGCAGGCTCGACTTGCCGGCGTTGGTGTATCCGACGATCGCGATCGACGGGATCGCGCTGGCGAGCCGGCGGTGCCGCTTGGTGTCGCGGACCTTCTTCATCTCCTTGATCTCGCGGCGCAACCTGGCCATCCGTTCCCGGATCCGCCGACGATCGGTCTCGATCTTGGTTTCACCCGGGCCACGCAGGCCGACACCGCCGCCGCTGCCACCGGCACGGCCACCGGCCTGCCGTGACATCGATTCACCCCAACCGCGCAGCCGCGGCAGCATGTACTCCATCTGCGCCAGCGACACCTGCGCCTTGCCCTCCCGGCTGGTGGCGTGCTGGGCGAAGATGTCGAGGATCAGGGCGGTCCGGTCGACGACCTTGACCTGCACGACCTTCTCCAGCGCGGTCAGCTGCGCCGGGCTGAGCTCACCGTCGCAGATCACCGTGTCGGCGCCGGTGGCGACCACGATGTCACGAAGTTCCCTGGCCTTACCGGAGCCGATATAGGTTGCCGGGTCGGGCTTGTCGCGCCGCTGGATGACGCCCTCGAGCACCTGGGAGCCGGCGGTCTCGGCCAGCCGGGCCAGCTCGGCGAGGCTGGCCTCGGCGTCGGCGATGGTGCCTTCGGTCCACACGCCGACCAGCACGACGCGTTCCAGCCGCAGCTGCCGGTATTCGACTTCGGAGACGTCGGTCAGCTCGGTCGACAGACCGGCGACCCGACGCAGCGCGGCGCGGTCCTGCAGCTCGAGCTCACCGACGCTGGGCGCCTCGGCGGTACGGACCGTCTCGGGTGTTTCGGGGGTCTCGGGATATGTCATAGGCGAAGCAAGGTTCGCATGGAGATCACTGTTCATGCACCTCAATTAACGCGCCGGCCGGGCCGGCCATTCCGTCCCGCTGCGCCGCCCACCAGTCCGCCGAGATGTCGCCCCGCGCCACCAACACCGACGGTCCCCGCAGATGGCTGGTGGTCTCGGTGACGGTGACGGTGACGGTGCCCCCGGGCACCCGGACCCGCATGGTGCCGGTGTCGGCGCCCAGATGACGCAGCGCCGCGACCGTGGCCGCGACCGTGCCGGTGCCGCACGACCGCGTCTCGCCGACACCGCGCTCGTGGACCCGCATCGACACCACCGAATCCACCGGCGGGGTCAGCACTTCGATGTTCACCCCGTCCGGGAACTGCTCGGTGTCGAACTGCACCGGGGCCGCGACGTCGAGCGCGGCGAGCGCGTCCTCGGTCAGTTCGGGATCCACGCAGGCCAGGTGCGGGTTACCGACGTCGACCGCCAATCCGGTGAACCGCCGGCCGCCGACCACCGCGGTGCCGGTGCCCGACTGGTTGGCCTTGCCCATCTCGACGGTGACATCGGCGGTGGTGGCGTCGCTGTGGTGCAGCACCACCGGCCGGGGTCCGGCCGGCGACCCGACGACGAACTCGTCGCGGGACTCCAGCCCGGACGCCCGCAGGTAGTGGGCGAACACCCGCACCCCGTTGCCGCACATCTGCGCGATGGAGCCGTCGGCGTTGCGGTAGTCCATGTACCAGTCGTCGGCGGCCACGCCGTCGGGCAGGCGGTCGAGGACCCCGGCCGCCCGGGCGGCGCCGGCCGTCGTCACCCGCAGCACCCCGTCGGCGCCGAGTCCGCGGCGCCGATCGCACAGGGCCGCGACGCCGGCCGGCGTCAACGTCAACCGGGCGTCCGGATCGGGCAGCACCACGAAGTCGTTCTCGGTGCCGTGCCCCTTGGCGAATCTCACTGCCTCAGGATACGTTCCGCCAGGTCGCCAGGGCCCGTTCGACGTTGTCGGGGGCGGCGCCGTCCAGCCAGATGATCCGGTGGTCCCGGCGGAACCAGGACCGCTGCCTGCGCACGTAGCGGCGGGTGCCGATGAAGGTGCGTTCCCGGGCCTCGGCCAACGCCTCCCCCGCCGCCGACTGCGCTGCGGGACCCGTCCCGGTGTCCAGCGCGGCCAGCACCTGGGCGTAACCCAGCGCCCGCGAGGCCGTCACCCCCTTGCGTAACCCCCGCTCGATCAGCCCGCGCACCTCGTCGACCAGCCCGGCGGCGAACATCTTGTCGGTGCGCTGACGCAACCGTTCGTCGAGAGCCTCGGTGGCCCAGTCCAGCCCGATGATCACGGTGTCCCAGCGCGGCGGCCCCACCGGCGGTTTGGACGCCGCGAACGGTCTGCCGGTCAGTTCGATCACCTCCAGCGCCCGCACGATCCGCCGGCCGTCGGTGGGCAGGATGGTGTCCGCCGCGGCGCTGTCCACCCGCGCCAGTTCGGCGTGCAGGGCGCGAGCCCCGATCTCGGCGAGCCGGGCTTCCCAGCGGGCCCGGACCGCCGGATCGGTGGCCGGGATCGACCAGTCGTCGAGGAGCGCCTGGATGTACATCATCGACCCGCCGACGATCACCGGCACCCGACCGCGCGCGATGACGGCCTCGACGTCGGCGGCCGCCGCCTGCTGGTAACGGGCGACCGTGGCGGTTTCGGTGACCTCGAGGACGTCGAGCTGGTGGTGCGGGATGCCGCGGCGTTCGGCCACGGTGAGTTTGGCGGTGCCGATGTCCATCCCCCGGTACTGCTGCATGGCGTCGGCGTTCACGATCTCCCCGCCGATCCGCTCCGCGACCGCCACGGCGAGGTCGGACTTGCCGGTCCCGGTGGGGCCGACGATGGCGAGCGGCCGGTCCGTCATGGCGTCCAGAGACCGGTGAAATAACCGACGCCGTACGGCGCGCCGCGGTACAGCTCCCGGGCGGACCGCGGCGCCGGCTCGACCAGCCCGGTCAGCAGCTGGTACGCGGCGCGCCCGACGATGGCGCCGGGCAGGTCGGTCAGCGCCGCGGTGTCGCCGGCGGCCAGCGCATCGTCGAGGGCCCGCTGGATCGGCACCGAGTCCGGGTCGTGACCGCCCGGCGCGGACGGGGTCAGGGTGTTCGCGCCGTCGGCGACCAGCAGCACCCCCACCGGTTCGGCCGACCGGTCGATCTCGGCGCGCAGGGCCCGGCCCCGGTCCCGGGCGGCCGGTGCGGGCAGATCGGCGGCGCAGACCCGCACCTCGGCGCGAGCGTGCGGCGCGGCCTGCCCGCGCACCCAGCCGGTGATCAGCGCGCACAACGGCAGTTCGGTCGGCTGCTGCCCGTTCCACCCGGGACCGTCCGGCCCGGGGTGTGGCGCCAGCCGGACCCGGACGTCGACCCCGTATCCGGCGAAGGTTCCCACGCTGTCGGCCGGCACGGTGGCATCGGCCGGCCCGACCCCGACCGCCAGCCACCGCTGCGGCAGCGCGGCGGCCGCGGTGAACACGGCGTCGCGCAGCCCGGACAGCTCGGCCGCCGCGGCGCCGGCCAGTTCGGGGACCATGACCGGCGCCGACGGCACGATCGCAATGGCGCTCAGCACACCACCAAACTATCGATGTCGGCCGGATGGGCGCCCGGCGCACCCGGCCGAGGACCGCCGCGACGTCCGGAGACGCGAAGGCGCGGGCGTAAGCCGCGACGACCTGTTTCAATAGCGTTCGACAGACCTGTCACCCAGAGCATGGCGCCGCGTTGCGCGGCAGGAGCGCGAACACTCGCGCGGAAGGCAGAAGGAACCGATATGACCAGCAGCGAGCCCACCCGGCCGACTCCGAAGCCGACCCCCCGGCCGGGACCACGCGGACCGGTCCCCGGTCCCGTTCCGGGGCCCCGCCCGACGGCCACGGTGGCCGCGCCACCGGCCAGCGATCCGCACAAGTTCGGCCGGGTCGACGCCGACGGCACGGTGTGGCTGATCACCTCCGAGGGTGAGCGCGTCATCGGATCCTGGCAGGCCGGTGACGCCGAGGCGGCGTATGCCCACTTCGGCCGCCGCTACGACGATCTGCACACCGAGGTCGCGCTGCTGGAGCGGCGGCTGGCGTCGCGGACCGGTGACGCCCGCAAGATCCGGGCCGCGGCCGCCGCGCTGGCCGAGAGCCTGCCGACCGCCGCGGTGCTCGGCGATGTGGACGCGCTGGCGGTGCGGCTGTCGGCGGTCCTCGAGCAGGCCGAGGAGGCCGCGAACGCCGAGAAGGCGCGGCGCGAGGAGTTCCGCAGGGCCCAGATCGCGCGCAAGGAGGCGCTGGCGGCGGAGGCCGAGGACATCGCCGCCAACTCGATGCAGTGGAAGGCGGCCGGTGACCGGTTGCGCGCCATCCTCGACGAGTGGCGCACGATCACCGGGGTCGACCGCAAGACCGACGACGCCCTGTGGAAGCGCTACTCGGCGGCCCGGGAGATGTTCAACCGGCGCCGCGGATCGCACTTCGCCGAACTGGACCGGGAGCGGGCGCAGGCTCGCCGCGCCAAGGAGGCGTTGTGTGAACGCGCGGAGGAGCTCGCCGATTCGACCGACTGGGGTCCGACGTCGGCAGCCTTCCGGGAGCTGCTCGCCGAGTGGAAGGCGACCGGCCGGGCGGCCAAGGACGTCGACGACGCGCTGTGGCAGCGGTTCAAGGCGGCCCAGGACAAGTTCTTCACGGCCCGCAACGCGGTGCACGCCGAACGCGACGCGGAGCTGCGCGCCAACGCCGAGGCCAAGGAGAAGCTGCTCGAGCAGGCGGAGAAGATCGACACCGGCGATGTGGATGCGGCGCGCGCGGCGTTGCGCGCGATCGTCGAGAAGTGGGATGCGATCGGCAAGGTGCCGCGGGACCGCACCGCCGAGCTGGAACGGCGGTTGCGCGCGGTGGAGAAGCGGGTGCGCGACGCCGCCTCGTCGGGGTGGACCGATCCGGAGGCGCAGGCCCGCGCCGACCAGTTCCGGATCCGCGCCGAACAGTACGAGCAGCAGGCCGCCAAGGCGGAGGCGGCGGGCCGCACCAAGGACGCCGAGGAGGCGCGGGCCAACGCCGCGCAGTGGCGGCAGTGGGCTGAAGCCGCCGCACAGGCGCTGGAGAAGCGCCGCTAGCGGCCGTGCTCGTCGCCCCGGTCGTCCGGGCCGGTGACGTCGGGGCTGTCCAGGTGAGCCTCGCGGTCCACCGCGGGATCTGACGCGTCCGGGTCGAGGCTGCGCAGATGTCGTTCGGCGGCCCGGCGGCGCCGGTCCGCCTCGGCGGCCATCTGCAGGTCGGTGCGCGCCCACACCGCCCGCGCCCAGTGGAACGTCAGCACCATCACCGCGATCCAGGCGATGACCAGTCCGAACCCGGGGCCCGGATACTGTTCGGCAGCCGTCTGACGGGACCAGATCGCCAGCATGCCGAATGCCGACGCCACCGCGGACCCGGCCAACGCCACCCAGGCCAGCGCCCAGCGGCGGGTCAGCAGCGCGATCATCGAGAACCCGACCGAGAACACCAACGTGCACCAGCCGAACACCCGCGACGGCAGGGACACCCCGGCAGCGCCGGCGGCCTCACCACCGAGCAGCACATCCCAGCCGCGCACCCCGCCGGTGTGCGGCAGGACGAAGGTCACCAGGATCACGAACACCAGGATGGCGACCACCAGCGCGCGGGCGCCCGGGTCGAACTCGCCGGCGAGCCGGCGCTCGGCGGCTTCGATCTCGCTGCGGAACTCGTCGAGGTCGTCGTGTTCGCGGCGGCCGCGGGAATCATCGCGGTCGGAACCCTCGGCGCTCAACAGCCACACCCCCTGGTCGGTTCGGCGTCGGGTTTCGGCCCGCCGATGCGCGGCAGGCCCAGCCCGACGGTTTTGGGCCGCAGCCCGGCGGCGTGGGCGTCGCCGGCGCGGGTGCGGCGATGGCCGGCCGGCTCGGCGTCGGCGATCAGATAGTGCGGCGCGGCCGCGGTGACCGTGGTCGTCACGATGTCGCCGGGCCGGATGTCGAGCCCGCCCGGGGTGAAATGCACCAGCCGGCCGTCGCGGGCCCGCCCGGACATCCGGGCCGTGCTGGCGTCCTTGCGGCCCTCACCGGTTGCGACCAGCAGTTCGACCGCGCGGCCGATCTGTGCGGTGTTCTCCTCCAACGCGATCCGGTCCTGCAGCGCGATCAGCCGTTCGTAGCGTTCCTGCACGACGGCCTTGGGCAGCTGATCGGGCAGGTCCGCCGCCGGGGTGCCGGGCCGGCGCGAGTACTGGAAGGTGAACGCACCGGCGAACCGGGCCTGTTCGACCACGTCGAGGGTGGCCTGGAAGTCCTCCTCGGTCTCCCCCGGGAACCCGACGATCAGATCGGTGGTGATCGCGGCGTGCGGGATCGCGGCCCGCACCTTGTCGAGGATGCCGAGGAAGCGTTCGGCCCGGTACGAGCGGCGCATGGCCCGCAGGATGCGGTCCGAACCGGACTGCAGCGGCATGTGCAGCGCCGGGCACACGTTGGGCGTCTCGGCCATCGCCTCGATCACGTCGTCGGTGAACTCGGCCGGATGCGGTGAGGTGAACCGCACCCGCTCCAGACCGTCGATCTCCCCGCAGGCGCGCAGCAGGTCGGCGAAGGCGCCGCGGTGGCGGGGCAGATCCGGATCGGCGAACGACACTCCGTAGGCGTTGACGTTCTGCCCCAGCAGCGTGACCTCGAGCACCCCCTGGTCCACCAGGGCGCGCACCTCGGCGAGGATGTCGTCCGGCCGCCGGTCCACCTCCTTGCCGCGCAGCGCCGGCACGATGCAGAACGTGCAGGTGTTGTTGCATCCGACGGAGATGGAAACCCAGGCGGCGTAGGCCGATTCCCGCGCGGCCGGCAGGTTGGACGGGAACTCCTGCAGCGCTTCGGCGATCTCGACCTGTGCGGTCCTGTTGTGCCGGGCGCGTTCCAGCAGCGCCGGCAGCGAGCCGATGTTGTGGGTGCCGAACACCACGTCCACCCACGGCGCCCGGCGCAGCACCGCGTCGCGGTCCTTCTGGGCCAGGCAGCCGCCGACGGCGATCTGCAGGTCCGGATCGGCCTGTTTGCGCGGCGCCAGGTGGCTGAGGTTGCCGTAGAGCTTGTTGTCGGCGTTCTCCCGCACCGCGCAGGTGTTGAACACGACCACGTCGGCGTCGGCGCCGTCGGACGCGCGCCGGTATCCGGCGGCTTCCAGCAGCCCGGCCAGCCGCTCGGAGTCGTGCACGTTCATCTGACACCCGTAGGTGCGGATCTGATAGGTGCGCGCCGATGAGCGTTCCCGCGCAGCCCCGGAGGCGCCCCCGGCGCCGGTCCGGGAGCGCGTCACCATCGAAGTCACGCGCCCATGGTACGGCCGCCCCGATCGGCGAGTGGCGGGCGTGGGGCCACCGACGTCGGTAAGGTTTGCGCCCATGGACAGCGCTGGCGCGGATGTCGCGGTCGCCGATCCGGCCGCCGAGGCGGTCCCGATGATCTCGATGCGGGGTGTCAACAAGTACTTCGGGAGCCTGCATGTGCTCCGGGACATCAACCTCGACGTCGCGCGAGGTCAGGTGGTGGTCGTGCTCGGCCCGTCCGGCTCGGGTAAGTCGACGTTGTGCCGCACCCTCAACCGGCTGGAGCCCATCGACTCCGGTGCGATCTCCATCGACGGGGTGGCGTTACCGGCCGAGGGACGCGAGCTGGCCCGGCTCCGCGCCGATGTCGGGATGGTCTTCCAGCAGTTCAACCTGTTCGCCCACAAGACCATCGTCGACAATGTGGCGCTCGGGCCGATGAAGGTGCGCAAGACCCCCAGGGAGCAGGCCCGCGCCGAGGCGATGGCCTTGTTGGAGCGGGTCGGCGTGGCCGATCAGGCCGACAAGTACCCCGCCCAGCTGTCCGGGGGTCAGCAACAGCGGGTGGCGATCGCCCGCTCGTTGGCGATGAACCCGAAGGTGATGCTGTTCGACGAGCCGACCAGCGCGCTGGACCCGGAGATGATCAACGAGGTGCTGGCGGTGATGAGCGCGTTGGCCGCCGACGGGATGACGATGCTCGTCGTCACCCACGAGATGGGCTTCGCGCGCCGCGCCTCCGACCGGGTGGTGTTCATGTCCGACGGCGCGATCGTCGAGGACGCCGAACCCGCCCGGTTCTTCGAGGACCCCCAGACCGACCGGGCCCGAGACTTCCTCGGCAAGATCCTGCACCACTGACCGCTTCGGCGAAAGGAAACCATCGATGCCGTTCACATCCACGTCGCTGCTGGGACGCTGTCTCCGCCGCGGGGCAGCCGTCGCGCTCGCCGTCGGGCTGGCGCTCACGGCCACCGCCTGCGGCGCCGACCGCGACGAGAACACCGTGGTGATCGGCACCAAGTTCGATCAACCCGGGCTGGCGATGAAGAACGAGGACGGCTCGATGAGCGGCTTCGACGTCGCGGTGGCCGAGTACGTGGCGCAGGAGCTCGGCTACGCACCGGAGGACATCGAATGGAAGGAGGCCCCGTCCAACCAGCGTGAGACGCTGATCCAGAACGGGCAGGTGGACTTCATCGTCGGCACCTATTCGATCACCGACTCCCGCAAGGAGCGGATCGACTTCGCGGGCCCGTACCTGATCACCGGGCAGAGCCTGCTGGTCCGCGCCGACGACACCGACATCACCGGGCCGGCCTCGCTGGAGAACAACAAGCTTTTGTGTTCGGTGACCGGTTCCACCCCGGCGCAACGCATCAAGGACGAGTACCCGGGGGTGCAGTTGCAGGAGTACGACACCTATTCGGCGTGTGTGGAGGCGTTGCGCAACAACGCCGTCGACGCGGTCACCACCGATGAGGTGATCCTGGCGGGTTATGCGGCGCAGAGCCCGGACGACCTCAGGGTGGTCGGGCAGCCGTTCTCCGAGGAGCGGTACGGCATCGGCCTGGCGAAGGGCGACACCGAACTCAAAGAGAAGATCAACGCCGCGATCGAGAAGATGCAGCAGGACGGGGAGTGGCAGCGGGCGTTCGAGGTGAACCTGGGTGACGCCGGCATCGACACCCCGACACCGCCCACCGTCGACCGGAATTGAGCCCACCGACCAGGTGCAGGTTTTCAGCGAGTACAGCGGACAGATATTCCAGGCCTTCTGGACGACGATCCAGCTGACGGTGCTGTCCGCGATCGGGGCGCTGGTGCTCGGCACGGTGCTGGCCGCGATGCGGCTGGCGCCGGTACCGGTGCTGAACTGGCTGGGCGCCGGTTACGTCAACGTGGTGCGCAACACCCCGCTGACGTTGATCATCCTGTTCTGCGCGTTCGGTCTGGGTCAGACGCTGTCGATCACCCTGGCCGACCGGGGTTCTCCGACATTCCTGCAGGACAGCAACTTCCGGTTGGCAGTGCTCGGTTTCACCGTCTACACCGCCGCTTTCGTGTGCGAGACCATCCGGGCCGGGGTGAACACCGTGCCCGTCGGTCAGGTGGAGGCGGCCCGCGCCCTCGGCTTCACTTTCGGCCAGAACCTGCGGATCATCGTGCTGCCGCAGGCGTTTCGCGCCGTGATCATCCCGTTGGGCACGGTGCTCATCGCGTTGACCAAGAACACCACGATCGCGTCGGCGATCGGGGTGGCCGAGGCTGCGCTGCTGATGAAGGAGATGATCGAGAACACCTCGGCGGTGCTGATCGTCGGTGCGATCTTCGCGGTCGGGTTCCTCATCCTGACCCTGCCGCTGGGGTTGCTGTCCGGGCGGTTGTCGAACCGGTTGGCGGTGCGGCGATGAGCACGACGTCGGTGCTGTTCGACGCGCCCGGCCCGCGGGCGCGGCGCCGCAACCGGATCGCCACGGCCGTCACCGTCGTGGTGGTCGCCGCCGTGTTCGGAGTCGTCCTGCACCGGTTGGCGGCCCAGGGACAGTTGGCCGCCGACAAGTGGACGCCGTTCCTCAACGCCAATGTGTGGAAGACCTATCTGCTTCCCGGGCTGCGGGGAACCCTGGTGGCGGCGGGCATCTCGATCGTGTTGGCGATGATCCTGGGCGTGCTGTTCGGGGTCGGACGGCTCTCCCCGTGGCGGGTGGTCCGGTGGCCGTGCGCGATGCTCGTGGAGTTCTTCCGGGCGGTCCCGGTGCTGATCATGATGATCTTCGCCTGGCAGTTCTATTCGCTGTTCAATGTGGTGCCGGCCCGGCACTCGGTGCTGGCCGGTGTGGTGACCGGGTTGACCCTCTACAACGGGGCGGTGATCGCCGAGGCCATCCGCACCGGGGTGAACAATCTGCCCCGCGGTCAGGCCGAGGCGGCGTATGCGCTGGGGATGCGCTGGCGGCAGACCATGTGGTCTATCGAGCTGCCCCAGGCCATCACCTCGATGCTGCCGGTGCTGGTGTCGCAGATGGTGGTGGTGCTCAAGGACACCGCCCTGGGGTATCAGATCTCCTATCTCGAAGTGGTCCGGCAGGGCCGCATCGTCGGCACCGCGTTTCAGAACTACATTCCGACCCTGATCGTGGTGGCGGTGCTGATGATCGCCCTGAACTTCGCGTTGTCGGCGCTCGCCGGGTGGATCGAGCGCCGGATGCGCCGATCCCGTCGCGGCCCGGCGCCGGCGCGAGCCCACGCGGTCGAACAGGACGGGGTGCCCGGCGCTCCGGTGCGGTAACGCGGCACGCCCGGTCCGGCTCGAGCGGGCGGCCGGGGGTCAGACCCGCCGGCGCTCCCGCTCGCCGGCCAATTCGACGGTGACGACGTCCAGCGCCATCGACTGGCTGTAGCCGCGGCGCGCCAGCATGCCGACCAGCCGGCGCGTCACCTTGAGGTCATCGTCGTCGCCCAGCTTCTCCCGCCGCAGCCGGTCCCGGACCAGCTGTTCGGCCCGGCTCCGTTCGGCGCCGGCATCGATGTCGGCCAGCGCGGCGGTGATCACCTCGTCGTCGACACCCCTCTTGCGCAGTTCGGCGGCCAGCGCCCGTCGGCCCTTTCCGGCGTGCGTGTGCCGGGACCGGACCCACTGTTCGGCGAAGTCGGCGTCGTCGATCAGGCCGACGTGTTCGAGCCGGTCCAGCACCCGGGCGCTGAGGTCTTCCGGGTAGCCGCGTTGGGCCAGCTTGTCGCGCAGCTCGGCGCGGGTGCGTGCCCGCGCGGTGAGCAGGCGCAGGCAGTATGCCCGCGCCTGCTCTTCGCGGCGCGCCTCGGTCGATTCAGCAGTCGACCCGGGAGTCGACTCAGAAGTCGACCGGGGCGGGCAGGGCTTCGTCATCGGTGATCACCGGGCCAATGCCGAGCTTTTCCTTGATCTTCTTCTCGATCTCGTTGGCCACGTCGACGTTCTCGATCAGGAAGTTGCGGGCGTTCTCCTTGCCCTGGCCCAGCTGCTCACCCTCGTAGGTGTACCAGGAGCCGGACTTGCGGATGAAGCCCTGCTCGACGCCCATGTCGATGAGCGAGCCTTCCTTGCTGATGCCCTTGCCGTAGAGGATGTCGAACTCGGCCTGCTTGAACGGCGGCGACACCTTGTTCTTCACGATCTTCGCCCGGGTGCGGTTACCCACCGCTTCGGTGCCGTCCTTGAGCGTCTCGATCCGCCGAACGTCGATGCGCACCGAGGCGTAGAACTTCAACGCCTTTCCGCCCGTTGTCGTTTCGGGCGAGTTGTGCACCATGACACCGTCAACGAAGTAGTTGTGGTTGCCCTCGACCTCGATGTCGTACCGGTTCATCGACCGGGTGTGCGGCTCGACATGCACATCAAGGATGCGCGCCGGCACCAGACGCTGGGTGGGCTCGACGAACTGAGGTACCACCCGGCTCTGACCGCGGAACCTCGGCAGCAGCTTGTACTCCATCGACGGCGCCATGTACGGCGCCACCAATTCCTGGAACTCCGCAGTGGCCGCCGTAGAGAACACCAGCACCGCCTTGCCGCCCGCACCGGCCTGCCGCAACCGCACGTCCAGGCCGTGGGTATCGCGCAGATGATCGCGCAGTCGGATTCGAGACCCCTCGGTCATCGCCTCGACACAGATCTCGATGCGTCCGCTGCCGCCGGCAGTACCCTGCTGCAGGCCCTCGGACCGCACCGTCAACGAGCCATCGTCCATGTACCAGATGGCCAACGCGAGCGGGGTGAGCGCCTTCAGATACTCCTCGGAGATGAACTTCCTGCCGTCGTCCCCGAGGTAGACCGCACGTCGCAATTCAGCCAACTCGGGCAGCGGGGTGAAGTCGACGAACCGGGCCCCCTCGGCGTTCTCACCGGTGGAGTGCTTGATATTGCCCAGCAGAGCGGTCTTCCATTCCAGATAGTCCACCCGGTCGGCGCCGTGACCCATCCGGAATCGGACGCCATTGCGGCCGCGCGGGTCGGGTGACAGGGTGCCGTCACCCATGAGCGATCCGAGCACGATCTGGAACTGCTGGTCGCTGAGCCGATGCGGTTCGGCGGCCAGCACCCGGTCACCGGCGATGAGGTCACCGGCCTCGGTCCAGCCACCCGGCGTGCGGATCAGGTGGTTGGGCGTCGCGGCGAACCGAGCTCTGCCGTTTCCGCCTGACTTCTCGACAGTGAACTGCAGGAACTGCTCAGCCGGTCCGTTGTTGAACCAGTTCACCACCTTGCGGGGCACGATCCGGTCGGTGTCCGGATCGTAGGACAGCACCTCGACGTCCATCTTGTTGTCGACGATCTTGCCGATCTTCTCGGTGGTGCCGTCAGCGAGCTGAACCCGGGTGCTGTAGTCGAAACACCCGAACATCACCCCGATCTTCTCGCGGAGCTGGTTGATGAAGATCGCGGTGGTCCCGGAGTTGCTCAGCGCACCGGTGATCTTGCGCAGCGCCTGGCTCATCAGCCGGGCCTGCAGACCCACGTGGCTGTCGCCCATCTCGCCCTCGATCTCGGCGCGCGGAACCAGTGCGGCCACCGAGTCGACGACCAGGATGTCCAGCGCACCGGAGCGGATGAGCATGTCGGCGATCTCCAGCGCCTGCTCACCGGTGTCGGGCTGGCTCACCAGCAGCGCATCGGTGTCCACACCGAGCTTCTTGGCGTATTCGGGGTCCAACGCGTGCTCGGCGTCGATGAACGCCGCGATCCCGCCGGCGGCCTGCGCATTGGCCACCGCGTGCAACGCGACCGTCGTCTTACCCGAGGACTCCGGGCCGTAGATCTCGACCACCCGCCCCCGGGGCAGACCGCCGATGCCCAGCGCCACGTCCAGGGCGATGGAGCCGGTGGGGATGACTGAGATCGGCTGGCGAGCTTCGTCGCCGAGCCGCATCACCGACCCTTTGCCGTGATTCTTCTCGATCTGCGCGAGCGCCAGTTCAAGGGCTTTCTCGCGATCAGGGGCCTGCGCCATGATGGTCTCCGTCCTGGTGGTGTTCGTTCGATCGGTTTCGATCTGCTGGCGGTGACGATAGGGGCACCCACCGACAAGTCGGCCCGACCATCGCCGTCGAACACCGCCAACTCTAGACGAACATCTGTTCGACTCAAGTTGACACGCCGGGGCGGGTACCCGGCAGGATCCGGCACGACCGCGAGGACGGCACACCGCGAGGACCCCAGCGCGCAGCAGAGGCACACGAGCAGACGCACACGAGCAGACGCACACGAGGAGAGGCACAAGGAGAAACGATGGCCACAACCGACCGCCGGGACCTCCGCATCCCGGCCCACGGCGAGCAGCTCGCCGCGTATTTCTACCCGCCGGCCGGAGCGGGCCCGACGACGCCCTGCATCGTCATGGCGCACGGGTTCACCGCGACCCGCGACGACGGTCTGCCGGCGTATGCCGAGGCGTTCCACGCCGCCGGCTACGCGGTGGTGCTGTTCGACTACCGCCACTTCGGGGCGTCCACCGGCGAACCGCGCCAGCTGCTGGACATCACCCGCCAGCACGACGACTACCGCGCCGTGGTGGCCTGGGCCCGGACGCAGCCCGGCGTGGATCCCGACCGCATCGTGCTGTGGGGGTCGTCCTTCTCCGGCGGCCACGTCCTGGTGGTCGCCGCCGACGACCCCCGGATCGCCGCGGTCATCAGCCAGGCGCCGTTCACCGACGCCGTCCCCACCCTGAGGAAGGTGCCGCCGGCCACCATCGCCCGACTCGCCGTCGCCGGCCTGCGCGATCAGATCGGCTCCTGGCGGGGCCGCCCGCCCCGGACGGCGTCCGCGGTCGGCGCTCCGGGCGCCGTCGCCGCGATGACGACACCGGACGCCGAACCGGGATTTCGGGCCATTGTCGAACCGGATTCATTGTGGCGTAACGAATTCGCCGCCCGGCTGATGTTACGGTTCCCGTTCTACCGGCCGGTGCGGGTCGCCGGGCGCATCAACGCGCCGCTGCTGGTGTGCGTGTGCGACGACGACGCCGTCACGCCGCCCGAACCGGCGATCGAGGCCGCCCGCCGGGCGCCGCGTGGGCAACTCAGGCGCTACCCCTACGGCCATTTCGACATCTACCACGACCCTCAGGTGAAATCCGACCAGTTGGACTTCCTGCGGCAGGTGCTGGGAACCGGCTGATCGCCCCCGGTCGATACGGCACCGGTTGCCGCAAACGAGGGTGGGTCGCAACGGGTGGCAATGGTACGCGTCCGGGTACGCCGGGTCGCGGCTTCCACCGAAATCGGAGCATCCGTCCACGACCCGTTGACAAGGCACTCCGCCGGGAGTAGACCCGGATCTACCGGCATGCAAGTGGGCCGAAGGTCGACTCCTGTGCCGCAGGGGTTCTCAGCCCGGACCCCGGAAAGCTGTGACACATGCCCACTGAGGCTGCAGTCAAAGCGGAAGAGGCCTTGATCCACGTGTTGTGGATCAACGCCGGATTGAGTTGTGACGGCGATTCGGTGGCGTTGACTGCCGCCACCCAACCCAGCATCGAAGAGATCGCCCTGGGCGCGCTGCCCGGCCTGCCCAAGATCGCCGTCCACTGGCCCCTGATCGACTTCGAGTGCGGACCGAACGGGGGCGCCGACGACTTCCTGGAATGGTTCTTCAAAGCCGACCGCGGCGAACTGGAACCGTTCGTGCTGGTCGTCGAGGGGTCGATCCCCAACGAGCAGATCAAGAACGAGGGGTACTGGTGCGGGTTCGGCAACAACCCGGCGACCGGTCAGCCGATGACCACCAGCGAGTGGCTGGACCGGCTCACCCCGAAGGCGACCGCGGTGGTGGCGGTCGGCACCTGCGCCACCTACGGGGGCATCCACGCGATGGCCGGCAATCCGACCGGGGCGATGGGGGTTCCCGACTATCTCGGCTGGGACTGGAAGAGCAAGGCCGGTATCCCGATCGTCTGCGTACCGGGCTGCCCGATCCATCCGGACAACCTGGCCGAGACGTTGACGTATCTGCTCTACATGACGACCGACCAGGCGCCGATGATCCCGCTCGATGACGCGTTACGCCCGCAGTGGTTGTTCGGCCAGTCGGTGCACGAGGGGTGCGACCGGGCGGGCTACTACGAGCAGGGTGACTTCGCCACCGAGTACGGATCTCCGAAATGCATTGTGAAACTTGGCTGTTGGGGACCAGTAGTCAAGTGCAATGTGCCGAAGCGCGGGTGGATCAACGGCATCGGCGGTTGCCCGAACGTCGGCGGCATCTGCATCGGGTGCACCATGCCGGGCTTCCCGGACAAGTTCATGCCGTTCATGGACGAACCTCCGGGCGGCAAGGTCTCGACGGCGGCGTCGACCCTGTACGGCTCGGTCATCCGCAGCCTGCGGCACATCACCGGCCGCACCGTCGACAAGGAACCCAGGTGGCGTCAACCCGGCACCACCCTGGAGTCCGGCGCGACCCGTACCTGGTAGCGGATCCGCACCAACCGCCGCCGCCGGCGCCCCGCGAGAACGGCGATCCGGCCGGCGTTCGCTGAGAAGAGAGAAATCATGACTGACATGATCCGCGGGACCCGTTCCGAATCGGCCCACGCCAAACGGGAACCCGGCCAACTGGTCGAGATGGCCTGGGATCCGATCACCCGCATCGTCGGCAGCCTCGGCATCTACACCAAGATCGATTTCGACAACCGCGAAGTCGTCGAGTGCTTCAGCACCTCGTCGATCTTCCGCGGCTACTCGCTGTTCATGAAGGGCAAGGACCCGCGGGACGCGCACTTCATCACCAGTCGCATCTGCGGGATCTGCGGTGACAACCACGCCACCTGTTCCTGCTACACGCAGAACATGGCATACGGTGTGCAACCGCCCCACCTCGCCGAATGGTTGGTCAACCTCGGTGAGGCCGCTGAATACATGTTCGACCACAACATCTTCCAGGAGAACCTGGTCGGGGTCGACTACTGCGAGAAGATGGTGTCGGAGACCAACCCCGGCGTGCTGGCGAAGGCCGAGAACACCGCCGCACCGCACGCCGACATGCACGGCTACCGCACCGTCGCCGACATCATGCGCGCGCTCAACCCGTTCACCGGCGAGTTCTACCGGGAGGCGTTGCAGGTAAGCCGGATGACCCGGGAAATGTTCTGCCTCATGGAAGGTCGGCACGTACACCCGTCCACGCTGTACCCGGGCGGCATCGGGGTGTCGGCCACCGTGCAGTTGATGACCGACTACATGAGCCGGTTGATGCGCTACGTGGAGTTCATGAAGAAGGTCGTCCCGATGCACGACGACCTGTTCGACTTCTTCTACGAGGCGCTGCCCGGCTACGACCAGGTCGGGCTGCGGCGCACGCTACTGGGCTGTTGGGGCTCGTTCCAGGATCCGGAGGTGTGCAACTTCCGCTACGCCGACATGGAGGACTGGGGCCGCAAGATGTTCGTGACCCCGGGCATCGTGGTGGACGGCAAACTGATCACCACCTCACTGGTCGACATCAACCTCGGCATTCGAATCCTGTTGGGCCACAGTTACTACGACGACTGGGAAGATCAGGAGATGTTCGTCGAGACCGATCCCCTGGGCAACCCGGTGGATCGGCGTCATCCGTGGAACCAGCACACCAACCCGCGTCCGCAGAAACGGGATTTCGACGAGAACTACAGCTGGGTGATGTCGCCGCGCTGGTTCGACGGCACCGACCACCTGGCGCTGGACACCGGCGGCGGGCCGTTGGCGCGGCTGTGGTCGACGGCGCTGGCCAACCTCGTCGACATCGGCTATGTCAGGTCGACCGGGCACAGCGTGCAGATCAACCTGCCGAAGACCGCGCTGAAGGGCCCGGTCGAACTGGAGTGGAAGATCCCGAGACACGGCAGCAACACCATCGAACGCAACCGGGCGCGGACCTACTTCCAGGCCTATTCCGCGGCGTGCGCACTGCACTTCGCCGAGAAGGCGCTGACCGAGATCCGCGCCGGGCGCACCAAGACCTGGGAGCCCTTCGAGGTGCCCGATGAGGGCATCGGGTGCGGGTTCACCGAGGCGGTGCGCGGCGTGCTCAGCCACCACATGGTGATCAGGGACGGCAAGATCGCCAACTACCACCCGTACCCGCCGACACCGTGGAACGCCAACCCGCGCGACGTCTACGGCACACCGGGTCCGTATGAGGATGCGGTGCAGGGCCAGCCGATCTTCGAGGAGAACGACCGGGAACACTTCAAGGGCATCGACATCATGCGCACCGTGCGCAGTTTCGACCCGTGTCTGCCCTGCGGGGTGCACATGTACCTCGGCAAGGGCAGGAAACTGGAACTGCTGCACTCCCCCACCCAGACGATCACCGGGGAGTAGGGCATGGGCCCGCCCGAGCAGATCGCCGATCACCGCTCCGTCCCCGGCGCGGCGCACTGGCACACCGCGGGCGAGCGGATCCAGGGGCTGCTGGACGCCACGGCGCTGGGCGGGCCGGTGGTACGGGAACGCGCCGAACAGCTGGTCCGGGAGGTCACCGACCTGTACGGCGCCGCGCTGGAGCGGATGCTGGCCCTGGCGACGGCCGCGGATCCCGCGCTCACCGAGGTGTTCGCCGCCGACGAACTGGTGGCCAGCCTGCTGCTGGTGCACGGTCTGCACCCGCACGATGTGCGAAGCCGGGTCGCCGAGGCGCTGGACAACGTGCGGCCGTACCTGGGGTCACACGGCGGGGACGTCCACCTGGTGGAGGTGACCGGCCACTCGGTGCTCCTGCGGTTCGACGGCAGCTGCCGGGAATGCCCGTCCTCGGCGGTCACCCTCGAATTGGCCGTGCGGGATGCGATCCGGACGGCGGCGCCGGAGATCGAGACCGTGGAGGTCGTCACCGTCGAGACCGCTTCGCAACCTCAGGTGATCCCGGCGGAGTCACTGCTGAACCGGATTCACCGGCGGCCGAGCTGGCAGCCGGTCCCGGACCTCACCGAACTGACCCCCGGTGAGGTGGGCGGCTTCCGGGTGGCGGGCACGGCGGTCCTGGCGTGCCGGGTCGGCGGCGGGGACATCCTGGTCTACCGGGACCGCTGTCCGCGCTGCACCCACTCGATGGCCGGGGCGACGTTGACCGGGGTGGTGCTGCGGTGCCCACGGTGCGGCACCGGGTACGACGTGGTCCGGGCCGGCGCCCAACTCGACGGCGATCTGCATCTGGAACCGATCCCGGCGCTGACCCGCGACGGGGTCCTCTCGCTGGCCCTGACCGAGGGGGTGGCGTGACGAACGTCGGCGAAACCCCCACGGCCACCAACGTGTTGGCCCGCATCCGCGCGGCGCGCAGTGCGCCGCAGCCGGTCGGCGAGCGCTGCGAGATGTGCGCGGAACCCATCCCCGATGCGCATCAGCACGTGGTGGATGTGGCGGGCCGGCAACTGATGTGCGTGTGCCGGGGCTGCTATCTGCTGTTCACCGACGTGACGGCCGGTCTGCGCTACCGCGCGGTGCCGGACCGCTATCTGGCCTTTTTGGGGTTCGCCCTGGACCGGCGCCGGTGGGAGGCGCTGCAGATCCCGGTCGGGTTGGCGTTCTTCTTCCGGAACTCGCAGCTGGGCCGCACCGTGGCGTTCTATCCGGGTCCGGCCGGTGCCACCGAATCCGAACTGGACCTAACCGCCTGGAACGACGTCCGCAACGCCGACCCGCGGGTGGACCTGCTCGCCGTCGACACCGAGGCCCTGCTGATCCGCGTCCCCGACCACGAGCCGGGTGAACCGCGGTGCCATCTGGTGCCGATCGACGCCTGCTACGAGTTCGTCGGCCGGTTGCGGATGCTGTGGCGGGGTTTCGACGGCGGATCGGACGCCCACCGCCACATCGAGGAGTTCTTCACGACCCTCGCCGAACGATCCACACCGGTGCCGCCATGATCGACGACCGGATCCCCGACGTGACGTTCGCGGTGCTGACCGTGCACCCCGAACCGTATGCGATCACACCCACTCTCAGCGCGCAGGTCGGGATCGCCACGACGGGTGAGCTTCCGGTGCACGCCATCGCGCTGCGCGCGCAGGTGCGGATCGATCCGGTGCGCCGCGGCTACTCGGACGCCGAAGCCGAGGGGTTGACCGACCTGTTCGGCTCACGCGAACGCTGGGCCGCCACCCAGCACACGTTCTTGTGGCAGCACACCGCGACCATGGTGCCGGGGTTCACCGCGGCGACCCGGATCGACCTGCCGCTGGTCTGCACCTACGATTTCGACGTCGCCGCCTCGAAGTATCTGCATGCGCTGCGGGACGGGGCGGTGCCGCTGCAATTCCTGTTCAGCGGCACGGTGTTCTACCGCGGCGCACACGGTTTCACCGTGCGTCAGGTGCCGTGGGACCGGGAGGACCGCTACGACCTCCCGGTGCCGGTGTGGCACGACCTGATGCGGCTGCACTATCCGGGCACCGGATGGCTGCGGGTGCAGCACGACACCCTGGACGCGCTCGCGAGATTCCGCTCGGCGCGGGGGCTGTTGTCCGCCGACGACGCGATCTCCGCGCTGTTGTCGGCCGCCGCGGAGGACGTCCGATGAGCTCCGACGAAGACCGGGTGCGGGCGGTGGCCGATGCGGTGCTCTACGAGGGGTATCTGCTCTACCCGTATCGGGCCGACTCGCGGAAGAACCAGACCCGCTGGCAGTTCGGGGTGCTGGGACCGCCCGGGGCACAGGCCGCCGGGATCGGCGAGAATGATTCGCTGGCAACGCAATTCCTGGTGTACAGCGGCCCGGCGACGACGCTGACGCTGACGGTGCGGTTCCTGCAGCTGCAGCACCGGTCGGCCGAGCGGGCCACCGCAACCGGCTACACCCCGGTCCGGGCGCTCACCGCCGGCGATCGGTCCTGGCTCAGCTGGGACGAAGCGGTGGAACACGAGCTGCGGTTCGGGCCGCTGCCGCTCACCGCGGCGCCGCTGCGGCACCGGATCTCGGTGCCCGACGGCGCCGATGTCGAATCCGTGACCGGCGGCCGGCTGGTCCGCAGCCGCCGGGCCCTGCATGGCGAGCTGACGGTCACCGCCGAACCCGGCACCGCACCGGGCAGGGAGCTGCGTGTGGTCGAGGTGACGGTACGCAACACCGGCACACCGACCACCGACCGGGACGACGCCATCGCGCGGTCGTTGATCGGCGCCCACGTCATCGCCCGGACCGGCGACGGTGAGTTCGTCTCCCTGCTCGATCCGCCCGCGCACGCCGCGGCCGCCGCGGCGTCGTGCCGTCAGCACCGCTGCTTCCCGGTGCTGGCCGGACCGCCCGGAACCCGGGACCTGCTGCTGGTGTCGCCGATCATCCTCTACGACCACCCGGAGATCGCCGAACAGAGCCGCACCTCGCTGTACGACTCCACCGAGATCGACGAGATCCTCACCCTGCGCGTGATGACGCTGACCGACGAGGAGAAGGCGGTGGCCCGCGCCACCGACCCGTTGGCGGCACAGCTCATCGACCGCTGCGACTCCATGTCGCCGGAAGACCTGCTGCGACTGCACGGGGTGCTGCGCGACCCGCACGCCGGTGCACCGCCGCCGACCCTGATCCCCGAGGTACCCGACGGCATAGACTGGTGGGATCCGTCCGCCGACACCGCGGTCGATCCGGGGTTGGATGCGGTGCTGGTCGACGGTGTCGCGGTGCGGCGCGGCAGCCGGGTGCGCCTGCGCCCGTCGCGGCGCGCCGACGCCCAGGATCTGTTCTTCGCCGGCCGCACCGCGCAGGTCACCTCGGTGCACCAGGACGTCGACGGCGCCACGCACATCGGTGTGGTGCTCGACGACGACCCGGCGGCCGAACTGCACGACTGGTACGGGCGGTACCTGTACTTCGCGCCCGATGAGGTCGAACCGCTCACCGACACCCGCGAGGACACCCGCGAGGAAAGGAGTCCGACATGGAAGTAGTGGGCTGGATCGCCGTGATCTTCTTGGCGGCCGTGCTGTTGTTCGCCGTGCTGCTGGGCATCCGATCCATTCCGGACGCCCGCCGCTACCTGAAGATCCGACGGATGTGACCGGCTTGACCGACAACAGGCCGGCCATCCTGGTGGCCGGCATCGGCAACATCTTCCTCGGTGACGACGGGTTCGGTTCCGAAGTGCTGCGCCGGCTGCCGCGGAACCTGGCACCGCACCGGAGAAGCGCGCGGGTCCGCGCCACCGACTATGGCATCGGCGGAATGCACCTGGCATACGACCTGCTCGACGAGTGGGACGCACTGGTGCTCGTCGACGCCCTGCCCGTGCAGGGCCACCCGGGCCGGCTGCACGTCTTCGAGGCCGACACCGAGGGCCACACCGGCGCCGCCGGTCTGGACGCACACGCCATGGACCCGACCGCGGTGTTCGCCGGCCTCACCGCCCTCGGCGGCGTGGCGCCCCACACCGTGGTGGTCGGCTGCGAGGTGGCCTCAGTCGACGAGGCGATCGGTCTGTCCGCCCCGGTCGCCGCGGCGGTGCCGGATGCGGTGCGCGCGGTCCGGGAGGTGGTCAGCCGACTGCTCGACCGCACCGCGCTACCCGGGACGGGCTGACCGGTGTGCCTCGGGATCCCCGGACGGGTGGTGCGGATGCTGGAGGGTTACGGCGGTCAGCTCGCCCTCGTCGACGTGGCCGGTGAGCACCGCAAGGTCAACGTCGGCATGCTCGCCGACCAGGCCGTCGGGCCCGGCGACTGGGTGATCATCCACATGGGATTCGCCCTGGAGCGCACCGACGAACAGGGCGCCGCGGCGGCGCTGGCCGGCCTGAGGCTGTTGGGCAACAACTCGAATCCCGCCGCCGGTGCCGACCCGTGACGGGTCGGCACCGGCGGCCGGAAGAACACCCGGAAGGGGAACACCGATGAACACACCCGACGACCAACGGTCCGAGGAACCACAGGAGCAACGCGGCGCACCGGGCTCCCGCGACACCGGAGCGGACGAGCCCTCGGGCGGGCCCGCCGACCGGCCATCGGGTACCTACCGGGGTGACGAGTCCGTGCCCACCCACGGTGCACCGGGCGGGACCGAGAACACCGGGACCGAGAACACAGGCCCCGCGAAGACCGGCGCGAAACCGACCGACGCCGAACCGGCGGTTCCGCCCTACGAGGGCCGTCAGACCACCGCGAAACCAGCCGGGGAACACACCGAGGGCGGGGGCGCGAAGACCGGGGGCGCGGTCAAACCGACACCGGATTCCGGTCCCTAGCCGCCATTCGAATCAGATGCCGAAAACCTGTCATCTCCGGACGTTTCGGAGCAGACTGAGAACCATCGAACGGGCCCGCCGGGCATCCGTCCGGCGGCCCGGGAACAAGGAGTTCCGGTGACCGCCCTCGCGAACCCGAACGGATCGGTGGTGAACGCCGATCTGTCGGCGGATCTGGCCGCGGCGGCGCTCGACATGGCCCGCCGATTCCACGACGGCGCGACGCTGTGGGTGGTCTCGCCGCAGTGGGAGCCGCACGCCCACCACGTCGCGGTCGAGTTCGTCCATCCGGTGATCATGGGAAAGCGGGCGCTGCCGTCGGTGGCCCTGGTGGACCCCGATCCGGTGGCGCAGGCCCGGGTCGCCGCCCAACCGGGCGACCTCCTGCTGGCGGTGGCCTCCGCCGACGACCCGGCGGTGCGCGACGTCATGCGGCGCTGCCCCGCATGGGGGGTGCGCAGCGTGTGGATCGGCTCGGGTCCACGACCACCGGCCGGCGCGGCCGACCACGTGCTGTGGATCGACTCCGATGACCCGATGGTGCCCGCCACCGGCCGGTTCGTGCTGCTGTACCACCTGCTGTGGGAACTGACCCACGTCTGCTTCGAACACCCCGGCCTGCTGCGGCCCGACCTCGGCACCGAGACCGGTGAGGTCTGTGTCACCTGCGGTGACGAAGGCACGCTCGGCGAGGTGGTGTGCGCACCGGCGGCGCCGGCCGCGCCGGCGTTGGTCCGCACCGCCGGTGGCGAGCGGTGGGTCGACGTCAGCCTGCTCGGCGCCGACGTCGCCGTCGAAGACCTGGTGCTGGTGCACGCCGGCGCGGCGATCACCCGCCTGGAGCGACCGGGAGGCGCCCGATGACCCCCTCACCCGACCACCCGGAAGACACCGGCGCCGACGGCACCAACTTCCTCTACCCGTTCATCGACTCCGAAGAGCACGACGCGGCCGCCCTGCTCGACGACCTCGCCGCGTCTGCTCGGTCGAAATCCGCCGAAAGCGCTCGGCTGCAGCAGGAATCGCTCGACCTGTATGCCGACCGGTTGGCATCGGCGGGCGCGGCGATGGCCGAGCGGTTCCGCCGCGGCGGCCGGCTGTACACCTTCGGCAACGGTGGAAGTTCCACCGACGCGGCGACATTGGCGGCCCTGTTCAGCAGGCCGGCGCGGGGACGCGCGGTCCCGGCGTGGTCGTTGGCCGCCGACGAGGCGGTGGTGACCGCGCTGGGCAACGACGTCGGATTCGAGTTGATCTTCAAACGCCAGATCATCGCCCACGCCCGCGACCGGGACATCGCGATCGCACTGTCGACGTCGGGCAACTCCGACGATCTGATGACCGCGATCACCGAGGCGCATCGACGGGGGTTGCTGACCATCGGGTTCTCCGGCCACGACGGGGGCCGGATGGCGGTGGCCGACGACCTGGACCACTGCTTCACCGTGCACTCGCAGAGCATTCACCGCATCCAGGAGAGCCACGCGATGCTCGGCTACCGGCTGTGGTCGGTCGCCCAGGATCAGCTGGCCCGGCGCCCGAGCACCGTGGACGTCCGATGAGCACCGACGCGGCCCGCGAGGAACAGGTGCGCAACCGGATCGACAGGTTCCGGCGACGCCGCCCGCGGCTGCTCGACGAGGTGGTCACCCTCGCCCACGGCGCCGGCGGGAAATCCTCGGCGGCGCTGACCGATGCGGTGTTCCTCGACGCGTTCCGCAACGCCGAGCTCGAACAGCTCGACGATGCCGCCGTGTTGGCCACCGCATCCGGGCAGCGGCTGGCTTTCAGCACCGATTCGTATGTGGTGCAGCCGCTGCGGTTTCCCGGCGGTTCCATCGGGGAGCTGGCGGTGCACGGCACGGTCAATGATCTGGCGGTGTCGGGCGCGATACCGCAGTGGCTGGCAGCGGGATTCGTCATCGAGGAGGGATTCCCGATCGCCGACCTGCGGGCCATCGTGGCGGACATGGCCGCCGCCGCGGCCCGCGCCGGTGTGCTGATCGTCACCGGCGACACCAAGGTCGTCGGCCGGGGCGCCGCCGACGGCGTCTACATCACCACCACCGGGGTGGGCGTCATTCCCGAGGGCAGACACCTCGCCCGCGAACGGATCCGGGTGGGTGACAAGGTGGTGCTGTCCGGTTCGATCGGCGCCCACGGGATGGCGGTGATGCTGGCCCGCGGCGATCTGGCCATCGACGCCGACATCGTCTCCGACACGGCACCGGTGCACGAACTGGTCGAGGCGCTGCTGGCGGCCGCACCGTCCACCCGGTGGATGCGGGACGCCACCCGGGGCGGGGTCGCCACGGTGTGCAACGAACTGGTGTCGGGGGCGCCGTTCGCGGTGGTGCTCGCCGAGGACCGGGTGCCGGTGCAACCGCAGGTGCTCGGCGCCTGCGATCTGCTCGGCATCGATCCGCTCTACGTCGCCAATGAAGGCGCCTTCATCGCGGTGGTGCCCGCCGACGAGGCCGCGGCCGGGGTGGCGGCGCTGCACGACCACCCGTCGGGCCGGCACGCCGCCGTGGTCGGCGAGGTGGTGGGTGAACCGACCGGGATCGTCGCGCTGCGAACGTCTTTCGGCGGTAGCCGGATCGTCGACATGCTGGTCGGCGATCCGCTGCCCCGGATCTGTTGAGCTGGAGGAGGTACGCCGATGTGTCTGGGGATACCCGGTCGGGTGGTCGACATCGTCGATCCCGAACAACATCTGGCCACCGTCGACGTCAACGGGGTGCGCCGACGGATCAGCGTCCGGCTGCTGGCCGACGACAACCTGCGGATCGGTGACTGGGTGCTGGTGCATGTCGGCTTCGCGATGGCCCGGATCGACGAACACGAGGCGGCGCTCACCCTGAGCCAGGTGCAGAAGATGGGCGCGGACTACGTCAACGAGATCGAAGCCTTCACTTCGTCCGAAATCGCGTGAGAGGACATCCGATGAGGTTCGTCGACGAGTTCCGGGACCCTGCCGCGGCGCGTGCTCTGGTCAGATCGATCACCGAGCTGGCCGGTGCGGACGAGTTCAAGTTCATGGAGATCTGCGGCGGCCACACCCACACCATCTACCGGCACGGCATCGAGCATCTGCTGCCCGAATCGGTGCAACTGGTGCACGGCCCCGGGTGTCCGGTGTGCGTGATCCCGATGGGCCGCATCGACGACGCGATGTGGCTCGCCGAGCAGCCCGGCATCATCTTCACCACGTTCGGGGACATGATGCGGGTGCCCGGTTCGAACGGGTCACTGCTCGACGCCAAGGCGCGCGGCGCGGATGTGCGGTTCGTGTACTCACCGCTGGACGCACTCAAGGTCGCCCTCGACAACCCGGACCGCCGGGTGGTGTTCTTCGCGGTCGGGTTCGAGACGACCGCCCCGTCCACCGCGGTCACCCTGGTGCGGGCCCGCGAGCTGGGGGTGCGCAACTTCAGCGTGTTCTGCAACCACGTCACGATCGTCCCGCCGATCAAGGCCATCCTGGAATCCCCCGACCTGCGCCTGTCCGGGTTCCTCGGTCCGGGTCATGTGTCCACGGTGGTGGGGCTGCGGCCGTACCGGTTCGTGCCCGCGGTGTACGGGAAACCGTTGGTGGTGGCCGGGTTCGAGCCGTTGGACATCCTGGCGTCGGTGCACATGCTGCTGCGGCAGATCCGCGACGGCCGCTGTGAGGTGGAGAACCAGTACCGCCGGGTGGTGCGGCCGGAGGGCAACACCCAGGCGTTGAAGCTGCTGGCGACCACGTTCGAACTGCGCCCGCACTTCGAGTGGCGCGGGCTGGGCTTCATCTCGCAGAGCGCGCTGAAGATCCACCGTGACTTCGCCGACCACGACGCCGAACTGGTCTTCGACATGCCCGGGGTGCGGGTGGCCGACCCGAAGGCCTGCCAGTGCGGCGAGGTGCTCAAAGGTGTCATCAAACCGTGGGAGTGCAAGGTGTTCGGCACCGCCTGCACACCGGAGACCCCGATCGGCACCTGCATGGTGTCCGCCGAGGGAGCGTGCGCGGCGTACTACAACTTCGGCCGGCTGCACCGGGAGACCGCCCAGCTGCTCGGCCAGGGCTGACCGGACCCATCCCGCCGAGGGGCCCCACAATCGCGCGGATCCCCCGCGATCATGCGAGTTCGCGGCTGCTCGGCAGGGCTGTCACCACTGATCCTTCGGCACGTCGAAATCCGCGCACAGGGCCCGCCACACCTCGCGGGGGTCCACCCCGTCCTCGATCGCCTGTGCGGCGGTGCGGCCACCGAGTGCGGTGAGCACATGGTCGACGAGCAGCGACGCTCCGCGGACTTCGCCGAACTGTTCGGTGACGAGTTCGTGGAATTGGGTCAGGCGCACAATGTCAAAGTTACGCGGACCCGATCAACGCTTCCTGGCACACCCGTACCGGATCCTCGACGTCGGCCACGCTGGCTCCGGCCCGGCGCGCCGCCGCCCGATAGCCGGGATCGGACAGCACCGTGCCGACCGCGGCGACCAGCGCGTCGCCGGTGAGGGGCCGCACCAGCCGTCCACTGCCCTGCCGCACAACCCGATTGGCGATCTCCCACTGATCACCACCGCCGGGCACCACCACCATCGGCACACCGGCCAGCAGCGTCTTGGACACCATCCCGTGCCCGCCGCCGCAGATGACCAGGTCGGCCCGGGTGAGCAGTTCGTCCTGACGGCCCAGCCCGACCACCGCCCACGGCGGCACCTCGGTGTCCGGGCCGGCCAGCCGGGACACCACCACCCGCGCACCCGCCGGCAGCGTGTCGCCGGGGCGCAGCCGGTCCAGGGCCAGTTCGGCCAGTCCACCGGCGCCGGTGGTCGCCGTCGACGGGGCCACCACCACGACCGGCCCGGACCCCGGCGGCACCGACAGCGTCGCCGAGGTCGGTTCGAAGTGCAGCGGGCCGACCACCACCGCCTCGGACGGCCAGTCCGGGCGGGGCACCTCCAGCGCGGGCAGGGTGGCGATCAACCGGCGCAGCGGCCCCGGGTCGGCCGCCGGCAACCCGATCCGCGTCCGCGCCTCCGACCGTTGCCGCTGCCCGGCCCGCAGCGCACGGGCGGTCAGCGCCCGCAGCGCCGCGTCGCGCAGCCGGCCCCGCAACCCCACCCCGGGGGCGAGCCCGCTGCCCACCGGCGGCAGCCCCTTGGACGGCAGATACAGCGGATGCGGGTTGAGCTCGACCCACGGCACACCCAGCAGTTCGGCGGCCAGTCCGCCGCAGGCCGTGATCACATCGGAGACCACCAGATCCGGGGCCAGATCCCGGATCCGCGGGGCGTTGAGCACCGCCATCCGGGCGGCGCGCTGATGGATCTTGGCGCCGGCGTCGCTGTCGTCATCGCCGTCGGCGGGGTCCAGCCCGTCGAGTTCGACCGCTTCGACGCCGGCTGCCCGGGCGGTGTCCAGCCACTGCACACCGGTGAGCAACACCGGCTCGGCGCCGGCGGCCCGGAATCTCAACGACAGTGCGATCGCCGGGAAGGCATGCCCGGGATCGGGGCCGGCGACCACCGCGACGCGCATTCTCCCACCTTCCCACAGGTCGCCGCCCTTCCCACCGGTCGGTGCGCGACTACGCTTACCCCATGACCGACCGAATCGACGAACTGACCGCTGTCGAGAACACCCGGGTCGTCGAGGTTTTCCTCGAATCCCTGCAGCAGCGCGACTACGACACGGCGGACGCCGCGCTGGCCGACGACATCGTCTACCACAATGTCGGCGTCTCGGTGATCCGCGGCCGCGGCCGCACCATGAAACTCTTCCGGTCCATGCCGGAGTGGATGCGGTTCGAGGTCAAGATCCACCGCATCGCCGCCGACGATGTCAACGTCCTCACCGAACGCACCGACGCCCTGGAGTTCGGCCCGCTGCGGCTGCAGTTCTGGGTGTGCGGGGTATTCGAGGTGCGCGACGGCAAGATCACACTGTGGCGTGACTACTTCGACATGTTCGATATGGCCAAGGCCACAGTGCGTGGCCTGCTCGCACTGGTAGTACCGGCGCTGCGGCCGTCACTGTAACTGGCATTATGGAAGGCGTTCGACGTTCGACCAGACAAGCAGGTTGCGGTGAGGACAAACGTGAGTAACGGCCCCGAGCGCGCCACCGCCGGACGCACCCGTCCCAACGCCTGGGAGTACATCACGTACTGCTACGGGCGTCGACTTCCGGATTCGATGCGCGACTGGGTGCGCCAGGATCTGGCCGGTAAGGGCGCGGTGCGCCGGATGATGACCAGGATGTTCATCCCGGCCTTCCTGGTGCTGGCGCCGTTCTGGCTCATCGACACGACGCTGTACGTGAAGTTCAGCATGACGATGCCGATCCTGGTCTGGGCGGTGCTGTTCTCTCATGCGCTGAACAAGGTGTGGCGTCGGCACATGCTGCGGATGCACAACCTGGACCCGAACCTGGTCGACGAGATCCGCCGGCAGAAGACGGCCCACATCGACCGGGCCTACATCGCCAAGTACGGGCCCCGCCCGGCCGACGCGCAGTCCAACAGCAGCGCGGTCTGACCACCCGCGCTCGGGTTCATGCCGGCCGCAGGCGGCTCAGGTTCATGCCGACCGCAGGCGGCCGAGTTCGTCGAAGGCCTGCGCCCACCCCACCAGCCGATCGGTCGCGCCGGTGAGCTCGTCGCGGTAGCGCCGCTGCGACATCGGGGAACTCGACATCTGCCCGGTGTTCGCCGCCGACACCAGCTGCGCGGCGGCGGTGACCATCTCGTTGTACTGGCGCACCCCGTGGTCGAGTTGGCGGGTGAACGCGTGAATTGTCGGCTCCAGATGGCCGCGTGACTGCGGAGCGGCCCTCAGGGCGCGTTCCATCGACACCACCTCGCCGGCGGTGGCGGCCATCGTCGCCGCAGTCCGCTGCGCGGCAGCGGTCAGCTCCCGAAGTTCGTCCGGAGGCAGCATCCGGCCCCGCTCCATCACCCCGAGCAGCGAGAAGAACCCCCGCTCAGAAGCCGCCAGCGCCGCCATCGGCGGGCGGGCCGCCGACCCGCGCGGCGGCAGCCGCCGGGTGGACCGGGAGCGCGGCGGCGGCAGCGGTTCGGACCGCAACCAGCGGTAGCGCAGGAACAGCAGGGTGGCCGGGAACGCCGCGCCCGCGGCGATCATGCCCGTGATCAACAGCACCCACACCGGGGTGCTCCACACCGCCAGCAGCGCCGTCACCAGCACCCAGAACAGGGAGGAGAACGCGAAGAACACCCCGCCGCGCAGCGCCCACCGCCGCTTCCGCAGCATCTTGGCGCGCGGATCGGCCGCGGCGTTGAGCCGGTCGGCCACCACGTCGGACAACTCGGCGGCGGTGTCCACCGCGCGTTGCAGCGCGGACTGCCAGGCCGGCGATCTCGACTTGCGGGTGTTCATCGGCGGCGGGCTACTGGGACAGCGGGTTTTCGGGCTTGGCGGGATTCGCGGCCGGTTTCGCGGTTTCCTGGCTCGGGGTCGGCGTGGCCTGCGGGGCGGCGGTGCCCGATGCCGCGCCGCCTGCGGGGAGCGGCTCGCCGCGCATCTGGGCCCGGATCTGCTCCAACCGCGCGTGCCCGGCCATCTGCACCGTGGCCTGCTGGACTTCGAGCATGCGGCCCTGCACCGAGTTCTGCGCCAGTTCGGCCTCCCCCATCGCGGTGGCGTAACGCTGTTCGATCTTCTGCCGCACCTCGTCGAGGCTGGGCGTGGTGCCCGGGGCGGACAGCTCGCTCATCGACCGCAGCGACGCGCTGACCTGCTCCTGCATCTTGGCCTGCTCGAGCTGGGACAGCAGTTTGGTGCGTTCGGCGATCTTCTGCTGTAACACCATGGCGTTCTGCTCGACGGCCTTCTTGGCCTGCGCGGCGGCGTTGAGCGCCTGATCGTGCAGCGCCTTGAGGTCTTCGACACTCTGCTCGGCGGTCACCAGCTGGGCGGCGAACGCCTCGGCGGCGTTGGTGTACTCGGTGGCTTTGGCGGTGTCACCGGCGGCGGTGGCCTGATCGGCCAGGGTGAGCGCCTGCCGCACGTTGACCTGGAGCTTCTCCACGTCGGCCAGCTGCCGGTTCAGCCGCATTTCCAGCTGCCGCTGGTTACCGATCACCTGCGCAGCCTGCTGGGTCAGCGCCTGGTGCTGCCGTTGCGCCTCCTCGATGGCCTGCTGGATCTGCACCTTCGGATCGGCGTACTCGTCCACCTTGGAGCTGAACAGCGCCATCAGGTACTTCCAGGCTTTGACGAACGGATTGGCCATGGGTTCATTCCGCCTTCGTGTCTGTTGGCTGCCGGTCCGCAGCCGGGCTCTGCGCTTGCCTCAGTGCCAACTTAGTGGGTTGATCGGCCCCGCCACACCCCAACACCCTGACGGTCAGGCGACCGCCATGGACACCGGCTGCGGGATGACCACCTTGGTGGTGACGTCGATGCTCGAACCGGCGGACGCGGCGGTTTCCCTCTCGTCGCGGGCTGACTCGGCCGCAGTGCCGACCAATTCGGCACCCGCCTCATCGCGGGCCAATTCGGCGCCCGCGTCGGTGAGGACACGCCACAGCGGAACATCCAATGCCGCGCAGATCGCGCTGAGCAGTTCGCTGGACGCCTCCTTGCGGCCGCGTTCCACCTCGGACAGATAGCCGAGGCTCACCCGGGCCGAGTCGGAGACCTCCCGCAGGGTGCGTCCCTGCTCGATTCGGGCGCGACGCAGCACGTCGCCGACCACCTCGCGCAGCAATGCCGCCATCGTGCCCCTCCTTCATGGGTTCGCTCCGGGGGTTCCCTGTGGCACAGGGTTCTCTCAGCGCAACGTCCGAGCGCACCCCGGGGTTCCCGGATCCGCGCCATCCACCCCCAATTGTTCCAGTGATCTCCGGATGCGATCCGGGATCGAGCGGTCCCGGCCGCGGGACATCACACGTCGCGGGTGATCAGGGAGCGCAGACCCGCGACGGCCTCGTGCACCGCCGCCAGCCGGATGTCCCAGCGCGATCCGTCCAGCCGCAGCTCGACGACCTCGGTGTCGCGGGGGCCGGCCCAGCCGATGAACACCGTGCCCACCGGATGGCCGCCGTGCGGTTCCGGGCCGGCCACCCCGGTCAGCCCGATGCCCCAGGTGGCCCCGCACCGCTGTCGCGCGCCGACGGCCAAGGCGCGGGCGGTGGGCGCGGCGACCGGCCCGACCGCCTTCAACACCTGCGGCGGAACGCCGGCCAGCGACATCTTGGTGTCCTCGGTGTAGGTGACCAGCCCGCCGCGCAGCACCGCGCTGGCCCCGGCCACCCCGGCCAGGGTGGCGCTGAGCAGCCCGGCGGTGAGCGACTCGGCGGTGGCCAGCGTCTCGCGGCGCACCGTCAGATCCGCGATCAGCGCGCGGGCGTCATCAGTGACCAGCGGATCGTCCACGTGAATCCCGGACAGCCGACACGACGTAATCCACTCCCGTGAACACCGTGAGCACCACTGCCACCGCCATGATGCCCCAGGCCACCGTCGACCACACCGGGGCCCAGTTCGCCAGCGGCAGCACGAACAGGCCGATCGCCACGGCCTGGGCGAGGGTCTTGAGCTTCCCGCCCCGGCTGGCCGGGATCACCCCGTGCCGCAGCACCGCGAAACGCAGGGCTGTGATGCCGATCTCGCGCACCAGGATGACCGCTGTCACCCACCACGGCAGATCGCCGAGCAGCGACAGCCCGATCAGCGCCGCGCCGATCAGCGCCTTGTCGGCGATCGGATCGGCCAGCGTGCCGAATTCGGTGACCATGCCATAGCTGCGCGCCAGCGCGCCGTCGAACCGGTCGGTGATGACCGCCACCGCGAACACCGCGAAAGCACCGATCCGCCAGGACGTCTCATGGCCGTCCCCGACGAACAGCAGAATCAGGAAAACCGGGACCAGAAGCAGCCGCACGCCGGTGAGCGCATTGGCCAGGTTGGCCACCCGGGCGCGCGGGACCGCAGGTTGAGTTTGAGGATGTCCCGGCACCGACCCAGAATATCGGTAGCTAGAACCGATACTCTCGCACCGTGAGCGCCATGGACGAGTCACGTGCAGATTCTCCTGCTGTCACCGTGCGCCGGGCCCGGACTTCCGACGTTCCCGCGATCAAGGCACTGGTCGACATCTACGCCGGCCGCATCCTGCTGGAAAAGAACCTGGTGACGCTCTACGAGTCGGTCCAGGAGTTCTGGGTCGCCGAGCGCGACGGTGAGCTGGTCGGTTGCGGCGCACTGCATGTGATGTGGTCCGACCTCGGTGAGGTGCGCACCGTCGCGGTGCACCCGAAGGTCCGCGGTCAGGGCGTGGGCCACATGATCGTCGAACGGCTCCTCGACGTCGCCCGCGAGCTGGAGCTCGAGCGGATCTTCGTGCTCACCTTCGAGGTGGAATTCTTCGCGCGGCACGGCTTCCGGGAGATCGAGGGCACCCCGGTGACCGCCGAGGTCTACGAGGAGATGTGCCGGTCCTACGACACCGGTGTGGCGGAGTTCCTCGACCTGTCCTACGTCAAGCCGAACATCCTCGGCAACACCCGGATGCTGTTGAACCTCTGACCCGGCGATTTCGGCGTGCTCACGATCGCTGAGCGAACGTTTGCACGCCGAAATCGCTGATCAGTCGGCGGTGTCGTCGGTGTCGTCGGTGTCGTCGGGCTCGCCACCGCCGCGGATCGACGCCAGCGTGGCCGCGAGGTCCTCGGGTTTGACCAGCACCTGCCGGGCCTTGGACCCCTCGGACGGGCCGACGATCCCGCGGGTCTCCATCAGGTCCATCAACCGGCCCGCCTTGGCGAAGCCCACCCGCAGCTTGCGCTGCAGCATCGAGGTGGACCCGAACTGGCTGGACACCACCAGTTCGACGGCCTGCAGGAACAGGTCCATGTCGTCGCCGATGTCCGGGTCGACGTCCTTGCGTTCCCCGGTCTTGACCGCGGTGACGCCCTCGGTGTACTCCGGTTCGGCCTGTTCCTTGCAGGCGTTGACGACGGCGTGGATCTCGTCGTCCCCGACGAACGCGCCCTGCAACCGGATCGGCCGGCCGGCGCCCATCGGCAGGAACAGTCCGTCGCCCATGCCGATGAGCTTCTCCGCACCGGCCTGGTCGAGGATGACCCGGCTGTCGGTCAGCGACGAGGTGGCGAACGCCAGCCGCGACGGCACGTTGGTCTTGATCAACCCGGTCACCACGTCGACCGACGGCCGCTGGGTGGCCAGCACCAGGTGGATGCCGGCGGCCCGGGCCTTCTGGGTGATCCGCACGATCGCGTCCTCGACGTCGCGCGGGGCGGTCATCATCAGATCGGCGAGCTCGTCGACGATGGCGAGAATGTAGGGATACGGGCGGTATTCGCGCTTGCTGCCCAACGGTGCGGTGATCTCACCGGACCGCACCTTCTCGTTGAACACGTCGATGTGCCGCACCCGCGACGCCTGCATGTCCTGATACCGCTGCTCCATCTCCTCGACCAGCCAGGCCAGCGCGGCGGCGGCCTTCTTGGGTTCGGTGATGATCGGCGTGATCAGATGCGGAATGCCCTCGTAGGGAGTCAGTTCCACCATCTTCGGGTCGATCAGGATCATCCTGACCTCGTCCGGGGTGGCCCGGGCCAGCAGCGACACCAGCATCGAGTTGACGAAGCTGGACTTACCCGAACCGGTTGAACCGGCCACCAGCAGGTGCGGCATCTTCGCCAGGTTGGCCGAGATGTATTCGCCCTCAATGTCTTTACCCAGCCCGATGACCAGCGGATGATCGTCGCGGCGGGTGGACGGGGCGGTCAGCACGTCGGCGAGCCGCACCATCTCCCGGTCGGTGTTGGGAACCTCGATGCCGACCGCGGACTTGCCCGGGATGGGCGCGAGCATCCGCACGCTCTCGGTGGCCACCGCATAGGCGATGTTGCGGTGCAGCGCGGTGATCTTCTCCACCTTGACGCCGGGGCCGAGCTCGACCTCGTAGCGGGTGACGGTGGGGCCGCGGGTGCAGCCGGTGACCGCGGCGTCGACCTTGAATTCGTGCAGCACCTGGGTGATCGCCTCGACCATGCGGTCGTTGGCGGCGCTGCGCTTCTTGGGCGGGTCGCCGGCGGTCAGCAGACCCAGCGACGGCAGCGTGTACGAGCCCTCCACGACCCGGCCGAGCGAGCCGGTCTGCGGATCGCGCGCCGTGGCGGTCTTGGCGGTCTTGGCGGACTTGCGCTTGCTGGTCCGCGCCGGCGGTTCCGGCACCGTGGGCGCCTCGTCGGACAGCGGGTAGTTTTCCATCGGGCTGCCGCCGGGCCACGCCGGCGGCTCCTCGGCACCGTAGGCGGAGGCGTCGTCGTAGTAGCCGTCGGAGAAGTCCGCCCCGGCAGCCTGCGGGGAGCGGCGGCGCCCGGCGGATCCGTCCGCGTGACCCCGGTCGTCATCCCGGTCATCGTCGGCCCCGTGATCGTCCCCGTAGTCGTCCTCGGCGTAGTCCCCGTCGTAGTCGTCCCCGTCGTCGTGGTGCGCGGTGAACAACGACCGCAGCGCGGACGGCACCTCGCGGATGGTGGTGCCGGTGATCAGCAGCAGGCCGAACAGCACCCCGAGAATCAGCAGCGGCGTCGCGATCCACACCGACAGACCGTCGGCGAGCGGCCCGCCGATGGCGAATCCCACGAAGCCGGCGGCGTGCCGGCGCGCGACCGGATCGTCCGGGGCGCCGGACCACAGATGCCACAGCCCCAGCACGGGCAGCGCGATCATGGTGGCGCCCAGGATCAGCCTGGGCCGGGTGTCCGGATCGGGTTCGCTGCGCATCAACACCACCGCGATGCCGCCGACGACGATCGGCACCAGGACCACCGCGGAGCCGATCACCATCCGCAGCACGGTGTCGAGCCACTCGCCGACCGGGCGGGCGGCGTCGAACCAGGAACTCGCCGCGACCACCACCGCCACCGCGAGCAGCACCAGCGCGATGCCGTCGCGCCGATGGCCGGGATCGATGTCCCGGGCGCGGCCGACCGACCGGGCGGCCGATCCGACGCCCTTGGCGACCATGAACCAGCCCGCGCGGGCGCCCCGACCGACCGCCGCGCCGGCTCCGGCCAGCGGTGACGGGGCCGGACGGCGGGCGGGTTTACGGCGGGGTGCCGCGGGCCGCGCCGGCCGGGCGCCGCCCCGCGATTTGGCTTTTGACCTGCTGTTACGCGCGCCGGACCGGGTGGCGGTCTTACTAGCCATGATCGCAAGCCTAGTCGCAAACACCCCTTTGGCACCATCTGCAACACCGGTCACAAGCCAGGGTGGCCCGCCCGGTGGACCGCCGCGCTCAGTACAGTCGCCTGTTGTCCCGATCACATCGTGTCAGGAGTTCGCACCATGCCTGTTGTCGTCGTCGCCTCGCTCACCGCCAAACCGGAGTCGGTCGACACCGTCCGGGAGGCCTGCAAACGGGCCGTCGAGGCGGTGCACAAGGAGCCGGGATGCGACCTGTACGCGCTGCATCAGACCGATCGCACCTTCGTGTTCATCGAACAGTGGGCCGACGAGGAGGCGCTGAGGACCCACAGCGCCGCGCCCGCGGTGACGACGATGTTCGCCGAGATCGGGGAGCACCTCGACGGCGCCCCCGACATCAAGATGCTGCAGCCCGTCCCGGCGGGTGACCCCGCCAAGGGTCAGGTCCGTGGCTGACCGGCAGCCCGGGCCGGACCTCCCGCCCGGCAGGTCCGATTCGCTGCGCGGCAGGGTGGCGTTCATCACCGGGGCCGCGCGCGGGCAGGGCCGGGCGCATGCGGTGCGGCTGGCCTCCGAGGGCGCCGACGTGATCGCGGTGGACCTGTGCGATCAGATCGCGTCGGTGCCCTACCCGCTGGCCGGCGCCGACGATCTGGCGGAGACCGCCAGGATGGTCGAGGAGGCCGGCGGGCGCATCGTGGCCCGGCAGGCCGACGTCCGGGACCGCGACGGGCTGCAGCAGGCCCTGCAGGCCGGTCTCGACGAACTCGGCCGGCTGGACATCGTGATCGCCAACGCCGGCATCGCTCCCCTGCAGAGCGGCCCCGACGGATGGCGCGACGTCATCGACGTCAACCTGACCGGAGTGCACCACACCGTGGAGGTCGCCGTCCCCACCCTGGTGGAGCAGGGCGACGGCGGGTCGATCGTGTTGATCAGCTCGGTGGCCGGTCTGGTCGGGATGGGCGGCGCCAAGCCCGGTGCGCTCGGCTACACCGCGGCCAAACACGGCATCGTGGGGTTGATGCGCCAGTACGCCAACCTGTTGGCCCCGCACCACATCCGGGTGAACTCGGTGCATCCGACCGGGGTGGACACGCCGATGATCGACAACGAGTTCACCCGGCAGTTCCTGCAGCAGGTGCTCGCCGAGGCGCAGCGGCCGATGGACATGGGCAATGCCCTGCCGGTGCAGGCGATCGAACCCGAGGACGTCGCCAACGCGGTGGCGTGGCTGGTGTCCGACGCGGCCCGGTATGTCACCGGGGTGGCGCTGCCGGTGGACGCCGGCTCGGTCAACAAGCGCTGACGCGGCCGCCGGCCGGCAGGCGGCTCAGATCTCGATGACGGTCGGCACGATCATCGGTTGCCGGCGGTAGGTCTCCCCCACCCACTTGCCGACGGTACGCCGCACCGCCTGCGCGATCCGGCCGGGATCGGTGACCCGCTCGGCGGCGAGCTTCTCCAGCTCTTCCTCGACCTTCTGGGCGGCCGGTTCCAGCGCCTTCGGGTCCTCGGAGAATCCCCGCGACAACAGGTGCGCCGGGCCGGCGGGACGGCCGGTCCCGCGCCGCACCACCACGGTCACCGCCACGAAACCCGACGACAGGATCAGCCGTTCGCCCAGGGTCGCGTCCCCGACGTCGCCGGTGATCAGACCGTCGACGAACATCTTGCCCACCGGCACCGCCCCGGCGATGCGCGCCTTGCCGGCGACCAGATCGACGCTGACCCCGTTCTCGGCGAGCAGCACCGACTCCGGCGGCACGCCGGTACGCACCGCCAGCGCCGCGTTGGCGCGCAGATGCCGCCAGGTGCCGTGCACCGGCATCACGTTGCGCGGCCGCACCCCGTTGTAGAGGAACAGCAACTCCCCCGCATACGCGTGGCCCGAGACGTGAACGCGCACTTGCTGATTGGTGACGACGCGGGCGCCGATCTTGGCGAGCGCGTCGATCACACCGTAGACGGCCTCTTCGTTGCCGGGGATCAGCGAGGACGACAGCACCACCAGGTCGCCGGGCGTCAGGGTGATGCTGCGGTGCTCGCCGCGCGACATCCGGGACAGCGCCGACATCGGTTCGCCCTGGGTGCCGGTGGTGATCAGCACCACCCGCTCGGGCGGCATCATCTCCGCGGCCCCGATGTCGAGCAGATCCTCGTCGGCCACCCGCAGATAACCCAGTTCCCGGGCGATGGTCATGTTGCGCACCATCGACCGGCCCACGAACGCCACCCGCCGGCCCAGCGCGACCGCGGCGTCGATGATCTGTTGCACCCGATCGACGTTGGAGGCGAAGCAGGCGATGATCACCCGGCCCTCGGCGCCGCGGATCAACCGGTGCAGGTTCGGTCCGACTTCGCTCTCGGACGGCCCCACACCCGGGATCTCGGAGTTGGTGGAGTCGCACAGGAACAGGTCCACGCCCTCGTCCCCGAGCCGGGACATGCCGGGCAGGTCGGTGGGGCGCCCGTCCAGCGGCAGCTGATCGAGCTTGATGTCACCGGTGTGCAGCACGGTGCCGGCGCGGGTGTGCAGGGCGATCGCCAGGGCGCCGGGAATGGAGTGGTTGACCGCGAAGTACTGCGCCTCGAACACCCCGTGCCGGCTGCGCTGCCCCTCCGCGACCTGGACCAGCTTCGGTTTGATGCGGTGCTCGCGGCACTTCTCCCGCACCAGCGCCAGGGTGAACTCCGAGCCCACCACCGGGATGTCGGGGCGCAGTTTCAGCAGAAACGGCACCGCCCCGATGTGGTCCTCGTGGGCGTGGGTGAGCAGCAGCGCCTCGACGTCGTCGAGCCGGTTCTCGATGTGACGCAGATCCGGCAGGATCAGATCGACGCCGGGCTCGTCGTGTCCGGGGAACAACACCCCGCAGTCGATGATCAGCAACCGGCCGCGGTGTTCGAAAACGGTCATGTTGCGGCCGATTTCACCGATTCCGCCGAGCGCCGTGACCCGCAGCCCGCCACGCTCGAGCGGACCGGGCGGACCCAGATCTGGCGGTGGAATCGGTACCGACATCTAGCGCAGCACCGCCGCGGCCCGCATGTCGTCGGCCAGCAGCCGGAGTTGTTCGGGACCGGGCGGCACCTGCGGCAGCCGCGGATCCCCCACCTCGATTCCCAGCAGCCGCAGCCCGGCCTTGGACATGCTCACTCCACCCAGCCGCGTCTGGGCCGCGTTGAGCGGGCTCAGCGTGACGGCGATCTTGCGGGCGGTGGTCATGTCGCCGGAATTGAACGCCGTCAGCATGTCTCGCAGCTGACCGGCTGCCAGATGCCCCCACACGCTGATGAACCCGACGGCGCCGACCGCCAGCCACGGCAGGTTCAGCGAATCGTCACCGGAGTAGTAGGCCAGGCCGGTCTCGGCGATGATCTGAGCCGCGCCGTGCAGGTCGCCCTTGGCGTCCTTGATCGCGACGATGTTGCGGTGCTCGGAGAGTCGGCGGATGGTGTCCCACGCCAGCGGCACGACAGAGCGCGGCGGAATGTCGTAGAGCACGATCGGCACCTCCACCGCATCGGCGATGGTGGTGAAGTGTGCGTACAGACCGTCCTGCGGGGGCCGCGAATAGTACGGCGTGACCAGCAGCAGGCCGTGCGCGCCGGCGTCCTGACAGGCCTTGGCCAACCGCACGCTGTGGGCGGTGTCATAGGTGCCGGCGCCGGCGATGATGCGGGCCCGGTCCCCCACCGCGTCCAGCACGGTGCGCAGCAGTTGCAGCTTCTCGTCGTCGGTGGTGGTCGGGGCCTCACCGGTGGTGCCCGACACCACCAGGCCGTCGCAGCCGGCGTCGACGAGCCGGTTGGCCAGGCTCGCCGCGGCGTCGAGGTCCAGCGAGCCGTCCTTCTTGAACGGAGTAACCATCGCGGTCAGCACGGTGCCCAGTTGGGCCGTCACATCGAATCCGCCGGTACTCACGGGCGTTAGATTACCCGCTCGACCTCCGGATTCCGTAGTCCGGATGGCACCGGCTGCGTCACGCTTCGGTGGCCAGTGGGCTGGTGGCCACTTCGGTGCCGTCAGCGAGCGTCGCGATCTCGAAGTCGGCGAAGGCCGCCGGGGCGACCTCGGTCAGCCGACGCAGACATTCGATGGCCAGCCTCCGGATCTCCAGATCAGCCTGTTCGCTGGCCCGCACCGCGATGAAATGCCGCCAAGCCCGGTAGTTTCCGGTCACCACGATGCGCGTCTCGGTCGCGTTGGGCAGCACCGCTCGGGCGGCTTGACGTGCCTGTTTGCGGCGCAACACGGCGTTGGGCTGGTCGGCGAGCGCGGCCTGGAGCCGGGTCAGCAGTTCGGTGTAGGCGGCGTGGCCGGCGTCGGCGGCCGCGGTGAAGATCTCCTGCAGCTCGGGATCGTCCTCCAGACCGGGCGGCAGCACCACGCGGGCGTCGCCGTCCGGGACGTAGCGCTGCGACAGCTGCGAATAGGAGAAGTGGCGGTGCCGGATCAGCTCGTGGGTGCAGGACCGGGAGATCCCGGTGATGTAGAACGACACCGACGCGTGTTCGAGCACCGACAGGTGCCCGACGTCGATGATGTGGCGGATGTAGGCCGCGTTGGTCGCGGTCTTCGGGTTGGGTTTCGACCAGCTCTGGTAGCACGCCCGGCCGGCGAACTCCACCAGCGCCTCACCACCGTCGGCGTCGGTGCTCCACGGCACGTCGGGGGGCGCCAAGAACTCCGTCTTGGCGATCAGCTGCACTCGAAGCGGCGCGATCTCGGCCACCGGCTCACCTTAACCAGTCGCCGCCGGCCGGCGGCCGAGGTGGGCTGCGGCACCGCGGGTTCGCCGTGCGGCCAACGGCTAGATTCGACGGTGGAAGGGGTCCGGATGTTCAAGAGCCTGCACGCGATGCGGGATTTCCTGGAGCTGCAGCGCCGAATCACCGCTTCGGAGCTGGGCGATCAGCCGATGGGGGCCGCCTCGTGTGCGGTGCTCGGCGATCTGCTCGCCCGGGTCCGGGTGCTGACCGACCGGCTGCCGGCCGATGCGCCGCTCACGCTGAGCGTCCTGGACCGGCACGGCGAGGCCGCGGTGGAGACCTTCGAGCTGGTCGCCCGCGTGCTGGGGGAGATGGCGGACCTGACCCGGGAGGGCATCCGCGCCGCCGAACGTCACCGCCGGCCGTTCATCGAACGGCTGCGCACCATCGAGTCGGACGGGTTCACCGTCGACACCGTGACGTTCACCCAGGTCAGCGACGGCCGGGACTGGTCGATCCTGGACCGCGTCGAGGACCCGGCGGTGCGGGTGCAGCTGGCCGCGGAGAAGATCGCCCGCGCCGAGCAGGCCGCGGTGTATCGGGACCAGCTCAGGCAGCTGGGCGCCGAGATCACCGCGGTCGAGGTCGACTACGCCGACCGCATCCGCCGGCTCACCTCCGGCGGCGCCGGCTGAACCCCGGGGTTCAGCAGCCCTTGAGCCGGACGGCCAGGTAGTCGGTGACCTGGTCGATCGAGATCCGCTCCTGGGCCATGCTGTCGCGCTCCCGGACCGTCACGGCGTTGTCCTCCAGGGAGTCGAAGTCGACGGTCACGCAGTACGGGGTGCCGACCTCGTCCTGGCGGCGGTAGCGCCGGCCGATCGCGCCGGCGTCGTCGAACTCGACGTTCCAGTGCTGCCGCAGTTCGGCGGCCAGGTCCCGGGCCTTCGGCGACAGGTCGGCGTGCCGGGACAGCGGCAGCACCGCCACCTTGACCGGCGCCAGCCGCGGATCGAACCGCAACACCGTGCGCTTGTCGACGCCGCCCTTGGCGTTGGGCGCCTCGTCCTCGGAGTACGCGTCGATCAGGAACGCCATCAGCGACCGGGTGAGCCCGGCTGCCGGTTCGATGACGTACGGCACGTAGCGGGTGTCGGTGGCCTGGTCGTAGTACGACAGGTCGACGCCGGAATGCTTGCTGTGGGTGCTCAGGTCGAAATCGGTGCGGTTGGCGATGCCCTCCAGCTCACCCCAGGGGTCGCCGGCGAACCCGTACTTGTACTCGATGTCGACGGTGCGTTCGGCGTAGTGCGACAGCTTCTCCGGCGGATGTTCGTAGAGCCGCAGGTTGTCCCGGTCGATTCCGAGGTCGACGTACCACTGCAGCCGGGTGTCGATCCAGTACTGGTGCCATTCCTTGGCGGTGGACGGCTCGACGAAGAACTCCATCTCCATCTGCTCGAACTCGCGGGTGCGGAAGATGAAGTTGCCCGGGGTGATCTCGTTGCGGAAGCTCTTGCCGGTCTGGGCGATGCCGAACGGCGGCTTCTTGCGCGCCGTGGTGACCACGTTGGCGAAGTTGGTGAAGATGCCCTGCGCGGTCTCCGGCCGCAGATAGTGCAGACCCTCGTCGCTCTCGATCGGCCCGAGGTAGGTCTTGAGCATCATGTTGAACTCGCGGGGCTCGGTCCAGCGGCCCTTGGTGCCGCAGTCCGGGCAGACCACCTCGTCCATCGGCACGTCGTCCGGGTTGTCCAGCCCCTTCTTACCGGCCAGCGCCTCCTGGAGGTGGTCCTGACGGTGCCGCCGGTGGCAGTTGAGGCACTCCACCAGCGGGTCGTGGAAGACGTCGACGTGGCCGGACGCCACCCACACCTCGCGGGGCAGGATGATCGACGTGTCGATTCCGACGACGTCCTCGCGGGCGGTGACCATGGACTTCCACCACTGCCGCTTGATGTTCTCCTTCAGTTCCACCCCGAGCGGACCGTAGTCCCACGCGGAGCGGGTACCGCCGTAGATCTCGCCGGACTGGTAGACGAAGCCGCGCCGTTTCGCGAGGTTTGCAACCGTGTCGATGATGGACGCCACGGATCAACAGCGTAGCCGCGCCCGCCGGAGCCCCTGCCACCGGCGGGCGCGTTGACATGCGTGGTCGTGCATGTATCGTGAACCTCACATGAAAACCATTTCCGATTTCGCCTCCGCGGAGCCGTCGGTGGCGCACGGTCACCACCACGGTGTGCCGCCGTCCGAGCTGCCCCCGCGAGCGGTGCTCGAGACCGCCGGCGACCTGCTGCGGGCGCTGGCCGCCCCCGTGCGCATCGCGATCGTGTTGCAGTTGCGCGGGGCGACGCGGTGCGTCCACGAGTTGGTCGACGCGCTGGGGGTGCCGCAGCCGCTGGTCAGCCAGCATCTGCGGATCCTGAAGGCGGCCGGGGTGGTGGCCGGGGAGCGGTCCGGCCGCGAGGTGATGTATCGCCTCGTCGACGAGCATCTGGTGGACATCGTCGTCGCCGCGGTCAGCCACGCCGGTGAGGGCGAGCCGTGAGCCGAGCCACCGGCCTCCGGTCCACCCGGCAACGGGCCGCGGTGTCGGCGCTGCTGGACAAGATCGACGACTTCCGATCCGCTCAGGAACTGCACGACGAACTCCGCCGGCGCGGTGAGGTCATCGGCCTTACCACGGTGTACCGCACCCTGCAGTCGATGGCGGCGGCCGGGCTGGTCGACACGCTGCGCACCGACACCGGTGAATCGCTGTACCGGCGGTGCTCCGAGGACCACCATCACCATCTGGTGTGCCGGGCGTGCGGCGCCACGGTGGAGGTGAAGGGCCGGGAGGTGGAGGCCTGGGCCGCCGCGGTCGCCGACGAGCACGGCTACTCCGACGTCAGCCACACCATCGAGATCTTCGGGCGGTGCCCACGCTGCACCGCGCCCCCCTCGAACAACTAGATCCGCCTGGATCCGCCGCCGCGAGAGCGATCAGGCCCGAGAGATCAGGCCCGGCCGAAGCGCCGGTTGCGCCGCACGTACTCCTCACACGCCGCCCACAGATCGCGCCGGTCGTAGTCGGGCCACAGCTTGTCCTGGAACACGAACTCGGCGTAGGCCGACTGCCAGAGCAAAAAGTTGCTGGCCCGCTGCTCACCGGAGGTGCGGATGAACAGGTCCACGTCCGGGATGTCGGGGCGGTGCAGATGCCGGGCGACGGTCTTCTCGGTGATCCGGTCCGGATTGATCCGGCCGGCGACCGCCTCCTTGGCGATCGAGCGGGCCGCCTCGGTGATCTCGGCCCGGCCGCCGTAGTTCACGCAGTAGTTGATGGTGATGACGTCGTTGTCCAACGTCATGTTCTCGGCGATCTCGAATTCCTTGATCACGCTGCGCCACATCCGGGGGCGGGAGCCCACCCAGCGCATCTTCACACCCATGTCGTTGAGGTTCTCCCGACGGCGCCGCACCACCTCCCGGTTGAAGCCCATCAGGAAGCGCACCTCTTCGGGGCTGCGTTTCCAGTTCTCGGTGGAGAACGCGTAGACGGTGAGGTGTTTGATGCCGATCTCGATCGCCCCGCAGGTGATGTCGATGAGCACCGCCTCGCCCATCTTGTGACCCTCGGTGCGGTGCAGGCCCCGTTGGGTGGCCCAGCGGCCGTTCCCGTCCATCACCACCGCGACGTGGTTGGGCACCTGATCGGCCGGAATCCGCGGCGCGACCGCCCTGGAGGGGTGTTGCGGGGGACGGGCGAACCTGCCGTTGGTGTTGGGCGGCAGCTCCGGGAACACCACCGGCCACGTCGACTTGTCCGGGAAGGTCGGATAGTCCGCCGGCGGCGCCGGGAGCTGCGGATACACCTGTGACGAGCCCGTGTGCCCGCGCTCAGCCGACCACCGCTTGGCCGTCCGGTCCCCTTCCCGCTTCGACACCATGGGCCATATCCTGCCCGAACCCCGCGGCGCGGTGATCGGCAGCCACCGCGGCGCGGTGCTCAGCAAGGGTGCGGTCCACCCGGTGGGATCGCTCGACCAGCGGCAACGTTCGCAGCTTGCGTTCGAGGTGCCACTGCAGGTGCGCCGCGATCAGACCGCTGGCCTGACTGCGGTGCGCCGGCGAGGAGGCCTGGGCGAACTCCCAGTCCCCGTCGTGCAGCGCGCTCATCAACTCCAGCACCGCCTGCGGCGGGGTCACCGCCCCGGCCGGCCGGCAGTGCAGGCAGACGCTGCCGCCGGCGGCGATGTGGAAGGCCCGGTGCGGGCCCGGCGCGGCGCACCGGGCACATTCGGTCAACGCGGGCGCCCATCCGGCGATCCCCATGGCGCGCAACAGATACGCGTCGAGCACCAGATCGCGCGGGCGGCTGCCGTCGGCCACCGCGCGCAGGGCGGCGACGGTCAGCCGATGCAACGCCGGCACCGGGGCGCGCTCCTCCCCGGCGAGCCGTTCGGCGGTCTCCAGCATGGCGCAGGCGCAGGTGTAACGGCCGTAATCGCTGACGATGTCGGCCGCGAACGCGTCGATGGCCTGCACCTGGGTCACGATGTCGAGGTTGCGTCCGGGATGGAGCTGAACGTCGATGTGGGCGAACGGTTCCAGCCGGGCGCCGAACTTGCTGCGGGTGCGCCGCACCCCCTTGGCCACCGCGCGCACCAAACCGTGCTCACGGGTGAGCAGGGTGACGATCCGGTCCGCCTCGCCGAGCTTGTGCTGGCGAAGCACCACCGCACGATCCCGGTACAGCCGCATTGCACCAGTCTCCCATCGCGACCCCACACCGCCCGCACGCAGCGCCGGATATCCTCGAAAACGATGGTCGACGCGTACAAACCCCCAGCCAAGCTGCCGACCCTCACCGACCTGCTCTACCAGCTGGCGAGCGGTGCCGTCACCTCCCAGGAACTGGTACGCCGGTCGTTGCGGGCAATCGAGGCCAGCCAGTCGACCCTGAACGCGTTCCGGGTGGTGCTGGCCGATCGAGCGCTGGCCGAGGCCGCCGAAGCGGACCGCAAACGCGCTGCGGGCGAACATCTTCCGCTGCTGGGCGTGCCGATCGCCGTCAAAGACGACGTGGACATCGCAGGGGTACCCACCCGGTTCGGCGCTGTCGGCGATGTGCCGCCGGCCACCGAGGACGCCGAGGTGGTGCGCCGGCTGCGCGCCGCCGGGGCGGTCATCGTCGGCAAGACCCACACCTGTGAACTGGGCCAGTGGCCGTTCACCAGCGGCCCGGCGTTCGGCCACACCCGCAATCCGTGGTCGCCCCGGCACACCCCGGGCGGCTCCTCGGGCGGCAGCGCCGCAGCGGTGGCGGCCGGCCTGGTCACCGCCGCCATCGGCTCCGACGGCGCGGGCAGTGTGCGGATTCCCGCCGCCTGGACACATCTGGTCGGGATCAAACCGCAGCGCGGCCGGATCTCCACCTGGCCGTTGCCGGAGGCGTTCAACGGCATCACCGTGCACGGGGTGCTGGCCCGCACCGTCACCGACGCGGCGCTGGTGCTCGACGCGGCGTCGGGCAATGCGCCCGGTGATCTGCACCAGCCGCCACCGGTCCGGGTGTCGGACTATGTCGGGCAGGCGCCCGGCCCACTGAGGATCGCGGTGTCGACCAAGTTCCCGTTCACGCTGTTCCGCGCGAAGCTGCATCCGGAGATCCGGGCCGCCGTGCAGACCGTGGCCGACCAACTCGAACAACTCGGCCACACCGTGTTCCCCGCCGATCCGGAATACACCGTGGGCATGTCGTGGAGTTTCCTGTCCCGGTCCACCGCCGGACTGCTGGACTGGTCCCGCCGGCTCGGTGACAACGTGCTGTGGGACAAACGCACCGTGGCCAACATGCGGCTGGGCCGGCTGCTGTCGGAGAGCGCGCTGCGCAAGGCGCGGGCCCGGGAGGCGGCCGCCCAGCGGCGGATGAGCTGGATCTTCAACATCGCCGATGTGGTGTTGGCGCCGACGACGGCGCTGCCGCCGCCGGAGGTGCACGCCTTCGATCAGCTCGGCGGGCTGGCCACCGACCGGCTGATGATCAAGGCCTGCCCCGTCACCTGGCCGTGGAATCTGCTCGGCTGGCCGTCGATCAACGTGCCGGCCGGTTTCACCTCCGACGGACTGCCGATCGGGGTGCAGCTGATGGGGCCGGCGAACAGCGAGCCGCTGCTCGTCTCGCTGGCCGCCGCGCTGGAGGGCATCAACGGCTGGGCCGCGCGGCAGCCCCGGCCGTGGTGGCTCACTCCCCCGGCCGCCCCGCCCGCCCCGGCGCCCGCGCCGGCCCGCGAGTTGCGGGCGTCGGCCTGACCGGAAACCCCGGCCGGCGGGCGGCACCCGGGCGGGCGGCACCCAGGAGATGAGTGGCCCGGTACTCACGGCTGCGCGCTGACCGGTCGTAACGTCAAAGTGCACGGGGGGTTCTGCCGTGCCGTCCCGTCCATGGAGTGAACGGAGGGGATCCATGGCCACCACACCATCGACGTTGCTGGCACCGGCCGCGGCGGCGCTGACCGTCTTCGCCGGCGCGGTCGTTCCGGTCCCGGCACACGCCCAACCACTGCCCTACGGTCCCGACACCTGCATCCAGGGTTTCGTCTGGCGGGAGGCCCGTCCCGGTGACACGGTGTGCGTGACCCCGGCGGTACGCACCCGCACCGCCCAGGAGAACGCCAACGCCGCCCAGAACCGGGAACCGGGCGGCGGCGCGTACGGACCGGACACCTGCAAGCAGGGTTTCGTCTGGCGAGAGGCGTTTCCGGGCGACACCGTGTGCGTGACCCCGGCGGTGCGGTCCGAGGCGGCCGCCGACAACGCCGCCGCGGGATCGCGCAAACAGGCCAACGCGCCCGCGCCGGCAGCACCGGCGGCGCCGCCACGTAACCCGATCTGCGACTTCAACATCCCGTTCGCCCCCGGATGCTGACCCGACGAGCGATCAGAAGCCCAGGCGGCCCAACTGTTTGGGGTCGCGCTGCCAGTTCTTGGCGACCTTGACCCGCAGGTCCAGAAACACCTTCGTGCCGAGCAGTTTCTCGATCTGCTGACGGGCCGCGGTGCCGACCTCACGCAGCCGGGAGCCGCCCCGGCCGATCACGATGCCCTTCTGGCTGTCGCGTTCGACGTAGAGGATCGCGTGCACGTCGATGAGATCATCGCGGTCGGGCCGCTTCTCGACCTCGTCGATGACCACGGCCAGCGAGTGCGGCAGTTCGTCGCGGACGCCTTCCAGCGCCGCCTCCCGGATGAGTTCGGCCATCAGCGTCTCCTCCGGCTCGTCGGTGAGCTCACCGTCGGGGTAGAACGCCGGCCCCGGGGGCAGCTGCGCGGCCAGCACCTCGATCAGCACATCGGTCTGTTCCCCGGTGACCGCCGAGACGGGCACGATCTCGACGTCGGGACCGACCAGTTCGCTCACCGCGATGAGCTGTTCGGCGACCCGGTGTTTGGGCACCTTGTCGATCTTGGTGACGATCGCGACCAGGGTGGTGTCGGGGGCCACCGCCCGGATCTGATCGTGAATCCAGCGGTCCCCCGGCCCGATCGCCTCGTCGGCCGGGATGCACAACCCGATGACGTCGACCGTCGAGTAGGTGTCCTTCACCAGATCGTTGAGCCGCTGACCCAGCAGGGTGCGGGGGCGGTGCAGACCGGGGGTGTCGACGAGGACGATCTGGAAGTTCTCCCGGTGCACGATGCCGCGAATGGTGTGCCGGGTGGTCTGCGGCCGGTTCGAGGTGATCGCGACCTTCGCACCCACCAGCGCGTTGGTCAGCGTCGACTTGCCGGTGTTCGGCCGGCCGACCAGACACACGAAACCGGACCGGAATTCGCCGTTCCCGCGGGAGTCCTCCGGCCCCGATCCGCTCGGGCTGACATCCTGCGCGGTCACACCGGACGCCCCGATCGATCCGTCACGATCACCGCGGCGTCGGCCGACAGCTCGCGCACCGCCGCCACCCCGGCATCGTCGTGTGACCCGCCGACGAGCACGGCGGCCTCCACACCGGTCGCCCCACTGGACACCGCGGCGGCCACCGCCGATTGCAGAGCGGTCAGCCGCAGCGCCGACAGGGCCACCGGCGCACCGGCGTAGGTGCGGCCGTCGACGTCTCGGACCGCGGCGCCACTGGCCGCCTCGGCCCGCGCCATCGCCCCGCGGGCCAACACCACCAATTTGGCGTCCTCGTCGGACAGTTCAGTCATCGGCTCCGTCCCTGTCTTCGGTGTCGTCAGCGTCCTCCGGTTCCACGGGGCTGACCAGCACCGTACCGATCCGTACCCGGCCGCGGTGGTCCGGTCCGCCCTCGGCCCGCAGCCGCAGCCCGTCCCAGGTCACCTCGGCGCCGGGCAGCGGCACCCGGCCGAGCTCCAGCGCGACCAGCCCACCGACGGTGTCCACGTCGAGATCACCGTCGAATTCGCGTCCGTACAGTTCGCCGAGATCCTCGATCGGCAACCGGGCCGACACCCGGTACCGGTTGTCGCCCAGGTCCTCGATCGGCGCCACCTCGTCGGTGTCGTACTCGTCGGCGATCTCACCGACGATCTCCTCCAGCACGTCCTCGATGGTGACCAGCCCGGCGATGGCGCCGTACTCGTCGACCAGCAGGGCCATGTGGTTGCGGTCGCGCTGCATCTCCCGCAGCAGCTCGTCGAGCGGTTTGGAGTCCGGCACGAACACCGCCGGCCGCATCACCTCCGACACCAGCGTGCCGCGCCCACCGTCGGTGGAGTAATAGGTGCGCTGCACAAGGTCTTTCAGGTACACCACCCCGACGATGTCGTCGACGTTCTCCCCGATCACCGGGATCCGGGAGTGCCCGCTGCGCACCGCGAGCGAGGTGGCCTGCCCGGCGGTCTTGTCCTGTTCGATCCAGACCATCTCGGTGCGCGGCACCATCACCTCCCGCGCAGGGGTGTCGCCGAGTTCGAACACCGACTGGATCATCCGGCGTTCGTCGTCGGCCACCACCCCGCGCTGCTGGGCCAGGTCGACGACCTCACGCAGCTCGATCTCGGAGGCGAACGGGCCGTTGCGGAATCCGCGACCCGGTGTCAGCGCGTTGCCGAGCAGCACCAGCAGCCGGCTGATCGGGGTGAGCAGCACCGAGATCGTCTGCAGCGGAAGGGCGGCCATCAACGCGATGCTGTAGGCGTTCTGCCGTCCGACGGTGCGCGGCCCCACCCCGATGGCCACGAAGCTCACCACCACCATCACCGCGGCGGCGGTCACCATCCCCCAGCGCAGGCCCAGGTACCCGTCCAGGAAAGCCACCAGCAGCACCGTCGCCGACACCTCGCAGGCGATCCGCAACAGCACGATCAGGTTGACGTATTTGGGCCGGTCGGCGACCACCCGGGCCAGCCGCACCGCGCCCGGACGCTCATCGCGCACCAACTCCCCGACCCGCGCCGTCGACACCGTGTTCAGCGCCGAGTCCACCGCCGCCAGCACCCCGGCGAGCGCGACCAGGACGACCGCCGCGACGAGTTGGGCCAGGCCGCTCACAGCTGGTCGAAGTACCTGGACTTGTCCAGCAGCCGCCGGTCCTTCTCGCTCTGCAGCTCCTGGTGATAGGCCTCCACCTGGTCAGCCACCCACTCCTCGAGCAGCCGCCGTTGCAGCGCGAACATCTCCTTCTCCTCCTCGGGCTCGGCGTGGTCGTAGCCGAGGAGATGCAGCACACCGTGCACGGTGAGCAACGCCAGCTCCTGACCCAGCGAATGACCGGCCGCGGCGGCCTGCTCGGCGGCGAACTCCGGGCACAGCACGATGTCCCCGAGCATCGCCGGCCCCGGTTCGGCGGCGTCGGGCCGGCCACCGGGTTCCAGCTCGTCCATCGGGAAGCTCATCACGTCGGTCGGTCCCGGCAGATCCATCCACCGCATGTGCAGATCGGCCATCGCGGCGGGATCGAGCAGGACCATCGACAGCTCGGCGGCCGGATGGACGTTCATCTTCTCGATCACGAACCGGGCGACGCTGATCAGTTCCTCTTCACAGACGTCGATACCGGACTCGTTGGAGACTTCGATACTCATCGGCTCCGCCTGGGGATACTCATCGGCTCCGCCTGGGGATACTCATCGGCGCCCTCGCTACCGCCGCGGGCGCGAACCAGCCGCCCGCCGCTGCGCCCGATTCATCAGAGCCGGCGTCTCGGCCTTCTCATAGGCGTCGACGATCTCCGACACCAGCCGGTGCCGCACCACGTCGGCGCTGGTCAGCTCGGAGAAATGGATGTCATCGATGTCGCCGAGGATCTTCATGGCCGCCCGCAACCCCGAGGTCGCGCCGCCGGGCAGGTCGACCTGGGTGACGTCACCGGTCACGACGATCTTCGACCCGAAGCCCAACCGGGTCAGGAACATCTTCATCTGCTCGGCGGTGGTGTTCTGCGCCTCGTCGAGGATGATGAACGCGTCGTTGAGCGTGCGGCCCCGCATGTAGCCGAGGGGTGCGACCTCGATCACCCCGGCGCTCATCAGCTTGGGGATCAGCTCTGGGTCCATCATGTCGTGCAGCGCGTCGTAGAGCGGCCGCAGATACGGGTCGATCTTCTCGCTCAGCGTCCCGGGCAGAAAGCCCAGCCGTTCGCCGGCCTCCACCGCCGGGCGGGTGAGGATGATCCGGTTGACCTGTTTGGCCTGCAACGCGCTGACCGCCTTGGCCATCGCCAGATACGTCTTGCCGGTGCCGGCCGGCCCCACCCCGAACACGATGGTGTGCGCGTCGATCGCGTCGACGTAACGCTTCTGGTTCAGCGTCTTGGGCCGGATCGTCTTGCCGCGGCGGGACAGGATGTCCAGCGTCAGCACTTCGGCCGGCGATTCGTTCCCCGACCCGGTGAGCATCGAGACGCTGTGCCGGATCGCGTCCGGGGTCAGCGGATGGCCGCTGCCGACGATGGTGACCAGTTCGGAGATGACCCGCTCGGCCAGCGCGACGTCGGCGGACTCGCCGGTGAAGGTGATCGCGTTGCCGCGCACGTGCAGATCGGCGGCCAGGAGGTCTTCGATGGTGCGGAGATTCTCGTCGGCGGAGCCGAGCAGGCCCACCACGAGGTCGGGCGGAACGGTGATGCTGCTGCGGACGGCGGCGACCGATGCGTCCGAACCAGCGGAGGTCTCGCGGGGCGTCACGTGGTGTTTTCTGCCTGCCTTCTTTCTCGAGCCTGGGTTGACCGCCAGTTTAGCCTCGCCCGACGCGCCGTCCCAACACATGACCGTCGGGCGCAGCGGGTGCGGCGCGACCGCCCGGCGGTCACGGCGACGGCGCACCGGAGCCGCCGGGCCCGACCGGGATCGGTTCGGTGGCGGCGGCCGATCGGGACACCGGCGGGCGCGGCGGACGGTTGTACACCACCAGCGGCCACCAGAACCACCGGCCCAGCAGCGCCGCGATCGACGGCATCATGAACGCACGCACGATGAACGTGTCGAACAGCAGGCCCAGCCCGATCGTCGTCCCGACCTGCGCCATCACCCGCAGATCGCTGACCACCATCGACCCCATCGTCGCCGCGAACACCACGCCCGCGACGGTGACCACACTGCCGGTGCCGCCCATCGACCGGATGATCCCGGTCTTCAACCCGGCCGGGATCTCCTCCTTGAACCGCGACGCCAACAGCAGGTTGTAGTCCGAACCGACGGCCAGCAGCGCGATGATCGACATCGCCAGCACCATCCAGTGCAGCTCGATCCCCACGACGTACTGCCAGACCAGAACCGACAACCCGAACGAGGCGCCCAGCGACAACGTCACCGTCCCGACGATGACCAGCGCCGCGATGAGGCTGCGGGTGACCGCGAGCATGATCAGGAAGACCAGGCAGATCGCCGAGATGAGCGCGATCAGCAGGTCGTAGCGGGAACCGTCGGACATGTCCTTGAACGTGGCCGCGGTGCCGCCCAGCGAGATCTTGGCGTCCTCCAGCGGTGTGCCCTTGAGCGCCTCGATCGCCGCGATCTTGATCGGTTCCACCCGGGAGATGCCCGCCTCGGTGGCGGGGTTGTCGCGGTGGGAGATGATCATCCGCACGGTCTTGCCGTCCGGGGAGATGAACGCGTCCATCACCCGCTTGAAGTCGGGGTTCTCGAACACCTCCGGCGGCAGGTAGAACGAGTCGTCGTTCTTCGCCGCGTCGAACGCCTTGCCCATCTCGGTGGAGTTCTGGGTCAGCTCGTCCATCTGGTCGTAGAACCCGGCCATGGTGGAGTACGTCGTCAGCAGCATGTGCTGCATGTTCTCCATGGTCGCGATCATCGGCGGGAACGACTCGAGCATCTGCGGCATCAGCACCGCCATCTGGTCCATGTTGCCGATCGACGCGTCGAACGTGTCGGTCATCGCGCTGACGCCGTCCAGGGCGTCGAACATCGACCGGAACGCCCAGCAGATGGGGATGTTGTAGCAGTGCGGTTCCCAGTAGAAGTAGTTGCGGATGGGCCGGAAGAAATCGTCGAAATCCGCCATCGCGTCACGCAACTGGTGGACGGTCTCCTGCATGCCTTTCATGTCGGCGATCATGTCGGTGCTGACGCCGGTGAACTGGGTCATCAACCGGTACAACCGCTTCATCGTCTGCACCGTCTCCGCGAGCTCCTCGGCCTGGGTGCGCATGTCGGTGATGCGGTCCTTCATGAGCTTCATGTTCTGCTGCTGACCGACCCCCTGCATGCTGATCAGGAACGGGATCGAGGTGTGGGCGATCGGCATGCCGTCGGGGCGGGTGACGGACTGCACCCGGGCGACGCCCTCCACCGCGAACACCCGTTTGGCCAGCCGGTCCAGCACCAGGAAATCGGCGGAGTTGCGCAGATCGCGGTCGGTCTGGACCAGCAGCACCTCCGGACTCATCCGCGACATCGAGAAGTGCTCGGTGGCCGCGCGCAGGCCGACGTTGGCGGGGATGTCGCCGGGAACGTAGCGGGTGTCGTCATAACTGGTCTGATAGCCCGGCAGGGCGGCCAGACCGATCAGCGCCAGCGTCAGCGACGCCACCATGATCGGACCGGGCCAGCGCACCACCATGGTCCCGATCCGCCGCCAGGTGCGGATCCGCATGGCGCGTCTGGGTTCGAGCAGCCCGAAGCGGCTCGCGACGGCGACCACCGCCGGGCCCATCGTCAGGGCGACCGCCACCCCCGCGGCGACGCCGACGGCGCACGGCACCCCCATGCTCTGGAAGTACGGCATCCGGGTGAAGCTCAGGCACAGCATCGCGCCGGCGATGGTCAGGCCGGATCCGAGCACCACGTGCGCGGTGCCCCGGAACATCTCGTAGTAGGCGCTCTCCGGGTCGGCGCCGGCCACCCGGGCTTCCTGATACCGGCCGACCATGAAGATCGCGTAGTCGGTGCCGGCGGCGACGGCCAGCGCGACCAGCAGGTTCACCGCGAACGTCGACAGTCCGATGATCTGGAAGTGGCCGAGTGCGGCGACGATGCCCCGCGCGATCGACAGCTGAACGATGACCATCGCGATCAGCAGCACGACGGTCGGGATCGACCGGTAGAAGAACAGCAGCACGACGGTGATCACCGTGAAGGTGACCAGCAGGATGATGGCCATGCTGCGCTCGCCGGCGATGTTCATGTCGGCGGTCAGCGCGGCGGGGCCGGTGACGTGGACCTCCACCCCCGGCGGCGGCGACGACGCGTCGACGATCGCGCGGACGGCCGCCACCGACTCGTTGGATTTGGTCTCGCCCATGTTCCCGGCGAGGTTCAGCTGCACGTAGACGGCCCGGCCGTCCGAGCTCTCGGCGCTGGCCTCGGTCAGCGGGTCGCCCCACATGTCCTGGACGTTGCGGACGTGGTCGGTGTCGGCCTCGAGCCGGTCGACCAGGTCGGTGTAGTAGGCGTAGGCGTCGTCGCCGAGCGGATGATCGCTCTTGAGGACGATCATCACCATCGAGTCGGAGTCCGACTCCTCGAACAGCCGACCCATATCGGCCATGGCCTGCATCGACGGTGCGTTGCTCGGGCTCATCGACACCGCGTTCTGGGCGGCGACGACCTCGAGCTGCGGGGCGACGCTGTTGAGCGCGACCATCACCAGCAGCCAGCCCAGGATGATCGGGAGGGCCAGGCGGCGGATCCAGCGCGCCACCGCGGTGGGCTCGCGGAGCGGCTTGCGGGTCACGGTCGGCTGGCCGAAGGGACGGGTCATGCGGACTTCGTGAAGCAGTAGACGTAGGCCGAGACGCGCTGCGTGGTCCGTTCGTCCTTCACCACGCCGTCCGAGACGATGCGGCAGCCGATGAAATCGCTGTCACCCTGGGCCAGAACGTTGCCCGCCATCGCCGGGGAGTTGGTGACGATCTCGATCGACCAGGGCAGCGTGGCGCCGTTGACCTGGTGCGGATCTCCCTCGGCGTCGATGTAGTTGATGTCGGCCACCGTGCCCGGGGCGCCGAAGATCTCGTAGCGCACCCGTTTGGGGTTTGCCTTGTCGGTGTCCACAGACGTACTCCCCGCGTAGGTCGGTAGCTGTTCAGAGCCGAAGATGCCGCGTATGCGCCACACCGCGAATCCGCCGATGGCGACCACGACCACCATGACGAGCGGAATCCATGCTCGGGCCAGACGGGTGAGAATCGCCGAATCCTTCGCCTTCGAGGTCCACAATCGTTCACATACGATCCGAAAGGGAAGGCTAACCTACGAAATCACCGGGGAGGCAAGTACCCCTGGCGATACCCCTGGGAGTTTCACCGCCAGCGCGGGGTGAGCACACCGATCGCGCCGAGGGCCACCGCGGCCGCCGTCGAGGTGCGCAGCACGGTGGGCCCCAACCGCACCGCCCGGGCCCCGGCCTCCTGCAGCTCGGCGATCTCGTCGTCGGTGATGCCGCCTTCCGGCCCGACGATCAGCGTCACCGCCTCGACCGGCTGCCACCCGACCGCGGTGAGCGGTACCGCCGCCGCCTCGTGCAGCACCAGCGCCACCGCCCCGCCCGCCACGTCGTCGGCCACCCGGGCGGTCAACTCGGCGGTGCTCACCACCCCGCCCACGGCCGGGATGTGGGCTCGGCGGGACTGCCGGGCCGCCGACCGGATCACCGCGCGCCAGCGCCGCAACCCCTTGTCCACCTTCTGGGGGCCGTCCCAGCGGGCGACGCACCGCGCGGCCTGCCAGGCCAGAAACGCGTCGGCGCCGGCCTCGGTCGCGGTCTCCACCGCGAGTTCCGCGCGATCGGACTTGGGCAGCGCCTGGACCACGGTGACGGTCGGGGTGGGCAGGTCGACGGTCCGCCGGTCCAGCACCCGGGCCGCCAGCCTGCCCCGGACCGCCTCCTCGACCACACAGTGCGCGATCACCCCGGCGCCGTCGCCGAGGTCGATCTCCTCGCCCACCCGGATGCGCCGCACGTTGGCGGCGTGATGGCCTTCGTCGCCGTCGACGACGGCGGTGTCACCGACCGCGGGCACGGTGTCGATGTAGAACAGGGCGCGGCTCACCGCCGGTCACCCCGCGCCGAGAGACGTCATGGCCCGAGAGGTCATGGCCGCCGGTCAGCGGCCGGTGAAGGTTTCCCGCAGCCGGCTGAACAGGCCGCCGCCGCTGGACGACGACTCGCCGCTGAGCCGGGAACGAACCTCCGCGACGTCACGGCTGCGGTTGCTCTTGACCTTGCGCAGCAACTCGGCGTCGTCGGGGTCGAGTCGGGTGGGGACCACCACCTCGATGTGGGCGTGCAGGTCGCCCCGCACCCCGGAGCGCAGATGCGGCATGCCGTGGCCGCGCAGCGTGATCACCGCGCCCGGCTGGGTGCCGGGCGGGATGGTCAGCTCGATCGGGCCGTCCAGAATCGCGTCGACCACCACGGTGGTGCCCAGCGCGGCGTCGACCATCGGCACCGACACGGTGCAGTGCAGGTCGTCGCCGTCGCGGACGAACACCGGATGCGGTTTCTCGTGCACCTCGACGTAGAGGTCGCCGGCCGGCCCGCCGCCGGGACCTACCTCGCCCTGGGCGGCCAACCGCACCCGCATCCCGTCGCCGACACCGGCCGGGATCTTGACGCTGATCTCCCGGCGGGCGCGCACCCGCCCGTCCCCGCCGCAGCGGTGGCACGGATCGGGGATGACCTCGCCGACCCCGCCGCACACCGGACACGGCCGCGAGGTCATCACCTGGCCGAGCAGCGAACGCTGCACGGTCTGGATCTCGCCGCGACCACCGCAGGTGTCGCAGGTGACCGGGGTGGAGTTGCCGTGGGTGCCCTTGCCGTGGCACAGGTCGCAGAGCACCGCGGTGTCGACGGTGACCCGTTTGGTCACCCCGGTCGCGCACTCCTCGAGGTCCAGCTGCAGCCGCAGCAGCGAGTCCGAGCCCGGCCGCACCCGGCCGATCGGGCCGCGGCTGGCGGTTCCGCCGCCGAAGAAGGCCTCGAACACGTCCCCGAGACCGCCGAACCCGGCGAACCCGTTGCCGGCGCCGGCCGCGCCCGGCGACTCCAGCGGGTCACCGCCCATGTCGACGATGCGGCGCTTCTCCGGGTCGCTCAGGACCTCGTAGGCGACGCTGATCTCCTTGAACCGAGCCTGCGCCTCCTCGTCGGGGTTGACGTCGGGATGCAGTTCCCGGGCCAACCGCCGGTAGGCGCGTTTGATCTCGGTATCGCTCGCGCCCTTGCTCACCCCGAGCAGGCCGTAGTAATCGCGTGCCACGCTTGACCTTCCTGTGCCGCTGCCGGCGGCGCTGTCTGAGCTTTACCGGTTACCGAGGACTTCGCCTATATAGAGAGCAACTGCGGCGACGTTGGCCATGGTTCCCGGATAGTCCATTCGAGTGGGACCCACCACACCCATACCGCCGTACACCTTGCCCGCGCTGCCGTAGGCGGTGGTGACCACCGAGGCGCTGGCCATCTCCTCGGCCTCGGTCTCATGCCCGATACGCACCGTCACCTTGCCGGCCTGCTGCTGCTTGTCGAGCAACTTGAGCACCACCACCTGTTCCTCGAGTGCCTCGAGGACCGACCGTAGCGAACCACCGAAGTCGGCGGTGTTGCGGGTGAGGTTCGCGGTGCCGCCCAGCAGCAGCCGCTCCTCGTGGTGCTCGACCAGCGTCTCCACCAGCACGGTGGACGCCCGGCCCACCGCATCGGAGAACCGGCCCTGACCGCCGAGCTGCGCGACCAGGTCCGACACCGCAGCCGAGGCTGCCGCCAGCGGTTTGCCCTCCAGTGCGCCGCCGAGCACCTCCCGCAGCCGGGACAGATCATGCTCGTCGATCGGGTCGCCGAGTTCGACGATGCGCTGATCGACGCGGCCCGTGTCGGTGATGACCACCAGCAGCAGCCGCGCCGGCGTGAGCGCCACCACCTCCAGGTGGCGCACCGATGAGGTGGACAGGGTCGGGTACTGGACGATCGCGACCTGCCGGGTCAGCTGTGCCAGCAGTTTGACCGCGCGCCGCAGAACGTCGTCGAGGTCGACACCGGACTCGAGGAACTTCTGGATCGCGCTCCGCTCGGAGGCGGACAGCGGTTTGATCTCATCGAGCCGGTCGACGAATTCGCGGTAGCCCTTCTCGGTGGGGATCCGCCCCGAACTGGTGTGCGGCTGGGTGATGTACCCCTCGGCCTCCAACACCGCCATGTCGTTGCGCACCGTTGCGCTGGACACCCCGAGATTGTGGCGCTCGACCAGTGTCTTGGAGCCGATCGGCTCCTTGGTGCGGACGAAGTCGGCGACGATGGCCCGCAGCACCTCGAACCGGCGTTCTTCGGCACTACTACCCATGTGATCACCTACCCCTTCCCTAGTTGGCCTCCATTTTACGGCCATAAACAGCGCCAACAGGGGTTGCGGCGGGTGGAGCGGAACCGGGGGCCGGCCCCCCAGGGGGGGTCCCAGGGCGGCACCGGGCGGCACTGGGGGCACTGGGGGCGGGATCGAGTGTTCGATACCGGTGGCGAGTGGGCGGTCACGGAGTCGCCGGTGCATCCGCGGAATCGACCGTGCACCCGCGGAGTCGACCGTGCGCAGGGCGCGGCGGATCGGCTGATATCCCGCAGCACACGCACAACCAACACCACCTCCGCACGCTCACCGCAGGGAGCGCACGCTCACCGCAGCGGGCGCACGCTCGCCGCGGTCACCGCCCAGCCGACAGCCGGGCGTCGACCGGTTCGGCGAGCATGATCGGCGTCTGGGCCATGAAGCGCGGGACCCCGCCGCGGTGTTCGTCGGCGGCGTGGACGGTCAGCGGGTGCAGCAGGTACATGTCGCCCGGCGCCCCGGTCGCCACACTCACCGGGCAGTCGGCCGTGGCCGGTTCGAGCAGCCGGCAGGCCGTCCCGTGGTCGATCGGTTCGCCGGGGAGGGTGGCGGCGGCGATGCGGTGGGAACCGACGCGGATCCGGGTCGGCGCGTCGTCGGGCCCGACATCGGACAGCAGGGTCAGCAACAGCAGGGTGCACGGCCTGCCGGTGACAGCCCACCCGCCCTCGGGCAGCTCGACGTTCAGATCGATGTGCCAGCCCCGGTCGTCGGCGGGCGGCGACACCGGGAACCGGACCGGGATGTTGCCGAGCGAGCCGCGCGGTGTCCAGCCGCCGCGCCCGCACAGCGTGTCGAGCACGGTGGCCAGCCGGGGACTGCGGACCAGTGTGCCGAAGGGCCCGGCCCCGGTGTGGTCGGCGGCCCAGCGGACCGGGCTCGTCCATCCGCTCGGGTCGTCGGGTGAGAGCCCGAGTTGCTCCCAGAGCAGGGCGCGGGCGGCGTCCGCGACGGGCCTCGCCACCGCCTGTTCGATCTTGACGAACCCGGCCCGGCTGAATTCCTGGATGACGATCTCGTGCCGCACCCTGCCAGCATGCGCGACCACCGTCGTGGCGGAGAAATCGCCCGCGAGAACGCGCACGCAACCTCACGTCCGACGGCACCGTCGGCCTGGCCTCAGTCGGCCATCGCCGCGCGCAGACTGCGCGGCCGCAGATCCGTCCAGTGCTCCTCGACGTAGGCCAGGCAGTCGGCCCGGCTCGACTCCCCGAACACGATGCGCCAGCCGGCGGGCACATCGGCGAACGTGGGCCACAGACTGTGCTGGCCCTCGTCGTTCACCAGCACGTAGAAGGTGCCGTTCTCGTCATCAAATGGGTTGGTGCTCATCACTTCTCCACTTCGTCCGGTCGGCGCTGGTCACGATGTCGGCACCGAGGATGCGGTCGGACAGCAGGCCGAGACAGCTGAGGTTGGGAAAGCCGGGCCCCTGGTTGAGGCCGGCCAGATTCGGCAGGAACAGTTTCGGGGTGACCCCGGCGACGGCGAGGTCGTGGCCGATCGACTGCTGCAGCAGATCAGCGGTGAGCGGGCCGCCCAGCGCGAGTTCGAGCAGATCTCGTGCGTCCTGTCCGAGCAGGTTCATGAACCAGGTCGAGTCGGCACCCTGACCGTCGATGACCAGGTCGAACCCGTGCACCGTCTCGATCCGTTCGCCGCCGGCCTGATCGGTGTGCAGGGTCAGCCGGATCCGCCCGTCCTTGGGCACCGCATGCGCGACCCGGCCGCGCAGATGCCGGATCCGGTCGTCGGCCAGCAGCGCCTCCTGCACCCGCGCCGAGAACACCCCGCGGTCGGTGCGGGTGATGGCGTCCTGACGTTCGGCCAATGTCAGACTCGTCCACCCGGTGGGATCGGAGAACAGGCTGTTCTCGAAGAATCCCTCACCCCGGGTGAACAGGGTGACCTGCGGGGAGATCACCGTGATCGTCGAAACCCGGTGCCGGAACAGTTCATTGAGCATCGAGGCGGCGGTCTCCCCACCCCCGATCATCGCCACCCGTTCGGCGACGATCAGTTCATGTGCGGCGGCGCGCCGCCAGAACTCGGCGATCGACATCACCCGCGGATCCCCCGGCAGCAGGGTCCGTTCGGCCTGCCCGGGCCCGGTGATCATCACCGCGTCGGCGGAGACGGTGGCGTCGGCGGAGACGGTGGTGTCGGCGGTGTGCAACTGCCATCCCGGTCCCCCGACCGAGATGCGTGTCACCTCCCCGTGGTGGACGTTCAGACCGATCCGGTCGGCGACCCACCGCAGGTAGGCCGCCCATTTGCGGTGGGTGGGCGCGGGCCGGCCCCGGTCCACCCATTCGGCGAACTGCGCGGTGTCGATCAGGTAGGCCTGCCAGCTGTGCCGGGTCATCCGCTCGTCGAGTTCGGCGTTGCGCCGCGGCACCAGCGTCGAGCGGTACGGGAATCCGACGTCCTTCTCCGGGCTGGTGCCCAGCCGGTGTTCGCCGTCGGTCCAGCCGCCGGCCGCGGTCCAGTTCGCCGCGATACCGGTGCGCTCGACGACCACGATCTCGGGGGTGTCCACGCCCATGTCGCGCAGCTCGGCGGCCTTGGCGGCCACGGCGATGGCCTTGGGTCCCGCCCCGAGCACGGCCAGGGTGCCGGTCATGGTGCCACCTCTTCCAGCGACTGTTGCCAAAGCGATTGGAGGACGGCGATATCCGCGGCCGACAGGATCTCGGGCAGAGTCCGCCACTGGGTGGCCAGCACCGGCCCGTCTTCACCGGGCAGGATGACCGCCATCACCGTCAGCTCATGGCGCACCGACAGATCGGGTTCGGGCAGCACCGACACGTCGGTCAGCAGACCGCGGTCGACCGGGAACGCACCGCCGGCCCCCACATCGGCGCGGCCCAGATAGTTCAGCAGCAGCTGCGGCTCGGGGTGGGCGGCCAACCGCTCGGCGGTGTCGGGCCGCAGGTACCGCAGCAGTCCGTAGTCGATCCCGTGCCCGGCCACCTCGGGCACCCCGCCGGCGTCCGGGTCGACCCGCAGCGGATAGATCGCGGTGAGCAGGCCGACGGTCTGGCTGGTGTCGGCGCCGTCGTCGACCACGGTGTCGGCGCGGCCGTGGGTCTCCAGCGCCAGCAGCGGCGTCGGTGTCGGCTGTCCGCGCCGCCGTCGCCACGCGGTGACGGTGCGCGCGGCCGCGGCGGCCAGCAGATCCGGGGTGCGTTCCGGCGCCGCCAACAGCCGCCCGGTCAGCGCCGCCTCGGTGATCGCCACGCTCACCGTCAGATCCGCGGCCCGGTCGAGGTCCGGTCGTATCCGCCGCGCCCCCAGCTGCGGATCGTCCCCGTCGAGTTGGCGGATCCAGAAGTCCACGGTGTCGAGATGCTGCGCCCGCTCGGTCAGCCGCGCCGACCACCGGCGGTAGCTGGTGTGTTCGGCGGTGGGCGCGGGTGTGCGGCCGGCGGACAGTGCGTGCCAACCGGCGTCGAGGTCCCCGAGCACCACCCGCCACGAGGCCGGGTCCATGGCGATGACGTGGGCGGTCCACACCAGCACCCCGGGCCCCTGCTCGGGACGAAGCCAGACCGCCGACCACAGCCGGCCGCCCTCCGGGTCGAGCGTCCGCACCGAGAGGTCGACCTGTTCGGCGACCGCCGCGGTCAGGTCGCCGCGCACCGTCACCTCCCGCAACCGGTCGCCGATGTCCCCATCATGCTGCGGGACGAGCGTCATCGTCGTGCGGTCCAGCCGGGTGCGGAGCACCTCGTGGCTCGCGACGACGGTGGTCAGCAACGTGCGCAGGTCCGCGCCGGTGATGCCGTCGGGCAACCGGATGGCCTCGGTCTGCGCCAACCGCCGCGGATCGCCGTGCTGATAGAGCCAGTGCACGGCCGGCAGCACCGGTATCGGTTCGCCCGCACCGGCATCCGCCGACTCGGTGTCCGGTGCGGCGTTCGCCTCCGCGTCGATCGCGGCGGCCAGTTCGCGGATCGAGCCGCATTCCAGCATCAACCGGGCCCGCAGCGCCAGACCCCGGCGGCGGGCGGCCTGCACCACCGACAGCGCCACGATGCTGTCGACCCCCAGCGACAGCAGCTCGGCGTCGACGTCGACCGGGGTGGGGCCGAGCAGGTCGACAACCGCCTCGACCAGCGCCTTTTCCGTCGGAGTCTCCGGTTCGGCCACCGGAGAGCCGGTGGCGTCGTCGTGTGCGGCCAGGGCGGCGTCGTCGATCTTGCCGTGCGGGGTGAGCGGGAGCTGGTCCAGCACGGTCACCCGGTGCGGCACCAGGTAGCGCGGCAGCCGCGCGACCAGCATCCGCCGCAGCTCGTCGACGTCGACCTCGGCGCCACCGGTGGCGACGTATCCGACCAGCCGCGGGCCGCTGCGGTGCCGACGGACGGCGACGTGCGCGGCCCGCACCGCCGGATGGGTCTGCAGTACCGCCGCGACCTCGCCGGGTTCGACCCGGAACCCGCGGATCTTGACCTGATCGTCACTGCGGCCGAGGTACTGCAGCGCACCGTCGGCGGTGCGGCGCACCACATCGCCGGTGCGGTACATCCGCCGGCCCGGATCAAACGGGTCGGGCACGAACCGGGTCGCGGTCTCCCCGGCGCGGCCGAGATACCCGCGGGTCAGCTGGGCGCCGGCCAGATACAGTTCGCCGGCCACCCCGTCGGGCACCGGGCGCAGCCAGGCGTCGAGCACATACGCGCGGGTGTGCCGGGTGGGCAGCCCGATCACGGGCTGTTCGTGGGCGGCGAACCGGCCGACGACGGCCTCGACCGTGGTCTCGGTCGGCCCGTAGCAGTTGTAGGCGGCCATCCCGGTGCGTTCGCATTCGTCGCGGATGAACCGCCAGGTGCCGATGCCGACCGCCTCACCGCCGAGCGCGAGTACGGCCAGCGGCACCCGGCCCAGCAGACCGAAGGCCCGGAGTTGTTCGAACATCGACGGCGTGATGTCGATCATGTCCACCCGGTGCCGGTCGATCGTGTCGACGAGCGCCTCGGCGTCGCGCTGCACGTCGTCACCGATGATGTGCACCGCATGCCCCTCGAACAGCGCGGCCAGCGGCTGCCACGCCGCGTCGAAGGTGAACGACCAGGCGTGCGCGATCCGCAGCGGGCGGCCCAGCCGGGCGGCGGCCGGCCGCAACACGTTTCGGGCGTGGTCGTCGGCGTACGCCAGCAGCGCGTCGTGGGTGCCGACCACCCCCTTGGGCACCCCGGTGGTCCCGGAGGTGAACACGGTGTAGGCCGCCTGTCCCGGATGCACCGGCGGGGGTGACCAGGCGGCGGAGGAGGCGCGCACCGCGTCCGACACCGCCTGGTCGACGACGATCGGCGCCGAGGTCTGCCGCAGGATCTCGGCGATGCGGTGCCCGGGCATCGACGGATCCAGCGGCACGATGACACCACCGGCCTTCAGGATCGCCAGCATGGCGATCACGTACTCGGGTCCACGCGGAAGCAACACGGCCACCGGCGTTTCCGCGCGCACCCCGCGGCCGGCCAGTGCGGCGGCCAGCCGGTCGGCCGCCGCGTCCAGCTCGGCGTAGGTCAGCGCACCGTCGGCCCAGCTGAGCGCCACGGCGTCCGGGGTGCGGCGGACGGCCGCGCTGATCGCCCCGTGCACGCCGCCCCGCGTGGACACCGCGGCACCGTCGGGCCGGTCGGATGCCGCGGCCGCGACGGCGGTGCGCTGTTCGTGGCGTTCCTCGTCGAGGAGGATGCTCACCTCGCGAAGCGGCCTGTCCCACATCGTGATCAACCGTTGCACGGTGGTGAGCAGGCGGCGGCCGAGTTGTTCGGGGCACACCGGGCCGAGCGCCCCCTGCAGGGTCTCGACCAGCACGGTCAGCTCGTCGCCGGCCAGGTGCGCGGCGATCGTGACCGGGAAGTGCGACAGGCTCTCCAGTGCGGCGGGGACGAAGGTGGCGCCGTTGGCCTCGAATCGGTGTTCGCCGACCAGCCCGCCCGGTGGGAAGTTCTCGTAGACCAGCAGCGAGTCGAACAGATCCCCGACACCGCCGAGGGTGCGCAGTTCGGTGTGGGTGAGGTAGCTGTGGTCGCGCAGCCGGGCGGCGGTCCGTTGCAGCGCACGGCATTGCGCGCCGACCGTCCCGGCGGGGTCGAGGCGGACCCGCAGCGGCACCGTGTTAATGAACAGCCCCACCATCGACTCGACACCGGCCAGCTCGTCCGGGCGGCCGGACACCGTCATCCCGAAGGTCACGTCCCGGCGGTCGGTGAACACCGACAGCAGTGCCGCCCAGCCCATCTGGACCAGGGTGTTGAGGGTGACCCCGCGGGTCCGGGCGTCGGCGACGAGCCGCCGGGTGGCGTCGGCGGGCAGCCTCACCTCGGTGCGGCTCGGCAGTCCGGGCGCCGGTTCGGCGTCCGACAGCGCCGGGGTCAGCAGGGTGGGGCCGTCGAGCCCGGCCAGGTGCTCGGACCACAGCGCCCGGCCGGCGTCCTGATCGCGGTTCGCCAGCCAGCCGATGTAGTCGCGGTACGGCCGCGGCGGGGTGCCCAGCGCCTGCGGTTCGCCGCCGGCCCGGTACAGGGTGAGCAGTTCGGAGACGAACAGCGGCAGCGACCAGCCGTCGATCACGATGTGGTGCGCCACGATCACCAGCCGCCAGCGCGGGCCGGGCACCTCGATGAGCAGGAACCGGATCACCGGCCCCCGCTCCAGGTCGAACGGGCGGCGCCGTTCCCGTTGCTCCAGTTCGGCGGCCTCGGCGGCGGACCGCACCCGGACGTGCCGCCACGGCAGGGTCACCCGGCTGGGCACGATCTGCACCGGATGCGGCAGGTCCCCGTGGACGAAGCTGACCCGCAGATTGGGGTGGCGGTCCAGCATCGCCGCCGCGCACCGTTCGAGCAGTGGCACGTCGAGCGATCCGGTCACGTCGGCGGCCATCGCGATGACGTAGGGGTCACCGTCGGCGTATTCGGACTCGCTGAGCACGGTCATCGAGTACAGACCCCGCTGCAGCGGGGTCAGCGCCATCACGTCCTCGATGGTCACCGCGCGGTCGGCATCGGTGCGGGTCACGGCGCGTCCTCACCGGCCGGGTTCCACGACGCCGTCAGCGCCGAGAGTTGTTCTGCGGACAGGCCCGACGTGCTCATCGGCGCGTGGCTGGCGGCGCCGTTCCCGGAATCCCCCGCGGCCGCACCCCGCTCGGCGCCGTCGGCACCACCCCCGCTCTCGGCGCCACCGGCTTCGGCGCCACCGGCTTCGGCGGTTTCTCGAGCTTCGACGGCTTCTCGAGCTTCGACGGCAGCCGCCAGTTCGTGCAGGGTGGGGTGTTCGAACACCATCCGGGCGGTCAGCTTGAGCCCGGTGTCGCGGGCCCGGGCGGCCAGTTGCACCGCCAGGATGCTGTCCCCGCCGAGGCTGAAGAAGTCGTCGTCGCGTCCGGTCACCTCGGTGTCGAGCACCTCGGCGAGCAGCGTCGCCAGCGCCCGTTCGGTGTCGGTGGCCGGCGGCCCGCCCGGTCGCTGCCCGCTGTCCGGCCGCACGGCGGGGATGGTGGGCGGCTGTGCGTCGACGAACTCCAGCACACCGTCCGCGATCCACCGGGCCCGGTCACCGGTGCGGTACAGCCGGGCGCCGGGACGGTTGCCGACCGGGTCGGCGACCAGCCGGGTGGCGGTGACGCCGGCCCGGGTCCAGTGCGCGGCGGCCAGCGCGGGTCCGGCGGTGTAGACGTCGCCCACCACCCCGACCGGCACCGGCTGCAGGGTCTCGTCGAGCACGTAGACGGTGCCGCCGCCCCACTCCTCGAGGATGCGCCGACGCTCACCGGGGGCGCCGATCTCGAGTTCGCGCAGCGTGATGTCGGGACGTTCGGCGAATGCGGTGACGACCCGGCCCAGCCAGTCGGCGAACCGCTGCGCGGTGTCGCGGCTGTACAGCTCGGGCCGGTAGATGACATGGCCGCGGTATCCGCCGCCGTCCTCGGCGGCGAAGAAGTTCAGCGACAGATCGGCGTGCGCGGCGTCGAACGGTGGTTCCAGCACGGTGACGGTGGTGTCGCCATCCGGACCGTGGTCGATCACCCGGTTCTCCGGAAGCTGTTCGCGCACATGCACCACCACGCTGAACAGAGGGTTGCGGGCCAGCGTGCGCACCGGGCTGACCGCGTCGACGACCTGGTCGAACGGCAGGTCCTGGTGGGCGTAGGCGGCCAGCGCCATCTCCCGGGCGCGCCGGCACACCTCCCGCAGGCTGGGGTTGCCGCTCAGGTCGTTGCGCAGCACCAGGATGTTGATGAAGAAGCCGACCAGCTGGTCGAGTTCGGGTTCGGACCGGCCCGCCACCGGGGTGCCAAGCGGGATGTCGGATCCGGAACCGGCCTTGTGCAGCACCACCGCCACCGCGGCCTGCAACGCCATGAACTCGGTGATGCCGAGATCGCGGCACAGCCCGGCGAGCTTCTCCCGGACCGCGGCGTCGATGGTGAACTCGACCGCCTCGGCGAGCCCGCTGGGCACCGGCGGGCGCGGGAAGTCCGGCCGCAGCCCGGTCTCCTCGGGCAGGCCGGCCAGCTGACGGGTCCAGTACTCGCGCTGCGGTCCTGCGATGCCGGTCTCCTCGGCGAGCAGTTCGGATTCCCAGGCGCCGAAGTCGGCGTACTGCACCGGCAGCGGCGCCCAGGCCGGCTCCTGACCTGCCGTCCGCGCCCGGTAGGCGGTCAGCAGGTCGGTGAACAGCACGGTCGCCGACCAGTGGTCCCCGGCGATGTGGTGCATCACCAGCGACAGCACGTGCACGTCGCCCGCCGGCGAGTCGGGCGAGCCGGCATCCGGCCGCAGCGACAGGATCGCCGGCCGGATCGGCCGCTCGTTCTCCAGGTCGAACACATGGCGGCGTTCGGCGTCCAGTTCGGCGCGCAGCCACTGTTCGCCCTGTCCGTCCGCCCGCCGCACCGGCACCGGCTCCGTCGGCAGCACGATCTGATAGGGCACACCGTCGATCTCGCGGTACACGGTGCGCAGGATCTCGTGCCGCGCGATCACATCGCCGATCGCGGCCTCCAGCGCGTCGACGTCGACCGGGCCGTGCAGCCGCGCCGCGAACGGGATGTTGTTGACGACGCTGGGGCCGTCCACACGGTAGGCGAACCAGGACCGGAGCTGCGACGAGGACAGCGGCGCCGGGCCGTCGAAATGCTGTGGGGTCAGCCGGGGGCGCAACGGTCCGCCGCTGCCCGAACGCAACTCGTCGATGCGTCCGGCCAGCCGGGCCACCGTGCCCAGTTCGAAGACGTCCTGCACCCCGATGTCCACCCCGAAGGCAGACCGCACGGCCGCGACGAGCTTCGTCGCCAGCAGGGAGTGCCCGCCGAGGTCGAAGAACGAGTCGTCGGCGCCGATGCGCTCGGAGCGGCCGAGCAGGTCACCGAACAGCCGGGCGACCTCGCGTTCGGTGTCGGTGGCCGGCTCCCGGTACTCGATCATCGAGGCGATCTGCGGTTCGGGCAGCGCCGCCCGGTCGATCTTGCCGTGGGTGGTGATCGGGATCTCGTCGAGCACCACGTAGGCGGCCGGCACCATGTACTCCGGCAGCGCGGCGGCGACCCGCGCGCGGATGCGTTCCACCGCAACCGAATCGGTGGACTCGCCGCTCACCGGGGTGAGATATCCGACCAGGCTCCGGCCGACGTTGGGCAGATCGGTGGCCACCACCACCGCCTGACCGACGCTGGGATCCACCGAGATCGCCGCCGCGACGTCGCCGAGTTCGATCCGGAATCCGCGGATCTTCACCTGCTCGTCGGCGCGGCCGACGAATTCGATGTCGCCGTCGGCGTTGCGCCGGGCCAGGTCGCCGGACCGGTACAGCCGCCCGCCGGGGTTGAACGGGTCGGCGACGAAACGCTCCGCGGTCAGGCCGGGCCGCCGGTGGTAGCCGTGCGCGACATGGGTTCCGCCGATGTAGATCTCACCGATGACGCCGACGGGCACCGGCTGCAGCGCGTTGTCGAGTAGGTGCAGCTGGGTGTTGATCTTCGGCCGGCCGATCGGCACGATCCGGGTGCCCTGCTTGCCTTCCACCTTGTAGCGGCTGGCGTTGATGACGGTCTCGGTCGGGCCGTAGAAGTTGTGCAACAGGGCGTCGAAGGTGGCGTGGAACTTGTCGGCCACCTCACCCGGCAACGGTTCGCCGCCGATGGGCACCCGCTGCAGGGTCCGCCACTGGTTCACCCCGGGCAGCGACAGGAACAGGCCCAGCAGCGACGGCACGAAGTGCATGGCGGTGATGCCTTCGTCCTGCAGCAGGGCGGTGAGGTAGCCGATGTCGTTGAGCCCGCCGGGCCGGTGGATGACCAGCCGGGCGCCGCAGGCCAGGGTGCCGAAGATCTCGGCGATCGACACGTCGAAGCTCGGGGAGGCCACCTGCAGCAGCCGGTCGTTCGCGTCGACCTGATAGTCGCCCTTGAACCAGACGAAGTACTCCGCGACCGGCCGGTGCGGCACCGGAACCCCCTTGGGCAGACCGGTGGTGCCCGAGGTGTAGATGAGGTACGCGGTGTTGCCGGGCAGCAGCCGACGCACCCGGTCGGTGTCGGTCGGATCGGTGGTCGGCTGCCCGTCGAGGTCCGAGACGGGTTCGCGCAGCACCAGTCTGGCGTCGCAGTCGCCCAGGATGAACGACAACCGGTCGTCGGGGTAGGTGGGATCGATCGGCAGGTACACCGCGCCGGCCTTCAGCACACCCAGCGCGGTGATGACGAGCTCGGGTGACTTGTCGAGCAGTACCGCGACCCGGTCCTCGGTGCCGATGCCCTGGCCGATCAGCCAGTGGGCCACCCGGTTGGCGGCCTCGTTGAGTTCCCGGTACGAGTAGTGCCGGCCCTCGTAGACGACGGCGACGGCGTCCGGGGTCTGCCGGACCTGGGATTCGATGAGGTCCGGCAGGGTGCGGGCCGGGGTGTCGAACCGGTCACCGCGGGAGACGTCGCGCAGCCAGGCGAGGTCGGCGTCGTCCATCAGCCGCAGGCGGGACAGCGGGGTGTCCGGGCGGCGCAGCGCATCCTCGAGCAGCACCACGAAGTGCCTGAGCAGTTGGCGGCCCAGCGCGGGTTCGATGACCTCCACCAGGTGTTCGATCTCGACGGTCGCGCCCGGGTCGGCGGGGTCGGGGTCGAATTCGATCATCACGCCCAGCGGCAGCTGGGTCAGGTGGCTGCGCAGTTCGGCGCGTTCACACCGCACCCCGGGCGGGGTGAAGCCGAAGCGGTCGGGCCCGCGGAATCCGAAGCTGACCCGGGTCATCCGCTCGGTGCCGTGGCGCCGGTCGGGGTTGAGTTCACGGACCACCCGGTCCAGGTTGATGCCCTGGTGGGCGAATGCACCCAGGGCGGTGTCGCGGGACTGGGCCAGCATGTCACGGAACGACATCGCGGCGTTCGGGCGCAGCCGCATCGCCACCGTGTTGCCGTAGTAGCCGATCCGCTGTTCGGCGCCGCTGTCGCGGTTGAGCACCGGGGTGGCGACCAGGAAGTCGTCGGCGTGGGTGTAGCGGAAGATCAATGTGCCGAACACGGCCAGCAGCACCGCGTACGGAGTGCAACCGGTCTCCTGGGCGAGCTCCACCACCCGGCGGGCGGTGTCGGCGCCCAGCGTGACACTGTCGCGGGCCGAACGCCAGCCGCTCGGCACCGCGGACCCGTGGGGACCCGGAAGTTCCAGCGGCTCCGGCGGATCGGCGAGCACCTCCCGCCAGTAGGCCAGGTCGGCGTCGGGGTCGCGCGGGCCGGGCGGCAGCTGGGGTGCCAGCTCCTCCCCCAGGTCCACGCCGGTGTAGGCGCGGGTCAGATCGTCGAAGAACACCTCCCACGACCCGTCGTCCCAGGCGATGTGATGCGCGACCAGCAGCATGATGTGCTCGTCGGCGCCGGTGCGGATCATGGTGATCCGCAACGGGGAATCGACGCTCAGGTCGAACGGCGCGGTGAATTCGCGTTGGGCCAGCACCTCGAGCCGCAACCGCCGGGCCTGCTCGGATTGATCGGCGAGGTCGGTCAGATCGTGTTCGGTCCAGCCCGGGCGGAGCTCGGCGTGCACGGTGGGCCGTGGCTCGCCGTTCTCGTCGGCGGCGTAGGTGGTGCGCAGCACGGGGTGGCGGCGCGCCACGGCGTCCAGCGCACCGCGCAGCGCGGCCAGGTCGACCGGACCCGAGATGCGGTACGACAGGCAGATGTTGAGCAACGCGCCGGACGGGTCGGCCTGGTGGACGAACCACATCCGCAGCTGACCGTCGGACAGCCGGTCCTCGCTGGCCGCCCCGGTGGTCTGCTGCGCCGACAGTCCGCGCTCACTGAGGCGGCGGCGCAACAGTGCCAGGCGGGCCTCGTCGTCGGCGCCGGCGGGCCGGGTTTCGGTGGTGTCAGTCACTGAGGAGAGTTCACTTTCTTGGGCGGTTTTCTGGGCGCTTCGCGGATCGTCGGCCGGATCGCCGCGTCGAGTTCGTCGACCAGTTCGGTGCCGGTGATGCCGCTGAGCAGGCTGGCGAGCGGCACGGTCCGACCGACGACCTTCCGGAATCGTTTTCGCAGGTCGACCGCCAACAGGGAGTCGACGCCGAGGTCGAACAGCGAGGCCTCGAGGTCGATGGTGTCGGGGTCGGGGATGCCGAGCACGGCGGCCAGTTCGCCGCGCACGGCGGCGTCGGTGTCCACCGCGGGCCCGGTGCCACCGGTCGGCGCCGACGCGGTGGTGTCCGGCTGCGCAACCGAATCGGGTTCCCCGAGGAACAGCCGCAGCCGGTCCGGGTCGGCGGCGAACACCAACGGGTCGTGGGTGTGGGCGAGCAGGCTCGCCTCGACCGCCTCGGCCGGCGCCATCGGCAGCAGCCCGGACCGTCGGATGCGGGCGGCCTCGTCGGCGTCCACGATCCCGCGACCGGTCTCGGGACCGGACTGCCACAATCCCCACCGGATCGCCACCGCGTCGCGGCCCTCGGCGCGCAGCCGGTGGGCCGCCACATCGAGCATCCGGTTGGCCGCGGCGTACACGGTGTGTCCCTGCCCGCCCCACCGGCCGGACACCGACGAGCACAGCAGCAGCCGGGCGTCCGGCCGCAGCGGCCAGTCCCGGACCAGCCGGGACAGCCCGATCAGCTTGGCGGCCAGTGTGTTCGCGGTGGCCTGCGGGTCGATCCGGTCACCGGTGTCGAACGTCGCCGCGCCGGCGGCGTGGATCAGCAGCGACGCCCCGGCGCCGCCGTACCGTCCGGCCGCGGCCGCCACCGCATCCGGGTCGGTGAGGTCACAGGACACCGACAGCACCTCGGCGCCGGTCGGGGCGGCGAGCGCGGCGAGCTCCGCGGGGTCCACCGGGCGGCGGCTGAGCAGCACGATCCGCTTCGCCCCGCGGCGGGCGAGTTGGCGGGCGTAGTGCAGACCGATCGCTCCGGCGCCGCCGGTGATCACCACCTCGTCGAGCAGGCCGGGACGGTCCAGCGGCGGCGGGGCGGGCACGTCGCGCAGGCCGCGCCGGTACAGCACCGCGCCGGCGCCGGTGGTGCGGATCGCCAGTCCTCCCCCACCGGTCGCAGACAGCACGGCGTCCATCAGCAGGGCCGCGACGGCCGGGTCGGTGTCCCGAGCGGTGTCCGACCCGACGCCCTGCTCGAGATCGAGGTGGTGGAACGGGATCTGCGGATTCTCCAGGCCCAGGCTGCGGTGCATCGCGGCCACCGCGGCGGGCACCGGAGCCACCGGATCGTCAGGGTGGACCTGCTCGGCGCCGACGGTGACGAGCCACACGTCCCGGCAGTGCGGGCCCGGCGCGGCCGGATAACGCAGCCCGCCGGCCCTGACCAGCTCGGTGATCGCCGCGACGCCGGCCTCCGGGGCGGCAGTGTCGGACTCCGGCGCGGCGACCACGGCGACCTCCGCGGCCTCGGGCCCCACCAGGACCACGTCCGGACGGTTCCCGAGCAGCTCACGCAGCCATCCGCCGAGCCGGCCGGTGTCGCCGAGTTCCAGCAGGGCGACCGGTACCGGCGTCGCCGCGGACGCCGGACCGGGCTGTGCCGCAACGGGTTCCCACACCTCCGCGGCAATCCTCAGGCCGGGCGCCTCCTCCCCCCGTACACCTCCGGCGCGACCGATGCGGCGGGGCGCGGCGGTCGCCCACATCGGGATGGCCCGCATCGGCGCGTTGGGGAAGCCGGTCAGGCGGTCCGGACCGGCCGGCGTCACCGCGCGCCAGTCGTAGCCCGGATCGGACACCGCGGCCGCGGCGAGGTTGGCGGTGAACGTCTCGGCGATCGGTTCATCGCGCCGGGTCGAACCGAGCAGCGTCGCGGGGGTGTCGCCGAGCAGTTCGGACATCGCGAACAGCAGCGACGGGTGGGCCGACAGTTCGACGAAGGTGCGGGCGCCGCAGCGCAGCGCGGTCTGGAAGGCACGGTCGAACCGCACCAGGTGGCGCAGGTTGCCGTACCAGTAGGGGCCGAACCCGGTGCCGGCCGGCACCACGTCACCGGTGGCGGCGCCGATGAACTGCACCGGGCTGTCGGCGAACTCGGCCTGCGGCAGGTTGCGCAGCAGGTCGTCGCGCAGCGGTTCCAGGATGCTGGTGTGCACCGGGAACCCGACGGTGATCTCCCGGGCGAACCGGCCCTGCTCGCGGACCCGGGCCACCGCGGCGGACACCGCGTCGCGGTCCCCCGAGACCGCCACCGACGACGGTGCGTTGACCACCGACAGTTCCAGCCAGCCGGGGGTGGATGCGATGACGTCCCGGGCGGCGTCGGCGTCGACGCCGAGCACGGCGACGGCGTATCGGCCGGGTAACCGGTCCACCACCCCGGCGCGGGCGATGACCACCGACACCGCGTCGGCCAGCGTGATCGCGCCGGCGATGTAGGCCGCACCCACCTCGCCCAGGCTGTGTCCCACGGTGATGTCGGGTAGCACACCGTGATGCCGCCACATCCGGGCCAGCGCGACCGCATGGGTGAACTGCGCGCCTTCGACCTCGGTCTCGCAGAACGACTCCGGGTCGTCGGGAGTGGTCAGATACCGCAGCGGAGCGGGCGCCCCGGCCGCGGTGAACGCCGCCGCACAGGCGTCCACCCCGGCTCGGTATTCGGCGAACTGCCGGTAGGCGGCGGCACCCATTCCGGGCCACTGGCTGCCCTGCCCGGGGAACACGAACGCGAGGCGGGGCGCGGTGCTGTGGTCGCTGCGGGCGACCAGTCGGTGTTCGGCGCCGTCCGCGACCGCACGCAGGCCGTCGGCGAGTTCGGTTCGGTCCGCGGCCCGGATCACCGCCCGGTGCCGCCGGACCCGGCGGGTGGCCGCGAGCCGGCCGGCCACGGCGTCCACCGCGGCGGCCGGTTCCCGGTCCAGATAGTCCAGCAGGGCGCGGGCGTCGGCGCGCAGCAGATCCTCGGCGTGGGCGCTCAGCAGCACCGGGATGCGCCCGTCGGGCCAGCTGTTCGCCCGGGTGATCGGCGTCATGACGGCTCACCCCGTTCCGGTATCGACACCACCACATGGGTGTTGGTGCCGCTCATCCCGAACGCGGACACCGCGCCGATTCGCTCGCCGTCGCGGGCCGGCCACGGCGTCAGCTTGTCCGCCAACCGCAACCCGCAACTGTCCCAGTCGATCTCGCGGCTCGGTTCGTCGGCGTGCAAGGTCGGGGGGATGGTGGCGCGCTGCGCCGCCACCAGCACCTTGGCCAGCCCGAGCGCACCGGCTGCGGACTGGCTGTGGCCGATGTTGGATTTGACCGAGCCGAGCAGCGGACCCCGGCCGGGGGGCGCGGCGCCGTAGGTGGCGGCCAGCGATCGCAGTTCGGTCCGGTCGCCGAGCCGGGTGCCGGTGCCGTGGCCCTCGATCATGCCGACGTCGCCGGGTGCGACCCGGGCCTGTCGCATCGCCCGGGTGAACAACTTCGCCTGGGCCTGCTCGCTCGGGGCGGTCAGGCCGACGGTGCGGCCGTCGGAGTTCAGGCAGCTGGCCCGCACCTCGGCCAGCACCGTCCGGCCGTCGCGCCGCGCACCGGATCTGTGTTGCAGCACGAACATTCCGGCGCCTTCGGACCACACCGTGCCGCTTGCGTGGGCGCTGTAGGCGCGGCAGTGCCCGTCGTCGGACAGTGCGTGCTGTTTGGCGAACTCGACGAAGTACCCGGGTGAGCCCATCACGCACACCCCGCCGGTCAACGCCATGTCGCAGTCGCCGGACCGCAGCGCCCCCACCGCCAGGTGGAAGGCCGACAGCGCCGACGAGCAGGAGGTGTCGACGGTGACCGCGGGACCGGCCAGGTCGAGCAGGTAGGCGATCCGCCCGGAGATGACCCCCAGCGACGTGCCGGTGATCAGATGTCCGGCGTGTTCGGAGAATTCGTCGAGCCTGGGCCCGTATTCCAGCGCGGAGGCGCCGATGTAGCAGCCGACGTCGTGGCCGGCGAGGTCGTCGGGGTTGATCCCGCTGTTCTCCAGGGCCCGCCAGGCCAGCCGCAGCGCCACCCGCTGCTGCGGATCCATCGCGACCGCCTCGCGCGGCGAGATCCCGAAGAACTCCGGGTCGAAATCCGCTGCGCTGGCGAGGAATCCACCGAGGTCGTGGATCGGTTTGAACCCCTCGGCGCGGGTGCGGGCGAACAGTTCGTCCAGTGCCCAGCCGCGGTCGGTCGGGAACGGGCTCAGCGCTTCGCGCTGTTCGGACAGCAGCGTCCAGTAGTCCTCGGGGGTTTCGATGCCGCCCGGCGCCTCCACCGCCATACCGACGATCACCACCGGGTCGTCGGCGGTTCCGGTCTGCCGGGGGTCCGTCATCGTCCGCTCACCAGCGCTGCGACGTCGGTCAGATGATCGTTGAGGTAGAAGTGGCCGCCGTCGAAGGTCGACAGGGTGAACCGGCCGGAGGTGTGCGACGCCCAGCGGTCCGACCATTCGCGGCTGATGCGGTGGTCGCGGTCGCCGCGCAGGGCGTGGATGTCGGCGCGGATCCGTTCGTCCGGACCGCACCGGTATCCGCTCAACGCCCGGTAGTCGGCCCGCACCGCCATCACGAGGAGTTCGACGAAATCCTCGTCATCGAGCAGGCGCGGATCGGTGCCGCCCAGATCGACCATGTCGGCGAGCACATCGGCGTCGGTGGTGGGCAACGGCGGCCCCTCGCCGACCGTCGAAGGCGCCTGCCCGGCCGACGCCCACAGGGTGCCCACCGGAACCGCGTGCCGTTCGGCGACCCGGGCGAATTCGAACGCCACCACCGCGCCCATGCAGTGGCCGAACAGATCCAGCGGGCCCACCGAGCCCCACGGCCCGGCCTCGAACAGCTGCGCCGCGAGGTCGCTGATGCTGTCGGCTGCGGGGTGCCGCAGCCGCTCCGCGCGCTGCGGATACTGCACGATGTAGGTGTCGGTTCCGTTGTCGGACAGCGCCTTGGCCAGCGTGCGGTAGGCCGCGGCGGCGCCGCCGGCGTGCGGGAACAGCACGGCCGCCCGGCCGGTGCGTTCGCCGCCGGCCGGGAACCGCTTGATCCACGGTGCGAAGTCCTGTCGTAAAACCGTCATGACGCCTTTGCGGAGGTGGACTCCAGTTCGGACGCGACGTCGGCGGCGGTCATCTCCATTACTTCGAGGTAGACCCGGGCGACCTCGTCGAGGCGCTCGCGGCCCGATTCGGCGTCGATGAGCCGGCGGGCCAGTGATCCGACGTCACGGGCGGCGAAGATGTCGGTGACCATGACGCCCGGGGAGTCGAGCCAGTCCCGGATCCGCGCCACGGTCTGGGTCGCCAGCACCGAATCACCGCCCAGTTCGAAGAAGTCGTCGTCCAGGCCGACGCGGTCCCGGCCCAGCACCTTGGCGACGATGTGGGCCAGCGCCCGCTCCAACGGGGTCGACGGCGCCCGGTACGACGGCGCCCGGTTGTCGGCCTTCTCGGCCAGGCTGTCGGCCAGCAGGGCCGACACCGCGCGCCGGTCGATCTTGCCGCCGACGGTGAACGGGATCTGTTCGACGGTCAGCAGATGGCTCGGAACCATGTGCGGCGGAACGAGTTCCCCCATCCGGGCGGTCAGCTCCTCGACGGTGAGCTGCGGGTCGGTGACACGCACGATCGCGGCCAGCTGCTCGCCGCGGCCGTCGCCGGGAGCGGGCAGGACCGCGGCGACCGCGCCGTCCACCCCGGCGACGCGACGCAGCGCCGCCTCCACCTCGCCGAGCTCGATGCGGTAGCCGCTGACCTTGACCCGGTGGTCGGCGCGGCCGACGAAGTCGATCTGCCCGTCGGGCAGGTAGCGCACCAGGTCGCCGGTGCGGTACCAGATGCGGCCGTCGTGTTCGACGAAGCGTTCGGCGGTGAGATCGTCGCGTCCCCGGTAGCCGCGGGCGATGCCGCGGCCCGACACCCACAGTTCGCCGGGCACCCAGTCCGGGCAGTCCGATCCGTCGGCGGCCACCACCCGGCAGGCGTTGTTGGGCAGCGGGCGGCCGAACGGCACCGCGGTCCAGGTGTCCGGCAGCGGGTCGGGCGGTTCGCAGATGGTGTTGTGGATGGCGGTCTCGGTGGCGCCGCCGAGTCCGGCGAACCGCACGTCCGGGGCGGCGCGGCGCAGCGCGCGGACCATCTCGGCGCGCACCCAGTCGCCGCCGGTGGGCACCACCCGCACGGTGGACAGCGAGTCGGTCACCGACAGCAGCATCTCGAGCCAGCCGGGCATCCAGTGCAGGACGGTGACCCGGTGCTCGGCGATCATCCGCGCCCAGGCGTCCGGGTTGCGGCGGTCGGCCTCATCGACCACGACCAGGGCGGCGCCGGCCCGCAGCATGCCGAAGATGTCGAGCACCGACAGGTCGCCCTCCAGGGTGGACAGCGCCAGGCAGCGGTCGTCCGGGCCGATCCCGAAGTGGGCGTTGATGAACTCGACGGTGTTCATCGCCGCGTCATGGCTCACCTCGACCCCCTTCGGCTCGCCGGTGGAGCCGGAGGTGAACAGCACGTAGGCGATCTGCTGCGGGTCGATCGCCGCCGGGGTGACCCCGGTCTCGTGGGACCCGACGCGCAGCGCCTCCGCCACGGTCAGGGCGGGCAGATCGGCCGGCAGGTCACCGCCGGCGCAGACCAGCGCCATCCGCGCCCGGGCGTTGCGCAGGATGCCCGCGGCCCGGTCAGCCGGCTGATCGGCGCCGACCGGAACGTAGGCCGCCCCGGCGGCGTGGATGCCCAGCAGCGCGATGACCTGGTCGACGCCCTTGGGGCCGACCACCGAGACGGTGTCGCCCGGTTTGATGCCGGCGACCCGTAGTGCGCCGGCGACCGCCAGGACCTGTTCACGCAGTTGTGCGTAGGTCAGTTGACCCGCCGAGCTGATGACCGCGACGGCGTCGGGGGCGGCCTGGGCACGGCGGAAGAAGCCGTCGTGCAGCGCCTCCCCGCTCGGTCCCGCGGTGACGGAGTTGAGCCCGGCGCGCACGGCGAGTTGTTCAGCCGGTACCGCCGGCGGGTCGGGGGCGTCCCACGCCGCGTCGTCGGCGGCCAGCCGTTCGAGTTCGGCCAGCTGGTAGGCGAACATCGCGTCGACGACGCCGGGGCGGAACGCGTCCTCCCGGACGTCCCAGTTGACCAGCAGCCCGCCGTCGAACGGGGTGACCTGCGCGTCCACCAGCACCTGGGGCCCCTGGGAGATGTGCCAGACCGGGGTGCCGAACTGTTCGGTGACATCCCCGGCGAACAGGTCGCCCAGGCCCAGGGCGCTGGTGAACACGAACGGGGCCAGCTGCGGTTTGCCGTGCAGGCGGCTCAGATCGCGCAGCACCGACAGCCCCGAGTAGGTGGCGTGCGCGGCGGAGGTGTGCAGCGCCGCCTGCATCACCCGGGCCCGCTCGGCGGGGGTGTGCGCGGCGGTGAAGTCCACGTCGAGCATCAGCGACGACGAGAAGTCACCGACGAGCTTGTCGACGTCGGGATGGAACGGCTCCCGGCCGAACATCGGCAGGTTCAGCAGGAAGTGCCGGTTGGTCGACCAGCGGGCCAGGGTCCCGGCGTAGGAGGCGGCGAACGCCATCGCCGGAGTGATGCCGCGATTGCGGGCGGCGGCGAACAGCCGGTCGCGCATCTCGCCGTCGAGGTAACGCCAGCGGCGGGTGCCCCGGCGCGGGTCGCGCTGTTCGGGGCGGGGCACCAGCGGCAGCGCCGGCGCCTCGGGCAGGTGTGGGAGCCGGTCGGTCCACCACCGCCGGTCCGCCTCGGCGTCGGCCGGCTCGGTGGCGGTCAGCGCGGCCCGGTACTCGCGGTAGGTGTAGCCCAGTTCCGGCAGCTCGACGCCCTTGTAGAACCTGGCCAGGTCGGCCATGAAGTTGCGGTAACTGACGGCGTCGGCGGCCTGCATGTCCAGGTCGACGTGCAGCCGGGTGCGCCCGCCGGGCAGCAGGGTGAGCGCCAGTTCGAGGACCTCGCCGTGCAGCATCTGATGCGATTTGGCCTGCCGGATCTCCTCGAGCTGCTGTTCGGCGGCGGCCTCGTCGAGGTGCCGCAGGTCGGTCACCTTGACCGGTAGGGTCCGGTCGCTGATCCGCTGCGTACCGTCGCCCAGGATCTCGACGCGCAGCATCGGGTGGCGTCGGGCCAGTTTGGCGGCCGCGGCGCCGAGCCGCTCCGGGTCGACACCGACCCCGTCGAATTCCACGTACAGGTGGGCGGCGACCCCGCCGAGTTCGGTGAGCTCGTCACGGCCCACCCACAACGCGTGCTGGATGGGGGCCAGCGGGAACGGCGCGTTCGGGTCGTCCGCTGACGCTTGTCCGGCGTTCTCGCGATCCGGGTCTCCGGCGCCGGGGTCGCCTGCCGTGGGCTCCCCTGAACCGGGGGCGCCGGTGTGTTCGGCGACGAGCCGGGTCCAGGCCGCGACGGTCGGTTCGGCCGCCAACGCCGCGAATCCGACGTCGATGCCCTGGCGGCGCCAGCGACCCGACAGCGTCATCATGCGAATCGAATCCAGGCCTGAGGCAATGAGATCAGCGTGTGGATCGAGGGACTCGGGGGAAACGCCGAGCAGTTCGGCGACCTCGGCACGGACGGTCAGCGCAGTGGTCGCTGCAGCACCCACAATGCTCCTCTGATTAACGAAGCCTCACCTAACTTCGCAGAGGCTACCCTATTCTCGTCTCACCGGACACACCTATCCCAGAGGGGCTGACACAGGCCGATGACCACCGAGTTCCAACCCGTCGAAAGCGATCTGACCAGCGACTTCCGCACCGGATTCGTCCCGTTCCCACCGGACCGGGTCGAGGAGTATCGACGCGCCGGGTACTGGACCGGACGTCGGCTGGACAGCATCCTTTCCGACGCGGCGGCGGCTCAGCCCGACAAGGCCGCGGTGATCGACCCGGACCGCAGCCACACCTTCGCCGAGCTGGATGCCCTCGCCGACCGGGTCGCCGCCGGACTGGCCGATCTCGGCATCGCCCCCGGTGACCGGGTGCTGCTGCAGATGCCCAACGACACCCGGTTCGCGGTCGCGTTCTTCGGGTTGCTGCGGGCGGGCGCCATCCCGGTGATGTGCCTGCCGGGCCACCGGTCGGCCGAGATGAGCCATTTCGCCGAGGTGTCCGGCGCGGTGGGGCTGATCATTCCGGAGCGGGCGAACGGCTTCGACTACCGCGAACTGGCCAGAGCGCTCACCGCGAGCCGTCCACGGTTGCGCCATGTGATCGTCGACGGGGCCACCGACCCGTCGGGCGACGGGTTCGTGCCGTGGTCCGCACTCGCCGAGTTCGCCGGGCCGGCCGTCCCCCGCCCGCCGGTCGACACCACCGCGCCGGCCCTGCTGCTGGTCTCGGGGGGCACCACCGGCCTGCCGAAGCTGATCCCGCGGACCCACGACGATTACGTCTACACCGCGGTGGCCAGCGCCCGGGCCTATGAGATGACGTCCGACGACGTGTACCTGGTGGTGCTGCCTGCCGCCCACAACTTCCCGCTGGCCTGTCCGGGCATGCTGGGCGCGATGACGGTCGGGGCGTCCACCGTGTTCACCGCCGACCCGAGCCCCGAGGCGGCGTTCCCGCTGATCAACCGGCATCGGGTCACGGTGACCGGGCTGGTCAACGCGCTGGCCAAACTGTGGGCGCAGGCCTGCGAGTGGGAACCGGAACTGCCCGAGTCACTGCGGGTGGTGCAGGTCGGCGGATCACGGATGTCCCCGCAGGAGGCCCAGTTCATCCTGGACCGGCTGACCCCGGGGATGTCGCAGATCTTCGGGATGGCCGAGGGCATGCTGAACTTCACCCGGCCCGGTGACCCGATCGACGTCGTGGTGCACACCCAGGGCCGGCCGATGTCGCCGCACGACGAGATGCGGGTGGTCGATGAATCCGGTGCCGAGGTGGCCCCCGGTGAAGAGGGTGAACTGCTGGTCCGCGGCCCCAACACGCTCAACGGGTACTACCGCGACGACGAGGCCAACGCCCGCTCGTTCAGCCCGGACGGGTTCTACCGCACCGGTGACCGGGTGCGGATCTTCGCCGACGGACCGCGGGCCGGCCATGTCGAGGTGACCGGGCGGGTCAAGGATGTGATCCACCGCGGCGGAGAGACCGTGTCGGCCACCGACCTCGAGGACCATCTGCTCACCCATCCCGCGATCTACGCCGCCGCGGCGGTCCCGCTCCCCGATGAGTTCCTCGGCGAGAAGATCTGCGCCGCAGTGGTGTTCCGCGGTGCTCCGGTCTCGCTGACCGAGCTCAACGGCTATCTCGACGAGCGCGGGGTGGCCACCCACGCCCGCCCCGACGTGCTGGTGGCGTTGCCGTCGCTGCCGATGACCGCGGTCGGCAAGGTGGACAAGAAGAAGGTCGTCGAGCAGGTGCTGTCGCAGTGATCCGCTGACCGGAGAGCGCCTCCGGGCCGCGGATCAGCCTCGGGCGCGCAGCATCTCGACGATCCGGTCGCTGACCGCGCCCGCGGTCGGATGCTCCCACAGCAACGTCGGCGGCAGCGTCAGGCCGGTCTGCCGTTCCAGCTGCCGGCGCAGTGCGACCGTCATGATCGAGTCGACCCCGATCTCCACCAGCGGCAACCGCGGATCCACGTCGGTCTCGGCCAGCCCGAGTTCGCCTGCCACCGCGGCGATCACCCGGCGGTGCACCCATTCGGCGAGGTCCCCGTCGTCAGGGAATCCGTCGGCGGGGAATCCGTCGGAAAGACCGTCCGGAACTTCCCCGCCGGGCGCATCGGCGTCCGGGTCGGCCGGTGCGACATCGGCGAACATCGGCACCGCCGCGGCCGCCGGGGACAACGGCAGCACCACCACGTTCGGGTCGCCGTCGCGGATCGCCGCGTCCAGGGCCCGCATCGCGTCGTCGACGTCGACCGTGCCCATCCCCAGCGCATCGAGTTGTGCGGCGACGAAGTCCGATGCCGACCCCATGCCGAGGCCGCGCCAGGCGGTCCACGCCACGCTGGTGGTCGCGTCCCCGGATGCGCGCCGGTACCGGGCGAACGCGTCGAGGTAGGCGTTCCCGCACGCATAGGCGCCCTGACCGGGGAACCCGCCCAGATATCCGCACGAGGAGAACAGCACCAGCCAGTCCAGCCGGCCGGGCGGGAACACCTCGTGCAGCGCCAGCACCCCGTCCACCTTGGGGCGCATGGTCGCCTCGATGTCTTCGGCGGTCGTGTTCGTCAGCAGCGCACCGGCTTCCACACCGGCGGCGTGGATCACCCCGCGCACGTCGGGCAGGTCGGCCAGCACCTCGCGCAGCCGGGCCGCGGCGCCGGGAGCGCCGATGTCCAGGGCGGCGACCCGCACCGACACCCCCCGTTCCTCCAGGGCGGTGATCGCGGCGACGGTGTCTGAGTCCCCGGCGCGGCCCCAGCTGTCCCGGGCCGGCATCCCCGACCGCGACACCAGCACCAGTCGGCGGGCCCCGAGGTCGGCCAGCCGGTGCGCCAGCCGCAGGCCGAGCGCGCCGGTTCCGCCGGTGATCAGATAGGTGCCGCCGGGCGAGCAGCGCAACCCCTCCCCCGCGCTGTCCCGTGCCCCCGGACCGGCCGGCGCCAGCCGCGCCGTGTGGGCCACCCCGTCGCGCACCACGACCACACCGTGTCCGGTCAGGGCGGTCAGCGCCCGCACCGGCAACCGGTCCTCACCGATGTCGAGCAGCCCGCCCCACAGCTGCGGATGCTCGGCCGCGGCCACCCGGGCCAGCCCCCACAGCGGCCCGTGCCCCGGGTCGGTGCCCTCGTGCACGCCCCGGGTCAGCACCCACAGCCGGGCCCCGGAGTTCGTGGCGCTCAGCCGCTGCAGGGTGTGTAGCACCAGCTGCGCCGACGCGGCCGGGCGGGCGGCGGTCCGCGGCAGCACCAGCACGACGGTGCCGGCGGTCAGGTCGGGCGGCAGTGCGGCCGGATCCGCGTAACTGCGGTGCGCCACGCGGGCCTCGTCGAGGTCGCGGGTGACGAACGCCCGGGTTCGAGCATCGCCGCCGACCAGCACCACCGCGGCGGGCGGGTCGGTGTCGGGCCAGTCCACCGGATGCCACCGCAGGTGGTGCAGCATGCCGGTGAGATCACCGGAACTGCCGCCGCCGCCGGGATTCTCGAGTTCCTCGAAACCCATCCCGGTCAGCGTCACCGAGACCGCGCCGCTCTCCTCGGCGATCGTCACGTCGGTGACGGTGCCCTCCGGGCGGCGGCGCACGTGCAGCAGCGCGATGGCGGGCGGTTTGTCGCGGACGTGCACCCGTTCGATGCGGGCGGGCATCCGCAGCCGCGGCGGCCCGTCGAAGATGGTCGAGGCCGTCGACGTCGCGGCGTCGATGAGCCCGGCCCAGGTGGCCGGGGCCGACTTGTCGGGTTCCGCGGCCACCCGGGCGAACAGTTCGCCCTCGCCGCGGTGCAGTTCCAGCACCTCCCAACCGAATCCCATGGCGGCCACCCCGAGACCGGCCAGGGTGTCCACGACGTGTCCGGCCGGCAGCGGCTGCGGGCACCTGGCCCGGATCGCCTCCTCGTCGAGGACGCCCTCGGCGCCGACGTGGTCGTCGGCGACCCGGGCGGTGCAGTGCGTCAGCCAGACCCCCGGATCGTCGCAGGCCGTCGTATCGCGGTCTGTCGTGTCGCAGGCCGTCGTATCGCGGTCTGTTGTGTCGCGGCCCGCTGTGGCGCGGGCGGTGGTGTCCTCCCCGACGATCCGGGACGCCAGCGCCAGTGCGCGGTCCTGCAGCACGACCTGCACGTCGCGGGTCCGCGCGGGCGCGACCGGCGTGCGCAGCCGCACATCGGCGATGTCGCTTCCGGCCGCGGTCAGGAACGTGTTCAACAGCACCGCGGCAGGCACGATCTCGGTGCCCTGGACAGGATGGTCGCCCGGGTACGGCCGGGTGGACAGGTCGAGCCTGGTCTGCCAGACCCGGGCGGGCACGGCGCCGGCCACGTCGATCCGTCCGCCCAGCAGGGTGTGCGAGTCGACGTCGTGCACCCCGACTCCGCCCGGCGGTGTGCCGGGGGTGCGCCAGAACCGGCGGTGCTGCCACTGGGTTCCGGGCAGCCCGGTAGCCCACCGGGTGCCCGGCGGGAATGCGGGGCGGACCGGGGCGCCGTGGCAGTACAGCGCCCCGACCACCGCGGCGACGGCCGGCAGTTCCGGTTGTTCACGGCGTAGCACCGGCAGCACGGCGTGCTCCCCGACCTCGGCCAGTGCCAGCGTCTCGGCCATGGAATGGCAGACCACCGGGTGTGCCGAGACCTCCAGGAACAACCGGTGCCCGTCCTCGGCCGCGGCGGTGACCGCTTCGGCGAACCGCACCCGGCCGCGCAGGTTGGCCACCCAGTAGTGCTCATCGCGCGCGGCGGTGGACCGCGGGTCGGCCAGCGCCGTGCTGTACAGCGGAACGGCGGCCGGCTTCGGTGTCAGAGTGCTGGTGAGGCGGGCGAGTTCGGCGGTCAGCGCGTCCATGGCGGGACTGTGGAAGGCCACGTCGGTGTTGACCTTCCGCACCATCACGCCCTGTTCCGCCCAGGCTGCCGACACCTCCCCGACCGCGTCCACGGTGCCGGAGATGACGGTGGAGAGCGGTGAGGCGCTGATCGCGGCGACGACGTCGGTGCGTTCGCCCAATCGCTGTCGTGCGTCCTCGAACGGCAGCCCGACCAGTGCCATCGCCCCTTTCCCGGCGACCGACCGGAAACCGCGGGCCCGGTAACAGGCCACCGCGGCGCCCCGGGCCAGGTCGAACACCCCGGCGGCCACACACGCGGCCACTTCGCCGACCGAATGTCCGATCACCGCAGCGGGTTTCACGCCCCGGTCGCGCAGCACCGCGGCGAGCCCGGCCTGCACCGCGAAGGTCAGGGCCTGCACCCGGTCGGTTCCGCCGAGTTCCCCGGACTGCAGCGCCTGCCGCGGCGAGAATCCCAGTTCGGCGCGGAACACCGGTTCGATCTCGTCGATCACCGCGGCGAAGACCGGTTCGTGCTCGAGCAGTTCGCGCCCCATGCCGGGCCAGTGTGATCCGTGTCCGGAGAACACCCACACCGCCCCGGCTTCCGCCGCCGGCAGCACGCTGCCGGCGACCACCGCGGGGTGGCGGGTGTCGGTGGCGATCGCGTCCAGGCCGGCAACAAGTTCGCCGGGGTGCCGGGCGATCACCGCGGCGCGGACCGGTTCGTGGGAGCGCCGTTGCCACATCGTGGCCGCCACCGCGGTCAGATCGGCCCCGGCACTCAGGTGACCGCGCAGTGCGGCGGCGTGGCGCGCCAGCCGGGCACCGGACCGTGCGGACACCGGAATCACGTGGAACCGAGGAGAATTCGCGTCCGCCGCATCGGCCGCCGGGGCCGGCGCGGCCGCCGGCGTCTCGTCCACCGCCGGCGCCTCCTCGAGCAGCAGGTGCGCGATGGTGCCGCCGTAGCCGTAACTGCACACCGCCGCGCGCCGTGGCGAATCGGCGCGCCGCGGGAACGGTTCGACCGTGGTGGGCACATGCAGACCATTGGTCGCCCAGTCCACCGCGGGCGTCAACTCGCGGATGCCGGCCGTCGGCGGAATCACCCCGTGCTGCAACGCCAGTGCGGCCTTGATCAGCCCCACCACCCCGGCGCCGCCCTCCAGGTGCCCGGTGTTGGGTTTGACCGAACCCACCCGGCACGGATCGTCCGGACCGTGTGCGGCGCCGTACACCGCGGCCAGCGCGTCGAGTTCGACCGGATCCCCGGTCGGTGTGCCGGTGCCGTGGGCTTCGACGAAATCGACTGTGGCCGGCGATGTCCCGGTGATCTCACAGGTGTGCCGGAACAGGTCCCGCTGGGCGGCGCCGTTGGGCGACATGATGCCGACGGTGCGGCCGTCCTGCGCCACCGCGCCGCCGCGGATGACGGCGATCACCCGGTCGCCGTCGCGCAGCGCATCGGGGAGCCGCTTGAGGATCACGACCGCGGCGCCCTCGCCGCGACCGTAGCCGTCGGCGGAAGCGTCGAAGCTCTTGCACCGGCCGTCGGGCGCGGTGGCGCCGGCCTTGTCGAGCACCCGGGTCAGGCCCGGTCCGATCAGGGCGCTGACCCCGCCGGCGATGGCCAGGCCGGTCTCACCGGCCCGGAGCAGCTGACAGGCGTTGTGCACGGCGACCAGCGAGGCGGCGCAGGCCGCGTCCAGCGCGACGGACGGGCCGCGCAGGTCCAGCAGGTGCGACACCCGGTTCGCGATGCCGCACAGGGAGGTGCCGATGCCGGTCCACGCCTCGATGCCGGGCAGATCCTCCATCAGCAACCTGCCGTAGTCGTCGGAGTTGACGCCCATCAGCACGGCGGTGTCGGTCCCGGCCAGCGAACGCGGCGGCACCCCGGCGTGTTCGAGCGCCTCCCAGGACACCTCCAGCGCCAGCCGCTGCTGCGGGTCCGTCAGTTCGGCCTCGCGCGGGGAGACGCCGAAGAACTCCGCGTCGAAGCCGGCCAGGTCGTCCAGGAAGGTCCCCCACGGGGTGATCTCCCGGAGCACCGCCGCGTTGCGTGGGTCCCGCCGCAGATACGGTTCCCACCGCTCGGCCGGGATCTCGCGGACGTTGCTGCCGCCGGCGAGCAGGAAGCCCCAGAACTCCTCCGGGGAGGTGATGCGACCGGCCAGCCGACAGCCGATGCCGATGATCGCTATCGGGTCGTCGGGCCGGGCCTTCGCGGTGACGTCGACGGACATGTCAGCGGGACCCTGCGCACGGCACAGTGTGGATAGCCTTCCCTAACTTCCCGAGTCGCATGCGAAGCATCTTGGCACACCCCGAACCAGCGTGGGGTGGCAACATCCATCGGGCGTCCATCGGGGGGGTCGGCGGGCGGTCAGCCGAGCAGGTCGCGCACGATCCCGTCGGCCAGCAGCCGGCCGCGGTCGGTCAGCACCAGCCGGTCGGCATGCCGCGACACCAACCCGGCATCGGCCGCGGTACCGGCCCGGGTCCGCTCGGCGGCGGTGAGCAGGCCGAGGGGCAGCCCGCTGCGCAACCGCAACCGCAGCATCACCTCCTCGGTGTGCCGGTCGTCCTCGTCGAGTTCCTCGAAATCGGCGATCGGCAACCGACCGTCGGCGAGGATCTCGGCGTAGCGGGCCGGGTGTTTCACATTCCACCAGCGGGTCATTCCCAGATGGCCGTGTGCGCCGGGGCCGGCGCCCCACCACTCCCCGCCGTTCCAATAGCCCAGGTTGTGCCGGCACTCGCCGCCCGGCCGGCTCCAGTTGGACACCTCGTACCACCCGAATCCGGCGGCCCGCAGCCGCTCGTCGAGCAGCTGATAGCGGTCGGCGAGCACGTCGTCGTCCGGCGCGGCGATCTCCCCGCGCCGGATGCGCCGGGCCAGCGCGGTGCCGTCCTCGACGATCAGGGCGTAGGCCGAGATGTGGTCCACCCCGGCGGCCACCGCGGTGTCCACCGAGCGGAGCAGATCGTCGTCGCGCTCCCCCGGGGTGCCGTAGATCAGGTCGATGTTGACGTGGTCGAACCCCGCCGCCCGGGCCTCGGCGGCCGCCGCCGGCGCCCGTCCCGGTGAATGCACCCGGTCCAGCACCGCCAGCACGTGTGGCGCCACCGACTGCATGCCCAGCGACACCCGGGTGTATCCGGCGGCCCGCAGCTCGGCGAAGAACCGCGGCGACGTGGACTCCGGGTTGGCCTCGGTGGTGATCTCGGCATCCGGGGCGATCGGGAACTGCTCGCGCACCGCGTCGAGGACCGCGGTCAGCCCGTCGGCTCCCAGCAACGACGGTGTGCCCCCGCCGACGAACACGGTGGCCACCGGCGGCGGGTCCCCCAGGGTGCGGGCCGCCAGCCGCAGTTCGGTGCGCAACGCGGCCAGCCAGCCGTGCGGATCGGCGCCGCCCAGCTCACCGGGCGTGTAGGTGTTGAAATCGCAGTATCCGCACCGGGTGGCGCAGAACGGGACGTGGATGTAGACGCCGAACGGCCGCCCGCGGGTGGCGGACAGGACCGGCGTGGCCGGTGCGGGGCGGACCGTCATGCCTCAAGTGTTCCATCGCCGTGTGTGCCCGCCGGTGTTCCGGTCCGACCGCCCGCACCGGGCCGGCCGGGCACCCGATCTCCGGGTGAAACAGGTCACCACGAATCACCACGAATCACGGTGAATGCACATCCGGGCCGGTGAACGCCCCTCCGGTTAGTGCCCGAGCCGGTGTCCATGGCACAATGGCGGGCGTGATTGCCGCCCTTACTCCCATCCGCGTCTCGTTGGTGGCGCGGCGGCATGTCGACTTCAAGCGCGTCTGTACCTGTTGTTGTCCGTCCTGACGCGCGCTTGATCTAGGACCCCAGCCCCACCGACATATTCAGCTGGCTGCCGGATCTGCGCCGCCGGACAGCCCCCCGGTGAACGCATGCGGTCCGAAAAGCCGGCTCCCGAAGGAGCCTGTTCCATGACTGAGGCGAAGACCCAGGCCAAACCCCGTCCCGCGCGCAAGCCCCGCTCCGAAGGGCAGTGGGCGCTCGGCGAACGGGACCCGCTCAACCCCAACGAGCAGTTCAAGCAGGAAGACGACGCGCTCAACGTGCGCGATCGCATCATCAACACCTACGCCAAGAACGGCTTCGACAGCATCGACAAGACCGATCTGCGCGGCCGGTTCCGCTGGATGGGCCTCTACACCCAGCGCGAACAGGGCTACGACGGCACCTGGACCGGCGATGAGAACGCCGACCTGCTGGAGGCCAAGTACTTCATGATGCGGGTGCGCTGCGACGGCAAGGCGCTGTCCGCCGCCGCGCTGCGCACCCTCGGCGAGATCTCCACCGAGTTCGCCCGGGACACCGCCGACATCTCCGACCGGATGAACCTGCAGTACCACTGGATCGAGATCGAGAACGTGCCGGAGATCTGGCGCCGGCTCGACGAGCACGGTCTGCAGACCACCGAGGCGTGCGGTGACTGCCCGCGCGCGCTGCTCGGGTCGCCGCTGGCCGGGGAGTCCCTCGACGAGGTGCTCGACCCGACCCCGGCGCTCGACGAGATCGTGCGGCGCTACATCGGCAACCCGGAGTACTCCAATCTGCCACGCAAGTACAAGACCGCGATCTCGGGTCTGCAGGACGTCGCGCACGAGGTCAACGACGTCGCGTTCATCGGCGTGAACCATCCGGAGCACGGCCCCGGCCTGGACCTGTGGGTGGGTGGCGGACTGTCCACCAACCCGATGCTCGCGCAGCGCGTCGGCGCCTGGGTGCCGCTGGACGAGGTGCCCGACGTGTGGGAGGCGGTCACCGCGGTGTTCCGTGACTACGGCTACCGCCGGTTGCGCTCCAAGGCCCGGCTGAAGTTCCTGATCAAGGACTGGGGCGTGGAGAAGTTCCGCGAAGTTCTCGAGACCGAGTACCTCAAGCGGCCGCTGATCGACGGGCCGGCGCCGGAGCCGGTCAAGCATCCGATCGACCACGTCGGGGTGCAGAAGCTGAAGAACGGCCTGAACGCGGTGGGTATCGCCCCGATCGCCGGCCGGGTGTCCGGCACCATCCTGCAGGCCGTGGCCGACCTGATGGCGCAGGCGGGTTCGGACCGCGCCCGGTTCACCCCGTACCAGAAGCTGATCGTGCTGGACATCGCCGACGACAAGCTCGACGAGTTCACCGCCGGGCTGGATCGCCTCGGCCTGCAGTGGCAGCCGTCGCACTGGCGACGGAATCTGATGGCCTGCACCGGGATCGAGTTCTGCAAGCTGTCGTTCACCGAGACCCGGGTGCGGGCCCAGAGCCTGGTGCCCGAGCTTGAGAAACGGCTCGAGGACATCAACGCCCGCCTCGATGTGCCGATCACCGTCAATATCAACGGCTGCCCGAACTCGTGCGCCCGGATTCAGGTGGCCGACATCGGGTTCAAGGGCATGATCGTCGACGACGGCGACGGCCCCGAAGAGGGTTTCCAGGTGCATCTCGGCGGCGGCCTCGGGCTGGACAGCGGTTTCGGCCGCAAGCTGCGCCAGCACCGGGTGCTGTCCAGCGAGCTCGGCGACTACATCGACCGGGTGGTGCGCAACTTCGTGAAACAGCGCGAGGACGGTGAGCGTTTCGCGACGTGGGCTCTGCGTGCCGACGAAGCGGATTTGAGGTGACCGAATGACCGACCTGATGACCGAGACCGATCTGCGGGCACTTGCCGAGCGCGGTGCGGCGGAGATGGCCGGCGCCGGCGCGGAGGAACTGCTGCGCTGGACCGATGAGCACTTCGGCGGCGCCCCGGCCGGCTCCGCCGGCGCGCGGTCCGGCTATGTGGTGGCGTCGAACATGCAGGATGCGGTGCTGATCCACCTCGCCGCCAAGGTGCGGCCCGGGGTCGATGTGTTGTTCCTCGACACCGGGTACCACTTCGCCGAGACCATCGGCACCCGCGATGCGGTGCAGGCGGTCTACGACGTCAACGTGGTCAACGTGACGGCCGAACACACCGTCGCCGAACAGGACCGGCTGCTCGGCAAGGACCTGTTCGCCCGGGACCCCAACGAATGCTGCCGGCTGCGCAAGGTGGAGCCGCTGAGCCGGGCGCTGCGCGGTTACTCGGCGTGGGTCACCGGGATCCGGCGGGTGGAGGCGCCCACCCGGGCCAACGCACCGTTCATCAGCTTCGACGAGTCGTTCGGGCTGGTGAAGATCAACCCGCTGGCCGCGTGGACGGACCAGGACATGCAGGACTACATCCAGACCCACGGCGTTCTGGTCAATCCGCTTGTCGACGAAGGCTATCCGTCGATCGGTTGCGCTCCGTGCACCACGAAGCCGGCGCCCGGCGCGGATCCGCGCAGCGGCCGGTGGCAGGGCACGGGCAAGATCGAGTGCGGATTGCACAGCTCGTGACTCGGGCACTCGCTCCGGCTCCGGCGTCGGTCGCCGGCCCGCCGGCGCTGATCCTGACCGCACACGGCAGCGCCGATCCCCGGTCGGCGGCCAACGCCCACGCGATCGCCGGCCATCTGCGCCGGTTGGCGCCGGACGTCGAGGTGCGGGTGGCGTTCTGCGAGCAGAACACCCCCAACCTGGCCGATGTGCTCGCGCAGATGCGGACCGGGGCGGTGGTGGTGCCGTTGCTGCTGGCCCGCGCCTACCACGCCCGGGTCGACATCCCGGAGCTGATCGCCGCCTCCGGCGCCGACGTCGCGCAGGCCGATGTGCTGGGCGCCGACCCGCGGCTGCTGCACGTGATGCGGGGACGGTTGTCGGCGCTGGGCGTCTCCCGGTTCGACGCCGGACTGGGCGTCGTCATGGTCGGGGTCGGGTCCTCCCACGCCGACGCCAACGCGCGCACCGCGGCGGTGGCGCAGGCGCTGGGTGAAGGCACCCGGTGGACCGGTGTCGAGGTGGCGTTCGCCACCGGGCCGGCTCCGTCGGTGCCCGACGCCGTCGCGCGGCTCCGCGCCCGCGGCGCCGACCGGATCGCGATCTCCCCGTGGTTCCTCGCCCACGGCCGGATCACCGACCGGGTCGCCGGATTCGCCCGTGGCGCAGGCATCCCGATGGCCGAGCCGCTCGGGCCGCACCGGCTGGTCGCCGCGACGGTGCTGGACCGTTACGAGGAGACGGTGGCGGCCGCCGCGCTGGCCGCCTGACGGCGGGTGGCCACACGCCGCCACATCCGCCATCCTTGACCTATATACCCTCCCGGGTATATTGAACTCCGGGAAATACCCCCGGAGGTATCTCCCCCATGTGATCGTCGGCCCGGCGACCGACCGCCCGGACCCGAGGGGAAGTGACGATGATGTCCACCAGAACCACCGCCAGGCACCGCATCCTCATCATCGGTGGCGGCACCGCCGGCATCACGGTGGCAGCCCGCCTGCTGCGCAGAGGACACACCGACGTCGCCGTGATCGAACCGTCCGAGACGCACTACTACCAGGCGATGTGGACGCTGGTCGGCGGCGGGCAGGCGCAGGCCGTCCGCACCGCCCGTCCGCAGGCCGCGGTGATGCCCAAAGGCGCCACCTGGATCAAGAAGTCCGCGGCGACCGTCGATCCCGCCGCCGGCACGGTCGGGTGCACCGACGGCTCGTCCTATGGATACGACGTCCTCGTGATGAGCCCGGGTATCCAGTTGGACTGGGACCGCACCGACGGCCTAGTCGACGCACTGGGGCATGACGGGGTGTCGTCGAACTACCGCTACGACCTCGCTCCCCGCACCTGGGAGTTCATCCGCACCACCCGGTCGGGCACCGCGGTGTTCGCGATGCCGTCCGGGCCGATCAAATGCGCCGGCGCCCCGCAGAAGATCGCCTACCTGGCCTGCGATCACTGGCGCCGCGAGGGGGTGCTGTCCCACATCGACGTGCACTTGGTGCTGCCCACCCCGCGTGCCTTCGGCATCCCCGAGATCGCCGACAGCCTCGAGGAGATCATCGCCGGTTACGGCATTCATCTGCACACCAACACCGAGGTGACGGCGGTGGACGGCGGCGCCCGGAAGGTCGCACTCACCAGCCTCGGCGACGGCGGCACCGACACCACGCTGCCGTACGACCTCCTGCACATCGCACCCCGGCAGTCCGCGCCGGACTGGATCAAGGCGAGCCCGTTGTCCACCGGTGACGCCGGTGGATACGTCGACGTCGACAAGCACACCCTGCAGCATGTGCGGTACCCCAACGTGTTCAGCCTCGGCGACGCCGCATCGACTCCGAACTCCAAGACCGGGGCGGCGATCCGCAAACAGGCGCCGGTCGTGGTCGACAACGTCGACGCGTTCCTGGCCGGCCGACCGATCACCGCGCACTACGACGGATACGCGTCCTGCCCGATCGTCACCTCCGCACGGTCGGTGCTGCTCGCCGAGTTCGACTACTCGTTCGCGATGAAGCCGACCTTCCCACTGCTCGATCCGGCCCGCCCGCACCGCGCGTACTGGTATCTGAAGAAGTACGGGCTGCCGTTCATGTACTGGAACCTGATGCTCAAGGGCCTGGTCTGACCGGCGACCGGCTCACCGCGCCGCCACCCGCTCGTCGACGTCGCCGGTGGGCAGCGCCGGCACCCGGGTGGCCCGCACGTAGACGGTGTCACCGCTGCGCAGGCCGAGCGCCTCGGCGTCGCCCCGGGTGATCTGCGCGGTGAAAGGGGCGTTGTTGGTCGCACTGGTCAGCTCCAGCCGGACCTCGAAGCCCAGCATCACCACCCGGTCGATGCGGGCCCGCACCACCCCGGTGGCCTGCAGGGTGCTGTCGGAGGTGGGCAGTTCGGGGTGGCGGCCCACCCAGATGTCGTGCGGACGCACCAGGGTGCCGTTCAGCGACGACACCGCGCCGAGGAACGACATCACGAACTCGTTGGCGGGGCTGTCGTACACCTCGGCCGGTGAGCCGACCTGTTCGATCCGGCCGTTGTTGAGCACGGCGATCCGGTCGGCGACATCGAGTGCCTCGCTCTGGTCGTGGGTGACCAACACCGTGGTGACGTGCACCTCCTCGTGCAGTCGCCGCAGCCAGGTCCGCAGGTCCTCACGCACCTTGGCGTCCAGTGCGCCGAACGGTTCGTCGAGCAACAGCACCTCGGGGTCGACGGCCAGCGCCCGGGCCAGCGCCATCCGCTGCCGCTGCCCGCCGGAGAGCTGGTTCGGATATCGGTTCTGGAAGCCCGCCAGACCGACCACTTCCAGTAGGTTGTCGACCTTCTCGGCGATCTCGCGTTTGGGTCTGCGGCGGATCTTGAGGCCGAAGGCGACGTTGTCGCGCACGGTGAGGTGTTTGAACGCCGCGTAGTGCTGGAACACGAAGCCGATCCCGCGGCGCTGCGGCGGCACATCGGTGACGTCACGGCCGTTGATGGTGATGGTGCCGGTGTCGGGGCGGTCCAGGCCGGCGATCGCTCGCAGCAACGTCGACTTCCCCGACCCGCTGGGGCCGAGCAGGGCGGTCAGCGACCCGGCCGGGACCGCGAAATCGACATTGTCCAGCGCCGCGAAATCCCCGTAACGCTTGTTCGCGCCGCGCACCGTGATCGCATCGGTCATGTGATTCTCCTGAACTATTGATTGCTCTTGGCGCGGCGGGCGTCAAGGATCACCTGGAAGATCAGCACCACCACCGCGACGGCCATCAACAGGGTGGATATCGCGTAGGCGCCGTATTCCGCACCTCGGTTGTAGCGGTCGTGCACCAGCAGGGTCAGGGTCTGCGAGACGCCGGGCAGGTTCGAGGACACCATCAGCACCGCCCCGAACTCGCCGAGCGTGCGGGCCACGGTGAGTACCACACCGTAGGTCAGGCCCCACCGGATCGACGGCAGGGTCACCCGCCAGAAGGTCTGCCACCAGGTCGCGCCGAGGGTGGCCGCGGCCTCCTCCTGGTCGGTGCCGATCTCGTGCAGGACCGGTTCGACCTCCCGGATGACGAACGGCACGGTGACGAAAATGCTGGCCAGAACGATGCCCGGGAATCCGAAGATGATCTTCAGCCCGAGACTGTTCTCGACGAAACCGAGGAATCCGGCGGTGCCCCACAACAGGATCAACGCCACGCCGACGATGATCGGTGACACCGCGAACGGCAGATCGATCACCGCCTGCAGCGCTGCCTTGCCGCGGAATCGGTTGCGCGCCAACACCAGTGCCGTCGGCACCCCGAACACCACGTTGAGCGGCACCACGATGGCCACCACCAGCAGCGACAGCTGCAGCGCGGAGATCGCCGCCGGGGTGGTGACCGAGGCGATGAACTCGCCCAGCCCGGGCGCGAACGTGCGCCACAGAATGAGCCCCACCGGCACCGCGACCAGCACCACGACATAGCTCAGTGCGACGAACCGCAGCAGATAGCGAGCCGGGCGGGCCGGCGTCAGTCCGGAACCGTTGGATCCAGAGGTCACGCCGTCTGCTCCTCCCGTTTGGCCGCGCGCGAGCCGATGACCCGCAGCACCAGCAACACCAGGAATGAGATCACCAGCAGCACAATGGACACCGCCGCCGCGCCGGTGCGGTCGTCGTTCTCGATCAGGGTGCGGATCCACTGCGAGGCGACCTCGGTCTCGCCCGGGACCGCGCCACCGATCAGCACCACCGAACCGAATTCGCCGATGGCGCGGGAGAACGCCAGCCCGGCCCCGGACAACAGCGCCGGCAGCAACGCCGGCAACACCACCCGGGTGAAGATCGTCAGGTTGTTCGCCCCCAGCGACGCGGCCGCCTCCTCGGTTTCGCGGTCCAGCTCGAGCAGCACCGGCTGCACCGACCGCACCACGAACGGCAGCGTCACGAACAGCAGCGCCACCCCGACACCCCATCTGGTGTGCTGCAGGTGGATGTCGACCGGGCTGGCCGGTCCGTACAGGGCCAGCATCACCAGGCTCGCGACGATGGTCGGCAGCGCGAACGGCAGGTCGATGACCGAGTTCACCAACCGCTTGCCGATGAACTCGTCACGGGTCAACACCCAGGCCACCATCAACCCGAAGACGGTGTTGACCACCGTGACCCCGGCCGCGATGGTCAGCGTCACCCGGAGCGAGGTCAGGGCCGCGTTGGCGGTCACCGCGTCCCGGAACGCGTCCCACCCCCCGTTGGTGGACTGCCACAGGATCGCGGCCAACGGCAGCAACACGATGATGCTGAGCCAGACGGTGGCGATGCCGACCCGCAGCGAGGTGGCGCCGCCGCGCCCCCACCCCGGTGGTGCGGCCGGGGTGGTCTCGGATCGTGGCAGGACAGCGCTCACCCGGTCGCCTGGATGTAGATCTTGGTGATCGCACCGCCGTCCTTGTTGAACAGTTCGACGTCGACCTTCTCCCAGCCCCCGAGATCATCGATGGTCCACAGCTTCTCCGGCGCCGGGAACTGGTCGGCGAAGTCAGCCGCCACCGCGGGGTCGACCGGCCGGAACCCGGCTTCGGCCCACAGCCGCTGGGCCTCCGGGGTGTACTGGAAGTTCACGAACGCGGTGGCCTTGTCGAGGTGTCGGCTGGTGGTCACCACCGCCACCGGGTTCTCGATCTTGAAGGTCTGCGGCGGGGTGAGGTAGTCGAATCGGTGGCCCTGGCGCCGCGCGTTGATCGCCTCGTTCTCGTAGGCGAGCAGCACGTCGCCGCTGCCCTGCAGGAACACGTCGGTGGCCTCCCGTCCGGAGCCCGGGCGCAGCTTGATGTGTTCGTTCACCAGCCTGGTGACGTAGTCCAGACCGGCCTGCCGGTCCTGCCCGCCCGCGCTCTTAACCGCATACGGCGCCAACAGATTCCATTTGGCCGAGCCGGAACTCAGCGGGCTGGGGGTGATGACCTCGACGTCCGGGCGCAGCAGGTCGTCCCAGTCCCGGATGTTCTTGGGGTTCCCCTCCCGGACCATGAACGTCACCACCGATCCGAACGGGATGCCCTTGGTGGCGTTGGCGTTCCAACCCTCGGCGACCTTGCCGGCCTCGACCAGCCGGGTGATGTCCGGTTCCACCGAGAAGTTCACCAGATCGGCCGGTTTACCGGATTCGACACCGCGGGACTGATCGCCGGACGCCCCGTAGGAGGCCCGCACCTGCACCCCGGTGCCCTCCTCGGTGGCGGCGAACGCCGGGATCACCTTGCTCCAGCCCGGTTCCGGCACGGCGTAGGCGACCAGGGTCAGCGTGGTGTCGGCGTCCGCGTCGCCACCTCCGCCCGGGACGTCGCTGGCGCCGCCGCCGCAGCCGGCGAGCAGCAGGGCGCCGGCGGCGAGGACGCTGAGCGTGCGGGCGCCGCGCCGCCGGAGTGATCTCGCGGGCCGCGGGGACTTCTGACCGGACATCGGGTGACCTTTCCTTCTCTGGGCTTGCAGATGGCCTCAGCTGGACGGGACCTGGAGCCGTCGCACGGAAAGGTGAGATTCTCAGCTGGCAGAACGCGCCGTCGCCGACACCAGACCGCGGACGGAATCGGTGTCAGCAACAACAGCAGGCAGCAAGAACAGCGCACTGGATGCAGGCCGCTGTTTGCATGGCGGGAAGAATAACAGAGCCCTCGACGGGTGCGCAGAACCGCGCGCGCAGATCACCGGCGGCCGGGGCCTCAGCGGCTGAACCACCACATGAGGATCACCAGCAGCACCAGGACGACCAGCACCAACGTCACCCGGGACCGCGGCATACCATTCACGAACGCTCCTGTTCCTCGAGTCCGGCCCGGCGCGCCGGCGGCATCGACCGCAGCAGCCGGACGCCGCGGATCCCGAACCGCAGCGCGACGTCGAGCAGCACCGCGATCCCGAACGCCAGCGCCAGCACCACCGGCATCACCACCGCGGTCTGCGCGACGAAGCCGAGCCCGGACAGCCACAGCTCGACGCCGTCCCACCAGCTCAGGATTCCCGCGACCATCCGACCAGCTTAGGTGACCAAATCGGGGCCGCACCCCACCCCAGTGGACGGCAAGCCCCTCGGCAGTCGATGATGGCGGATATGGTTCTGCAGCACAGCTCCGCCGACGAGTCGGCTGCCCGGGCCCGCCGCGCGTCCCCGGCCGGGCTCGGGGCGCAAAGCAAGGCTTCGTTCTCGGTGACGGAGCCCGTGCCGTATGCCCCGACCGGCACCCTGCGCAATCCCTTTCCGCCGATCGCCGACTACGGGTTCCTGTCGGACTGTGAGACGACATGCCTGATCTCGTCGTCGGGCTCGGTGGAATGGTTGTGCGTGCCCCGGCCGGACTCGCCCAGTGTGTTCGGCGCCATCCTCGACCGTGGCGCCGGGCATTTCCGGCTCGGCCCGTACGGCGTGTCGGTGCCGGCCGCCCGGCGGTACCTGCCCGGCAGCCTGATCCTGGAGACCACCTGGCAGACCCACACCGGGTGGTTGATCGTGCGCGATGCGCTGGTGATGGGCCCGTGGCACGACATCGAGACCCGCTCGCGCACCCACCGCCGCACCCCGATGGACTGGGACGCCGAGCACATCCTGCTGCGGACGGTGCGCTGTGTCAGCGGCACCGTCGAGTTGGTGATGAACTGCGAACCGGCGTTCGACTACCACCGCAACAACGCCACCTGGGAGTATTCGGCCGCCGCCTACGGCGAGGCCATCGCGCGGGCGACCGAGAACCCCGACTCGCATCCCACGCTGCGGTTGACCACGAACCTGCGTATCGGGCTGGAGGGCCGCGAGGCCCGGGCCCGCACCCGGCTCAAGGAGGGTGACAACGTCTTCGTCGCGCTGAGCTGGTCGAAACACCCGGCCCCGCAGACCTACGAAGAGGCCGCCGAGAAGATGTGGCAGACCAGCGAGGCGTGGCGGCAGTGGATCAACATCGGCAACTTCCCGGACCACCCGTGGCGGGGCTACCTGCAGCGCAGCGCGCTGACGTTGAAGGGGCTGACGTATTCGCCGACCGGTGCGCTGCTGGCGGCCAGCACCACGTCGCTGCCGGAGACACCGCAGGGCGAGCGGAACTGGGACTACCGCTACGCCTGGGTGCGGGACTCCACGTTCGCGCTGTGGGGGCTCTACACCCTGGGCCTGGACCGGGAGGCCGACGACTTCTTCGCGTTCATCGCCGATGTGTCCGGCGCGAACAACGGGGAACGTCATCCGCTGCAGGTGATGTACGCGGTCGGCGGCGAGCGGACGCTCGTCGAGGAGGAACTGCCGCATCTGTCCGGTTACGACAACGCCCGGCCGGTGCGGATCGGCAACGGCGCCTACAACCAGCGTCAGCACGACATCTGGGGCACCATGCTCGACTCGGTGTATCTGCACGCCAAGTCGCGCGAGCAGATCCCGCCCACGCTGTGGCCGGTGCTCAAGCAGCAGGTCGAGGAGGCGATCAAGCACTGGCGGGAACCCGACCGGGGCATCTGGGAGGTGCGCGGGGAACCGCAGCATTTCACCTCCAGCAAGGTGATGTGCTGGGTGGCGCTGGACCGCGGCTCGAAACTGGCCGAACTGCAGGGCGAGAAGAGCTACGCCCAGCAGTGGCGCGCCATCGCCGAGGAGATCAAGGCCGACGTGCTGGCCAACGGGGTCGACGAACGCGGCGTGTTCGTGCAGCGGTACGGCTCCAAGGCGCTGGACGCGTCGCTGCTGCTGGTGCCGCTGGTGCGGTTCCTGCCGCCGGACGATCCGCGGGTGCGGGCCACCGTGCTGGCGATCGCCGACGAGCTCACCGAGGAAGGTCTGGTGCTGCGGTACCGGGTCGAGGAGACCGACGACGGTCTGTCCGGCGAGGAGGGCACCTTCACGATCTGCTCGTTCTGGTTGGTCTCGGCGCTGGTCGAGATCGGTGAGGTGCGCCGCGCCAAGCATCTGTGCGAGCGGTTGTTGTCGTTCGCCAGCCCGCTGCACCTGTACGCCGAGGAGATCGAACCGCGCACCGGGCGCCATCTGGGCAACTTCCCGCAGGCGTTCACCCATCTGGCGCTGATCAACGCTGTCGTGCACGTGATCCGCGCCGAGGAGGAGGCCGACGGGTCCGGGGAGTTCATCCCGGCCAACGCGCCCATGTGATCCAGACGTATTCGACGGTGGCCGTGTCGAGGGGCACACCATCGATCGCTACGCTCGGTCGGAGCGATCTGGGTCCATCACAAAGGGCGGAAATGGGCAATATCTACAACGACGTCACCGAAATCGTCGGACGCACACCACTGGTCCGGCTCAATCGCCTCACCGAGGGTCTCGACGCCCAGGTGCTGGCCAAGCTGGAGTTCTACAACCCGGCCAACAGCGTCAAGGACCGTATCGGTGTGGCGATCGTCGACGCGGCGGAGGCCTCCGGCGCGCTCAAACCGGGCGGCACCATCGTGGAAGCCACCAGCGGTAACACCGGTATCGCGCTGGCGATGGTGGGCGCGGCGCGTGGCTACCGGGTGATTCTGACCATGCCGGACACCATGTCGGTCGAACGCCGGGTGATGCTGCGGGCGTTCGGCGCCGAGATCGTGCTCACGCCCGGCGCCGAGGGTATGGCCGGCGCCGTCGCCCGCGCCGAGCAGATTCTCGCCGAGACCGAGAACGCGGTGGCGGCGAAGCAGTTCGCCAACCCCGCCAATCCCGACATCCACGAGCGCACCACCGGCGAGGAGGTGTGGGCCGACACCGACGGCACGGTCGACATCTTCGTCGCCGGGATCGGCACCGGTGGCACGCTGACCGGTGTCGGCCGGCTGCTCAAGTCCCGCAAGCCCGGGGTGAAGATCGTCGGCGTGGAGCCGCTGGACTCCCCGATCCTCAACGGTGGCCAACCCGGTCCGCACAAGATCCAGGGCATCGGGGCGAACTTCATCCCCGAGGTGCTCGACCGCGATGTCTACGACGAGATCATCGACGCCGGATTCGAGGACGCGATCTCCGTCTCGCGTGCGCTGGCCACCCAGGAGGGCATCCTGGGCGGCATCTCGGCGGGGGCCAACGTGTGGGCCGCACTGGAGGTGGCGAAGCGTCCGGAGAACGCCGGGAAGGTGATCGTGGTGGTCATCCCCGACTTCGGCGAACGCTACGTGTCCACAGCGCTGTTCGAACACATCCGGGACTGAGACCGTCATGGCACTGTTCGCCGTACTCCGGGAGGATCTGCGCAACGCCCGGGCCCATGATCCGGCCGCGCGTGGGGACCTGGAGAACGCGCTGGTGTATTCGGGCCTGCACGCCATCTGGGCGCACCGGGTGGCGCACCGGATGTGGGCCCGGCCGGCGCTGCGGGGGCCCGCCCGGGTGCTGATGCAGATCGTCCGGGCGGTCACCGGTATCGAGATCCACCCGGGCGCCACCATCGGCCGGCGCTTCTTCATCGACCACGGCATGGGCGTCGTGATCGGCGAGACCGCAGAGATCGGCGACGATGTGATGATCTACCACGGGGTGACGTTGGGTGGCCGCACCCTCAAGAAGGTCAAGCGCCACCCGACGATCGGCAACCGGGTCACGATCGGCGCCGGCGCCAAGGTGCTGGGCCCGATCACGGTCGGCGACGACAGCGCGATCGGCGCCAACGCCGTCGTCACCCGCGATGTTCCCCCGGAGTCGATAGCGACCGGCATACCCGCGGTGGTGCGGCGTCGCACCGATCGGGAGCGCGAGGAGGCCGTCGACCCCACCTGCTACATCGACCCGGCCATGTACATCTGATCGTGGGTCGAACGTGAGCTCATGAGTCATATCGGGCCTGGTTCTGGCACACAGGCTGACGTTCGGCGGCCGAATGGTGAGGCCGGGGCGGTGCGCGAGCTGTGGCGCGGGCTCGGTCTGCCGGGTCTGATCGACGTGCACACCCACTTCATGCCCAAACGGGTGATGGACAAGGTGTGGCGGTACTTCGACTCGGCCGGACCCCTGGTCGGCCGCGAATGGCCGATCAGCTACCGCCTGGCCGAGACCGAGCGGGTCGAGGTGCTGCGCGGTTTCGGTGTCACCCGGTTCACCTCGCTGGTGTACCCCCACAAACCCGACATGGCGGCGTGGCTGAACCAGTGGGCGGCCGAGTTCGCCCGCACCACACCGGATTGCCTGGCGACCGCCACCTTCTATCCGGAACCCGGTGTCGCCGAGTACGTCACCCGGGCGATCGACGACGGCGTGCGGGTCTTCAAGGTGCACGTCCAGGTCGGCGGCTACGACCCCACCGACCCGCTGCTCGACGACGTGTGGGGTGTCATCGAGGACGCCGGGGTCCCGGTGGTGATCCACTGCGGGTCGGGTCCGGCGCCGGGCGAGTTCACCGGGCCGGAGCCGGTCCGATCGCTGTTGGGGCGACACCCCCGGCTGCGGCTGATCATCGCGCACATGGGGATGCCCGAATACGTCGACTTCATCGATCTGGCCGAACGATTCGACGGTGTCCGGTTGGACACCACGATGGCCTTCACCGATTTCGCCGAGAAGGTCATGCCGTTTCCCGCCGACCAGTACCCGCGGCTGGCCGGCCTCGGTGAGCGGATCGTGTTCGGCAGCGATTTCCCGAACATCCCGTATCCGTATCCGCATGCGCTGCAGGTGCTGACCGAACTGCCCGGCATCGACGACGACTGGTTGTGCAACGTGCTGTACCGCAACGCCGCCGAGCTGTTCAGGGTGTGACGCGCCCACCGGCTCACGGGCCCACGTCCACCGCCAGCATGCCGTCGGCGGCGCGCCGCACCACGGTGCCGAACCGGCGACTCGCATGCTCGAGCGTGCCGCGCAGCCACTCCGCGTCGGAATCCGAGGCGTGCTCGAGGCGCATCCGCCGCATCCGCATCGGCGCCATCGTCAGCGCCGTGAGCCGCCCGTCGCGACGGTCGATCGACGCGAAGTACATCAGCCGCAGTTCCGGGCGGAACATCTCGTGGCCGCCGATGCCCTCGTAGTCGTCGATCATGTCGCCACATCCGTGAAGGATGAGCTTGCCGCGGTACACCTCGATCGGCCGCGGGTGGTGCGACGAGTGCCCGTGGACCACGTCGACGCCCTCGTCGATCAACCGGCGCCCGAACCGGATCTGTTCCTCGTCGACGTCATATCCCCAGTTCGAACCCCAGTGCACCGACACCACCGCGATGTCGCCGTCGCGCGTGCCGGCCAGCACCCGGCGGGCCACCGCCGCCGCGGTGTGTTCGGACAGATCCGGCAGCAGCGCCACCCCGGGACGCCGGTGGCCGGCCGCCCACCCGGCGGGGACTCCGCTGGTGGTGGCGCCCACCGAGGCGACCACGACCCGGGTGTGCTCCCCGGCCGGCACGGTCGCGGGCCGTTCGGCTTCGTCGAGGTCCAGACCCGCGCCGGCACAACCGATTCCGGCGTCGTACAGGGTCCGCAGCGTGTCCGCGAGTCCCGCGCGGCCGAAGTCGAGGACGTGGTTGTTGGCCAACGCGCACACGTCGGGGCCGACCGCCGTGAGGCAGTCGACATTGGCGGGGTGCATCCGGTAGTGCACCGCCTTGCCCGGCGCGAACTCGGCGCTGGTGGTCACGCTGGTCTCCAGGTTGATCACCCGGACGTCGGGCCGCACGTCGGCGAGGACCGCCAGTGCCTCCCCCCACGGCCAGGTCGAGTCGACCGGCGCCGGGATCGCGCCGTTGACCCGTTCCGCCAGCCGCACATAGGTTCTGGCGTCCTTCACCACCGGCTCGCGCAGCGTCGGGTCGCCGGGACGGGCGAGGATCTGGTCGACGCCGCGCCCGGTCATCACGTCACCGGTCAGGAAGACGAGGACGTCCGACGCGGTCCGGGAAGTCACAGCACCAGTATCCGGGCAGCCGGGTCGGTCAACCGATCTTGCGCAGCATCAGGTCGGCCACCGCGACCGCTCCCCTGGTGTCGCCGGCCGCTGCGCCGCCGGTGAGCTCATCGGTGATCTCCCCATCGGTGATCTCGATGTCCACGACGTAATCCCGCGCCACGCCGAGGGCGCGCTGCATCGCCGTGCCGGTGTCGCGCATGACCACGGCGGACACCACGGCGTGCTCGCCGGCATGATCGACCGTCACGCCGGTGATGCGGCTCGCTCCCCCACCCCGCTGGTCCAGTACCAGGGTCTGCCCGTTGCAGCGGTACCAGGTGTCGGCCGCCGCGGCGAAGAACGCCTCGGCGTCGGTTGGGGTGGCGAACCGGACCACGCCGAAGAAGCCGGACATCGTCGGCTGCTCGCCGGACCCGCCGGCCCACGATCGGCTGGCCACGCCCCGGACCGGGCCGGTGCCGTACACCGACTTCTGCAGGCGGTAGGCGGGCCCGACACACTCGGGAGGGCTGGCGGCGGCGTCGGTGATCCCCGCCAGCAGGGCGTCCGCGTCGCCGTCGACGAGCGGTCCGGTGAACCCCGCGGTGCCCAGCAGATCGCTCAGTTCCTCGGCGGTCGGCAGGATCGGCGCCAGCGGCCGCGACTCGGACGGCACGACAGCCGGATCGATCCGCACGGCGGGCGGCGACTCGGCCGCCTGCGGGTCGGCGGTCACCGTGCAACCGGCGAGGCAGACACCGACGGCCGCCACCGCGACCGTCGCCCCGAATCGCCGCATACCGTCTCCTGGAACCGAACCCGCGCATCGAGAACCGGCGCATTCGCCGTACTCCTCGATAACACGTCCCCGGCGGCGCTGCGGGCGTTTTCCCCAAGCCGGGCGGCGGCCCCGGTTTCGGCCGCCGGCGTCGGTCTCGGTCCTGCTTCTGGTTTTCCGGCCGCCTATTTCTTGGCGTTCTTGTCCCCGGCCGCGTCGGTGGACAGGGCCGCGACGAACGCCTCCTGCGGCACATCGACCCGGCCGATCGTCTTCATCCGCTTCTTGCCCTCCTTCTGCTTCTCCAGCAGCTTGCGCTTACGGCTGATGTCGCCGCCGTAGCACTTGGACAGCACGTCCTTGCGGATGGCGCGGATGTTCTCCCGGGCGATGATCTTGGACCCGATCGCGGCCTGCACCGGCACCTCGAACTGCTGACGCGGGATCAGTTCACGCAGTTTGGTGGTCATCTTGCTGCCGTACTCGTAGGCCGCGTCCTTGTGCACGATCGCGCTGAACGCGTCGACCGGCTCACCCTGCAGCAGGATGTCGACCTTCACCAGCGACGACTCCCGCTCGCCAGCCTCCTCGTAGTCCAGGCTGGCGTAGCCGCGGGTGCGCGACTTCAGCGAGTCGAAGAAGTCGAAGATGATCTCGCCCAACGGCATGATGTAGCGCAGCTCGACGCGTTCCGGCGACAGGTAGTCCATGCCCTGCAGTTCACCGCGCCGGGCCTGGCACAACTCCATGATCGAGCCGATGAACTCGCTGGGCGCGATGATGGTCACCTTCACCACCGGCTCGTACACCGCCCGGATCTTGCCCTCGGGCCAGTCGGACGGGTTGGTGACCTTCACCTCGGTGCCGTCCTCCTGGATCACCCGGTAGACGACGTTCGGCGCGGTGGAGATCAGATCGAGGTCGAATTCACGTTCCAGCCGTTCCCGGGTGATCTCCAGGTGCAGCAGGCCCAGGAATCCCAACCGGAACCCGAACCCGAGCGCCACCGACGTCTCCGGCTCCCAGGTCAGCGCCGCATCGTTGAGCTGCAGCTTCTCCAGCGCGTCGCGCAGCACCGGGTAGTCCGAGCCGTCGACCGGATACAGCCCCGAGTAGACCATGGGTTTGGGTTCGCGGTAGCCGGTCAGCGGTTCGGTCGCCCCGTTGCGGGCGGCGGTCACGGTGTCGCCGACCTTGGACTGGCGCACATCCTTGACCCCGGTGATCAGATATCCCACCTCGCCGACGCCGAGGCCGTCCGACGGTTTGGGTTCCGGTGAGACGATGCCCACCTCGAGCAGTTCGTGGGTGGCGCCGGTGGACATCATCACGATGCGCTCGCGCGGCGTGATCTTGCCGTCGACGACACGCACATAGGTCACCACGCCGCGGTAGATGTCGTATACCGAGTCGAAGATCATCGCCCGGGTCGGCGCGTCCGGGTCACCGACCGGTGGGGGAACCTGGCGCACCACCTGGTCGAGCAGTTCGGCGACGCCCTCCCCCGTCTTGCCCGACACCCGCAGCACCTCTTCGGGCTCGCATCCGATGATGTTGGCGATCTCAGCGGCGTACCGGTCCGGGTCGGCGGCGGGCAGGTCGATCTTGTTGAGCACCGGGATGATCACCAGGTCACGGTCCAGCGCCAGGTACAGGTTCGCCAGCGTCTGCGCCTCGATGCCCTGGGCGGCGTCGACCAGTAGCACCGCACCCTCGCACGCCGCCAGGGCGCGCGACACCTCGTAGGTGAAGTCGACGTGCCCGGGGGTGTCGATCAGGTGCAACACGTGGTCGACACCGTCGACCCGCCACGGCAGCCGGACGTTCTGCGCCTTGATCGTGATGCCACGTTCACGCTCGATGTCCATCCGGTCCAGGTACTGGGCCCGCATGGTGCGGTCGTCGACGACCCCGGTCAACTGCAGCATCCGGTCCGCCAACGTCGACTTGCCGTGGTCGATGTGGGCGATGATGCAGAAGTTCCGGATCCGCTCGGGATCGGTGAATGTCTTGTCAGCGAAGCTGCTGATGGGAATCTCCTGGTGAAGACCGGTCGGGTATGCCTCACCAGGGTATCCAGCGACGGCTTCGGCGGCACAATCGCGGGCCGTCGTTCACATATGCTCGAAACATGGCGTCGCAGTGGAAGCCGTTCCAGCGCTTCGTGCAGGCCACCGAGAAGCTGGTGTTCGACGAAGCGCCGAGACTCATCCGCCAACTGCAGAAGCCCGACGGTCTGCCGCGCAATGTGCAGCGCGGTCTGCGGATGGGCCTCGACGCCGGGCTGAACGCGCTGGCCGGCGCCATCGCCGAGGAGGCGACCCCCACCCTCACCGGCCGTCCCATCACCCGGCACAGCGTGCCGACCGCGCAGCGGGCCCGCAGGGTGGTCTACGCGCCCGACCTCGACGGCCGCGCCGACCCGGGCGAGATCGTGTGGACCTGGGTGGCCTACGAGGACGACCCGACCCGCGGCAAGGACCGCCCGGTGCTGGTGGTCGGCCGGGACCGGAACACCCTGCTCGGTCTGATGCTGTCCAGTCAGCAACATCACGCCGACGACCCGGAGTGGGTGAACATCGGGTCGGGCAGCTGGGACTACGAGGGCCGGACCAGCTGGGTGCGGCTGGACCGGGTGCTGGACGTGCCCGAGGAGGGCATCCGCCGCGAGGGCGCGATCCTCGAACGGCACACATTCGAACTGGTCGCCGCGCGGCTGCGCGCCGAATACTCCTGGAGCTGACTATCCGCCGGTGATGTAGGCGTGCAACTGCTCCTGCTCGGCCTCCAGCTCCTCCAGCCGGGTCTTGACGACGTCACCGATGCTGACGATCCCGGCGAGCCGGCCGTCCACCAGCACCGGGACGTGGCGCACCCGGTTGTCGGTCATCATCGCCGCCAGATCGTCGACCGCGTCGTCGGGCGAACACGTCACCACCAGGCTGGTCATGATCTCCGACACCGGCTGATCGAGCAGGTTCGCGCCCCGTTGGTGCAGTTTGCGGACGACGTCGCGCTCGGACACCATCCCGGCGATCCCTCCGGACCCGTCCGGACGGACCACCACCATCGCGCCGACATTGTGCGTCGCCATCTCGGCGAGCAGCCCGGTGATCGTCGTGGTTTCGGTGACGGTGGCCACCGTCGAGCCCTTCCGACGAAGTACGTCCGCGATACGCATGGCGCCCCCGCTGGTGAAGTGATCTATTTCACATCGATTCCCACAGCCTACCGTGTCGTCAGCGCGCCGGGCGCCACATCAGAAACATGCGCGGACCCCCGTCGGGGAGTTCGATCTCGGCGGTGACGTCGAATCCGAACCGCTGGTAGTAGGCCACGTTGTCGGGGTTGGTGCACTCCAGGTAGGCGGGTGCGTGCTCGGCGTCGACCCGGTCCAGCCGGGACCGCATGAGCGCCTGCCCGAAGCCCCGGCCGCGCACCGCCGGGTCGCTGCCGATCACCGCGAGGTACCAGTGCGGCTCTTCGGGATGGTGCTTCTTCATGAGCTCGTCGGCCTGCCGGGCGGCGGCCGCCCGGCGACCGAATGCGCGCAGGAACGCGGGCATCATGAGCAGGTCCTGCCACCAGGCCGACTTCCAGTGCCCGGGCGGATCCCACAGCGCCGCGGCCGCGACGGGATGTCCGGCCGTTCCCGCCACCTCGCTGGCGTCGAGACCGAGGAAGTGATGGCGGGTCATGGCGGCGAAGATCCGGGGCAGGCCGCGGGCCCGCGCACCGGGGTCGGGCAGCATCCACACCATCAGCGGATCGTCCTGGAACGCCCGGCCCAGGGTGGAACCCAGCCGGTTGGCCATCCCGCGCCGGGCGGGCTGCACCTCGACCTGCACCATCGAACGACCTCCACCATCGAACGACCTCCACCATCGAACGACCTCCACCATCGAACCCTGCCACACGTCTCCGGTCCGACCGTCTCGTTTCGGCCCCGGGACGGGGCCGGAACCGGTAGGCATGGGGTCATGATCGAGGTCACTCTGCTCGGCACCGGAAGCCCGGTCCCCGACGCCCACCGCGCCGGTCCGTCGACGTTGGTGCGCGCCGGCCACCAGACGTTGTTGATCGACTGCGGCCGCGGGGTGCAGCAGCGGATGGCGGGCGCCGAGACCAGCGCCACCGCCCTGACGGCGTTGCTGCTGACGCATCTGCACAGCGATCACATCGCCGACCTGGGCGATCTGCTCATCACCCGGTGGATCAGCAATTTCGACCCGCAGCTGCCGCCGTTGCCGATCATCGGCCCGCCCGGTACCGCCGAGGTGGTGTCGGCGACGCTGCGCGCGTTCGGCCACGACATCGGCTACCGGATGAAGCACCACGCGGATCTGACCACTCCACCGCAGGTCGACGTCAAGGAGGCCACCGAGGGCGTGGTATGGGACGTCGACGGGGTTCGGATCCGGGTGGCGCCGACCGACCACCGGCCCGTGACGCCGACCATCGGGTTCCGCGTCGAGCACGACGGGGCGTCGGTCGTGCTGGCCGGCGACACCGTCCCGTGCGAGAGCCTCGATGAGCTGGCGGCCGGGGCGGGAGCGATGGTGCACACCGTCATCCGCAAGGAATTGATAGCCCAGCTCCCCCAGCAGCGGATCCGCGAGATCTGCGAGTACCACTCCTCCCCGCAGGAGGCCGGTGCGACGGCGGAACGGGCGGGCGTCGGGATCCTGATCCTCACCCACTACCTCCCGCCGGTCCAGCCCGGCCAGGAGGATGAGTGGCGGGCGCAGGCCGCCACCACCTTCAGCCGGCAGATCGAGGTGGGTGATGACCTGCACCGGGTGCAGGTCCATCCGGGCGTCGGCTCCGCTCGCTTTGGGACTTCGCCGTAACCGCTGGTAACCTGATCCCTTGCTGCCCGCCCCCTGGGGGCGGCGTCACCGCTTGAAGACCCCAGCTGAGGAATACGAAGGACTTACGCGTGGCCAACATCAAGTCGCAGGAGAAGCGCAACCGTCAGAATGAGCGCCGTCGACTCCGCAACAAGTCGGTGAAGTCCTCGCTCAACACGGCGGTCCGTCGCTACCGCGAGGCTCTGGAGGCCGGCGACAAGGCCAAAGCCGAAGAGCTGCTGCACGCGACCAGCCGCAAGCTCGACAAGGCGGCCAGCAAGGGCGTCATCCACAAGAACCAGGCGGCCAACCGCAAGTCGGCGCTGTGGCAGGCGTTCAACAAGATCTGATCAACAGTCTGGAACCGCCGCTGATCGGCCTCTGATCGGCAGGCGATCACATCCGGAGCCGACGGGTCCGGGTCAGTCCGCGACCAGTTCGGCCACCTTCCGCACCGTCGACTCCAGGGCGTATTCGGCGTCGGCGGCCGCGCCTTTGACGTCGGCGTTGAGGGCGGCCACCAACCGGATGGCCTCGGCGACCGATTCCCGTGACCATCGCCGCGCCTGCTTCTGCGCCTTCTGCACCCGCCAGGGCGGCATGCCGAGCTCTCCGGCCAGCCGGTACGGATCGCCCGACACCGGCCCGACCCGGGCGATGCTGTGCACCGCTTCGGCCAGTGCGTCGGCCAGCACCACATGCGGTTCTCCCCGCATCAACGCCCACCGCAACGCCTCGGCCGCCCCGGCCACATCGCCGACCACTGCCTTGTCGGCGATGTCGTATCCCTTCACCTCCGCCTTGCCGCTGTAGTACCGGCGGACCGCGGCGGCGTCCACCTGACCGCCGGTGTCGGCGATCAACTGGGAGCAGACCGCCGCCAGCTCGCGGATGTCCGAGCCGACGGCGTCCAGCACCGCGGCGACGGTGTCGTCGGACACCTTCACCTTGCCCGCCCGGAACTCGCGCCGCACGAACTCGGCGCGATCGGCTTGTTTGGTGATACGGGCACACGGATACACCTGGGCGCCAAGCTTTTTCAACTTCTCCGCCAGGGCCTTGGCCCGGCCGCCACCGGAGTGGACGACCACCAGCACGATGCCCGCGGGCAGGTCGGCGGCGGCGTCGGAGATCAGCGCGACGGCGTCCTTCCCGGCTTCGGCGGCGGGCTCGAGCACCACCACCCGTTCGTCGGCGAACAGCGACGGGCTGAGTAGTTCGGCGAGTTCGTGGGTGCTGACATCGCCGGCCCGCATCCGGTTCACCGGAATGTCGGCGGATCCGGCGCGGCGCCTGGCATCCCGCAGCACCGCCGCGACCGCGCGTTCCACCAGGAACTCCTCGTCACCGAGCACCAGATGCAACCGGCCATCCTGATCACTCACGCCACGATCGTGCCATGTCACCCCGACGGTCCGGGCCCGGCCACCGTCCACGCGACGAGGCTCAGTACCGTCCCGGCGGTGGCCCACCGAATCCACGGCCGCCGCCACAGCAGCACCGCCGCGACGGCGCCGCCGGCCACCACGGTCACCCCGGCGACACCGGACGGCACCGGCACCGCCGAACCCGGCACGGCGGCCGACCACCGCGCCACCTCCAGTAACCACCACACCTCCGGGCCGGCGAACCGGATCAGCAGCTGGGCGCCGTCCGGCCAGCAGGCGCCGAGCGCCGCGGCCACCGTCCCCAACACCGTGATCGGTGGAATCACCACCGCCACAGCGAGGTTCGCGGCGATCGACACCAGGCTGAGCCGCCCGGAGATGCCGGCGATCAGCGGGGCGGTGACCACCTGCGCGGCAGTGGCGATGCTGACCGCGTCGGCCAGCGGTTTCGGCCAGCCCCGTGCGGTCAACCGCCGCGACCATGCGGGGGCGATGACGATCAGCGCGGCCGTCGCCGCCACCGACAGCGCGAACCCGGCGTCGACGGCGAGTTCGGGTGCGGCGACGACCAATCCGAGCACACTGGCCGCCAGCGCCGGAATCGCCTGGCGGCGGCGGTGCGACACCATCGCGAGCAGGGTGATGGCGGCCATCACCGCGGCCCGCAGCACACTGGCCGACGGCAACACCACGATCACGAACGCCACCAGCGCCACCGCGGCGGCCGCCACCGCGCAGCGGGGACCCACCACCGCCGCGGACAGCAGCACCGCACCGCAGACGATCGTGACGTTGGCGCCGGACACCGCGGTCAGATGGGTCAGACCGGCGGCCCGGAATTCCGCGGTCACCCGCCCGCTGACCGCCGAGGTGTCACCGAGCACCAGGGCGGGCAGCATCGCCGCCTGCTCGGCCGGCAGCACCGCCCGCGCCGATTCGGCGAACCCGGCCCGGACCCGATGAGCGGCGCGCAGCAACGCCGGGGCGTCGCCGGGCACCGGACTTCCCGTCGCGGACAGGGTCGCCACGGTCAGGTCGCGCCGCGCCGGCCGGCCGATCCGGGCGGTGAACCCGGCCGGCTGGCCCGCGATCAGCTCGCCGTAGCGGGCCGCGGACGCGAACACCACCACCCGCCCGGACATCCGCTGCCCGTCGGCGGACCGCAGCGTGCCCCGAAACATCAGCCGCCCGCCGCCGAGCGGACGGGGAATCTCGGTCGGGGTGACCACCACGCCGGCCACGGTGCCGTATCGGTCGGTCAGCGGGTGGCGGTCCAGGTGGTCGGTACGCAGGGTGATCGCGACCGCCATCGCCGCGCCGACGGCGGCGACCGCGACGACCCCGGCGGCGAGGGTGCGCCCGCCGGCCGCTGATCGGGTGCTCCCCCACCACCCCACCGCCACCGTGAGCGCCACCGAGAGCAGGGCCGCCGGCAGCGCACCGCCGCCGGGCCACACGATTCCGGCCGCGGTGACAGCCCACGCGGTCCCGGCAGCCGGGACCAACCGCAGGTCGTAGTGGTCTCGCTGGCCGCCGTTGAGGTCATGCTGGTCGCCGTCGCCCGGGCCCGGTCCGGACACCGCGCGTCAGACGTGGACCCGGTCGCGCAGCTTGTCCAGCCGCGCCGGGCCGATGCCGTCGACCTCGAGCAGCTGGTCGACACTGTCGAACCGCCCGTTGCGGTCCCGCCACGCCACGATGGCCTCGGCGGTGACCGGGCCGATGCCGGGAAGGGTGTCGAGTTGCTCCACCGTCGCGGTGTTGAGGTTGACCGATCCGCCGGCGGCGCCGCCCGGGTCGGGCGCGGTGGATTCGCCGGCCCCGCTCGCCGGGGCGCCGGCCGGATCGCCCGCCCCGGTACTGATCGAACTTCCCAGTGCCGCAGGCTCACCGGGCACGGCGGCGATACCCACGATGATCTGTTCCCCGTCGGTGACCCGGCGGGCCATGTTGAGTCCGATCAGGTCCGCCCCGCCGACGGCGCCGCCGGCGGCGGTGAGGGCGTCCGCCACCCGGGCGCCGGGCGCCAGCCGGACCAGTCCGGGTTTGTGGACCAGACCGACCACACTCACCACCACCGGTTCATCCGGGGCCGCAGTGGTCTGCGGTCCGGGTGCGGCGCTCGCGGACGAGACCATCTCCACCGGCGGCAGGTTGGCCGACATCACCGGCGGCGTCTCGTCACGCACCAGGGCGAAGATGGTGATCAGCACCGCGGTCACACCGACGGCAACGAGCGCGACGGCCCCGGCCCGGCCGGGATCGGCGCGGATCGCGGCCAGCCATCCACCGGATGCGCCGTCGGTGTTGTCGGGCAGCCACTTCGACAGCACCGCATCCGGCGCAGTCCCGGATTCGTTCGCGGCCGTCCCTTCCTCCCCGCGGTCCTCGCCGCGTTCTTCCCCGCGGTCCTCCCCGCGGTCTTCCCCGGTGTCGGTGCGGCCGGACCCGCTGTCGGGATGGTGGCCGGCGCCGAGGCGCCGGTACAACCGGGCGGCCGGGAGTTCGGTACGCATGTGCCCGACGGTAGGGCCGCCGGCCGACCGGTTGTGGTCAGCTCAGCACCGGCTGCGCCGGGCTGGGGACAAAGCCGCGATTGTGGATGATGCTCGGCCGGTCAGGATCCGTCCCGATCCCAGCCGTCGCTGCGCCAGCACACCCAGTCGATCTCGACCAGCGCTCCGACCGCCAGCCCGGTCACGCCCACACAGGTGCGGGAGGGCAACCGCTGCGGGAACCAGGACGCATACGCGTCGTTGAACGCCTCGTAGTCCGACCAGTTCAGCAGATACGCCCGCACCTGCACCACGTCGGCGATGCCGCCCCCGCACAACTCGGTGACCCGGAGAAGATTTCGCAGCACCTGATCGGTCTGCGTCGCGATGTCGTCGCCGACCAGCGCGCCGGTGGTATCGGTGGGCATCTGACCGGTGACGTACAACGTGGGCCCGGCCGCGGTGGCGTGGGCGAACGGCGCCACCGGCGGGGGCACACCGTCGTCCTTACCGAACGTGAACGATCGGATACCGGTGGTCATGAGTTCCTCACCACCGCGACAGCATAGGTCGGCCTGCGGACCGGATCGCACCGGCACGACTCGGTTTCTGCCAGGTGCCGATCAATTGCTGCCATCGCGAAATCAACCGCCGACGCCCGGGGTTCCACCGGACATCACTGACAGAAGCCCGAAACCGGGTGTCACAACGAAAGCGAGGCGTCTCATGACGAAGCTGGCCATCGCCACCCTGGTCGCCGGCGGATTGACCGCTGCCACAGCCGGACTGACCGGAACCGCCGTCGCTGCACCGGCCGAACCTGGCACCGCCGACACCGTCATCAGTCAGTTGCAGCGCGACGGTTACCGCGTCATCGTCAACCGCATCGGCACCGCACCGTTGAACCGCGCCACCGTTGTCGCCATCCGGCCGGGACAGACCTACAGCCGCACCGACTCCGGGGTGGCCGGCGCCGGTGACGACATCGTCACCACCGTGACCGGCCGAACCGTCTACGTCGACGTGAGATAGGCGGGTGCGGAGACTTTGCCGTCGTACGGCAAGGATCACTGTGCCGCAACGGGATTCACTGCAGCAGCCCGATGCACACGCCGACCGCGCCACCGCCGACGTGCACGCCCAGCACCGGCCCCATGTCCGACACCGTCAGCGATTCGATGTGCGGGAGTCGGCTGGTCAGTGCGGCGCCGACCGCGTCGGCGGCGTCGTGGTTGTCGACGTGGTGCACGGCCACCATCGCCCGCTGATCACCGATGGTCTCGGCCGCCTTGTCGATCAGGGCGGCGTGCGCCTTGGTGACCGTCCGGATGCGCTGGTCGAGCACCAGCCGGCCGTCTTCGTCCAGCGACAGCAACGGTTTCAACGCCAATGCGGTGCCCAGCCAGGACGACGCCGCGCCGATCCGGCCGCTGCGACGCAGATTGTCCAGCCGGTGCACCACGATGAAGGCGTGACTGCGGGACACCGCGGCGCGGGCGGCCGCCTCCACGGCGTCGAGGTCGGCGCCGTCGGCGGCCGCCCTGGCCGCGGCGAGCGCGACGAAGCCGACACCCATTGCCGCGGATCGGGAGTTGACCACCCGCACGGCGGGACCGAACTCCCGGGCGGTCTGCACGGCGGAACCGAAGGTGCCCGACAGCGCCGCCGAGATGTGCACCGCCACGACGCCGTCGCCGTCGCTGTCGGCCAGCGCGCTGCGATACGCCTCGCTCAGTTCGAGCGGGGTGGCGCCGGCCGTGGTGACATTCGGTCGGTTGTGGATGTCGTGCGGCACCGGATCGATTCCGTCCCGAAGATCGGTGCCGTCGACGAGCACATGCAACGGCACCTGCCGGATCGCCCACCGGGAACGGACCTCGGCGGACAGCCGTGCCGAGGAGTCGGTGACCACCACGACCGCCACGTCAGCGCTCCAGTCCGTCGGGCGGCACCCCCGCTTCGGCCAGTGCCTTGAGCATCAGATCGGCCACCGCCCGGTGCGCCTCGAAGTTCCAGTGGATACCGTCCGGATTCCCCCGGCCGCTCATGATGTGGTCCTCCACCGCCGCTTTGAAGTCCACCAATGCCACATCGTGCTCGTCGGCCCATCGGGTGATCGCCCGCGCGGTCGGCTCGCGCCCGTGGTGCGCCCGACCATAGGTGTCGGCGATGTGCACCGACGGCAGCGCCGCCACCACCGGGATCCCGGGCCGGTTGAAATCGATCGCGCCGCGGGTCATCTCGAGATACTGCACCGACACATGCGGGGGCAGCGCCGATCTCGCATACGGTGACAGCCGAGGCTGCAGCCAGCCGTAACCGTCGCGCACCCAGCGCCGCAGCCGCGGCGGGCGGACATAGCGGATCAACTCCCGCAGTGCCGTGGGCAGCGGTGAGGGCAGCGAATCCATGCCGCCGGTCGCGAAGATCACCGCACCGGCGCGGGGCAACGCCGCCCACGCCCTCGGGTCCTGGGTCGCCGCCCACCACACGTCGCGGGAGGTCCAGCCGATCCGCCCGATCAGCTCGACATCCCACCCCAGTTGCTGTGCAACGAGATTCGGCCAGATCCGGGGGTCATCGGCGGGCAGCCCGCCGGTGGGACCGTAGTACGCCAACGAGTCGGCGAACACCAGCAGGACGGGCGGCCGCCCGTCGCCACGGTCAGAGGACATCGCCGGCGACCTGTGCCGAAGCGTTCCACACGTCGAGCCGCCAGCGGATGCGGTCGAACACCGAACCGTCCGGATCGCCGCCGTCCGGATCGGCCGGACCGTGCCCGCTCAACTGCACCCAGCTGGCGTTGCCCATACCGCCCAGCGCCGGCCAGTTGTCCACCGGCAACCCGAGCAGGGCCGCGGTCAACGCGGCGATCAGACCGCCGTGCGCCACCAGAACCACCGGGCGGTCCTGACCGTCGGCGCCCCAGTCTCGGTGTTCGGCAACCAGCTCGGCGACCAGGGGCAGGCTGCGGGCCGCGACGTCGACGCGGCTCTCGCCGCCGTGCGGCGCCCACCGGGCATCGTCGCGCCAGGCCAGCCGCGCCCCGGGGGCCGCCGCATCGACCTCCAGATGGGTCAAACCCTGCCATTCTCCGAGATGGGTTTCCCGCAGCCGCGGGTCGACCTGCACCGGCAACCCGGAACGGTCCCCCAGTTCCACCGCGGTGTCGAACGCGCGCCGCAGATCCGACGACACGATCGCCAGCGGTTGACGTTTGGACAGCACCTCGGCGACCGCGACGGCCTGCGCCCGGCCCAGATCGCTGAGGTCGGTGTCGAGCTGCCCCTGCATCCGGCTGCCCGCGTTGTACTCGGTCTGCCCGTGCCGCAGCATCACCAGTTTGCGTACCCGCATCACGCGCCATCCCGATCGGCGGGGTCGACATCGGCGGGGTCCAGATCGACCGGGACGGTGGGGCAGTCCCGCCACAGCCGGTCGAGGGCATAGAACTCGCGCTCGTCCTGATGCTGGATGTGCACCACGACGTCGATGTAGTCCAGCAGTGTCCAGCGACCTTCGCGGGTGCCTTCCCGGCGGGCCGGTTTGTAGCCCGCGCGCCGCATCTTCTCCTCCACCTCGTCGACGATCGCGTTGACCTGACGCTCGTTGGAGGCCGACGCGATGACGAAGCAGTCGGTGATGACCAACTGCCCCGACACATCGATCACCACCACGTCTTCGGCGAGTTTGGCCGCAGCCGCACGGGCCGCCACCGTCGCCATCTCGATGGCTTCCTTGGACGCCGTCACTGATCTCCTTGGCTCTTCGCGCACGCGCGCTTCGCTGATGGTTGTGGGACGACCCGGTCCGGGTTCTGATACAGCTTGCGTTTGGCCACGTACTGCACCACCCCGTCGGGCACCAGATACCAGATCGGCCGCCCGGCCGCGGCCCGCGCCCGGCAGTCACTGGACGAGATCGCCAGCGCCGGCACCTCGACCAGGGTCAGCGCGTCGGCGGGCTTCTCCTTCAACGCGCCGAGGATGTGCTCCCCGTCCAGTTCGTACCCCGGCCGGCTCACCCCGACGAACCGGGCCAGCGAGAACATCTCCTCCCAGTCCTGCCAGGACAGGATCGATGCCAGCGCATCGGCGCCGGTGATGAAGTACAACTCGGCGTCGGGGTGCATGGTCTTGAGGTCGCGCAGCGTGTCCCGGGTGTAGGTGGGTCCCGGACGGTCGATGTCGACCCGGCTCACCCCGAAGCGGGGGTTGGACGCCGTCGCGATGACCGTCATCAGATAGCGGTCTTCGGCGGCGGTGACCTCGCGGTGCTTCTGCCAGGGCTGACCGGTCGGCACGAACAGCACCTCGTCGAGATCGAACAGATCGGCGACCTCACTGGCAGCGACCAAGTGACCGTGATGGATGGGATCGAACGTCCCACCCATCACACCGAGTCTCCGGGTCCGCGATTGCACAAATATCGAGCTTACGGTAGGCCTGCGCCGGGACGGCCGGGGTCAGACCGGCAGCAGCTGATCGATGACCGCGGCCAGCTGTTTGGCAGACCGGCATTCGTGCATGGTGATGACCTCGGAGTATCTCGGCACCGCGGAGTCGCCGCTGCCCCACAGGTGCCGCGGTTCGGGGTTGAGCCAGTGCGCGTGCCGGCTGGCGTCGACCATCCGTTCCAGCAGCTCCAATTCCGGATTGCGGTAGTTGTTGCGGCCGTCACCGAGGATCAGCAGCGAGCTGCGCGGCGACAGCGCGTTGGGGTACTTGTCCAGAAAGGACACGAACGCGTGGCCGTAGTCGGAGTGCCCGTCGCGGGTGAACACCTCGGCTTCGCGGGTGATGCGCTGCACCGCCACGGCCAGATCGGCGTCGGGTCCGAACAGGTCGGTGACCTCGTCGGTGGTGTCGATGAAGGCGAAGACCCGGACCCGGCTGAACTGTTGGCGCAGCGCGTGCACCAGCATCAGGGTGAAGTGGCTGAACCCGGCCACCGAACCCGACACATCGCACAGCACCGCCAGTTCCGGCCGGGCCGGATGCGGTTTCTTCAGCACCAGGTCGATCGGGACCCCGCCGGTCGACATCGATCTGCGTAATGTCTTGCGCAGATCGATCTCACCGGCGCGGGCGCGGCGGCGGCGCGCGGCCAGCCGGGTGGCCAGCATCCGGGCCAGCGGCGCCACCACCCGCTGCATCTGGCGCAGTTGTTCACCGGAGGCACGCAGGAATTCGACGTTCTCCGCCAGCTGCGGCACCCCGTACATCTGGACGTGTTCCCGGCCGAGCTGTTCGGCGGTGCGCCGCTTCGTCTCCGCCTCCACCATCTGCTTCAGCTGCAGGATTCGCTGCGCGGCAATGGCTTTGGCGATCTGCTCCTGACTCGGTGTGGGTTCGTCGCCGTACGGTGCGAGCAGCCCGGCAAGCAGCCGGCCCTCCAGGTCGTCCAGGGCCATCGCCTTGAGCGCCTGATATGACGAGTACGACGGTCCGCGGCTGGAGTTGTACCGGCCGTAGGCCTCGACGATCTTGGCGATCATCATGGCCAGCCGTTCGTCGAGATTCGCGAGTTCCTCGTTGTCGGCGAGCAGATCGAGCAGCGCGGCACGCATCGCCTCGATGTCCTCGGCCGGCAACCCGGGGTCGTCGGTGGGCTCGCCGTCCTCGTCGAGCACGGTGCGCGCCCCCAGCGCCGCAGGGAAGTACAGGTCGAACAGCGCGTCGTAGGTGTCGCGGTGATCGGGCCGGCGCAGCACCGCGCAGGCGATGCCCTCCCGCAACACCTCCCGGTCGCCCAGCCCGAGCACCGATACCACCCGGCCGGCGTCCACCGTCTCCGACGGCCCGACGTAAATCCCCTGTGCCCGCAGGGCTTCGATGAACTCCACCAGATGGCCGGGGATGCCGTGCGGCGCCAGCGGCTGCGGTGGGCGGGTGCGGCGGACAGCCATCGCGATCCCTAGTTCAGCTTCAGTTCGCTGATCGCGCGCTGCTGGTCGGACTGATGTTTGAGCACCACCCCCAGGGTGGCGGCGATCATCTCGTCGTCGATGGTGTCCATGCCCAGCGCCAGCACGGTGCGGGCCCAGTCGATCGTCTCGGCGACCGAGGGCAGTTTCTTGAGTTGCATACCGCGCAACACCCCGACGATGCGCACCAGTTCCGATGCGATCCGCTCCGGGAGCTCCGGCACCCGGGACAGCAGGATGCGCCGCTCCAGATCCGGATCGGGGAAGTCGATGTGCAGGAACAGGCAGCGGCGCTTCAGCGCCTCGGACAACTCCCGGGTGGCGTTGGAGGTGAGCACGACGAACGGGATGCGCTCGGCGGTGATGGTGCCCAGTTCCGGCACGGTCACCGCGAAATCGGAGAGCACCTCCAGCAGCAGACCCTCGATCTCGATGTCGGCCTTGTCGGTCTCGTCGATCAGCAGCACCGTCGGCTCGGTGCGCCGGATCGCGGTCAGCAGCGGCCGGGACAGCAGGAATTCCTCACTGAACACATCGTCTTTGGTGCGTTCCCAGGCTTCGCCGCCCGCACCCGCGTTTCCGGCCTGGATTCGCAGGATCTGCTTGGCGTGGTTCCACTCGTACAACGCACGGGCCTCGTCGACGCCCTCATAGCACTGCAACCGGACCAGTTCCGAACCGGTGGCCTGCGCCACCGCCCGGGCCAGTTCGGTCTTGCCCACCCCTGCGGGTCCTTCCACCAGCAGCGGCTTGCCGAGCCGATCGGCGAGGTAGACCGCGGTCGCGGTCGCGGTGTCGGGCAGATAGCCGGTCTCGGCGAGTCGCCGGGACACATCGTCGATGTCGGCGAACAGCGGCGCCGAGCGGGCAGGAAGGCTCACGGATATCTTCTCCTGTGGGTCAGGCCGGACGGGTGTGGCCGTGCCCCCACACGATCCACTTGGTGGACGTCAGCTCGGGCAGCCCCATCGGGCCCCGGGCGTGCAATTTCTGGGTGGAGATACCGATTTCGGCACCGAACCCGAACTGCTCACCGTCGGTGAAGGCGGTGGAGGCGTTGACCATCACCGCGGCGGCGTCGACCTCGTCGCTGAACTTCTGGGCCGCCGCCAGATCGGTGGTGACGATCGCTTCGGTGTGGCCGGTCCCGTACTCGTTGATGTGCTCGATCGCCGCGTCCAGGCCGTCGACCACGACCAGCGCGATGTCCATCGACAGGAACTCGGCCCGCAGGTCCTCCTCGGACGGGTCACGGCGCACGACGACACCGGCCTGCTCCAGCGCCCCGACCAGCCGCGGCAGCGCCTCATCGGCGATTCCGGCGTCGATCAGCAGCGACTCAGCGGAGTTGCAGACGCTGGGCCGGCGGGTCTTCGAGTTCAGCACGATCCGCTCAGCGATGTCGAGGTCGGCGGCGGAGTGGACGTAGACGTGGCAGTTTCCGGTGCCGGTCTCGATCGTCGGCACCTGCGCGTCACGCACCACCGCCTCGATCAACCCGGCGCCACCCCGCGGGATCACCACGTCGACCAGGCCGCGGGCCTGGATCAGATGCGTCACACTGGCCCGGTCGTCGCTGGGCAGCAGCTGCACCGCGTCGGGGTCGAGCTGTTGTTCGGTCAACGACGCCCGCAGCACCTCCACCAGCGCCGCGTTGGATCGCGCCGCCGACGAGCTGCCGCGCAGCAGCACCGCATTGCCGGACTTCAGCGTCAACCCGAAGGCGTCGACGGTGACGTTGGGCCGTCCCTCGTAGACGATGCCGACCACGCCGAGCGGCACCCGCTGTTGACGGAGTTGCAGACCGTTGGGCAGGGTGCGGCCGCGCAGCACCTCCCCGACCGGGTCGGGCAGGCCGGCGACCTGGCGCAGTCCGGCGGCGATACCGTCGATGCGCTGCGGATTCAGCGCGAGCCGGTCCAGCATCGCCTCCGGTGTGCCGGCGGCCCGGGCGGTCTCGAGATCTTCGGCGTTGGCGGCCAGGATGGCGTCCGCGCCGGCGAGGATCGCGTCGGCGGCGGCGTGCAGGGCTTGATTCTTGACCGTGGTGCCTAGCGTCGCCAGACCACGCGAGGCGCCACGCGCACGACGGGCCGCGTCGTGCACCTGTTGACGCAGCCCGGGCACCGAGGGGGCTTCCACACTCATCTGACCAGGATATCGGTTGTTATGTCATGACGAATGGCGCGGGTGCGCGGGCGGGCGCCCGACCGGCCGGGCGCGGGCGGGCGCCCGACCGGCGTGCGGCGGGTTGTGCTGGTGCGGTGCGCTCCCTAACGTCCGACATCGTGGCGGCCCGGGTCTGTGTGGTGGGAAGTGTCAACCTCGATCTGACGTTCAACGTCGATGCGCTGCCCGAGCGTGGCGAGACGGTGCTGGCCCACTCGATGTCCTCGGCGCCCGGCGGCAAGGGCGGCAACCAGGCCGTCGCGGCCGCCCGGGCGGGGGCCGACGTCGAGCTCATCGCGGCACTCGGTGACGACGCTGCCGGTGAACGGCTCCGCAGCCATCTGCGCGACAACGGGGTGGGCCTCGACGGGGTCACGACGGTGGCCGGGCCGAGCGGCTCGGCGGTGATCGTGGTCGACTCCGACGCCGAGAACACCATCGTCGTGGCTCCCGGGGCGAACGCGGCGCTGACCATCGACGCCGAGGGTGACGGCGCCGACGACAGCGCCTCGGCCGGCGCGATCATCGCCGCCAGTGACGTGGTGCTGATGCAGCTGGAGATCCCGGCGGCCACCGCGGTGGCGGCGGCGCGCCGGGCGCGCGCCGCCGGCGCGGTCGTCATCGTCAACGCGTCGCCGGCGGGGGCGCCGTCCGCCGAGTTGCAGACGCTGGCCGGGCTCACCGACGTCGTGGTGGTCAACGAAACCGAAGCGCGGCAGTGGCGTTGGCCGGTGCCGCATCTGGTGGTCACCCGCGGCGCGGCCGGGGCCCGCTACCAGGGCATCGCCGGGGCCTTCGACGTGCCCGCACCGGAGGTCGCGGCGGTGGACAGCACCGGCGCCGGCGATGTGTTCGCCGGGGTGCTGGCCGCCGAGTGGCACACCGGACCGCAGCGGGCGGTGCGGCGGGCGTGTGCGGCGGGCGCGCTGGCGACACTGATTCCCGGCGCCGGCGATTGCGCCCCTTACAGTAAGGCCATCGATGGCGCCATCAGAGGCGACGTGGAGAGGCTAGGAGATCCATGACGAGCACACCGACACCGGACGCACCCCGCCCGCCCCAAGGTGACTGGCTGGGCACGAAGTTCCTGCGGTTCGACCGGGAGGGCCCGTTCGGGATCTGCACACTGGACCGCCCGGAGGCGCGCAATGCGATGACGCCGGCAATGTACTTCGGCATCAAGTACGCGGTCAACCACGTCGGCTCGGATCCGGATCTCGCCGGGCTGCTGATCACCGGCACCGGGGACGTGTTCAGCCCCGGCGGCGACATGGGCGGCGGCGGTGAGGACAACTGGCTGACGTTCGGATCCGCGCTCGGGATGGACGCACTGCCGTTCGACACCCTGCGGCAGTCCGCCAAACCGGTGGTCGCCGCGGTCAACGGGTTGTGTCAGGGCGGCGGACTGCAGATCGCGTTGTGCGCCGACATGGCGGTGGTCAGCGACCGCGCCACCTTCCGGGTGCCGGAGCTGTACCGCGGGATCGCCGACACCTACTACAGCCACATGCTGGCCCGGTTGATCGGCCCGGTGCGCACCCGCGATCTGATGTTCACCGGCCGCACCCTGTCGGCTCAGGAGGCGCTGGACTGGGGGCTGGTCGCGCGGGTCGTACCGCACGACGAGCTGCAGGACGCCGCCCGCGAGGTGCTGGCCCAGTGCTGCCGCACCGCCCCCAGGGCGCGGGCCGTCGTCAAGTCGAGCCTGGACAACTACATCGGGCTGTACGACCGCATCGGGATGCAGTCCAGCCTGGGCGCACCGGAGTCGATCGAGGGGTTTTTGGCGTTCAAGGAACGCCGCTCGCCCGACTGGGTGCACCCGGACCTGCGCATCGACGGCCGGCTGTAGTCACCCCCGAGTCACCCCCGCACGGCGATACAGCCTTACCTGAATACACGATTGGATGTATTGTCGCGGTATGCGCACGATGTGGCCGGCGACGGCCCTGGTCCTCTTCACAGTGTTCGCGCTGCTGGGATTCGGTTGGCGCAGTTGGGTCCAATACCGCCGCACCGGTTCGACCGGTTTCCGGGGACTCAGCGGTCGGTTCGGTTCCGCGGAGTGGTTCGCCGGTGTGGGCTTTGTCGCGGCACTGGCGACGGCGGTGCTGGCGCCGATGCTGCAAGAGGTCGGTGTGGTGACGCCGCTGACCGACGCCGGGTGGCTGCACGGAGTCGGGGTCGTACTGGCTGTGGCCGGTATCGCGGCGACGGTCTATGCCCAGATCGATATGGGCGAGTCGTGGCGGATCGGTGTCGATCAGACCGAAACGACGACACTGGTTCGCGGCGGGGTCTTCGGCCTGGTGCGCAACCCGATCTTCACCGCGATGCTGATCTTCGGCTCGGGCGTCGCTCTGGTGACGCCCAATGTCATCGCCGTCCTCGGATTCGCACTGCTGCTCGGCTCCATCCAACTGCAGGTTCGGGTGGTCGAGGAGCCCTATCTGGCAGCGGTGCACGGCGCCGAATACCGCGAATACCTCGCCGAGGTGGGCAGATTCGTCCCTCGCGTGGGCCGAAGACGCACCGACAGCGGGGGGTGACCCCTCACCGCTGGGGGATGTCGCGTTCGATCTCGGCCAGCCAGGTGCGCGCCGACATATCCGACGGGGCCCGCCAATCGCCCCGCGGGGACAGCGAACCGCCGGCACTCACCTTCGGTCCGTTGGGCATCGCGGACCGCTTGAACTGGCTGAACGAGTAGAACCGCTGCGCGAACACCTGCAGCCAGTGCCGGATGTCCTCCAAGGAGTACTCGGGGCGTTTGTCCTCCGGATAGCCGGCCGGCCACTCCCCCCGGCTCGCGTCACTCCAGGCGTGCCAGGCCAAGAACGCCACCTTCGACGGCCGGAACCCGTACCGCAGCACCTGGAACAGGGTGAAGTCCTGCAGCACATAAGGACCGATCTTCGCCTCGGTGCTCTGGATCTCCTCGTCCTCGCCGGTCGGGACGAGTTCGGGGCTGATCTCGGTGTCCAGCACCGCCTGCAGCACCTCGTTCACGCTGTCGTCGAACTGTCCCGTCGAGATGACCCACCGGATCAGATGCTGGATCAGCGTTTTCGGCACCCCGGCGTTGACGTTGTAGTGCGACATCTGATCGCCCACCCCGTAGGTCGACCAGCCCAACGCCAGCTCGGAGAGATCACCGGTGCCCAACACGATTCCGCCGCGCTGACTGGCCAGCCGGAACAGATAGTCGGTCCGCAGGCCGGCCTGCACGTTCTCGAAGGTGACGTCGTAGACCTGCTCGCCCTTGGCGAACGGATGACCGATGTTGGTCAGCATCAACTCGGCGGTCGAGGAGATGTCGATGGTCTCGAACGTCACGCCGAGTGCCTCGGCGAGCCGGATCGCATTGCGTTTGGTGCGTTCTCCGGTCGCGAAGCCGGGCAGGGTGAACGCGAGGATGTCGCTGCGCGGCCGGCCCTCCCGGTCCATCGCCTTGGCGGCGACGATCAGCGCATGGGTGGAATCCAGGCCCCCGGAGACGCCGAGCACCACCTTCGGATAGTTCAGTGCCCGCAACCGCTGTTCCAGACCCGCAACCTGGATGTTGTAGGCCTCGTAGCAGTCCTGTTCCAGCCGAGCCGGATCCGAGGGGACGAACGGGAACCGCTGCACATCGCGACGCAGACCGATGTCTTCGGTGGGCGGATCCAGCACGAACTCGACCCGGCGGAAGAGCGTCTCGTCGATGCCGTGATGCCGCCGGTTGTCGTCGAAGGTGCCCATCCGGATCCGCTCATTGCGCAGCAACTCCAGATCCACGTCGGCCACCGAGCGGCGCTCCCCCTGCGGGAACCGCTCCGACTGGGCCAGGCAGACACCGTTCTCCCACACCATGGTCTGGCCGTCCCAGGCCAGATCGGTGGTCGACTCACCCGCCCCGGCCGCGGCATACACGTAAGCGGCCAGACACCGCGACGACGCCGACCGGGCCAGCAGGCTCCGGTCCTCGGCCCGCCCGATGGTGATCGGGCTGCCGGACAGGTTCGCCAGCACCGTCGCACCCGCCAACGCGGCTTCGGCACTCGGCGGCACCGGAACGAACATGTCCTCACAGATCTCCACATGCAGGACGAACCCGGGCATATCGGCGGCGGCGAACAACAGGTTCGGCCCGAACGGCACCTCCTGATCACCGATCCGGATCTCCCCCCGTTCGGTGTCGCCGGCTGCGATCTGGCGGCTCTCGTAGAACTCGCGGTAGGTGGGCAGGTACGACTTCGGCACGACCCCCAGCACCCGGCCGCGGTGGATCACCACCGCGGTGTTGTAGATGCGGTGCCGGTATCGCAACGGCGCACCGACGACCAGCACCGGCATCAGCTGCGTGGACCGGTCGATGACGTCGAGCAACGCCTCCTCCACCGCGTCCAGCAGCGCGTCCTGCATGACGATGTCCTCGATCGAATACCCGGTCAGGGTGAGCTCGGGGAACACCGCCAGCGCCGCGCTGTCCTCGTGGCAGTCGCGCGCCAACCGCAGCACCGCCTCGGCGTTGACGGCCGGATCGGCCAGCACCGTGTGATGGGTGCACGCGGCGACCCGGACGAAGCCGTGACGGTATGCCGAGTAGAAGTTCATGCCTCATTGTTGCCCGGAACCTCCGCTGGGTATGCAGACGACATGAGTGACACCGCCGTGGTCGTGGTCGACATGTTCAACACCTACGACCATGAGGACGCCGAACTGCTGACCCCGAACGTGGAATCGATCCTCGATCCGCTGGCCAAGCTCATCGCCGAGGCCCGCCACCGCGACGACGTCGACCTGATCTATGTCAACGACAATCACGGTGACTTCACCGCCGAGTTCAGCGATGTCGTACGCACGGCGCTGGACGGCGCCCGCCCCGATCTGGTCCGCCCGATCGTGCCAGATGACGGTTGCCGGGCCCTGTTGAAGGTGCGGCACAGCGTGTTCTACGCCACCGCGCTGGAGTACCTGCTGACCCGGTTGTCGGCCAGACGGGTCATCCTCACCGGTCAGGTCACCGAGCAGTGCATTCTCTACAGCGCACTGGACGCCTATGTGCGCCACTTCGAGGTCGTCGTCCCGCCCGACGCGGTGGCCCACATCGACGCCGGTCTGGGCGAGGCGGCGCTGCAGATGATGGCCCGGAACATGAGCGCGGAGCTGCCGCCCTCGGCTGACTGCCTGCCCTGACCCGGCCGCGGGCAGATCCACCTAGGCTGGAGCGCGTGGATGCCCCCGAACTGATCGCCGCGCTGCGGGGCCGTCGCCTCGCGGTGCTCACCGGCGCCGGCATCTCCACCGATTCGGGCATCCCCGACTACCGCGGTCCGGACTCGCCGCCGAGCAACCCGATGACGATCCAGCAGTTCACCTCCGACCCGGCGTTCCGGCAGCGATACTGGGCGCGCAACCACATCGGCTGGCGGCACATGGATCAGACGCTGCCCAACGCCGGGCACCGGGCGTTGGCGGCGCTGGAGGCGGCGGGGGTGGTGACGGGGCTGATCACCCAGAACGTGGACCGGCTGCACACCAAGGCCGGCAGCCGCACCGTGATCGAACTACATGGCAGCTATGACCGGGTGATCTGCCTGGACTGCCGCCACACCATGTCCCGCGCCGCGCTGGCCGAGCTGCTGGAGGCGGCCAATCCGGGTTTCCTCGAGCGCCCCGAAGCGGTGGGCGGCATCGCGGTGGCCCCGGACGCCGATGCGGTGGTGGCCGAGACCGGCTCGTTCCGGGTCATCGACTGTCCCCGCTGCGCCGGAATGCTCAAACCCGACATCGTCTACTTCGGTGAGAACGTGCCGAAACAACGGGTGCTGAAGGCACTCTGCATGGTCGATCAAGCGGACGCGCTGTTGGTGGCCGGGTCGTCGTTGACGGTGTTCTCCGGTTTCCGGTTCGTCAGACACGCCGCCTCGCTCGGGTTGCCGATCGCGATCATCAACCGCGGCCCGACCCGCGGCGACGAGCTGGCCACGGTCAAGGTGGACGCCGGATGCAGTGAGATGCTGGCGCTGCTGAGTTGCGAATTGGGCGTGCTCACGACCGCTGAGCGATCGTAACCACGCCGAAATCGCTAGACAGCGACCAGATCGTCGGCGTGGACGGCCGGCCGGCGCATGTCCGGCGGTAGCTCCGAGGTGGACCGGCCGGTCATCTTCGCCAGTTCGGTGGCGTCGTAGGCCACCACCCCGCGCGCGACCATGGTGGAATCCGGGCCGCGCAGCTCCACCACGTCACCGCCGTAGAACCGGCCGGACAGCGCCGTGATACCGGCCGGCAACAGCGAACGGCGGTGGCGCACAACCGCATTCACTGCACCCTCGTCGAGGGTCAGGGATCCGGCGGCCTCCGCGGCGTAACGCACCCAGAACTTGCGCGCCGACATCCGCTCCGGGCGGGCCGCGAACACGGTGCCCACCGACGCGTCGGTCAGCGCGGTGGCGGCATCGCCGGCCGCGGCCAGCAGCACCGGCACGCCGGCATCGGACGCCAGCAGCGCCGACGACAGCTTCGACGCCATACCACCGGTGCCCAGACGACTGCCCTCGCCGGCGATCACGCCCTCGAGGTCCTCCGGGCCGGTGACCTCCGCAATGAACCGGGCATCGGATTTGCGCGGATCGGTGGTGTAGAGCCCGTCGATGTCACTGAGCAGGATCAGGGCATCGGCCCCCACCAGGTGCGCGACCAGCGCCGACAGCCGATCGTTGTCGCCGAACCGGATCTCGTTGGTGGCCACGGTGTCGTTCTCGTTGACGATGGGCACCGCGTGCAGTGTCCGCAGCCGGTCCAGGGTGCGCTGGGCGTTGGTGTGCTGCACCCGCATCGAGATGTCGTGTGCGGTCAGCAGCACCTGCCCGACGGTGCGGTCGTAGCGGGCGAACGCCTTGCTCCACGAGTTGATCAGCGCCACCTGGCCGACGCTGGCCGCGGCCTGTTTGGTGGCCAGTTCGGTGGGCCGCTTGGTCAGGCCGAGCGGTTCGATACCAGCGGCGATGGCACCCGACGACACGATGACCACATCGGACCCGGCCCGCATGCGGCGCTCGATCGCATCGGCCAGGGTGGCCAGCCGGGAATCGTCGAACATCCCCGACGGGGTGGTCAGCGCCGTGGTGCCGATCTTGATCACCACCCGCCGGGCGGTACGGATCGCGTCGCGGTGCCGGCTCATGGCTCACCACCCGGTTCCCGACGGGCACGACGGGCGGCCTTGCGCTCCGCAGCGGTCACCCGCTCACTCTGCTCGAGCCGCGCGTCGGTGCCCCGGCCGGACAGCGGCACGTCATCGACCCCGGCCGGTGTCTGCGGTTCCCACTCGAACGTCATGTCACCGATGGTGACCTCACAACCGGGCTCCGCACCCAACTGCAGCAGCTCCTCCTCGACACCGAGCCGGGCCAGCCGGTCCGCCAGATAGCCGACCGCCTCGTCGTTGTTGAAATCCGTTTGGGTAACCCATCTTTCGGGCCTCACCCCACGGACGACGAACCCGCCCTCCCCGTCAGGATGGACGGTGAATCCGGTCTCATCCACCGGCACGGGCCGGATCACCGGCCGCCGCGGCGCCACCTCCGGTTGCGATGCGCGGTACTGCTTCATCATCTCCCACAACGCGAACACCAAGGGCCGCAAGCCCTCCCGGGTGGCCGTCGACACCAGGAACACCGGCCAGCCGAACCGCTGCACGATCTCGTCGCGGACGAATTCGGCCAGTTCCCGGGCCTCGGGAACGTCGATCTTGTTGAGCACCACCGCACGGGGCCGTTCGGTGAGATCATCCAGCTCCGAATCACCCTGCAATGTCGGCGTGTACGCGGCGAGCTCGTTCTCCAACGTCTCGATGTCCGACACCGGGTCCCGCCCGAGCTCCAGGGTCGCGCAGTCCACCACGTGCACCAACACCGCACAACGCTCGATGTGCCGCAGGAAATCCAGCCCCAGCCCCCGTCCCTCCGACGCCCCCGGGATCAGACCGGGCACATCGGCGACGGTGAAGGTCTCGTCGCCGGCGGACACCACACCGAGGTTGGGGGTCAGTGTGGTGAACGGGTAGTCGGCGATCTTCGGTTTGGCCGCCGAGATCGTCGACACCAGTGACGACTTCCCTGCGGACGGATAGCCGATCAGGCCGACGTCCGCGACGGTCTTGAGTTCCAGAACCAGATCGCGGGCCTGGCCGGGTTCACCGAGCAGCGCGAACCCGGGGGCCTTACGGGCGCGGGACGCCAGCGCGGCGTTACCGAGTCCACCGCGCCCACCCTCGGCGGCGACGAATCGGGTGCCGGCGCCGGTCAGGTCCGCCAGCAGGTTGCCGTGCTCATCGAGGACCACGGTGCCGTCGGGCACCTTCACCTCGAGGTCGGCGCCGGCGGCGCCGTCCCGGTTGCTGCCCTGCCCCGGCTTGCCCGAGGGGGCGACCACGTGGGGATGGAAGTGGAAGTCGAGCAGGGTGTGCACCTGCGGATCGACCACCAGGATCACACTGCCGCCGCGGCCACCGTTGCCGCCATCGGGCCCGCCGAGCGGTTTGAACTTCTCGCGGTGCACGGAGGCGCAGCCATGCCCGCCGTTGCCCGCGCGCACATGGATGACTACGCGGTCAACGAACCGAGGCATCTGAACTTCACTCCTTACGAACGTAACGCTACGGCGACCTCAGGCTTCGCGGGCCGCCGTGGCGTTACCTCGCGAAGCTCAGGCCTCCGGTCGGCTGGCTGGTACGACGCTGACGACTTTGCGTCCGCGCTTGCTGGCGAACTCGACCGCACCGGGAGCGGTGGCGAACAGGGTGTCGTCACCGCCGCGGCCGACGTTCAGGCCGGGGTGGAAGCGGGTGCCGCGCTGCCGCACCAGGATCTCGCCGGCCTTGACGATCTGGCCGCCGAACCGCTTGACGCCGAGTCGCTTGGCGGCTGAATCCCGGCCGTTGCGTGAGCTGGAAGCGCCCTTCTTGGTTGCCATGTCTGTCGCCTCCTACTTGATCCCGGTGACCTTCAGTACGGTCAGCTGCTGCCGGTGGCCCTGCCGCTTGTGGTACCTGGTCTTGTTCTTGAACTTGTGGATGCGGATCTTCGGGCCCTTGATGTGCTCGAGCACCTCGCCGGTGACGGCGACCTTCTCCAGCTCCTTGGCATCGCTGGTCACCTTGGCTCCGTCGACCACCAGCGCGACCGGCAGCGACACCGCGGAACCGGGTTCGGAATCGAGCTTCTCCACCTTGACCACGTCTCCGACGGCGACCTTGTACTGTTTGCCGCCGGTCTTGACGATTGCGTACGTGGCCTTCTCGGCTGCCATCACGTCCTCTATCTCGTGTCTGCTGCTATGCACGCGCCACCGCGGGGCGTGCGGGTCGGTCTGGGTGCGGATCCGCGGGTTACGGCAGGACCCACCGTCGCTCAGGTCTCCAGGCCCCGGCGACAACTGCTCAAGGGTACGTGAGCAGCAACGAAGCGGTCAAACCGGCACCGGGTCCGTCGGCGGTCCGTCAGCTCTGCACCGGCGGGCCCGCGGGTCGGACCGCGGCCCGGCGCCGCGGCCGCCGCGTCACGGTCGGCGCCGCATAGCGCCCCGCGGCGCGGTCGTCCCCCGAATCCTCGTCGTCGGCGTCGGCGTCCGAGTCGGAGTCGGCGTCGGCGTCGGCGTCGTAGGGGTCTTCGTAGGAATCGACATCCTCATCGGCCTCCTCGTCATCGGGGTCGCCGTTGAGCACTTCGATGTCGTCGTCGAGGTCCTCGTCGAGGTCGACGTCGATCTCCCCGTCCTCGAGATCCTCATCGTCATCCTCATCGTCGAGGTCCCCGTTCTCGAGGTCCCCGTCTTCCAGATCCTCGTCTTCATCCTCGTCGTCGAGGTACTCGTCCTCGAGGTCCCCGTTCGCCAGATCCTCGTCGTCCAGATCCCCGGCGGAAGCCTGGGCGTCTCCCGACACCGCGGTCCGGACTCTCTCGGCCCGGGTGGCCGCGGCGGCTTCGGTCTCGACTCCGTCCGGAGTCGCCTCCTCGACGCCGTCCTGAGCCCCCACCTTGGCACGGTCCTCCGCGGCGACCTTTTCCTTGACCTTCGCCGCGACCTTCGCCGCGTCCTTGCCGCCGTCTCCGGTCTCCTCGGTGTCGTCCTTGGCTTCCGAGTCGGCACGTTCACTGGCCGCGGCCATCGCCTTGAACAACGGATGCTCGCCGGGCGGATGCGGTGGCACCTTGACCACCTGCACATCGTCGGAGCGGCTGCGCTTACTGCGTTTGCTGCGCCGCGACCCGGAGTCGGACCGGCGGCTGGGCTGCGCGGAGTCCACCGGATCGGTGTGCAGCACGATGCCCCGCCCGTTGCAGTGCGTACACGTGGTGGAGAACGCCTCCAGCAGCCCGGTGCCCAGACGTTTGCGGGTGAGCTGGACCAGCCCCAGGGAGGTCACCTCGGAGACCTGGTGGCGGGTGCGGTCCCGGGCCAGCGCCTCGGTCAGCCGCCGCAGCACCAGATCCCGGTTGGACTCCAGCACCATGTCGATGAAGTCGATCACCACGATGCCGCCGATGTCCCGCAGCCGCAGCTGCCGCACGATCTCCTCGGCGGCCTCGAGGTTGTTGCGGGTGACGGTCTGTTCCAGGTTGCCGCCCGATCCGGTGAACTTCCCGGTGTTGACGTCGATGACCGTCATCGCCTCGGTGCGGTCGATCACCAGCGTGCCGCCCGACGGCAGCCACACCTTGCGGTCCATGGCCTTCGCCAGCTGCTCGTCGATGCGGTGCACCGCAAACACGTCCGGGCCGTCTTCGCTGGCCGGTTCGTACTTCGTCAACCGCGGCATCAGATCCGGCGCGACCGTGCTCACGTACTCGTTGATGGTGTTCCAGGCGTGGTCGCCGGAGACAATCAACCGGGAGAAGTCCTCGTTGAACAGATCGCGGATGACCTTGACCAGCACGTCGGGCTCTTCGTAGAGCGCGACCGCCTGACCGGCCTTCTTCTCGGTGAGCTCGGCGGCCTTGGCCTCGATCTGCGTCCAGCGCTCCTGCAGCCGGTTCACATCGGCGCGGATGTCCTCTTCTTTGACGCCCTCGGACGCGGTGCGGATGATGACGCCGGCGTCGGGGGGCACCACTTCACGCAGGATCTCTTTCAGCCGTTGCCGCTCGGTGTCCGGCAGCTTGCGGCTGATGCCGGTCGACGTCGCGCCCGGCACATAGACCAGGTACCGGCCCGCCAGCGACAGCTGAGTGGTGAGGCGGGCGCCCTTGTGCCCGACCGGATCCTTGCTGACCTGGACGACCACATAGTCGCCGGGTTTGAGGGCCTGCTCGATCTTGCGGTTCTGGCCACCGAGTCCGGCGGCCTCCCAGTTCACCTCGCCGGCGTAGAGCACCCCGTTACGGCCGCGGCCGATGTCGACGAACGCCGCCTCCATCGACGGCAACACGTTCTGCACGATGCCGAGATAGATGTTGCCGACCAGCGACGCCGAGGCCGACGAGGTGACGAAGTGCTCGACCACCACGCCGTCTTCGAGCACGGCGATCTGGGTGTAGCGGGCGCCCTGATGGGGTGGTTCGGTGCGGACCTTGTCCCGCACCACCATCACGCGTTCGACCGCTTCGCGGCGGGCCAGGAACTCGGCCTCGCTCAGGATCGGCGGGCGGCGCCGGCCCGCGTCGCGACCGTCGCGACGGCGCTGCCGCTTGGCTTCCAACCGGGTCGACCCGGTGATGCCCTGAATCTCGGAGTGGGCCTGGTCCCGTTCCTCCTTCTCGGTGCGGGGGACCCGTTCGTGGACGACGGTGTTCGGCGGATCGTCCGGCGACACCCCGTTGTCGGTGTCGTCCCCGGAACCGGACTTCCGCCGACGCCGGCGGCGACGACGTCGAGTCGTGCCCTCGGTGGTGGTGGACTCATCGTCACCGCTGTCGTCCGACCCGTCGTCGGACTCGTCGCTCTGGTCGGCGTCGCGCTGGTCGGCGGCCGTGGCGGCCACCTCCTCGGTGTCGCCGCCGCCGGGACCGGTGGAATCGCCGTCGGCGTCGTCACCACTCTGTTCCCCGCGTCCACGGCCCCGGCCCCGCCGGCCACGCCGGCGCCGGCGCGCCGTGGGGCGCCCACCCTGGTCGTCGTCCCCGTCCGGACCGGTGTCGGCCCGGTCATCGCCCCGGTCGTCATCGAGGTCGTCGAAGCCGTCGTCCTCGTCGTCGATGTCGATCTGGATCGGCTTCGGGGCGACGAACAACGGCAGGTAGTCCGGACGGTCGTCATCCTGCGGTGCCGCTGTCTGGGCCGTCGTATGGGCCGTTGTCTGGGCCTGGAAGGTCTCGGGGGCCTCGGGCGCGGCGGCCTCGACCCCGCCGCTGACCGGGCCGTCGGTCACCTCGGTGGGGGTCACCTCAACGGACGCTGCCGCATCCTCTGCGGGTGGGTCGTCCACGGTCACTGCCGGGGGAACCGGCTCCACCGCCGAATCGGGTGGGTCGACCTGCGGCTCGATCGGGGCCGCGATCGGATCGACGGACGTGGGTTCGGGCTTCTGGGGACCGGTCTCCTCCGGGCCGGCGTCCTCCGGGCCGGCGTCCTCCGGGCCGGGATTCCCCTGGCCGGCGCTTTCCGTACTGCTGTCCTCGGGGCTGCTGTCCTCGGGGCCGGCGGCCAGCACCTCGCGCACCCGGTCCGCCTCCTCCGGCCCCACGGTGGAGTGCGCACTGCGCACCCGGCCGTCGAACCGGCTCAGCACATCAAGCACCTGCCTGCTGGTGGTGCCGAGCGCCCTGGCCAGCGAATGGACCCTCAGCCGCTCCGGTTGGGGCTGCCCAGCACTGAGAACAGGGTTCCCAGCGGGCGGTGATGCTGTGGATAGGCTTTCGGTCGAGGCTTGAGTTTCGTCACTGTCGGCCACGTATTCTCCTCAAGCCCCCGGGCGCGTCGCAACGACGCGGCCACGCGAGGGCTTCCGCTATTGGCCCGGGGCACGCAACGCCCAGGCTTGTGATGGTCTCGCGCCAAGCGATTCACAGAACCCTCCCAGCGCCTTTTCGTACGAATGATGGCTGGACGGTCGGCGCCGCACCGGGTAGGTGGTCGCACACGTCTAAGTCTTCATTCGGGTGGCCGCACCGGGTCGGGAACGGTCACCCGCGTTCAGTATCCCACATCACCGTCCGCCTACCCACGAGGCGGCGGACGGCGGGCGGACGGTTGTCAGCGACCGGGGAACCAGAGTTCGATCTCGCGGGCGGCCGACTCGGGCGAATCCGAGCCGTGCACCAGGTTGAACTGGGTCTCCAGACCGAAATCCCCGCGGATGGTGCCGGGCGTCGCCTTCTCGACCGGATCGGTCCCGCCGGCGAGTTGCCGGAACGCCGCGATCGCCCGCGGCCCCTCCACGATGGCGGCCACCACCGGTCCCGACGTGATGAACTCCAGCAGGGAGTCGAAGAACGGCTTCCCGTCGTGCTCGGCGTAGTGGCGACGAGCCAGCTCGTCACTGACGGTCCGCAGCTCCAGCGCCGCGATGGTCAGACCTTTGCGTTCGATTCGGCTGAGGATTTCGCCCACCAGGCGCCGTTGCACACCGTCCGGTTTGATCAAGACGAGGGTTCGCTCAGTCACGGCGCTCAGCGTACCGGTCACTCCTCGCCGGCCTGTTGCCCAGGGAGCTCTCCGCGCGCCTCCCGGCGTTTGACCTCGGCGCGCAAGTAGGCGATGAACAGCCACACGGCCAGGAACAACACCCCCACGAAGCCGATCGCGCCGTGCACCAGCACGCCCGCGATGACCACGAACTGCATCGCGATGTTCACCCAGAGCGCCCACGGGCGGCCCTGCACACCGGCCAACGCCACCAGCGCCAGGGTCAGCGCGACGACGAAGCCGCCGCCGGTCGCGGTGAAGCCGTTTTGAGCCTGCACCACCACCGGCAGGGCGAGCACCATCACGATCGCCTCGAGCAGCAGTGTTCCGGCCATCACCCCGCGGAAGCTGCGCCACGGATCCGGGCGGCGCGCAGGTTGTTCACTCATAGGCTACCTTTTCGGGCTTTTCGGGCTCTTCGGCTTTTCGGGCTATTTCGGGTCGTCGTCGGTCACGCCGTCGGGCAGGCGGTCACTGGGGTTCCTTGCCGAACAGCGAGCGGGCCGCGCCCGCCGTCACCACCGAACCGGTGAACACGATGCCGCTCCCGGAGAAGCCTTCGCCTTCCATTCCGGCGTCCTCGACCAGGGCGGTGGCGGTCTCGATGGCGTCGGCGAGGGTGTCGGCGGTCAGCACGCGCTCCTCGCCGAACCGCTCTTCGGCCCGCGCGGCCAGCACCGGGATCTCCAGAGCGCGTGGCGAGCCGTTGTGGGTGATGATGATCTGGTCGAACACCGGTTCCAGGGCCGCGAGGATGCCGTCCACATCTTTGCCGGCGAGCACCGACACCACCCCGACCAGGAACCGGAAATCGAACTCCGACTGCAGCGTCTCGGCCAGCGCGGCCGCCCCGGCGGGGTTGTGTGCGGCGTCGACGAACACCGTCGGCGCCGAGCGCACCCGCTCCATCCGGCCGGGATTGATCACCGAGGCGAAACCCTCCCGCACCGCGTCGACGTCGAGTTGCCGTTGGGCGCCCGCGCCGAAGAACGCCTCGACGGCGGCCAGTGCCAGGGCGGCGTTGTGTGCCTGATGTTCGCCGTGCAGCGGCAGAAAGATCTCCGAATAGATGCCGCCGAGGCCCCGCAGCTCCAGCATCTGACCGCCGACGGCCACCTGACGCCCGATCACCGCGAACTCCGCGTCCGCCCGGGCGACCACGGCGTCGGCGCGGACCGCCTCCCGCAAGATCGCCTCCATCGCCTCCGGGGGCTGCCGCCCGATCACCGCCACCGTGCTCGGGTCGGTGCCTTCGGGGACCAGTCCGGGATCCTGCCGGGTGATGATCCCCGCCTTCTCGGCGGCGATCTCGGCCACGGTGTCGCCGAGGTAGTCGGTGTGGTCGACGCCGATCGGGGTGATCACCGCGACCGGGGCGTTGACGATGTTGGTCGCGTCCCACCGCCCGCCCATGCCGACCTCGACCACGGCGACGTCCACCGGGGCGTCGGCGAACGCGGCGAACGCCATCGCGGTGACCACCTCGAATTTGCTGAGAGCGGGCCCGCCGGCGGCCTGGGACTGTTTGTCGACCAGTTCGACGAACGGTTCGATCTCGCGGTACACCTCGACGTATCGGGCCGGGCTGATCGGCTCGCCGTCGATGGCGATGCGTTCCACCGCCGACTGCAGGTGCGGGCTGGTGGTTCGGCCGGTGCGGCGGTGCAGGGCCCGCAGCAGGGCGTCGACCATCCGGGCAACCGAGGTCTTGCCGTTCGTTCCGGCGATGTGAATGGTCGGATAGCCACGTTGCGGCGATCCCAGCATCTCCATCAGCGCCGCGATCCGCGCGGTACTGGGATCCAGCTTCGTCTCCGGCCACCGCTGGTCCAGCAGGTGTTCGACCTGCAGTAGGGCTGCGATCTCATCCGGCGTCGGTGCGGGCTGCGTCATCTCCATGCCATTTCAGCAACGCCCGGTCGGCTTCGCCACGTCAGCTGTCTTTCAGCGCGGCCAGCCGCGCCGTGAGCCGGTCCACTTCCTCGGCGGCCAACCGCTGCCGGTTGCGGATCTTCTCCACCACCTCGGCGGGCGCCTTGGCCAAGAACGCCTCGTTCTCCAGTTTCTTGGACGTGCTCTCCAACTCCCTACGGGCGGCGGCCAGGTCCTTCTCCGTGCGGCGCCGCTCGGCCTCCACGTCGACGCTGCCGCGGGTGTCCAGTTCGACCACCACGGTGCCCTTGGACAGCCGGACCTCCAGCGCCGCTGACGGGTTGAAGTCCGCCCCGGCGTCGGTGAGCCAGGCCAGCGCCCGGATCGCCGGCAGCTGGGCCTGCAGATCGGCGCCGGGGATGTCCGACAGCCGGGCCGGGACCTTCTGCCGGTCGGCCAGACCTTGATCGCTGCGGAACCGGCGAACCTCGGTGATCAGCCGCTGCATATCGGCGACACGTTGCGCCGCAATGGAATCCAGCGAGAATCCGGACGGTTGCGGCCACTTGGCGATGACCAGCGACTCACCGTCGGTCAACGTCTTCCACAGCTTCTCGGTGACGAACGGCATCACCGGATGCAGCAGTTTCAGCAGGGTGTCCAGCACCGCCGCGAGAACCGCGGTGGTATGTGAAATCCCTTCGGACAACTGGACTTTGGCCAGCTCAACATACCAGTCGCAGAACTCGTCCCAGGCGAAGTGGTACAGCGTCTCGCAGGCCCGGCTGAACTCGTAGCTGTCGAAGGCCGAGTCGACCTCGGTGCGCACCTCCTCCAGCCGACCCAGGATCCAGCGGTCGGCGTCGGTCAGCTCGGCGGCGTCCGGCAGCGGCGCCGGTGCGGCGCCGTTGAGCAGCGCGAACCGGGTCGCGTTGAACAGCTTCGTGACGAAGTTCCGCGACGCGCGGGCGTGGTCGTCGCCGATCGACAGGTCGCTGCCCGGGCTGGCGCCCCGGGCCAGGGTGAACCGCAACGCGTCGGCGCCGTAGGTCTGGACCCAGTCCAGCGGGTCGATGCCGTTGCCCGCCGACTTGCTCATCTTGCGCCCGTGCTTGTCCCGGATCAGCCCGTGCAGGAACACATTCCGGAACGGCACCTGCGGCCCGCGGGCACCGTCGAGGGTGATGGCCGGATGATCGCCGACGAATGTGCCGAACATCATCATCCGGGCCACCCAGAAGAACAGGATGTCGTAACCCGTGACCAGCACATCGGTGGGATAGAACTTGGCCAGCTCGGGGGTGTGGTCCGGCCAGCCCATGGTGGAGAACGGCCACAGCGCCGACGAGAACCAGGTGTCCAGCACGTCGGGATCCTGTTCCCAGCCCTCCGGCGGGGTCTCGTCCGGACCGACGCACACCTTCTCCCCGTTGGGGCCGTGCCAGATCGGGATGCGGTGGCCCCACCACAGCTGCCGGGAGATGCACCAGTCGTGCATGTCGTCCACCCAGGCGAACCATCGGGGTTCCAGGCTCTTGGGATGAATCACGGTCTCGCCGTTGCGCACCGCGTCACCGGCCGCCTTGGCCAGATCCGCCACCTTGACCCACCACTGCAGGCTCAGCCGCGGCTCGATCGGCTCACCGCTGCGTTCGGAGTGCCCGACGCTGTGCACGTAGGGCCGCTTCTCCGCGACGATGCGGCCCTGCTCGGCCAGCGCCTCACGCACCTTGACCCGGGCCTCGAAGCGGTCCATACCGTCGAACTGCGTTCCGGTGTCGGCGATCCGGCCGCGGGTGTCCATGATCGTGATCATCGGCAGCCCGTGCCGCATCCCGATCTCGAAGTCGTTCGGGTCGTGTGCGGGGGTGACCTTGACCGCACCGCTGCCGAACTCGGGGTCGACGTGTTCGTCGGCGACGATCACCAGCTCACGGTCCAGGAACGGATGCGGCAGGGTCTTTCCGACCAGGTGCTTGTAGCGCTCGTCCTCGGGATGGACCGCGATCGCGGTGTCACCGAGCATGGTCTCCAGCCGGGTCGTGGCGACCACGATGTGCGGCTCGTCGTCCGACATCGAGCCGTAGCGGAACGACACCAGCTCACCCTCGACGTCCTCGTATTTGACCTCGAGGTCGGAGATCGCGGTCTGGAGCACCGGCGACCAGTTGACCAGCCGTTCGGCCTGGTAGATCAGGCCGGCGTCGTAGAGCTGTTTGAAGATGGTGCGGACCGCGCGGGACAGGCCCTCGTCCATGGTGAACCGGTCCCGGCTCCAGTCCACCCCGTCGCCGAGACGGCGCATCTGGGCGCCGATGGTGCCACCGGACTGCCGCTTCCACTCCCACACCTTCTCGATGAACTTCTCCCGGCCCAGGTCCTCCTTGCGGATGCCCTGGGCGGCGAGTTGCTTCTCGACGACGGTCTGGGTGGCGATGCCGGCGTGGTCCATCCCCGGCAGCCACAGCACCTCGTAACCCTGCATGCGCTTACGCCGGGTCAGGGCGTCCATCAGGGTGTGGTCCAGCGCGTGGCCCATGTGCAGGCTGCCGGTGACGTTGGGGGGCGGCAGCACGATCGAGTACGACGGCTTGCTGCTCGACGGGTCGGCGGTGAAATACCCGGCGCGAACCCAGCCTTCGTACAGCTCCGTCTCCACGGCAGCGGGGTCCCAGGTCTTGGGCAGGGATTCCACTCCCGGACGGGGGGCCGGATTCGAGCTATTGGTCACTGCCACATTCTAGGAAGTCCGAAAGAGTGCCCGGCGGGCACGGTGGCCCGCCGCCGGTTCACGCCAGCCGCTCGACCGTCAGTGTGACGCCGGCCGCGGGCAGTCGGGTCAGCAGCACGTCCCCCATGGCGGCGGCCGGGGTCAGCACTCCGCGCAGATCGCTGAGTTTGTCGCGGTCCAGCGCCAGCGCCAGACCGCTCTCCCCGAGCAGCACCGACGTCGCCTGGTAGCCGGGATCGCCCTGCTGGGACATGCGGGCGACATACCGGGCGCCGGTCGTGGTGGTGGTGTAGGTCTCGACGGTGTAGTGCCCGCGTTCCCGGGTCCGTTCGCTCGGGCCGGTGCCCGGTTTGGGCATCACCTTCTCGATCAGCCGGTCCGGCACCCGGTGGAAGAACCGGCTGCCCAGACCGAAGGCGGCGGCGTTGCCGGCGGTGGCCAGCGCCGCGGCCACCGGGGCGGCGATCGACTTGCCGAGGCTCATCTGCTCGGCGTACTCGAACCGCCGGCCGTAGGCGTAGTCGAGTAAAGCGTTGGTGCGCCGAACGATTCGGGTGTTGGCCACTGCCATCACGAACGCCCCGGTCCAGTAGCCCTCGAGTTCCGGAGCGATCTCCCCGCCGCGCCGCCACCGGATGTCGGGTTGGCCGCCGAGTTCCGGTTCGGCCGCGCGGTCCGGGGACAGCGTGTACGGGTCGGTCATCAGCCGCCGCGCCTCCGGATCCTCCGATGCGGTGCGCATCACCTCCAACATCGACGCCGCGGTGCCGCCGGACACCCCGCCGGCGAAGCGGCGCACCACCAGATTGGTGTCGCCGAGCTCACCGGTGCCGTCCTCGACGGCACGCCGGTACAGCGCGTACACCGTGATGTCGGACGGGATCGAGTCGAATCCGCAGGAGTGCACGATCCGGGCCCCGTTGTCGGCGGCCTGCTTGTGGTACAGATCGATCGCGCGGCGGATGAACATGGTCTCGCCGGTCAGGTCGGCATAGTCGGTGCCGGCGACCGCGCAGGCCGCCACCAGCGGCATCCCGTATTTCGTGTAGGGCCCGACCGTGGTGACCACCACCTGGGTGCGCGACGCGAGCTCATCGAGGGTGGCCGGCTGGTCCGCGTCGGCGGTGAGCAGCGGCCAGGATGCCGCGGCCTCCCCCAGCGACTCGCGCACCGCCGCCAGCTTCTGCTCGGATCTGCCGGCCAGCGCGATCCGTGCCCCGACGCCGGCGCTCGCCAGGTAGCGGGCGGTGAGTTTCCCGACGAATCCGGTGGCTCCGTATAGGACGATGTCGAATTCCCGCTGCGCAGCTGTCATGGTTTTCGACGCTACCGGAGCAACCGCGGCCGGCACCGCCCGAATGGCGGCCGGAATCGCGGCCGGCGGCCGGGTCGGTCAGCCCAGGGTCTCCGGCGGCTCGACATCGCGGCCCAGCACGTGCCGGGCCAGGAACGCGATCACCACCTGATACCACAGCTTGGCGTGTTGCGGCTTGAGCACCCAGTGGTTCTCGCTCGGGAAGTAGAGGAAGCGGTGCGGGCTGACACCGTCGGCGTCGGCGGCCGGCTTCGAGCGGTGCAGCAGGTCGTACCACAGCCGCAGAGCCTCGCCGATCGGGACGCGGTAGTCCTTGTCGCCGTGGATGACCAACATCGGGGTGGCGATGTTCGCGACGTGTCGATGCGGTGAGTTGCGTTCGGCCATCTGCGGTGTCATCTCCCGGCCCCACCAGTAGGCGCTGTCGGTGGTGCCGCCGAACTGGTCGAGCGCCCACAGGCCGGCGTGGGTGACGATGGCGTCGAACCGGTCGGTGTGCCCGGCGATCCAGTTGGCCATGTAGCCGCCGAAGGAGCCGCCCATCGCCGCGGTGCGGGTGCCGTCGATCCGCGGATCCGCCGTCGCCGCGTCGACCGCGGCGAGCAGATCGGTGTAGGGCTCGGCGCCCCAGGCACCCCATCCGCGCTGGATGAACTCCTGTCCGTATCCGGTCGACAGACCCGGATCGGGCAACAACACGGCGTACCCCTGCGCCGCCAGCAGCCACGGATTCCACCGCCAGTGCCAGGAGTTCCAGCTGCCCAGCGGGCCACCGTGGATCCACAGCAGCAGCGGCGCCGGGTCGTCGCGCTCGGGCAGCACCAGCCAGGCTCGGATCGGGGTGCCGTCACCGGCGGACGCGACCAGTTCGGTGACGGTGCCGGGCAGGCGGGGACGGTCCACGCACGGGATCTCGGTGACGGTGCCGTCCGGGTCGATCCGCACCGGATGGGGCGGTGCGGCGTAACTGCTGCGCAACGCGAAGATCACCCCGCCGGGCGCGGGGCACACATCGGTGTAGGCGTGATCGTCGTGGGTGAGCCGGGTGACGGCCCCGGTGTCCGGGTCGACCCGGAAGATCGGCCGCCGCCCGTGGTCGTCGGCGGTGACCAGCAGCGCCGTCCCGTCCACCGTCCAGCTCACCGTCTCGGGCCAGCGATCCCAGTCCTCGGTGAGCACCTGCGGTTCGGAGCCGAACCGCAGCCGGCAGAGGGTCACCCGCGGCGCGGTGTCCGGGGTGGGCAGGGTCTCGCGCAGGTACGCCACCGCGGTGCCGTCGGGTGAGATCGCAGGTGAACCGAGGTTCGCCTCCGGCTCGGACAGCAGCGTGCTGCGCTCGCCGGTGGCGCGGTCGATGCGCACCAGCGTGACCCGGCGGGCCGCACCGGCTTCGGGCACCGCCCAGGTGGTGATGACGAACCGGCCGTCGGCGCTGACGTCGAAGGCCACCTCCCGCAGTCCGTCGCCGGGTCGCGGCGACAGGTCCCGCGGGCCGTCGGCGTCGAGCAGATGCGGCTGATCGGGTCCCAGGTCGTGGTCCCAGTGCCGCACCGGATAGCCGCTGTGCAGTATCGCCGTGATCTTGTTGTCCCGCCGCAACCCGCGTAGCCGGCGGTCGTCGTCGATGTCGGCGGCCGACGGCAGCATCGGCGCGGCAACCACGGTGGCCGGCGCGTTGCGGGCGGTGCGCACCGCGCTGATGGCGCCGGGCAGGGCCAGCTCGCTGACCGCTTCGCCGCCGACGGCCGGCAGCCGCCACAGCGTGACGGGCGGGTCGCCCTCGCTGCCCGCAGCGTCGGCACCGGCCCGGTTCTCACCGCCGGGTGCCGCCGGGAGGGGCCGAGCGGCCAGGAACAGCAGGTCGCCCTCGCCGGTGAACGCCGGGGAGCTCTCCCCCTTGGCGCCGCGCGTCAGCCGCCGCGCCGGTCGCTGCCCGGCCGGGTCGAGTTCCCACAGTGCGGTGACGAACGCGGTGCGGTCCGCGTCGAGTTCGGCGATGGTGGTCACCAGCCGGGAGCCGTCCGGTGCCACGGCCAACCCGGACACCCGTGGCACGGCGAGATAGTCGTCGAGGTCGTAGAACGGCGTCGGGGAGGTCACCTGTCTGTTGGTAGCACCCCGCTGTCGGCAGCACCAACGCCGCGTGCGCCGCGGCGCACCCCGGTTGGATTACCGGATGGTGTCGCGCGTGGCGGTTCAGCCGACACCCAGCGGGGTCAGGAAGGCCGCGCAGACCTGACGCAGATCCACCAGGCCGAGCACCGCACCCGGGCGGATGGCGCCGCAACCGGTGGTCGCGGTGGGGGTCGAGGCCGGAACGCCGCCGGCCGCGGGGGCGCCGGGGGTCCGGAACACGGCCGGGCGGGTGCCGTGGGCCCCGCACTTCGGCCATGCCTTGAGACCCTGGCTGGCCAGCACCCGTTCGGCGACGCGGATCTGCTCCTCGCGTGAGGCCCTGGCCGGTGAACCGGTGCCACCGTGGGCAGCCCAGGTGGACGGCTTGAACTGAAGTCCGCCGTAGAAACCGTTGCCGGTGTCGGAGGCCCAGTTGCCGCCCGACTCACACTGGGCGATCGCGTCCCAGTTCACCGTGTCCGCCTGCGCGGTGGCAGTGCTGAGCACCATCGGCACCAGCGCGAGCGCGGCAGTGCCCGCGATCAACAGGAGGGCTCTCTTCAGGCTGCTCGTCAACGCCTTGCGGATGTTGTTCATGCTTGCGGTCCTTCCCCGACCTCTGACACCAGGCCCGCGTCGCGGAGCGGTTCACGTTCCCGCCGCGGTTACCCGGCATGTCGGGTGACCCATCTCACTTCGTTACCACCGAGGCGCAAGTTTTAGCCGATACTTATCTGACGTAAGAGTGTGATGAGAAAGATGAGGCGGCGCCGGGAAATTTCCCGACACCGCCTCATCGATGCTGAAGTTGTGTTATCCGCGCTTCCCGCAGGTGGGCCAGGCACCGATGCCCTGGCTGCGCAGCGTGTTCTCCGCGACGCGGATCTGCTCGGCGCGGCTGGCCTGGTGTGGCATACCGGTGCCACCGTTGGCTCGCCAGGTGCTCAGCGAGAACTGCAGGCCACCGTAGTAGCCGTTGCCGGTGTTGATCGACCAGTTGCCACCGGACTCGCAGGCCGCGATCGCGTCCCAGTTCACGCTGTCCGCACTCGCGGTACCGGCCAGAGCGATCGGGGCCACTGCGAGCGCCCCGGCGAAGGTCGCCAGGCCGAGCGTCTTGCGGATGTGCTTCAAGATTTCGATCCTTTCGCCGAGCGTGCGCCGGCCGCTTTCCGCGCTCAGCGGTCGTGGCTGCCTGCGTTCAGGCGGATTCGGGTCGCACCGTCTCCGTCGGGTGCGACAGGGAGGTCGGAACCGTCTGCCGGCGCTTCATGCCCGGTGACGGCTGGGGCCGGTTGCCCCGAAACTCCCTCACACGCAGGTTCGTGGGTTTGAAGTTGTTTGCTCCTTTGCGAAGCCGCTGGGGACGCTACAAAGGCTCGCGGCAATAGTCACGTCGGCCACGCGCCGATATCGGGCAGATAACGAAACAATCACGACGGCGACGCACAAATGTCTACGCAGGTCATACGCGCATTCGTCCGGACGTATAGCGGAAATGCAATGAATTGTTTCTGTGAGTCAAATCACGGGATTTTTGTGACCCCGACCACGAAAAATGCGCCCGAAAAATGTCTCCGACGAGGACTTTTCCGCCACGGCGGGCCGGAATCCCCCCTCGGTGGTGACTTTCGACCCCTGGTCGGGTGTGGATCGGTTCGCTACGGCCGGCCACCGACCGGGATGAGTGCAGTGTGGTGTTTCCGTTGCGCGGCAGACGAACACACCGTTGTCGGGAGGTGGGTCGGACCGGCCGCGGTGCGGCTCCCGATCCGGATACCCGGTTGGAACATGCTGGTGGTCAAGGGATCACGACACAATTGGCTGCCTCGAGCCCACCGGTCGACGGGCGGCCGGCCGGCGTTTGGGCAGGCCGGGTTCTGCAATTCCCCGCTGTCGTCGAGGCCCGCGGCGTACCGGAATCGGAAGAAAGCAGCAGGTCGGCCCGACTGGGATCGGTAGACGTCCGGCCGAGATTCTAAGGGTGCGAACGAGATTCGTACGACGGTCGGCCAGAGCCATTTCCCGAGAACGTGGCCATTATCTCGATCACTTCAATCGAAAATCACGAAATGTTATCGACGCCGGATCGGCGAGGAATTTCTGAAATACGGCGGACATTTCGTGATTGAGTTAGCTCATCTCATTTGCTGGGCTGATCGTGGTGAGCGACTCGTACTCCGCCGGGGTGTTGACGTTGGTCAGAGCGCGTTGGGCGGGCAGCACGATCTGCTGGGTGTCCGACCGGGTGATCAACGCCTTCATGCTGCGCTCCCCCGCCTCGATCAGCCCGGTGATCCGGTCTGCCAGCGCGGTGCGGTAGATCCCGGCGAGGTACTGTTCCCGTCCGTCCCAGGGCAGGACGATCTCCACACCGGGAATCCGGGCGGCGGGCCCGGCGAGCGTGTCGATCACCTCGGGGGTCAGAAACGGCATGTCGACCGCGCAGACGAACGCCAGTTCACGGCCCGCTTCCGCGGCGGCTCGCAATCCCCGCCCGGTGGCCAGCAGTGGACCGACGCCCCGGAGCTCGTCGCGCAGCACCTCAGCGTCCAGCTCGGGCAGCGCCTGCCCCGGAGCGGCCACCACGAACACCGGCGAACAGCGAGCAGCGACCGCGTTGACGGTGCGCTCGACGAGCGTGCTGCCGTCGTAGACCAGGGTCGCCTTGTCGCGACCCATGCGACGCGAAGCCCCACCGGCCAGCACGACGGCGGCCAGTGGGGTTCGGGACGTCACGTCAGATCAAACTAGTCCACGGTCCAGGTGTCTTTACCGCGCAGCAGCGCCTGCAGCGCCTGCGTGTCGTGGGCCTTGTCCGCCCGGGCGGCGGCGATCTGCGCCCGCGCCGCGTCATCGTAGGTGGGCCGGCTGACCTGCCGGAAGATACCCATCACCATGTGTTCGAGGTTCTGCTCGGACAACCGGGACAGCGCGAACGCGTAGGCCGGGTCGTCGATCTGGGCGTCGTGCACCACGATCTGCTCGGCGGAGACGTCGGCGGTCTTGGCGACCTCGAGGCCGTACCCGGACTGGATCACGCAGTACTCCCCGTTGGCGCCGAAGACGATCGGCTCGCCGTGCTTCAGGTTGATCAGCCGTTCCTCCGAGCCCTCCTTGCGCAGCGCGTCGAAGGATCCGTCGTTGAAGATCGGGCAGTCCTGCATGATCTCGACCAGCGCGGCGCCCCGGTGCTGGGCCGCACCGCGCAGCACCTCGGTCAGGCCCTTGCGGTCGGAGTCCAGCGCCCGGCCCACGAAGGTGGCCTCGGCGCCCAGCGCCAGCGACACCGGGTTGAACGGATGGTCCAACGAGCCCATCGGAGTGGACTTGGTGATCTTGCCCACCTCGGAGGTCGGCGAGTACTGGCCCTTGGTCAGACCGTAGATCCGGTTGTTGAACAACAGGATCGTGATGTTCATGTTCCGGCGCAGCGCGTGGATCAGGTGGTTGCCGCCGATCGACAGCGCGTCACCGTCACCGGTCACCACCCACACCGACAGATCCGGACGGGCCAGCGCGAGACCGGTCGCGATCGTCGGCGCCCGGCCGTGGATCGAGTGGAAACCGTAGGTCTCCAGGTAGTACGGGAACCGGCTGGAGCAGCCGATACCACTGATGAACGCGATGTTCTCGCGGCGCAACCCGAGTTCCGGCAGGAAGTTGCGGATCGTGTTGAGGATGACGTAGTCACCGCATCCGGGGCACCACCGGACCTCCTGGTCGCTGGTGAAGTCCTTGCCCTTCTGGGGCTGGTCGGTGGTGGGCACCCCGGCGGTCTTCGGCAATCCCGCGGGAATGAGCCCCAGATCAGCACCGATCACGTCAGTCGATGCGCTACTCGCTGTAGTCATGCATTTGCTCCCACGCCAGTATCCACGGTGGCCGCCGCCGCCCGTGCGAGTTTGGCCTTGTCTGTTTCCTTTTCGCGCAGCGTTCCGTCCAACGCGGCGTCGATGATGCTCTCGACCTCGTCGGCCAGGAAGGCCATGCCTTCGACCTTGGTGACGGACTGGACGTCCACCAGATACTTGCCCCGGAGCAGCAGCGCGAGCTGTCCGAGGTTCATCTCCGGCAGCACCACCTTCGGGTAGCGACGCAGCACCTCACCCAGGTTGGCCGGGAACGGGTTGAGGTGCCGCAGATGCGCCTGGGCGACCTTGATGCCCCGTTGCCGCGCCCGCCGACACGCCTCGCCGATCGGACCGTAGGACGAACCCCAGCCCAGCATCAGCAACTCGGCGTCTCCGGTCGGGTCGTCCACCTCCAGATCGGGCACCTTGATGCCGTCGATCTTCTCCTGCCGCAACCGCACCATCAGGTCGTGGTTCTTGGGTTCGTAGGAGATGTTGCCTGAGCCGTTGGCCTTCTCCAGGCCCCCGATGCGGTGCTCGAGACCGGGCGTACCCGGGATGGCGAACTGACGGGCCAGCGTCTCCGGATCGCGGGCGTACGGCGCGAACGGCTCGCCGGCCTTGGCGAACGCGGACTCGATCGGCGGGTAGCTGGCGATGTCGGGGATCCGCCACGGCTCGGAGCCGTTGGCGATCGCCCCGTCGGACAGGATGACCACCGGCGTGTGATAGGTCACCGCGATCCGGGCGGCCTCGACGGCGATGTCGAAGCAGTCCGACGGCGACCGCGGCGCCAGCACCGCGACCGGTGATTCGCCGTTGCGGCCGAACATCGTCTGCAGCAGGTCGGCCTGCTCGGTCTTGGTGGGCAGACCGGTCGACGGGCCGCCGCGCTGGACGTCGATGACGATCAGCGGCAGCTCGGTCATCACCGCCAGCCCCATGGCCTCGGACTTCAGCGACACCCCGGGGCCCGAGGTACTGGTCACGCCGAGCGCACCACCGTAGGAGGCGCCGATGGCCGCGCCGATCCCGGCGATCTCGTCCTCGGCCTGGAAGGTGAGGACGTTGAAGTTCTTGTGCTTGGACAGCTCGTGCAGGATGTCCGAGGCGGGGGTGATCGGGTAGGTGCCGAGGATCACCTGGAGATTTGCGAGATGACCGGCGGCGACGATGCCGTAGGCCAGCGCGGTGTTACCGGAGATCTGCCGGTACTCACCGGACTTCAGCTTGGCCGGCGCGACCTCGTAGGTGGTGGCGAACGCCTCGGTGGTCTCGCCATAGTTCCAGCCCGCCTTCAGCGCGAGGACGTTGGCCTCGGCGATTTCGGGCTTGCGGGCGAACTTCTCGCGGATGAAAGCCACGCTGTGGTCGAGTTCGCGGCCGTACATCCACGACAGCAGGCCCAGCGCGAACATGTTCTTGGCACGCTGGCCGTCCTTCTTGGTCGCGCCGATGGACTCGACCGCCCCGAGCGTCAACGTGGTCATCGGGACGGCGTGCACGACGTAGTCGGACAGTTCGTCGGTTTCCAGCGGGTTGGCTTCGTATCCGACCTTGGCCAGGTTGCGCTTGGTGAACTCGTCGGAGTTGGCGATGATCAGCCCGCCGTGCGGGAGGTCGCCGACATTGGCCTTCAGCGCCGCCGGGTTCATCGCGACCAGCACGTCCGGCCGGTCACCGGCGGTGAGAATGTCGTAGTCGGCGATCTGGATCTGGAACGACGAGACACCGGGCAGTGTGCCCTGAGGAGCGCGGATCTCGGCCGGATAGTTGGGCTGGGTGGCGAGGTCGTTGCCGAACAGTGCGGCTTCGGAGGTGAACCGGTCACCGGTCAGCTGCATACCGTCGCCGGAGTCACCCGCGAAGCGGATGACGACTTTTTCCAGTTTCTTTCGCGACGTGCCCGAACCGTTCACCTGCTCGGCCGGATTGGCCCCGTTACCACTCGGACCCATCCCCCTGCCTTCCGCTCTTCAGCTGCGTCGGACCGGGGTTCGCAGAGCACCAGAACACCAACGGTCCGACGTCACTTGGATTTTTATGTCACTAGCAGTACCGATTATTGCACTTCTCTTAGGGTGTCCTTTACCCAGCCCCTCGTCGACACGCCGACGATCTGACGCAGAGTCCCAGCTCACACGCGTGAACACCGCCGACATTCAACAAAAGTGTGGTTTTGGTCACGCCAGGAGAATGCCATTCTTAAGAAAAGCAGCTACCGGTCGGTAGCGCGAGTCCGCCCGGTCGGCGGCCCTGCTCACCGGACGGTCAACCGGTTGCGCCGAGACGTGAGACGAAACGCCCCCGCCGTGCGGGGGGGGGGGGGGAGGAGTTTCGGTGGTCTCTGGCGCGCTCGCCGCTTGATCGTCGTCAGGCGGGTCCGATGGCCTGACTTCTCAACGCGACTCGCTGGCGCTCGCCGCTTGATCGTCGTCAGGCGGGTCCGATGGCCTGACTTCTCAACGCGACTCGCTGGCGCTCGCCGCTTGATCGTCGTCAGGCGGTCTTGTCGCGGCGTTCGGCGCGCGACGGCTTACGCGGCACGATCGTCGGCAGGACGTTGTCCAGGACGGTCTCCTTGGTCACCACGACCTTGGCGACGTCGTCGCGGCTGGGGATGTCGTACATCACCGGCAGCAGCACTTCCTCCATGATCGCGCGCAGGCCACGGGCGCCGGTGCCGCGGTGGATGGCCTGATCGGCGATCGCCTCGAGCGCGTCGTCGGTGAACTCCAGCTCCACACCGTCCATCTCGAACAGCTTGGTGTACTGCTTGACCAACGCGTTCTTCGGCTTGGACAGGATCTGCACCAGCGAGTTCTTGTCCAGGTTGGTCACCGAGGCGACGACCGGCAGCCGGCCGATGAACTCGGGGATCAGCCCGTACTTGATGAGGTCCTCGGGCATGACCTCGGCGAAGTGGTCGGTGGTGTCGATCTCGGACTTGGAGTGCACCTCGGCACCGAAGCCCAACCCACGTTTGCCGACCCGGTCCTGGACGATCTTCTCCAGCCCGGCGAACGCACCGGCGACGATGAACAGCACATTGGTGGTGTCGATCTGGATGAACTCCTGATGCGGATGCTTGCGCCCGCCCTGCGGGGGCACCGACGCCTGCGTCCCCTCCAGGATCTTCAGCAGCGCCTGCTGCACACCCTCACCGGACACATCCCGGGTGATCGACGGGTTCTCGCTCTTGCGGGCGATCTTGTCGACCTCGTCGATGTAGATGATCCCGGTCTCGGCCCGCTTGACGTCGTAGTCGGCCGCCTGGATCAGCTTCAGCAGGATGTTCTCGACGTCCTCACCGACATAACCGGCTTCGGTCAGCGCCGTCGCATCGGCAATCGCGAACGGCACGTTGAGCATCTTGGCCAGCGTCTGCGCGAGGTAGGTCTTGCCGCAGCCGGTGGGCCCGAGCATCAGGATGTTGGACTTGGCCAACTCGACCGGCTCGGAACGCGAATCCCGCGACTTCTCACCGGCCTGGATGCGCTTGTAGTGGTTGTAGACGGCGACCGCGAGAGTGCGCTTGGCGCTTTCCTGGCCGATCACGTAGCTCTCCAGGAACTCGTGGATCTCGGCCGGTTTCGGCAACTCGTCGAGTTTGACCTCGTCGGCGTCGGCCAGCTCTTCTTCGATGATCTCGTTGCAGAGATCGATGCACTCGTCGCAGATGTACACGCCAGGGCCCGCGATGAGCTTCTTGACCTGCTTCTGACTCTTGCCGCAGAACGAGCACTTCAGCAGGTCACCGCCGTCTCCAATGCGCGCCATGGTGGTGAGGTCCTACTTCCTGTTCGCAGTCGGTACTGATCGGTCATACGGGCCGCTCCGGAACCCGCACTCGGATGTGTTGGTCCCGACGCTACCCGTATGTCCCCACCCGGGGCGACCGATAAAGCCGAATCGCTCGAGTGGGTGTTTCAACTCTCTGCGCCGAACATAGCGCGTAGCCGCCCGGAGGTGCCCCGGAACGCGCCGCCGTGTCCTTGGCGTGTCGCATGCGTTACCGCATCAACGCCGGACACGACGATGCGCCGGGTGAACCGACCAGGCGTCGCGACGTTGGCCCCACCCACGATACCGCCCTGTTCGGCGCCGATGACCTGGGCAGACGGACCTTGGGGCCGGGTCGCCGGGCACCGTGTCAGGCGGTCTGGGCGGACAGCTTGCGGTACTCCAGGACGGTGTCGATGATGCCGTATTCCTTGGCCTGTTCCGCGGTGAGGATCTTGTCGCGGTCGGTGTCGCGACGGATCGTCTCGGGATCCTTACCGGTGTGGTGGGCCAGGGTGTGCTCCATCAGGGTGCGCATCCGCTCGACCTCGGCGGCCTGGATCTCCAGGTCGGAGAACTGGCCCTGAATGACACCGGCGAGCGCAGGCTGGTGGATCAGAACCCGCGCGTTCGGCAGCGCCATCCGCTTGCCCTTGGTGCCGGCCGCCAGCAGCACCGCCGCGGCCGAGGCGGCCTGGCCGAGGCAGACGGTCTGGATGTCGGCCCGGACGTACTGCATGGTGTCGTAGATCGCCATCAGCGACGTGAACGAGCCGCCCGGCGAGTTGATGTACATGGTGATGTCGCGGTCGGGATCCAACGACTCCAGCACCAGCAGCTGGGCCATGACGTCGTTGGCCGACGCGTCGTCGACCTGCACGCCGAGGAAGATGATGCGTTCCTCGAACAGCTTGTTGTACGGGTTGGACTCCTTGACACCGAAGCTGGAGTGCTCGATGAACGACGGCAGGATGTAGCGCGCCTGGGGCTGGACGCGGGGATCCAGGTGCGGCGGCAGGTGCAGGTTATGCATTAGAGACTCCATTGACATCGGCGCGGGTGATGACGTGGTCGACGAACCCGTATTCGAGCGCCTCCTGCGCGGTGAACCAGCGGTCCCGGTCGGAATCGGCCTCGATACGTTCGATGGGCTGCCCGGTGAACTCGGCGTTGAGCCGGAACATCTCCTTCTTGATGAGCGCGAACTGCTCGGCCTGGATCGCGATGTCGGCCGCACTACCGGTCACCCCGCCCAACGGCTGGTGCATCAGGATGCGGGCGTGCGGCAGCGCGTAGCGCTTGCCCTTGGTTCCGGCGGCGAGCAGGAACTGCCCCATCGAGGCGGCCATGCCCATCGCGTAAGTGGCGATGTCGCACGGCGCGAGCACCATCGTGTCGTAGATGGCCATACCGGCGCTGATCGACCCACCCGGGGAGTTGATGTACAGCGAGATGTCCTTGGTCGGGTCCTCGGCTGCCAGCAGCAGGATCTGGGCGCACAACCGGTTGGCGATCTCGTCGTCCACCTGGGAGCCCAGGAAGATGATGCGCTCGGCGAGCAACCGCTCGTACACCGAGTCAACCAGGTTGAGCCCCTGTCCCGCGGAACGCATGTCAGTCACGACTGGATACCTGCTTTCTTTCCGTCTTGGTAACGCGGCTTCGCTTGTTCACGACACTAACCAACCTGAAGCCTCAGACAGTCCCTGACCGGGCCGCGTTCGCTCAGAGCGTCACTTCGACTCGGCTCACGCCTCGTCTGCGGCGTTCTCCGGGGACTCGTCTGCGGCGTTCTCCGGGGCGTCGTCGGCCGCATCGCCGGACCCGGCCGCCTGCTCGGTCTCGCCGCCTTCGGCCTTCTCCCGGGGGCCGAAGAACTCGCTGGTGTCGAGCACATTGCCGTCGGTGTCGGTGACGGTGGCGCGGTGCACCACCGCCGCGATCGCCAGGCCGCGCCGCACATCGGCGAACATCACCGGAAGCTGGTTGTTCTGCTGCAGGAAGGCGAGCATCTGCTGCGGCTCCACGCCGTACTGGCGCGACATCAGCACCAGCCGTTCGGTGATGTCCTCCTGCCCGACCTGGATCTCGAGGTGATCGGCGATCGCGTCGACGAGCAACTGGGTCTTGATCGCCTTCTCCGCGTTGGCGCGGTTCTCGGCGTCGAACTCCTCGCGGCTGCTCCCCCGCGCGGCGAGCACCTCGGCGAACCGCTCCTCATCGTGATCGAGGTCGTGGATGGCGTTGTGCAGGGTGTCGTCGATCTGCGCCTGCACCGCCTTCTCCGGCAACGGCACCTCGACCTGCTCGAGCAACACCTCCAGCGCCTTGTCGCGGATCTGCTCGGCCTGCTGCACCCGCTTGACCCGGCGCACCTGCTCGGCGAGGCTCTCGCGCAACTCCTCGATGGTGTCGAACTCGCTGGCCAGCTGTGCGAACTCGTCGTCGGGCTCGGGCAGTTCACGTTCCTTGACCGATTTGACGGTGACCGTCACCTCGGCCTCCTTACCGGCATGCTCGCCGGCCACCAGCTTGCTGGTGAAGGTCTTGGTCTCGCCCTCGGTCATGCCGACGAGGGTCTCGTCCAGGCCCTCGATGAGCTGACCGGAGCCGACCTCGTGCGACAGCCCTTCGGTGGCGGCCTCCGGCACCGGGGTGCCGTCCACGGTCGCGGACAGGTCGATCGAGACGAAGTCGCCGTCCTGCACCGGACGCTCGACACCCTTGAGGGTGCCGAACCGGGCGCGCAGGTTCTGCAGCTCGGCGTCGATGTCCTCGTCGGTGACCTCGATCGGGTCGACCTTGATCTTCAGCGCCTCGAGGTCCGGCAGCTCGATGTCGGGCCGGATGTCGACCTCGGCGGTGAACTCGATGGTCTCGCCGTATTCCTTCTTGGTGATCTCGATGTCGGGCTGGCCCAGCGGGCGCACGTCGGAGCTGGCCACCGCCTCGGAGTAGCGGGCCGGGATCGCGTCGCTGACGACCTGGTCGAGCATCGCCTCCCGACCGATGCGGGCCTCCAGCAGTTTGGCCGGCGCCTTGCCGGGCCGGAAGCCGGGCAGCCGCACCTGCTTGGCGAGCTCCTTGTAGGCCCGGTCGAAGTCCGGTTGCAACTCGGTGAAGGGCACCTCCACGTTGATACGCACCCGGGTGGGGCTCAACTTCTCCACGGTGCTCTTCACGACGGTTGCTCCTCGCTGTCTCGGGGTCTGGTTGTCTCGGATGTCGGATGGTGCCGGATTCGCCGCCGGCGCGGTGGTCGGGGTGACAGGATTTGAACCTGCGACCTTCCGCTCCCAAAGCGGATGCGCTACCAAGCTGCGCTACACCCCGTGTGCTGGCACGTGGCCGGCGTCGCACGCGGCGGTGCAACACTGACCACGCGAGATACTACGGCCCCGTCATGCGAAGCTGTCAGTTGGATTTGATTCCAGGCTTCCCGGTAAAGTCTGCTGGTGCTGCACACTGCGGGCGTAGCTCAATGGTAGAGCCCTAGCCTTCCAAGCTAGTAGTGCGGGTTCGATTCCCGTCGCCCGCTCCGCAGGTCAGAGGGCGCCCCGCCCTCTGACCTTTTCTCTTTGGGTGCTCTTCGGGTCTTTTCGGGCCCACCGGCAGTCAGTTGGCTGCGATCCGGTCACGGAAAGATTGCACTCTCAACGGTCGTGGAGCGGGCGGTGAATCCGCCCCTACGATTTCGGAAAACTGCCCACAGCGCCGCGGTTCGGTTCCCGTCCACTCGAACACCGTCCGCCCGAACACCGTCCGCTCGAACACCGTCCGCTCGATCGGAGCCCTCATGAGCGAGACCTTCCAGCCCGTCCGGTCCATCCCGGCGGTGCACGGGACATGCGCGCCGGGGTTCGAGGGTGTCCGCACCGCCTTCGTCGACAACTTCACCGAACGTGGTGAGATCGGTGCCGCGGTGGCGGTGTGGGTCGACGGCGAACTGGTGGTGGATCTGTGGGGCGGCTCCGCCGATGCCGAGGGCCGCCTGTCCTGGCGCCGTGACACCCTGGCCAGCGTCTTCTCCGGGTCCAAGGGACTGACCGCCACCTGTGTCCACCTGCTCGCCGACCGCGGCGAGATCGATCTGGACGCCCCGATCGCGCGGTACTGGCCCGAGTTCGGGCAGGCCGGCAAGGACGCGATCACCACCGCGATGGTGCTGGGCCACCGGTCCGGGGTGATCGGGCCGCGCACCCCGATGCGCCCGGAGCAGACCCTGGACTGGGATGCGGTGTGCGCGGCGCTGGCCGCCGCCGGGCCGTGGTGGCCGCCCGGCGCCGCGCAGGGCTATCACATGGTGACGTTCGGATTCATCCTCGGCGAGATCGTGCGCCGGGTCACCGGCCGGTCGCCGGGCCGGTTCCTGCGCACCGAGATCGCCGAACCCCTCGGCGCGGACGTCCACATCGGACTGCCGCACACCGAACATCACCGGTGCGCCGAGATGGTCAACAAACCGCACATCCGCGACGTGCTGGCTGCCGGTGGCGCACCCGCGCACCCGGAACGGCTCGACGAGCATCCGATGGCGGGACTGGCCGTCGCGATGGGATTCATCCCCGACGATGAACTCGGTTCGGCCGACCTCACCGGCTGGCGGGCCGCCGAGTTCCCCGCCACCAACGGTCACGTCAGCGCGGTCGGGCTCGCGACCGTGTACCACGCACTGGCCCGGGAGCAGCTGATCAGCCGCGGACACCTGGAACGCTGCCGGATGTCCCAGGGCGGCTTCGACCCTGACCTGGTACTCGGTCCGCGCGTCGCCGACCACGGCTGGGGGCTGGGCTACATGCTCAACCAGCGCGGCCACGCCGGGCCGAACCGGCGGGTCTTCGGCCACGGCGGGTCGGGCGGTTCGTTCGGCTTCGCCGATCTGGAGCACCGGATCGGCTACGCGTATGTGATGAACAACTTCGACGCCACCAAGGCCCACGCGGACCCGCGCAGCGTGGCGTTGTCGGACGCGGTGTATTCCGCGCTCGGCGTAACGGCACACCGGTCGGCGGCACCGGTTGGGGCGGCGGGTCGTCGGTAGGCTGGTCGGCATGAACGGCGTGCTGTTGCTGCTGGTCGTGCTGGTGCTCGCGGCGATCGTGTTCGCCGTGTACACGGCATCGAAGTCCGCCGGTGAACGCAACGCGATGGCGCTGGCGGACGCCAAGGCGGAGGCACGCCGGCTGATCGAACGACTCGGCGGTCAGGTGCTCAACCTGACCGGGACCGACGACGCGTCCAGGCAGGCGCTGGCCGACGCGTCGGAGCGCTACACCGCGGCCGCCTCCCAGATCGAGCAGGCCACCAGCGTCAAACAGGCGATGCTGGCCAAGGAGAGCGCGCTGGAGGGGCTGTACTACGTGCGGGCCGCGCGGCTGGCGATGGGCATGGATCCCGGCCCGGAACTGGAACCGCTGGCCGGCCAGCGGGTGGCGGGCGCGGTCACCGAGGAACGCCGCATCGAATTCGAGGGCAGGGAGATCGCCGCATCCCCCACGCCGTCGGAACGTACCCCGAACTATTTCCCGGGCGGGCAGGTCGCGGGCCGCCCGGTGCCCGCCGGCTGGTACTCCGAGCCGTGGTGGAAACCCGCGCTGGTGGCCGGCGCCTGGGGTCTGGGCTCGATGATGCTGTTCAACATGATGTTCGCCGGGATGGCCGGCACCGCCTACGAACAGGGCTTCGACGCCGGCCTGGCGCAGGGCATGGCCGGTGACACCGGGGGTGACTTCGGGGGTTCCGACTTCGGGGGTGACGGTGGCGGCCTGGATTTCGGCGGCTTCGGCGACTTCGGCGGTTTCTGAGTCGGGGCGGTCGTCCGAGTCCGGACGTGAGCCTCAGCGTTGACAGCTGGGGCACCAGTAGACGTTGCGGGCTTCCAGCTGTGCTGTGCTGACCGCGGTCCCGCACACCCGGCACGGCTCCCCGGTGCGCCGGTAGACATAGGTCCGCGGCCGCCCGGGGGCGTAGGCGGGCGGGCCGTGATCGTGCTCGGGCCGCACCACGTGAATCCTGCCGGTGCGTAACCCGACCTTCATCAGCTCCACCAGATCGCGCCACATGGCGCAAAACTCGGCCTCCTCGAGCTGTTTCCCGGGCCGGAACGGGTCGATGCCGTGGCGGAACAACAACTCGCTGCGGTACACGTTGCCTATTCCGGCGATCACCTTCTGATCCATCAGCAGGGCGCCGATCGCCCTGCGGGAGTTGCTGATCCGTGTCCACGCACGGTCCGGGTCGGCGTCGGGACGCAACGGGTCCGGGCCGAGCCGGGCGATGATCTCGTCCACCCCGGGTTCGCCGATGACCTCGCACACCGTCGGCCCGCGCAGGTCGGTGCCGTACCGCCCGCCGATGATCCGCATCCGCACCTGGCCGACCGGCGGGGGTGGCTCCGCACCGTCGGGGATCTCGAATTCGGTGAAGGTGCCGTACAACCCGAGGTGCACGTGCACGACGCGGCCACCTTCGTAGTGGTGGAACAGGTGTTTACCCCAGGCGTCGGAACGCTGGAACACCCGGCCGCTCACCGCGGCCGCCCCCTCGGCGAACCGGCCCTGCGGACTGGTCACCCGCACCCGCACCCCGGCGAACCGGCGCTCGTGCAACCGAGCCAACCGGTGCAGGGTGTGGCCCTCCGGCATCTACGCCGGCGCGCCCGGCACCGGTGGCGCCTGCCTGGTGCGTTCGTACTCCGACAGGATGTCGATACGCCGTTGGTGGCGTTCGGCTTCCGACCACGGCGTGGACAGGAACGCATCCACGATGGCCAGCGCCTCCTCGACGGTGTGCATCCGCCCGCCGATACCGATCAGCTGGGCGTTGTTGTGCTCGCGCGCCAGCTTCGCGGTCTCCACGCTCCAGGCCAACGCGCACCGCGCGCCCGGAACCTTGTTGGCCGCAATCTGTTCGCCGTTGCCGGAGCCGCCGAGCACGATGCCGAGGCTGCCCGGATCGGCGACGGTCCGTTCGGCCGCCGCGATGCAGAACGGCGGATAGTCGTCGTCGGCGTCGTAGGTGTACGCACCGCAGTCGACCGGCTCATGGCCGTTCTCCCGCAGGTGCTCGATGATCTTCTGTTTGAGTTCAAAGCCCGCGTGGTCGGCCCCGAGATAGACACGCATGGCGCAGACTCTACTGACCGACCGCGCGGACCGTCGCCCCGCCCGCCGAGGTCAGGAGTAGAACGAGTCCAACAGCTCCTTGTTCTTCTCCTCGACCACGGCTCGCTTGACCTTCAGCGACGGGGTCAGCTCACCGCCCTCGATCGACAGATCGCTGGGCAGCAGCGCCCATTTCTTGATCGTCTCCCACCGGTTGAGCTCGGAGTTGAGCTGATCGACATATCCGCCGATGAGCTGTTTCACTTCCTCGGATTCGACCAGTTCCCGGTAGGACTTGTCGCCCAGACCGTTCTCCTTGGCCCAGTCGGCGATGGCGTCGGGGTCGACGGTGATCAGCGCGACGCAGAAGTTGCGGGCCTCGCCGAACACCAGCATGTGGCCGGCGTACGGGCACAACGCCATGAATCGGCCCTCGATCGCCGGCGGCGCGATGTACTTGCCGCCCGAGGTCTTGAACAGATCCTTGATCCGGCCGGTGATGGTGAGGAACCCGTCGGCGTCCAACTCGCCCTTGTCCCCCGTCCTCAGCCAACCGTCGGGGGTGATCGCCTCGGCGGTCTTGTCCGGCAGGTTGTGGTAGCCCTCCATCACATTCGGGCCCTTGATCTGCACCTCACCACTGTCGGCGATGCGCACCTGGGCGCCGTCGAACACCTGCCCGACCGTGCCGAGCCGGTAGTTGTCCGGCCGGTTGATGAACGCCCCGGCCGCCGTCTCGGTCAGGCCGTAGCCCTCGAGGATCAGCAGGCCCGCGGCGTGGAACCATTCGGCGATGTCCCGGTTCAGCGGGGCGGCTCCGGAGATCATGAACTTGATCCGCCCGCCGAACACCTCCCGGATCTTGCTGAACACCAGCCGGTCGAACAGGCCGTGGGCCAATTGCATTGGCAGCGGCACCTTCTCGCCGGCGAACCGGCGGCGGTCGACTTCCCGGCCGACGCTGAAGGCGGCGTCGAAGAGCTTCTTCTTGACACCCTTCTGCGAGGTGACGACCTTGGCGTGGGCCTTCTCGAAGATGCGCGGCGCCGCCCCCATGAACGTCGGCCTGACCACGCCCATGTTCTCGACGATCTTGTCCACCCGTCCGTCGATGGCGCTGGCGAAGCCGCAGGCGAGCTGACCCGAGATCAGCACCTTGCCGAAGGCGTGCGCCAACGGCAACCACAGCAGCTGGAGATCGTCCTCGCCCAGCGTGCCGAATTCGGCCACGGTGATGCCCTCGTAGACCCATGCGCGGTGCGGTAGCCGCACACCCTTGGGCTTCCCGGTGGTTCCAGATGTGTAGATCAGTGTGGCCAGCTGATCGGGGCGGACGCCGGCGACGGCGTCGCGCACCGAGGTCGGATGCTTCCGCAGGTGCTCTTCACCCAGGGCGGTCAGATCCGCGAGGGTCGTCACCCAGTCATCGCCGGGGGTGTCCGGGGCCGCGTCGAACAGCACCACCTTGTCCACATTCGGCAGTTCGCTGCGGCGTTCGGTGAGCTTGGCCAGCTGGGTGGCGTCCTCGGCGAACACCACCCGCGAACCGGAGTCACCGATGATGTAGGCCGTGTCGGCGGCGTTGCTGGTCGGGTACACGGTGGTGGTGGCCGCGCCGGCGCACATGATCGCCAGGTCGGCGAGCACCCACTCGTACCGGGTGCTCGAGGCGATCGCGACCCGGTCCTCGGGCGCGATGCCCAGCGCGAGCAACCCGGCGGCGACCGCCTCCACCTGTGCGGCGGTGTCGTTCCAGGTCAGCGACACCCAACGGTCACCGTCGAGCTTCCGGAACGCCTCCTTGTCCCCGGACCGCCGTACCCGGTCGAAGAACATCGCGGCGAGGTTCGCCGGGGCGTTCTCCGCAAGCCCGGCCCGGGCGGTGTCCGCCCGGGAGGTCGTCGGGGAAGAAGTGGATCGCTGATTGCTGTCGATGGACATCGTCGTCTCCGCGCTGGAATGTGTCGTTGGACTGCCCGCTGGGCGGTGCTGCTGTCGATCCTGCCCCGCCACCGCGCGACTCGAAGCGTTTTGGCGGTTCTGGCTGGCCCGCCCCCGGTGGGTTCCGGTCAATCGAACTCCGGCGCCTCCGTTCTGGTCCGCTTGAGCTCCCAGAAGTGGGGATAGGACGCGAAGGTCACCGAGGCGTCCCAGAGTTTGCCGGCTTCCTCGCCGCGGGGTATGCGGGACAACACCGGGCCGAAGAATGCGACGTTGTTGACGTGGATGGTGGGGGTGCCGACATCCTCGCCGACCGCGTCCATGCCCTCGTGGTGACTCTTGCGCAGCGCCTCGTCATACCGATCGGTGGTGGCCGCCTCGGCGAGCTCGGCCGGCAGACCGACCTCGGCCAGGGACTGGGCGATCACCTCGTCGAGATCCTTGTTGCCCTGGTTGTGGATGCGGGTGCCCATCGCCGTGTACAGCGGCGACAGCACCTCGCGTCCGTGGGCCTGTTCGGCGGCGATCGCCACCCGGACCGGTGCCCATGCCTTCTTCATCGTCTCCCGGTACTCGTCGGGGACGTCGCGGCCCTCGTTGAGCACCGCCAGACTCATCACCCGGAAGTTCACATCGATGTCCCGGACCTTCTCGACCTCCAGGATCCACCGTGAGGTGATCCACGCCCACGGGCACAGCGGGTCGAACCAGAAATCGGCGGTGTCTTTCGCGGCCATGACGTCCTTTCCTAGCTCTCGGCTACGGTCGTGCCCTCATCGGCGCACCCCGACGATTCGGAGGTCTCGCGCGCATCTCGGGCGGATCAGCCCGGCTGGTCCCACCACCATGCTAGTGACGTCCGCCGGATGCGGTCTTGGCTGAGGTTCAGCTCACCCTCGGCCCCGAGCCGGGCAGCCTGGTGCGCGGTTGCGCATCGGCCTGCAGCGATAGGTTGAACGGGTGGCACTACCGAATCTGACCCGCGACCAAGCCGTCGAGCGTGCCGCGCTGGTGACCGTCGACCGCTACCACATCGAGTTGGATCTGACCGATGGCCGGGGCAATCCGGGGGCCGAGACGTTCCGGTCGATCACCACGGTGGAGTTCGAATCCCTCCCCGGGGCGGAGACCTTCATCGACCTCGCCGCCCGACGCATCCGCAGCGCCACCCTCAACGGCCGGCCGATCGACGTGTCCGGTTACGACGAGTCGACCGGGGTGCCGCTCACCGTGCTGGACAAACACAACGTGCTGGTCGTCGACGCCGACTGCCACTACTCCAACACCGGTGAGGGACTGCACCGGTTCGTCGACCCGGTGGACGGCGAGGTGTACCTGTACTCGCAGTTCGAGACCGCCGACGCCAAACGGATGTTCGCCTGTTTCGATCAGCCCGATCTGAAGGCGGCCTTCGACGTGGTGGTGACCGCACCGGCGCACTGGGAGGTGATCTCCAACGGGGCGGTCGAGTCGATCCGCGGCGAGGGGCCGGCCCGGGTGCACACCTTCGTGCGCACGCCGCGGATCAGCACCTATCTGGTCGCCCTGATCGCCGGCCCGTATGCGCGCTGGGACGACGTGTACCGCGACGAGCACGGCGAGATCCCGTTGGGGTTGTTCTGCCGGCGTTCACTGGCCGAGCACATGGACGCCGAGCGGTTGTTCACCGAGACCAAGCAGGGTTTCGGCTTCTACCACAAACACTTCGGCGTGCCCTATGTGTTCGGCAAGTACGACCAGTTGTTCGTGCCGGAGTTCAACGCCGGGGCGATGGAGAACGCCGGCGCGGTGACCTTCCTGGAGGACTACGTGTTCCGCAGCAAGGTCACCCGCGCCTCCTACGAACGCCGCTGCGAGACGCTGCTGCACGAGATGGCCCACATGTGGTTCGGCGACCTGGTGACCATGCGGTGGTGGGATGACCTGTGGCTCAACGAATCGTTCGCGACGTGGGCCTCGGTGTTGTGCCAGGCCGAGGCCACCGAGTACACCGAGGCCTGGACCACCTTCGCCAACGTCGAGAAGTCGTGGGCGTACCGGCAGGATCAGCTTCCGTCCACTCATCCGGTGGCGGCCGACATTCCCGATCTGGCGGCCGTCGAGGTGAATTTCGACGGCATCACCTACGCCAAGGGCGCGAGTGTGCTCAAACAACTGGTGGCCTATGTCGGGTTGGACGAGTTCCTGGCCGGCCTGCGCGAGTACTTCCGTGACCATGCCTTCGGCAACGCCACCTTCGCGGACCTGCTGGGCGCGCTGGAGAAGGCGTCCGGACGGGATCTGTCCGGCTGGGGGCAGCTGTGGCTGAAGACCACCGGTCTCAACACGCTGCGGCCGGAGTTCGACCTCGGCGCCGACGGCCGGTTCACCCGCTTCACGATCTGCCAGAGCGGCGCACAGCCGGGGGCCGGGGAGACCCGGGTGCACCGGCTGGCCGTCGGCATCTACGACGACGACGGCACCGGCAAGTTGGCGCGGATTCACCGCGAGGAGCTCGACGTCGAGGGTGAGTACACCGATGTTCCTGCGCTACAGGGTGTTTCGCGTGGCAAGCTGATGCTGCTCAACGACGACGACCTCACCTACTGCTCGCTGCGGCTGGATCCCGAGTCGCTGCAGACGGTGCTGACCCGCATCGCCGACATCGCCGAACCGCTGCCCCGCACGTTGTCGTGGTCGGCGGCCTGGGAGATGACCCGCGACGCGGAACTGAAGGCGCGCGATTTCGTCGCACTCGTGTGCCGCGGTGTGCACGCCGAGTCCGAGGTCGGGGTGCTGCAGCGGCTGTTGCTGCAGGCGCAGACCGCGCTGACGTCCTACGCCGAGCCGGGTTGGGCCGCGGAACAGGGCTGGCCGGAGTTCGCCGACCGACTGCTGGGGCTGGCGCGGGCGGCCGCCCCCGGTTCGGATCACCAACTGGCCTACGTGAATGCGTTGTGCGCCTCGGTGCTCAGCGCCCGCCACATCGAGGTGCTCGAGGCTCTGCTGGACCGGGATCCGGCGGTCGAGGGACTCGACGGCCTGGTGGTCGACGCCGAGTTGCGCTGGCGCATCGTGACCGCGCTGGCCGCTGCCGGGCAGATCGACAACACCGGTGTGGCGACACCGTTCATCGATGCGGAGGCACAACGCGATCCGACCGCGGCCGGGCAGCGGCACGCCCGGGCCGCGGCGGCGGCGCGACCGCAACCGGCGGTCAAGGAGCAGGCGTGGCAGCAGGTCATCGAGGACGATACGCTGTCCAACGTCACCACCCGGGCGATCGTGGGCGGCTTCGTCCGCCCCGGGCAGGCGGAGGTGTTGGCGCCGTTCACCGAGCGGTATTTCGCGGCGATCCGCGGTGTGTGGCAGCGCCGGTCCAGCGAGGTGGCTCAGACCGTGGTGATCGGGCTGTACCCGTCCTGGGACATCAGTCAGGCCGGCCTGGACACCGCAGACCGTTTTCTGGCCGACCCCGATCTGCCGCCGCCGCTGCGCCGCTTGGTGCTTGAGGGCCGCGCCGGGGTGGAGCGCGCGCTACGGGCCCGGGAGTTCGACGCCCGGTAGTCGAGCCGTCCGGTCAGCCGGCGACCTGCTCCGTCGGCGTGCGGGCGTTCAACTCGTCTCGCAGCACGCGCCGAAGCAGCTTCCCGGTCTCGTTGTAGGGCAGTTCATCCCACTGGTGGATGCGGGCGGGAACCCGGGTCGAGCGGAGCCGTTGCCGCACCCAGTCCTGTAGTTCGGACTCCACCACCTGCGCTCCGGGCGCGGCGACGACGACGGCCTCGACCCGCTCGCCCCATTCCCGGTCGGCGACACCCACCGCCGCGGCTTCGGCGACCGCCGGATGCTCCACCAGCACGTCCTCGATCTCGCCGGGCGAGATGTTCTCGCCGCCCCGCACGATGACGTCGTCGGCGCGGCCGTCGAGGAACAGGTACCCCGCGTCGTCGAGGCGGCCCCGGTCGCGGGTGGGATACCAGCCTTCGGCGTCCAGGGCGCTGTGCGAGGTGTACTCCCCCGCCACCTGCTCGCCGCGCACATACACCTCGCCGAACTGACCGGGCGGAACCGGGGCACCGGTGTGATCGCGGATCTCCACCTCCACCGACGGGAGCGGACGACCCACCGAACCGAGCCGGGCGCGGACCGCGGGATCGTCGCTGCCGAACGCCGCGCGATGGTCCTCCGGCCCGAGAACCGCGATGGTGGAACTGGTCTCGGTCAGACCGTAGGCGTTGACGAAATCCACGTGGGGCAGCAGCCGCATCGCACGCTCGACGGTCTGGACCGGCATCCGGCCGCCGCCGTAGGACAGGGTGCGCAGCGCAGGCAGCTCGGTGCCGCGCTCCTCGAGCACGTCGAGGATCCGGCCGAGCATGGTGGGCACCACCATCGCCTGGGTGATCCGCTCGGCGGCCGCGAGTTCCACCCAGCCCTCCGGCGAGAACGCCGGCAACTGGACCATCCGGCGGCCGGCGTAGACCGAACTGAGCACCGAGCTGATCCCGGCGATGTGGTAGTTCGGCACCGACACCAGGATCGCTTCATCCTCGTCGGCGTTGAAGAACTCGACGGTGCCGACGATGTAGCTGGTCAGATGACGGTGCCGCAGCACGGCCGCTTTCGGCGCGCCCGTGGTGCCGCTGGTGAACAACAGGACGGCCGGATCGTCGGGATCCACGAACGGCAGTTCCGCACCGGCCGCGCCGGCGGCCGCCGAGCGGACCACGTCGTCGGTGCGACGCACCACCACGCCGTCCCCCGGGGGCACCCGGTGCGCCGCGTCGGTCCCCGCCACCACCATCACCGGGGTGAGCCGCCGCACGGCGTCGTTGACCTGGTCGTCGGTGAGGCGGTAGTTCAGCGGGGCGATGGGAACGCCGGCCGCCGCGGTGCCGAAGACCAGCATCGGCACCGCCGGGCTGTTGAGGTCCAACAGCGCGACGTTCTCCGGAGCCGCGGCCTGATCCGGTGCGATCAACTCGCCGGCCAGCGCGCGGGCACGGTCGAGCAACTGACGGTAGGTGATCCCGCCGTCACGGGGCCCGACGGCGACCCGGTCCGGTCCGGCCTCCGCCGCCATCTCCAGCAGCATGGTCAGGTTCATCGGGATACCTCAGTCGGACGCCGGAAGCGGTTTGGCGGACTTGAGCGTCAACGCACGGCCGCCGACGCTGAGCGATCCGGCTCCGGCCTTGACACACAGCAATTCCAGCCCGGTGTCCTGATCCTCATATCGCTTTCCGACCACGGTGCCGTCGGCGTGTCCGGGGGCGGGTTCACCGCTCTTCTCGGGAGCGGCGCCCTCGACCATCGGCTGCCCGCCGCACTCGATGACGGCGTCGCCACCCGGCCGGATGACCACCACCGATGTGTCGCACACCGCGCTGTACAGTCTCGTTCCCGGCTTCATCTGTCTTCTCTCTCCCGGCTTCGAAGGTCGGCGCCCGCACGGCGGGCCCGTTGGTGAAGCCGAGTCTATTCATCATGATGAACTAGGGCAAGTCCCGTATCCGCCACCGCGGCATGACAATCGGGTTGCCGTCGGAATCGGCTCCGAGATCTTCGAAATCCGCTTCCAGGACGGTGTTTTGGTCGATCGCGGCGCGTCCCGGCAGATAACCGATCATCCGCACACCGGGGCAGTCGTCGATGTCGATCACGACGACTGTGTACGGCGTCGGGAACCACGGGTGGACCTGATGTTCCACCACGGTCCAGGACCGGGCCCGCCCGCGGCGCGGAACGTCGCGCCAGTGCAGGTCGGCTCCGCCGCAGTGCACGCACCGTGGCCTGGGCAGATGGGTGCGCCCGCCGCAGTCCGCGCAGGTCAGCACGGCGAGCCTGCCCTCCGCCGCCGCCGCGAAGAAGCCGCTGCTGGCCGGATCGATGACGGTGGGTAGCAGTCGTTCGGTCATGCCGCCACCAGGATCAGCGCAGAGGTGGCCGGTGGCGGCGCGGAGGTCACCAGGGAGACGCTCGCTCCCTCGACCTGATTGCACGAGTCGCCGCGGAGTTGGCGAACGCCCTCGACCACATGGTTCATCCCGTGGATGTAACCCTCCGACAAATGTCCTCCACTGGTGTTGAACGGCAGTGCCCCACCGATTTCCAGTTCACCGGCGGCCGCGAACGCCCCGGCCTCGCCGGCCGCGCAGAACCCGTAATCCTCGAGTTGCAGCAGCGCGGTGATGGTGAAGCAGTCATAGAGTTGGGCCGAGTCGATGTCCTGCGGTCCCAGACCGGCCCGGCGGTAGAGGGTTTCGGCGCAGTACCGCGAGGGCATCGACAGCGGGTCGTCCCGCATCAGGACCGGATACATCATTCCGGGCTGCGGCCGTGGTCCGGTGGCCATTGCCGCGGCGCGGATCAGCGCCGGCCGCTGACGGAGATCCCTGGCACGATCGGCAGCGGTGACCACCACCGCGGCCGCGCCGTCGGTTTCCAGGCAGTAGTCGAACAGCCGCAGCGGCGACGACAGCATCCTCGAGTTCAGGTAATCGTCGAGGGTCATCTTGCGGGCGTGCATCTGGGCCCGCGGATTGTTGTTGGCGTGCCGCCGGGCCGCGAGCGCGACGTGGCCGAGCTGCTCGGAGGTCAACCCGAACCGGTTCATGTACTCGCGGGTGAGCAGCGCGAAGAACTGGCCGGGCGCCAACAATCCGTACGGAGCGAAGAATTCGAGGAAGCTCTCCTGACCACCGACCGTCCGCTGCACCTCGGCCGACAGCCCGAACCGGGTCCCGGACCGGCCGTTGAGCGATCGGAAGACCACCACCGTGTCGGCCTGTCCGCTGGCGATGGCGCCGACCGCCTGGGCCACCATCGCGCACGGTCCGGAACCACCCGGACCCGCTTCACCGAAATAGGTGACATCACGGGCGCCGATCGCGTCCGCGAGCGCCGCACAGGACACCAGATCCATGTCGTTGCGCACGATTCCGTCGACGTCGGCGGGATCCAGCCCGGCGTCCGCGAGCGCCGCCAGCGTGGCTTCGGCCGCCAGCGCGGTGACGCTCACCCCCGAGTTCTTCGAGTACTCCGTCTCGCCGATCCCGACGATCGCACAGGCGTCGCGCTGCCAGCCGTCAGACACCGGACAACACCTCGTCGGTGTGCTCACCGAGCAGCGGCGGCCGCGCGGGCGTGCCGTTGCCGTTGGAGAACCGGTAGGGCAGACCGGGGAAGGTGGCGGTGCTGCCGTCGGCGAGTTCGACGTCGACGAAGAAGTTCCGGGCCTTGAGGTGTTCGTCCTGCAGCACCTCCTCGGGTGCGCGCAGCGGCCCGATGGGCAGACCCCAGCGCTGACCGTCCCGATACACCGTCTCGGAATCCTGCAGCATGAAGAACGCTTCGAGCAGCCCCTGGATGTGGGCGAAGTTCGCCTGCCGGTGAGCCAGCGAGAGATACTCCTCCTCGATGAGGTCGGCGGCGACTCCGACCTCATCCATCCACGACGTCAACGCCTTCCACGCGTGCTGGTCGGCCAGGATCAGCGCGAAGTACACCCAGACCCCGTCGGCGCACTGGAACAACGCCGGCTGGGTCGGCAGCGGTTGGGCATGCCGGCAGGTCTGGCGCTTGACGATCGCCTTGGGGTAGAACCAGTACGGGTTGGCCAGTTCGCCGGTGACCGCGTTGGCCTCGTGGATCGACACGTCGACCAGCTGACCCCGTCCCGTCGCCTGCCGTTCGATCAGCGCCAGGGTGACCCCGCACAGCGCGAAACTCGCCGCGGTCATGTACGCCTGATTGCCGCCCGGGCGGATCGGCGGAATCGAGTGGTCGTCGTATCCGCAACTGTTGAGCAGACCGCCGGCAGCCAGCGCGACGAGGTCGGAGGTGCGGTAGTTCGCCCACGGACCGGTCAGGCCGAACGGGGAGATGGACAACGCCACCAGCTTCTCGTGGCGTTCGCACAGATCCTCCAGATCCAGCCCGGCCCGTTCGAGATCGACCGGACGGCCGGTGGTCAGCAGCACGTCGGCGTCGGCGATCAGGCGGTCGCGGGCGGCGCGTCCCTCATCGTCGTCGGGGAGCACCACCGACTTCTTCGACGTGTTGTAGGTCCAGAAGTGCAGACTGCGGTCGACGTCCTGCACCCCGCCGGCCCAGGGCCCGATGTGCCGGCTCGTCGCGCCACCCTCCGGTTCGATCTTGACGACGGTGGCGCCCTGGTCGGCGAGCAGCTTGCCGGTGTGTTCCCCGGCCGGATCATCGGCGATCTCGACGACCCGCAGCCCGGTGAAAGCCAGTTCCATCAGATCACGCCCTCCGCGGCGAGTTCGGCGATCTCCTCGGGATCCAGACCGAGGATCTCGCCGTACACGTAGTCGTTGTCCTCCCCCAGCAGCGGCGCCGATCGCCAGTTCTCCTGGACCGTCCGCTGGAAGTGGATCGGGGTGCCCTCGAACTTCGCCTCCCCGATCACCGGGTGGTCGAGCTCGAAGAAGGTTCCCCGGGCGGCGATCTGGGGGTCGAACTCGGCGAGGTCCTGGGAGTTCTGCACCGCGGCGGCGGGCACCCCGGCCTGCTGCAGCAGATGCATGGTGTCGTGGGCCGGCCGCATGGCGGTCCACCGCGCCAGGTGCTCGTCCAGCTCATCCTGGTGGGCGTGCCGGCCGGGGGCATCGGAGAACTGCGGCGCCGACGCCCACTCCGGGCGTCCCAGCGCCTCGACGAGCCGTTCCCACTGATCGTCGTCGAACACCGCGATGGCCACCCAACGGTCCTCTCCCTGTGCGGGATAGACACCGTGCGGGGCCGCCGGCGGATGGGTCAGCCGGTTACCGGTCGGGTAGCCCGGCCGGCGGGTCACCGCGCCGTTGACCGACACATCGAGCAGATCCGGCCCGATCAGGGTGATGCCGGCCTCGACGGCGGAGACGTCGATCTCCTGCCCCTTGCCGGTGCGGTTGCGCTGCAGGATGGCCATCAGCAACGCGGCGGAGTTGTAGTACGCCGCCTGGTTGTCCATGTAGGACAGCCCCCAGCCGGACGGTTCGCGGTCGGGCAGGCCGGAGATGAACGACAGCCCGGACACCGCCTGCACCACCGGCCCGTAACTCTTGTAGGTGTGGTGTGGCCCGCTGTGTCCGTAACCGCTCATCCGCCCGAAGATGACACCGGGGCTGAGCTTGTCGAGCTCCTCGTAGGTCAGCCCCCACTTCTCCATGACGCCGGGGGCGAAGTTCTCGGTGACCACGGAGCTGACGCTGATGAGGCGGCGCACCAGCTGCTGACCGCGCTCGGTCTTCATGTTGACGGTGATGCCGAGCTTGTTGCGGTTGTAGTTGTTGAACAGACCGCCCTTGTTGGGATCGGGATTCGGATCCTCCTCGCCGTAGGCGCGCACCTCGTCCTTGTAGATGGGCAGCCGGCGGGGCATGTCGAGGCGGTCCCGAGATTCGATCTTGATGACCTCGGCCCCGAAGTCGGCCAGCATGCGGGTGGCGACCGCACCCACTCCCATCCAACAGAAGTCGGCGATGCGGATTCCCGCCAGCGGGCCGACCCGCTGCCGCGGCCGGCGCGCGGCGGTCGCCGTCGACGGCTCATCGATTGCAGTCAATTGCTGTCTCCTACATCATCCTCGAAAGTCATCCGGGACATCCCGGCCGCAAGGTCACCGCGCAATCAGTACAGGGATTCCCCACCATCGACGATGTGGTTGGTTCCGGTCACGAAATTGGCCGCCGGCGAGCACAGGTAGACGGCGGCTGCGCCCATGTCGGCCGGGGTGCCTGCCCGTCCCATCGGCACCGTCGCGGTCATCTCGGTGAAGACATCCGGATTGCGTTGCAGGGCCATCGGAGTGGCGGTGATGCCCGGTGAGAGCGCGTTGATCCGCACTCCTGACCCGGCGAGCTCATAGGCGGCGACGCGGACGAACTGGTTGAGACCGGCCTTGGTGGTGGCGTAGTGGATGGTGCCCGGCCTGGTGCCCAGGGCACGGATCGAGGACACCACCAGGATCGCCGCGTTGGCGTCCCGGTCCGCGCGGTCGACCATGCGGCGGGCCGCGTGCTGGCAGGTGCGGAACGTGCCGCCGAGGTTGAGTTCCAGCGTGGATCGCCAGATCTCCTCGGTCATCTCGAGGAACGGCACCATCGACCCGCTTCCCGCGTTGGCCACGAAGATGTTCAGCGTCCCGAAAGTCTCATCACAGTGTTCGAACATCTTCTGGACCGAATCAGGTTGGGTGACATCGACTTCGACGATCTCGACCCGCTGATTCGGTCGTGCCAGCGCGCCCAGTTCCTGTTGTGCGCTCTCGAGTTTGGATCGCCGGCGTGCGGCGATCATCACATCCGCTCCGGCCTCGAGCATCGCCTGCGCGATGCCGAATCCGATGCCCTCGCTCGCGCCGGTGATCAAGGCCCGTTGACCGGTGAGGATGTCTCCCATGCTCACTTGACTGCTCACTTTCGCCTCACAGATCCAGCACCAGGCGCGGGGTCCGGCACCGCGACACACACGGCATCATGGTGGCGTTGGAGGCCCGTTCCTCCTTGGTGAGAACCGAGTCGCGGTGCTCTGGAATTCCTTCCAGCACAGGGGATTCACATGTTCCACAGGTGCCTTCGGAGCAGGAGGACAGGATGTCGATCCCGGCTTCCTCGGCGACCTCGAGGATCGACCGATCCGCCGGCACCGTCACCGTGACACCGCTCTGGGCGAACTCGACCTCGAATGCCGTGTCCCCCTCGGTGTCGTACTCCTTGGGCACGAACCGTTCGAGGACCAGGGTCCGGGAGTGCGCCGGATCGGCACAGACGGTCTCGAGCGTGCTCAACATCCCCTCGGGACCACAGCTGTACACGACCGTGTCCGGTGCGGTGGGCCGGATCAACCCGGCGAGGTCCGGAACTCCGTACTCGTCATCGGGTCGCACCACCACCCTGTCACCGAACTTCGCCAGTTCGTCGAGGTAGGCCATGCTGGTGCGGGACCGCCCGCAGTAGATCAGGTTCCAGGTCCGGGCCTGCTGCTCCAACTGGCTGATCATCGGCAGCATCGGCGTGATCCCGATTCCGCCGGCGATGAAGAGGATGTTGTCGGCGTCTGATCGCAGCGGGAAGTGGTTGCGCGGCAACGAAGCACCGATCGACGCGCCCTCGGCGAGAACGTCGTGGACGTATTGCGACCCGCCTCGGCCGGCGGGTTCGCGCAGCACCGACACCACCCACCGGTCGGGTCGGGCCTCCAGCCCGGTCAGTGAGTACTGCCGAACCAGATCACCGAGTCGCAGATCGATGTGGGCGCCCGGTGTCCACTCCGGCAGCGTGCCGCCGTCCGGTCTGGTGAGGGTGAGTTCGACGATCTGGTCGGCGATCGTGCGCTTCTGGGCGACGTGAAGTTCGAGATCCATGTTCATTTCCGAAGGAGCGAAGCGAGCGGTCCGGAGTCGGTGGAGGGGACCTTCCCTCCACCGACTCCGGGGGCGGTCATCCGTAGTCGCACCACTCGGTGAGACGACCGTTGTCGAACGTCATGATCGAGAGCACGTTGAGTTTGCAGAACTCACCGGCGGCGCCGAAGCCGGGGACGTCGGTGGTTGCGGTGCCCTGCCAGGTCGTCTCGCGCATCACGGTGTTGCCGGTGGTGGCCCAGCGGGTGGTCTCCCCGATCCTGCGGTCCGGGAAGACCTCGCTCATCTGCTTGACGGTCTCGAGCATCAGATCGCGTCCCTTGGCGGCGACGCCCCGGTTCTGGTGCACGACGACCACGTTCTCGTCGACGAGTTCCCGTAGGGCGTCGAGGTCCAGCCGGTTCCAGGCGTCCACCACCTGGTGGGCCAGATTCAGCAGTTCTTCCGGGTTGGCGGTAGTCATCTGTGACCCTTCACGTGCAGCACTGGCCGAGCCGTCAGTTCGGCTGGACGGTGATCATGAACTCGTGGATGCCGCGGGTGGGCATCGAGTGGTACTCGATGACCTGATCCGGCGCCAGCGTGAACCGCGGGATGCGTTCGATCAGACGCTCCAGGACCGTCAGCATCATCACCCGGGCGTAGTTCGACCCCAGGCAGCGGTGCGGCCCGATGCTGAACGCGAGGTGGTTCTTGTCCTTGCGGTGCAGGTTCCAGGTGTGCGGATCGGGGAACTTCGCCGGATCGCGGTTCGCGGCGTTGTAGGACGTCCAGACCTTCGCACCCTTGTCGAGCTCGGTGTTGCCGATCTGCACCGGGCAGGTGGTGGTGCGCTGCAGCACGGTCACGTTGGTGAACATCCGCAGCCCCTCCTCCACCGCGGCCGGCACCAGCGACGGATCGGCCACCAGTTCGGCCAGGTCGTCGGGATGGGTGGCGAGGTGGTGGATCGTCCCGCCCAGCACGGTGCCGGTGGACTCCAGACCCGCGATCGCCAACGGGAGGACGACGGCGATGCGTTCGGACCGGGTCGGTTCCTTGCCGTCGATCTCCTTCACGTGGCACACCAGGCTCACCAGATCGCCCTCGATCGGATTCTGGGTGCGCTCCTCGATGAGGTCGTTGATGGCGTTGTAGAGGCTGGTGTAGGCGTTCGCCGAATCCTCGGCGGTCTCACCGACGAAGATGTCGTGTCCCCACTTCATCCAGTCGTCGATCCGGTCGTCACCGAGATTGAGGATGTTGGTGAAGACCGACTTCAGCTGCAGCGGCCGCAGGAAGTCCTCCATGACCCGGAAGCTGCCCTTGGCGATGCCGGCATCGAGCAGCGCGTCGACCGAGGCTCGGATGGACGGGATGAACCGGCGCATCTTCTGTTCGGTCAGTTCGGGATTGAGGACCTTGCGCCAGTCGGTCTGGGCGGGCGGGTCGAGGTCCTCCGGAAGGAAGCGGCCCTCATTCTTCGGCGGCTCACTACGGTTGTCGTGACCGAGGATGGCCACCCCGTCCTCAGAGGAGAAGCGCTTCCAGTCCCGCAGGATCTTGAAGTTGTCCTCGTACCGGGTGGCGACGTAGCACGGGGTGCTGCCCTGCATGTGAACCGCCAGCTCGCCGCTTTCCTGCAGCCGGTTGATCTCGGTCCAGAAATTCTCGTTGAAGTGGTCCGACCACAGATCGATCGGACAACCGCCCGTCTTGGTGGCGGCATCCTGCAGTTGTTCGGTCATTGCGACTTTCTCCTTCTCAACCAACGGTGATCGCGGCCTCGGGACAGGATCCCGTCACGTCTGCCGGGTCGATCGAATCCGGCAGTTCCCCATCGCCTTTGACGACGGCGGTGCCGTCCTCCTGGGCGTCGAACAGATCGGGGAACAGCGCATAGCAGCGGCCGTGCGCCTGGCAGTACTCGATATCGACGGAAATTTTCTTCATCGGTGTCTCCAACCTCCTATGCTCGGGCCAACTGACCGCCGTCGACGGGGATGGCGGCCCCGTGGATGTAGCGGGCCTCGTCCGAGGCCAGCCAGGCCACGGCATTGCTGACGTCCTCGGGCTCGACCCACGGGATGGGGAGCAGAGTCAACTGGCTGAACAGTTCGGCGGCGTCTTCCCGCGTCGGGTTCTCCAGGTGCGGGAGGAACATCTTGAGCAGCTTCTCGTTGAGCGCCATCTCGGTGTTGACCGCACCCGGATTCACCGAGTTGACCCGGATGTTGTGTCGCCCCACTTCATTCGCCAGCGACAGCATCAGGCCCTGCACACCGTGTTTGGACGCCGCGTAGTGCGACTGACCGGGCGCTCCCCGTAGGCCGACGGTGGAGCTCACGAAGATCACCGAGCCGCCCTGACCGCGTTCGATCATCGACGGCAGCACCGCGCGGCAGGCGTGCCAGGCACCGATGAGGTTGGTCTGCAGGATGTCGGACCACTGTTGATCGGTGAGGCTGACGACCTCACCCTGGTTCGAGATGCCGACGTTGGAGACCAGGATGTCGATGTGGCCGAATTCGGCCAGGGCCTCGTCGACCACGGCCTGCAGCGAGGCCAGGTCGCGGACGTCGGCCTGGCGGGCGATGATCCGCCGGCCCTGCTCCTCGACGAGCCGGACCGTCTCCTTCAGCTCCTCGGGTGACCCCTGGGCGTAGTCGAGGTTCGGCTGCTGGCGGCAGAGATCGATGGCGACGATGTCGGCGCCGTCCTGGGCCAGTCGCACCGCGTGGGTCCGTCCCTGCCCGCGTGCGGCGCCGGTGATGAATGCGACCTTGCCCTGCAATCGGTTCATGCGCGCTCCCTGGCCACGTGCGGATACTCGAGTGCTTCGTCGTACCGGATCCACCCCGGCGTCGAGGCCGTGATCGGCATCACGAAGAAGCGTTGATCGACATGTTCGTCATGATGTTCCGGAAAGTCAAGAGATCATCATGATGAGTTTTCCGCACGGTGGGGTGCATTCTTTGCCGAAGCAACGCATTGGCGTGCTACAGCTGGGATTCAGCGCAGGCCGCAAACGGCGCCCGTTCGCTGCGACGGGTGGAGATCAGCGGACGAGATCAGGGTGTCAGAGCCATTCGATGGGCTGATCCAACGGAACCGGGATGTTCTCCCGGACGAAAGCGGTGACGCCCTCGAGGTGTGACCGCATCAGGGCGCGCGCCCGGCGGGCGTGACCGGAGATCACCGCTTCGGCGATGTGACGGTGTTCGTCGACGAGGACGTCACGCAGGCTGCGCGGGTCGCTGAGGACGGCCACATGGTGGGAGACGATCTGACCGTAGGTCTGCAGGCTGAGCGCCAGCACACGGTTGTTCGACAGATCCGCCACGGCGCGGTGGAAGGCGGTGTGCCCCTCCAGATACGGGGCGAGTCCCTCGGCCGAACCGTCGTGATCGGTGAGATAGGGTGTCATCCGCGCGGAACGCAGTTGCGCGTCGGGGTTACGCGCGGCACGCTCGGCGAGTTCGCCCTCGGCCCACACCCATGCCTCGAGCAGTTCCTCGTAGGTGGCGTCGGCCATGTTGTAGAACAGCGCCGACACCCGGCCGAGATGGCCGGCGTCGACGGTGCCCACCACCGGTCCGCCGCCGGGCCCGCGGCGGATCGAGATCATGCCCTGTACCTCGAGCAGCCGCAGGCCTTCCCGCAGTGATTCCCGGCTGACGCCGTACTGCTTGAGCATCGTGGCCTCCAACGGGAGGCTGTCACCGGGTTGCAGGCCCTTGGTCTTGATCTCGTCGACGATCATGCGCGCGACCGATTCCGCGGCCTTGAGCGGACGCAACAGCGAGACCTCACCGCGGTGCTCGTCCCTGGCCGTCCTGGCCCCGTTCGCACCCGCTCGGCTGTTCTGCGGCCTGGTGTCGCGCACCCCGGCGCTCCGGGCCCCGGTGTTCTGCACTCTGCGCGGCACGTCATCCCCCATCCGTAAGGCCGACCCGCTGCGCCGGCGCTGCGACCGTCCGGCCGCCGCAGCGGGTGGATCACCCGAGCTTCGGGACACCAACCCCAGCCGGTCGGCCGCTGCGGCGAGGCGATCCCGCTTCTCGTCGAGCGTACGGCCTTGCCACACAGTGTCGGCCCAGAGCACCAGATCTGTCATGTCGTGATCGCGGTACCGGCCGACCTCGTCGACGGACGGTATCCGCACGTAACAGGTGAACGGACCGGGGCGGCCGTGCTGCTCACGGACCCGGCGGATCTCACGCACCATCCGCAGGGCGTCGTCGAACTCGGGGGTACCGGAGGTGAACCAGCCGTCTCCCAACGTGGCCGCCCGGGCCAGCGCCTTCGGGCCGTTCCCGCCGAGCACCACCGGGATGTCGACCGGCCTGCTGTGCACCTGCACCCGGTCGATGCGGAAATGCCGGCCGTGGTGGGAGAACGGTTCTCCCCGCCAGGCCGCGCGAAGGATCGCGAGGCATTCCTCGGTGCGCGACACCCGGGTACGGAAGGGCACGTCGAAGGCATCGAACTCCTCCTCCAGCCAGCCCACCCCGACGCCGAAGACGACCCGTCCGCCGCTCAACTCCTGAACGGTGATCGTGGTGCGTGCGGTGTGCAGGGGGTGCCGCAGCGCAGCGACATAGACAGCGGTGCCGAGCTTGATCCCCGTGGTCACCGCGGCGATCGCGGCGTGCACCGCCCACGGGTCGATGAGTTCGGTGCGTTCAGCGACCAGCGGCCCGGAGTGGTGCTGTCTGGTTCCGCTGGTGGGATGCGCACTCCGCTGCGTCAGCGGGCGCACCACATGTTCGCCGAGCCACAGGGTGTCGAAGCCCAGCTCGTCCGCGCAGGCCGCCAGTTCCACCAGCTCGCCGCCGGCCATGCCGTACGCGCTCAGCCCGATCGTCGCCAACTGCCGCTCCTACTCCCGTTGTCCGGAACAGTAGCGAACAGTAGCGGCAATTCCTCATGATATGAAGAGGGTCCCGCCGGCCACCGCCCTTCCGGTCGGCCGCCGGCGGCCCCGGCACCGGATCGGTTTCGGCTCAGTCGCCGAGCGCGACCTCGGGTGTTCTGGCCATCAGGATCCGACGGACCTTGCCGGCGTCGTCCAGCGCCAGGGTGGCGTTGAACGACGCCTCGAACAAGCCTCCGCGAGTGGTCCGGCCGACGGCCAACTCGATTCCCCCCGTGCAGGCTCCGGCGTCGATGTGGTGGACCAGAACGCCCTTCTCCCGCTGTGCAAGATAGGCGATCAGCCCGTTCCGATCGCCGACGAACTCCGCCGATTCCCCCGCGCCCCGGGAGAACAGCACCGCCATCCGGAAATCGGCGCCGATCATCGACAGCACCCGGTCGGGGTCGTCGGAGTCCATGTACGCGAACCACCGGGCCAACACCGGCGTCGCCGCCGCTGCGGCCGTCATACCCTCCCCTCCCCGGGCAGCACGGCGAAGTCGGCGAGGAACGACACCTGATACCGGTCGATCAGACCGGCGCCGTCCATGTGCATCGCGCTGACGAAGTATCCGGTTGTGGTGGCGCCATTCTCGACGACTGCCCCGAAACCGAACTCGACGTCATCGTGGCGGGCGATCCGCATCAACCGGTGTACCCGCTCGACGGCGGGCCGGTTGCGCAGATAGTCCAACATGTCCGCTCGGCTGTGACCGCGTCGCTCACCGGTCGGCAGGATCATCACGAACTGCACATCGCCGGCCAGCATGGCCACCGCGTCGTCCAGCCGTCCGCTGTCGACGGCGGCGTAGTACTCCTCCATCGAGTAAGACATGAAATGAATTTAGTTCGTTACATGCCCGGTGTCGAGACCGTCTTGCGGTTCCGCACGCCGCTTCCTATGGTGAACTGAATCCAGTTTGAGGAGCAACGTGGCCGCTACCATCTCCGCGTCGGCACCCTTCCGGATCGGTGCACTCTCCCTTCGTAATCGCCTGGTGGCCACCGCACACGGTTCCGGTGTGGTGGCCGGCGGACTCGCCCGGCCCGGCGACGACGACTACTGGCGCCGCTGCGCCGCCGGCGGTGCGGCGATGGTGATCGCCGGCGGTACGGTCGTGAGCCCCGATTCGGCCAACCGCACAGGAAACATCACCGAAGCGTGGCGGCCCGAGGCCGTCGACGGTCTGCGACGTCGCGCATCGGCGATCGCCCGGGAAGGGGCGGTCCCGGTCTGCCAACTGGTGCACCTGGGCCGCGAGACCCTGGGAGCCGAGATCTGGGAACACCCCGTCGCTCCCTCCCCGGTGCGGTCACCGCGGGAACCCGTGCGCGCCAGGACCATGTCCGAATCCGACATCGACCGGGTGATCGACGACTTCGTCGTGAGTTCCCGCCACGCCGCGGAGGCCGGGTTCCGTGCGGTGGAACTGCATGCCGCACACGGTTATCTGCTGGGCCAGTTCCTGTCCCCGGCGATCAACCGGCGACCGGATGCCCAGAACACGGCCGGGCGGGTGCGGATCCTGCACCGGTTGCGTTCCGCCATCGTCGAAGCCTGTCCGGATCTCGTCGTCGGCGTGCGGGTCTCGGTTGAGGACGCCGACGAGGGCGATCTCGGCCTGGACCGGGTGTGCGAGATCCTCCCGCTGCTGGAACCCTTCGACTACCTCAATGTCACGGTCGGTGTGCGGACCACCTACGTCCGCGACATGGCGACCGCCGCACCGCCATTGCTGCCCCACATCGAGCGGCTGCGCGGGGCGACGAGCAAGCCGTTGCTGGTGTCGCAGGCCTTCCGCTCGCGGGACGACATCGAGTCCGCGCTGCACCGCGGGGCGGACCTGATCGGTCTGGCGCGTCCCCTGATCGCCGACCCGGAGCTGCCGCGAAAACTGATCAGCGGCGCGGACTCCCGAATCCGGCCGTGCGTGTCGTGCAACGAGGACTGCCGCTCGTTCACACCGGTGCTGCTGTGCACGGTCAACCCGACTCTCGCGCCGCCCGGGCAGAGCGCACGCCCGGCGACACCGCTGCGGTTCGGCACGGCGCCGGGCACCCCGGCGCGGGTGGCGGTGGTGGGTGCCGGCCCAGCCGGCCTGGAGGCCGCCCTCCGCCTCGCCGGCAGCCACGACGTCACGCTGTTCGAGAGCACCGACCGGATCGGCGGCCAGTTACGGATCGCCGCCGAGGCCCCGCACCGCACCGGCTGGGCGCGGCTGCTGCGGTTCTACGGTGAGAACCTCGACCGGGTGCGCCTCGAGCTCAACCACCGGGCCGGCCCGGATGATCTCACCGGGTTCGGGGAGGTCGTGATCGCGACCGGGGCGACCGAGGCGGCGACCGATCACACCATGTCGGCGACATCGCTGATCGGCGATCACAGCACGGAAACCATCGGCAACCGGGTGGTGATCGTCGACGACGGTTTCGGCTACTGGCTCACCATCAGCGCGATCGAAACCGCACTCGCCCGCGGGGCTCAGCACGTCACGGTCCTGGTGCCCGGGCCCGCGTTCGCCGCCACCATTCCGCCCGAATCGCGAGTCCAATTGCTGCGCAGGCTGACCGGCGAGCCGGTCGACATCGTCGTGCAGGCCGCTCTGAGCCATGTCTCCGCCGCCGGCAGCCGTTACCGGTTGACCTATCGGAACACCCTTTCCGGCCAGACCACCGGATTGACCTGCGACCGGGTCGTCACCGTCGGGGAACGGATCGCATCCGACTGGCAGGGGCTGGCCACCGCGCTGCCGCAGGCCCGGGTCCAGGTGATCGGAGACGCGGTGGTGCCGCGGCGCGTCGCTCACGCCGTCGCCGAGGGATACGCCGCAGCGCAACGCATCCGGGCCTGACTCGCCGGCGGATCCGCCGCGGGCGCTCCGGTCCCTGGGCAGCCGCTTCTAGTCGGGATCCGGAGCAGACGCCGCGTACAGCCGCTCCACCTGGGTGTACTCGGAATACCGCGAAACCAGTCCGCGCGGCCGGCACTGCACGCTGATGACGGCGGGCGTCACATAGAGCCGACCGGTGGTGCGCACCCTGCCCTTGATTGCGACCTCGGCGAAACCGACGTCGTCGCACACCGCCGCCCGGACGACGACGATCTCGAAACCGTCCGGGAACAACACCTCGGTCACGCTCTCGCCGGGGCCCACTCCGCCGATTCTGCTCCGGTCCAGACCGACGACGTCGATGACCGCGTCATCGTCGAAGTACGAACGGTAGGAAGGCTTGTCACCGCCGGCCACGGCGGTCAGGATCCCGGCCAGCACCGCCGCTGTCCGCCGGCCGGCCTGGCCCCGCCCACACGCCTCGAGGACGTCGAGGCCCCTCACCGCGGGGCCGGCCGGAGGCGACGAACTCCACTGGTCAAAGCCGTCGAACATCCGTCGCCTCCGGTCGTCGCCCTGCCGGGGAATCCGTCGTCACAGACTCTCCGCGATGAGGTAGGCGTGGGTGATCCCGCGACTCAGCGCGAACCCGCTGTTGTAGCCGGTGCCGGAGGTGGTGAAGGCCGCGCACGACCCGATCGCGTACAACCCCTCGATGACGGACCCGTCGGGTCGCAGCACACGGGCTTCGGCGTCGACGCCGATGCCGCTCATGCCGATTCCGGTACCGAGCACCTTCAGGCGCAGACCGTGGAAGGGCGGCTTGCGGATGGGTCCGAGCAACGGGTTGCCGTCGTTGTTCGGATCGCCCAGATTCCGCGCGATGTAGGCCACCGACCCGCGGCCGAAGTGCGGGTCCTCCCCGCGCTCGGCCCACCGGCTGAACTCGGCCGCGGTCTCGGTCAGGGCATCACCGTCGATACCCAGTGCCGTGCCGAGTTCCTTGAGGGTCGGGGCACTGGTCACCAACCCCTCGGGGTACTCACCGCCCGGCGGGGTCTCCTGCAGCCCGTACTTCTGGCGGTGGTCGTCGTCCCAGATCAGGAACATCGGCCAGTGCCGGTCGTTCTCGGCGAACGCCTTGTCCATGATGTCGACCCAGTACGAGTCGTCACAGAACCGTCGGCCCGAGGAGTCCACGATCATGCTGTGCGGCAGACACGCCTCGGGTCCGTGGGAGAACCCGGTGCCGACCTTCGACGGCCAGCCCGGCATCATCGGGACGGTTCCGGCCGGCCAGGTCATCGTCGCCGCGCCCACCGACCGGGCCAACAGCAGGCCGTCGCCCCGGATGCTGTCCGGCGCCACGCTGCCGAAGTCGCCCTCTTCGACCCCGATGAACTCGCGCATCAGTTCGGGATTCCAGTCGTAGCCGCTGGTGGACAGCACCACGCGCCCCTGCCGGGAGACGGACTGTCCCGCGTGCTGAGCGACCGCCCCGACGACCGCGCCGTCGCGGGTCAGCAGCTCGGTGACCCGGTGCCCGGTGAGGATCTCGACATCGCCGTCCACCTCGAGCAGCCGGCTCAGGAACGCCGCGACGACACCGGTGCCGAAGGTGAGGTGACGGGACCGGTCGTTGGCGAAGATCTCCTTCTCGTCACGGCTGGCGACCATCGCCCGATCGTCGATGATGTTCTCCGACCTGTCCCCTGCCGAGCCGTCCCGTGCCGGGTCGTCGAAGTTGCGCCGTCCCTTGGCCAATGCCTCCGCATAGGTCGTGCCCATCGGATGGTACGGACCGATCCTGAGCTTGTCGGCCCACGGCCCCAGACGCTGCCTGTCGACGGGCGCGGCGGTGATGTAACGGCCCTCGGGCAACGCTCCCTTGGCCTGCTCGTGGTAGTCGGCCAGCCCAGGGATGACGGTCCATGTGATGGCGCCGACGTCCTCCCAGTATCTGGCCGCCACCGGCGCGGTGGTGATCCACCGCTCCATCGCCTCTTCGTCGAGCAGTTCGGGATGCCGGGACGCGATGTCGCGGATGTAGGCCCGGACCCTGTCCAGGTCGTCATCGATGCCGGAGTCGATCGCCGCATGGTTGGCCCCGATCCACACCAACCCACCCGAGTACGCGGCGGCGCCGCCGAGTTTGTCGTCGCTCTCGAAGATCGTGACGGGAACGCCCTTCAGTGCTGCACCGAGCGCCACGGCGATGCCGGACAATCCGCCACCGACGACGATCAACCGATCCGTCACTGGACCGTCGCCTCCTGATGCACGATGACGGTCCCGGCCACACCGTCGACGGTGATGGTGGCGCCGTCGGGGATCCGTGTCGTCGCCGCCGGCGCGGTGACGGCGGGCAGGTTGTACTCACGCGACAGGCACGCACCGTGGGCCAGCAGCCCGCCGGTCTCCAGCACCAGCCCGCCGATCACCAGGAAGACCGGGGTCCACGCGGGGTCGGTGCTGTTGGTGATCAGCACATCCCCCTGCTCGACCCGGCCGATGTCATCGAGGCTGGTGATGACGCGTGCACGGCCGGTGTAGGTGCCGGGCGACGTACCGAAACCCTGGATCCCGGAGCCGTCGTCGGCCACCTGGAGCTGCTGGGCCTCGGGGTCCACCCATTCGCGGCCGTTCTGCATGAACTCGGGCGGCACGAATTTCCCACTGGCGTACTGCTCGAACGCGTTGCGGCGGCCGATCACCTTTGCCTGGCACAGCCGGGCGTTCCCGGTCCCGTGCAGCAGTCCGAACAACTCGTCCTCGGTGAGGAAGTAGAAATCGTCCTCCCGCGGCAGCAGGCCCCGCTCGTGCACCCGCCGGCCGACCTCGGTGAAGGCCAGCTTCTTGGCGTACGTGACGCGGTCGAGGTGGTGACGCTGGTTGTCACGGTGCAGCATGAACCGGACCACGTACTTGTACACCGTGTTGAAGGCGGCGACCCGCAGCGCGCCCATCGGCTGGTTGCGGAGCCGGTCGAGGACATCGGCCACCGCGGCCTCGCGTCGCCGCTGCAGTTCCTTCTCGGCCGCCACCGGATCGAAGCTGCCGTCGCCGGACAGCAACGCCTTCAGCAGGCGGTAGTCGATCGCCGGATCGTCGAGCCGCCGCGGGAAGTAGAAGTCACGGTCGGCATGTCCCCGATGACCATGGAGGTCGAGGAACTCACGGTACTGCGCGTAGACGGACGCACCCTCCGGAAGGTCGGCGAGCCGGTCGAAGAACTCGGTCTCCGAGCTCTTCTCGAACAGCTCCCGCACCGCGGCATTCGAGCGGATCGCCGAGGCCAGCTGCCAGAGGTCGATGTTCTCCTGCATGGTCCGGGTGCGTTCCGGCAGCCCGGTGATCAGGTCGGTGAAGATGTTGGCGTTGGTGCCGTCATACCACGAGGCAAGCATCTTGCCCAGGATCGTCATCGCGTTGGCGGCGTGGATGAACCAACCCGTCCACTGGCTGTAGTGCTTGTTCTCGGCGTAGTCGGTGTACTGCTTGATCAACCGCCGAAGTGCCTCATCCGACCAGAGTTTGAGCGCCTCCGGATCGAGTCTGCCCCGCTCCGGGACCTTTTCGAGGTCGTAGTTGTCGGCCTCCTTGAACCACTCGTAAAGGCCGTTCTGCGTCATGAACTGGATCCTGGCGAGCATCCGCACGTACTCCCGCCAGGAGAACGGCCAACTCGCCGCGGCTTTCCGGTCCGCACTGTTGAGCCAGGCCACCGACCCTTCCCGCATGCTCTTCGGGATGGCATGGCTCACCAACGCCTTCTGGTATTCGGAGTTGGTGTAGACCTCGGCCTTGAAGTACTTGTGCCGGCGCTTGGCGGCCACGTCGGCGAAGCCCCAGTCGAGCGCGGAACGCACGCCCGCGTTGGTGAAGCCCCGAGCCCGGACCGAATAGAACAGCGGCGTGATCGGGCCGGTCCAGAACTCGTCTGCGAACTTCCGCGTCCAGATCGCCTCGGGTTCGTCCTCGGCCTCCTGCCAGGCGTCGACGTCGGAGTCCCAGGTGAAGTCGACACCGGTGATGGCCCGGGACTGCAGGACGAAGATCTCATTGTCCTTGACCGCCCATTCGATGTCCTGAGGCAGACCGTCGAAGTACCGTTCGATCCTGCGCGCGAGCTCGCCGAGTCGCACGACGGTGTCGTCGGCGATCGACCACGCCTCCCGCTTGGGTTCGGGAGTGGGAACCGAGACGGTGCTGTCGGGCCCGTCCGGATTCCGCTTCACCGTGACGGCCTTGTCACCGAGCATGCGCTCCTTGATGGCCAACCTGTCCTTGCCCAGGACGAACTGGTCGGGGTTCACGATGCCGGACACCAATCCCTCGCCCAGCCCCCAGCAGGAGTTGACGACGATCTCGTCGGTGTTGCTCGTCAGCGGGTTGGCGGTGAACATCACCCCCGCCGCGTCGGCTTCGACCATCTGCTGCACGACGACGGCGAGCTTGGGCAGTGCCCCTGGGGCGTGGCCTTGTTCGCCGCGGTAGGCGATCGCCCGGGAGGTCCACAGCGACGCCCAGCACTTCTTGACCGCCTCCAGCAGCGCGTCCTCACCGGTGATGTCGAGGAAGGTGTCGTGCAGACCCGCGAAGGAAGCGTCGGCCATGTCCTCGGCGGTTCCGGAGGACCGGACCGCGACGTATCCGCCCAACTCCGAATACCTCGCCGCGACCTCTTCGGCCAGGGCAGGCGGGATCTGCCCGTTGAGGATCACCTCTTGGATGGCCGTGGCCTGTTGCTCCAACGTGTCGACGTCGTGGTAGACGAATGCCGCGGCGCTCTTCGCCACGGTGTCGGTGAGCTTGTTGTGGGCCAGGAAAGCGTCGTAGGCGTCCGTGGTGATGGTGAAACCGGGCGGAACCGGGAACCCTGCCGCGCTGCACAGCATGAGATGCCGACCCTTGCCGCCGACCAGGGCGCGCTCGGTCAGCTGCGCGCTTGCCGCGCTGTCGGTCGCCGCGCTGTTTATCTGAACGATATTCGGCATCGCTATCCCTCTCGATGAACCTGCCGTCACGACGCGGTGCGGGACTTTCGCGTCACCGGTCACCACGTCACCCACGGCAGACGATCCGCCGTCCGGAATCGTCCGGCGCCGGACGCCGCAATACATGAAGTGAACTCTGTTCATGTTGGAATGTAGTGACCTGCACCTCAATCGTCAAGAGGAATCATCCAACCCACATCTCGGACCGCCGGCGTCGGCGAGCACACCAGCCGAAGCGCCGCCGCCCGCCCCTCGGCGATGGCGTGCGAGACCCGTCGTGGCATCACACAGTCGCCGATGGCGAGGCTGGTCTGGCCGTCGAGATGCGGTATCGGCCGGGCGGTGCGCACCCCGGTCCGCACGGCGAGGTCGCCGCGGATGACCTCCGAAACGTCCGACCCGTTGTGCGCGATCGTCAACGTATCCGTGCCGGACGCGAGGACAGAGGCGTGCACGATCACCCGGACCGGTCTGCCGCGGAGGCGTTCCATCAGCTGGAGCCGCGACTCAGGCGGAACCCCGCCGGCGAAGCCGGATCCCGGGGTCAGGAAGGTCACCGAGGATGCGCCGCGTGCCAGCGCGGTCTCCACCAGGCCGACCGCCGGCCACCAGCCGAATCCGTCGTCGATCACGATGGGCGCCTCGGCCGGCGGCGCATCGAGCAGATACTCGGTGGTCGTCACCGTCGGCATGGCCAGATCCGGCCCCGAAGCCACCTCGGTGGCCCCGACGGCCCAGACCACCGCGTCGAAACCGGCGAGGGTGCGAGCGTCCTCGATCGGCGAACCGAGCCTCACCTCGACACCCGCGTCCGCGAGTTGACGCCGGTAGTAGTCGATCAACTGCGCCCACCCGCCGCGGCCCTCGGCGCGCAGCGCCAGCGCGAGTTGCCCGCCCAACCGGTCGTCGCGTTCGAAGAGCGTCACCTCGACATCGCCGGTCCGGACCAGTGACAGCGCACATTCCATGCCGCCCGGGCCCCCACCGACCACCGCGACCCGGTCACTTCGGCCGGGCGGGGTGCGCGACACGTGCAGCAGGGTCGGCTCGGCGGGTCTGCGCTCGGCTCCCGGCGGCGCCAGGTCGGGGTTGACCGAACACATCGCGGTCGGGTCGAATGTCCGGCAGTCCTCATTACACGAGACACACGGCCGGATCTCGCCATCGCGGCCGTCGAGCAGCTTGCGGGCGAACTCATGGTCAGCCATGTAGGGGCGGGCCGCGCCGACCAGTGTCGCCCCGCCGTCGCGTAGCACCGATTCGATGTCGGCACGGGTGCGGAATGAACAGGACACCAGCAGCGGCACGTCGAGGGCGTCCGACAGCGCCCGGGTCTGTCCGAGCAGCGGGGGCCGGGTGGTGGCCATATCGCGCACGTAGTACCCCCGCACGCCGAAGCTGACGTTGACATAGTCGACCGGGGCCCGCGCCTGCATCACCTCGCACACCTCGGCGATGTCGGTCACGGAGAGGCCGCCCGGATCGTTCTCCACCGAGAATCTGACCCCGAGGACCGTCTCCTCCGGGACCGCTGCCCTGATCGCCTCGATCGTCTCGAGCAGCATGGTGGCCCGCCCGACGACGTCACCGCCGTACCGGTCGGCGCGGTCGTTGACCACCCGGGAGAGGAACTCGGCGATCAGGTAGCCGTGGGCTCCGTGGATCTCGACCCCACCGTATCCGGCCGCCACCATGTTGGCCGCCGACCGCGCGAAAGCCCGGACCACACCCCGGATCTCGGTCTCGGTGAGGACGTGCGCGGCCACCGGCTCGCGGGGTCCCCGCACGGCGCTGGGAGCCTCGAACGGGAAGAACGTCTGAGCCCCGAGGGTTTCCCGGCCGAGGTGGCCGAGCTGGACGACCGCGAGCGCGCCGCCGGCGGCGATCGCATCGGCGCGCTTGCGGAATCCCGCTGCGGACCAGTCGTGCCACGCCTCGCCGAGGTAGCGGCTGCGCAGCGTGGCGTTCTTGGAAACCTGCACTCCACCGGTGATGATCATCGCCGGACCGCTGCGGGACAGCCGGGACCAGTACGCGGCATCCGTCTCGTTCGGCATTCCGTCGTCCACCGCGGCGATGCCGTGCGCGGTGGCGACCAAGCGGTTTCGCAGCCGCACGCCGCGCAGCTCCAGAGGCTGCGCCAACAGACTCCGCTCAGGACGTCCGGCCTGTTGCTCCATGGGGCTTCCGTTGGGGGTGGTCAACACCGCTCCTCACGAAATCAATTCTCACATCGAAGAATTCGACCGTCCGGCAAGAGTCTGACCACGAATCGCGCCGCAGCGGCCGGACGGCGCACCTACTGAAATGAATTCACTTTGAAGGCAACGCTAGTGCTCCCCGTCACCATCGTCAAGATGATGTCGTCCAGGGAAGCGCGACGGCACGACCGGCGACCTCGTCGGCGCGTGGCCGCTCGTACACCGAACCGCATCCTGAGAAAGAACACCGTCACCTCGGCGAGTTACGTTCTGCGGCAGCCAGATCCACCACTGCCTGGAGGTCGCCCGGAGGCGTCCATCACTGCAGGCCGGATCGGTGGGTTCTCAATCGAGGAACACCGCCTGCAACCGGCGCCTGCGCTCGGTGTCGAGGCCTCCGGCCCGGTGCAGGTATTCGTCGACACCGCCGAAATCCGAATCGATCACGTCGAAGGCCCGCCGCAGATACTCCGGGCGCACCCGCAGCGCTTCGATCGCCGCCTCACTCGGACCTTCGCGCTCATCGATGCCCGACAGCCGGCTGATCGTGCGACGGGCCCCGTCCGCATCGAAGTGTGGGGCGCTGAGCAGGTAATCGGCGACGATGGCGTCCCATTCCACCCCGAGCGCGGCGAGCAGCAGTGCGGTGACGAACCCGGTGCGGTCCTTGCCCTCCCGGCAGTAGATCAGCACCGGTACGCCGTCGTGATCGATGATGCCGGTGAACAGTTCGCGCAACGATCCGGCGACGGTGGCAGGCATCGAACCGTAGTTACCCAGGAGCACGTCACGGGCGGCAGCACCGGACGGGTCTTCCGCGATCCGCCGGAAAACCGCTGCCCCGGCTGCCCGCTCGTCGGGAAGCACCGGCAGGTGCAGCTGCCGCACCGACTCCGGCCACCGCACGTCGGCCTTCGCCCGCTCGGCCGGGCTGCGCAGGTCGCAGACCAGCCGGAGACCCACCGCCCGCACGGCGGCCCAGTCCCGGGCCGACAACTCAGCGAACGCCTCGCCGCGGAACAGCCGGCGCGGCGCGATTCGCCGACCATCGGTGGCCGCGATTCCACCGAGATCCCGGAAATTCGGGGCACCGGCCAGGCGGAGCGGCCGCGGCAACACCGCGTCCGCCCCGCCCGCAGCCGTCGATCGGTCCGTCATGCCGGCCGGATGCCGAAGGGTGCCCCGCCGCCCGGTCCGTTCAGAGCCGAGGTGTCCATCTGGCATCCCTTCTCATCCGCACACCACCCGCCGTTTTTGAACTGACTTCTGTTCAGCCCACTGTAGGTGGTGGCCCTCCCTGGTGTCAATCCGGATCAGCTTCCGCCGGCACCCGCGTACAGCTGGTACCTGGCATCGCTGCGGTCCCGGCGTCCCAGGCTCTCCGGATCCAACTCCAAAGCAGCGCCGGTGGTTTCGTTGCGGCCCCACTCGAACACGCCGCGCCGGCGGGCGATCCGCCACCGACCGTCGGACACCGTCAGTTCGTCGAGGAACCGAACGTAGACCACCACGAACCCGGCGCACCACGGATGATCCGGCGGCCCGCTGTGGTAGCAGGTGCAGTACGACTCCGCCACCGCACGGTCCCCGCGGACATCGATCGCGGACGTGGTGAGGGCGTGCATGGTCCGCTCCAGCGACGGCAACCCGCTCGGACTGCTGTTGGAGGCGATGTACTCGCTGATCGACCCGCGGAAGAAACCGCCGAGGTCGACGGTCGCATCCGAGGTGTAGCAGTCGGCGAGCAGATCCCAGTCCATCCGGTCGGTCGCGATGGCGGCCAGTGCCAGGCACTGCCGGATCTGATCCCGGGCGACGGCCTCTGACGTGAGCACGTCCGCCGTGATCGGGTCACCGGCCATGGCCGAGCCCCTCCAGGAACTCCAGGATCGCCGCGGTCGTCTCCGCCGGACGTTCCCGGGTGAACCAGTGGCCGCAGTTCTGCAGGATCACGCTGGGCCGGTGTTTCGGCACCGTGCGGTCGAAGGCGGCCACCGCCTCCACACTCCACTGCGTCGCCACGTCGAGGTCCGCACCGATGAACAGCGCAGGCACCTCGATGGGCCGGTCCGCATACGGTTCGAGTTCTTCCCAACTCAGATCCATTGCGCGGTACCAGTTCAGCGGCGCCTCGAGGCCGGTCCGCTCGAACTCTGCGACATACTCGTCCAGATCGGCGGCCAACCAGTCCGGGACCGGATCCGGCGTCAGCAGGCCGTCGCGCATCTTGGCGCCGGGGTCCAGGCAGGCCCCGCCGCTGCGGGTCTGTTCGGCCACCTCGGCCGGGTCCGCCTCCAGCGGGTTGGGCGCCTGATAATCCGGCGGGAACGGACCGGCCGAGAACGAGTAATACTGATCCCGCAGGAAGCCACGCGGGTCGGCCTCGAACTCCGACTCCAGCGCGCCCTTCTGCACCCAGTACTCCTGGTAGAAGACCTTGTCGGGCCCGGCGATCTCGCGTTGGACCTCGCTGGGGCGGCGGGTGCCGAACGAGTCGACGCCGGCAATCGGGATCAGCCCCCGGCCGCCGAACGCCACGCTCATACCGATCACCGCGGTGAAGACCTCGGGCCGGGTCCAGGCGGCCGTCCAGGCCACCATCGAACCCCAGTCGTGCCCCACGATCGTGGCCTCCTCGGCGCCGAGTGCGGTCACGATCGCGACACAGTCGTCGACCAGTTTCAGGATCGAGTAATCCTCGACGGCCGCGGGTTTCCCGGACCGGCCATATCCGCGCATATCGGGGGCGGCGACGCGATATCCGCGTGCGGCGATGGCATCGATCTGCTCACGCCAGCAGAACCACGACTCCGGGAAGCCGTGCACGAGCAGCACCAGCGGGCCGGAACCCTTGACGACGACGTGCAGGCGCTGATCACCGGCGAAGATCGTCGCGTGGTCGTAACCGTCGGCCTCCGTGACAATCTCGCACCGCGGTGCGGCAACGGTGTTGGACATGTTTCTCCTCGTGTCTCTCGATGGCGGTCAGCCGCGTGAGCGCTGGAACTCCGCGGTCGCCGCGGCGATCGCGGCGTTGGTCTGATCGCGCCAGATCGTGGTGTCCTCCTCGTTCTTCGCGCCGAGCACCCACTCATGGGAGGCCCGCAGCGCGTCGAGGTGTCCGGTGAACTCCGGGATCACGTACTCGGCGAACAGCTCGATGGACCGCAGTTTGGCGGCCGGCGCGGCGAAGTCGGCGAGGTTCATGATGAAGACCCCGAACCCGCCGGTCTGCTTCGCGAGTTTGCGGATCAACTCGATCGCGGTGTCCGGCGTGCCGATGCACACCATGCCGGATTCGATCGCCTCGTTGAGCTTGCCCTCGACGCTGGTCTCCTTCGACGGCGGCAGCGGTGAGATCTGACCCAGGTAGTCCCAGATCTCGGCGAACCCGTATTCGCAGTCGCGACGCGCCTGTTCCTCGGTTTCGGCGATGTGCATGATGGCGGCCAACCGCCACTGGTCCCGGGAGACCTCGGCCCCGCTCTTGGCTGCCTCGCTCTCGACGATCGACCAGTGGTCGCGCAGTGCCTCGAACGCACCGGGCCCGCTGCTCGCCAGGTTGATCATGCCGAGGCCGAGCTCACCGGCGGTCCGCGGACCCGACGGCGACGCCACCGACGCGACCACGGTTTCCAGCCCGGCGCCGTTGTACGGCAGCACCTGCAGGCGGGCGTCGCGCAACTCGAACCAGCTGGTCTTGGCGGTGACCGTCTCACCGCGCATCAGGCGCACGATGACCTCGGCGGCCTCGCGCATCATCTCGCGTTGTTCAGCGGTCTCGACCGCCATCATGTGCGCGTCGCTGGCCAGCTGGCCCGGACCGAAGCCCATGATCGCCCGGCCCCTGCTGAGGTGGTCCAGCAGCACATGGCGCTCCGCCACCATGAACGGATTGTGGTACGGCAGCGACACCACCCCGGTGCCGAGTTTGATGGTGTGGGTCCGTTGCGACGCCGCGGCCATGAAGACCTCCGGCGAGGCGATGGGCTCGTGGCCACCGGAATGGTGTTCACCGATCCAGGCCTCGTGGAAGCCGAGTTCCTCGGCCCGCTGGATCAGTTGCAGGTCCCGTTCGAACAGCACCGTCGGATGGATGCCGAACTTGTGGAACGGGGCCTGGAACACCCCGAACCGCTTGGGGTAGATGGACGTGTCGGTCGACGTATCCGCAGACGTGGATTCAGTCACTTTCTGATGCCTCTTTGTCATTCGGGCGCCGCGCGGCGGCGACTGTTGTTCGCTGGAGCGTGGTGGTCAGGAGGTGGCGGACGTCTTCATCCGGTGCCGCATGCGGGGCATGACCTCACGGCCGAACATCTCGATCCCGGCCAGCGCCTCGTCGAAGACCATGATCACGCCCTCGAGGTTCTCGATCTCGGCGAGCTCATCGAAGTAGGCGGCGACGGTTTCCGGTGAGCCGACAACCTTTTCGAGGTTCTGGAAGGTGGCGTTGCCGACGTTCTGCAGCAGGGCGGCAGTGGATCCCGCCGCGTCGAGACCGGCCTCCCGCTGCATGGTGGCGATCGCCTCGACATCGGCGTGCTCGACGTACCGGTCGACCTTCGCCTGGGCCTCCTCGTCGGTCTCGGCGAGCACGACCAGGGTGACCAGCAGTGCCTTCACCGAGCGCTGCGCGCGTTCACAGGCGGCCTCGACCCGGCGCACCACCTGGGCGACACCCTCCGGGCCGGTGCCCGTCCCGAGGATGTAGCTGATGTCGCCGTACTGGGCGGTGAAGTCCAGGCCCCGGTCGGACTGGCCGGCACAGATCAGGTTGATCGGCTTCTCGGGCATCAGCCCCAGCTGACAGTCGTCGAGCTGGTAGTACTTGCCCTTGAAGCTGCTCTTGCCGGTCGTCCACAGCTCCTTGAGGATGGTGGCGTACTCCTCGGCGTAGTCGTAACGCGTGGCGAAGTACTCGTCACCGGGCCACAACCCCATCTGGGCGTACTGCGGCTTGTTCCAACCCGACACCAGGTTGAGGTCGAAACGGCCGTTGGAGATCTCCGACACCGCGGCGCACTGCTTCGCCGCCATCGCGGGGTGCATCGCCGGGATGGCCACCGACCCGATCAGTCGGATCTCACTGGTCACCGCTCCGATGGCTGCCATCAGGGTCAGCGAATCGATCTGGTAGTCCCAGTGTTTCGTCGCACCGCCCCATCCCCGCAGGGTCACCTGGGTGAACGCGTAGTCGAAGCCGAACTGTTCGGCCTTGAGCGCCAGCTCGCGTTCGAAATCCCATTTGGGCAGCGGATGCTCGGAGGCCTTGGACAGGATCTGGGCCCCGTTGGCGATGGGCAGAACAACACCCAGTTTCATGGTGCAACCTTTCTCACGGTGTTGATGAGGGGTTTGTCGTCGGACGTAGACGGGTTCGAAGGGGTCAGCCGGATCGGATCGGGCTCCGCCGGCACCGGCAGAGTGGCGGGCAGCAGATGCCCCATCCGGTCCCGTTTGGTCTGCAGGTAGCTGACGTTGTCGGCGGTGACGTGCGGGGGGTGATGGACGGTCGAGCTCACCTCGACCCCGTGCCGGCTCAGCGCGGCGGACTTGGCGCCGTTGTTGGTGATCAGGCGCACCCGCCGGATTCCGAGGTGGTGCAGGATCGCCGCGGCGACGCCGTAGTCGCGGCAATCGACCGGCAGGCCCAGGGCGCGGTTGGCGTCGACGGTGTCGAGTCCCGCTTCCTGCAGTGCGTAGGCACACAGCTTCGGTCCGAGCCCGATTCCGCGGCCCTCCTGCCCACGCAGGTAGATCAGGACTCCGGCCGGCTCGGCCGCCAGCGCGGCGATCGCCGCGTCCAGTTGGGCACCGCAGTCACACCGCAGCGATCCGACCACGTCACCGGTCAGGCACTCACTGTGGATTCGGGTGAGCACACCCTCCGGCAGATCGTGCAGCTGCTCGAGGTCGCCGCGGACGAGCGCGAGATGTTCGTGCTCGCCGGTCTCGGACTGGTAGGCGATGGCCTGGAAACTCCCGTGGCGGGTGGGTATCTCGGCGATCCCGGTGCGACGCACACCACCGGGCTGTGCCGCCCCGACGAGACCGGGCGCGCCGGCCGGGGCACCGGCCGGCACGGTGACGAGATACTCGGCCAGCTGTTCGATCGTCACGAACGGCAGATCGTGCATCGTGGCGAACTCGGTCAGCCGGCTACCGGACAGCGGTGTGCCCGCGTCGTCCATCAGCTCGGTGATCACCGCGACCTCGCTGCAGCCGGCCAGGCGGGTCAGCTCCACCGCGGCCTCGGTATGGCCGGGACGTTCCGCGACCCCGCCGGGCCGGGCCCGCAACGGGAACACGTGCCCCGGCCGGCGCAGCTCATCGGGCTGCAGACCCGGTTCGCACAGCGACCGCACCGTCCGGGCGCGGTCGGCGGCGGAGATGCCGGTGCCGGTGTCCACGTGATCCACCGAGACCGTGAACGCGGTGCTGTGGTTGTCGGTGTTGTGGACGACCATCGGCGCCAGCCCCAGCCGGTTCGCCCGCGCATCGGACATGGGCGTGCACACGATCCCGCTCCCGTGCCGCAGGAAGAAGGCCATCAGCTCGGTCGTCGTGTGCTCCGCCGCGGCGATCAGGTCGCCCTCGTTCTCCCGGTCGGCGGCGTCGGCCACGACGACGGCCCGTCCCGCGGCCAGTGCGGCCACCGCCCGTTCGACCGGACCGTCGGTGTTGCTCGGTGACATCGGGTGTTTCGGCGTCACGGCGTTACCCCAGCTGCAGCCGTGAGACCGAGCCGCCGAACCCGAGTACCAGCCGACAGCTGTCGTAGTACTCCTGGAAATGGGTGATACGCCCGGAGCGCACCACGAACCGGCAGATGTAGTCGTTGGCGTAGGACTGGTTCGGATCGACGAACTTCATGTCGCTGCGGTAGGTCACGATGACCACACCCGGATCCGATGCGAGCGTGTCGAACTCGAAGTCGTGCAGGTTCTCGGTGATGACCGTCTCCGCCAGCCGGCGCTGGAAGTCCAGCAGCGCGTCCCGGCCCTCGTAGCGCTTCTGCATCCCCGGCGGGGCGAACAGCTGCTCGAACACGAAGTCGGGCGCCATCAGCTCGCGCATGCCATCGAAATCCCAGGTGTTGATCCCGTTCAGATAGGCGCGGACGACCTCGATGTTCGCCTTGCGCAAGTCATCGGACATGTGGCCTCTCTCGTTGCTCCACGGACGACTGGCGACCATGGTGTGTGAATCGCGCCACGTTTCTCTTGCGCTGTGAGTGCAATCGCAGAGGCCACACTCGGACGGTCTGCACAAATCTCCGCGGAAACCGCGTTGACTCATGAAATTCACTGTGTCCGAGCGATATTCGCCGTTAGCCTGGCGGGAGCCGTCGGCGTCCACCGCTGACGCCCGTCCCCACCCGTCGACAGGAGGCCGGTGTTGAGTAACAGCAACGTCCAGTTGATTCAGCGCTTCGAGGACTCGTTCATGAGCGGCGACATCGACGATGTCCTGCGGATCCTCGACGACGACATCGTCGTTCACGAGGCCGACAACACGCCCTACCCCGGCCGCCACCGCGGCAAGGACGGTTTCCTGGCGCTCGCGGAGGCGTTCAACACGACCTGGGAGCCGACCGCGCCGATCGACTACGAGATCCAGCCGGTGGGCGACGATCGGGTTCTGGTACTGGTTTCACTGCCGGTCCGGGCGCGCAACACCGGCCGGGAGCTGACCCTGCGCATCTCGGAGTTGCACACCATCGCGCACGGCAGGATCGTCGAGATCCGGGTGTTCTACTGGGACACGCTGACCCTCGTGCAGGCCACCGCGGGCGCCGTCACGCTGGAGGGACACCGCGAGCACGGGCCCTCGGCGCTGGAAGTCGCCCAGCGGTTCGAGAGCGCGGTGCTCAACGACGGCGACTTCGACAAGGCGATGGAGTGGGCCCACCCGGATTTCACCATCCGGGAGGCGCCGGGAATGCCCTATCGCGATGTGTACCGCGGCAAGCAGGGCCTGCACGATCTGATGACCGACTTCGGGGCGGTCTGGGAGTTCGTCGAGGGGCCCACCATCGCCTTCGAGGCCTCGGCGACCGATCCGAACCTGGTGTTCACCCTGGTGGAGGGTCGCGCCGTCCTGCGGGCAACCGGTGAGACCCACGATCTGCGCATCACCGAGCGCATGATCGTCACCGACGGCAAGGTCCGTGACATCGAGGTGTACTACTGGGATCAGGCGCCGGCCGTCCTGGCACATCACCGGCCCGCCGCGGTCTAGCCGCCCCCTCACGGGTGAGACCTCACGGGTGAACTGCCGGCACAGGTGCAGCCGGTATACCGGGTACATGGGAAGGAATAGGACCAAAGGCCACCCGTCCGTGATGCTCGTCACTATACTGAACTGAACTGAGCTCAAACACTGGCGGAGGCTGTATGTCCTACGAGGGTGCCTGGATGAGCGGGCTTCGGCCGCGGTCGACGCCGACCGTGGCGGCCGCATCACCGGAACCCGCGGTGCAGTGGGCGCGCCGGGTGGCCGGTGACGGCCCGGTCGATTGGGCGGTCGAACACGCCTACGAGTTCGCTCTCCACGTGCTGCAGGAGATCCCCGAGCTCGACGGCACCGGCGGCCGGACGCGGATGGTCCGGGTGGGCGCCGAGGCGTGCGTGCTTCAGGTGCTCATGCTGCTGTTCGACGACCGATCGGACGTCGAGATGCCCGACGAACAGGAACAGGTGGTCCGCGACTGCGTGCACCGCAAGGTGCCGTTGGACCGGCTGTTCTCCGCGATCCGCAACACCCACGCCTGGGTGACCCGGATCTTCATGGACGCCTGCATCGAACTGGCACCACCCTCGCAGCAGGTCGCCGAACTGCGCCGGATCTCGTCCATCACGCTGGCGGTGTTCGACCGGTACACCGAACGGGCCGATGTGGCGTACCGCGCCGAGGCGGAGCGGTGGTTCGCCGGTGACCAGGCCACCCGCGAGGAGCTGGTGCAGACGTTGCTGACCCGCGACGACGCCGACACCGACCGGATCTCCCAGCGGCTGCGGTACCCGGTGACCGGTCGCAACCACCTCGGCGTGGTGGCGTGGCGGGAGGCCGGCACCGATGCGGCCGACGACCTCGCCGAAGCCGCCGCGGCATGGTTGCGAGCCGCCGGCGCCGCCGAGGTGCTGGTGCTCAACCGCGCGGAGTCCGCGGTGTGGGCCTGGGGAGCCACCCCGTCACCGCCGCGGTCGGTGCCGACGGACTGGACCCACTCCGGCGGAGTGCGGATCGGCCACGGCACCTGGCACCCCGGACTCCAGGGGTTTCGGCTCACCCACCGTGAGGCCCGCTCGGCCGAACACGTCGCACATCTGTGTCCGCGGATCGACAGCCGGGTGGTCGACTACCGCGGCGTCGATCTGCTCGCCGTGCTCCTGGAGAACCCGGAACGGGCCAAGGAGTTCGCCGTCCGGGAACTGGGTCCGCTGGCGGCCGACGACGAGCGGTCCCGGGAGCTCCGTGAGACCATCCGCCACTACCTGGAACTGTGCAGCCCCAAAGCCGTGGCCGAACGGATGTTCTTGGCCCGCGGCACGGTCGCCTACCGGTTGCGGCAGGCGGAGCAGGCGCTCGAGCGGAGCCTGAGCGAGCGCCGGCTGCAGCTGTGGACCGCGTTGGTCCTCGCCGACGCGATCCCACCGGTGCCCGCCGAACGCTGAGCCGGCGGCCGCCCGGGTGGGCTGTCCGAGGGGACGGCACAAGAGCGCTCAGCGCATTGATACGGACCGTACAAGACCCGCGAAAGGAGCGAGGCTAACCTATGGCCATGGCACAGGAAGGCAGCCGAACCGCAGTGTTGGGTGACGGAGCCGGCTTCATCGGCGGCGCGGAACTCACCCCGGAGGTGTTACGCCGGTCATTCGCCCACTACCCGTCCGGAGTGACCGCGATCTGCGCGTTACTGGACGGGGAGCCCGTCGGCATGGCCGCGAGTTCGTTCACCTCGGTATCCCTGGACCCGCCGCTGGTGTCGGTCTGCATGGCGCACACCTCGGAGACCTGGCCGAAGCTGCGCAGTGCCGAACGCCTCGGCGTCAGCGTGCTGAGCCATCACCACGGAGCGGTCGCGCGGGCGCTGGCCGCCAAGACGGGCGACCGGTTCGCCTCGGTGGACTGGGTCGCCGACTCGCAGGGTTCGGTCTTCATCGGCGAGGCGACGCTGTGGTTGGACTGCACGCTGTCCGATCAGGTCCGCGCGGGCGATCACGACATCGTCATCCTCAACGTCGAACGGGTGGCGTCGAATCCGGACATCGCGCCGATCGTCTTCCACGGCAGCACGTTCCGCGCTCTCGCCTGACCGCGCTCGGCGGGCCGGGACTCGGGACGCCGGAACCCGCGGGGGTCACCGCGCCGTCCAGCCGCCGTCGGCGTAGACCTCCGATCCGGTGATGAACGAGGCGTCGTCGCTGACCAGAAAAGCCACCACCGCGGCGATCTCGTCGGGCCGACCGAGCCGGCCCAGCGGTGTGCCGGCGAGCATCCGCTCGTACCGTTCGGTCCCTTTGTACAGTTCGCGCAGCTGTGGGGTCTCGATGAAGCCGGGATGCAGCGAGTTGACCCGCACACCGTCCGGTGCCCAATGCAGCGCCGCGTTCTTGGTGAGAGTCCGCACCGCGCCCTTGGCCGCATGATAGGCCGCGCTGTCCCCGAATCCGCCCACCGTGCCGAAGATCGAGCAGATGTTGACCACCGATCCCCCGCCGCTGCGCCGGATCAGCGGTACGGCGTGCTTCATCCCCAGCCAGACGCCCGTCGCCCCGACATCGAGGATCCGGTCCCAGCGCTCCAGACGTTCCTCGGCGACGTTCCCGAGCGCTCCGATCGCGGCGTTGTTCACCAACGCGTGCAGGGCACCGTACTGCGCGGAGACCGTCGATATCGCTGAGATCCAGGCCGTTTCATCGGCGACGTCGAAGCCGAGCGGGTGATGCGCACCCGCCGGTGCGGGCAGTTCGTCGGCGAGCGCCGCGCACTGACTCTCCTGCAGATCGGCCAGCACCAACCGGGCGCCCTCGTCGGCGAGGCGCCGGGCGATCGCGGTGCCCAATCCCCCGCCGGCCCCGGTGACCAGCACCACCTTGCCGGCCAACCGCGTCGAGCCGGCCGTCATCGCAGGCTCACCGCAGGACGGAAGTAGGCCACCTCACCCCACGCGGCCAGCGCCGACCGCAGTTCGTCGGTGACCTCGCCGAAGACCTCCACCGACTCGACCGTGGTGTGTGCTCCCAGCGTGGCGGCCGCCTCCGGGTCCATCGCACCCAGGTGGGCGAGCATCGCCGCCGCACTGCGGTAGTGCTCGTGCACCACGATCGTCTCGCCGTCCGGGTCGACGTAATACGCCAGGTTGAGCACATCCGGCTCGCTCTCGGCCGCCTGGCGGACGAACGTCCGCGCGGCGTCGATGACTCGATCAAGGTCGCCGGGACGGACTTTCAGGTGGACGACTGCGCGCACTTCGGTCATGGGTTCCTCCGTATCTTTCTACCTACCTTAGTTTGTGAACTCACTTCACTTCAAGAAAATCGTGCTTTCGGTCGCGACCTGAAACCGCAGCTCAGACGGCATAACCCGCAGCCACCAAGGCGCCGCCGAGCGCCAGAAAGTGAGCCGTGCCAGCGACGACGTATGGTCGAGGCGGCGCCCACCCAGCCTTGACGCCTGTGACCACCCTCACTAGCATCCCAAACAGAATTTAGTTCAACTACTCGGCCACGTCACCTGCTCCGGTGCGTCCGACACTCACAGAAAGGACGGCTCATGTCAGCTCAGCCTGAGAACCTCCCCATCTACCTCTTCGGGCTCTACCGGTGGGCCGGAACCACCCCGGAGGAATTCCGCGACCACTACCTGAACAAGCACGTCGAGATCGGCAAGCGCATCCCCGGGGTCGCCTGGTACTACACCTTCCTCAATCGGGAACCGCAGACCGGCCAGGAAGGCGCGCCCCGTCCGGATGCCTTCGCGGTGTTGTGCTTCGAATCCGAGGAAGCGCTCCGAGAGGCTCCGAATTCCAGCGCCTGGGCCGACGCGATGAAGGACAACATCGGTTTCGTCAGCCACTTCGACACCTACTCGGTGCACCGGGTGACGCTCATCCCGGAGCAGAAGTAGCCGGGCCTCCCTCAGACCACGAAACCGGCGGGTCTTCGACGATCCCGACACCAAGAACTTCGACCGCACCGGCACACCGGCCAAATATGTGAGCTTCGGCGGCGGGCCACACCTCTGCCCGGGAGTGCTGCTGAGCCGGCTGGAACTCCGGATCATGTTGGAGGCGCTGACATCCCGCTTCGACGGGGTGAAGTTCACCACCGGCAAGTCACCGTCGAAGAAGAGCTTCCTGTTCTTCGGCCCGTCGGATCACACGTCCGGTTCAGCCCAACCGAATCCGAACAACGGAAGTGGGCGGTGGTCCGTTGAGTCGGCGGACCACCACTCACCCCTCCAAGTCGCTCACCGGTATCGAAGGATTTACAAATGCTCGCCAGAACCTATTCCAGCTTCTTCATCGATGGCGATTGGCGCGAACCCGCGTCCACCGAGACGTTCACCGTCATCTCGCCGGCCAGTGGAGAACCGATCGGCTCCGTTCCCTCCGCGTCGACGGCCGATATCGACGTTGCGGTAGAAGCGGCGCGCCGCGCGTTCTACGAGACCGACTGGCCGCGGCGTCCGGTCGAAGAGCGCGCCGCGCTGTGTGAGGCGCTGGCCGCCAAGATCCACGAGCACCGCGCCGATTTCATCGATCTCGTGGTCGACGAACTCGGCTGCACCCGGCAGCTCGCCGAGGTGTACCAGGCGGTCGCGCCGACGTTGCACTGGAACTACAACGCGGAAGTGGCGCGCAACTACCCGCTGTCCGAGGTTCGCACCGCAGATCTGGGTCCGCTGGCCGGCGGGTCCGAAGGCGGCATGATCATGCCGTACCAGACCCAGAGCCTGGTGGTCAGGGAGCCGGTCGGTGTCGTCGCCACGCTGGTGGCGTACAACTTCGCGTTCGCCGGCACCGCCCAGAAGGTCGCGCCCGCGGTGGCGGCGGGCTGCACCGTGGTGATCAAGGTGCCCGAACCCAACCCGCTGGCGATCTTCGCCATGGGCGAGCTGATCCGCGAAGTCGGTTTCCCGCCGGGGGTGATCAACATCGTCGCCGCCGGGCCGGCGGCCTCCGAGCACCTCGTCTCGCATCCGGACGTCGACATGGTCAGCTTCACCGGTTCCACCACGGTCGGCTCCAAGATCGGCCGGGTCTGCGGTGAGCGGATTCGACCGGCCGTGTTGGAACTCGGCGGCAAATCGGCAGCCATCGTCCTCGACGATGCCGACCTCGAGACCACCATCCCGACCCTGCTGGGTGTCAGTGTGATTCCCAGTAGCGGACAGAGCTGCGTGTGTCAGAGCCGCTTCCTGGTCCCGCGCAGCCGCCACGACGAGATCGTCGACAGGCTGGTGGAGGCACTGCGCGGGGTCAAGGTCGGTGATCCGCACGATCCGGACACCCAGATGGGACCGTTGATCACCGAGGCTCACCGCCGACGGGTGCTCGGATTCATCGATCGCGCCGTCGAACAGGGCGCCAAAGTCGCCTTCGGAGGCGGGATTCCGGAAGGCCTCGACCGCGGGTGGTATGTCGAGCCGACACTGCTCACCAACGTCCACACCGACATGGAGATCGCCCGGGAGGAGGTCTTCGGTCCGGTCGTCGCGGTGATCCCCTACGACGACGAGGACGACGCCGTCCGCATCGCCAACGACAGCCGATACGGCCTCGCCGGCTCGGTGTTCACCTCCGACATCGAACGGGGCTTCGAGATCGCTCGACGAGTCCGCACCGGAACCTTCTCGGTGAACTCGTTCTCGGCCGACTTCAATTCGCCCTTCGGCGGTTTCAAGGATTCCGGGATCGGCCGGGAGCACGGCGTGGCCGGCTTCGAGGAGTACCTCGTCCCGAAGACGATCTCCGTCGACCCGAGCATCCGGATCCCGGAGTCGGTGGTGGCGAAGGCGGACCGGGTCGTGGACGGGGCCGGACGCTGACCGGACTCTGACCCGACGGAGCGGTTGACACCGCTCCCCCGGAGATCCGATACTGAAGTGAATCCAGTTCAACCCAGAAGGGATGTTCCCATGGCTATCGACACCGACCACATCGTTCTCGAGAAGGATGGGCAGGTGGCGCGCGTCTGGCTCAACCGCCCGCACAAGCTGAACGCCGTCACCCCCGAACTGCTGTACCGCCTGGACGAGATCATCGTCGAGGTCGACAACGATCCCGACCTGCGGGTACTGGTGCTGCGGGGACGCGGCGGCACCTTCTGCTCCGGCTTCGACCTCGACGTGTTGCAGGCCGACTACGTCGGCTCGACCACCGCGATGGATGTCGCGGTGCTGTCGGCGAAGGTCTGCGACCGGCTCTACTCGATGAACACCCCCTCGGTCGCGGTCCTCGAAGGCTTCGTCACCGCCGGCGGTTTCGAGCTGATGATCTCGTGCGACTTCGCGCTCGCCGCCGAGGACGCCAAGATCGGCGACTTCCACATCCGCCGTGCCCTGTTCGGCGGCGCCGGCCCGATCTACCGGCTGCCACGCATGATCGGCATCCGCAAGACCAAGGAGCTGATGCTCACCGGTAAGCTGCTCTCCGGCAAGGAGGCCGAGGACTTCGACCTGATCAACGCCTCCGCACCGGCCGACCAGCTCGACAAACTGTGCGAGGACTTCATCGCCCAGCTCGTCGACAAGAGCCCGTTCACCATGAAGCTGACCAAGATGTGCATCGACCGCGGTCTGGACGCCGACATCCAGTCGCTGATGGTCATGGAGCATCTCGCGGTGGGCAACGCCCTGCAGTCCGAGGACGCCAAGGAGGGAGTCGCGGCCTTCCTGGAGAAGCGCGAACCGAAGTGGGTCGGCCGCTGAGCCACCCCACCCCGGCCCCAGGTGTCCGGCGACGGGCCACTCCTCCCACCCACCGCCGGACACCTGGGCCGGCCGTCCCGATCTGTGGGACAGTCCGTTGAATTGACCCGAGGAATCGATGCTGACAATGAGGCGAGGTACTCCCTGATGACCGCGAACACCGGCGCATCGGTGCTCGACATGTTCCGGCTCACCGGCCGGTCGGCAATCGTGACCGGCGCTTCCTCTGGTTTGGGCCGCGGCTTCGCGCAGACGCTGGCCGCTGCCGGAGCCACCGTCTACGCGGCGGCGCGACGCACCGACCGACTCGAGACCCTGGCCGCCGAGAACCCGGCCATCCGCGCCGTCACCTGCGACGTGACCGACGAGCAGGATCGGCGCGCACTCGTGGAGCGGGTGGTCGCCGAAACCGGTGGCGTGGACGTCCTGGTCAACAACGCCGGAAAGCCCGGCGGGCCGGACGCCGTCAAGGAATCGGCGGACGAATTCGCATCGATCCTCGACCTCAATCTGGCGGCCGGGTTCCACCTCTCCTGCGACGTGGTGCGCGCCAACCCGGAGAACCACCGGCTGTCGATCGTCAACGTGTCCTCGGTGATCGGCCTGGTGTCGACCGCACCGATCGGGGGCGCCGGATACGCCGCGTCGAAGGCCGGCGTGCTGGGCCTCACCCGCGAACTGGCCGGCCAGTGGGGCCGGCAGGGCATCCGGGTGAACGCGCTGGTGCCGGGATGGTTCGACACCGAGATGACCGACGGTCTGTTCACCAACGAACGGTCGGCCACCTGGGTCCGGCGCAACACCATGCTCAACCGCGGCGGCCGCGAGGGCGAGGTGGACGGCGCACTGCTGTTCCTGGCCTCCGACGCCTCGAGCTATGTCACCGGGCAGGCGATCGTCGTCGACGGAGGATGGACCGCACGATGACGACGACGATGACCTCCACCGCCGAACGCCTCACCGTCCTGCCGAAGGGAGTCAGCCGTGCAGCAGCTGGCAGCTGAGCTGGTCCGCCGCGCCGCCGACGAGCCCGACGCCGTCGCCGTCATCGACGATGCCGGCGTGCACACCGTCGCCGAGATCGTCGAGCACGCCGGGGAACTCGCCGAGGTCTTCGACCGAGAACTCGGTGGCTCCCCCACGGTTCTGGTGCAGGCCGACAATTCCTGGCGCACTCTGGCCGCCGCAGTGGCGGTGGGGCTGCGCGGCGGCTTCCTCGCGGTGTTCAGCCGCCAGGCGGCCGCATCCGAATTCCGGTTCGCGCTCGACGATGTCGCGCCCGATATCGTGGTCGCCGACGACCCGGTGTTCCGACAGTGGACGTCGGACGGCGCCCACGAGCGGTTCCCGCGCCGCGCCCGTGCGCTCGGCGACTGGGTCGTCGCCAGTGCGGACGGGCCACCCGGCGACGTCACCCGCTGGCGCGGAGGCTCATTGGCGGCGCAGACCTCGGGGTCGACTGGCCGGCCCAAATGCGTTGTGCACTCCGAGAGTTCACTGACCTACGCCGGGTCGTGCACCATCGACGCCGTCGGCCTGCGCCTCGGCGACCGAGTGGCGGCGCTGGTTCCGCTGTCGTCGGTGGCGGCCGCGTGTTTCGGGATGTATCTGCCGGCGCGCAACGGCTTCCCGATGGTCTGCCTGAACAAGTGGTCGCCGGACGTCGCGCTCGAACTGCTCCGCGAGCATGAGGTCGCGTGGACCATGCTGGTTCCGACGATGGCACTGCAGTTGTCGATCCAGGACGGCGCCGAGGGGGCGCTGCGATCGCTGCGCGCGATGACGGTGGGCGGGGGTCCGATGGACGCCGGCGCGCTCGAGCGGGCCGAACGCACCCTGGGCACCACGATCCTGCGGGTGTTCGGGATGAGCGAATGTCTGGGCCACACCACGCCGCATCCCTCCGATCCCCCCGAGATCCGACTCGGCCGCGACGGCCGACCGTTCCCGGGCACCACGGTCCGTGCCGTCGACGACGAGGGCCGGGTGTGCGCCCCGGGCGAGGTCGGCGCCGGTCAGGTCAAGGGGCCGTCGCTGTTCCTCGGATACGCCCGCGACGGTGCGCCCACCCCACCGGAATTGACCGACGACGGCTTCCTGCCCACCGGTGACCTGCTCGAAGTCGGTGCCGACGGCACCGTCATGGTACGAGGCCGACAGAAGCAGATGATCATTCGGGGCGGTCGCAACATCGACATCAACGAGGTCGAGGCGGCGGTGGCCCGGATGCCGCAGGCCAGCCAGGTCTGCGTGGTGCCGGTGCCCGATGAGCTGCTGGGTGAACGCGTTGCGGCGCTGGTGGTCTCGGAGGCCGGCGGACTCGGTCTCGCCGACGTCACCGAGTTCCTGGCGTCGACCGGGTTCCCGAAGAACAAGTGGCCCGAATTCGTGTTCTCGGTGCCCGAGCTGCCCTTGAACCGAGTCGGCAAACTGTCACGCGCCGACGCGATCGCGCTGGCGACACAGCTGGCCCGCGAGAAGCAGACCTGAGTTCACCTCAGGTCTTACACTGCAGGCACTGATCTGTTGGGCCGTATCCGTGGCCGGAGAGGGGCAACATGGCACCGAGAACGAAGACCGCCGACGCCGAGGTCGACACCGAGGGTCCGCGCTCGAAGCGGAAGATGATCCTCGAGGCCGCGATCGACCATTTCGGCAAGGTCGGTTTCGAGCAGACCAAGTGGTCGACGGTCGCGGACGAAGTGGGCATCGGGCAGACGGCGCTCTACCACTACTTCGAATCGAAGAACCACTGCCTGCTCACCATCATGCGGATGGAGCTCGACGACAGCCTCAAGCGGTTCAAGGCGGCGACCGCGTCCGCCTCGAATGCGACCGAGGCCCTGCGGGCCGCCGTCGCCTCGGCCTACGAGGGCAACTACCCACGGGACGCGCTGCAGCGCCGCATCCTGCAGAGCCACGTGGACATGCTGGCCTCACCCCGGCCGTCGGAGAAGGAGGAGACCGAACGCAATCTGTCGCGGACCCTGGTGCGCGAGATCGAGCAGGAGTGGGCCGACCTCATCCGGCGCGGCATCAAGGAGCGGGTGTTCGTCGACCGCGATCCGGACATGACCGCGGCACTGGTCCTCGCCATGATCGTCAGCGTGTGGCGGTGGTACCGCCCGGGCGGAAAGCGTTCGCTGCCGGACATCGCCGAGTTCGTGACCGAGTCCGTCATGCGGATGGTGCTGGCCTGATCCGATGAGCGCCGCGAATTCGCGGCGCGCCACACTGACCATTAAACTGAAGTGAATTTACCTCAGGAGAAAGATGTACAACCTCATCGTCTTGGCGACCCGGCCCAGCGACTGGACCCATGAGCAGTTCATCGAATGGTGGCGCGGCGAACACGCCGAGGTGACCCGCCCGCTGCCCGGCCTCAAGCGCTGGCTGCACACCGACGTGCAGGAGGCGATGGACGAGAAATCTCAAGGCTGGGACGGTGTTTCGATTCTCAGCTTCGAATCGCGCGAAGCTCTCGACAAGGCTCTGGCCAGTGACGAGTGGAAGGCCGCGGTGGCACATGTCGGCAACATGCGGGGCCGGCGCATCATCTTGATGGGCGAGGAAGCCACCATGGTCGACATCTCCGACAACACATGACCGCACCGCGGTGGGACACCGCCGGCTGTTACGCCGTCGCCGACGGCGTACACCGCATCCCGTTGCCCATGCCCGGCGACGGCCTCCGCGCGATCAACGTCTACGCGCTCGACACCCCCGACGGTCTCGCCCTGATAGACGGCGGCTGGAACGTTCCGGGCGCCCTTGAGCAGCTGCAGGCGGCCTTGTCGTCGATCGGTCGCGGAGTCAACGAGATTCACGATGTTTTCGTGACCCATATCCACCGCGACCACTACACGCTGGCGGTCGAGATGCGGCGCCGCTTCGGCACCCGGGTCCATCTCGGCGAGTCGGAGGCGCCCGGTCTCGCGGCGGTGCGGCAGCTCGGCTCCAACGTTCCGGTCGACTCGCTTCGCGAATTACACCGGGCGGGCGCACCCCAACTCGCCGCGGTCGCCGCCGAGTTGACCCGCGCCGAACCCTTCGACGCGTCCGGTTGGGCGCCACCCGATCAGTGGATCGAACCCGGCGAGATCCGGATCGGGTCCCGCCGGCTTCTCGCGATTGCCACGCCTGGACACACCAAGGGGCATCTGGTCTTTCACGACGAGGAGGCCGGACTGCTCTTCGCGGGTGATCATGTGCTGCCCACCATCACACCGTCGATCGGGTTCGAACTCGGCGACTGGGATCTCCCGCTGGTCCGGTTCCTGGACTCACTGACGATGCTGTTGGAACGTCCGGATGCCCGGTTGCTGCCGGCGCACGGCGCACCCGGCGACAGTGTGCACACCCGCATCCGGGAGTTGCTGCAGCACCACACCGGCAGGTTCTCGACCATCATGTCGGTGGTCGCGTCGATGCCGGGTGCGACCGCATACCAGGTGGCCCAGCGGCTCGAATGGACCAGACGCGACGTCGCGCTGGACCGGCTGGACGGGTTCAACCAGATGATCGCGGTGTGCGAGACGCTCGCCCATCTGGACGCGCTCGTCGAGTCGGGTCGACTGTCGGTCCGGCGCCGCAGGGGGGTGGAACGGTTCGAAGTCTGCTCGCCGGGCGCGGAATCGCAGCGGTCGGTCGACCCCGCATCGCGGTGGTTCAGCGCGATCCCGGACCGAGCCGCCATGGCGCGGAGATAGATTCTCCCGATCGCCCGACCGCGTCCCGGTGCGCTCAGGCGTGGGCCGGTTCGTGGTGGGCGGGCACCCGCACGCCCAGCGCGTTGGCCCACAACAGGGAAAGCTGCTCAGCAGCGGTGTCCAGGTCGTAATCGGCGTCTTGCACCGACCACCGGTACGCGAAGTTGCTCAACATCCCGGACAGCGCCGCGGCGGCATAACGTGGATCGATGGCCGGATCGGCGAGGCCCGCCTCCTGCCAGCGGATGATCGCCCGCTCGATCCGCGCCGCGAATCGGTCGCTGTACTCCCGGCGCAACTGCTCGACGTGCTCGTTGAGTGAGGCGACCTGCTCCCAGACGATCATGATCGCCCGGTTCGCCCGATAGGCCTCGAGGTAGGTGCGGTTCGCCCGCAGGATCCGCTCGTACGGATTCTTCGGCTCGGTACCGGCATCCGTCCGCACCGGTTGGCGGAGTTCTTCGACCAGCTCGCGCAGGAGTTCGATGAAGATCTCTTCCTTGGAGTCGAAGTACCGATAGAACGAGCCGTGCGCGGTGCCGGCGGCGTCGGCGATGTCGGTGATCCGCGCATCGGCGAATCCGTCGCGGGCGAACACCTCCTTGGCAGCATCCAGCAGGGCCCGCCTGCTGCGCCGACCCCGGGCAGTCGGCGGCAACGGCCGGTTCATCCGGTCGCCACCCGTCGCATCCGAAGCCACCCCTTGCTCGTTCGATCCGTTGTCGACGCGGCGCCGCGGCACCACACCTGAAGTTCGATTCACTTTACCGGCTCCTTTGGTGTCGACCCGCGCATATGCGCCGGGGGGTGTCTACGCCCCGACATTCGGGCCCCCACATTCGGGCCCAATATGTGAGCCCCCACATTCGGGACCCCGCATCAGGTCCCGTGCGTGGGTCGTCACACATGGTCTTCGTGCGTGGCGTAGACACCCCCGGCTCGGCGCCGGAGACGGCGCGGGTATTGGAGATCCGCCCTCCGATTACACGGGGTGGGAGATCCCGTAGTAGGCGACCACCGAATCGGCAGCCGACGTGGTCCGGGTCAGGATCGCGTAGCTCCGGATCAGGGCCGGGCCCAGGCAGTCGACCTGGACGCGGTAATCGCTGACCGCAGCGGACGGGTTGGCGCCGCTGAACTCCTCCTTGGACACCTGGATGGTGGTGGCGGCGGGCTTCATGGCGGCGAGCATGCCGCTGGGCACGCACTGCACCTGGTAGCCGACCTCCAGAGTGCCCTTGGGGGTGGGGCTGGTACCGCCGTACTCGTTGCGCAGGGTGCCGTTGAACAGTCCGCTGACGATGAAGTCACGGGTTTCCAACTCCGGCGACGGCGGCGTGGCCGGGGTCAGGGTCTCGCTGTTCGCCGACAGCGCCAGCGTCCACCCGTCGGTGGTCTTGGTCGAGACGGGCTCCGCGGACGGCACCGGAACCGGACCCTCCGGCGGCGCGGGTTCGGCCTGCACCTCGGCCGCCGGGTTCGCCGCGGCCAGTCCCGCGGCGCCCAGCACCGTCGCGCCGGTCACCATCGCCGCCGCCAGTGCGGCGGCGCCGACAGCCCGGCGCCGTGACCGGCGAGCGGTCACCGAGATCGATGTGTTGGTCATTGCTACCTCCATCTGTTCTCCGTGGTCGCCCAGTGCGGCCACGTGCAGGGACGAGCTCCGTCACCGCCGGAACCGGCGATGGGGTGCTCCGGCATCGGACTGCGTTCCGGCACGCGACGCTGCGCACCGAATCGGCATCCGACAGGTCGGCTATGCGATCCGGCCGTATCGCCGCTCCACGGCCCGGTCGCCGTCGGACACGAAGTGCGGAGCCCACAGGGCTGGCTCGCCGGATCGCGGCGGCCCGGGATCCCGGTCTGTCCACACCGTGATGACTTTCCTCGGTGCGGCGATGATCTGATCGATCCGCCGGTGGGCGTGCGCCGGGTCGCCCGGGGCCAGGATCGGCGGAACCGAGCCGGCGCGGCGGTGCCGTGGCGAGCGAACCGGGTTGCGGCTCCAGACTTTCAGCCGCAGCTGCCACCGGGTGACCGACAGCATGACGACCGCCAGCACTGCCAGCATCGCCATGTTGAACAACCACCAGCGGGGCTCGTGGGTCCACAGGATGTCGTCGGCAGGTGACAACGGCGCGATGTAGAGAAGATCCGTGGTGGCCGCCGAGGCGGCGAATCCCCACCGGGCCGGGACCAGCCAGGACATCTGGTCCAGCACCGGTCGGTCCGTCACCGGGATCAGCCCGCCGGAGAAGACGATCGACAGCATCACCGAGATCACCAGCGCGGGCAGGATCTGTTCCTGGGACCGCACCAGCGCCGACAGCATCAGCCCCATGATCGCGGCCGCGGCCGCGGTCACCGCCAACGTCGCGTACAGCTCCAGCACCGGGTGACCGAGCAGCAGTGCGCCGCGTGTCGGTGCGCCCTTGCCGGCCACCACGATCGCGGTGAGCACGGCGGTCTGCACGGCGGCGATGACGCAGTACACCGCGACCTTGGCGACCAGATATGCCGAGGCGGACAATCCGACGGCCTGTTCGCGCCGGAAGATGCTGCGTTCTCCCACCAGATCGCGGATGGTCAACGCCATACCCATGAACACCGCGCTGATGTTCAGCATCATCACGATCTGCGCGGGTTCATTGGGAGCGGGCCCGCGCGCATCGGCCACACCGAAGCCCACGTGACCGGGCACCACCAGGGTCAGCGCCCCCAGGACATAGGGCAACACCGCGAGGAACACGAAGTAACCGCGGTCGGCGACGATGAGCCGGAGCTGCCGACGGGCCACCGTCACCAGCTGCGCCCACCGTGCCCGCCGGGGCTTGCGCATCGGCGCCGGCAGCGGAGCGCTCGACGGAAGCTGGGCGGCGTCAGGGTCTTTCGCGCCGCAACGCGCCAGAAACCTGCGGTGGGCGGCCTCCGGATCGGCTCCGACCCCGGCGAAGATGTCGGCCCAGTCGTCGGCCCCCATCGCGCCCGCGATGTCGGCGGGCGGACCGCAGAACGCGATCTTGCCCCGCGGTGTCAGGAACAACACCTGATCGCACACATCCAGGTAGGTCAGGCAATGGGTGACGACCAGGACGACCCGGCCCGCATCGGCCAGCCGCCGCAGCGTGGTCATGATGTGGCGGTCCAGCGCCGGGTCCAGCCCGGAGGTGGGTTCGTCGAGGATCAGCAACGACGGTTCGGTGAGCAGTTCCATCGCCACCGACGCACGTTTGCGCTGCCCGCCGGACAGATCCGCCACCCGGGTTCCGGCGTGGTCGGTCAACTCCAGTTCGGCGAGCACGCGCTGGACAGCGCGCTGGCGGTCGTCCCTGGTGGCCTGCGCCAGCCGCAGCTCGGCGGCATAACGCAACGCCTGCTCGAGAGTCAGCTGATGGTGCACGACATCGTCCTGCGGCACCATTCCGATCCGCGAACGCAGCGCCGGGTACTCGGCATGCACGTCGTGACCGTCGAACCGCACCGTGCCCGACGTCGGCGCGAGCACCCCGCCGATCAACTTCGCCAAGGTGGACTTCCCCGCACCGGAGGGACCGATGATCGCCGTCAGCGATCCGGGCCCCGCGGTGAAGGTCACGTCACTGATCAGCTGACGCTGATCCGACACGGCAAAGCCGAGCGCATGCACGCTCAGGCGGTCGCCGCCCTGCGCGCTGTGCGTACCGACGTGCTCGTCAGCCAACATCTCGCCGGACGACATTTACCGACCCGTCCGAATCACGTTGGCGAGGAACGCCGATCGGTTTGCTGGGCGTGTCGCCATCAACAACCCTCCTACCGGTGTTACTCCGCTCACAGCCCGACTTTAACACGAACATGACATCGACTTCATGTATAACGGTCATATACATTCTGAGGAATGACTGGGCATGTACTCCTCCCGAGGAATTGAGGCTGCGGCGGGCCGCACGGCGTCTCCACAGCGGGGATGCCGCGCGACCGGCCGCCGCGGACCCGCCGACCAGTCACCCAGACCGCCGGCTCTGACCACTGAGAGGAATTCATGACACGTCCGGCAACCACCCCGTTGGCCCCTTGGCCGATCGGCGACCCAGCGACCATGGCCCCCAACGCCGAACGTGACGAACTGCGTTCGGTCGTCCGGAAACTGTTGAGCCAGCTCGCATCCCACGAAGATGTCCGGCGGGCCACCGAAACCGAGCGTGGGTGGTCCCCCGAGCTGTGGGCGACCATGCACGACGAGATGAGCTTCGGTGCGATGGCCGTGCCGGAGGCGCGGGACGGCGCCGGGTTCGGCCTCCGGGAGCTCGCGGCGGTGCTCGAGGAGACCGGACGGGCGCTGGTGAGCGAACCGTTCCTGACCGCCGCCGTCGCGGTTCAGGCGGTGACGCTCGCCGACGCCGACGAGGTGGGCGCCGAGTGGCTGCCCGCCCTGATGAGTGGCGAGACGGTCGCCGGCGCCGACCTGCGGTCCCCCGCGCCGGTGACGGTCACCGCTGACACCGCCACCGGGTCGCTCACCAACGTGGCGCACGGGGGCAGCCTCGACGTCCTGGTGATCGCGGCGACCGAGGCCGGCGCTGCAGGGCTGTACCTGGTGGATCTCCGCGCGCCGGAGGTCAAGCGGCAGAGACTGCAGTGCCTGGACACCACCCGGCCGTGCGCGACGGTGACGTTCGAGGCCGCTCCCGCGCGGCGGTTGGTGGGTCCGGACCGGTTCGGGCCCGTGCTGTCCCGGTTGCGTGACTTCCAGGCCGCCGCGCTGGCCGCCGAACATGTCGGCATCATCGACCGGCTGCTGTCCACCACCCGCGAGTACCTGATGACCCGGCGTCAGTTCGACCGCCCGCTCGCGTCGTTCCAGGCCATCAAACACCGGCTGGCCGATCTGCTGGTGGATTCCGAACGCAGCCGGTCCGCCGCGGAGTACGCCGCCGAGGCGTGGGACCAGTCCACCGACGACGCTCCGCTCGCCGCCGCGGTGGCGAGCGCGGTGTGCACCGACGCCGTGATCCGCACCGCCCACGAGGCGATCCAGCTACACGGCGGCATCGCCTTCACCTGGGAACACGAAGCCCACTACTACCTGCGCCGCGCACTCGGTGACGAGGCTCTGCTCGGTTCCGCCCGACAGGCCCGGGCCAGGATCGCCGAGCTCGTCGGGCTCAGGGCCGACCAGCCGACCGAAGAGAAGGAGTTGACATGACCGCGGTCAGCCCCGCGCTGGAGGGCAGTCGCTGCACGGCGTGCGGAACTGTCGCGTTCCCGATCGCCGAGGTCTGCCAGAAGTGTCGGCAGACATCCCTGGAGACCATCGATCTGGGCACCCGCGGCACGGTCTGGGCGTACACCGTCCAGCGCTTCGCCCCCAAATCGCCGCCGTACGTGCCGCCGGAGACCGGGTTCACACCGTTCGCGGTCGGTTACGTCGAACTCCCGGTCGGCATCAAGGTCGAGGCCGTCCTCGACTGCACCGATTTCGCCGAACTCGAGAACAACGCGGAAGTCACCCTCGTCGGCACCCGTCCCGTCCCCCGCTTCGCCACCGCCTCCGCGCTGAATGGAGCTCGCTCATGACCAGAGTCCAGATCGTCGGCGCCGGTCTGTCCCGGTTCGGCCGCCAACCCGACAAGACCGGACGCCAACTGGCCGTCGAGGCCATCCACGCCGCCCTGGCCGACGCCGGAATCGGGTGGGACGACGTCCAGATCGCGTTCGGCGGCAGTGACAGCGCCGGTCTGGCCGACACCCTGGTCAACGAAATCGGTTTGACCGGAATACCGTTCACGAACGTCAAGAACGGCTGCGCCACCGGCGGCAGCGCGCTGGTCTGCGCGATCAACGCGATCCGGTCCGGTGCGGCGGACATCGCGCTGGCCGTCGGCTTCGACAAACACCCGCGCGGGGCCTTCGATCCGCGTCCCGAGGACTGGGGCCTGCCCACCGGTTACGGCGAAGCCGGTCTGATGGTCACCACCCAGTTCTTCGGCATCAAGATCGCCCGGTACATGCGCGAACACGGCATCAGCTCGCGCACCCTGGCGTTGGTCGCCGAGAAGGCCTACCGCAACGGCAGTCTCAACCCCAACGCCTGGCGGCGTGAACCGCTGTCGGCCGACGAGATCGCCAACGCCGACATGGTCAACGATCCGCTCACCCGGTACATGTTCTGCTCCCCGGGTGAGGGCGGCGCGGCGATCGTGCTGGCCAGCGAGAAGGCCGCCGCCCGCCTGGACTCCCAGCCGGTCACGCTGGTGGCCGCGGCCACCCGCACCCGCCGGTTCGGATCCTTCGAGGTGTTCGCCCCCGCCATCCAGGGCACCGGCACGCCCAGCAGCGTCAGCGCCGACGCCGCACAAGCGGTGTTCGAGGCCGCCGGCGTCGGACCCGAGGACATGGACGTGCTGCAACTGCAGGACACCGAGAGCGGCGCCGAGATCATGCACATGGCCGAATGCGGGTTCTGCGAGCACGGCGAGCAGGAGAAGCTGATCAGCGCCGGCGAGACCGCGATCGGCGGCCGGATGCCGGTCAACACCGACGGTGGGTGCATCGCCAACGGCGAACCGATCGGCGCCTCGGGGCTGCGGCAGGTCTACGAGATCGTCACCCAGTTGCGTGGTCGAGCCGGGGACCGACAGGTTCCGAACGAACCCCGGTTCGGTTTCACCCACGTCTACGGTGCACCCGGCATCAGCGCGTGCACGGTGCTGGCCACTCAGGAGACATTGTGAGCAAACAACATCCGCCGATGGACGAGTTCGTCGCGCAGGCCCGGGAGTGGTTGGCCGGCGTCGCCGAACCGCGCACCGCGTCGGCCTGGGGCGAAGGCTCCGATTCGGTCGCGGTGTTCGAGAACTGGACCGAGGAGCAGGAACGCGCCGAGACCGACCGGATCCGCGCCTACGAGCGGGACAAATTCGACGCCGGCTGGGGGGCGCTGACCTGGCCCGCCGCCCTGGGCGGCCGCGACCTGCCGATGTCGTACGCGCTCGCGTTCCGCCGCGAAGAGGAAACGTTCGACGTCCCGCGGCGCACCGAATTGTTCTCGGTCACCCAGCAACTGATCGCACCGACGATCGCCACCTGGGGCACCGAGGAACAGAAGGACACCTACCTGCGGGCGATGCTGCGCACCGACATCCTGGCGTGTCAGCTGTTCTCGGAGACCGAGGCCGGCTCCGACCTCGCGGCGGTCCGGACCCGGGCGGTGCAGAAGGACGACGGCTGGGTGATCAACGGACACAAGGTCTGGACCTCCGGGGCGCGGGTGTCCGACCTCGGTGTCGCGGTGTGCCGCACCGATCCGCAGGCCCCCAAGCACGCCGGCCTGACCGTGTTCCTGGTGCCGATGGACGCCCCCGGGGTCACCATCCGGCCGATCCGCCAGATGACCGGGGGCGCCTCGTTCAACGAGGTGTACCTCGAGGACGTGGTGGTGTCCGACGCCATGCGGCTCGGACCGGTCGGGCAGGGCTGGAAGGTGGCGCTGACCGTGCTGGCGGCCGAACGCCTCGACTCCGGGCTGCTCGGGCTGGGCAACGCCGACCGCGCCGTGGAACTGGCCCGGAACCGCCCACAGCCGCTGACCGGGCTGGAACGCGATGCGGTGGGAGATCTGGTGGCGCGCAGCTTCGTTCAGCGCCTGACCAGCATGCGGGTGGCCGCGGCTCTGGTGGCGGGCGCCGACCCCGGCCCGGAGGCGTCGATCGGCAAACTGCTGGCCACCGACACCATGGCCCGGACCTCGGAGGTGGTGCGCCTACTGCTGGGCAGCGAGCTGATTGTCGACTCGGGCGCCTGGGGAACCTGGGCGTGGACCGAACACGTGCTCGGCGCCCCCGGATACCGGATCGCCGGCGGCACCGACGAAATCCAGCACAACATCATCGCCGAACGGGTGATGGGGCTGCCCAAGGAGCCGAGACCATGAGCGTGAACACGGCCAACGCGGCCTCGGCGGCCCTGGTGTCTCGCATCACCGAACGATTCGCCCGGGACCTCGATCTGCGGGTGTCGGAGGTCACCCCGATCGTCGGCGGGCACTCCGGGTTGACCTACCGGGTCGACACCGACGGGCCGGCCTACGTGGTGAAGGCCGTTCCGGAGGGCCAACGCCCCATCGGCCGGCACGACATGATGCGCCAGGCCCGGATCCTGCGTGCGCTGGCCGACACCCCGGTTCCCGTTCCGGCGGTCGCGGTCGTGGACGAGACGGCGCCGGCCTGGTTCGCGATGGAGCTGGTGCCCGGCGATTCGCTCGAACCGGTGCTCGACGATCCGCCGGTCCCGCCGAAGCGGGCCGCCCGCCGGATGCGGGCCGCCGCCGGTCTGCTCAAGACGCTGCATGCGGTCCCGGTCGACAGCATTCCCACCGACGCCGCTCCCCTGTCCCCCGAGGACGAACTGGCCCGCTGGGCCCGGACCATGGGCGCCGTACCCCCCGAACTGGTGCCCCGCGCCGAGGAGCTGCAGCGCCGCCTGGCCGAGGACGTTCCGGCGGCCATGCCGGTGACCCTGGTGCACGGGGACTTCCGGTTGGGCAACATCATCGCCGACAGTGACGACCTCGCGGCGCTGATCGACTGGGAGATCTGGAGCCTGGGTGATCCGCGCGTCGAGCTGGGCTGGTTCCTGGTGTTCGCCGACGGCACCAATTTCCCGGGCGCCGGTCGGGTGGTGCCCGGACTGCCCGGTGCCGACGAGTTGCGCGGCATCTACACCGAGACCCCGCTGCGCGACGTCGACTGGTTCGACGCCCTCGGCCGGTTCAAGATGGCGGCGATCATGGGGCACAACCTGCGGCGCCACCGCGAAGGCCGACATCACGATCCGGAGCAGGAGAAACTGCCGGCCACCATCCGCAGCCTGATCGACAACGGATTGCGGTTGCTCGGCTAGCGGCAGAAAGGAACGATTTCATGGACTTCGAATACTCACCGCGCACCCGAGAGCTGTTGACCCGGGTGCGGGACTTCATGGAGGAGTACGTCTACCCGGCCGAACCGGTGTACGACGCGCAGGTCGCCGAGAACGACAACTTCCACGAGCAACCGCAGATCATGCGCGACCTGCAGGCCAAGGCGCGCGAGCAGGGGTTGTGGAACCTGTTCATGACCCACGGCGACTACGGCGCCGGGCTGACCAACCTCGAGTACGCGCCGATCGCGGAGGAGATGGGTCGGTCGATCATCGGCAACGAGGTCTTCAACTGCTCGGCGCCCGACACCGGCAACATGGAGATCCTCGCCCTCTACGGCACCGAGAAGCAGCGCAAACAGTGGCTCGAGCCGCTGCTGAACTGCGAGATCCGCTCGGCGTTCGCGATGACCGAACCCGACGTGGCCAGCTCCGACGCGCGCAACATCACCGCCACCATCCGCCGCGATGGTGACGAGTACGTGCTCAACGGCCGCAAGTGGTACACCTCCGGAATCCTCGACCCGGACTGCAAACTCATCATCTTCATGGGTAAATCCGATCCGGATGCGCCCACCTACAAGCAGCAGAGCATGATCCTGGTGCCGGCCGACGCTCCCGGCATCGAGGTGCTGCGTGATCTGCCGATGTTCGGCTACAAGGACCGGCTCGGGCACGGTGAGGTTCAGTTCACCGACGTGCGGGTGCCGGCCGAGAACATGCTCGGCAACGAGGGCGACGGGTTCGCGATCGCGCAGGGCCGGCTGGGCCCGGGCCGGATGCACTATGCGATGCGCGCCATCGGATTCGCCGAACGGGCGCTGGATCTGATGTGCCGGCGCGCTCTGACCCGGGAGGCCTTCGGCGGTCCGCTGGCCCAGCGCGGTGTGGTGCGGGAGTGGATCGCCCGCAGCCGCATGGAGATCGACCAGATCCGGCTGCTGACCTTCAAAGCCGCCTGGTTGATGGACACCCGCGGTAATGCGGCGGCCCGGTCGGAGGTCGCGGCCATCAAGGTGGCGGCGATGGAGACCGCCCATCAGGTGGTCAACCGGGCGGTGCAGACCTTCGGTGCGGCCGGGGTGAGCGACGACACCGTGCTCGCCCGGCTGTTCGCCATCACCCGGGCGCTGCAGATCGCCGACGGGCCCAACGAGGTTCATCTGCGCACCATCGCCCGCCTGGAATTGGAGAGGTATCGCGATGAGTAGTCAGCTGTTGAAGGACAAGGTCGCGTTGGTCACCGGCGCGACCCGGGGACTCGGTCTGGCCATCGCCCGCGGTCTCGCCGACGCCGGAGCAGCGGTCGCGGTGTCCAGCCGCAAGGCCGACGCCTGCGAAGCGGTGGCGAACGAACTCGCCGAGGCCACCGGGGCGAAGGTGATCCCGCTGCCGCTGCACGTGGGCCGCTGGGACGACATCGAACCCGCCGTCGACCGGCTGTGCGCCGAATTGGGTGGGATCGACATCCTGGTCAACAACGCCGGCATCGCACCGTTGGCGCCCACCCTGGAAAGCGCCACCGAGGCACTGTTCGACAAGACCATCGAGGTGAACCTCAAGGGACCGTTCCGGTTGATGGCGGTCGCCGGGGCGCGCATGGCCGCCGCCGGAGGCGGTTCCATCATCAACATCTCCAGCATCGGCGCCTGGCGGCCGAGTCCCGCCGAGGCGATGTACGCGGCCGCGAAGAACGGTCTGAACGCGTTGACCATGGCGTTCGCCCAGGAATACGCACCCAGGGTGCGGGTGAACTGTGTGATGCCCGGGGCGTTCGCCACCGACATGGCCGAGAACTGGGATGAGGAGTTCCTCGGAAAGGTGATCGGCGGGCTGCCGGCCGGACGGCTCGGCAAACCCGAGGAGATCGCCGGCCTCGTCGTGCATCTGGCCAGCGATCAGGCCGGCTACACGACCGGGGCGGTCATCCCGGTCGACGGCGGACGCACCGCCGTGTACTGACATTCACCGATCTACCCGGTCCACCGGTCGGCTTCCCGCTCGGCCGGTGGACCGGCGTGCTTCTCGGGCCGTTCTTACTGGGTCCGTTTTTCCGGGGCCGATTTCTGGGGCCGATTTCTGGGCGCCGATTTCTGGGGGGTTCGTCTGACAAGCGCACATGACCCCGCACCGACGCGGCGGCAGGTCCGCGTCGGTGCGGGGTCATCGAATCCGATGTGCGGCGGCCCCGTGATGGAGCCCGCTACGGGGCTCTCACGATGGGAGCGGAGCTCAGTGCGGTGAGACGCCGGACGACATCACCCGCACGGCGCTGACCAGGCCGTCGATCAGGTTGCCGTCCTTGAAGGCGGCCGCCGCCGCCGAGACGCCCAACGGGGCGGCGGTCTCGATCCCGCGGCCCTTCACGTCCGCGCCGTAGACCACCTCGATCGCCCGCTGATCGGGCGACACCGCCAGGAGCACCGCGTTGTTCGGGGTGGGCACCCGGCCCAGGATCTCGCGGGCGGTGGCGGCGGTGTCCTCGCCCAGCGGGCCGATGTACACCGCGAACCGGGCCTTCGCCGCGCGCGAGCCGTACTTGAGCGCATCATCGAGCACCACGAGTTCCTTCGTGGTGAACGGATAGTCCAGGCAGCGGGTACCCGGCTCGACCACCGCCGAGATCCGGCCGCTGGACGTGACTACGGTCCCGACCGGCAGATCGGCGTGCTCGACCGCCGACCGCTCCTTGGTAGCCGTGACTTCACCACTTGCCACTGGCGCCGCCTCCAATCGTCACCGGTTCATCGCCGTGGCCTCCGTGTGCAGGCGCGGCGGGTTCGTCGGACGCCCACAGGATCGGATCGTGCGTCCACGGCTCGGACAACTGATACGACGCCGGACGGCGACCTTTGGGGCGGTAGATCAGGGCAGCCAGCACCAGAACCAGCAACCCGGGGATCACCACCAGGTAGAGGGCGTACTCAGCGATGCTCACGATAAAACCGTATCAGCCGCCGTTCGCCTGGTGACCATGACCTCGCTCTGATCACCGGGTGCCCTGATGAACGTGCGCCCTGATGACCGGTCGTGGTCAGGCCGCCCCTTCGCCACCGAGATACCGCACCCAGACCGGATCGAGTTCCTTGACCGTCGACAGCAGGCGCCAATGCTGCCCCTTCGGCGGCCGCGGCACGGCCCGCAACGTCCAGCCCAGTTCCGACAGCAGCCGGTCGGCCTTGCGGTGGTTGCAGGCCGAACACGCGGCCACGCAGTTCTCCCAGGAATGCGCGCCCCCGCGGCTGCGCGGGACCACGTGGTCGATGGTGTCGGCCTTGCCGCCGCAGTACGCACACCGAAACCGGTCCCGGTGCATCAGCGCCGCCCGGGTCATCGGCACCCGCGCCCGGTAGGGCACCCGCACGTAGGTGCGCAACCGGATCACCGACGGCATCACCAGCGCACGGGTGGCCGAGTGGATCACCGGCCCGTTCGGGTCGTCGTGCACCACGTCGGCCTTCCCGCACAGAACCATGACCAGCGCCCGTCGCATGGTCAACGCGGTCAGCGGCTCGTAGGTGGAGTTGAGCAACAGCACTCGGCGCCGGCCCCATATCGAGCCGTCCGAGCCGTCTGAGTTACCGGAGACGCCGTCGACGGGGTGCAGTGGGCGCGCCCCGGGGTGCCTGGCCGGGGAGCCGGTCAGGGTGGTGACCCCGGGCTGCCGGTGGCCGGCCCGGTCAGCACGACCTCTCTTACGCTGCGCCATTGGTCCTCCGAGGGAACAGTCCACCACGGATCGGCCCCGAACGCACGATAATTCTGCGCGTTCGCGCCGGTCGGGTCGGTGAACGGGGGGTGACCAACGCTCCGCCCGGGCTCTGATCGGGCGCTGCTCAGGCACTGTTCGGCCGGTGTCGACGCCGATCTGACGGCGGTCCGGGTTGCCGGATCCCGGAAACCGGGACAATGGTGGCGTGACGGAGACTGTGCAGTCGTTCTACGACGAAGTCGGTGGCCACGAGACCTTTCGCGCCATCGTGTCGAGGTTCTACGAGCTGGTTCGCTCGGACGAGATCCTGCGGCCGCTGTATCCCGAGGACGACCTCGACGGTGCGGAGGAACGGCTGCGGATGTTTCTCGAGCAGTACTGGGGTGGCCCGCGCACCTACTCCGAGCAGCGCGGGCATCCGCGGCTGCGGATGCGCCACGCCCCGTTCCGGATCGGGTATCTCGAGCGGGACGCCTGGCTGCGCTGCATGCACACCGCGGTGGCGTCCATCGACTCGCAGACCCTCGACGACGCACACCGCGAACAACTGCTGGACTATCTGGAGATGGCAGCCGATTCACTGGTCAACTCCCCGTTCTGAATGTCGGATACCGACGGTCGCGACCCGATGAGCGGACCGGCGCGGACCACCGGCCGACCCGACCGCACCTGGTGGCGGGACGCGGTCTTCTACCAGGTCTATCCCCGGTCGTTCCAGGACAGCAACGGCGACGGTGTGGGCGACCTGGACGGCATCACCGCCCGGCTGGACCATCTGCGGTGGCTCGGAGTGGACGCGCTGTGGCTCAACCCGGTCACGGTCTCGCCGATGGTCGACCACGGCTACGACGTCGCCGACCCGCGCGACATCGACCCGCTGTTCGGCGACCTCGCCGCGATGGACCGGCTGCTGCGGGCCGCCCGGCGGAGCGGAATCCGGGTCATCCTCGACGTGGTCCCGAACCACACCAGTTCGCAGCACCCGTGGTTCCGCGAGGCCCTGGCGGCCGGGCGGAACAGTCCGGCACGGCAGCGCTACCTCTTCCGCGACGGCCGGGGCACCGCGGGTGAGCATCCGCCGAACAACTGGGTGTCGGTGTTCGGGGGGCCGGCGTGGACCCGGATCACCGAACCGGACGGCACACCCGGGCAGTGGTATCTGCACCTGTTCGATCCCGCACAGCCGGACCTGAACTGGGAGAACCCGGAGGTGTTCGACGATCTGGAGAAGACGCTGAGGTTCTGGCTGGAACGCGGCGTGGACGGGTTCCGGATCGACGTCGCCCACGGCATGGCCAAACCGGGAGGTCTGCCCGACATGACCGTCACCGACACCAGACTGCTGGCCGAGAGCGGCGACGACCCCCGCTTCGACAACGACCACGTCCACGAGATCCACCGGTTCATCCGCCGGGTGCTCGACGACTATCCACATGCCGTCTCCGTCGGTGAGGTCTGGGTGTACGACAACACCCGGTTCGCCGCCTATCTGCGGCACGACGAGCTGCATCTCGGCTTCAACTTCCGGCTGGTGCGCGCGGAATTCGACGCCACCGACATCCGGGAGGCGATCGACAACTCGTTGGCCGCGGTGGCACTGACCGGCGCCGCACCGACGTGGACGCTGTCGAACCACGACGTCGACCGGGAGGTCACCCGGTACGGCGGCGGCACCCTCGGGCAGGCCCGGGCCCGGGCGATGGCGCTGGTGCTGCTGGCGCTGCCCGGGGCGGTGTTCATCTACAACGGCGCGGAACTCGGTCTGCCCAATGTCGACCTGCCCGATGAGGTGTTGCAGGACCCGGTGTGGCGGCGCTCCGGGGGCGGCGAACGCGGCCGCGACGGCTGCCGGGTGCCGATGCCGTGGTCGGGTGACACTCCGCCGTTCGGGTTCTCCACCACGCCCGACACCTGGCTGCCGATGCCGTCGCAGTGGGCGGGGCTGACGGTGCAACGCCAATCGGGAGAGACCCGGATTCGATGCTGTCGCTCTACCGGCGGGCCCTGCGGCTGCGGCGCTCCCGGGCCGAATTCGCCGGATCCGGTGTGCACTGGCTGGACCACGGACGCGATGCGGTGGTGTTCCGGCGAGACGGCGGGCTGATCTGCGCACTGAACACCGGGCCGGATCCGCTGCCGCTGCCGGCCGGGACGGTGCTGCTGGCCAGCGCGCCGGTGACCGACGGCGCGTTGCCGCCGAACACCGCCGCCTGGGTCAGCGGCTGATGCAGCACCGCCGCCTGGGTCAGCGGCTAACGCAACACCACCGCCGGATCGCCGCGGCGGCGGTAGACCGACCCGAACCGGGCGTCGATCCGCAGCCACGCCGGCAACACCCGCACCCGCACGATCTCGTCACCGGGCACCTGTCCGGGGTCGGTGGCGGGCAGGAAACCCATCGCGGTGAGCGCGAACACGCAGCGCATCGGGATGCCGACGGTGGTGTCGGCCGAACTGACCCGGACCACCTCCTGGTCGAGCAGGGACACCGGCGGGCCGTGTGCGCTGCCGTGTTCGCGGGCCAGCGCACTGCCCTGCTGCGCCAGTTCCAGAACCACCCGGGCCGGGACATCGTCGACCTGGACGAACCCGGTGGGTGGAGGCAGGACGCCCCGCCACACCGAATCCATCGGGAAACCCGCATCGACGTATCCGGTGGGCGCCATGGCGGTCAGGCCGCGCCGCAGCGCGTCGGCGCCGACGGACAGGTCTGCGGGACGCACCCGGCCCCGCACCGCCCGGGCGGCCAGCACGTCGAACCCGGTGGCCACCCACGCCACGACCAAACCGTCGCCCCGCTCCCGCAACCGGATGACCGCGGCCTCGTCGAGCCGCATCGCCCGGTCGGCGAACACGGCGAGATCGTCACGGTGTCCGGGCTCGAGCCACAGACCCCGCTCGGCGGCACTCACCGTAGATACTTCTCGAGATACTCCCGCTGCGGCGGCGTGAGCCGTAACAGCCGCTGCTCCTCGATGTGGAAGGCGGCCAACTGGGTCTCGGCGATCACGGCCGGTTTGGAGTCGGGATCGGCGAGCACCGAGCGCACCTCGTAGCCGAGTGTGAAATCCACTGCCCGTAACCGGTTCACCCAGATCGTGACCTGCAGCGGGGAGTCGGCCAGCCGCAGCTGCCCCTTGTAGCCCACCTTCACCTCGGCGATCAACAGGCCGGTGGTGGCGATGTCCGGTTCGAAGGCGGGACGCAGGAACGGGACCCGCGCCTCCTCCAGAATCGTCACCATCGTGGCGTGATTGACGTGTTGGTACATGTCGATGTCCGACCAGCGCACCGGCACCGGTGTGGTGAATCGTTCGGTCAAGCCGAGGACCCCGTTCCACTCGTACGTGTCATTGCCCGGATCTGCCGAGCCGCCACCGACAGCGTCGCCAGATCACGGATATCATCCTGGTAGATCTCGTCGAGCGTGCGACGGGCCCTCCGCAACCGGGAACTGTTGGTCGATTCCCACTCCGCGATCTTCTCCTCGCCGCTCTCGTCCGGTTCGCCCACGGCGAGCACATCGACCGTCAGCAACCGCAGGGATCCGTAGATGTCGTCGCGAATCGCCAACCGGGCCAGCGAGTGCCAGCGGTCGCTGCGGGGCAGTTCGGACACCGCGGTGAGCAGGGCATCGGCGTTGAGATGGCCCATCAACGCGAAATAGGTCTCGGCCACCTCGGCTGGTTCGCGATCGAGGATGTCGGCGATGTCGATGATGTCGAGCAGGCTGAACTGATACAGCGCGGAGGACACCAGATAGGCCAGCTGCCGCGAGGCGCCGTGTTCGACGAAGTCGGCGGTGCGCCGGGCGACGATGTCGGCGTCGGCGCCGCACAACCACTCCGACATCCGCGGGGTCAGGGCCGCCACCTTCGCGGCGAACCGGTTGATCTCGGCGCCGACCGCTAGCGGCTGCGGCCGGAAGTTGAGCAGCCAGCGCGCGGCGCGGTCGATGAGACGGCGCAGGTCCAAGGTCATCCGGTCCGAAACCGCCACCGGCAGAACACCTTCGGCACCAGCGGTGCGGATCGCATGCCAGATCTCGCCGACCCGGAAGATCGCGTCGACCGCGACGAAGCTGCGCACCGCGTCCACCGGTTCGACGCCGGCGTCCTCGCACACCCGGAACGCATAGGTCAAACCGGCGGTGTCCACCAGGTCGTTGACCAGCATGGTGCTGACGATCTCGCGGCGCAGTTGATGGCCGCGGATCTCGGCGGTGAAATCCCGCAGCGGACGCGGGAAGTAGGACGGCAGCCGGGCGGCGAACACCTCCTGATCGGGCAGTTCGCTTGCCAGCAGCGCGTCCTTGAGGGTCAGCTTGACGTGCGCCATCACGGTGGCCAGCTCCGGGGAGGTCAGACCGACTCCGGTGTCGGACCGTCGGGCGATCTCCTTGTCCGACGGCAACGCCTCCAGTTCCCGGTTCACACCGTGGTTCTCGACCAGATCGTCGATCAGCCGCGCGTGCACCGTTAGCATCGCGGCCGTGTTGGCGCGACTGGTTCCGATGAGGTCGTTCTGCCTGGCGTTGTGCGCCAGGACCATGTCGGCGACCTCATCGGTCATCGACATCAGCAGGTCGGTGCGCTGGTCGGCGCCGATCTTGCCGGCGGCGACCAGCGAGTCGATGAGGATCTTGATGTTGACCTCGTGGTCGGAGCAGTCGACCCCGGCCGAGTTGTCCAGCGCGTCGGTGTTGATCCGCCCGCCGGCGAGGTCGTATTCGACACGCCCCAGCGGTGTCACCCCGAGGTTGCCGCCCTCCCCTATCACCTTGGCCCGCACCTGATTTCCGTTCACCCGCACCGGATCGTTGGCGCGGTCGCCGACGTCGGCGTCGGATTCGGACTCGGCCTTGATGTAGGTGCCGATGCCACCGTTGAACAGCAGATCGACCGGGGCGCGCAGGATCGCCCGGATCATCGCCGGCGGGGTGAGCGCGTCGACGTCGCCGTCGAGCCCCAGCGCGGCGCGGACCTCGGCACTGACCGGGATGGATTTCTGCTGCCGGCTGTACACCCCGCCGCCCCTGCTGATCACCGACGTGTCGTAGTCGTCCCAGCTGGACCGCGGCAGCTCGAAGAGCCGTTTGCGTTCTTCCCACGACCGCGCGGGATCCGGATCGGGATCGAGGAAGATGTGCCGGTGGTCGAACGCGGCGACCAGCCGGATGTGCTTCGACAACAGCATGCCGTTGCCGAACACGTCGCCGCTCATGTCACCGATCCCCACCACGGTGAAGTCCTGGGTCTGGGTGTCCACCCCCATCTCCCGGAAGTGGCGTTTGACCGACTCCCACGCTCCGCGGGCGGTGATGCCCATCGCCTTGTGGTCGTAGCCGACCGAACCGCCGGACGCGAAGGCGTCGCCCAGCCAGAATCCGTACGACTGCGCCACCTCGTTGGCGATGTCGGAGAAGGTCGCGGTGCCTTTGTCGGCGGCGACCACCAGATAGGCGTCGTCGCCGTCGCGGCGGACCACCTCGGCGGGCGGCACGACCGCACCGGTGGTCTTGTCGACGTTGTCGGTGATGTCGAGCAGACCGGAGACGAACAGCCGGTAGCACGCGATTCCCTCGGCCCGTGCCGCCTCCCGGTCCGCGGCGGCGTCCCCGGTCGGCGCCGGCGGTCGTTTGACGACGAACCCGCCCTTGGCGCCCACCGGAACGATCACGGCGTTCTTGACAGCCTGCGCCTTGACCAGCCCGAGGATCTCGGTGCGGAAGTCCTCGCGCCGGTCCGACCAGCGCAGCCCGCCACGGGCGACGTGACCGAACCGCAGGTGCACCCCTTCCACCCGCGGCGAGTAGACGAAGATCTCGAACATCGGTCGCGGCAGCGGCAGTTCTTTGATCAGCGCGGGCCGCAGCTTCACCGAGAACACACCCCGCGCACGGTCCGAATCGTCCCGGGAGACGAAGTAGTTGGTGCGCAGGGTCGCTTCGATGAGAGAGGCGAACGCCCGCAACACCCGGTCGGTGTCGAGGCTGACCACGGCATCGATATCGGCGGCGACGGCGGCCGCCGCCGCGGCGGCGCCGCGCCTGGGTGCGGCCGGATCGTACGCAGACGGATCAAACAGCGCCTCGAACAATTGCACCAGGGACCGCGCGGTCCCCGGATGCTCGTTGAGCACGGTGGCGATGTGGTCCTGGCTGTAGGGGAAGGCGGCCTGACGCAGGTACTTGGCGTACGCCCGCAGCACCCCGACCTGCTGCCAGGTCAGTTCGGCGCGTAGCACCAGTTCGTTGAACCGGTCGATCTCGGCACGCCCGTACCAGATCGCGCTCACGGCGTCGGCGAAGCGTTCCCCGTCGTGCTCGTCTGCGGGGATCTTCGGATCCACGGCGATCTTGAACTGGTAGATCCACACCGGCAGCCCGTCGGGTCGGGTGACGGTGAACGGGCGCTCTTCGAGCACCACGACGCCCATCGACTGCAGCATCGGCAGCAACCGGCTCAGCGACGCCGATCTGCCGCCGACGTACCAGTTGAGCGGCATGATGCCGTCGTCGCTGCGCTCGCCGAGCTCCAACCGCACCGAGTCCTCGGTGAGCTCCTCGATGATCGCGATGTCGGTGATCGCGTCACCGGGGCTGACGGCCTGTTTGTAGAGCTCGCCGAACGCCTGGGCGTAGTGCTCGGCCTGGGTCCGGCTCAGCTGCACCTGCTGCGCCTCATCCAGGAGGCGGTCGCCCCAGGTGCGGGCCGCCTCGGTCAGCAGTTCCTCGATACGGGCTTCGTTGGCCGCCGACACGTCGACGTCGGCCGGATCTGCGCCGTCGGCCAAACGGACCGTGAAATGAACGACAGCCCAAGGTGATTCGCTGACCCGCGCGGTGTAGTCGATGCTGACCCCGCCCAGCTCGCGCATCAGGATGTCCTGCATCTGCAACCGCACCGCGGTGGTGTAGCGGTCCCGGGGCAGATACACCAGGCAGGAGGCGAAGTGTGCGAGGTGATCGACCCGGAGGAAGAGCAGGGCCCGTCGCCGCGATCCCAGTTCGATGACGGCCCTGGCGCGGTCGAGCAGTTGGCGGGCGCTCAACGCGAACAGTTCGGGCCGCGGAATGGTCTGGATGACGTCGTGCAGCAACTGGCCCCGGTGCTGCGGACTGCGCTGGGACAGCGCCAGCGCTTCGCGGACCCGCTGCGAGATCAGCGGGATCTCGAACACGTTCGCGTTCATCGCGGCGACGGTGAACAGGCCCACGAACCGGTGTTCCACCGCGTCTGAGGGTGACCCGTCTGAGCGTTCGCGGATCACCACGATGAACGGGTAGGTGCCGTACCGCAGATAGCTGGGGATGGTGGACTGGGCCAGCACCATCACATCCCCGGGTCCGGTCAACGGCGGCAGCACACCCTCGCGGTGCCGCAGCACCCCCAGCCGGCTGGATTCGTCCACCGTCGCGTACCCGTCGCGGATCGGGCACTGCTGGTAGCCGAGCAGCAGGAACCGTCCCTCGCCGAGCCAGCGCAGCAGCTCGGCGACCTCGGCGCGGTCACGTTCGGCGAACCGGTGCGGGGCGGTCTCCAGCCGGGTGGCGACCTCGGCGAACGCGGCGGTCAGCCCGGCGTGATCCAGTGCCACCTGCCGGGAGTCGGCCAACACCCCGGGAAGAAGTTCGGCGGCCTCGGCCACCGCGCGCCGATCGGCCGAGGGTGACAACTGCACGTGGATCCAGGCCTCTTCGACGGTCGTGCCGGCCGCATCGTCGGCGGGTGCATCGGATGCCGTCCGGACCGCGAGCAGCTCACCGCCGGGTCCGCGCCGCACCCGGAGCGCCGCGTGCATCACCGACGTGTACGGCACGCCCAGCCGGTGCAGCAGCACCGTCACCGAGTCCATGAGCAGCGCGGTGTGATCGGTGACGATCTGCAGCGCCGGACCGACACCGGCCGGGTCGTCGGCGAGGTGCACGGCCACCTCGGAGGTGCCCGGCGACCGCCGCCGGGCGAGCCGGAGCTGGGCCTGCACCAGCTCGGTACTGACGCCCCGGTCGGTGTCCGGTCCGGTCCCCGAGTCATCGGGTGGGCTGGTGTTCTCCGAGACGCCGGCGCGCGCCGCATGCCGGGTTGCGGCGTAGGCCTGGGCCAGCACGGCGTGGAGATCGGCGGTGTCGCCCGCTGTCCCGGTCCCCCCAGCGGCCTCCCCTGCCGCCCGGCGGTTGACCGTCATGCGGATCACCCCTGACTGCTGGCCTGCGTGTTGTCGGTCGTTCGCACCGACCAGCGTGACCTACATCACTGGCGCAGAGGTGCGGATCACCGACATTAGTCGCGGGTGAGGCGCCGGTGGGTGACCCGGTGCGGGCGTGCCGCCTCGGGGCCGAGCCGTGCGACCTTGTTCTCCTCGTAGGCGGCGAAGTTGCCCTCGAACCAGAACCACTGTGCCGGGTTGTCCTCGGTGCCCTCCCACGCCAGGATGTGCGTGCAGACCCGGTCCAGGAACCAGCGGTCGTGGCTGATCACGACGGCACAGCCGGGGAACTTCTCCAGCGCGTTCTCCAGCGAGCCCAGCGTTTCGACGTCGAGGTCGTTGGTCGGTTCGTCGAGCAGGATCAGGTTGCCGCCCTCCTTGAGGGTGAGCGCCAGGTTGAGCCGGTTGCGTTCACCACCCGACAGCACCCCGGCCGGCTTCTGCTGATCCGGGCCCTTGAACCCGAACGCCGAGACGTAGGCGCGGGACGGGATCTCGTTCTGGCCCACCTCGATGTAGTCGAGCCCGTCGGACACCACTTCCCACACCGTCTTGTTGGGATCGATGCCCGCGCGGGTCTGGTCGACGTAGCTGAGCTTGACGGTCTCACCGATCTTGACGGTGCCGCTGTCCGGCTCCTCCAGACCCACGATGGTTTTGAACAGGGTGGTCTTACCGACACCGTTGGGCCCGATGACGCCGACGATGCCGTTACGCGGGAGCGTGAACGACAGATCCTTGATCAGCGGCCGGCCGTCGTAGCCCTTGTCGAGGTTCTTCACCTCCACCACGACGTTGCCCAGCCGCGGCGGGGTCGGGATCTGGATCTCCTCGAAGTCGAGCTTGCGGCTCTTCTCGGCCTCCGCCGCCATCTCCTCGTAGCGCTGCAGCCGGGCCTTGCCCTTGGCCTGACGCGCCTTGGTCCCGGAGCGGACCCAGGCCAGCTCCTCCTTGAGCCGCTTGTGCAGCTTGGCGTCCTTACGGCCCTGCACCTCGAGGCGCTCGGCCTTCTTCTCCAGATAGGTCGAGTAGTTGCCCTCGTACGGGTACGCCCGGCCGCGGTCCAGTTCCAGGATCCACTCGGCGACGTTGTCCAGGAAGTAGCGGTCGTGCGTGACGGCGAGCACCGCACCCTTGTACTCGGCCAGGTGTTGCTCCAGCCACAGCACGCTCTCGGCGTCGAGGTGGTTGGTGGGCTCGTCGAGCAGCAACAGGTCCGGCTTGGACAGCAGCAGCTTGCACAGCGCGACGCGGCGCCGCTCACCCCCGGACAGGTGGGTCACCGGCTCGTCGGGCGGCGGGCAGCGCAACGCGTCCATCGCCTGCTCGAGCTGCGAGTCGAGGTCCCAGGCGTCGGCGTGGTCGAGCTCCTCCTGCAGCCGGCCCATCTCCTCCATCAACTCGTCGGAGTAGTCGGTGGCCATCAGTTCGGCGACCTCGTTGAACCGGTCGAGCTTGACCTTGATCTCGCCGAGCCCCTCCTCGACGTTGCCGCGCACCGTCTTCTCTTCGTTCAGCGGCGGCTCCTGGAGCAGAATGCCGACCGTCGCCCCGGGTTGCAGGAACGCCTCACCGTTGTTGGGCTGGTCCAACCCGGCCATGATCCGCAAGACGCTCGACTTCCCGGCCCCGTTCGGGCCGACGACGCCGATCTTTGCGCCCGGAAGGAAATTCAGGGAGACGTCGTCAAGGATGACCTTGTCGCCGTGCGCCTTGCGGACCTTCCGCATCGTGTAGATGAATTCGGCCATGCCGTGGTGTTGCCTTTCGAAAGCTTGCGGAGTTCGTCGTACCCGCGGCCCATCCTAGGCGTGGCCGGATAGTGGCGGGATGGCGCTAGGCCGTCAGTGGCAGACCCGCCCCCTCGGGTGGGTCCGGTTCGGCGCCCTCGGTCGGCTCGACTTCCGGCTCTTCTCCCGGCGGCTCTTCTCCCGGATCGGGGCCGACTCCGTTCGCGGCGTTGTGCGGACCGGCTGATTGCTGCCGGTCGCCGGCCGGACCGGGCTCCGGGTGCCGGCGATGCTCGATGCGGGCGACGCACCGCGCCAGATCCGGGCCGACCGAGGTGGCCTTCACCTCGACCGAGGATCGACGGACTCCTTCTCTGTCCTCATATTCGCTGGTGTAGACATATCCAACAACGATCACCGCGTCACCCTTCCCGAGTGCGGCGCCGACGCCGGTGACCAGTCTTCCCCAGCAGTTCACCGTGACGAACAACGTGTTGCCGGGTTCCCATTCCCCGGCGGCGTTGCGGCGCCGGGAGTTGCTCGCCATCCGGAATTTGATCAGCTCCTGATCGCCCACCCAGCGCCGGTCGGGTTTGGTGACGATGTTGCCGACGACGGTGATCGGTGTCTCGAACATTTCGGTTCCCTTCCTGCCGGCGGTCGCCGGCCCCCGCGGCGTGCCGGTGTGGCCGCCGTGGCCCCATTGACCGCGTGGGGACCGACGGCCGATGTCGCCTGCCGGTCGGCGGGACCGATGGTTGTGGATGACGCGGCGATTGTGGATGACCGGTCCGGTGCCGGACAGGGCGCCGGCCGAGTCAGCGTTCGGTGCGGGTGCGCTGCTGTTCGCGCCGGGTCAGTTCGGCGAGCATGGCGTTGTAGGCGGCCAGCTCCGCGTCGTGGTCACGGTCGGCGGCCCGGTCCATGCGCCGGGCGGCGCGTTGATCGCTGCGGCTCCACTGGATCAGCAGTGCCAGCATCACCAGGACCAGCGGAACCTCACCCGCGGCCCACGCGATCGCGCCGCCGAGCCGCTGGTCGGCGGCCAGGTCGGTGTGCCAGTCCAGCAGCAGCGACCGGTAGAACCGTTCGGCGAGGATGTTCTTCATCCCCATCAGCGCCACCCCGAAGAACGCGTGCAGCGGCAGCGAGGCGAACACCATCCCGACCTTGGCCAGATGGGGCACCTGACGCGGCGGCGGGTCCACCCCGATGGCCACCCAGTAGAACAGGTAGCCGCTGAGCAGGAAGTGGATGTTCATCGCGACGTGGGCGGCGTGCTCCTTGGCGGCCACGTCGAACAGCCCACCGAAGTACAGGCCGTAGAACCCGACCACGAACATGACGGTGGCCACCAGCGGGTGGGTGAAGAATCGCGACGGCGGCGAGTGCAGCGCGGCCAGCAGCCATTCCCGCGGGCCGGGCGGAGCGCCGCGGCCGGCCACCGGCAGCGCCCGCAGCGCCAGGGTGACCGGACCGCCCAGCGCGAGCAGCACCGGCACCAGCATCGACAGCAGCATGTGCGCGATCATGTGCACGCTGAACATCGCGGGCATGTACCGGCCCAGCCCGGACGAGGTGGTGAACAGCAGCAACGCGCAGCCCAGCACCCACGCCAGCGTGCGGCCGAACGGCCACGCGTCACCGCGGCGCCGCAGCCGCCGCACCGCGAGCAGGTACAGCACCGCCAGCAGGATCGCCGCAGTGCCGAAGATCAGGTCGAAGCGCCAGTCGAACAGGATCCGTGCCACCGTGGGGGGACCGGCCAGGTCGTACCCGATGGCGACCTCGACGGGGCTGGGCTGGCGGGGCGGCGGGGGCGGCGGGGTGCGGCCCAGGCCGACCGCGATCCCGAACGTCGCGCCGAAGATCACCGCTTCGGTCAACGCCAGCCGGATCAGCGGGCCCCGACTGTCCGGGTCGGCCTGCACCGCGGCGACACCTCGGCGTCGTTGTTGCCAGCCGATCACCCCGAGCAGCGCGAACGCGACGATCTTGGCGAGCACCAGTCGGCCGTAATTGGTGGACAGCAGGTCGGACACGTTCATCCGGACCAAGGCGTTGATCACGCCGCTGAGCGCCATCGCGATGTAGCACCAGAACGCCACCGCCGAGAACCGCCGGGCCGCCAGATCGGCGTGGTCGGCCGTCCGCGTCGCGTGCGCGAGCAGCGCGAGCAGCCCACCGGCCCACACCGCCGCCACGAACAGGTGCACGAGCAGGCTGTTGGTGGCCAGATCGTGGTCTCCGCCGGCGGCCGAGTGCCCGGTCAGACCCAGCGGGAGCAGCGTGATGAGCGCCCCGGCGAACAGGAACGGTGTCCAGCCCCACCGCAGCACCGGCCGGGCGGCCAGGGTCAGCGCGGCGGCGAGGAAGGCCGTCCACCGCCACGCGCCGGCGGTGTTGACCTGGTCGGCGGCCGCCCACAGGCTCACCGGTTCGAGGATGGTGAACACCGGTTGCCCGGACACGTCGGAAACGGTCAGCGGCACCATCAGCGCCGCGCACACCGCCCACACGCCCGCCGCCACGCTCCCGGTCTGCAGGGCGCGGTAACCGCTGACATCGAGGACGCCGTTGGGCTGTGGCGGAACGAGGAACGCGGCGAACATGAACGAACCGACCGCGATCACCGCGGCGATCTCGCCGGCCGCGCGGACGAACGGCAGACCGTATGTGGTGACCGGACCCGGGTTGGGCAGCCCGGTCGCGGTCAGTGCGTCCACCAGCGACATGGCTGCGACACCGGCGGCGACCGTCCCGGCGAGCAGGGCGACACCGACCAGTACCGGCCACGCCGCGCTGCTGCGCACACGGGACCCGACCGACGTCATGACCCCAGCGTATGGCGTCCGCCGCGGCGGACCATCACCCGATGGCCAACGTCACGCCTCGGCGCGGTCGGACGCCGCCCGCCGGGCCGCCTCCCGGACGAAGAACTGCCGCCGGGAGATCTGCTCGATGGTGTCCATGTCGGCCAGGATGTCGCGCAGTTCGGTGCGGAACGCGGCACGCCGCTCCATCAGATCCGGGCTGTGCGGACCGAACAGTTGTTGATCCGCGGCCACCTGCCGCGCGGTGGCGAACAACAACGCCGACACCGATTCGGTGCTGCGGACCCGGCCCTGGGCGACGTACTGCTTGCCGAGCCCGAGCGCGCGTGTGGTGAGGTCCTTCTCGTCGACGTGACCGGGTGCGTCCCGCAGCACGTCCGCGACGATCTCGTAGGCCTCGAAGAAGGGCCGCAGCATCGCCCCGGCCAGCAACGGTTTCTTGTCCGCCAGCAACGCCCGGACGTGATCGCCGCCCGTGGTCAGCGAGGACTCCCAGTCGTTGTGCCAGGACATCTCCTCGGCCACGTTCTCGCGGAAGGTGGCCGAGTCGGCGAAGTAGAAGTCGAACTTCAGCAGGTCCCGCAACCGCATGACCTGCGACCAGAACGCCTCCACCCGGTCCCCGTCGGCCCGGGCCGCGTGCGCCAACGCCAGTTCGACGATGGACGTCTCCAGGAACGCGTGAATCAGCGAGTTGCGGTAGAACGCCGCCTGATGTTCGTCGGCCGGTGCGATGTACCAGACCGGTTCGCGGCCGCTGTCGACACAGGTGACGGGGTGACCGTTGGACAAGGCGTCGACCGCCGCGCGAACCCCCTCCGGGGTACACAGCCGCAGGGCGCTGTTGGTCACCGGGGTCTGTTTGCGTTCCAGATAGTCCAGGGAATCCTGCAGGGTGTGATGCAGCTGGTCGAGGGTGAGCGCCACCCCGCGGGTGGCCAGCAGCAGCGCCGACACCAATCCGGTCGCGTTGACCGGTGTCGCCCGCAGGATCCGCCATGCCACCTCGAACGCCATCTTCTGCAGCGCCAGGCGTTTGGCGGCCTCGTCGTGCGCGATCGGCCCGTGCGGCGGGCCGAGGTATTCGCGCATCGAGACCGCCTCGGGGAAGCGGACATAGATCTTGCCGTAGTTGCGCTCCCCCTGCGCTTTGATGAAGTCGAACAACCAGCCCACGTTCTCGGGGGTCTTCTCCCCGCCCCGGGCGTAGGCCGCGTACTCGGCGGTCTCGTGCAGCTGGTCGAAGCTGATCGACACCGGCTGCAGCAGCAGGTCGTCGGTGCGGCCGTCGAGGTAGGCGTCGGCGACGTAACTGAGCAGTCCGAGTTTGGGCGGCAACATCTTTCCGGTCCGAGACCGGGTGCCCTCGATCGACCAGCTCAGGTTGAAGCGTTTCTCGACGATGTAGCCGATGTACTCCTTGAGCACGTACTTGTACAGCGGGTCGTCGCCGATGTTGCGCCGGATGAAGATGACCCCGGAGCGGCGCAGGATGCTGCCCAGCGGCGGGAACGACATGTTGATGCCGGCGAACAGGTGCGCCGGTGGCAGCCGGTTCTCGTGCAACGCGACGGTGAGCACGGCGCTGTCCAGATTGGACCGGTGGGACCACAACATCACCGCGGGGTGCGCCTCCAGCCCGCGTCGCATCACCTCGACCTGGTCGCGGTCGTAGTCGATCCGCGGATCGAAGCCGCGGCTGTAGATGGCCCGGCTGAGCATCGGGACCAGATCCACCGCCAGCCGACTCCACCCGGTGGCCATCTCGTCGAGCAGATTCCCGGCGGCCGCGACGGTGGCACCGGGGATCTTCTCCAGCCCGGCGCGGAATCTGGCCGAGGCCAACATCTCCGGTTTGACCAGTCGCGGCGACTTGTATTCCGGTCCCAGCAGCCGGTATTCCACCCGCTCGATCGCCAGCAGCGCCCGGCGCAGCACGAAGCGGGCGAAGTCGCGTTCGTTCTCGGCGACGGTGGTGTCACTCCACTGCTGCCGCATCTCGGACACCTTCGCCGGTTCACCGGCCACCACCCGCGCCCGGGACGGATCCCGTCTCAGGATGAGGCCCTGCAGCCGGTCCGGCGGGCGGTAGGTGTCCCGGCCGGTCATCAGCTGCATCAACGGGAACTTGGCGGGCAGTCCACCCGGCACCCAGAACACCCGGGCCGGCACGACCGCGCGGTCCTCGTCGGCGTTGAGAAGTTCCACCAGTTGTGCCACCACCCCGGGCGGTGGGTTGTCGTCGGCGGGCAGCCGCAGCACCTCGATCCGGCAGCTGGGGTTGCGGCGCCGCTGGGTCGCCAACCAGTCGTCGAGGAGGCGCATCTCCGCCGGCGAGGACACCGACGCCAGCACCAACGCGTCGTCGGTCGCGGTGAAACTGGCGAACGGGTCGGTGTACGGGGTCATGACCGCTCCTGCGTGCCGAGACCTGGCGGGTGATCGGCGGATTTCCCGGCCTGAGCCTTCTTGGCCTGAGCCTTCTTCGCCTGAGTCTTCTTCACCGGGGTCTTCTTGGCCTGGGTCTTCTTGGCCTGACTCTTCTTCACCGGGGCCTTCTTCGCGGGGCCGCGCGGCCGGGTGTACAGCTCGGGCAGCGGCAGATGCTTACGCGGCCACGCCTTGAGCGTGTCGAGGTAGAGCTGACGGACCTCGGCGATGCGCTCGGGCAGCTCCTCCACCGTCCAGTCGTCCACCGGTATCGGCGGATACACCACCACATCGACCTTGCCGGGATTGAAGGTGGTGGAGTTGCGGGCGGCCACCACCTCGGCATTGCGGATCACGATGGGCACGATCGGGATACCCGTCGCCATCGCGATGCGGAACGCGCCCTTCTTGAACGGGCCCACCTCGTTGGTGTCCACCCGGGTGCCCTCGGGCGCGATCAGAATCGAAACACCCTTGGCCGCAAGCTCTTCCACCTTGCGTAGACCCTCGACCGCGGCGGTCGGATCGGACCGGTCGATGAACGCCACATCCATCACCTTGCCCAGCATGCCCAGCAGTGGGTCGTCAGCGAGCTCCTTCTTGCCGACCATGGTGAAGTTGTCCTTGACCAGCCGGCCGGCGATGACCGGATCCACCTGATTGCGGTGGTTGAAGATGAACACCGCGGGCCGCTCGGCGGTCAGGTTCTCCTCGCCGAGCACATTGAGTTCGACACCGGTGGCCGCCAGCAACAGCTTCCCCCACACCGACGTCAGAAAGTTCACCCCGGCGCGACGACTGCGGCTGAGCAGCCCCACACCCACCGCCCCTGCCGCCACCGGCAGCAACGACGCCACCCCGACCGCGGTGCGCACCTGCGAGACGGGGTTGCTCCCCCGCCGGCTGGTGAACCGCAGGATCGGCCAGCCGCGTTTGGCCGCCACCGACGCCATCTTCCCGGCCGGGTTGGTGGGCCGCGGATTGCCGACCAGATACATCAGCGCGACGTCTTCGTCGCCGTCGGCGTAGAAGTAGCTCCTGGACAGGTCGATACCGCGCTCGGCGGCGAAAGCCTGTACCGCACGGGCCTTTCCCGGGCCCCAGATGATCGGGCGATTCACTTCTCCGGTGATGCAACCGTTCTCGTCCACCTCGAACTTGTTGCTGAGGATGTTCTCGATACCGAGGTAGCGGGCCACCGGCTCGACCTGCACCGTCAACGCCGACGAACTGAGCACCACGGTGTGTCCACGGGCCTGATGGGCGCGGACGAGTTCGCGCATCTCCGGGTAGATGCGGTTCTGGATCTTCTGCACGAACAACCGTTCGGCGAGCTCGTCGATATCGGAAAGTGAACTGCCGCGCAGCATCCGGGCACCCCTGCCGATCAGATCCTCGAACTCCGCACGGCCGAGCTGATGGTTGAGGCCGGCCTGGACCAGCCCGATGAACTCGCCGACGCTGAGTTCACGCCGCCGCAGCCGCTCCCGCGTCATGATCACCCCGGTGAACCCGGCCACCAGGGTGCCGTCCAGGTCGAAGAACGCGCCGATCTCGGGTCCGGGAGGGCTGGCTTCGATCTCGGCGACCGAACCCGGCAGCCGCAGCGTGCGCTCCTCCTCGTCGCGCTCGGCGCGGCGGTCCTCCGCGGTCATCGCATCGCGCTTTCACTCGGCACCACGGCATTCGACATCAGGGCCTCGAGCCGGGCGGGGTCGACCTCGAAGGATGCGGGTTCGGCGCGACCGTCCCCGCCGAGCGCGAGCACCTCGTTGAAACCGGCGAGCAGACAGTGGGCGAACAACCGGGCGTCGGTGATCGCGGCGCGGTCGTACCGGGCGGTGACGGTGAAGTAGCCGCTGCGCGACACCAGGACCACCATCATCGCCACCCCCGGCAGCGGGCCGAGCCCGTACTGGCGCAGCACTTTCGCCCCCGCGATGTAGGTGTCCTCCAGGATCACCGGGACGTTGCTGGCCTGGACGTCGGAATTGACCACCGTCCCCGCCAGCGCCTCCAGCACGGTGTCCGGAAGCAGACTGCCCACCGGAGCCACCATGCCGAGCAGATCCAGCGCCCGTTCCTCACGTTTGCGGGTCATCTGTGCGCGCACATCCTGCATGCGGTCCACCGGATCGACGATGCCGATGGGTGCTGCCAGATTCACCCCGGTGAACCGGTTGCCGCCGGCCGGATCGGCGTCGGAGCGCAGGTTGACCGGGACCGCCATCGGCAACGTGTCGACCGGCACCCCGAGCGCGTCGTGATAGAGCCGCAGCGCACCGCACAGGCCGGTCAGATAGGCGTCGTTGATCGACCCCCCACCGGCTTTCGCCGCCTTGCGCAGATCCTCGAACCGGATGTCGATCGCACCGGTCCGGGATGCCAGGCTGCGGCGGCGCAGGATCGGTGAGGGCTCGGCGACCGGGGTGACCAACCGGGCACTCGACGCCGCGTAGTCCAGCACGCCCTCGACGGTGGCCCGCGGATCCCGCAGCGTCTTTCCGACCGCACGGACGGTGTCGCCGAGCAACCCACGCACACCGCGCACCACCGACCGGGGCAGCCTGCCGACACCCTCCCACATCAGATCGTTGGGTGTGAGGTCCTGCGGGATGGGCAGCGGGGGCTCCTTGCCCGGCGGCGGGTCCCGTTCGAAGTCGTAGATGCTGGCGAACATCTCCACCCCGCCGACACCGTCGGTGACCGCGTGGCTGAGATGCAGCATGGTGGCGGCGCGGCCGTCGCGCAGCCCCTCCACCAACGTCGCCGTCCACAGCGGCCGGGAGATGTCCAGCGGCGACTGCATATCCACCTCGGCGAGGTCGAACACCTGCCGCAGGGTCCCGGGCTCGGGCACCCTCACCCGGCGCACGTGGTAGTCCAGGTTGAAGTCCGGGTCGACGACCCAGCGGGCCGGTGCGGTCGGCAGCGTCGGCATGACCACCTTCTGGCGCAGCCGAAGAACCCGGCGGGACGCGTGGTCGAATCGGGTGCGGAACCGGTCCCAGTCCGGGGTGGTGTCGAGCAGTTCGACCGCCATGATGCCCGAGCGGGTCCGCGGGTTGGCTTCGCCGCGGTGCAGGATCTGGTCCAAACCGCTGAGTTCCTCGGGTAGCCCGGCCGCGTCCAACTCCGGCACATCGCTCATCTGGTGTCGCTCTCCTCGGTCGCGCCTCCCCCGGCTTCGCCCACCACGCTAGCCCGCGGCGATGCGCCTCGGAGCGCATTTTGGGGCGTCGCGACAAGCCTGTGACCCGCCCGGCACGCTAGACTTCAGGCCCGTTGCCTCCGTAGCTCAGCTGGATAGAGCAAGGGCCTTCTAATCCCTAGGTCGCAGGTTCGAATCCTGCCGGGGGCGCTCATGTGCGAAGCGCCGCGACACCTCCGCGTGGGGCGGCTCGCGACGGTTGAAAGCCGCCGGAAACGGGCATGATCTTGTCCACGTCCCGGGAAGACACCCGGGGAGTATCGGCGTCCGGTGTGAGGAGACGGTATGGCGGGCGGCATGGCGATGCGCGACGGCCGCAGCGGCGGCGGTGTCGACGGCCGCAGCGGCGGCGGTGTCGGGACCGATTCCCGGGGCCGGCTGCTGTTGCCGCCGGCGGTGAGCCTGGCCACCGCGGCCACCCTGCTGGTCAACTATCTGGCCAACGCGTTGCCGATCAACGGTCAGCGCACCGGCGATGTCACCCGGCGCATCGACGTGTACTTCGCGCCGGCCGGCTATGTGTTCTCCATCTGGTCGATCATCTATCTGGGCCTGCTCGCCTACAGCGTCTACTTGGGTTTCGTCCTGATGCGTCGCCGGCGCGACAGTGGCGCCGCCCGCGCCGTCGCCCCGTGGTACCTGCTGACCGCCGCGGCCAACTGCACCTGGCTGGTGGCATGGCATCACAACCGGTTCGCGGTCAGCATGGCGTTGATGCTGGTGCTGCTGGTCAGCCTGATCGTGATCTATCGCCGGCAGGCCGCCCGCCCACCCGTCTCCACCGTGGAGAAGTGGTCGGTGCACATCCCGTTCCGGGTCTACCTCGGTTGGATCTCGGTGGCGACCATCGCCAATGCGACCGTGGCCCTCGACGCCGCGGGCTGGGACGGCTTCGGCCTCTCCGAACCGACCTGGGGCGTGATCATGGTGCTGGTGGCCGCCGCCCTGGGGTTGGTGATGCTCGTGCGGTTCGCCGACACCGCCTATGCGCTGGTGCTGATCTGGGCGCTGACCGGCATCGCCGTCGAGTTGCGCGACACCACCGCGATCCTGACCGCCGCACTGGCCGGCGCGGCCGTGTTGGCGGTGGCCCTCGCCGTCACCGTCCTGCGCAGGCGCGGCGGCCGGCCGGCCCCCGCGACCTGATCGGGCACCGTTGTCGGCAAGTTTCCGCCGTTCAATATCGTCACGCTGACCAGCAAATGTTGCTACGTTGACGTCGTTCAGCAATGTCGCTGAAGGAGTTGACGTGGCCCCGGTTCCAGTGGTCGGCCCGGCACATCCGCCACGCAGCGGTGTGCGCCGGTTCCCTCGGCTCTGCGCCTGGGTGGCCGTGGTGTGCATCGCCACCGCGGCGGTGGTCGCCCCGCCGGGCCCCGCCGAGTCCCGCCTCGGGATCTTCTCTGCGGACGGCCCCGGCGCGGGGCCGATGACCCTGACTGTCGCGGCGCTGCCCCTCGCCGACCGTTACGACGAGCTGCGCCCACTGCTCAATCACCGCGCGGCACAACTGCACTGGGTGACGCAGTTCCTCCCGGTGCCGGGCAATGTCCGGTTCCACACCTGGGCCTTCTACACCCACGTCGTCGACCCAGTGGTCGCCAGTGCCGTGCGCAACGCCGCGAACGTCATCGACGGCGCCGCATCCGTGGACACGGCGTTGGAACGCCTGGCCGTGGACACCCGCGCCGCCCTGCGGGACTTCGTGGCCGCCGAATTGTCCGGGCACACCAATGTGGTTCCGCCGGACTCGGATGCAAACGGCGCCGTCACACCGTGGCTGTACTGGGCCATCGAGGTCGCCACGGCCCCGCTGTACTACCTGCCGGTGCCGTCCGCGCTGATCGTCCAGGTGCCGATCGTGGCGCGATTCGCGGTCGACGTCGCCGCCGGCATCGCGGAGAACCTGTCAGCGGTGCTCCACGGCACGCGGACGCCGCATGATGCGTTGCGCAACCTCGCCGAAGTCGTCCAGACCGAGGCCGTGCCCCGGCTGATCGCCGCCGAGCGGGCCGTGTTCACCCCGCCGCCTCCGCCCGACACCCCGTCGAACCGACCGCCGGATGACGACTCCCTTCCGGCCCCTCTTCCGGCCCCTGCCCCGGCGACGAAGAGCGCCGCCGCGCTCCGCGTCGACGACCCGACCGGACCGAGGCGCCACCCACGGGGGATCCGGCCCCGGCCGTCCCGGTCCCACCCGTCCGGACCCCCGGTCTCGGACCGTGGCGGGACACAGCCTGATCAGACTGCTCAGACCGTCCCGCGCGGCGTGCACCGTCCGCCACGGTGGCACCGCGCCGACCTCGGTGCCGGCATCGGCGGTGGTGTCGGCACCGGCGGCGCACCTGCGCCGACACCGGATACCGGACCCGCCGGCGACCCGGGCTGACCCGTTCGGACTAGGCTGGGTCGGTGTCTGATCCGGTGCTGATGCAGGTGGATGATCGGGTCGCGGTCATCACCGTCAACGATCCCGACCGGCGCAATGCCGTCACCTTTGAGATGTCCGCGGCGCTGCGCCGCGCGGTCGAACAGGCCCAGGCCGATCCCGAGGTGCACGCGGTGATCGTCACCGGCGCCGGCAAGGCGTTCTGCGCCGGTGCGGACCTGAGCGCCCTGGGCGAGGCCACCGCCGAGGGGCTGCGCACGATCTACGACGGCTTCCTGGCCGTCGCCGACTGCACCCTGCCGACCATCGCCGCGGTCAACGGCCCGGCCGTCGGCGCCGGACTGAACCTCGCGCTGGCCGCCGACGTGCGCATCGCCGGCCCCCGCGCCCTGTTCGACGCCCGCTTCCAGAAACTCGGCATCCACCCCGGCGGCGGGGCGACCTGGATGCTGCAGCGGGCCGTCGGCCCGCAGGCCGCCCGCGCGGCGCTGCTGTTCGGGATGAGCTTCGACGCCGACGCCGCGGTGCGCCACGGCCTGGCGTTGAGCGTCGCCGACGATCCCGTCGCCGCCGCCCGCGACCTGGCCGCCGGCCCGGCGCAGGCCCCCCGTGAGGTCGTCCTCGCCACCAAGGCCTCCATGCGGGCCACCGCCAACCCCGGCGTCGTCGACACCGACCAGCACCGCATCGCCGTCGACACCGAGATCGGCCCCCAGGCGGCCTCCATCGAATCACCCGAATTCGCCCGCCGCCTCGCCACCGCACGCCGCCGATGACGTGCCGACGCTGCGCTGAATCGCGCTTTCGCCGGGTCGTGCGGTTCCGCGCGGCGTCAACTCAGGAAGAGCGTCAGCGCAGGGAGAGCGTCAGCGCAGGAACAGCAATGCCCGCGACGGGGATTCGATGAGCCCGCGCAGCTCGTCGAGGAACGCCGCGACCTGTGCGCCGTCGGCGACACGGTGGTCGAACGCACAGGTCAACGTCATGGTCGGGCGGGCCACCACGGCGTCGTCGATGACCACCGGCCGGGGTTTGATCATCCCCATGCCCAGGATCGCTGCCTCCGGGTAGTTGATCACCGGCACCCCGTCGTCGAGTCCGAGGGCGCCGAAGTTCGACACCGTGAACGTCGACCCGGTCAGCTCGGCCGGCGTCAGGGTGCCGGCCCGGGCCCGGTCGACCAGCCGCTCCACCGCCGCGCCGAGCTGCGGCAACGTCATCCGGTGGGCGTCGGCGACCACCGGCACGAGCAACCCGCGCGGCGCGGACACCGCGATCCCCAGATGCACCGCCCGGTGCCGGTGGATGCGGGGTCCATCGTCGGTGTCCCGCCAGGTGGCGTTGAGGTTCGGATGGTGTTGCAGCGCAATACCCAGCAGCCGCAGGGTCAGCACGAACGGTGTGACGGTGCGCTCCCCGAGCTGTGCGCAGAGCTCCAGCAGCGCACGGCAGTCCACCTCCACGCGGCCATGGGCGTCCGGTATCTCCCTGCGCGACTGCGTCATCCGACGCGCCATCGCCGCCTGCACCGCACCCACCTCGACCACGTCGGCGGCATCGGCGGGAGCTGCGGGAGCGTCGGCGCCGTCGGCACCGGCGGCGGCCAGCACGTCCTGGCGGGTGATGACGCCGTCCGGGCCGGAGCCCGGCGCCACCGCGGTCAGGTCCACTCCGAGGTCGGCGGCCAGTCTGCGCACCGGCGGTTTGGCCCGGGGCCGCCCGGTCGCCCGGTGCGGGGTGCGCCGGCTGGTGTCCATCGCGTCGTCCGCGCCGTAACCGACCAGCACCGGGTCCCGGTCGGCACCCGCGGACGACGTCTCGATGCGGACCAACACCGCGCCGACCGGCAGGGTCTCGCCCGCCGCGCCCCCGAGTTCGACGATGCGGCCGGCGTACGGGCTGGGAATCTCCACCTCGGCCTTGTTGGTCTCCACGGTGCACAGCGGCTGGTTGAGTTCGACCTCGTCGCCGACCGTCACCGACCAGTCGGTGATGGTGGCGTCCTCGAGGCCTTCACCGAGGTCCGGCAGGAGGAATTCGCGGATGCTGCCGTTCATGGATAGCCCAACGACCGTTCCACGCAGTCCAGCAGCCGGTCCGGGCCGGGCAGCCACAGCTTCTCCAGCCGGGCCGGCGGGTACGGGGTGTCGAACCCGGTGGCGCGCAGTACCGGGGCCTCCAGGTCGTAGAACAGCTCCTCGGTGATCCGGGCGGCCAGTTCGGCACCGAACCCGAGGGTTCTCGGTCCCTCGTGCAGCACGACGGCCCGTCCGGTCCGGCGCACCGATTCCGCGATGGTGTCGAAGTCCAGCGGGTTCAGCGACCGCAGGTCGACCACCTCCAGGCTCCACCCGTGGGTGTCGGCCGCCAGCTCGGCGGCCGACAGCGCGGTGGTGACCAGCGACCCGTACGTGATCACCGTGACGTCCGTGCCGCTGCGGGCCACCGCGGCGCGGCCCAGCGGCCCGGCCGGTGTCGTGGTGTCGACCGGTCCGCGCGCCCAGTACCGACGTTTGGGTTCGAGGTAGATGACCGGGTCAGGGCAGGTGATCGCGTGCCGCAGCAGCCAGTAGGCGTCCGCGGGGGTTCCCGGTGCGACCACCTTGAGCCCGGCGGTGTGCAGCCAGTACGTCTCGGTGGACTCCGAATGGTGTTCCACCGCACCGATTCCGCCGAACGACGGTATCCGCACCGTCACCCGCATCTCGACGTCCCCGCGGGTGCGCATCCGGTACTTGGCCAGGTGGCTGACGATCTGGTCGAACGCCGGATAGGAGAACCCGTCGAACTGGATCTCGGGCACCGGCACGAAACCCCGGATCGCCAGTCCGATGGCGATGCCGATGATCGCCGACTCCGCCAGCGGGGTGTCGAAACACCGTTCTTCCCCGAAGGCGGCGGACAGACCGTCGGTGACCCGGAAGACCCCGCCCAGCCGCGCGACGTCCTGGCCGAACACCAACACCCGCTGATCGGCGGCCATCGCATCGTGCAGGGCGCGGTTCACCGCCTGGGCCAATGTCAGCTCCGGCACCGGCGGCCGGGCCGTCACCAGCGGTCGTTCGATGAGTTGAGTCACGGTCATCCCCTCCCGTCCCGCCGCCGACAGCCCAGTTCGGCCAGCAGCTCATCGCGTTGCCGGGCGAGATCCGGGGTGATGTCGGAGAAGACCGTGTCGAACACCTCGGCGATGTCGATATCCGGTGCGCCGACCACCGCGTCACGCAGTTCGGTGCGCAACCGCGACGATTCGGCGGCGACGTGCTCCTCGAGGTGATCGGTCCACACGCCGACCGCGGTCAGATAGTCGCGGTAGCGCGACAGCGGATCCAGCGCCGCCCAGTGCTGCAGCTCCGCCTCGGACCGGTACCGGGTCGGGTCGTCGGAGGTGGTGTGCGGACCCATGCGGTAGGTGACCGCCTCGATGAGGGTGGGCCCGCCGCCGGTTCGGGCGCGTTCGACGGCCTCGGCCATGACCGCGTAGCAGGCCAGCACGTCGTTGCCGTCGACTCGGATGCCCGGCATGCCGTATCCGACACCGCGGTGGGCCAGGGTGGGCGCGGCGTGCTGCCGGCTGACCGGAACCGAGATGGCCCAGCCGTTGTTCTGCACGAAGAACACGCACGGCGCCCGGTACACCGCCGCGAGGTTCAGCGCTTCGTGGGCATCGCCCTCGCTGGTCGCGCCGTCGCCGAGGAACGCCACCGTCACCGAATCCTCCCCGAGCCGCTGGGCGGCCATCGCCGCGCCGACGGCGTGCAGGGTGTGGGTGGCGATCGGGATCGCGATCGGTGCGCACCGCTTGGCGGTGAATCCCGAACCGCCGTGCCAGCTGCCCCGCCACACCTCGGCGAGCTGCTGCGGGGTGATGCCGCGGGTCAGGAACGCGCCGAGCTCGCGGTACTGCGGGAACAGCCAGTCGATGTCGCGCAGGCACGCCGCGGCGCCGACCTGGGCGGCCTCCTGCCCACGGCATGACGGATACAGCGCCAGTTCGCCCTGGCGTTGCAGGTTGACGAATTCGGCGTCGAGATCACGGGTGACGACCATGAGCTCATACAGGCGGCGCAGGACGCCGGGCGGCAGGTCACGGGAGTATCGGTGCTCGTCGGTCGCCGTTCCGTCCGGCGCGACGAGCTGCACCGACGCTTCACAATCGAGGACGCCGGGGTGTCCCATACCGCCTCCTCAGGCCACCTCGACGGCATGTTCGGCCGTCAAGACCCGTAGAGCTGCTCAGCGCGTCGGCGGGTCAGAGCAAACCCGGGTCGCGGGGGTCCGCTAGCGGCCGGGGTCGGGCGCGAGCTGGACGATGCGCTCTGCTCGCCGGAGCACCGGGGCATCTACCATTATGCCCTCGAACTGGAAGACACCCCGCTCATCGCGGGCGGCGGCCAGCACGTGTCGCGCCCACCGTACCTGGTCGGGGGTCGGGGTGTACCCCTCCCGGATGACCGCGACCTGGGTCGGATGGATGGCCACCTTGGCGTCGAACCCGACCGCGACGGCGTCGTCGACCTCGGCCCGCAAACCGTCGAGGTCCTTGATGTCCAGATACACCGAGTCCAGCGCCAGCCGCCCGTGGGCCTTGGCGGCCAGCAACGACTGCGACCGCACGTGCCGGGCCACATCGCGATAACTGCCGTCCGGGTTGCGGTTGTCGGTGCCGCCGGTGACCGCGAACAGGTCTTCGGCGCCCCACATCACCGCCACCGCGTTGTCGGCGCGCGCCGACTCGACGACGTTCAACGCCCCCAGCGGGGTCTCGATGAGCACCACCACCTGCAGTGGCGCCAGCGCGCGCACCTGCTCGGCGGCGTCGGTCTTGGCCAGCATCACGGTCCGGTACGGCGTGCGGGTCAGCGCGTCGAGGTCGAGCCGATGGTCGGCGGTCCCGGCCGGATTGACCCGCACCACCGTGCGCGCCGGGTCCAGCGGTGTGCTCAGCAACGCCTCACGCGCGGCCGGCCGATCCTTGGCCGCCACCCCGTCCTCGAGGTCGAGGATCACCACATCGGCTGCCGCAGCGGCTTTTTCGAACCGCTCCGGACGGTCGGCAGGACAGAACAACCATGCCGGGCCGACGGCGGACAAATCCATGGGTCACTCCTGGTTCTCTCGGGCGTCCTACTGGGCCGGGTCGTCGGCCGGCCGCATCCGGACCATCGTCTTGCGGGTCGCGGTCGCCACGACGTCGCCGTGCTGATTGCGACCGGTGTGCGCGAACGTGACGATGCCCTCGCCGGGGCGGCTCTTCGACGGCCTCTTGTCGACCACCTCGGTCTCCGCGTACAGGGTGTCACCGTGGAAGAGCGGCTTGGGGAAAGCGATGTCGGAGAAACCGAGATTGCCGACGATGGTGCCCTGCGTCAGTTGGGTCACCGACAATCCGACCAGGGTGGACAGCGTGAACATCGAGTTGACCAGGCGGGCGTTGAACGGCGGCAACGCGTCGGAGAACGCGGCGTCCAGGTGCAGCGCCTGGGTGTTCATGGTCAGCGTGGTGAAGAAGACGTTGTCGGCCTCGGTGATGGTGCGGCCGGGGCGGTGCAGATAGAGCACCCCGGTTTCGAACTCCTCGAACCACAGGCCGCGCTGGACGACGACCTTCTTCTCACTCACAGCCCCAGCTCCCGTCCGATCAGCATCAACTGCACTTCCGTCGTCCCCTCCCCGATCTCGAGGATCTTGCTGTCCCGGTAGTGGCGGGCCACCGGGAACTCGTTGATGAAGCCGTAACCGCCGAAGATCTGGGTGGCGTCGCGGGCGTTGTCCATCGCGGCCTCGCTGGCGACCATCTTGGCGATCGCGGCCTGCTTCTTGAACGGCTTCCCGGCCAGCATCAGCGCCGCGGCGTCGTAGTAGGCGGTGCGGGCGGTGTGCGCGCGGGCCTCCATCCGGGCGATCTTGAACGCGATGGCCTGATTGGCGCCGATCGGCCGGCCGAACGCCTCACGCTCCTTGGCGTACTTGACGCTCTCGTCGACGCAGCCCTGCGCCGCCCCGACCGACAGCGCCGCGATCGCGATGCGGCCCTCATCGAGGATCCGCAGGAAGTTCGCGTAGCCGCGGCCGCGTTCACCGAGCAGGTTCTCCTCCGGAACCCGGACGTCGTCGAAGCTGAGCGGATGGGTGTCCGAGGCGTTCCAACCCACCTTGTGGTAAGCGGGTTCGACGGTGAACCCGTCGGTGGGCACCGGCACGATGATCGCCGAGATCTCCTTCTTGCCCGCGACCTCCCCGGTGACCGCGGTGACCGTCACCAACTTGGTGATGTCGGTACCGGAGTTGGTGATGAACTGTTTGGAGCCGTTGATCACCCAGTGCCCGTCGTCGAGGCGGGCGGTGGTCCGGGTGGCGCCCGCATCGCTGCCACCGCCCGGTTCGGTCAACCCGAACGCGCCGAGCGCCTTGCCGGCGGCCAACTCCGGCAACCACCGCTGCTTCTGTTCCTCGGTACCGAACCGGTAGATCGGCATCGCCCCCAGCGACACCCCGGCCTCCAGGGTGATCGCCACGCTCTGGTCGACCTTGCCGAGTTCTTCCAGGGCCAGGCACAACGCGAAATAGTCGCCGCCCATGCCGCCGTACTCCTCCGGGAACGGCAGGCCGAACAGGCCCATCTCGCCCATCGCGGCGACCACCTCGTATGGGAACGAACGTTCCTGATCGTGTTTGGCGGCGACCGGGGCGACCACGCTCTGGGCGAAATCGCGGACGGTCCCGGCCAGCTCGGCGTAGTGGTCGGGCAGGTTGCCGGTGGTCAGATAATCGGGCATGTCAGTCCTCCTGCTCGGTGGTGATCCTGGCCAGCGGCTGGCCCACCTTCACCTGGTCGCCCACGGCGACGAGTAGTTCGACCACACCGGCGACCGGCGCGGTGAGCGGATGTTCCATCTTCATGGCCTCGACGGTGACCACCAGGGTTCCGGCATCGACCGCGTCGCCGTCGGAGACACCCAGCGCGACAACCGATCCCGGCATCGGGCTGACCAGCTCGGCGTCGCCGCGGTGTTCGTCGTCGGGCCGCACCGGAGCCTCGCGCACCTCCGACACGGCCACGGCGCGGCCGGCGGCGGCCAGCCAGAGTCGCCCGTCGGCGGCGGCGACGGTGTAGTCGGTGCGCAATCCGTCGACGGTGACCGTCAGCCGGGACCCGGTCAGCGCCGCCGTCAGGGGTCGGGGATCACCGTCCTCGATCGCCACGGTGGCGTCGTACGGGTGGCCGGTCAGCCGGACATGATCGGTGCGGTCACCGGCCTCGAGCCGGTAGCTGGTGGCGGCCTGGGCGCCGACCCGCCAGCCGGACGGCTGCGACCACAGATCGTCGGCCGCGTCGGCCCAGCGCTGCAACCAGTGGTAGGCGCCGGCGGCGATCAGTTCGGCGTCGGTGGCCCCCGCGGGGGTGAAGTCGGGTGCGCACCGGTCCAGCAGGCCGGTGTCGAGCCGGCCGGCGGCCACGTCGTCGTCGGCGAGCAGGAAGCGCAGGAACTCGATGTTGGTGGTCAGCCCGAGAATCGCGGTGTCGGCCAGCGCACGGTCGAGGGTACGCAGCGCGGTGGCGCGGTCGGGGCCGTGGGCGATGACCTTGGCCAGCATCGGGTCGTAGTCGCTGCCGACCACGGTGCCGTCGAACAGCCCGGAGTCGACCCGGACGCCGGGATGGTCGGGTTCGGCGACGTGCAGCACGGTGCCGCCGGTCGGCAGGAAACCGGCGGCGGGATCCTCGGCGTAGATGCGCGCCTCGACGGCGTGTCCGGACAGCGTGACGTCGTCCTGGGCGATCGCCAGCTTCTCCCCCGCGGCGATCCGGATCTGCTGTTCCACCAGGTCGACACCCGTGACCATCTCGGTGACGGGGTGTTCGACCTGGAGCCGGGTGTTCATCTCCATGAAGAAGAACTCGTCCGGACGGTCCGCGGAGACGATGAACTCGACGGTTCCGGCGCCGGTGTAATCCACGCTGCGGGCGGTGTCGCAGGCGGCCGATCCGATCCGCTCCCGGGTGGCGGCGTCGAGCAGCGGTGACGGCGCCTCCTCGATGACCTTCTGATGACGGCGCTGCAGGCTGCACTCCCGCTCGCCGAGGTGGATGACGTTTCCGTGCTGATCGGCCAGGACCTGCACCTCGATGTGGCGCGGGTTGAGCACGAAGCGCTCCAGGAACAGGGTGTCGTCACCGAATGCCGCGGCCGCCTCCCGGCGGGCCGCGGCCAGCGCGGCGGGGAGGTCGGCCGGGTCGTGCACCACCCGCATCCCCTTGCCGCCGCCCCCGGCCGACGGTTTCACCAGCACCGGGAAGCCCACCTGCGCTGCGCCGTCGATGAGGTCGGCGTCGGTGAGCCCGGGCCGGGAGATGCCGGGCACCACGGGAACGCCGAACGCCGACACCGCGGCCCTGGCGGCGATCTTGTCGCCCATGGTCCTGATCGCCGCGGCCGGTGGGCCGATGAACACGATGCCGGCATCGGCCAGTGCGGCGGCGAACTCGGGGTTCTCCGAGAGGAATCCGTACCCGGGGTGCACGGCCTGCGCCCCGGTGCGGCGGGCCGCCCGCACCACCGCTTCGATGTCGAGATAGCTGTGCCGCGCGGCCGCGGGGCCGATGTGCACGGCGGCGTCGGCCTCGGCGACGTGCCGGGCCTGCGCGTCGGCGTCACTGAACACCGCAACCGAGCGGATGCCCATCCGGCGCAGGGTGCTCATCACCCGCACGGCGATCTCGCCGCGGTTGGCCACGAGCACGGTGTCGAAGGTCCCGGTTCCCGGTGTCGTCCCGGTTGTGGGGGCAGGTGTCATGGTGTGGTCACATCCTGAACACGCCGTAGGAGACCGGCTCCAGCGGGGCCTGGCCGACGATCGAGAGGGCGAGCCCGACAACGGTTCTGGTGTCGGCCGGGTCGATCACCCCGTCGTCCCACAGCCGTGCGGTGGAGTAGTACGGGTTGCCCTGATCCTCGTATTGCTGACGGATGGGCACCTTGAAGGCCTCTTCCTCCTCGGGGGTCATGTCGCCGCGCACGGTGGCCAGCACCGAGGCGGCCTGTTCGCCGCCCATCACCGAGATCCGCGCGTTGGGCCACATCCAGAGGAACCGCGGCGAATACGCCCGTCCGCACATCGAGTAGTTCCCGGCCCCGTAGGAGCCACCGATCACGACGGTCAGTTTCGGCACCCGGGCGCAGGCGACGGCGGTGACCATCTTGGCGCCGTGTTTGGCGATGCCGCCGGCTTCGTACTCCCGGCCGACCATGAACCCGGAGATGTTCTGCAGGAACAGCAACGGGATCTTGCGCTTGTCGCACAGTTCGATGAAATGCGCACCCTTGAGAGCGGATTCGCTGAACAGCACACCGTTGTTGGCGATGATGCCGACCGGGTGGCCGTGGATGCGGGCGAACCCGGTGACCAGTGTCGCGCCGTATTCGGCCTTGAACTCGGCGAAGTCGCCGCCGTCGACGATGCGGTCGACCACTTCGTGGACGTCGTACGGGATCCGCGGGTCGACCGGGACGACGTCGTAGAGCTCGGTCTGGTCGGCCACCGGGTCGACGGTCGGCGCGATCTCCCACGGTGACGGGTGACGCGGTCCCAGCGTCGCCACGATGCGCCGGACGATGCGCAGCGCGTCGCGGTCGTCGTGGGCCAGGTGGTCGGTCACCCCGGAGGTCTTGGCGTGCAGATCGCCGCCGCCGAGCTCCTCGGCGGTGACCACTTCGCCGGTGGCCGCCCTCACCAGCGGCGGTCCGCCCAGGAAGATGGTGCCCTGATTGCGCACGATCACCGCTTCGTCGCTCATCGCCGGCACATAGGCGCCGCCGGCGGTGCAGGAGCCCATCACCGCGGCGATCTGCGGGATGCCCTGCGCGCTCAGCGTGGCCTGGTTGTAGAAGATCCGCCCGAAATGGTCGCGGTCGGGGAACACCTCGTCCTGGCGGGGCAGGAACGCTCCGCCGGAGTCGACCAGGTAGATGCAGGGCAGGTGGTTCTGGGCGGCGATCTCCTGCGCCCGTAGGTGCTTCTTGACCGTGACCGGGTAGTAGGTGCCGCCCTTCACCGTGGCGTCATTGGCGACGATCATGCATTCGCGGCCCGACACCCGGCCGATGCCGGTGATCATCCCGGCGCCGGGACACTCGTCGTCGTACATCCCGTTGGCGGCCAGTGGGGCCACTTCCAGGAACGGGCTGCCCGGATCGAGCAGACCGTCCACCCGATCCCGGGGCAGCAGTTTGCCGCGGCTGACGTGGCGCTCCCGCGCACGCTCGGGGCCACCGCGCGCCGCGGCGGCCAGCTTGCTGCGCAACTCGCTGACCAGTTGCAGATGGTCGTCGCGATATGAAGCGCGAGGTGAAGACCGTGGTGGCACCGCTGCCCTGCTCCGATTGAGTTAATGACGAATAACTGGTGGTAGGTTAGTCGTCATTAACCGGAATGTCCAGCATCACCGATGGAGGGCGCTGATGACGAGCGACGCACCCGCCGCCGGGGCGGCGACCACCCGGCGCGGCCGGGCCAAGTCGGACCGTCGCAGCCAGATCCTCGCCGCCGCCGAACGGTTGATGGCCGAGCGGGGCTATCTCGCTGTGCGGCTGGAGGACATCGGTGCCGCGGCCGGCGTGAGCGGACCGGCGATCTACCGCCACTTCACCAACAAGGAGGCGCTGTTGGCCGAACTCCTGGTGGGCATCAGCACGCGGTTGCTGGCCGGGGCCCGGGCGGTCGCCGAGCGCGCCGACCGGGACGGATCGGGACCAGCGGAGACGCTGGACCACCTGATCGACTTCCACCTGGATTTCGCGCTGGACGAACCCGATCTGATCCGGATCCAGGACCGCGATCTGGACCACCTCCCGGTCGGCACCCGGCGTCAGGTGCGCCGGGCTCAGCGGCAGTACGTCGAGATCTGGGTGGACGTGCTGCGGCGGCTGCACACCGGGCTCGGCGAATCGGAGGCCCGGGTGATGGCGCACGCGGCGTTCGGATTGTTGAACTCGACCCCGCACAGCCTCAAGCCCGGCGCGAGCCGGACCGCGGTGGCGGCCTCCCGTCCGGTGTTGCGCGCGATGACGGTCGCGGCGTTACGCGGGTTCTGATCCGCGCACCGCCGCGACCGGCACCGTTTCGGATCAATACCAGGCCCGGCGTCCGGCCACCGGCCGGCCGGCCCGCCCGAGCAGCCAGAAGACCACCCCGACGACCGCCAGGACGATGCCGAGCACCCACAGCCAGTTCAGACCGAAAATCCAGCCGAGGATGGCCAGAATCACTCCGAGAATTATCATGCCGCTTCTCCATTCATCGAATGATGTTCCTGCCCAACGGATTCGAGCAGGCCACTACTGCTGGGCTCGGGGACGTTGATGTTGCAGTCAACTTGGGGGTTGACCCCCATGTAGTTGAGTGGTCCCGCCACCACCGTCAGAGCCACCTGCGCGGCAGTCGCACAGTTGGTCTCACCGGATCGGAAGTAGTCGCGCTGCCAGGCGGCGGCCACTCCGATCAGCAACCAGATCAGCACAACCAGGCCGATGAGTCCGCGCATGTTGGCCTCCGTTCGCACCAAGATCAGGTGCCAACGGGATTACCCATGCGTCACAAGTCCAAACCAGGTCGGCCCGCGACGGTCACGACGCTTCCCGGCGCCGTTCAGCGAAGGCCGACATGAGCCAGTGGCTCATCGCCTCGACCAGGGTGGCCCGGTTCTCCCGGCGCACGATCTCGTGACCGTCGTCGTCGAACATCAGCAGTTTCACCGGACGGCCGAGCCGTTCCAGTGCGGTGTGCATCTGTATCGACTCGCTCGGCGGCACGTTGGTGTCGCTCGCGCCGTGCACCAGCAGCAACGGTGCGGTCACCGCGGCGGCGTGGGTCAGCGGGGACAGTCGCTCCAGCAGATCGCGGTCGGCGACCGGATGGCCGTACTCGGTGTAGGACGACTGCGCTATCCACGGCTCGGTGGTCTGATACCAGGTGGTCAGATCGCTCATCCCGCACACGCTGATGCCCGCGGCGAACAGATCCGGATGGAACGCCAACGCCGCCTGGGTGAGATAGCCGCCGTATGACCATCCGGCACAAGCGATCCGGTCGGCCGGCGCCAACCCGTTGCGAACCAGGTAGTGCACACAGTCGGCGACGTCGTCGATGGCGCGGAACCGGTTCTCCTTGTCGTCGGCGTGCACGAACGAGCGGCCGAATCCCCCCGAGCCGCGGACGTTCGGGGTGAACACGGTGATGCCGCGGTCCAGCAGCGGCGGAAAATACTCGTTGTAACCGGGGCGGGACTGTCCCTCCGGCCCCCCGTGCAGGAAGATCATCGCGCCGACGGGCTGCACCCCCGTCGGCGGCCGGTACAGCCAGCCGGTCAGTTCCAGCCCGTCGCGGGCGGTGAGCCGCTCCAGCGTCGGCGTGCCGGTGACCGGCCCGGTGCTGGGCTCCCGGTCGATGAGCTCCCACTGGCGGGTCCGCGGGTCGACCAGTTCCACCGTCGGCGGCAGCCAGGGGCTCTCCACCGTCATCGCGACCATCGAGCCGCCCGCGCTGATGCTGAGCTCGCCGGCCACCATCCCGGGCAGCGGGATCGGCTCGCTCAACGTGTTGTCGGCGTACTGCAGGATCTGTAATTCGCTGGCGCCGTCGATGTTCCACAGCAACGCCACCGTGGACAGATCGTCGCTGACGACGAACTCGTCCAGATCGTGTCCGGGGCGTTCGGCCACCACCTGGTAGGCGACCCCGTCGGCGGTGGTGGTCACCTCCAGCAGCCGGGCGTAGCCGGCGCCGTTGTCGCTGCGGATCAACGCCCGCACGTAACCCTCGGTGCTCTCCCTCGGATACCGCTTGGCCGGCTGGTACAGCTTGGTGAGCTCCCCGTCCGGGCCGCGCCGCAGCCTCCGTGCGCTGTGGTCGTCGAGGATCACCCCGAAGTCGGTGGTCGAACCGGGATCGGATGGCAGCAGCGCCATCTCGGTGTTGCCGTGCAGCATGATCAGCTCGCGGTAGCCGCGCGGCCCGACCCTGATCAGTGCCGCCCCGGCCCAGGCGTCGACCAGGCGGCCGCCGGAGCGGCGATCCAGCACCACGGTGCTGCCGTCGGCCGGGTCGATCAGACAGGAGCTGCCCACACCGTCCTGCCCGGTGAGGATCGCGGCGATCCGGTTGCCGTCCCAGGCGATCAGTTCGGCGGCGCCCTCGGGGGCGTCCGGAGGCCAGGAATCGATCCGGTGTGCGCCGCGGTCGTCCGGGTCGGTGGTGACCACCCAGATCTGGCTGCGGTCGCTGCCGTCGGGTGCGACCTCGCACGCCAGCCAGCCGCCGTCCGGGGAGTGCAGCACCCGCCGGACCGGCCCGACGACGGGCAGTTCCACATCGCGCGAGGACGAGGCCCGCCAGCCGCGCAGGAACCGCTGCACGGCGCGCGGGAACCCGCCGTCGTCGACGAGATGGGCGAATGCGGTGGCATCGGGCGACAGTGACGCGCCGTACGTCGCGCGCACCTGTTCAGCCACGGCTCAATTCTGCATGCTCGCCGCCGGATGCACCGCGCGGGCGATGGCGTGGCGGCCGTGTCGGCGGACGACGAACCGGCCGGTGGTCCGGTGCGCTGGGCAGATGCGCAGGTACCCTCGCAGCCATGAGGTGGTCATGACCGAATCACCACGGCGCGGCGGGACCGACCCGACCGAACCGATGTACCCCGGATACAGCGATCCGGCCTACGCCAGTCAGGCCTACGGACCGACCTATCCGGCGTCCCCGCAGCCACCGCCGACCGAGCAGCTGCCGGCCTATCCGCCGTACGGCTACGACCCCTACGGAACCGGTCAACAGGGGTACGAGTATCCGCCGGCGGAGCCGCCCGAGCCGGAGAAGCCCAAGCTGCCGGGCTGGCTGTGGGTGCTGGCGGCGCTGGCGGTGCTGCTGGTGGTGGGTCTGGTCATCGCGCTGGTGATCACCAACAGCTCACAGCAGGACACGGTCTTCGCACCGGGCCCGTCGGCCACCGAACCGAGCTTCCCGATGCCGACTCCGCCCACCACGACCCGGCGGGCGCCGACCACCGTGCTGCCCCCGCTGCCGTCGCCGGGACCGACGACGGGGCCGACCACCGGCCCCCCGGGCGCCACCACCACCCCCGGGGCGACCGAGACCGTGGTGTACGAGGTGGCCGGCACCGGCCGGGCAATCAACATCACCTATATCGACACCGGCAAGGTGCTGCAGACCGAGTTCAACGTCCAGCTGCCGTGGCGTAAACAGGTCGAGTTGCCCAGTCCGGCCGCCAGTTCGGCCAGTGTGAGCATCATCAACGTGGGCCGCGACGTCACCTGCACGGTCACCGTCGACGGCGCGCTGATCCAGCAGCGCACCGGTTCGGGCCTGACCATCTGCGTGGGTGCGGGCTGAGGGCTAACCGGCGCGGCGCGGGACACGCACCGCCAGCATCGCCACCAGACCTGCGACCAGGACCACACACAGCCCCGCCATGCCCGCGCGGTCGGTGCCGAACAGGTCGATGAAGGTGAAGAACATCCACGGCGACAGGAACGACATCGCCCGGCCGGTGGTGGTGTAGAGACCGAAGGCCACCCCCTCCTTGCCCAGGGTGGCCATCCGCAGCATCAACGTCCGGGCCGACGACTGGGTCGGCCCGATGAACATGCACAGCAGCAGCCCGCAGATCCAGAACGCCGCCGCGCCGGACAGGTTCAGCAGCGTCAGTCCGGTGGCGATCATGGCGGCCAGGGAGCCGATGATCACCGGTTTGGACCCGACCCGGTCGTCGACCAGTCCGCCCAGGACGGCGCCGATCGCGGCGATCACCGACGCGCACACCCCGAACAACAGCACATCGGCTTCGGACACCCCGTACACGGTGACGCCGAGCACCGCGCCGAACGCGAACACCCCGGCCAGCCCGTCCCGGAACACCGCGCTGGCGATCAGGTAGTAGACCACGTTGCGGTCCCGGCGCCATTCGCCGGCGAGCTCGGCGGCCAGTCTGCGGTAGGCGCCCAGGAATCCGGTCCGGGCGCGGTGGCCGTCGTCGGGCGGGCTGGGCACGGTGATCAGCACCGGCAACGCGAACAGCAGGAACCACGCCGCGGTCAGCAGCATCGCCGCCCGCACGTTCAGACCGTCGGCCACCGGGAGACCGAGCAGCCCGCGCCGGTCCCCCTCGCCGGCGATGAATCCGGCATAGACCACCAGCAGCAGCGTGACGCTGCCGAAATAGCCCATCGCCCAGCCGAATCCGGAGACCCTCCCGGAGTTCTGCGGCGTCGACAGCTGCCGTAGCATGGCGTTGTACGGCACCGTGGCCAGTTCACTGGTGGCGGCCGCGCAGGCCAGCAGCACCAGCGCCGGCCACAGATATCGGTGGTCGTCGCGGATCAGGCTCATCGCCGCGGTCAGCGCCACCGTCAGACCGGTCAGCACGCCCAGCGCGGCGCGGCGCCGCCGGGGTGCCTCCACCCAGACGCCGGTGGCGGGCGCGAGCACCGCGACGGCCAGTCCCCCGGCGGCCATCGCCCGGCCCAGCCAGCCGGCCGCGGAGGTGTCCCCGGGCAGATCCGCACCGACCGTCCCGGTCAGGTAGACGGCGAACACGAAGGTGATGACGATCGCGTTGAAGCCGGTCGAACCGCAGTCCCACAGCGCCCACGCGAGAACCTGGGACCGCTGGGCCGGTTGGCTGGGTGGCCGGCCCACGCGGCGGGTCTGGCTCATGAGCGCCCACGATATAGTCCCGCGCATGCCCGTACCCGAGCCCACTCCGGACGCCCGCGCCGTCATCACCGGCGCATCGCAGAACATCGGCGCCGCGTTGGCCACCGAACTCGCCGCCCGCGGCCACAACCTGATCGTCACCGCGCGCCGCGCCGAGGTGCTCACCGAACTGGCCGACCGGCTCACCGATCGCCACGGTGTGACCGTCGAGGTGCGACCGCTCGATCTGGCCGACCCCGAGCAGCGCGGCACCCTGTGCGCCGAACTCGCCGAGCGGGAGATCTCGATCCTGTGCGCCAACGCCGGGGTCGCCACATTCGGCCCGGTGCACAAGCTCGACCCCGCCGAGGAGAAGGCGCAGGTGCAGCTCAACGTGCTGGGCGTGCACGATCTGGTGCTGGCCGTGCTGCCCGGGATGGTCCAGCGCCGTGCCGGCGGCATCCTGATATCCGGGTCGGCGGCCGGGAATTCGCCGATCCCGAACAACGCCACCTACGCGGCGACGAAGGCGTTCGCCAACACGTTCAGCGAGTCACTGCGCGGCGAGCTCAAGGATCTCGGCGTGCACGTCACCCTGCTGGCGCCCGGGCCGGTGCGCAGCGATCTGCCGGACCCGTCGGAGGCCTCGCTGGTGGACCGCCTGGTGCCCGACTTCCTGTGGATCTCCACCGAGCACACCGCCAAGCTGTCGTTGGATGGGTTGGCGGCCAACAAGATGCGGGTGGTGCCGGGGCTCACCTCGAAGGCGATGTCGGTGGCCAGCGGATATGCGCCCCGCGCGATCGTCGCCCCGATCGTCGGCGCGTTCTACAAGAAGCTCGGCGGCGGCTGAGGTTCCGCTGCCCTTCCGCAGCCGGTCAGCGGCGGCGCCGGCGTCGGCGGCCGGTGCCGAAGATGCTGCGGGTGATCTCGCGGCCGATCACCGTGCCGGCCGAGCGCATCGCGCTCTTGAACGCGGGGCTGTCCATCACCTTGTCCAGCAGGCCGGGCCCCTGCGGTTCGACCGGCGCGGGCATCGGTGGGAGATCGAGCCCGGCGGGCACGGGCGGCAGATCCGGCGCCGGGACGGGTGCGGTCGGCTCGGGCTCGGGTGGGGCCAGCGCGGCGGCCAGCCGCTCATAGGCCGATTCCCGGTCGATGGTCTGGCCGTACTCGGCCTGCAGGGGGCTGGACTTGGCGGCCGCCGCGATCGCGTCCTCCCCGATGGTGTCCATCAGCGAGCGCGGTGCGCGCATCAGGGTGCGGGCGACCGGGGTCGGCGCACCCTTCTCCGAGAGCACCGTGACCACCGCTTCGCCGATGCCCAGCGATGTCAGCGTCGACTCAAGGTCGTAGACATCGGTTTTCGGATAGGTGCGCACGGTCTTGCGCAGCGCCTTCTGGTCGTCGGGGGTGAACGCCCGCAACGCGTGCTGGACACGGGCCCCGAGCTGGCTGAGCACGTCGTTGGGCACATCGGTGGGCAGCTGGGTGCAGAAGAACACCCCGACACCCTTGGACCGGATCAGCTTGACGGTCTGCTCCACCTGTTCGAGGAACGCCTTGGAGGCGTCGTTGAACAACAGGTGCGCCTCGTCGAAGAAGAACACCAGTTTGGGTTTGTCCAGATCACCGACCTCGGGCAGGTTGGTGAACAGATCGGCCAGCACCCACATCAGGAAAGTGGAGAACATCACCGGGCGGGCCGCCTGATTGCCCAGCTCGAACAGGGTGATGACGCCGCGGCCCTGATCATCGACGCGCAGCAGGTCCTCGGGCTCCAGTTCGGGCTCACCGAAGAAGGTGTCGCCGCCGTCGGCCTCGAGGTTGATCAGCGCACGCAGGATCACCCCGGCGGTGGTGGGTGACACCGCACCGAGGGACTTCAGCTGCGGTTTGCCCTCATCGCTGACGAGGAACTGGATCACCGACCGCAGATCCTTCAGGTCCAGCAACGGCAACCCCTGCTGGTCGGCCCAGTAGCAGATCAGCCCCAGGGTGGACTCCTGAGTCTGGTTGAGCCCCAGCACCTTCGACAGCAGGATGGGACCGAAGCTGGAGACGGTGGCGCGCACCGGCACGCCGATGCCGCTGGTGCCGAGGCCGAGGAACTCCACCGGATATCCGGTCGGGGTCCAGTCGTCGCCGGTGTCGGCGGCGCGCTGGGTGATCTTCTCCCCCGGTTCACCGGGCCGGGCCAGACCGCTCAGATCGCCTTTGATGTCGGCCATCACGACCGGCACCCCGGCTGCGGAGAGCTGCTCGGCCATCAACTGCAACGATTTGGTCTTCCCGGTCCCGGTGGCGCCGGCGATCAACCCGTGCCGGTTGACGGTCGCCATTGGAATGCGGACCTGGGCGTCCGGGTCGGTGACGGGACCCTCGGGACCGTCCACCATGACGCTGCCCAACTGCAGTGCCGCACCGGACACCGCATAGCCGGCGGCGATGTCCTGCGCCGGGTTGGCTGTCGATCCGCTTGTCATGCCCGATCCCTTCTGCCCGATGCGGCCCGCTGATCGGCTCCTGACACTACTGAACGCACGCGGTCGCGGGTATGGCCCGCGGTGAGTCGTCCGGCGGGCTGCCCCGACGGGCATCTCCCGATGGGCCTCTCCCGATGGGCATCGGCCGGCCCGATGGGCATAGTCTGGAGCGCTGTGCGTGACGAACTGGTGTGGATCGACTGTGAGATGACCGGCCTGGACCTCAAATCCGACCGGCTCATCGAGATTGCGGTGTTGGTCACCGACGCCGACCTGAACATCCTCGGCGAGGGGCTCGACGTGGTCATCCACACCGACGACGAGGCCCTGGACAACATGATCCCGGTGGTGACCGAGATGCACACCCGGTCGGGCCTGATCGACGAGGTGCGGGCGTCCACGATCGATCTGGCGACCGCCGAGGAGATGGTCCTCGACTACGTCCGCAGCCACGTCAAACAGGCCAAGACGGCGCCGCTGGCCGGTAACTCCATCGCCACCGACCGCGGCTTCATCGCCCGCGACATGCCCAAGCTCGACGATTACCTGCATTACCGGATGATCGACGTGAGCTCGATCAAGGAGCTGTGCCGGCGCTGGTATCCGCGGATCTACTTCGGTCAGCCGGAGAAGGGTCTGGCCCACCGCGCGCTCGCGGACATCCACGAGTCCATCCGCGAGTTGCAGTACTACCGGCGCACCGCGTTCGTCCCCCCGCCCGGGCCGTCGACCAGCGAGATCGCCGCGATCGCGGCCGAGCTCGGCGGCACTCCGAGCAGCCCGGACGGGACCGATTCGTCGTCTGAACCTTCGACCGGCTAATATCGATGATGCGGGCGATGTTCCGACAGCGCTCGCGATGGTGGCTGTAGTTCAGTTGGTAGAGCACCAGGTTGTGATCCTGGGTGTCGCGGGTTCGAGTCCCGTCAGCCACCCCTACCGGTGACACCGCCCCATCCGCGAATCCGCGGGTGGGGCGGTGTTCGTTTTGTCGTGTTCGTTTTGTCGTTGCTCGTTTTGTCGTTGCTCGTTTTGTCGTTGCTCGTTTTGTCGTTGCTCGTTTTGTCGCGATCGTTTTGTCGTTGGTCGTCTTGTCGTGCTCGTGGCGCCGCTCGCGGAAGCCCTCCCTCTCGGTCCCGGAAACGCAGAACGCGGGCGCCGAGACTTCCCTCGGGCCCGCGTTCTGCGGAATTGCTCACACGATCACACGTTGGCGTTGCCGGCCTTCCACTGCTCCCACGGGATGTTCCAGTCACCGAGTCCGTCGGTTCCGGGCAGGACCGTGCCGACGGTGTTCACCACTTCGATGATGTCGCCGCGCTTGCTGTTCTCGTAGAACCATTTGGCGTTCGACGGGCTGACGTTGATGCAGCCGTGGCTGACGTTGCTGTAGCCCTGGCTGCCCACCGACCACGGCGCACTGTGGACGTAGATGCCGCTGTAGGACATCTGCACCGCCCAGTCGACCTCGGTGCGGTAGCCGTTCGGGGAGTTCACCGGCACACCGTAGGTGGACGAGTCCATCACCATGTGGGCCCGCTTGTCCCCGACGATGTACACGCCGTTGTTCGTCGGCGTCGAGTCCTTGCCCATCGACACCGGCATCGTCTTGACGACCTCGCCGTTGCGCCGCACGGTCAGCGTCTTGGTGTTGTCGTCGACGGTGGAGATCACCTCGTCGCCGATGGTGAAGTGGGTCTTGGTGTTGCGCTGGCCGAACAGCCCGTCGCCGAGGTCGACGCCGTAGGTGTTCACCTCGACCTCCACGGTGGTGCCGGGCTTCCAGTAGGACGCCGGCCGCCACCGCACCTCGCGGTTGTTCAGCCAGTAGAACGCGCCCTCCACCGGTGGGTTGGTGGTGACCTTGATCGCCCGCTCGGCGGCCGCCCGGTTCGGGATGTTCTCGTCGAAGCGGACCGCCACCGGCTGGCCGACGCCCACCACCTCACCAGGGCTGGGCACCACATACGGCATGGTCAGATTGGCCGGCGAGTGGGTCTCGAACGTCATCTCGCGGGTGGTGACCCCACCGAGGCCCAGCGACTGCGCGGTGATGGTGTACTGCCGGTTGTAACCCAGCGGTTCGGTCGTCGACCAGCTGACGCCGTCCTCGCTGAACTCGCCTTCCACGGTCCGGCCCTGCTCGTTGACCATCGTCACCGCGCCGAGCACCCCGTTCTCGGCGCTGACCGTCACCGGCTCGTCGACCGGAACGCCGACCGCCTTGTCAGTGACCGACGCAGTGACCCTGGGCACCAACAGATCGCCGTACGGTGTGCCCTTGTCGGTGATCACCTTCGGCTGATCGGAAGCGCCGCCGCCGCTGCATGCGCTGAGGGCGAGAACAACCACCGAGAGCAACCCGGTGATCAGCCACCAGCGACTGCGCCAGCGCGGTCGGGTCATCCCCCTGACCTGCCACATCTTTTGATCCACCTCACACCCACGACTGCTGCACGAAAAACCTGTCGGCAACAGTCTAGAGGCAGTCGGGCACTGCCACTGACCGGCGCGATGCGGCACACACCACAGTCCCGGCCTGGGAATTTCACGATCGGGCCCGACGTTTGTTATTGTCGCTCCCGCGGCGCCGTTAGCTCAGTTGGTAGAGCAGCTGACTCTTAATCAGCGGGTCCAAGGTTCGAGCCCTTGACGGCGCACAGGAACAGCGAAACCCCCGCTTCGGCGGGGGTTTCGTCGTGTTCGGGTGGTGTGTATGAGCGGCGGCGGGTGTGCCCTGGCTGCGGCGGGTGCGCACGTGCTGCGGCGGGTGTGTACGTGCTGCGGGAAATCGGCCGAATCAGCACCACGGACGCACCGTCGACTCAGCTGAGGCACCGGCAACTCAGCCGGCGCACGCTCAAGTCAGCCCACGCACGCTCTTGTCGGCCCACGCACGATCAGTGGGAGCCGACCGGGGACGTGCTGCCAGGAGAGGGTTCGCGTCCTGCCGTTCTGGGAAGCGATCCGGCATGCGCATTCAAGAGTGCGACCACCGCGACGGCTGTGCATCAGCTGTCGCAGCTGTGCGGACACCGTGGCGGGTGTGCACTGGCTGCGCCGAACGTGTCCGCGCTGCGGGAAATCGGCCGAATCAGCACCGTGGATGCACGGTCGACTCGGCTCACGCACGCTCAGGTCAGCCCACTCACCGTCGACTCAGCCGACGCACGCTCAGGTCGGCCGACGCACGCTCAACTCGGCCAATGCACGCCGCCCGGTGCACCCAAGGGAACGGGGCGACGGGCGCCACACAATGGCGTCCGTCACCCCGGTTGGCAACTCCGTGCGATCTTCTTGATTGCTCTGCGGCCCAAGCACAGCCGACGATCCGAAACCGGTCAGGCCGCCTGCGGTTGCGCTTCCGGCACGGCCTCGCCGGCCCGGCCGTCGATGCTCCGCAGCACACGGTCCTCGCCGCTCGGTTCGCCGCGGTACCGCAGCAGATAGCGGTCGACCTCTTCCTTCGTCATCGGCGGGCTGAAGATGTCCATGTTGTCCAACGTCGTCCCGGCGGTGTTCGCCGCCGCCCGCTGACGTGCCCCGATGCGGAACCCGGCCACACAGAGCACCATGCTCGCGACCGCCGCGGCGCCCAAGACCCACGCCAGCACGCTGCGCATCGCCAACGCGTTCACGAACAGTCCCAGGCCGGCGAACGTCAGCAAAAAGCCCAGATACCCCACATATGTCATCGGTATCCGCTTCAACGCCTTCATCATGACCCCTCCCTCACTCGAGCAACGCTACGTGTAGCGTAGCGCTACATCTAGTGTAGCGTTTTCCCGGTCGCGGATATTCCGATCGGGCGAAACAGCCGCAACAGACGCAAGGGAGTGTGAGATGGCGGTACGGGACGTGGACGACGGCATCGCGGACGCCACCCTGGCGCTCCTTCGCACCAAGGGCCCCCGCTCGGCCACGGTGCAGGCCGTCGCCGCGCAGTCCGGAATCGCCAAGACCACCATCTACCGGCGGTTCCGGGACCGGCGCGACATGCTGTCCGCCGCGCTGTCCCGGGTCGCCCACCCCGACCCGCTGGAACCGGACACCGCCGCACCGGACCGGCTGCGCTGGCTCATCGCCCAGGCCGTGAAGACCATCGAGGTGGGAATCGGCTACGGCGGTTTCGCCGCCATGCTCACCGATGAGGACCCGGACTTCACGGCGGTGTTCCGCGAGATCCTCGCCGGCCAGCGCGCCGAACTCGAAGCGGTGATCGACGGCGGCAAGGCCGATGGATCGATCCGCGCCGACGTCGACGGCTCGGCCCTCATCGACGCCGTGGTCGGCACCCACATCGCCGAACGCGCCCGCGTCGGAGAGGTCGCGGCCGACTGGGAGAACCGCCTGTTCGACCTGTTCTGGCCGACGGTCAGACCCTGAGCGCCGATGGCCGGCGCTCAGCAGGCACAGCCGGCACAAATGGCGCAGATAGCACAGATGGCACAGATGGCACAGATGGCACAGAAAGCACAGATGGCACAGCCATCACCGCCATCGTTGCCATCCCGCAATGTCACTTTGATTGCCCGCCGGATCCGGGGCCGACCCGCTCCAGCCCCGTCAGTCACATCCGACACACTGTGCTGACAGCCGTCAACGAGTCGGCCCGACGCCTGCCCGTGAATCGCGACTGATAGTTGCGAAAGTAGCTACCGGTGAGTATTTCCGCAGCTCGCGTCTGTGGATTCATGGCGTTCTGCTACCCTCTGCGTTAGCTGCGGCAGCGCAGCACCGGGGGTCGCGGGGGTTGACAGAGCGAATCGAGGTCTTAGCTGATGGCGACGGCAGGTGCGGTGAACGCGACCGACTCGCACACCGGCAATGAGGTAGCTCCGCAACAACCCGTCGCCGTCCGCAACTGCAGCCGCCTGGGCCGGAGCGCAAATCCGCCCGGTCTGCCGCGCCCCACGTGGTGGTGGCGCCGCCGGCGCTGACGACCCGGTCAGCCGCGGGCCCGGCGCACGACGATCACCACCGTCAGCACCCCCACCCCGGCCAGGGTCAGGGCCACCGCCGGTTTGGTGACGAACCCGATCAGCCGCGCTTTCAGATCGTCGGCGAGCCGCTGCGGGTTGGCGCGTTCGGCGAGTGCGTCGACCGTCGCCGCGAGCCGATCGCGCGCTTCATCGATCTCCTTCTTGATGGCTTCGGGATCTCGATCCGCCACTGTCACCCTCCATGCCGTCCACGTCGCGGTGTGGTGCGCTTCCCCGGCATGGTGCCGAGACGCGATCCTGCCGAACTACCCTAGATCAGCCGGTGCCCGCCGGAGGCATCGGTCGGACGAGAAGGGATTCTCCGTGGCCCAGACCCAGCGCCTCGAGGTCGGCGATCCAGCGCCCCCGTTCAGCCTGCCCGACGCCGACGGAAACACCGTGTCACTGGCCGACTATCGCGGCCGCAAGCTCATCGTCTACTTCTACCCGGCCGCATCCACACCCGGCTGCACCAAGCAGGCCTGCGATTTCCGGGACAATCTCGCCGAACTCAACGAGGCGGGGCTGGACGTGGTCGGTATCTCGCCGGACAAACCGGAGAAACTGGCGAAGTTCCGCGACGCCCAGGGGCTGACGTTCCCGCTGCTGTCCGATCCCGATCGCGAGGTGCTCACCGCGTGGGGCGCCTTCGGGGAGAAGAAGATGTACGGCAAGACCGTGCAGGGGGTGATCCGGTCGACGTTCGTCGTCGACGAGGACGGCAAGATCGCCCTGGCCCAGTACAACGTGCGGGCCACCGGCCACGTCGCCAAACTACGGCGCGACCTGGGGGTCTAACCGCCCAGGCGGGCCAACAGCAGCGCCTCGGCGGTCGCGGCCCGCTGCAGCACCCCGAGGTGCAGACTCTCGTTCACGCTGTGTGCCTGGGTGCCGGGGTCTTCCACCCCGGTCACCAGGATGGTCGCGTCCGGGAACGCCGCGGCGAACTCGGCGATGAACGGGATCGAGCCACCCATCCCCATGTCGACCGGTTCGCGGCCCCAGGCCTCCCGGAAGGCCGCGCGGGCGGCGTCGTAGACCGGACCGTCGGCGTCGATCGCGTACGGCTCCCCGATCTCGCCGGGGGTGACCGTGACATGGGCACCCCACGGCGTGTGCTCGTGCAGATGCCGGGTCAACGCGTCGAGGTGGGCGCGGGCGTCCCCGCCGGGCGCCACCCGCATGCTGATCTTGGCGCGGGCCCGCGGGATCAGGGTGTTGGAGGCGGCGGCGATCGGGGTGGTGTCGATGCCGATGACGGTGATCGCCGGTTTGGCCCAGAGGCGTTGCGCCACAGTCCCGGTCCCGATCTGTCGCACCCCGTCGAGCAGCCCGGCCTCGGCACGCACCCAGTCCGGGCCCCGGTCGACGTCGGCGACGGTTGCCTCGTGCAGCCCGGCGACCGCGACGTTGCCGTCATCGTCGTGCAGGCTGGCCAGCAGGCGCACCAGCACACTCAGTGCATCGGGCACCACTCCACCCCACAGCCCGGAGTGCAGCCCGTGGTCGAGGGTGGCGACTTCGACGACACAGTCGACCAATCCGCGCAGCGAGACGGTCAACGCGGGCACCTCGGTGCTCCAGTTGTCCGAGTCGGCGATGATGATGACGTCGGCGGCCAGCGCGTCGCGGTGCGCGGCGAGCAACCGCCCCAGCGACGGTGAGCCGGACTCCTCCTCACCCTCGACGAAGACCGTCACACCGACCGGCGGGTTTCCGCCGAACGCCCGGAACGCCGCCAGATGCGTTGCGATGCCGGCCTTGTCGTCCGCGGTGCCGCGACCGTAAAGGCGGCCGTCGCGTTCGGTGGGTTCGAACGGCGGGGACAGCCACTGGCCCGGATCGCCCTCGGGTTGCACGTCGTGGTGGGCGTAGAGCAGCACCGTCGGCGCACCGGGCGGCGCCGGATGGCGGGCGATCACCGCCGGGGCGCCGCCTTCGCTGACGATCCGCACCTCGTCGAACCCGGCCTCACGCAGCAGCCTCGCCACCGCGTCGGCGCTGCGGCGCACCTCGTCGCGGCGGGCCGGGTCGGCCCACACCGATTGGATGCGCACCAGGTCCTCCAGATCCCGACGGACCGACGGCAGCAGGTCCCGGACGCGTTCGGCGATGTCGCTCATGCCGATGAGGCTAGTCACTCCGCCTCGGCGTCGCGGCGCTCCTCCTGCAGGCGTTCCTTGCTGCGCAGCAGCCGCAACATCGTCACCAGCCCGAGCCCGCCGGCGACATTGCCGACCACGGTGTAGCCGAACCACCGCAGCCAGTCCAGGTAGCCGAACGGGGCGTCGCCGGCGATGAGCGCGCCGAAGATGAGCAGCGAATCGAGGATGGAGTGGAACATCTGCAACCCGGCCAGCAGAAAGCCGCCGGCGACCGCGGCGGCGATCTTGCCGATCATCGCGTCGGTGCCGTGCTGCATCCGGGTCATCAGCGTGATCACCATGCCGCCGAGCAGTGCCAGGCACATCGTCTCCGCCGACAGCGGGGCGGTGGCGTAGTGCGCGGCCGACTCGGTGGTCTGGGCGTGCAACCTCGGAAACGCGGTCATGATCAGCCACATCAACACCCAGCCGCCGACCAGGTTGGCCGCCAGCGTTCCGCCCCACAGCTTCATCAGCTGCGCGACGCTGGCCCGTTTGGCGGCGACCGTGGTGACGGGGATCAGGAAGCCCTCGGTGAACAGCTCGCTGCGGCCCAGCAGCAGCGCCAGGAAACCGATGGAGAACGCCAGGCCGGCGAGCAGGTGGTTGTGGGTGACGTGCAGCACGGCCAGGTAGGCCAGCACGCCGACGGCGATCTCGGTGCCGCCGAAGAACCCGGTGACGAGCACCTCCCGCCAGCGGCGGTGCAGCCGTTGGGTGCCCTCGTCGACCATGCGGCGGAACGCCTCCTCGAGGGCGTCCTCGATGGGGCTGTCGGAGTCGCCGAGGTCACGCTGGCTGGTATCGCTCACCGCGGTCGGATACCCGCGAGCGTGCGCGAAATGCACACATTCTCGGCAGCGAGTGCGGCTACGGCGCCTCGAGCACGGCGACGGCGGCGGCGGTGTCACCGTCATGTGTCAGCGACAGATGGATGGTGACGTCGGCGAGGTGCTCGGCGATCGCGCCGCTCAACCGCACCCGCGGACGGCCCCACATGTCGGTGACGATCTCGATGTCGCGGTGAATCCCCTCCGGCAGTACCGGGCGCTGGGCGAACCGCGATCCGGACCACGCCTTGATCACGGCCTCCTTGGCCGCCCAGCGGGCCGCGAGATGCCGCGCCGCCGACGAACTCTTGTCCGCGGCGTCGCGGCGCTCCCCCGGCGTGAACGTCTGCGCGAAGGTGGTTCCCGGCTGATCGACCTGCTCGGCGAAGTCGGAGATGGAGACCAGGTCGATCCCCACTCCGACTACCGCCATGTGCCGAAGGCCATCTCAGGCCCCAACGTCGCCGCCGAGGACGTACACCCCGTCTTCGCCGAGCCGGGCGTCGGTGCTCAGCAGCATCGCCGCCTCCTGCCGCTTCTCCGGCACATCCTGGTCGAAGCGCCGGCCCGACGGCTTCTCGTACATCGGCGGGCCGCCGGCGATCGCCGAGGCCAGCCGCCGCTGACCGGCCAGCAGCCGCTGTTCGGCCCGCTTCGTGTAGGCCTCCCGCTCCTCGGGGCTCAGCGCCGCGAGGAACGCCTGCGGATGCACCAGCGCGATCAACCCGGACACGTGGCCGAACCCGAGGCTGGTGACCAGACCCGCCTTGAGCGGGAACTTCTCACCCAGCCGCAGCGTCTCGCGCGGCCACACGAAGTGCTCGGAGCCGGCCAGCTCGTCGTCGACGCAGTCCAGGCTGCGGTTCGGCGGGACCACCCCGTCACGCAGGATCTGGCACAGACCCATCAGCTGGAAGACCGCCGCACCGCCCTTGGCGTGGCCGGTCAGCGTCTTCTGGCTGACGACGAACATCGGGTTGCCCGGTGACCGGCCGAGCGAATCGGCCAACCGCTCATGCAGTTCGGTCTCGTTCGGGTCGTTGGCCAGCGTCGAGGTGTCGTGCTTGGACACCACCGCGATGTCGTCGGGGCCCACGCCGAGCCTGGCCAGCGACCTGGCCAGCGCCGAATCCCTGCCGCCGCGGCCGGCGCCGAGCGCGCCGAGCCCGGGAGCCGGGATCGAGGTGTGCACCCCGTCGCCGAAGCTCTGCGCGTAGGCCACCACGGCCAGCACCGGCAGCCCCATCTTGAGCGCGAGGTCGCCGCGGGCCAACAGGATGGTGCCGCCGCCCTGAGCCTCGACGAAGCCCAGCCGGCGCCGGTCGTTGGCGCGGGAGAACTTCGAGTCGCTGATGCCCTTGGCCCGCATCATCGCGGTCTCGGCGGTGGCCGCCATGTCACCGAACCCGATGATGGCCTCCAGAGTCAGATCGTCGAAGCCGCCGGTGACGACCAGTTCGGCCTTGCCGAGCCGGATCTTGTCGACACCCTCCTCGACCGACACCGCCGCGGTGGCACACGCCGCCACCGGGTGGATCATCGCGCCGTAGCTGCCGATGTAGGACTGCACCACGTGGGCCGCCACGACGTTGGGCAGCACCTCCTGCAGGATGTCGTTCGGTTTGTTCCGGCCCAGCAGGTTGCCGTGATACATGGTCTGCATCGACGTCATCCCGCCCATACCGGTGCCCTGGGTGCTGGCCACCTGGGTGGGATGTACCCACCGCATCAGCTCGGCGGGGGTGAAGCCGGCCGACAGGAACGCGTCGACGGTCGCGACGATGTTCCACAGCGCCACCCGGTCGATCGAGTTGGCCATGTCCTGGCTGATGCCCCACACCGTCGGATCCCAGCCGGTGGGGATCTGCGCCCCCACCGTCCGCGACAGCTTCGTCTTGCGCGGAACCCGGATCTCGGTGCCCGCCTTGCGGGTCACCTGCCAGTCGGTGGAATCCGGCACCGGGCGGATCACCGTGTGCTCGGGATCGAACTCCACGAAGGCGCGGGCGTCGGCCTCGCTGGACACCACGAACGTGAAGTCCTTGTCCAGGAACACGCTGACCAGCAACGGCGACGCGTGATCCGGGTCGATCGCCCCGTCGTCGACGAACTCCCGGATGCCGCAACGCTCCACGACCGCGTCGTGATAGCGCTCGACCAGTTCCTCCTCCGGCACCAGCTCACCGGTTTCGGTGTCGTACCAACCGGGCTGGGGATCGTTCTCCCACGTGATCATGCCGGTCGTCCACGCCAACTCGAGCACACCGGCCGCCGACAGCTCGTTGTCGACCTCCATCTCGTAGCGGGTGCGCGACGAGCCGTACGGGCCGAGTTCGGCACCGCCGACGATGACGACCATGTCGGCCGGGTCGATGTCGAGGTCGGCCCATTGCGGGGCCGGCGCCGGGACGGGCACCCGCGGCGGCGACGGCAGCGCGGCGATGGTGGCCGCGGCCGGTTCCTCGTCGTCCTGCTGCGTCGACGCCGCATGCTCCTCGCGGGCCTTGGCGGCCAACTCGGCCATGTCGATGTCGATGTCGCCGAGTCCGCCGGTGAAGTCGGCCTCGATCGGCTCCCGGGCCGCGGCGGCCTTGGCCTCGGCATCGCACAGCGACAGCAGCTTCGACGCCATCTCGCTGGTGGTGTAGGTGGTCAGACCGGCCGCCTCCACCGCGTCGACGATCGCGTCGTTGTGGCCCATCAGCCCGGTGCCCTTGGTCCAGCCGATCAGCGCGTGCGCCAGGCTGACCCGCTGCGCCCACGACGACTCGGCCTTCCACCGCGTCACCACCGCATCCAGGGCGGCCTTGGCCTCGCCGTAGGCGCCGTCCCCGCCGAACATGCCGCGGTTGGGCGAACCCGGCAGCACCACGTGCAGCCGCGATGCGATGTCGCGTTCGGCGCCGATCGTGGCCAGGCCGGTGATCAGCCGCTCCACCGCCCACAGCAGGACCTTCATCTCCATCTCGGCGCGCGATCCGGCCTCGGACATGTCCCCGGCGACCCGCGGTGCGGCGAACGGGAACAGCAGCGTCGGCGTCTGCGCATCCTTGAGGTGAATCGATTGCGGCCCGAGGTTCTCCACCTGCTCCGAACCGATCCACTCGACCAGCGCGTCGATGTCGGAGTAGGAGGCCATGTTGGCCGGGACCACCCACAGCTTGGCGTCGAACCGGGCATTGTCGCGGTACAGCGACTTGTAGAACTCCAGCCGGTCGTCGTCGAGCCGCGACGTGGTCGCGATGACCGTCGCACCACCGTCGAGCAGCTGTGCCACCACCGCCGCGGCGATGGATCCCTTCGAGGCGCCGGTGACCACCGCGACCTCGTCGCTGTAACGGCCCGAGCCGGGATTCTCCGCGCCGGCGGCGATCCGCCCGAACAGCGACGCGTGCACGTTGCGGCCGGCGGCCAGCGCCTTGCCCTGCCACCAGTTGGCCTGGGTGGCGACGACGTGGCCGGTGCCTTCGAACCGTTCGGCCAGCCGCGGCCAGTCCGCGTCGATGTCGTCCTCGTCGGCCAGCCAGATCTTGACCAGATCCTCGCGGGCGCTGGCCCACCGGTCGTCGAGCAGCACCGCCTTGCGGGCGTCGAACGCCGGCGCCACCAGCCGCGGCCAGTCCGAGCCGAGTTCGGCGGTCACCAGGTCGATCAGCTCACTGTCGGTGGCCTGCTCCGGCACGCTGACCGTGTCGTCGAAGCCGAGCTGGTTGAGCACCAGCCGCGCCGCCGAGGCGAGCACACCGTCGCGGCCGGTCACCTGCTCGGCGAACTCGCCGAGCGCGGCCGAATCCACCATGCCGCCACCGGCCCCGCCGGACGACGGCAGCGAGACGGCCACACCGTGCCGTGCGGCCACGGCGCCGACCGCGGCGTCGATGACCTTGTCCACCGCCGCGGCGTCCGCCAACGCACCGTCGTGCAGACCGCCGAGGTCACCGCCCCGGACGCTGGAGCCCTCGCGGGTGCCCAGCGCCACCTCGACGGTGACGTGCTTGGCCCAGCCCTCGCCCAGTTCCCAGGTCTTGGCGACCCGTTCGGCGATGTAGGCCGGCCGCTTTCCGGACGGGCCGAGCACCGTGCGCAGCTGATCGTTGATCGCGTCGGACAGCACCGGGCCGAACGGCTTGTAGGTGCGGGCCAGCTTGGTGACCTGCCCCTTGAGCGAACCGAGATCCGCCTCGGCGGCGCCGTCGATCGCCCCGAGGTTCAGCTCGGAGCCCAGATCCACCAGCAGCTGGTTGCGCCGTGAGGACGCGCCGTCGGTGATGGACTCGATGGAGTCCAGCGGCTCGATCTGATCCAGCCGCATCTTCGCCGACAACGCGATCAGCGCCATGGTGGCGTCCGCGGCGTCGAACGGGATGTCGTCGGGGCGCGGGGCGCCGGGCGCCGCAGTCGGCGCCGGGGCCGCGGGGGCCGCCTCCACGGCGGCGGGTGCGGTCGCCGCGGCGGACTCCGCCGGGGCCGATCCGGTCGCGGTGTCGGCCGGTTCCTCGTCGACCGGCTCCGGATCGGTGTCGGTGGCGAACAGCACCGCCGCGTCCCGCTCGGCGTTCAGCACCTCGACCTTGCTGTGGTTGTACTCGGGCAGCTTGAGGGTGTTGGCCGCCAGACCGGCCACCGTCGGCGCCGACTTCACGCCGATCTCGACGAACCGCTCCACCCCGAGACCGCCGGCGGCCTCCTCGGTGAACAGCAGGTCCTGCGTCTCGATCCAGCGGACCGGGCTGGCGAACTGCCAGGCCAGCAACTCGATGACGATCTTGCGGCACAGCTCGCGCGGCCGCTCGTTGCGCCAGGTGTCGTAGTCGGCGAGGACCTCGTCGAGCGGCTCGGCCGGAACCAGGTCGCGAATCTCCTGGATGAAGTCGCGGTCCAGGCTGAACGGGCGCGGCACCAGGTTCGGGATGTAGCGCCCGATGATCAGCTCCGGATCCTTGTCACGCGGCATGACCCGCTCCAGCGAGCGGCGGAAGTCGTCGACCCCGACCCGCAGCACCGAGGAGTGGAACGGCACGTCGATGCCGGGCACCAGGATGAACGACCGCTTGCCGCCGGTGATCTGGCGGCGCCGCTCGATCTCCTCCTCCAGCGCCTGCAGTCCGGCCACCGTGCCGGCGACCGCGTACTGCGAGCCACGCAGGTTGAAGTTGACGATCTCCAGGAATTCACCTGTGCGTTCGGAGATCTCGGCGACGAAGTCCTTGACGTCAGCGTCGTCGAGGTCGATCTGCGACGGCCGGATGGCGGCCAGCCGGTAGTTGGACCGGCCCTGCTCGTCCCGCGGCACGATGTCGTGCATCTTGCTGCCGCGGTGGAACACCACCTCCAGCAGCGCCTCGAGTTCGTACACGCCGCTGACGCACGCCAGCGCGGTGTACTCACCGACGGAGTGGCCGCAGGCGATGGCGTCCTCGACGAAGGCGCCCTGTTCGCGCATCTCGGCGACCTGTGCGGCCGCCACGGTCGCCATGGCGACCTGGGTGAACTGGGTCAGGTACAGCACACCGTCCGGATGGTGATAGTGCACCCCGGACGCCACCAGCGACGTCGGGTTGTCGCGCACCACGTGCAGCACCGAGAAGCCCAGGGTCTCCCGGGTGAACTTGTCCGCGGAGTCCCACACCTTGCGGGCGGCCTTGGACCGGGCACGGACCTCCATGCCCATGCCCTTGTGCTGGATGCCCTGGCCGGGGAACGCGTAGACGGTCTTGGGCGCGGCCAGCCGGGCGGTCGCCGACATCTTCAGGTCGGAGCCGACGCGGGCGGCGACCTCCAGAACCTCTGCGCCCTGGTCGATTCCGACCCGGTCGACCCGGATCTCGATCTCGTCGCCGGGCTTGACCATGCCGAGGAAGCGCGCGGTCCAGCCGATCAGCCGGGCGGGCGGAACGGCGCTGCCGTCGGTGGCGGTGACGACGTGCTGCGCCGCGGCCGACAGCCACATCCCATGCACGATCGGAGATTCCAGACCGGCCAGCAGCGCGGCGGCACGGTCGGTGTGGATCGGGTTGTGGTCGCCGGAGACCACCGCGAACGGACGCATGTCGACCGGCGCGGTGAGCGTGACGTCACGGCGCCGCCGCCGCGGTGTGTCGGTGGCGTTCTCCGAGACCGCCCCGCCGGCCCGCGGCGGATCGTTGAGTTCGGCGGATCCGGTGCGGCCGCGGATCGCGAACCGCTCGAAGAGGGTGGCGATCACTGTGCCGTCGGCGTCGGTCACCACGACCGAGATCGGCACCACCCGGCCGACCTCGGTGTCGAAGGCGGTGGAAGCCTTTGCCGTCACGGTGAATTCGGCGGGCTGCTTCGGCAGCGGCGCCAGCAGGTGGGCGGCGTGGTCGAGGTGGACCAGGCTCAGCAGACCCTCGATGACCGGGAATCCGGCTTCGGTGACCGCCGAGCCGATCGCCGCGAACACCGCCGGCCAGCACTGGCCGACCAGCGCGTCGGGCACGGTGGTCAGCGTCGGGGCCAGCGGGGCGCCGAACGTCGCCGTGACACCGGTGTGGTCGGCGACCAGATCGGGGTCCCAGGTCGCGGTGATCGTCGCGGTGCCGTCGTCGACCGGGGGTAGATCGGCCGGGCCACCTGGGCTCTTGACGCCGGCGGCGATCGCGAGCACCGCCCGCATGGCGGCGGCCGCATCCTCGGTGGACACCACCGGGGCGCCGCCGTCGCGGACCACCTCGGTGAGCGTGAACCGGATGTCGATCCAGGTGCCCGACAGCGGAACGCTCAGCACCACGTGCTGGTCGTCGACGACCTCCAACCGAGCACCGGTGGAGGGGTGGGTGGCCGAACGGTTCTCGTTGACCTGCCAGTCGGCCGGTCCGGCGATGCGGTGCACCGGGTTGGTGGCGATGCGGCCGGCCCACAACACGTCGGGCGCATCCAGCAGCACGGCCAGCGGCCCGGTGACGTCGGAGCGGAGCCGACGCCGGGAGGTCACCGGCTGCGGCTGGGCGCCGGCGTTCAGTAGTTCGTCGACGGCGGCCTTCTCGAAGCGGTCGAGCAGTTCACCCACCGGTTCGTCGACCCGGGTGATGCCGGCCACCGCGGCCGTGCCCGGGATGATGCAGACCTGGTCGGCGTCGTAGCGGGCGTCGTGGGCCTGCCACAGCGAGTCGCTGCGCCACCAGCGTCGCACGTCCTGGTCGATGACCGGGACGAAGTTCACCGGTTTGCCCGGGGTCTTGCACAGCTGGATGAAGAACGGCACGTCGGCCGGATGCAGCTGCACCGTCTCGGCGTCCGGGTAACGCTGCAGCAGCGCGTTGATCGCCTCGTCGGGATTCTCCAGCAGATGTTCACCGATGGCCGGGTCGAACAGCGTCTCGATGGGGCCGTGGTCCTGCGGGTGCAGCCGGGCCTCGGCCCGCTTGAGCATCTGCTCGAACCGGTCCCGCCAGGTGATGTCCAGCCAGGGCGTGTCCGGTGACAACGAGTCGGCGGTGCTGTCGCCGTCGCCGATGGTCAGCTCGACGTAGCGACGCAACCACTGCAGATAGGTCATCTCGCCGACATCGCCGAAGTACGGCTTGGCCGTCTTGGCCATCGCCTCGATGATCTCGTCGCGGCGCGCGGCCACCGCCTCGGCGTCACCGGCCACCTCGTCGAGCAGGCGGCCGCAGCGGGAGGCGGAGTTGTCGATCTCGTGGATGTCGGCACCGAGCTGGCTGCGCCCGGAGGCCATACCGTTCACGGCCTTCCCGGCGCCCACCCACTGATCGGTGCCGGTGGTCTCCACCAGCAGCTTCTTGACCTGCGGGGAGGTGGTGGCCTCCTTGGTGGCCATCGCCGCGGTGCCGACCAGGATGCCGTCGACGGGCATCCGTGGGAACCCGTGCGCCTCGGCCCACCGGCCGGACAAATATTCGGCCGCCCGCTCCGGGGTGCCGATGCCACCGCCGACACAGACGGTGATGTTGGGCCGCGACCTCAGCTCGGAGTAGGTGGCCAGCAGCAGGTCGTCGAGGTCCTCCCAGGAGTGGTGGCCACCGGCGCGGCCGCCCTCGATGTGGGCGATCACCGGTTTGGTGGGCACCTCGGCGGCGATCCGGATGACCGAGCGGATCTGCTCCACGGTGCCCGGCTTGAACACGACGTGGCTGATCCCGATGCCGTTGAGCTCGTCGATCAGATCGACGGCCTCTTCGAGTTCCGGAATGCCCGCCGAGATCACCACACCGTCGATCGGGGCACCGGACTGGCGGGCCTTCTGCACCAGGCGCTTGCCGCCGAGCTGCAGTTTCCACAGATACGGGTCGAGGAACAGCGAGTTGAACTGGATGGCCCGGCCCGGCTCGAGCAGCGTGGTCAGCTCCTCGATGCGGTCGGCGAAGATCTGCTCGGTGACCTGCCCGCCACCGGCCAGCTCGGCCCAGTGGCCGGCGTTGGCCGCCGCGGCGACGATCTCGGCGTCCACGGTCGTCGGGGTCATTCCGGCGAGCAGGATCGGTGACCGACCGGTCAGCCGGGTGAACTTGGTCTCGAGCTTGACCGAGCCGTCCGGCAGCTGCACCACCTCGGGCGCATAGCTGGACCACGGCCGGGCCACCTCGGGCACCGCCCCGGCGGTGAACAGGTTGCGCTGGCCGCCGCGGGTGGCCGCCGGAACGATGCCCACCCCCAGGCCGCGGATCACCGGGGCGGTGAGCCGGGTCAGGATGTCGCCGGGGCCCAGGTCCAGAATCCAGCGGGCACCGGCCTCGTGCAGTTCGGTGACCTCCTCGACCCAGTCGACCTGGCGGACCAGGATGGCCTCGGTCATCTCCCGGGCCAGCTCCACGTCGAGCCCGGCGGCCTCGGCCCACCGGCCGACGATGTCGATGCCGTCGGCCAGCCGCGGGCTGTGGAAGCCGACCTCGACCTGGACCGGGTCGAAGACCGGCGCGAACACCGCACCGCCGCGCAGCTTGTTCTTCCGTTCGGCTTCTTCCTTCTCGGCGATCTGCCGGCAGTACAGCTCGAACCGGGACAGCTGTTCGGGCGTTCCGGTGATGACCACCGACCGGCGGCCGTTGCGGATGGACAGCACCGGCGGGAGCACGGTCCGGACGTCGGAGGAGAACTCTTCGAGCAGCTCGTAGATCCGTTCGGGATCGGCGTTGGTGACCGACACCATCGGCGGGCGGTCGCCGAGCACGGTGATGCCGCGGCGACGGGCCACCAGCGTGCCGGCCGCTCCGATCAACTGCGCCATGGCCAGCAGTTCGACGTCCCGGGCGCCGCGGGCGGCCAGCGCCTCGGCGGCGAGCACACCCTGCGAATGTCCGGCCACCGCGACCGGCGGGATGGCGACCAGGTCCATGCCTTGCCGGGCCAATGCGCGCATGGCCGCGATCTGGGTCAGCAGCACACCGGGAACCGAGACGGCGGCCGAGGTGAGCTGTTTGGCGGTGGGCACCTGCTCTTCGGCGGCCAGCGCCCGTGCCCACTGCATCGGCTGGAAGCCCATCGGCCGCACCACCACGAGTTCGGAGGCGACGGGTTCCAGCAGCATGTCCGCCTCACCGGCGAGTGTGGCGAGTTCCGTCTCGATGCCGGCCGAGGACACCAGCTCTTCGAGGGTCTCCAGCCAGGCACTGCCCTGGCCTCCGAAGGCAACGGCGTACGGCTCTCCGGCGGTCAGACGATCGACCAGGGCCTGGGCGGGCTGGGCGTGGGGCCCGTCATCCCAGGTGGACACCCGGTCGTGTTCATAGATCGTCACTGGTGGTCTACTCCCTCGACGCTGCTCTTGACTCTCGGCTCTATGTCTCGGCTCTGTACTCGGGGGCGCACGCGGAGCTGCGGCTCGCGTGGTGGTCCACCCGCGTCGGCGGCCTGCGCGCACGTCGAGTGCGGGACCGCCTGCGATTCCTCATCGAATCCAGCCGGTGGCGGTCCGTCCGGACCGGATCCCATCCAGGTCCGATTCGGGTCCGGTTCCGGTCCCGGCCAGCCCTCCGGCGCACTTCAGCCGTAGTAAGAGTCTCATAAGAACGACACCGGATTTTCGGCCCAAAATGGTTACTGCTGAGTCTACGAGCGGGTAACCGTGTGTTGGGTAACACCACCGCAGGGCACATTTTTCGACTCCTGCGACAAACGTGCTGCATGCAGGCGGTTACGGTCGAGTAGGGACAACTGCGCAGATCACAGCGCGATTGTTATCAAATCGTTATCTATGATTTTTGACACGGACGGGTGTCAAGTTCGCCTTTACCCCCGGCGCGCCGACCCGGCCGGAAAACGGCCAGACACGGTATGGCGAACTAAAAAAGTTTGCTGGAAAATATTACCGATCGGTAAGGTCGATGGCTACTTTTCAGTAAGTTATTTCCTACTTTCAAGTAGGTTCTGTCCCACTGCCCGAATTCTGCTTTCGAATACGCCCAGGAAGTGTCGCGGCGACATCGATCACGGACGCGGCCGAGACACCGGCAGCCGGGCGGACACCTCGTCGAGGTAACGGCTCACCACCCTGCCGACCAGCCTCCGATAGTCCGCCAACACCCGCTCGACCCGGCTCGCCCCCGGTGCCACCGTGGCCCCGCCGTTGCGGCCGGCATCGACCGTTGCGGCGGGTGCGGCGCCGGCGGCAGCGGCCAACCGGTCGACGCCTTCCCGGACCGCCTCGAACACCCGCAACAGAACGTGCACATAGCCGAGGTGGGATACCGGGGAGTGCCGGACCACATCGGCGAGCACCGGATCGGTGAGCACGATCCCTTCCCGCCGGCCGTCCTGCACCCGCCGGGCCAGGCCGTACTCGACGAGCCGGTGGGCCTCGGCGCCCATCGGATCGAGGTCCAGAATCGCGGCAGCAGCGTCTTGAGAGGCGAGTCGGGGCGACTCGAGGACACTGCGATCCAGTTCGAGCACGTCCGCGAGGTCCTTGCCCTCACGCACCGCCGCGAAGAACTCCGCGATGTGGACGGAGTTGAAGCCGCGGCGAAGCAGACGGTCGATCATCCGCAACTGAGCGAGGTGGGCGTCGTTGTAGAACGCCGAGCGCCCCTGCCGTCGCGGCGCGCCGAGCAACCCGCGCTCGCGGTAGGCGCGGATGTTGCGGGGGCTCACTCCGGAGATCTCGGCCAGCTCCTCAAGCCGGTACTCGGTCAACGCAACACTCCTCGAGCCCCCGTGGGGCCGAGCGAACGCAACGCGCGGGACCGCATGAGGACCACTGTAGCCACCGGCATCATGCCGAGCGAATATTCGTCGAATTACCGAATCCGGCCCAGATCACCGATTCCGGCGGCTGCCATCTGCGGCGATTCCGATGAACTCAACAGAGACCGTACGCGCTCCTGCAGATTCAGCCAACGCACCACCGGGCATCCGGGCACGCCGGTGTGCCCCCGGTCGCGCCCACGTTGCGTAACGCTGTGGCGGCTCCAGCGCCGGAATACCGCCACAGCGTTACGCAGATCACGTGATCGGCCCGCCCGTGATCACCACGTCGGCGGATCCGTACCGGGCGAGTTGGAGTTGAGCCCACCGGGTACGCGACGATGAACCCCGGACGCCGCGCCCGAACCGCGGCCGGTGACGACGACGAAAGGTTGGCAGTGCGTCCCTGGATCGTCTGGGCGACCGGACTGCTCGCCTACATCGTCGCGGTGCTGGACCGCACCACGCTGGGGGTGTCCGGCCTCGCGGCGGCCGACCGGTTCAACGCCGCCCCCGCCGCGCTGTCGACGTTCGTCGTGCTGCAGGTGATCGTCTACGCGCTGGCGCAGGTTCCGGCGGGGCTGCTCCTCGACCGGTTCGGGTCCAAGGCGCTGATCGTGGCCGGCGCGGCGGTGATGGCGACCGGTCAGCTCATCCTCGCCTTCACCGAATCGCTGACGCTGGCGATCCTCGCCCGCGCGATCGTCGGCCTCGGCGATGCGGTGACCTTCATCTCGGTGCTACGCCTGGTGCCGCACTGGTTCCGGCCGCGTCAGGTGCCGTTGGTCACCCAGTTGACCGGGATCTGCGGACAACTCGGTCAGGTCCTGTCGGCGGTGCTGTTCCTGGCCCTGCTCACCGCCCGGGGCTGGACCCCCGCCTATCTGTCGGTGGTGGCACTGGGCGTGCTGACCATCGCGCTGACGCTGGCGCTGGTGCAGAACACCCCCGACGGCCGCGCGGCGCCCGCCACCATGGGAACGGTCCGTGAGATCGCGGCGAGCCTCAAGACGGTGTGGCTGCGGGCGGGCACCCGGCTCGGGTTCTTCACCCACATGGGCACCCAGTTCTCCGTGACGGTCTTCGCGTTGATGTGGGGTGTGCCCTATCTGACCGTCGGCCAGGGGCTGTCGACCCAGATGGCCGGTGCGATGCTCACCCTGTCGGTGGCGGTCGCCATCGTCGCCGGCGTGTTGATCGGGATCTTCACCGGCCGTCATCCGCACCGGCGGTCCCGGCTGGTGTTGGCGATCATCGCCAGTAACGCGGCGGCCTGGACGGCCGTGCTCGCGCTCCCCGACCGCGCGCCGTTATGGCTGCTCATCACGTTGATCGTGGTGATCTCGGTGGGCGGCCCGGGCTCGATGGTCGGATTCGACTTCGCCCGCACGTTCAATCCGAGCGCGACCCTGGGAACCGCCCAGGGCATGGTCAACATGGGCGGCTTCCTGGCCTCGCTGCTCGTGATGCAGGCGATGGGCCAGATCCTCGACGCCGCCGGCGGGTACTCGTTCGACTCGTTCCGGCTGGCGTGGACCGTCCAGTACGTGGTGTGGGTGGTCGCAGCGGTGGGCATCCTCATCACCCGCAAGAAGGCACGACGCCAGATGGCGCTCGAACAGGAGCGCATGCTGCTGGAGAGCTTCGAGCCCGGTCCCCGACGCCACACCGGACCCGACCGGACGAACCGGCCCCACGGCTGATCCGGACCTCCCTATCGAGGCGCCGGCGCCCGGACGGTGCGCCCGTACGTCAGCGGCTGCGCGCCGACTCGCGGCGGTTGGCCTTCTTGATCGCCGACACCAGCTCGCTCTTGTTCATCGTCGACCGGCCCCGGATGTCGAGCCGGCGGGCCACCTGCACCAGATGCTTCTTGGTCGCGTTGGCGTTGACGCCCTCGGCGGAAGCGCCCCTGGGGTTCGGTCCACCGCTCTGCGCGCGGCGATCCGACGGACCCTTCTTCGACTTGGGCTCCCAGTGGTCGCCCACCTTCTCGAAACTGTGCTTGAGGGCGCTGTAGGCGACCCGGTGGGCCCGCTCCCCCTCGCCGTACTCCTTGACGGCCGCGTCGTGCGCCTTGGCGAAAGTGCGCTGCGCCTTGGCATCGGACTTCTGCAACGTGCTGGGCAGCTCGCTCTTCTTGGCGCTGCCGCTCTTGGTGGTCTTCGGCATCGTGTCCTCGCTCCGTCTCGACAACCACAAGGGTCGATCGAAAAGGGCTACCCGAACACCCGGGCGCCAAACCCGCGCGGCAGACCGCGGCGCCCCCGGCTCCCCGACGGGCCGGATCCCGCTCACGCTAGCGTGAGTTCATGTCCGCAGCAGTCGGTGTGGTTCTCGCCGCCGGGATGGGCACCCGTGTCGGCGCCGACGGCAACAAGGCATATCTGCCGTTGGCCGGCCGCAGCATGGTGAGCTGGTCGGTGGCCGCGGTGGCGGCCGCACCGTCGATCGACCGCACCGTGCTGGTGTTCCGCCGTGGCGAGCGGGATGTGGCCGAACGCACCATCGCCGAGGAGTTGCCCGGTACCGCAGTCGAATTCGTCGAAGGGGGCGATTCACGGCACGGCTCGGAGTCCAACGCGCTGCGGCACCTGTCCGGCGACATCGAGGCCGGGGCGGTGGATGTGGTGGCGGTTCACGATGCGGCCCGCCCGCTGGCCGGGGCGGACCTGGTGGACGCCGCGGTGACGGTCGCCCGCAGGCACGGTGGCGCGGTGCCCGCGTTGGCGGCTCCCGACGTGCTGCGCGTCGACCCGTCCGGGACCGCCGAGTATCTGGCCCCACAGCTCCCGGACGGTGCCGGGGTGGTGCGGGTGCAGACACCGCAGGCCTTCCGGGCGCTACCGCTGCTGCAGGCCTACCGTGCGGCCGAACGCACCGGGTTCGAGGGCACCGACACCTCGTCCTGTGTCGAACGCTTCACCGAGTTGGACATCCGCACCTTCCCCGGCGCCGAACACAATCTGAAGGTGACATTCCCGGCGGACCTCGACATCGCCGACCGGCTGCTGCGCGCGCGGGTCAGATCCGTCCCGCGCGGGCGGTGATGACCGCCTCGACGAGAGATGCGGCGTCCGGCAGCCGCACCACGAATCCGTCCGGGTCGCCGTCGACGAGGGTCAGGGTCAGGCCGACCCGCTGAGCCTCGAGGAGTTCATCGGCTGCCGAATCGGCCCCGTCCAGCAACTGCGCCAGCCGGTCGACCGGGAAGCCGCGCGGGTGCTGGGCGGTGCGCAAGGTGGCGCGATCGAGCGTGGCGGTGATCGACCCGCTCGCGTCGACGGTCTTGGCGCTGTCGGTGAACGGCAGGGCGGGGATCACCGCCTCGGCTCCGTCGGCCAGTGCCGCGCGCACCCGCCGGACGACCGCCGGCGGGGTCAACGGTCGCCGGCAGTCGTGGACCAGCACGTGGTGCGGCGGTGTGGAGCGGTTGCGCACGGCGTCCAGACCGGCGTGCAGACAGTCCAGCCGTCGGCCCGCACCGTCGACGGACACCACCTCGGTGCCCGCCACACCGGACAAGGCGGCACGGGCCTCGTCGGCCAGCGCGGCGGCCACCGCGACCAGCACCACGTCGGCTCCCGCCTCCTCGGCGAGCATCCGCACCGCTCGGACCAGCGCCGGCATCCCGGCCAACGGCGTGAACACGTCGGTCCGGGGCACCGTGGCGGCCAGCGGGACGATCGCGGCGTACGTCATCGCCGGTCACGGTAGCCGTGGGCCGAAACAGCGGTCAGACCGGGTCGAACGCTTCGATCAGCCAGCGGCCGTCGACCTTCTTCAGACCCACCTTGACACTGCTCGCCGCGAACGCGCCGTCGGGGTTCTCCTTGCTGGTGGTCATCTGGTTGAGGAACACCAGCACCACCGCGGAATCCGGGTGGATCTCCGAGATCGCGGCCTTCACCACGTTCGCGGAGGTGGAGACCTGCTTCTCCATCGCCGCCGGGGTCACCACCGTGTCGGTGAACTCGGTGTAGTAGTCGAGGAACTCGCCGGTCAGGTGTTCCTTGGCGGCCGCGAAGTCCTCCTGCAGGGTCTCGGGAGCGTAGGACAGCAGCGCGATCGTGCCCTCGGTGGCGGCATCGACGGCGACCTGCGCCGCGTCGGTGTTGGTCTGCACATCGAGGCGGTACTGGAACTTCCACAGCGATGCGGTGACCGCCGCGGCCGCCACCAGGGCGACGATCAGCAGGATCAGCCCGGATGGCTCCTTGAGCACCGCACGCCACGCGGTCCGGTCCCTCCCGTTGTCCCCGGGGGTGTCCGGTGCGGCGGCCACCGCTTCATCGGCGACCCCGACGGCGACCCCGCCGGCTTTCTCGGTGGTGTCGGCGGTGTGCTTCACTTCGTCGGTCACGGTACGAACTCGACTTTCGACATCTTGAGCTGGCCGTCGTCTCGGGTGACGCTGACGAACAGCCGCCATGATCGTGGATCCTGGTTCGCGCCGGCCTCGTTGGTGATGCTCGACGTCGCCGCGACCAGCACCTCGGCGGAGTCCTCGGTCATCGATTGCACGGCGGTGGCGTTCACCGAGACATCGGTGATCACCTTCGATTCCTTCGCCACCGTGGCGAAGTCCTCGGCCGCGCTCTCGAACTCCTCCCGGAACTCGCCGGTGGAGTTGTCGATGATCCGTTGCACGTCTTCTTCGGCGCGGTTGAAGTCCAGCGACATCAGGGACACGATCCCCTGCCGGGCGGCCGCCGCGAACTCCGCGGCACGCTGCTTCTCGGCCTCGACCTGCTGGTGGTACCAGACCATGTATCCGCTGGCCGCCAGCAACAGGCAGATCGCCACGATGGCCGCGGCACGGGCCACGATCCCCCACCGCAGCCGGAACCGGCGGCGGGCCCCGGCGGCCGGGGTGGTGTCTGAGGAATCCGGGGCCGCCAGCTCGATCGGCGGAGCCTCGACCGCAGCCGAACCGCTCTCCTCGGGCGGGCCGGATTCACCCCCGTCGGCCCCGGTTCCGTCGGCCCCGGTTTTGTCGGCTCCGGATCCGGCGGCGCGATCGGCCGTCATCGCGCGGGCCGCCTCCCGGCGCAGTCGGGCCGCTTCCGCACGGGCGCGAGCGGCAGCGGCGGCGGCTTCGGCAGCGGCGGCCTCGGCCTCCGCCTGCTCCGCGAGCGCCAGCGCCTCCTCGGGATCTATGCCCTGATCTTCCTCATCAGCCAGGGCAGACGGGGTCGCAGAGCCCGCGCCCTCGGCATCGTCGTTCGATGCCCTCGACGCCGGGGACGGCTTGCCGAATGCCATACGACCTCCTGTCATTCAGCACGATGCTTAATTGAGAATGATGTTATTAGTTTTCGATATCGCGGCGACGATACCCGATCGACAGGTAACCAAAAAGACCATGCTGCCTGCGAAAACGCTGTTTACATACAGTTTGGGTCAGCGCAGCTGCTCTTTGACCACCTTGCCGGTGGCGTTCAACGGTAACGCGTCGCGGAATTCCACGTGACGCGGCACCTTGTAACCGGCCATGCGCTGCCGGCTCCATTCGATGATGTCCTCGGCCGATACGGTGGGCCCGTCGGCACGCCGGGCCGAGGCATCGAGCACGATGAAGGCCTTGCCCACCTGGCCGAGCCGTTCGTCGGGCACCCCGATGACGGCCGCCTGCGCGACGGCCGGATGCTCCATCAGGAAGCCCTCGATCTCGGCCGGATAGGCGTTGAACCCGCCGACGATGAACATGTCCTTCTTGCGGCCGACGATGCGCAGCCGACCGGTGTCGTCGAAGCTGCCGAGGTCGCCGGTGTGCAGCCAGCCGTCCGGATCGATGGCCTGTGCGGTGCCCGCCGGGTCGTCGAGGTAACCCTGCATGACGCCGTATCCGCGTACCAGCACCTCGCCGTCGGCGGCGATGCGCACCTCCACGTCTTCGCAGGGCAGGCCCGCGGTGGTGGCCACCTGTTCCGGGGTGTCGCCGGGCCGCGACAGCGTGACATTGCCGGCCTCGGTGAGGCCGTATCCGGTCATCAGGCTCCGGAACGGAAGCTCGTCGCGGATCCGCCGGATCAGTTCGACCGGGATGTCGGCCGCCCCGGTGACCGCGGCCCGCAGGGTCGCCAGCTTGTCCTTGTCACGGACCGCCAACAGCGAGTGGTACAGCGTCGGCGGCCCGGGCAGCATCGTGATCCGCTCCCGCTCGACCAGGTCCACCACCTGCTCGGCGTCGAACACCGCCACCGGCACCATGGTCGCCCCGCGCAGGAACGAGGCGATCAGCCCGGCCTTGAGCCCGAAGGTGTGGAAGTACGGGTTGATCATCAGATAGCGGTCGCCTTCGCGCAGATCCGCCAGTGTCGCCCACTCCTCGTACATCCGCAGACTCTGCAGATGGTTCATCATCGCGCCTTTGGGGCGCCCGGTGGTGCCCGAGGTGAAGATGATGTCGGAGATGTCGGTGCCGGCGATGTCGTCACGCTCGAATGGCGCACCGCCGGAGAGGAAGTCGGATTTGATGTCGATCACCGGTGGGCCGCCGGCGAGGTCGGTGTCCGACAGCGTGTAATCCTGGCTCAGGAAGTCCTTCTGCACCAGGACCGCCCGGGCGTTGCTGCGGCCGATGATGTCGGCGGCCTCGTCGGGCCGGAACCGGGTGTTGACCGGAACCAGCACACCGCCGGCGGTGAGCAGTCCGAACGCGGCGATGATCCACTCAGCGGAGTTGGGCGCCCAGATCGCGGCCCGGTCCCCCTTGCCGATGCCGAGATCTCTGAAAGCGCCTGCAGCGCAACGGATCCGGTGCACAACCTCGGTGAAGGTGAGGCGCAGCGGACCGTCGACGACCGCTTCCGCGTCGCCGAAGCGGTCCGCTGCGCTCAGGACCATCTCAGGGATGGTCCGCCAGGTGTCGCGGGGACTCACACCGTGACGAGACGGCTGAGGTTGCCGCCCATGATCTTGGCCTGGTCCTCCAGGGAGAGGTGCTCCAGCGCGGTGACGTAGTGGGTCGGTTCGGCCAGCCCCTCCGGATGCGGCCAGTCCGAACCGTAGAGCACCTGGTCCACACCGACCAGGTTGATCAGCTCGTCGATGCCCTCCTCGTAGAACGGGCTGACGTAGATGCGGTTCTTGATCTCTTCGATCGGGTTGCCCAGGAACGCCTCCGGCGCCTTCTTGTACACCTCCGCCATCGAATCCAGCAGCGGGAACATCCACTTGGAGCCGGCCTCGACGATGCCGACCTTCAGCTTCGGGTGCCGGAACAGCGCGCCGTGGATCACCCAGGACGCCACCGCATCCTGAATCGGCCGCCACTCGTTGAGGATCGCCATGGCGTTGGTCTGGAACGGCAGCATCTCCTGCTGCGAGCCGTCCCACTCGGAGGTGTAGCGCGAGTAGCCGCTGTCCGACGAGTGCATACCGACGAACACGTCGTACTCCACGACCCGCTCCCAGAACGGGTCGAACTCGGGCAGCGCGAACGACCGCGGCCCGCGGAAACCGGGCACCGGAGCGGGACGGATGAGGATGGCGCGGGCACCGCGCTTGACGCACCACTCCAGTTCCTCGATGGCCTTCTCGACGATCGGCAGGGTGATCACCGGGGTGGTGAAGATGCGGTTCTTGTAGTTGAAGCCCCACACCTCGTCGAGCCACTGGTTGAGCGCATGGATCAGCACGTGGATCGCCACCGGATCGTCGCGCAGCCGCTCCTCGATCAGGCTGGCCAGCGTCGGGAACATCAGGGTGCGGTCGACACCGAGTTCGTCCATCAGCTCCAGGCGCGGACCGGGTTCGAAGAACGCCGGGATCGACCGCATCGGCTCACCGAACAGCTCGCGCTTGCTCTTACCCTCCGGATTGCCGAACTTGAAGTACTCCTCCCAGGCACCCGGCCGGGCGACCACCTCGAAGGTCGGGTTCGGGATGTAGTTGGAGATCTGACCCCGGATCGCGATCTTGGTCCGCCCGTTGACCTGGACGTACTGGACGACGTCCTTGTAGTCCTTGGGCAGGTACTTCGTCATCGCCTCCGGCGGCTCATAGAGGTGGTTGTCGGCGTCGAACAGCGGGAACGGCAGCTCGACCCGGTGCGACAGTTGCCCCATGGAACACTCCTTTTCTTTTCACGAGAATCCTATTCTCATTGCTGCGCGGCTGCAATCTCCGCGATGCTCTGCCGAACCCGGTACTTCTGCACCTTGCCGCTGGCGGTGCGCGGATAGTCGCTGACCTCGTGCAACTCCTCCGGCCACTTCTGGCGGGCCACCCCGGTCCGTTCGAAGTGGTCCCGCACCTCGTCCAGCGTGGGCATGGCGTGGCCGGGTTTGACCCGTACCACGGCGGCGGTGCGTTCGCCGAGGCGCGGATCGGGCGCGGCGACCACGACGGCCTCGGCGACGGCGGGCATGCCGAGCAGCACCTCCTCCACCTCCAGCGCGCTGATGTTCTCGCCGCCGCGGATGATCAGGTCGGCCTTGCGGTCGGTGATGGTCAGGTAGCCGTCGTCGTCGAGCACACCGATGTCGCCGGTGTGGTACCAGCCGTCGTCATCGAAGGCCCGGGCGGTCAACGCGTCGTCGGTGTAACCCAGGCAGAGGTCCGGTCCGCGGGAGAGGATCTCACCGTCCTCGGCGATGCGGATCTCCACGCCGGGGCGAGGATTGCCGTCGGTGTAGAGCCGTTTCTCCTCCGGCGCAGCCGGCCCCGAGCCGGTGATCGACGGATGTTCGGTGCTGCCGTAGGACCGGAACACGAACATGCCCAGCTCGGCCAACCGCCGGGTGACCGTCGTCGGCACCGTCGATCCGCCGAGTCCGACCGTCTTGAACCGGGCCAGATGTTCGGGAGTGCAGTCGGGGTGGTCCAGCAGGCTGGTCACGAAATACGGCGGCCCGCCACCGATGGAGATGTCCTCGGCCTCCATCAGCCGAAGCACCCTGCCCGGATCCCAGACGTCGGCGAGATCGATCGGCGCGCCTTCGAGAACCGGGATCAGAAACGCCCCCACCATGCCGATGAAGTGGCCGACCGGTGTGGCGGTCAGCTGCCGTCCCCGGTCCGGTGGGTAGTTCGCCAGCAGCTGCCGGGTCTCGAAGGTGAGGGTCTGATGGCTGTGGATCACCCCCTTGGGATCCCGGGTGGTGCCGGAGGTGAACGCGATCAGCGCCGGCCCGGCCGGATCGGTGGCGAGCGTGCCGGTCATCGGCTCGTCGGCCACCAAATCGTCGAAACCGTGTTGGCCGACCACCCCGACGATCGGCACGTCCGCGCACAGATCGGGCTGATACCGCATCCGCCCGAACTCGGCGGCGGTGATGAAGACCTTCGGCCGGGCGGTGCGGAGGATGTGGCCGAGTTCCTTGCGGCCGTAGAAGTGCACGACGGGAACCACCACCGCGCCCAGAAACGCCGAGGCCCAGAACGTCATCGCGGCCTCGACCCAGTTCGGGAGCTGGAACGCGATGACGTCGCCCGGCCCGACACCCCGTGCGCGCAACCCGGCGGCCAACCGGCGCGCCCGCTCCTCCACGTCGGCGAAGGTGCCGGTGTACGGCCGCACATCCGAGTGCACGCGGAACCCGGCGTCGGGGGCGGCCCGCAGCCCCTCGGCGAGTAGATCGCCGAGCGATTCCTGCGTCCACCAGCCGTTCTCTTCGTAGCGTCGCCTCAGCTCCGCCGGGATGGATCGCATGAAGAACGCAGCACCTCCGCACCAACTCGTCGAATGCTGGTGATGCTATTCTCCGACCGCGAGAATGCCAATACCGGCAGCAGAGAACGCCTGATGGGGAGAACGCCTGATGGGGAGAACGCTCTGATGGTCGACCTTGAACTCACCGACGGGCTGGCCGTCATCACCATCGACCGGCCACAGGCCCGCAACGCGATCGCGCCGGCGACCATGGAGCAGCTGGAGAAGGCGCTGGACTCGCTCGCCGGCAACCCGGACGCGCAGGCGCTGGTGATCAGGGGTGCCGGCGACCGGGCGTTCGTGTCGGGTGGCGATCTCAAGGAATTGGCCGCCCTGCGCACCGAACTCGAGGCGTCGGCGATGGCGTGGCGGATGCGCTCGATCTGCGATCGGCTGGCCCGCTTTCCCGGTCCGGTGATCGCCGCACTCAACGGGCATGCGCTCGGCGGCGGGGCCGAGGTGGCGGTGGCCGCCGACATCCGGATCGCAGCCGACGACATCCGGATCGGTTTCAATCAGGTGGCCCTGGCGATCATGCCGGCGTGGGGCGGCGCCGAACGGCTGGCGGAACTGGTCGGCAGGAGCAAAGCGCTGCTGCTGGCGGGCACCGGGACCGTCCTCACCGCCGCCGAGGCCGAACGGGTCGGCCTGGTGGACAAGGTCGTTCCGCGGGCCTCCTTCGACACCGAGTGGCGCGCCATCGCCCGGTCGCTGGCGACGCGGCCGGCCGCGGAGATCAAGCGGGTGATCGGCGGCGTGCCCACCACTGAAGCGGTGACAGCCTTTGCGCGGCTGTGGGTTTCCGACGAGCACTGGCAGGCCGCCGACAGCCTGATGAACCGGACGAAGTAGCCGTCGGGTTCAGCCCCGGCTCCCGGATCGCCCGATCGGATCGGCGACCACACAACCGATCTGCCGGATCGGCCCGGGAAGTACCGTCACTGCGCGCGCAGTTGCGCGGCCAGGTCCCCACCGGTGAGCAGCCGCGCGGTCGTGGACACCCGGCGCCGGATCCGCCACCCGTCGCCGGTGCGTACCAGCTCATCGTCGTAGTGACCGACCGCGTCGATCCAGTTCTCCCCGTCGTCCGGGCGCAGCATCAGCACCGCGTGCACATACGAGCGCGCGGTGGCCCGGTCGCCGTCGACGTCGATGACGACGTTGCCCATGCGGTGGTAGGTCGGTCCCATCGGTCCGTGCACCTGCGCCATCACCTCGGTGAAGGCGTCCGGATCGGTGAAGGTGCCGAGTTGGTGGTAGTCGACGTCGATCCGGTCGGTCCAGCAGCTGCGGAACAGCGTCCAGTCCTTCTGGTCGATACCCGTTGCGTAGCGGATCAATACGTCGGCGATCTGCGCCCTGTCGGAGTCCACCTGTCGCACGGTAACCGCCGCGGCGGATCCCGTCGAGACCACCACCGGCCGTGCAACAGGTTCTCCCTAGACGAGAACGTCGTTTCCGGATATTGTCACCGGCGACGCCACCGTGCTCGTCCGCCGGGGCCCGGCCGACGGGGCCCGGCCGGCGGGGTGAACGCGGTGGTGCAGACGCCTGGATGAACGAAGGACGGTTGATGGCGAGAGCGCTGGCCCCCGAGATTTCCACCTGGCCCGAGGAGAACCCCCAGCTGATCGGCAGTCGATGCGGATCATGTTCGGCCGTGACGTTCCCGCGCCAGGACCGCTGCCCGAAGTGCAGTGCGGCCGAGATGAGCGAGCTCCTGCTGCCGAGGGAGGGCACCCTGGTGGCCTGGACCACCCAGGGATTCCCGCCCGGACCGCCCTATGCGGGTCCGACCGGCGACGACTTCGTGCCGTTCGGCGTCGGTCTCGTCCAACTCGGCGACACCGTGCGGGTGGAGGGCAGGCTGACCGAGAACGACCCGGCCGAACTCGAATTCGGGATGCCCGTCGAGTTGACGATGGTGCCGCTCACCACCGATGAGAACGGCGAGGACATCATGACGTTCGCATTCCGGCCGACCGGACGCACCGAGGAGGGCACCACCGCATGAGCAACGAGAACTCCGTCGCGATCATCGGGGTGGGCCTGCACCCGTTCGGCCGGTTCGACAAGACCGCCATGGAGATGGGCGCCGAGGCCATCGCCGCCGCACTCGCCGACGCCGGCCTGGAATGGAAGGACATCCAGTTCGGCTACGGCGGCAGCTATGAGATCTCCAACCCGGACGCGGTCACCCGCCTGGTCGGTCTCACCGGTATCACGTTCACCAACGTGTTCAATGCCTGCGCCACCGCGGCCAGCGCCATCCAGGAGACGGCCGACACCATCCGGTTGGGCAAGTACGACATCGGCATCGCGATCGGGATGGACAAGCACCCCCGCGGCGCGTTCACCGACGACCCGGCCAAACTCGCGCTCCCCCAGTGGTACGCGCAGAACGGCCAGTTCGTCACCACCAAGTTCTTCGGCATGAAGGCGAACCGGTACCTGCACGATCACGGCATCTCCCAGGAGACGCTGGCCCGGGTCGCGAACAAGAACTTCCGCAACGGATCATTGAACCCGAATGCGTTCCGCCGCAAGGAGATCTCGGTCGAGGACATCCTGAACTCGCCGGTGTTGAACTATCCGCTGACCCAGTACATGTTCTGCGCCCCCGACGAGGGTGCTGCGGCGGTGATCATGTGCCGTGGCGACATCGCTCACCGCTTCACCGACAAGCCGGTGTACGTGCGGGCCAGCGAGATCCGCACCCGCCGCTACGGCGCCTACGAGGTGCATGCCACCTCGGCGCCCCTGGAGGAGGATGTGGCGCCGACGGTGTACGCCGCGCGCGCCGCCTACGAGGCCGCCGGAATCGGCCCGGAGGATGTCGACATCGCGCAGTTGCAGGACACCGACGCCGGCGCCGAGGTGATCCACATGGCCGAGACCGGGTTGTGCGCCGACGGTGAGCAGGAGAAGCTGCTGGCCGAGGGCGCCACCGAGATCGGCGGGTCGCTGCCGATCAACACCGACGGCGGCCTGATCGCCAACGGCGAGCCGATCGGGGCGTCGGGTCTGCGCCAAGTGCACGAATTGGTGCGGCAGCTGCGGGGTGAGGCCGGGGAGCGCCAGGTGCCGAACAATCCGCGGGTGGGCCTCGCGCAGGTCTACGGGGCTCCCGGGACCGCGTCGGCCACGATCCTGTCGCTGTAGACCCCGGCGGTGGATTCGAACACCGCGGGACTCAGGCCGAAGCGACCGAGTCCGGGTCCGACGCGGGCAACGGCTCACCCTCCAGCCGGCGCAGCCAGTCCTCGCAGAACTCGAGGATCTCCTTGTGCCCCACAGACATCCCGATCGCCTTCTCCATCACCAGCATTCGGGACACGGCGGCTGCGAACACCGCCCACACCACCGGGGGCACGTCGGAGGCGTCGATGCCGTACCGCTCCAGGATCGCGGCGATCGCGTCGCGTTCCTTCTCCCGGAACCGTTCGGCGTAGCGGGCCATCTCGGCCCGCAGCGCCGGCCGGTGGTTGGCCAGCCCCATGAGTTCCATGGTCAACCTGGTCCCGGCCGGGTCGGTGCCGAACCGCCACAGCGCCCACAACGGCTGCGGTGAGGCGAACGCCTCCTCCTGTGCGCGCAGTCCCTCCTCGGCCCGGCGGCGGAACACCTCCAGAAACAGGTCGTCCATGGTCCGGAAGTAGTAATGGACCAGCTGTGGCTTCAAACCGGCCTTTTCCGCGACCCGGCGCGACGTCACCGCGACGTAGCCCTCCTCGAGCATCAACCGCTCTGCGGCGTCGAGCAGAACGCCGCGGTTCTTCGCGTCGGGCGTACCGATCCGCCGACCCGATGCCATACCGAATCCACCTCTTCGTCACTGGTCTGGATACACCACGGTGATGGTAAGCGCCGCACCGCAGACCGTTCTTGACCCCGACTCTAGCTCCGTGCTAAGCAAGTGCTCAGCAGATTGCCCAAACGTACGGCGATCCAGGGCCCCCCGGTTCCGCGTCCCGCCCGGGAGAAAGCGACAATCATGACCACTGATTTCGATTCCATCGACTACTTCACCGATCCCTCGCTGGTTCCCGATCCGCATCCGTATTTCGACCACATGCGGTCCAAATGCCCGATCGCCCGGGAGCCGCATCACGGCGTCATCGCGGTGACCGGCTGGGAGGAAGCCAACGACGTGTACCGCGATTCGGAGAACCTCTCCTCGTGCATCGCGGTGATGGGGCCGTTCACGCCGCTGCCGTTCCAGCCCGAGGGTGACGACATCACCGAGCAGATCGCCCGGCACCGGACCCAGATCCCCATGTACGAGCACATGGTGACGATGGATCCGCCGGAGCACACCAACGCCCGGTCGATCCTGGCCCGCCTGCTGACCCCCAAGCGGCTCAAGGAGAACGAGGACTTCATGTGGCGTCTGGCCGACCGCCACATCGACGAGTTCATCGCCGACGGCAAGTGCGAGTTCCTGGCCGCCTATGCCAAGCCGTTCTCATTGCTGGTGGTAGCCGACCTGCTCGGCGTGCCGGAGGAGGACCACGACGCGTTCCGGGAGGCGTTCGGTGCGGAGCGGCCGGGCACCCGGATCGGTTCGCTGGACCACGAGACGATCGCCACCAACCCCCTGGAGTGGGCCGACGACAAGTTCACCCAGTACATCGAGGATCGGCGGCGCGAGCCGCGCGACGACGTGCTGACCGCGATCGCCACGGCGAAGTACCCGGACGGCTCGACGCCGGAGGTGATCGACGTGGTCCGCACCGCCACCTTCCTGTTCGCCGCCGGGCAGGAGACCACCGCCAAACTGCTCGGCGCAGCGCTGCAGATCCTCGGCGACCGGCCCGACATCCAGCAGACCCTGCGCGAGGACCGCAGCCGCATCCCGGTGTTCATCGAGGAGTGTCTGCGGATGGAGAGCCCGGTCAAGACGGTCTTCCGGATGGTGCGCAAGTCGACCACCGTCGGTGACCTCGACGCCCCGGCCGGCACCACGGTCATGGTGGCCCCCGGTGCCGCCAACCGGGACCCGCGCCGGTTCGAGAACCCGCACGAGTTCGACATCGACCGCAAGAACGTGCGTGAGCACCTGGCGTTCAGCCGCGGCATCCACTCCTGCCCCGGCGCGCCGCTGGCCCGGGTCGAGGGCCGGGTGTCCATCGAGCGCCTCCTGGATCGGTTGGCCGACATCGAGATCGACGCCGACAAACACGGCGGACCGGGTGAGCGCAACTACACCTACGAGCCGACGTTCATCCTGCGTGGGCTGACGGAACTGAACATCACGTTCAAGCCGATCGGCTGAGTCGGCCGAACGGGCCGGACGCGGGGCTCTCAGTTCCGGGCGAGGGTCTGGTCCGCAATCACCGGGACGGGCATTCCGGGCCGCCCATTCGGCCCTTTCCCCGCGAACGGAATTGTTATTCTTTGGCGCGAACAGCGATCCGGGTACTCGAGACCGATGTTCTCGATCGACTTTCGACACAGCCGGCGAAACGGCGGCCGGTCCGCACAGTGGAGGAACATGTGAAGTCGGTGGTGTTGTGCGCCGCCCTCATGGTGGCGGCGCTCATCGCGCCGCCACCGGCATCGGCTGCGATGCCGTTCGGCAATTATCTGCTGCACATGCCCGACCGCCGGGATTTCCACACCTACATCTGGGTGCTCAACGCGCCGTGCCGTAATCCGGACAACTCCAAACGCACCGACTGTGTGGAGGTGTGGACGGAGCCCCAGCCGATCGCCAAGGCGATCTACGGCCACACCCAGGCCTGGCTCGCCGACGGCCGCTACACCATGGTGCTGGATGATCCGTTCGGATTGCGCTGTGGGGACATCTATTACGGGCCCACCATCCCGACGCACGATGTGTACACCTGGGACGCCGAGACGTTGGCCGGCGAGTTGGTGTCATCATTCGAGGTGGGATGCGACGGCGCACCGGGCGGCCAGCACGTCTACCCGTTCTTCCTGACCAGGATGTGAGATGAAGACTTCCGCGACCTGCCTCGCTGTGCTGTCCCTCGGACTGGCGTCGGTGGCATCGGCAGCGCCTGCGGCGGCCGAGGAGCCCGTCCTGCACCACGTCCGGTACACCGTGACCGCCGACGCGCCGTTCCACGCCCGGATCTACTACCGCGAGCGCGAACCCGCGGTGTTCTCCGACTACAGCCACAACCCGTACATCTTCAGCCCGAAGGCGGAGGCCACCGTCGGGCCGGATCAGCCATGGGTGTTCGAGACCCATCTGGCCGATCCCGCGATGTGGGCGATGGTGGTCGTGCAGAGTGGTGAGGCTCCGAATCTGGAGCCGCCGGGCTTCAACTGCGAGCTCGCGGTGGATGGTGTGGTGGTGAAACGGCACAGCGGACCGAAGGGCGCGCTGTGCTCGATCCGTAACTGGTGACGCCCGGATCAGGCGTCACCGCGGCGCCAGCGGTTCTCGCCGTTCATCGACACACACGCCAGGAACAGACCGTCCGGCGCCTGGGCCACCATGTTCTCCTCGCCGGTGCAGTCGCTGTGCAGATCGCGGATGCCGGCCATCGGCGGTGACCGGAACCAACGCGGCTCATACCGCCGCGGCGAACCGCAGAACACCAGCCTGCCCTCCCGGATCGAGGGGCCCGCGACCGCGGTTCCGAACACGTAATAGGTCGTGTTCTCGCAATAGGACCCGAGCACCACATTGGGGGTGATACCCGGCACGCAATACGGGTCGTTGCAGGTTTGGGGTTCGGCACCGGCCTGAGGTGCGGTCAACAACCCGGCAGCGATCATCGCAGCTGCGGCTATCCCGGTCAGACGCACGGCATCACTCTTCCATACCCGGAAACGGAATTCTCTATTTTGGCAAGCATATCTCCCATCAATCAATAGCGGTGCGCCGCAACTGATATTCTCCGGACTGGATATCCGGTCTCCCACAGCGGAGGAGTTCTTTCATGTCGGTCAACAGCATCAGAACCGGTGCTGCGGTCATCGCGGCCACGGCCACCCTGGGATTGACCTTCGCCGGACCCGCCACGGCCGATTCCGAGGAGTGGGGCATCAACGGCACGTTCGCCGTGTCCTCCAACGGCGAATTCGCCAGGGTCAACGAGCGTTATCAGAACCAGCCCGGTGAGCGCGCCACCTGGACGATCGAGACCGAGTGCATCGCCCCGAACGAATGTGCGGGCACCGTCACCAGCGATGAGGGCTGGAGCGCCCCGATCTACACCACCAACGGACTGTGGTACGTCAAGCGGGTGGTCCCCGAATGGCGGTTCTGCGCCGACGGTCAGCCCGTCGAGGGGCTGCGCGTCTACAAGATCTATCCGGTCGGCTTCGACGGACACTACAAGATGGGCTCAGACGAATTCGCCGGGGAGAACCAGACTCTGGGCGCCAGCGGATCCTGTGGCCGCAACCAGTGGCCGCAGATCAGGATGCCGTTCTACATGAAGAAGATCTGAACCGCCGCCTCCCCGACATACCTCCGTGACACAGCTCGGCCCGGGCATCTCCGCCCGGGGCCGACTGTCGTTCGAGGTTTTCCCGATCAGGTCGGCATCAGCTCCTGCCACGACTTCGGGGTGCTGCTCAAATCGGACTGGCGATACAGCCGCCCGTCGCTCGCCATGTACTCACCGGTCCGCGGGTTGTACCGGGCGAACGCGACGGTCGGTCCGCCGTCTCGCGCACTGCTCGACGAACTCGGCGAGATCACCGTCCCCGACCCGGGTCCCGGCACCGGGACGGCACCGGGCGGCAGGTGCAGATCGTCGGGGTTCACCCCCGGCGGTACCGGCACCTCGGTGGCCGACGGAAGCTGCGCCGGCGGCGCCGGAACGATGTCCGGTTCGGTCACCTGGGCCGGCCCGGGCGGACTCACCGGCGGTTCGGTGTACAACGGCTGTCCGGGCAGCAGTGCACCCGGCCCGGTCCCGGCGAAGTTCGGCGGGGGTGACGGCGCCTGCGGGATACGCGGCGGCGGTGCGGTCACGCCCGGCGGCAGCGGGGTGCCCTCCACCGGGCCGAATGTGTTGTCGTCCAGTCTGGCCCGCGCGTCGATCGGCACCCCCTGCGACACCAGGTTCGGGTCGAACGGGTACGGGCCGAGCGCATGCTGGCGTGTCGCCACCGGCTTGTAACCCTCGGGGTCGTTGCACAACTCCACGGTCGGCGCACGCTTACCCGGGTGTTCCATACAGGGGTAGTTGCGGGCGCCCCGCACCGCGACCGGAGAGTCCTGCGGCAACTTGCAGTACAACCCCTCCGGGGTGTCGACCACGGTGGTGTCGGCCGGGCTGCGCCATGCCGACGGTGGCAGGAAGCCCACCGTGCAGGCCGCGGGATCGCCCAGCCCCAAGGAGAACTCGCCGTTCGGCAGGCCGTTCGGGCTGGTGGTCGGCGCGTAGGTCTGAATCTGCGCGACGAAGGGCGGCACCAGCACCAGCAACTGCTCGATCGACGGGTTGTAGGACACCCCGATCTTGCCGAACGTGGTCATGTTCGCCAGCAGCACCGGCAGGGTGGGCCTGGCTTGTTCGAGCAGTTGCGCTGTCTCCTGCGCGAATCCGGGCCCCTCCCGCAGCACGGTGCGGATCTGTGGGTCGTTCTTGTCCAGTTGGTCGGTGATTCCGGCCAGGCTCGCCGCCCAGACCCGGATCGAGTCGGTGGTCTGTGCCTGGGCGTCGAGGAACGGCTCCGCATCCTCGGCCAGCAGGCGGGTCTGATCGGCGACCGCGTTGGCGTCGCGGGTCACCGTCGCCGACGAGTCCAGCAACGAACCGAACTCGTATCCGGTGTCGTTGAACGCCTCGAACGACTCGTCGAGCAGCCGGCTCAGGCTGTCCTTCGGGATGGTGTTCACCAGGGTGCTGAGCTGTTCCAGCATCGGCCCGACGGCCTGCGGCACCGACGTGTCCGAGCGGGGGATCACCGATCCGTTCTCCAGGTACGGCGGGGAATCGGTGCGCGGCAACAGTTCGATGTACTGCTCGCCGACCGCGGACATGCTGCGCACCTCGGCGCGCAGATCGGCAGGGATCTTCGCCGACCCGACAAGTGACATCGTCGCCTCGACGCCGTCGTCGGTGAGGGTCACCGACTGCACCTTGCCGACCTGGGTGCCGCGGTAGGTGACGTTGCTGAACCGGTACAGCCCACCGGCCTCCGGCAATTCGATCTTCACCGTCATCCGGCCGATCCCCAGCAGCATCGGGACCTGCATGTAGGCGAACACCATCACCGAGACCCCCACGATCGCGGCGATCGTGAAGAGGATCAGCTGGGTTCGGATGAACCGGGTCAGCATCAGCCACCACCTCCGGAGCTGGGAGCGGTCTCAGGCGACGGCGGTTGCGCCGGATGTCCCGCGAATATCGGGGTCGAGCCGTCCGGTGCCGGCGGCGTGGGCCGGACGGTGACCGGCCCGCCCGGGAAATTCACCACTGCCGGAGGCGCGGCCGGCAGCAACGGCCCGACGTCCTCGGTGATCGGCGGCAGCGGCAACGCCTCCTGTTCGGCCGTCGCCGCCTGCGGTGGTTCGGGCGGCACCGCTGGCGGGAACACCTCGTCTCCGAGTGGCGGCACGAACTGTGGCGGCGGCGGGTCGACACCCAATCGGAGCGGATCGTAGGTGTATTGCAGATACTGCGGGTCCCCCGGCGCCGGCACCAGTTGGGCGCCCTCCTGAGCCCACCGGGTGCCGAGGAACAGGGTGCGCTTCAACCGCGGAATGGTGAAGTCCACGATCGCGAAGAGGTTGTAGTAGTCGCCGCGGATCGCGCGGTCGATGAAGTTCTGCGTGAACGGGAAGTGCACCGCGAATTCGAGGACGCTGTTGAGGCTGGGACCCACATCGGCGAGCGCTTTCAGTGCGGGTTCCAGGTTCTCGAGGTTGCGCACCAAATCCGCCTGGGAATCGTTGACGAAGCGGGTCGTGGTGTCGCTGAAGGTGCCGAGCCGCTCCAGCGCGGCGGTCAGCCGTGGCCGTTCCCGGACCAGAACCTCGATGGCCGGTGGGACCCGCTCCAACGCGCGGGTGATGTCGTCCCGTTCCCCGGCGAACCTCGCGGCCAGCCGGTTCAGCGACTCGATCGAGGACACGATGTTGTCCCGCTGGGCGTCCAGCGTGCCGACGAACGTGTCCAGCCGGTTCAGCAGATCCCGGATCTGCTGTTCCCGGCCGTTGAGCGCTCCGCTCATGTTGTGGATCACGTCGCCGATCTGGCCGAGCCCGCCGCCGTTGACCACCGCGGCGAGTGAGGCCAGGGTCTGTTCGGTTGTCGGATAGGTCGACGAATCATCAAGCCGGATCACCGATCCCGGCGCCAACCGGCCCTGGGGCCGCTCCCCGGGCGGCGGGTCCAGCGCGAGGTGCATCGAACCCAGCAGGCTGGTCTGGCCGACGCTGGCGACGGCGTTGGCCGGTACCTCGACGCCGGGCTCCACCGAGATCTCGACCTTGGCGTGCCAGTCCTGCACCGTCATGCTCCGCACGCTGCCCACCACCACATCGCCGATCATCACCGGCGAATTCGGTTCCAGCGTCGCGACGTTCTCGATCTCGACGGTGTATGTCTCGGCACCCGGTCCGCGGCCCACCGCACCGGGCAGCGGCAGGGAGTTCACGCCCTGGAATCCGCACCCACTCACGGTCAGCGCGACACAGGCACCCACGGCCACGACTCCGCGCATCATCGTTGTGTGCCTCTTGAGTCTCATGCCGGCGGTGTCCCTTCTGCCGGTGCCGGCGCCTCGGCCGGCAGCGGCGGCCCGTCGGGCGCCGGTCCGTGCGGTGTGCCCGCCGGGTTGAGCATGCCCTGCAGCGTCGACCGCACATTGGGTGGCACCACCGGAGGTGCGCCCGGCAGCATCTGCTGCGCGCCCGGGGGCGGCGTTCCGGGCGGCCGCCCGGTGAACGGCGGCGGACCCGGAGGGACGCCTTCGTAGGCCGACACGGTCGGCGGCAGTTCGGGTTCGAACTCCAGGTTGGCCCCGCCGCCGGGCGCGAGTCTGGGTTCGGAGTAGATGATGTTCTCCGGCTTCGCCGAGGGCATCAGGAACGGGTCGATGCCGATCGGCAGATAGTTGAAGTTCAGCAGCCGCAGCCCCGGCCCCAGGTACTGGGCGCACAGCTTCGCGGTCTCCGGCGCGGTGGTGTTCTCGATCGCACCGATGGCGCCGCAGATGAACTGGACGGGATCGGAGAAGTTGTTGAGCACGAACTGTCCCACCGGGCTTCCGGTGTCGGGGTTGTAGATGTTGTAGGCGTTGGCCAGCGCGTTGGGGGCGATGTGCAACACGTTCTCGATCTCGAGCTTGTTGTCGAGCAGGTTGCGGGTGACGTTGGCCAGCCGCTCCAGCTGTTCGGAGGTCTGGTCACGGCTGCCCGCCACGAACCGCTGGACCTCGCCCACCGCCACGGAGAGGTTCTGCAACGCCGCGTCGAGATCGGTTCGGCTGCCGTTGATCACGCTGGTCAGTGTCGCCAGCCGGTTCTGGAACACCATCACCTGCTCATTGCTGTCGCGCAGCGTGGTGACGAACGTCTGCAGATTCCTGATGATGTCGACGACGTTCCCGCTGCCCTCGGCGAGAACCCGGGCCACCCCGGAGAGTTGGGTGATGGTCTCCCGGAGCTTGGCTCCGTTGCCCTCCATCGCGTCGGCGGCGGTTTCGATGAACCGGGACACCGACGTGTCGTCGACACCGCGCTGCGGCCCGAGGTCGGTGGCCAACCGCATGAGTTGTTCCTTGACCTCGTCCCACTCCACCGGCACGGCGGTGCGGTCCAGGTCGATGACCGCGTTGTCGGGCAGGGTCGGCCCGCCCTCGCTGGAGCGGTACGCCGGGGTCAACTGCACGTAGCGGGCCGCCACCAGATTGGGCGCCACGATCACGGCTTTGACGTCGGCCGGGATGGGCACGTCCCGGTCCACCTTCAGCACCATCCGGGTGTGGGTGCCCTCGGGGGTGATCGAGTCGATGGATCCGACCGCCACCCCGGACACCCGCACCTCGTCGCCCGGGTAGATACCGGTCGCCGAGGTGAAGATCGCCTCGAAGGTACGCGGCGCGTACACCACCTGCCGGAGCAGGAGCCCACCTCCCGCCACCAGCAGCACAACGAATCCCACCGCCAGCCAGGTGGTCAGCCGCCTGCGCGTCATCAGCGGGTACCTCCGGGAATTGCGTTGTACGGCAGGGGAAGTTCGGCGCGCGGACCGACGGTGTCGGGTGGTTGACCGGCGTTGGTGCCGCGGCGGAAGCCGAAGGCGTAGTCCAGGAACGGCTGCAGGATCTGCGCCGGGTTGAGGTTCGGGACGAACGCGTTGTAGTACGGACCGTTCGCCAGCGTCTCACCCTGGGCCAGGATGAATTTCTTCAGGTTCGGCAGGATCTTCGCGATGTTGTCCCGGTTGCGTTCGAGCATCTCCATCACCGAGTTCAGCCGCTCCAGGGTGGGCGCGAGTTCGGCCTCGTTGTCGGCGACCAGCGCGGTGAGTTCCTGCGCCACTGCCGACGTGTTCGCCAGCAGGGTGACGATGGCCTCCCGGCGCTCGTTGAGCACCGCCAGCAGATCATTGGCGTTGAGGATCAACGTGTTCAATTGCTGGCTGCGCTCTGCCAGCACCTTGGTCACCTCGCCGGCGCTGGCCAGCAGGCCGGCCAGATTCTCGTTGCGGTCGTTGAGCGAACGCGACAGCCGGCTGAGACCGTCGAACGTCGGGCCGAGGCGTGGCGCGATCTGATCGATGGTCGCCGACAGCGTGTCGAGCGCCTGGTTCAGCGCGGCGGTGTCGGTACCGGCGGTGTTGGTGGCCAGATCGCCCACCGCATCGGTCAGCGAGTAGGGCGACGACGTGCGGGATGTCGGGATGACATCGGTGCCGCGCAGCGGTTCACTGCCGTAGGACTCCAGCGTGATCACCCGCTCCCCCAGCAACGAACCGGTGCGGATGTGCGCGGTGGTCTGCGCCCCGAGTTGGTGTTTTCCGGCCACGGTGAAGGTGACCAGCGCATCCCCGTCGTGCAGAGTGACCTCGTTGACCGTGCCGACCTTGATCCCGGAGATCGTGACGTCGTTGCCGACGGTGATCCCGCCGGCTTCGCTGAACAACGCCTGGTACCGGATCGAGGTGGCCCACTGGATGATCCGTTCCGGCTGCAGACCGATGGTGATGACGAGCACGATGAGCACGAAGCCGATGAAACCCGCGCGCATCAAGTTGGTTTCACGATATTTGCGCATCAGGGCTCAGCACACCTTCCGCCTTCTTGTTTGACCATGGGGAACACCGCGGTCCGGCCCTCGAGGTCGGTCACCCGGAAGGAGATTCCGCAGATGTAGTACATGATCCAGCTGCCGTACGAGCCGAGCCGGGCCAGCTTCCGGTAGTTCTCCGGACCGCGCTGCAGGGCCCGGTCGAAGACGATCTGGTGGTCGGCCAGCAGCGGCGCCAACCGGTTGAGTTCGTTGACGGTGCGGTCCAGCGGCGGCCGGGCCTGGGACAGCAGGTCCGCCATGGACGCGGTGCCCTGATCGAGGGCGGTGATCGCGGTGCCGATCGGATCGCGGTCCTCGGCCAGACCGCTGACCAGTTGCTCCAGTTGGTCGATCGCGCCGGAGAACTTGTCTCCGTCCTTCTCCAGGGTGTCCACCACCGCCCGGAGATTGTCGATCAGCTGCTGGATGGCCTGGCTGCTGTCGGCGAGGCTGGTCGAGAACGACGACGTTTTGCTCATCAACGAGTCGAGCGTGTCGCCCTGCCCCTGGAAGATCTGCACCAGTGCCGAGGTCAAGGCGTTCACGTCCTGGGGGTTCAGCCCGTTGATCACCGGCCGCAGGCCGCCGAGGAGCAGATCCAGATCCAGCGCCGGGGCGGTCCGCTCCTTGGGAATCCGCGAACCGGCCGGCAGCAGCCGGGTCGACCCGGGTTCGTCCAGCAGTTCCAGATAGCGGTCGCCGGTGAGGTTGAGGTACCGGACCGCGGCCCGGGTGCCTTCGGTCAGCTGAATGCCGCGATCCGCGTCGAAGTCGACCAGCACGGTCTTGTCGGGTTGCAACGCGACGCCCCGCACGGTGCCGACCCGCACGCCGGCCACCCGCACCGAGTCTCCCGACTCCAGCCGTGACGCGTCCTCGAAGACCGCCGAGTAGCGGGAGGTGGCACCCCCGCGGTACTGGCTGAAGGTCATGAACAAGAACGCGGTGAGTGTCGTCATCACCGTGACGAACACCCCGAATTTGACGATGGTGCGGGTCATCCGGGCTGTCCGATCTGCGCGGTGTTGCGCGGTGGTCCGTCCAGCGGGCCGAACAGCAACTGTTTGAGCCCGTCGGAGTTCAGCACGATCCCCTGGTTGCCGTACTGCCAGGGATTGGCGTTCACATCGGTGACCAGATACTTCGACCGGTTACCGAACCCGATGAACGGCAGGCCCATACAGTGCGGACCGCCCTTGGCGCCCACCTTGGGCAGGTTCGACGGATAGCGGTACCGGTCGATCCCCAGTGTGAACGCCACATTGACCAGGACGCCCGGGTCCATCAGCGGGGGTTGGTTCATGACGTATTCCATGCCCAGCAGCGAGCAGTTGATCGCCGGTGCGTACTCGTTGAGCAGATTTGTGGTGGGAACGAGCAGTTCCAGCACCTCACTGAAGGCCTCCCGGTTGCCGCCCAGCACGTCGTTGCCGACATCGGCCAGCCCGATGGCGCTCACCAGGAAGGCGTCGAGGTTGTCCTGCTCGTCGACGATACCGTCGCTGAGCGTAATCGAATTCTGCATGGTGCGAAGCAGATTGGGAGCGGCGTCGGCATAGGCCGCCGAAACCTGCGCGCTCAGTTCCAGATCGCGGCTGAAGGCGGGCAGGCTCGGTTCCAGCCGGGCCAGCAGGGCCTCGAAATCGGTCAGGGTCTGACCGAACTGTTCCCCCCGTCCGGAGAAGGCCGAGGCGATCGCGCCCAGGGTCTCGTTCAGTTTCACCGGGTCGATGTGATCCAGCACGTCGACCAGCTGCTGGAAGATGGTGTTGATCTCGATCATGACGTGATCGCCGCGCAACACCTGCCCGGGCTGCAGTCGCTCCGCCGACGGTTCCGGCGGCATCGTCAACTGCACGGATTTCGCCCCGAACACGGTCGTGGAGGCGATGTCGGCGATGACGTTCTTCGGGATCAGGTGCAGCTGCGACGGGTCCATCGCCAGATGCAGCACCGCGGTGCCGTCCGGGCGGTTCTCGATCCGGTCCACCTGGCCGACCTGGACGCCGCGCATCTTGACCTTGGCGTCCGGGTTCATCACCAGACCGGCCCGCTCGGCGATCACGGTCACCGGCACGGACTTGCGGAAACTGCCCTGGAACAGGCCGATGGCCACCGCGATGATCAGCCCGATCACCACGACGGTCGCCAGTCCGGCCAGCGGGCGTGCGTAACTGCGTGACATCTCGTTTCGACCCCTACCCCGACAGGTTGAAGTTGCCGTTGGAGCCGTACACCGACAGTGAGACCAGCAGGGTCACCGACACCACCACGATCAGCGAGGTGCGCACCGCGTTGCCCACGGCCACCCCGACCCCCGACGGCCCGCCGGTGGCGAAGTAACCGAAGTAGGTGTGGATCAACAGGATGGTGATCGCCATCAGGACCGCCTGCAGAAACGACCACAGCAGGTCGATCGGGTTCAGGAAGGTGTCGAAGTAGTGCGCGTAGAGCCCGCTGGACTGGCCGAACAACACCACCGTGGTGAACTGGCTGGCCACGAACGACAGGATCACCGCGATGGAGTACAGCGGGGTGATGGCCAGCATCCCGGCCACGATGCGGGTCGACACCAGATACGGAATCGGCGGGATTCCCATCGATTCCAGCGCGTCGACCTCCTCGTTGATGCGCATCGCCCCGAGCTGGGCGGTCACCCCGGCCCCGAAGGTGGCGGCCAGGCCGATGCCGGCCACCACGGGCGCGGCGATGCGCACGTTGATGAACGCCGACAGGAACCCGGTCAACGCCTCGATGCCGATGTCGCCCAGCGAGGAATAGCCCTGCACCGCGAGGGTGCCGCCGGCGGCCAGCGTCAGGAACCCGACGATCACCACGGTGCCGCCGATCATCGCCAGGGTCCCCGCCCCCATGGAGATCTCGGCGATCAGCCGGATGATCTCGGTGCGGAACCGCATCGCGGCGTAGGGCGCGCCGGCCAGCGCCCGGCCGTAGAACAGGGTGTGGTCCCCGATCCGGCCCATCAGCGAGACCGGCCGCTCGATCTGGCGGGCCAACCGCGGATAGGTCGCGCGCAGCGTCTGAATGGTCCCCATGTCCCCGCCTAGCCTGTGGTCAACCGGATACCGATGGCGGTCACCACCACATTGATGACGAACAGCGCCATGAACGCGTACACCACGGTCTCGTTGACCGCGTTACCCACTGCCTTGGCGCCGCCCCCGGAGATCGTCAGACCCCGGTAACAGGCCACCAGCCCGGCGATCAAGCCGAACAATGCCGCCTTGACACACGAGATGACCACTTCGGGCACGCCGGTCAGCAGCGTGATACCGGCGGCGAACGCGCCCGGATTCACATCCTGGACGAACACCGAGAACGTGTAACCGCCGATGATCCCGATGATCACGACCAGGCTGTTGAGCAGCAGTGCCACCAGCCCGGACGCCAGCATCCTGGGGGTCACCAACCGCTGCACCGGGTTGATGCCCAACACCTCCATCGCGTCGATCTCCTCGCGGATGGTCCGCGAGCCGAGGTCCGCACACATCGCGGTGGCGCCCGCACCGGCCACGATCAGCACCGTGACCATCGGGCCCACCTGGGTGACGGCGCCGAACGCCGCGCCGGCTCCGGACAGATCGGCAGCGCCCAGCTCCCGCAGCAGGATGTTGAGGGTGAAGCTCACCAACACCGTGAACGGGATGGCCACCAGCAACGTCGGCGCCAGCGACACCCGCGCGATGAACCAGGACTGCTCCAGGAACTCGCGGCCCTGAAACGGCCGCCGGAACACGAACTTCAGCGCGTCCAGCGACATCGCGAACAAACCGCCGATGGCCTGCATCGGCTTGCTGCCGCGGCTCAACACCACACCGGGTGTCCACCGCTCCGGTCCCTCAATCGCCATCGGTGCCCGGTCCCTCCAGGATTGTCACAGCCGCCACCGCGGTCGGCCCGCCGATGTTGTGGGCCAACCCGATTCGCGCACCGTCGACCTGGTTGGCAGCCTCGCCCCGCAGCTGGCCGAACAGTTCGACGCACTGTGCGACCCCGGTTGCGCCCGGAGGATGACCCTTGGCTTTGAGCCCACCGCTGGGATTGACCGGCAGACTGCCCCCCACGCTGGTCACCTCCGCTTCGACGAGCTTGTGGGCTCCGAACCGTTCGACGAAGCCCAAGTCTTCATAACTGATCAATTCGATACCGGTGAAGAAATCGTGAACTTCGGCGACGTCGATGTCGGCGGGGGTCAGGCCCGCCATCGCGAACGCCTGCCGGGCCGCTCGGACCGTGGCCGGGAAGGTTGTCATATCGGTCTTGTGCTGATGCATCACCGAATCCAGGCCGAGCCCGACTCCGCGGATCCACACCGGACGGTTGGTGAACCGGTCCACCACGTCCTCGGCCGCCAGGATCAACGCCGCGGCCCCGTCGCTCTGGGGGGCGCAGTCGTACAGACCGAACGGCGTCACCACGATGGGTGCCGACAACGCCTGCTCCAGCGTGATCTCGAACCGGAGCCGGGCCTTGGGGTTGCTCACCCCGTGGCGGTGATTCTTGACCGCCACCATGGCCAGATGCTCGCGGGTGGCCGGCGACTCGTGCAGATAACGCCGCAGGTGCAGGGCGAACCCGGCCGGCGACACCAGGCCCAGCGGATAGTCCCAGGCCATGTCGCGGGCCATCGCCTCCCATTCCCACAGCATGTCCTTGGAGGTGGTGTCCCGCAGTTTGTCGGCGCCCATCACCAGCGCGACGTCATAGGCTCCGGAGGCCACCGCGAACACGGCGTTGCGGACCGCGTCATTGCCGGTGGCGCAGGAGTTCTCGACCCGGGTCACCGGCAGCTCCGGCAACCCCAGGCTGTCGGCCAGGATGCCGGACGGGAAACCGTCGGCGGTGCCCATGCAGCCGAACCAGGCGGCCTGCAGATCCGCCTTGGCGATTCCCTTGTCGACGCTGGCCGCGCACTCGGCGAACGCCATCGGCAACAGGTCCTTGATCCCGAGTGCGAAGTGTTCGCGGAACGCGGTCATCCCCGCACCCACGACGGCGACCTTCCTCATCGTGGAGTCCTCACCGCAGACTCCCCACCGACGGTGTTCACGCGGCGCTCCGCACGGCCGCCCGCGCCGGTTCGAACGCGTAGTAGTAGTCCGGCACCCCGGACCGCACCGCGACCCGCCGCAGGGTCAGCCGCCCCCGGTCGCCGATCTGCACCGTGCCGGGTTCGGCGCCGGTGGTCCGCACCAGGGCCCGCACATCCACCCCGTCGAGCTGCACGATCACCAGGGAGTACGGCGTGCGCAGGCCCGGCACCGGCATGTGCACGGTGGCCTCGGTGTAGACCGTGCCGGTGCGCGGCAGCGGCACCAGCTCATAGCCGGTGGCCAGTGCACCGTCGTCGCCGACATGGAACCGGGGCGGGAAGTCCAGGTGGTCCTCCCCGAACCGACCGTCAGTGAATCTGCCTGCCTCCCAACGAGTCTTCGCTTCAAATGCACGTTCGTAGGCGGCCAGCGAGATCGGGATGTCGGCGTCGGCGACGTACGTGAGCTCCGGCAACGGGCGGGCCGGCGGTTCCCGGCGTTGGATCAGCGCGACGCCCCCGCTCACCGTCATCCCGGACAGGCTGGCCTGCTCGGCGGCGACCAGTGGGCCGCTGACCCCCTGCTCGGCGAGGCCGGCCAGCGCGAACACGCTGGAACTGGCGCCCACCGTGGGCAGCTGCGGCGGGTTGCCACGGCACAGCTGCACGGCGCGATCGTGATCGACTCCCGCGATCGCCACCGGGATGTCCAGCCAGGCCGCCTCCAGGGACGCGATCAGCCCACGTTCGTGCAACAGCCGGGGATCGCCGTAATCGTGCACCACTCCCCCGGCATTGCGCACCCGCACCGGCAGGCTGCGGGCCAGCCGCGCGGCGGTGCGAACCTGTAGTCCGCGTTCGGCGGTGATCAGCGCGGCCGCACCGGCGGGTTCCAGGTCCACCCCGATGACCAGGGTGCGGGGCCGGGCGGAGCTGACGGCGTCCAGCGTCGCCGGTGCTCCGCCGAGCCGTTCGTCGACCTCGAGTTCGGGATCGAGCCCCAGCCCGGCCAGCAGCACCGCCGCATTGCTGCTCTCCAGCAACGGGAAGTCGCGTGTCACCATCACGACGCGCTCGACCGGGGCACCCGATTCCAGGGCGGCACGGCCGGCCTCGACCGCGAGGGTGACGGCGTCCTCGTCGTCACCCGGCACCCGGCACAGCGGGTCACCCCAGCACGGCAGGTACGTGCCGATCGACGCGACGTACGGCATATTCCGGCCTCTCCGTTGCTCCGCTCCCGCTAGGTGACCGCGCCGACGGTCTTCAGCTCGATGATGCGGTCCCAGTCCAGGCCGAGCTCGGTCAGGATCTCGTCGGTCTGCTCGGCGAAACCCGGAGCGGGCCCGGTGCTCGGCGCGGTGACGTCGAACTGTACCGGGTTGGCGACCAGCTCCATTTCGCCAGCCCTGATGAGGTATTCGTTGGCCCGGATCTGGGAATCCTGTGCCGCCTGCAGGGTGTCCTGGACCGGTGCCCACGGCCCGGCCAGGGTGGCGAACCGCTCACTCCACTCCGCCAGGGTGCGCTTGGACATCGCCTCGGTGAGGATCTTCGTCGCCACCTCGGTGTTCTCGGCGATCGCCTCCGCGGTGGCGAACCGCGGGTCGTCGATCAACTCGTCGAGATCCATGTGCCGGCACACGTCCGCCCAGAACTTGGTGGGCTGCATCATCACGAACGAGATGTAGCGGTCGTCCGCGGTCGGATACAGGCCCACCAGCGGATTGATTGGGGAGCCGTGCACGCCGGGCGGGAAGGCCTCCAGCCGCTCGCCGAGGTGATTGGTCAGCGCCACGGTGTGGCCGAGCGACCACAGCCCGCTGCCCAGCAGGGACACGTCCACGATCGACGGTTCACCGGTGCGCTCCCGCTTCAGCAGTGCCGCGGCGATTCCGCCGGCGAGGTTGGTGCCGGAGATGGTGTCGCCGTAGGCGGGACCGGGCGGGCCGATCATACCGGGCATGTCGGGCGGGGTGATGGTGCGCGCGGTGCCGGCGCGGCACCAGAACGCGGTCATGTCGTAGCCGCCCTTGACCGCCTCTTCGCCGCGCGGGCCCAGGGCGCTGCCGCGGGCGTAGATGATCTTCGGATTGACCGCCCGGATGTCGTCGACATCGATCTTGAACTTCTGCCGGTGACCGGGCAGGAAGCTGGTGAGGAAAACATCGGAGCGACGGGCCAATTCGAGCAGCACCTCGCGGCCTTCGGGCACCGACATGTCCAGGCCGATGCTGCGTTTGCCCCGGTTGGCGTGTTCGATGTTGGGGTTCGGATCGCCCTCCACCCGCAGCAGACCGGTCTGGCGCAGCCCGCGCTGCGGGTCTCCGGTCACCGCGTGTTCGACCTTGATGACGTCGGCGCCCCATTCGCCGAGCACCGCGCCCGCCGACGGCACGAAGCCGTACATCGCGACTTCCAGAACCCGGATTCCTTCCAGCGGCCTCATGCCGGCACCTCCGTGAGCACCCTGGCGAACGTCTTGCTCTCGAGGAACTCCTCGAGCCCCGCAACTCCCATTTCCCTGCCTATACCGGATTGTTTGTAGCCGCCGAACGGAACGTCGGGGCTGAAGTAGTTGCCGCCGTTGATCGAGAACGTGCCGGTGCGGATCCGGCGGGCCACCGCGATCGCGCGCTCCTCGCTGCCGAAGACCGCGCCGGACAACCCGTAGATCGAGTTGTTGGCGATGCGCACCGCATCGTCGTCATCGTCGTAGGCGATCACGGCCAGCACCGGACCGAACACCTCCTCCTGCGCGATCTCGCTGTCCGGATCGACGCCGGTCAGCAGGGTCGGCTGGTAGAAGAAGCCCGGGTCGACCTTCTGCCCGCCGGTGACCAGGGTCGCGCCGGCGGCCACCGCCCGCTGCACCATCCCGTGCACCTTGTCGCGTTGTTTCTCGCTGATCAGCGGGCCCATGTAGGTCTGCGGGTCGGTGGGATCGCCGTACTTCACCAGGCCGAAGTTGTTCTTGACCAGTACGACGATCTCGTCATGGTGCGTCCGCGGCACCAGCAGCCGCGAGGTCAGCGCACACCCCTGGCCGGCGTGGGTGACCATCGAGAACGCCGTGAACAACGCCGCCATGGTGAAGTCGGCGTCGTCGAGGACGATGGCCGCGGATTTGCCGCCCAGTTCGAGGAACACCTTCTTGAGCGTCTCGCTGGCCGCGGCCATGATCCGCCGTCCGGTCTGGGTGGATCCGGTGAACGTCACCATGTCGACATCCGGACTCGTGGTCAGCGCGGCGCCCACGTCCGGGTCGGCCCCGCTCAGCACGTTCACCACCCCGGCCGGGATGTCGGTGTGCTCGGCGATCAGCTCGCCGAGCGCCAGGGTGACCAGCGGGGTGTCCGGGGCGCCCTTGAGCACCACCGTGCAGCCGGCCGCCAGCGCCGGTCCGAGTTTGGCCAGCGCCAGCTGGTTCGGATAGTTGTAGGCGATGATCGCGGCCACCACCCCGGCGGCTTCCTTCTCCACCCACCGGTGGTGCTGCATACCGCGGATCTCGGCGTTGCCGAGGTCCTCGGTCATCGGGTAGCGCCGCAACAGGTCGGCGTAGTACCGCACGATCGCGATCGGCTGATCGAGTTGCGCACCCGCGCACAGTGCGGGGGTGGCGCCGACCTCGGCGACGGTCAGATCGGCGAGTTCGTCACGGTGCTCGACCAACGCGCGGTGCAACTGGTCAAGACAGCGGATCCGCAGTTCGACGTTCGTCGCCCAGTCGGTGGTGTCGAACGCCCGCCGCGCCGCGGCCACCGCGGCCTGCGCCTCTGCGACGGTGGCGTCGGGCGCATACCCGAGAACCTGTCCGGTGGCCGGATTCAGAGAGGGAAACGTCCGCGCGGTCGTCAGCAGTTGGCCATCGATGAGTAACCGTCTGTCGACGTGCTGTCCGGCGCCGTTGGACCGCTGCTCCTCACCCGGGAGGGTCGACGTTTCCCGCATCATCCTCCTCGCTGTGATGGAAACTTCATTCTCGTTAGGGGCGAATCATACATTCGCGATCCGAGAACTCAAGGAAAGGCTAGATTGGCTAGTCATAGGGCATGGGCGATAGATCCACACCCTAGGCGGAGGGTCGTCGAGATGTCCCCCGATCTTGCAGAACGATCACATCTGAGAGTACGGTTCTCATATTCGAAAGGAAGATTCTTGATACTCGTTGCGGACGGGTGCGACAGCATGGTTCACGTCCCCGAGGGGCCAGGAGGCTGGTAGTTGAAGAACGCCGTGGTGACCGGGGGAGGTTCGGGGATCGGTCAGGCCGTGGCGGCGCGCCTGCGCGCCGACGGCTATCACGTCGCCACCATCGATCTGAAGCCGGGCGACGACGAGTTCAGCCATGCCGCGGACGTCACCGACCGGGCTCAGGTGGATGCGGCGTTCGACGCCATCCGCACCCAGCTCGGTCCGGTGACCATCCTGGTGAACGCCGCCGGCCTGGACCTGTTCCGGCGGTTCACCGACATCTCCTTCGAGGACTGGGAACGCGTCATCAACGTCAACCTGCACGGGGTGTTCCACTGCATCCAGGCGGTTCTGCCCGACATGATCGAGGCGGGCTGGGGTCGCATCGTCAACATCTCGTCGTCGAGCACCCATTCCGGCGCTCCGTACATGGCGCCCTACGTCGCGGCCAAGTCCGGGGTCAACGGCCTGACCAAGACGCTGGCACTGGAATACGGCCCCGCCGGGATCACGGTCAATGCGGTGCCGCCGGGATTCATCGACACGCCGATGCTGCGGGCGGCCGCCGCCAAGGGCTACCTCGGCGACATCGACAAGACCATCGAGGCAACGCCGGTGCGGCGCATGGGCAAACCCGAGGACATCGCCGCGGCGTGCGCATTCCTGATCTCCGAGGAGGCCGGCTACATCACCGGACAGATCTTGGGTGTCAACGGCGGTCGCAACACCTGACCGGCACCGACACGGCCAACCACTCCGAATGAAAGGGACAAGCTGTGGGACGCGTTGAGGGCAAAGTCGCATTCATCACCGGTGCCGCACGGGGCCAGGGCCGCAGCCATGCGGTCCGCCTCGCCGAAGAGGGTGCCGACATCATCGCGGTGGACATCTGCGCCGACATCGAGACGATCGGCTATTCGATGGCCAAGCCGGAGGATCTCGAGGAGACGGCGAAACTGGTCGAGAAGACCGGACGTGGCGTCTACACCGCCCAGGCCGATGTGCGCAACGCCGATCAGTTGCGGACCGCCCTGGAAGGCGGGCTCAAGGAGTTCGGCAAGGTCGACATCGTCGTGGCGCAGGCCGGCGTCGCGGGGATGAAAGGTCAACCGCCGCTGCAGGCTTGGACCGACGTGATGAACACCAACCTGGTCGGCACCATGAACGCGATCCAGGTGGCCCTGCCGCATCTCAAGGAGGGCGCGTCGATCATCGCGACCGCCTCGGCGGCGGCGTTGATGGACGCCCACCAGAAGCCCAACCCCGGCGCCGATCCGGGCGGGATGGCGTATATGAGCTCGAAGCGGTTGCTGGCCCAGTACGTGCACGACCTGGCCACCGAGCTCGCGGTCCGCGGGATCCGCGCCAACGTCATCCATCCGACCAACTGCAACACCGACATGCTGCAGAGCGAACCGATGTACCGGTCGTTCCGCCCCGATCTGGAGAACCCGACCCGCGCCGACGCCGAACCGGTGTTCGGTGTGCAGCAGGCGATGCGGGTGCCCTACGTCGAACCGGAGGACATCAGCAACGCGGTGTTGTGGTTGGCCTCCGAGGAGGCCCGGTATGTCACCGGCATGCAGTTGCGGGTGGACGCCGGCGGCTACCTCAAGTGGTACGACTACCACGTCTGAACCCCTGCCACCCAGGACAGTACGCGGAGATCGCCGGATTCGAGAGGGGAAATTCATGAAGGTCAGGGTCGATTCGGAACGGTGCCAGGGCCATACACTGTGCGCAATGATCGCGCCGGAATCCTTCGAGCTCAGTGACATCGACGGCACGTCGTCACCGGTTTCCGAGGTGGTTCCTCCCGAACATGAGGACGCCGTCCGCGAGGCCGCCCAATCGTGCCCCGAACAGGCCATTTTCATCGAATCCGATGCGACAGCCGAGAGACCACGGGAGACCACACCTTGAGTGTCGACGACATCATCACCGACGCCGAGCGCAAGAAACATCGCTATCACTTCGATCGGCACACACCGGAATACCGGCTGCAGTTCGAGAAGATCACCGAGGAGATGCACGCCAAGTGCCCGATGGCGTGGACGGACACCTACGGTGGTCACTGGGTCGCCGCCGACAGCAAGCATGTCTTCGAATTGGCGCGCTGTCCGGTGGTTTCCAACCATCATGACATCACCGGCGAGACCCCCTTCCAGGGCATCACGATTCCGAAAGCCAGCCGCGCCACCGTCGTGCGGGGCGGCATCCTGGAGATGGACGAGCCGGAGCACAGCATCTACCGTGGTGCGCTGAACCCGTACCTGTCGCCGGCGGCGATCAAGCGGTGGGAGCCGTTCGTCCACGAGATCACCCGTGCCGCCATCGACGAGAAGATCGAATCCGGTGAGATCGACTTCGTCGAGGATCTGGCGAACGTGGTGCCGGCGGTGTTCACACTGGCGATGATGGGCATCGAGCTGAAGAAGTGGAAGGTCTACAGCGAGCCCACCCACGCCTCGGTGTACACCCCCGAGCACGCACCGGAGCGGGAGAAGGTCAACGAGATGCACCGCGAGATGGGCATCGACTTGATCAACAACATGATGGAGATCCGGGAGAACCCCCGCCCGGGCCTGGTCAACGCCCTGCTGCAGTTGCGGATCGACGGGGAACCGGCCCCCGACATGGAGATCCTCGGGAACCTGGGGCTGATCATCGGTGGCGGGTTCGACACCACCACCGCGCTCACCGCGCACGCCCTGGAGTGGCTCGGCGAGCATCCCGACGAGCGGGAACGGCTCAGCCGGGAACGCGACACCCTGCTCAATCCGGCCACCGAGGAGTTCCTCCGGTTCTTCACCCCCGCCCCCGGCGACGGTCGCACGTTCGCCGAGGACGTGGAGGTGCTGGGCACCCAGTTCAAGAAGTATGAACGGCTGTGGTTGTCCTGGGCGATGGCCAACCGCGACCCGGCGGTGTTCGAGCGGCCGAACGAGATCATTCTCGACCGTAAGGGCAACCGGCACTTCAGTTTCGGTATCGGTGTGCACCGCTGCGTCGGCTCCAACGTGGCGCGCACGGTGTTCAAGTCGATGCTGACCGCGGTGCTCGACCGGATGCCGGACTACGTGTGCGATCCGGAGGGCACCATGCACTACGACACCATCGGTGTCATCCAGGGGATGCGGCATCTGCCGGCGAAGTTCACGCCAGGCAAGCCGTTGGGCCCGAAGTTGGACGAAACCCTGGACCGGTTACAGCAGATCTGCGACGAGCAGGAACTGGCCCGCCCGATCACCGAACGCAAGGAGCCCGCGGTCATCACCTGGTGATGCCTCCGACAGCGACCCCCTCGACGCCCGGACATCGTGGGCCTCGAGGGGTTTCGCTTTTCCGGCGTCATCGGCCGTATCCGGGTGTGTGGGTGTGTGCAGCGGTGGATTCGGCTGTGCGGTCACTGCGTCGGTTGTGCAGTCACCGCGTCGGTTGTGCTGTCACTGTGCGAAAACGGCCCAAAACGCCTACCCACCACACCCTCACAACCGCAACCGCACACTCACGACGGCGGCCGCACACTCACATCGGCGGCCGCACCATCGACACCCCGCAAAGGCGAAAGGGCAACCACCGCCTCGGCGGTGCCGTCAGCTCCTCGGCTGTGCAACCACTGCGTCGGCTGTACACCCACCGAGTCGGAAGTGCCGTCACTGCCCGAAAACGGCCCAAAACGCCCACCCACCACACACTCACATCAGCAGCCGCACACTCACATCAGCAGCCGCACACTCACATCAGCAGTCGCACACTCACATCAGCAGCCGCACGCTCACCGGGAGAAACGCACACTCACCGCGGCGGCGTCAGCGTCGCGGCAGGCCGAGCACCTGCTGGGCGATGATGTTGCGCTGAATCTCCGAGGTTCCGCCGGCGATCGTGCCCGAGAAGCTGCGCGCGAACCGCTCGAACCAGCTCGCGAAGTAGTGGTCGAGGTTCATGTGCGCATACGGCCCGGTCGTCGACGGATGAATCAGCCCGTCGGATCCTGCTGCGGTCAAAGCCATCTCGGCAGCCCGCAACTCGGCTTCGGAGCCCAGCAGTTTGGCCACCGACACCGACGCGGTGTCCATCTCGCCGCGGGCCGCCTTGGCCAGCCCGACCGAGCCGATCAGCCGCAACGCCTGGTAGTCCATGATCGCGGTGGCGTACTGATCGCGCTCCAACGGGGTGCGCGGTGTGAAGTCGGCGATGATGTTGTCGATGCGGTCGGCGAACCCGAGCCACATCATGGTGCGCTCATGTCCCAGCGACCCGTTGGCCACCTTCCAGCCGCCGTTGAGCGGACCGACGAGATTCTCCGCCGGCACCCGCACGTCGGTGAAGAACACCTCGTTGAAGTCCTTGTTCTCCGGCCCGCAGATGTCGGCGAACGGCCGGCACACCACCCCGGGCAGATCGGTGGGGATGATCAGCACGCTGATGCCCTTGTGCTTGGGCGCGTCCGGATCGGTGCGCACGAACGTGAGCAGGAAGTCCGCGTCGTGGGCGCCCGAGGTCCACACCTTCTGGCCGTTGACGACGAAGTGGTCCCCGTCGTCGCCGGAGACGAACTCAGCCCGGGTACGCAGCGACGCCAGGTCCGATCCGGCGCTGGGCTCACTCATCCCCAGCGATGCGGTCATCTCGGCCTTCAGCACCGGCACCGCCCAGCGGTGCTTCTGCTCATCGCTGCCGAACGACAGCAACGACGCCGCGATGATGTTCACACCCTGCGGATTGAAGCTGTGGTAGATACGCCGCTTGCACAGTTCCTCGAGGTGCACGTACTGCTGCAACACCGTGGCATTGCGACCGCCGAACTCCGGCGGCTGGGCCGGCAGCAGCCACCCGTTGTCGAACAGCAGCCGTTGCCAGTCCCGGGCCCACTGCGGCATGTGCGACACCGAACGGGGCCGCTCCAGGGTCTGCGCCTCGTCCGGCAGATTGGCCTCCAGGAACGCGATGAACTCGGCCCGGAACTCTTCGACGTCGGCATCAAAGGTCAGTTGCATCAGAAGGTCCTGTACTCCTCGGCGATCACCGCGCGGTGTTCGGCCGCCCCGCCGAGCATGAGCTCGCCGGCCTTGGCCCGCTTCAGCGCGAATTGAAGGTCGTTCTCCCAGGTGAATCCCATGGCACCGAACATCTGCAGACCGTGCCGGAACACCAGTGACTGGCACTCCCCGGCCGACGCCTTGGCCATGGCCGCGGCCAGCCGGCGGCGCGGATCGTCAACCGAGATCGTCAGCGCCGCGAAGTAGGACAGCGCCCGGGCCCGCTCGATCGCCACGTGCATGTCGGCGGCCTTGTGCTGGATCGCCTGGAACGAGCCGATCGGAACGCCGAACTGGTGGCGCTGCTTGACGTGCTCGAGCGCCAGGTCCAGCACCCGCTGGCAGGCGCCGACCATCGTCATGGCCATCCCGGTCAGCGCCACGTGGCGGGCCTTCTCCGGATCGGTGGCCAGCCGCCGGGTGTCGGGCACCTGCACCCCGGTGAACGAGACGTCGGTGATGTGCAGAACCGGGTCGAACGCCTGACTGCGGCGCACGGTCGCCACCCCGGCGTCGACGAGGAACACCCCCGCCGAGGTCACCACCGCCAACTGCTCGGCCCGGTCGGCGTCGAGCACGTGGCGGGCGGTGCCGTCGAGGATCCAGCCGGTGTCGTCACGGTGTGCCGAGATGCCGCCGTACACCGCCGCGCCGGCGCGGTGCGGATCGAACCGCTCGCCCACCAGCGGGGCGAACTGCGTCATGGTGGCCAGGAACGGCGTCGGATCGGTGGCCCGGCCGAGTTCTTCGACCACGATGGCCAGTTCCACCGCGTTCTCCGGGTCGGTCAGCTCGGTCCACCCCTGATCGACGAAGGACTTCCACAGTGGTCCGGGATCCACTCCGTCCTCGACGATGCTGCGGATCAGCGAGGCCGGGCACTGCTTGGCCACCGCATCACGCACGGTTTCCTGCCACAACCGTTGATCAGCATCGAACTCAAGTAGCATCCGGCGTCTCCTGCTCGGCTATCAGGTCGGTAGGAGAATAACATTCTCACACTCGGCCGTACCGGTTCTCCCCCGTCGGCTACCGATTTTCGCCAAACCCGCATGGCGGACCTGATCTGCGCAGATGATCGCGGGTGTCGGGCCGATCCGGAATCTGAGAACTATGTTCTTGCTATCGAAGAACAACGATCTACACTGACCTGTGGGACCGGTATCGAACGCCGGTAAATCGGAGGACGGTCGAGGTGATTGAACTCAGTGACGGGACCCGGACCCCCGTCATCGACGCCAGCGTGCACATCTTCTGCAAGTCGAACAAGGATCTGCGCGGCACTTTCCTGCGTGAGCCGTTCAAGAGCCGCGGCTTCCCCGACTACGAGATGGACTGGTACGGCGCCCCCGGCGGCGAGTACGCCAAGGGCACCGAGGGACCCGACCGGCAGTACCCGGGCAGCGATCCCGACGTCGTGGCCCAGCACCTGTTCGAACAGCGTGGCGTCGACATCGCGGTGCTGCATCCGATGACCCGCGGCATCATGCCGGACCGTCACCTCGGCACCGCCCTGGCGGCCGCGCACAACGAGATGCTGGTGACACGGTGGCTGGACCACCCCGAGTTCGGTGACCGGTTCCGCGGCACCATCCGGGTCAACCCGGACGACATCGCCGGGTCGCTGCGGGAGATCGAGAAGTACAAGGACCATCCCCGGGTGGTCCAGCTCGGCATCCCGCTGCAGTCCCGCGAGCTGTACGGCAAACCGCAGTTCTGGCCGTTGTGGGAAGCCGCCGTCGCGGCGAACCTTCCGGTCGCGGTGCACATCGAGGTGGGCGCCGGCATCGCGGCCTCCCCGACGCCGTCCGGCAACACCCGGACCTATGAGCAGTACGTCGGGTTCATGGCGCTGAACTACCTGTACCACCTGATGAACATGATCGCCGAGGGGGTATTCGAGAGAATGCCCACGCTGAAGTTCGTCTGGGCGGACGGCGCCGCCGACCTGCTGACCCCGTTCATCTGGCGGATGGACTGCTTCGGCCGGCCACACCTCGAGCAGACTCCGTGGGCGCCACGGATGCCCAGCGACTACCTGCCCGGCCACGTGTACTTCGTCCAGGGCTTCCTCGACGGCCCGGGCGATGTCGATTTCGCCGGCGAGTGGTTCGGGTTCACCGGCAAGGAGAACATGGTGATGTTCGGCTCGAGCTACCCGCATTGGCAGCTCAACGAATTGACGATTCCCGGCACGTTCAGCGCCGAGCAGCGCGACAAGCTGTGCTGGCGGAACGCCGCCGAGCTCTACAACATCGAAAGTTCCGCCATTCCGTCCGCGGCGTTGGCAAAGTAGAGGGTGAGACGAGGGAGAATCCGATGACGGTCACAACCAATCCCCGGGTGCCGGCCACCGAACGAACCGCGATCCGGTGCGTCGACTCCGATGTCCATCCCACTCCCCGGCGCGGTGAACTGCTCCCCTACATCCCCGAGCCGTGGCGCAGCAAGTACTTCCTCACCCGCAAGGTGGGCGAGCAGATCTACTACGACGCCCCCGACTACGCGCACTCGTATGCGATGCGGGTCGACGCCTTCCCACCGGACGGCGAATTCGCGTGCAGCGACCCTGACCTGGCGTTCAGGCAGCTGATCATGGAGGCGGGCGCCGACATCGCGATCCTGGAGCCGGCCGCCTACCCGGCCCGCACCCCGGAAACCCAGCACGCCATGGCCGTGGCGCTCAACGACTGGCAGGCCAACCACTGGCTGGACAGCCACAACAACTGGCATCAGCGGTGGCGCGGATCGATCTGCCTGGCCATCGAGGCGCCGGAGGACAGCGTGCGGGAGATCGAGCGCTGGGCCGGCCATCCGTACATGGCGCAGATCCTGATCAAGGCCGAGCCGCGGCCGTCGTGGGGCGACCCGAAGTACGACCCGATCTGGGCGGCGGCCGCCAAACACGACATCACGGTGAGCTGCCATCTGTCCCGCAGCCACCACGAGGAGCTGCCCATGCCGCCGGTCGGCATGCCCAGCTACAACCACGACTTCATGGTCACCTACTCGCTGCTGGCCGTGAACCAGGTGATGAGCCTGATCTTCGACGGTGTCTTCGACCGCTTCCCCAACCTGCGGGTGGTGTTCGTCGAGCACGCCTTCACCTGGATCCTGCCGCTGATGTGGCGGATGGACGCGATCTACGAGGCCCGCAAGTCCTGGCTGGAGATCAAGCGCAAGCCGAGCGAATACGTCAAGGACCACATCAAGTTCACCACCCAGCCGCTGGACTACCCCGAGGACAAGACCGAGCTGACCCGGGCGCTGGAGTGGATGGAGTGCGAGAAGATCCTGCTGTTCTCCTCGGATTACCCGCACTGGACGTTCGATGATCCGCGGTGGCTGGTCAAGCACCTGCCCGAGCACGCCCGCGAAGCGGTGATGTTCCGCAACGGCATCGAAACCTACAAGCTGCCGGAGACGGTGCCGGCGCTCGAAGGCCAGACCCGGGTGTTCTGACATGACAGCAGAGCAGAGATCGGCACCCCAACAGAACACGCCCCGGGAGAGCACCCGGCAGAGCCCCGGCCAGAACGGTTCGCAGCCGAAGCGGCTGGCGCAGGGACGGGAGCACGTCGTCGCCAAGGTCGACGAAATCCCGCCCGGCACACACAAACTCGTGCCGATTGGTCGGCACGGAGTCGGCGTCTACAACGTCAACGGCACGTTCTACGCCATCGCGAACTACTGCCCGCACGAGGGCGGGCCGCTGTGCTCGGGACGTCCCCGCGGCCGGACCATCGTCGACGACAGCGTGCCCGGCAACGCGGTGATGGTGCGCGACATGGAGTTCATCTACTGCCCGTGGCACCAGTGGGGTTTCGAACTCGCCACCGGAACGACCGCGGTCAAACCCGAGTGGAGCATTCGCACATATCCGGTCCGGGTCGTCGGCGACGAGGTCCTCGTCACCGCGTGACAGCAGGAAAGAGTCAGGTGGCAACTACCACGCGCAATCAGACCGTCGAAGTCAACGGCGGCAATGTCGTCTACGAGATCCTCGGTGACCGAGGTGATTTCATCGTTCTGACACCGGGTGGCCGGTTCAGCAAGGACATTCCGGGGCTGCGCCCACTGGCCGAGGCGCTGGTGGACGGTGGCTACCGGGTGCTGCTGTGGGACCGGCCCAACTGCGGCGCCTCGGATGTGCAGTTCTACGGCGAGAGCGAATCACACATGCGCGCCGAGACACTGTACGGCCTGTTGCGGGCGCTGGACATCGGGCCGTGCCACATCGCCGGCGGATCCGGCGGCGCCCGTGACTCGATGCTGTTCACCATGCTCTACCCGGACATGGTCACCAGGCTGGTGGTGTGGAACATCGTCGGCGGCGTGTACGGCAGTTTCGTGCTCGGCGGTCACTATGTGGTGCCGAGCATCCTGGCGGTGCGCGGACTTGGCATCAAGGGCCTGTTGAGCGTGCCGGAGTGGCGTGAACGCATCGACGCGAACCCTGCCAACGAGCAGCGCTTCCTGGCACTGGACGCCGACGAGTTCCTCAAGGTGATGCGTCGGTGGCTCAACGCCTACGTACCGAAGCCCGGCCAGACCATTCCCGGTGTGGTCGACGAGATGTTCGAGAACATCACCGTGCCCACCCTGATCATCCGCGGCGGTGAGAACGACTGGGACCACCCCAAGCGCACCTCCCTGGAGGTGCACTGCCTGATCAAGGGTTCGACCCTGATCGACCCGCCCTGGCCGGAGGACGCCTGGGAACGGGCCGGCGAGAAGATGGCCCAGAGCGGGGGCAAGAACTTCTGTCTGTTCGACACCTGGGTCCAGGCGGCTCCCCCGATCCTGGAGTTTCTGGACAGCTGATGCGCGAATCAGATTGTGCGGATGTGCACCTCACAGTTGAGCGAGGCTTCCAGCGCGGTGTGGATCCGGCTCTCCGGCACCCGCTGCAGATCGGTCTTGCGCAGCGTCACCTCGACGATGTCCCAGCCTTCGGTGCCCGGCCGGCGGACGACCTCGCCGGTCAGGCCGAATCCGGCCAGGACCCCGTGCGCGTCGTCGTCGGTGCCACGGCTGATGTAGGTGAGCACGCCGGGCACCGGGTTGGTGCCGAAAACCTTGGCGCACAACGTGACCGCGGTGCGCTGCAACTCCTCGGGGTCGGACCCGGTCATCAGCAGCTCCACCTCGCGACGCCGCGCCGGCATCGCAGGCAGGTTGTTGTCCACCACCTCGACGCCCATTTCGTCGACAAGTCCGCGGAGCGCGGCCATGCCGTCGCGTAACCGGTCCGCGCTGAGCTCGCCGTGGGGGTCGACCTTGACACGTACCACCGCCGTTCTCATGCCCGCAAGCCTAACCGTGCCGCACCCCGGCATGAACCGGTCCGGGTTCGAAGGAGTGGAAGGGCAGCCATGAAAAGCACCGCTGCGCCAGTCGATCTCACCGTCGCAGCCTGGCCGGGAATCACACCTCGGCTGCTCGGCGCCGGCGCTGAGGACGGCGCCGCCTACGCCGCGGCCGGCGGTTACCGGCCGCTGACCGACGCCCCGGCGCTGCTGGAACAGACCGAGCTGAGCGGTCTATCGGGTCGGGGCGGCGCGGCGTTTCCGCTCGCCACCAAACTGCGCAGCGTCGCCGACAACGGCCGCCGCCGCGCGACCGCGCCGGTGGTGGTCGCCAACGGTGAGGAGGGCGAACCGGCGTCGGTGAAAGACCGTTGGCTGCTGCGTAACCGGCCTCATCTGGTGCTCGACGGTCTGCGGCTCGCGGCCCGGGTCGTCGGCGCCGACCGGGGCTATGTGTACGTCTCCGATCCGCGGGCCGCCGCTGCGGTCGAGTCGGCACTGGCCGAGGCACCGGCGGACTCGTTCGACGGGCTGCGGGTGACGCCGGCGATCGTGGACCCGGGGTACGTCGCCGGTGAGGAGACCGCCGCGGTGCGGATGCTCAACGGCGGCCCGGCCAAGCCGACGGACAAGCCACCCCGGCCGTTCGAGCAGGGGGTGGATGGGCGGCCGACCCTGGTGAGCAACGTGGAGACACTGGCGAACCTGGTGTATGTGCACCGGCATGGAGCGGAGGCCTTCCGGTCGCTCGGCACCCCGATGTCACCGGGCACCTTCCTGGCCACCGTCACCGGTGCCGGGCGGCCGCCGGCGCTCTATGAGCTCCCCTACGGCATCGCGTTCACCGATCTGCTCGCCCACCATGGCGTGCCCGCCGAGTCGGTGCGCGGGGTGCTGATGGGCGGGTATTTCGCGGGGCTGCTGAACACCGATGTGCTCGACGCCACCCTCGACCACGAATCCATCCGCCGGCTCGGCAGCGGGCTGGGCTGCGGCGCGATCTCCATCCTCACCGATGACTGCCCGGTGGCGGTGGCCGCGGCGGTCATGGACTACTTCGACCGGGAGAACGCCGGACAGTGCGGATCGTGTTTCAACGGCACCGCCGCGATGGCCGCGGTGACCGGCGCCCTGCGCGACGGGGTCGCCACCGACGAGGATCTGGCCCGGCTGGAACGGTGGTCGGTGGTGCTGCGGGGTCGCGGCGCCTGCGGCACCCTCGACGGGGCCACCAACATCGCCGCCAGCCTGTTGCGGCACTTCCCGCAGGTGGTGGCGCGCCATCTGGACAACTCCTGTGAGACATGCCGGCCCGGCCCGTTCCGGGCGCAGCGACCCTACGAGGTGGAGGCGGTGACCGAATCATGAGTGGTGGGATGCGGATTCGTCTCGACCGCACGATCTGCGACGGCTTCGGTGTCTGCGCCAAACACGCGCCGGGGTACTTCTCGCTCGACGACTGGGGTTACGCCTCGTTGATCGGTGACGGCACGGTGCCCGAGCAGGACCGCGACGCCGTCATGCGGGCACTGCTCGACTGCCCCGTCCACGCCATCATCAAGATCGCCGACAACCGGCCGGAGGAACCGCCGGCGTCGCCCGCCTCGGCGCCGGAGAACGAGACCGTCGGGGGGCTGCGGTGACCCGGCCCCTGCCCCAGTTAACGTTCGACAACGAGTTCTTCTGGACGGCCGGCGCCGACGGACAACTGAAGATCCTCGGCTGCCGGGACTGCGACGCGCTCATCCATCCGCCGCAACCTGTCTGCCGGTACTGCCGCGGCCACAACCTCGCGCCGCGTGTGGTGTCCGGCCAGGGCATCCTGACCGGATTCACCGTCAATCACCGGTTCGGGTTCCCGGATCTCCCGCCGCCCTACGTGGTGGCCCAGGTCGCCGTCGCCGAGGATCCGCGGGTCCGGTTGACCACCAACATCGTCGAATGCGATCCGGACGAGCTGACGCTCGGTCAGCGGGTCGAGGTGCTCTTCGAGAAGATCGAGGACGTCTGGCTGCCGATGTTCCGTCCGACCGGGCAAACCGAGCCGGCCGACCTGCCCGCCGACGAGATCGCACCCACCGATTTCGCCAAACACGTGCGGCCGATGCTCACCCCGGACAAGTTCGAGGACCGGGCGGCCATCACCGGTATCGGCGCCTCCCGGATCGGCCGGCGGCTCATGGTCCCGCCGCTGTCGCTGACCATCGAGGCGTGTGAGGCCGCCGTCGCCGACGCCGGGCTGACCTTCGACGACATCGACGGGCTGTCCACCTACCCGGGCATCGACACCGCCGGGATGGGCGAGGGCGGGGTCACCGCGTTGGAAGGCGCGCTGGGTCTGCGTCCCACCTGGATAAACGGCGGTATGGACACCTTCGGTCCGGGCGGGTCGGTGATCGCGGCGATGATGGCCGTCGCCACCGGGCTGGCCCGCCATGTGCTGTGCTTCCGCACCCTGTGGGAGGCGTCGTTCAACCAGTTGATGAAGGAGGGCCGGCTGGCGCCCCCGATGGGCGCCCGGACCACCAGCTGGCAGATGCCGTTCGGCGCCACGTCCGCGGCGCACACGTTGGCGCTCAACGCACAACGGCACTTCCACCGGTACGGCACCACCCGCGAGACGTTGGGCTGGATCGCTTTGAACCAGCGCGCGAACGCCGCACTCAACCCGACCGCGGTGTACCGCGATCCGCTGACCATGGACGACTACCTCAACGCCCGGCCGATCACCACGCCGTTCGGCCTGTACGACTGCGATGTGCCGTGTGACGGCGCGGTGGCGGTCATCGTGTCGGCGGTCGACGCGGCCCGAGACCTGCGCAAGCCTCCCGTGCTGGTGGAGGCGGTCGGAACCCAGATCATCGAGCGCACCGACTGGGACCAGACCACCCTCACCCACGAGCCGCAGGTGCTGGGCCAGTCGGCTCACCTGTGGAGCCGCACCTCGCTGCGCCCCGAGGACGTCGACGTCGCGCAACTGTATGACGGATTCACGTTCAACTGTCTGTCGTGGATCGAGGCGCTCGGGTTCTGCGGGATCGGTGAGGCCAAGGACTTCCTCGACGGCGGCCGCAACATCGCCCGGGACGGGGTGCTGCCGCTGAACACCCACGGCGGGCAGCTGTCGCACGGCCGCACCCACGGTATGGGGCTGATACACGAGGCGGTCAGCCAGTTGCGGGGCGAAGCCGGTGAGCGGCAGGTCCCCGACGCCCGGGTGGCGGTCGCCAGCAGCGGCGGCCTGACCCCGAGCGGCGTGCTGCTGTTGCGGACGGACTCATGACCGACGGACCCGTGGCGGCTGCCGCACCGCGCTCCCGGCCACCCCGGCCCCGGGTCGTGCTCGTCGACGGGGTGCCGATGTCGGGGCTGCTGAGCGAGGCCGCCGACCCGCGAGCCGTGGTCGTGGCGCTGCACGGCGGCGGCACCACCTCGGCCTATTTCGACTGCCCCGGTCATCCCGAGCTGTCGCTGCTGCGGCTTGCCGCCGCGGCCGGGTTCACCGCGGTGGCGCTCGACCGGCCCGGGTACGGGGCGTCGGCGCCGTACCCGGACGCGATGCGACACCCCGACCAGCGGGTGTCTCTGGTCTACGGCGCGGTGGACACGATGCTCGGCGACCGCCCGACCGGCCACGGGGTCTTCGTGCTGGCGCACTCCAACGGTTGTGAACTCGCAGTGCGGTTGGCCGCCGCGGAACGGGGCGGTGAACTGCTCGGCATGGCCCTGGCCGGCACCGGCCTGCGGTACGAGCCCGCCGCCGCCGAGATCCTCAAGGCGGCGAGCCCGACGAACCGCCCGGTGGGTCTGCGGGAGCTGCTGTGGGAACCCGCGGCGGTGTATCCGCCGGAGGTTCTCGCCGAACTGCCCAGCGCCGCGTCCGGGGCCCCGTACGAAGCGGCCCTGGTGGCCGGCTGGCCGCGCCGCGACTTCCGGGAACTGGCGCCGCAGGTCCGGATCCCGGTGTTGTTCAGCCGCGCCGAGCACGAACGGGTCTGGCAGTCCGGCCCGGAGGCGATGGCGGAGATCGCCGCGCTGTTCGCCGCCAGTCCCCGGGTGGTCACCGACGAGATCCTGGGCGCCGGGCACAATCTCAGCCTCGGCTGGACCGCCGCGGCGTACCACCTCAGGGTCTTGTCGTTTGTCGCAGAATGCGTCGCCGCGCGTCAGCGCGGCCGCACCGGAATGGAAGTGGAGGCGGGTTGATGCGCGTTGGCTTCATCGGTCTGGGCAGCCAGGGCGGCCCCATGGCCCGGCGGATCGCCGAGAACGGTTACGAGACCACCCTGTGGGCGCGCCGGGCCGCCACGCTCGAACCGTTCGCCGACACCCCGGCCAAGACGGCGGGCTCGCCGGCCGAACTCGGCGCCGCCAGCGACCTGGTCTGCCTGTGCGTGGTCGGCGACGACGATGTGCGTGAGGTGCTCTACGGCGATACCGGGGTGCTGGCCGGTCTGGCACCCGGCGGTGTCGTGGCGATCCACAGCACGGTGCACCCGGACACCTGCCGGGAGATCTCGGAAAAGGCTGCGGCCCAGCAGGTCTCGGTCATCGACGCACCGGTCAGCGGCGGTGGTCCGGCCGTCGAGGAGGGCAAGCTGCTGGTGATGGTCGGCGGGGACGAGGAGGTCGTCGAGCGGTGCCGACCGGTGTTCGCCAGCTATGCCGATCCGATCGTGCATCTCGGACCGCTCGGCAGCGGGCAGGTCACCAAGATCCTCAACAACCTGTTGTTCACCGCCAACCTCGGTAGTGCCCTGAGCACCCTGGAACTCGGTGAGTCGCTGGGCATTCCGCGGGTGAAACTGGCCGAGGTGCTCAACGGCGGTTCGGCGACCAGCAAGGCGCTGGGCAGCATCTCGGTGTTCGGCGGCACCGTCGAGGGTCTGGCGCCGATCGCCGGGGCCCTGCTGCAGAAGGACGTTCGCCATGCCGCGAACATCGCGGCGTCGGCGTCGGTGCCCGAGGGGACGGTGTTCACCGTGGCCGACACCGCCCTGACGGCGATGGGTCACGCCCGGCGATGAAGGTCGGTTTCGTCGGCGCCGGCCGGATGGGCGCCCCGATGGTGCGCCGACTCGTCGAGGCCGGCCACGAGGTCCGCGCACTGGGCCGCACCCCGGACAAGCGCGCTGCGGTCGAGGAGCTCGGTGCCACCGCGGTCACCGGCCTCGCGCAGACCGGCGCCGACGCCGGCGCGGTGGTGATCTGTGTGTTCTCCGACAATCAGGTGCGGCAGGTGTGTCTGGAGAGCGATCTGCTCGCGAACATGCCACAGGGTTCGGTGCTGGTCGTGCACACCACCGGCAGCCCGCGCACCGCCGAGGCGGTGGCCGCCGCGGCGGAACCGCACGGTGTCGCGGTGCTCGACGCCCCGGTCAGCGGCGGCCCGTACGAGATCGCCGCCGGCACGCTGACGTTGTTCGTCGGTGGGGATGAGGCGACGGTGTCGGCGGCGGAACCGGTGCTGCGCAGTTACGGCGATCCGGTGCTGCACGTCGGGCCGCTCGGCTCCGGCCAGAAGGTCAAATTGGTGAACAACACGCTGTTCGCCGCCCAGATCGGGCTGGTGGCCGAGGGGGTCCGGCTCGGCAACCGGCTGGGTGTGGACGAATCGACGCTGTTGACGGCGCTGCCGCACGGAAGCGCCACCAGCCGCGCGCTCGACCTGTGCGCCCGGGCAGGGTCGGCGAGCGCGTTCATCGCCGGCGTCGCGGAGTTCGTCGGCAAGGACGTCGCGGTCGTCCGCAAGATCGTGGCCGAACTGGGTGGCAGCCTGCAGCTGTTGGACGATGTCGTCTCGGCCGGGGTGCCGGAAAGCCCGTAGGGCACATGCAATCGACACCTGTCGATACGACGAATTCCGCCGGATTCGCCGTATCTTGGAAGCATAACTGTTAGCGTTACAGTTCGGCAGGCTTCCGTAACGTGACCGGCCGTCCGTTCGCCGCGCAGGAGGATCCATGACCAGGCCCCGGGTGAAGTTCGATCCCTTCTCGGAGGAGTTCTTCAACGATCCGTTCGGCATCTACAAACGGATGCGGGACGAGGCGCCGATCTACTACGACGAGGACGAGGACTTCTACGCGCTGTCCCGGCATGCCGATGTCGCCGCCGCGCTGAAGGACCACGAGACGTTCTCCTCGTCGCGCGGGTGCGACCTGGCGATGGTGCGCTCCGAGGAGCGGCCGCAGAAGTCCATCATCTTCATGGACCCGCCCGAGCACCGGCACATGCGCAGCCTGCTCAACAAGGCGTTCACCCCGCGGGCGATCCAGTCCCAGCGCGACACCGTGATCGAACTGGTGCGCAAGTACCTCGGTGCGGTGAAGTCCGACGAGTTCGATGTGGTCCAGGACTTCTCCGGACCGTTCCCGGTCGAGGTCATCACCCGGATGGCCGGCGTCCCCGAGGAATACCGTCAGCAGGTGCGGCACTGGATCGACACCAGCCTGCACCGCGAGCCCGGTCAGATCGAGGCCACCGAGGCGGGCATGCAGGCCAACATCGACACCGCGATGTTCTACTACGACCTGGTGCAGAAACGCCGGCAGGAACCGCAAGACGACATGATCAGCCGGCTCATCGCCGCGGAGATCCCGGATGAGGACGGCGGCATGCGCCGGCTCGACGACATCGAGATCTGCGGTTTCGCAACACTTCTCGGCGGGGCCGGCGCGGAGACGGTGACCAAGTTGATCGGCACCGCGGTGGTGAACTTCGCCCGGTTCCCCGACCAGTGGCAGAAGCTGCTCGATGATCGCAGCAAGATCCCCGCCGCGGTGGAGGAACTGCTGCGCTATGAGGGTCCGGTGCAGTACAACGTGCGCTACACGCTCAAGGAGGCGCACGTGCCCAGCGGCACCATCCCGGCCGGCAAGCCGGTGTTCCTGCTGAAGGCCTCGGCCAACCGCGACGAACGGGCCTGGACCGATGCCGACAGGTTCGACATCGACCGTGATCGCACCGAGTCGCCGAACCTGGCTCTCGGCTACGGCATCCACAGCTGTCTCGGCGCCGCGCTGGCCCGGTTGGAGAGTACGATCGCACTCGAGCACCTGCTCGATTTCATGCCTCGGTACGAGGTGAAGTGGGACGGTCTGCGGCGGGTGACGATGCAGAACGTGGGCGGTTACTCCCATGTCCCGGTGAAGGTGTTGCGATGACGAAGAAGGTCGAGGTCGATTTCGGGCTGTGCGAGGCCAACGGTGTCTGCATGGGCATCATCCCGGAGGTCTTCCAGCTCGACGATCAGGATTACCTGCACGTACTGCAGGATGAGGTGACCCCGGAGAACGAGGAACAGATTCGCGAGGCGGTGCGGCAGTGTCCGCGCCAGGCCATCTCGATTCGGGAGTGACCCGCACCGCGGGAGGGAGACCGCTCCCCTGCCGCGGTCGCCCCTGCCGCGGTCGCCCCCGACGCGGTTGTCCCTGACACCGTCGGTGTTGGCGATCGGCCGCGAGAACGGCCGGCCCCCTCATCGTCGGGAGCCAGCCGCGCTGCGTCTCACACCCCGTGCAGAATGGCGCCGTTGCAATCCGCGGCGGCCTGACGGAGTTTGGCGGCGGCCTGATACTCGTCGGAGTAGTACCAGGCCTTGGCCGCCTCCTCGGACTCGAACTCCAGCAGCACCGTCTGGGTACCGTGCCAGGTCCCCTCGATCACCTCGGCCTTCTGGTCGAACGCCAGCACTTTGGCGTTAGCCATCGTCGGGCCGGCCAGCTTGCCGTACTCGGCCATGCCGGCCGGATCCTTCACGTCCTCGGTGATGACGATGTATGCCTTGGCCATTCACACTCCTCTTGAATCAGTCGATTTCCCGGATCGCACGTTCAGGGCAGTGCTCGATCGCCTCGCGCGCCGCGGATTCCAGCTCCGGCGGCACCTCTTCGAGTTTTGCGACCGACCAACCGTCGTCGGTCAGTTCGAACACCTCGGGGCACAGGGTGAGGCACATGCCGTGCCCGGCGCAGCGATCCTCGTCGACCGTGACCTTCATCGTGCACCACCGGAAACGCCGTCGAACTCCAGATGCAACTCGGTGAGGCCGCGCAGGATGTAGGTGGGAATGTAGGAGTACCTGCGATTCTCCGGCGGGCCGTGGTGCGCCTCGCTGATCCGGATGTCGCTGGTGCGGTCCAGGAGACGTTCCAGGCCGACGCGGGTCTCGGCGCGGGCCAGCGGAGCGCCCGGGCAACTGTGGATGCCCCGGCCGAATGCCAGATGCTGACGGGCGTTCTTGCGGTCGGGGTCGAACTCGTCGGGGTTCTCGAACCGCCGGGGGTCGCGGTTGGCCGCCCCGTTGATCACCATGACCGTGCAGCCGGCCCCCAGCGGCTGACCGCCCACGGTGGTGGGCACCCGGGACAACCGGAAGTCACCCTTGACCGGGCTCTCGATCCGCAGGCACTCCTCGATGAAGTTGGGCAGCAGGCTGCGGTCCGCGCGGACCCGCTCCTGGATGTCGGGGCGGTCGCCGAGCACCTTCAGCGCGGTGGACAGCAGCCGCACCGTGGTCTCCTGACCGGCCGAGAACACATTCGTCGCCACCCGCACCACATCGCCGACCTCGGGTGTGGTGCCGCCCGGGAACGTCGCGGTGGCCAGACCGGTGAGCACGTCGTCCCGCGGGTTGCGGCGGCGGTCCTCGACGTACTCGGCGAACACGTCGTAGAGGTACTCCAGCGGGGTCTTGGCCAGCGTCTTGTCGGCATTGCCCAGCCCGCTGCCGTGAGTTCCGCGGGCCAGCCGCTCCAGCAACTCCGGGCGGTCCTCCTCGGGCACGCCGAGTAGGTCGGCGATGACCCGCAGCGTGAACGGGCCGGCAAAGCCGTTGATGAACTCGCCGTGGCCGGGCGCGAGGAAGTCGTCGAGGATGTCGTCGGCGATCTGCCACATCGCGTCCTCGTTCTCCTTGAGACGCTTCGGCGTGATCAGCCGCATCAGCAGGGCACGGTGATTGGTGTGGGTCGGCGGATCCAGTGTGGGCAGCTGATCGCTGAACGGAATCTCGTCACGGTGCTCGTTGATCAGCTCGGTGATGTCCTCGTTCTCCTTGCCCTCCAACGACACCGGGAATCCCGGAAACGGGCCGGTCACCGAGATGCACGAGGAGAACGACTCGGCATCGTTGTAGACGTCCACGGCTTCCTGCCAACCGGTCACCATGGTGACGCCGTAGAACTTCTCCCGCGTCACCGGACACTTGTCGCGGAGCGCCGCATAGAACGGGTACGGATCGTCGGTGAGCCGATCGTCCCGGAAGAAGTCGACTGCGGTGATGTCCTCCGCCATGGTTACTCCGTTCATCGATAACCGATAACCGCCGCGAGAACGTGGTTCTCTCTCAGTGGTTATTAGATTTCCATACCTGGTCTGCGTCGTCAACGAGGGGGGTCGTTCCGCGGTGTCAGGCGTGTTCGGGTTCGACGCCGAAAGTGTTCACCGCGACGGCCAACAGTGCGTAACAGCCGACGGTGAACACCAGATCCATGCGCCCGCGGTCGTCGAAGTGCCGGCCGAGGGCCCGCCAGGTCCCCTCGGATATCTCGTGGTCCCGGGCGAGTTCGTCGGCGGCGCGGACCACCAGCTGATCCGGTTCGTCGGCCATCCGGCCATTGCGGATCCCCACGATCTCGGCTGGTGTCAACCCGGCCCGCTGGGCCAGCGGAATGTGGTGCTCCCACAGGTATTCGCAGTCGCGAAGCAACACCACCCGCAGCACCGCCACCTCCCGGGTGCGCGTCGAGAGCGTCGAATCGCGCAGCAGGTAGGCGTTGAACTCGAGATAGGCGCGGGTCAGCGCGGGGTGGCGCACCAGCGTCGCCAGCACGTTGCCCGCGTCGCGCGGGTTGGCTCGGTCCGGGGCCAGCAGCGGTGCCAGCGACCGCCGCACCTCGTCGGTCCACTCCTCGGCCGGCAGCGGGGAAAGGCGGGTCACTGGATCGGCTCGTCGCCGAGCACGGTGGTGCGCAACATCTCCCGCGGCGAGTCCTCGGGATAGGGGGCGGCGCGGTGGAGCACGCCGCGGTTGTCCCAGATCACGGTGTCGCCGACGGACCACCGGTGGCGGTAGACCCGGTCCTCGGTGGTGGCGCGGTCGAGCAGGTCGGCGAGCAACGCGCGGCCCTCGTCGAGGTCCATCCCGACGACGTAGTCCGCCGACGCGCCGAGCACCAGCGACTTGCGGCCGTTTCGGTGCGTCCACACCAGCGGGTGCTCGTGGGTGGGCCGGGCCCGCCAGCGCGCCAGCTGCTCGGGGGTCGGGTCCGGGGTGACCCGGCGCTGCGACGCCTCCAGCGAGTGCACCACACGCAGTGTCTCGACGTGACGCTTCTCCTCCTCGCTCAAGGCCTCGTAGGCGCCGTAGGAGCTGGCGAACTCGGTCTCGCCGCCCCGATCGGCGACCTGCACCGCCGACAGCACGGTGGCCTTCTGCGGATACTCGTCCCCGGTCGGGGTGCAACCGTCGATGTGCCAGTCGAAGGTGGCGCGCAGGTACGCCGCCGACGAGTTCTTCGACTTGTCGAGGGTGACCGGGTAGATCCCGGCGACGGGGTGGTGTCCGTCCGACGAATGGTCCACCTCACCGAGATGCCGGCAGAACTTCACCTGGGTCTGCGGGTCGATGCGCAGCCCCCGGAACACCAGCACACCGTGCTCCTCGAGCGCGTCCAGCACGGCGGCGCCGAGGGCCGCGTCGGCCGCCAGCTCGTCGGCGGTCGTCCCGGTCACCTCCGCCCCGACCGATGCGGTGAGTCTGTTGATGGTCAGCCGGCTCATCTCTCTCGTCTTCTCGTCACGGCACCGGTGCGCTGACGCGGTGCATCTCGGCGTCGGCGGAGTCGACGGGCTTCTGCGTGCCGAAGATCTCGACGGCCATGGACACCATCACCATCGAGTAGATCATGTGCAGCAGGTTCAGCACGTCCTCCGGCAGATCGTCCAGCGGATACTTGTCGCAATAGTCGATCGCCTCCTCGAACCGGGGCGAGAACGCGTCGTAGAACTCCCGCAGCTGGGCCATCGGGGTGTTCAGCCTCGTCTCCCACCGCTCCGGTTCGGTTGCCAGGCACCACTTCTCGGCGAACCGTTCGTACTCGGCGAATGCGCTCGGTAACCGGGCCATGCTCACACCCCCACCGCGGTGCGTTCGGACTGGTATTCCTCGACCCAGTCGACCACCACCTTGTGCAGGTGGCGGACCAGGATCTCCTGGTCGCTGAGCGGGAACTCGTCGACGATCGGTTCGTCCAGACCGTATTCCAGCGCGGCCTGGGTGCCGCCCAGCATGCCGGCGTCCTGCAGCGCGAACTCCTTGAGCACCACCGACGCCACCTCGTGTTCGATGCGTTCGCGTACCGTGCGTGCCGGGTGGAACGCGGTGTACGCCTCGAATCTGTGGGTGTTGTACGACGTCGGCCAGTACTGGTACAGCAGATACCAGCCGTGGTAGATGAGGATCTCCAGGTTCGGGAAGATCTGGAAGTTCGTGATCCCCCACGGTTCGATGCCGCCGGGATTCAGCCCTGCCGAGAAATGCGTCTTTGGGGTGCGCCACGGTCCGACGAGCCCGCTGCGGGTGGCGCGTTCGACCGGATACATGTACTCGGGCGGCATCAGCCAGCGGCGGGTGCCGGCGGTGGACACCAGCCGGTGTGGGCCGTCGATCTGGAAGTGTCCGCATTCGAACGTCGCATTGGGTTGCCGCACCGCACTGGGCACCTGCTGGGAGTGCAGGGACGGCACGTGGTAATACTCCTGGAACGCGTCGGCGAAGATCTTCCAGTTGCTGTTGTTGTGCGCCTCGAACTCGTAGCGTTCGGTCATCAGCCCGAACGGGTAGTCGTCGAGCGCGGTGATCATCGGGCCGAGGAACTCCCGCAGGCTCCACTTCGGCTCCGGGTCGAAGTTGATGAAGATGAACCCGTTCCACACATCGCAGTTCACCGGCTTCAACCCGTACCGGGCGGTGTCGAGGTCGAAGAACTCCGACTCCTGCTGCACGAACGTCAGATCGCCTTTGAGGTCGTAACGCCAGCCGTGGTACTTGCAGGTGAACTGCCGGCAGGCGCCCTTGACCTCCTCGTGGGGATAGTCGTTCCACACCAGCTTGTTCCCGCGATGCCGGCAGATGTTGTAGAAGGCGCGGATCTGCTCGTCCCTGCCCCTGACCACGATCACCGAGGTCTTGGCGACGTCGATGTTCTTGGTGAGGTAGCTACCGGCGCGCGGCAGTTCCTCCACCCGGCCGACGTGCAGCCAGGCCCGCTTGAACACGGCCTCCCGTTCGAGTTCGTAGAACTCCGGCGAGGTCGAGTCGCGGAACGAGACCGGTCCGGTCCCGAGTTCGGGATAGTGCTCGGTCCAACTGCCCTCGGCCGGTTTCGGCCACTTCTTCATGTGAACCTCCCAGTTCGCTCAGACTCTCGCTCAGACCGGTGGTGAGACGTCACAGCACCGAACCTCCGTTGACTCCCAGAACCTGACCGGTGATGAATCCCGCCGCCTCCGAGCACAGGAATCCGACGGCGGCGGCGATGTCGTCCCCGGTGCCGAGGTGACCGACCGGGATGCTCGCGGCCATCTGTTCGTTGGGTGGCAGATGACCGGCGGCCTGCGATCGATGTTGCATGGGCGTCTCGATGCCCGACGGCGGAATGTTGTTGACGGTGATGCCGAGGGGCCCGTACTCCCGCGCGAGCGACTTGGTCAGGGAGATCAGCGCACCTTTGGCGGCGGCGTAGTGGGCCATCTTCGGCGAGCCGCGCTGCGCGGACGACGACGAGATCATCACGATCCGGCCCCAGCCCGCCGCCACCATGTCGGGGATCGCCACCTGACAGCAGTGGAAGGTGCCGGTGAGGTTCACATCGATGAGCCGCTGCCAGGCCTGCCGGCTGATCTCGGTGAACGGGGCGAAGTCCACCAGACCCGCGCTCGTGACCAGGATGTGCACCGGCCCCAGTTCGGTCCGCACCTCGGCGAACGCATCCTCGACGGCGCGGCGGTCGCTGACGTCCGCGGTGACCGCGAGCGCCGTCACCCCGCCAGCCCGCAACTCCTCGGCGACCCGTTGCGCCGCTTCACCGTTGGCGTCGAGCACCGCCACCCGGTGGCCGCGCCGGCCGAGCTCATGGCAGGTGGCCTCCCCCATGCCGGAGGCGCCGCCGGTGACCACCGCCACCCGGGCCGGCGAACTACTTTCCATCAGACGCCACTTTCTACTCGTATCTCACGTGCACGCTGCGACTGGTGGGCAGCGCCTGGCAGGTGAGCACCCACCCCTCGGCCACTTCGTCCCCGTCGAGCGCATCATTGTTGAGCATCCGGGCACTACCGGCGACCAGACGGGCCATACACGTTCCGCAGGAACCGGTTTCACACGACGACGGGGCCCGCAGCCCGGCGATGCGGGCGGTCTGCAGCAGCGTGTTGCCGGACCGATACGGCGCCGTGGTGGTCTTACGGTCCAGTTCGATGATCACCTCTTCGGTCTGTTCACCGGCCTGGATCGCGGCGCCGGACGCGGGTGTCAGCTCGAACCGTTCGAGGTGAAGGCGGTCGCGGGGCACCCCCCGGTTCACGAGCGTCTGCTCGACGGTGTCCATGAACGGCCCGGGACCGCAGATGTAGAAGTCGGCACCGTCACCACCCACGGCCTCGGCGAACGCCTCGACCGCGGCGGGTCGGACCACCCCGGACTCGTCATCGAAGTGGTGGACGATCGACAACCGCCGCGGATGCGCGGCGACGAGCTCTTCGAGCGCGGCGCCGAAGATCACCGAGTCACGACTCCGGTTGGCGTAGAACAGCTTCACCCGCCGGTCGGTGGTGGCGAGGGCGTATTCGATCAGCGAGTAGACCGGGGTGATCCCGCTGCCGCCGGCGAACGCGACCACGTCGCGGTCGGCCGCGCCGAGCACGAAGCGACCGTCCGGGGGTGACGCGTAGATCTCCACACCGGCTGCCGCGGTGTCGTTGAGGTAGTTCGACACCAGGCCGCCCGGATCGCGTTTGACGGTGATCTGCAGATCCGACCCGTTGTGCGGCGATGACGACATCGAGTAGCACCGCCGGTGCCGGCCTCCGGCGATCTCGACCTGCAGGGTGAGGAACTGCCCGGCCCGGTAGCGGAAACGGTCGGAGCACTCGGGCGGCACATCGAGCACCAGGGACACCGCGTCCCGGGTCTCCCGCACCACCCGTTTGATGCGCAAGGGCGCGAATCCGACGGTCTCTTCCGACATCCGGGCCACAGTATCAAGTACTTGCGATTGGGCACAAGGGTCCGGATCCGCGCCGGATCGGATTCGGCAGCCGCCGGCGACTCAGTCCGTGATGTGATCGTCGGCCAGCGTGTGCCCGGTGCCCTTCTCGACCACCCGGGCCAGCAGATCGCGCAGGGTGCGCTGCTCCTCGGGGGTCAGCACGCCGAACACCGCCTCGTGCGCGGCGATCGCATCGCCGACCACCGCCTTGGCGACGCTGCGGCCTTCCCGGGTCAGGTACACCTTCAGGATCCGGGCGTGCTGCGGGTCGGGCCTGCGTTCGATGAGCCCGCGCTGCTCCAGCGACTTCAGTGCCAGCTGCACGCCCTGCGGGGTGATCAGCAGCCGGCGCGCCAACTCGGCGCCGGACAGTCCCGGTTCGTTGCTGAGCTGGCGCAGCACACCGATCTGTGCGGTGCTGACACCGTGCTTGCTCACCGCGTCGTTGACCGCCGTGAGTGAGAAATACCAGGCCTGTTTGAGGTGCCAGAGCAGGTTGTCACCGAACTCCATGGCGAGGTCGTCGGCCACTGCTCTCACCCCCGGTCTCGTCGGTCGACTCCGTCGTGCCGGTAGACCGCGCCGTCCTTCATCACGAACCGGACGTCGAGCGTGGCCGCGATATCCCGGGACGGGTCCCCCGGCACCGCGATGATATCCGCGCGGTATCCGGGAGCCAGCCGGCCGAGTTCGTCACCGGCCTCGATCAGTTCGGCACTGGTGACGGTCGCGGCGCGGATGGCCTGCATCGGGGTCATCCCCCGGTCGACCAGCGCGCAGAGTTCCCTGGCGTTCTCGCCGTGCGGTATCGCCGGCGCGTCCGTGCCGCAGGCGATCCGCACCCCCGCCGCGATCGCCTTGGGCAGCATCGACCGGGCCCGCGGAAAGACCTCCTCGGCCTTCTTCCGCAACTCCGGTGCGATGCGGTCGACGGCCATCGCCTCGGTGAGGTAGGTGGTCGACACCAGGAACGTCCCGGTGTCGGCCATCATCTGCAGCGTCTCGTCACTGGCGAGGAAGCCGTGCTCGACGCAGTCGATGCCGGCGCGGATGCAGGCCCGAATCGCACTGTCCCCCACCGCGTGCGCGGCCACCCGAACGCCCGCCCGGTGGGCCTCGTCGGCGATCGCGGACAGCTCCTCGTCGGAGAACTGCTGAGCTCCCGGTGCGGTGCTGTGCGACATCACCCCGCCCGAGGCCGACACCTTGATCAGCTTGGCGCCGTGCCGGATCTGATAGCGCACACAGGCCCGGACGTCGTCGACGCCGTTGGCGATGCCCTCCGCCACCGACAGCGGCATGATCCCGGGGGCGAGCCGCTGGAAGACGGTGGGGTCGAGGTGCCCGCCGTACGGGGTGACGGCATGTCCGGCCGGATAGATCCGCGGCCCGTCGTGCCAACCCTGGTCGATCGCGCGCTGCAACGCGACGTCGAGCAGATAGCCGCCGGTCTTGACCATCAGACCGAGGTTGCGCACCGTGGTGAACCCGGCCCGCAGCGTGGTGCGGGCGTTGACCGCCGCGCGCAGGGTGCGGTACACCGGATCGTCCTGCACACCGTGCATCGGGCTGGGCAACCCGGACGGACCCCCGGGCCCGCCGATGAGCAGGTTGAGCTCCATGTCCATCAGCCCGGGCAACAGCGTGACGTCGCCGAGGTCCAACTCGACCGCCGGATCACGCGGTGACTCAACCGGGTTCACCGCCGAGATGCGATCCCCGTCCACGACCACCACGGCGGGTGAACACACCTCACCGGCCGCCACATCGACCCACCGCGCGGCCCGCAGGACGGTCGTCGCGGTCACGGCACCGGTTCAGCCACGCAGTCCAGCGTGGAGGCGCCGGAGTCCGGGATCCGGGGTTGTTTCCAGCATTCGACCGGGAACGACACCGTGATCATCGAGTACAACAGATGCATCAGGTTGAGCACGTCCTCGGGCAGATCGTCGAGGGCGAACTTGTCGCAGTAGGCCAGGGCCTCCTCGGCCCGCGCGATGATCGCGTCGTAGAACTCCTGCATCTCCTGCATCGAGCTGCCCAGCCGCTTGGCGTACCGTTGCGGCTCGGTGGGCAGGATCCAGTCCGAGAAGCGTTCCAGATCGGCGAATTCCGGAGGAAGTTTGGCGGTCATCGGCCGGCCACCCCCGCTGCCGTCCCTGTGCTCTCCCGTTCATACCGGTCGATCCAGTCGGCGGTCTCCTTGTGCAGGTGGCGGATGAGCACCTCCTGATCGCACAGCACGAAGTCGTCGAGCACCCCCGATTCGATCATCGACTGGGTGGCCTCCAGTGTGTTGGCGTCCTGCAGGCCGTACTCCTTGAACGATGCCGCGGCCAGTTCCTGGGCCACCCGCTCGCGCGGGGTGCGCGCCGCCGGGAAGTACAGATTGCCCTCGAAGACGTGCGTGTTGTAGGACGTCGGCCAGTAGTGGTAGGTCAGATACCACCCCTGACCCCAGAACAGGATCACGAAATTGGGGAACAGCTGGAACGAGTCCAGCCCCCACGGATCGCACCGCGCCGGGTTGAGCCCCTTGGGCATCTCGCCCAGATCCGGTTTGTCCCAGGGACCGAACAGCCCGCTGCGGCAGATGTCCTCGATCGGCTTGCGCATCTCCTCCGACATCTCCCAGGCGCGCACACCGGAGGTGCTGACCAGCCGGTGCGGCCCGTCGATGCGGTAGTGCGGCGCCTCGAAACCGGCTTCGGCCGCGGCCTTCGAGTAGGCGGTCGGTGACTGGTTCGCGTGCAGCACCGGTGCGTGATAGAACTCCTGGAACGCATCCATGTAGAGCTTCCAGTTGGCCTTCACCTCTGAGCGGTAGGTGAACCGTGAGGTCATCCGGTCGAACGGATAGCCCTCCAGACCGGTGATCATCGGGCCGAGGAATTCCCGCAGCGACTGCTCCGGTTGCTCGGCGAAGTTGACGAAGATGAAGCCCTCCCACACATCGCAGTGCACCGGCACCAGTCCGTACCGGCTCTTGTGGAGGTCGAAGAACTCCTCCTCCTGCTGGACGAAGGTCAGGTTGCCGTCCAGGTCATACCGCCAGGCGTGGTACTTGCAGGTGAACTGCCGACACACCCCGCTGGTCTCCTCGAGCGGCATGTCGTTCCAGACCAGCTTGTTCCCGCGGTGACGGCAGATGTTGTGGAAGGCCTTGATCTCACCGGATCCCGTGCGCACCACGATGATCGAGGTGTTGACGACCTTGATTTCCTTGGTGAAGTAGCTGCCCTTGCGCGGAAGACGTTCCACCCGGCCGACATTCAACCAGGCACGTTTGAAGATCGCGTGCCGTTCCTTCTGGTAGATCTCGGGGTCGGTGCAGTCTCGGTAGGAAACCGGAGCAGTGCCCAGTTCGGGATGGTGTTCGGTCCAACTTCCCTCGGGCGGTTTGGGAAAACGAGCCATTCCTGGATTTCCTGTTCCTGTCTGATCCTGCCCGGTCGTGTCCGGTCCTGCCCGGTCTTGTCAAACCCTCCCGGCGGCGACCGTGCCGGGCACGGTAGGGCCGACGGTATATGCTTGAGGTCGTAACCGCAAGTAGTTGATATTGGTGGTCCGCACCTGGATCATCGAGTATTCGAGGGGGTCGGACCGGTGCATCCCGAGGAGCTGTTCATCGGTGGCGAGTGGGCAACGCCGAGCAGCGCACAGCGCATCGAGGTGATCTCACCGCACACCGAGGAACCCGTCGCCGCGGTGGCGGCCGCCTGCCCCGATGATGTCGACCGGGCGGTCGCCGCGGCGCGGGCGGCGTTCGACACCGGACCGTGGCCGCGGATGGATCCGGCCGAACGCGTCGCGGTGATCCGAGGGCTGGCGGAACGCTACGGCGAGCGGCGATCCGAGCTCGCCGAGCTCATCACCGCGCAGATCGGCGCACCGATCAGCTTCGCCCAGCGCGCCCAGGTCGGGCTGCCGTGGACGATGATGTCGGCCTTCTGCACCCTGGCCGAGAACCATCCGTGGCAGCAGACCCGGGCCGGGATGTACGGGGCCGATGTGCACGTGCGACGGGAGCCGGTGGGGGTGGTGGCGGCGATCGTGCCGTGGAACATGCCGCAGTTCCTGATCGTCACCAAGCTGATTCCGGCGCTGCTCGCCGGGTGCACCGTCGTGCTCAAGCCGGCGCCCGAATCCCCCTTGGACGCACTGCTGCTGGCCGAGCTGATCGCCGATTCCGGCATCCCGTCCGGGGTGGTGAACGTGCTGCCGGGTCCGGCCGGGGTCGGCGAACGGCTGGTACGCCACCCCGGGGTGGACAAGGTGTCGTTCACCGGCTCGACCGCCGCCGGCCGCGCGGTCGCCGCCGCCGCGGCCGCCGGACTCAAACGGGTGAGCCTCGAACTGGGCGGCAAGTCGGCCGCGGTGGTGCTGTCGGATGCCGATCCGGCGGCCGTCGCCACCGCGGTGCGTTCGGCCAGCCTGAGCAACAGCGGACAGATCTGCAATGCCCTCACCCGCATCCTGATGCCGGCCGGCCGGGCCGCCGAGTTCACCGACGCGCTGGCCGCCGAGATGGAAAGCCTGGTGATCGGCGATCCCACCGACGCGGAGACCCAGATCGGCCCCTTGGTGGCGCGGCGGCAGCAGGAACGGGTTCGCGGCTACATCGAGGCGGGCTGCGCCGAGGGCGCCCGGCTGGTCACCGGCGGCCCCGGACTCCCCGCCGGTGTCGACAGGGGGTGGTACGTGCAGCCCACCCTGTTCGCCGATGCGGACAACTCCATGCGCATCGCGCGCGAGGAGATCTTCGGCCCGGTGCTGACCGTGATCCCCTACCCCGACGAGGATGCGGCCGTGGCGATCGCCAACGACTCCGACTACGGGTTGGCCGGCTCGGTGTTCACCGCCGACACCGAACGCGGGCTGGCGATCGCCGCACGCATCCGCACCGGCACCTTCGGGGTCAACCAGGGCTACACCATGGACCCGTTCGCCCCGTTCGGCGGTGTCAAGGGCAGCGGATACGGCCGCGAGCTCGGACCCGAGGGCATCGACGCCTACACCGACGTCAAGTCGATCTCGGTCGCCCCGGCTTCGACCACCTAGTGTCGATCCGGCGGTCAGCCCAGTTTGATGGCGGAGACGTACATCTCGACGACCGGACGGTCGGCGGGCCCCCGGGCGCGGCCGCTGCCGACGCGCATCCACTTCACCGACGGACAGAACCCGGGCGCCGCGGTGGGTGTCGGCGGAGCGCTGCACCCGGAATGGGACGTCTTCAAGGGCCGCTACCGGGCCGAGTGGTGCCGGGTCATCGATCATCCCCTCACGACGAGCGCGGACATCTCGGCAGCGGCTGTTCGCCAGGAACCCGTTCTCCGGCAACGGCTGATCCGGATCGGATTGGGGCCGAAGATCTTGCGCCGCCGGCCCGACGGCGACGCACTCGATGTCGAGTCCCTGGTCGACCTGGCGGTCGATCTGCGTAGCGGCGGCTCGACGCCGGAGCTGATCTACAACGAACGCCGCAAGGTCGCCCGCGACCTTGGCGTGCTGATCCTGCTCGACGCGTCGGGGTCGTCGACCGACGCCGATCCGGACGGGATGGCCGTGCACGAGCACCAGCGTCTGGCCGCCGCCACGCTGGCAGCGACCCTCGAAGAACTCGGTGACCGGGTCGCCGTCTACGGTTTCCGTTCCCGCGGCAGACATGCCGTGCACCCGCCCGCCATCAAGACCTTCGACCAGCGTTTCAACGCGCTCAGCCGGGCCCGGCTGAATCAGCTCCGACCGGACGGATACACCCGCCTGGGCGCCGCCATCCGCGGCGCGGGCGAGATTCTCAAGGCCGAGGCCGACGTCCACCGGGCACTGACCGGGTTACGCTTGGACGGTATTGCCTGCCTGTGCCTTTCGCTGGGTTCCGGAACCAGCGCGGACGCGCTCGAACGCGTCTTCGGCGCCGCCGGTCATGCCGGCGCCGCGACGCTGACCGAATTTGAGTCCGCGGATGGTCGAGTTGTTCATGGCGTCGCTGCGTGAGCTCGCCGCGCCGCGACCGAGGGCGGTCTGACGGGCGCCGGCGATATGTCTGCGCTTCGGGACCTCCCGAATGCCACGTTGCCGAGGAGGTTCACATGCGGATCGGGTTGATGGTCGGTTCGGACAAGGAGCGGTCCCGTGCCGACCGGCTGACCGGTCTGCTGGACGACGGGCGGGCCGCCGAAGCCGACGGGTTCGCGTCGTTCTGGATGCCACAGGTGCCCGGATATCTCGACGCGTTGACCGCGGTCGCGCTGCTCGGTCAACGCACCAAGCGGATCGAGATCGGCACCGCGGTGGTGCCGGTCCAGACCCGCCATCCGCTGATCATGGCGCAGCAGGCGCTGACCACCCAGGCCGCCTGCAACGGCCGGTTCACCCTGGGTCTGGGGCCGTCGCACCACTGGATCATCGCCGATCAGCTCGGCCTGCCCTACGACCGACCGGCCGCGCTGATGCGCGACTACCTCGACGTGCTCATCGCGGCATTCGCCGGCCCCGGCGCCGTGGCCGTCACCAACGACAGCTTCCGGGTGTGCAGCCCCATCGACGTCACCGACGCCACGGGCCCACCGGTGCTGATCGCCGCGCTCGGTCCGACGATGTTGCGGATCGCCGGAGAGCGCACCGGCGGCACGATCCTCTGGATGGCCGACGAGAGGGCGATCGGCGAGTACGTCGTCCCGCGCATCACGGCAGCGGCGGAGCGGGCCGGACGCCACGGCATTCGCGTGGTGGCCGGGGTGCCGGTCGCGCTGTGCGCCGACCGCGACGTGGACGCCGCCCGGGCATACGCCAGTGAGGTGCTCGGCCACGCCGACGTCTCCCCCAATTACGTCCGACTGCTCGAGCACGGCGACGCGGCCGATGTCGGCGACACCATGGCCGCCGGTGACGAGGCCGCGGTGCGGGCACGGTTGCGCCGCTACCGCGACGCCGGGGTCACCGACCTGGCGGTCCGGGTGGTGCCGCTCGGCACCGATGCCGGCCGGCGAGCCGCCTCCCGCCGCCGCACCCAGGAGTTCGTCGTCTCACTCGTCGACGAGCTCTCCTAGTCGGACATCCATCATGTGACCACTGAACACGTGTCACTCCGGGTGGTTCAGAAGCGCGGAAAAGGTATTTCGCAGCTCCCGTTTGAGGATCTTTCCGCTGGGATTCTTAGGGAGGGTTTCGACGATGAACACATGCTTCGGTGTCTGAAACCCCGCCAAACGTCCCGAGCAGTGGGCGGCCACCGTCTCCTCGTCGAGCGTCGCCCCCTGGCGTGGGACCACCGCAGCGCACACAGCCTCAATCCATTTCGGATGTGGCACCCCGAAGACAGCGACTTCCGCGACACCAGGGTGTTGGTAGATCACCTCTTCGACCTCACGACTGGCGACGTTCTCGCCACCGGTTTTTATCATGTCCTTCTTCCGGTCGACCACGGTCAGGCATCCGTCGTCATCGAAGAATCCGAGATCTCCCGAGTGGAACCACCCGTCGCGGAATGCTTCCACAGTCTTGAGATCATCGCGCCAATAACCGAGGGTCAGGTGTGGGCTCCGGTGAACGATCTCCCCCACGGTTCCCGGCGGCACCGAGGACCCCGCCTCATCGACGACGGCCGTTTCGACGTTCAGGGCGGGATATCCGGCCGATCCCGCCTTCGACTCCTGTTCCTCCGGGCCGAGAATTGTTGCTACCGGGGACATCTCAGTCTGACCGTATAGATTCCACAACCGTAGTTCCGGTAGTCTGGTTCGGATTTCGTTCAGCACCTCGATGGGCATACTGGACGCCCCGTAGTAGCCCTTGCGCAATGAGGTCAGGTCGAAGTCGCTGAACCGTGGGCTTCGCAGCAGTGAGATCCATACGGTCGGCGGCGCGAAGAACTTGGTGACTCCGTGTCTTTCGATGGCGGTCAGAATGGCAACTGGATCGGGTTTCGGCAGGACGACGCTTGTTGCGCCGAGGTAGATGTCCGGACCGAGGAAGCAATCGAGTTGCGCGCAGTGGTAGAGCGGCATGGTGTGAAGGTCGATGTCCTCAGCGCACATCTCACCGCCGACGATGACGCTCAGATATGAGTGCACCAGCGAGCGACTGCTCAGCAGAACTCCCTTCGGCCGGGACTCGGTTCCGGAGGTGTACATGATTCTGATGGGCTCGTCGTCGGCCACCGCGACTTGCGGAGCGGCGCCTGCGGTCAGAGACCAGTCGTCGAAGTTCTCCCATGAATCTCCAGCCACGCCAGACGAATCGCCGATGACGGCGCGTGCATGTACTGTCCGTTCGATCTGCGCGAGGGCAGCCTGCGCGGTACCGCAGAATTCTTCTCCGGCGATGATTCCATCGGCCTGGCTGTGTTCGAGAATGTAGGCGACTTCTTCCGCAGTCAGCATGAAGTTGATCGGTACGAGCAGAACACCACAGCGAGCGGCCGCGTATGCGGCGACCACAAACTGCCAGTTGTTCCGGGACAGGATCGCCAGGCGGCCCCCTTTGTGGAGCCCGCGCTCATCTAACGCAGCAGCCACGTGGTCAACCAATCCGTCCAGTTTGTCAAAGGTCAATGCGGTGTCGGGGGTGACCAGAGCCGTCTTGTCCGGAAATCGGGTCGCGCTACGACGCAGCAGGTCTGCCAAACCGTGGCTCCGGGCGGTGGAGACGGTGTCCGGGGTGACCATCAGTAACCTCTCTCGTGGCTTCGACGCATGGACTGGTGTCGACAGATCCGGCTCATTTCTCGCCTTCCGGCGCGCCGACGTCACTTTCCGGCGGGATCAGCATTTCCTGCCAGGTCTGCTTACGTCCGCCGGCGGTCAGGTCGGTCCGGGTGTGGAGTTGGCCGTCGGGAGCGATGTAGTTTCCGGTTTCCGGGTTGTATTCGACGACGGACAGCGGTGGCCGCTCCGCCTCCGCGCTGATGCGCGACGCCGCGGCGCTCGGGTTCTTCCACGGCTGCGGGACGGACTGGCCGGACAGGGTGCCGTTCGGGTCGCCCTTCCAGTTGAAGCCGTCGTTGAGTGGTACGTACTGCTCGCCGCTCTCGCACATCTCCCAGGTCGGCGCACGTTTCCCGGGAACCGTTGCGCACGGGATGTTGCGGGCACCGCGCACCGAGCCCGGTGTCGAGTTCTGCGGTATCCGGCAGTAGAGGTGCCCTGCCGGGGGCACGGGGTGGTCGACCATCGCAGGACCACGGCGTTGTTCGGGCGGTAGGTAGCCGGTGACACATGGTTGCGGCAGGTTGAGATTGAGGTTGAAACTCAGGTATGCGCCCCTGTACTTCGGAGGGAGGTGCCGGTTGGCGATACCGGTTCCCTGAGCCTGCTGGACCAGTTGCGGCACCAGGACGAGGAGCTGTTCGATGTTCGGTTGGTAGTCCAGTGCCACCTGCGCCACGGTCACCAGGTTGGCCAGCAGCACAGGCATGGTGGGCCGTACTCGTTCGAACAGCTGCCCTACCTCATCGGCCGCGCCCGGCCCGCGCTCGAGGATGCCGGCGACGGCGACGTCGCCGACCCGAAGCTCGGTGGTGATCGTGCGCAGGCTCGCTGCCCACGCCTGGATCGAGTCGGCGCTGTCGACCTGGGTGTCGAGGATCGCCGGTCCGTGGTCGATCAGGGTCGTGAGCTCGGGCAGTCTCGCCTGGGCGTCGATGGCCAGCGACGTCGAGGCCTCGACGAATCTCGCGAGCTCCGGTCCGAGACCGCCCACCGCCGCGTAACTCTCGTCCACCACGGTTCTCAGGTCTTCTCGGGGGATCGCCTGCAGTCCGCGGTTCGTGGCTGCGGTGAGCTGGTTGATGTCCGGCGGCACACGGACCCGGTCCACGGGAACGACGTCCCCATCGGCGAGCGGGCGCGCATCCCCGGTCAGCGGTGTGAGTGCGATGTACTGCTCGCCGAGGGCCGTCACGCTGTGCACCGATGCAGTCACGTCAGAGGGTATCTCGATGTCGTCCCGCAGTGACAGCACGGCGGCCACACCGGTTTCGGTCAGTCTGACGTCGACGATCCGTCCGATCTTGGTGCCTTGATAGGTGACGTTGCCGCTCGGATAGGTCCCCCCGGCCCGCGGCAGCTCGACGGTGACGGTGTAGCGTCCGATACCCAGCAGGGCGGGCAGTTCGACATACCCGAAGGTCATCACCGAGCCTGCGATGGCCGTCACGATCGATATGATGACCAGCTGGATCTTCACGCGTGTGGTCAGGTGCATATCATGGCCCCTGGTCGAATCGATACGGAGCGACAAGCGGATTGGTCGCGGTGTACGGGCTGGGTGTCTGGCCGATGGTTCGTCCCCACTGCAGTTCCAGCTCGGTCAGGTCACCCTCCCACCGGGTTCCGGTGAAGAACGACGTGTCGATCCGGCTCAGCGTGAGGTCGATGATCCAGGTCAAGTTGGCGTAGTCCCCGCGAAACCAGTTCTCCACGGTCTCTTTCGGCCACGGGAAGGTAGCCAGCAGGCTCAACGACCGGGTGAGTGCGGGGCCCGCGTCGGCGAGCGACTTCAGTACCGCAACGAGATTGCGCAGTTCGGTCGCCAGCGACTCCTTGCTGTGTTCGACGGTATCGGCGGTCAGGGAACTGAACTCACCGAAGCGCACCAGTGCCTCGGCGAGTGTTTCGCGTCGGTCCCGTAGCACCGCGAGGGCGTCCGGCACGGTCTGCAGTGCCCGGTCGAGCACCGGCCTCTGCTCAGCGACCTGGGAGACCAGGTTGTCGAGACTTTCGGTGGCCGCGATGATGTCGTCGGTCTGGGTGTCGACTGCTGCGATGAACCGGTCAAGCTCACCGATGAGATCGCGCAGATCGCGCTCACGTCCCGCGAACGCAGTGCGCAACGCGGTGGTGATGTCCTGGACCCTACCGACGCCACCGCCGTTGAGTAAAAGCGACAGCGCCGCCAGGGTTCGTTCGGTGGTCGGATAGGTTGCGCCCTGCTCCAGCGGTACCATCGACCCCTCCCGCAGTCGACCCTGTGGCGCGGCGTCGGTGGGTGGCGCCAGTTCGATATGAGTGGAGCCGAACAAGCTGGTCTGCCCCACTTTGGCGGTGGCGTTGGCGGGTAACTCGACATCGCCGTTGAGCCTCATGGTGACAAGGGCATGCCAGCCTTGGCGTTCGATCCTCGTCACCGTGCCGACGTTGACGTCGCCCACCCGAACACGGGCGTTCTGTTGCACCGTGGTCACGTCGGGTATCTGCGCTGTGACGGTGAACGCGCCGGGTCCGCCGCCCTCGGTGCCGGGCATGGGAAGGGAGTTCAGTCCGCGCCATTGACAACCCGTCAACAACACGACCACGGCCGCTGCGCCGGCCAGCGCCGACGCACACGTGGGCACTCTCACCGTCCGCCCTCCTCGGGAACGAGCAGACCCTTCAACCCGGTGGCGGGGTCGGTCGATACGGGGGGCCGCTCCGCAGGCAGCCGGACGTGGCCGGGACGCAACCGATCCTCGCTGTAGGTGATCTCATTCGGCCGCGCCTCGGCTCCCACGAACGGGTTCAGCCCGAGCGGGAGGAAGTTGTATCGCCGGTTCTTCACGATCGGCGCGAGATACTGCACGCACAGCTTGGCGGCGTGCTCGGCACCGAGCCGGGAAGCGGCCTGAACTGCACTGCAGATGAGGTCGATCGGGTTGGCGAAATTGTTCAGAGCCAGCGCGCCGGTCAGGGTCGCCTGGGCAGGTTGGTAGGCGTTGGCCAGGTTGGCGGCCCCGTTCGGTGCGACATGCAGGGACTGCTTGATGTCGGGCAGGCTTTCGACGACCGCATCGGTCACAGAAGCGAGTTTGTCGACCGTGGTACCGAGTGTCTCCCGGTGATCGACAACGAATGTCGTCACATCATCGATTGCGGTGTTGAGGTCCTCGACGGCGCGGCTCACCTCGCTCGGGCCGTTGGCCAACAGCGCGGTGGTTGCCGCGAAGTTGTGGTTGAGCTGTGCGAGCAACTCCCTGCTGGACGTCAAAGCCGACACGAGCGTGGACAGGTTCTTCACCGTGGCGAACAGATCGTCGCTGTGGTCACCGAGCGCGGCGAACGCCTCCGACATCTGAATGAGCGCCTCGCGCAGGTTCATTCCCTCACCGCGCAGATTGTCCGCAGCGGTCTGAATGAACGCACCCAGGGTGCTCACCCCATCGGAATAGGTAGGTTGCATTGCTTCAGTGAGCTTTTCGAGTTGCTGACGCAGACCGTCCCACTCCACCGGAACCGCGGTGCGTTCATTGGGGATCTCTGCGTGGTTCGCGATCCGGGGACCGCCGCGGTACACGGGGGTGAGCTGTATCGCACGTGCAGTCACCAGTTGCGGTGCCACGATCACCGCCTTGACGTCGGCCGGGATCGGGTACTTGTCATGAACCCAGAAGGAGATCCGGGCACCGTCGGGTCGCGGTTCGATGCGTTCGATCTCGCCGACCCGCACCCCGAGGATGCGCACCTCATCGCCCGCATAGATACCGTTGCTGTTGTCGAAGTATGCCACCAGGCGGGTCTTCCGGGCCGATTCCCACATCGACCCACCCACCGCGGCGATACCACCCAGCAGTGACGCGATCAGGACAACCGCCAGTCCGAATGTGAATGTGCGCGAGCGGGTCATTGCGACTCCCCATCGATCTCCGGTGTGTCCGGCTCACCCGCCGAAACCTCGTTCGGTGCGGGCACGAACACGGGTTCGCGGACCGGGACGGGCGGTATCGCCGCCGGAGGCCCGGGTGGTGGCCCGCCCGGCGGCGGGGCCGGGAGCGGTTCGCGATACGGATACCGCGGATCGCCGGGATTCCCGGTGATCGCATCGGGCAGCGTGAGACGGGGCCCACCACCCTGCCCGGTGCGCGGGTACGGCACCGGAGCCGCCGGGGTCCCCGGTTGCCCCACTTGGGGGTCGTTGAGCTGGCTCGGCAGGAGCACGTTCGGATCCAGCCCCAGATCGGAGAACGCCGCGTCGATGAATGGTTGGACGAACTGTCCTGGCAGCAGGTTGGCGACATATGAGTTGAAGAACGGGCCCGAGCTCACCGCCTCGCCGAGCCGGGTGTGATAGCCCTGCGCCAGATGGAGAGCATCCTGCACCTGTTCCTTACGGTTCTCCACGATGGTCAGCACGCCGTTGAGCTTTTCCAGCGCCGGGCTCAGCGTGTCGTGGTTTTCGGAGATGAATCCCGATACCTGCTGCGCGAGCGCGGAGATGTTGGCCGAGAGTTGGTCGAGTGCCGCGCTCTCGGTCCGCAACTGCACCAGCAGGGCGTTGGAGTCACGGACCAGCGCGGCGATCTGTTGGCTTCGCTCGCCGAGCACCCCGGTCGCCTTCCTGGCGTTTTCCAACAGCTGACGCAGCTGCTGATCCCGGCGGCCGAGGGACTCCGAGAACCGGGTCACGCCTCTCACAGCGGCCTGTACCTCGGCGGGGGTGTTCTCGAATGTCTCCGCCAGCGTCGCCAGCGACTCCGAGACGCCGGCGGTGTCCAGCCCGGCGATGGTGGACGCGAGATCACCCAGAGCATCGGGCAGTTCATAGGGCGAAACTGTCCGTTCCACAGGGATCGATGCGCTCAACCTGCCCTCACCGCGGGAAGTGATGTCGAGAATCTTCGCACCCAGCAGGCTCTTGGTCTTGATTGCGGCTTCGCTGAGTTCTCCGAGGCGGATGTTCGGGCGCACTCTGAACTCCACCCGCACATGAGGTCCATCCAGCTCAACCGCGGACACCTTGCCGACCCGCATTCCGGACACCTGGACGGCGGCGCCGGCACGCAGGCCGCCGGATTCGGCGAAGTACGCGCTGTACCGGGTATCCGAGGAGACCACCGGGAGATTGTCGTACTGCAATGCGCCGGCGATGATGATGGTGCCGACGCCGATACCGACGGCGCCCATCACTCGCTTGTTGCGTTCGGCGAAGGGTTTCATCTCGGTGCACACCGTCCCGAGGACTGTCCGGCGACCTGCACGTAAACCGGCTGTCCGCCTTTTCCATTGATCTTGAGCAGGATGTCGCACAGATAGAAGCTGAAGTAGTTGCCGTACAACCCCTGGCGCGCCAGAATCCGATATGTGTCCGGCAGGGTGTTGAGTAACTCATCGAAGTATTCGTGATCGGTGATCACGATCGCCGCGGCGCGGTCGGTCTCGGCCACCACTCGCTGTGCCGGCTCCCTGATTCGTTCGAAAAGATCGGCGACCGTATCCGCGGCGGCATTGGTGGCGGCAACCGCATCGCTGATCTCGAACTTGCGAGCCTCGAGTGCGCCGACCAACTCCGAAAGCGATGCCACAGCCTTGTCGAACTGCTGATGCTGATCACCCAGCGAGCCCAGCACGACGTTGAGGTTCGTGATCACCTGCCCGATGAGTTCATCGCGATCCGCCAGTGCCGAGGTCACCGTGGCAATCTCGGCCAACAGTGACTTCACGGTCGTACCCTGTCCTTGGAAGGCGGCGATCAACTGCCCGGACAGCGCATTTACCTGATCGGGATCCAGCGCGCGGAACAGCGGCCTGAACCCGCCGATCAGGGCATCTAGATCCAATGCAGGCAAGGTGTTCTCACGACCAATGGTCTCACCCGGCTCGAGTCGGCTGGTGTCCCCGACCCCCTCCTCCAGAGCCAGATACCTTCCACCGATGAGATCGGCCCAGCGGACAGCCGCACGGGTGCCACGTGTGAGGACGGTGCCGTCATCAGTGGAGAACTCCACCACCACAGTCGAGTCCGGTTGCATCAACAGCCTCTTGACCTTTCCGACCTCCACCCCGGCGATGCGGACGAAGTCTCCTTCCTCCAGGCCGGTGACATCGGCGAACTCAGCGCGGTAGACCTGCTCCCGTTGAAACCGCAACTCCGCGAAGATCACTATCATCGCTACGACGGCGACGCTGCATACGGTCAGGAAGATCGACAGGCGCCAGATCGCACCACCGAAGTTGTCTCTCACGCGATTCCTTACGGTTGGCCCGATTGAGTTCGCGGCGTGGGTTCATCTGTCGTCGGCTCCGGTGGACTCGACTGCCCGACTGGTGGTGCAGGCACCGGCGCGGCTACCGGACCATGGGGTATCGACGGCGACGGTCCGGGTGCGGGTGGCCCCTCGCCGAGCACGTACGGATGTTCAGGTACCGCACGGGTGGCGGGAAAGAAGTTGATGAACCAGGGATGGCCGATGCCGGGGTTGGTCCGGATATCAGTGCCCGAACCGAATCCGGTGTCGGTCACCAGCTTCCGGACAGGAAAGTTCTGCTCGACATCAGGCAGCGAGCCGCATCCCGGCTTACCGCCGGGACCGCCCTTGGCGTTGTGGATCGGCAGGTGTTCCGGATATCGGTACGGGTCGTCACCGAACAACAGTGTCGTATCGGCGACCAGGGTCCGGCCGTTGCCACCCAACGCATCGTAACCGCCCTTGTCCAGATAGAGCTTTGCCCCGACGAGCAGGCAGGTGTAGACGGGGTCGTACTTCAGCAGCAGATCGGTCGTGGGCCTTGCCTCGTTCACCGCGGTGACGAAGTCGTCCCTGGTCGAACCGAGCAGTTCCGTGCCGATGTTCGCCATCCCGATCGTGCTGAGCAGCAACGCATCCAGCTGAGAAGAGCGTGCCTCGACGGTGTCGGCGGTGGTGGCTGCCGCATCGAGGATCGCGAGAATGTCCTCCGCGGCCATGCCGTAGGCGTCGGTGAAGCCCTTGAAGGAGCGCCAGCCCTGCGCCATGCTGTCGATACGGACGTTCAGTTGCCGTAGCGTCTCGGAGACGGCCGTGGTGGCTTGACCGATGCTCTCCCCCCTACCGCGTACACCGTCGGCGAGCGCGGACAGCGTCGCATTGAGCTTGGCTACATCGATCTGATCCAGCACCGCGACCAGGTTCTGAAAGACGGTGTTCACCTCGGTCGCCACATTGCGTGAGTGCACCGTCATCCCGGCCGCCAGCCGCGCCTGACTCGGAGCCGGTGGCGGAATGAGCTCCACATACTTCGCCCCGAACGCGGTGGTGGCCTTGATCTCGGCTTCCACGTTCGACGGGATGAAACTCAGCTTGTCCGGGAAGATCTCGAGCTCGAGCCGCACCGGCGCGGCGCCGCCCTCGATCGCGCCGACCCGGCCGACGTCGACTCCCCTCATCCGCACCTTCGCGCCCTTCTCCAACACCAGGCCGGTGCGGTCGGCGGTCAGGGACACCGGGACGTACCGACGAAACGTTCCCGCGAACAGGGTTGAACAGACGAAAACCATTCCCGCGACGACGGTGATCATGATCGCCGCCCACCAACCCAATGGGAGAGTGCGTTCCCCGTAACGCAGTCCGGGCATTCTCATCCTGCCATCTGGAAACTTCCGGACTGGCCGTATATGGCCAGCGACACGAACACGACGACAAAGGAGGCACTGATCAGCGAGGTGCGCACCGCGCGACCCACCGCATCCCCCACACCGGCCGGGCCGCCCGAGGCGTGGTAGCCGTAGTAGGTGTGCACCAGCATGATGACCACTGCCATGGTGAGGGCCAGGAAGAACGACCAGATGACGTCGGTGGGACGCAGGAACGTCTCGAAGTAGTGGTCGTAGACCCCGGTCGACTGCCCGTAGATCGTCGTGGTGCCGAACCGCGCGGCCCCGAATGCCATGATCACCGCGACGCAGTACAACGGGATCACCACCAACACGCCGGCGACTACCCGACTCGACGCCAGGTAGGCGATCGACCGAATCCCCATCACCTCCAGGGCATCGATCTCCTCACTGATCCTCATCGCACCCAGCTGCGCCGTCGCTCCGGCCCCGATGGTGGCCGCCAGTGCGATACCGGCGGTCAGCGGCGCAATGTTGCGGACGTTCAGATACGCCGATAGGAATCCGGTGAGCGCCTCCACCCCGATGTCGGCGAATTGGTTGTAGCCCTGCACCGCGATCAGCACTCCGGTGGACATGGTGAGGAAACCGACGACAGCGACGGTGCCACCGATCATCGCCAGCGCCCCGGTGCCCAGGCTCATCTGAGCGATAAGCCGTACCACCTCGGCCTTGTAGTGCACCAGGGCACCGCCCGTGGAACGCAGCGTGGCGAAGTAGAACTGCGCTTGTTCGCCCACGTGCCGCCATTCGGATGCCAACGCGGACAGCGGGCGTCGCAATCGAGGATGCAGCCTGCTCGGCATTTCGGCGGTCATAACGTAATCCGAACCCCGACGGCTGTGGCGATGATGTTGATGAAGAACAGCGCCATGAATGAGTACACAACCGTTTCGTTGACCGCGTTGCCTACGCCGGCCGGTCCGCCGCCGACGAAGATGCCCTTGTAGCAGGCGATCAACCCGGCGGCCAGACCGAACAGCATGGCCTTGGCCAGACCGATGAACACGTCGGCGGCACCGGTTACCAGCGTCAGGCCCGCCACGAAAGCACCCGGCGTCACATCCTGTACGAAGACCGAGAAGCCGAAGGCTCCCGACAGGCCGACGAGCACGACCAGCGACGACAGCATCAGCGCGACCATCATGGCCGCCAGCACCCGAGGCACCACGAGCGCCTGAATCGGATCGATCCCCAATACACGCAGGGCGTCGAGTTCCTCGCGAATCGTGCGAGCACCCAGGTCGGCACACATCGCCGTCGCCCCCGCACCCGCCACCACCAGCGCTGTCACGACCGGCCCGAGCTGGGTCACTGTGCCGAAAGCCGCACCGGTTCCTGAGAAGTCAGCAGCACCGAACTCGACCAGCAACACATTGATCGTGAACACGAACAGCACCGTGTACGGGATCGACAGCATCAGCGTCGGAAGAATCGAGACCCGGGCGACGAACCACGACTGCAGCAGAAACTCTCGCCAGGCAAACGGACGTCGCCCCATCGCCACCAGGGTGTCGAGCACCATGGCGAAGAACTCCCCCGCGGTGTCGACCGGCTTTGTCACCGCTGTCACGGCAGGCAAGGCAACTCCTCCCTATGAGTTCCTTCGAACATCTGGCCGCGCACCCATACATCCCGGGCGACCACCCACGACTCCCGTCAGCTGTTCGCCTGGGCGGGCGTGTTCGCCACGTTGTCGTGGAACGTCACGCCTAGTTGATCCATGAGCCCCTGCGGGACCGCGAGCTTCCATCCCCCGACAGCAGCGACCCGCTCCGCTAGACGGGAGTGGGCTGCCTCGATCGCCGCGACGCCGCGCCGCTCCACGGCAGCTGGAAGTCTGCCGTCCTGTACGACGGTGCGCCCGGCCACCAGGACGCGGTCGATGTCGCGAGTGGTGGCCTGGAGCACGATCGAGTCGATGTCGTCGATGACCGGCCGCATGTGCAGCCGGTCATGCCGCAGCAGCAGGAGGTCGGCCGACTTGCCGACATCGATGGAGCCGCATACCGACTCCAGACCGAGAGCACGGGCGCCGGCCAGCGTGGCAGCATGCAGGATCTGGCGGGTGGTGACCGGCAGCGGTTCGGCGACCGCGGTCAGACCGGATTCCTCGAGCGTCGGCTGCAGTGCGTCGCCGCGTTCATGTTGCATGAGGACCCGCATGGCGGTGAACATGTCGCCACTGTTGTTCGACACGATGTCGATGCCGATTCCGGCAGTCACCCCGGTCGCCAGTGCGCGCCGGAACACGGGCCGACCGCACCCCATCTGGAGCTCCGTGTCCGGGGTGCTGGAGACGGCACAGCCGGCATCACGCAACAACGCGAGTTCATGGTCCGAACACCGGTTGGCGTGGGAGTGGATCTGACCGGCCCGCAGCAGTCCGGCACGGTGATACAACTCCACATCGTGGAATTCCGGGCGGGTCCATACGCAGTTGGTGTGCATGGTCACCGGCACGGCGAGATCCTCGGCGGTCTGCAGTTCCCGCTGGGTCTCGGTGAACGGTTGCATGCCGAGTTCGGTGAGGGCCACCCCCATCCGGACCAGCCCGTCATCGGTCGGAAAGAACGTGCTGCGCACTCGGCGTGCATCGTCGAGACGGTGCTGCGGCGTGGTGAACACCGGATCGGCCTGCGGTGATGGATAAAAGCCGTAACACCACAAGGCCCGTACCCCGCTGTCGAGCAGTCCACGGACGGCAGCGTCGGAATGGTCGGGCGAGTTGGTGATGTGGGAGTGGTCGATGGTGGTGGTCACCCCGTTGACGAGCGCATCCAGTCCGCCGGCATATTGACCGCCATAGACGTCGTCGGGATCGTGCAGGCCGGCGAAATGGCTGCGAATACACCAGAAGTAGTCCTTCAGATTCCAGTTCGCCGTCAGTCCGCGCATGGTGGTCTGCCACAAGTGGCGATGCGTGTCGACGAAACCCGGCAGGACCCAACGGCCGGTCGCGTCGATGATCTCGGCATCGACACCGGCCAGATCGGATTCGATCGCGGTGACGCGTCCGTCCTCGATGAGCAGATCCGCTGCGCGCACGTGTGCGGTCAGCGGGTCCCCCGCGAGCACCCGGCCGCCCCTTATGACCGTTCGCTGTGTTGCCATCGCCGTCACTACCTTCCTTCTCCCATGCCGCCACCGCTTCCGTTGCTGCGCAGCAGGTGTTTACGGATCTTCCCCACCGAAGTACGGGGCAGGTCGTCGACGAACTCGATGTGGTCGGGCACCTTTCCGCGTGCCAGCCGCTCGGCGCAGAAGTCGATGAGTTGCTGAGCGGTGAGACCGCAGCCGTCGGGGGTGCGGCGCACGACGTAGGCCGTGATCGCCTCGTCGCGCACCGGGTCGGGCACACCGACCACCGCGGATTCGTAGACCGCGGGGTGTTCATTGATCACCCTCTCCACCTCGGCGGCCGCGACGTTCTCCCCGGAGCGCTTGATCATGTCCTTGGCCCGGTCGTGGAAGACCACGAAGCCGTCGGGGCGCCGCGTCACGATGTCGCCGGTGTGCAGCCAGCCGTCAACGATGGCGGCCGCCGTGGCGGCCGGATCATCGAGATAACCGGCCGTGAGCGTGATACCGGGTTCGCCGCCGACCAGCAGGTGGCCGGTCTGCCCCGGGGGAACGTCCACCCCGTGGTCGTCGACGATGCGCACCCGGTTGGGCTCGCTCGGCAGGCCCACCGTCATGTTGTCGCGCGGGCCGTAGAGCGGGTTCATCAGGGGCGGGGCGATGGTCTCGGTCATGCCGTACAGCTGCAGCAGCGGACAGTCGAACCGTTCCTCGAATCGCCGCAACTGTTCGGCTGTCAGGTTCTGAGCGAACAGCGTGACCCGCAACCGGTTGTCCCGGTCGGCGTCGCAACCCTCGTGCGCCAGAATCATTCTCACCGGGGCAGCGAACAAGCTCGCCAGAGTGGCCTGGTACCGGCGAACTTGAGCCGGCCACATCGACGCCGAGAACCGCGGCGCCACCACCACCGACGCACCACTGACCAACGCCGACATCACGCCGTAGTACTGGGCGTTGGCGTGAAACAGCGGGAGCACGAGCATCCAGCGATCGTCGGGGCGTATTCGCAGCTGTCCCGCCACGACATGCCCGGCGGCCAGGTAGTTGGCATGGGTGACCACCACCCCTTTGGGTCGGCTGGTGGTCCCGGAGGTGTAGAGCACAGCCAGCGGGTCATGCGGGCGCACCGGTGGGTGACCGGGAACGGGGCCACCGGCAATACCTTCGAATCCCCTGTCGCACACCGCAATCAAGGACGGGTCGTACGGCCACACCTCGTGCACCAGCTGGTGTCGATCATGATCACAAACCGCGGCCACACACCGGGCATGACGCAAGCAGTAGGACAGCTCCTCGCCGGTGCTGTGCGGGTTGATCGGAACCATCACCGCGCCGATCCGGGCCGCGGCGAACCAGCACGCGAAGAATTCGACACGGTTGCCGAGCACCACCGCGAACCGGTCCCCACGGGACACACCCAGACCGCTGAGCAGCGCAGCGCCCGCGGTACCCAGCTCGACCGCGTCGCTGAAGGTCAGCGTAGTGCCCCCGGAGGTCTCGTCAAAGATCAAGAACGGTGCGTGCGGGGTGGATTCGGCCCAGTACGTAAGCATCGACCAGACGGTGTGGCCACCGGAGACTGGCAGCGTCGTCATGGTCATCAGCGGGCTCCGCGTTTGGCGTGCCATTCGGCCTGCATGGTCAGCAGGGTGATCACCCCGAGTTGCGGTGTGTCCGGATCCAGTTCGCGGTATCGCTGATAGACGTTGACGACGACACGTTCGGCGTCCAGCCAGTTCGCGTATGGTCCGAGGTCGATGGTGTCGGCGGCCTCGATGAACGACAATCCACGCCGGTGGGCATCGTCGGCTTGTTCGGTGATGTACTCGAAATAGTCACGGACCGCGTGGATTCCTTCTGGACCGGTGATCGGTCCGTGACCCGGTACCACGGTGGGGGCGTCGAGGGCGAGCATGGTGTCGCAGGCGGCGATCCAATTGGCGATCGGTCCGCCCCAGACAATCGGCGTGCAGCCGATGAACAGCAGGTCGCCGCCGAACAGCACCCCGGCATCCGGGATGTGGATGACGGTGTCCGCCGCGGTGTGCGCCGGGCCCAAGTTGAGGAGCGTCACCTGCCGGCCGCCCACCTCGAGATCCAGCCGCTTGTCGAAGGTGTGATCCGCGTTGCGGATCGTGATACCACTGAAGTCGAAGTGCCCGAAACGATCTCGCGCATAGGTGGTGGCGATCGGCCCGAGGTCGCCAGTCTGGGCCAATGCCAGCATCGACGGAGCCATCTCGTGATCGATCTCGTCCTTGGTCTCCTTGGCGGCGATGATCCGGACCGAGGGGTCGAGCAACTGATTACCGTGAGTGTGGTCGCCGTTGCAGTGGGTGATCACCATGTCGGTGATCGGTGCCCGCTGAGTGATCGACTGCATCGCGTCGAGCATTTCGCGGGTCAGCGTCAAGTCGAAGAGTGTGTCGACCAGCAGCGAGGCACCCTCACCGGCCACCAAACCGGCGTTGCTCCATCCGTACCCGCCGTCGGGCAGTGTCCAGGCCCAGACGTTCTCGCCGACCTGATGCAGTCCGCGCCGGTACGGCACCTTGGCGGGTGCGGGGTTGACCCGCGCCGGCGCCGGCGCGGCATCGGGGTTGGGGCGCGGCGGAAGGAGCGTGGGGGCAGGTCGGTGGCGGACTGTCTGGCGGGTCTCACCCAGACCTTGCACCTGCAGCGTGACCTCGTCACCGTCGCTGAGCCAGCCACGGAACCCGGCCAGGTCGGTCATGTCGAGGTGTTCGACCAGCGTGCAGGTGGGAACGGTGCCGGAACCGAAGACCTCACCGGGATGGAGGAATACGCCGCGTGATGCGTAGGAGATGACCTCGGCGAATGTCCAGTCCATCGCCGCGGTGGAACCTGATCCGATCACCTCACCGTTGACCAGCGCGGTGACCGTCAGATCGAGGCGACCGTCAGTGCGGAACTCGTCTAGTTCATCAGGTGTGACCAGGTACGGGCCCAGGGTGATCCCGCTGTCCTTGCCCTTGGCTTGGCCGATGCCCAGTTGGCTCTCCAGGCTCTGCAAGTCGCGGGCCGACCAGTCGTTGAAGATCGTGTAGCCGATGATCGCCTGCTCTGCCTCGGCTACGGTGAGGTCCGCGCCACCGGTACCGATCACCGCGGCTATCTCGAGTTCGAAGTCCTGCCAGGCACTTCCGGGTGCGGTGGGGACGTCGTCATAGGGACCGAACACGGCGCTCGGGTTTGCGAAGTAGAACGCCGGAATCCGATACCAGGCGTCCTTGAGGACCCGTCCACCGCCCAACGCCTCCTGGCAGTTGCGCATGTGATCCAGAAAGCACAGGCAGTCCCGGATCGCCGGAGGACGCGGGATCGGCGCCCGCAGCACCACATCCGACAGCGGCACCACCTCAGACGGGTCACGTAACGCCCGCTCCCCCGCGTCGCGCAGCCCGTCGGCCCCGAGGGCCACGAGGTCTATCAGCTCCGTTCCGGGCGGCATCGCGTGAATGGTCTCGTCGACAACTACGCCTGCCCGGTCACCATCGCCGGTTCGGTAAGTCACCCACCGCATATCGGTCCTCTCCTGCCCGTCTCTGTGTTCGTCAGCATAGAGACTGCTAGCTGGCATGTAAAGGGTTAGTGGTTCAATAGAGAGATCACCGGCAGATAGAATGCTCACCAACACAGTCAGGAGGACGGGGGACGATGGCGAGCCGACGGGCACAGATCAGTGAGGAGAGCCGGCGGCTGCTCATTGCCGCGGCCACCGAGCTGTTCGCCGAGCAGGGCTTTCGTCGGACCACATTCGCCGACATCGCCGAACGTTCGGGAATCAGCCGCGGTTCCATTCCATGGCACTTCGGCAACAAGGACGGTCTGCTGCGGGCGGTCATCGAGGACTTCATCGCCGGCGTGATCGAGTTGGACGCGTCAGAGCAGACCCTGAGCGAAGGTCTGGACCGCATCCGTGACTACGTGCGTCGGCCGACGACCCGGTTGCTGATCACGTTGGTGGCCGAGGCCGTCGAACCCGATTCCCCCGTCCACGCGTTCTACGCCCAGCTCCACGACACTCTACGCAAGTGGTTGAGCGACTGGATCGACGACAAAGACATCCCACCCGGGGTGTCGCGGGAGAATTTCGTGACCGTGTTGATCGGAGCTGTCATCGGAGTCCACCAGCAGTGGCGAGTCGCCCCACACCACGTGGACCTCGACGCCTGCTTCGCGGCCCTCAAACAACTCGCCTCCGGCGACTGATCCGTTCCAGTCCCACCCAGGGCGGGTGGTGCTTAATCAGTCGGACACACCCTGGCAGACCTCCGCTGATTAGACAGACGTCAACTATTCCGATCGCTCAATATCGCTGTTACAGTGCGGTAATGCCGAGGCATACGGCGGTGTCCCGCGCTGACGGTGGTCAACGCCGCGCGTCCTATCAGCGTGCCCGGTCGCGCGAGACGAAACGGGCGCTGGTGCAGGCGGCGATGGCCCTGTGGCGCACCAACGGATACGCCAACACCACGGTGGCCGACATCTGCCGGGCAGCCGGGGTGTCGCGGGCGCTGTTCTACTTCTACTTCCCGGCCAAGGAGGACATCCTCTTCGAGGTGGGCCTGCTCTCCACCCAGGCCGCCCGGCGCCGGATCCGGTCCCTGCTACGGGGCGACTACGACGTCGACAGCGTCATAGCAGCGGCGCTGCGCAGCCTGGAACGGTCCATGGCGCGCAACCCACGCGAGTTGATCGTGCAGACGATCCTGGAGGGCTACCGGCACGAACACCGCATCCTGGCCGGCGAGGAGGACCCCGCCACCGGGGCCGACATGTTCGGCGAACTGTTCACCCGGGCTCAGCAGGACGGCAAACTGGCCGCGGGCATCGACGTCGACCACCTGTCCAGGGTGGCCCAGATGCTGGTGAGCGAGGGCGTACGGCACTGGGCTGCCGGGGGTTTCGGAGACCGGTCGTTCACCGAGGTCGTCGCCGGCGACATCGCGGCACTGATCGACGGATACAACCTGCGGCTGCGCCGGTGACGGTCGTCGCATGAGAGGAGCGCGAGATGGCATGGGATTTCGAGACCGACCCGGAGTACCAGAAGGTTTTGGACTGGGCCGACGAGTTCGTCCGCACCGAGGTGGAACCGCTCGACCTGGCGTTTCCGCATCAGCAGTTCGTTCCGCTCGAGGGCACACGCCGAGAGGCGATCGAGCCGCTCAAACAGGAGGTCCGCCGACGCGGGCTGTGGGCCACCCACCTGGGTCCCGAACTCGGCGGGCAGGGTTACGGACAGCTGAAACTGGCGCTGCTCAACGAGATCCTGGGCCGCTCGCAGTGGGCGCCGGTGGTGTTCGGCTGCCAGGCGCCCGACACCGGCAACGCCGAGATCATCGCCCACTACGGCACCGAGGAACAGCAGAAGCGCTACCTGCAGCCGTTGCTCGACGGTGAGCTGTTCTCCTGCTACTCGATGACCGAACCGCACGCCGGCGCCGATCCCACACTGTTCAAGACGACCGCGGTGCGCGACGGTGCCGGACCGGACGCGGACTGGGTGATCAACGGCTGGAAGTTCTTCTCCTCCAACGCCACCACCGCGTCGTTCCTGATCGTGATGGCCGTGACGAACCCGGATGTCAGTGCCTATCAGGGCATGTCGATGTTCCTGGTGCCCACCGACACCCCGGGCGTGAAGATCGAACGCAGTATCGGTTTGTACGGGGATCCGCCGGGAACGGGATCGCACGCGCTGATCCACTACGACAACGTGCGGGTGCCCGCCGATGCGCTGCTCGGCGGTGAAGGTCAGGCCTTCGCGATCGCCCAGACCCGCCTCGGCGGTGGCCGTATCCACCACGCGATGCGCACCATCGGGCTGGCCCGCAAGGCGCTGGACATGATGTGCGAACGCGCGCTCAGCCGCCAGACCCAGGGCAGCCGGCTGTCGGACAAACAGTTCGTTCAGGGCTATATCGCCGACTCCTACGCGCAACTGCTGCAGTTCCGGTTGATGGTGCTCTACACCGCGTGGGAGATCGACAAGTACAACGACTACAAGAAGGTGCGCAAGGACATCGCCGCGGTGAAGGCAACCATGCCCACCGTGCTGCACGACATCGCCTGGCGCGCCATGCAGGTGCACGGGGCGCTCGGGGTGACCGACGAGATGCCGTTCATGGGCATGATCACCGGCGCGGCGGTGATGGGGCTGGCCGACGGCCCGACCGAGGTGCACAAGGCGACGGTCGCCAAGCAGGTGCTGCGCGACTACCGGCCCAGCGACGACGTCTGGCCGTCGGAGTGGATTCCGCGTAAACGCGAAGCCGCCCTGGCCAAATACGCCGAGTATCTCGAGCATGAGGTGGGCAACCTGTGACCGAGCATCGGATCGACATCGTCCGGCTGACCGCCTGGATGGACGAGGCGGCGCTGCCCGGCAAGGGCGAACCGCTGGAGGCCGACTTCCTGTCCGGCGGAACCCAGAACGTCATCTACCGGATCCGCCGCGGCGAACACGTCTGTGTGCTGCGTATGCCGCCGCCGGACGCTCCGGCCGACCGCGACAAGGGCATCCTGCGGGAGTGGCGGATCATCGAGGCCCTCGACGGCACCGATGTGCCGCACACCGCCGCGGTGGCGGTGTGCGAGGATTCCGCCGTTCTGGGCCGGCCGTTCTACCTGATGGGCCACGTCGACGGCTGGTCGCCGATGGACCTGCTCGACCGGCGCTGGCCGGCACCCTTCGACACCGACCTGCAGGCCCGCGCCGGCTTGGCATATCAGCTCGCCGAGGGAATCGCGCTGCTGGCGAAGGTGGACTGGAAGGCCAGAGGATTACACGATCTCGGCCGCCCCGACGGTTTCCACGAACGCCAGGTGGACCGGTGGACCGGCTTCTTCGAACGGATCAAGGGGCGCGAGTTGGAGGGCATGGACGTGGCCACCGAGTGGCTGCGCACCCGTCGCCCCCGCGACTACATCCCCGGCCTGATGCACGGCGACTATCAGTTCGCCAACGTGATGTACCACCACGGCGCCCCGGCCCGGCTGGCCGCGATCGTGGACTGGGAGATGGGCACCGTGGGTGACCCCAAGCTCGACCTGGGCTGGATGGTGCAGAGCTGGCCGGAGGACACCGCCGATCCCCAACCCTCGGAGATGGGTTATGTCGACATGCGGGGGATGCCGTCGCGGGACGATGTCGTCGCGCACTACGCCGAGGTGTCCGGCCGGCAGGTCGACGATCTGGACTACTACGTGATCCTGGCCAAGTGGAAACTCGCCATCGTGCTGGAGCAGGGCTTCCAGCGGGCCGGTGACAACCCGAGGCTGCAGGCCTACGGCCCGGTCATCACCGAGTTGATGGCCTCGGCGGCCGAACTGGCCGAGTCCACCGATTACCGATGAGGGCCGCGGTCTGCACGGCCCACGGTCCGCCGGAGGTCGTGTGCATCGAGGAGCGCCCGGCGCCGGGCCTGCTGCCCGGGCAGGTGCGGGTGCGGGTGGCCGCCGCCGGGGTCAACTTCCCCGATGTGTTGCTCATCGCGGGCCGCTATCAGCTGCCGGTGCCACCGCCGTTCGTGCCGGGCAGCGAGTTCGCCGGGGTGATCGTCGAGACCTGCGGTGACACCGGAGGATTCGCCGTCGGCGATCCGGTCACCGGCACGGTGCTGCACGGCGCCTTCGCCACCGAGGTCGCGGTGCCGGCCGCCGGCCTGACCCGGGTGCCCGACGGGGTGCCGTTGCGCACCGCCGCCGCGTTCGGGGTGGCCCACCGCACCGCCTACCACGCGCTGCGGTCCATGGCCCGGCTCACCGCCGGTCAGGAGTTGATCGTGTTGGGCGCCGGCAGCGGCGTCGGCCTGGCGGCCGTGCAGTTGGGGGTGGCCCTCGGCGCGCAGGTGACCGCGGTGGCGTCCACCGCCGAGAAACTCGCGGTGGCCGGCGCCCACGGTGCCGGGCGCCGGATCTGTCACCGCGACACGGATCTGCGCGCCGCGTTGCGCGAGGTGTTACCCGGTGGTGCGGATGCGGTCATCGACCCGGTCGGCGGTGACCTGTCCGAACCGGCACTGCGCTCGCTGCGGCGGGGCGGCCGGTTCGTCACCGTCGGCTATGCGTCCGGGGTCATCCCCCGTATCCCGCTCAACCTGGTGCTGGTCAAGGGGGTGCACATCCTCGGTTTCCAGTTTCAGGATGTCGCACCCGAGGAATTCACGCGGAACGAAGACGAATTGGGCGGGTTTCTGGTGAGCGGCCGGGCCCGCCCCCACATCGGCGCGGTGTTTCCGCTCTCCGAGGCGGCGGCGGCGTTACGTCACGTCGCCGACGGTCGCGCCGTCGGCAAGGTGGTCATCGATCTGACCGACTGACCGTCGACGTCTCAGCTGGCCGGGATGAGATCGGACACCATCGGCAGCCGCGTCATGACGCCGCTGCGGAAGGTCTCGGTGCCGGTGACGAAATCCGCCTCCAGATCATTGGCGGCAGCCAACGCCTGCGCCTTGAAGGCCCTTGCCGCCGCGCTCAACTGGTGTTGGACCGCACCGATTCCGTCGCTGAGTTCGGCGGGCCACCGATCGCCCCACAGCGTCACCTCGGTGTGGCCCTGCTCCAGCGCGCCGAGCACGCCCCGGCGCACCCGGGGGTCCCGGTCGAACAGGTCCGCGGCCACCGCGACGGTCTGCGGATGCGGGCGGCCCTCCCAGCTGGCCAGCACGTCCTCGAGCGGCAGCGTGGCCACCCCGAGGATCTGCAACGGCCGGATGTCGGCGCGATCCTCGGTCAGGACCGTCACGTCCCAGCCGGCCATCACCCGGTCGACGATCCAGCCGCCGGCATTGCGGACCACATCGACCACATCGTGCGCCACGACGTCGAGGCGGTACCTCATGTCGGGTTCGGCGGCGCGAAGTCCCGCTCGAGCATTTCGGCGTACCCCTTGAACACCTCGGCCACTGGTATCGAAGGGTCGAGTAACCATGACGTCTCCATTCCGTTGACGAAGGCGATGATCTCCACGGCCTTGGTGGCCGCGTCGAAATCTGAGCGATAGCGGCCGGATTCCTGCCCCCGGCGGATCAGATCCGCGACGATGTCGATCGCCGCGCGTTGCCGCGCCAGCATCCGGTCGTGCAGCGGCGCCTCCGGTTGGATGTTCTCCACCAGCAACACCGTGAAGGTGCCGACGAGATGCGGTGCGCGGTCGAACCGCTCGGCCACCCGGGCGATCTCGGCGATCAGATCGCCGGACCGGTCGGCGTGCGCGTCGTCGTCGGCGTCGCGGGCGTCCAGCACCGCGTTGAGCAGAGCCTCCTTCGACTCGAAGTGGTGCAGCAGTCCGGCCGGGCTCACCCCGGCCTCCTTGGCGATCTGAGCCAACGAGGTGTTGCGCCACCCGTTGCGTGCCAGCAACCGTTCGGCCACCGCGAGAATGCGCTGCCGACGATCCTCGCCCTTGGCGAGCAGCGTCTCGTACGGCCGGGTCTGGGTCACTGAACTCCCTGGTTCATCCAACTGACTGAACACACAGTAGGTTGGTTTGCGCCCTGTGACAAGGGTCTCAGCGAAGAAATTTCCGGACGCCCCTCACATCGGGGGTGAAGCGCCGGTCAGGCGGCGGTCACAGGCCCAGCGATTTGGCGATGATCACCTTCATCACCTCGCTGGTGCCGGCGTAGATCCGCGCGACGCGGGCGTCGGTGTACAGCCGCGCGATCGGGTACTCCATCATGTAGCCGTAACCGCCGAACAGCTGCAGGCAGCGGTCCACCACCCGGGCCTGCATCTCGGTGCAGAACAACTTCACCCGGGCCGCGTCCGCGCCGGACAACTGCCCGTCGACGAGGTCGAGCACCGCGCGGTCGAGCATGGCCTGGGCCGCCTCCACCTCCGCCGAACAGGCCGCGAGTTCGAACTTGGTGTTCTGGAACGATGCGACCGGGGTGCCGAACGCCTTGCGGCTCTTGACATATTCGATCGTCGTGTCGATCGCCGACCGGGCCTGGGCCACCGAGCCGACCGCCACCGTCATACGTTCCTGGGCCAGGTTGTGGCCGAGGTAGCTGAACGCCTCCCCCTCCTCCCCCAGCCGGTTGGCCACCGGCACCCGGACGTCGGTGAACGACAGCTCGGCGGTGTCCTGGACCTTGCAGCCCATCTTCTCCAGTTCCCGGCCCCGGGTGAATCCGGGCATCCCGTCCTCGACGACGAGCAGGGTCAGCCCGCGCCGGCGGTTGTCCGGGTCGGTGGAGGTGCGGGCCACCACGATCACCAGGTCAGCCTGGATACCGCCGGTGATGAACGTCTTGGCGCCGTTGAGGATGTAGTCGTCGCCGTCCCGCACCGCGGTGGTGCGCACCCCGGCCAGATCGGAGCCGGTGCCGGGCTCGGTCATCGCGATCGCGGTCAGCAGCTTGCCCGCGGCCAGACCCGGGAACCACCGGGCGCGCTGTTCCTCATCGGCGTAGTGTAGGAAGTACGGCAGGATCACGTCGAGCTGGGTGCGCACCGTCGACAACGTCACCAGCGCCCGCGCCGCCTCCTCCTGCAGCACCACGTTGTAGCGGTAGTCGACGATGCCCGCGCCGCCGTACTGCTCCGGGATCGCCATGCCGAGCATCCCCAACGACCCCATCAGCTCGAACGCCTCGCGGGGCATCCGTCCGGCCTTCTCCCAGTCCGGGTAGTTCGGGACGACTTCCTTCTCGATGAAGTCGCGGGCCAGTTCCCGGAACGCCTCGTGGTCGTCGGTGAAGACTTCACGGCGCACGGCGCCTCCTTTTCCAGCGTGAGTTGTCAGGCGAGGAGTTCGACCACGGTGGCGTTGGCGGTGCCGCCACCCTCGCACATGGTCTGCAGACCGTACCGAATTCCGTTGGCGCGCATGTGATGCACCATGCGGGTCATCAGCACGGCCCCGGAGGCGCCCAGCGGATGGCCGAGCGCGATCGCACCACCCAGCGGATTGAGTTTCGCGGGGTCGGCCCCGGTTTCGGCCTGCCAGGCCAGCGGCACCGGGGCGAAGGCCTCGTTGACCTCGAACACGCCGATGTCGTCGATGTTCAGGCCGGTCTTGCGCAACACCTTCTCGGTGGCCGGGATCGGCCCGGTGAGCATCAGCACCGGGTCGGCGCCGGTGACCGCGCCGGCGCGATACCGCACGATCGGCGTGAGACCGAGAGTGACCGCGGTTTCGGCGGTCATCACCAGCAGGGCGGCAGCGCCGTCGGAGATCTGTGACGAGTTGCCGGCGTGGATGACGCCGTTCTCGGTGAACGCGGGTTTGAGGGTCGCCAGCTTCTCCACGGTGGTGCCGCGGCGGATTCCCTCGTCCTCGGTCACCACCGCGTCGTCGGTGAACACCGGGACGATCTGATCCTTGAAGGCTCCGCTACTCTGCGCAGCGGCCGCACGCTCGTGGGACTGCGCGGAGTACTCGTCGAGCCGGGTGCGGGAGAGATTCCACCGCTCAGCGATCAGCTCGGCGGAGATGCCCTGGTTGAACCCGAAGTTGTCGTAGCGTTCGAGCACTTTGGGCCCGTAGGGCATACCGGTGGCGCGGGCCGCGCCCAGCGGTACCCGGCTCATCACCTCCACCCCGCCGGCGACCACGACATCCTGTTGTCCCGACATCACCGCGTGCACTGCGAAGTCCAGCGCCTGCTGGCTGGATCCGCAGGCCCGGTTGACCGTGGTGCCGGGGATGGTCTCCGGCCAGCCGGCCGCCAGCACCGCATACCGGCCGATGTTGCTGGACTGGTCGCCGACCTGCGAGACACACCCCCAGATGACGTCGTCGATCAGCTCCGGGTCGATCCCGGCGCGCTCGACCAGTTCGCTGAGCACCACCGCGGACAGGTCGGCCGCGTGCACATCGGCCAGGGCGCCGTTGCGTTTGCCGACCGCGGTGCGCACCGCTTCGACGATCACTGTCTCACGCATGGGATCTCCGTTCCTCACAGCCGGGGCCGGTGCCCGTCCGGCCGACGCTGATTCCTCATACCGAAGCTGGTTTGTCGAGCTGGTCTCAAGCTAGTTGTAGGCCGGACCGATCGCGCCCTGTTCGCGCAGCGCGGCGATCTCGTCGTCGGTCATGCCCAGCAGGCCACTGAGCACCGCGTCGGTGTGCTGGCCCAGACCGGGCACCGGGCCCATCGGTTGTTCGAAGCCCTCGATCACCGGGGGTGGGCGCAACGCCGTGATCTGACCGTTCGGGGTGTCGACGGGCCGCCACCGGTCGCGGGCGCTCAGGTGCGGGTGGGCGACCACCTCGCTGGGCAGGTTGTAGCGCGAGTTGCCGATTCCGGCGTCGTCGGCGGTCTTCTGGATGTGGGCGAGATCGTGCCGGGCGCACCACGCGGCGATCGCCTCGTTGAGGACGTCGCGGTGGCGCACCCGATCGGAGTTGGTGGCATACGCCGGATCGTCGGCCAGGTCGGGCCGCTCGATGATGTCGCGGGCCAACCGTTGCCACTCCCGGTCGTTGGTGGTGCCCAGCACCACGGTCTGCCCGTCGCGGGTGCGGAACGCCCCGTAGGGGGCGACGGCCGGCGAGCTCATGCCGAGCGGTTGCTGGTCGACGCCGGAGTGCTGGGTGTAGGTCAGCTGATACCCCATGATGTCGGTCATCGTGTCGAACAGGCTGACCGCGACGGCCGGCACCGGTCCGGGGGTCGCCCGGTCGCGGCGGTCCCGTCCGTAGAGCAATGCCATGACCGACAGTGCGGCGTACAGGCCGGTCGAGATGTCGGCCACCGGCGGACCGGGTTTGGCGGGCATGCCCGGATATCCGGTGACCGCGCACGCCCCGGATTCGGCCTGGATCAACAGGTCGTAGGCGCGTTTGTGGGAGATCGGCCCGCCGGCGCCGTATCCGTCGATCTGCACCGGCAGCACCCGGGGGTGGGAGGTCTTGAGGTCGTCGGCGGCCAGACCCATCCGGGCCAGCGCGCCCGGGGCCAGGTTCGACACCAACACGTCCGCCTCGTCGAGCAGCCGGTGCAACACGGCCATGCCCGCCTCGGACTTGAGATTGAGCGTGACCGATTCCTTGCCGCGGTTGGCCCACACGAAGTGCGCTGCCTGCCCCTTGACGACGTCGTCGTAATGGCGGGCGAAATCGCCGCCGTCGGGATTCTCCACCTTGATCACCCGGGCTCCGAAGTCGGCCAGCACCCGGGTGCACATCGGCGCGGACACCGCCTGCTCGAGCGCAACCACCGTGATGCCGGCCAGCGGAGCGGGATCGGCGTGTTCTGATTCAGCCATCGCGGGCCATCATCACATCCGCACGGCCGATCATCACATCACCATGCCACCGTCGACCGGCAGCACCTGGCCGGTGATGTACGACGCCGCATCGGAGGCCATGAACACGAACGCCCCGGCTATCTCGGCCGGCTCGGCCCACCGCTTCAGCGGGATGCGGTTCATCATGTTCGCGGCGAACTTCTCGTTGGTCCGGATGGTCTCGGTCATCGGGGTCGCGGCGAGCGGCGCCAACGCGTTGACCATGATGTTCTTCCCGGCGAGTTCACGCGCCAACGACTTGGTGAACCCGATGATGCCGGCCTTGGCCGCCGAGTAGTTCACCTGCCCCAGCGTTCCGGTGAGGCCGGCCGCGGAGGTGACGTTGACGATGCGGCCGGTGCCGTCGGTCGGGATGTGCGGCAGTGCCGCCTGGGTCACGTTGAACGCGCCCATCACGTGGATGTCGAACAGCATCCGGAACGACTCCGGGGTGGTCTTGGGGAACATCGCCGGCGCGGTCACGCCCGCGTTGTTGATCACGATGTGCAGCTCACCGTCGGCCAGCGCGGCCGCCTGGTGGGCGGCCGCCTCCGCCGCGGCGCGGTCGGTGACGTCCAGCGCGGCCGGTTGCGCCGTCGCCCCCGTCGCGGTGATACGGTCGGCGACCGCGGCCGCGGCGTCCTTGTCGACGTCGGTGACGAGCACGGCCGCTCCGGCATCGGCGAGCGCCTCGGCGACGGCCGAGCCGATACCGCCGGCGGCGCCGGTGACCAGTGCCGAACGTCCGCTCAGATCGAAGTAGCTGGGCATCGAGAACTCCTGGATTTCAACAACTCCGGGACGCCGGGAACGCCGGGCCCGCCGTCCCCGGATCAGTAGCTTCGGGGCAGGCCGAGGACGTGCGACCCGAGGTAGTTCAGAATCATCTCCTGGCTCACCGGGGCGATCTTCATCAGCCGCGATTCCCGGAAGAAACGGGAGATGCTGTACTCCTCGGAGTACCCCATGCCGCCGTGGGTCTGCAGGGCGCGGTCGGCCGCGGCGAACCCCGCGTCGGCGCACAGGTATTTGGCCATGTTGGCTTCCCGGCCACAGGGTTTGCCGTTGTCATAGAGCCAGGTCGCCTTGCGCAGCACCAGTTCGGCGGCGTCGAGGCGGGCCAGCGAGTCGGCCAGCGGGAACTGGATGCCCTGATTCATCCCGATCGGGCGGTCGAACACATGCCGTTCGTTGGCGTATTTGACCGCCCGGTCCAGTGCGACCCGGCCGATGCCGAGCGCCTCGGCGGCGATCAGCATCCGCTCGGGGTTCAGCCCGTGCAGGATGTAGGAGAAGCCCTTGCCCTCCTCACCGATCCGGTCCTCCACCGGAACCCGGAGATCGTCGATGAACAGTTCGTTGGATCCGACGGCGTTTCGGCCCATCTTCTTGATCGGCCGGATGTCGACGTGGTCCCGGTCGAGATCGGTGAGAAACAGCGACAACCCGTCGGTCTTCTTGGTGCCTGGTCTTTCGGCGGCGTCAAGAGGCTCGGTGCGGGCCAGCAGCAGGATCTTCTCGGACTCCATCGCCTTGGAGATCCACACCTTGCGTCCGTTGACGACGTAGTGGTCGCCCTCGCGCCGGGCGAAGGTGGTGATCCGTGTGGTGTCCAGGCCGGCGCCCGGTTCGGTGACGCCGAAACAGACGTGCAGCGAGCCGTCGACGATGCGGGGCAGGGTGGCCGCCTTCATCTCGTCGGAGCCGAACAGCACCACCGGCTGCATGCCGAAGATGGACAGGTGGATCGAGCTCGCGGCGTTCATCCCGCCGCCCGAGCGGGCCACCTCCTCGGCCAGGATGGTGGCCTCGGTGATGCCCAGACCGTGTCCGCCGTACTCCTCGGGGATGGTCATGCCGAGCCATCCGCCGCCGGCGATCGCGTCGTAGAACTCCTGCGGGAACTCGTGATTGAGATCCTTCTCCATCCAATAGGTGTCGTCGAACTTCGCGGCCAGCTCCCGCACCGAGGCGCGGATGAGTTCCTGATCCTCGGTCAGCTCGAAGTGCATACCGCCCGACACGTGTGTTTCTCCCTCTTGATCTCGGATGGAGCGACTCTCGATCGTCCGCTCGGGTTGTGTGGCACCGGTTGAGGCCCCACCGGGTGGCCCAGCCGCCGCGGCGCACCGACTCCCGCCGGCGCGCCCCGCCGTCCGTGGGTCAGTCCTTGACGCCGGTGACCGCCTTCGCATTCGCCTGGAAGTCGGCGAAGCTCGCGCCGGTCTTGTCCTTCTTGCTGAGTGCGCGGATGGAGACGTCGTGGCCTTCGGCGGCTTTGCGTAGGGCTCCGACGGTGGCTTTGTCGCGGGGGATGTGGGTGAAGGGGTCGAAGGAGTACCAGCGCATGGCGTTTTCGTGGGTGATCTTGTTGATCTCGTCGTCGGGGACGTTGTTGGCGGTCAGCACCTCCCACAGTTCCTCCGGCGCGCCGGGCCACATCGAGTCCGAGTGCGGGTAGTCGGCTTCCCAGCAGATGTTGTCGATGCCGATGCGGTGGCGTAGTTGCACCCCCACCGGATCGGAGATGAAACAGGTCAAGAAGTGCTCCCGGAACACCTCGCTGGGCAGTTTGCCGCCGAAGTCCTGATGGGTCCAGGTCGAATGCATGTCATAGGTGCGGTCCACCCGTTCCAGAAAATACGGGATCCAGCCGGTGCCGCCCTCACTGAGCGCGATCTTCAGATCCGGATACTTCTTGATCGGCGCCGACCACAACAGATCGGCGGCGGCCTGCACGATGTTCATCGGCTGCAGGGTGATCATCACATCCATCGGCGCGTCCGGGGCGGTGATCGCCAACTTGCCCGACGAACCGATGTGCACGTTGAGCACCATGTCGGTGTCACACAACGCCTCCCACATCGGCTTCCAATAGTCCAGATCGTGAAAACTCGGATACCCCATCGCCGCCGGATTCTCGGTGAACGTCAACGCGTGCACCCCCTTGGCGGCGACCCGGCGGATCTCATCGGCACACAACTGCGGATCCCAGATCACCGGCAACGCCATCGGGATGAACCGGCCCGGATACGCCCCGCACCACTCCTCGATATGCCAATCGTTGTACGCCCGCACCAACGCCAACGAGAACTCACTGTCCTCGGTGACGAACAACCGCCCCGCAAACCCCGGAAACGACGGAAAACAGATCGACGCCAAAATCCCCCCGGCGTTCATGTCCTTGACCCGCTCATCGACCTGCCAACACCCCGGCCGGATCTCATCGAGCCCCTGCGGCTCCAGCCCGTACTCCTCCTTGGGCCGGCCCGCCACCGCATTGAGCGCCACATTCGGGATCACCACATCCCGAAACTGCCAGGTATCCGAACCATCCGGGTTGTGCACCAACCGCGGCGCATCATCGAGATACTTCCTCGGCAGATGATTGCGGAACATATCCGGCGGCTCAACCGTGTGATCATCCACGCTGATCAAGATCATGTCGTCCTTCTGCACAGCGGCACCTCCCTGATCCCCGACAGCTCCGTCCGGGCGTGTTCTCGATCTTTGAAAACTATCTTCTCATCCGATGAGAATCAACGTTTGACCCTTGCCTCGACCCTCGTCCGGCACCGAGCTCGCCCGCTCGGCGCCCTCGCGGCCACCTCGGCATTGACCTTCGCGGCAAAAGGTGGAAATGTATTAGTCGCAAATGAGAACGTGATTCTCGTCAGCGAGAGGAGGCTGGTCGTGCGGCTGGCGCCGTTACCGGCGGAGCAATGGGATGACGAGGTGCTCAGCGCGCTCGCCGTCATGCTTCCCGAGGAACGCCGTAATCCCGACGGTGCGGGCACCGCGTTGTCCACGCTGGTGCGTCATCCCCGGCTGACCAAGGCGTTCCTGCGGTTCAGCAATCACCTGTTGTTCCGCTCGACCCTGCCGCCGCGGCTGCGGGAGCTCGCCGTGCTGCGGGTGGCGCACCGCCGCAGCTGCGATTACGAGTGGGCGCATCACGTCTTCATCGGCAAGGCCGAGGGCCTCACCGACGACGACATCGCGGGCGTCCAGCGCGGTGCCGTCGACGACCCGTTCGACCAGGCGGTGCTCGACGCGGTCGACGAACTCGAGGAGCATTACCGGATCTCCGACGCGACGTGGGCGACCCTTGGCGCCCGCCTCGACGAGCGGCAACTGATGGATCTGGTTTTCACAGTCGGCTGCTATGGCCTGATGGCCATGGCCTACAACACTTTCGGCATCACGCCCGAGACAGGGAGGTAGAAGGGTGGCACATTTTCCCAAGCCCGCCGTCGGTAGCTGGACCGAGAACTGGCCCGAGCTGGGCACAGCACCGGTCGATTACACCGACTCGATCGACCCGGAGCAGTGGAAACTCGAACAGCAGGCCATCTTCCGCAGGCTGTGGCTGCACGTCGGCCGGGTGGAGCGGCTACCGAAGGCCGGCAGCTACTTCACCCGGGAGATGCCCTCGGTCGGCGCCGGAACCTCGATCATCGTCAACCGGGACAAGGACGGCACGATCCGCGCGTTCTACAACCTGTGCCGCCACCGCGGCAACAAACTGGTGTGGAACGACTATCCCGGCGAGGAGGTCTCGGGGACCTGTCGGCAGTTCACCTGCAAGTACCACGGTTGGCGCTATGCGCTCAACGGTGACCTGACCTTCATCCAGCAGGAAGACGAGTTCTTCGACGTCGACAAGGCCGACTACGGCCTCAAGCCGATCCGGTGCGAGGTGTGGGAGGGCTTCATCTTCGTCAACTTCGACGACGACGCCGAACCGCTGGAGGACTACCTCGGCGAGTTCGGCCAGAACCTGAAGGGCTATCCCTTCCACGAGATGACCGAGGTGTACAGCTACCGCGCGGAGGTCAACGCGAACTGGAAGCTGTTCATCGACGCGTTCACCGAGTTCTACCACGCGCCGGTGCTGCACAATAAGCAGGCGGTCAAGGAGGAGGCCGAGAAGCTCGCCAAATACGGCTACGAGGCCCTGCACTACGACATCAAGGGCCCGCACTCGATGATCTCTTCGTGGGGCGGGATGGCCCCGCCCAAGGATCCGAGCATGGTCAAGCCGATCGAGCGGATCCTCAACAGCGGGTTGTTCGGCCCGTGGGACCGCCCCGACATCAAGGGCATCGCCCCCGACGAACTGCCGCCGGCGATCAACCCGTCCCGGCAACCGTTCTGGGGTCAGGACAGCTTCGAGTTCTTCCCGAACTTCACGCTGCTGATCTGGGCTCCGGGGTGGTATCTCACCTACAACTACTGGCCCACCGACGTCACCAAGCACATCTTCGAGGCGTCGCTGTACTTCGTGCCGCCGAAGACCACCCGCCAGCGGTTGGCCCAGGAACTGGCCGCGGTGACGTTCAAGGAGTACGCGTTGCAGGACGCGAACACGCTGGAGGCCACCCAGACCCAGATCGGCACCCGCGCGGTGACCGAGTTCCCGCTGTGCGACCAGGAGGTGCTGTTGCGCCACCTGCACCACACCGCGCATCAGTACGTCGACAAGTACAAGGAAGAACTCGCCCAGAAGGCCCAGCAGACCAACGGGTCGAAGAAGGAAGGCGCCAGGAGCACCGCACATGTCTGACACCAGAGAACCCATGCTGCCCGACGAATTCGCCGATCTGGAGAAGTTCAGCGATTGGTGTCTGGCCACCGAGCCGGAACGCTACGCCAAGCGGCTGGCCTCCAGCATGGCCGAGATGCAGGAGTTCTACGACGCGGGTATGGCCAGGCTCGAGGACATCATGGAGTACCTCGACTCCCGGTTCCCGCTGCACCAGATGCCGCCGAAGGCGAAGAACCTGATGCACCTCGCCCAGTCGGTGGTGATGGTCAGCTTCCCGATCGAGGTGTGGAAGCAGCCGCGGGTACTCGACAGCGGCGCCACCTGGCTGGAGATCGTCCAGGAGCCGGTGGTCTGAGCGTGCTGACGCTGCGAGCGGCGGGCCTGCTGGACGTCGACGCCGGCGAGATCGTCCGGCCGGGGCTGGTCCGCATCGTGGACGACCGCATCGTCGGCGTCGGCGGCCCCGAGGGGGGTCACGTGATCGATCTGGGCGACGCGATCCTGTTGCCCGGGTTGATGGACATGGAGGTCAACCTGCTGATGGGCGGCCGGGGGGAGACCCCCGGCCTCTCCCAGGTTCAGGACGATCCGGCGACCCGGGTGCTGCGCGCGGTCGGCAATGCGCGCCGCACGCTGCGGGCCGGGTTCACCACCGTGCGCAACCTCGGACTGTTCGTCAAGACCGGGGGGTATCTGCTCGACGTCGCGCTCGGCAAGGCGATCGACGCGGGCTGGATCGAGGGGCCGCGGGTGGTGCCCGCCGGGCACGCGATCACCCCGACCGGCGGGCACCTCGACCCGACCATGTTCGCGGCGTTCATGCCCGGCGCGCTCGAACTGACCGTCGAGGAGGGCATCGCCAACGGCGTCGACGAGATCCGCAAGGCGGTGCGCTACCAGATCAAGCACGGCGCCCAGGTGATCAAGGTGTGCTGTTCGGGCGGTGTCATGTCGCTCACCGGAGAGGCCGGAGCACAACACTATTCGGACGAGGAACTGCGGGCGATCGTCGACGAGGCGCACCGCCGCGGGCTCAAGGTGGCCGCGCACACGCACGGCGCGGAAGCGGTGAAGCACGCGATCGAGTGCGGCATCGACTGCATCGAGCACGGGTTCCTGATGGACGACGAGGCCATCAAGATGCTCGTCGACAACGACCGGTTCCTGGTGTCGACACGACGGCTGGCCGAGTACATGGACGTCTCCAAGGCGCCGCCGGAATTGCAGGCCAAGGCCGCCGAGATGTTCCCCAGGGCGCGCACGTCGATCAAGGCCGCGTTCGAGGCCGGCGCGAAGATCGCCGTCGGCACCGACGCTCCGGCGATCCCGCACGGCCGCAACGCCGAGGAACTGGTAACCCTGGTCCAGTGGGGTCTGCCGCCCGCCGCGGTGCTGCGCGCCGCCACGGTGACCGCCGCGGACCTGATCGGCCGGTCCGACCTGGGCCGCATCGCCGAGGGATGTCTCGCCGACATCGTCGCGGTACCGGGCGACCCGCTGGCCGATATCGGCGTTACACGAGAAGTCAATTTTGTAATGAAGGGCGGTGAGGTCTTCCGACATGACGCGAACTGACGATCTCGTCGAGATCCAGCAGCTCCTGGCCAAGTACGCGGTCACCATCACCCAGGGCGACATCGACGGGCTGATCTCGGTGTTCACCCCCGACGGCAGCTACAGTGCGTTCGGGTCGACCTACACCCTGGCCCGGTTCCCCGAACTCGTCGCGGCCGCCCCCAAAGGCCTGTTCATGACGGGCGAGTCGCTGGTGACGTTCGACGCCGACGACCCGGACAAGGCGTCCGGCACCCAACCCCTGTGCTTCATCGAGCATTCCACGCACGACATGCGCATCGGCTACTACAACGACACCTACGTCCGCACCGCGGACGGCTGGCGGCTGCGCACCCGCGCCATGACATTCATCCGGCGCAGCGGCGCGCACGACTCCGGCCGCCCCCACGCGATCGGCCGGCCGGAGGCCGGATGAGCGTCGACTTCTCCAGTCCCGCCGAGTTCCGCACCGCCCTGGTGGCCTGGCTCGACGAGCGACGCGAGTCGGGCGAATTGACCCCGCCCACCGGCGAGCCGACGCTGGAGGACACCATGCGGCAGTTCGCCCGGGTGCTGCGGATGCTCTACGACGCCGGCTGGAGCCGCTACGGCTGGCCCGAGCGGGCCGGCGGTCTCGGCGGTCCCGACATCCTGCGCGCGATCGTCGGCGAGGAGGTGGTGGGCCGCCGGCTGGCCGAGCCCGGACCGTACTCGATGCTGGAGGTGCTGGCGCCGACGATGATCGACTACGCGCCACCGGAACTGGCCGCCGAGATGGTGCCGAAACTGCTCAGCGGCGAGGAGCAGTGGTGCCAGGGCTTCTCCGAACCGGGCGCGGGCAGCGACCTGGCGTCGCTGAGCACCCGTGCGGTGCGCGACGGCGACCGGTGGATCATCAACGGCCAGAAGGTCTGGACCAGTTTCGCCCAGTATTCGCACCGGTGCATCCTGCTCACCCGCACCGGTGACGCGAACACGCCCAACCACCAGGCGATCTCGGCGTTCTTCATCGACCTCGACACCCCGGGCATCACCGTGCGCCCGCTGCGCACCATGCACGGTGTCGACGAGTTCTGCGAGGTCTACTTCGACGACGTGGCGGTCGACGACAGCCGGATGCTGGGCCGTCCGGGAGACGGCTGGCAACTCGCGATGGATCTGCTGCCCTATGAACGCTCCACCTGCTTCTGGCAGCGCATCGCCTACCTGTACTCGCGGCTCGACGCGTTGATCGAGGAGGTCAAGCGGGTCGGTCAGGCCGTCGACGCCGATCTCGGCGAGGCCTACCTGGCGCTGCACACCCTGCGCTGCCGGTCCCGGGAAACCCAGCACCGGCTGGCCGACGGCCACAAGCTGGGGCCGGACACCTCCGTCGACAAGGTGTTGCTGGCCGGCGCCGAGCAGCTGTTCTACGACACCGCCCGCAATCTGCTGCCCGGGGTCATCGAACTGGAGGGCACCGACTGGCGTCCGGAGTTCCTGTACTCGCGCGCCGCCACCATCTACGGCGGCACCGCGGAGGTGCAGCGCAACATCATCGCCCGGCGGCTGCTGGACCTCGGAAAGGAGTGAGCGTGCCGGACATCTCGGGTCGATCCGACCTCGACGCCGAATCCCTCGAACTGCTCGAAGACGGGTTGCGCAAGACGATGCTGTCGGCGTCCGGCGCCGAGCTGGACGCCGCCCTGGGTGAGCTCGGATGGGCGCAGATGCTCGAGGACATGCCGGACACCGCGATCCCGCTGGTGTTCCGGTTACTCGGGGAAACCGGTTCGCACGCTTCGGTGCTCAACGACATCGTGCTGGAGACGATCGGCGCGCTGCCCGGCGGCACTCCCCCGCTGCCGTACGCCGGCGGCACCTGGGTGGTGTGGGAACGCACCCCCACCACCGAGGGCAGCCTCGGCGGGTTGCCGCTGCGACGGGTGCCCGACGGCGAGAGCATGCGGCTCGGCGAGGCGCGCAAGGCGGTCGGCTGGTGGCTGGTGGGCTCGGCGCGGGCCATGTTGACCCTGGCGCGGCAGCATGCGCTGGACCGCGTCCAGTTCGGCAAGCCGATCGCCTCGTTCCAGGCGGTGCGGCACCGGCTGGCCGAGACGCTGGTGGCGATCGAGGGCGCCGAGGCGGCGCTGCGGCTGCCCGGCACCCAGAGCCCCGATCTGACCGCCATGTTGGCCAAGGCGGCCGCCGGGAAGGCGGCGCTCACCGCGGCCCGGAACTGCCAGCAGGTGCTGGGCGGGATCGGTTTCACCGCCGAGCACGATCTGCACCGGCATGTGCAACGGGTGCTGGTGCTCGACGGATTGCTGGGCAGCGCAAGGGAACTCACCCTCCGGGTCGGCGCGGGTCTGCGGGCCAGGGGTTCGGCGCCCCGGCTGGCCTACCTGTAGCCCGCAAGTCCGACAGTCCGGGCGCTCAACCGGCGGCCGGGTCGTCCGGGCCCGCCGGTTCGGCCAGTTCGGTCGGTTCGGCACGCCCGCGCAGCAGCGCCGAACCACGTCCGACCCATCGGGTGTGTTCCTCGGGCTGCGCGGCCGCCAGGGCGGCTCCGGACGCGAGCACCCGTGTCGCAACGTGTTTGGCGCGGTCGGCCAGCCGGGACGCCTCGTTCACCGGATCACCGATCACCGTGTACTCGTAGCGGTGCTCGCCGCCGATGGTGCCGGCGAACACCCGGCCACAGCTCACCCCGATCCCGAAATCCAGACCGGGCAGGTCGCGGAGCCGGGACGCCAACCGGCGCGCGGTGCGCAGCGCCGCCGCGGCCGGATCGTCGATCCGCAGCGGGGCCCCGAACACCGCCAGCACCGCATCGCCCTGGAACTTGTTGACCAGACCGGCCCCGTCCTCCACCGCGGTCACCACGATCTGGAAGAAATCGTTGAGGATCCGCGCCACGTCCTCGGGTGGCCGGGACGCCGCCAGCGTGGTGGACCCGACCAGGTCCACGAACAGCACGCCGACCTCGCGCACGTCGCCACGCAACGCCTCGCCGTGTTCCACGGCCTCGCGGGCCACATCGGTGCCGACGTAACGGCCGAACAGGTCACGCAGCCGTTCCCGTTCGGCCAATCCGGCCACCATGCTGTTGAAACCCGCCTGCAGCCGCCCGATCTCGGACGGCTCGTAGACGTCGACCGCTGCCGGGCGCCCGCGTTCCACCTCCCGCATGGCCAGCACCACCTCGTGCACCGGATCCGAGATCGACCGCGCCACCAGCACGGCCGCCGAGATCCCCAGCACCACCGAGACGCCCATCATGACCAGGATCGGCCGTTCGATCGGGGCGGACGCCTGCAGGAACCAGCCCCGTGAGCGGGCCAGCACGATCGTCACCACCCCCAGCGCGGGCAGCACGCTGAACAGGATCCAGACGTAGAGCAGCCGGCCGAGCGGCCCGGGCAGCTGAATCCTCGCGGTGGAGTTCGTCATCGCCGCCGCGATGATCGGGCGCAGGGTCCTGGTGGTGATCAGATAACCGATGCACGCCGTGGTCATCGCGCCGAACAGGATGGCGCCGCCGATCACGAACGCGACGCCACCGGGAGCCTGCAGGTTGAGCACCATGAACACGGTGCCGCTGACGATCCAGACCGCGAATTCGATGCCGGTCTGGCGCAACGGGATCCGCAGGGCGGCGCGTTGCTGCTCGGGGGTCGGTCCGGCCCCGCCGGCGAACCATCGGAAGGTGGGCCGCATGGTCAGGATTCCGACCGCCGAGTCGACCGCCGCCGACAGCACGACCAGCACCACGAAGGCGATCAGGTTCTCGCGGGTGAGCAGCCGGCGCACATCGCCGACGGTGTTGTCGGCGAGCACCACGATCACCGCCAGCACCGCGGCCGCGGCGGTGAGGTGCGCCGCGGTCAGCCGGGCGGCGTAGGTGACCCCGATCCGGTTGGCCCCGACCTGATCAGCCCTGGCCCGCCGCGCACCGGTCACCTCTGCACGCTACTTGATGTTGGCCTTCATCTCCTCGATGTCGACCAGCACCGGCCATCCGCTCACCGACATCGCGTTGCCGTGTCCGGTCTGGTGGATGTCGAACACCGACTGGATCGCGGCGTAGAAACCCTGGACGTCGAGGGTCTGATTGACCGCCCGCTTGGCCTGCCGCAGGGCGAACGGAGGCATCTTGGCGATCTCGCCGGCCAGCGCCCGGGTCTCCGCGTCCAGCCGGTCCCGGGGCACGACGCGATTCACCATGCCGGTCTGCGCGACCTCCTCGGCGGTCATCGCCCGCCCGGTGAACAGGATCTCCTTCGCTTTCCGGGGCCCCAGCTCCCAGGTGTGACCGTGATATTCGACACCCCCGATGCCCATCAGAACGACCGGATCGGAGAACAGCGCGTCCTCCGCGGCGATGATCAGGTCGCACGGCCAACACAGCAGCAAACCCCCGCTGATGCACCGGCCCTGGACCGCCGCGATGGACGGCTTCGGCACGTTGCGCCAGCGCAGGCTGTATTCGAGGTAGCGCCGACTCTCGTGGGCGTAGATGAACTCCAGGGTCAGCTTGTCGGGCACCGGCCCGCCGCCCCGCAGGTCGTGGCCGGCCGAGAAGTGCTTGCCGTTGGCGCGCAGAACGATCACCGAGACGTCGTTGTCCTCGGCGGCACGGGTCCACGCGGCGTCGAGCTCATCGAGCAGTTCGGGGTTCTGCGCGTTGGCCGCCTCCGGCCGGTTCAGCGTGATGGTCGCGATGCGGTCGCTGACGTCATAGTCGATGTACATCTCGGTCCTCTGCTCGGGTCGGCTCGGCCGGCGCCACGACGGGGCCACAACCGGGCGGGCTCACCGCGGTGATGTGGCGTTGCAGCGGCGAGAGCGAGCAAAATCGACGAAGAACTTCTGTATTCACTGGAATGAGAATAGTATTCTCGCCATGAGAAAGTTACAATCTCTGACACGATGGCCGCGAGGGGGTCTAGCAGCGCGATGCACAGACAATCTCCGGTACAGTCGTCTCATGCTCTTTCCACCGGCCCGTCATCTGAGCGAAAGGTGACCACTCCCAGCGAGGAGCCGGCCTGGAAGCAGCGTGCGGTCGAGCGCTCCATCAAGACGGCGAAGCTGCGGGCCGCCCAGCGCGTCCAGCGGTTCCTCGACGCCGCGCAGGCCATCATCATCGAGAAGGGCAGCACGGACTTCACCGTGCAGGAGGTCGTCGACCGGTCCCGTCAGTCGCTGCGCAGCTTCTACCTGCAGTTCGACGGGAAGCATGAGCTCCTGCTCGCCCTGTTCGAGGATGCGCTGAGCCGGTCGGCCGACCAGATCCGGGCCGCCACCGCCGGTAAGACCGATCCGCTGGAACGCCTCAAGACGGCCATCGAGTTGCTGTTCGAGTCGTCCCGGCCCGACCCGAACGCCAAACGGCCGCTGTTCACCGACTTCGCGCCCCGCCTGCTGGTCTCCCACCCCGAGGAGGTCAAGGTCGCGCACGCCCCGCTGCTCGCGCTGCTGACCGAGCTGATGGAGGAGGCGGCCGCCGCCGGCAAGCTGCGCGAGGGCATCAACCCGAAGCGGATGGCGGCGATGACCATGCAGACCGTGATGTTCGTGGCGCAGTCCAGCGGCGGGACCGGGGACGGCACCGTGCACCCCATCACCGCCGACGAGGTGTGGGACTTCGTCGCGCACGGTTTCGCCGCCGACGACTGAGCGGACCCCCTGCCGGATTCCCGGGCACCGAAACCGATCGGTGCCTCACCCCCGTGCGAGAACGCCGTTCTCATGTGGAGAGAGCTCTTGAGGCTCCGGTGCGCTCCGCCCCCGGGGCGAACCGCTGACATGACTTCGGTTATCCCCACCGCGCCCGGTGAACCCGGCGCCGGGGCCGAAAACCGTTCCGGCGCAGGCGCTTCATCGGCGGCGTCCGGGCCGAACTGGGCGAACACCGATTAAGCGGACCGTATAACCGACCGAGACCCGAACCGTCATTGACACGGCGAGGCACCGATGAAAGAGTGCTGAGCAGCTGCACAGCATTTGTGTTGGAAATGGCGTTTTCGCGAAAGGCGATCCCGTGACCGTCAGTGCCCCCAACGACGTCCATTACGACCCGTACGACGTCGAGCTCAACGCCGATCCGTATCCGATGTTCAAACGGATCCGGGAAGAGGCTCCGCTCTACTACAACCCGACACACGACTTCTACGCGCTCAGCCGGTTCGACGATGTCAACTCCGCCATCCTCGACCACGAGACGTTCAGCTCGGCGCGGGGTGCGGTGCTCGAGATCATCAAGTCCGGCATGGAGATTCCGCCCGGCACGCTGATCTTCGAAGACCCGCCCATCCACAACATCCACCGCAAGCTGCTGTCCCGGATGTTCACCCCGCGCAAGATCGCCGCGCTGGAACCCCGGATCCGCGAGTTCACCGCCCGGTGTCTGGACCCCCTGGTCGGCACCGGACGTTTCGATTTCGTGCAGGATCTCGGCGAGCAGATGCCGATGCGGGTGATCGGGATGCTGCTGGGCATTCCCGAAGAGGATCAGCGTCACGTCGTCGACCACGGTGAGGCCACCATCCGCACCGAGCGCGGCGGGAAGATGAGCGGCCTGGCCACCGGCGAGGTGTTCGCCGAGTACATCGACTACCGGGCCAAGCATCCGTCCGACGACATCATGACCGAACTCATGAACGCCGAGTTCGAGGACGAGACCGGGACCGTGCGCAAGCTCGGCCGCGAGGAACTGCTGCTGTATCTGACCGTGATCGCCACAGCCGGCAGCGAGACCACCACCCGGCTCATCGGCTGGACCGGAAAACTGTTGTCCGAACACCCCGATCAACGCGCCGAACTGGTGGCCGACCGGTCGCTGCTGCCGCAGGCGATCGAAGAGATCCTGCGGTTCGAGCCTCCGGCTCCGCACATGTGCCGCTACGTGACCCGCGATGTCGAGTACTACGGCCAGACCGTTCCGGCGGGCTCCGCCATGATGCTGCTGGTCGGCGCCGCCAACCGTGACCATCGCCGCTTCCCCCCGGACGGCGATGTCTTCGACATCCACCGGGAACCGCGCCAGCACCTGAGTTTCGGTGTGGGGGCGCACTTCTGCCTCGGCAACGCGCTGGCCCGGCTGGAGGGCCGGGTGGCCCTGGACGAGATCCTCAACCGGTTCCCGGAGTGGGAGGTCGACATGTCCAAGGCCGAACTCTCCCCCACGTCGACCGTGCGGGGCTGGGAGACGATGCCGGCAACCATTCCCTAGAACCGCCGCAACCAATCACTGAATCGAGGATCACATGGCAGGACGACTCGAAGGCAAGGTCGCATTCATCACCGGGGCCGCCCGGGGCCAGGGCCGCGCCCACGCGGTGCGGATGGCCCAGGAGGGCGCCGACATCATCGCGGTCGACATCTGCAGACAGATCGACAGCGTGCAGATTCCGCTGGCCAGCCCGGAGGATCTGGCCGAGACCGCCGACCTGGTGAAAGGCCTCAACCGCCGGATCTACACCGCCGAGGTCGACGTCCGGGATTTCGACGCCCTGAAGGCGGCCGTCGACACCGGTGTCGAGCAGCTCGGCCGGCTCGACATCATCGTCGCCAACGCCGGCATCGGCAACGGCGGTGAGACGCTGGACAAGACCAGCGAAGGCGACTGGACCGACATGATCGACGTCAACCTCGCCGGGGTGTGGAAGACGGTCAAGGCCGGGGTACCGCATATCCTCGCCGGCGGCCGCGGCGGGTCGATCATCCTCACCAGCTCCGTCGGCGGGCTGAAGGCCTACCCGCACACCGGCCACTACGTCGCCGCCAAGCACGGGGTGGTCGGGCTGATGCGCACCTTCGCGGTCGAGTTGGGACAGCACAACATCCGCGTGAACTCGGTGCACCCGACCAATGTGAACACCCCGCTGTTCATGAACGAGCCGACGATGAAGCTGTTCCGCCCCGACCTGGAGAATCCGGGCCCCGAGGACCTCAAGGTCGTCGCGCAGATGATGCACACCCTGCCGATCGGCTGGGTGGAACCGGAGGACATCGCCAACGCGGTGTTGTTCCTGGCCTCCGACGAGGCCCGCTACATCACCGGCGTGACGCTCCCGGTCGACGGCGGCAGCTGCCTGAAATGAGTGCGCGGGATCGCTAGCGGACCGGACCGGGGCCGAGCGTGGGCGCCCCGGTGCGGGGGTGGTGGTACCAACCGCCGGCGGCCTGGGTTCCGCCGTCGACGTGCAGCGTCTGACCGGTGATGTAACTCGACATCTCGGACGCCAGGAACACCGCTGCGCCGGCGATCTCGTCGACGTGACCGGGCCGGCCCAGCGGGATGGCGTGGCCGACCTCGGGGGGTATCCCGTCGGGCGACATCCGTTGCAGGCCCTCGGTCACCGCGATGTCGGGCGCGATCGCGTTGACCCGGATGCGGTGGGGTGCGAGCTCGAAGGCCGCGGTGCGGGTGTAGTTGATCACGCCGGCCTTGGCCGCCGCGTAGGCCGCGTATCCGGGCGCGGCGCGCGCCCCCTCGATCGAGGTGATGTTGACGATGCTGCCGGGCTGCCCGGCGGCGACCAATTGCCGGCCCACCTGCTGGGTGCACAGCAGCACATGCCGAAGATTGGCCCGATACAGCGCATCCCAACCGTTCTCGCTGGTCTCCAGCAGCGGTGAGGAGAACGTGCCGCCGGCGTTGTTCACCAGGATCGTGGGCGAGCCGAGCTGCTCGGTCGTCTGCCGCAGCGCCGCCGACACCGCGGCGCTGTCCCGGACGTCGGTGACGATGCCCAGGGCGCCGATCTCCTCGGCGGTGCGGGCACAGCTGTCCGGATCACGTTCCCAGATCGCGACCCGGGCGCCGAATGCGGCGAAACCGGCCGCGATGCCCCGCCCCAGACCCGCTCCTCCACCGGTGACCACGGCGACCCGGTCGGTGAGCAGAATGTCCGCCGGCGCGATCGTCAACTGTCCCTCCTGCCGCTACCCTGATTGGGCCCGGGCCTGCAACTCGGTGCGCAGAATCTTGCCGGTGCTGCCGCGCGGCAACTCGTCGAGCACCGAGATCGACCGGGGCACTTTGTAATTGGCCAAGTTGTCGCGAACGTGCTGTTTGAGTCCGTCCGGTGTGGCGCCCGCGCCGTCGCGGAGCACGACGAACGCGGCGAGCCGCTGACCGAACTGTTCGTCGTCCACTCCGATCACCGTGGCCTCGGCCACGTCGGGATGCCGGGCCAGAACCTGCTCCACCTCGATCGGGTAGACGTTCTCGCCACCGGACACGATCATCTCGTCATCGCGGCCCACCACGAACAACCGCCCGTCCTCGTCAAGGCGACCCAGGTCTCCCGACGCCATGAAACCCTCGTGGAAGTCCTTGGTGGTGCCGGAGGTGTAGCCGTCGAACAGGGTGTTGCTGCGGACGAAGATCTGGCCGACCTCTCCGGTCGGGACCGGCCGCAACGCATCGTCGAGGATGCGGATCTCGGTGCCGTCGGCGGGTTTTCCGGCGGTGCTGGGGGCGGCCCGCAGATCGGCCGGGGTGGCGGTGGCGATCATGCCCGCCTCGGTGGCGTTGTAGTTGTTGTAGATGACGTCGCCGAACCGGTCCATGAAGTCGAGGACCACATCGGGCCGCATCCGCGACCCGGAGGCGGTGACGAACCGCAGGCTGCGTCCGCTGTAGCGGTCCCGCACATCCGCAGGCAGCTCCATGATGCGGTCCAGCATCACCGGCACCACCACCAGACCGGTGGCCCGGTACCGATCGACGAGTTGCAGCGTGGCCTCCGGATCGAACCTGCGGCGCGTGACGATCGTGCACGCCAGCAGCGCCGAGAACAGCAGCTGTGAATACCCCCAGGCGTGAAACATCGGCGCGGCGATCACCGTGGTCTGTTCGGCGCGCCACGGCACCCGGCCGAGGATGGCCGCCAGTTCCCCGGCGCCGCCACTGCTGGCCGCCCGTGCGCCTTTGGGGGTTCCGGTGGTGCCCGACGTCAGCAGGATGATCCTGCTGCCCTCGTCCCCGGCGGCGGGTTTCGCGGGCCGCCGGCCCCGGTGCTCGGCGACCAGATCGGCCACGGTGGGGTGCGGGAGCGCCGGGCCCGAAGCTGGCTCGTCGACCCAGGCCAGGATGCGGGTGGCGGTGGGCCGGTCGGCCAGCGCCCGGTCCACGATGTCGGTGAACTCCTCGTCGTAGACGATCGTGTCGACGCCTTCGCGGTCCACCACCTCGGCCAGCGCCGGGCCGGCGAACGAGGTGTTGAGCAGCAGCACGGTGGCGCCGATCCGGTCGGCGGCGACCAGAGCCTCGATGAAGCCGCGGTGGTTGCGGCACATGATGCCGATCGCGCCCCGGCCCTTCCCACCGTCCTTCCCCTGGCCCGCCGCCCGGTCCTGCAGGGCGGCTGCCAGCGCATTGCACTCGTCGTCGAGTTCGCGCCACGTCAGCTCGCCGATCTCGTCGACCAGCCCGATCCGGTCCCCGCAGCGCTGCGCGGCCACCGCGAACCCCACGGTCACCGACACCCCGGTGCGCCGCACCGCGGCCGTCATCCGCAGATACTTGTCCGGGCGCAGCGGGGCGATCAGCCCGGCCCGGGTGAGCGTGCGCAGCGTGTCGATCGTCTTGGCCATCGACTCAGCCTAGAACCGGGAACCGGCGTTCGGCGGCGAGCCGGTCCAAAGCGCGTTGCATCACCGCCCGCACATACGCGTCGACCTCGCCGACATCGGGGTCCACACCGAACCGGGTGGGGATGTCGATCGAGTCCAGCATCTCGGTCCCGACCTTGGACGGCAACGGCAGGTTCGCCGGCAGCACCGTGGTCAGCCCGAACGGCAGCCCGAACGTCAACGGCAGGATCTTCATCCGGACCCGGTCCAGTCCGATCAGCCTGGCCAACCGGTTCCCCCGCAGAGCGGCCGCGGCGTTCGCCCGGGAGGCGCCGATCACCCCGGCCCGGCGCAGCCAGTTGCCGACGTTGCCGAGGAACACGCCGTAGTGCGCCAGAGTGTAGACCGGTCGGCGGTACCCGAAACGCCGGTAGATCGCCGACGCCAGGATCGGCACATCCATGGTGAACATGCCGCCGGAATGGTTGCCGACCAACAGGGCGCTGCCGGGCGGCATCCCGTCCAGACCGCGGACCTCGGCCCGGAAGTACCGCTTCATCAGCGGATGGAGGATTCCGACCAGCCGTTCGGTGAACACCGGATCCCGCTGCCCCACCTCGCCGCGGCCGGCCCGGTTCCCGCCCATCGTTCCCCCTGTCCGCGAATTTGTGCGGACCCTGTGCGATCGACTGCGCCCGCTCCCGGTGAACGTCTGTGGATACCCGGCGCGCGGCCCCGATGTCACCTGGCCGGTGCGGTTCCGATGACGCCTTCGGCCTCCAGTTCGGCGATCTCGGCGTCGGTCAGCCCCAGCGAGCCGAGCACCTCGTGGTTGTGCTGGCCGAGCAACGGGGCGGGATGCCGGTGGAACCGGTCGGGTCCCTTCGCCAACCGCATCGGCACACTGCTGTGCCGGGCGGGCTCGTTGACCGGATGGCCGACCACCTCGAAGAATCCGCGGTGCCGCAGCTGCGGTAGTTCGGTCTGCCGGTGCGGTTGCATCACCTTGGCCACCGGCACACCGGCGTTCCACAGTGTGTCCACGATCTGATCGCCGCTGCGTTCGGCACACCAGGCCGCCAGCTGTTCGTCGATGTGATCGTGCTGGGCGCGCCGGCCGGCGGCGGTGCTCAACGACGGGTCGGCAGCCCACGGCGGATCCCCCAGCGCGTGTCGCAGCCCCGCCCACTGCTCGTCGGTGGTCACCGCGATGGCCACCCAGCTGTCCAGCCGGCCGAACTCGTCGATCTCGTTGGTGCGGTACAGGTTCTGTGGCGCGGCGGCCGGGCCGCGGTTGCCGGCACGTTGCAGCAGTGCGCCGTAGGCGCTGTACTCGATGACCTGTTCGGCGGCGATGTTCAGCGCGGCGTCCACCATCGCCGCCTCCACCAGCACGCCCTGACCGGTGCGGCGCCGATGTTCCAGCGCAAGCAGCAACCCGTTGAGGGCGTGGATGCCGGCGTTCGGATCGCCCACCGAGTACGGCTCGTAGGGGTTGCGGTCCGGGTAGCCGGTCAGCCAGCTCACCCCGGCGGCCGCCTCGATCACATAGGCGAACGCCGGATTGTCCCGCCAGGGCCCGTCCAGGCCGAAGCCGGGCATACGCAGCATGACGGCGTCCGGCCGAAGCCGCTGCACGGCATCGAAATCCAGGCCGATCTGCTCGATGACCCGGGGCGTGAAGTTCTCCACCAGCACGTCGCAGGTCTGCACCAGTCGGCCGAGCAACTCCCGGCCCCGCCGACTCTGCAGATCCAGCGTGATGCCCTTCTTGTTGGTGTTCAGCCCGGAGAAGATCGGCGACCGCTCCCACCACTGCTCGACGGTCACCGGGATCCCCGCGATGAGCCGGGTGCCGTCCGGATGCCGGGTGGACTCCACATGGATGACCTCGGCGCCCAGCAGCGCCAGCAGATGGGTGCAACTCGGTCCGGCCCAGAAGGTGGTGAGGTCGAGCACGCGCAGACCCTCGAAAGGCAGCGCGGTGTCGCCCGTTCTTGCGTCCACGGTCGTTGATCGGGTGCGTCGACGACCCTGAGCGCATTCTTCGCGGTAGTGCTCGGTGTGCTCGCCCAGAAGCGGCGCGGGGTCGGGCCCGGCCAGCAGCGGCGGGGTCATCCGGTACGGCGGGCCGGGCTGGCGGAATCCGTCCCGGGGGTTGGTCACGAACGATCCGCGGGCCTGGAAGTGGTCCAGGCTTTCGACATTGGCGCCGTTGGCGACCGGGGCGTTCGGGATGCGGAACGCGGTCGCCAGGTCGCGGATCTCGTCGACGGTCTGCTCGGCGACCCAGGCGTACAGCTCGTCGGCGTGCAGATTGGCCTGTTCGGTGATGGTCAGCTCGGATTCCTCGTCGATCCATTCGACGTGGCCGGTCATCGCGCATAGGTCGAACCACTGCTGCGCGGTGCCGCAGCCGATGTCGACCAGACCGTCCTTGGCCCGCGCGATCCCGGGCACGGTGAGCCGGCGGGCGTCCCGCCACGGCCGGCCCAGCATCTCGAAATACGTGACCGGATAGTAGGTCAGTCCGAGGATGCTGGTCTCCAGCATCGACAGGTCGATGAGTTCGCCGCGGCCGCGGAACGCGAGCGTGACGGCGCTGGCGTAGGCGCCGGCGAGGTACTCGCCGACCTGACCGCCGACGTAGACCGGCGCCCGGTCCGGTGAGCCGCGGCCGAGCCCGACGATCCCACCGGACCAGGCCTGCAGGGTGAACTCGGTGGCCGGGGCCTGCGCCCACGGCCCGTCCAGGCCGAACGGCGTGATCGCGGTGACGGTCGCCCGGGGATGGGCGCGGTGGATCTCGGCCGGCGGCAACGACTCTGCCAGTTTGCTGCCGCGCGACCAGATCACCGCATCGGCGCCGGACAGCAGCTCGTCGACGAAGTCGCGGTCGTCCGGCCCGGCGACGACGCTGCGCTTGCCGCCGGCGAGGAAGCTGAACAGCGCTCCGCCGGCCCGCCGGTCCACCTCCGCGCCGGCATCTGATTCAGCGCCCGCGCTGGAAGCCGACCAGGACCGCATCGGATCACCTTGCGGCGGCTCCACTTTGATGACCTCGGCGCCGCCGTCGGCGAGCAGCTTGGTGCAGTACGCCCCGGCGATCCCGGTGGACAGGTCCACCACCACATACCCGTCCAACGGGCGGGCAGGATCCACGAGGGCTCACTCCTTCGCGCGGTTCGACTTGCTGAGCCGGAATTCGGGCGGGAACCTCATGTCGTTGTCGTTGACGGCGTCGGCCAGCCCGCTGTCGATGGCCTCGTGCATGTCGAGGTCGTCGGTGTCGTCGTTGACCGCACCGCTGCCCATCGACTCGAAGAAGGCGCTGAGCAGGCTGCCCATGTACTCGCCCTGATGCTGCTTGAACACCTCGAAGAAGATCTTCTGCTGAAACACGGTGTCCACCGGGCGGTTACGGGCGCATGCCCGAGCGTACTTGTCCACCTCGGCCTCGAGCTGATCCCGCGGCACCACCTTGTTGAGGAAATTGCAGTCGTACATCTCCGCGGCGGTGAACGGTCGCCCGGTGAACACCATCTCGGAGAACTTCCGCAGCCCCATCATCTGCACCCAGGTCCACATCCGGGGACCCCAGCCGTAATAGCGGAACGACGGGTGCCCGAACAGCGCGTCGTCGCTGCTGATCACCAGATCGGCGTCGGCGCACTGGTAGAAGTGCCAGCCGTAGCAGTACCCCTTGGCCTCGACGATGCTGATCTTCTTGAGCTCCTGCAGCGGACGGTTGCCGGCCTGCGAATTGGCGTACCAGGCGCTGATCGTGGCGCCGTTGCGGAAGGTGCCCTTCGGTGGGTAGGTGACCTCACCGACCCCGTCGTCCTCCAACCGCAGCTCGGCCAACCGCAGCGCCGGATTGTCGTTGCCCTCCATGAACTCCGGCAGATCCGCGCCGCTGCCGAGGTTGTCGCCGACCCCGCGGATCACCACCACCTTGACGTCGTTGTCCACGGTGGCCGCGCGCAGCAGGTCGGCGTAGCGCAACCGGGCCGCCGACGTCGGCGCGTTGAGGAACTCGGGTCGGTTGAACGTGATGGTGGCGATCTTGGTCCTGGGATCCTTGTCGTAGAGGATGATCTCCTCCGGAGCCGGACGGTCAGCCATGAGCCGCTCCCACACCCGTGCCGACCTTTCCGAACGACGGGCTTGCGGTGAGGATCTCCGGACCGGTGTCGGTGATCAGCACCGTGTCCCGGTGCAGCACCGCACCGACGCCCTGCTCCCACACGTAACCGGTGACCGCCAGCACCACCCCGGCCTCGAGCCGCTCCTGCTCGGCCGTCTTCGCCAGCCGCGGCGTCACGACCGGCGGATCGAACCCGAGCCCGAGCCCGTGGGCGACCGGCATGGGCGGCAGGGGCTCCCCCGCGGCCTCGTAGGCCGCGAACAGCCCGCTGGTCGCCGCCCCCGGCCGGCAGGCGCCGATCAGCCGTTCCCACAACGTGTCCGACCGCTCATACAGCTTGCGGACGGCCGAATCGTCTCCGTCACCCACCGGCCAGGTGCGCCCCACCTCCCCGACGTAACCGTCGGCGAGCACCCCGGCGGCGAAGGTCACCAGATCCCCTTCCTGCACCCGGCCGTCGGTGCGGGCCCGCCGCCAGGGATGCTCACGGGAGGTCACCCAGGCGACGTCCTGGGTGGCCGGGGTGCTGACCCCGCCGGCCGCCTCGGCCTCCAGCATGATCCCGGCCAGCGTCTTCTCGGTCACTCCCGGACGCAGCTCGGCGACCGCCGCGGCGACGGCCTGTTCGGCGACCCGCAACGCCGCGCCCAGGGTGCGGACCTCCTCGACAGTCTTGACCCGGCGAGCGGCCCGCATCGCCGGTTCGGCGTCGACGAGCTCGGCGTTCGGGAAGGCCATCGGCAGCAGTTGCGCGAATGACGGGGTCAGCGCGTCCGTTCCGACGCGACGGGCGGTGTCCGCGCCGGCGATGCCCCGTAACACCCCGATCAGCGTCATCGGATTCCAGGCCAGCCCGTAGAGGTGGTCGTGCCCGATCTCCTCGGGGATGCCCTCGTCCCAGGTGCTGTTGAGGTGGATCTCACCGGACCGCAGCATCGCGCACACCGGGCCGAAGGGCCGGGTGCCGGCCACCCACAGTTGCGGCGCGCCGGTGACATAGCGGACATTCGCCTGCCGGCCCAGCACCAGGATGTCCAGATCGTGTTCGGCCATCTGGGCCAGCGCCCGGTTGCGGCGGGCGTGGCGCAATGCCCGGTCGTCGGGCAGGATTTCGGTGCTCATCTCGGCCTATCTCCCCACCCCGTACGGGTCGTAGGGGTAATCGGTCAACTGGGTGTAGCCGTCCTCGGTGACGACGATGATCTCCTCGCTGCGGTAGCCCCCGGTGCCGTCCTCCCACACCACCGGTTCCAGCACCAGAAGCATGCCGGCGGGGAAGACGAAGTTGTCGTCGAACTCCTCACCGAGATCGGTGCCGATCATCGGCATCTCCGCGGCGTTGGTGCCGATCCCGTGGCCGAGGTAGAAGTGCGGCAACCACGGCTTGACCCCGCCGTTGGCAGCGATGGCCGCCCGGGCCAGATCACCGGACGTGGCCCCCGCCCTGGTGACTTTCAGCACCGCGTCGAGGATCTCCCGCCACTTGAAGAACTGGTCGTGCTGGCGGTCGGTCAGATCTTCGCCGACCACCCAGGTCCGGCCGAAGTCCGAGCAGTAGCCGCCGTAGGAGATGCTGACATCGGTCCACAGCACGTCACCGGCGGACAGTTCGCGTTCGGTGGTCAGCAACGGCAGGGCGAGGTCGCCGTGTGTGGTCCACATGCCCTCCGCCCTGGTCGACGGCATCACCTGCCAGATGGCCTCGAGCATGTTGGTGGTGGCGCCGAGTTCGAAGGCCCGCCGCACGAACTGTCCGGACAGGTCGATCTGGCGCACCCCCGGCGCCAGCGACCTCTGGACGTCGACGACCGCCTCCTCGGTGATCCGGCAGGCCCGCCGGACACAGGCGATCTGATCCGGGGTCTTGACCAGTTTGGCGGTGCTCACCACCGGGCCGGCGTCCTGCGGCGGGGTCGCGAACAGCCGGTCGTGGGCCCGCCTCATCGCACCGGTCAGCTCGTCCACCGCGACCACCGCGCCGGGTGTGATCAGTCCGGACAGGATGCGGCCGAATTCCTCGACGCCCTCATCGAATTCCAGATACAGCGGCGGATGCACATGGTCGGCGGGCACCTCGGTGTCGAAGGCCGACCCCTCCCGGAACGGCAGGAACAGGTGCGGGTGCTCGTCGTCGGCCAACACCACCGCCACCGGGCGTTCGACATGGGACAGTCCGGCGTCGAGGAACGGCCAGCTCGCCCCGGTCGCATAGACCACGTTGCCGTTGTTGAGCAACACCAGCGCGTCGACGCCCTTGTCCTTCATCGTCTCCCGCAGGCGGGCGCCGACCTCGGCGTACATCCGGCCGCGGTCGGGTTCGTCCGGGATTCGCAGCCCGGTGTCGGCGGTGTCCAGAGATGTGGTCATTCGGCGATACCCAGGAATCGTTGGATGTTGGTGCTGACGATCTTGACGGCGTTCTCCGGCCCGACCGCCTGCACCACGGCGGCCAGCGACTTCTCGGAGTACCCGTAGGTGGACTCGTTGTGCGGATAGTCACTGGACCAGAACACGTTGTCGACGCCGATCCGGTCGATCAGTTCGAGCCCGAGCGGGTCCACCATGAACGACGCGCTCATGTGGTTGTCCCAGTAGTGCCGGATGTCGTGCTGCAGTTCGTGGTTGAACATGTGCCGGTAGGACGCCAGCAGGTGTTCGGCATCCTGCAGCGCGGTGGGCACCCAGGCGATACCGCCCTCGAACCAGCCGATCCTCAGACCGGGATGGCGGTCGAGGATTCCGGAGAAGACGTACTTGGAGAACTGCTCGCGGAACGAGTCGACGTTGACCATCATCCCGACCACCACGCTGTTGTGCTCACACGGCGTTTTCGGCGGGGTCTCCCCGATGTGGTGGGTGACGGGCAGGCCGGCCTCCTCGATCTCGTCCCAGACCGGGTCCATGGCGCGGCTGCCGTAGTCGTAGATGTTGCCGTCGTCGTCCTTGCCTGGGTTCAGCGGCAGCAGGAACGTCTTGAGCCCCAGCGATTTCAGTTGCTCGAGGGTGCTGCGGGTGCCCTTGGGGTCCCACCAGTTGATCAGCCCGACACCGTAGAAGTGTCCATTGGAGCGGTCCTGCAGATCGGCGATGTGCTCGTTGTAGATCCGGAACACCCGTTCGCGCAGCGCCTTGTCCGGGTAGTGGAACAACGCCAGCACCGCGTTGGGGAAGGCCAGTTCCCTGGTGATCCCGTCCTCGGCGAGTTCTTGCACCCGGGCCTCGATGTTGTTGGTCGCAGCACCGGCCAGATCGTCGTACTGCATCAGGACGCGGCCGAAATCGCCTCCGACCCAGGACTTTCCCTTCATCCCGACCATATAGGCGCCGTCCTCGTACCAGATCCGCGGTGCGGCGCCCTTGAGGTCGTCGGGGAAGCGTTCGTAGAAGATGTCCTCGGCCACCGAGATGTGGTTGTCGGCGGAGAACACCTCGGTCCCGGCGGGCAGGCCGAGCTCGGTGACGTCGCGTGGGGCGCGGCCACGCCGGTTCTTGGGGGCGCCGTACCCTTCGGCCGGGTACACCAGGGTGGGGGTGGACATCACGGGAACTCCAATCGGGCTGTAGCGGAGAGGATCACCAGGTCACCGGCAGCTCGTAGACCCCGTAGGCGAGCCGGTCGTGCTTGAACGGGATCTCGTCGATCGTGGTGGCCAGCTTCAACGTCGGGATGCGCCGCAGCAGCGTCGGGAACACGATCTGCAGTTCGGCGCGCGCGAGCTGCATGCCGACGCACTGGTGCCGACCGTAGCCGAAACCGAGCTGCGGCGCGTCCGAACGCTGCAGATCCAGCCGGTCGGGCTCGGGGAAGGTGGCCGGATCCCAGTTCGCCGGCGCGAGATCGAGGATGATGCCCTCCCCGGCGCGGATGGTCTCCCCGGCGATCTCGATGTCCTCGACGGCGACGCGGCGCTGTCCGTTCTGGATGATCGACAGGTACCGCATCAGTTCCTCGATGGCGGTGGCGATCGCCTTGGGATCCTCGGCGCTGCGCAGGAAGTCGGCCTGTTCCGGATGCTCCAGCAGTGCCAGCACACCCAGCCCGATCATGTTCGCGGTGGTCTCGTGGCCGGCGATCAAAAGCCCGGTGCCCAGCTGGGCGGCCTCCTTGACGTCGATCTCGCCGGCCTTCACCCGCTCGGCCAGATCCGACACCGCATCCTCGGCCGGATTCTGCATCTTGGCCTCGACGAGCTTGATCAGATACTGCGACAGGCTCATCCCCTTGGACATGTTGTCCTCGGCCTTGGCGTACCGGTCCAGACCCCTGTTGGCGTGTTCCTGGAAGAACTCGGCGTCCTCATAAGGCACCCCGAGCATCTCGCTGATCACCAGCGACGGCACCGGCAGCGCCAGGGCGGTGACCAGGTCGGCCGGCTTCGGCCCGGCCAGGATCTTGTCGATGTGGTCGTCGGTGATCTTCTGGATCGCCGGCCGCAGTCCCTCGACGCGCTTGAAGGTGAACGGCTTGGACAGCATCCGGCGGAACTTGGTGTGCTCCTCGGCGTCGGTGGTGAACACCGAGCGGGGACGCTTGTAGATGGTGGACCGCATCATCTCGTTCCAGTGCGGGAACCCGGGCCTGCGGTCGTCCACGCTGACCCGCGAGTCCGCGAACAGCGCGCGCGCCGTCTCGTACCCGGTGACCAGCCACGGGGTGCTGCCGTCCCAGATCCGCACCCGCGACAGCGGTTTGGCCGCGGCCAGTTCCATCACCCCCGGGGGCGGGGCGAACGGGCACCGGCCGTCCCGCTCCATCGGGTACTCCGGGATGGCCGCGGTGGCGTCGGCGTCGGTTCCGGTCAACGTGTCGGACACATTCACTCCTCGATCTGGATGGCCTGCGCCGGACAGGCCGCCGCGGCGTTTCGGACGTTCTGGTACAGCTCGGGCGCGGGATCGTCGTTCAGCAGCACGACGACACCGTCCTCGTCGCGCTGGTCGAACACCTCCGCGGCGTTGAGCACGCACTGGCCCGACGACACGCACTTGTCTTGATCAACAACGATTCTCATCCTGGGCCGCTTTCTCGACGCAGCTTCTGTTCCGGGTGGTTCTCATTGGGGCGGCTCCGTGACCGGGGCCCGCCACAGGCCGACGATCGCGTCGATGAGCCCGTTGCCGACGGCCTGCCAGGAGGCCCGTGGTACCGGGTCCCCCTCGGCGAAGGCGCGCTCGAAATCCGCGCAGGTGTGCATCAACAGGTTGCGCGCCATGATGTTGCGTTCGACGACCACGGCGGCGGGCAGGTCGGGCAGGCAGCGGGTGATGCCCTCGACGACGCGCACCAGCGCCGGGGAGGCCAACGCGTCCTTGACCACGATCTTCTGATACGCGGGATCGGCCAGCGCCTGTGCGGCGAACCGGGCGTACCAGGTGGGGTTGCCGAGTTGGTGCAGATGTTCGGTCAGCGAGCACACCAGGCAGGCCACCCAGTCGCGCAGGTCGGTGGAGTCTCCGGTCTCGGCCACCATCTTCTCCAGCAGCCGTTCGATCTCCACCCGGTGCTTCTGCTCGATGGCCCGGACCAGATCGGTCTTGGTGCCGAAGTGATAGCCCACCGCGGCGTTGTTGCCCTGGCCGGCGGCCTCGCTGACCTGCCGGTTGGACACCGCGAACATGCCGCGTTCGGCGTACAACCGTTCGGCCGCCTTGAGAATCGCCTCCTGCGTACTGCTGGCCCGGTCGGCCCGTACGGTCCTGGCTGCGGTCACCCCTTCAGTGAACTGCACCACACCGATTAAGTCAAGCGATTGATTTAACTTTACCGGCGATGTCGCCCGCCCCTGGTGTGGTACATCTGCGGAATGGATCGAAACTGTTGTGCAGAACGTTGATCCGGTCGCGGTTCACCGACCAGTCCGGCGTCCGCATCCACTACCTCGAGCACGACCTTGAGGTGGCCGGAGCGGACACCGGTGGCCCGGTCGGGACGTCGGAGGCACCCGTCGTGTTCGTGCCCGGGATGACCGACACGGCGGAGGACTACGCCGAGGTGCTGCCGTTGTTCGGCCGCCGCGCGGTGGTACCGGATCTGCGGGGGCACGGCCGCAGCGAGGCCCCGCCGCCCGGCTCCAGCCTGATCGACCACGACCTGACGGCCCTGTGCGGCGACGTCGGCGCGGTGATCGACGCCGTCACCGCCGGGCCGGTCCACCTGGTGACGTTCTCGCGGGGCACCTCGGCGGCGATCGCCTGGGCGCTGCGGTATCCGGATCGGGTGCGGTCGCTGGCCATCGGGGATTACGCACCGGAGGAACGGGTGGTGCCCGACGATGCGGTGCGGCACCTGCTGAACGGCCGCTGGCGGGGCACCCCGGTGCGCGAGCGTCTCGATGTGCCCGCAGCGCGGCAGATGTTCCGGGCGGCCCGCAACCGCTCGTTCTGGGAGGCGCTCGCCCGGATGCGACTGCCGTTGCTCGTGGTGCGCAGCCACCACAGCGCGCTCATCGACGACCAACGGTGGGCCCGGTACCACCGGACGTTCCCGACCGCACGGCTCATCGAGTTCCCCGACTCCCCGCACGACATCTTCCGCCCGGACCGGGGCAGGTTCCCGCGGTTGGTGCGCGATCACGCCGACCGGGCCGATCGCGCGTATCACTCATTCGGCGTGGGACTTACGGGCGATGACCTTCCCGGCCACGGTGCCGCCGTCGATCGGTAGCACGGTGCCGGTGACATACCGGGACCGGTCACCGGCGAAATACAGCGCCGCCTCGGCGACGTCCTCGACGGTGCCCTCCCGCTTGAGCGGCCGGTCGTCGCGCATCTGCTGACGGATCCTGGCCTCGAAGCGTTCCAGCCGTTCGAGATCGGCCCCGGTCGCCGATTTACGCACGATCGCGGTGCGGATGTTCCCGGGTGCCAGCGCGTTCACCCGGATCTCGTGGTGTGCCAACTCGATCGCCGCGGACTTGGTGAACTGGATGACCGCGGCCTTGGACGCCCGGTAGGTCTGCACACCGCCACCGGCCTGGATGCCGCCGATCGAGGTCAGGTTGATGATCGATCCGCCACCGTGTTCGGCCATGTGCCGGGCGGCGTCGCGGGTTCCGGCCATCACGGCCCGCACGTTGATCCGCATGACCCGGTCGAAATCCGCCAGGTCGTCGTCGAGGAGACTGCGGTGCATGGTGCCGGAGATCCCGGCGTTGTTGACCATGACGTGCAATCCGCCGAACCGCTCGACCGCGGTGGACACCAGCCCGCTGACCTGGTCGAGGTCGGCCACATCGGCCTCGACGAACTCCGCGTCGGCACCGAGTTCGGCGGCCAGTTTCGCGCCGTTCCCGGTGTCCACGTCGCCGATCAGCACCTTGGCGCCCTCGGCGACGAACCGGCGGGCCAGTCCGGCGCCGAGACCCGCTGCGCCGCCGGTGACCACGGCAACCTTGCCGGCCAATTCCCCTGCCCGTTCCGTCACCTCGTCGCCACCTCTCGGTCCCGTGTGTTCACCGTGGTCAGGAAGTCCAGCAGCAGTTCGTTGACCGCCGCGGGTTGTTCGATCTGCGGGCAGTGTCCGGCGTCGGCGATCACCGCCGACCGGGCGTCGGGGATCTGCGCCGCGATGTCGGCCGCCCACCCCGGCGGCAACAGTTTGTCGCCGGCGCCCTCCACGATGAGCGTCGGCACGCCGATCCGGTGATAGGCCCGCGCTGCCGACGGCGCTGCGGGCGGCTCCAGGCCGGGACGCCGAAACCGTGCTGCCGCCAACGTCTCCCACGCGCCGGGCAGAATGCTGGACTCGTACCGTCGCCGCACGTAGGCGTCGTCGGCCGGAAAGGCCGGGTCGAAGAACAGGGCGGTGACGATCCTGCGCATGGCGGGCTCGGTGGCGTCGTAGTCGTACAGCGCCGCCATGTGTTCGTTGCGCTGGATCTCGCCGCCGCCGCAGATCGCGACCAGGCTGCGCATCGGCAGCCGCGGCGCCGGCGAGGTGGCGTCGACCAGGAGGTTGATCGCGCCCATCGAGTTCCCGACGAAGTGCGCGGATTCGATTCCGAGCAGCGCGCAGAGCCGGGCGATGTGCCGGATCCGCATCCCGCGTCCGTCGACGAAGTCGATGACCTTGGCCGAATGGCCGAAGCCGAGCATGTCCGGTGCGATCACCCGGTAGTACCCGGCGAGCGCGTCGATGTTGCGCTCCCAGCCCAGTTCCGCGCTGGCGCCGAACTCGCCGCCGTGCAGCAGCACCAGGGGATCACCACTGCCCGCTTCCAGGTAGCTGGTGGCGAGCCCGTCCACGACGATGGTTCTGCGGTCGAATGTCACCTGAGCTCCTGCTATCGGGTCTCGTGGCAGCCGGCCCGGGCGCGGGCGAACGTGAGCACCTGACCGGCCAGCAGTTCGAGCTGATCGCGCACCGACTCATCGATCAGTTCACCGGCGGCGTCCCAGATCTGATCCGCAGAGTTGATGGCCACCCCCAGCGGTGTCGGCCAGGCCCGCAGGGCGTGGCCGATGACCCGCAGCTGACCGAGCGTGCTGACCGCCGCCTGCCAGCCGTACGCGCAGCTGATGCACCCCCACGGGGTGTTGTCCAGATAGACCCGCGGGTCCTCGCGCAGATCCTCGATGTAGTCCAGGGCGTTCTTCACCAGCCCCGAGATCGCCCCGTGGTAGCCGGGCGAACCGACGATCACCGCGTCGGCGCTGCGCAACGCGCCCACCAGCGCCAGTGCCTTCGGGGTGCGCTCCAGCGAGTGCGGCGCGTACATCGGCAGGTCGAGGTCGGGTCCGGCGAACAGCCGGCTGCGCCCACCCTGCCGCTCCACCGAGCCCAGGCAGTACCGCAGCGCCCGCTCGGTCGACGAATCGGATCGCAGCGTGCCACCCAGACCGACCACCAGCGGTCCGCTTCCCGCCGCGGCGCCGGCATCCGCCGATGAAGGTCCTGCTGTCATATCGTCCTCATTTGATCGCGATCGGGTTCACCGGGGACCCGACCGCGCCGATCACCCGCAACGGCGGGGCGATCAGCTGGAATTCGTACACGCCGTCCGCCGCGCAGTCGGCCGCCAGGTCGGTGAGATCCCAGTATTCACCGAGCATCAGACCCATGTCCCGCAGACACAGCATGTGCATGGGCAGGAACGTGCCCTCCACCCCGTTGGCCGGGTCGGGGTCCTCCACCATCAGGTTGTCGGCCGCCACCGCGGCGACCTCGTGCTCATGCAGCCAGATCGCACACCGCCAATGCAGTCCGGAGCCCGGTTCGGCGCCGTCGCCGGTGCTCAGGAACCTGGTCCACCATCCGGTGTGCACCACGACGATGTCACCGCTGCGGATCGTCACCCCCTGGGCGGCGGCGACCTCGTCCAGCTCCTCGGGCGTCACCGGCTGCCCGGGCTCGAGGAACACCTCGGCCCCGCGGTGGCGGACCACGTCCAGCAGCACTCCGCGCGACGTGATGCCCTTGTGGTCCACCTTGTCGATACCGCAGTGGAACGCGCCGAAACTGGTCACCGATCCGGCCGGGAACCCGTTGTAGAGCTGATCGTCGTAGTAGACGTGGGACAGGGCATCCCACTGCGTCGCGGCCTGCAGCGGCATGACGATCATGTCGTCGTTGAACCGGAAGGGGTTGTCGACGAAGAACTCCGACACCTGGTGGGCCACCGAGTTCCGCAGCCACTGCGGACCGTACTGCGCCAGGGTGTTGATGTCACCGCCGTCGACGGTCATCACGTGCACCGGGTTCTGCCGGAACTGGAAGGCGCCCTGTGGTCCGGCCGAGCCGAAGTCCCCGCCCAGCGCGAACACCTTGCCCTGTCTGACCAGACCGGCGGCCTCGGTGACCTTCTCGGCGGTGATGAAGTTCAAGGTGCCGAGCTCGTCGTCGGTTCCCCACCGTCCCCAGTTGCGCACCTGATCGGCGACGCGGCGAAACTCGGTCATGCTGGCCGTGGACATCGGCTTCACTCCTGCAGGCTGTTGGCGACACGGTCGGCGATGATGCCGCCGTCGACCCAGATGACTTGTCCGGTGATGTAACTGGCGGCGGCGCTGTTGAGGAACACCAGCACCGCAGCCTGTTCGGCCGGATCCGACATCCGGCCCAGCGGGTTGACGAAACCGTCGAGATAATCCTGGCCGTAGGCGCTGCGCAACTGGTCCAGGATCGGCGTATCGGTCACGCCGGGTCCGGTGCAGTTGATCCGGATCCCGTTCGCGCCGAGCGGTCCCGCACGTTGCATGGTGTAGAGGATCAGCGCCTCCTTGGCCAGCCGATAGCCGCCGTCGGCGAGCGCCTCGGGGTGCCGCCGGCACCAGTCGAGGCCTTCGGCGAAGGTGGTGGTGGCGAGCAGGCCGGCGGTGGTCCGCCGGTTCTCCAGGTAGCCCGACGCCGCCAGCGAGGAGACGCTGGCGATCGCCGACCCGGCCGGCATGGCCGGCAACAGCCCTTCGGTGAGCTGCCGGGTGCCGAGGAAGTTGATCGTGGCCACCCGCAGCGGATCCCCGATGCCCGACGACACCCCGGCCACGTTGAACAACGCATCCACCGGGCCGCCGACGGCGGCCACCGCCCGGTCGATGGAGTCCGGGTCGGCCAGATCGAGTTCACCGAACTCCAGCCGGGATCCGGCGTCTGCTGCCGGCGGGCACAGGTCCAGTCCGACCACCTGCGCCCCGAGGCCGCTCACCTGGCGCACGACATGGGCGCCGATGCCCGATCCGCAACCGGTCACCACCACCCGGCGACCGTCGTAACGGCACAGTTCGGCCAGTGTGCCCGCCGGCCGTCCGTCTGCGGTCAGCTCGCCTGCTCCTTGGCCTTCTTGGCGGCCTGCACGCGGCCCTCGTTGATCTCGGCCATGGCCTCGGGGATCTCGCTGGCGGTGAACTTGCCGCCACGGCCGGTCGGCAGCCCGCCGAAGGAATAGGTCTCGTCGAATTCGGGTGCCTCCGAGGGCTTCCGGCGGGCCTCGACTTTCTCCAGCACCGGTTCGAGTCGTTTGGCCTTCTCCACCTGCGCCTTCTCCTCCCGTTCGATGAACTCCGGCAGGATCTCGCGGCCCATGATCTCGATCGACTCCATGGTGCCCTCGTGGCTGCGCGGGTTGAGCAGCAGGATGATCTCGTCCACCCCGCTCTCCTCGTAGCCGCGCAGGAACTCCCGCACGGTCTCCGGGGAACCGATGGCGCCGCGGCCGGGGCCGTAGGCCAGCGTCGGATCCTCCTTGACCGCCTGCTCGTAGAGCTCCCAGACGCCGGTGCGGCCGGGGGTGTGCATGCCGGTCATGTAGTAGTGCATGATGCCGAACGAGAAGAAGCCGCCGCCGATGCCGAGCCGCTTGAGCGCCTCCTCATCGGTCTTGGCGACCATCATCGACAGGTCGCCGCCGATCGCGAGGATGTTGGGGTTGACGGCCGGGGTGACCGGTGAGCCCTTCTCCTCGAACTCCTTGTAATAGCCGTCGACGCGCTCCTTGAGCGGTCCGGGACCGGTGTAGGCGAAGCTCAACGCGCCGATCGCCTTCTGGGCGGCCATCTGGACCGAGGACGGCCGGGTGCAGGCCACCCAGACCGGCGGGTGCGGCTTCTGCAGCGGCTTGGGAATCACGTTGCGGGCGGGCATCTCGACATGCTCGCCCTTGAAACCGGAGAACGGTTCCTCGATCATGCACCGGATCGAGACCTCGAGGGCCTCCTCCCACATGGTGCGCTTGTCGGCGGGGTCGATGTTGAACCCGCCGAGCTCGGCGACCGAGGAACCCTCACCGGTGCCGAACTCCACCCGGCCGTTCGACAGGTGGTCCAGGGTGGCCACCCGTTCGGCGATCCGGGCCGGATGGTTGATCGGCGGCGGCAGGTGCATCACGCCGAAGCCCAGCCGGATGTTCTCGGTACGCTGGCTGGCCGCGGCCAGGAACATCTCCGGTGCGGTGGAGTGACAGTACTCCTCGAGGAAGTGGTGCTCGGTCAGCCAGACCGACGAGAAGCCTGCCTTGTCGGCGGCCTCCACCTCGTCCAGGCCGTCCTGGAACAGTTTGTGTTCGTCGTCCTCCGACCACGGCCGCGGCAGCGGGAATTCGTAGAACAGCGAGATCTTCATTCTCTACCTCCTGGAAGCTCGTTCAGCTGACGTTGGACTTGCTGGTTGACGGTCGGGTCGGGCTCGACGTGGTGGCGGGCGCCGCCCGTTCGGCGATGTGTCTGGCGGCCACATAGCCGAACGTCATCGCGGGGCCGATGGTGGCGCCGGCCCCGGCGTAGCTGCGGCCCATCACCGCAGCCGAGTTGTTGCCCACCGCGTACAGACCCGGCACCACGCTGTCGTCGACGCGCAGCACCCGCGCGTGCTCGTCGGTGCGCAGACCGCCCGAGGTGCCGAGGTCGCCCAGGATGATCTGGAACGCGTAGTACGGCGGCCTGCCCAGCGGGTGCAGGTTGGGGTTCGGCAACGTCGGGTCGCCGTAGTAGTTGTCGTAGGCGCTGTCGCCGCGGTTGAAGTCGTCGTCGTGGCCCTTGGCGGCCAGCATGTTGAACCGTTCCGCGGTGGCGCGCAACTGATCCGCGGGGACGTTGATCTTGGCGGCGAGCTCCTCCCAGCTGTGTCCTTCGTGAACCACGCCGGACTCCAACCACTCCCGGGGAACCTTGCGGCCGGTGGGCACCGGAGCGAACGGGATCTTGGGAATCGGCAGGTGTCCGGCCACCACGTACCGGCGGAACGACCGGATGTCGGTGATCAACCAGCACGGAATGTGTTGTGCGGTGCCGTTCTCGCCGTGGCTGTCGCGGTACGCCCGCTCCCCCTCGATCATCGCGTGGGCGAAGTCCATGTAGGGGGCGGCTTCGTTGATGAACCGCCTGCCCGCGCCGTTGACGATGAACTGGGACGGCATCATCCGCTCGTTGAGCATGAACTGCAGCCGTCCGTCCGGCCAGCAGATCGCCGGGAACCACCAGGCCTCGTCCAGCAGTTCGGTGGCGCCGCCGACCTTCTCCCCGGCCCGGATGCCGTCCCCGGTGGCGGCCGGGTTGCCGAAACTCCAGTCCTTCTCCAGCAGCGGCAGATGCTCGCGGCGCCGGTCCATGTCGTGGTCGAATCCGCCCGCGGCCAGGATCACCCCGTGGCGGGCCCGGATCCGCACCGCGCGGCCGTCCTTCTCCACGACGGCGCCGACGACCGCACCGTCGGCGTCGGTGATGAGCTCGGTCATCGGTGCGTTCAGCCACAGCGGGACGCCCTGTTGCCTCATCGCGAGCCGCAGCCGCGCCGCCAGCGACTGACCGATCGCGGCCATCCGGTCCCCGAACACCCGGGCCCGGAACATCCGCCAGATCAGTTTCACCAGCACCGCCTTGCCGCGCCAGTTCTGCCGAACCTGGTAGAACAACCGCAGATCCTTGGGTGCGAACCAGATTCCCCTGGGGGCCAGAGCCAGCGGTTGCAGCAGACGGGCCTCCTCGTCGCCGAGCCTGCGCAGATCGATCGCCGGCACGTTGATGGTGCTGCCCAGCGGCGAGCCGCCGGGAAGCTCCGGATAGTAGTCGGCGTAGCCGGGCTTCCAGACGAATTCGCACCACGGGCTGAGCTGTTCGAGGAACTCCATCATCTTCGGCGCCTCGTCCACGTAGGTGCGCAGCCGGGCGTCGCTGACCAGTCCGCCGGTGATCTGCCGCAGGTATTCGAAGACGTCGTCAGGGTCGGGCGAGTAGCCCTCCCGGCGCTGGGCGGGTGCGCCGGGCACCCAGATCCCACCACCGGACAACGCCGTCGATCCGCCGAACTGCGGCGACTTCTCGACCAGCAGGGTGTCCAGCCCGGCGGCGTCGGCGGTCAGCGCGGCGGTCATTCCGCCGCCGCCCGATCCGACGACGAGGACGTCCACCGTCTGGTCGTGGGTGTCGACAGTCATGAGGGGACCCCTGTCCGTTCGCGGGTGTCGTCCGGCACCGCCGTGCGGACGGCGAACCCGGCGATCAGTTCGGGCGCCGCCCGATAGAAGTGGTGGCCGGTGCGGTAGTCACCCTGGGTGGCCAGCGCCGAGAACGCCGCCACCCAGGTGCGGATCTCGTGCGCCGAGTTCCCGGCCTCGGCGGTGATCGACTCGTTGGTCCAACCGTCGAGTTCGGCGAGCCGGTTCTGGTCGAAGATGTCGAGCAGGCGCCGGTCCCAGTCCGGGTTGAGCGGTTGCAGCCCGCCCTCGCCGCGGGCGAACGACTCCGCGGCGGCGATCACCGCGGACTGCCGCGCCATACGTTGCTCGGGGGTCATCGGCCTGCCCTCGACGATGCGTTCGAGCGCGGCCGGCGGGGCGGTGGCCAGGGTGGGCACCGGGGGATCGTGCGACAGACCGCCGGATCCGATCACCAGCACCCGTTCGTCCAGCCCGGCGAGGAATTCGCCGACCGCCCGCCCCAGCGCGCGGGACCGGTGCAGCGGGCCCAGCGGAGTGGCCACCGAGTTGATGAAGATCGGGATCACCGGCCGGGCAGCGGCGTCGCCGAACAGGATCTGCAGCGGTTGCACTGTCCCGTGGTCCACTTCGATCCCGGCCGAGATCGCGACGTCGACGCCGGCGTCCAGCACCGCCTCGGCGCACCGGGAGGCGAGGTCGGCCGGAACGTCCAACGGTCCGGCGTGGCTGCCGTAGTCGCCGACCCCGCTCGCCGCGGTGCTGATACAGAACGGCGGCATCAACCGGTAGAAGAACCCGTTGTAGTGGTCCGGGGCGAAGATGACGACGAGCTCCGGGTCGTAGGCGGTGACGAAGTCCCGGGCCCGGCCCAGCGCCGCCGCGATGTCGTCAAGTACTTCGGGTGGCGGTCCCGGAAGGTTCAGCAGCGGACTGTGCGACATGCAGCACAGGGCTAGCGGCACCGTTACCTCCTCCCTGGGTCAGACACATCACCTCGGACAACGCGGCGCTCGTCTCCGGCGCCCGCTGGGCGATGCAGGCCGCGGCGATGCAGCGGTCCGGCCGCAGGAACAACACCGAGTCGGTGTGCACGTCGAACCAGCCCTTGAGCGCGCCGGTGCGGTCCCCGACCACCACCACGTCGGGATCGTCGTGGCCCGGCCAGTGCAGCTGGGTTATCGGACGAGCTTCGACGAAGGTGGCCCCCAACGATTTCCAGTGGCTGAACGCGTCCTCGCCGAGCACCGCACGCAGGTTGTTGCTCCAGCACAGCACCGCGAAGCCGGGCCCCAGCACGTCATCGAGCAGAACGTTCTCCGCATCCCGGGTGTCGACCCGCGGCTGGATGAACAACGTCCCGGTGGGCGACGACTTCGATCGGGGCCCACCGTGATACACCGCTCCCTGCAGGTACCGCGGCATGGGTTTGAACCGCATCTCCAGCACATAGCGCTTCAGCGTCGGCACCACCGATGCGGCGTGGATGAGACGATCACGCAGTGCGGCAACCCGCCGGTTCGTCGGCGAGATCACCCGGCCCACCATCGTCGACAGGTCGATCATCGCCCGGGCGTGTTCACGCCGTTCGAGGTCGTAGGTGTCCAGCAGGGCGTCGTGGGCGTGACCGTTGACCACCGCCGCCAGCTTCCAGCCCAGATTCGCCGCGTCGCGGATGCCGCTGTTGTACCCCTGTCCCTGCCAGACGGGCATGAGATGGGCTGCGTCGCCGGCCAGCAGCAGCCGGCCCTTGCGGAACGACCCGGCGATACGGGAGTGGTGGGTGTACACCCGGTACCGGATCATGTCGACCCGCTCCGGATACGGGATGCGCCGGCCGAGCATCCTGCGCACGAACGCCGGATCGTCGACCTCGGCGTCGGTCTCGTGCGGGTGGATCATGAACTCGAACCGGCGGATGCCGTGCGCGATCGAGATCGACACGTACGGACGGGCGGGGTCGGCGCCGACCTCGCTGTTCGGATGTCCCAGCGGGTCGTTGGCGACGTCGACGACCAACCAGCGGGTCGACGAGGTGGTGCCGTCGAAACTCACCCCCATCAACCTGCGGGTGGTGCTGCGCCCACCGTCGCACCCCACCACATAGGAGGCCCGGACCGGGGGATGCCCGTCGGCGAATTCGACGGTGACCCCGTCCTCCCCGGCGTCGGATGCCTCGACGCAGTTCTGCATCCGGTGACCGAACCGCACCTCGACGTGGTCGAATCGGTCCAGCCCGGCGTACAACTCGGCGTCGACCATCGGCTGCACGAACCCGTTGCGTTTGGGCCACCCGAATCGGGCGTCGGGCGGGGCCATCTCGGCGAGCAGCCGCCGTTTGGCGTCGAAGAACCGCAGGATCTGATTCGGCACGGTGTGCGGCAGGATGCGGTCGACGAGACCGATGCTCTGGAAGGTCCGCAACGCCTCGTCGTCGAGACCGACACCGCGGGGATAGTCGATGAGGGTGTCGCGCTCCTCCACCACCAGAGTGCGGACGCCTTGCAGGCCGAGGATGTTCGCCAGCGTCAGACCGGACGGTCCGGCACCGACGATTACGACGTCCACCCGTTCGGTCATGACCGGCCCAGCAGGAAGTCGATGTGCAACCGGTTGAAGGTCGCCGGATCCTCGTATTGCGGCCAGTGCCCGCAGCCGGGCATCACCTCGAACCGCGCACCCGGGATCATCGAGGCGATCCGCTTGCCCTCGTCGACGTCGGCGGTCGGGTCGTCACTGGTCCACACCACCAGGGTGGGAGCGGTGATCGCACCGTACTCCTCGGGGCCCAGGAGATTACGGGCCCTGATCTCCGGATCCTGCAGGGCCATGATGTTCCGCATCGCGTCGACGAACCCCGGCTGGCGGTAGATCTTCTGCCGGCTGGCGACGATGTCGTCGTAGCCTTTGGACTTGTCGGCCATCAGCCATGTGATCCGCGCCTGCACGGTGTCCCAGCTCGGGTTCTCCGCGGCGGCCATCGACAGTGTGATGATCCGCTTCATGACCTCGGGATCGGCCTGGGATCCGCCGGCGGTGTTGAGCACCAGCCGGTCCAGGCGGTCGGGACGGTCGATGGCGAAGCGTGAGGCGACCCAGCCGCCCAGCGACTCCCCGCTGATGTGCGCGCGGTCGGCGCCGATGGCGTCCAGCACGGCGGCCAGGTGCTCGACGTAGTGCCGGACCTCCAGTGGGTGGCCGGGCTTGTCGGTGTACCCGTGTCCCAGCATGTCGATCGACCAGGTGGAGAAGTGTTCGGCGTGCGCCTCCAGGTTCCGCACATACGCCTCGGCGTGACCGCCGGAGCCGTGCAGGAAGATCAGCACCGGCTTGTCGGCCTCACCGGCGTGCAGGTACCGGGTCCGCACCCCACCCGCGTCGAGATAGCCCTGGGTGAAGGCGACCCCCTGCAGATCGCTCCACACACTCTCGTGGTCGGTACTGGCCCCTGCCAAGGGCTCCCGTGTCATCCGTCCAGATCTCCTCTGTGTGAGCGGCCACCTGCGGCGGAAATGATGTTCTCATATTCTGCGAGTGATATGTGCTAAATTCGCACACATATGTGCACTATCCTTAGAGGATCACTCTCACGATGACGTCTGTCAAGGGCCGCGGCGCCCCCGCCGAGCGGCCGGCCGCGGTGTCGCAGACGCTGGCCCGCGGGCTGAGTGCGCTGCAGGCCGTGGCCGGCGCGCCCGACGGTCTGACGGTGCAGCAGGTGGCCGACGAGGTCGGGGTGCACCGCACCATCGCGTACCGGTTGCTCGGCACGCTCAGTCAGTTCCGGTACGTGATCAGGGGGGACGATGGCCGGTACCGGCCCGCGGCCGCGCTGGCACTGCTGGGCGCCGCGTTCGACAACAATCTGCGGCAGTACAGCGTGCCGGTGCTGCGGGCGTTGGCCGACGAAGTCGGCACCACGGTGTCGCTTTTGGTGGCAGAGGGTGATCAGCAGGTCGCCATCGCGGTGATCGTGCCGACCCAGGTCTTCTACCAGCTGTCCTTCCACGAGGGCAGCCGGTATCCGATCGACCGCGGCGCGGCCGGGATCGCGTTGCTGGCCAGCATGCCGCCGCGACCCGGCGAACGGGACCTGGTGCGTCAGACCCGTGAACAGGGTTGGGTGATCACCCACGGCGAGATCGAGCCGGACACGTACGGTTTGGCGGTGCCCGTGCGCCGGCGGCCGCACGCGCCGGCGACCTGCATCAATCTCATCTCGCACCGCGAGGACGTGGTGCGACGCGGTAAGGACGCCGTGGTCCGGGCCGCACAGGAACTATCCGCGATCCTCAACTGAGGGTCGACCAGCCGAAAGGATGCTCTGGTGACCGAGTGGGACCGGGAGACCGATGTCATCGTGCTGGGCACCGGCGGCGCCGGGCTGACCGCCGCACTGACCGCGGTGGTCGACGGCGCGGCAGTGGAGGTGTTCGAGAAGGCCCCGACCGTCGGTGGCACCACCGCGGTGTCCGGCGGGATCGCCTGGATCCCGGCACACGACCGCGCCTCCGACGAGCTGACGGTCGAGGATGCGATGGCGTATCTGCGGGCGCAGTCACTGGGATACATGGACGACGACCTGGTGGAGACCTTCGTCCGCACCGGACCCCAGATGCTCGACTTCGTCGAGCGGCACAGCGAGCTGAGATTCGAGGTGGCCGAAGGGTTTCCCGACTACAAGCCCGAACTGCCCGGCGGCCGCCCCGGGGGCGGGCGTTCGCTGCACGCCGCGCCCTACGACCTGGGCCGGCTGGGCGGCTGGCGGGAGAAGATCACGTCGTTCCCACCCGATTTCAGCAATGTCGGTATCGACGCCGAGACACGGGCCCGCATCCACGCCGCGGTCGAGGACACCGACGGGGACTACTGCGTCGCCGGCACCGCGCTGATCGCCGGACTGTTGGACGCCCTGCTGCGGGCCGGTGTGGCACCACACACCAACGCCCGGGCGCTGGAGTTGATCGGCGACGCCGGACGGATTCGCGGCGTGCGGATCAGCCGGGGCGACAGCGGGGTCGACCAGGAGATGCTGGTCGGCGCCCGCCGCGGCGTGGTGCTCGCCACCGGCGGCTTCGAATGGGACAGCCGGCTGGTGGAGGCGTATCTGCGCGGCCCGATGCGCGGCGCGGTGTCGCCACCGAACAACACCGGGGACGGTCTGCGCATGGCGATGGCGCACGGCGCGGATCTGGCCAACATGGGTGAGGCCTGGTGGGTGCCGATCGTGCAGATCCCGGGCGACACCTTCGGCGGGCAGCCGCGCAGCCGCTCGGTGCGGCTGGAGCGCACCCGCCCGCGCAGCATCATCGTCAACCGCTTCGGGCGGCGGTTCGTCAACGAGGCCGGTGAGTACAACTCGATGGCCGGCGCGTTCCAGTACCTCGATCCCCGCGACGGCTACGTGAACGACCCGGCGTGGATCGTGTTCGACGCCGGACACCTCGAACGCTACGGATTCCTCGGGGTCGCCCCCGGCGAACCGGTGCCGGACTGGTTCAACGCCTCCGACGATCTGGCCGAACTGGCCACCAGGACCGGGATCGACCCGGACGGTCTGCAGCGCACCGTGGACGCCTGGAACAAGAACGTCGCCGATGGTGTGGACCCAGATTTCGGCCGTGGCTCCAGCGCCTACGACGGCTACTGGGGCGACACCGGCGCCCCCACCCCGGCCGCCCGGACCCTGGGCCCGCTCGACGCCGCGCCGTACTTCGCGGTGCCGGTGCGCATCGGCGCGATGGGCACCAAGGGCGGTCCGCGCACCGACCGGGACGGCCGGGTGCTCCATGTCAGCGGCGCACCGATCGTCGGGCTCTACGCCGCCGGCAACGCGATGGCCGGCGTCACCGGTAAGGCCTATGGTGGCGCCGGTGGAACCCTGGGCCCGGCCCTGGTTTTCGGCTTCCGGGCCGGTCACCACGCCGCCACCGGCGGATCGGTCGACTGATCCGCGGCGGGTGTACGCGACGCCGCCGGCCGGCGGGCGAAGTCCGGCGTGCGTTCCGAGAACGGCCCTCCGGTGAGGACGAACCCGGCGAGCTTGCGCGGCAGCGCACTTCGGCCGATCCGCGACATCAGCCGCCCCGGGCGCGGCGCAGCGTCGGCGGCCGGGGCCGCCAGGAGCTCCCGGAGCCGCCGGTGCATGAGCTGCTGCACCGTCTGGGTGAGGACGGTGGGGAGCGCTCGCCGAACCTGTACCCGGGCCAGGTGCCGGGTGGACAACGTGCCCTCGCGCAGGGGGCCCGCGATGATCCGGGCAGCCGCCACGGCGTCGGCGATCGCGAGGTTCACCCCGATCCCGCCGGCCGGCGACATCGCGTGCGCCGCGTCGCCGATGAACAGGATGCCGTCGCTGAACCATCGGCGCAGCCGATTCAGTCGCACATCAAGCAGTTTGACGTCGTCAAGGGATTCGAGCTCGGCGACCCGGCCGGCCAGGGCGGGAACCAGTTCCGCCACGTCGCGACGCAGCGCCTCGATGCCTCGTGCCCGCAGTTCGGCATCGCGGCCTTTGGGGATCAGATAGCCGATCTGGTAGTAGTCACCCCGGTCGACCATCGCACACCGGTGCCCGATGTGGGAGACCCCGGAGAGTTCGGCGGGGTCGTCGGGACAGCGGGGCAACCGGAACCACCACACGTCCATCGGGACATCGAAGGTGCGCAGCCGCAGATCCAGCGCGCTGCGCAACGCCGACCAGCGTCCGTCACAGGCAACCGTCAAGGCGGCGGGCATCTCCCGGATCGCACCGTCGGGCCCGCGGTACCGGACCCCGGTGACGGCCCCTCGGTCCCGGATCGGGCCGACCACCTCGGTACCGCGCAACAGCCGGAAGGACGGCTCGCGTGCGGCCGCGTCCGCCAGCGTCTCCAGAAAGTCCCATTGCGGCACCACCCCGACGAACGGCCGGCCGGTGCGCACGCCGTCGACGGTGTCGAGCGGGTGCAGGAACGGTTCCAACTGCTCGGACAACCCGAGATCCGACATCAGCCTGCGGGTGCTTCGGTGCACGGTGTCGCCGCGGAAGTCGCGCAGGAAATCGGCATGCTTCTCCATCACGGTCACCGCGATCCCGGCGCGCGCGAGTAACAACCCGAGCACCATCCCGGCCGGTCCGCCCCCGGCGATGACGCATGTCGCCTGCGGGGCGTCGAGGTGGTCTGTCGTTTCGTTCACGGTGCTGTGCAGTTCCTTTCGGTCCATGCGCGGGCTCAGTTCGGCTCGGCCGGCCGGTGGGCCCGGTCGGTGGGTGACGACGGTTCTGTCGGGTCGCCCGGTGTGATCTCGGCGTGCGGGACGGATCCCCGGGTGCGGCTGATTCGACCGGCGCCGCCCAGCACCCGGATACCCGCAGCGGACGGGGCCGTGGCCGCCGACATCGACGCCGGCTGCTGATGTTCGTGGCGGTGGCCGTGAAGACCGTCCTTCTGTCCGCGTCGCCGCCGGATCGGCGCCGATTCGCGTGCGGCCGCCGCCGCTGCTGCGCTTCCGGCCGGCTCCACAATCGAGGCCGCCCTCCTCGCTCCCGCGCTTCGGCGTGCGACGCCGGGAGCGGGCTGCGCGGCGATCAGATACGGAGGTCCGGATGTGCCGACCGGCGGTGCGGAATGCGGAGCGGGCGGCACGGAATGACCGGCGGGAGGCGGGGAACCCGCACCGCCCGGAGCCGTCCCGGTGGTCGGCGCCGCCGACCCGGTCGGCGCAGGTGGCGCGCTCGAGCCGGAGGGCAGCGACGGTCCCCCGGCCGGTACCGGGGCGGCCGACGCGCCGCCGTCGGCTGCGGGAACCGCGGTCAGGCCGGCCAGCCCCGCCAAACCGCTCAGGCCCGCCCACACGCCGGCGAGACCGCCCAACGCGGCGACGGCCACCGGGAGCAACGCGGGCATCAGCGGCACCAGCTGGGCCAGCATCCCCGAGACCGCGACGGTCGTGTGGACGACACCGGTGAACAGGAGGTAGACGAGGACGGGAAACAGGTAGGCGGGGTTGGAGAGGCCCATCAGCAGAAAGCTCATGATGGTGGCCATCGGCGGGCCGTCGCCGGTGGCGCCCGGCAGCAGCGGTGCGAGCAGGGTGCCCAGGAGCCCGTCGGGCAGCGCGTCGGCGAAACCCGGCGGGAACAGCGGCGCGAACAGCCGATCGATCAATTCGTTGATCTCGTCGAGCAGGGTCCGCGACTCCGCGGCCCTGAGTTCGGCGGTGACGTGCGCCCCGGTGATCGCCGCGGTCGCGGATTCACCCGTTCCCGCACCCAGGATCGGCGGCGGGGCGACGGTGCGCGGTGTCGCGCTCACCGCCGCAGAGGCGACGGCCTCGTAGGTCGCCATGGTGGTGGCGGCCTGGATCCACATCCGGGCGTAGTCGGCCTCGTTCACCGCGATCGGAATCGTGTTGACGCCGAAGAAGTTGGTGGCGACCAGGGCCGCGTGGGTGGTCCGGTTCGCGGTCAGTTCGGCCATGGTCGGCATGGCCGCCAGGGCCGAGGCGTGGGCCGCGGCGGCGGCCTCGAGCTGGGCACCGGCCGCGGCGGCGGCCGCCGCGGTGTCGGTGAGCCAGAACAGATAGGGCCCGTGCGCCGCGGCATACGCGTCTGCGCCGACGCCCTCCCACGCCGTGGCGCAGGTCTGGCTCACCACGGCGGCCAACTCGACGGCCGCGGCCCGATACTCGTCGCTCAACATGCGCCAGGCATCGGCCGCAGCGGACAGCGCACCCGGGCCGGGGCCGGTGCGCAGCAGCGTCGAATGAACCTCGGGCGGCAGCGCCATCCATATCGGAGCGGGCCCTATCGGAGCGGGCATCGGCCGGCCTCCCTCGCCAGTCGTGGATCGGTGCGGCGGCCACGTTAATGGAAATGATTTTCACTTTCAATAGCGATGGCGAGGTCGATGACCCACGACGACGAGAGGTGGAGACGAACTCAGGGCACCGCGGGGCCTCGATTCATCCGCGAAGCGACGCCCCTCGGTTCTCGGCACCGGCAGCCACCCGCGGACGGCCGATCCGAGCCCCGGTGGCGCCGGCGGGCCGCCCACCTGCGGGCGGTCGACCGATCAGACGCGCGGTCAGTCCGGCCGCGTGAACAGCTGTGCGGCAGCGGAATACGGATCCCGGCGGCCGTCGGCCACCTGTTCGGCCAGGCGATCCAGGTCGGGGTGGTTGCGCAGCTGCGTCTGGGCCAGCGAGAGGATCTGGGTGCGGGCACGAGCGCGGCGCCGGTCGGCGGTGTCGGTGTCGGCACGCGGGTGACCGTCGATGGCGGCGATCAGCTCGGGCAGCCCTTCCCCTTGCACCGCAACGAGTTTGAGCACCGGCAGGTGGGTCTCCATCCGCAGGTCCCGCGCGGTCTGATCGGCCCCGTCCCGGTCGGCCTTGTTCACCACCACCAGATCGGCGACCTCGAGCAGGCCGGCCTTGGCCGCCTGCACCGCGTCACCCGCGCCGGGGTTGACAATCACCACGGTCGGATCGGCGATCGCGGCGATCTCGATCTCGGACTGACCCACCCCGACGCTCTCCAGCACGACCAGGTCGAAATCCAGTGCCGCCAGCAGTCTGATGGCGGCAGGCACCGCCGCGGCCAGGCCGCCGAGATGTCCGCGGGTGGCGACCGACCGGATCAACACGTCCGGATCGTTGATGTGGGCGGCCATCCGGATCCGGTCGCCGAGCAACGCCCCGCCGCTGTAGGGCGAGGACGGATCGACGGCCAGCACCGCGACCCGCCGGCCCCGCTCCCGGTAGGCCCCCACCAGGGCCCCCACCGTCGTCGACTTGCCCGCCCCGGGCGGTCCGGTGATCCCGATGACCCGGGGTGGCGCCGTCTCGCCCAGCGCGGCGAGCACCTCGTCCCGACGCGGCCCCTCCACCAGGCTCAGCAACCGTCCGGCGGCGCGGATCGACCCGCTGCGCGCCGCCGTGACGAGCTCGTGGATGTTCATCACTGCGCAGCTTACGGAGCGGGCACCTCGATCACCGTCGCCGAGCCCATTCCGCCGCCCGCACACATCGCGGCCACACCGACACCTCCCCCGCGCCTGCGCAATTCGTGTACCAGGGTCACCAGCATGCGCGCACCGGTCGCCGCCACCGGGTGGCCGAGCGAGCAACCGCTGCCGTTGGGATTGACCCGGTCCGGATCCAGGTCGAGCAGTTTGACGGTCGCCACGCACATCGACGCGAACGCCTCGTTGATCTCGAACAGGTCCACATCGGCCAGTGACATCCGGGCCTTCGCCAGCGCTTTCGGTATGGCCTCGACCGGGGCCAGCCCGGTGGCCGCCGGATCGACCCCGACCGACGTCCACGACTTGATGACGGCCAGCACCGGCAGGCCGAGCCGATCGCTGGCGATCGTCAGGACCGCCGCACCGTCGTTGGCGCCGCACGCGTTTCCCGCGGTGATCGAGAACCCCTCGATCTCGGGGTGCAGCGGCTTGAGTGCGGCCAGTTTCTCCAGGGTGGTGTCGCGGCGCGGATGCTCGTCGGTGTCGAACAGGCCGTGTGGGGTATCGATCGGCACGATCTCGTTCTTGAACCGGCCCTCGTCGATGGCCGCGATCGCCTTGCGGTGCGATCCCAGCGCCCATTCGTCCATCTCCTGCCGGCTCACCCCGGCCTGCACCGCGGCGTTCCAGCCGACGGTGATCGACATGTCCATGTTCGGGGCGTCGGCGCGGTCCGGATGGGTGGGCGGAAACCACGGCACCCAGTCGCCCTCGTGGCCCCCGCCGCTCGGGCCTCCACCCTGTCGGCGGACGAACCGGGGCGAGGTGGACGCCGAGTTCACCCCGCCGGCGATGACGAGGTGATCCATTCCGGCGCGCACCCCGGCCGCGGCGGTCTGCACCGCCCCCTGCCCGGCCGCGCAGTGCCGGTTGATCGCCAGCCCCGGCACCGCGGTCAGCCCGGCCGTGATCGCCGCGTGCCGGGCGATGACACCGCCGCCGTAGAGCCCCTCGCCGAGGATGACGTCGTCGATCGGGCCCGGCACGTCGCCGAGGTCCGCCACCGCCGCTCCCACCACATGCTCGGCGAGTCGGTAGCCGTCGGTGTCCCGCAGGGTGCCCTTCCCGGCGGTGCCGATCGGGGTGCGCAACGCGGAGACGATGACCGCTTCAGGCATGGATGTACTCCCTCTCCGAACCGAGTGAGAATGATATTCTCTCGTGTCGAGAGTATCGGTTGCACGAAGGGGAAACCACATGCAGATCGCCGGAAGCGCGGCCCTCGTCGTCGGTGGCGCCGGGGGGCTCGGTGAAGCCACGGTGCGCCGCCTGCACGCCGCCGGTGCGAAAGTGGTCGTGGCCGACCTCGCCGACGAACGGGGCGGCGAGCTCGAGAAGGAGCTGGGTGTGCGGTACGTCCGCACCGACGCCACCTCCGAGCAGGACGTGCTGGCGGCCATCGCCGAAGCCGAATCCCTGGGCCCGCTTCGCATCTCGGTGGACACCCACGGCGGTCCGGCCGGCGGCGGGCGGCTGGTCGGCAAGGACGGCTCCCCGCTCGGCCTGGAGGCGTTCGAGACGACGATCAAGTACTACCTGACCGCGGTGTTCAACATCATGCGGCTGACCGCCGCGGCGATCGGCCGCACCGAACCGCTCGAGGAGGGCGGCCGCGGCGTCATCGTCAACACCGCCTCGATCGCGGGGTATGAGGGTCAGATCGGGCAGCTCCCCTACGCCGCCGCCAAGGGCGGGGTGATCGGGATGACGCTCAACGCCGCTCGCGACCTGTCCCCGCTGGGCATCCGCGTCGTCACCATCGCGCCGGGCACCATCAACACCCCGGCCTACGGTCAGCACGCCGATCAACTCGAGGCGTACTGGGGTCCGCAGGTGCCGTTCCCCAAGCGGATGGGCCGGTCCACCGAATACGCCCAGCTCGCCCAGAGCATCATCGAGAACGACTACCTCAACGGCGAGATCATCCGCCTCGACGGGGCGCTGCGCTTCCCGCCCAAGTGAGCATTCCGAGGGATTTCGGCGTGCGTACGGTCGCTCACCGACCGTACGCACGCCGAAATCGCAGTCAGTTCCTGCGGGCGTTGAGGCCGGCGACGATGTTGCGGAAGTCCTCGGTCTCGAAGGACTGGGCTTCGGCGGTGTTGCCGTAGTCCAGGGTGGCCATCACGGCCCTCTCCATGTGGATGTTCAGCAGCCGCTTGGTCGCCTCGAGCGCCTGCCGGGGCATCCTGCTCATCTTCCGGGCCGCCGCGACCGCATCGGCGACCGGATCCTCCGACAGATGATTGGCCAGCCCCAACTCCACCGCGCGCTGCGCCGGGATCCGGGCCCCGGTCAGCGCGTACTCCTTGGCCAACAGCAGGCTGATGTGCAGCGGCCAGGTGATCGGTCCGCCGTCGGCGGCCACCAGCCCGACCTGGACATGCGGGTCGGCCAGATAGGCGTCCGGGGCGATGTAGACGATGTCGCTCAATGCCACCAGGCTGCAACCCAATCCGACGGCCGGCCCGTTCACCGCGGCCACCACCGGAACCCGGCACCGGGTCATGCCGAGCACGATCTCCCGGCCGTGCTGCAACGTCTTGGCCCGCAATCGCGGATCCTCACCGAGTTCGGCGAGGTAGGCGTAATCCCCGCCGGCGGAGAAGGCCCGGCCGGCGCCGGTGAGGACCGCCGCGCGGGCGTCATAGTCCTCGCTGAGCCGGTCCCACAGCTTCGCCAGACCCTCGTGCAGCGGGTCGTTGACGGCGTTGAGCGCATCGGGCCGGTTCAGCGTGATGATCCGGATATCACCGTCGGCTCGGACGTCGATTTCCGGTGGCATGTCATACATTCGGTGTCCTCCGCTCTTCGCGCAAGCGCTCATCGCATTGTCAGCCCCAGGATTCGGCCGGCGATGATGTTCTTCTGGATCTGCGAGGTGCCGCCCATCACGCTCTGCGCCCGGCTGTAGAGGTAGGCGGCCAGCATTTCGGGGTCCCGGGTCCCGCTGACGGCCAGCGCCGCATGCCCCACCGACTGCTCGGTCCAGGTCATCAGCAACTTGTCCAGCGATCCCTGCGGACCGTGCTGGATGCCGTCGAGTTGTTCGGAGAGCCGGCGGCGCACATGCAGGCGCAGCATCTCGGCCTCCACCGCCGCCCACACCAGTTCCTCCGGTGGACGGCCCTCGACCCGGTCCGCCATCTGCCGCACCAGCTTTCCGTACCGCGCCGAGTAGCCCAGGGTGGACGGTTCGCGTTCGTGGCTCACCACGGTCATGGCCAGCTTCCAGCCCTCGCCGGGTTCACCGACCATCTGGTCCGCCGGCGCGACCGCACCGTCGAACGTCACCTGTCCGAATTCGGTGGTGACACCGTTGATCATCTTCAGCGGCCGCTGCTGGACCCCGGGTTGGTGCATGTCGACGATGAACGCCGAGATGCCCTTGTGCTTGGGGACGTTCTTGTCGGTGCGGGCCAGCACCAGACACCAGTCGGCCACGTCGGAGTAACTGGTCCAGATCTTGTGGCCGTTGATGACCCAGTGGTCACCCTCGCGGGTCGCGGTGGTGGTCAGCGACGCCAGGTCGGAACCCGCTCCGGGCTCGGAGAAGCCCTGGCACCAGCGCTCGGTGCCGTTGATCATCCCCGGCAGGAAGCGCTGTTGCAGTTCCTCGCTGCCGTGGTGACCGAGGCCGACGACCAGATAGCCCAGGCTGGGCCGCGGCGGTGCACCCGCCCGGGCCAGCTCCTCGTCGACGATGACGTCGTACACCGGCGGCAGGTCCTGCCCGCCGTACTCCTTCGGCCATGAGGTGCCGAAGAAGCCGGCCTGATACAGCGCCTGATGCCACTCGCCCTGTTTGGCCCAGTAGTCGTCCCCGGACGCGGTGAAGGCGGCGGCGTTGTCGGCCAACCAGTTCCGCAACCGTTGGCGGAACGCCGCTTCGTCGGGTGAATCACGAAAATCCAAGGTCGATGTCCTCCAGCTTGACGGGCCACAGATCGGTGGATGTCAGCACGCGGCGCAGGAACACATGCGCCAGGCACTCCCAGGTGTTGCCGATTCCGCCGTGCACCTGGATCGCCGTCTCGCAGACGGTGCGGGCGGCGCGGGCGCAGTAGATCTTGGCGTAGCGCCCGGCCCGCACCGCCTCGTCGGCGGGTAGTTCGTCGACCGCCCACGCGGCGTGGCGCAGCACGCTGATCGACCCCTCGATCAGCGCCAGCCCCTCGGCCAACATGTGCGCGACCGCCTGATAGGAGCCGATCGGCGCGCCGTACTGTTCCCGCACCTTGGCGTAGTCCACCGCCAGCGCGTGCGCGCCGCGCGCGGCGCCCAGAATGTCGGCCGAGGTCACCGCCAGGGCGAGTGCGTACCACCGCTGCCGGTCCTCGGCGGCGGCCTCGGCCAGTTCCGCCGGGGCCTCGATCACACCGGCCTTGCTGCCGGTGAGATCCACGTCGACACCGATCGATTCGGGTCCGGCCACCGGGGCGGCCGGTTCCCGGCCCACGATGCGGCGGACCTCGTCGTTGAGCACCGGGCCGATGAACGGGACGTCGACCAGCCCACGGGCGAACTCCTCGGCGACGATCGCGACCTCCACCCCGGAGGCGCCGTCGGACCGCAGCACCCGCCATCCGGTCGACTCGACGGTTTTCTCCAGCCGGGCGATCCGGCCCTCGTCGTCCAGTTCGTGGACCGAACCCGGCCCCAGTTCATCGGCCAGTCTGGCCGCGGCTTCCCGCAGCTGTTGCTGCTCAGCCGTCAGACGGACATCCATGCCGCTCCTTCAGCACTCGGCGCAATACCTTCCCGGACGGCAGCCGGGGTATCTCGGGGACGAACACCACCCGGCTCGGCCGCTTGTACGACGCCAGCCGCTCGCCGACCAGGGCGAGCAGTTCGTCGGCGGACACCTCGCCGCGCCGGGTGACCGCGGCGACCAACGCCTCGCCGTCGGGTGACGGCACCCCGAACACCGCGCAGTCGTCGACCGCGGGGTGTTCGTGCAGCACCGCCTCGACCTCGGCCGGGGCCACCTGGAAACCCCGCACCTTGACCATGTCCTTGGCCCGGTCGGTGAGCCGCAGCCAGCCGTCGGTGTCGAGGTAGCCGACGTCGCCGGTGCGGTACCAGCCTTCGACGAAGGCGCCGGGTTGATCGGGCAGGTAGCCGGCCATCACCGATGCCGACCGGGCCTGCACCTCGCCTTCCTCGCCGGGACCGACCGGGGCGCCGGTGTCCAGCGACACGATCCGCACCTGCACCCCGGGGACGGGCCGACCCACGGTGTCGAGGCGGCCGCCCTGCAACGGATTGCAGGCGATCACCGGCAGTTCGGTGGTGCCGTAGGCGGCGATCCAGCCCACCCCGGTGCGGGCGGTGACCGCATCGGCGACGCTCTGGGTCACCGGCGTCGCGCACCACATGATGTAGCGCAGCGACGACAGGTCGTAGGACTCCAGACCCGGGTGGCCGGCCAGCGCCAGCGCGATCGGGGCGACGGCCATCTCGATGGTGATCCGGTCCGCCTGGATGTGATGCAGCATCCGGTCGATGTCGAACCGGCGGTGCAACCGGATCCAGGTCCCGGTGTCGAGGGCCATCACGATGTTGAGCAGGCCGAGGATGTGCGACGGCGGCGTCATGATCTGCATGCGGTCCGCCGCGGTGAGGCCCAGCGCGTCCCGCCAGTGCCGCACCGCGGTGCGCAACGCCCCGTGGGTGTGACGCACCGCCTTCGGCATGCCCGTGGTGCCCGAACTGAACACGAACAGCGCGTCGGCGTCCTCCGGCGGCACCGGCCGGCCCGCTCCGTCCGGGTCTGCCGTCACCGGTTCGTCGAGGTGCAGCATCGGCATCAGGTCGGCGAGCACCGGATGGTCGCCGACGGCGTGCGACGGCGTGGTCAGAGCCAGCGCATGGTCGACCTCGGCGCGTTTCCATGCCGGGCTGAGCAGCACCGCCGCAGCGCCCAGCGACCAGATCGCCCGCAGCGCGACGACGAACTCCGGCCGGTTGGACGACATGATGGCCACCCGCGACCCCGGGCACACCCCGCGCGCCGCCAGCGCGGCGGCCGTTCCGCCGGTCAACGCGTCCAGCTCGGCGGCGCTGTAGGCGCGGTCCTCGAAGGTGAGCGCGACCCGGTCAGCCATCGACGTCCTCACCGAACACCGTCGCCTGATCCTCCCGGTCGCCCTTCTGCACCCGCGGTTTGAGAACACACTATCATTTCAGGAGAATAGTATTCTCCTAGCAACAGAACCGACATTTTGGAGGGGCCCGCATGACGGCAGAACCGTTGCCGCCGCCCGCCGACGACGCCGGCGGTGAGGTGACGATCGTTTGCAACGGCCAGACGGCCTCGGTACCCCGGATGTCCGACGAAACCCTGCTGGAGAGTGCCCGGCGGGCCGGGCTGGCACCGCCGTTCTCCTGCGAAGCCGGAAACTGCGGCACCTGCATGGCCAGACTCACCGCGGGCAGCGCCACCATGCGCGTCAACGACGCCCTCGAAGAGGACGAGGTTGCCGAGGGATACGTGCTCACCTGTCAAGCGATTCCCGATACACCGTCGGTGACGGTCTGTTACGACGACTGACGGGTCGCCCGCCGGTCCAGGGCGGGCGGTGGTAGATAGTCCGGTTCGTACCCGGTCACCTGGATCGGACTGCGCACCAACCGGAATTCGCCGGCGGTGACGACCGCCTCCGGGGTGTCGGCCAACGCCTCGGGCAGCGTGCGCACCGCGGCGGCCGGGATACCGAGTGGCCGCAGCCGTTTCTCCCACCCCAGGGCGGTGTCGGCCGCCAGCGCTCCGGTGACGACGTCGAGCACCTCGCTGCGGCGGGCGGCCCGCTCGGCCATGGTGGGGAATCCGTCGATACCGGCCTCGGCCGCGAACGTACGCCAGAACCCGTCATGGGTGATGAACAGTGCCAGATAACCGTCGGCAGTGGGAAACAGCTGTGCGGGAACGTAATACGAATGGGCCCCGTAGGGCAGCCGACGCGGCTCGACCCCGTCGTTGAGCCATGCCGAGGCGCGGTAGTTCAACTGGGAAAGCATCACGTCGCGCAGCGACACATCGACCTGACCGCCGCGGCCGGACACGATCATGGCCAACAGGCCCAGCGCCGCGGTGAGCCCGGTGGAGTTGTCCGCCGACGAGTAGCCGGGCAGGGTGGGTGGTCCGTCGGGATCCCCGGTCAGCGCGGCGATCCCGGTGGCGGCCTGGATCACGTAGTCGAACGCCGGATCGTCGCCGCCGTCCAGCCCGTACCCGGTGAGCGCCACACAGACGATGCGCTCATTGTGACGGCGCAGCGCCTCGTAGGTCAGCCCCAGCCGGCGGATCACCGAGGGCTTCATGTTGACCAGCAGCGCATGCGATTGGGCGACCAGCGCACCGAGTTCGGCCTGACCTTCAGCGGAGGTGAGGTCCAGACACACGCTGCGCTTGTTGCGGTTGAGGCTGGCGAAGTAGCTGTCACCGACCTGCCGGGAGATCTCCCCGTCGGGAGGTTCGATCTTGATGACCTCGGCCCCGAGGTCGGCCAGCATCATGGTGGCGTACGGTCCGGCCAGCATGGTGCCGACCTCCAGGATGCGGATACCCGCCAGTGGCGCAGTCGAATTCGTCATCGTGGTACTCGGCTCTTCGCGCAAGCGCTCATCGTGGTACTCGGCTCTTCGCGCAAGCGCTCATCGTGGTACTCGGCTCTTCGCGCAAGCGCTCATCGCAGATCGGCGGCGAGCTGCGCGATCACTTCACGGGTGCGGTACTTCGAGGCGACCAGCTCGTCGCGGGTCTCCCCGATCGGCAACAGCCGCACCGACAGGTCGGTCACGCCGGCGTCGGCGAACCGGCGGAACCGGGCCATGATCGCCTCCTCATCCCCCGCCGCGCACAGATCGCCGACGTCGCGGGCGTCGCCGCGTTCCAGCAACCGCTGATAGTTCGGCGACACCTCGGCCTCGCCCAGGATGCGGTTCGCCCGCTCCTTGGCGACCTCGATCTCGGAATTCGCGCACAGGCACACCGGGATACCGGCGATGATGCGCGGCGCCGGCCGGCCCGCGTTGTCGGCGGCCTTGGTGATCCGCGGTGCGATGTGTTCGCCGATCGCGCGTTCGTCGGCCATCCACAGCACCGTGCCGTCGGCCAGTTCACCGGCGATCTGCAGCATCACCGGTCCGAGCGCGGCCACCAGCACCGGCATCGGCGTGTCGTCGGTGCCGAGCACCGTCGGGTTGTGCACGGTGAAGCTGTCGTTCTCCACGTCGACCGGACCCGGGCCGGCGATCGCGGCGTTGAGCACCTCCAGGTAGTCCCGGGTGTAGGCGGCCGGACGCTCGTACGGAATGCCCAGCATGTCGCGGATGATCCAGTGGTGCGACGGGCCGACCCCCAGCGCCAGCCGGCCGCCGCTGCCGGCATGGACCGACAGCGCCTGGCGGGCCAGCGCGATCGGATGCTGCGCCTGCAGCGGAACCACCGCGGTACCCAGCTCGATCCGGTCGGTCCGGGTGGCCATCAACGCCACCATGGTCAGTGCGTCGAAATCGTTGGGTACCTGCGGCATCCACGCGGTGTCGAACCCGGCGGACTCGGCCCACTCGATGTCCTCGAGGAACTTGCGGACCTTGCGGGCCATGTCGCCGCGCTCGGCCCCGATCATCACTCCGACGCGCATATCAGCCTTTCACCTTCACATTCCATTGCGCCGGGCGAAATCCACGGCGAACACCAGGCCACGGCGGTCACACGTCCGCGGCAGCACCGGTCAGCTTCCGGACCTCGGTCACCAGAACGTCCAGCGGCGTACCCGTCGGAAACACCGCAGCCGCACCCACTTCCTGCAGTTTCGGCACGTCCTGCTGCGGAATCGTGCCACCGACGACCACCGCGATGTCACCGGCGTCGGCGGCCCGTAACGCCTCCACTGTCCGCCTGGTCAGGGCCAGGTGGGCACCGGAGAGGATGGACAACCCCACCAGCGCGACGTCCTCCTGCAACGCGATCGAGACGATGTCCTCGATCCGCTGCCGAATCCCGGTGTAGATCACCTCGAAACCGGCGTCCCGCAGAGTCCGGGCGACGATCTTCGCGCCGCGATCGTGGCCGTCCAGACCGGGCTTGGCCACCAGAACGCGGATCGGGCTGTCCGGCGCGCCCACTCAGAACACCACCGGTTGTTGGAACTCGCCCCACACCTTCTTCAGTGCAGTCACCATCTCTCCCACCGTGCAGTAGGCATTGGCACAGTCGATCAGTTTGGGCATCAGATTCTCGGTGCCCTCGGCCGCCCGCGACAGTTCGGCCAGCGCGGCCTGCACCGCGCCGGCGTCGCGCTCCGCCTTGACCTTGGTCAGCCGCTTCAGCTGCAGATCACGACCCTCCGCGTCGAGTTCGTAGGTCGAGATCTGCGGCGGCGGCTCGTCGGAGACGAACCGGTTGACACCGACGACAGGCCGCTCCCCGGACTCGATCTCCCGGTGGACCCGGTACGCCTCATCGGCGATCAGGCCCTGCAGATACCCGTCCTCGATGGCGCGCACCATGCCGCCGTGCGCCTCGAGGTCCGCCATGATCTCGATGATCTTCTCCTCGGTGGCGTCGGTGAGCGCCTCGACGAAGTACGAGCCGCCGAGCGGGTCGGCCACCTTGGCCACCCCGGTCTCGTACGCCAGGATCTGCTGGGTGCGCAGCGCCATCGTCGCCGACTCCTCGCTGGGCAGCGCGAACGGCTCGTCCCAGGCGGCGGTGAACATCGACTGCACACCGCCGAGCACCGATGCCAGCGCCTCATAGGCCACCCGGATCAGGTTGTTCTGCGCCTGCGGTGCGTACAGCGAGGCGCCGCCGGACACACACCCGAACCGGAACATCGCGGCCTTGTCGGTCTCGGCGCCGTAGCGTTCCCGCACGATCGTCGCCCAGCGGCGGCGGCCGGCCCGGTACTTGGCGATCTCCTCGAAGAAGTCGCCGTGGGTGTAGAAGAAGAACGAGATCTGCGGTGCGAACTGGTCGATGGTCATCCGGCCGCGCTCGATGACGGTGTCGCAGTAGGTGACCCCGTCAGCCAGGGTGAAGGCCATCTCCTGCACGGCGTTGGCGCCGGCGTCGCGGAAGTGCGCCCCCGCCACCGAGATCGCGTTGAACTTCGGCACCTCTTCCGCACAGAACTCGATGGTGTCGGCGATCAGCCGCAGCGACGGTTCCGGCGGCCAGATCCAGGTGCCGCGCGACGCGTACTCCTTGAGGATGTCGTTCTGGATGGTGCCGGTCAGCTTGGCACGCGGCACCCCGGTCTTCTCCGCGGCGGCGACATAGAAGGCCAGCAGGATGGCCGCGGTGCCGTTGATGGTGAAGCTGGTGCTGATCTTGTCCAGCGGAATCCCGTCGAACAGGATCTCGGCGTCGGCCAGGGTGTCTACCGCCACGCCGACCCGCCCCACTTCTTCGCCGTACTCGGGGTCGTCGGAGTCGTATCCACACTGTGTGGGCAGGTCGAGCGCCACCGACAGGCCGGTGCCGCCCTGCTCCAGCAGGTACCGGTAGCGGCGGTTGGACTCCTCAGCCGTGCCGAAGCCCGAGTACTGCCGGAAGGTCCACAGCTTGCCGCGGTAGCCGCTCGCGAAGTTGCCGCGGGTGAAGGGATAGGTGCCCGGCGGTGGCGGCTCGTGTGGGCGATCGTCGGGCCCGTACACCGGCTGCAGCGGGATGCCGGAGGAGGTCTGCACTGGGTCGCTCATCACCCGATAACGTACTTCCAAAAAATGAGAATGCCAATACCGTTGTTCGTAAACGGCCACGTCCGGCCCCCGCGCCGACCGGCCCCCCGGCGACCACCCGGTCCCGCGGCATCCGGTCAGGTGGACCGGGGTGACGCCGAGGACGACGACATGCGAGTATGTCGCTTGCAGAAAATGAGAACGTCAATACCATCGGTCCCGGACCTAGGAGTGCAATGTGAGTAGCGCCGACGCATCGTTCACCGACCGGACCATGGTCATCTCCGGGGCCAGCAGGGGCATCGGGCTGGCCATCGCGGTCGGCGCCGCCCGCCGGGGCGCGAACGTGGTGCTCCTGGCCAAGACCGCCGAACCGCACCCCAAACTGGCCGGCACCGTACACACCGCGGTGGCCGAGATCGAGGCCGCGGGCGGCAAGGCCGTCCCGGTTGTCGGCGATGTCCGCAGGGAAGAGGACGTGCAACGCGCGGTGGACACCGCGGTGGAGCACTTCGGCGGGGTGGACATCTGCGTCAACAACGCCAGCGCGATCGCCACCGAACCGACCGAGCAGCTGTCGGCGAAGAAGTTCGATCTGATGCAGCAGATCAACATCCGCGGCACCTTCCTGCTCACCAGAGCCTGTCTGCCGCATCTGCGCAAATCGGCGGCCGGGCACGTGCTGACCATCTCTCCGCCGCTGAACATGAACCCGCACTGGCTCGGCGCACATCCGTCCTACACGTTGTCCAAGTACGGGATGACGCTGCTGTCGCTGGGCTGGGCCAACGAGTACACCGCCGAGCGCGGCGGCGCGCACATCGGCTTCTCGTGTCTGTGGCCGCAGACCTATATCGCCACCGCGGCGGTGACCAATCTCGCCGACGGGCAGGACCTGGTGAAGCGCTCCCGCAGCCCGGAGATCATGGCCGATGCGGCCGTCGAGATCCTGTCCCGCCCGCCGGCCGAGGTGAACGGCAACTGCTACATCGACGCCGATGTCCTCACCGCGGCCGGGATCACCGACTTGACCCGTTACGGCGGGGGCGATGACCCGATCATTGATATCTTCGTTGACCTATCATGAGCATCTCACTGCTGCTGGAGATGGCAGCTTCCAGCAATCCCGACCGCATCGCCGTCGTCTCGGACCAGACCCGGCTCACCGCAGCCGAATTGAGCGAACTGGCCGACCGGGCCGCCGGCGTGATCGCCGGCTCCGGGGTCCGTCACGTGGCCTACGTGGGCACCGGTGGCCATCTGTTGCCACTGCTGCTGTTCGGATCGGCCCGGGCGAACGTTCCCGTCACCCCGCTGAACTACCGGTTGTCCGCCGAGGGTCTGCGCGAGCTGATCGACCGGCTGCCCGATCCGCTGGTGATCACCGATCCGGAATACCGCGAGGTCGTCGGCGACGCCGGTGAGAAGGTGCTGACCTCCGACGAGTTCGTCACGGCCGCCCGCGCCGGCGAGCCCGCGGCCGAGTTCGCCGATCCCGACGACGTCGCGGTGGTGTTGTTCACCTCCGGGACGACGTCGCGGCCGAAGGCGGTCGAGCTCACCCACAACAATCTGACCAGCTATGTCACCGGCACCGTCGAATTCGATTCGGCGGCAACCGAGGACGCCGCACTGATCTGCGTGCCGCCGTATCACATCGCCGGCGTCGGAGCGGCCATGTCCAATCTGTACGCCGGCCGGAAGATGGTCTACCTGCGGCACTTCGACGCACGGGACTGGGTCCGGCTGGTCCGCGAGGAGAAGGTGACCACGGCGACGGTGGTGCCGACCATGTTGGACCGCATCGTCACCGTGCTGCAGACCGACGGGGGCGATCTCCCGACGCTGCGCAATCTGGCCTACGGCGGCTCGAAGGTGGCGCTGCCGTTGGTGCGCACGGCGCTGGAACTGCTGCCGAACGTCGGGTTCGTCAACGCCTACGGGTTGACCGAGACCAGTTCCACGATCGCGGTGCTGGGTCCCGAGGATCACCGGGAGGCGCTGGCGGCCACCGACCCGGCGGTCGCGCGCCGACTCGGCTCGGTGGGCCGCCCGGTGCCGGGTGTCGAGGTGCAGATCCGCGCCGAGGACGGCACCGTCCTGGGTCCGGGTGAGACCGGTGAACTGTTCGTGCGCGGCGAGCAGGTATCCGGCCGGTACGCCGAGATCGGCTCGGTGCTCGACGCCGAGGGCTGGTTCCCCACCAAGGATGTCGCGATGCTCGACGAGGACGGCTACCTGTTCATCGGCGGCCGTTCCGACGACACCATCATCCGCGGCGGGGAGAACATCGCGCCGGCCGAGATCGAGAATGTGCTCGTCGAACATCCCCAGGTCCGGGAGGCCGTCGTGGTGGGGCCGGAGGATCCGCAGTGGGGCCAGATCCTCGTCGCGGTCGTGGTGCCGGCCGAGGGCGAGACCCCGGACCCCGAGGAGTTGCGCGCCCATGTGCGCAAACACCTCCGCGGCTCGCGCACCCCGGACAAAGTGGTCTTCCGCACCGAATTGCCCGTCAACGCGCTCGGCAAGGTGTTGCGCCGTCAACTTGTCGACGAACTTCAAACGAAGGAGCCCGCATGATCAAGAACGGCACTCGGCTGCAGAGCCAGGTATGCGACACCCAGGTGATCGTCGTCCGGTCCAGCGAAAGCCTCGACGACCTGCGCGCCGGTGGAGCGCCGATGATCCCGTTGGACGCCGCGAAATCCGGTGAGTACACGCTGGATCCGGCGCTGGCGGACGGCAACCAGATGGGCAAGCGGTATGTCGACGACACCGGCGCCGAGGTGCTGGTCACCAAGGCCGGCGCCGGCACCCTGACGATCGGCGACACGCCGCTGTCGCTCAAAGAGGCCAAACCGCTGCCCGCCAGCGACTGACCCCGACCACACCCGAACATGTCCGCCGAGGCGGCCACCCCGACGTCCCGGGTGACGCCGCGCCGCGTCGCGGTGGCCAGCTTCATCGGCACCACGGTCGAGTTCTACGACTTCCTGATCTACGGCACCGCGGCGGCGCTGGTCTTCCCGAAGCTGTTCTTCCCCACCGCCTCCCCGGCGTCCGGCGTGCTGCTGTCGTTCGCCACGTTCGGGGTGGGGTTCTTCGCCCGCCCGTTGGGCGGCATCGTGTTCGGCCACTTCGGTGACCGACTCGGCCGCAAACGGATGTTGGTGTATTCGCTTGTCGGGATGGGCGTTGCGACCGTGTTGATCGGGCTGCTGCCCACCTACGCCCAGATCGGGATGGCCGCGCCGGCCCTGCTCACCCTGCTGCGGCTGGCCCAGGGGTTCGCCATGGGCGGCGAGTGGGGTGGCGCCACACTGATGGCGGTCGAGCACGCCTCGGCCGACCGCAAGGGGTTCTACGGCGCTTTCCCGCAGATGGGCGCCCCGGCCGGCACCGCGACCGCCACCCTGGCCTTCTTCGCCGTCTCCCGACTGCCGGACGGACAGTTCCTGTCCTGGGGATGGCGGCTGCCATTCCTGCTCAGCGCGGTGCTGATCGGGATCGGTCTGGCGGTCCGGCTGACGCTGACCGAGAGCCCGGATTTCGCTGCGGTGCAGGCACGTTCGGCGGTCCACCGGATGCCGATCGCGGAGGCGTTCCGCCGGCACCGGCGGCAGATCCTGTTGGTGGCCGGGGCGTACCTGTCCCAGGGTGTGTTCGCCTACATCTGTGTCGCCTACCTGGTGTCCTACGGCACGTCGGTCGCCGGGATCGACCGGACCGCGACGCTGTTCGGGGTCTCGGTGGCGGCGGTGCTGGCCGTGGTGATGTATCCGCTGTTCGGCTCGCTGTCTGACACTTTCGGGCGCAAACCGCTGTTCCTGGCCGGGGTGATCGCGATGGGTGTGTCGATCGGCCCCGCGTTCGCACTGATCGACACCGGGCGACCGGCGCTGTTCCTGGTCGCCCTGGTGCTCGTGTTCGGACTTGCGATGGCGCCGGCGGCCGGGGTGACCGGTGCCCTGTTCGCCATGACGTTCGACGCCGACGTGCGCTACAGCGGGGTGTCGATCGGCTACACGCTGTCCCAGGTGCTGGGATCAGCCTTCGCACCGACCATCGCGGCGGCCCTGTACGCCGCCACGGAGTCCAGCGGCTCGATCGTCGCGTACCTGATCGGCGTCTCGGTCATCTCCGCGGTCTCGGTGTGTCTGCTGCCCGGCGGGTGGGGCCGGACCGGCGACCAGCCGGCGACCGAGGTCCCCGCGTCCGTCCGGCCGATGGTTTCCGGGCCCGACTGACCCCGTCTCCGCGCGCGTTTCACCTCCCGGCACCCCGGGTAAGGAGATGCCAGTGCCCACACCGGGCAAGGTGAACCGTGGAGGTGAGATGTCTGTCGTTTCCGGCGACGTGACCATGGGGCTGAACGCCACTGTAGAAAAGCTGATCCGTAAGGCGCGCGCCAGCGGCGCGGACACCTGCGCGGTCCTGACCGAGCTGACCCGCTCGGCGGTCGGCGACTGGCCGTCGATCCAGCACGCCGGGATCACCGTGGTCGAGGACGGCGACGTGGTGCGCTCGATCGCCGCGACCGACGGTCACGTGCTGGTGGTCGACAACATCGCGCGGCGGCTCTCGACCGGACCGGGCATCGATGCGGCGCTCGACGAGGATTCCTACCGGATCGACGATCTGCGCGCCGATTCCCGCTGGCCGCTGTTCGCGGACAAGGTCGCCGCCAGCACACCGATCCGCTCGGTGATCGCGATCCCCGTCGGAAATCCCATCCGGAATCCCATCCGGAATCCCATCGCCTCAGCCGGCACGGTCCGGGCGGCGTTGAGCCTCTACTCCGATCTGCCCGGCGCCTTCGATGACGAGGTGGAGGCGGTCGCCGCGACCTATGCCGAGCACATCGGCCGTGTCCTGACGGCCCGCCGCGGCCGGCGCCGCGCCCCGGTCTCGGGCAGCGCCCGGGCGCAGGGATCTGTTCGCGGGCAGGACGCGATCGAAACGAGCAAAGCGCAGCTGATGAAACACTTCGGGGTGGATCCGGCGGCAGCACTCACGGTGCTGCTCCGGCTGTCGAGGGAGTGCAACCGGTCCCTCGAGGACGTCGCCCGGTTGTTGGTCGGTCCCCGCCCGGTGGCCGAGCCCCCGTCCCAGGCGACGGCGACGGCGACGCCGGACCACGCCGGTGGCCGTCCTCCCGTGTGGGCCGAGGGCGCCGCATAACCCGGTTCATCCCCGAAACCCCGGACGCCGCGGGCAAACATGGTGTTGGATTCGGGACGTGGCGGTATTCAGCCGGGCGCGAACCATTCCGGCCGGAACGGAGCGAATCTGGGAGCTGCTCGGCGACGTGGGCGCACTCAGTTCCTGGGCCCGCCTGGTCGACCACTCCTGTGTGCTGACCACGGGTCCGCACGGCGACCTCATCGGCACCACCCGGCGAGTGCAGATCGGCCGGACCACGCTGGTGGAACGGATCACCGAGTTCGATCCGCCCCGGGCGCTGAGCTATCAGATCTGCGGTCTGCCGCCGCAACTGGGCAACGTCGTCAACCGGTGGGTCCTGTCCCCCACCGCCGGCGGCACCGTCGTCACTCTCACCACCACCGTCGAGTCCGGACCGGGTGTGCTGCGGCGGGCCGCCGCTGCGCTCGCGGCCCGGATGCCGGCCCGCCGATCCGCCGTGCTGCTCGACGATCTGGCGGACCGAATCACCGAGGAGTGCCATGTCTGACCGGTCCCGGCCTGATTCCGGTGGGCGTCCCGACATCGTCATCGTGATGACCGACGAGGAACGCGCGATCCCGCCGTACGAGTCCGACGATCTGCTCGCCTGGCGTGACCAGACGCTCGCGGGCCGCCGCTGGTTCGACGAGCACGGCGTCACCTTCACCCGGCACTACACCGGTTCGCTGGCCTGTGTGCCCAGTCGGCCGACCATCTTCACCGGGCACTACCCGGATCTGCACGGAGTCACCCAGACCGACGGGCTGGGCAAGAGCCACGACGACTCCCGGATGCGCTGGCTGCGCCGCGGCGAGGTGCCGACGCTGGGGCACTGGTTCCGCGCCGCCGGTTACGACACCCACTACGACGGCAAGTGGCACATCTCGCATGCCGACCTCACCGACCCGCGCACCGGCCGTCCGCTGGCGACCAACGACGACGACGGTGTCGTCGATCCGGCCGCGGTGCAACGCTACCTCGACGCCGATCCGCTCGACCCGTTCGGATTCTCCGGGTGGGTGGGCCCGGAACCGCACGGCGCCGGACTGGCCAACAGTGGACTGCGCCGCGATCCGCTGATCGCCGACCGGGTGGTGGCCTGGCTGCGGGACCGCTACGAACGCCGGCGCGCCGGTGATCCCGACGCGCTGCGCCCGTTCCTGTTGGTGGCCAGCTTCGTCAACCCGCACGACATCGTGTTGTTCCCGACCTGGGCGCGGCGCAGCCCGCTCTCCCCCGGTCCACTCGATCCGCCACCGGTTCCCCCGGCTCCCACCGCCGACGAGGACCTGTCCGACAAGCCGGCGGCGCACATCGCGTTCCGTGAGGCGTACTACTCCGGTTACGGACCGGCCTGGTTCGTCCAACGCACCTATGAGCGCAATGCGCAGCGCTACCGCGACCTGTATTACCGGTTGCACGCCGAGGTGGACGGTCCGATCGACCGGGTGCGGCGTGCGGTCACCGCGGGATCGCACAACGCGGTGCTGGTGCGCACCTCCGACCACGGTGAGCTGCTCGGCGCCCACGGCGGATTGCATCAGAAATGGTTCAACCTCTACGACGAGGCCACCAGGGTTCCGTTCGTCATCGCCAGGATCGGTGATCGTGCGACCGAGGCGCGCACCGTGACGGCGCCCACCTCACATGTCGATCTGGTCCCCACCCTGTTGGGTGCGGCCGGGGTCGACGTCGACGCAGCGGCCGCCCGCCTCGCCGAATCGTTCACCGAAGTCCACCCGCTGCCGGGACGTGATCTGATGCCGGTCGTCGACGGCGCGCCCGCCGACGAGAACCGCGCGGTGTACCTGATGACGCGGGACAGCGTACTCGACGGCGACACCGGCGCATCCGGTCTGGCCCGGCAGTTGAACCTCACCGCGAATCCGCCCGGGCCCTTGCGGATCCGGGTTCCGGCCCACGTCGCCTCGAACTTCGAGGGTCTGGTGGTGTGCGTCGAGGAGGCCACCGCCGCGGGCGGCGCCGGCCACCTGTGGAAGCTGGTGCGCACCTTCGACGATCCGGCGACCTGGACCGAGCCCGGGGTGCGGCACCTCGCCGCCGATGGGCTGGGCGGACCGGCGTACCGCACCGACCCGCTCGACGATCAGTGGGAGCTCTACGACCTGACCGTCGATCCGATCGAAGCGGTCAACAGGTGGGACGACCCGGGGCTCGACGAGCTCCGCCGGCATCTGCGCGCCCAGCTGAAGCAGGCACGCACCGTGTCGGTGCCGGAGCGCAACGAGCCTTGGCCGTACGTGCGCCGTCAGGCCCGCTGACCGGCCGGTACCTGCGCCGTGTGGTGCGGGCGGGGGGACTTGAACCCCCACGTCCGAAGACAATGGAACCTAAATCCATCGCGTCTGCCAATTCCGCCACGCCCGCAGCGCTCGCGATCGTACCGCCACTTCGCACGCAGGTTGTCGGTGGCAGCCGATACGCTGCGCTTCTGACGCCCTTCGAATCCGAGACGCCCTTCGAATCCACGACACCGAAGCGTCGCAGCACACGGTGATCGGTCGCGACCACTTCTCCCACCGGTGTGCGTCCACCGCACAGCCACCGCGGCCCGGCTCGACGGGTTCATCGGACCGAAGGCCTGACACTCGATGAGGGGCGTCGCGGTACCGTGGAGGCGTGTCCACTACGCGTCGTAGGAGACCGGCGTTGATCCTGTTGGTGATCACCGCCGCCGCGGGCTGCCTGGCACTGGCCTGGTGGCAGTGGACCCGCTTCGAATCCGCCTCGGGTGATTTCCAGAATCTCGGCTACGCGCTGCAGTGGCCGCTGTTCGCCGGATTCTGTGTGTACGCGTACTTCAAGTTCGTCCGGTACGAGGAGTCACCACCCGAACCGAAGCGAGACACCCCGACCGAGCTGCCCGCCGGTCTGCTGCCGGAGCGTCCCCAACCGGCCACCCCGGCCGACGACGCCGACGATGATCCGACGTTGCGGGAGTACAACGCGTACCTCGCTCAACTCGCCGCCCAACTCGCCGATTCCGACAAGCAGGACAGGACCAGTACATGAGCGCCCCCGACACACCGGCCCCCATCACCGCACCGATCGAGACCATCCGCAAGGCCCTACTGGGTTACCGGATCATGGCCTGGGCCACCGGTCTGTGGTTGATCGCGCTGTGCTACGAGATGGTGATGAAGTACGGCTACGGCGTCGAGGGGCTGAACTGGATCGCCGTCGTCCACGGCTGGGTGTACTTCGTCTATCTGCTGTTCACGGCAAACCTGGCGGTGAAGGTGCGCTGGCCGATCGCCAAGACCATCGGGGTGTTGCTGGCCGGCACCATCCCGCTGGTGGGTCTGATCGTCGAGCACTTCCAGACCCGCGACCTCAAGGCCCGCTTCGACATCTGAGCGGCCGCGCCCGGGCCGGCGGCCGCTACCGGCCGGCGGACGTCACCGCCTCGACCGGCGCCGCCGGTGCGTCGTCGGCGACCTTCGAACGCGGAATCGCCAGCGCGATCAACGCGGCCAGCCCCGCCGCGCCCGCCGCGATCAACAGCGCGGCGACCAACGCCGGACGCGTCGGCACCTCGTGGCCGGCGATGGTCGTCGTCATCGCACCGATCACCGCGCCGATCACCGCACTGGACAGCGACGTGCCCAGCGACCGGGCCAGCTGGTTGATGCCGTTGGCCGCCGCGGTCTCCGACACCGGGACCGCGGCGATGATCAATGTCGGCATCGACGCGAACGCGAAGCCGACCCCGACACTGGCCACCACCCCGAACAGGCTGACCTGCCAGGGCGCGCCCAGCAGCTGGGTGCCGGCGACGTAGGCGCCGCAGATGACGGTGCAGCCGACGCAGAGCGTGAACTTCGGCCCGAGCCGCGCCATCACCCGGGCAGCGATCGGCGCGGTCACCATCATCGCCAACCCACCGGGCGCCATCCACAGCCCGGCCTCCAGCATGGACAGGCCGAGCCCGTATCCGGTCGAGGTGGGCAGTTCCAGGATCTGCGGGCCGACCAGTGACAGCGCGAACATCGCGAACCCGACCGAGACCGACGCCAGGTTCGTGGTCAGCACCGGCAGCCGGGCGGTGGTGCGCAGATCCACGATCGGCGACGGCGAGCGCAGCTCCCACCATCCGAACAGCACGAAGATCACCGCCGACGCGGAGAACATGGCCAGCGTCGTCGCGCTCGTCCAGCCCCAGCCGGCCCCCTTCGAGATGCCCAGCAGCAGGGTGATCAGCCCGGCCGCCAGCCCGAGCGCCCCGACCGGGTCGAACCGGTCCCGGGCCACCGGCGGCACGTGCGGCACCAGCGTGGTGAACACCACCATCGCCGTGAGACCCAGCGCGGCCGAGAACCAGAACAGCATGTGCCAGTCGAAGTTCTGCGCGATGAACGCCGACAACGGCAGTCCGAGCGCCCCACCCACACCCAGCGAGGAGCTCATCATCGCCATCGCCGACCCCACCCGGTCGGGCGGCACGCACGCGCGCATGACGCTGATGCCCAGCGGGATGATCGGCAGCCCGAACCCCTGCAGACCGCGCCCGAGCACCAGTGGGAGCAGCGACGTGGAGGTCGCCGCGATGAGCGAGCCGACCGTGAGCAGCGCCGCGCACGCGATCAGCAGCCGCTTCGGGCCGTACATGTCGCCGAGCCGGCCGAACATCGGGGTCGCGACGCAGGCGGTCATCAAGGTGGCGGTGATGACCCACGAGGCGTTGGTGGGGCTGGTGTTCAGCAGCCGCGGCAGCTCCGGCATCAGCGGAATGACCAAAGTCTGCATCAACGACACGCAGATGCCGGCCGCCGACAGGGCAGCGATGAGGAGTCCGGGCCGGCGCACGACCGGCAGCTTACCCCTTAGATTGCCTATATAAAATTTTTCGTCCGGGTGAATCAGCTCACCAGCCTGCGCAGCGCGGGAACCAGCTGCGCCAACGCGCGGCCGCGGTGCGAGGCGGCGTCCTTCTCGGCGGGCGACAATTCGGCGGCCGTGCGGGTCTCCCCCGCCGGGATGAACACCGGGTCGTACCCGAAGCCGCCGTCCCCGCGCGGCTGCCGGGCGATGCGGCCCGGCCACACCCCCCGCACCACCACGTGGTCCTCGTCGCCGGGACCGTACACCAGCGCACACGCCGACACGAACGCCGCACCGCGCCGCCCGTCGGGCACATCGGCCAGTTGGGCGAGCAGCAGATCGGTGTTGGCCCGGTCCCGGGTCGCCGCGTCGCCTGCGGTCGCCGACCACCGCGCCGACAGCACCCCGGGCATCCCGTTGAGGGCGTCGACCTCCAACCCGGAATCGTCGGCGACGGTGGGCAGTCCGGTGGCGCGGAACGCGTCGCGGGCCTTCGCCAGCGCGTTCTCCTCGAAGGTGGCGCCGGTCTCGGGCGCGTCCTCGAACGGCGGCACATCGTCGAGGGACAGCAGGCTGAGCCCGGTGAGCCCGGCCGCGTCCAGCACCCGGTGCAGTTCGGCCAGCTTCTTACGGTTGCGGGTGGCCACCAGGAGCCGGGTCATCGATCAGCTTCCGAACGCCTTCTTCGGCGGCGACGTCGGCGCCGGCAGCACCCCGGGGTACGGCAGTTCGAGGGCCTCGCGCTGCACGGCAAACAGCTGATCGCATGCCGCCAGCGCGGCATCGAGCATCTTGTCCAGCGTCGAGCGCGGGAACGTCGCGCCCTCCCCGGTGCCCTGGACCTCCACCAGCGTGCCGGTGTCGGTGGCCACGACGTTCATGTCCACCTCGGCGCGGGCGTCCTCCGAGTACGGCAGGTCCACCCGGACCCGGCCGTCGACCACGCCGACGCTGATCGCCGCGATCGCACAGGACAGCGGCCACGGGTCGGACAGTTTCTCGGCGGCCGCCAGGTAGGTCACCGCATCGGCCAGGGCGACATAGGCGCCGGTGATCGCCGCGGTGCGGGTGCCGCCGTCGGCCTGCAGCACATCGCAGTCGATCGCGATCGTGTTCTCGCCCAAGGCGTTCAAGTCGATACAGGCGCGCAGCGACCGGCCGATCAACCGGCTGATCTCCTGGGTGCGGCCACCCAGCCGGCCCTTCACCGACTCCCGGTCGGAGCGTTCGTGGGTGGCCGCCGGCAGCATCGCGTATTCGGCGGTCAGCCATCCCTGTCCGGAACCCTTGCGCCACCGCGGCACACCTTCGAGCACACTGGCCGTACACAGCACCCGGGTGTGCCCGAACTCCACCAGCACCGAACCGGCGGGGTGTGAGGTGTAACCACGGGTGATGACCACCGGCCTCAGCTCATCGTCGAGCCGGCCGTCTTCTCGTCTGGACACGGAGCCAACCCTAATGGTTCGAGCCGGATCGGTTCGAGTCCGAGCGGCTCGGACCTACCGGCCGGAACGCCGCCGGTCCGGGTGGGCGCTGACCTCGAAGGTCTCGCCGGCCTGCACGGCATGCACGGGGCCGTCGAACTCCGCCTTGGCTTCGCTGGTGACCTCCTCGCGGCAGGTCCACGGCGGGATGTGGGTCAGCAACAGTTCCTTCACCCCGGCCTTGGCCGCGATCTGACCGGCCTCGGTCCCGGACAGGTGCAGTCCGGGCGGCCGGTCCGGCGCATGCGTCCAGGACGCCTCGCACAGGAACACATCGGCATCGCGCGCCAGCTCGACCACCGCGTCACAGGCGCCGGTGTCTCCGCTGTAGACCAGCGTGGCACCGGACGGATCGGTGATCCGCATCCCGTATGACTCGATCGGGTGGCAGACCAACCGGGGCGTCACGGTCAGCTCGCCGATGCGGACCGGACGGTTGTCCACCCAGTTGCGGACCTCGAAGACATCGGAGAAATCGTCGATCTCCCCGCCCTCGGGAGAGGACGCCGCACCCAACCGCGCCCAGGTGTTGGCCGGGCCGTACATCAGGCCGCGTTCCTTGGGCGGCACCGGGTGGTAGCGCCGCCACACGAACAGGCCCGGCAGATCCAGGCAGTGGTCGGCGTGCAGATGCGACAGCAGCACATGCACCGCACTGGGGTCGGCATGACGTTGCAGGGCACCCAACACGCCGCCACCGAAGTCCAGGACCAACGGCGGGGTGTTCGGCGCGGTCAACAGATAACCGGAGGCTGGCGAATCGGGTCCGACAACGCTGCCGGAGCATCCCAGGACGGTGATTCGCACGCACACTAGCTTGCCATGTCCGGTATCGCGGTGACGAAGACATGGGCGCTTTACGCGACGAACATCATCGGCGCCCGGGGACGTGATGTGCGACCGGCCGGACCCCGTCGAGTGTCGGCCCGAGGAAACGGGCCGCCAACGTGGTGAAACCTTCCGGATCCCCGGTGGCCTCGAACACCCGCCGCGGAGGTCCCGCGTCATGGGGGCGCAGCAGATCCCGCTCGGTGAGTACCCGCAGCAATTCCTTGGCGGTCTCCTCGGCGCTGGACACCAGGGTCACGTGGTCGCCCATCGCCAGCTGGATCAGCCCGGACAGCATCGGGTAGTGCGTGCAGCCGAGCACCAGCGTGTCCACCCCGGCCCGCTGCAGGGGCTCCAGATAGCCCTCGGCCAGCCCCAGAACCTGGCGGCCGCTGGTGATCCCGCGCTCGACGAAATCGACGAACCGGGGACAGGCCACCCCGAAGATCTCGGTGTCGCGGGCGGCGGCGAACGCATCCTGATAGGCCCCGGAGGCGATGGTGGCCGCGGTGCCGATCACGCCGATCCGCCCGTTGCGGGTGGTGGCGACCGCACGCCGCACCGCCGGCAGGATGACCTCCACGACCGGCACCGGCGCGTACCGTTCCCGGGCGTCGCGCAAACACGCCGCCGAGGCCGAGTTGCACGCGATCACCAGGGCCTTCACCCCGCGCTCGACCAGATCGTCGCCGATGGCCAACGCGTGCGCCCGGATCTCCGGCAAGGTGAGCGGCCCGTATGGACCGTTGCCGGTGTCGCCGATGTAGATGATCGATTCGTCGGGCAGCTGGTCGATGATGGCGCGGGCGACCGTGAGACCACCGACCCCGGAGTCGAAGATGCCGACCGGGGCGAACGCGTCGCCGCTCATCGGGTTAGCCGCGGCGGCTGGACCGGGCGCCGCAGCGCCCGCGCCCTCCGCTCCGGTCCGGACAGTACGTAGGCGGCGATCACACCGGCGATCGCCCCGCACAGGTGGCCCTGCCAGGACACCCCGAATGTGCCCGGCAGCACGCCCAGCAGGATGCTGCCGTAGATCAGCAGCACCATGATCCCGACGGTGATCTGCCAGACCTTGCGGGTGAAGAACCCGAACACGATGAGGAAGGTCAGCCACCCGAAGATCAGCCCGGAGGCGCCGATGTGCACCGTCGAGACCCCGGCCGGCGCCCCGAGATCACCGATCAGCCAGGTTCCGAGGCCACCGAGGATCCAGATGATCGCGGTGGCGAAGATGAACCGGGACATACCGGCCAAGGTCATCAGGAAACCCAGCACCAGCGCGGGGCCGGTGTTGGCCATCAGATGTTCCCAGCCGCCGTGCAGCAGCGGCGCCAACAGCACACCGGTCAGCCCGTCGGTGTCCAGCGGCCGGATCCCGTTCTGGTCCAACTGGTTTCCGGTCACCGCATCGTAGGCTTCGATGACGTAGAGCAGCGCCACGAAGGTCAGGATGGTCAGGCCACCGGTCACCCACGGGGGACGTTTGCGGGACGGCTGCGACGACGGTCCCGGACGCGCCGGATACCCCCCGCCTGTCATGCCCATAGCTGCCCTTCCAGCGCGTCTTCGGCCTCATCCAGGCTACCGGTGTAGGCACCGGTGGACAGATACTTCCACCCGGCGTCGGCCACCACGAACGCGATGTCGGCACGTTGCTGCGCCGTGACCGCCTTCGCCGCCATCGCCAGCGCGGCGTGCAGCACCGCGCCGGTCGAGATCCCGGCGAAGATGCCCTCGGTCTGCACCAGCTCGCGGGTGCGGCGGATCGCGTCGAACGAGCCGACCGAGTAGCGGGTGGTCAGCACGTCCGGGTCGTAGAGCTCCGGGATGAAGCCCTCGTCGATGTTGCGCAGCGCGTACACCCCTTCGCCGTAGCGGGGTTCGGCCGCGACGATCTGCACGCCGGGGACGCGTTCGCGCAGGAACCGCCCGGTGCCCATCAGGGTTCCGGTGGTGCCCAGACCGGCCACGAAATGGGTGATCTCGGGCAGGTCGGCCAGCAGTTCCGGGCCGGTGCCGTCATGGTGCGCAGCGGCGTTGGCGGGGTTGCCGTACTGATACAGCATCACCCACGACGGGTTCTGCGCGGCCAGTTCCTTGGCCCGGGCGACGGCGGTGTTCGAGCCGCCCTCGGCCGGTGAGTAGATGATCTCGGCGCCGAACAGTTCCAGCAGTTGGCGACGTTCCACCGAGGTGTTCTCCGGCATCACGCAGATCAACCGGTAGCCCTTGAGCCGGGCGGCCATCGCCAGCGAGATGCCGGTGTTGCCGCTGGTGGGCTCGAGGATCGTCGCCCCGGGCGACAGCAGGCCCTGCCGTTCGGCGTCCTCGATCATCCGCAGCGCGGCCCGGTCCTTGATCGATCCGGTCGGGTTGCGGTCCTCCAGCTTGGCCCACAACCGCACGTGCGGTTCGCCGTCCCAGCGGGGCGACAGCCGCTGCAGCCCGACCAGCGGGGTGTTGCCGAGCGATTCGAGCAGCGAGTTGTAGCGGGTCACGAACGTCTAGCCACCCGCGACGGCCGGCAGGATCGTCACCGAGTCGCCGTCGGAGATCTCGGTGTCCAGGCCGCCGGAGAACCGGACGTCCTCGTCGTTCACGTAGATGTTGACGAAGCGGTGCAGCCTGCCCGGGGAGGACGGGTCGACCAACCGCTCGGCGATCCCGGAGTAGTTGGCCTCGAGATCGTCGATCACCTCCTTGAGCGTGCTCCCCTCGGCGGAGACCCGCTTCTCGCCTCCGGTGTGCACGCGCAGGATGGTCGGAATCGACACGGTGACGGTCATCGCTACGCCTTTCCGTACTGCTCGACGATATTGACGGGTTCTTCGGTGACCACCCCGTCCACGATGCGGTAGCTGCGCAGCTCGTGGCGGTCCGGGTCACGGGTGGACACCAACAGGTAGTGCGCGTCCGGTTCGGACGCCAGGTCGATGTCGGTGCGGCTGGGGTAGGCCTCGGTGGCCGTGTGGGAGTGGTAGATGACGATCGGGGCCTCTCCGTTGTCCTCCATCTGCCGCCACACCTTGAGCTGTTCCATCGAGTCGAAGCGGTAGAAGGTGGGCGACCGTTCGGCGTTGAGCATCGGAATGTGCCGCTCCGGACGATCGGAACCCTCCGGACCGGCCAGCACCCCGCAGGCTTCGTCGGGATGGTCGGCGCGCGCATGGGCCACCACCGCGTCGACGAGATCCCTACGAATCACCAGCACTGCGCGCGCTCCTCTGCTCCATCCGCCTGCCCCGGATCGTCGGTCGGGGATCGGGTCACCCCAGCGCTCCGGGCAACATGTCCCGGTACGCGGGTATTCCGGCCACCGGTTCGGCGGCCAGCACCCCGGCCAGCACGGCCCGGGCCAGACAGTCCGCCGCGGCGGCCCCGACCTCGGTGATCAGCGCCAGCTCCGGCGACATAGCGATCGGGGTGTCGGGCCGCGGCGGCACCTCGACCGCCCCGGTGGCCAGTGCGAAAACCGTATCCCCGTCCAGCGGGGTGTGGGCCGGCCGGATCGCCCGGGCCAGCCCGTCCTGCGCGGCGACCGCGACCCGGCGGCAGCCCGCCGGGCTGAGCGCGGCGTCGGTGGCCACCGCGGCAAGGGTGGTGTTCAACGGGCTCTTCTCGGCGTCCAGCGCGGCGAACCGGGCGATCTCGTCGGCCGGCGGCGGGTGCAACCCGAACTCGGCGATCAGATCGGCCTGCCAGGGCAGCCCGGTGTGCGGGTCGACGACGTTGCCCGCCGCGTTCACCACGGCCAGCGCGCCGACGGTGACGGTCGTGTTCCCCGCGTCGGTGCTGCACTCCACCGTCGTGGACGCCGTGCCGATGCCGCCTTTGAGCACGCCGGCGCGTGCGCCGACCCCGGCGCCGACGGTGCCGATGGTGACGTCGCGACGGGCACTCCGCGCGGCCGCGTAGCCGAAGCCGGCGTCGGGTCGGCACTGCCAGCCGCCGACCGGCAGGTCGAAGATCACCGCACCCGGCACGATCGGCACCACCCCGCCGTTCATCGCCACCCCGCGGTTCTGCTCCTCCAGATACCGCATCACCCCGTCGGCGGCGGCCAGGCCGTAGGCACTGCCGCCACTCAGCAGGACGGCGTCGACGTGGCGCACCGAATTGGCCGGATCGAGCAGGTCGGTCTCCCGGGTGCCGGGTGCGCCGCCGCGCGCGTCCACCGCGCCGACGGTTCCGGGCGGGGTGAGGATCACGGTGGTGCCGGTCGCCCAACCGGAACCCATCGTGGCGTCGTCGTCCAGCCGGGAATGGTGGCCCACCAGGATCCCCGGCACATCGGTGATCGAACCGGTGGCCGGGATCATCGGCCGGGCCTGTCGAGAAGCCCGAGCACCAGATACTCCTGCAGGACGGTCAACCACTGGTAGACGTCGTGGTGTCCGGCGAGCGGGTGGTCGTCGGGCAGCCGTTCCGGCCCCTCCGGGCCCACCCCGAGCATGGTGCCCAGCGCCAGCCTGATGTCGTTGACCGCCGCCGCCCACGCCTCGGCCTCGGCCTCGCTGAGGTCGACCTTGCCACCGCGTTCCGGCAGGGTCTGCAACAGTTGTTCGGCCGATTGCCGCTTGGCGTCGAGGATCTGCGGTTCGTGCAGGCTGCGCAGCGCGCTGTTGAGGCTCTCCACGTCCTGGGCCGAACCGGCGTCGGCGGAGTCCGGGTCATCGCCCGGCGGCCGGTGGAAGTCCGGCAACAACCGCTGCAGGGTGGCGTCGGGAGGCGGTGTGGTGTGGCCGGTCCGCATCCCGGTCAGCTGCGCAAGTTCGTCTCGGGGAGCGGAGGATTCCCGCTCCTCGAGCATCGCCAACAGCGATGTCGTCAGGTTGCGCAGCAGTGTCGCTTCATGGCTTTCCAGGGCCGAGCGGAACCTCGGCCCGGAGGCGGTCTGCACCCGTTTCCACAACCGCACGACGTCAGCGGTCCTGTTGCATGGTCGCCCACAGACCGGCGGCATGCAGTCGGGACACGTCGGCCTCCATCGCTTCCCTGCTGCCGGACGACACCACCGCCTTGCCCTCGTGGTGGACCTGCAGCATCAGCTTGGTGGCGTGAGCTTCGCTGTAGCCGAACAGTTTCTGGAACACGTAGGTCACATAGGTCATCAGGTTGACCGGATCGTCCCACACGATGGTCACCCACGGGACGTCCGTGGCCTCCACCGGTGAGACGTCGGAGTCCTCGCGTGTTCCCGGTCGGGTCCCCGCTGGAGTAACCATGCCCACCAGAATAGCGAGCCGGGTTTGCGCGCCGGAGGACCGAGCCGGGTCGGCGAACCGGGTTCGCCGCCGAAAAACCGTTACGGTTGCGGTGTGACCGTCGCGCTGCTGACCGACAAGTACGAGTTCACCATGCTCGCGGCCGCGTTGCGGGGCGGCACCGCGCACCGGCGGACCACTTTCGAGGTGTTTGCCCGGCGGTTACCGGAGGGACGTCGCTACGGCGTGGTCGCCGGCACCGGGCGGTTCGTGGCGGCGTTGACCCGGTTCACGTTCGACGACGCCACATTGGATGTGCTGTCGGCCGACCTGGACGACGACACCCTGAACTTCCTGTCCGATTACCGGTTCCGCGGCGACGTCGACGGCTATGCAGAGGGCGAGCTCTACTTCCCGGGCTCCCCGATCCTGGCGGTGCACGGCACCTTCGCCGAGTGCGTCCTGCTCGAGACGCTGGCACTGTCGATCCTCAACCACGACACCGCGGTCGCCTCGGCGGCCGCCCGGATGGTCACCGCCGCCCAGGGCCGCACCCTGATCGAGATGGGGTCGCGCCGCACCCACGAGGAGGCCGCGGTGGCCGCCGCCCGGGCCGCCTACCTGGCCGGGTTCGACGGCTCATCCAATGTCGAGGCGTACCGCCGCTACGGGGTGCCGGTGCTGGGCACCAGCGCGCACGCCTTCACCCTGTTGCACACCACCGACGGAACGTCCTTCGCCGACGGAGAGAAGGCTGCGTTCCGTGCGCAGGTCGACACGCTGGGTGTGGGAACCACCCTGCTGGTCGACACGTTCGACATCGCCGAGGGGGTCGCCCACGCGGTCGAGGTGGCCGGCACCGATCTCGGCGCGGTGCGCATCGACTCCGGCGATCTGGGGGTGCTGGCCCGGCAGGTGCGCGATCAGCTCGACCGGTTGGGCGCCACCAGGACCAAGATCGTCGTGTCCGGCGATCTCGACGAGTTCGCCATCGCCGCGCTGCGCGCCGAACCGGTGGACAGCTACGGGGTGGGCACATCGGTGGTGACCGGGTCCGGGGCCCCGGCCGCGGGCCTGGTGTACAAGCTCGTCGAGGTGGACGGCATCCCGGTGGAGAAACGCAGCACCCACAAGATGTCGCGGGGCGGCCGTAAACAGGCGCTGCGGCTGATGAAACCCACCGGAACCATGGTCGAGGAGGTGGTCCACCCGTACGGTCGGCCGCCGGAGATCCCGGCGGGCCTGCACGCCCGGCCGCTGACGGTGCAGTTGGTGCGCGACGGTGAGCCGGTCGCCGATCTCGGCCTGCCGGCGGCCCGGGAACGCGTCGCCGCCGGACTCCGTAGCCTGCCGTGGGACGGGTTGAAGTTGTCGCGCGGTGAGCCCACGATCCCGACCCGGATGATCCCGCCGGCCCCGTCCGGCCAGAACCGGTAGGAGGAGCCACGCCCGCCGCAGATGTCACCGACGTCACCGAACTGTTGGCCAAGGCGGTCGCCGCGGTAGGTGGCACCGAACGCCCCGGTCAGGTGGAGATGGCCCGGGCCGTCGCACGCGCCTTCACCACCGGCGAGCATCTGGCCGTGCAGGCCGGCACCGGCACCGGCAAGTCGTTGGCCTATCTGGTGCCCGCGATCGCCAAGGCCGTGGAAACCGACGAGCCGGTGGTGGTGTCCACCGCCACCATCGCGTTGCAGCGTCAGCTCGTGGACCGCGACCTGCCCCGGGTGGTCGATGCGCTGGCCGGATCGTTACCGCGCCGGCCCACCTTCGCCTTGCTGAAGGGCCGCGGAAACTACCTGTGCCTGAACAAGATCCACAACGGATCCGGCACCATCGGCGCGGGGGAGGCCGAGGCCACCGAGCAGGCGGTGGCGGAGTTGTTCGATCCGGCGCCGGTCACCGCGCTGGGCCGTGACGTCCGGCGTCTCACCGAATGGTCGTCGCAGACCTCGACCGGTGACCGCGACGAACTCCGCCCCGGGGTGCCGGACCGGTCCTGGGCGCAGGTCAGCGTGTCGGCGCGGGAGTGCATCGGGGTGGCCCGCTGCCCGTACGGAACCGACTGTTTCGCGGAGCGGGCCCGTGAGGTCGCGGGCCGTGCCGACATCGTCGTCACCAATCACGCGCTGCTGGCGATCGACGCCATCTCCGACGCCGCGGTGCTGCCCGAACATCATCTGCTGGTCGTCGACGAGGCCCACGAACTGGTCGACCGGGTCACCTCGGTGGCCACCGCCGAACTGTCCGCGACGGCGATGGCGGTCGCGCACCGCCGGTCAGCCCGGCTGGTGTCGCCCGAACTGGCCGAACGGTTCGAGGCCGCCACCACCACGACGGCGTCGGTGCTGCACGACACCCCGCCCGGGCGCATCGACCACCTCGACGACGAGACCGCCACCCATCTGACCGCGCTTCGCGACGCCGCGCACGCGGTCCGCGCGGCGATCGACACCGCCCCCGGCGATCCGAAGGCGGCGTCCGCACGCGCGGAGGCGGTCACCGCGGTCGGCGAGGTGGCCGACACCGCCGCGCGGATCCTGGACGCGTTCGTGCCGGCAATCCGCGACCGCACCGAGGTGGTGTGGCTGGAGGCCGGTGGCTCGGGGCCCGGGGACACCGCCAACACCCGCGCGGTGCTGCGGGTGGCTCCGCTGTCGGTGTCCGGGCTGCTGCGCACCCGGGTGTTCGAACACTCCACGGCCGTGTTGACGTCGGCGACCCTGGCGCTGGGCGGCAGATTCGACGCGATGGCCCGGGCCTGGGGGCTGGCCACCGACGACGAACAGGTGCGGTGGCGCGGACTCGACGTCGGATCGCCGTTCGAACACGCCAAGTCGGGCATCCTCTACGTCGCCGCGCATCTGCCGCCGCCGGGACGGCCCGGCGCCGCCGACGACAATTCGGCGGGCCGCTCCCCTGCCACCGCGCCGGCCACCGCGCCCGAACAGCTCACCGAGATCGCGGAGTTGATCACCGCGGCGGGTGGCCGCACGCTGGGCCTGTTCTCGTCCATGCGCGCCGCCCAGACCGCCGCGGAGGAGATGCGCAGACGATTGTCCACCCCGGTCCTGTGCCAGGGCGAGGACACCACCTCGGCGCTGGTGCAGCGCTTCGCCGACGATCCACCGACCTCGCTGTTCGGCACGTTGTCGCTGTGGCAGGGTGTCGACGTGCCGGGGCCGTCGCTGTCGCTGGTGATCATCGACCGCATCCCGTTCCCGCGTCCGGACGATCCGCTGTTGACCGCGCGCCAGCGGGCGATCGCGGCCCGCGGCGGCAACGGTTTCATGGCGGTCGCGGCCAACCATGCGGCGCTGCTGCTGGCACAGGGCACCGGCCGATTGTTGCGCCGCGGCGATGACCGCGGTGTGGTGGCGGTGCTGGACTCCCGGATGGCCACCGCCCGCTACGGCGGATACCTGCGCGCGTCGCTGCCGCCGTTCTGGACCACCACCGACCCGACGACGGTGCGCCGCGCGCTGGAACGGTTGGCGGCGAGCCGGTGAACCCGGCGATCCGGCGGCCGGTGCCGCCACTGTTCACTATCCTGAGAACGAATCTCGCAGGTCGGCCGGTGGCCACCTGACCGGCTGATCCGGAGGATGCGGGCATGACGCGACGGCGCCGGCTCGCCGCTTTCTCGACCACCCCGGCGCTACTGGCGGTTCTGGTGGTCGTTCTGCTGGTGTCCGGGTGCGCCCGTGTGGTGCGCGGTTCGGCGGTATCGGTGTTCGCCGATCCGTTCCGGGTGGCGGGCATGCCCGCGGTCGACGGTCCCAGCGGTCTGCGCCCGGACGCCGACGCGCCGACCCGCACCGTCCGCGCCACCGACGGCGGTCCGATCGATCAGCTCGCCGCCAGCGCGGTCAGTGACGTCGAAGACTATTGGGACACCGCCTACCTCGACACCTTCGGGGAGCGGTTCACCCCGGTCCGGGGCCTGGTGTCGTGGGACGCCGCGGAACTGTTCGAGGTGTTCTGCTCGATGGACACCCATGGTCTGGAGAACGCCGCCTTCTGCTTTCCCGAACGCACCATCGGCTGGGACCGCGGCCAGATGCTGCCCAGGCTGCGCCGGGCCAACGGCGATATGGCCGTGGTGATGGTGTTGGCCCACGAATACGGCCACTGGGTGTCCCGTCAGGCCGGCCTCACCAGCCGGAGATCCCCGATCCTGGTGGCCGAACAGCAGGCGGACTGCTTCGCCGGCACATATCTGCGCTGGGTGGCCGAGGGCAATTCGCGGCGGTTCACGCTCAGCACCGCCGACGGGCTCAACGATGTGCTGGCCGCGGTGGTCGCGGTGCGCGACCCGGTGCTCACCGAAGGTGACTGGCGGGCCGGCCTCAACGAGCACGGTTCGGCGTTCGAACGGCTATCGGCCTTCCAGTTCGGCTTCACCAACGGCCCGTCGGCCTGCGCGGCGATCGACATGCCCGAGATCAAGCAGCGCCGGGGGGAACTGCCGGTGTTGCTGCCGGAGAACCAGACCGGTGAACTGCCGGTCACCGAGCGGTCGGTGCGTACCCTGCTCGACGCGCTGACGATCGTGTTCCGACCGGCGGCGCCGCCCCGGTTGACCCTGGCCGCGGCGGAGGCCGAGAGCTGTCCGGATGCCCGGCCGAGCCCGCCGGCGTCGTACTGTCCGGCCACCAACGTCATCGCCGTCGATCTCGACGGGTTGGCGGCCCTGGGCGCCCAGTCCGACACCACCGACGGCCTGGCGTCCGGGGACAACACCGCGTACTCGGTGCTCGCGTCGCGGTTCGTGCTGGCGCTTCAGCGTGAGCACGGGGGCGTCGCGCTCAACGACGCGAAGGCCGCGCTGCGCACCGCCTGTCTGACCGGGGTCGCCACCACGAAGTTGTCCGCCGGGGTGGTCACCTCCGACGGCACCAGCATCTCGCTGACCGCCGGCGACCTCGACGAGGCGGTGTCGGGCATGCTCACCAACGGGCTCGTGGCCAGCGATGTGCACGGCGAAACGGTGCCCTCTGGGTTCTCCCGGATCGACGCCTACCGGCTGGGGGTTCTCGGTGATGCGAGCCGCTGCTATCAGCGGTTCGGCTAGCTAGATCTTCTTGGTGACGCCATACCAGGCCAGCACCGCCTCCGACTGGTCGGTGGCCCGGGTCAGATAGGCGTAGGACCGGATGAAGGACTCCCCGACGCAGCCGTCGATCTTGACCCGGAAGCCCTTGACCATCACCCACGGATCGGCGCCCTTGAACGGCTTCTTGCTCACCGGGACGATGTTGACGAATCCCGGTTTGAGGCCGACGGTGACCGCACCGCCCAGCGACGGGCCGATGCCGGCGTTGGCGCCGAAGATCGGCAAGCCGTCCGGGGCGACGATGTCGGTGGCGATCAGCCCGAGCGACGGGTTGAGTCCGGCGCTGCCGCTCAGCGACACACCCTGCGAGGTGCTCATGTCGATGCCGCAGCCGATCTCGTAGCCGACCTCGAGCACCCCTTCCGGGGTCTCGTCGGAGCCCTCCGGCCCGGTGATCGACCCGACGAACGTCGCCCCCACCTCGTATTCACGCGACGACAATGCGGTGGTCAGCGGCTGGATCGGGATCTGGGTCTCGTCCTTGGCCCAGACCGTCAGCACCCAGCCGTCCGGGGTGGTGACCGTCGCCGGCGGCGTGGAGTCCACCGCGGCCGGGTCCGCCGGTTCCGCGTCGGGAGCCCCTTCTGGAGCCCCTTCTTCTGGGGCCCCTTCTTCGTGCGCGGGGCCGTCCTCGGGCGGCGCCGGTTCGGCTTCGGCCGCCGGCGCCGGCGGGGTGTCGGGCTCGGCGGACACCGGTGCGGCGAACACGCACGCGGCAAGACACCCGGCCATCACGGCGACCGCTCTACGCTGCACAGCCCAGCCTTTCTGCAGACCTGCCCGAAACTTACCTGGTCTACATAGTTACCGGACGTGGGGCGGACCCGACCAGAGGGGCTGCCTTCGGGCGCGTCCGCGGACCGGACCGTCACGCCCAGGCGATCAGACCCAGTTCGTTCGGACCGGCCAACAACGGGTGGTGCGGCAGCACCCGCACCGTGTAGCCGACCGCGCCGGCCACCGGCAGCGGCGCCGTCGTCGAGAAGATCTGGGTGCCGTCGTGGTTGGTGCCGGTGTGCGTCATCGACACGATCACCGGGTCGATCAGCTGGTCGGAGGCGTCGACCCGGCCCAGCGCGGCCTGCACCGTCACCTCGTCGGGACGCAGCCCGGCCAACTGCACGGTCGCCGTCAGGGTGAGTTCCGAGCCCAGCAGCGGGGTGTCGGGCAGACCCAGGCTGTCCACCTCGACGATGGCGACCTTGGGCCAGGCCTCCTGCACCCGCTGGCGATAGGCGGCCAGCTCGCGGGCGGCGCCGAACGGCAGCCCGTCGACCTGCTCGGCGGTGCGCCGCCCCGACCGTGCGGCGGGCGCGTAGTACTTCTCGGTGTACTCGCGCACCATCCGCGACGCGAGCACCTTCGGTCCCAGGACCTGCAGCGTGTGCCGCACCATCTCCACCCAGCGGGTGGGAATGCCGTGTTCGTCGCGCTCGTAGAACTTGGGGACAACCGAATTCTGCAGGATGTCGTAGAGCGCCGCGGCTTCGAGGTCATCGCGACGCTCTTCGTCGACCACCCCGTCGGCGGTCGGGATCTCCCAGCCGTTCTCGCCGTCGTACCACTCATCCCACCAGCCGTCGCGGATGGACAGGTTCAGCCCGCCGTTGAGCGCGCTCTTCATCCCGGAGGTGCCGCACGCCTCCAGCGGACGCAGCGGATTGTTCAGCCACACATCGCAACCCCAGTACAGCTGGCGGGCCATCGACATGTCGTAGTCGGGCAGGAACGCGATCCGGTGCCGGACCTCGGGGCGGTCGGCGAATCGGACGATCTGCTGGATCAACGCCTTCCCGGCCTCGTCGGCCGGATGCGATTTGCCCGCCACGATCAGCTGGACCGGACGTTCCTCGTCGAGCAGCAGTTCCTCGAGCCGGTCGGGATCCCGCAGCATCAGGGTGAGCCGCTTGTAGGTCGGGACCCGGCGGGCGAAGCCCACCGTCAACACCTCGGGATCGAATGCGGTTGCGATCCAGCCCAACTCGGCTTCGGTCGCACCACGCTCCAGCCATGCCCGGCGTAGCCGGACCCGCACATCGGAGATCAGCCGTTTGCGCAGCTCCGAACGGATCCACCAGATGTGGCCGGGGTCGACGTGCTGCAGCCGCTGCCACACCCCCGGTTCATTCGGCGGATCGCTGCCGAGCAGCTTGCGGCCCAGCTGAATCCACTCCGGTGCGGCCCAGGTGGGGGCGTGCACACCGTTGGTGATCGACCCGATGGGCACTTCCTGCGGGTCGAAACCCGGCCACAGGTCGTTGAACATCCTGCGGCTGACCTGCCCGTGCAGCAGCGACACCCCGTTGGCGCGCTGGGCCAGCCGCAGCCCCATGTGCGCCATGTTGAAGGTGGCCGGGTCGGCCTCGGCGCCCAGCGCGAGGATCCGCTCCATGGGGACGCCGGGCAGCAGCGACGACTCGGCCAACGGCCCCCCGTCGGCGCCGAAGTACCGCCGCACCATCTCCAACGGGAAACGGTCGATTCCCGCCGGCACCGGGGTGTGGGTGGTGAACACGGTGCTGGCCCGGACCATCGTCAGCGCGGTGTCGAAGTCCAGGTGGGCCTCGGTCATGAACTCGCGGATGCGTTCGATGCCCAGGAAACCGGCGTGGCCCTCGTTCATGTGGAACACCTCGGGCTGCGGCAACCCCTCGAGGGCGGTGAACGCCCGCACCGCGCGCACGCCGCCGATCCCGGCCAGGATCTCCTGTTTGATGCGGTGTTCCTGATCACCGCCGTAGAGCCGGTCGGTCACGCTGCGCAGGTCGTGGTCGTTCTCGGGGATGTCGGAGTCGAGCAGCAGCAGCGGGACCCGGCCGACCTGCGCGACCCACACCCGCGCCCGCAGGATCGCGTGCGGCAGGGTGACCTCGATCAGCACCGGGGCGCCGGACTTGTCGGTGAGCAGTCGCAGCGGCAGCCCCTGCGGGTCGATCGACGGATAGCTCTCCCGCTGCCAGCCGTCCGGGGACAGCGACTGCCGGAAGTAGCCGGACCGGTAGTACAGCCCGACCCCGATCAGCGGCAGCCCGTCGTCGGACGCCGATTTGAGGTGGTCACCGGCCAGGATGCCGAGGCCGCCGGAATAGTTCGGCAACACCTCGGCGACGCCGAACTCCATCGAGAAGTAGGCGATGCCGGTCGGCAGCTCCGCACCCTCGGCGAGTTGTTGCTGGTACCACAGCGGCCGGCTGAGGTAGTCGTCGAGGTCGGCGGCCACCTCGTCGAGCCGGCGGACGAACTCCTCGTCCTCGGCGAGTTCGTCGAGCCGTTGCGGGCTGATCTCGCCCAGCAGCGCCACCGGATCGCAGCCGACGCGCCGCCACAGCTCCTCGTCGACGGCGGCGAACAGGTCCTGCGTCGGTTTGTCCCAGGACCACCGCAGATTCACCGACAGCCGTTCGAGTGCGGCGAGCCGCTTCGGCAGATGGGCTCGGACGGTGAACCGACGGAGGGCTTTCACGGGACTAAACCTTACTGACTCCGCGCCCCCGTGCAGATCGCAAGCAGATCGCTTCTCATCACGTCACCGTCATCGGAGTGGGTTCGACACTACGGTTGGGTATAAGTCCGGCAGAACTCGAAGGAGCGAACGCGAATGTGCACGGGCGTGGGCGCGTGTGATGCGAAGGGAGCGGGTGGGTGGCCGGTCGGATCGTGATCGACGACGTCCAGCCGGTCGTCTCCAACGGCCGTTATCCGGCCAAGGCCGTCGTCGGCGAGGTGGTCCCGGTGGCCGCCACGGTATGGCGGGAGGGCCACGACGCGGTGGCCGCCACCCTGGTGGTCCGCTATCACGGCACCACGTACCCCGACCTCGCCGATCCGCCGCCCGGGGTGCCCGGCGCCGACCGCACCGCGGTACCGATCGGGGACGTGATGACCCCGGCAGCACCGGTCAAACCGCAACGGTTGCCGATGTCGCCGGGGCACACGCCCGACGTCTTTCACGGACACTTCACCCCGGACCGGGTCGGCCTGTGGACCTACCGGGTGGACGGTTGGGGCGATCCGATCGCGAGCTGGCGGCACAACGTCACCGCCAAACTCGACGCCGGTCAGGGTGAATCCGAGCTGAACAACGATCTGCTGGTCGGCGCCCGGTTGCTGGAGCGCGCCGCCACCGGGGTGCCCCGCGAGCTACGGGAGGCGTTGTTGGAGGCGGCGGCCGCGCTCCGCGCGCCCGGTGACCCGTTCACCCGGGCGGGGGCGGCACTGTCCGCGGAGGTCAGCGATCTGCTGGCCGAGTATCCGCTGCGCGAGTTCGTCACCCGCGGTGAACAGTACGGCGTCTGGGTGGACCGTCCGGAGGCGCGGTTCAGTTCCTGGTACGAGATGTTCCCACGCTCCACCGGCGGGTGGGACGCCGAAGGCAGACCGGTGCACGGCACGTTCGCCACCGCCGCCGAGGCGCTGCCCCGTATCGCCCGGATGGGGTTCGACGTGGTGTACCTGCCGCCGATCCACCCGATCGGGAAGGTGCACCGCAAGGGCCGCAACAACTCGGTCACCGCGGCACCCGGTGACGTCGGCTCGCCGTGGGCGATCGGCAGCGACGAGGGCGGCCACGACGCCGTGCACCCGCAGTTGGGCACCATCGAGGATTTCGACGAGTTCGTAGCCTCTGCACGGGATCTCGGGCTGGAGGTCGCGCTCGACCTGGCGTTGCAGTGCGCACCGGACCATCCGTGGGCCCGGGAGCATCCGGAATGGTTCACCGTGCTGCCCGACGGCAGCATCGCCTATGCGGAGAACCCGCCCAAGAAGTATCAGGACATCTACCCGCTGAACTTCGACAACGACCCGGCCGGGATCTATCAGGAAGTGCTGCGGGTGGTACGCTTCTGGATCTCGCACGGCGTCAACATCTTCCGCGTCGACAATCCGCACACCAAGCCGCCGAACTTCTGGGCCTGGCTGATCGGACAGATCAAGAACGAGAACCCGGACGTGTTGTTCCTGTCCGAGGCGTTCACCCGCCCGGCGCGGCTGTACGGCCTGGCCAAGCTCGGCTTCACCCAGTCCTACACCTATTTCACGTGGCGCACCTCGAAGTGGGAGCTCACCGAGTTCGGTCAGGAGATCGCCGCCAAGGCCGACATCGCCCGGCCGAATCTGTTCGTCAACACCCCCGACATCCTGCATGAGAGCCTGCAGCACGGCGGGCCGGGGATGTTCGCGATCCGCGCCGTGCTCGCCGCGACGATGGGTCCGGCGTGGGGGGTGTACTCCGGATACGAACTGTTCGAGAATCAGCCGGTCCGCCCGGGCAGCGAGGAGTACCTGAACTCCGAGAAGTACGAGCTGCGGCCACGGGACTTCGAGTCGGCGTTGGCCCGGGGAGAGTCGCTGGAGCCGTTTCTGACCCGGCTCAACGAGATTCGACGGCTGCACCCGGCACTGCGGGAGTTGCGGACGATCCGGTTCCACCACGTCGACAACGACGCGCTGCTCGCCTACAGCAAGTTCGACCCGGGCACCGGTGACACCGTTCTGGTGGTGGTGACGCTCAACCCGTTCGGCGCCGAGGAGGCCACGCTGTGGCTGGACATGCCGGAGCTGGGGATGGAGCCGTACGACCGGTTCTGGGTGCGCGACGAGATCACCGGTGAGGAATACCAATGGGGACAAGCCAACTACGTCCGCCTCGATCCGGCCAAGGCGGTGGCGCACGTGCTGAACATGCCCCTGATCCCGGCGGACAAACGACTGCAACTGCTGCGCAGGGAGTGAGAAGGCCATGACGCGTACGAATCGGGTGACCAGCCCCCATCTGCGGCCGGATCCGGCCGAGCTGGGCCGATTGCTGGCCGGCGAACACCACAATCCGCACTCGATCCTGGGCGCGCACGAATACGGTGACCACACCGTGCTGCGGGCCTACCGGCCGCATGCCCAGTCGGTGGTGGCCCTGGTGGGGTCGGACCGATACCCGCTGGAGCATCTGGAATCCGGCCTGTTCGCCGTCGCCCTGCCGTTCACCGGCCTGATGGACTACCGGCTGGAGATCACCTACCCGCATTCGGGCACCCACGTCGTCGCCGATGCCTACCGGTTCCTGCCCACCCTGGGCGAGTTGGATCTGCATCTGTTCAACGAGGGCCGCCACGAGCGGCTGTGGGAGATCCTCGGCGCGCATCCGCGGACGTTCCGCACCGCCGACGGCGAGGTGTCCGGGGTGTCGTTCGCCGTGTGGGCGCCGAACGCCAAGGGCGTCAGCCTGATCGGTGACTTCAACGGGTGGAGCGGCACCGACGCGCCGATGCGGGTGCTCGGCTCCTCCGGGGTGTGGGAGGTGTTCTGGCCGGACTTCCCGGTCGGCGGGCTGTACAAGTTCCGGATCCACGGCGCCGACGGTTCGGTGACCGACCGCGCCGATCCGATGGCCTTCGCCACCGAGGTGCCGCCGAACACCGCGTCGCGGGTCACCCGCAGCGAGTACACCTGGTCCGACGATGACTGGATGGCACGGCGGGCGCTTCGCAATCCGGTGTTCGAACCGATGAGCACCTACGAGGTGCATCTGATGTCGTGGCGGCCGGGGCTGTCCTATCGCGAGTTGGCCACCGAGCTCACCGAGTACGTGGTGGAGCAGGGTTTCACCCACGTCGAACTGCTGCCGGTCGCCGAGCATCCGTTCGGCGGATCGTGGGGATATCAGGTCACGTCGTACTACGCGCCGACGTCCCGGCTGGGCACCCCCGACGACTTCCGGTTCCTGGTGGACTCGCTGCATCAGGCCGGCATCGGCGTGATCATCGACTGGGTGCCGGCGCACTTCCCCAAGGACGCCTGGGCACTGGGACGGTTCGACGGCACCGCGCTCTACGAACACGCCGACCCCCGTCGCGGTGAGCAACTCGATTGGGGCACTTATGTCTTCGATTTCGGGCGCCCCGAGGTACGCAACTTCCTGGTCGCCAACGCGCTGTACTGGCTGCAGGAGTTCCACATCGACGGCCTGCGGGTGGACGCGGTGGCGTCGATGCTGTACCTGGATTACTCGCGACCAGAGGGCGGCTGGACGCCCAATGTGCACGGCGGCCGGGAGAATCTCGAGGCGGTGCAGTTCCTGCAGGAGATGAACGCCACCGTGCACAAGGTCGCTCCGGGCATCGTCACGATCGCCGAGGAGTCGACGTCCTGGCCCGGGGTCACCCGCCCCACCAATCTCGGCGGGCTCGGGTTCTCCATGAAGTGGAACATGGGGTGGATGAACGACACCCTCGAGTACATGCGGCGTGATCCGATCTACCGCAGCTACCACCACCACGAGATGACGTTCTCGATGCTGTATGCCTTCAGCGAGAACTATGTGCTGCCGATCAGCCACGACGAGGTGGTCCACGGCAAGGGCACGTTGTGGACGCGGATGCCCGGCGACGACCACGCCAAGGCCGCGGGCCTGCGCAGCCTGCTGGCCTATCAGTGGGCACATCCCGGTAAACAGTTGCTGTTCATGGGCCAGGAGTTCGGCCAGCGCGCCGAGTGGTCCGAGGAACGCGGGGTGGACTGGTTCCAGCTCGACGAGGACGGTTTCTCCTCCGGTATCGCCCAGCTCGTTCGCGACATCAACCGGATCTACCAGAGCCGGCGGGCGCTGTGGTCCCGCGATTCGAGCCATGAGGGCTATTCGTGGATCGACGCCAACGACTCGGCGAACAACGTGCTGAGCTTCCTGCGCTTCGGTGACGACGGCTCGATGCTGGCGTGTGTGTTCAACTTCTCCGGCACCGAGCACACCCATTACCGGCTCGGGCTGCCCCATGCCGGGACGTGGCGGGAGATCCTCAACACCGACGCGACCGTCTACCGCGGCGCCGGCATCGGAAACTACGGCGCGGTGGAGGCCACTGACGAGCCCTGGCACGGCCGGCCCGCGTCGGCGGTGATGGTGCTACCGCCGCTGTCCGCGCTCTGGTTCGAGCCCGCCGGCTGATCGCTGATCGGCGACGGTCGGCTGCGGGCCTGCGGCTGGGGGCCGTGCGGCTGGGGCTGCCCGCTCGAGTGTGCATGTTCGCCGCGCTCGTCGAGTGTGGAGTCGCAGCTTTGGGTGTGTAGTCGGCGCACTGCGGGTGCACTCGCCGCATCGGCTGTGCCACCAGCGCTTTCACCGTGCGCGTGCCGCGGCGAAACGGCCGAAAACGCACAGCAGCGTTACACCCACCTCACCACACGCACACCCACCACCGCCACCGCACACTCACCGCGGCCACCGCACGGCGGGCCCGAGGCGTGGCCGCCCGTGCACCCACTGCATCGACCGTGCACTCGCCGCATCGGCTGTGCCACCAGCGCTTTCACCGTGCGCGCGCCGCGGCGAAACGGCCGAAAACGCACAGCAGCGTTACACCCACCTCACCACACGCACACCCACCACCGCCACCGCACACTCACCGCGGCCACCGCACGGCGGGCCCGAGGCGTGGCCGCCCGAGTCAGTAGAGCGCGCTGGCCAGATTGCGACGGGCGGTGAGCACCTGGGGATCGCTCGGATCGAACAGCTCGAACAGCTCGACCAGCCGGCTGCGGACCTTGGCGCGGTCATCGCCGGAGGTGCGTTTGACCAGATCGATCAATCGGTCGAACGCGGCGGTGACCTGCTGCTGCAGGATCTCCACGTCGGCTGCGGCGAAGGCGGCGTCGATGTCGTCCGGGGCGGCATCGGCGGTCGCGATCGCATCCGGGCTGTGCTTGGTGGCACGCTGCAGGAATTCGATCTGGCGTACCGCGCCCTTGGCTTCCGGATGGTTCGGCCGGGTCTCCAGAATCGCCTTGTAGCTCTTCAGGGCGCCGTCGAAGTCACCGGCGTCCAATTGGGCGCGGGCCTGCGCCACCTCCGGATCGACCTGTTCGGCCTGTTCCTCACCGGGTGGTCCGCTGAGCTTGCCCGCGGTCGCGTTGAGCAGCGAGTCGATCCACCGGCGCAGCTGATCGGCCGGCTGCACACCCTGGAAACTCGAGATCGGCTGGCCACCTGCGAGGGCCACCACCGTGGGCACCGCCTGCACGCCGAACATCTGGGCCACCCGCGGTGTGGTGTCGACGTTGACCGTGGCGAACGCCCACTTCCCGCCGTCTTCGGAGGCCAGGGTGCCCAGCGTGTTGCCGAGCTGGACGCTGGCGTCGCTGCGCGGCGTCCACAACAACACCACGACCGGCACCTGGGTCGACCGGACGAGAACTTCGGCTTCCAGATTCGTTTCGGTGACCTCGACCCCGCCCGGTGGAGCCGAACCGGTGCCCTCCTGGTTGGCGGCGGACCGTTGCTTGAGCGCTGAGAGGTCGACGGCACCGGCCAGTGCGGGGCCGATGGAAGGTCCGGGACGAGTCACGCCTTCAAGTTTGTCACGCCGATCCGGTCATCGGGCGGGAGACCTCCGAAACGTCCGCGGCCGCGGATGCGGTCCCGGCTGCGACACCCTGCGCGGCGACCGGTTTACGGTCCAGTTTGGCGGTCTGATCGGCCCATATGAGAAAAATCACAGTCGCGAGCGGCAGCACACTCGCCAGCAACGCCAACACGGCCGTCCCCGCGGTCCACCGGTAGGTGTAGGCGGCGGCCCCGGCCGCCACCAGAAACGCCACGAACAACGCCCCGTGGATCGGGCCGAAGATCTGCACGCCGATCTCGGTACCGGGGCTGGTCAGGTACTTGAAGTACATCCCGATGAGCAGCCCCACCCAACTCGTGGCCTCCAACATGGCCACCAGACGGAACCAGCCGGCGACGGACCGCCGCCGGACAGCCTTCGGCAGATCGGATGCGCGTGTCATGGCCGTCATTGTGCCCCACGCCGGAGCGACCTACTACACGGCGTCGTTGATAGCGCTCGGCGCTGCCCACGCCGACTGTGGCGGACGGTCGGACGACCCGCTATCCCGCCCGCAGCACCAGCGCATCGCCCTGGCCACCGGCGCCGCACAGAGCCGCGACCGCGTAGCCCGAACCACGCCGGGACAGCTCCAGCGCCGCGTGCAGCGTGATACGCGCACCGGACGCCCCGATCGGGTGGCCGATGGCGATGGCGCCGCCGTTGATGTTGACGATGTCGGGGTTGACGCCGAGTTCCTGGGTGGAGGCGAGCGCCACCGCGGCGAACGCCTCGTTGATCTCCACGATGTCGAGCTGGTCGACGGTGATGCCCTCCCGGGCGATCGCCTTCTTGATCGCGTTCGCCGGCTGGGACTGCAGCGACGAGTCGGGGCCGGCCACCACACCGTGCGCGCCGATCTCACAGAGCCAGGTCAAGCCCATTTCCTGGGCCTTCTTCTTGCTCATCACCACGACCGCGGCCGCCCCGTCGGAGATCTGCGACGCCGAACCGGCGGTGATGGTGCCGTCTTTGCGGAACGCCGGCTTGAGCCCGGCCAGCGATTCGAGGGTGGTGTTGGCCCGGATGCCCTCGTCCTCGAGGAACTCGATCGGGTCGCCCTTGCGCTGCGGGATCTGGACCGGAACGACCTCGTCGGCGAAGACGCCGTCCTTCCACGCCGCGGCGGCCTTCTGGTGCGACCGGACCGCGAACTCGTCCTGCTGCTCGCGGGTGAACTTGTCGATGTCGTTGCGCTGTTCGGTCAGCGCGCCCATCGGCTGATCGGTGAACACGTCGTGCAGACCGTCATAGGCCATGTGGTCGAGCACGGTGACGTCGCCGTACTTGTATCCGGACCGGCTGTCCATCAGCAGGTGCGGCGCCCTGCTCATCGACTCCTGGCCGCCGGCGACCACCACGTCGAACTCCCCGGCGCGGATCAGCTGGTCGGCCAGGGCGATCGAGTCGATACCGGACAGACACATCTTGTTGATGCTCAGCGCCGGCACGTCCCACGGGATGCCGGCCGCCACCGCCGACTGCCGGGCGGGCATCTGACCGGCGCCCGCGGTGAGCACCTGGCCCATGATCACGTACTCGACGGCGGAGGCCGGCACCTTGGCCTTCTCCAGGGCGCCCTTGATGGCGATCGCGCCGAGATCGGTGGCCGCGAAGTCCTTGAGAGAACCCATCAACTTGCCCACGGGCGTGCGGGCGCCAGCAACGATCACAGACGTCGTCATGTGAACCTCCCCATCGGGTTTTGATCGGTTCTGCAGCGGTTATACGGCCTACCGATTAAACGAAACAGTTCCTGTTAGGTTACCTTGGCGTTATGACCACTGATCAGGTTGATGCCCGGCCGCTGCTGCCCACAGCGTTGGTGACCGCCGTCGATCATGTCGGCATCGCGGTCGCGGATCTGGACGCGGCGATCAAGTGGTATCACGACAATCTGGGCATGATCGTGCTGCACGAAGAGGTCAACGAGGAGCAGGGCGTGCGGGAGGCGATGCTCTCCGTGCGCGGCGCCCCGGTCGGCAGCACCCAGATCCAGTTGATGGCCCCGCTGGGCCCGGATTCGACCATCGCCAAGTTCCTCGACAAGCGCGGCCCCGGCCTGCAGCAGTTGGCGTACCGCGTTCGCGATATCGAGGCGATCAGCGAGGGCCTGCGGGAACAGGGCATCCGGTTGCTCTACGACGAGCCTCGTCGCGGCACCGCCAACTCCCGCATCAACTTCATCCACCCGAAGGATGCCGGTGGCGTCCTGATCGAGTTGGTGGAGCCGGCCCCCAACGGGTCCGATCACTGAGCGGGCCCCGAACACTCTGAACCGACCCGCTTCTCACCACCATTTCCGGGTGGGCTTGCGGGTGTCGCGGTGCTCCCAGCACGCCGTGTGCCAGTGTCGGCGCTCCTCGACCGCCCACTCCCCCATCTCTGCCGGCCACACCACAAGATGTGGTGTGCCGGAACGGATTTCATGGTCACAGCCGGGACAGCGGTAGATCTTGGTGGCGCGCGCCGCGGGTACCGGACGCACGTGGTAGTCGTATCCGTCCGGCCCGGTTTCGATCCGGGCGGGCTGCGGCAGCGGCGGTGGCGTGCGCCGGCGGCGGGGTGTATTCCGACGCCTGGCCATACCGATCAGTCTACGGCCGTCAGAACAGCCGGTATTCGTCGCTGTCCATTCCCCGCATCTTGTCGTAATCGAGTGTGACACAGCGGATTCCGCGATCCTCAGCCAGGGTGCGGGCCTGCGGTTTGATCTGCTGGGCGGCGAAGATCCCGCTGACCGGCGCGAGCAGACTGTCCCGGTTGAGCAGGTCGAGATACCGGGTCAGCTGCTCGACGCCGTCGATCTCGCCGCGCCGTTTGATCTCCACCGCGACGGTCCCCCCGTTCCCGTCGCGGCACAGCAGATCCACCGGGCCGATGGCGGTCATGTACTCGCGGCGCACCAACGTGTAGCCCGGTCCGAGCAGTTCGACGTGCTCGGCGAGCAGCTCCTGCAGATGCGCCTCGACCCCGTCCTTGACCAGGCCGGGATCGACGCCGAGATCGTGGGTGGAATCGTGGTCGATGTTCTCCACGGTGATGCGCAGCTGCTCACCGGCCTTGTTCTCCACCACCCACACCGGGACCTCACCGTCGTTGTGTTCGGTGAGCCAGCACGGAGGACTCATCCAGTTCAGCGGCTTGTAGGCACGGTCGTCGGCATGCACGCTGACCGAACCGTCGGCCTTGAACAACAGCAGCCGCCGCGCGGACGGCAGGTGGGCGGTCAACCGGCCGACATAGTCGACCGTGCACTGGGCGATGACGAGGCGCACGCGAACAACCATAGGTGTTTGAGCCGCGGCAAATTAGGCTGACGCCACGATGACCCCGAACAACCGCCTCGCCCGCCGCCTCGGCCACCTCCTGGAGACGCTGACCCGCCAGAGCGGTCGGCTGTCCGGCGCCAACGAATACGGTTCCTGGCTGCTGGGTCGGGTGTCCGAGAGCCAGCGCCGGCGTCGGCTGCGTATCCAGACCATCCTCACCACGTTCATCGTGGGCGCGAACGTGGTCGGCATCGCCGTCGCGGTGACGTTGGTGTCGTTCGTGTTCCCGGTGCCCAGCATCTTCTCCGATGCGCCGGCGTGGCTGACCTTCGGGGTGTCACCGGCCCTGGTCGGTGTCGCGCTGGTGGTGGGAACCACCTGGATCACCCGAGGGATCGTGCGGAATCTGCGGTGGGCCATCGAGGAGCGCCCGCCGAGCCGTACCGACCAGCGCAACACCTTCCTGGCGCCCTGGCGGGTGGCCCGCGCACATCTGGTGCTGTGGGGCGCCGGCACGGCGGTGTTGACGACCCTCTACGGGCTCGTCGATCCGGCGTTCATCCCCCGGTACCTGTTCACGGTGAGTTTCGCCGGGATCGTGGTCGCCACCATCTGCTACCTGTTCACCGAGTTCGCCCTGCGGCCGGTGGCCGCCCAGGCTCTGGAGGCCGGGCCGCCGCCGCGCCGGCTGGCACACGGCATCATGGGCCGCACCATGACGGTGTGGCTGCTCGGTTCCGGAGTGCCGCTGCTGGGCATCATGATCGCCGCGGCGGTCAGCCTCACCCAACGGCACCTGTCTCTCGTGCAGTTCACCATCGCCACCATGGTGCTGGCCGCGGTGGCGCTGGTGTTCGGGTTCGTGCTGATGTGGCTGGTCTCCTGGCTGACGGCGACGCCGGTGCGGGTGGTGCGCGAGGCGCTCAAGCAGGTCGAGAACGGCAATCTGGACTGCAACGTGGTCGTCTTCGACGGCACCGAACTCGGCGAGCTGCAACGGGGCTTCAACGCGATGGTGGACGGGCTGCGAGAACGCGAGCGGGTCCGCGATCTGTTCGGCCGCCACGTCGGACGGGAGGTGGCCCGTGCCGCGGAAGAGCAGCAGCTCGAACTCGGCGGTGAGGAACGGCATGTCGCGGTGATCTTCGTCGACATCGTCGGGTCCACACAGCTGGTCACCACCCGGCCCGCCGCCGAGGTGGTGTCACTGCTCAACCGGTTCTTCGCCGTCATCGTCGAAGAGGTGGACCGGCATCGCGGGCTGGTCAACAAATTCGAGGGCGATGCGACGCTGGCGATCTTCGGCGCCCCCAACCGGCTCGACAACCCCGAGGACGCGGCACTGGCCGCAGCCCGGGCGATCGCCGCGCGGCTGCGCACCGAGGTGCCGGAGGTCAGGGCGGGCATCGGCGTGGCCTCGGGTCAGGTGGTGGCCGGCAATGTCGGAGCGCGAGAACGGTTCGAGTACACCGTGATCGGGGAACCGGTCAACGAAGGCGCACGGTTGTGTGAGCTGGCCAAGACCAAACCCGGCCTGCTGGTGGCCTCGGCGGACGCGGTGGCGAACGCCGGCGAACAGGAACGCGCGCACTGGGTGCTCGGTGAGACGGTGACGCTACGCGGCCACAATCAGCCGACCCGGTTGGCGCTGCCGGCCTGAATCTCGACGTGGTCGCGCGCGGCGGCGATCGCGTCTTCGACGGTGCCGAACACCACCGCACCGGCGCTGCGGCCGTCGGTGGGTATCACCCGGCGGTCCGGGTCGACGACGTAGCCCTCCTTGCCGACCGCGGTGAGCGATTCCCGCATCCCGGCAAGCATCGCGCGGGCGGTGTCGTTGATGTCGTCCACCTTCGACACCTCCAGAATCGCGACATCCACGTCGGCCCGGTCGTTTTCGACGGTGCGCAGGGTCTGCTCGGCGCCGGCGAACAACAGGTCGCCGTGCAGTTCGTACACCCGCACGCGAGGGGCGACATCCCGGGTGGCCCGGATGATCGAGCGGGACTCCCGGGTCACCGACAGGAAGTGCAGACCGAGCCGCGCCGACAGGGTTCGGCACACCCGCCCGCCGCGGACGCTGTTGCCGTTCTCGTCGAGCAGCGGTGAATACACGCCGATCCCCAGCTGACCCGGCAGCACGGCCAGAATCCCGCCGCCCACACCGCTTTTGGCCGGCATCCCGACCGACGTCACCCAATCCCCGGTGGTGTCGTACATCCCGCAGGTCATCATCACGCTGAGGGTGCGCTGCACGGCCGCGGCGGACGTGACCCGTCGGCCGGTGGCCGGGTGCACCCCGCCGCGGGCCAGCGTCGACGCCATCTCGGCCAGATCGCGGCTGGTGACGCGGATCGCGCACTGTCTCACATAGACATCGAGGACGTCATCGGGATCGTCGTCGAGCACACCGAAACTCTGCAGCATGTAGGCGATCGCCCGGTTACGGCTGTTGCTGGCCTTCTCCGAGCGGTACACGTCCTCGTCGACGTCGAGCGGCCGGCCCGCGCAGGCCGAGTAGAAATCGAGGATCTGCGCGAATCGCTCCTGCGGGTCGGCGGCCGGGATGAGCGACACCGCGGCGATGGCGCCGGCGTTGATCATCGGGTTCTTCGGGGTCTTGGTGCGGTCGTCGACGCTGATCTCGTTGAACGGTTCACCGGACGGCTCGACCCCGATCTTGCGGTCGACCGCGTCGTGGCCGATCCGGTCGAGGGCCAGCGCGTAGGTGAACGGCTTGGAGATCGACTGGATGGTGAATTGCGTTCTGGCATCACCGGATTCGTAGGCAAAGCCATCGGTCAACTCGAGCGCCAGACCGAATTTCGACGGATCGACGCGGGTGAGTTCGGGGATGTAGTCGGCCAGCGCGCCGTCGGTGACGTCGGCATGCTCGGCGAGGATCTCGTCGAGGTAGCGCTGCACCAATTCCGCCACGAGAGCGAGTCTACGTCGCGGTGCGGCCACCGCGACCGCTGGCGATGTCGGATTTCCGCTAGTCATGGTGGCTGGCGCGTGTCAGTGTTGAGGCGTGCACGACGACTTCGACCGCTGCTACCGGGCTGTGCAGTCAAGGGACGCCCGGTTCGACGGCTGGTTCGTCACCGCCGTGCTGACCACGGGGATCTACTGTCGGCCGAGTTGCCCGGCCCGCACTCCGCTGCCCCGCAACGTGCGGTTCCATCCGACCGCCGCCGCCGCGCAGGCCGCCGGATTCCGGCCCTGTAAACGCTGCCGACCCGATGCGTCACCCGGTTCTCCGGAGTGGAACGTGCGCGGTGACGTGGTGGCACGGGCGATGCGGTTGATCGCGGACGGCACCGTGGACCGTGACGGGGTGACCGGCCTGGCGGCCCGCCTGGGCTACACCACCCGGCAACTCGAACGCATTCTGCAGGCCGAGGTCGGCGCCGGGCCGTTGGCATTGGCACGGTCGCAGCGCACTCAGACGGCACGGATCCTCATCGAAACCACCGACCTGGCGTTCGGTGAGGTGGCGTTCGCTGCCGGGTTCTCCAGCATCCGGCAGTTCAACGACACCGTCCGCGCCGTGTTCGACATGACCCCGACAGGTCTGCGCGCCAGGGCCCGGTCGCGGCGGCACGGCGCTCCGGGCTTGCCGGGCACGTTGAGCCTGCGGCTTCCGACGCGAACGCCGTTCGCCCATGACGGAGTGTTCGGCCATCTCGGCGCCGGCACGGTGCCCGGCATCGAGGAGGTCCGCCACGGCGCCTACCGCCGTACCCTGCGGCTGCCGTGGGGCTGGGGGATCGTGGCGCTCACGCCGCAACCCGACCATGTCCGGTGTCAGCTCACGCTGACCGACTTCCGTGACCTCGCCTCGGCGATCGCCCGGTGCCGGCGCCTGCTCGATCTCGACGCCGATCCCGAAGCGGTGATCCAGCATCTCAGGACGGATCCGCACCTGAGCGCACTGGTCGCCAAGGCGCCGGGCCAACGCATTCCGCGGACAGTTGACGGGGCCGAACTGGCCATCCGGGTGCTGCTGGGGCAGCAGGTGTCGGTGAAGGCCGCGCGTACCCATGTTCGGCGGCTCGTCACCGCCTACGGCGAGCCGATCGAGGATCCGGGCGGCGATCTGACTCACCTGTTCCCGAGCGTCACCGGGCTCGCTGATGTCCTACCGGAGCATCTCGCGCTGCCCACCGCACGGGCGCACAGTTTCAGCCGGTTGGTCCAGGCGATCGCCGCCGGGGATGTCGAACTGGGGCCGGGGGCCGATTGGGAGCGGACCCGGCACCGGTTGCTCGCCCTGCCCGGTGTCGGTCCGTGGACGGCCGAGATGATCGCGATGCGCGGATTGGGAGACCCGGATGCGTTTCCGGTCGACGATCTCGGGCTTCGTAGAGCCGCACAACAGCTCGGAATGCGCGGTTCGGTACGTGCGTTGACCGATCACAGCATCCGCTGGCGGCCCTGGCGGTCCTACGTCACCCAGCATCTCTGGACCGCTCTCGACCACGCCGTCAACGAATGGCCCCCAGCAGGGCCGATGAAGGAGGCATCATGACCCCGATGCGGTATCGGATGATCGACAGCCCGATCGGCCCGCTCACCCTGGCCGGCCGCGACGACCGGTTGGCGTTTCTGCACATGGTCGATCAGACGTATGAACCGAGCCGGAACGGATGGGTGTCCGACGAGTCGGCGTTTCCCGATGCGGTCCGGCAGCTCGGCGAGTACTTCGATGGTGCTCGCACCGAATTCGATTTGAAGCTGAATCTGCGGGGGACGGACTTTCAGCGCCGTGTCTGGAAAGCGCTGATGACAATTCCCTACGGTGAGACCCGATCGTACGGTGAAATAGCCCGACAGATCGGATCACCCACCGCATTCCGGGCGGTGGGGTTGGCCAACGGTCGCAACCCGATTGCGATCATCGTCCCCTGCCATCGGGTCATCGGGAGCAACGGCACGCTGACCGGGTACGGGGGCGGTCTGGAACGTAAGCAGGCACTGCTGGATCTCGAGAGATCGAAGATGGCGCCGGCCCTTTTCTGACACTCGCATCGGAGTTGAGACGAGCCTGCCCGGCCGGCCGTCGGGGAATGACACAAAATGAAATGACCCAGAAATGGCTGTGCCCCCCAACTTTCGTTGGGGGGCACAGCGCTAATGTGTGTTCGGCGGTGTCCTACTTTTCCGCCCGTTCGGGGCAGTATCATCGGCGCTGGCAGGCTTAGCTTCCGGGTTCGGAATGGGACCGGGCGTTTCCCTGCCGCTATGGACCGCCGTAACTCTATTCAGCCGTCGCTCTATTCATAAGTCGTCGGTGCCCCTTGGTTTGTTTTTGGTGGTGGGGTGTGATGGTTCGATGTGTTTGTGGGTGTGGTTGCGAGTTGTGGTGTGTTGTAAGTTTTCGGCCGGTTAGTGCCAGTTCCCTACGCCCATTACTGGGTGTGCAGGTCTGGCCTATCAATCCCGTGTTCTGCGGGGGGCCTTATCCCTCCTAGAGGGTGAGAAGCCTGGTCTTGGAAAAGGTTTCCCGCTTAGATGCTTTCAGCGGTTATCCTGTCCGAACGTGGCTATCCAGCGGTGCCCCTGGCGGGACAACTGGTGCACCAGAGGTTCGTCCGTCCCGGTCCTCTCGTACTAGGGACAGGCTTCCTCAAGCTTCTGACGCGCGCGGCGGATAGAGACCGAACTGTCTCACGACGTTCTAAACCCAGCTCGCGTGCCGCTTTAATGGGCGAACAGCCCAACCCTTGGGACCTACTCCAGCCCCAGGATGCGACGAGCCGACATCGAGGTGCCAAACCATCCCGTCGATATGGACTCTTGGGGAAGATCAGCCTGTTATCCCCGGGGTACCTTTTATCCGTTGAGCGACACCCCTTCCACTCAGAGGTGCCGGATCACTAGTCCCGACTTTCGTCCCTGCTTGACATGTTCGTCTCGCAGTCAAGCTCCCTTGTGCACTTACACTCAACACCTGATTGCCATCCAGGCTGAGGGAACCTTTGGGCGCCTCCGTTACCTTTTAGGAGGCAACCGCCCCAGTTAAACTACCCGCCAGGCACTGTCCCTGAACCCGATTCAGGGTTCGAGGTTAGAGGCCCAATACGGCCAGAGTGGTATTTCAACGACGACTCCACCCGAACTGGCGTCCGAGCTTCACAGTCTCCCACCTATCCTACACAAGCCGCACCGAGCACCAATACCAAGTTGTAGTAAAGGTCCCGGGGTCTTTTCGTCCTGCCGCGCGTAACGAGCATCTTTACTCGTAGTGCAATTTCGCCGAGTCTATGGTTGAGACAGCTGAGAAGTCGTTACGCCATTCGTGCAGGTCGGAACTTACCCGACAAGGAATTTCGCTACCTTAGGATGGTTATAGTTACCACCGCCGTTTACTGGGGCTTAAATTCTCCGCTTCACCCCCCGAAAGGGGTTAACGGGTCCTCTTAACCTTCCAGCACCGGGCAGGCGTCAGTCCGTATACATCGTCTTGCGACTTCGCACGGACCTGTGTTTTTAGTAAACAGTCGCTTCTCACTGGTTTGTGCCACCCCCAACCGCTCCCACCGCAAAGGTGTTCACCGTCGGAGGTCCCCCTTCTCCCGAAGTTACGGGGGCATTTTGCCGAGTTCCTTAACCATAGTTCACTCGTACGCCTCGGTATTCTCTACCTGACCACCTGTGTCGGTTTGGGGTACGGGCCGTGTGTGTGCTCGCTAGAGGCTTTTCTCGGCAGCATAGGATCACCGAATTCGCCTCACTCGGCTATGCATCACCTCTCAGGATTCACGCCAGACGGATTTGCCTATCTGACTCCCTACAGGCTTGCCCCAGTATCACCACTGACTGGTACGGCTACCTTCCTGCGTCACCCCATCGCTTGACTACTACCACCGAAGGTCCCGCGCAGCCCCCCACCGCCATCACCCGAAGGATCCGGTCAGCGAGGTTTTGGGCGGTTAGTACCGGTGATTCGTCAGGGGCGCCCACACACGGGTACGGGAATATCAACCCGTTGTCCATCGACTACGCCTGTCGGCCTCGCCTTAGGTCCCGACTCACCCTGGGCGGACTGGCCTGGCCCAGGAACCCTTGGTCTTCCGGCGGGCAAGGTTCTCACTTGCCTTATCGCTACTCATGCCTGCATTCTCACTCCCACACCCTCCACCACGAGGTCACCCTGTGGCTTCACCGGATGCAGGACGCTCCCCTACCCAACCACACCCACAACGGGCACGGCTGCCGCGGCTTCGGCGGTGTGCTTGAGCCCCGCTACATTATCGGCGCACAATCACTTGACCAGTGAGCTATTACGCACTCTTTCAAGGGTGGCTGCTTCTAAGCCAACCTCCTGGTTGTCTTCGCGACTGCACATCCTTTTCCACTTAGCACACACTTCGGGGCCTTAGCCGGCGATCTGGGCTGTTTCCCTCTCGACGCACGGAGCTTATCCCCCGCCGTCTCACTGCCGCACTACACCTTGCCGGCATTCGGAGTTTGGCTGACGTCAGTAACCTGTGAGGGCCCATCGGCCATCCAGTAGCTCTACCTCCAGCAAGAACAATGCGACGCTGCACCTAAATGCATTTCGGGGAGAACCAGCTATCACGGAGTTTGATTGGCCTTTCACCCCTACCCACAGCTCATCCCCTCAGTCTTCAACCTAAGTGGGTTCGGGCCTCCACGCGGTCTTACCCGCGCTTCACCCTGGCCATGGGTAGATCACCCCGCTTCGGGTCCACAACACGCCACTACACCAACCCCTACGGATTGGATACGCCCTATTCAGACTCGCTTTCGCTACGGCTCCCCCACCACGGGTTAACCTCGCGACATGTCAGTGACTCGCAGGCTCATTCTTCAAAAGGCACGCCATCACCCCACACCCGACAAGGGCAGAGGCTCTGACGGATTGTCAGCGCACGGTTTCAGGTACTCTTTCACTCCCCTCCCGGGGTACTTTTCACCATTCCCTCACGGTACTCATCCGCTATCGGTCACTGGGAAGTATTCAGGCTTACCGGGTGGTCCCGGCAGATTCACAGCGGATTCCACGGGCCCGCTGCTACTCGGGAAACGATCCAAGGTAGGTGCCGGGTTTTCGCGTACCGGGCTCTCACCGTCTACGGCAGACCATCCCAGGCCACTTCCGCTAACCACAACACTTGATCACTACCCTCCGGGCAGGTAGACCCGGACGAACCGCTCCCACAACCCCGCACACACAACCCCTACCCGGTATCACATGCATGCGGTTTAGCCTCATCCGCGTTCGCTCGCCACTACTAACGGAATCACGGTTGTTTTCTCTTCCTGCGGGTACTGAGATGTTTCACTTCCCCGCGTTCCCCCCCAACGCCTATACATTCAGCGCTGGGTGACGCGACATCACTCGCGCCGGGTTTCCCCATTCGGAAATCCTCGGATCCACGCTCGGTTGACAGCTCCCCGAGGCATATCGCAGCCTCCCACGTCCTTCATCGGCTCCCAGTGCCAAGGCATCCACCATGCGCCCTAACACACTTACAACACCATGAGCACAAAACAAAGAAATTGCACATCCCACACACAAACCCGAAACCCCCACAAACCAGGGGCACCAGGCTCGCGCGTGCTAGATGCTCGCAACCACTATCCACAAATCAAACACCACACCCCACCACCAAAGACGGGGCGACAACACAGGCGTGTTGCCTCAAAGCCCAATAGTGTGTCCGGCGATCCCGCCACCCCCAAAAAACACCCGTTTCACAGGGATGAACACGTTTGTTGCGCACCCAGCCGGCGCCACTACAGCAACCGACTCCACACGGCACACACCCCCACCAACCGGGGATGTTTCTCGTGGTGCTCCTTAGAAAGGAGGTGATCCAGCCGCACCTTCCGGTACGGCTACCTTGTTACGACTTCGTCCCAATCGCCGATCCCACCTTCGACGGCTCCCTCCCCAGACGGGGTTAGGCCACCGGCTTCGGGTGTTACCGACTTTCATGACGTGACGGGCGGTGTGTACAAGGCCCGGGAACGTATTCACCGCAGCGTTGCTGATCTGCGATTACTAGCGACTCCGACTTCACGGGGTCGAGTTGCAGACCCCGATCCGAACTGAGACCGGCTTTGCAGGGATTCGCTCCACCTCACGGCTTCGCAGCCCTTTGTACCGGCCATTGTAGCATGTGTGAAGCCCTGGACATAAGGGGCATGATGACTTGACGTCATCCCCACCTTCCTCCGAGTTGACCCCGGCAGTCTCTCACGAGTCCCCGGCATTACCCGCTGGCAACATGAGACAAGGGTTGCGCTCGTTGCGGGACTTAACCCAACATCTCACGACACGAGCTGACGACAGCCATGCACCACCTGCACACAGGCCACAAGGGAACCGACATCTCTGCCGGCGTCCTGTGCATGTCAAACCCAGGTAAGGTTCTTCGCGTTGCATCGAATTAATCCACATGCTCCGCCGCTTGTGCGGGCCCCCGTCAATTCCTTTGAGTTTTAGCCTTGCGGCCGTACTCCCCAGGCGGGGTACTTAATGCGTTAGCTACGGCACGGATCCTCAGGAAAGAACCCACACCTAGTACCCACCGTTTACGGCGTGGACTACCAGGGTATCTAATCCTGTTCGCTCCCCACGCTTTCGCTCCTCAGCGTCAGTTACTGCCCAGAGACCCGCCTTCGCCACCGGTGTTCCTCCTGATATCTGCGCATTCCACCGCTACACCAGGAATTCCAGTCTCCCCTGCAGTACTCTAGTCTGCCCGTATCGCCCGCACGCCCACAGTTAAGCTGTGAGTTTTCACGGACAACGCGACAAACCACCTACGAGCTCTTTACGCCCAGTAATTCCGGACAACGCTCGGACCCTACGTATTACCGCGGCTGCTGGCACGTAGTTGGCCGGTCCTTCTTCTGTGCCTACCGTCACTTCCGCTTCGTCGGCACTGAAAGAGGTTTACAACCCGAAGGCCGTCATCCCTCACGCGGCGTCGCTGCATCAGGCTTGCGCCCATTGTGCAATATTCCCCACTGCTGCCTCCCGTAGGAGTCTGGGCCGTATCTCAGTCCCAGTGTGGCCGGTCACCCTCTCAGGCCGGCTACCCGTCGTCGCCTTGGTAGGCCATCACCCCACCAACAAGCTGATAGGCCGCGGGCTCATCCCACACCGCTACAAACGCTTTCCCCCACCAGGCCATGCGACCAGCAGGGTGTATTCGGTATTAGACCCAGTTTCCCAGGCTTATCCCAAAGTGCAGGGCAGATCACCCACGTGTTACTCACCCGTTCGCCACTCGAGCACCCCCGAAGGGGCCTTTCCGTTCGACTTGCATGTGTTAAGCACGCCGCCAGCGTTCGTCCTGAGCCAGGATCAAACTCTCCAAACAAAAACTGTCCAGAAAATCACTGGCAAAACAAACCACACCCCCAAACGGGAAAAACAGGGTGCGGCAAAAACAAAAACAACAAACAAAAACCACCAAACACACTATTGAGTTCTCAAACAACACACCCGCTGAGCGGGCAACCCTGCCAGGGTACTACGACTCGGTCAGGGATGGCAATCCACGCCCTCCGGCTCTTTCGGCCGGGGCCGTGGTGCATCGCCAATACTACGCGGTCCTCCGCAGAACCCCAAATCGGGGTCCGGCCGGATGCAACGCTGCAGGTCAGAGCGCTATTCCGGCCCGGGGCGGGTCAGCTGATGCGCTCGATCTCCGCCCCCAGGCTCTTGAGGTTCTCGACGAACCTCGGATAGCCGCGGTCGATGTGGAAGACGTCGTGCACCTCGGTGTCGCCGTCGGCCACCAGCCCGGCGAGCACCAGCCCGGCGCCGGCCCGGATGTCCGACGACCAGACCGGCGCACTGGACAGCTGGGGCAGGCCGCGCACCACGGCGTGGTGGCCGTCGGTGCGGGCGTCGGCGCCGAGCCGGACCATCTCCTCGACGAACCGGAACCGGGCCTCGAAGACGTTCTCGGTGATCATCGAGGTGCCGTCGGCGATCGAGGCCAGGGCGATGGCCATCGGCTGCAGGTCCGTCGGGAATCCCGGGAACGGCAGCGTCGCGACGTTCACCGCCTTCGGCCGCTCGTACTGCACCACCCGGAAGCCGTTGTCGTGCTGGGTGACGGTGGCGCCGGCGTCGTGCAGTTTGTGCAGGACCAGCTGAAGATGTTGGGGGTCCACCCCGGTCACCGAGATGTCACCGCGGGTCATCGCCGCCGCGATCCCCCAGGTGGCCGCCACGATGCGGTCGCCGATCACCCGGTGTTCGGTGGGATAGAGGCGATCCACGCCGGTGATCGTCATCGTCGGGGTGCCGGCCCCGGAGATCTGGGCGCCCATCTCGTTGAGCATCGTGCACAGATCCACCACGTCGGGCTCACGGGCGGCGTTGTGGATCGTGGTCGTCCCCTCGGCCAGGACGGCCGCCATGAGGATGTTCTCGGTGGCCCCCACCGACGGGAACTCCAGCTGGATCTCCGCGCCGCGCAGGTGGTCGGCCTCGGCGACCACGCAGCCGTGTTCGATGTTGCAGCGGGCGCCCAGCTGCCGTAGCCCGGCCTGATGCATGTCCAGCGGCCGCGAGCCAATCGCATCGCCGCCCGGCAGTGCCACCCGCGCCCGTTTACACCGTCCGACCAGCGGTCCGAGCACACAGACCGAGGCGCGGAACTGTCGTACCGCGGCGAAGTCGGCATCGTATTTGAGTTCATCGGGCGACGTGATCCGCACCGTCTCACCGTCGAGCTCCACGGTGGCGCCCAGCCCGCGCAACACCTCGGCCATCAACGGGACATCGAGGATGTCCGGGCAGTTGGTGATGGTGCTGGTGCCTTCCGCCAACAGGGCGGCGGCCATCAGCTTCAAGACGCTGTTTTTGGCTCCCCCGACAGCAACTTCGCCGGACAACCGGTTGCCACCGGTCACCACGAACCGCTCGCTCACGCGGTCAGTGTAGTCAGCGGCCGGGGCCGGTGTCAGTTTCCGCTCCGGTCTGCGGCCCGGCCTCAACCGGTACGGTTTTCCCATGGCCGTACATCTGACCCGCATCTACACCCGCACCGGCGACGACGGAACGACCGGTTTGAGCGACTTCAGCCGAGTCCCCAAGAACGACGCCCGGCTGGTCGCCTACGCCGACTGCGACGAGACCAACGCGGCCATCGGAACCGCGCTCGCGCTCGGCGACCCCGAGCCGCCTTTGCGCGACGTGCTACGCCAGATCCAGAACGACCTGTTCGACGCCGGGGCGGATCTGTCCACACCCGTCGTCGAGAACCCCGAACACCCCCCGCTGCGGATCACCCAGGCCTACATCGATCGGCTCGAAACCTGGTGCGACGAGTTCAATGAGTCGCTGCCGGCACTGAATTCGTTCGTGTTGCCCGGTGGCACGCCGTTGTCCGCGCTGTTGCACGTCGCCCGCACGGTGGCCCGGCGGGCCGAACGCTCCGCCTGGCGGGCGGTCGAGATCCACGGTGACGCAGTCAGTGTGCTCCCGGCGAAGTACCTCAACCGGCTGTCGGATCTGCTGTTCATCCTGTCCCGGATAGCCAACCCCGACGGTGATGTGTTGTGGCAACCCGGCGGTGACCGTTAGTCCCAGAGCCGATGGTTTCGAGCGGGTTCGGCGCCGTTCAGAGCGAGCGGCGCCGAGCCCGCGGTGACGGACGCGATTCCAGCCAGGACAGGAAGGCCGTCAGCGCACCGCGGTCCAGCGCCACCTCGTATCCCTGTCGGCGATCCGCACTGGTGTCGCGCAGTTCCAGTACCACGGTCTCGTCGTTCATGATGTCGAACTCGTCACCCCGGGGACTGCGGCGCGCCACGATCTCCAGGCCCCGCCGGCTCAACCGGCGGTCCGGCCACCAGCGCAGGCTGGACAGCCGGTAGAACCCTGCCTCCCCACCCCGGTAACGCAGCACCCCGTGCCGCCAGCCCTGTCCACCGACGGCGGGGACATCGCGCAGAATCGCCGCGGTGCCCCCGACCTGTCGGAGCTTCCACAGCCGGTAGCTCAGCGCGATGACCACGAGCAGCAGGACGCCGACGAGCGTGACCATGACGACCATGGACCCGCTCATCGGCACCCGCTAGTCGAGTTGGCCCAGTGCGCGCAGCCGGGCCCGGCCGCGCGCCGCGGTCGCCGGATCATCCGACTCGGCGTCGCGCTTGGCCGCGTCCGCGTCGATCTCGTGATCGAACTCCGCGGATTCGGCCAGGATGATGACGCCTTCCTCGGTGATCGAGATGAAGCCGCCGTCGACCGCGATCCGCAGATCGTCCTCGCCTTCGCGTTCGACCCGCACCATTGCGTCGTCGACCAGCTGCGCCACCAGCGGCGTATGCCGCGGCAGCACACCGATCTCGCCGGCGGTGGTGCGGGTGAACACGAAAGTGCCCTTCCCGGACCAGATCTTGCGTTCGACGGCGACGATATCGACGTCCATGTCAACAGCCATGCGACACCGCCTCCCGCGGACGAGTGAGCCTACTCATTGGTGTTGGCGGCATCCTTCTGCGCATCCGCCGGCACTGGGGCGCCGTCGCCGGAGGTGTCCTCCATCTTGGCGCCGAGGCTCTCGGCCTTACGCTGCAGATCCTCCAGACCACCGATGAGGAAGAACGCCTGCTCGGGCAGATGGTCGAAATCGCCCTTGGTGAGCCGGTCGAACGCCTCGATGGTCTCCTTGAGCGGCACGGTCGAACCCGGCTGCCCGGTGAACTGCTCGGCGGCCATCATGTTCTGGCTCAGGAACCGCTCGATACGCCGCGCCCGGTTCACCAGCTGCTTGTCCTCCTCCGACAGCTCGTCGATACCGAGGATCGCGATGATGTCCTGGAGGTCCTTGTAGCGCTGCAGGATCCGGATGACTTCCTGCGCGACGCGGTAGTGCTCGTCGCCGACCACGCTCGGGTCGAGAATGGTCGAGCTGGACGCCAGCGGGTCCACCGCCGGGAAGATGCCCTTGGAGAACACCGCACGGCTCAGCTCCGTGGTCGCGTCCAGGTGCGCGAACGTCGTCGCCGGCGCCGGGTCGGTGTAGTCGTCGGCGGGCACGTACACGGCCTGCATCGAGGTGATCGACCGACCCCGAGTCGAGGTGATGCGCTCCTGCAGCTCGCCCATCTCGTCGGCCAGCGTCGGCTGGTAACCCACCGCCGAGGGCATCCGGCCCAGCAGGGTGGACACCTCCGAACCGGCCTGGGTGAACCGGAAGATGTTGTCGATGAACAGCAGCACGTCCTGGCCCTGCTCGTCGCGGAAGTACTCGGCCATGGTCAGGGCCGACAGCGCGACGCGCATACGGGTGCCCGGCGGCTCGTCCATCTGCCCGAACACCAGCGCGGTGTCCTTGAGCACGTCGGCCTCGCCGAGCTCGACCCACAGGTCGTTACCCTCACGGGTGCGCTCACCCACACCGGCGAACACCGAGGTACCACCGAAGTTGCGGGCGATGCGGTTGATCATCTCCTGGATCAGCACGGTCTTGCCCACGCCGGCGCCGCCGAACAGGGCGATCTTGCCGCCCCGCACGTACGGGGTGAGCAGGTCGACGACCTTCAGGCCGGTCTCGAGCATCTCGGTCTTCGGCTCGAGGTCGGAGAACGCCGGCGGCTTGCGGTGAATCGACCAGTGCTCGAAGTCCTTGCCGTACCCGGGCTGGTCGAGGCAGTCACCGAGGGCGTTGAACACATGGCCCTTCACACCGTCGCCCACCGGCACCGAGATGGACCGGCCGGTATCGCGGACGTCGACACCACGCACCAGGCCGTCGGTCGGCTGCATGGAGATGCAGCGCACCATGTTGTCGCCGAGGTGCTGCGCCACCTCCAGCGTCAGCGTCTTCGCGAGGTCACCGAACGTGATGTCGGCGTGCAGCGCGTTGAACAGGTCCGGTACGGACCCGCGGGGGAACTCGACGTCGACGACCGGACCGGTGACGCGCACCACCCGGCCGGTGGTCTCCTTGCTGGTCTCTTTTTCAGCCGTAGCGGTCATTCTTCTCTTCGCTTTCTGATGGGGCTTATCGGCCGGCGGCCTCGGCGAGCGCATTGGCACCGCCGACGATCTCGCTGATTTCCTGGGTGATTTGGGCCTGCCGTTCCCGGTTGGCCATGAGCGTCAGCGACCGGATGAGGTCGTCGGCGTTGTCGCTGGCCGACTTCATCGCCCGGCGCCGGGACGCCGACTCCGATGCCGCCGCCTCCAGCAGCGCCGCGTAGATGCGGGTCGCGATGTAACGCGGCAGCAGCGTGTGGAACAACGTCTCGGCATCGGGTTCGAACTCGAACAGGGTGTGCGGGCCCTCGTCGACCTCGTCCCCGACGTACTCCACCACCATCGGCGCGATCCGGCGGGCCTCGGCGACCTGCGACATCATCGACCGGAACTCGGTGTACACGATGTGCAGTTCGTCGACGCCGAGGATGTTGTCCGCACCCGGGTCATCGCCGGTGTCGTCGGCGCCGGCCATGAACGCGTCCACCAGGGTGGTGGCGATCGCCTGGGCGTTCTCGTACTCCGGCCGCTCGGAGAAACCGGTCCACGAACCGGTGATCTCCCAGTTGCGGAAGGTGAAGTAGTTGAACGCCTTACGGCCGACGATGTAGAGGACCGGTTGCTTGCCCTCCTCTCGCAGCAACGCGAAGAGCTCCTCGGCGCGGCGCAGCACGTTGGCGTTGTACGCACCGCACAGCCCGCGGTCCGAGGTCACCACCAGCACGCCGGCCCGCCTGGGGTTCTCCCGCTCGACGAGCAGGGGATGGTCCAGCGCGCTGGCGCTGGCCAGGTTGGTCAGCATGTTGGTGATCTCCGCAGCGTACGGCCGCGCCGCCTCCACCCGGGCCTGTGCCTTCGCGATACGCGATGTCGCGATCAGCTCCTGGGCCTTGGTGATCTTCTTGATGGACCCCGCGGACCGGATCCGTCCGCGAAGTTCACGCAGTGTGGCTCCCATGGTCTAGCGACTCACTTCTTCTTCGGTGGCGGGGGCTTGCGGACCTGCACCGATTCCTTTTCCAGGTCGGCCTCGTCCATCGCTTCGACGCCCTCGTCGGGAATGACCGATTCACCGCTGGTCGTCGAGAAACCCTTCTTGAACTCGTTGACGACGTTCACGAGCTTCTCGGCGGTCTCGTCGGAGAGCTTCTTGCTGTCCCGGATGTCGGTCAGGATCTCCTGGTGCGAGGCCTTGACGTGCTCGAGGAACTCCGCCTCGAATCGCTGGACGTCCTCGATCGGCACCGAGTCCAGGTGCCCCTTGGTTCCCAGGAAGATCGCGACCACCTGGTCCTCGACCGGCATAGGGCTGTTCTGCGGCTGCTTGAGCACCTCGACCAGCCGGGCACCGCGATCCAGCTGCGCCTTCGACGTGGCGTCCAGGTCCGAGGCGAACGCCGCGAACGCCTCCAGTTCGCGGTACTGGGACAGATCCAGTCGCAGCGAGCCGGCCACGTCCTTCATGGCCTTGATCTGGGCGGCGCCACCGACGCGGGACACCGACACACCGACGTTGATGGCCGGCCGCACGCCCTGGTTGAACAGGTCGGTCTCCAGGAAGCACTGGCCGTCGGTGATCGAGATGACGTTGGTCGGGATGTAGGCCGAGATGTCGTTGGCCTTGGTCTCGATGACCGGGAGACCGGTCAGCGAGCCGCCGCCGAGGTCGTCGGACAGCTTGGCGCACCGCTCCAGCAGCCGGGAGTGCAGGTAGAACACATCGCCCGGGTAGGCCTCACGTCCGGGCGGGCGGCGCAGCAGCAGCGAGATCGCGCGGTAGGCCTCGGCCTGCTTGGTGAGGTCGTCGAACACGATCAGCACGTGCTTGCCGTCGTACATCCAGTGCTGCGCGATGGCCGAACCGGTGTAGGGCGCGAGCCACTTGAAGCCGGCCGAATCGGAGGCCGGGGCCGCGACGATTGTGGTGTAGTCCATCGCGCCGCCCTCTTCGAGGGTCTGCCGCACGCTGGCGATCGTGGTGCCCTTCTGGCCGATGGCCACGTACACGCAGCGGACCTGCTGCTTGGAGTCGCCGGTCTCCCAGTTCGCCCGCTGGTTGAGGATGGTGTCGACGCAGACGGCGGTCTTACCGGTCTTGCGGTCACCGATGATCAGCTGACGCTGGCCGCGGCCGATCGGGGTCATCGAGTCGATGGCCTTGATGCCGGTCTGCAGCGGCTCGAACACGCTCTGCCGCTGGACCACGGACGGGGCCTGCAGTTCCAGCGCGCGCCGCCCGGTGGTCTCGATGTCACCCTTGCCGTCGATCGGCTGACCGAGCGGGTTGACGACCCGGCCCAGGTATCCGTCGCCGACCGGCACCGAGAGCACCTCGCCGGTGCGGCGGACCTGCTGGCCCTGCTCGATCTTCTCGAAGTCACCGAGGATGACCGCACCGATTTCGTTCTCGTCGAGGTTCAGCGCGACACCCAGCACTCCACCGGGGAACTCGAGCAGCTCCTGCGCCATCACCGAGGGCAGGCCCTCGACGTGGGCGATGCCGTCGCCGGCGTCGACGACGGTGCCGGTCTCCTCGCGTTCGGTGGCGGACTCGAACGAGGCGACGTAGTCCTCGATTGCCCCCTGGATGTCAGCAGCCGAGATTGTCAAGTCTGCCATGGCTTTTCGCTTCCTACCTTCGTGGTTCTGTTGGGGTCTAGGGGCTAATCCGGCAGCTGGGTTTCCGCTGCGGCCAGCCGGGTTGACAGCGATCCGTCGATCACTTCGTCACCGACCGCGATCGTCAGGCCACCGAGCACGGACGGGTCGACGTGCAACTGGATCGACACCGGGTGGCTGTAGATGCGGCTCAGCAGTTCCGCGAGCCGGTTTCGTTGTGCGTCGCTCAGATCGGCCGCCGCGGTGACATGCGCGACGATCTCGCCGCGACGGGCCACCGCCAGCTCGGCCAGCTCCTTGACCGCGGCGTCGGCCCGCCGCTCACCCAGGGATTCCACCGTCTGGGTCAGCAGTGCCAGCGCCACCGGATGCACCCGGCCCTCGATCACCTTGTTCAGCAGGGCGACCCGGCCGTCGAGCGGTTTGGTGCGATCGCTGATCAGCGAGTTCAGCTGCGGCTCGGCATCGAGGATCCGACCGAAGCGGAAGAGCTGCTCTTCGACCTCGTCGGCGGCGTTCTCCCGGTCGGCGCGGGCCAGCAGCGCCAGCCGCGCGATGTGCTGCACGGCCTCGATCAGATCCGCCTCGGCCGACCAGCGGTGGGATACACCGGATTTCAGGATGTCGAGGGAAGCGTCGCCGATCTTGCCGGAGAACACCGATTCCAGCAGCCTGACCTTGGCCGCGGGATCGTCGGCGGGCTCGGCCAGATACTTGGTCAACATCCCTTCGCGGCGCAGCAGCTTGGCGACACCGTTGAGTTCATCGGCCAATCGGGTCAACGCGTCGGCGTCCAGTCCACCGGTGCGCTGTTCGAACTCGTCGATCATCGCGTTGGTGGCGTCGCGGCTGGCCGCACGCAGGTTCGCGGTCACCGGGTTCTCGATCACCGCGTCCGACGGCGCCATCGCATCCAGTTCGTCGAGGAACCGGTCCACGGTGGCGGACTGGGCGTTGGAGTCGGAGACGTGTTGGCGAACCAATTCGCCGGCGCGGCGGACCGATTCGGTGCCGAGATGCTGACGCAGCTCACGGACGAGCTGCTGGCGCAGCAGCTCCACCTGCGCCGCGCCCTGCACCTTGACCCGCTCGACCTCGGCGTCGGCCTGAGCGCGCAGCTGCTCGGCGATCTTCTCGGCGTCGCGGCGCGCTTCCGCCTTGATCCGCTCCGCTTCCGCGTTGGCCTCTTCCAGCGCCCGGGCGTGCGCGATGTCGGCCTCCGCGACCTTCTTGGCCGCGGCGGCGCTCTCCTCGAGCTGCTGACGCACCAGTTCCTGCTGCGTCTGCATCATCCGGCGCACCAACGGAACGACCCACTTGACGATCGCGAAGACGATGAGTCCGAAACCGACAAGCTGACCGATGAATGTATCCATGCAGTTACCGTCCCTGCCCCGTGGTCGCCGACGTGCGGCCACCGACGTCGATGCCCAATACTCGGCCGGCGAGCTTGGTCGACAGCGCTTCGACCGACGCCTCCAGTTCGGCGCGGGTCGCTTCACCCTGTCGGGACAGCTCCTCGCTCGCCGTCTTCAACGTCGCTGCCGCTTCTTCACTGGCCCGGGACCGCATGTCCTCCAGAACGGCGCGACCCTGGTTGCGGGCCTCGTCCCGGGTGGCCGATGCCTCGCGGCGGGCGGCGTCCAGCACCCGGCGGGTATCGGCTTCGGTGGCGGCGGCGAGTTCGGCAGACTTCCGGTTGTCCTCGGCTGTCTTCTGGACCATCGCCTCCCGCTCACGCAGCACCTTGTTGATCGGGGGCACCACCCATTTGGTGATGACGCCCAGCACGATCAAGAAGATGAGCAGCGTGAAGAAGAAGGTCCCGTTGGGCAGCAGAAAGTTCTGGGTTCCCCCGTCTTCCTGTGCCACGAGAACGGCAGCGCTCATTTCAGCCATCGCAGCCGATTAACCAACCGGGGTGGCGAAGACGAACAGCGCCATGAACGCCAGGTTGATGAAGTACATGGCCTCCACCAGACCGACGGTGATGAAGAACGGGACGAAAAGCCGGCCCTGCGCCTCGGGCTGGCGTGCCACGCCGTCGATCAGGGCCGCGCCGGCGAGACCGTCACCGATGGCAGCGCCGGTGGCGGCACCGCCGAGGAGCAGCCCACCGCCGATCAGCGCGCCGGCAGCGATCATGGGATCCATTCATATCCTCCTTGCTAGCTGGTAGCCGTCCTACCAGGTCTTGGGTCGAGCGGGTTTCTCGAGTCGAGGTCCTTGAGGTCGGTCCTAGGGTGTCGGGTCGTGTTCTTCCAGTTCCATTGCCTGACCGAAGTACAGGATCGTCAGCAGCGCGAAGATGAACGCCTGGATGGCACCGATGAACAGTTCGAAGCCCTTCCACAACGCGTTCGGCGCCCACATCACGTAGGCCGGGAACATCGCGATCAGTCCGACCATGATGCCGCCGGCCATCACGTTGCCGAAGAGTCGCAGACCCAGCGAGACCGGCTTGGCGAGCTCCTCGACGATGTTGATCGGCATCAGGAAGGCGACATGGCCCTTGAGCACCGCCTTGGGGTGGCCCAGCACGCCGCGGCGCCAGATGCCGGCCAGGTGGTAACAGATGAACACGAACAGGGCCAGCGACAGCGCGAAGTTGATGTCAGCGGCCGGCGCCTTGAGCACCTCGTGCACGTCGCCGTTGGCGTCGCGGTACTGCCACGGGAACACCGCCAGCCAGTTCGCGATCAGGATGAAGGTGAACAGGGTGACGGCCAGCGGCAGGACGAACGGGGCGATCCGCATGCCGATCGAGGACTCGATCTGGTTGCGCATCTGGGTGGTGATCGCCTCCCAGAACAGCTGCACGCCGCTCGGCACACCAGTCGAGGTCACCTTCGCGCGCAGGATGAAGGCCAACACGATCACGATCACCGCGGCGATCGCGGTCGACAGCAACGTGTCGGTGTTGACCGTCATGCCGAACCATTCGGCGGTCTCGTGTTTGCCGACTTCGAGCGCGAGGATGGTCTCAGTCATCGCCGGCTGCCCTCCCTTCCATGGACCCGGCGGCGGCGCCGCTGCGGAGCGCCTTCAACACCGGCAACGTCGTCGTCAACACCAGCAGCAGCTGAAACAGAGCAAGTCCGAACAACACACCCAAGCCAGCCGGGCGCACCAGGAACGCGATGGCCAACGCGATCACCGACAGCACCGCGAGACGGCCCATCGAGTTGACCGCCATCTGCCGTTTGAGCGGGTGGGCCTGCGCGGTGATCCGCAGCGCGGCGCGCTTGACCAGCAGGGCGTTCCCCAAGCCCATCGCGAGGCCCAGCAGGAACAGCAGACCGAACAGCAGCGAGCCGAGATAGACGGAGACGGCGAGCACGACGGCGCCGAGCACCGCGCAGATGATCGCCAGTCGCACCGGCCGAAAGGCCACCGACGGCAACACCAATGGCGCGTCAGGCGCTGGTGTCGTCACTAGTTCACCTCGATCCCGCGGGTATCCGGAAATTGGCGGATGACCTCGGTTGTTTCGCGCGTAGCCTGACGAGCGTATCGGAGCGCTTCAGGCTCGCTGAAATCACCCAAGGGGTTAGCTCCCTGTTCATCAGTCACAGTCGGTCGATTCGGTCCGAACCGGATGACGGGATCGTCGCCCGGTAGGCCGGAGGCCGGCAACCCGCGAGATTTCTCGGGTTCTGCGCAAGACACTAACACGCATGGTAGGACGCCCTTAACGGGGCCTACTACTTCGAGTCGTACATCTGCTCGTAGTCGTTCGATCCGCGCCGCAACAGCGGGATCAGGGTCACCACCAGGGCGACGACGATCGCCGCCAGCATCACCGCTCCGGTGTGCTTCGGGTCGAAGAAGATGGTGCTGGCCGCGCCCAGCGCGACGATCCCGACCCACAGATAGATGAGCAGCACGACCCGGCGGTGGGAATGGCCGATCTGCAGCAATCGGTGGTGGATGTGCATCTTGTCCGGGCTGAACGGGCTGCGCCCGGCGCGGGTTCGCCGCACGATGGCCAGCAACATGTCCAGGGCGGGTACCAGCACCACGGCGATCACCAGCAGGAACGGCGACAGCAGCGCGAACACGTCGCGGGCGCCGTAGGCGCTCTGCGAGATCGGGCCGGCGGCGGTGGTGGACGCGGCGGCGAGCATCAGCCCGATCAGCATGGACCCGGAGTCGCCCATGAAGATCTTGGCCCGGTGGAAGTTGTGCGGCAGGAATCCCAGGCATGCGCCGGCCAGCACCACCGAGATGACGGCGGGCGGATAGAACAACACGTCGCCGCCGTGGTCGCGCAGCAGGCCGATGGAGAAGATGCAGATCGCCGACGCGGTGATCAGGCCGAGGCCGGCGGCCAGTCCGTCCAGCCCGTCGACGAAGTTCATCGCGTTGACCACCGCCACCGTCAGGGCCAGGGTGAGCAGGATCGACGACACCTGATCGAGCACGATGGTGCCCACCCCGCCGATCGGGATGTAGAGCACGCTCCAGGCCACGCCCATCGTGACCAGCACGCTGGCCGCGGTGATCTGTCCGGCGAACTTGGTCAGCGCGTCGAGGCCCCAGCGGTCGTCGATGAGCCCGATCGCCATGATCAGCCCGCCCGCGACGACCACCGCCGGCATTCCCGAGGAGTACACGAAACCCCTTGTCAGGGCCGGTAATTGGGAGGCCAGCAGCACCGCGGCGGCCACCCCGATGTACATTGCCAGCCCGCCCATCCGCGGGGTCGGCCGGACGTGCACATCGCGTTCCCGCGGGTAGGCCACCGCACCGAGCCGTATCGCCAGCACCCGGACCCACCCGGTGGCGAAGTAGGTGATGATCGTCGCGGTCAGCCCGACCAGGGCCAGTTCGCGCAGCGGAACGCCGGCACCCCGTTCGGACAGGGCCAGGATGCTGTCTGTGGCGGTCACCACCGCTGAACCGTACTGCACGAGGCTGAGCTCATCCTGGGATCATCCTGGCTGATTCGACTGCGATCCGACGAGCGTGGCGGGATCCACGCCGAGCACGTCGGCCACCGCCTCGGCGGTCACCGGCCCGGCCCGCAGGATGCGCGGGTGCGGACCGGTCAGATCGACGATCGTCGATGCGGCCTGACCCGGTGACGGCCCGCCGTCGAGGTAGACCTCGACCCGCGCCCCGAGCTGGTTGCGGGCCTCGGCGGCGGTGACCGCGGGCGGCTGCCCGGAGATGTTGGCGCTGGAGACGGCCAGCGGGCCCACCTCGCGCAGCACCTCGATGGCCACCGGATGCAGCGGCATCCGCAGCATCACCGTGCCGTGGGCGTCGCCGAGATCCCAGTGCAGCGACGGCGCCTGCTGGACCACCAGGCTCAACGCACCGGGCCAGAACGCGCGGATCAGCTCGCGGGCGGCCTCCGACACCGTGTACACCAAACCCTCGATGGTGTGCCAGGATCCGACCAGGACGGGTACCGGCATGTCCCGTCCGCGGCCCTTGGCCTCCAGCAGCGCCGCGACCGCGGCGCTGTCGAACGCGTCGGCGGCGAGTCCGTAGACGGTGTCGGTCGGCATCACGACCAGCCGGCCGCCCTTGAGTGCGCTCACCGCCGACGTGATGCCGATCTTGCGTTGATCGGGGTCGGCGCAGTCGAACACCTCGCTCATCGCGTCAGCCCTTCCTGGTGGCCGGAATCCTGATGACCGCGCCCGAGCCGGGTGGCGGTGACGAACCGGGGCCGGCCGGCCAGATCGCGCCGGGCGACGACGTCGACGAATCGTCCGGTGCCGGTGAAGGCCGTGACGGTCTCGGCCGATGTGGTGTCGTCGTGTTCGATCGCGCACCGCCCGCCGGGCCGCAGCAGCACGCCCGCGCGGTCGACGATCGCGGTGATGACCGCCATCCCGTCCGGTCCGCCGAACAACGCGTCCGGCGGGTCATGGCGGGCGACTTCGGGTTCCAGCCCGCTTTCGGCCGGAACCGACGGGGCCGGGATGTAGGGCGGGTTCGCGACGATCAGATCGACCTGCCCGGCCAGCCCGGCCAGCAGCTCGGGCGCGGTGACGTCGGTCCGAAGCACCTCGATCCCGGTGCCGGCGGTGTTGCGCCGGGCATACTCCAACGCCGCGTCGGAGATGTCGACGGCGATGATGCGGGCGTCCGGGCGGTGGTGGTGCAGCGCCAGCGCCAGCGCGCCGGAACCGGTGCACAGATCGGCGATCACCGGTCTCGGGCCGAGGTCGGGGAGGGCGTGCCGCACCGCCCAGTCCAGCAGTGCCTCGGTCTCCGGCCGAGGGATGAACACGCCGGGGCCGACGCTGAGCGTCACCGGACCGAAGGCGGCGGACCCGGTCAGGTGTTGCAGCGGGACGCGCCGTGCCCGCGCCGCCACCAGTTCGCGGTAGCGGGCGAGGAAGGACGCATCGTCCGGGCCGTCGAGCAGCAGCAGCCGTCCACGGTCGACACCGGCGGCGTGTGCCGCCAGCTCGAGGGCGTCGGCGCGTGGTGAGTTCACACCCGCCGCGGTGAGTTCTCGGGCGGCGGCGTCGATCACCTGGCGCAGCCCGGTCATGTCGTCTGTTGTAGCCGACTCTGTCTGTCGGCGGCGATCAGCGCCTCGACCAGGGGTTCGAGGTCACCGTCGAGCACCTGGTCGAGGTTGTGCGCCTTGTAGCCGATGCGGTGGTCGGTGATCCGGTTCTCCGGGAAGTTGTAGGTGCGGATCCGTTCGCTGCGGTCCACGGTGCGGATCTGGCTGGCCCGGTCGGCGGAGGCCTCGGCCAGGGCCTGTTCCTCGGCCAGCGCCTTCAGCCGGGCGGCGAGGACCTGCATCGCCCGGATCTTGTTCTGCAGCTGGGACCGCTCGTTCTGACACGTCACGACGATGCCGGTGGGCAGGTGGGTGATCCGCACCGCCGAGTCGGTGGTGTTGACGCCCTGACCGCCCTTGCCGGACGACCGGAAGACGTCGATGCGCAGATCCGATTCGGCGATCTGCACCTCTTCGACCTCTTCGGGTTCCGGGTAGACCAGCACGCCGGCCGCCGAGGTGTGCACCCGTCCCTGCGATTCGGTGACCGGCACCCGCTGCACGCGGTGCACGCCGCCTTCGAACTTCAGCCGCGACCACACCCCGTCGGCGCTGTCGCCCCTGGACGCGATCGAAAGCGTGACGTCTTTGTATCCGCCCAGGTCGGAGTGGGTTTCGTCGAGGATGGTGACCGACCAGCCGCGGCGTTCGGCGTAGCGCATGTACATCCGGGCCAGGTCGGCCGCGAACAGCGCCGATTCCTCGCCGCCCTCCCCCGACTTCACCTCGAGCACCACGTCGTCGGCGTCGTGCGGATCCCGCGGCGCCAGCAGATCGGTCAGCTGGCTCTCCAGCTCGTCGACCTTGGCGGTGAGTTCCCGGACCTCCTCGGCGAACGACGAGTCGTCCGCGGCGAGCTCTCGGGCCGCCTCTAGATCACCCCGGGCGGCCTCGAGTTTGCGGTACGTCGCGACGATCGGCGCCAGCTGCGCGAACCTACGGCCCGCCCGACGCGCCTTGGCGGCGTCGGCGTGCAGCTCAGGGTCGGCGAGTTGACGTTCGAGGTCGCCGTGTTCGGCCAGCACGGCCTCGATCCGCGCGGGAGCGCTCTGCGTCATCCCTGCTCCTTCCACCGATCCGCCGTCCCCGCACCGCCTCGAACGCCCGCCGAACGCGAAGCGACGCCCGGCCTGCGCTGACCAGCGACAGAGCGGGCGTCGTTCCGGAAGCTACTTGTCGGTCTTGTTCTCGGTCTTGGCGTTCTCGTTGGAGTTGCCCTTGTTGTTCCGCTTGCCGTAGCGCCGCTCGAACCGTGCGACCCGGCCACCGCTGTCCAGGATCTTCTGCTTGCCGGTGTAGAACGGGTGGCACTGCGAGCAGACCTCCACGACGATCTGCCCGCTGGTTTTGGTGCTGCGGGTCTTGAAGCTGTTGCCGCAGCCACACAGCACGGTGGTTTCGACGTAGTCAGGGTGAATACCCGATTTCATGATGTCCTCTTCGATCGTGGTGCCGGGTCGCCAGTTCAGGCCGCTCGCGCGCCTGCGGTGAGACGTGAACCGGAACCGAGGTGTCCGACGGTCCATTATGCCAGTTCGACCGCCGACCCTGAAAAACAGCACATGACCGGCGACTATTCCCCGCTGGGAGGCGGTCCGCCCGCCGCGCACCCGTGTTTCTCCCCGCGTTCTCCCCGCTCGCCGGGCGATCACCGGCGGTTCCCACATTCTGAGAAAGCCGTCGGCGGCAGGTGTCGCGGCGTCGGCCGACGGGTAGCTGATAGGTGCGGCGTTGCGGTCGATCTCCGTTCCGGCCCGATGCCCCAGCGGATACGAAAAGGAGTGACGCGCGATGAAACTGAAGAGGATTCTCACCAAGGGCGCCCTCGCTGCCGGTACCGGTATCGCCGCGATCGGCTTGAGTGCAGGCGTTGCTGGAGCGCAGCCTGTGGATGTCGATGTGCCGACGCCGCCGCCCATCCCGGCGCCGCCGGCCATCCCGGCACCCCCGGATGTGAACGTGAACGTGCCGCCGCCGCCGGCGGTTCCGGCGCCGCCGGCCATCCCGGCACCCCCGGATGTGAACGTGAACGTGCCGCCGCCGCCGGCGGTTCCGGCGCCGCCGGCCATCCCGGCACCCCCGGACGTGAACGTGAACGTGCCACCGCCCCCGGCCATCCCGGCACCGCCGGCCATTCCGGCACCGCCCGCCGTCAACATCGGGTGAGCGGTCACCGACAGCACTGCGAAGCCCCGTCGCTGAACGTCAGCGGCGGGGTTCTCGTTTCACTCGTCCGACTCGGCGTAGACGTGGTATTGGGCGCCGTCCCGCCGCCACAGCACCCGGCCGTCGGGAGCGGTGCCGCGGGCGATCAACTCCCGTTTGAGCACCTTGTTCGTCGCGGTGACCGGCAGATCGTCGGCCACCCACACGTACCGCGGCCAGGCCTTGGGTGACAGGTCCGTCTGGGCTGCCAGGAAGTCGGCGAACTGCCGTGGGGTGAGTTCGTCCTGCAGCACCACCGCGGCCATCACCTGGTCGCCGACGAGCTCGTCGGGTACCGGGTACACCGCGGCCCGGTTGATCGCCGGCAGCCGCAGCAGGATGCGTTCGATGGGCGCCGCGGTGAGGTTCTCACCGTCGACCCGCATCCAGTCGGCGGTGCGCCCGGCCAGGTAGATCCACCCGTCGGCGTCGCGGTAGGCCAGATCCCCGGACCAGTACATGCCGTGCCGCATCCGTTCGTCGGTGGCCTGCGGATCGTTGTAGTAGCCGCGGAACAGCCCGGCGCCTGCGGTGTTGACCAGTTCGCCGATGGCCTCGTCCGGGTTGATCAGCGCGCCGTTGGCGTCGAACCTGGCGACGGAGCACTCCTGCAACGTTTCCGGGTTGTAGATGGCGACGCCCGGGAAACCCTTGCCCACCGATCCGGGAGGGCAGTCGTCGGGGCGGGTGATGATCACGGCGATCTCGGTGGAGCCGAAACCGTCCCACACGGTGCAGCCGAATCGGCGGCTGAACGCCTCGATGTCGCGGTCGGTGGCCTCGTTACCGAACGCGATCCGCAACGGATTGTCGTGGTCGTCGGGCTTCTCGGGGGTGGCCAGGATGTAGGCCAGCGGCTTGCCGACGTAGTTCATGTAGGTGGCACCGTACCGGCGGATGTCGTGCAGGAACCGGGACGCCGAGAACGTCGCGGGCGCCATCGCGGCGCCGGCGCCCACAGCGACGCTCCAGCCGGCGTAGACGGCGTTGGAGTGGAACAGCGGCATGGCCAGGTAGCAGGTGTCGGCACTGCCCAGCTGATACCTGTCGACCAGGGCGGTCCCGGAGAACAACACGGTCGAGTGCGGCACCTGGACAGCCTTCGGTTCGCCGCTGGTGCCCGACGTGAAGATCATCATGAATGTGTCGTCGGGCGTGACCTCGCGGTGCGGGGTCAGTTCCGGCGCCGCCGCCAGCAGCCGCGCCCACTCCGTCGTGGAGGTGTCGAACACGGTGACACCGGGCAGCTCGAGACCGTCGAGCAGGTGGCGGTGTTCGGCGTCGGTGATCAGGATCTGGGCGTCCACCCGCTCGACGTCGCGGGCCAGCGCCGCACCGCGCCGGGTGGTGTTGATTCCGCACAGCACATAGCCGCCGAGCGCGGCGCCCGCGAGCGCGGTGAGCATGTCCGGGGTGTTGCCGAGCAAGACCGCGATATGGGGCGGCCGGTTCGGGTCGGCGGCGGCGAGCAGCGCCGCGGCCTGCCGGGCCGCGTCGGCCACATGTTCGCGCCAGGTGATCCGGCGATCGTCGTACTTGATCGCGATGGTGTCCTGAGCAGCACGTTCTCGAAGCAACTGCTGCAGGGTGTCGGCCATGCTGAGACCATCCGTCCGGGGCGGAAACAGGTTCGTGGATGTTGTCTACCAGGTTCCGCCCCGGCACACGCCCGGAATCAGCCGCGAATCAAGATCACATCCGGGCGCGGACCGGATCGCCCATGCGGTGCGGGGCGGTCCGCAGCGTCTGCGATCGGCTCGTCGAGACCGCCAAGATCCGCCTGCGCGCCAACGGAATCTGCACATAACCCCGCGCCACCGTCCGCGCGGGACCCGCTCCACCGGATCGCACGGGGTGACCGCAGGAGGCCGACAGGGCCCGTCAGTCGTTGTCGGCGCCCGGCGTGTTCTTCGAGACCTGCACCAGGAACTCGTAGTTGTTCTTGGTCTTGCGCAGCTGGCTGAGCAACAGGTCGATGGCCTGATGGCTGTCCAGACCACTGAGTACGCGGCGCAGCTTGTGCACGATCGCGAACTCGTCGGGCGACATCAGCAGCTCGTCCTTGCGGGTGCCGGACGGGTTGACGTCGACGGCCGGGAACACCCGCCGCTCGGCGATCTTGCGGTCCAGCTTGAGCTCGGCGTTGCCGGTGCCCTTGAACTCCTCGAAGATCACCGTGTCACCGGTCGAGCCGGTCTCCACCATCGCGGTGGCGATGATCGTCAACGAGCCGCCCTCTTCGATGTTGCGGGCCGCGCCGAGGAACCGCTTGGGCGGGTACAGCGCGGTCGAGTCGACACCACCGGACAGGATGCGGCCCGAGGCGGGCGAGGCGTTGTTGTACGCCCGGCCCAGGCGGGTGATCGAGTCCAGCAGCACGACGACGTCCTTGCCCTGCTCCACCAGCCGCTTGGCCCGTTCGATGGCGAGCTCGGCGACCGTGGTGTGGTCGGACGGCGGGCGGTCGAAGGTCGAGGCGATGACCTCGCCCTTGACCGAGCGCTGCATGTCGGTGACCTCTTCCGGCCGCTCATCGACCAGCACCACCATCAGGTGGCACTCGGGGTTGTTGCGGGCGATCGCATTGGCGATGTCCTGCAGGACCGTGGTCTTACCGGCCTTCGGCGGCGACACGATCAGCGCGCGCTGCCCCTTGCCGATCGGCATGATCAGGTCGATGACTCGGGTGGTCAGCTTCTCCGGCGTGGTCTCCAGCCGCAGCCGCTGGTTCGGATACAGCGGTGTGAGTTTGCTGAATTCGGGACGCTTCTTGGCGTCCTCGACCGGTCCCCCGTTGACGGTGTCGATACGCACCAGCGGATTGAACTTCTGCCGGGAGTTCTGGCCGCCGCCTTCACCCTCCTTCGGCACCCGGACCGCGCCGGTGATGTGGTCACCGCGGCGCAACCCGTTCTTCCGCACCATGTTCATCGACACGTAGACGTCGTTCGGGCCGGGCAGATACCCCGAGGTGCGCACGAACGCGTAGTTGTCGAGCACGTCGAGGATGCCCGCGACGGGCTGCAGCACGTCGTCTTCGCGCACCTCGGTCTCACCGCCGCCGTCGCCGCGCTCGCCGCGCCGGCGCCGGTCACGGAACCGCCGGCCGCGCCGGCCCTGCCGGCCGTCACCGTCGTCGTCGCCGGATGCGCCCTGGCCCTGCTGCTGGCCCTGATCCTTCTGGGCCTGCTGGCCCTGCTGGGCCTGCTGGGCCTGCTGATCCTTCGGCTGGGCCTGCTGCCCCGGCTGATTGGACTGCTGGTCGGCCTGCTGCTGGTCGGCCTGCTGCGAACGCCCACCCTCGGATTTGCTGTCCGGCTTGGCGTCGGAGCCGGCGGCCTTCGTCTCGGCCTTCCGGTCAGCGGCCGGCGCATCGGGCGCACCGGACCCGGTCGCCGGCGCGGACGCCGCCGGGATCTCGGATTCGGCCTTCTTCCCGCCGTCCTCAACGGTCTTGTCCGGCTGAACGGGCAGCTCCTGCTGGGCCGGCGCATCGGCCACAGCGGTGGCCCCGCCCGGGGCGCCAGCGCTGCGGCTGGCGCCACGACGCTCACGCCGCGGCCGGCTCTGCGCCTTGCCGCCGGACGGATCGTCGGCGGCGTCGTTGTGGGCCGCACCCGAAGACTGTTTGCTCTGATGCTCCTGGATGGCGGCGACCAGCTCGCCCTTACGCATGCCGGAGGCGCCCTCGACGCCGATCTCGCGGGCCAGCGCCCGAAGCTGCGTCAGCAGCATCGAGGACAACGACGCGGACTTGTTGGTGATGGTCGACGCGTCGGCGGCCGGGGCAGAGCCGGCCCCGGAACCGGCCCCCGACTGGGCCTGAGCCGCTTTGGGAACGTCCGAGGTCACGCCGTTGGGCAGCTCGGTTGCGCCGCTGCCGCCATCGGCCGTGATGAGGTCCGTATCGGTCACGGATTTCCTTTCTTTCCCCCGCTGATGGCTGATGCAGGGGTTCGGCGCACTCAGCCGAAACGCTGAATGCGGAGGTCCCACCATCGCCTCTGCAACGGTGATCGCTGGAGGTCCACCGATACATGCGGCGAACCGTCATCCACGAGAAGAATTGGTGGTCGTCCTAGTGTCGGCGCAGTACAGACGCTGCGATTGCTGGACGAAAGCGAGAATAACGCGCATCCGAGCTGGAAGCAAGAATCCCGCTACGTGCGTGTGAGCGAATTGACCCCGCGGGATGTGACCCACCGCACACCCGAATCGTTGGAATTCAGCTGCGGACGGCCACACCCGAGGACCATCGCACCCCGTCGCCCACCTTCATCTCACGGATGGTGAACCCGTTGGCGGTGCCGTATTCCACCGCTTCCTGCGGTAGCTCCGGCTGACAGCTGAGCGCGAGGACGGTCGGACCGGCCCCGGACAGCACCGCTGCAATGCCACAACGGCGGAGCAGGCGCAGGTATTCCGCCGACGCCGGCATCGCCGCGGCCCGCTGCGGCTGGTGCAGCACGTCCTCGGTGGCATCCATCAGCAGATCGGGCCGGCTGGTGAGGGCGACCACCAGCAGCGCGGCCCGGCTCACGTTGAACCGCGCGTCGGTGTGGTCGACCCGATCCGGCAGCAACACCCGGGTTTCAGCGGTCGACGACCGCTGTTCGGGAATGGCCGAGAACAGGTGGATGTCGCGGTGCAGCGGCAGCGTCACCGCGGCGTAGCGCGGCGACGGACCGGACCAGTCGGTCCACGACACCACCATCCCGCCCAGCACGGCCGCGGCCGCGTTGTCCGGATGCCCCTCGAACTCAGACGCCAGCTGCACCAGCTGAGCCTCGGTCAGCGGAGTTGAACCCACTTGCGCGACAAGGCCGTTGACCGCAGCCAAGCCGCCGACCACCGCGGCTGCCGAGGATCCGAGCCCGCGCGAGTGCGGAATCTCGTTGCGGCAGTGCACCCGCAGCCCGGGCACGTTGAACCCGGCCGCCTGCAGGCCGGTGTGGATCGCGCGCACGACCAGATGCGATGCGTCCAGTGGGACCTGGTCGGCCCCCTCCCCCTCGACCTCGACGGTGAGGCCGGATTGCGTTGTTTCGACGATGATTTCGTCGTAGGCGTTCAACGCCAAACCGAAACTGTCGAAGCCGGGTCCCAGGTTCGCACTGGACGCGGCCACCACCGAGGTGGCCGTCAAACCCGGCGGCAGCGTCGCGGCCATCGACCGTCTGCCCTGATCCTCGCGTGCGTCCAAGACCACTCCGCTAGTCCAGACCCAGCTGCTCGACGACCGCGACCGGATCGACCGGAACCGGTGTGACGGTGGGCATGTCGCGCAGCGCGGTGTCCGGATCCTTCAGCCCGTTACCGGTCACCGTGCACACGACCGTCGAACCGCGGGCCACCCAGCCGTCCTCGACCGCCTTGAACAGCCCCGCGATGCTGGCCGCCGACGCCGGTTCGACGAACACCCCTTCGGCGCTGGCCACCTGGTGGTAGGCCGCCAGGATCTCCTCGTCGGTCGCCGCCAGGAACCGGCCGCCGGACTGGTCCCGGGCCTCGACGGCCGACGACCACGACGCCGGCGACCCGATCCGGATGGCCGTGGCGATGGTCTCCGGGTCCCGCACCGGGGCGCCGTGGACCAGCGGCGCCGCGCCGGCGGCCTGGGTGCCCAACATCCGGGGCAGCCGGTCGGTCAGGCCGTCGCGGTGATACTCGGTGTAGCCCTTCCAGTACGCGGTGATGTTGCCGGCGTTGCCGACCGGCAGGGCGTGCACATCAGGTGCGGTGCCCAACACGTCGACGATCTCGAACGCCGCGGTCTTCTGGCCCTCGATGCGGTACTTGTTGACCGAGTTGACCAGTGAGATGGTGGGGAAATCGGCGGTGAGCTTGCGGGCCAGCTCCAGACAGTCGTCGAAGTTGCCGTCGATCTGGATGATCTTGGCGCCGTGCATGACCGCCTGCGCCAACTTGCCCATGGCGATCTTGCCCTGCGGGACGAGCACCGCACAGGTGATCCCGGCCCGCGCCGCATAGGCGGCGGCCGACGCCGAGGTGTTCCCGGTCGACGCGCACAGCACCGCCTTCTGACCGCGCGCGACCGCCTCGGTGACCGCCACCGTCATCCCACGGTCCTTGAACGACCCGGTCGGGTTGAGGCCCTCCACCTTCAAATACACCGTGCAGCCGAGAAGTTCGGACAACCGCGGTGCGGGGACGAGCGGGGTGCCACCCTCGTGCAGGGTGATCGGCGTCCAGCCCGGCCCAACCGGCAACCGGCTCCGGTAGGCCTCGATCAATCCCGGCCAGGCCCGGTGCACCGGGGTGTCAGCGGCGCTCAATCGCCGGCTCCTTCCATCCGCAGCACGCTGGCCACGTTATATACCGAGTCGAGGTCACCCAACGCCTCGATGGTCTCACTGAGCGCCGCATCGGTGGCACTGTGGGTCAGCACGGCGATCCGCGCGCCGATCCGCTCGCCGCCCTCGTCGATGACGCCCTCCTGCCGCACCTCGGCGATGCTGACCTCGCGTTTGGCGAATTCGGCGGCCACCGAGGCCAACACACCCGGCTTGTCGCTGACGAACAGGCTGACGTAGTAGCGCGTCGCGATCACCCCGATCGGCGCGACAGGCAGCTTCGCGTACTTGGACTCGCGCGGGCCGCGCCCGCCCAGCACCCGGTTGCGGGCGGCCATCACCAGATCGCCCAGCACCGCCGACGCGGTCGGCGCCCCGCCGGCGCCCTGACCGTAGAACATCAGCCGGCCGGCCGCCTCGGCCTCGACCACCACGGCGTTGAACGCACCGTTGACGGCGGCCAGCGGATGGTCCAGCGGCACCAGGGCCGGGTAGACGCGGGCGGACACCCGTTCCTGTCCGTCGTCGCCGGTGAACCGCTCGCAGATGGCCAGCAGCTTGATGGTGCAGCCCAGCGCACGCGCCGACTCGAAGTCCGCGGGGGTCACCTTGGTGATGCCCTCGCGGTAGACGTCGTCGGCGGTCACCCGGGTGTGGAAGGCGATCGACGCCAGGATGGCGGCCTTCGCCGCGGCGTCGTAGCCCTCGACGTCGGCGGTCGGGTCGGCCTCGGCGTAGCCGAGCGCGCTGGCCTCGGCGAGCGCCGTGTCGTAGTCGGCGCCGGTGCTGGCCATCTCGGACAGGATGTAGTTGGTGGTGCCGTTGACGATGCCCGCCACCCGCTGCACGGTGTCGCCGGCCAGCGACTGGGTCAACGGGCGGATCACCGGGATGGCGCCTGCCACCGAGGCCTCGAAGTACAGGTCGACGTGCGCGTTCTCGGCGGCCTGGGCGAGTTCGCCGGTGGACTGCGCCATCAGCGCCTTGTTGGCGGTGACCACCGACTTGCCCTGTTCGAGGGCGGTCAGGATGGCCTTGCGCGCCGGCTCGACCGGCCCCATGAGCTCGACGACGATGTCGACGTCGTCGCGCGACACCAGTTCCTCGATGTTGTCGGTGAGCAACTCGACGGGCACACCGCGGTCCGCCGAGACCCGGCGGACACCGATCCCCCGCAGTTCCAGCGGCGCGCCGATCCGGGCGGCCAGGTCGGTGGCGCTCTCGTTGATGATGCGCACCACCTCGCTTCCCACATTGCCCAGTCCCAGCACCGCGACACCGACCGGCTTTCGGCGGGTACTCATGGTCACCTCACTTCCAAGCTCAACAGATCGTCGACGGTTTCCCGGCGCAGGATCAGCCGCGCCCGTCCGTCCCGTACCACCACCACCGCGGGTCGGCCGATGAGGTTGTACCGGCTCGACATCGAATAGCAGTAGGCGCCAGTCGCGGCGACGCCGATCAGGTCCCCCGGCTGCACATCGCCCGGAACCCACACGTCGCGCACGACGATATCGCCGCTCTCGCAATGCTTTCCGACGATCCTGCCGAGTGCGGGCTCGGCGTCGGTGCGCCGTGAGACCAGCCGGGCGTCGTACTGGGCGCCGTACAACGCGGTGCGGATGTTGTCGCTCATGCCACCGTCGACACTGACATAGCGGCGGTATGCCGTCGGGCTGATCGCCACGTCCTTGACGGTCCCGACCCGGTAGAGCGTGATGGTGCCGGGTCCGGCGATGGCGCGGCCGGGTTCCACCACCAGCCGCGGGGTCGGCAGACCGACGGCGGCCGATTCGCTGCGCACGATGGCCTTCAGCTTCGCGGCGAGCTCCTCGACCGGCGGCGGATCATCATCGGGCAGATACGAGATGCCCAGGCCCCCGCCGAGGTCGACGGTGGAGATCTGCGCCGTCTTCTCCACCCCGAATTCCTCGACGACGTCGTGCAACAGGCCGATCACCCGGTGCGCGGCCAGTTCGAAGCCGGCGACGTCGAAGATCTGCGAACCGATGTGGCTGTGCAGCCCGACCAGGCGCAGGTTGTCGGTGGCGAACACGCGGCGCACCGCCGCCATGGCAGCACCGCTGGCCAGCGACAGCCCGAACTTCTGGTCTTCGTGTGCCGTCGAGATGAATTCGTGGGTGTGCGCTTCGACGCCGACGGTCACCCGCACCAGCACGTCCTGCACCTTGCCCGCGGCGGCGGCGATCCGGTCCAGGCGCTCGATCTCGATCATCGAGTCCAGCACCACGTGGCCGACTCCGGCCTCGACCGCCGTGGTCAGCTCCTCCACCGATTTGTTGTTGCCGTGCAGGGTGATTCGTTCCGCGGGGAAGCCGGCGTGCAGGGCGACGGCCAACTCGCCGCCGCTGGCGACGTCGAGGCACAGCCCCTCTTCGTCGATCCAGCGGGCGATCTCGGTGCACAGGAAGGCCTTCGCCGCGTAGTGCACGTTCTCGCCGCCACCGAACGCCGCGGCCATCTCACGGCACCGGGACCGGAAGTCGTCCTCGTCGATGACGAACGTCGGGGTGCCGTATTCGTCGGCGATGTCGGTGACCCGCACACCGGCGATCGACACCACTCCGTCGGATTCACGAACGGTGTTGCGCGGCCAGACATTCGGCGCCAACAGCAGCAGCTCGTCCGGAGACTGCGGCCGGGGTGGCGTCTCACCGTGGTGGATCTCTTCGGCATGCCGGGGTCCGGCGGGGTGGGCGATCACATCCGCTCCGGAGCGCTCACGCCGAGAATGCCGAGTCCGTTGGCGATCACCTGGCGGGTAGCCTCGCACAACGCCAACCGCGCCGCATGCAGTTCGGTGGGTTCCTCATCCCCCTGTGGCAGCACCCGGCAGGAGTCGTAGAACCGGTGGTAGGCGCCCGCCAGATCCTCCAGATACCGCGACACCCGGTGCGGCTCGCGAAGCGCCGCAGCGGTTTTCAGGATCCGCGGGAACTCCCCGATGGTCCGGATCAGGGTGCCTTCCTTGTCGTGGGTCAGCAGATCGAGGTGTTCGGTGCTGGGGGTGACGCCCAGGTCGGCGGCGTTGCGGGCCAGTGCCGACAGCCTGGCGTGCGCGTACTGCACGTAGTACACCGGGTTCTCGTTGGTCGCCGACGACCACAGTTCCAGGTCGATGTCGATCGGGGTGTCCACCGAGGAGCGGATCAGCGCATAGCGGGCCGCGTCGACCCCGATGGCCTCGACGAGGTCGTCGAGGGTGATCACGGTGCCGGCCCGCTTGCTCATCCGCACCGGTTGCCCGTCGCGGACCAGGTTGACCATCTGCCCGATCAGCACCTCGACGGTGTCCGGGTCGTCACCGAACGCCGCGGCGGCCGCCTTGAGCCGGGTGACGTAGCCGTGGTGGTCGGCGCCGAGCATGTAGATGCACAGGTCGAAGCCGCGTTCGCGCTTGTCCAGGTAGTAGGCCAGGTCGCCGGCGATGTAGGCGGGCTGGCCGTCGCTCTTGATGACCACCCGGTCCTTGTCGTCGCCGTAGTCGGTGGTGCGCAGCCAGACCGCGCCGTCCTTCTCGTAGATCGCGCCGGCCTCGCGCAGCCGGGCGATCGCCTGGTCCACCCGGCCGCTGGTGTGCATCGACTCTTCGTGGGTGTAGACGTCGAAGTCGGTGCCGAACTCGTGCAGCGACTGTTTGATGTGGGCGAACATCAGGTCGACGCCGATGGACCGGAACGTCTCGTGCATCTCGTCGTCCGGCAGGGACAGCGCCTGCGGCTCCTTGGCCAGCACCGCCGCGGCGATCTCCTGGATGTATTCGCCGGCGTAACCGTCCTCCGGGGTGGGCTCCCCCTTGGCGGCCGCGATCAGCGACTTGGCGAACCGGTCGATCTGGGCGCCGTGGTCGTTGAAGTAGTACTCGCGGGTGACGTCGGCGCCCTGGGTGGTCAGCAGCCGGCCCAGCGCGTCGCCGACGGCGGCCCAGCGGGTGCCGCCGATGTGGATCGGCCCGGTCGGGTTGGCGGAGACGAACTCGAGGTTGATCTTGCGTCCGGCGAGCGTGTCGGAATGGCCGTACCGCGCCCCCTGCCGCAGCACGGTGGCGACGATGGCGCCCTGGGCGGTCGCGTCGATCCGCAGGTTGACGAAGCCGGGGCCGGCCACCTCCGCGGCGGCGATACCGTCGGCCTCGGCCAGCGCCGCAGCGAGCCAGCCGGCCAGCTCGCGCGGGTTCACCCCCACCTTCTTGCCCAGTTGAAGTGCGATGTTGGTGGCGTAGTCGCCGTGCTCGGGGTTGCGCGGACGCTCGACGGTGACCGTCGCGGGCACGGCGGCGGTGTCGAGGTCGCGCTCGGCCAGCACCGCGACGGTGGTGGTCTTCAGCAGCTCGGCCAGATCGGCGGGGGTCACGAGGCTCCATCCTATGGTCTGAGGTGATCAAGGCCCGAATCCGTGCCATCGGGCGGCGGGACGAACCCCCTTCAAAGGTGACTTTGGTCTCTTACCTCGAGCCGCGGCAAATGATCGACTGAAGGAGCGAAAGTCGTCGCACCGGGGTTACCGGCGGCTGTATCCCACTGGTCGTCCCGACCTGGACATCGACCGGCGGAGAGGGTCAGCAATGGAGATCTCGCAAGACTCGGCGCTCGCGACGCGCAGGTTCGCCCGTGTGCTCGGGCCCTACATGGTGATCGTGCCGCTCGCCGCAGCGGCACGGCCGTCAGACACCCAGGCGGTGGTGGGAGCGATCGACGCGAGCGGTGTCTGGCAACTCCTGACCGGGGTGTTCGCCCTGCTCGCGGGCCTCGTCATCGTCGGGCTGCATGAGCATCGGCGCGGGCCGGCGGCGATCATCGTCTCCGTTGTCGGCTGGCTGGCCGTGCTGGAGGGGTTGGTGTTACTGGTCGTCCCGCGGGCGTACCTGGCGCTGGCCGATTGGCTGGTCGGATCCACGGTCTTGTTGTGGGTCGTCATGCTGGTCGCGGCGGCGATCGGGGCCTACCTGACCTACGTCGGCTGGATCGGGGAACGGTCCGTGGCGCAGGAACCGGGTTCCCGGGCCCGCGCCTGACCTCCCCATCGGCCGGGCGTGAAAGCCCCGAGTCCGTGCCATCGGGCAGGCGGTGGTGGCCTGACGGGGAGAATGCGTTACGCTGTGTCACGCCCAGCGCGCAGAGTCATCTCAGCGCCCCCGTAGCTCAGGGGATAGAGCGTCTGCCTCCGGAGCAGAAGGTCGCAGGTTCGAATCCTGCCGGGGGCACAGCCTCTGACCTGCGCGTTTGTCGCTGACAGCGCGCACGTCGGACCTGCGTCACGACGAAAAGTCACACAAAAATCACAACAGCCCCGTGATGGGGTGTCACTGGGCGCGCTTCCGGCTTCCCCGGATGGTGCCGAGCACGTTCGCTGCTGACCGTGACCATGCGCGACGTGATGTTCGGGAACCTGCCCGAGGGGCAGGACATGTGGGAGTACCTGGACGGTCCCCGGCGTGAGTTCCTCGAACGCGCCAACGAAGCCTTTTATGAAAGGACTGACGCACACCTGCAACCTCCCAGTTCGCGGGATTCTCAATGCTTTGAACTGGGCTTTTGCAGGTGTGCTGGTGTCCGGGTTGGGAGAGTCAACCCGGACTCTGCGACCGTATCTGTGACCCGTCCGCCCCGCACTTCACCCGTGCGTGCGGTGCGCACCTGAACACCCACGCGCCATTTGAACCGCAACGTGCAGCCCTGCTGATGTCGGGGGTTGGCGTTACCGTCCGGCCATGGCTCTCGACATACCCGACGATGCTCCTCGCCACCGGTTCATGCGCTACGTGCGCCCGCCTGTTGACCGTCCCATCGCCCGTGATTCCGGCGCGTTGTTTTCACTGCGTCCGAACACGCGAAAGCTCAGGATCGCAGTCGATGTACAGACCCTGAGCGAGCCCACGCACGAGCTGCTGCGAGTCCTGTCCCGTGACGAGGAAGTCGAACCGCTGCTGCTGGTGCAAAACGAGGAGACCGAGCCCTCGACCTGGATGCGGGCGCTCGATTGTCCCCGCTGGTACCAGTTCGAGTTCACGACGGTGGCAGACGCACCAAGGTTCCTGGATTCTTCGACCGTTGGAGTGTCCGGTTACGAAGACGGTATGAGGACACTGGCGACCTCGGGGAACTTCTTCAGCGTTTACGCGATGCTTGACGAAGCTGCACGCGCCGCGTACTCGGACGACTCCGGGATCACTCTTGCTGATCGCCACCGCGCCGCAGCCCTGGCAAGTGCCGCTGGGGCAATCGGAGCCGATGTCATCGTGACCGCTGCGCCCACCGCAGGGCGGGATGATGTCGCGGACAACGATCTGGTCGTGAGTGTCACGCCCAGCCAGTTGATCCCGCTGTTCGGGCACTACCTCCGAATGACCGCCAATCCAGTGCTTGAGGTTTCCAGGGGGCAGATCATCGGCGGAGGCGAGCTGGTCCAGACGTTCAACGCAACCTCGGTGGCGGACCTGTACCTGGCGGGCATCGACGCTTCGGTTCCGCACCTCACCGCGATCCGAATGATGGCGACGGCAGGCGGGGATCAAAATCTCGTTCAGTCGATGGAGGCAATTGCTCTGCGGCTGAGTCGAGCCGCACGAGCGGTGGATCATGTGCTGGCTGCGCTGAGCAACGGCACCTCAACCGACACGCAACGTTCTGACACGGCTGAGATGACAGCAGAAGCATTCGACCGGATGCTCCTGTATCTGTGCGCCGCGATGGACCGGTACGCCCGAATCACCAAGACCCTGTTCGACACAAGCCTTGATCCTGACAAACAGCGCGGAACGCTGACCTCCACCGATGAGCTGAAATCGGTAATCGACCGGTTTGAACCGACAGACACGACACTGCTCGAATCGTTAGGCGCATACGCACGGGTGATCGGGCAGTTGCGCAACCGAATCCACGCGATTCCGCTGGGCACCCGCCACCAGTTGTCGCGCAGCTACGGCTCATCCACAACGGTCGCCCTCACCCTCGACGGTCTCCCAGAGCTGGACCCCGCAACCACACCGCTCAGTCAGGACCAGCTTGACAGGCTTGGAGTCTGGAACGCCCAGCCATCCAACCCGTTCCAGCCGCGCGCCTACTGCGCCGACATCGCCACCGTTGCGACAACCCTGTTCAGGGAGACGTTGCAATACCTGGAGGAGTTCTCACGCTTCATCATCCGCAACAAACCCGTGGCGACGGTGACAACGCAGAAGCACCCTGTGCTGGGCTGCTGGGCGGGCGACCCCCGTCCGATGCCGGGTCCAGTGCCCAACGAGCTTCTCTACCGAGAGATGTTGGGATGGGCTGACTTCGGCTGACCCTGAGCCACCCGACGCTGACCCCGCGCCTTCCGGGGTGCCCACCCACCCCGGAACCACCCTGGTCCCTGCACCTGATCACGTGAGTGTTTTCCCAGGTCAGCGGCGTATCCAGCGACGAGGTGGCGCGCGGCTGGCATGATCGGCAGGGCTGCGGGGTGGTGCACGGGGTGCCCACCCACCCCGGCGAACCCCGGAGATGCTCGACACCGTTGTGAGCAGCGGATACGGCGAGCCCTTGCATATAACTCTGGCGTTATACTATTCTCATGTGGGAGGTCATCCTGGTCGAGGAGGTGGAACAGTGGTTCTTCAGCCTGGACCCCGATGTGATTGACGTGGTTACCGGTGCCATCGACCGGTTGGAGGAGAGCGGACCAGCGTTGGGACGCCCGACCGCCGACCGGGTGAAGGGCTCCAAGTACCACCACATGAAGGAGCTGCGCCCCGCAGGCACCAGCATCCGCATCCTGTACATCTTCGACCCGACGCGGCGAGCAGTGCTGCTGGTGGCGGGCGACAAGGCAGGACAGTGGAAGAAGTGGTATCAGGACAACATCCCCGTGGCGGAACAGCGCTACGAGAGATGGTTTGAGAGAGGTGAGTGACATGGCACGCAGTTGGCGGGATGTCCGGGCTGAGGCGGTCGCCTCAGGTCGTGTCGATCCGGCGCGGGCTGACGCCGCGCGCAGGCGGATGAAGGTGATGGAGCACGCTCACACGCTGGCTGAAGTGCGCAAGACCCTCGGCATGTTGCGCCAGGAGGACATCGCTCAGCGCATGGGAGTGTCCCAGGCTCGCGTGTCGAAGCTGGAGCGCGGCGACCTGGCGCACACCGAGCTGGGAACGCTGCTGTCCTACATTCAGGCGATGGGCGGCGAACTGAAGATCGAGGCGCGGATCGGTGACAACAGCATCGACCTGATCCCGGCATAACCCGAACAGTTCCAGAGCCCCGCACCGATCCGGTGCGGGGCTCTGTTCGTCGTCAGCGTCATCACCATCACCAACAGCAGGAACAGATGTTCACCGGGATGTCCACCGGGAACGTCACGTCCCCGTGCGGTCAGGCGACCCATGCCCATCTGCTCACCACTCTCGGCATTGTGGACACTGCCAAGTCTGTCGGTGAGTTCGTAGAAGTCGTTCCTCAATTCGACCGCTCCCACCAGGAGCGACCGCTCAGGTCAGGTCCACGACGGGCGCACCAGGGGCGTTGGTCTTCACGGACTCGATCCCGTTGAGCGCCCCAGACCGCGTGGTGTAGCCCTCGCTGACGGCGATGGTCTCCCCGTTTCCCGCTTTCAGCCGGAATCGGTACTCCCCGCCCGGTCCTTGTACAGCTCGAACTTGCCTGCCATGTGTCCCCCCATACTTGGCTTGACAGGCACGGCACCAACAAGCACCGACTGTCGTCTGCCATGAGCTTGGGACCAGTGTGACCTGATTTTTGCCAGGAGGATGGGACCACCTGGATTGCCAGTTATGGGACCACCGGCGCGTCGCGTCGGTGGTCTCTTCGTTTGTTCGTTCGATCGTCGTGACAGCTCTAGTCACGGAGGCAGCGGGCATGGCTTTTCGGGAGGTCAATGTGAACGAGATCAGGGAAGTACTGCGGTTGTGGCTGGGGGTGGCCGGGTTACCGGCGCCAGGCCTGCGCACGATCGCCGCGCATTGCGGCCTGGACCGCAAAACGGTGCGCCGCTATGTGCAGGCCGCGCATGCTGCCGGTCTGCGCCGAGACGACGACGCCAGCGTGATCGATGACGGGTTGATCGGGGCGGTCGCCGAGGCGGTGCGCCCGGTGCGCCCGCATGGTCATGGTGCGGCGTGGGAACAGTTGTTGGCGTTCGAGGGACAGATCAGGGCGTGGGTGGCCGGCGACGGTGAACAGCGGCCGTTGACGATCACCAAGATCCACACGTTGCTGGCCCGGCAGGGGTGTGTGGTGCCGTATCGAACGTTGCACCGATTCGCCAGTGAGCGTTGTGGTTTCGGCCGCAAGGGCACCACGGTACGGGTTGCTGATGGTGATCCCGGCGTGGAGTGCCAGATCGATTTCGGCTACCTGGGAATGCTCACCGACGCCACGGACGGTCGGCGCCGCAAGGTGCATGCGTTGATCTTCACCGCCGTCTACTCCCGGCACATGTTCGTCTGGCTGACGTACTCGCAGACCCTGGCGGCGGTGATCGCCGGATGTCAGGCGGCGTGGGCGTTTTTCGGTGGGGTGTTCGCAGTGCTGATCCCCGACAATTTGAAACCGGTGATCGCTTCTGCTGATGCGCTCAACCCGCAGTTCACCCGTGGGTGGCTGGACTACGCCGGTCATGGCGGATTCCTCACCGACCCGGCCAGGGTGCGGTCCCCGAAGGATAAGCCGCGGGTGGAACGCGTGGTGCAGTATGTGCGCCGAAACTTCTGGGACGGTGAAACATTCAGCAGTCTCGACGAAGCTCAGCACGTCGCGACCGTGTGGTGTGAGCGCACCGCCGGGACCCGCATCCACGGCACCACCTGCGCGCGTCCGCTGGAGGTGTTCACCGCCGAAGAACAGCCGCTACTGCTGGCGATGCCGGGGGTCTATGACGTGCCGGTGTTCAAAGCGGTCAAGGTGCACCGTGATTTCCACGCCGAGGTCGCCAAAGCGCTGTACTCGCTGCCCGAGTGTTGGATCGGCACCACGTTGGACGTGCGTGCCGATGGGGAGTTGGTGAAGTTCTATCACCGCGGCACGCTGGTGAAAGTCCATCCCCGCCAGCCGGCCGGGGGCCGCAGCAGAGCGTGTCAAGTTTTCTGTGTAACTGACGGTTTCAGAATGATCTCCGCAGTCGCCTCAAACAGATGATGCTGCACGCGAGTTCGAGCAGCCCCTGATGCAAGTCCGCTCGTACCTCGGAACGTGTTCGCAGACGCTTGAACTGGTGCAACCAAGCGAAGGTCCGCTCGACGACCCAGCGGACCTTGCCGAGCCCGGAGCCATGCGCGGCGCCTCGGCGGGCAATCATCGGGGTGATCCCCTTTTCGCGAAGCAGGTTTCGGTACTTGTCGTAGTCGTAGCCTCGGTCGGCGAACAACCGGCGGGGCCGATTCCGCGGCCGGCCCCGCCGGCCTCGAATACGGGGGATCGCCTCGACGAGCGGCATCAGTTGAGTGACGTCGTGGCGGTTTCCGCCGGTCAGCGACACCGCAAGAGGGGTTCCGTGCCGGTCGACGATCACATGGTGCTTGCTGCCGGTGCGGCCGCGATCGACCGGTGAGGGTCCCGTGTGATCCCCCCTTTGAGGGCCCGCACGTGCGAGCCGTCGACGGCGACGTCGTCCATCTCGAGCAACCCGGCGGCTCGCAGCTCCGCGAGCAGCATCTCGTGCAGCCGCGGCCACACCCCGGCCTCGGTCCACTCCCGCAACCTGCGCCAGCAGGTCACTCCGCTGCACCCGATCGTCTCTGCCGGCACATCACGCCAGGCCACGTTGGTGCGCAGAACGAACATGATGCCGGCCAGGGCGACCCGGTCGTCGACCGGCTTGCGCCCCGGAAACCGGAACCGGCGGGCAGATCTGGGCGGAAGCAGCGGAGCTACACGCTCCCACAGATCGTCAGGAACAAGATCAACAGACACTCTCGACACGGTGCCCGAAACCGTCCCGGAACGCCATCTACCACGCCGAACTCATTCTGAAACGGTCAGTAAGCCGGTTTGAACGCGTAGGTGAGCAGCTGCTCACCTGACTCAGTCTCGAAAACCGTTGTGGTGCTGACCATCTTCTGGCCGATCGACAGCTCCGTGGCGGTCGCGCCGATGAGTAGCGCCTCGACCAGCACACCCTCAGGCAGCTCGATGAACCCGACGATGTAGGGCTTGAACTCCTCGGGCGAGCGCTTGCCCTTGTACGGCAGCGGCGGCGGGAACTCCTGGGTGGTGTAGGTGTAGAGGGTGCCCTCGGTGGACAGTTCGATCGGCTCGATGTCCTCCTGGATCGCCGGGTCGGCGTCGAACAGCTCCGGCCGCTCGGGCGGGAACTTCACCACGCCGGTCGACCGGCGCCGCGAGCCCAGCAACACGGCGCGGTCGCCGTCGACCCGGAACACGTTGTCTGCGATGAGTTGAGTCATGTCATGCCACCTCGATTACCATTGCCGCACCCATTCCGCCGCCCGCGCACATCGACAGGACGCCGAGTCCGCCTCCGCGACGCCGTAATTCGTGGATCGCCGACGTCACCATCCGCGCCCCGGTGGCCGCGATCGGATGACCCAGGCTGATCCCGGAGCCGTAGACGTTCACGATCTCGTCGTCGAGACCGAGTTCCCGCGTGCACGCGATCGCCTGCGCGGCGAACGCCTCGTTGATCTCGAACAGCGCGACGTCGGAGATCGTGCGCCCCGCCAGATCCAGCGCCTTGGGGATCGCGTAGATCGGGCCGCTGCCCGTGCGATTCGGCTCCACCCCCACCGATGCCCACGACAGCACATGGGCCAGCACCGGGCGATGGGTGTCGGGTCGGGCCAGCGCGACGACCGCCGCGGCGTCGTTGACGCCGGACGAGTTACCCGCCGTCACCGTGAAACCCTCGATCTCCGGGTGCAAAACCTTCAGCCCGGCCAGCACCTCCATGCTGGTGTCGCGGCGCGGATGCTCGTCCTCGGCGAATGTGATTGTCGACCCGTCGGCCTGCGGCACCTCGACGGGCACGATCTCGTCGATGAACGAGCCCGCGTCGATCGCCTTGACCGCGCGCTGGTGACTGCGCAGCGCCCACTCGTCCTGCTCCTGCCTGCTGATGCCGTATTGCACCGCGCAGTTGTGCGCCACCGTGATCGACATGTCGACCGCGGGAGCATCCTCGGTCGGGGGATGGGAGAACGGGAACCATGGATCCTCGTAGTCCTCCGGCGCCTTGCCCGACGTGAACGGCTTGCGCTTGCGCAGCACCGGGGTCGTCGAGCACGATTCCATGCCGCCGGCCAGCACCGCGGTGCTCATCCCGGCCGCGATCTGGCCGGCGGCCACTGCGATCGCCGACAGGCTCGACGCGCACTGCCGGTTGACGGCCAGCCCTGGGATGGAGGTCAGCCCGAGGTCGACCGCGACGTAACGCGCGCTGTCACCTCCGCCCTGCAGGACCTCGGCCAGCACGAAGTCATCGAAGTCGGTGGCGTCTAGTCCGGAGCGCTCGACGGCCGCCGCGACCACCGGTTTGGCCAGTTCGACGGCGGGCGTGTTGGCCAGCGAGCCGCGACGGGCGGTGCCGATCGGGGTGCGGGCGGCGGCCACGATCGCCGCGCGGGACGTCGTCGACGTCATATGTCTCCCAGGGTAGTCGGATGGAGGGTCTGCAGAGGCACTATACAGCTAAATAGATAGATAAATAAGTGATTGCGCCGCTAGTCGGCCGCTGTGGCGCTGCGCCGGACCAGTCGGGCGGGGCTGTACTCGAGTACCTCGTCGCCGTGGTGGTTGTGGACCTTGATGGTGCTGACGACGAGGCCGCGGCTGGGATTCCTGGTGGCGCGGGATTCCGATATGGCGACCACCGCGTGCACTGTGTCACCGACGTAAACAGGCTGACGGACCTTGAGGTCCATGCCCAGGAAGGCTATTCCGGTTCCCGCGAACGCCAGGGTCTGTATGACGAGTCCCTCGGCGAGGCTATAGGTCAGTGCGGCGGGCACCAGGCGACGACCATGGCCTGCCGCAGAATCCGATGCGTCCAGGAACAGCGGCTCGGTGAAGCCGGCCCAGGTGACGAAATTGATGAAGTCGGTTTCGGTGATGGTGCGGGCGCCGGTCCGGAACGACAGGCCCACCGGCAACTCTTCCCAGGTGAGCCCTCGGTGGAGAGGGGAGGCGACAGCCTCTTCGGGCGCGGCCGGGTGCTCCCTCGCGGGATCCTCCCTGTTCACTGATCGGCCCCGGCTGGCGACCGCACCATGGCCTGCAGGCGACCCTCGATCAGGTGCTCCGCGTCGCGAATGATGCGGGAGAGCAGGGTGCCGACGGTGGGAATGTCGTCGATCAGTCCCATGGACGTCCCGATCCACCAGATCCCGGCTTCAAGGTCGCCCGTCTCGTACACCCGCGCTCCGCGGGCGCCGGAGACCAGGTCTCTGACGTCCTCGAACCGGCCCCCATCGGCGAGGATCCGCACGACTTCGCGCGACACGCTGTTGCTCGCCACGCGCCCGGTATTGCCAAGGGTCCGAAAGATCAGTTCGGTGCCGCGTTCATCGCCCGCGACAATGGCCTCCTTGACCTTCTGGTGGACCGGTGACTCGACGGTGCACATGAACCGGGAGCCCATGTTGATGCCGTCGGCGCCGAGGGCGAGTGCGGCCACCAGGCCACGCGCATCGGCGAAGCCACCCGAGGCGATCATCGGGATCTCGATCTGCTTGGCGGCCGCCGGGATCAGCACCAGGCCGGGGATGTCATCTTCACCGGGGTGGCCGGCACATTCGAATCCGTCGATACTGATGCCGTCCACGCCGAGTTCCTGTGCCTTGACCGCGTGGCGCACCGAGGTGCACTTGTGCAGCACCTTTATCCCGTTGTCGTGAAAGTGCGACAGGTGCGGGGCGGGGTTGGATCCCGCGGTCTCGACGACCTTGACGCCGGAGTCGATGATCACCCGGCGGTATTCGTCATAGGGCGGGGGGCTGATCGTCGGCAGGATCGTGAGGTTCACCCCGAACGGCTTATCGGTCAGGTCGCGGCACCGTGCGATCTCGTTGGCCAGATCCTTCGGCGTCGGCTGGGTCAGCGCGGTGATGAACCCCAGCGCACCGGCGTTCGCGACGGCCGCGACCAGTTCGGCTCGTCCCACCCACTGCATACCGCCCTGGGCGATGGGGTGTTCGATACCGAAGGCCTCGGTGAACTTCGTTGTGAGGGGCATGAGCGTTCCTGGGTAGGCGGGTGGAGATGATCGACGAATAGCAGCATACAGTTAAATAGATAGCGATATTGTTAGGTGTGCCTGTGGTCGGCTGACGGATGGGAGTGACATGAAAACGATCGGATCCATCGACGAGGCGATCGCGGCGGCCGGTACCGAACTCGGTGTCAGCCAGTGGTTCGAGGTGGAACAGGAGCGCATCAGCCAGTTCGCCGACGTCACGCTCGACCACCAGTGGATCCACGTCGACACCGAGCGCGCGAAGACCGAGAGTCCCTACGGCACCACGATCGCACACGGCTTCCTCACGCTGTCGCTGATCCCGGGCCTGAGCAAGGACAACTACCGTGTCGACAACGCGAAGATGGGCCTCAACTACGGCCTCAACAAGGTCCGATTCCTAGCGCCGGTGAAGGCCGGCAGCCGCGTGCGCGTGCGCTCGGAGATGGCCGAGGCGGACAAGATCGGAGATGACACCGTGAATTTGCTGGTCCGCCACACCGTCGAGATCGACGGCTCCGAGAAACCGGCCGCCGTCGTCGAGATGATCTCGCGGTGGATCTTCTGATGAGCCGGGGTCCGTTCGACGGTAAGGCGGTGCTGACCGGCGCCGGCAAGTCCCAGGTCGGGCGTCGACTCGGCCGGACCGGCCTGGACCTCACCCTGGAGGCCGTGCTGCGTGCGATCGCCGACGCGGGCCTGGACGTTGACGACATCGACGGCATCGCCAGCTATCCCGGTCCCGGCGTTCCGGACCCGGGGTTCAGCGGAGCCGGTATCCACGACGTCCGCAACGCGCTCGGCCTGCGCAGCCGGTGGTACATCTCCAGCATGGAGACCGCGGGCCAGATCGGACCCGTGATGGAGGCCTGCATGGCCGTCAGTCTCGGGCTGGCCAACCATGTCGTCGTGTTCCGGTCGGTGTGGGAGTCCACCGCCGCGCAGCAGGGCGGCGGCGGGCGCGCGTCGGTGTTGTTCAGCGGGGGCAAGCTGCCACCGCACCTGGAGTGGGTGGCGCCGTTCGGCGCGCTGTCGGCAGCGAACTGGCTCGCCATGCCCGCCCAGCGGTACATGCAGGAATACGGGCTCACCCGCGAACAGCTCGGCGCCATCGCGATCAACGCGCGCCGCAACGCCGGGCTCAATCCGGACGCGATCTACCGCGAGCCGATGACGATGGACGACTACCTCGGCGCGCGGATGATCTCGGAACCGTTGTGCCTCTACGACTGTGACATCCCGTGCGACGGCGCCACCGCGGTGATCGTGTCACGCCGCGACGCCGCCAAGGGACTTCCGCGCCATCCGCTGACCGTGGGGTCCGTCGGCCCCGGGATGTTCGAACGCGCCACGTGGGACCAGCGCTCCGACCTCACTACGATGGCCGCCCACGACTCCGCGGCCACACTGTGGCAGAACACCACGCTGACCCCGAAAGACGTCGACATGGCGCAGATCTACGACGGCTTCTCGTTCCTGACCGTGATGTGGCTGGAGGCGCTGGGGTTCTGCGAGCACGGCAGGGTTGGCGAGTTCATCGAGGGCGGCCAGCGGATCGCCCTGGACGGTGACCTGCCGATCAACACCAGCGGCGGTCAGCTCTCCGCGGGACGGCTGCACGGAATGGGCTTCCTGCATGAGGCGTGCGTGCAGATGTGGGGAGAGGGTGGCGACCGCCAGGCCCCCAAGACGCCCGAGGTCGTCGCCGTCGGCGTCGGTGGCGGCCCGGTGGCCGGTTCGATGCTGCTCAGCAGCCGATGACCGCGCTGACGGTGGGAGACATCGTCTCCGACAACGCTCACCGCTTCCCGGACGTCGTCGCCTACCGGATGGGCGAGAGGACGCTCACCCATGCCGAGCTCTACGACCGGGCAACCCGTCTGGTGTCGGCGATGGTGGCCGCCGGCGTGCGGCGCCAGGACCGCATCGCGATTCTCAGCCGCAACAGCATCGAGTTCGGCGAGGTGATGGCGGCCACCCACCTCAGCGGAATCATCCTGGCCACTGTCAACTTCCGGCTCACCGGCGGTGAGGTCCGCGACGTGATCAACCGGGTCCGGCCGAAGATCGTGTTCGTCGGCGACGAGTTCGCGCCGATGGTCGCCGACCTCGCCGGGCAGTTGACGTCGACGCCGCTTCTGGTGTGCGTCGGCGACGGACACTCCGCGATGACGGACTACGAGGAGTTCGTCGCCTCCGGTCGCGCTGGGGATGTCGCGCTGCGCGCGCGGCCGGAGGACATCGCCTGCCTGATCTTCACCAGCGGCACCACCGGTGCGTCGAAGTGCTGCATTCTCGGTCAAACCGAGCACCGCCGCGTACTGTTCACAATGAACAATGAAATGCGCTCCGGCTCTGACGATCAGATCCTGATCAACATGCCGATGTTCCACATCGGCGCGATGGCGATGCTTGGCGGCATGCACGCCCGCGGCGGGACCGTGGTGCTGCAACAGCAGTTCGATCCGGACGAGGCGGTCCGGTTGATCGCTGAGCATCGGATCACCGTGCTGCATCTGGCACCGGTGATGTTGAGCGCGCTGCTCGACGCGGTCACCGACACCGGGTCGCTCGAGTCGCTGCACACCGTCGTGTACGCCGCCGCGCCGATGACCATGAACATCCTCGAGCGTGCGCTCGCGCTGATGCCCTCGGTCGGATTCCTCAACCTGTACGGACAGACCGAGGCGATCGTGTCCGGGTTGCCCCGCGAACTGCACGCCGGTGATCCGGAGGCACTACGCTCGGTCGGCTTCCCGTTCCCGGGCAACCGGGTGCGCATCGTCGACGACGACGGTGCCGACGTTCCAGTCGGAGAGGCGGGCGAGATTGTGGTGCAGTCGGATTCACTATTCCGCGGGTACTGGGACGATCAGGCCGCGACCTTGGCGACGCTGCGCGACGGCTGGTGTCACACCGGGGACGTCGGGCGATTCGACGAGCGCGGTCTGCTGTATCTGGTGGACCGCAAGAAGGACGTCATCATCACCGGCGGGGAGAACGTGTACTCGCCGGAGGGGAGGACGCCGTTTTGCGGGTGACCGGTATCGCCGCGTGCGCGGTGGTCGGTGCCCCCGACGAGCGCTGGGGTGAGGCGGTGTGCGCGGTCGTCGTGTGTGAACCCGGTGCCGACGTCACACTCGAAGCCGTGCAGGCGGAGGTCCGGCAGCGGCTGGCCGCGTACAAGATCCCGCGCCGGCTCGTGATCGTCGACGAGCTACCCGTGCTGCCCAGTGGCAAGGTCGACAAAAAGCGGCTTCGCGCCCAGGTCGCTCAGACCGGGGGATAGGCCGGGGGCGGATAGACCCCGCGCAGAATCCACGCGAACCAGTTGATGCCGTACTCCAACTCGTCGCTGGCGTCGTAGTCCGAATTCGGGTCCACTGACACAGTGTCCCAAGTTAGGGTCGAATTGGGAAGATATTTAGCTAATTCAGGTCTGAGTCGAATCGAGGTGTGATGTCGAACCGCACGGTCCTCGCGATCGCCTTGAGTATCGCAGCAGCGCTGTCCGCCTGTTCGACGACGGCGGCTCCCGAGCGTGCGGCGGGCACGCTGCCGTCGGGCACCGCCGAGATCGCGCTCGATGGTGCGCTGGTCGACACCGTGCACACGGTGAAGTGTTCGACCACCGAGGCGGTGACGACGATCGAGGCCGGTGACGAGAACGCCGGGGCGACGATCACCGTCGACACCAGTGACAAGCCGGTGGTCCGATCCGCCGAACTGCGCGCCGTCAACGGTTTCACCGGCAGTGCCTGGGACGGGCTCGGACCCGGGACCGACCTCGAGATCACCGGTCAGACATACGTGCTTAAAGCCGTGGGCAGCCGGCCGTCATCCTGGCCGACCGTCGGAGCACCCACGGCCGGCCGGTGCTCCAGACCGCCGAAACGGATTGCCGGAGCGACCTGTTCGAGCGGTCCGAGCACCGGGTCCTCGACCGTCACCACCATCCCGTTGTGGCGCACCTGGGGTTCGTCGAAGATCTGGCCGGGGCGCAGTTCCGGGATGGCGGCGATGTCGGCGTCGAGCAGTCGCTTGAGCCACACATCACGGGGCTGCGTCTCGAAGATCGCGGGTACTTCCTCCATCACGATCCTGCGCTCGTCGTCGGTGAGCGGCATCTGCATGTCCGAGCCGTCCTCGGCGACCTGCACCCGGTCGGCGAGCCCGAGTTCACGGATGAGCCGCCCGAAGGCGCCCACCGCGCCGGTGTGCACGCCGATGTACTCGTCGTCGGCGCAGCGGAATGACCGGGAGATCAACCGGATCCGGCCCGGCACGACCGGCGGCGCACTGTCGGCGTCGTCGGCGTCGCCCCACAGCATGCCGAGGTAGCTCAGGGCACCGTCCACCAGCGAGGTCTGGACGTGGCGGCCCCGGCCGTCGCGGGTCCGCCGGTACAGCGCGGCCAGCGCTCCGATGACCGCGAGATAGGCGGCGCCGATGCTGGCGAACGGCAGGCCCTCGTAGATCGGCGCGGGGCGCAGCCCGACCTGTTCGGCGGTCACGCCCACATACGAGCTCACGATCGCCTCGTGGCCCGCCACCTCCGCGAGTGTGCCGTCCTCGCCGAATCCGGTGATCGACGTGTAGACCAGCCGCGGGAACGCGGGATGCAGATCGGACCAGCCGATCCGCAGCCGCTCGGCGACACCGGGACGCCAGCTGGTCAGGAAAACATCTGCGGCGGAGAGCATCTCGAACAAGCGGGCCCGGCCGGCGTCGGCCTTGAGGTCGAGCGTGACGCTGCGCTTGCCACGGTTGAACACCGCGTACTCGGTCTTGCGCACATCGCGCAGCGGGTCACCGCCCGGCGGTTCGACCCACCACACCTCTGCGCCGTAGTCGGCGAGCATCCCGCTGGCACGGGGTCCGGCAAGTCCTCGTGAGCAGTCGACCACGGTGATCCCGTCGAGCGGACCAGCCACGCTGACCTTCCCTTCGCTGTCGAAACCTCAACCACCACAAGCGCGTGTGAGGGCCAATCTAGGAGCGCGCCACAGCCCTGAACAGGTCGCGAACGCAAACGGCGCTTTCACCTCAGGCCGTTGCCTCCGCATCGGCCGAGATCCAAAGATGGTCTGCGTCACATCCGGCGCAACAGATCGGACGGAAACGTGCAACGCACACTGCCCGACAAACTCCCCGCTCCCCGCCTCGTCATCGGCGGTGGGGACGTCATCTCCACCAGCGGCGGCGTTTACGAACACCACTACGCCGCAACGGGTGGGGTCCAGGCCGAGGTCCCACTCGCGGGCCCCGCAGAGGTCGACGCCGCGGTGGCGGCCGCCCGCGCGGCCTTCCCCGCCTGGCGTGATCTGGACCTCAACCGGCGCCGCGACATCCTGCAGGAACTGGCCCGCCGGCTGGTCGCCGACGGTGAACGTCTCGGGGCCATCGCGACCCTCGAGGTCGGTACCCCCAATCTGCTGGCGAGCTCGTCGTCGGCGATGGCCGCGGACTGGTTCACCTACTACGCCGGCTGGATCGGCCGGTCCGCGGGCGAGGTGGTCCCAGTCCCGGCGGGCGGCGCGCTGGACTACGTGCTCGACGAACCCCTCGGCGTGATCGCGGCAATCATCCCGTGGAACGGCCCGCTGATCTCCATCGGCATGAAGGTCGCCCCGGCACTGGCGGCGGGCAACTGCGTGGTGCTCAAACCACCGGAGAACGCACCGTTCTCGGCGCTGCGGTTCGCCGAGCTCGCCGCCGAGGCGGGACTGCCGCCGGGTGTCCTCAACGTCATCCCCGGCGGCGCGGAGGCGGGCAGCGCACTGTGCTCGCATCCCGGCGTCGACAAGATCACGTTCACCGGTGGTGGCGAGACGGCGCGCAAGGTGTTCGCCGCTGCCGCACAGGCACTGACCCCGGTGGTGCTCGAGCTGGGCGGGAAGTCCGCGAACATCGTGTTCCCGGACGCCGATCTGGACGCGGCCGCGACGATGGCGGTCAGCGCCGGGCTGATGATGCTGTCCGGACAGGGCTGCATTCTGCCGACACGGCTGTTGGTGCACGACGACGTCTACGACGAGATGGTGACCCGCGTGGTGGCCGGCGCCGACGCGTTGACGGTCGGCGACCCCTGGCAGCCGACCACGATGATGGGCCCGCTGGCCACCGCGGCACAGCTCGAACGCGTCACGCGCGCAGTCGATTCCGCACTGTCCGACAAGGCGGGCAAGCTTCTGGCCGGCGGCCGCCGACCCGACGGGCTCGATGCCGGCTACTTCTACCGCCCCACCGTGTTCGGTGACGTCGACCCCGCCAGCGATCTGGCCCAGACGGAGATCTTCGGGCCGGTGCTGGCGATCCTGCGCTTCCGGTCCGAGGAGGAGGCCGTCGAACTGGCCAACAACACCCAGTACGGGCTGGCTGCCTACATCCACACCCGCGACCTGCGCCGCGCACACGTGATGGCTGCCGCGCTGGACGCGGGTGGCGTTGCGGTCAACGGGTTTCCGATCGTGCCGAGCGCGGCACCGTTCGGCGGGGTCAAGCAGAGCGGATTCGGCCGGGAAGGCGGGATCTGGGGTCTGCGCGAGTTCCAGCGCACCAAGAACGTCTACATCGGCCTGCAATAGAAAGGGTTTCGCGCAATGGGCAGGGTCCAGGACAAGGTCGTCTTCATCACCGGTGCCGGTATCGGCCAGGGCCGCTCGCACGCGGTGGCGCTGGCCAACGAGGGCGCCGACATCATCGGAGCGTGTCAAGTTTTCTGTGTAAGTCGCTTGTTTGGTTTCCTGTCGATCGTCGGTGTTACAGATACGGCTCGATGCGGTCTGGGTAGACCAGCGAGAGTTGTTCGAGTGCTTTCTTCCAGTTGGTGACCACCTGTCCTTCCACGAGGCGTCCGGGAGCTGTTCGGCAACGTTTCTGGCTGCGTTCCTTGGCCCGTTCGGCGGCGCGTTTATCCTCGATGTTGCAGATGGCCAGCCACAGCAGTTTCACCACGGCGGCATCGTTGGGGAACTGGCCGCGGGTCTTGGTGACCTTGCGTAACTGGTAGTTCAGCGATTCGATCGAGTTGGTCGTGTAGATCACCCGGCGCAACTCGGGCGGAAACGCCAAAAACGGCGTGAACTGTTCCCACGATCGATCGAAAACCCGTGTCACCGTGGGATTCTTCGTGCCCAACTCCGATGCGCTGAACGCGTCGAGCTCGGCACGGGCCGCTTCGGCGTTCGCCGCGGTGTAGATCGGTCTGAGTGCTGCGGCCACGGCCTTGCGGTCGCTGTAGGACACGAACCGCAACGCGTTGCGGATCAGATGCACCACACAGGTCTGAACGGCGGCCTGCGACCAGGTGGCCGCGATCGCCTCGGGGAAGCCGGTCAACCCGTCGCAGCATACGATCAACACGTCGCGGACGCCGCGGTTGGCCAGATCGGCACACACCGAGGCCCAAAACGCCGCTCCTTCGTTCTGCTGGACCCAGATGCCCAGGACGTGCTTGATCCCGGCCATATCGACGCCCACGGCGATGTGAGCGGCCTTGTTGCGGGTGTGGCCGCCGTCTTTGACCTTGACGACGATCGCGTCGAGGTATATCACCGGGTAGATCGGGTCCAGCGGCCGGCGCTGCCAGGCCAGGACCTCCTCGCAAGATCTCGTCGACGATCTTGGAGATCGTCTCGTGCGAAACGTCGGTCCCGATCGTCGACGCAAGGTGAAACTGTATGTCACGCAGGGTCATTCCACCGGCGTACAGCGAAATGATCATGTCATCGAGCCCGCCGAGGCGCCGCTGACCCTTGGGCACCAGCCGCGGAGTGAACGAGCCGTCACGATCACGCGGCACATCCAACGGCACCGGGCCGGCCTCGGTCTGCACCGTCTTCGCCGAAGTGCCATTGCGGGCATTGGGCAGCGCCCGCCCCACCGGGTCGCCCTTCTCATAGCCCAGATGATCGGTCAGCTCCGCAGCCAGCCCACGCTCCAGAGCCAGCTTGATCAGCCCGGGCAGCAAGCCCCCCTCACCGGTCAACGCAACCTCGCCGGAATCGACCTGAGCCAGCAAATCGTCCACCACGCCCGACACCCGAAGCGCCTCGGCCATCTCCACGGTGGACCCCACCTCACCCAGTGCCAAATCCGCGTCCTTGCCTGTCGCCATGCCCTGAGATCCTTCCGTCAGGACTTACACAGACCATCTGACACCCCCCATCATCGCGGTCGACGTGTGCCGCCAGGTCAGCGACAAGGTGCAGTACCCGTACGCTAGTCAGGAGGATCTCGACGAGACCCGCAAGCTGGTCGAGAACGCCGGCCGCCGCTGCGTGACCTACGTCGCCGACGTCCGCGACGCCGCCGCGCTCAACGAGGCCGCGGCCGCGGGCGCCCGCGAGTTCGGCCACATCGACGCGGTGCTGGCCAACGCCGGGGTGTGCACCTTCCACAAGGACGGATCGCTGACGATCACCGAGGACCTCTTCGACCTGGTCGTCGACACCAACCTCAAGGGTGTGTGGAACACGATCCAGGCGACGGCGCCGCACCTCATCGAGGCAGGCGGCGGTTCGATCGTCATCACCAGCTCGGTCGCCGGGCTGCGCGGCCAGGTGCCGTATGCGCACTACGTCGCCTCCAAGCACGGCGCCGTCGGGCTCATGCGGGCCTTTGCGAACGAGCTCGCCCCGCACCGCATCCGGGTCAACACCATCCACCCGACCGGGGTGCTGACCGCGATGGGCAGCGACCCGAGCGCGTACGCCTGCGCCGAACCGCAGCCGCTGTTCGCTTCCGGCGCGGCGAACATGCTGCCGGACCTCGACGCAGCGGCCGATCAGCCGTACGCACCAGTGGCGATCCTGCACCCCGAGGAGATCTCCAAGACGGTGCTGTTCCTGCTCTCCGACGATGCCCGCTACATCACCGGTGTCACGCTGCCGGTCGACGCCGGCAACACGAACAAGCCCTGATCCCAGAGGAAGACCGCACACATGACCACGTTCGACACCCGGCCCACCGTCGACTTCGACCACCACTCCCCAGAGTACGCGCAGAACTCCGCGGCGATCAACGCCGAGCTGCGCGCGAAATGCCCTGTCGCCCACACGGATGCACACGGCGGCTTCTGGGTGATCAGCCGCTACGACGACGTCGTCGCCGCCGCCAAGAACGACGAGGTGTTCGCGTCCGGCTACACCGTCAACGGGGTGTCGCCGCTGGGGGTGACGATCCCACCGTCGCCGGTGCCGATGTGCCCGATCGAGATGGACCCACCGGAGTACCTGCCCTACCGCAAGCTGCTCAACCCGTTCTTCTCCCCCGGGGAGAGCAAGAAGTGGGAGCCGCGCATCGCGCACTGGGTGGACGTCTGCCTCGACCAGGTGATCGAGAAGGGCTCGTTCGACCTCGTCGACGATCTCGCCAACCCGGTGCCGTCGCTGTTCACTTGTGAGTTCCTCGGGCTGCCGATCGAGAAGTGGAACGATTTCGCCAGCGTCCAGCACGAGATCATCTACACCCCACCGGAGGAGCAGGAGGACATCCTGCGGCGCTACATGGAGCTCTGCGGCGAGGTCTTCCAACTCATCACCGAGCGCCGCCAGAACCCGACCGGTGAGGGACTGATCGACTTCCTGGTCACCGCCGAGATCGACGGAGAGCCGATCCCCGACGACAAGGTGTTCTCGATGGTGAACCTGGTCATCGCGGGTGGGTTCGACACCACCACCGCGGTCACCGTCAGCTCGCTGGTGTATCTGGCCGAGCATCCCGAGGACCGGCAGCGGCTGATCGACAACCCGGATCTGCTGCCGCGGGCCATCGAGGAGTTCCTGCGCGCCTTCACCCCGCAGCAGGCGCTGGCCCGCACTGTCACCAAACCCGTCACGGTGGCCGGGGTGGAGCTGCAGCCGGGGGAACGGGTGCTGCTGAGCTGGGCCTCGGCCAACCAGGACGAGACCGCGTTCGAGCGGCCTGAGGAGATCATCCTCGATCGGTTCCCCAACCGGCACACCACGTTCGGCATCGGCATCCACCGCTGCCTGGGCTCACACGTCGCCCGCATCGAACTGGAGACGATGATCCGACGGGTCCTGGACCGGATGCCCGACTATCACGTCGACCTCGCGGCAGCGCGCCGCTACCCGAGCATCGGGATCATCAACGGCTGGATCAACGCGCCCGCGACGTTCACCCCGGGCCAGCGGCTGCGCGACGAGAAGCTGCCCGGCGCCTGACCTGGATCCACTGCGCCGAGTGTGAACTGGTGGCGGCGAAACCGCGATTTCCCCGCCCTGGATTCACACTCGGCGCGTAGACCTCAGCTCGCGAACAGCTTGAGCCGCGACCGGATCCGGCGGTCCAGGAAGTCGTCGAGCACATCCTCGAACACCGCGTTGTCGTCGCCGGCCACCATGTGGTGGGCGCCCACCACGATCGCGAACTCGGCGTGCGGCACCAGCTCGATGAACCGTTTGGCATCCTCGACGCTGAGCACGTCGGACTCCCCGCCGCGCACCAGCAGCGTCGGCAGCCGCAGATCACGGGCCGCCGCGCCCAGCCGGGCCGGATCGATCAGCGGATCGCGCTGCACCGCCTCGAACGGTTCGGCGAGGAACTTCGGGTCCCAGTGCCAGTACCAGCGGCCGTCACGGAAGCGCAGGTTCTTCTTCAGCCCCTCGAAGTTCTTCGGCCGCGGCCGGTGCGGCACGTAGGCGGCGACGGCGTCGGCGGCCTCCTCCAGCGACCCGAAGCCCGACTCGGCGTGGGCCAGCATGAAGTCGCGGATCCGGCTGGTGCCCTTCGGCTGCAGGAACGGCGAGACGTCGACCAGCACCAGACCGAGCCCCAGATCGGGCCGGTGACCGATCGCCGCCAGCGACGACACACCACCGAGGGATGCGCCGACGTAGACCGGCTGACGGCCCAGGTACTCGGCGATCGCGATCACGTCGTGGGCGAAGGTGTCCAGCCCGTAGTAGCCGTCCGGGGACCAACCGCTGTCGCCGTGTCCGCGCAGGTCAACGGTGATCGCGTACCAGCCCTTGGCGCCGAGGTCGGTCGCCGTCGAACCCCACGAGTGCCGGGTCTGCCCGCCGCCGTGCAACAGCACCACGGGTGTGTCCGACGGATCGCCGTACGCGTCCGCGGCCAGAGTGACGTCGGTCGACGGAATCTCCAGCGTCTCGTGTCGTGGTCCCATGTCACTCCTCACCCTCGTCGCCGCGGGTACACACCCCGGCCCCCATCGTGACACGGGCTCAGTCACTGGCGGGCAGCGGCTTGGCCTCCTTGAGTGAAAGCGGCGTTTCGCCGATGCTCAGCGTGCCGGCGCCGGCCTTGGTCACCAGGACCTCGGCGCCGCCCTCGTCGACGTAGCGCTTGCCCATCGCGCTGCCGTCGGCGAACGCCGGGTCGAGGCTCAGACCCGCGCCGGGCTCGGCGTCCAGCGTCACCATCGGGGCGCCGCCGCAGCGCAGGTCATCGAGGCTGTCGGCGGTCCGCACGACGATCACCTGGGTGTCGCAGACCTGGCTCTTGAGACGGGTGCCGTTCTTGATCACTGTTGTGCTCCTTAGGATTTGGCTGCTGTCAGTTCTGGAGGGCGCCGGCCCGCAGGTTCTCGAGGATCTCGCGGCGCAGCACCTTGCCGGTGTCGGTGGTCGGCAACCGGTCGACGATCTCGATCCGGTCCGGGGTGCGGGAGCCGCGCAATGTCTTGTGCGCGAACGCCCGCAAGTCCCCCGGTTCGACCTCGGCGCCCGGCTCGGGCACGACGACCGCGACGATGATCTGTCCCCACTGGTCGTCCTCGAGCCCGACCACGACGACGTCGTGCACCGCGGGATGCTCGATCAGCACGTCCTCGACCTCGGCGGGCGCGATGTTCTCCCCGCCGCGGATGATCGTGTCGTCGGAGCGCCCGCCGATGAACAGGTAGCCGTCCTCGTCGACCATCGCGACGTCCTTCGTCGGGAACCAGCCGTCGTCGTCGAGCACCGACCCGATCCCGGTGTACCGGCCCGACACCTGCGGCCCGCGCACGAACAGCTCACCGGTCTCCCCCGGCCCGAGCACCTCACCGTTCTTGGAGCGGATCTGGATCTCGATGCCGGGCACCGGCTGGCCGACCGACCCGAGCCGGCGCACCACCTTCTCGTCGTCGGACGCCAGCGCGATCCGGTGGTCCTCGGGACCCAACACCGCGATCGTCGAACTGGTCTCGGTCAGCCCGTAGGCGTTGACGAACCCGACGTCGGGCAGCAGCTCAAGAGCCTTGCGCACCAACGGAAGACCGACTTTCGAGCCGCCGTAGGCCAGGTTGCGCAACGACGGCAGCTCCCGCGGCCGGGCCTCCAGTTCGGTGACGATGCGGTCGAGCATCGTCGGCACCACCGTCGCCGTCGTCACCTTCTCGTCGGCCACCAGCCGCACCCACTCCGCAGGGTCGAACCGGCTGAGGCACACGATCTTCCGGCCCGCGTACAGGTTCGACAGCGCCGCGCCGACGCCCGCGATGTGGTACGGCGGCACGCACACCAGCGCCGCGTCCTCGGCGTCGGCGTCGGCGAATTCGACGGTGCCGGTGACGTAGCTGGTCAGGTTGTTGTGGGTCAGTTCGACGGCCTTCGGGCGTGAGGTCGTGCCGGAGGTGAACAGCACGATCCCGACGCTGTCGGGGTCGGCGAAGCCCTCCAGGGGTTCGGCCGCGCGCGCCGCCTCAACGAACTCCGACGAGCGCATCACCTGCTTGCCGGTGCCGGCGACCGCGTCGACGTACTCGTCGTCGGCGATCACCAGTGGTGACGGCAGCCGCTCGATGAGCTGGTGCAGGCCCTCGGCGCTCAGCCGGTAGTTCAACGGCGTGAACGGCACGGTCGCGTGCGTCGACGCGAAGATCAGCAGCGGCAGCATCGCCCCGCCGAGCCCCACGTAGGCGACGTGCTGAACCCCGGAACCCGCGATGACCTGCGCGCCGCCGCCAGCCAGCCGCGCCAGCTCCGTGGTGGTCAGCCGAACGTCACGGTCGATGACTGCCACCCGGTCAGGATCCCCCGAGACGGCCATCTCCAGCAGAAGTGCAATGCTCAACGCCCTCAGTCCTTCGCTAATCCGCTATATAGTTATATTTATAGCACCCCGCTTACGAACATCCCACACGAGGAGCGCCATGAGCACACCCGACATCGCGATCATCGGCGTCGGCATTCATCCGTTCGGACGATACGCAGACCGCTCGGCTTTGGAAATGGGTGCGGTCGCCATCGGCCGGGCGCTCAAGGATGCCGGCGTGGACTGGTCCGATGTCGGCAGCCTCTACGCGGGCAGCCTCGAGGTGGCCAACCCGGAGGCGATCACCGGCCTGGTCGGCATGACCGGCATCCCGGCGCGGGCCACGCTGAGCGGCTGCGCCACCGGCAACTCGCTGCTCACCCTCGCCGCCCGCGACGTTGTGGCGGGCGTGGCCGACATCGCCGTCGGCGTCGGACTGGACAAGCATCCGCGCGGCGCGTTCGGCGCCGACCCCGCGGTCGCGGGTCTGCCGCAGTGGTACGGCGATCAGGGCATGTTCCTGACGACGCACTATTTCGGCACCAAGATCATGCGCTACATGCACGACCACGGCATCAGCGAGCAGACGCTGGCCCGCGTCGCGGTCAAGAACCTCGGCAACGGCGCACGCGCACCGCACGCGTGGCGGCGCAAGCCGATGAGCCTGGAGACGATCCTGGAGTCCCCCGTCGTCAACGCCCCACTGCGCCAGTTCATGTACTGCAACCCGAACGAGGGTGCGGCCGCCGTGGTGGTGTGCCGGGCCGAGGACGCCAAGAAGTACACCGGCACCCCGATCTATCTGCGCGCCAGCGCCCTGCGCAGCCGTCGGGAGGGGTGCTACGAACTGCTGCGCACCTCGATCGAGCTGCCGTTGGTGGAGGGCACCACCGCCGCGGCCGCCAAAGCGGCTTACGAGCAGGCCGGCATCGGCCCGGAGGACGTCGACGTCGCGCAGCTGCAGGACACCGATTCCGGCTCGGAGATCATCCACATGGCCGAAACCGGGTTGTGCAAGGACGGCGAGCAGGAGCAGATGCTGGCCGATGGCGAAACCGAGATCGGCGGCCGGATCCCGATCAATACCGACGGCGGGCTGCTGGCCAACGGCGAACCGGTCGGCGCGTCCGGCCTGCGCCAGGTCTACGAACTGGTCCACCAACTGCGCGGCACCGCGGGCGAACGCCAGGTGCCCAACAACCCCAAGGTCGGCCTGGCCCAGGTGTACGGCTCGCCCGGCACCGGAGCCATCACGATCCTGTCGAGATGAGCGCGACGACCATCACCGTCGATGACGCCGCTATCGAGTACACCGATGTCGGCGGCGGGCCGCCGATCGTCTTCGTCCACGGCGCCTACGTCACCGGCGCCCTGTGGGACGACGTGGTCACGCGACTGTCCCGGGGACACCGGTGTATCGCGCCGACGTGGCCGTTCGGCGCGCAACGCACGCCGGTCGGCGACAGCGTCGATCTGGATGTCGTCGCGTGTGGCCGGCGCATCATCGGGTTGCTCGAACAGCTGGACCTGCGCGACGTGACCCTGGTCGCCAATGACTCCGGGGGTGGAATCACGTTGTCGGCGTTGGGGATTCTCGGGCTGGACTGGTCGCGGGTGTCACGGCTGGTGTTCACCAACTGCGACACCTTCGAGCACTTCCCGCCGAAGCAGTTCGCCCCGCTGGTGAAGCTGTGCCGTGTCGCTCCTCCCCTCGGAGGTGCAGTACTGCGGCTGCTGGCGACCGGCCCGGGATTAGCCTTCTTCAAGCGCGCCGTCACCAGGAACGGGATCACCGGGGACCGCGACGACGCGATCTTCGGCGGCTTCCTGAGCTCGGCCGCGGTCCGCCGGGAGGCAGTGCGGTTCAGCGCTGGGCTGCATCCGCAGCACACGGCGGCCGCAGCCCAGGCTATCGGGAAGTGGACAAAACCCGTGCTGGTCTTGTGGGGCACCGCCGACGACCTATTTCCTGTCAGCCACGCGCAGCGCCTCGCCGAGGCCTTCCCGAACTCCAGACTGCGCCTGATCGAGGGCAGCTCAACCTACGTCATGCTGGATCATCCTTCCGAAACCGCCGACGCCATCGGCACGTTCATCGCGGGACGGTCATGACCGCCACCATCGCCGGACTTCTCGACGACGCCGCGGCGCGAAAGCCGGATCAGCGCATGCTGATCGACGTCGACGGCGGCTGCCTCACGGTCGCGGAGGTGGCGCGTCTGTCGTCCGCGGCCACCCGTTGGCTCGCCGACGCGGGCGTGCAGCCCGGGATGACGGTCGCATGGCAACTGCCCGCGCACAGCGCCGCGGCGCTGCTCATGCTGGCGCTGGCCCGCATGCCGGTCGTTCAAGCCCCGGTGCTGCACCTCTATCGACAGCGGGAGGTCCAAGCCGCCCTCGACGTCGCCGGTGCCGACGTCCTCATCGTCGACGCCTCCACCGCCGCCAACGCTCCCGACGACACCTCGGTGATCACGCTGCCCGACGACTTCGTCGACGTGTTGCGGGCGATGCCGGCCGAGCCGGTGCTCGTCGAGGACCCTCGGCCGGACGACGTGCGGTGGATCTACTTCACCTCCGGAACGACCGGACGTCCCAAGGGCGTTCGCCACACCGACAGCACGCTGCTGGCGGCGGCCCGCGGCTTCACCGCTCACCTCGGGCTCGGCACCCATCCCCAGGAAGTCAGCACAATCGCGTTCCCCGTCGCCCATATCGGCGGGATTGTCTACCTGTCGTGTGCGCTGCTGGCCGGCTTTCCGGTCCTCTTGATCCCCAAGGTCGAAGCCGACGAACTTCTGCGGTTGCTCGCCGAGTACCGGGTGACGGTGACCGGCGGCAGTACGGCCTTCTATCAGATGCTGCTGTCCGCGCAACTGGCATCCGGGCAGAACGAGCCGCTTGTCCCGACGCTGCGCATGCTCATCGGTGGCGGCGCCCCGTGCCCACCCGAAGTGCACCGCAAGGTGCGGGCCCACATGGGCATACCGATCGTGCATGCCTACGGAATGACCGAGGCGCCGATGATCGGTGTCAGCGAGGCCGCCGACACCGAGGAACAACAGTCCAACAGCAGCGGGCGTCCCATCCCGGGCTCCGAGATCCGCATCGCCGCGAACGGGGAGATCGAACTGCGCGGCTCCAACGTCACCACGGGATACGTCGACCCCGACCAGTGGTCGGGGTCGACGACAGCGGACGGCTGGTTCCGCACCGGGGACAGCGGGCACCTGCGGCCCGACGGCCGCATCGTGATCACGGGCCGGGTCAAGGATCTGATCATCCGCAAGGGCGAGAACATCTCTCCCGAGGAGATCGAGAACGAGCTGCTGGCGCACCCGCTCATCGACCAGGTCGCGGTGATCGGACATCCCGACGAGGAGCGCGGCGAGCTGGTCTGCGCCGTCGTGCGCCGCTCACCCGGTCGGCGGGATCTCACTCTCGGGGAGGTGTGCGCCTTCCTCGACGAGCGCGGACTGATGAAGCAGAAGTGGCCCGAGCGGCTCGTCGTCGTCGACGAGTTCCCGATGACGGGTCTCGGGAAGATCGCGAAACGCGAACTCGTACAACAACTCACAGGAGGAATCCGATGACGGCGCTGAGCGTCGAGGAACGCCAGGAGCTCGCGCAGTCCATCCGCGCGGCATGCGAGCGACTCTCGCCCGAGGAGCGGGTGCGCGCGGTGGCCTACGACGGTGATTCTCAGCACCGCGGTTTCGACACCGAGCTGTGGAAGGTGTTGTGCCAGCAGGTCGGGGTGACCGCGATCGCGCTGCCCGAGCGGTTCGGTGGCGCCGGTTACGGCGCGTCCGCGATGGGCGTCGTCGCGCACGAGTTCGGGCGCGCGCTGGCGCCGGTGCCGTTCGTCGCGACGGTGCTGGCGACCAACCTGCTGCTGGCCGCCGACGCCGGTGACCGGCTCGCCGGCCTGGTCGACGGGGAGCGCACCGTCGCCGTCGCACTGACGGGCGACGGCGGGCTGTGGCGGCGCGAGGACGTGACCGTCTCAGCGGAGAACGGGGCCACCGGGTGGACGCTCAACGGTGTTGTGCGCCATGTCCTTCACGGCGCGTCGGCCGACGACCTCGTCGTCGCGGCGGTCGCCGGCGGTGAGCTCGCCTTGTTCACGCTCGACGCCGCCGGTGCCGCGGTCGCCGAGGAGGAGGTGCTCGACGGCACCCGGCCGATGGCGACCCTCACCTTCAACTCCACGCCGGCCACCCTGCTGGCCCGCGGCGGCGCGGTCGAGGAGGCCATCGCGGACAGCGTCGACCTGGCGTTGGCGGTGCTGTCCGCCGAACAGGTCGGCGCCTGCGAGCGGGTGCTGGAGATCGCGACCGACTACGCCCGCACCCGCGAGCAGTTCAACCGCCCGATCGGCAGCTTCCAGGCGATCAAGCACAAGTGCGCCGACATGCTCGTCGACCTCGAGTTGGCCCGGTCGGCGTCGCAGGCCGCGCTGGAGGCGTTCGACGTCGGGCCGGCAGACGAGAAGACCTGGCGGGCGAGCATGGCCAAAGCGGTGTGCTCGGAGGCGCTGCGCAACGCCGCGCACGCGAACGTCCAGATCCACGGCGGCATCGGGTTCACCTGGGAGAACTCGGCGCATCTCTATCTGCGACGGGCGCGCACCGACGAGGTGCTGTTCGGCAAGCCCTCCGAGCACTGGGACCGGCTGGGCGCCGAAGCCCGGATCGTCTGACCGCTACAGGCCGAAGTGCTCGGCGAACCGGGTCATGTAGGTCTCGGCCGCCGACGCCGACGAGGCGTGCACATGCGCGAGGATCCGGGTCGCCCCGGCGGCGCCGACGGCGGAGACGAAGCGATCCAGCTCGCCGACCGCGGCGGCGTCGTCGAAATCGACTGCGGGAACGGCGACTTGGATCTCGATCTGCGCGGGATCCCGGCCCGCGTCGGCGAGCAGCTGCCGCAGCTTGTCGGCCGTCCGCGCGAAGTCGTCGACGGTCTCGATCGCCGCGGTGCGCACCGACGAGGCGACGGCGGCGGGGTTGACCATCGGGCACCACCCGCTGCCGTGTTCGACGACGCGGCGCAGCGTGGCGGGACTGTTGCCCCCGATCCACAGCGGCGGGTGCGGCTTCTGCACCGGCGTCGTCACAGCCATCTCCCCCGCCGCAGCGAACGTCGTTCCCGTGACGGGTGTTTCGGGGTGCAGCCAGATCGCGCGCAGGGCGGCGAGGTACTCGTCGAAAAGCGTGACGCGGTTCTCGAATTCGACACCGAGCGCGGCGAACTCCGAGCGCAGGTATCCGGCGCCGACGGCGGCGATGAGCCGGCCGCCCGACACCTCGTCGAGCGACGACAGCGTCTTGGCGGTCAGGTACGGGGTGCGGAACGGCAGCACCCACAGGTGCGTCATCAGCCGGATGGTCGAGGTGGCGGCCGCGAAGAACGCCAGCGCGACGGCCGGGTCGAACGTGCTGTGGCCTCCGGAGCGGCGCCACTTCGCCGACGGCGCGGGATGATCGGCGAGCGCGATGGCGTCGAACCCGACCGCTTCGGCGTGTACCGACAGTGCGCGCAGGACGGCGGGCTCGCGGAGCTCGGGGTTGGCGGTGGGGACGTCGCTCGGGTATTCGAGGGTGAAGTGCATGTCAGTAGATCGATTGCGTCGCGCCACCGTCGAGGTGGAGGTTGATGCCGTTGAGGAAGTCGGCCCGCGGGCTGGCGAGGAACGCGACGGCGTAGGCGACGTCGCTGACCTGCCCGATGCGGTGCACGGTCTGGCCGGTGCCCTTGAGGATGTAGTCGGCGGCCTTGTCGAGGTCGTCGCCCCAGCCGCGGTGGTCGGCGAAGGTCCGCAGGAAGTCCCTGAGTCCCTCGGTCATGATCATGCCGGGCATCACCGTGTTGACGGTGATGCCGGTGCCCGCCAAGGCTTTTGACAAGCCCATCGACATGTTGATCATCGCTGCCTTGGACGGGCCGTAGTCCGGTTGGCCCGATGTCGGGATGATGCCCGCGGCGGAAGCGATCTGGATTATGCGGCCCCAGCCGCTCTCCTTCATCGCCGGTACCAGGGCGTGGATCAGGTAGCCGGCGGACATCACGTTGCGCTGGTAGGTGACGCCCCACTCCGACACGGGCAACGCGAACCACGACTGGATGCCGGTCTCGGAGGACCCGCCGGCGTTGTTGACCAGGATGTCGATGCCGCTGAACGCCGCGGCAGCGGTGTCGGCGACCTGTGCGGCACCGTCCTCGGTGGCCAGATCGCCGACGGCGGTCGCGGCCGTGCCGCCGTCGGCGCGGATCCGGTCGGCCACCGCCTCGGCGCGTTCGGCGTTGCGGCCGTGCACCACGACCGACACCCCCTCGGCCGCCAGCGTCTCGACGATGCCCGCACCGATTCCCGAACTACTGCCGGTGACCAGTGCCCGCTTGCCGTTCAGATCGAAGTCCATGGGTCTCCTCGCGTCGTCGCGCACTCCGAGTCTAGCGCGATATCGATATATGTATATTGATATAAGGGGAGACTCTTGCTGCACGTTTCGCCCGTGAGTAGACTCACCGACAGTAAACGGGCTAAATGTTTTTCTATTTAGTCCGGACGAACCGCCTGGAAGTGACGTGACGATTACCGACAACGGCCCAGCCAGCACCGACTCCCTCGGCGACCTGCGCGCGAAGTTCCGCGACTTCCTCGCCGACGCACCGAAGCCCGCCGGCCTGCGCAACTACGGCCCGACTCCGACGGCCGACGACATCGAGCCCGGACGGGCGTGGCACAAGTACCTGGCCGACCACGGCTATGTGTGCCTGCACTGGCCGAGGGAGTACGGCGGCGCGGACGCGCCGGTGGCGTTCCAGGCCGCCTTCGCCGAGGAGTGCGCGCGCGCCGGGGTGCCCCGGCAACTGGCCATCACCGCGATCGACCTCGTCGGCCCGGTGCTGATCAAGTTCGGCACCGACGAGCAGAAAGCGCGCTACCTCGAGCCGATCCGGCTCGGCGACCACGTCTGGACCCAGTTGTTCAGCGAACCGGGCGCCGGCTCCGACCTCGCCGGTGTGCGCACCCGGGCGGAGAAGACGGACACCGGCTGGCGCATCAACGGCCAGAAGGTGTGGAGTTCGGCGGCCAACTCCGCGGACTACGGGCTCCTGCTGGCCCGTACCGGCCCCGACTCCCACCGCGGGCTGAGCATGTTCATCGTCCCGATGGACGCCGACGGCGTCTCCGTCCGCCCGCTCAAGCAGATGGACGGCGAGAGCAAGTTCAACGAGGTCTTCCTGGACAACGTCGAGCTGCCCGACGACGCCATCATCGGTGAGCCCGGCCAAGGGTGGACGATCGCGATCATGACGCTCGGGCGCGAGCGGCTGACGCTGGGCTCCCAGGCCGTCGCGATGTTCAAGCTGCACGAGAAGCTGGTTGCCGCGGCCCGTGACCGCGGTGCGCTCGATCCGGTGCTGGCGCGGTCGATGACCAGACTGTGGGCCCGGATGTGGCTGCTGCGCTACACCTGGCAGCGCGCCATCGACGAGGGCGACACGACCTCGGCGGCGTTCTCGGTGCTCAAGCTGATGACGTCGGAGACCGACCGCGACCTCGCCGACATGGCGACCGAGGTGCTCGGCACCGACGTGTGCGTCGACCCAACCGCGGGCACCGACGACGCCGATCTGGTGCGCGCCATGCTGGTCGGCCGCGCCCAGACGATCCTGGGCGGCACCAGCGAGATCCAGCGCAACATCCTCGGCGAACGCGTGCTGGGGCTTCCCAAAGAACCTCGGTGACAACGGATCTGCTGCGCTCACCGCTGGCCGCGGAGCTGCGGGCACGTCTGCGCCCGGGGATGACGGTCGCGCTGGGCGACGGCGTCGGTGCACTGCGGTGCGCGGACGACGGCACCTCGGTCGCCGCGACGCTGAGTGCGCTCGCCGCGGAGCTCGGCGACATCCGCCTGGTCCTGGGCTGGTTGACCGCGCCACTGGACGGCCTGGCGACGGAGGTGTTCCGCGACATCGTCGCGCTTATGCCGGGCTGGGGTGTCCGCGACGTCCTGCGCGCACCGAACGCCCGGTTCGTTCCGGTGCGGTTGAGCGCGATCGCCGCGCTGTTGCGTGACGCGTTGTGTCCCGATGTGCTGTTGACGCGAGTCATCCACCGCGACGGGTCTTTTCACTTCGGTACCGAAGTGTCCTGGCAACGCGAGCTGGTGGACAGCGGCGTTCCGGTGCTGGCCGTCGTCGACGACGGGGTCTGCGCCGACGCCGGTCCCCCGCTGCCCGCGAGTGCCATGCGTGTGGTCGGGCGCAGCGCCGACCGACCGGTGACCATCCCGTCGCGCGCCCCGGAACCGGTTCACGAGGCGCTGGCCGACGCGGTGCTCCGATTCGTCCCGGAAGGTGCGCGCCTGCAGTACGGACCCGGTCAACTGGGCACCGCACTGCTGGACCGGATCCGCCAGCCGGTGAGCATCGACACCGGGTTGCTGACCGACGCGGTGCTCGGCCTGGAGCGCAAGGGTCTTCTGGCCGGAACCCCTTCGGCCACTTACCTGTTCGGTAGCGAAGCTCTCTACACGTGGGCCGACGGCCGGCCGATCCTGCGCGGGATCGAACACACCCACGATCTCACCCGGCTGTCGCGGGGGACACCGCTGGTCGCGGTGAACACGGCGATCGAGATCGACCCCTTCGGGCAGGTCAACGTCGAGGGCGTGGGCGACAAGGTCGTCGGCGGGATCGGCGGGCACCCTGACTACTGCGCGGCGGGCGCGATGAGCCGCGGCGGCCTGTCGATCATCGCGGTGCCCTCGACGGTCAACGGCCGCTCCCCCTATGTCGAGCGGCTGAGTAGGCCCGCGTCCACCCCCGCCCATGACATCGACGTGATCGTCACCGAGTCGGGTCACGCCGATCTGCGCGGCGCCGACTGGACCCAACGCCGCCGACTGATCGCGGCACTGTTCGAGTGAAAGGACTCTCAATGACCTCACCATTGGCCGGACGGGTTGTCCTGGTGACCGGAGGCGGCCGCGGTATCGGGCGCGCGCACTGCCTCGCGCTCGCCAAACACGGTGCCGCGGTGGTGGTCAACGACCCCGGCGTCGGTCGCGACGGCACCGCGGGTGACGCGGGACCGGCCGCGCAGGTCGTCGCCGAGATCGAGGCCATGGGCGGAAAAGCCGTGGCGCACACCGGATCCGTCGCGAAGTGGGACGACGTCGCGGACATGATCCGCACCGCGGTCGACACCTTCGGCATGCTGACCGGCGTGGTCAACAACGCGGGCATCGTGCGCGACGCCACCGTCGCCAACGCCACCGAGGAGGACTGGGACGCCGTCATCGCGGTGCATCTGAAGGGCACGTTCGCCGTGACCAGGCACGCGTGCGAGTACTGGCGCGCACAGGCCAAGGCGGGCAACCAGATCGACGCCCGCATCGTCAACACGGTCTCCGGTGCGGGGCTGTGGGGCAACATCGGCCAGGCCGCCTACGGCGCCGCCAAAGCGGCGATCGCCAACCTCACCGTGGTGACCGCGATGGAGGGACGCCGCTACGGCGTGGTCGCCAACGCGATCTCACCGCTGGCCGTCACGCGCATCAGCCAGGACTTCTTCAAGGGCGAGCGGGCCGACGACCCGGCCCTGGATCCGGCCCGCAGTTCCGAGGTGGTCGCCTGGCTGCAGTCGGCCGAGTCGGGCTGGCTGACCGGTCAGATCCTGCGCGTCGACGGCCACAAGCTCAGCCGCATCGAGGGGTTCACCGAGGCGCCGAGTCGCTACCACGCCAAAGACGGGGCGTCCCTGGAGTTCTCGGAGATCGGCCAGGCGGTCAGCTGGCTGTACGGCACCTCACCGCGCGGGCTGGCCGGCCCACTGCCGCGCACCTGACGTCAGCGACCGACCCACCGCGGCGGCCGTCGCTCGAAGAAGGCCGCCAGGCCCTCCTGCAGATCATCGGAACTCACGACCCGATCGACGGCCTTCGCCGTCGCCGTCCACCCGACGGCATCGGCCTCATCGAGCTGATCCGCCAACGCCTCGAGGATCGCCTGCACCGCCGTCGGCGAGGACTGGCAGACGTCCTCGGCGAGGTCGATCGCCGCCTCCAGAGCGGCGCCCGGTTCGGCTATCCGGTTGACCAGACCGAAATGGTGAGCCCGTTCGCCGGACAACTCCGCACCGGTGATCATCAATTCTTTGGCCAGATGAATGGGCAGCGACCGCGTCGCCCGGAGCAGGGCGCCCGACGACGGCACCAGACCACGCCGTGACTCGGGCAGGGCAAAGCGCGCCGTCGTGGCCGCGACGACCAGGTCGCACGCGAAGGCGATCTCCATGCCACCGCCGAAGCAGGCACCCTCGACCGCGGCGATCAACGGTTTCCGGCGACGGCGGCGGATGATTCCGTACTCCCCGCCGCGCTCGGTTCGCGCGTCCGCTCCGTCCTTCAGATCGGTGCCGGCGCAGAAGAACTCGCGGGTGCCCGTCAGCACACCCGCCCACAGCTCGTCGTCGTCATCCATGAGATCCAGCGCGGCACTGAGCGCCTCGGCCATCTCCTTGTTCACCGCGTTGCGTTTAGCCGGGCGATTCATCGCGATGACGAGGATCCGGTCCTGGCGCCGGACCTCAACGATCATCGGGTGCGCCTTCCATTCCGGCAGCGCCCAACCCGCGCAGCACGAAGCCCATCAGGTGGTCGACTTCGTCGGCCACGCTCCCGGTGGTCTTCTGCTGGAACCGGTCGAGAAGCGCGGCCTCGACCGCCGCGCGGATCGTCCGGGCGTCGGACTCCGGTGCGCATTCCGTGAAGATCCCCTCGGCCTTGCCGCGGTGCAGGATCGCGGCGATCGACGCCTGATCGGCGGCGCTCATGATCTCCAGCTCGCGGTCATAGCCGGGCGTTCGCCGCATCTCCTCGGAGTAGAAGGTCGCCATCCTCTTGCGTTTGCGTGGATTCGACACCAGGTCGAGCATGTGCGCCATCCACGCCCGCAACGCCTCGACGGGCCCCTCGGCGCGGGCGACAACCTCGCGAAGTTGCGCCCGGACCGCGTCCCGGTCGCGGCGGAACAGCTCCAGCAGCAGATCGTGCTTGGTGCTGAAGTTGCGGTAGAAGGCGCGGGTGCCCAGCCCGGCCTCGTCGAGGATCTCGGTGATCGACACCGCCGAGCCGGCGTTGCGGTGCAGGCACCGGTAGGCGGCATCGATGATGTGCTGCCGCTCCGATGAGCGATCGACCGTCCGTGTCTCAGCCACAGTTGATTACACCGGCATCCTGCCATTTCGCGATTGTCGCGTCATCGTAGCCGAACTCCCTGAGCACGGCGGCGGTGTGCTGGCCGGCCAGGCACCCGCCCGGGGCCCTGGTCGCAGACCGGCTCAGGCCGGCCAGCGGGGAGAACCGCAGGTGCTCGTCGAACACCGGACTCACCGCGGGCACGGTGTATTCGGCCGCCAGCGCCGGATCGGTCTGGATGAGCCGCGCCGGGGCGCCCTCGTAGAGTTCCACACAGCCGATCCCGGCCGCGGACAGGCGCTTCTCCCAGAACGCTGCGGGTTCCTTGCCGAACACCGCCTCCAGCCTCCGGGCGAGCTCGTCGTCGTTGGCGGCCCGGCCCTCGGGCGTGGCGAAGCGGTCGTCGGCGAGATCGGCGAAGTCCCGCAACGCGTCGACGAGCGGCTGCCATTCCTTCGGCTGCGGTGCGGCCAGGAAGATGTGCCCGTCGCCGGCGGCGTAGATCCGGTACAGGGCCGAGAGCCCGTTGCCGTCGTGGACCGGGGCGGGGGCCGTCGGCGCATCCGGGTAGTCGACGAGCCAGTCGGTGAGCACATGGGTGACGGTGCCCAGCATAGAGGTCCGCACGTCGTTGACCGGGTTGCCGCGGTCCCGCCCGATCAGCGCGGTGAGGATCGCCGACGCGACGGCCAGGGCGGCCAGGCCGTCGCTCTGCAACTCCGGCGCCGTTCCGGCGCTGGTCACCCGCGGCGCCTGGTGCATCACCTCGTCCAGGCACGACGTCGCGCACGCGGCGTCCGGGGTGTTGGTGAGCGCCACCCCGCCGGCAGCACCGATGCTGGGCGCGTAGGAAGGGCGGGCGCCGTACGGCCCGTCGACGCCGTAGCCCGGCGCGGACACGTAGATCAGGTCGGGCTTGACGGCACGCAGGGTCGCCGCGTCGATCCCCAACCGTTCGGCCGCACCGGCGCGCATCGACTGCAGCACCACGTCGGCGGAGGCGACGATCCGGTGCGCGACCGCCTTGCCCTCATCGGTGTGCAGGTCGACCTGGATACTCTCTTTGCCCTGCATCACCTTTGCGCCCGCCGCCTCGGGGAACTGCAGGAGGTTGCGGATGTTGTCGCCGTTGACGTTCTCGAACTTGATGACCCGCGCGCCCAGGTCGGCGAGCACGCTCGTGGCGTACGGCGCGGCGAACATCTCACCGAACTCGACGATCGTGATGCCCGCCAGCGGGGGCTGCGACGACGCGTCGCCACCGGCCATCGCCACGCCCTCGGACCGCCATCCCGCGCCCGCCTCGCCCAGCCGGGGCGCAGGCGACGGCTGGCGCAGGGGTCCGTCCGCCGTGTGGATCAGCGTGGAGGGCTGGCGGACCGGACCGACCTCCGGGTCCTCCACGACGGTCGACCGCCGGTCGTGGACGAGCTGGGGGTGGTCGAGGACCTGCGGACCGGAGCGGAACAACTCCGCACACAGGTCGGGGTTGTTGTCGAACACCTGCTGCCATTCGGCGAGGGTGCGCTCACCGACCTTGGCGAGCATGATGGACCAGAACTCCTTGTACAGCACCGGACTCTCCAGAGCCGGGAAGCCCTTCCACTTCGGGTCGGCGAGCAGTTCCATCATGCCGAACTCGGTTAGCATGGCCGCGAACAGATGCGGGGACACCTGCGCGAACTGCAACCAGTGACCGTCCTTGGTGGGAGCGGCCAACAGCGCCAGCAACATCGGACTCTGGGGTGTGCCCTCTTCGGTCCACGCCTCGACGTTCTCATACGCATCCGGCCACCGGATGCCGACCATCTCGCCGAACCAGTTCCACGCGTCGATCGAGTGCACCCCGCGCACCAGGTCGGCGTCGACGATCTGCCCCAGCCCGCTGCGGTCGCGCTCGTGAAGTGCGGCCAGAATGCCGTGCACGGCAATGTGTCCCGCGGCGAAGCTCGCGTAGGGCACGGTCACGTACGACGGCCGCGGGGGATTGGCCATCCGACGCACCGCGTGTGAGAGACCGGCCTTGGCCAGCACCAGCCCCTCGTAGCCCTTGAGGTCGCGCCACGGACCACTGCGCCCCCAGCCGGTGATATGCGCGATCACCAACCGCGGGTGGCGCGCGAGCAGCGCCTCCGAGTCGATCCCCAGTTCGGCCAGGGCAGCGGGGCTGAACGTCGTCACCACGACGTCCGCGTCGCGCAGCAGGGCATCCAGTTCATCGGCCCCGGAACCGGACTTGAGGTCGACGACCGTGCTGCGCTTCCCGCGACCGAACGCGGGCCAGCCGCGCAGCGAGCGCACCGGACTGCCGCCGGGTGGTTCCACCATCAGCACGTCGGCACCCGAGTCCGCCAGGAACTGGGTGCAGACCACGCCGGGCAGCGTGGTGGACAAGTCGACGACACGGGTGCCAGCGAGTGGGGTCACCGACTGGGGCGCGGCCTGGGTACCGGCGGAAGACGACATCTAGTCCGACTCCTTTGAAAAAGAATTTTTCGCGTCATGCCACAGATAACGTGGCTGTGTGATGTGTATCGCATCGTATGCGGCAGCATTCCGTTAATTCAGCCCGATTTTCACCCACACCTGGTTGACACGCCCACTGGCCTCGCCCTAGCCTCAGTGCAAATCAATTTTTCACTCGTCGGCTGACGGTTGGAGGACCGCGTGACCAAGATCTGGGCGAATTCGGGCGACTCGCATTTTCTGGAACCAGACGACCTGTGGGTGTCCCGCCTGCCGAAACGGCTGGCCGACCTGTGCCCACGTTCGGAGAAAGATCCCGACGGCGAGTACGAGACCGTCTACGTCGACGGCCAGATCTTCCGGCGCAAGTTGCCGTCGTCGGCGATGCTCGCGTTCGCGGAAATGAGCTCCCGCCCGGACGGCTGCCGTGATGCCAAGGCCCGGTTAGCCGACAACGACCAGGAAGGCATCTGGGCCGAGGTGATCTTCCCGTCGCTGGGCATGTGGGCCTCGACGTTCCGCACCCCGGAGTTGCTCAAGGCGTGCATGCGCGTCAGCAACGAGTGGGCGCTGGAGGAGATCGCCTCGGTGTCCCCGCGTTATGTGGTGACCGCACAGATCTCCACCCTGGTCGTGCAGGACGCGGTCGAGGAGCTGCAGTGGGCCGCTGACAAGGGGTTCAAGGCGGTGTTCCTGCCGACCACTCCGCATCCGAGTGCGCCGGACTGGCATCGCGACGACTGGGAGCCACTGTGGGCGGCCGCCGAGGAGGCCAACATGGTGCTGGCCTTCCACATCGGCACCGACCCGGTGGATCCGGCGAAGGGCAACAGCGCCACGGGCGGTGCCGGCCAGGTGTACCGCGGCCCGGGTGGCGCGATCATGAACTACACCGAGACGACGTTCTCGGGGCAGCGGGCCGCGATGAAGATGGTGGCCTCCGGTGCGCTGGACCGGCATCCGAACCTGAAGGTGCTGATCTCCGAGGGGGGTGCCACCTGGGTTCCGTTCCTCGGCGACCGGCTGCTCGAGGGATACCGCCAGCACCACATGGCGGTGCGGCCCAAGCTGAACCGGAACCCGAAGGAGATCCTCTACAGTCAGGTGTACGCGTCCTTCCAGCACGACGAGAGCGCGGTGCAGGCCTTCGAGGCGATGGGCTACCGCAACGTCATGTTCGGCAGCGACTACCCGCACATGGAGGGCACCTGGGGCCACACCCAGGACACGCTCAAGACGCTGTTCGACGGGGTCAGCGACGAAACCCGGCTGCGCATCACCCAAGGCGCGTTCTTCGAACTGTTCCCCGACGTCCCACCCGTGCCGGCCGAAAGCATCTGATCCAGTGACACATTCGAACGGCCTCCGCGACGTCGCGATCGTCGGCATCGGCGCGACGCCCTACTACAAGCGTGGCGGGTCTGTGCCGAAGACCACCACCGAACTCGCCTGCGAGGCGATCATCGCCGCCTGTGAGGACGCCGGCCTGTCGGTCCACGACATCGACGGGTTCGCCTACTACTCCGGCGCCAGCGCGGGCTACACCGAGAAGATGGACACCGCCGACTTCATGGAAACCCTTGGTATTCCGGAAGTCCGGTTCACCGCGGCACTGACGTCGGGCGGCGGCGGGTCGGCGGGTGCCATCGGGTTGGCGCGCGCGGCGATCGTTGCCGGCGACGCGTCGGTCGTCGTCACCGTCATGGCGCTGCAGCAGGCCAAGCAGCGCCTGGGATCGGTCTTCTCGGCGATGGAGCCCGATCCGATCAACTCCTTCCTGCAACCGTCGGGACTGTTCGGGCCGGGTCAGCTGATGTCGGTGCTGGCGCGCCGTCACATGCACCTCTACGGCACCCGCCGCGAGGCGTTCGCCGAGATCGCGATCTCGACCCGCACGAACGCCATGAACCGGCCCAAGGCGATCCACCGGAACCCGCTGACGCTGGAGGACTACTTCAACGCCCGGATGATCGCAGAACCGCTGTGCCTCTATGACTTCTGCCAGGAGACCGACGGTGCGGTCGCGGTCATCACCACCAGCATGGACCGCGCCAGGGATCTGCGTCAGCCGCCGGTGCCGGTGGTCGCCGCCGCCCACGGCGGCGTCAAGGACTGGGGCCGGGCCTTCGCGTGGATGGGTATGCCCGACGAGTACTTCGCGTCCTCGGGGAACAAACCGATCGCCGAACGGCTCTACCGGCAGGCAGGAATCACGGCGAAGGACATCGACGTGGCGCTGCTCTACGACCACTTCACCCCGATGGTGCTGATGCAGTTGGAGGACTACGGGTTCTGCGAGAAGGGTGAGGGCGGACCGTTCGTGGAGAGCGGGGCCATCCGCTACGACGGCGGCTCCATCCCGGTCAACACGCACGGTGGCCAGCTGTCGGAGGCCTACATCATCGGCATGACCCACATCATGGAAGGAGTCGAGCAGATGCGCGGCACCGCCATCAACCAGGTGGCCGACGCCGAACTCGCGTTGGTCACCGGCGGTCCGGCCAGCCTGCCGGTCAGCGGCCTGATTCTGGGGAAGGCGGCATGAGCACAGCCGAGGCCACGCTCGCGACCACCATGCCCGGCGAGCATGTGCGGATCGCGGTCAACTCCCACACCGAGCCGTTCTGGCAGGCGGCCAAGGAACGACGGCTGGTGGCGCCGCAGTGCGCCGAGTGCGGCACCTTTCGGCTGCCGCCGACGCCGTTCTGCCCGAAGTGCCAGTCCAAGGCCGTCAACTGGGTCCAGCTCAGCGGTGAGGCGACCGTGTACAGCTTCGCGGTGATCCACGGTCTCCCGGGCATGCCCGATCTCACCGTGGTCCCCGTGGTCGTCGACCTCCCCGATGCTCCGGGCGCACGCCTGGTCAGCAACGTCGTCGGCATCGCCCCGGCGGAGGTGACGATCGGAATGCGGCTGCGCGTGGACTTTTCACCGATCGCCGACGGCTGGATGCTCCCGGTGTTCCGCGCCGCGGATGGTGCCGATGGCTGACGACGACAACTCACTGCACGAGAAACCCCTGGAATTCCTGACCAGCATCGCCAACACCGGCGGCGATTGCGACGGTCAGGTCGTCGTGCCCGAGAACGGGCGCTACCGCGCGTGGTGCACGTGCGGCGACTGGAGCGTCGAGGTCGACGACTCCGAAGAAGGTCTGAGGTTGGCACGCATCCACACCGGCCGCGCGCCGGACTGACACGGAGTCGACTCATGGGAAACCTCGAAGGCAAAGTCGCCTTCATCACCGGCGCCGCCCGGGGCCAGGGCCGAGCACATGCGGTGCGCCTGGCCAGCGAGGGCGCCGACATCATCGCGCTCGACATCTGCGCCGACATCGACTCGATGGACTACCCGAACGCATCGCCCGCGGATCTCGAGGAGACGGCCAAACTCGTCGAGGGCACCGGGCGGAGCATCGTGGCGCGGCAGGCGGACGTGCGCGATGCCGACGCCGTCGACGAGGTGGTGCGCGAGGGTGTCGAACGGTTCGGCCGCCTCGACATCGTCGTGGCGAACGCGGGCATCGTGCGACTAAGTTCCGACGAGCCCTCGCAACGGCGGCAGATCTTCCGCGACATCATCGACGTCAACCTGGTCGGCGTGTGGAACACCGTCGAAGCCGCCATCCCCCATGTCATCAATGGAGGGCAGGGCGGGTCGATCGTCATCACCAGCTCCAGCGCCGGCCTCAAGGGCACCGGCACCGACCGTGCCGGCGGTCAGGCGTACGCGGCCGCCAAGCGCGGCCTGGTCGGGCTGATGCAGGTGTGGGCCAATCAGCTTGGGCCGCATTCGATCCGGGTCAACACCATCCACCCGACCGGGGTCGCGACCGGCATGGTGATGAACGAGACGATGGCGAAACTGTTCGAGCAGGGCGACGAGGCGTTGTCGGCCATGCAGAACGTCCTGCCGATTCAGATCCTGCAGCCCGAGGACATCGCCGAGGCCGTCGCGTGGCTGGTGTCCGACGCCGGCAGGTTCATCACCGGCACCGCCTGGCCGCTCGACGCCGGGTTCTCAGTGAGATAAGGGAGTCAAGATTCCATGACCTCGACGCTCGAACGCCCCGAAGTCACCCTGCGGATCGGCGGTGAGAAGCGCCGCACCGCGTCCGGTGGCACCTTCGACCACATCAACCCGTGCACCGGGGCTCCCGACGCCGCAATCCCCCTGGCGGGACCCGCCGAGATCGACGACGCCGTCAAGGCGGCCCACGATGCCTTCCACAGCTGGCGTCAGACAAATCCCGCCGAACGCCGGCGCCTGCTGTTTCGGCTGGCCGAACTGATCGAACAGCACACCGACGACTTCGTCCGCCTCGGCACATTCGACAACGGCACCCCGGTCGGCCTGGTGGCCGGTCTGGTCGCGATGTCAGCGGAATGGACGCGCTACTACGCCGGCTGGGCCGACAAGATCACCAGCGAGGTCTCCGGCACCTACGGGACGACCGGCGAGTTCAGCTACACGCTGAGCCAGCCCTACGGCGTGATCGGCGTGATCATCACCTGGAACGGCCCGCTCATCTCGCTGGCGATGAAAGTGCCTGCGGCCCTCGCCGCCGGCAACACCGTCGTCGTCAAGCCCTCCGAGCTCACGCCGTTCAGCGCCACCTTGTTCGCCGACCTGGCCGCCGAGGCCGGCATCCCCGACGGCGTCATCAACGTGGTGCCGGGCACCGGCGACGCCGGCGCCGCGCTGGTCGCACACCCGCTGGTCAAAAAGGTCACTTTCACTGGCGGCCCGGACACCGCGCGCAAGATCCTGCAGTCGTGCGCCGAGCACATCAAACCGTCGGTCATGGAACTCGGCGGCAAGTCCGGCAACATCATCTTCGAGGACGCCAACCTCGACACCGCCTGCAGTGTCGGAACGTTGATGTCGGTCGGCATGATGAGCGGTCAGGGTTGTGCGTTCCCGACGCGCATGATCGTGGCCCGGCCGCTCTACGACGAGGTCCTGACGCGGGTGTCAGCGCTGGCACCGATGGTCAAGGTCGGCGATCCTCTGGAACCCGACACGGTCGCCGGGCCGGTCGTCAACGAGGCTGCGCTGCAACGGATCCTCGGCATGATCGAGCGCGCCAAGCAGGACGGTGCCCGGCTGCTCACCGGTGGCGAGCGCCTCGGCGGCGATCTCGCGGACGAATACTTCGTGGCGCCCACGGTGTTCGCCGACGTCGACCCCTATTCCGAGCTGGCACAGAAGGAAGTATTTGGTCCGGTGTTGTCGATCATCCCGTTCGACACCGAGGAGCAGGCCGTCGAGATCGCCAACAGCACTCCCTACGGGCTGTCGGGTTATGTGTTCACCAACGATCTCAAGCGCGCGCACCGGGTCGCCGAGCAGCTGGAGACCGGCGAGGTGCTGATCAACGGTGCCGCACCGCTGACCGTGCACCGGCCGTTCGGCGGCTTCGGGATCAGCGGAATCGGCAAGGAGGGCGGACGCGAAGGCCTGGCCGAATTCCTGCGGACCAAGAGCGTCAGCATCGCGTGATGCAGCGGTTCCCGCGCCACCCGCTGCACGGCATCCACGACCCGACGCGTCATACCCCGCCGCGTCGGCCAGGATCGGTGCGGCGCACGAGTTCGGTTGACATGACGCGGGATCCGGGCTCCCTCGATCCCGTGTTCCTGCACGGACACGCTCGTGACCTCTACACCGCGCCGGACAGCACTACCACGGTGCTGGGCACCGCGGCTGTGGAGGCCACCGTGGAGCTGGTGGCCCGCGTCATGCAGCATCTCGCGATTCAGCCACCGGTCGCCGGCCTGCACCTGGTCGGCGCTCCGGCGATGAGCGGTTTCCGCAACGCGGTCGACAAGGCCGCACCCGAGCTGCGGATGCGGCGCGATCTGCGCTACACGCTTCTCGACGATCTCCCGGTTGCCACTCTGATCTCCGGCCACGCACTGTCGGCGTCCGGGGTGCTGGGGAAGGCCTCCACCACGGGATACATGCCGGTCGCCGACCAGTGTGCCGGCTTCGTCACGGGAGGCCTGTTGATGTCGAGCTTCGCGCGCGACGAGCCGACCGTGGTGACGGGCCCGGTCGCACCGGAGTTGCGCGATCCCGCCGACCCGCTGTCGTGGCACGACATGGCCGACCTGCCGGTTCACGGTATGCGTCGGCAACGCCGGCTCGACGTCTGGCGCAGCGGTCGAGATGTTCTGGTGGATGCGATGTTTCGCGACACCTATGTGCGTGCCGACGGTGTCGTGACGGTCATCCACGAGTACACCCTCGAGGCTGCGGTCGATCCCGGATCCGGCGTGATCGTGCGGGCGGAGGCCACACCGCGCGTGCTGCCCTGGCAGGAGTGCCCCGGTGCCGTCGCGAGCGCCCGCCGGATCGCCGGGATGCGACTGGATGAACTGCATGCCCGGGTGCGCAACGAATTGCACGGCACGACGACCTGTACGCATCTCAACGACCTGCTCCGCAGCGTCGCGGACACCGCGGCCCTCATTCCCGCACTCCCCACCGACAGAACGAAGAAGAAATGCCGCTTTCGCTGACGTTCGATGTCTCCGGTGCCGTTGGCAGCGGCGAACAACTCACCCAAACGGCCTGGGCATTCCTACCCGAAGATCCTTCGTTGGCTCCGGCGATCCTGGTGTGCCTGGCGGGCGGGCTGTATGACAAGCACTACTGGCACATGGAGATACCCGGCCACCCCGGGTACAGCTTCGGCGAGCACATGGCGGAAGCGGGCTACATCGTCGTCGCGGTCGACCATCTCGGCGTCGGTGAGAGCACCGACCCCGTCGCGTCGGGGGTGGTGGGCCTGGAACTGCTCGCCACCGGTGATGCCGAGGTCGTCCGCCAGGTCCGTTCCCGCGCTGCGGCAGGCACGCTGGTGGAGGACCTGCCCCCTGTCCAACTACCCGTCGTCGGGGTGGGCCATTCGATGGGGTCGTGCCTCACCACGATGGTGCAGGCGCGTGAGGGCGGCTACGACGCGGTGGCACTGCTCGGCTACGGCGTGCAGATCACCAACATCCACGAAAAGGACGCCGACGCTGAGGATCTGGAAGATCGCATCCAGCAGAGCCTGGAGACCGCCTATCAGGTCACCGGCGCCAAACCCGGCGACAACTTCGTGGTCGCCCCGCGCGACTACCTCAAGGACATGTTCTACGGCGGCGAGGTCCCGCAGGAGGTGATCGACGCCGACACGGCCGTGCAGAGCCGAGTGCCGCTGCGGTGCGCGGCCGAGGTGACTACCCCGGGTTTCGTGGAGAAGTACACAAGACGTTGGGGGTCAGCTGGGACACAGTGAACACGGTCGCCGCCGAACTCACTCGTGAACTGGTCTTCAACAGTGCTGGCCACCTCGACGGTGTTCGCTATCTGGGTGTTGATGAACACAAGTGGAAACACCGCCGCGGGCAGGGCGAGGCCGATTTCGTGACCGTCATCGTCGATCTGACTCCGGTCATCGACGGCACCGGCCCAGCCCGCCTGCTCGACATGGTGGCCGGCCGATCCGCCGCGGTGCTCACCGACTGGCTGGGCGCCAAGGACCCGAACTTCCGCAGCCGAGTCAAGGTCATGGCGATGGACGGGTTCGCCGGCTACCACACCGCCACCGCCGACGCTCTGCCGGCAGCACGGGCGGTCATGGACCCGTTCCACGTGGTGCACCTGGCCGCCGACAAGCTCACACTGTGCCGCCAGCGCGTCCAGCAGAACACCTGCGGGCACCGCGGCCGCAGCGGCGACCCACTGTTCGGGATTCGCCGGATTCTGCTGACCCGCACTGAGCTGCTCACCCCCAGGCAGAAGGCCAAGCTGGACAAGGCCCTGTCAGCTCACGACGCGCACGCAGCAGTGGAGGTCACCGCCTGCTACTACCAGGACCTGATCGGCGCCTACGCCAACCCGGACCGCAGAGCGGGCAAGCTGGCGATGTTCAAGTGTCTCAAACGAATCCGATCCGGACTCCCCAAAGGGCTCGACGAACTGGCCCAACTGGGACGCAGCCTCTGGAAACGACGCCACGAGATCCTGGCCTACTTCGACGTCGGCGTCTCGAACGGCCCCGTCGAAGCCATCAACGGCCGCCTGGAGCACCTCCGCGGCATCGCCCTGGGATTCCGCAACCTCAACCACTACATCCTGCGATCCCTGATCCACTCCGGCCAACTCCAAAACCGGATCAACGCACTCTAAATCCGGAAGAGCCCGCAAACTGCCCCGAAAAGCCGCGAAACTACGGCAGTTTGCGACTGCTCGCGCGGTTAACGCTGGAAGAACTCCAGCGGGCGTTCGACGAACTCGAAGACCACCCCGTCCGGGGAACGCAGGAACGCGATGTAGAGCCCGTCGATCTTGGTGCCGGGCAGCGGGCACCACACCGGGTCGCCGCACCGCTCGACCCAGTCGGGCACGGCGGCCAGGGCCTGCTCGACGTGCTCGACGCGCAGCGCGCAGCGGTACAGCCCCTGGCGGTTACCGCCCCACGGCACCGGCCACTGACCGGCGGTGTCCGGATGGCCCACCACTGTCACCGTGAACTGCTCGCCGTCCTCCGGCAGCGCGAAGCGGGCGACCGTGCAGTCGACCGACTCGCCAGAGGCCCCTGGGGCCAGTTGGTCTCCGGCCACGGTCATCGTCACCGGCGCAGACACCTCCGAGAACCCGATCGCGGTCAGGAACCTCGCGGTGGCCGCGAGATCGATCGCCGCGATCCGGATCCCGCCGAACAGTGCACCGTCGAGATCTCTTGACGTCTGGGCCAATTCGATCACCGCGCCGTCGCCGTCGACCGCGAGCACCGCCTTGGCCCCGGAGATCAGCCCGTCGACCGGCTCCCCCACCGTGACCCCGGCATCCCGCAGCGCCGACGCGGCGGCGTCGAGGTCGGCCACCCACATCAGCGTCGACCGGATTCCCGGCCGGGTCGGCGCGGTGTCCGGATCCCGCACCAGAGACGGCGAGAAGAACTCGATCGCCTCCAGCGCACACCCGTCGCGAGCGCCCCGGGTGTCGTAGAGAAACGCGGTCTCACAGAAAGTTTCACCGCCCGCGATCCCCAGGATGCTGCCGTCGGTGGCCACCTTCGGGTCGGTGCGCATCCGTGCGGACAACCCGAGCCCCTCGGCATACAGCCGCTCGGTCGCCTCCAGCGAGGCACAGTTGAGGTTGACGTGCAGGAACCGCCGCGCGAGAACGTCGGAACCCACTACAGCGCCACCGACTTGATCTTGAGGTCGATGATCGCGTCCTCGTCGTAGCCGAGTTCGGCGAGCAGTTCGTCGGTGTGCTCACCGTGTCCGGGCGCGCACCGTAGCGACAGCGGTGTCTCGTCGAACTGCACCGGGCTGGCCGCCAGCGCGAACTCGTTGCCGTGCGCGTCGGTGGTACGAGGCAGATACCCGTTGGCGATCACCTGCGGATCGTCGTGGATCTCGCGGGCGGTCCGCATGACGTCCCACACGCCGTCGAAGCCCTCGAACGCCTTCTCCCAATGCGGAAGATCCTGGGACGCGAACGTCTTGCGCAACTCGGCGATGCAGGCGACACGATTCTCGAAACGCACTGCCGCGTTGGCGAAGCGCTCGTCGTCGATCAGGTCGGTGCGTCCGAGCCGCGTGCAGAAATCGGCCCAGAACCGGTCGGCCTGCAGCAGCACGAACGCGATGTGCCGGCCGTCGCGGGTCTGATACATACTCGCCACCGGGTTCGGCATCTCGGGCAGGTTGAACTTCGGGATGTCCGCGCCGATGACGCCGGCGCCCACCACATCCGGGCCCAGCTGCCAGATCGCCGCTCCCAACAGCGACACGTCCACCACCGACGGCTTGCCGGTGCGTTCCCGCTTGAACAAGGCGCCCGCGATGCCGGCGGCGATCGTCAACCCGCCGTAGACATCACCGAAGGCCGGCCGCTGGATGGGCGGATACGAGCCGTCACCCGCGGCGTAGGCCTCCCCGATACCGCCGCGTGCCCAGTACGCGGCGAGGTCGAACCCACCCTGCGTCGCGAGATCGCCCTTGGTGCCGTACCCGTGGCCGCGCGCGTAGATGATCTTCGGGTTGCGGGCCCGCACCTGCTCGACGTCGATGCCCATCCGCTGCCGCGAGTCCGGCAGCAGGTTGGTCAGGAACACGTCGGCGGTCTCGACGAGCTTCATCAACACCTCGAGGCCCTCCGGGGTTGAGGTGTCCAGCCCGATGCTGCGTTTGCCCCGGTTGGGCTGCTCGATGAAATGGTTCACCCCGCCGGCCCCTGCGACGATTCCGGAACTCACCAGACCGCGCTGGGGATCTCCGGTCTCGGGATGCTCGACCTTGATGACGTCGGCGCCCCAGTCCGCCAGCACCGCACCGGCCGCAGGCACGAAAGTCCAGGCGGCGACCTCGATTACCCGAACTCCTTTGAGAATGTCAGTCACTGGCCAGCCTCCAGGGGATAGGCGATCGTCTTGGTCTCGAGGTACTGTTCGAAACCCTCATGGCCGTTCTGGCGGCCGATACCGCTCATCTTGTACCCCCCGAACGGCGCGTCGGCACCGTAGTACAGGCTGTTGTTGATCATCAGCGACCCGGTGCGGATCCGGCGGGCGACGGCCATCGCGCGATCGTCGGGGCCCATGACCGCGCCGGCCAGGCCGTAGGTCGAGTTGTTCGCCAGCTCGACAGCGGCGTCGTCACCGCCGTTGTACGGCGTGATCGACAGCACCGGCCCGAAGATCTCCTCCTGGAAGATCGTGTGGTGCGGTTCGACGTCGGCGACCACCGTCGGCGCCACGAAGTAGCCGCGGTCCAGCCCCTCGGGCACCCCGCCGCCCACGGTGATCCGGCCCCCTTCGCGCTTGGCGATCTCGATGTAGTTGAGCACCCGGTCGCGCTGTCTGGCCGACACCAGCGGCCCGCAGAACGTGTTCGGGTCCGCCGGGTCACCGACGGCCAGCGAACCGAACGTCGCACTCGCCACCTCGGCGGCCTGGTCGTAGATCGACCGCGGCACCAGCATGCGGGTGGCCAGCGCGCACCCCTGACCCGAATGCATCAGCGCGCCAACGCATCCCGGTAGTGCAGCCTCCAGATCCGCGCCCTCGCGCACCAGGTACGCCGACTTGCCGCCCAATTCGAGCATGGTGCGCTTCATCGTGTCCGCGCCCAGCCGCTGGATCAGCTTGCCGACCGCCGTCGACCCGGTGAACGACACCATGTCCACGCGCGGATCGGTGGCCAGCACCTGCGCGATGCTGTTGTCCGACGTCGGCACGATGTTCACCACGCCCGGCGGGATGTCGGTCTTCTCGGCGATGATCCGGCACCAGCGCAGCGCGCTCCACGGCGTCTCCATCGCGGGCTTGAGCACCACCGAGTTCCCGGTGGCCAGGGCCTGGCCGAGCTTGTTGCTGATGATCTCGAACGGGAAGTTCCACTGCGTGATCGCCCCGACGACGCCCACCGGCTCCTTGACGACCTTGCGGTGATACGGCGCCCCCATCAGGGCCGCGTCGGGCAGCGGACGCTCCCAGGCGAACTCCGAGATGTAGTTGGCCGGCCACCGGATCGCGTCGGCCAGCGGCCACTCCAGCTGGGCGATGAACGTCATGCCCACGGTGGCGCCGACCTCGGCGATCAACTCGGCGCGGATGTCCTCCTTCTCCTCCTGCAGCGCGTCGTGCAGCTGCAGCAGGCAGCGCCGGCGGAACTCGTGGTTGGTCGACCAGTCGGTGGTGTCGAACGCCCGGCGGGCCGCGGCGATCGCCTGCTCCATGTCGTCGGCGCCGACGTCGGTCGCGGTCCCCAGCACCTCCTCGGTTGCCGGGTTGATGTTGTCAACCGTCTTCCCTGTCCGCGACTCCCGCAACTCACCGTCGATGTAGAGCCTGGTCTCGGGGTTGAACTGCACGCTGGTGGCGACCGGCGAAGCCGTCATTGGCACTCCCCCTCGCTGGACTGTCGTCGCGCGCTAGTGTACCTCTTATAGATAATTGTTTAGCTGATTCGGGAGGTGACGCAGTGCCAGCTGCCGTCGACGGCGCCGTCAAGCGTAGCGATTACGTGTCCGACGTGGCCCAGTTTCGGCAGGATCTCCGGCAGTACCTGCGGCGGCTGGACTACGCCGACGTCTGGCGGTCCGCCGCGTCCACCACCGCGGAGGACGGACTCGCCCACGACGCGACCGTGATGGCCAGCCTGTACGCCGACGGCTGGAACCGCTACGGCTGGCCGGAGGAGGCCGGCGGGCTCGGCGGCACCGAGATTCACCGCGCGGTGCTCTACGAGGAGCTCGGCCAGGCGATGCTGCCGATTCCCGCCCAGGCCTGGACGCTCGAGGTGATCGCACCGTCGGTGCTGAAGTTCGCACCGCACCTGGCGAGCCGGTTCCTGCCGAACTACCTCAACGGCTCCGAGTGGTGGGGCCAGGGCTTCTCCGAACCCGAGTCCGGCAGCGACCTGGCCTCGCTGCGCACCCGCGCCACCGTTGACGGCGACGGGTTCGTCGTCAACGGCCAGAAGATCTGGACCAGCCAGGGCGCCACCGCCAAGCGGCTGCTCGTGCTGGTGCGCACCGGCACCCCGGAGAGCCGCCACCGCGGCCTGTCCATGCTGCTCATCGACACCGACACCCCCGGCCTCACCGTGCGTCCGATCGCGCTGGCCAGCGGCCGCCGGGAACTGGCCGAGGTGTTCTTCGACGACGTGCGGGTGCCCACGGACCGGCTGATCGGCGAGGTCGGCGGCGGGTGGGCCGTGACGATGTTCCTCATGCAGTACGAGCGCGGCATGTACGGCTACGCGGCGCTGAACAAATCGCTGATGGAGCTGAGCCGGGTGCGCGAGTACATGGTCGAGCGCGCCGTCGGGCAGTCCGCGTGGGAGAAGTTCGCGCGGGTGTACGTCGAGGTCATCACCGCCCAGGCGCGCGCTGCCAGCAACGTGCGGAGGCTGGCCGCGGGTGAGGCGATCGGCCCCGAGAGCAGCATCGACAAGCTGCTGTTCAGCGAGGCCGAGCGCGACGTCAACGACCTGATCATGGACATCGCACGCGACCACATCATGGTCGACCCCCTCGGCGCCGACCCCGCCGAACTCGACACCGTCCGCGCCGAATGGTGGTACTCACGCGCCGCCACGATCATGGGCGGCACCGCCGAGGTGCAGCGCGGGATCATCGCCGACCACCTGCTCGGACTGCCGAAGGAGAAGCGCGCATGACGGCCTCGCAAGTCGACGAGTCGTGGCCGATGGTCGAGGAGGCGGTGTTCCGCCTGTTCGACGAGATCGCAGCCAAACAGGATCACGTCGCCATCGATCCCCTGCTCTCCGAATTGGGTTGGGCCGACATTGAATCCGAGTATCCGGTGGAGGCGTGCGCACTGTTGTTCCGCGCCCAGGGCCGCTCCCTCGCGCTGACCGACGCACTCGACCGCGTCATGATCGCCGAGATGGCCTCGCTGGTCGAGGAACCCGTCGACTGCGTCGTGCTGCCCGCGCTGGCACAGGCCTCGGTGCCCAGCTCCAACGAGGGGCAGGTGAAGGGGATCGTGCTCGGCCCGCTGCGCGGGCGGGTGCTGGTCCCGGTGTCCGGTGCGATGGGCACGGTGTCGGCGACGGTCGTCGACGCCGATCAGCTGCGCGCCACACGCCTAAACACGTTCGACAGCTCCGTCGTCTGGACCCGCGTGGAAGGCGCCACCGACGGTGAGTTGGTCGACGCCTCGACCGAGTGGGCCCGCGCGGTCGCGGCGGCCCACCGCGCGCTGGCCACCGAGCTGATCGCGCTCGCCGACCGCGCACTGCAGATCGCCGTCGAACATGTCAGTGTCCGAGTGCAATTCGGCTCACCGATCGGCTCGCTGCAGTCACCGCGCCACCTGCTGGCGGCCGCCGCCGCGAAACTGGAAGGGGCCCGCGCCCTACTCGACGACTCGTGGCACTACGGCGGGGTGCTGTCCGCTCAGGTCGCAAAGGTCTCGGCCGGACGCGCCCACCGCGCGGTGTCCGACGCCGTGCTGCAGGTGTGCGGCGCGGTGGGGCTGACCGCCGAACACGACCTGCACCGGTACGTGCGGCGAGGGATGCAGATCGACTCGCTGTGCGGTTCCTACCGACAGCTGGAATCGCTGCTCGCCGACCGCCTGTCCGCCATCTACGCGCCCGGCCGCGCACTGCCCGCCATCATCAACGTCAACTGAGGGAACCCGTATGCGCCGCAACATCTTCGAACAGGTCCATGACGACTTCCGCGCCACCGCACGGGAATTCTTCGAGCGTCACTGCGTACCCAACGTGGAGAAGTGGGAGAAGCAAGGCAAGGTGGACCGCGAAGCCTGGCTCGCCGCGGGTGAGGCCGGGCTGATCGGCTGGGAGTTCGATCCCAAGTACGGCGGGTTGGGAATCAAGGACTTCCGGTTCAACCAGATCATCTCCGAGGAGATGTTCATGACCGGGTCGGTCGGCATCGGCCTGGGCGTGCAGAACGACATCCTGATGCCGTACCTCAACACGCTGACCACCGAGGAGCAGAAGCAACGCTGGCTGCCGAAGTTCATCTCCGGCGAGTACATCGGCTCCATAGCGATGTCCGAGCCCGCCGCAGGTTCCGATCTCGCCGGCATCAAGACCACCGCCCGCGACGCCGGGGATCACTGGGTGGTCAACGGCCAGAAGACGTTCATCAGCAACGGCCTGCTGTCGAAGCTGGTGCTGACCGCGGTGAAGACCGATCCGTCCGCGGGCCATCGGGGCATCAGCCTGCTGATGATCGAAGACGGCATGGAGGGCTTCACCCGCGGCCGCAAGCTCGACAAGATCGGCCAGTACTCGGCTGACACCGCCGAGCTGTTCTTCGAGGACGTCAAGGTGCCCAAGGAGAACCTCGTTGGCGAACTCAACCGCGGGTTCTACCACCTGATGCAGAACCTGCCGTTCGAACGGGTCGGGGTCGCCTGCTACGCGCTGCCCGCGGCGCGCCGGGCACTCGAGCTCACCAAGCAGTACTGCCTGGAGCGCACCGCGTTCGGCCAGCCGATCGGCAAGTTCCAGGTCAACCGGCACTTCATCGCCGAGATGCAGACCAAGCTCGACGCCGCCCAGACCTACCTGGACCAGTGCGTGCTCGCCGTCAACGAGGGTTCGCTCTCCGCCGCCGACGCCGCCGGCCTAAAGTGGTGGACCTCGGAGGTGCAGTGGGAGATTATCGACCGCTGCCTGCAGCTGCACGGCGGGTACGGCTACATCAACGAGTACGAGGTGGCGCGGCTGTGGCGTGACTCGCGGGTGCAGCGGCTCTACGCCGGCACCACGGAAATCATGAAGGACCTCATGGGACGAGCGATGGGTTACTGACGATGGGTGGAAATGAGCTTGCTCACCCTCGGCGCGCGTATCGCGGGTGACAACCGACGTTTGGGTTAACCTGGAAAACAGTTAGTGGATTCTGGAATGGGGTGGAGGACGACATGGAGGTCACCAGCCTTCGCGAGCCGAAGATGGCGGACCGGGTAGCCACCGTCCTCCGCCGCATGTTCATCCGCGGGGAGATTCCCGAAGGGACGATGCTGCCCCCGGAGTCGGAACTCATGGAGCGGTTCGGCGTGTCGCGCCCGACGCTGCGTGAGGCGTTCCGCGTCCTGGAGTCCGAGTCGCTGATCGTCGTGCAGCGCGGCGTGCGCGGCGGTGCCCGGGTCACCCGGCCGCGCCGCGAGACGCTCGCGCGCTACGCCGGGCTGATCCTCGAGTACGAGGGTGTGACGGTCAAGGACGTCTACGAGGCCAGGGTGGCGCTCGAGGTGCCGATGGTGGTGCAGCTGGCCAAGGACCGCAACCCCGCGGTCATCGCCGAGCTCGAACGCATCGTCGAGGCCGAGTCGAAGCTGGAGCCAGGCGCCGAGACCGTCTCGCAGCTCACCGACTTCCACGGCGCGATCGCCCGGCTGTCGGGCAACAAGACGCTGCAGATCGTCACCGACATGCTGCACCACGTCATCGAGAAGGCGAACCGGTCACTGCAGCCCACCGAGGGCACCCGCGCCGAGCAGGCGGTCAAGAAATCCACCAAGACCCACCGCATGGTGCTGGACTACATCAAGGCCGGAGACGCCGAGAAGGCCGGCGAGCTCTGGCAGAAGCACCTGCAGAAGGCCGGGGAGTACCTGCTGTCGGGCACCGAGATGTCCACGGTCGTCGACCTTCTCGAATGACCGGGGTTTTCAGGTGACCGACCTCGCCGCGGCTGGCGACCTCGAGACGCCCGCCCACCTGCTGCGCCGGTTCGAGATCGACGTGCTGGGCGTGGACATGGACGCCGCAACGGTGGAGATGTCGATGTCGCTCGCCGGCATGCGTAATCCGTTCACCGGCCATCCGACCGTCGCCCCGCTGGGGCTGCTCGTCGACTCGGCCAACGGCATGTCCAACCACTACCGGCATCGCGGCAGGGAGTGGACGGTCTCCAGCGAGCTGGCCATCGAGCTGAGCCCGGAGGGGAGTGTGGTGGCGGCGGCCGACGACGCCCCACCCGTCGTGGCCACGGCCCGCCCGCTCGGCCCCCGTGACAGCGGATCGTCGCTCTCGGTCTGCACGCTGACCTGCGGCGGCGTCGTCATCGGCGGCGGGACCGTGCGCTCGTACTTCGTCACGCCCGACGAGGTGAACATGGACGAACCCGAGGAGACGCTGGTGCGGACCGAACGCACCACGCTGGCCGAACTGATGGCCGTGGAACCGGTTCCGGCGCCCGACGGTGTGTGGCGTCTCCGCCAGAAGGTGGACCCGTTCCTCAACAACGCCGTCGGGATCGTCAACGGTGGAATCGCCTGCGCCGGGCTGGAATTGGCTGCCTCGGCGGCGGTGAACACCGGCGAGGACCTGATGCGCACCGCGTCGGTGCGGGTGAACTTCCTGCGCCCGTTCTACGCCAGCGAGAAGTCCCGCTACGAGGCATCGCCGCTGCGGATCGGCCGGGGCACCGCGGTGGCCGACGCCCAGGCGATCGGCGACGACGGCCGACCCGCGCTCGTCGCCCGAATCACCGCCTACCGCTAACGATTCGGGTGTAGTTGGTGGCGGTGAGCACCACCAACTACACCGAAACCGCTACTTGTTGGACTTGGCGCGGAACGCCGCGACGCGCTCCTGGAACTCCGGCGTGGTGAACGAGGTGTACTCCTCGGCCAGCGCGTACTCGAGGATCCCGAGCGCGGCGCGCGACAGGTGCATGTTCATCGCGACCTTCGTGGCCCGCAGCGCCTGCGGGGGCAGCGCCGCCAACCGCTCCCCGATCGCCAGTGCGTCGTCGAGCACCGCGTCGTCCTCGGCCACCTTGGTGACGAGGTTGAGCTTCTCGGCCTCCTCCGGGGTGATCCGATCGCCCAGCAGCACATACTGTTTGGCCTTCATCAGCCCGATCAGCAGCGGCAGCATCGCGGCACCGCCGTCGCCGGCGACCAGGCCCACCGCGACGTGCGGGTCGGCCAGATAGCTGCTCCTGCCCATCACCAGGAAGTCGCTCAGCAACGCGATCGAGCAGCCCAACCCGACGGCGGGACCGTTGACCGCCGACACCAGCGGCTTGGGGAAGTTGATCACCTCGAGGAAAACCGTTCGGGCCTCGGTGATCTGGAACTGGCGCGCGACCGGGTCCTCGATCAGCCGGCCGAACATCACCATGTCGCCGCCGGCCGAGAAGGCCTTGCCGACGCCGGTGGTCACGACGGCGCGGACGTCCTCGTCGTCGGTGAGCCTGCGCCAGATCGTGGCGAAGGCGTGGTGCACCTCCTCGTTGACCGCGTTGAACGCCTCCGGCCGGTTGATGCTCACCACGTGCACCGCACCGCGCTTCTCGACGAGCAGCCAGGGGGCGAACTCCTCGTAGCCGGGCAGGGTGGCGATCTCGGAAGTCGTCATATCAGTCCTTTTCACTCGAGAGGATGGTCACCGCTGAGACCGCGGTCGGTCCGCCGATGTTGTGCGCCAACGCTACCCGCGCGCCGTCGACCTGGTTCTCGGCCTCGCCGCGCAACTGGTTGAACAGCTCGTAGCACTGGGCGACGCCGGTGGCGCCCGGCGGATGGCCCTTGGCCTTCAGCCCACCGCTGGGGTTGACGGGGATCGAGCCGCCGACGTAATTCTCCCGGCCCTCGACGATCTTGTACGCCTCGAACCGATCGGCGAAGCCCAGGTCCTCGTAGCTGATCAGCTCGACGCCGGTGAAGCAGTCGTGCACCTCGGCGACGTCGATGTCCTTCGGGGTCACGCCGGCCATCTTCATCGCCGCCTTCGCGGCCCGCACCGTGGGCGGGAAGGTCGTCATATCCTGCTTGTGCTGGTGCATGACGCGGTCCATGCCGATACCGACGCCGCGCACCCAGACCGGCCGGTCGGTGTAGCGGTCGACGACGTCCTCGGCCGCAAGGATCACCGCGGCCGCACCGTCGCTCTGCGGGGTGCAGTCGTAGAGACCGAAGGGTTCGACGACGATCGGGGCCGCCAGCGCCTGCTCGACGGTGATCTCGTAGCGCAGTTGGGCCTTCGGGTTCTTCAGCGCGTGGAAGTGGTTCTTGACCGCCACCATCGCCAGGTGCTCCTTGGTGGCGGGCGACTCGTGCAGATACCGGGTGACGTGCAGCGCGAAGTTCGCCGGTGCCACCAGCCCGAGCGGATAGTCCCATGCGTTGTCGCGCGTCATCGCCGCCCACTCCCAGAAGGTAGTGTTCGACGACGTCTCCCGCACCTTGTCCGCGCCGACGACGAGCACCACGTCGTACATCCCCGAGGCGATCGCCATCACGCCGTTACGGACGGCGTCGTTGCCGGTGGCGCAGGCGTTTTCGACGCGCGTCACCGGGATGTCGGTGAGATCCAGGGTGTCGGCCAGGATCCCGGACGGGAACCCGTCGGTGGTCGACAGCTCACCGAACCAGGCCGCCTCGATCTCGGACTTGGAGATGCCCTTGTCGACATTGGCGACGGCCTCGGCGTACGCCATCGGCACGAGATCCTTGATGCCCAACTCGAAATGCTCACCGAACGGCGTCATTCCCGCGCCGACAATGGCCACTCGTCTCACGACGCAACTCCTTCCGCCCGCCCCGGCCAGAACGCGTATCCGTAGTCCGGGATGCCCGATCTCATCGCGATGCGCCGCAGCACCACCGCACCCGGCTGACCGACCGTCGTCTCCCCCGCCGGCACGCCGGTCACCTTGAGCAGCACCCGCACCGGGCTGCCGTCGAGCTGTACGACGGCCAGCGAGTACGGGCTGGGCAGGTCGGGCACCGGAATGCGGATGGTGGTGTGGGTGTATACGGTGCCGGTGCGCGGCAACGGTTCGAGCCGGTACTCGGTGGCGAGCGTGCCGCCGTCGTCGACCCGCAACCGCGGCGGGAACTGCGGTGCGCCGTCGATGCCCGGCCGCTCGTCGAAAACCGCAGCCTCCCAGCGGATCTTCGGCTCGAACGCGCGGTTGTAGGCGGGCATCGAGATCGGGATACCGTTGCCCTCGGCGTAGGTGAACCTGGGCAGTTCGCGCGGTTCGACCTCGTCGCGGGTCACCGTCACCTCACCCGGCGCCAGGTCCGCGACGCTGATCGTGGCCTGCTCGACTCCGATGACCAGCCCGGATCCCTTGCCCTCGATCGCCTCGGCCAGCGCCCGGATCAGCCCGGAGGCCGACACCGTGCGGTCCTCGACGGCGCCGGAAGTGTCGACGGCCTTGCCCAGCTGCGCGGCGGGCACACCGGCGGCCGCGGCCACCCGACCACGCAGATCCAGCCTGTCCAGCGTCGCGCGCACGCCGACCTCGCGCTGCAGACGCGGATCGGGGTAGGTGTGCCGCGATCCGTCGTCGCTGCGCGCCACCAGCGGAAGGCTGCGGGTCTGCCGTGCGCGGACCACCAGCTCGGCGCCGCGATCACCGGTCAGCGCGGCGGCGGCCCCGGCGGCGGCGTCGTTGTCGTCGGCGCCGATGACCAGGGTGCCCGGCGCGGCGCTCACGAGCTGGTCGAGTACCGCGGGGGCACCGCCGAGCACCTCGGACACCGGGGTGTCGGCGGGAAGTCCCAGAGCCGCCACCAGCACGGCGCCGTTCCCGCCCTCGACGAGCGGGAAGTTGCGGGTCACCAGCACGACGGCGCGCGCCTGCGCCCCGGGGTCGGCGGCCCGGCCGGCAGCGACGGCCATGGTGAGCGCGTCCTCGTCGGGCCCCTTGACCCGGCGTTTACCGCTGGTCCACGGCGGAAGGTACGTGCCGATCGACACGATGTGAGTCATCAAACCTCGTTTCCGACGGCGCCCGCAGGCGATCAACCGTTTCTAATACGCTATATAGTTAACGCATTCGACACAACATTGACTGTCGATGAATTTCCAGGGAGGACACACGTTGGCCGAAACCAGATCGCTGACCGACCGCGCCGTCATCGTCACCGGCGCGAGCCGCGGCATCGGGCGCGAGATCGCGGTCCGGGTGGCCGCCGACGGGGCACGAGTCGGGCTGCTGGCCCGCACCGAGACCCCGAACCCGAAGCTCGCCGGCACGCTCGCCGAGACCGCCGAGGCGGTGCGGGCGGCCGGCGGGCAGGCCTACGAGGCGGTCTGCGACGTCCGCGACGCCGACTCCGTGGCGGCCGCCGTGGCCGACATCGCCGACGCGTTCGGCGGCATCGACGTCGTGGTGAATAACGCCGGAGCGCTCGACCTGCGACCGACATCGGCGTTGCCACCCAAGAACTTTCGCCGGCTACTCGCGGTGAACGTGGAGGGGCCGTTCGCCGTCGTGCAGGCGGCGCTGCCGCACCTGCGCCGCTCGGACAACGCGCACATCGTCAACGTGTCGCCGCCGGTGAACCTCGCCCCCGCCTGGATCGGCGCGCACACCGGCCATACCGTCGGCAAGTACGCCGAGAGCCTGCTGACCATCGGCTGGGCGGCGGAGTTCGCCTCGATTCCCGTCGCGGTCAACTCGCTGTGGCCCGCCACGACTGTGGCGAGCACCGGCATGCTGGTCGCGATGGGCGACGAGGTCAGGGCGCAGGCGCGGGATCCACGGATCATGGCCGACGCTCTGCACGCCCTGGTCACCCGGCCGGCCGACTGCACCGGCAACTTCTATACCGACGAACAGATCCTGCGCGAGGAAGGCGTCGCCGACCTCACCGGCTACCGGCTCGCGGCCAGCGAGGATGATCTGGTTCCGAACTTCTATCTCGAATCCACCCCGCTCCCGACGATCTAGGAGAGCTGTGAGCCAGTTCGACGCCCTGCGCGCCAACGAACCCGAACTCGCCGACTTACGGGCCTCGGTGCGCGAATTCCTGGAAAGAGACCGCGCCGAGTTCGGCTGGGAACCCGACGTCGACTCCTGGCTGGGCCAGTGGGACGAGGGCTTCTCCGCCCGCCTGGCCGCCGCCGGATACGTCGGGATGACCATCCCGAAGGAGTACGGCGGACACGGCCTGACCCACCTGCACCGGTACGTGGTGACCGAGGAGCTGCTGGCCCAGGGCGCGCCGGTGGCCGCGCACTGGGTCGCAGACCGTCAGGTCGTGCCCGGGCTGCTGGCCTACGGCACCGAGGAGCAGCGCCAGCGGCTGCTCCCCCGCATCGCCGCCGGGAAGTTCTTCTCCTCCATCGGGATGAGCGAACACGGCGCGGGGTCGGACCTGGCCGCCGTGCAGACGAAGGCGGTCAGGACCGACGGCGGCTGGGTGCTCAACGGCACCAAGGTGTGGACCAGCGGTGCGCACAAGGCCCATCAGGTCGTCGTGCTGGCCCGCACCAGCCCGCCGGATCCGCAGAAGCGGCACGCCGGGTTCAGCCAGTTCCTGGTGCCGTGCGACGCCAAGGGCGTGCGGATCGAACCGATCCTGCTGATGAACGGCGACCACCACTTCAACGAGGTCTCCTTCGAAGACGTGTTCATCCCGGACGCGGATGTGCTCGGCGAGATCGGCAACGGCTGGCACCAGGTGACCGCCGAGCTGTCCTTCGAGCGCAGCGGGCCCGAGCGGATCCTGTCGACGGTGCCGCTGATCGTCGCGGCGATCCGCCTGCTGGGCAACACCCCCGGCACCGATGACACCACCGCCAGGATCGTGGGTGACCTTCTGGGACGGCTGATCTCACTGCGGCAGCTGTCGGTGTGGGTGGCGCGCACGCTGTCCGAGCACAAGGACGCCGCCAACCAGGCCGCACTGGTCAAGGATCTGGGCACACGCTTCGAACAGGATTCGATCGAGGTGATCGCCGATGTGCTCGACCGGGTGTCGCCGACACCTCAGATCGCGGCGCTGACCGCCACCGCGATCCTGCACAAGCCGATCTTCACGCTGCGCGGCGGCACCAACGAGGTGCTGCGCGGCGTCGTCGCACGAGGAATGGGGTTGCGATGAGCGCACTTTCGGGCGGGGTGTTCGCCACCGACACCGCCGACGACTACACCGACCTGCGCCAGCTCGTCGACGACATCGGGCGCCGGTCGTTCGACGCCCGCATCGGCACCCGGCGGGTGCCCGACCAGTTCGACGACGAGCTGTGGGGCAACCTCTCCGACACCGGGCTTACCCGGTTGACCAGCGACCCCGATCTCGGCGCCGGCCCCAACGAGCTCGCCGTCGTGCTGTCCGGCATCGCCCGGTACGCGGGTGCGGTTCCACTGGCCGAGACCGATGCGCTCGCCGGCTGGCTGGGCCGCGAGGCGGGCCTCGACCTGCCCGACGGGCCGCTGACCGTCGCGATCGCCGAACACTCCGGTGACGGACCCGTGAAAGCCGTCGACGTCCCGTGGGCGCGGGCCGCCGCGGCGGTGCTTCTCGCGGTGCGGACCCCGGACGGGGCACGCATCGGAATCACATCGAACCCGCAGGTCGTCGACGGGCACAATGCCGCGGGTGAGCCCCGCGGCCGGGTGACCGTCGATCTCGGTGCTGTCACGTTGGCGTCGGTCGACGACGCCGTCCTCACCGAGCTCACCCTGCGCGGCGCCTGGTGCCGCGCCGTGCAGATCGTCGGCGCGCTCGACACCGCGGCGGCGATGACGGTCAGGCACACCGCCGAACGCGAACAGTTCGGCCGCTCGCTGAGCAAGTTCCAGGCGGTGCAGCACGCGCTGGCTGGGATGGCCGGTGAGATCGAACGTGCCAGAGCGGCGGCATCCTTGGCGGTCGCAGCCGCCGCTGATTACGGATTCGCGGCACCGCGAACCGAATTCGCGATCACCGCCGCGCGGGTGACTGCCGGCCGTGCCGTCACCGCGGTGACGACGAGCGCCCACCAGCTGCACGGGGCCATCGGCGTGACCGCCGAGCACCCGCTGTGGTCGGTGACGCTGCGCGCTCAGGCCTGGGCCGACGAGTTCGGCACCACCGCCGGGTACGCACGCCGACTCGGCCGTCTAGCACTCGAATCGGCGAATCCGTGGGACCTGGTCATCGGCAACGTCTAACCTCGATTTTGCATCGAGTTGACGCGGAGTTGCTTTGAACGCTGGTTGTGTTGCTGGGGCGGTTTTTTTGGTATGACGGCATGATCGGTCGTCCCGTGTCGCCGGGTGGGGCGGGCTTTCCCAGGGCCTGTGGTTCTTTCGTGATCGGTGGTCAAGGGGGCTGGCGGTTATCCGAAGGCGGTGCGCAGGTGTTGCCAGGCGGTGACGATCGCTGCGGCCCATCGCCAGGTGGCGTCGATGCGTAGCCGTAGTTGGCGGGCGCCGCGGGTGATGCGGGCGGCGACGTGCAGGACGCGGTAGCGGAAAGTGTTGATCTCGGCGCGGGCCAGCCCGGGCTGGTTGCGGAAGCCGATGAGTCTGGTCCAGGTGACCAGGTCGGCGGCGGCCAGCACGATTTCCAGCCAGGCGGCGTTGGCCCAAAACGAGTGACACGGCAGGTTGCGCAGGCCGGTGGCTTTGAGTTCGCGGATGCGGTCTTCGACGCGGGCGTGCTGGCGATGACGTAGCTCCAGGCCGGCGACTTGCCCGGGCACCACGCCGTGGGGTGTGTCGGTGATGAACGCGGTGACGCGCATCCCGTCGGCGTCGGTGAACCGTAACTGTGCACCCGGATGGGGGCGCTCCTTGCGCAGGATCAGTCGGGTGCCGGGCGGCCAGCTCTCGAGGTTGACCAGGTCGGTGGCCTCGGCGACCCAGGCCCCGTCGCGGATTCCGCCGCGGGTGTCGATGGCCGGATACCAGCATGAACCGAGGTTGAGGGTGTCCACGGCGTCCTGGACGCGAACGTCGACGGGGTAGCCGAACGAGAACCCCACCCCGGCAGTGCGGCAGGCCTCGGCGAACTTATGGGTGGCCCCGGCGGTGTCGCAGCGCACCAACACCTTCGGCTTATCGGGGTCGCCGGGTTGATCGGGGTCGGGCTGCCACGCTGGGGGCAGCGCGGCCAGGGCCTGCTCCAGGACAATGATGTGATCGCTGGCGGTGTTGGCACCGGCGTTGCCGGTGCGCAACAGCCCGCCCAGAGCTTCCCCACCGGCGATCTCCGGGCGGTCCAAAAACGCCAGCAGCGGATGGTGGCCGAACGTCTTCTTCCAGGTCGGCGTGGCGCCGGCTTTGTTGTCGGAGTGATCGATGACCAGGGTCGCATCGAGGTCGATGTGCAACCAGTCCTGATCAGCGGGGGCCGCTCCGGCGTCCCAGGCCGCCGCTCGCGCGGCGGCCCGCGCGGCCCGCACCGCGGGCAGGTGGGCGGCGTCGATGCGCTCATCGACCAGCCGCCACATCGTCGTCGTCGACGCCGCGGCACCGAACACATGCTCACGATCGCCGCACAGCTGGCCGACCCCGTCGATGCAGACCGCCCCGTCGGCGACCGCGGCGGCCAGATCAGCGAAGACATCACCGGGGGCGTAAACCCACGGGCCCCGGTAGGTGTCGACCAAAGCTACGGTGACCTGCGTTGATAGGCCCGTGCGGTCGGCGAGTTCACGCACCATGCCCATCCCGGCGTGCGACACGACGCCGTGGCCGTCGGCTGAGACTTTCACCCGTGGTGCGACCGCGATATTCTTCACCTGCGAGGTGCCTTTCCGTGGGAACGATCCGAACCTTAGACAAGTCCGATTATTCCTTACAGGACAGGCACTTTCGCTTATCTACACGCCATCAAGGGCAACATTCCACGAAAAATCCGGGCTAACCGGGTAGGTTCGTGCGGTGGCGTACGTGCGGAAAGTGCGCACTGCCTCGGGCGCGGTGGCGGTGCAGGTGGCCCGCAAAGACCGGGGTCGAGTGGTGATTGTCGCTTGCCAGGGTGATGGGACCACCTGATTGCCAAGGGGATGGGACCACCGTGGCGCGTTACTGAGGATGCTCGTCGTCGGGGCCGGGGTCAAGCTGGGGTCGGGTGCGTTGTCGGTAGGACGGTCCCTCGATGACCAGGGTGTGGGCCGCGGAGGTCAGCCGGTCAATGGCTGATTGGGCGAGCAGGGTGTCGGCGGTCATGGTCAGCCATTCGGCGGGCTCGCGGTTCGACGTCACGATGGTGGTCTTGGTGCGGTGGCGTTCGACGACGATTTCGTAGAAGTCGCTGGTTTCGGTGGCGTCGAGGGGTCGTAGCGCGAAGTCGTCGATGATGAGGACGTCGACGGCGGCCAGTCGGCGGATCTCGGCTTCGACGGTGTGGTCGAGCCGGGCGGCGCGTAGCCGGGTGAACAGTTTGTCGGCGCGGCCGAACACGACGGTGTGGCGGCGACGAATAGCCATGTGCCCCAATGCTGTTGCCAGATGAGTTTTGCCAACACCAACGGGTCCGAGGACGATGGCGGACTGGCCGGCGTCGAGGAACCGCAGTGAGGTCAGATCGCCGAGCAGGGTGCGGTCATAGCGCAGGTCTTCATGTGCGGCCCAGGTGTCGAACCGCATGGTGGGGTCGAGCCCGGCTTTGGCCGCTCGTAGTGCGGCGGAGCGGGATTCGCGTCTGGAGACCTCGTCGGCGAGCAGTGTTTCGAGAAAGCCGATGTGGCTGAGTTTGTGTTGGCGGGCCAGGGCGGCGCGTTCGGGCAGGGTGTCGGCCATCGCTCCGAGTTTGAGGGCCTTGAGCAGGCTGAGCAGATCAGCGCCGATAGGGTCGGTGGCGCCACGGTGGGTGGTGGTCATGTCAGCGGGTCTCCTCGGGATCGGTACCGGGTACGACGGTCAATGATGTTGGGGTGGAATTGAATTCGGATGGACCGCGGACAAACCGGGTCGCGGTGTGGCCGACTGCCTGTGGCAGTGCCGGGGCGCTGGTCTCGGTGGCGCGCTCCAGCATGGAGGCGATCTTGTTCACCGAGACGACATCGAGATCCAGCGATAGCGAGCAGGCTTGTTCGACCCGCGCTGCGCCGTAGCGCCGTACCAGGCCCAGCAGGCGGTAGACCGTGCGCATCCGGGTCCAGGGCAGCCGGTCATCGAGGATGCGTTCGGCGTAGATCCCCACGTGGGGGCCGTGGGAGGCGCAGGTGGCGATCAACGCCGCCACATCCCGCAGGGCGTAGCCGGTCTTGTGTTCGGGCAGATCGGTGGGGTCGGTACTGCGCCCACCGGGCCGCTGGCGGGGGTGAACCTTGACCAGCACGCCGCGGTGGTAGAACTTCACGAGCTCGGTGTCGGCGCGCACGTCCAAGCGCTGTCCTATCCAGCACTCGGGCAGCGAGTACAGCGCCTTGCCGACCTCGGCGTGGAAATCGCGGTGCACCTTGACCGTCTTGAACACCGGCACGTCATAGACCTCCGGCGCCGGCAGCAGCTTCGGTTGTTCCTCGGCGGTGAACACCTGCCCCGGCTGTGCGCAGGTGGTGCCGTGGGTGCGGGTGCCCGCCGTGTCACGACACCACCGCACGGCGGCCTGCTGCGCTTGCTCAAGGCTGGTGAATGTTTCACCGTCCCAGAAGTTTCGGCGCACGTATTGCACGGCGCGTTCCACGCGCGGCTTGTCTTTCGGGGGGGTGTCAGATGGTCTGTGTAAGTCCTGACGGAAGGATCTCAGGGCATGGCGACAGGCAAGGACGCGGATTTGGCACTGGGTGAGGTGGGGTCCACCGTGGAGATGGCCGAGGCGCTTCGGGTGTCGGGCGTGGTGGACGATTTGCTGGCTCAGGTCGATTCCGGCGAGGTTGCGTTGACCGGTGAGGGGGGCTTGCTGCCCGGGCTGATCAAGCTGGCTCTGGAGCGTGGGCTGGCTGCGGAGCTGACCGATCATCTGGGCTATGAGAAGGGCGACCCGGTGGGGCGGGCGCTGCCCAATGCCCGCAATGGCACTTCGGCGAAGACGGTGCAGACCGAGGCCGGCCCGGTGCCGTTGGATGTGCCGCGTGATCGTGACGGCTCGTTCACTCCGCGGCTGGTGCCCAAGGGTCAGCGGCGCCTCGGCGGGCTCGATGACATGATCATTTCGCTGTACGCCGGTGGAATGACCCTGCGTGACATACAGTTTCACCTTGCGTCGACGATCGGGACCGACGTTTCGCACGAGACGATCTCCAAGATCGTCGACGAGATCTTGCGAGGAGGTCCTGGCCTGGCAGCGCCGGCCGCTGGACCCGATCTACCCGGTGATATACCTCGACGCGATCGTCGTCAAGGTCAAAGACGGCGGCCACACCCGCAACAAGGCCGCTCACATCGCCGTGGGCGTCGATATGGCCGGGATCAAGCACGTCCTGGGCATCTGGGTCCAGCAGAACGAAGGAGCGGCGTTTTGGGCCTCGGTGTGTGCCGATCTGGCCAACCGCGGCGTCCGCGACGTGTTGATCGTATGCTGCGACGGGTTGACCGGCTTCCCCGAGGCGATCGCGGCCACCTGGTCGCAGGCCGCCGTTCAGACCTGTGTGGTGCATCTGATCCGCAACGCGTTGCGGTTCGTGTCCTACAGCGACCGCAAGGCCGTGGCCGCAGCACTCAGACCGATCTACACCGCGGCGAACGCCGAAGCGGCCCGTGCCGAGCTCGACGCGTTCAGCGCATCGGAGTTGGGCACGAAGAATCCCACGGTGACACGGGTTTTCGATCGATCGTGGGAACAGTTCACGCCGTTTTTGGCGTTTCCGCCCGAGTTGCGCCGGGTGATCTACACGACCAACTCGATCGAATCGCTGAACTACCAGTTACGCAAGGTCACCAAGACCCGCGGCCAGTTCCCCAACGATGCCGCCGTGGTGAAACTGCTGTGGCTGGCCATCTGCAACATCGAGGATAAACGCGCCGCCGAACGGGCCAAGGAACGCAGCCAGAAACGTTGCCGAACAGCTCCCGGACGCCTCGTGGAAGGACAGGTGGTCACCAACTGGAAGAAAGCACTCGAACAACTCTCGCTGGTCTATGAAGTACCCCAGGTTTTGTTCCGATCCGTATAGGAGGATCAGGAACATGCCACGTAAGTATTCGCCGGAGTTTCGTGACCGTGCGCTTCGGTTGTTGGACACCACGATGGAAGACTCAGGGGTTTCTGAGTTCGAGGCCATCAAGTCTGTAGCCAGCAAACTTGGTGTATCGCAGGAATCGGTGCGCCGGTGGCGGCGCAAGGCCGAGATTGACGCCGGGCAGCGCCCCGGCGTGACCAGCACTGAGCACGCCGAGATCCGCAAGCTCAAGCGCGAGAACGCCGAATTGCGCAGAGCTAACGAGATTTTGAAGTCTGCGTCCGCGTTTTTCGCAGCGGAGCTCGACCGCCCCGCGACGAAATGATCGCCTTCATCGATGCGCATCGCGATCAGTTCGGGGTCGAGCTCATTTGCCGTGTTCTGCGGGCAGCAATCGCCGGTTTCCTCACCTCCCGGGGCTATCGGGCCGCCAAGGCCCGCCCGCCATCAGAGCGGGCGATGCGCGATGAACTCCTCATCGCCGAGCTGCGCACCGTCCACGAGCAGAACTTCTCGGTCTATGGCGTCAAGAAGATGCATCACGCCATGAAACGCCGCGGCTGGCGGGTCGGCCGCGAGCAGACCCGCCGGTTGATGCGTAAAGCCGGCCTGCGCGGCGTGCAGCGCGGTAAGCCGGTGTTCACCACGATCAGCGACCCTGCGCACTGCCGGCCTGCTGATCTGGTCAACCGGCAGTTCAGCGCTGAGGCCCCAGACCGGCTGTGGGTTGCTGACATCACGTTCGTACGGACCTGGCAGGGGTTCTGCTACACCGCGTTCGTCACCGACGCCTGCACCAAAGCCATCAAGGGATGGGCAGTCGCGGCCAGCATGCGCACCGAGGACCTACCGCTGGAAGCATTCAATCATGCTGTGTGGCACTCGGACTCAGACCTGTCTGAGTTGATCCATCACTCCGACCGAGGGTCGCAATACTTATCGTTGACATACACCGACCGGTTGGCCGAGCTCGGGATCGCCCCTTCGGTGGGGTCCCGCGGCGATAGCTATGACAACGCCCTCGCCGAAGCGGTCAACGCCGCCTACAAGACCGAGTTAATCAACCGCGGCAAACCCTGGCGCAGCGTCGACGACGTCGAGTTGGCCACCGCCGGATGGGTGGCCTGGTACAACCAGGAACGCCTGCACGAAGCCCTCGGCTACGTCCCACCAGCCGAGTACGAGGCCGCCCTCACCGGCACCTCACACCCCGCGAGCCAGCCAACCCCGGCCCTCGCAACCAACTAGGAACAAAACCTGGGGTACTTCAGTACCCAGACCGCATCGAGCCGTATCTGTAACACCGACGATCGACAGGAAACCAAACAAGCGACTTACACAGAAAACTTGACACGCTCTCTTTCGGCGAGGCCACCCTCGCCGGGTCGGTCAGGAACCCGGCATGGCCGGCGTAGTCCAGCCAGCCCTGGCTGAACTGCGGGTTGACCGCATCGGCGGCGGCGATCACCGGTTTGAGATTGTCGGGGATCAGCACCGCGAACACGCCCCCGAAGAACTCCCACGCCGCCTCGCATCCGGCGATCACCGCGGCCAGGGTCTGCGAGTAGGACAGCCACACGAACATGTGTCGGGAGTACACCGCGGTGAAGATCAGGGCATGCACCTTGCGGCGCCGCCCGTCGGCGGGGTCGGTGAGCATCCCCAAATAGCCAAAATCGATCTGGCACTCCACCCCGGGATCACCATCGGCGACCCGTACTGTGAGGTCCTTGCGGCCGAAACCGCAACGCTGGCTGGCGAATCGATGCAATGTCCGGTACGGCACCACACAGCCCTGCCGACCCAGCAGGGTGTGGATCTTGGTCACCGTCAACGGCCGCTGCTCTGCCGTGCCAGCCACCCAGGCAGTGATCTGATCCTCGAACCCCAAAAGCTGCTCCCACGCCGCCCCGTGGCCATCAGGGCGCACCGGACGCACCGCTTCGGCGACCAACCCGATCAGGCCGTCATCAATCGCGCTGGGATCAGCGTCGCGGCGCAGACCGGCCCCCTGGGCGGCCTCGACATAGCGCCGCACCGTCTTGCGGTCCAGGCCGCAATGCGCGGCGATCGTGCGATAGCCCGGCGCCGGCAACCCCGCGACCCCCAGCCACACCCGTAACACTTCTCTGATCTCATTCACACTGACCTCCCGAAAAGCCATGCCCGCCGACCTCCGTGACTTGAGCCGTCACGACCGATCGAACGAACAAACGAAAAGACCACCGACGCGACGCGCCGGTGGTCCCATAACTGGCAATCCAGGTGGTCCCATCACCCTGGCAAAAATCAGGTCACACTGGTCCCATCCTCATGGCAGACGACAGTGATCCTGGCTCATCTGGGATCAGCGCATACCGATGCTGAGCTGGGCATTCTGCTCGAGCAAGCGAGGGAAATGGTGGTCGGCGGCCAGGCGGCGCTGGATTTCGAGGTGGCTGCCCGCGCCCAATCGATGGCCGATGTGGCCGATTTCCGTGCGCAGGCGTTGATCTCCGAGCGAGCCACACCGACGGTCGCGGCGCCGGTGGTGCCGCCCGGGCGTACCGTCGGTGCCAGCTCGCGGCTGCTCTACGACGTCCTGGGCCACGTCTATGACTGGCTCGGCTTCGATGCCGTCGGCGACGCGGTGTTCCGCGATTTGGTGATCTCCCGGATCGTGGAGCCAACCAGCAAGCTCGACGCCTCACGAGTGCTGGCAGATCTTGGGGCTCGGTTGGTGTCCTACAAGACCATCGACCGCCATGCCCGCAAGATCCACTCCAGCGGTCACCGCGACACGATCGCCGAGAAGTGCTTCGCCTACGCTTCGGACTGCGGTGGACTGTCGCTGATTTTGTACGACGTGACCACCCTGTATTTCGAAGCGGAATCCGAGGATTCGCTGCGCAAGGTCGGCTATTCCAAAGAGCGTCGAGTCGATCCTCAAATTGTGGTCGGACTGCTGGTCGACCGGACCGGATTTCCCTTGGAGATCGGCTGTTTCGAGGGCAATACCGCTGAGACCACCACGATCGTGCCGATCATCACCAGCTTTCTGGCCCGCCACCATCTGCAGGGCACACCGATGGTGGTGGCCGCCGACGCAGGCATGCTCTCGCAGACCAACCTCGCCGCGCTGGATGAGGCGAACCTGTCGTTCATCGTCGGCTCGCGGGTCACCAAGGCTCCCGGCGATCTGGAATCCCACTTCCATTGGAACGGCGATCTTTTCACCGACAGCCAGGTCATCGACACCGTGACTCCCCGGCACGGCAACACCCGCGTCAACGACACCAAATTGCGTACCGAACCGGTCTGGAACCCCGACCGCGATACCGGGGCGTGGCGGGCGATCTGGGCGTATTCGGCCAAACGGGCCCGCCGCGACCAGAAGACTCTGGCCGCCCAGGAAGCCCGGGCCCGGGCGATCATCTCCGGCGAGAAGAAGGCCAAGACAGCACGATTCGTCACGACCCGCGGCGATGAACGCACTCTCGACGAAGCCAGCCTGGCCCGTGCCCAATCCCTGGTCGGGCTCAAGGGCTACGTGACCAACGTCCCGGCATCGGTGATGCCCGCTGGCGAGGTCATCGCGAAGTATCACGACCTGTGGCACGTCGAGAAGTCGTTTCGGATGTCCAAAACCGACCTTGATGCCCGGCCCATGTTCAACCGCATGCGCGATGCCATCGAAGCGCATCTGACCATCGTGTTCGCCGCGCTGGCCGTCTCCCACGCCATCCAATCGCGCACCGGACTATCCATCGCCAAAGTCGTCAAGACACTGCGGCCGCTGCGCTCGGCGACCATCAACATCAACGGCGCCACGCAGACCTTCCCACCAGAGATCCCCGACACCGAGCGCAAAATCCTCACCGACCTCGGCTTCAAACCTGGGTACTAAGCAAAATGTCCAAACTCAGGAGTTTTATGCACAGGAACTAATTCGAGCAATTTTCGAAGAGTTTCTTTCCCTTGTGTCAATAACGATCTGCACGCGGGCCCAAAAGAACATAAATGCAGCCGATAATCTCGACTGCTATCACTGATTACAAAATCACTTTACGCCGTCCAACAAGAATGGAACCGTCACCCGTCGGTCGATCAACTCGGCCGCGACGTTGAGACGCGTCTCATCGGCGCTACTACAGGGCCGATGCAGAGGTGGCGCACATCCCTGGGCCCGGCTCGGACATCAAGAACCCGCGCGCGGATGGGGCGGATTGTCAGAATCCGCATAAGCTCGGACATTTGTGTCGTGGCCCACACTCGACGATGGTGAATCTTCACAACCGCGAAAAAAACTAAAGATCTATCTATATAGCGAATTGGATATCCCGTAGCGCCCAAACTTCGCGGGACTCTGGTGGCCGATCTCGGCACAGATCTGCGGCTCGGATTCCGTTGCTCACCGCACCTTCGCATCCAGCGATCGCCGGGGCGGGGTTCTTCGCAGGCCGCGGCGTCATTCGACCAGCCGCCAGACGACTTCGGACACCGCACCCAGCACCTCGGCGAGGGACACGTCGGACACCCCGTTGTGATGGATCAGCCAGGACCGCTCGAGCATCGCCATGACGGCCAGGCCGGTGGCCGCCGCGTCCGTGGACACCGGCCTGGCGGCCGCCTTGGCGATCCGCTCCCCCAGCGCCCGCGCCGCGCGCCGGTGCGACCGCGCCACGGTGGCGCGGAACGCTTCGTCGTCCGGCATGTCCTCCTCTGACCGGATCACGAACGCGCCGTTACGGTCGAGATAGGCGAAATAGCGGGCCACCCACTCGTCGATCCCGGCGCGCGACATGTCCTCGCCGAACGACTCAGCCACGGCGAGCACCTCGCGATAGGTGTCAGTGCCTAGTTCGATGAACAGTTCGGTCTTGTCGCTGAAGTAGTAGTAGAAGTTCGCGCGAGTGACGCCGGCCAGGTCGGTGATGTCACGGATCGTCACCCCGGAGAACCCCTTGCGGGCGAAGGCCACCCGGGCTGCGTCGAGGATGGTCGAGCGGGTGCGATCCGACTTACGGGCCGTACCGTTGTCAGCCGGCATGGACCGGCTCCGGGTAGAAGCCGCGCGCCCATGCCCGCAACTCCTTGAAACCGTCGGCCTCCGACGGCGCCAGCGCGGGTTTGTCCGTGTAGCGCTGGTGCTCCCAGATCCGGATATCGTCGGGCAGCGCCAGCTTGGCGGAGTCGAGCCGCTCGACGAAGTTGTCGGCACCCTCGTCGCTGATCCAGTAGCTCGCGAAGATGTCCGAGGTGGTGTCGTCGACGGGCGTGGCGTTGATCGAGATCACCCGCACTCCCTCACGCAGATGCTCGGCGGTAAATGAGACACCGATGCCCGACCAATAGATCTCGATGGTGTTCAGGGTGTCCTCCGGACGATCGAGTCCGTCGGCCCACCGTCTGCCGAATCCGACCTTGGCCGCCCAAGTCGCCTCGTCGCGCGTCTCACGCAGCACCCGCGGGCTGATCGGCGTGCCGTGCACGAACCGGAAATGATGTGGGTCGACGGCATTCTCAGCGATGACCTGCGGGTGCACCTTGACGCGCTCGAACCTGGTGCGACAGTCGGGAGTGAACTCGTAATAGCTACGCGACGAGACATGATCACCGAGAACGTCGAAAGTGTCGGGCAACCGCCAGCGCGGCTCGGCGCCGGAGACGTCGTGCCAGATGTAGATGGTGTCATGGGCCTCGACGACGGGGTAGGAACGGATACGCCTGCCGCGATTCGGGCGTTTCTCGTAGGGAATCCGCACGTTTCGGCCCTGCCCGTCCCAGACCCAGCCGTGGAACGGACACTGGATACCGTCGTCAACAACGCATCCGCCGTGCGCGAGGCTGGCCCCAAGGTGCTCACAGTGCGCATCGAGCACGCTGACGGTGCCGTCCGCCTGCCGGAACGCCACCAGATCGCGCCCGAAATAGCGCAGTGGCGCGACCGCGCGATCAGTGATCTCAGCACTCCAGGCGACCTGAAACCAGCCGGTCGGCACACTGCTCGGCAGCCGAGTCATCGAACCTCCTATGTGTCACCACGTTTCCAGTCACGAACCCTACCTCACCTTTTGACAAAAAAGTCAAAAATTAGATCCGGAAGTCGTGCGCGGTGTATCTTCACCTGTATTACTAAGTAAGCGATCTACGAATGGGGTCAACATGCGGTGGGGTTTGCCATGGCCGGGTGAGCAGGTGGCGGTGGAAGCCGAAGCGGTCGGCGCATCGGTGTTCTGCGCCGGCGAGTTCGCCGATATCAGCGCGTATGTGACGGCCGCGGAGATGGCCCTGTCGACAACGTCGGCGATGGTCGGCCCCGGCATCGCCTACGCGTTCGCACGCTCTCCCTTCGTACACGCCTCCTCGGTGCGACACCTTTCCAAGCGGGCGCCGGGCCGGGTGTTCCTCGGCCTGGGTGCCGGCACTGCGCGGATGAACAGCGACTGGTTCTGCGTCGACTCCTCCCACCCGGCGCCCCGCATGGCTGAACTCATCGAGGTCATCCGACTGTTCCTGCACGCGGAGAATGGCGAGAAGATCCGGTACTCCGGCGACTTCTACCGCGTCGACGCCGACATCCGGGCACCCGTCTTCGGTCGCCTGGACGTGCCGATCCTCATCGGCGCGTTCAACCGCATCATGCTCCGCACCGCGGGCCGCGTCGCCGACGGTGTGCTCGGCCACGGGTTGTTCACCGACCGCTGGTGGGACGAGGTCGTGGGTCCCGAAATCACCGCGGGCGCCACAGCGGCGGGCCGCCGGACCGAGGATCTGAAACGCTGGGGCTGGGTGATCACCGCGGTCAACGACGAGGATCCGCAGCGGGCCATCACCGACGCCCGCCTGCAGATCGCCTTCTACCTGACCGTCAAAACCTACGACTCACTGGTCGAACTGCACGGATGGCAGGATCAGGTGAGCGCCATCCGCACCGCGTTCCGCAGCGGCGACCCGCGCTCAATGGCCCGGCATGTGACCGACGACATGCTGTGGGCGATCGCGGTCTGCGGTGACAGCGACCAGGCCGCCGAGATGCTGGCAGCGCGGAAGCGGTTGCCCGACACGGCGATACTGGCCGCTCCGAGTTTCCTGGTCAGCCCGCGCCGGCGAGCGGGCTACGACGCCGCTGGGCTACGCCTGATGGCTGATCGGTCGTGACGGGCGCGGTTATGACCTCCGACGTCGGTACACATGGTTTACTGAGTAGTACAACTGATCCATGACGAAGGGACCGCAGTGTCTCGACCTGAGTCGCTGGCTCCGATGATCTCAGCTGACGCGGCGCCCGGCGCGGTGCGGTCGCCCAAAACGGCCGAACTGGTCGCGCGCACACTACGGCGAATGGTCGTCGAGGGCCAGCTCAAGGACGGCGACTTCCTCCCCCACGAGGCGGAACTGATCGCACACTTCGGCGTCAGCCGGCCGACGCTGCGCGAGGCCGTGCGCGTACTGGAGTCCGAGCGCCTGGTCGATGTCCGCCGCGGTTCCCGCACCGGCGCCCGGGTCCGCGTACCAGGCCCGGAGATCGTCGCCCGGCCGGCAGCCCTGCTACTGGCGCTGTCCGGCGCGACGCTGGCCGATGTGCTGACCGCCCGGATCGCCATCGAGCGCTGTGTCATCAGCGCCGAAACGGATCAACCCCTGATTGCCGATTTGGGTCAGCGGTCGAGCCGCTGCAGGTGGTCGGTCAACGCGTCAGCGACGCGATGGTGACGGGCCGCTTCATCGGGCCATCCTCGGTCGCGGGCATCGACCTCGAGTGCCTCGACGTCGGTGCGTTGCGCCTCGAGCGCGTCGCGGAACTCCGGTCCGGTGACGAAGTTGTCGCAGGTCTCGCAGATGTTGGCATAGGGACAAGCACCCGCGCTCTCGTGACGGGAACAGTAGCCGTGGGCAACACGCGTTTTGAGCATCTCGCTGCCAAGCCAAATCACGGCATCGGGGACGATCGGTTTGCCGACCGGGGTGAGAGTGAACCGCCGCCGCATCTTGCCCATCGCCTGGTCGTAGGCATCACGCAACGTCGGTGAAGCCAAAGTGGCGTAACGCAAAGTCATTTGCGGGGTGACGTGCCCGAGCAACGCCATCAACGCCTGCAGGCCCATCCCGGCGTTCGCGAGTTCGGTAGCCCACGTATGCCGCAGCTGATGCGGGGTCACCACCAACGGCGCACCCCCGGCCCCACGCAGTCCGCAAGTCTCGACGGCAGCGATCAGTCCGTTGCGCAGCCGGGTCTGGCTGAGACGGCGACCGTGCGCGACGAACAGGAAATCGGTCAACGCTCCGGTGCGGGGGTGCGGCAGCGGCCGGCAGATACCACGCCCGGTGGTCCACTCGTCCAACGCGGCGATGGTGGCGACCGAGAGCGGGACCATGCGTTCGGTGGCGAGCTTGCCCAACGGAACCTTCAACCAGGTGCCGGCGGGACCGTAGTCGATGACGCTGCCAAGTTCGAGGTCGAGTAGCTCCCCGACCCGCAGACCAGCTCCGCGGAGCACGGTCAGCCCGATACGAGCGAACGAATCATCCAGCCCAGAGACCGCATTCATCACTGCAACATCGATGTCGGGCGGCAGGGCCCGCGGAAGCGGTTGATCGAGTTTGGGGACGTCGACGGCGAAAACCAGACGGCGCGGTGGGGCCTGCTCCCAACCCCATTCGGTGATGTCGTCGAGCAGGTTGCGCACGCTCAGCACCGTCGATTGGATCACGGCCTTCGAGATGATGCGTCCGGCGCCGGAAGCGGCGCGTTGCCCACGCCAGGTGCGGGTGCGGTTCCAGACGAGGAAACCCTCGATGTGATTGCGGTCGAGATCCTCGAGGGACGTGACCTCGGGATGAGCGGTGGTGAGGTAGTCCGCGAACGGCAGCAAGTCGTTGATCAAGGATTCGACGGATTTCGGACGCAGCACCGATGCCCGGACGGTGACGTAACGCAGCAATGTTGCGCGAATCGCGTCGGCCATCGGAACCTCGGCGAAGCGTTGAGCGTAACTGCGGGCCCACCGCCGGCGCCGTGGTGGTGTGTCGACGATGCGGGCCTGAAACAGCATCTGTCGCAGCCCCGCAATCCGGTTGCGGTAGGCGCGACGAGACGTTGCCGGAATCGACTGTGTTGCAGCCAATGCAGCGTCGAATTCGTCGACGGTATCGGCGCTCACGCCGCTGACGAGTCCGCCGTGCCAGGCGAGCAGCACCGCCAGACATTCACCCAGGACCGTCTCGATCCATTGCGGTGTCCAGCCCAAGGCCAGCCCGGCGGCCCGGACTGCGGCGAACCCGTCCGGGTCGCGGTCCTCGACGGCTCGGCCGAGACCGGTGAGGTTCTTGACGGCCGCAAGTTCGAGGTCCAGCCGCAGCTCGCCGCGTCCGATGAGGTGACACAGCAGCGGCCACGCCCCGGTGCGGCGCAGTTCGATGAGCCGTTCGGCTGCCGGTCGGGTCATCCAGTCCCGCAGGTCCGGATGCGAGGTGAGGAAGGTGGTCGCGATGAGGGTGCGAGCGCGCACCGACCTACCGCTGAGACCCAGGGCGGCAACGTACTCGAGGTAATCGGCCAGCACCGTATCCGGGTCGGCCAGCGGATCGACCATTGCGAGCGCGGGGGTGGTCATCGTCGTGTCCCGGCGAGGCTGGCGCGGGCCGCGCCGTATTCGGCGGCGAGCTGCGCGACCGACAGATGCACGTATCCGGCGGTGGTCTCGGGAGACACGTGCCCCATCAACTCCCGTAACGCCATCAGATCGATTCCCGCAGAGGCCAGTTCGGTGCCGTAGGTGTGGCGCAGTCGGTGCGGACGCACCCGCGTTGCGCCGGACAGGACTCGGTGCCGCCGGAACAGCGACCGCAGTCCGGCCTCGGTGACCGGCGACCCGTGGGTGGGGCCACGCAGCACCACGAAACACTCTTGCGTCGCCAACCCCGGTGGCCGTTCGAGGCGCAGATAGGCCGATAGTTCGGTGAAGAACACCGCATCGACCGGCACCACCCGTTCCTTCGAGCCTTTGCCGAGCACCCGCAACCGACGTCGACCGAAATCGACGTCTGCCAGCCGCAGTGATCGCACCTCGGCGCTGCGCAGACCCCCGAACAGCATGGCCCACACCATCGCCCGATCCCGATGAGTGCGCAACGACGCCACGAACTGCTCTACCGCGTCGGCGTCGAGGGATTCGGGCAGCAGTCGCGGTTGACGCACCAGCCGGCCCCCGGCTCGGGGTCGGCCCGGTCCGAGGTGCCCGAGCAGTCCGCGCGCTTGTGGTCGCAGGCCCTGCCCGCGCCGCGGTGAGGGCACCGGATTGTCGGCGCGCATCCTGGTCATCACCAGGTACTCGAACAACGCCCGCACCGCCGCGACTCGTCGGTTGATCGTCGACGCCGCCGCGCCCCGATCACCTCGTGTCGCCATACCTGGGCGGGGTTCGCGGCGCACGTCCTGCCAGTCGATCCACTCGAACACCGTCACCGGCGTCACCGCCGCCACCGTGAGGTCGCGATCGAGAAGGAACCGGGCCAGGTTGAGCACGTCGAACGCATACGCCCGCACCGTTGCCGCACTGAATCCGCGTCCGGCCAAGTGTGTCAGGAATGCGTTCGCCGCTGCGCTTCCCTCCCACTGGCCGTCGATCGCATAGCCGTCGCCGTGGGTCCGCACCCGAACGGTCATGGTCTGCCCCTCTCGATCGAGCTGACACCGCCAGCATGCGCCGAGCAACGCCGTCGGCCCCGGACCTCACGCCGCACCCATGATCGTGTCGTGAGAGGGCCGGTTAACCGATCTCGGATTATTCGACCAGATCTTCTGCCAATGGGCCCGCGGGAACGCGGTGAACGCCAGCACATCGGTCTTGGCTTCGCCCATCATGGCGGCGACCTTCGGAAACGAGCCGGCCAGCGTGTCAGCGACGCGGTCCCACTGCGCGGCGACCTCGTCGGGGTCGGTGTGGGCGAAGATCGTCTTGACCGCCGCGGTCACCGCCGGGGCATGCTTGGCCGCGACCGCGGTGTGCAGATTACGCATGAAATGCACCCGGCAGCGCTGCCACGACGAGTTCGTGAACTGTTGCGCCACAGCGGCTTTGAGTCCGGCATGGGCGTCGGAGATGACCAGATGCACCCCTGAGAGCCCACGCGCTTTCAGCGACGCCAAAAACTCGCGCCAGAACTCGAAGGACTCGCTGTCGCCGACGGCGGTGCCCAAGACTTCGCGGGTGCCGTCGATGGATACCCCGGTGGCCACCACCAGGGCCTGAGAGACCACGTGCGCCCCGATACGGACCTTGCAGAACGTCGCATCGCAAAACACGTACGGGAACTGCGTATGGGCCAAGCTGCGGATGCGAAACGCCTCGATCTCCTCATCGAGGCCCGCACAGATCCGCGAGACCTCCGACTTGGACACCCCGGAGCCCACGCCCATGGCGGTGACCAGGTCATCGACACTGCGGGTCGACACACCGTGCACATAGGCTTCCATGATCACCGCGTGCAGCGCGCGGTCGATGCGGCGACGGCGCTCCAGCAGTGACGGGAAGAACGAGCCGGCCCGCAGCTTGGGGATCTGTACCTCGATATCGCCGCTGGTGGTCGACACCGTCTTGGGTCGGTGCCCATTGCGGTGCACGGTGCGCCCATCGGTGCGCTCGTAGCGGCCCGCTCCGATCGCCGCGGTGGCCTCGGCCTCGATCAGCTGCTGCAACCCGGCGCGGATCAACTCGGCGAACACCGCCCCCGAATCAGCAGACTTGAGCGCATCGAGCTGAGCAAGCAAGGCAGAATGGTCCTGGGTCATCGCGTAGATGGTCCTTTCGTGAGTAACTTTTGTCGGTGACTCACTGATCACTACGCGATGGCCCACCCCAGCACCGGGAACGACACACCCCGGCCGTAGGGCTCAGGTCCCAAACCCCACCACTCCAGGGGACTTACCCCGAGCCTGAACGGGGGACGTGCCACACACCTGTTCGATTTGCTGCCCAGCCACGCCGAGAAGTCACACCAAAGTCACACGAGGTCGTTTGCCCATGCTGGGTGAACGCAACACCCCACCGCTCTGACCTGCGCGTTGAGCCGTGGTGACACCCGTGTTTCCCCTGGTGGACTTTGCGAATCTGCCTCCGGAGCAGAAGGCCGCAGGTTCGAATCCTGCCGGGGGCACCATCTGACCAGCACGTTTGCCGTCAGGTCAATGCGCACAGATGGCGCCTGCGTCACGACGAACAGGTCACACGAAAGTCGCAACAGCACCGGAATGGGGCCTCGCTGCGCGCGCCCCTGGGCTTCACCGGATGGCGCCAAGCACGTTTTACTGCGTCCCTCAGACCCTCGGTGTCAGGGTGCGGGCACAGCCGCGCGGTGGTCCGGGGACGAGTGCCGCTTCGCGACGGCCGCCGACGAGACACCGTGCGATCCGTTCTACTTTGTCGTCGACGAGAGTTCGTGTTCGCTCATGACACTCCGCGATGCGGGGTTTAGGCGGGGCGTTGACCACCGGTAGGTGCGATGACCGACGACGCCGATATCCGGCCCGCCGCTTCACGTTTGGCGAGGACACCGTCATCGACAACATCGACCTCGACGAGGAGCCTGGCATCCTGCAGTTGATCACGGCTAAGGCCGCCGAAAAGCTCACTGCGACAACCGGTCCAACCATTCCTTGAGCAGCTCCGCTTCGGCCTCGGTCAGCACACCGGCGCCGCCCGTTTCCAGCACCGATTTGAGGGCGATGGCCCGGGTGGCCACGCCGGCGCCGTCGGCGGGACCTGCGGCGCCGCCGGTGGTGATCGCCGCCAACATGGCCTCCCGGGTCGCCGCGGACAGTTCCGGGTCGCGCTCGGCGGGCGTTTGCGAGATCAACGTCAGCGTGACGCCGCGGCATGCCGAATGCATCATCTCGGCAGCCCGGTCGACCCCGATCCGTAGACGTCCCGCCTCGGCGACGCGCTGCATCAGCGACCTCAGAATGGCGTCCCCCTCGGCGACCGCCCGGGGTTTGGCGTCCGGGCGCGGATCGCCGTACAGCACCGTGTAGGTGGCAGGGTGGCGCAGGCCGAACTCCACATGCAGGTCCCAGCCGTCGCGCAGATCGTGGACCGGGTCGTCGGTCAGCGCACGCTCGCGTTTCGCCTTGAGATATTCGGCCATGCCGAGGCTGGCGGCGTCGTCGATCAGGCGGCGCATATCGCCGAAATGCCGATAGATCGTGGGGGGCTGCACTCCCGCGGCAGCGCTCACGTTGCGGGTGGTCACGGCGTCCCGTCCCTGCTCGGCGAGGATCTCGGCGGCCGCGCGCAGAATGCGCTCCCGCTGCTCGCGTTGCTGCTCGGTCAATCCATCCACGTTATCGACGGTAGCATTCTCCATCTATCGCTGTTACTATCAGCGATATCGGTATTTTGCTATCACCGATATCCAGTGCCGGCGGCGGCATCATCGACCCCCGTTATCGGGAAGGACAAGACCATGCGATTCCGGACAGCTTCCGCTTTGGCCGTGGTCGGCATACCGGCAGCGCTGAGCCTGGCGATCGAAACCCAGGCCGCACCGTCGGGACCCGGTTCGGCGGCCGACATCATCAACCGGCTCGAAACCGAGGGCCTACGGGTGATCGTCAACCGCGTCGGCACGGGTCCGCTGTCGGAGTGCACCGTGACCCGGATGGCCGCCGGCCGGGACGTCACCCGGCGAGACGCCACCGGTGACGACAGTTCGGTGGAACGTCTGCGTTACCGAACGGTCCACGTCACGGTCACATGCTGACCGGGTTCTGCGTGCAAACCCGTTGCGGCGCATGGTTATCTCACACCCATCCGATGCCGCCCACCCCACCGTTCGCCGAGTGACCACGGTCGCGAACCGACCGATGTGGTCAACTGGTTCCGAACCGGCCGCGACAGTGGCAGGCTGCCGTCATGGCATTCCGAGTGAGTTTCGTCGACGAGGGCGAGAACAGCATTCAGGGCAGCGATTTCGACACCTACTACTTCCTGTCCGACGGTGTGCTGCGGGTCGAACTGGCCGAGGAGACGTTCTACTACTCCCCGTCCTACTGGCGATGGGTCGAACCGAGTCGTGGCCATCTCCCCGGCCTGCGACAGGTGCCCGGCGGCAACGGCGAATGGTTCGCGTCCGGACCCTCGATCTGAACAGGCCCGATATAAGGGTCCGGGCCCGGATCTAAGGGCTTTCTGAAAGGCCTCGTCCCAGCCGCCGTCAGATGGAATGATGCCGTTATGGCCGGGATTGTCCGGTTGGACACCGCAGGCAGGAAAGGCGCCCAGTCGGCCCGAAAAGCGCAGACCGGGCAGGAAACAGAGCGCGCCAAGAAAGCCCGGTTGGCGGCCATGCGTGCTGCCGATGGTTTCTGGCGGTCCCCCGTCGGCCAGGCGCTCCAGGCCTATCAGCGTGGGGACGGCTTCTTCCAGGTGCAGTTGCCGCACTCGGCCGTCAGGTTCAATCCCCTGGGCCCGCCGTCCGGCCTGACCTCATCCGTCGATGCCGGCTTCAACAAGACCGACGTGCTCGGCCAGATCGAGGAGATCGGCTGGCGGCTGATCCAGGCCACCTGGGTGCAGGTCGAGCCTGCCCCGCGTCCCGGACCACCGACCCCGACCCAGCCCGCCGGCGCCGACGACGTCGTCGGCATCTATCTGTTCCGTCGAGATCAGCCGCACTACCGGCCGGTCGCCGACTGACCCGTACCGAGGTTCCGATGCCGCGATTCAGCCGAGCCGGAACCACCATCGACTACACCGACACCGGGGCGCCCGCAGGCCGGCTCGAGGCGCCCACCATCCTGTTCGGCCACGGTCTGCTGTTCAGCGGCTGGCAGTTCAACCTGCAGATCTACGCGCTGCGCCGGTACTACCGCTGCCTGGCCATCGACTGGCGGGGTCAGGGCGCCAGTTCGGGAGCCGCCCGCCCCTACGACATGGACACGCTCACCGAGGACGCCGCCCACCTGGTCAGATCGCTGGGCGTCGCGCCCGCCCACTACGTCGGGCTGTCGATGGGCGGGTTCGTCGGGATCCGGCTGGCAGCCCGCCACCCGGAGCTGGTGCGGTCGCTGGTGCTGATGAACACCAGCGCCGGCCCGGAGGACCCGGCCAAGGCCGACCGCTACCGCACGATGGCCCGGATCTACCGATTCACCGGCATCGGACCGCTGCGTCGGGCGGTGCTGCCGTTGATGTTCGGTCCGGCCTTCCTGGCCGACCCGGATTCCGAGGACGTGATCGACGAATGGGAGCGGCGGCTGCGCCGCTACCCACGCAGCAGCGTGCGCGACGCCGTGCTGGCAGTGGCCAACCGCGCCGGCGTCGAGGACGAACTCGCCGCGATCGACGTGCCCACCCTGGTCATCGGCGGCGCCCAGGACGCCGCCACCCCGCCGGCACACGCGCAGGCGCTGGCGGCCGGCATCCGCGGTGCACGGCTGGAGATCATCGACGACTGCGGCCACAGCAGCCCCCTGGAGCGGCCCGACGTGGTCACCGAGCTGTTGCGCGGGTTCCTGCTGGAGCACACCTGATCACGGTTCGCCGAACTCGCGCACCACCTCGGCGGCCCGGCGCACCTGATCGACGTCGGCACTGGTGGGGATCAGATGCACCTCGTCGGCACCGATGTCGCGGAACCGGCGCAACACGCGGTGCAGTTCGTCCTCGCTGCCGGCGAATCCGGTGGTCGGGGCCATCGCGTCGACGAACTCGACCGGAATCCAGTTCATGTACCGGCGCAGATGCCGGTGCACCTGGTCGCGGGCGGTGTCGGCCGCGCCGAGGGCGAACCAGAACGACGTCGCAAGATGCGGGGCCGGCTTACCCGCCTGCGCCCACGCCGACCTGGCGATGTCGAACAACTCGTTCTGCTTGCCGGTGTCGAGATCCAGCGTGGTGCCGGCCATTCCGTCCGCCCACGCCGCGGCGCTGCGCACGGTCTTCGGGCCGATCGTGCCCACCAGCAACGGCGGCCCGCCGGACTGCACCGGAGGCGGGCCGACCGGCAGCACCGACTCGGTCACCTTCTCCCCCGCCCACACCCGCTTCATGACCGCCACCCGCTCGGCCATCTCCCGCATCGTCTGGGTCGCCGGATCGGCCCCGACGGCGCGATAGTCCTCATGGCGGCCACCCACGCCGATGCCGACCGTCAACCGGCCGCCGCTGAGCACATCGCCGGTGGCGAGACCTTTGGCCAGCAGCACCGGGTCGTGCAGTTGCGGCACCACGACCGTCGTCACCAACCGCACCCGGTCGGTCCAGGCGGCCAGCGCCCCGAGCAAGGTGAGGCTGTCGGGATTGTCGAAGGCGATCCGCTCACCCCAGCACAACGCCGAGAAGGGGCCGTCGTCGATGGCGCGGGCCCACGTGCGCAGCGTCGCGGCGTCGAGGTCCGGCTCCATCACCGGCATGGTCATCCCAATCCGCACGCCGGTGATTGTGGCAGGTTGGCGACGCTCGACGGCGCCGAGCGTCCGCGAATGCGCACGGATCACGGCGTGTCGCGGTGCAGACACCTTCGTAAGTGGTTTTTGTCAAGGGGTTGGGGGGCTCTGCCCGGTCCTCGTCTTGAAGTACCCCAGGTTTTGTTCCTAGTTGGTTGCGAGGGCCGGGGTTGGCTGGCTCGCGGGGTGTGAGGTGCCGGTGAGGGCGGCCTCGTACTCGGCTGGTGGGACGTAGCCGAGGGCTTCGTGCAGGCGTTCCTGGTTGTACCAGGCCACCCATCCGGCGGTGGCCAACTCGACGTCGTCGACGCTGCGCCAGGGTTTGCCGCGGTTGATTAACTCGGTCTTGTAGGCGGCGTTGACCGCTTCGGCGAGGGCGTTGTCATAGCTATCGCCGCGGGACCCCACCGAAGGGGCGATCCCGAGCTCGGCCAACCGGTCGGTGTATGTCAACGATAAGTATTGCGACCCTCGGTCGGAGTGATGGATCAACTCAGACAGGTCTGAGTCCGAGTGCCACACAGCATGATTGAATGCTTCCAGCGGTAGGTCCTCGGTGCGCATGCTGGCCGCGACTGCCCATCCCTTGATGGCTTTGGTGCAGGCGTCGGTGACGAACGCGGTGTAGCAGAACCCCTGCCAGGTCCGTACGAACGTGATGTCAGCAACCCACAGCCGGTCTGGGGCCTCAGCGCTGAACTGCCGGTTGACCAGATCAGCAGGCCGGCAGTGCGCAGGGTCGCTGATCGTGGTGAACACCGGCTTACCGCGCTGCACGCCGCGCAGGCCGGCTTTACGCATCAACCGGCGGGTCTGCTCGCGGCCGACCCGCCAGCCGCGGCGTTTCATGGCGTGATGCATCTTCTTGACGCCATAGACCGAGAAGTTCTGCTCGTGGACGGTGCGCAGCTCGGCGATGAGGAGTTCATCGCGCATCGCCCGCTCTGATGGCGGGCGGGCCTTGGCGGCCCGATAGCCCCGGGAGGTGAGGAAACCGGCGATTGCTGCCCGCAGAACACGGCAAATGAGCTCGACCCCGAACTGATCGCGATGCGCATCGATGAAGGCGATCATTTCGTCGCGGGGCGGTCGAGCTCCGCTGCGAAAAACGCGGACGCAGACTTCAAAATCTCGTTAGCTCTGCGCAATTCGGCGTTCTCGCGCTTGAGCTTGCGGATCTCGGCGTGCTCAGTGCTGGTCACGCCGGGGCGCTGCCCGGCGTCAATCTCGGCCTTGCGCCGCCACCGGCGCACCGATTCCTGCGATACACCAAGTTTGCTGGCTACAGACTTGATGGCCTCGAACTCAGAAACCCCTGAGTCTTCCATCGTGGTGTCCAACAACCGAAGCGCACGGTCACGAAACTCCGGCGAATACTTACTGACCGTTTCAGAATGAGTTCGGCGTGGTAGATGGCGTTCCGGGACGGTTTCGGGCACCGTGTCGAGAGTGTCTGTTGATCTTGTTCCTGACGATCTGTGGGAGCGTGTAGCTCCGCTGCTTCCGCCCAGATCTGCCCGCCGGTTCCGGTTTCCGGGGCGCAAGCCGGTCGACGACCGGGTCGCCCTGGCCGGCATCATGTTCGTTCTGCGCACCAACGTGGCCTGGCGTGATGTGCCGGCAGAGACGATCGGGTGCAGCGGAGTGACCTGCTGGCGCAGGTTGCGGGAGTGGACCGAGGCCGGGGTGTGGCCGCGGCTGCACGAGATGCTGCTCGCGGAGCTGCGAGCCGCCGGGTTGCTCGAGATGGACGACGTCGCCGTCGACGGCTCGCACGTGCGGGCCCTCAAAGGGGGGATCACACGGGACCCTCACCGGTCGATCGCGGCCGCACCGGCAGCAAGCACCATGTGATCGTCGACCGGCACGGAACCCCTCTTGCGGTGTCGCTGACCGGCGGAAACCGCCACGACGTCACTCAACTGATGCCGCTCGTCGAGGCGATCCCCCGTATTCGAGGCCGGCGGGGCCGGCCGCGGAATCGGCCCCGCCGGTTGTTCGCCGACCGAGGCTACGACTACGACAAGTACCGAAACCTGCTTCGCGAAAAGGGGATCACCCCGATGATTGCCCGCCGAGGCGCCGCGCATGGCTCCGGGCTCGGCAAGGTCCGCTGGGTCGTCGAGCGGACCTTCGCTTGGTTGCACCAGTTCAAGCGTCTGCGAACACGTTCCGAGGTACGAGCGGACTTGCATCAGGGGCTGCTCGAACTCGCGTGCAGCATCATCTGTTTGAGGCGACTGCGGAGATCATTCTGAAACCGTCAGTTACGTGGCATGTTCCTGATCCTCCTATACGGATCGGAACAAAACCTGGGGTACTTCACGACGAAGACCGCCTCGATGATGGCCCGACGCCGCCGCTGACCACCCCAACGGCCCAGCTCGCGAACCACCGCGGCCTCAAACCGTGCCAGCCCACGTCCCTTGAGCCGTTCCGGGCGGCCGTCACAGCGGTCGAGCACCACCGCCACAGCCGCACACCAGTTGCTCGAACCGAAGGGATCCGCCGCCGCCTCCAGCACCCCCGGCCAGACGCACTCCAGCAGGTCGCGCAGCTGCTGCACACACGCAGTGGCCTCGGTGACCAGCCGCTCACGGCGCGCTCCCAGCTGGCGCAGCCGCGCCCACGTCTCCTCAGCACGCTCGGGGCGGTAACAATGCAGCTGGGCCACCAGCCGCGCGATCAACATCGCATCCTTGTCATCGCTTTTGTCACGGGTGTAGTCCTCAGCTTCACGTGCCCGACCCACCAACATCGGGTTCACACACATCAACGTCATATCGCGTTGAGTGGCAAGCTGATTGAGCACCATCCAGCGATGCCCGGTCGGCTCACACCCCACCGTCACACCACAGAACCCATGCTTGTGCGCCACGCGCTGCGCCCACTCCAGCACAGGACCCAATTCCCACGCCCGAGCCTTCACCGTCTTGCGGGCCAGCACCTGCGAATCGTGATCACACACCACCACCGCCTGCTTCTTATCCGCCAGATCAATACCGACGATCACATGATCGGCCGGCACCAGCCGCCGCAGCTCGGCCAACTTGGCATTACGGCGCTTGTCACCACGCGACAGACCACTACCCTTGGACACGACGCCCTCCTCCATGTCATTGGGACTCGAACCCGTCAACGACATCAGGAGGGCGTCGCCACTTTCATCACCAACACGCCGCATAGCTCTCTTACTACGGTCGCTCGCACAGGTGTGGCGGGCGGGTGGGGGTTAACCCCCGTGGGGGTCTCCGGGAATCAGCGTGTCGCGCACCGCGGTCGATCCCTAGGTTGAAAGCATGGTTGCAGTCACCGCGGAAACCGCACCCGCACCGGCACCCACGCGCACCGCCCGCCTCGGTGTGGTGCCCACGGCGTCGATGGTCACCGGCGCCGCGATCGCCCTGGTGTGGTTCTGGATTCCCCTGACCATCTTGATCGTCGGCATCAGCTCGATCCCATCAGTGATCGGCTTCCTGCTGGCCGGCGTGGTGTTCATCTATCTCATCCGCGGCGTGGAATGGGTCGAGCGGATCCGCAGCGAGGCGGTGTTCGGCATGGGCATCCCGATCCCGCCGCGCCGGCTCTCGCCGCACACGGGTTTCCAACGGTGGGCGCATCAGCTGTGGCTGGACATCAGCAGCGCCCGGTTCTGGAAGGCCGCGGCCCACCACTATCTGCGGATGAGCTACGACATGCTGGCCGTCGGCGTCGCGTTCGCCCTGCTGGCGTTCGCATTCCTCGGCCCCGCCGGCGCTATCGCCGTGCGCAACAGCGACGACAACGCCGGCCTGACCTTCCTGCCCCCGGCGCTGGCGGTGGTGCTGGCGGTCATCGCGGTCGCCGCCGCCGCGGCGATCCTGTTCTTCGCCCCGGCGGTGGACGCCCGCATCGACCGCTGGCTGCTGCCGCCGTCGTCGACCGAGGCGCTGCAACACCAGGTCAGCGCGTTGTCCGACGCCCGGGCGGGCGCGGTGTCCTCAGCCCAGACCGAACGGCACCGCATCGAACGCGATCTGCACGACAGCGTGCAGCCGCGGCTCGTGTCGCTGGCCATGACCATCGGGCTGGCGCAGACCAAACTCGACACCGACCTGCCCGCGGCGAAGAAGCTGATCGCCGAGGCCCACGAGGACGCCAAGAGCGCGCTGGCCGAACTGCGTGACGTGGTCCGCGGAATCGCCCCGACCATCCTCACCGACCGCGGTCTGGACGCGGCGCTGTCCGCGGTCGTACAGCGCGCCGAAACCTCCGGTGTGCCGACCACTCTGAACCTGCACCTGCCCCGACGGCTGCCGGAGGAGGTGGAGTCGGTCGCCTACTTCGTCGTCGCCGAGGCGTTGACCAACGTCGTCAAACACGCCCAGGCCAGCCAGGCGGTGGTCACCGTGCGGTTGAACGAGACAGACAACACCCTGCAGGTGTCGGTGTTCGACGACGGCTGCGGCTCGGCACAGATCTCCGACCGGGACAACGCCACCGGGCTGCGCGGACTGGCCGAACGGGTCCGCGCCGCGCACGGCACATTCACCGTGTCCAGTCCGCCCACCGGTCCCACCATCGTCACGGCGGTGCTGCCATGCGGATCGTGATCGCCGAGGACTCCGCGCTGCTGCGGGCCGGCATCGAGCGCATCCTCACCGACGCGGGTCACGAGGTGGTGGCGGGCGTCCCCGACGCCACCGACCTGCTGCGGTTGGTCAACGAACTGCGGCCGGACCTGGCCATCGTCGATGTGCGGATGCCCCCCACGTTCACCGACGAGGGCATCCGGGCGGCCGCGCTGCTGCGCAGCCAGAATCCGGAGTCCCCGGTGCTGGTGCTGTCCCACTATGTCGAGGAACGCTACGCTGCAGACCTGATCGCCTCGGACACAAAAGGTTTCGGGTATCTGCTCAAGGACCGGGTGGCCGACGTGCCGGCCTTCCTCGATGCCGTCGAGGTGGTCGGGGGCGGCGGCACGGTGCTCGACCCGGAGGTGGTGTCACAGATCTTGGTGCGTTCACACCGGCGCAGCGCTCTCGATGAGCTTACCGCCCGAGAACACGACGTGCTGCGGCTGATGGCCGAGGGCAAGACCAATTCGGCGATCGCCGGTGCGCTGCACATCTCGATCGGCTCGGCGGAGAAACACATCGCGTCCATCTTCACCAAATTGGGCCTGGAACCCGATGAGAGCGAGAACCGCCGCGTTCTGGCGGTGCTGCGCTATCTCGAATCCTGAAGCCCGAATCCTGAAGCCCCGAACTCGGAAGCAGCGAAAGGCAAGTCATGACTACCCTCACTCCCCCACCGCCGCCGGCGCTGTCACCGGGCAGCCGCACCGCGCTGCGGGTGGTGCTCGTCGTCGCCGCGGCGGTCCTGCTGCTCGGCACACTCGTGGGACTCGGGGTGCTGGCATGGGGGGTCAGCACGGTGCGGGTGGTGGCCGACGAACAGGATCTGCCCGCCGAGATGCGCACCCTGACCATCGACACCGGAGATATCCCGGCCATGTTGCGGATCACCTCGGACTGGGAGACCCGCACACCGGTCGCCGAACTGCGGCTGGTGAACTCCTTCCGCGGCGGTGACCACCGGCTCCTGGTCACCACCGCCGGCGCCGACACCGAGATCCGCATCGACGGCAACCCGTCCCGCGTGAACCGGTGGGGCCGCGCCGCGGAGGTCACCGTCACCCTGCCGCCTGATCAGGCCCGCCGCCTGCACCTCACCACCCGCCAACAGGCCGGGGTGCTGCTGGCCCAGACCGACCTCGACGAGCTGACCGCCGGCACCAGGCACGGCCGGATCATCCTCAGCGGCGACGCCCGCCGCATCGAGGCGCACAGCCAGAACGGCGGAGTCAAAGCCCGCCAGGCGATCTCGGTCACCGAGTCGTTCCGGGCCACCACCGGCGAGGGCGAGATCGACGTCGAATTCCGCGACGCCCCGCCCCGCACCGTGCACGCCACCACCCGACGGGGTGCGGTGGTGCTGGGCCTGCCCGGCAGCGGCCCATATCTGGTGCACGCGCAGGCCGGCGGATCGACGCGGGTGCGGGTCCCCGAGACCACCTCGCCCACCGCGGCGACCGCGGAGGTGACGGCCCGCGCCGATGAGGGCAATGTGCTCATCGAACAGTCCGGCTGAAGCCGGGCGGGGCGCGGTCACGACCGCGCCGGCAACTCCGCGGCCAGGCCGGTGAGGATGTCGGCGGCGGGGCCGGCGGTGATCGACCGGTAGCCGGTTCCCGCCCACACATTGGTGCCGTGCGGGTCCCCGGCCCGCGCCGCGGCCGCCCGCACGGGACTGGTCAGATGGTGCACCTGCGGATAACCGAACGGCGCGGCATCCTCGTGTTCGTCGATGAACCGGTTGCGCAACCCGCGGGCGTAGCGGCCGGAGAACGCGCGGGTGAGCGCCGTTTCGGTGAACTGCGGATCCCGCAGCGCCGCCCGCTGCGTCGGGCCGGTACCGGCTTCGTCGGCCAGCAGGAACGCGGTGCCCGCCTGCACCGCCACCGCCCCGGCGGAGATCGCCCCGGCCACCCCGGCCGCGGTGACCAACCCGCCGGCGGCGACCACCGGGATGGACAGCCGCGCGCTCACCGCCGCCACCAGGTCCAGCAGCGGCTGATCGGCCGGCAGCACCGTCGGATCGAAGGTGCCGCGATGTCCTCCGGCCGCGGCGGCCTGGGCCACCACCGCGTCCACCCCGCAGGCCTCGGCCGCTTCGGCCTCGGCCACCGTCGTGACCGTCGCGATGGTGGTGATGCCGACGTCGCGCAGCCGGGCACATTCATGGGCCGAGGGCAGGCCGAAGGTGAACGACACCACCTCGGGCCGCAGGTCGGCCACCACGTCGAGTTTCGCCGCCCAGTCGTCGTCATCGAAGCGCGGTTCGCCGAGCGCCACACCGTACCGTTCGGCCTCACCGGCGAGGTGCTGTGCGTACCGCTCCAACTCGGCGGTGAACGCGGTATCCGGTTGTGGGGTGAAGAGATTGACCCCGATCGGGCCGGTGGTCAACCGGCGGGCGGCGGTGATCCGGTCGGCGAGGGTGGCGGCGCTCAGGTATCCGGCCGCGAGGAATCCGAGCCCGCCGGTCTCGCTGCCCGCGGCGGCCAGCTCGGGAGTGGACGGTCCGCCCGCCATCGGGGCGACGACGATCGGGTGGCGCAGGTCGCGCAGGTCGAAGCGGGCGCCCGAACCCGAGCGGGCCCCGGAAAGCGGGCCGGCGCCACTCGAACGGGTTGGGGAATCCGTCATCACCGCACCGCCTTGGCAAACAGCAGCACGTCCTGCGGCTCGCTGCCGAGGTTGGGCAATACGGCGTACCGGGCCAGCCGGCCCTCCAGCGTCAGTCCGCAGCGGCGCAGCACCGCCGCCGACGCCGCGTTGTCGACGTGGCACACCGCCCACAACCGGTACACCCGCTCATCGCGGCTGACGGCGTCGATCAGCAGCGACAACGCCTCGGAGGCAAGGCCCCGGCCCCACCACCGCCGGCCGAGGCAGTAGCCGAATTCCACCGCATGGGGTTCCGGGCGCCGCCATCCGCAGAGACCGACCACGCCGACCCCGGTCAGGTCCATCACCCAGGTGCGGTCGGTGTCGGCACCTGAATCGGCCTTCGAACCGGCCCTGGCATTCGCGTTGAAGATGGTGTCGATGACGCGGCGGGTCTCCCTGACGTCGACGTGCGGGCGCCAGGACACGAAACGCGCCACCTGCGGGTCGCTGCACACCCGGCTGAACAGCGTGTCGGCGTCGTCCGTGCGGGGTGGACGCAACCGGACCCGGGGTCCGGCCAGGGTCTCGACCGTGGTCATGACCTCATCCTGCACCCGTCTGGTGAAACATGTACGCCGCCGCACCGCCGACTGTTAGCCTCAGTCCAGCTGTTCGGGGGGAAAGGTGAACGAGATGAGGCTGTCACCCACGAGGATCACCGTTGCTGTCGGCGCCGCGGCGCTGGCGCTGAGCACGGGTGGTGGTGTCGCCGCCGCGCAACCCGGCATGGACCGGTTGATCAATACGACGTGCAGCTACAACCAGGTGGTGGCGGCGCTGAACGCGCACTCACCCGCGCTGGCCGAGGAGTTCGCACAGGCTCCCCTCGCCCAGCGGATGGTCAGCCAGTTCATCGCCGCGCCGACCCAGCGGCGTCAGCAGCTCGCGCGGCAGGCGATGGCCACCTCGGCCGGCCAGGAGTACTTCGGGTCGATGATCCAGGTGGCTGACACCTGCAACAACTTCTGAGCGGTCCCGCGGCCGAGGGTTGACCGTCGCGGCACGGTTCAGGGCACCGTGTGGCCGCGCTGGCGTTCCTGGCGCTGATAGTCGGCGGCCAGCTGCCGGACGTGGTCGGGCAGCTCACCGGCGGCGACGTCGGCCAGGCTGGTCTGCTCGAGCACCCAGCGCATGCTCGCGCGCAGTGCCCGCCACACGTCGGTGAGGGCGGCGGTCGGCCCGGAATAGGGCAGGTCACCCAGCCCCATGTCGCGGACGCTGGCCAGCGGCCCGTCGATGCAGCGCAGCACGTCGGCGATGCTGATCTGGTCCGGCGGGCGGGCCAGCGAATATCCCCCGTCGCGGCCGCGGTGACTGCGGACCAACCGGGCGGTGCGCAGTTCGGCGAGGATGTCGACGAGAAACTGCGCGGGGATGCCCTGCGCCTTGGCCAGATCGTCGGTCTTGACGATCACGCCCTCGTCGGCGGCCGCCAGTTGCACCATCGCGCGCACCGCGTACTCCGCCTTCGCCGACATCCGCATGTGCGGATTGTCGCATCCGTCGGCAGCGGTTTCGGCGTGGCTACCGTCGCTGAGCGACCGTCAGCACGCCGAAATCGCAGATAGCACGGCGTCGGCAAGCTCGGGGCGGCACACCAGGATGTCGGGCAGCCGGGGGTCGGGGTTGTTGTAGCGCAGCGGCGAGCCGTCGATACGCGAAGTGTGCAACCCGGCCGCGACGGCCACCGCGGCCGGTGCGGCGTTGTCCCACTCATACTGTCCGCCGGCGTGCACGTAGACATCGGCGCGGCCCTGCACCACCGCGGCCACCTTCGCGCCGGCAGAACCCATCTCGACCAGGGTGCCGTTCAGCGCGTCGCGCACCGTCAGCGCCAGCGCGGGAGGGCGGGTGCGCGACACCACGATCCGCGGCTGCGCCGCCGCCGGTGGTGGTGCGGAGACGTCCGGGGTCGCCAGGGTCACGCCCTGGGCGGGTAACGCCACCGCCCCGGCGGCCAGTGTCCCGCCGGCCCACAGGGCGACGTGCACGGCCCAGTCGTCGCGACCCGGTTCGGAGAACTCCCGGGTGCCGTCGAGTGGGTCGACGATCCACACCCGGTCGCTGGTCAGCCGGGCCGGATCGTCGGCGCCCTCCTCGGACAGCACCGCGTCACCAGAACGCAGCCGCGCCAGTTCCGCCATCAGGAAGTCGTGGGACCGTTTGTCGCCCGCGTCTTTTCGTTCCGATGCGGCAGCGTCGGCCAACTCGGTGCGCACCGTCAGGAGCAGGTCTCCGGCCCGGGCGGCCAACCCGGCGGCCAGCTCGTGATCGTTCACACCCGCTCACCGAGCAGGTCGATGACCATCTGCGCCAACTCGTCGAGACTGTGCTCGGGGGTGAGTCGCAGATCGGGGTTCTTGGGCCGCTGATAAGGGCTGTCGATGCCGGTGAAGTGGGTGATCAGCCCGGCGCGCGCCTTGGCGTACAAACCCTTGGGGTCGCGCCGCTCGCAGTCCTCCAGCGGGGTGTCGCAGAACACCTCGAAGAACTCGAACCCGGCTTCGGCGTGGATCTGGCGGGCCAACTGCCGGTGCTCCTCGAGCGGGCTGATCGCCGGCACCAGCACGACCTGTCCGGAATCGGCGAGCAGCGTGGCGATGTGGGCCAGCCGGCGCAGGTTCTCGGCGCGGTCGGCCATCGAGAACCCCAGATCGGAGTTGAGGCCGTGCCGCAGATTGTCGCCGTCCAGCACGTAGGCGGGACGACCGCGTTCGAGCAGTTTGCGTTCCACCAGCATCGCCACCGACGACTTGCCCGCGCCCGACAGTCCGGTGAACCACACCGTGCACCCCCGCGACAACCGGTCTGCGGCGGTGACCAGCGACTGGTGCCGCACGGTGTCCGGGCTGGCGGTCTGCCGGCGTCCGCGCAGCACCATGCCGGCGCCGACGGTGCCGTTGGTCACCGGGTCGATGAGGATGAACGATCCGGTGGCCGGATTGCGGGTGTACTCGTCGAGCAGCAGCGGCGCCTGGCTGCGCAGCGAGATGCGGCCCAGCTCATTGAGTTTCAGGGCGGTCGCGGATTTGTCGCGTTCCAGGGTGTTGACGTCGAGCCGGTAGTCCAGGTCGGTGATGCGGACCCGGGTGGTGCGGGTGGTGTGCTTGAGGATGTAGTCGCGGCCCGGTTCCAGCGCCGACTCGTCGGCCATCCAGCACACCGTGGCGTCGAAATCCTGGGTCATCTGCGGCCGGTTGTCCGACCGGGTGATCATGTCCCCGCGGCTGATGTCGATGTCGTCGGCGAGGGTGATCGAGATCGCCATCGGCGGGAACGCCTCGGTCACCGGTCCGGACGGGCCCTCGATGCCGGTGATGCGGGACGTCTTCCCGCTGGGCAGTACGACGATCTCGTCGCCGGTGCGCAGCACACCGCTGGCGACCGTGCCCGCATAGCTGCGGTGGTCCTGATGTTCGCGGGTGTGCGGTCGGATCACGTACTGCACCGGGAACCGCACGTCGACCAGGTTGCGGTCGCCGGCGACGTCGATGCTCTCCAGATGCTCCAGCAGGGCCGGGCCCTCATACCAGGGGGCCCGGTCGGATTTCGTGACGACGTTGTCGCCGTGCAGCGCCGACAGCGGGATGGCCCGGACGTCGTGCAGGTCGAGCCGGGTCGCGAACGCCTCGAACTCCTCCCGGATCGCGTCGAAACGCTCACGGTCCCAGTCGATCAGGTCCATCTTGTTGACGGCCAGCACGACGTGCCGCACCCCCAGCAGCGACGCCAGGAAGGCATGCCGCCGGGATTGTTCGAGCAACCCGTTACGGGCGTCGACGAGCACGATCACCAGATGCGCGGTGGACGCGCCCGTGACCATGTTGCGGGTGTACTGCAGATGGCCCGGAGTGTCGGCGATGATGAACTTGCGCTTGGCGGTGGCGAAGTAGCGGTACGCCACATCGATGGTGATGCCCTGCTCCCGCTCGGCGCGCAGCCCGTCGGTGACCAGCGCCAGATCGGTGTAGTCGTGTCCGCGTTCCTGCGAGGTGCGTTCGACCGCGGCCAGCTGATCCTCCATGACGGCCTTGGAGTCGAACAGCAGCCGTCCGATCAGGGTGGACTTACCGTCGTCCACCGAACCGGCGGTGGCCAGCCGCAGCAGCGTGGTGGGCTGGTTGAGCACCTGTGTCATCTAGAAGTAGCCCTCCCGCTTGCGGTCCTCCATACCGGCTTCGGAGATCCGGTCGTCGGCGCGGGTGGCGCCGCGTTCGGTCAGCCGCGACACCGCTGTCTCGGCGATCACCTCGTCCACCGTGGCGGCCGTGGACTCCACGCAACCGGTGCAGGTGACGTCGCCGACGGTGCGGAACCGCACCGTGGTCTCGAACACCTCCTCACCCGGGTCGGGCTGCATGAAGCGGTGCACCGCCAGCAGCATCCCGTCGCGACGGAACACCTTGCGGCGGTGGGCGTAATAGATCGACGGCAGTGTGATGTTCTCCGCGCCGATGTAGGACCAGATGTCGAACTCGGTCCAGTTCGACAGCGGGAACACCCGGATGTGCTCACCCTTGTGATGCCGGCCGTTGTACAGATTCCACAGTTCCGGCCGCTGCGCCTTGGGGTTCCACTGGCCGAACTCGTCGCGGAAGGAGAACACCCGCTCCTTGGCGCGGGCCTTCTCCTCGTCGCGCCGGGCACCCCCGAAGGCGGCGTCGAACTTGTTCTCCCGGATGGCGCGCAACAGCGTCACGGTCTGCAGCGGGTTGCGCGACGGGCCGTTCTCCACCACCCGGCCGGCGTCGATGTCGTCCTGCACCTTGGCGACCACCAGCCGCAGGTTGTTCTCGGCGACCAGTTCGTCGCGGGTGGCCAGCACCTCGTCGAAGTTGTGGCCGGTGTCCACATGCATGACCGGGAACGGCACCCGGCCCGGCCGGAACGCCTTCATCGCCAGGTGCAGCATGACGATCGAGTCCTTGCCGCCGGAGAACAGCAGCACCGGACGCTCGAACTCGGCGGCGACCTCGCGGATGATGTGGATCGCCTCGGCCTCCAGCGCGCGCAGATGGCTGAGCTCGTAGGCACGGGGCTCAGGGGCGCCGGACCCGGGGGCGCCCTCCGAGGCCTGTGGAATCGTCGCGGTCATCGCTTCCTCATTAAGTTGGTAGAACTACCCAAATTTACCGCCATTACGAGGTATGTAACCACTCGCCGGACGGTGATGTCAAAGCTGTCGCCCGGCTTGTGGGGCCGGCCTCAGCGTGCGGGCGCCGCGTCGAGCGTGCGGGCGCCGCGTCGAGCGTGCGGGCGCCGCGTCGAGCGTGCGGGCGCCGCGTCGAGTGGGCGGGCGCCGCGTCGAGTGGGCGGGCGCAGCGTCGAGTGTGCGGGCGCAGCGTCGAGTGTGCGGGCGCAGCGTCGAGTGTGCGGGCACGGCCCCCAAAGTGCCGTCCCGGTGCGTTCTGAGGCCGATTCGCACCGGGACGGCACGCTCGACGCACCCAACACACGCCCGGCGCCGCTACCGCACGTTCGCCGGCCCCGCCGCACACTCGGAAGCGCGACCTACAGCGTGGTTCCCGCGGCGATGCTCAGGGTGACGTCAATCCAGGGTGACTTCGGTGAGCCGACCGGTGGCGACGTCGAACACGAACCCGCGCAGCGACTCGTGCAGGGTGACGAACGGACTGGCCTCGATACGGCGCAGCGACTGGCGGACGTCCTCGGCCGGGTCGGAGAACGATTCGGGGGCCCAGGGTGGCCGGATCCCGATCTCCTCCTCGATCTGCTTCTTGAAGTCGTCATCGGTGAACGTCAGCATGCCGCAGTCGGTGTGATGGATCAGGATGATCTCCCGAGTCCCCAGCAACCGCTGGCTGATCGCCAGCGATCGGATCTCGTCGTCGGTGATCACCCCGCCGGCGTTGCGGATGACGTGCGCCTCACCCTCGTTGATGCCGAGCGCCCGGTACACGTCGAGGCGGGCATCCATACAGGCCACGATCGCCACATGCTTGCTCGGCGGCAGCGGCAGCGGCCCCTTGAAGGTCTTGGCGTACTCCTCGTTGTTCCTCAGATATTCATCGGTGACGGACATGCACCCTCCTGATCGCGGAGCCCGCACACCGGGCCCGGTGTGAGGCTAGCAATCACAGTGACGCATGCCACCATTCGAAATCAGCGTGATTTTTACCCCGTGTCGAAGCCGTCCGGCCGCTCCGCGGTGACCGGCGGGGTCGCCATCGGCGCCGTCGAGGTGGTCGGGCCGTTCCTCTTCCCGGAATTGCCCCCCGCCCCCGAAGACCCCGAAGACCCCGACGACCCCGCCGACTCCGGGGACTCCGGGGACTCTTCCGGTTCTTCCTCCGAACCCTCCTCGGGGACAGCGGACTCCCCGGTGGTCATCGCGGTGGTGGTCACCGGCCCCGGCGACGGGGGTTCCGGCTGGGCCGCGCCGACCTCGGCGCCGAAGGTCAGACCGAGGGCGCCCATGGCGATCAGCGCGCCGACCCCAACTGCCGCGGACACAAGTTTCAGCTGCATCACCCTCACCTCGACTCCACACGTCTCGTCTCAAGCCTCGGCTGCGGCGCTGCAACCGAGTTGAGGATTGCCGGCTGTGATCGCGTCAAACCCGATCGCCGTCGAAGCCTATTTCGCGGCCTCCTGCTCGGGCGGCAGTGGCGCCGGCCCCTTGATCTGCGGTTCGGCCCGCGTCGTCAACGGCGTCGGAGGGGGTGTCTGCGAGACGATGGTCACCCCGGTCGTCATGGTGGTTCTGCCCAGTCCGACCGTGGTGCCGCCCGCCGGCTCCTGGTGCACCCCGGAGCTGAAAATACCCAAGGCGACCACTGCGCCGGAACCGATCACCGCTGCGGTGGCTTTCATCTTGTTCATTCGTCCTCCCGAGGTGCCTCCCGAGGTGCTGCCGCCACGCCTGCGGTTACCAGTACACGACACATCGGGATGATGCACAGGACCGCCCGGTGAACATTGGGTAAAAGTTCGCGGGCGCGTCCGGAGTACCCGCGGCCGCGGCGATCTCTTAACCTGTGCCCATGCTGCGTCCGGATCCGTCGAGCCGCCCCCCGGGAGCGCCGTGACCCGATTCCTGGCGCGCCGGTTTCTCAACTACCTCATCCTGTTGGCGCTGGCGGCGTTCCTGACGTTCACCCTCACCTCGGTGTCGTTCCGGCCACTCGACAGCCTGGAACAGCGCAATCCCCGCCCCCCGCAGGCGGTGATCGACGCCAAGGCCGCCGAGCTCGGTCTGGACAAGCCGATCCCGATCCGGTTCGCGGACTGGGCCGGCGGCGCCGTCCGCGGTGACTTCGGCACCACCATCACCGGACAACCGGTCTCCGAGGAACTGTGGCGCCGCATCGGGGTGAGCCTGCGCCTGCTGATCATCGGGTCGGTGCTCGGCACCGTGGCGGGCGTGGTGCTCGGCGCCTGGGGCGCCATCCGGCAGTACCGGCTCTCCGACCGGGTGGTCACCGTGCTGTCCCTGCTGGTGTTGAGCACCCCGACGTTCGTCATCGCCAATCTGCTGATCCTCGGCGCGCTGAACGTCAACTCGGCGCTCGGCGTGCAGCTTTTCGCCTACACCGGTGAGACGTCACCAGACGTGGTGGGCGGCACCTGGAATCAGATCCTCGACCGGCTCCAGCATCTCGTGCTGCCCACGCTCACCCTCGCATTGGCCGCGATGGCGGGCTACTCGCGTTACCAGCGCAACGCCATGCTCGACGTCCTCGGTCAGGACTTCATCCGCACCGCCCGCGCCAAGGGTCTGACCCGCCGCCAGGCACTGGTCAAACACGGGCTGCGGACCGCACTGATCCCGATGGCCACCCTGTTCGCCTACGGCTTGGCCGGGCTGGTGACCGGCTCGGTGTTCGTCGAGAAGATCTTCGGCTGGCACGGCATGGGTGAATGGATCGTGTTCGGCATCGCGACCCAGGACACCAACATCGTCGTCGCCATCACCGTGTTCACCGGCGCGATGATCCTGGTGGCCGGTCTGCTCTCCGACGTCATCTACGCGATGCTCGACCCGAGGGTGCGTGCCCGATGACCGACACCGCCTCCGCGGCCCGCTCCGGTCTGCACACCGAACGGTTCGTGTCCCGCCGCACCCTGGTGCTGCGGCGCTTCCTGCGCAACCGGCCCGCCGTCATCTCGCTGGCGGTGCTGGCGCTGATGTTCGTCGGCTGCTACGCGCTGCCGCCGTTGTTGCCGTACAGCTACACCGACCTCGACTACACCGCGCTGCAGCAGCCGCCCAGCGCCGAACACTGGTTCGGCACCAACGGGCTGGGCCAGGACATCCTGGCCCAGACGTTGCGCGGGATGCAGAAGTCACTGCTGATCGGCGTCTGCGTGGCCTTCATCTCCACGCTGTTCGCCGCGACCGTCGGCGCGGTAGCCGGGTACTTCGCCGGCTGGCGGGACCGCGCCCTGATGTGGCTGGTCGACCTGCTGCTGGTGGTGCCCAGCTTCATCCTGATCGCGATCATCACCCCGCGGACCCGCGACACCGGCACCATCCTGTGGCTGATCCTGCTGCTGGCGGCGTTCAGCTGGATGATCAGCTCGCGGATGGTCCGCGGGTTGACGATGAGCCTGCGGGAGCGCGAATTCGTCGTCGCCGCACGATATATGGGCGTGCCGCACTGGCGCATCATCGTGCGGCACATCATCCCCAACGTGGCCTCGATCCTGATCATCGACACCGCACTCAACGTCGGCCTGGCCGTGCTGGCCGAAACGGGGCTCAGCTACCTGGGATTCGGTGTGCAACGGCCCGATGTGTCGCTGGGGACGCTGATCGCCGACGGCACCCCGTCGGTCACCACCTTCCCCTGGGTGTTCCTGTTTCCCGCCGGGGTGCTGGTGGTGATCATCCTGTGCGCCAATCTGATCGGCGACGGCCTGCGGGACGCCTTCGATCCCGGTGCCGGCGCGCTGCGGAGGGCCTCCCGATGACCAGCCCGTTGCTGGAGGTCAACGACCTGACCGTCACCTTTCCCACCGACACCGACCCGGTGGCCGCGGTGCGTGGCATGACCTTCTCGGTGCACCCCCGTGAGGTCGTCGCACTGGTCGGCGAATCCGGCGCGGGCAAGTCGGCGAGCGCCATGGCGGTCGTGGGGCTGTTGCCCGAATACGCCCAGGTGTCTGGGTCGGTCCGGCTGCAGGGCCGCGAACTGCTGGGGTTGTCCGACCGGCAGATGTCGGCGATCCGCGGCAGGTCGATCGGCACGGTGTTCCAGGATCCGATGTCCGCCCTCACCCCGGTGTACACCGTCGGGGATCAGATCGCCGAGGCGCTGCAGGTGCATCAGCGTGATCTGAGCCGACGGGCGGCCCGGGCCCGCGCGGTGGAACTGCTGGAACTGGTCGGCATCAACCAGCCCGAGCGGCGCGCCCGGTCCTTCCCGCACGAGCTGTCCGGCGGGGAACGCCAACGGGTGGTCATCGCGATCGCGATCGCCAACGACCCGGACCTGCTGATCTGCGACGAACCGACCACCGCGCTGGACGTCACGGTGCAGGCCCAGATCCTCGACGTGCTCAAGACCGCCCGCGACGTGACCGGGGCCGGGGTGCTGGTCATCACCCACGATCTGGGTGTGGTCGCCGAGTTCGCCGACCGGGCGCTGGTGATGTACGCCGGACGCGCCGTCGAGGTGGCCTCGGTGCAGCAGCTCTACCGCGACCGGCGGATGCCCTACACGGTCGGGCTGCTGGGATCGGTGCCCCGGCTCGACGCCGCGCAGGGCACCCGGCTGGTGCCGATTCCGGGGGCGCCGCCGGCGATGACCGATCTGCCGCCCGGCTGCCCGTTCGCGCCGCGCTGCCCGCTGGCGATCGACGACTGCCGCGCCGCCGAACCCGAACTGCTCGAGATCACCCCCGCCGGGCCCGGGCACGGGGAACACCGGGCGGCGTGCATCCGCACCGAGCTGGTGGCCGGCCGCAGCGCCGCCGACATCTACGGCGTGCAGACCGAACCGCCCGCAACGCCGGCGGGGCCGGCCGACGCGCCGGTGGTGTTGCGGGTCCGCGATCTGGCCCGCACCTATGAGCTCACCAAGGGCGTGGTGTGGCGGCGCCGGATCGGCGAGGTGCGCGCGGTGGATGGCATCAGTTTCGACCTGCAGCAGGGCCGCACCCTGGGCATCGTCGGCGAATCCGGATCGGGCAAATCCACCACGCTGCACGAGATTCTCGAACTCACCGCGCCGCAAGCCGGGTCGATCGAGGTGCTCGGCTCCGACGTCGCCCGGCTCAGCGCCGGGAAGCGGCGGGAGCTGCGCGCCGATCTGCAGGTGGTGTTCCAGGATCCGGTCGCCTCCCTGGACCCGCGGCTGCCGGTGTTCGACGTGTTGGCAGAACCGCTGCAGGCCCACGGATTCGACCACCGCCGCATCGAGCAGCGGGTGGCCGAACTCCTCGAGATCGTCGGTCTGCGCCGGGCCGACGCCGGCCGCTATCCGGCTGAGTTCTCCGGTGGGCAGAAGCAGCGCATCGGCATCGCCCGGGCGCTGGCGCTGCAGCCCAAGATCCTGGCGCTCGACGAACCGGTGTCGGCGCTGGACGTGTCGATTCAGGCCGGCATCATCAATCTGCTGCTCGATCTGCAGGAGCGGTTCGGGCTGTCCTACCTGTTCGTCTCGCACGACCTGTCGGTGGTGCGGCATCTGGCCCACCGGGTCGCGGTGATGCACCGCGGGGTGATCGTCGAAAAGGGCGAGGCCGATCAGGTGTTCACCAACCCCCGCCACGACTACACGAAACGGTTGCTGGCCGCGGTGCCGCAACCGGAACCGCGACACCGTTAGAGTCGGTGGGCATGACCGGTCGCCCCTTTGCGCGAGCAGACAGAAACTCACCCCGACACGCCGGACGGCGCGCCATCCTGCGACTGCTCGCGGTGGGAATGGTGGTGGTGCTGGCGCTGGCCGGCTGCGCCCGCGAGGACACGGACACCCCTGCCGCCGGGGGCCCCGCGGAACTCGGCACCACCAACGACATCAACCCGCAGGATCCGGCCGATCTGGAACAGGGCGGCAATCTGCGGCTGGCGCTCACCGCGTTGCCGCCGAACTTCAACCCGCTGCACATCGACGGCAACGTCGCCGACGCCGCGGGCATGCTCAAGGCCACCCTGCCGCGGGCGTTCCGCATCGCCCCGGACGGCACCGCCACGGTCAACACCGACTACTTCACCAGCATCGAGCTGACCAGCGAAGATCCGCAGGTCGTCACCTATACCATCAATCCGGACGCGGTCTGGACCGACGGCACCCCGATCACCTGGGAGGACATCGCCGCGCAGATCCACGCCACCAGCGGCAAGGACCCCGCGTTCGCGATCGCCAGCTCCAACGGCGCCGACCGGGTGGAGTCGGTGACCCGCGGTGTGGACGACCGGCAGGCGGTGATCACGTTCGCCAAACCGTACGCGGAATGGCGCGGAATGTTCTCCGGCAACGGCATGCTGCTGCCCAAGAGCATGACCGCGACCCCGGAGGCGTTCAACACCGCGCAACGCGACGGCCCCGGACCGTCGGCCGGGCCGTTCATGATCACCAGCATCGACCGCGGAGCGCAGCGCATCGTGCTCACCCGCAACCCGGACTGGTGGGGCGATCCCCCGCTGCTGGATTCGATCACCTACACGGTTCTCGACGATGCGGCGCGCATCCCGGCGCTGCAGAACAACGCGCTGGACGCCACCGGGCTGGCCACCATCGACGAGTTGACGATCGCCCAGCGCACCCCGGGTATCTCGATCCGCCGGGCGCCCGGAAACAGTTGGTACCACTTCACCTTCAACGGGGCGCCGGGGTCGATCCTGGAGGACAAGGCGCTGCGCCAGGCCATCGCCAAGGGAATCGACCGGCAGACCATCGCCAACGTCACCCAGCGCGGGCTGGTCGACAACCCGGTCCCGCTCAACAACCACATCTTCGTCCGCGGGCAGGAGGGCTACCAGGACAACAGCGACGTGGTGGCCTACAACCCCGAACAGGCCAAGGCCGAACTCGACGCCCTCGGCTGGCGGCTCAACGGCCAGTTCCGCGAGAAAGACGGCCGCCGGCTGGTGATCCGCGATGTGCTCTTCGATTCGTTGAGCACCCGGCAGTTCGCCCAGATCGCGCAGAGCAACCTCGCAGAGATCGGGGTCAAACTCGAGATCGACGCCAAGGGGGCGACCGGCTTCTTCAGCGACCACATCATCCCGGGCAATTTCGACATCGCCCAGTTCACCTGGGTCGGCGACGCGTTCCCGCTGTCGGGTCTGACCCAGATCTACGCCTCCTACGGCGAGAGCAACTTCGGCAAGATCGGCAGCCCGGAGATCGACGCGAAGATCGAGGAGACGCTGTCCGAGCTTGATCCGGAGCGGGCGCGGGAGCTGGCCAACGAGATCGACCAGATGCTGTTCGAGGAGGTGTTCAGTCTGCCGTTGACCCAGTCGCCCGGCAACGTCGCGGTGCGCAGCAACCTGGCGAACTTCGGGGCGTTCGGCCTCGGCGATGCCGACTACACCAAGATCGGCTTCATGAAGCCCTGACCGGTGGACGGCAGGCACCGGCCCTATCGACCGGCAGATCTGCGACTCGGTGATACCGGGCCCGTTCAGGTCATAGGCTGAAAAGTCCGATGCCACGGTTCATGCGCGCGAGCGACGCCTTCACCTGGGCAATGGAAAGCGACGCCCGGCTGCGGTCGACCGTGGTCGCGTTGATCGTGTTGGACGGCACTCCCGATTGGGACGACGTCCGGCGCCGGTTCGACCGGATCAGTCGGACGTTGCCGATGTTCCGCCAGCGGGTGGTCGAGACACCGCCGCCGGCCCCACCCCGCTGGGAGTTCGCCGCCGACTTCGATCTCGACTTCCATCTGCGCCCGGTGTCGGCTCCCGCACCGGGCGATCTGGACGCCGTGCTGGAGATGGCGCGGGTGTTGGCGATGGAGGATTTCGACCGGATCCGGCCGATGTGGCGGGTGCTGCTGGTCGACGGGCTGGCCGACGGTGGCGCCGCGGTGCTGTGCGCCTTCCACCACGCGCTGACCGACGGTGTCGGCGCGATCCAGATCGGAAGGATTCTGTACGAGGTGTCCGGCCGGCGACCCGACCGCGGCCCGATGCCCGCCGAGCCGGAGGTGCCCGAACCGGCGCCGTTGAGCGGATACCGGGATGCGGTGCGCTACTGCGTGGACGTCGCCGGCAAGGCGGTCACCGGGGCGCTGCGATCCGCGCCGGCGCTGATCGGGCGGGGTATCCGGCAGCCGCTGCAGACGGTCTCGGCCGCGGCGGCCACCGCGGCCTCGGTGTATCGCACCGTGCGGCCGGTTCCCGCGCCCGGATCGGAGTTGATGACCGAACGCAGCCTGCTGCGCCGGGTGGGGGTGCACGAGGTGCCGCTGGCCCCGCTGCGCGCGGCCGCGGACCGGGTCGGCGGCACCGTCAACGATGCGTTCATCGCCGGGGTGGCGGGTGGGCTGCGGCGATACCACGAGGAACATCAGGTCCCGGTGGGCGAACTGCACATGTGCATGCCGATCAGCTTGCGCGGCCCGGCCGACGAGATGGGTGGCAACCGGATCACGCTGATGCGCTTCGACGTTCCGGTCGGCATCGCCGATCCGGCGGTACGGATCGACCGGATCCGGCGGCGCACCACAACCGTGCGCACCGAACGGTCGCTGCCGTACACCGAACTGATCGCCGCAGGGTTGAACCTCCTGCCGCGCTGGTACATCGGCGCCGCCCTGCGCAACGTCGACTTCGTGGCCAGCAATGTGCCGGGGATACCGGTTCGGGTGTACCTCGGTGGTGCGCCGGTTCGGTTCCAGTGTTCGTTCAGCCCGACGATCGGCGCGGCGGTGAACGTCACCATGCTGACCTATGCCGGTAGCTGCGCGTTGGGCATCAACGCCGACAGCGCCGCGATCCCGGACTTCGACGTGTTCCACGAGTGCCTGATCGCCGGTTTCGAGGAGGTGCTCGCACTGGCCCCCGAGGGGGCCGAGCAGCCCAGACCCGGATAGCCCCGGCCCGGATGGCCGAGAAGCCGGGGGCGGCTCAGGCCGTCAGCTCGATGCGGTGGGCATCGCTGATCCCGGCGTACCGGTCCGGGCTGCAGGTCAACACGATCACCTGCCCGTCCCCGCCGACGGCGTCGAAGACCGCGCCCATCTTCACCAGCCGCTCGGCATCGGTGAAGCCCAGTGCGTCGTCGATCACCACCGGCACGGTGTCGTCCCTCGCCACCAGCGCCGCGCCGGCCAACCGGGCCACGATCCCGAGTTGTTCCTTCGCCCCGCCGGACAGCGATTCGTAGTCCACGGTGCGACCGGCCAGCGTGCGGCTGCGGATACACAGATCGCTGTCGATCTCGACCTCGAAGCTGTCGCCGAACACGATGCGGCCCAACCGTTCCACTTCGGCGCGGAACGGGTCGACGTAACGCCGCCGGCTGGCGTCACGATGCCGCAGCATCGTCTCCCGCAGCAGCTTCACCGCTCGGGCGAGCCGGCCGATCCGCAGGAACTCGGCCTCGGCCTGCTCGCGTTCGGCCTTGGCGGCGTCGAGCTCACCCTTGCGGCCCTCGCTGCCGTAGACCTCCAACTGGGCGTTCAGCTCGCGCAGCGCATCGGCGGTGCGGCGGTGCTCGGCGTGGACGGTCTCGGCGTGTCGGGCGGCGGTGTCCAGGGCGGCCGCCACCTGGTCCGGTTGCGCCGCGGACAACTCCGCGTTCAGCTGCGCGACCCGGACCGCAGCGCGTTCGGCCTCCTCGCCGTGCGCCGCGGCGCGCACCACCAGCGTCTCGTCGTCGACGTCGGCGCGTTGAGCGGCCAACCGGGCCGCGGCGGTGTCGAGTTCGGTCCGGGCGGCGGTGAGCTTCTCCCGCAGCGCGGCGGCGGTCTGCGACTTCTCGGCGAGCCTGCGGGCGGCCAGCACGGCGGCCTTGCGGTGGGTCTCGCAGTCGGTGTGGGCCTGCTGGTAGGCACGTTCCGCGGCGGTCAGTTCGGCCTGGGCGTCGTCGACGCCGAGTTCACCGGTGTCGTCCGACGCGGCGGCATCGAGTTCGGCCAACCGCGCCCGCAGCCGCTCGAGCGTGTCCTCGCCGGTGAGCGCCACCACGGTGGCGGCGAATGTCTCCCGCGCCGTGGACAGTTCGCGGCGACGCTCGACCTGGGACCGGGCCGATGCGACGTCCGCCACCCCGGCGTGCTGCAGGGCGTCGGCCAGCGCGGCCCGCGCCACGTCGAGTGTCTCCTGCATCTGGGCGGCCGGGGCACCGGGGACGATGCGCGCGGTGAGCAGACCGGGGAGTTCTATCTCGGTCGGGGCGGTGGCCCCCGCCGTCCAGCTGCCGCCGGCCGGGATGGTCAGCTGTTCGTCGCCGACCCGTAGTTCGAGGTCGACCGCCGCGGTCAGCTCGATGTGCGCTGACGCCAGCTCGGCCTGCCCTGCGGCCCGCTCCACGGCCAACTCCGCCGCCTCGATCTGGCGCAACGCCGCCTCGGTCACCGTCAGCGTCGCCAATTCGCCGTCCACCCGGGCGAGTTCGGTCGCAGCGGCGTCGATTCTGCGCAGCCGATCGGCGAGCGTGTCCCGCTCGGCCCGGTCGGCGAGCCGCTGCACCGCCTGCCGTGCCGTGTCCACGCGCTCGCGTGCGGCATCGGCGGCCTCGCGCGCCCGTTCGGCGGCGGTGTCGGCCTCCTGCTGCACTTCGCGTGCGGTCGCCTCCGCCTCGAGGGCGGCGTCGACCTCGGGTTGCAGGGCGGCGACCGCGGCGGTGCGCTCCTCGATCTCGGCGCGCAGCCGGCGGCGTTCGTTCAGCGCGGCCACCGAGGCGGTGTGGGTGGCTTCGGCCGCCTCGGCGGCCAGTTGTGCCTCGGCGAGTTGCCGGGTCAACCGCTCGACGGCTTCGGCCGCCTCCCGCGCCGCGGCCAGTTGCGCGTCGGCGGTTCTCCGCCCGTCCTCCAGCTCGGCCAGGGACTCGGTCAACGTGGCGTGCCGGCGCACCGCATCCTCCACCTCGGCGACCCGGGCGGCGCAGCGGGCGACCTGTTCGTCGGCGGCCTGCAGCCGTTTGGTGGCGGCCAGCCACTCGCCGGTGGGCCGTCCGGTGGCGGTGAAGTACTTGCGGTATTCGGCGTCGATCCGGTCGATCAGCAGCGGTTCGGTTCCCGACGTCTGCACCGCCTCACCGGCCACCGCGTCCAGCGCGCGGGACAGCGCATCGCAGCCGGACAGATCGACCGGTGCGGTCGACCCCGCCTGCAGCACCCGCTGGGTCCGCCACAGCTCCATGTCGACGGTTTCGCTCAGCATCGCCAGTGCCCGTTCGTGGGCCTCGTCGCCGCTGAGTTCCTCCCGCCGCGGCGCCAGGATGGTCAGCTGCGTCGCACATTTCTTGTGGAATCGCTTGTGGTAGACGAAACGATATGGGCCGGTGGAGATCTCGGCGGTGATCTCGGCGCCGACATCGGCGTGGGTGGGCTTGACCTGCTTCACCTCTTTCTTGGTGGAGCGGTCCTTGGCGTGGAACAGCAGATCGAGTGCCTCGATCATCGAGGATTTGCCGATCTCGTTGGCGCCGCTGACCACCACCACCCCACGGTCGGGGAACTCGACCTCGCGGCGGGCGATGCCCCGGTAGTTGGTGAGCGCCAGCCGGTGCAGTCTCATGCCGCGCTCCCCTCGCCTCGGCGCGAACCCTGTTGTTCCCCGGCGCCTTCGGCGAGCCGCAACAGCAGGGCCAACGCCCCGCGGGCATCGTCGGCCTCCTCGCCCTCGGACCGGGCGAGCGCGACCAGTTCGTCGACGGCGGCGGCGGCGAACCCGCCGACCCCGAGGTCGTCGAACTCCCCGTCGGCGGGCAGCACCGCGATGTCGGTGTGTCGTTCCCAGGTGGTCAGGGCCGCGAACCGCCGCGCGTACTTGTCCAGGCAGGCGTCGAGCGCGGCCTTGTCGGTCACGCTCAGCGACCCGGTGAGCGCCAACCGCACCACGGTGCGTTCCTTGTCGGCCAGACAGTCCAGATTGATGTCCAGGTCGGCGATGTCACGGTTGGTGTCCACGGTGCGGCGCAGCGTGACGAACTTCCACCGGCCGACCCGGTGCGGTTCCACCTGCACCGGACGCTGCGGATCGTCCTCGTCGATGTCGACCAGCAGCACATGCCCCGGATCGCTCTCGATGTCGTCGTAGTTGGTGACCTCCGGCGACCCCGAGTACCAGACCCGGCCGGAGGAGCCCACCTCGGTACGGGAATGCTTGTCGCCCAATGCCACGTAGTGCACCGCACCTCGGCCGAGCGCGTCGTGCAGCACGTCCAGGCGGATCAGTGACGGTTTGTCGCGATCCGGGTCGAGGATGTCCACGCCACCGTGGGCGACGACGACCCGGGTGACCCCGTCGGCGGGCACGTCGGCCAGCACCTCGGCGACCAGATCGGTGGTCGGCGCCTTGGACCGCCACGGCGCGGCGACCAACTGCAGACCGGGACGCACCTCGTGGCAGCCGGCGCGGTCGAGCACCACCACGTTGTCCGGGCATTCCCTGATGAACAACGCGCTGGTGTACACCGAGGCGGCGTCCAGCGGATCGTGGTTGCCCGGCAGCAGATACACCGGAACCCCGATGCCGCGCATCGCCTCCAGCGACAGGCTGATCTCGCGCGGCGGCAGCTGATTGTCGTCGAAGACGTCACCGGCCACCACGATGAACTCCGCCCCGGTGCGTTCGGCGAGCGCGCCCAGTTCGGCCACCGCCTCCCGGCGGGCCGCCGAATACCGGGGCTGCGCCTCGCCGTTGAGCCAGTGCCGGGTCATGCCGAGTTGCCAGTCCGCGGTGTGCAGAAACCGCATCGTCGCCGCCCTCCTGTCCGGTGATCGTGCCCGTTGCCGAGGCAAGCCGAGTGTAGGACCGCCCTCTGACAAGACCGGGGATTCGACCGGGCTGTGTCCGGCCGGTCCCGCCTGCTCTAGCGTGGATCGGATGAGCGACCCCTTCCGAACCCTGGTGTTGCTGCGGCACGGCAAGTCGGCCTACCCACCGGATTGCGCGGACCGCGACCGGCCGCTGGCCGAGCGTGGGATCCGGGAGGCCGGTCTGGCCGGCGACTGGCTGCGTGCGCACGTTCCACCCGTCGATGCCGTGCTGTGTTCGCCGGCCACCCGCACCCGGCAGACCTTCGACCGCACCCGGCTGACCGCCCCGGTGCACTACGCCGAACGGTTGTACGACGCCACCCCGGGCACCGTCATCGACGTCATCAACGGCGTGGCAGCGCATTTCGACACCGATATCCGCACCCTGCTGGTCATCGGTCACGAGCCGGCGCTCTCCCGGGTCGCGCTGGGTCTGTCCGACGGCGGCAATGCCACCGCCGCGCAGCGGATCTCGGAGAAGTTCCCCACCTCGGCGATCGCGGTGCTGCGGACCGCGGCGGACTGGGACGAGCTGGCGCTGCAGGGTGCGGCGCTGGTCGCCTTCCACGTTCCCCGCTGAGTGCCCCGCTGAAAGTTGCCCCGGTGAGAGGGCCCCGCCGCGATCCGGGACCGTCCGGCGTCAGGCCCGGGTGGCCAGCGTCAACTCCATGAGCTTGATCGCCATCCCGCACGCGTCCATGCCGGGCGCCTGCGGGTTCACCCACCAGCCGACCACGCCGGCGGCGTCGCTGGCCACCCCGCACGATCCGTTCGGATCGTTGGGCCGCATGACGAACGATTCGATGCCGGCGATGTTGCGGTTCTCGATCTGGTAACCGAGCCGTTCGGCGACCTGCCGCTCATTGGCCAGGTCGCCCTGCTCGAACCAGAACCGGGTGATGTCCACCAGACCGTTCGGATTGGCGGCCTGCCAGCGGCACACCGCTCCGATGAAGGTGGCCTGGATGTCGAGCGGGTCGGCGCCCACCGTCTCGGCGAGGATGTCCTCGGTGAGCACCTCGCACTCCTTGAGCAGGTTCGGGTACCGCCGTTCGGAGTCGTCGTTGCGTTCGACGCTGCCGCTGCCCGCCCGGGCCGCGGTGCCCTCGACGGTGCGGGTGCAGCCGGCCACCACCGTCACCGCGGCCAGCAGGGTCAGCAGCGCGACGAGAATCCGACGCGGCGGCAGCGGAGCAGGATGTCGGCTCATTGGGCGTTCACAATCGATTGCCGGGCCAGTTCCTTGGCGACCTCACACGGATCGGTGGGCGGCCGGTTCACATAGCTCACCGACCATTCGATGAAGTCGTCATCGAACTGGATGCCCACCTCGCACAGGTTCACCGTGCCCAGCAGCGGGCTCTCGTTGATTCCGATGAAGCCTTCGTGGCCCTCGATGGTGATGTCCTCGACGCTGGTCCGGGACAGCTCCATGGTCTTGCGCTCACGGCCGATCGGGCTGCCTCGGAAGTGGGTGAACGAGAAGTGCGGCCCCATGATGCCGCCGTTCACCAGCCACTGGCATCCGACCGAGGTGGTGGCGGTGTTGACCAGCCCGCTGATCTGGGTCACCTCCATGATCGTCTCGTCGCTGATCCCCCCGCATTGTGGGAAGAACGGGCCGTGGGTCACCTCCCCGCCCCCGTCGCCGGGTTGCTGGGCCTCCGGTGACGACGACGGTTCGGAGCTGTCGCATGCGGCGAGCACCGACACGGCGGCCGCGGCGAGCACGGCCAGGGTCCTGACGGAGGAGGACCTGACATGCCGGCGGACGGCAGAGCTGCTGCGCTTCACGTCATGCACTGTAGCGGCAGCCGGACCGGCCAACTACCGACACACCGGCTGACCAGCCCGTTCACCGGCCATGCCGGGCCGGTCGGTGGCCTCGACACGGCGATGGGTGTGCGACAGTAGCGGGATGCTGTGGGCGCTGTTACGCCGCTTTCTGCGGCCGTACCGGTGGCTGCTGGTCGTGGTCGCGGTGCTGCAGGTCGTCAGCACCCTGGCCGCGCTGTATCTGCCCACCGTCAACGCCGCGATCATCGACGACGGGGTGGCCCGGGGCGACACCGTGAGAATCCTGGAACTCGGGGCGGTGATGCTGGCGGTCACCGGGCTGCAGGTGCTCTGCGCGGTCGGGGCGGTCTACTTCGGCTCGCGCGCCGGCATGGGGTTCGGCCGGGATCTGCGCGGGGCGATCTTCCACCACGTCGTGGGGTTCTCCGCCGAACAGACCGCGCGCTTCGGCGCGCCGTCGCTGCTGACCCGCACCACCAACGACGTGCAGCAGATCCAACTGCTGGTGCAGATGACCTGCACGGTTCTGGTGACCGCGCCGATCATGTGTGTCGGCGGGATCGCGATGGCGATCCACCTCGACGCCGGGCTGTCCTGGCTGCTGCTGATCAGCGTGCCGGTGCTGGCGCTGGCCAACTACTGGATCGTGTCGCACCTGATGCCGATCTTCCGCCGCATGCAGCAGTTGATCGACAACATCAACCGGGTGCTGCGCGAACAGCTGTCCGGAGTCCGGGTGATCCGGGCGTTCACCCGCGAACCCGTCGAGAGGGTCCGGTTCGAAGCGGCCAACCGGGCACTGGCCGACGCCTCGCTCGCGGCGGGCCGCTGGCAGGCGCTGATGCTGCCGGCGACCACCCTGGTCATCAACGTGTCCAGTGTGGCGTTGGTGTGGTTCGGCGGCCTGCGCATCGACGCCGGCCAGATGCAGGTCGGGGTGCTGATCGCGTTCCTGTCGTACTTCATGCAGATCCTGATGGCCGTGGTGATGGCCACCTTCATGCTGATGATCTTCCCGCGCGCCTCGGTGTGCGCCGAACGGATCACCGAGGTGCTCGACACCCCGCCGGCGATCGTGGTCCCGCCGCAGCCCGCCCGACCGGACGCCATCGCCGGAACGGTGCAGTTCGACGCGGCGACGTTCAGTTATCCGGGAGCGGATCGCCCGGTGCTGCAGGACATCTCACTGACCGCGACACCGGGAACGACCACCGCGATCGTCGGGTCCACCGGGTCGGGGAAGTCGACACTGCTGTCGCTGATCTGCCGGCTCTACGATGTGACCGCCGGCGCGGTGCGGGTCGACGGGATCGACGTCCGCGACTACGACATCGAACGGCTGTGGCAGGCGATCGGGCTGGTGCCGCAGCGGGGCTACCTGTTCTCCGGCACGGTGGCCGACAACCTGCGCTTCGGCAAGGCCGACGCGACCGAGGACGAGATGTGGCAGGCGTTGGAGGTGGCGGCCGCCGACGGTTTCATCCGCGCCCATCCGGACAGGCTGGCGATGCCGGTCGCCCAGGGCGGTGTCAACTTCTCGGGCGGGCAGCGGCAGCGGTTGGCGATCGCGCGGGCCGTCATCCGCCGGCCGGCGATCTACCTGTTCGACGACTCGTTCTCGGCGCTGGACGTCCACACCGACGCCCGGGTGCGCGCCGCACTGCGCACCGTGGCCGCCGACTCGACGGTGATCATGGTGTCGCAACGGATCTCGACGGCGGCCCAGGCCGATCAGGTGGTCGTCATCGAGGACGGGACGGTGGTCGGGATCGGAACCCACGAGTCGCTGTCGAGGAGCTGCCCGACCTATGCCGAGTTCGCCGAATCACAGACGTTGACCGGGGCGCAACCGTGACCGGGCCGATGAACCGCCCGCTGCGCGGGGTGGTACAGGCCCCGACCGAACGGTCAAGCGACTTCACCGGAACCGCGCTGCGGCTGGTCAGACGTCTTGCTCCGCAACGAGGCCCGGCGCTGCTGGTCGTGCTGCTGGGCATCGGAGGCATCGCGATCGGGGTGATCGGCCCCCGGATCCTCGGCCACGCCACCGATCTGCTGTTCAACGGGGTGATCGGGCGGCAGCTGCCCGCCGGGATCACCAAGGAGCAGGCGGTCGAGGCGGCGCGCGCCCGTGGCGACTCCACCTTCGCCGACATGGTGTCCGCGATGGACGTGGTGCCCGGTCAGGGCGTGGACTTCGGCGCGGTCGCCCGCACCCTGCTGGTGGCGCTGGGTTTGTATCTGCTCGCCGCGGTGCTGGTCTGGCTGCAGTTCCGGGTCCTCAACGTCACGGTGCAGCGCACCATCATGACGCTGCGTGCCGAGGTCGAGGACAAGGTGCACCGTCTCCCGCTGTCCTACTTCGACTCCCGGCGGCGTGGTGAGGTGCTCAGCCGGGTCACCAACGACGTGGACAACATCGCCACGTCGTTGTCGATGACGATCAGCCAACTGCTCACGTCGTTGCTGACGTTGGTCGCGGTGCTGGTGATGATGGTGACCATCTCACCGTTGCTGGCGCTGATCACCGTGCTCACCGTCCCCCTGTCGTTGTGGGCGACCCGGACGATCGCCCGCCGCTCACAACGGATGTTCGTCGCGCAGTGGCGCAACACCGGCCGGCTCAACGCCCACATCGAGGAGACCTACAGCGGTTTCACCGTCGTCAAGACCTACGGCCACCGCGCCCACGCCGAGGATCAGTTCCGGGCCCTCAACGCCGAGGTGTACCGGTCCGGTTTCGGCGCCCAGTTCTTCTCCGGTCTGGTCGGTCCCGTCACCGGATTCATCGGCAACCTGAGCTTCGTCGCGGTCGCGGTGGTGGGCGGGCTGCAGGTGGCCACCGGCCAGGTCACCCTGGGCAGCATCCAGGCGTTCATCCAGTACGTGCGCCAGTTCAATCAGCCGCTGACCCAGGTCGCCGGCATGTACAACACGCTGCAGTCCGGGGTGGCCAGCGCCGAGCGGGTGTTCGAACTGCTCGACGCCGACGAGGAGTCGGCGGAGCCCGACGTCGAGCTGCCCGCCGGACCGGGCCGGGTGGAGTTCGACCGGGTGAGCTTCGGCTACCGGCCCGACCGGCCGGTGATCCACGATCTGTCGCTGGTCGCCGAACCGGGCAGCACGGTGGCGATCGTGGGGCCCACCGGCGCGGGCAAGACCACGCTGGTGAATCTGCTGATGCGGTTCTACGAGGTCGATTCCGGTCGCATCCTGATCGACGGGACCGACATCTCGACGGTGAGCCGCCGGTCGCTGCGGTCCCGGATCGGGATGGTGCTGCAGGACACCTGGTTGTTCGGCGGGACGATCTACGACAACATCGCCTATGGCCGGCCGGACGCCACCGAGGAGGAGGTGCTGGCCGCTGCCCGCGCCGCCTACGTCGACCGGTTCGTGCACACCCTGCCCGACGGCTACGCGACCCGGATCAGCGACGACGGTGGGGCCATCAGCGCCGGCGAGAAGCAGCTCATCACCATCGCGCGGGCGTTCCTGGCCCGCCCGCAACTGTTGATCCTCGATGAGGCGACCAGCTCGGTGGACACCCGCACCGAAGTGCTGATCCAGCATGCGATGACCGAGTTACGGCGGGACCGAACGAGTTTCATCATCGCGCACCGGTTGTCGACCGTCCGCGACGCCGATCTGATCCTGGTTCTCGAGGAGGGCCGCATCGTCGAACGGGGCAGCCACGACGAGTTGATGGCCCGCCGCGGCGAATACTGGGCCATGACCCAGGCCTGAACCGGATTTCGGCCCGGCGGCACGGGTGACCGCCTATCGTCGGCGCCATGACCACCGTGCACACCTTCTGCCGGTACTGTCTGGCCGCGTGCGGCGTCGAGGTCACCGTCGAGGACAACCGGGTCGTCAATATCTCCGCGGACAGGGCCAATCCGCACACCTGGCACGATTTCTGCGCGAAGGGCCGCACCGCCCACCAGGTCGTCGAGCATCCGCGGCGCATCCTGGCCCCCATGCGCCGGGTGGGCGACCGCTATGTCGAGGCCGACTGGGACGAGGCGATCACCGACATCGCGACCCGGTTGAACGCGCTCATCGACGCCGACGGCCCGGACGCGATCGGTTTGTACTACGGCAACCCTACCGGCTATTCGACGTCCAACCTCATCTTCATGAACGCGTGGCTGGACGCCGTCGGCACCAACAACCGCTACGCCGTCGGGTCGGTCGACCAGAACGCCCTGCACGTGGTCGCCGAGGCCATGTACGGCTCGCCGATCATGGTTCCCGTCTCCGATGTCGACAACTGTGACTACTTCCTGATCGTCGGCGCCAATCCGGCGGTGAGCGCGTGGAACTGGGTTGAGTCGGTCCCCGACGGCTGGCGGCGCGCGCTACGCCGCCAGCGGGCCGGGGCCACGATCGTCGTCGTCGATCCGATACGCACCGAGACCGCCGACCGGGCCGACATCCACCTGGCGGTGCGGCCTGGTCAGGATTGGGCGCTGCTGCTGGCCATGGTGAAGATCATCCTGGACGAGGGGCTCGAACACCGCGGCGACTGCACCGAGCTGGCCACCGGGGTGCCGCGGCTGCGCGAGCTGGTGGCCGCCGCCGACCTTGACGACCTCGCCGCGCGGTGCGATGTCCCCAGAACCCAGATCGAGCGGGTGGCACGTGGTTTCGCCACCGCCCGCACCGCGATGGCGGTGACCCGCACGGGGGTGTCACTGCATGCGACGGGCACCGTCGGTGAGTGGCTCGGCCACGTCCTCAACGTGATCACCGGGCGCATGGACCGTCCCGGTGGCCGGCGTTTCGAACGCGGTTATGTCGACGCTCAACGGCTCACCGCCCTGGTCAAGCCCCCGGCCCACCGCAGCCGGGTGCACGGCCGCCCGATGGTCGCCGGTGCGCACGCCCTGGCCGAGTTGCCGGACGAGATCACCACACCCGGCCCGGGCCGGATCCGCGCGCTGGTGATCAACAGTGGCAATCCGGTGGTTTCCGGCCCGGACGGCGCCCGGCTCGACGCCGCACTGGCACAACTCGACCTGCTGGTCGCCATCGATCTCGTCCAGCGGGAGAGCCACCGCCACGCGCACTGGCTGCTGCCGGCGGTGCACTGGCTGGAACGCGACGATCTGCTCGCGCTGACCAGCGGCATGCACGACGAGCCTTACGCCCAGTACGGCGTCCGCGCCGTCGACCCGCCACCGAGAGCCCGTGAGGAGTGGCGGATTTTCGTCGATCTGGCGCTCGCCATGGGCCGGCCGCTGTTCGGTGTTCGCGGCATCAACGAGTTCGTCACCGCGACACGGTGGCTGGCACTGCGCACCGGTCGGCCGGGGGTGGCGTTCGGCCCGCACTGGCTGGACCGGCTGATGGTGGCGACGTCGCGGAAGATCAACGGCCACAGGCTGACATGGCGTGATCTACGAGAGCATCCACATGGGCTGGTGCTGGGTCCACGCGAGTTCGGTCATTTCCGCTCGGCGTTGCGAACCCCCGACAAGAAGGTGCACACCGCGCCGCCGGAGTTCATCGCCCGGGTCCGTGAACTCCTTGCCGAACCGCACCCGCAGGCTCCTCCCGGCTACCCGTTCGTCCTCGGCAACCGCCGGCGGCGGCACTCGATGAACTCGTGGCTCAACGAACTACCCGACCTGCATCCCGGCGGCAGGCAGAACACCGCGATCCTGCACCCCGACGACGCGGCAACGCTCGGCATCGCCGACGGGGACCGGGTGCGGCTGTCCTCCCCGGTGGGTGTGGTCGAAGCTGAGGCTAACCTCAGCGACCGACCACGGCGCGGACTGGTGATCCTCGATCACGGCTGGGGGTCAAGAGTTTTCGATCCATCCGGGCACCATCCGCCGCAGTCCTACGGCGTCAATCGCAACCTTCTGGTCGATGCGTCGATCGACCCGCTGTCGCAGACGTCGACGCTGGGCACCGCGAACGTGGCTATCGAGCGATCAGGGGCGTAGAGTCGATTCCAGCCGTCCCAGCGACGTGACGGTAGGAGTTCAGATGATCAGGAATCGAAACCGCGCACTCGGTTTGCTGGCGTTCACCGCGGCAGCTGGGGCAGGACTCGCGGCGCCCACGCTCATCGGGGCGGAAGCAGTTCCGGAGGAACGCCGAATCGAGGAACGCCGAATTCTGGCGCAGCCCTGTATCAATGGCATCGTTCCGGGTAATCCCTATGTCAAGAACTGCAGCGCGCCCAAGACCGGTCCGCGAATCCGGGGTCAGGCGCCCGATGCGGCGGCGATCATCGCCTGCCGCGGCATTCCGGGCTGTCTGGCGTACTACGTGAACTATCCGGGCCGAACCGTCTGGGGCCCGGCCACCCCGCGGCCGTGATGGGTCAGACCTAGAGTTGCGGACCCTCGGCGCGTAATTCATCCACCGCAGCCATCGCCTCGCGCAGCCTGCTCAGCCACTCGTCGGTGTGTTCGCCGACGAGTCGGACACACCAGGCCAGAGCGTCGGCGCGGGAGCGGGCGACCCCGGCGTCCACCAGGGTGTCGAGCACCTGCCGTTCGGGCTGCCGGAGCCGGGTCATCACCGGTACCGCCAAGTGGGTGAACAGGATTCGCTTGGGATGGGGATCGGCGGCGTATTCGACGCCCCAGGCCACCTTGCGACCGTACCGGTCTTCGGCTTCATCGGCGATCCGCATCCGGTCTGCGCGGGTCTCCTCCCGGAACCTGGCCACCCGGCCGGTCGCACGCGCGTCACCGTCCGCGCCGGAACCGTCGACGTCCGGAAGCCGCCCGATGACGGTGATCTCCTCCCGGTCGACGATCACAGTCGGATCGCCGGTGAACCATCCGTCGGGGATACGGCCGGCGAACCAGTCCGCGGCGTCGTCGGCATCGGGACGTGAGCTCTGTTGCCAGCCCACGGACCGGCGGTGCATTCGTCGCATGATTACATGATTACAACGTAAGAACCCTTACCCAGGTGCGTTCGCTATCGGTGAACGCTGCCGCAGGGGTCCGGCTAGCGGCGCCGTAGCAGCGCGGCCCCGCCGGCCACCAGCAGCACGATCAGCACCAGAGCCGCCCAACCCGCTCCGGCCAGCCACCACACCAGCACCAACGCCGCGATGACCGGCGAGGTCGCGAACAACACCATGCCCGGATGCTGTTTCAACACCGCCAGCGCGCCGCGTGCCCGGTTCCGGTCGATCTGATTTCCCGCCATGGCCCCAGCATGCCAGCGCGCCGCCGGCTCGTTACCGTGATCGTGCAACCCCCGGAAGGGATCCAGCCCTCGGAGGGGATGAACGTCACCACTCGGTGCGGGCGGGCGTCAGTCCGCCGACCCGGAGCACAGCAGGGTGAGCTCGTCGACCACCGCATCCAGCGCCGCCGGATCACGCCGCGCCTGCGCCAGCACCAGCGCACCCTCCATCGCGGTGAGGATCAGCACCGCCACCGAGTTCGCGCGCCGCCGGGCCATCCCGTCGGACACCAGCTTGTCCGAGATCAATCCGGTCAGGTCCGCGAAGGCGACGCCGGCGACATCGCGGGCGGCACGTTCGGTGCCCAGCGCCGCCGCGACGATCGGGCAACCGACGGCGTAATCACCGGCCTCCAGCCCGTCGCGCCACACCCCCACCAACTCCCGCAGCGCGGTGGGCAGGTCGGCGGCCTCGTCGAGCACGCGGGCCACTCGTTCGGTCAGCTGGGCGGCCGCCGTGCGGGTGGCCTCCTCGATGAGCTGCGCCTTACCGGCCGGGAAGTGGTGGTAGATCGATCCGCGTGGGGCTCCGCTGTCGGCCAGGACGTCGGCGAACGACGTCGCCGCGACCCCCTGGCGACGCATCAGGGCCACGGCGCTGCGCAGCATCGCCGCGCGCGGACCGCTCTGCGGATCTCGGCGCCGGGTCACCTCCACCCCCATCCGTCGTGTCCACCGATCTGCCTATGTATGATGCCATACATAATTTCAGTTCGCGGCCGTTGCCGGCCGATCGCTTCGAGGAGTGCCATGACGGATCTCTCGGCTCCGCCGCACCCGTTCGACAGCGCCGTCGGGCTGAGCCCGGCACTGCGCGGCCGCACCCGCCCGGAGTACGCGAACATGGTGGGCCCGTTCGGCGGTATCACCGCCGCGACGCTGGTCCGCGCTCTCGAACAACATCCCGACCGGCTCGGCGATCCGCTGGCGATCACCGTGAACTACCTGGCCCCGCTGGTGGACGGCGAATTCGACGTCACCGCCCGCGCGGTGCGTACCAATCGCACCAATCAGCATTGGCTGCTGGAACTGTCCCAGGACGGCACGGTGACCACCACCGCGTCCGCGGTGACCGGCCTGCGCCGCGACACCTGGGCCGACACCGAGATCTCCCCGCCCACCGCGCCTGACCCCGAAGACGTCGCGGTGCAGGAATTCCCCGAGTTCATCGCGTGGGCGCGCAACTACGAGATGCGGTTCGTGCGCGGCGCGATCCCGACCGAAGAGGCCGTCGAACAACCGGATTCCACCTCGACGCTGTGGGTACGGGACGCTCCGCCGCGTCCGCTGGACCATCCGGCGCTGACCGCGCTGTGTGATGTGTTCACACCACGGGTGTTCCTGCGTCGCGGCCGGGCCATGCCGGCGAGCACCGTCTCGATGACCGTGTACTTCCACGCCGACGCCGCGGAGCTGGCCGAGGTGGGCGAGGACTTCGTCCTGGGCACCGCACGCGGCCACCGCTACACCGGCGGACACTTCGATCAGAGCGGTCAGCTGTGGAGCAGAGGCGGCACCCTGCTCGCCACCACGCATCAGCTGGTGTACTTCAAGGACTGACCGCACACACCGGGCCAGCACCCATACCCCGTATGGGTATAGACTCGGGGTATGAGCGTCGAAATCCACGTCCGGGGCATGAGCTGCGGCCACTGCGTCTCCGCGATCACCTCCGCCGTCCGACCGTTGCCCGGTGTGGAGGGCGTCGAGGTCGACCTCGACGCCGGTGTCGTACGCGTCACCGGCACCCCGGACGAAGGAGCCGTCACCGCCGCGATCGAGGACTGCGGCTACGACGTGCCGGGGGCATGAACACCGGCGGAATGAACACCGTCACCCTCACGGTCGGCGGCATGACGTGCGCCTCGTGTGCGGCGCGGGTGGAGAAGCGACTCAACCGCATCGACGGGGTCGTCGCCACCGTCAACTTCGCCACCGAGCAGGCGACGGTGCGGTATCCCGACCACGTCGACCCGGCGGATCTGATCGCGGCGATCGAGGCCACCGGGTACACCGCGAGCCTGCCCGCCCCTCAGCGCGACACCGGCGGCGCCCCGGCAGGAGCCGCAACCGGAGCCGCCGGGGACGACCACGATGCCGAGGCCGAACGCTGGCGGCGACGGCTGACCATCTCCGCGGCGCTGAGCATCCCGGTCGTGGTGCTGTCGATGATCCCGGCGCTGCAGTTCACCCACTGGCAGTGGCTGGCGCTCACGCTGACCTCACCGGTGGTGGTGTGGGGGGCGTGGCCGTTCCACCGCGCCGCGGTGGCCAACCTGCGGCACGGCACGGCCACCATGGACACGTTGATCTCCCTCGGCGTCACCGCCGCGTATCTGTGGTCGCTGTGGGCGTTGTTCTTCACCGCCGCCGGCATGCCCGGGATGACGATGACGTTCACCCTGCTCCCCGCGGACACCGGCGAACCGCACATCTACCTCGAGGTGGCCGCCGCGGTGACCACCTTCATCATCGCCGGACGCTACTTCGAGGCGCGCGCCAAACGGCAGTCCGGGGCCGCGCTGCGGGCCCTGCTCGACATGGGCGCCAATGACGTCGCCGTGCTGCGGGACGGCGCCGAAAAACGCGTCCCGATCGGGGAACTGCACGTCGGCGACGTCTTCGTGGTGCGTCCCGGCGAGAAGATCGCCACCGACGGGGAGGTGGTCGCCGGGAACTCCGCCGTCGACGCGTCGATGCTCACCGGGGAGTCGGTGCCGGTGGAAGTGGGGCCGGGCGATCAGGTGGTCGGGGCGACGGTGAACGTCGGCGGGCACCTGCAGGTACGTGCCACCCGGGTCGGCGCCGACACCCAACTGGCGCAGATGGCGCGGCTGGTCACCGAGGCGCAGAGCGGCAAGGCCGAGGTCCAGCGGCTGGCCGACCGGGTGTCGGCGGTGTTTGTGCCGATCGTCATCGCGCTGTCGGCACTGACCCTGGCCGGATGGCTGCTGCTGACCGACGCACCAGTCAGTGCGGCCTTCACCGCCGCCGTCGCGGTGCTGATCATCGCGTGCCCGTGCGCGCTGGGTCTGGCCACCCCGACCGCCCTGCTGGTCGGCACCGGCCGCGGCGCCCAACTCGGCATCCTCATCAAGGGACCGCAGGTGCTGGAGTCCACCCGCCGCATCGACACCGTGGTGCTGGACAAGACCGGCACCGTGACGACCGGCCAGATGTCGGTCACCTCGGTACACGTCGCCGACGGACTCTCCGAGACCGAACTGCTGCGCTTGGCCGGCGCGGTCGAACACGCCTCGGAACATCCGATCGCCCGGGCGGTGGCCACCCACGCGGCCCAGACGGTGCCGCCGCTGCCGGAGGTGTCGGACTTCGAGAACCACGGCGGCAACGGAGTTTCCGGCCGGGTGGACGGGCACGACGTGCGGGTCGGCCGGTTGGCCTGGCTCGGCCTGTCCGCCGGGGACCGACTGCGCAACGCCGCCGCCCAGGCCGAGGCCGCCGGACACACCCCGGTGTGGGTCGCCGTCGACGGCCGCATCGCCGGTGTGATCGTGGTGTCCGACACCGTCAAGGACCATGCGGCCGAGGCGATCGCCGAACTGCGGGCACTGGGCGCCACACCGGTGCTGCTCACCGGGGACAACGACCGCGCCGCCCGCACGGTGGCGGCCCAGGTCGGCATCGACGACGTGATCGCCGGCGTGCTGCCCGCCGAGAAGGTCGACCACATCAAACAACTGCAGGACCGCGGCCGGGTGGTCGCGATGATCGGTGACGGGGTCAACGACGCCGCCGCGCTGGCCCAGGCCGATCTGGGGCTGGCGATCGGCACCGGCACCGACGTGGCGATCGAGGCCTCCGACCTGACCCTGGTGACCGGTGACCTGCGGGCCGCGCCGGACGCGATCCGGTTGGGGCGCGCCACCTTACGCACCATCAAGGGGAATCTGTTCTGGGCGTTCGCCTACAACGTCGCGGCGCTGCCGCTGGCCGCGGCCGGTCTGCTCAACCCGTTGATCGCGGGCGCGGCGATGGCGTTCAGCTCGGTGTTCGTGGTGAGCAACAGCCTGCGGCTGCGCCGCTTCACCCCCTCCCGCTGATTGTCGCGATACGAGCGACCCCTTTTGCACGGGGCTGCGCGGCGTGTCGGCGGGCAGACACCTTCGTAAGTGGTTTTTGTCAAGGGGTTGGGGGGCTCTGCCCGGTCCTCGTCTCTACGTAGTCATCAAACGGGTTTGGTACCCAACTGCGTGCAACCGAGTTCGGTGAGGACGGGCGGGGCCTGCTCATGGTGTCTGGCGAGGTCACCAAGTGGTGCCTCAGGGGCGCTTGGAGCTTGGCCCCAACCGTGGTTATTCGAGTGGCTTGGTTAAGCGGCCACGGGCATCACCTGCGCGGCGGCGATGGCGCCATCCCAGCGCACCCGCTGGGTGACCACGACATGCAGCCAACGCAGCAACGCCGCAGCGATCGCTGCTCGGGCCTGGCCGTCGGTGAGCTTGTTGTCGTCGCGGGTCGTCAGATACCGGTAGCGAGCGAGCATCACCGGATTATGTTGAAGGGCACCCCATGTCGCGCGCCAGGCGGCCAGCCGCAGCCGGGGTCGGCCACGCCGGGAGATCCGCGCTCGGCCGTTGAAGGTGCCGCTGGCGTTGTCGCGTGGGCACAGCCCGGCATGTTTGACCAGCGCGCGAGGGCTGTCAAAACGGGTGGGATCGCCGGTTTCGGCCAACATCGCCGCCGCTCCCACCGCCGAGACTCCGGGGATGCTGGTGACCAACTCGGTCAGCTCGAGTTCGTCGAGCACCTCAACCATGCGGGCTTCCACCTCGGCCAGCCGGATGCTGGCCGCGCGCCAATCAGAAAGCACCCAGCGGGCCCGCTCCAGTACACCGCGGCGTTGGACCATCACCCCGGCCGGGTCGACCAGCGCGACGAAGACCGCCTCGATGATGGCCCGACGCCGCCGCTGACCACCCCAACGGCCCAGCTCGCGAACCACCGCGGCCTCAAACCGTGCCAGCCCACGTCCCTTGAGCCGTTCCGGGCGGCCGTCACAGCGGTCGAGCACCACCGCCACAGCCGCACACCAGTTGCTCGAACCGAAGGGATCCGCCGCCGCCTCCAGCACCCCCGGCCAGACGCACTCCAGCAGGTCGCGCAGCTGCTGCACACACGCAGTGGCCTCGGTGACCAGCCGCTCACGGCGCGCTCCCAGCTGGCGCAGCCGCGCCCACGTCTCCTCAGCACGCTCGGGGCGGTAACAATGCAGCTGGGCCACCAGCCGCGCGATCAACATCGCATCCTTGTCATCGCTTTTGTCACGGGTGTAGTCCTCAGCTTCACGTGCCCGACCCACCAACATCGGGTTCACACACATCAACGTCATATCGCGTTGAGTGGCAAGCTGATTGAGCACCATCCAGCGATGCCCGGTCGGCTCACACCCCACCGTCACACCACAGAACCCATGCTTGTGCGCCACGCGCTGCGCCCACTCCAGCACAGGACCCAATTCCCACGCCCGAGCCTTCACCGTCTTGCGGGCCAGCACCTGCGAATCGTGATCACACACCACCACCGCCTGCTTCTTATCCGCCAGATCAATACCGACGATCACATGATCGGCCGGCACCAGCCGCCGCAGCTCGGCCAACTTGGCATTACGGCGCTTGTCACCACGCGACAGACCACTACCCTTGGACACGACGCCCTCCTCCATGTCATTGGGACTCGAACCCGTCAACGACATCAGGAGGGCGTCGCCACTTTCATCACCAACACGCCGCATAGCTCTCTTACTACGGTCGCTCGCCGGGGTCACTCCGCGCGGCGGGCGCGGTAGAGCTTGACCTCGCCCTTGATGCCCTTGAGCCGGCGGGATCCGGCGAACGACCAGCGGAACCGCTCGTCGTCGCCGATCGCCTCCCGGGTGGCCTCGGCCACCAACACCGATCCGGGACGCGCCACCCCGGTCACCCGGCTGGCCAGATTGACCGGGCTGCCGTACCAGTCGCCGGCCCGGCTGACCGCCATCCCGGTGGCCATCCCGGCCCGCACCCGCGGGAAGTCCTGATCGGCGCCGGTGCCGTCGATCAACTCCAGCATCGCCGCCAACAGCTCCGCCGGATCGACGCTGACCAGCATCACCGCGTCCCCGATGGTCTTGATGAACCGAACCGGGGGTTCGGCCACCTCACGCGCCAGATCGGCCAACCGCGCGGCGAGCTGCTCGAGCTCCTCCGGCGGCACCGCCTCCCCCAACCGGGTGAACCCGACCAGGTCGGCGAACGCGATGCTGACCAGCCGGGCACCCGGCAGCGGGACCCCCTGGGCGCGTTCGGTGACGCTGACCGCTTCGGTCTCCATCGCGTGCCGCAGCTGCAGCAACAGCAGGTCCTGGATCATCGGGCCCAGCAGCGGTGCGAGCCGACGCACCAGCGCCTCGGCGTCCTGGGCGATCTGCAGTTCGGTCTTACCCGGCTGCAGCACCGCGGCCACCACCGTGGAGCGCATCAGCTCCGCCGCCTTGGCCAGGCCCTCGGACAGGACGGCGGCGATCTGCACCATCTGATCCGGATCGACCCCGGCCTCGATGAATCGCTGGGCGCGGGCGGCGGCCTCGGCGTCGGCACGCAGATGCACCACCGCATCCGGATCGTCGACGCGCGGCAGACCCAGCGCCCGCAGCATCCGCTGCAGCAGGCCCAGGTCCATCCCCGTGCTGCGGCTGATCTCGGCGGCCGAGACGTACCGGCTGTCGTCACCGATCAACCGGCGCGACGCCAGCAACATCGGCGACACCGATTCGCGGATCTCCTCGATGGAGTAGCCGCGCTCGATCAGCCAGGCGATCAGCTCGGCGCGCTGCTCCCGCGCCTCACCGGTCAGGTCGTCGAGCAGACCGGACGCTTCGATATCGACATCGTCAGCCATCGGCTCAACGTATACCGTTGGTGAGCCACAGCGATGTGGTCCGTCCCGAAAGCCCGGAGGTCCGGCCCTGAGCGAACCGCTGATCCACAGTTTTGCGCCGATCGTCGGGGACCGGCCCCGGCTGCTGATCCTCGGCAATGTGCCCGGTGTGCAGTCGCTGAGGGCCCAGCGCTATTACGAGACCCCGCGAAACGCGTTCTGGCGCATCATCGGCGAGCTGCTGGGCTTCGAGCCGGACGCACCGTACGACGTCCGGCTGGACGCGGTGCGCGCCCGGTCGGTGGCGGTGTGGGACGTGCTGCGGTGCTGCCGCCGCAAGGGCAGCCTGGATTCCGCTGTCGAGCGGGACAGCATGCAGCCCAACGATTTCGGCGCGTTCTTCGCCGAGCATCAGACGATCACCCGGGTGGTGTTCAACGGTGCGGCCGCCGAAGCCAACTTCATCCGGCTCGTCGGCGCCGATCCCGGCATCGAGTCCGATGTCGAGTTCGTGCGCGCCCCGTCGACCAGCCCGGCGCAGACCATGCGCTACGACGACAAGTTGCGGGCCTGGCGGTCGGCGCTGACGCCGGTCTGCCTCAGCTGATCGGCGGGCGCATCGGGGCCCACGGCCGCACCGCCTCGATCTGGGCGGCCAGCGCCAGCAGGGTGGCCTCGTCGAACGGCCGGCCGACCAGCTGGACCGAGGTGGGGATGCCGTGCCGGTCGCGGCCAAACGGCACCACGGCCGCCGGTTGTCCGGTCAGATTCCACATGGCCTGAAAGGGCACCCGCGCGGCGACCGCGGCCAGGGTGGAGACCGCGCCGCGGCGCTGGTAGGCCCCGATCCGCGACGGTCCGGTCGCGGTGCCCGGAGTGAGCACCACGTCGACGTCATCGAAGATCGACTGCACCCGCCGCACCAGAGCGGGCTGCCGCACCCGGATACCGGCCAGCCGACGATCCGAGACCAACCCGCCGATCCGGGCGAACGCCCGGGTCCGCCGTTCCAGCCGTTTCGGGTACGGCAGCATCTGCACATCGTCGTGGACGCCGCGGAAGTACCGCGGCAGCGCGTTCCCGAACACCGCGGCCGGCGGATAGTCCGGATCCCGCCGGATGACGTCGTGGCCGAGTTCACGCAGCAGCCGCTCCGCCGCGTCGACGGCCGCGCGCTGCGCCGGCCCCACCCGGGCCAGCAGCGGCGGCGGCACCTTGGTGCTCACCGCGATGCGCAGCCGCGCCGGTCGGCGGGCCGCCGCCGCGACGAACCCGCCGGGCGGCGCGGGGGCGGTGGTCGTGACGTCCAGGAACACCGCCGCATCCTCGACGGTACGGGTGATCGGCCCGTTGACGCTCAGACCGCACCACGCCTCGTCGTGCGGGGCCAACGGCACCCGGTCGCGCTGCGGTTTGATGCCGAAAAGCCCGTTCCAGGTGGCCGGGATGCGGATCGACCCCATCCCGTCGGAGCCTAGCGCCATGGCGGCCAGCCCGGCGGCCACCGCCGCCCCGCTGCCGCCGCTGCTGCCGCCCGGTGCGAAGTCCGGGTGCCACGGGTTGCGGGTCGCGCCGAACGTGACGGTTTCGGTGAACGGCCAGATCATCATCTCCGGCACCGTGGTCTTCCCGAGGATCACCGCGCCGGCCTCACGCAGCCGGCGCACCACCTCGGCGTCCTGTTCGACGGCGGGTCCATGCGCGCTGGTGCCGTAGGTGGTGGTCTCCCCCGCGACGTCGACGTCGTCCTTGATCGCGATCGGCACGCCGAGCAGCGGTGCCCGCTCCCCCGCGTCCAGCCGCTGCTGCGCCGCGGCGGCCTCGCGACGGGCGGACTCGGCGCACACCACCCGGTAGCTGCGCAACTGCGGGTCCAGCCGCGCGATGCGCTCCAGATACCCGTCGAGCAGGGCCGGGGCGGTGAGCGTCCCGGCCGCCAGCAGGCGGGCCTGCTCCGCGGCGCCGACGAAGGCGGTGTCCTCGAAATCGGTTGTGCTCGTGGTCATGTCCTGCTCCGATAGCGGTCGGCGTATTGCGCCGGGGTGCACCCCAGCATGGCCCGGAAGTCGTTGATGAAATGCGGTTGGTCATACCAGCCCAACCGCACCGCCAGGTCGGCGAAGTCCACGTCGGGCGAACTCTCGATCTCCAGCGCGGCCTGCTGCAGCCGATACCGGCACAGCACCCACTTCACCGGCACCCCGACATACCGGCGAAAGATCCGCTGGGTGGTGCGCACACTCCACGGCGCGTGCTCCATCACCTGATCGACCCGGTGCATCCGGTCGTCCTCGCGGATGCGGTCCAGCAGCCGGGTCAGCGCCACGTAGGTGGTGTCGGGCGCGCCGCGGTGACCGCCGATCACCGTGTCCAGTTGCTCCGCGACCGCGGTCAGCTCATCGGAAATGATTGTGCCGATGGATAATTCGCCGGATAATTCGTGTTCCGCCCGGACCACCCGGCCGGTGTAGGAGGCGGCGTCGCGGCCGAATCGGGCGGTGAAACCACCGGGTCTGAACCGGGCGCCCGCCACGGCGCCGCGCTCGTTCAACGTGATGCGGAACACCTGCGGAACGACCCCGTGGATCAGCGTGGCCGGAAGCGAAAACCCGTGCCGGACACCGTCTTCACCCCACTCGTGGGTCAGGTGCATGACCGGGAAGCTGATCACGGTGCTCGGCTGGGGCGGCCGGTCGCGCAGATCCCAGCTCACCGCCCAGAAGTGCTCGACGAACGGCGCCGCCTCGGCCGACGGTTCCCAGCGGTACAGGTCATAGACCGAGGCGTCGACCGCCCGGCCGACCACACCGCGGACCGGGGCGACCGGCGGTGACGCGTTTTTCCAAGCACCCACGGTCACCAGGCTACGAAACTGGCGCCATGAGCAACCCCATTCCCGAGGGCTACACGAGCCTCACCCCGTTCCTGTGTGTCAACGACGCCGCGGCCGCCATCGATTTCTACGTCGAGGTGTTCGGCTCCACCCTCGTGGAGCGCACCGACACCCCCGACGGCGGGGTCGCGCACGCGGAGCTGGACTTCGGCGCCGGGCGGTTGCAGCTGGGTGACCCGAACCGGGCGTATCAGATCGCCGCACCCGACCCGACCGCCCCGGCGACGCATTCGATCGCCCTGTACTGCAGCGATGTCGACGCCGTGGTGGCACGGGCGGCCGCAGCCGGCGCCACCGTCCGGGAGCCGGCGCAGACGTTCGTCACCGGGGACCGGTTCGCGTCGATCGTGGACCCGTTCGGGCAGCGCTGGTCGGTGATGACCCGCGTCGAGGAGGTCACACCGGAGGAACGGGACCGGCGGCTGGCCGAGTGGATCGCGCAGACCGCCGCACAGAACTAAAAGCGGTCCGACCGGCCGCTAACGTGGCGGTATGTCTTGTGTGTTCTGCGCCATCGTCGCCGGTGACGCCCCGGCCATCCGCGTCTACGAAGACGACGACTACCTCGCCATTCTGGACATCCGGCCGTTCACCCGCGGGCACACGCTGGTGATCCCCAAGCGGCACACCATCGACCTGACCGACACCCCGCCGGAGACCGTGGCCGGCATGGTGACCCTCGGGCAGCGCATCGCCCGCGCGGCGCGCCGGTCCGGACTGCACGCCGACGGCAACAACCTGGCGATCAACGATGGCAAGGCCGCCTTCCAGACGGTGTTCCACATCCATCTGCATGTGGTCCCGCGCCGCAACGGCGACAAGTTGTCGTTCGCCAAGGGCATGGTGTTGCGCCGCGATCCGGACCGGGAGGAGTCCGCTCGGCTGTTGCGGGAAGCGTTGGCGCAGTTGGACACCACCCCGTCGGCGGAGTGAGCGGATCCCCGCAGAACCGCTCTAGAACAATTCTTTCGCCAGCAGTTCCAGGGTCGCCTCGCGGGCCGGTGCGGTCGCCGGGTCGGTGCCGCGCCGGGCCGTGGCGACCGGATTGACCATGACCTCGTCGACGTCGAACTCGGCGGCCAGCGCCCGGACCTGCTCGGCGGCATCGGCCGGGGTGCCGGCCACCGCCCGCCGCGCGCCCGCCTCGACGACCGCCCGCTGTTGCGGGGTGAGCGGCCGCTGCTCGGCGTCTTCGACCAGGTCCAGCGCACCGAGCGGCTCACCGGTGCGCAGCCGGGCCATCATCTGCAGCTGGGGCAGCAGCAGCGCCATCGCCTCGTCGCGGGTGTCGGCGACCACCGCGTTGACGGTCAGGAAGGTCAACGGTTCCGGCGTGTGCTTGCCGGGCCGGAAGTTCTCCCGGTAGATCCGCAACGCCTCGGCGGTGCCCTGACCGCTGAAGTGGTGGGCGAACACATAGGGCAGCCCCTTGGCCGCGGCCAGATGCGCCGAATACGTCGACGAGCCGAGCAGCCACAGCTGCGGCACGCTCACCGCTTTCGGGGTGGCCTTGAGGATGTAGCGCTGTTGCGGGATCGGCACCCGTACCCCGTGCGGGCTCATCAGCGCGACGATGTCGTCGAGATGGTCCGGAAACGCCTCGATGTCGCGGTCGTCGCGGCCGGCGGCGCCGCGCAGGGCCAGTGACGTCACCGGGTCGGAGCCGGGTGCGCGGCCGATGCCGAGGTCGATGCGGCCCGGGTGGGCGGCCTCGAGCAGCGCGAACTGTTCGGCGACGGCGAGCGGCGCGTGGTTGGGCAGCATCACCCCGCCCGACCCGATCCGCATCCGGGTGGTGTGCGCGGCCAGATGCGCGATGAGCACCGGCGGGCTGGTCGCGGCCACCGCCTCCATGTTGTGGTGTTCGGCCACCCAGTAGCGGGTGTAGCCGAGCCGGTCGGCGGTCTGTGCGAGCTGGGTGGACGCGGTGAGCGCATCGGCGGTGGTCTGGTCGGTGCGCACGGGAACGAGGTCGAGGACGGAGAGCCGCATGTCCGGGTCAACGCCGGGCATCACCGTCACCTTCCCGTCGTCCTGCGATTTCGGCGTGGTCGCGGTCGCTGAGCGAACGTTGGCACGCCGAAATCGCAAGGGTGAAGACGTCGTCGAGCATCGCCGGGGTGAGTTTGCCGGTGAAGGTGTTCTGCTGGCTGGGGTGATAGCAGCCGATCAGCGTCACCGGACCGTGCGGGCCCGTCAACTCGGCGGTCGCGCCGTGCCCGAACTTCGGCGCGGGTCTGGGCACGTCCCCGATCATCTGCAGCGCCGCCCGCCACGCGAAGCCGCCGAGCGCCACCACCACCCGGACATACGGGCCGGTGAGCCGCCATTCGGCATGGAGCCACGGCGCGCAGGTGGCCCGTTCGGCCGGGCTCGGGGCGTTGCCCGGGGGCGCGCAGCGCACCGCCGCCGCCAGCCGGGTGTCGTACAACTCCAGCCCGTCGGCGGCGTCGACGCACTCGGCCTGGTTGGCCAGGCCGACGCGGTGCAGCGACGCGAACAGGAAATCACCCGACCGGTCGCCGGTGAACACCCGCCCGGTGCGGTTGCCGCCGTGCGCGGCGGGCGCGAGCCCGACGACCAGGATCCGCGGCCGTACCGCACCCCAGCCCGGAATCGGCCGGCCCCAGTAGGGCTCGTCGGCGTACGACCGCCGCTTGACGGTCGCGGCCTCCTCACGCCACTGCACCAGCCGCGGGCAGGCCCGGCACACCGACACCAGCGCGTCGAGTTCCTCGATCGTCTCGACCGCCCCGGCCAACGCCTGCACCTGGGCGGCGTTGGCGGCGACGGCGGTGTGCGGGGTGGCCGGGTCGCCCGGCCACCCGGAGCCGGGTGGTACCGGCGACTCGAACACCGCGCCGGTGCGGGGGTGCGGGTGGGTCACCCCTCCACTGTGCCGGGTGGGACGAATTCGTTCGCCGGGATCGGATCGGCGGCGTAGATTTCCGCACCGATAGCCATGAGCACCAGCACCCGCGGCCCCGTCCTGCTGATCTACTCCGCGGCATTGACAGCCGGTGCCGGCAACGGCATCTCGATCATCGCGTTCCCGTGGCTGGTGTTGCAGCGCAACGGCTCCGCGCTGGAGGCGTCGGTGGTGGCGATGGCGGCCACCCTGCCGCTGCTGGTGGCCACCCTGTTCGCCGGGGTCGCGGTGGACTATCTGGGGCGACGCCGGGTGTCGATGATCTCCGACCTGCTGTCGGCGCTGTCGGTGGCGGCGGTGCCGGTGATCGCGCTGACATTCGGCGTGCAGGCGGTCAATGTGGCGGTGCTGGCCGCGCTGGCCGCGCTGGGTGCGTTCTTCGACCCGGCCGGGATGACCGCGCGCGAGACGATGCTGCCGGAGGCGGCCGCGCGGGCGGGCTGGACGTTGGACAAGACCAACAGCGGCTATGAGGCGATCTTCAACCTGGCCTACATCGTCGGGCCGGGTATCGGCGGGCTGTTGATCGCCACGCTGGGCGGTGTGAACACCATGTGGGTGACCGCGGCCCTGTTCGTGGTGTCGATCGTGACGATCGCGGCGCTGCGACTGGAGGGCGCCGGGCTGCCGGATCGCGCTCTGCTCACCGACAGTGTGCTGGCCGGCATCGTCGAGGGTCTGCGGTTCGTGTGGCGCACCCCGGTGCTGCGGGCGCTGCTGATCGTCGATCTGGTGGTCACCGGCCTGTACATGCCGATGGAGAGTGTGCTGTTCCCGAAGTACTTCACCGACCGCGACGAACCTGCCCACCTCGGCTGGGTGTTGATGGCGTTGTCGATCGGCGGGCTGACCGGCGCGCTGGCCTATGCGTGGGTGTCGCGGTTCGTCAGCCGCCGGGCCACGTTGATCACCGCGGTGCTGACGCTGGGCGCCACCATGACGGTCATCGCGTTTCTGCCGCCGCTGCCGCTGATCCTGGCGATGGCGGCGGTCGGCGGTTTCGCCTACGGGCCGATCCAGCCGATCTACAACTACGTGATGCAGACCCGCGCGCCGCAGCATCTGCGCGGCCGGGTGGTCGGGGTGATGGGCTCGCTGGCGTATGCGGCCGGCCCGCTGGGGCTCGTCATCGCCGGCCCGCTCGCCGACTCCGCCGGTCTGCGGGTCACCTTCCTGGCGTTGTCGCTGCCGATGGTGGCGTTGGGTTTGATCGCGATCGGCCTGCCGGTGCTGACCACGCTGAACCAGCCGGCCGCCGACCAGATCGACCTGCAGTTCGACGATTAGGACCGATCAGGCACCGCCCGGCCGGCGGGCGCGGTGACCACCTCGGCCAGCCGCCGCAGCGCGTCGGCTCTCCCGTCGACGCGCAGGCGGCCCTGCGCCACCAGTTCGGCCGCCCGGTCCGGGTGCAGCGCCGCGGCCAGCACCTCGGCCGCACCGGTCAGCGTCACGTCGACGGCGGTGTCGTCGTCGAGGTCCTCGACGGCGTCGGCGCTGATGCGCACCGCCGCCGCACCCTCGGGGGTGACCAGCCGCACCGACAACGGCGGCCCGGTGCGGTCCGGCCGGACGTGGGCACGTACCGCGCGGGCCAGCCAGTGCGGACGCACGACGTCGCCGGCCCGGCGGGTCTCCAGCAGGGACCTGCCCCACCGGATGAACGCGTGGACCACGGCTTCGAGCGCCGCGCCGTCGGCGGTGAGTTCATAGACGGTGCCCGACGCCGGTTTGGGCAGCTCACGCCTGCGGACCAGGTGGTGCTCCTCGAGGTGGCGCAGCCGGGTGGCCAGCATGTCGGTGGCGATCGGGCGCAGCGCCGTCAACAGGTCGCTGTACCGCCGGGGACCGTCGAGCAGCTCCCGCACGATCAGCAGTGTCCAGCGGTCGCCGACCAGATCGAGGCTCTTGGCCAGCGCACAGTGCTGGCCGTAGGTCCGGGATGCCATGACCCCAGCCTACTTGCCAATTGGAAATTTCAAGTTCGTGCTTGCTTTCTCCAAGCACACCGGCGTAGCGTCGTCGGGATGACACTGGTCGACATCGACGCCCGCCCGGCGCTCGAACATCTTCTCGACATCCGCATCGGCTTCCATCCGGCGCAGATCATCCCCACGCCGGTCGGCATCCGGATGTCGTACGCCATCCGGGAGGGCCGCTTCGCCGGCCCCGACATCCGCGGTGCGGTGCTGCCCGGCGGCGGCGACTCTGTCCTGCTCGGCACCGATCAGGTGGCCCGGCTGGATGTGCGGGCCACCCTGCGCACCGACGACGGCGCCCTGATCCACCTCACCAACACCGGCCGCATCCACATGAGCCCCGAAGCGATGCAACGGTTCTCGTCCGGAGAGCTGATCCGCCACCACGAGTGCTACGGCCGGTCCAGCCCACTGTTCGACACCGACGACGAGCGGGTCACCGGTGGCTCACCGCGCTGCACACGGTGGCGATCAACGAGGTGTCGCTGTCCGCGGTGCACTACCGCGTCTTCGCCGTGCGCTGACTAACATCGGGGCGTGTCTGCAGCGCTGAGCGCCCTGATCGCCGAACTCCCCGACGGGACCGTGGTCACCGACCCGGACATCCTGGCGTCCTACCGCCAGGACCGCGCCCGTGATCCCGATGCCGGGACCCCGCTGGCGGTGGTACGGCCGCGGCGCACCGAGGAGGTGCAGACCGTGCTGCGCTGGGCCAACGCGCACCGTGTCCCGGTGGTGCCGCGCGGCGCCGGCACCGGGCTCTCCGGTGGCGCGTCCGCACTGGACGGCGGGATCGTGCTGTCCACCGAGAAGATGCGTGACATCACCGTCGACCCGGTCACCCGCACCGCGGTCGTTCAACCGGGTCTGCTCAACGCCGAGGTGAAGCAGGCGGCGGCCGAACACGGGCTGTGGTATCCGCCCGATCCGTCGTCGTTCGAGATCTGCAGCATCGGCGGCAACATCGCCACCAACGCCGGCGGGCTGTGCTGCGTCAAATACGGGGTCACCACCGACTACGTGATGGGCCTGCAGGTGGTGCTGGCCGACGGCACCGCGGTGCGGTTGGGCGGGCCGCGGATCAAGGACGTCGCCGGATTGCCACTGACGAAGTTGTTCGTCGGCAGCGAGGGCACGTTGGGTGTGGTCACCGAGGTGACGCTGCGGCTGCTGCCGCCGCAACACCAGGCCAGCACCGTGGTGGCCACGTTCGCGTCGGTGGAGGCGGCGGCGGAGTCGGTGCTGGCGATCACCGCCAGGATCCGGCCGTCGATGCTGGAGTTCATGGATGCGGTGGCGATCAACGCCGTCGAGGACAAACTGCGGATGGGACTGGACCGCAGCGCCGCGGCGATGATGGTGGCGGCGTCGGACGACCGTGGCCCCGCGGGCGCCGAGGACGCCGAGTTCATGGCACAGGTGTTCACCGAACACGGTGCCACCGAGGTGTTCTCCACCGCCGACCCGGACGAGGGCGAGGCGTTCGTCGCGGCACGCCGGTTCGCCATCCCGGCGGTGGAGGCCAAGGGCGCGCTGCTGCTCGAGGATGTCGGGGTGCCGCTGCCGGCGCTCGCCGATCTGGTCGGCGGGGTGGCCCGGCTGGCCGACCACCACGAGTTGACCATCTCGGTGATCGCGCACGCCGGAGACGGCAACACCCATCCGTTGATCGTCTACGACCCGGCCGACGCGGCGATGGCCGAACGTGCCGCCCAGGCGTTCGGCGAGATCATGGAACTGGCAATCGATCTCGGCGGCACGATCACCGGCGAGCACGGGGTGGGCCGGCTCAAGCGGCCGTGGCTGGCCGACCAGATCGGCCCGGAGGCAATGGAATTGCACCGCCGGATCAAGGACGCGCTGGACCCGAACGGCATTCTCAACCCGGGCGCGGGATTCTGACACCTGTTGCGTGACGCTGTGGCGGAGGATCGCGGGCTGCGCCGCCCCGGCGTCACGTGAGACCCCGGGTCCGATCCAACGCTGCGCGTTCGGGTTCCGATCGCGCTGAATGTAACCGGTGACGCGGTCGTCGAGCGCGGGGGAATCTTTCCGCGTGACTCGTGTTATCCGTTTCAACGCCTTCGACATGAACTGTGTCGCCCACCAGTCCCCCGGTCTGTGGAAACACCCGGAGGACCAGTCCTGGCGCTACAAGGATCTCGAGTACTGGACCGAGCTGGCCCGGCTACTCGAACGCGGCCGGTTCGACGGTCTGTTCATCGCCGACGTGCTGGGCACCTACGACGTGTACGGCGCCGGCGACGAGGCGGCGATACGCCAGGCCGCGCAGATCCCGGTCAACGATCCGATGATGCTGGTCTCGGCCATGGCGCTGGTCACCGAACATCTCGGCTTCGGCATCACCACCGGAACCGGTTTCGAACACCCGTACCCGTTCGCCCGGCGGATGTCCACGTTGGACCACCTCACCAAGGGCCGCATCGGATGGAACGTCGTCACCGGCTACCTTCCGGCCGCCGCCCGCAACATGGGGCAGAGCGATCAGCCGGCCCACGACGCCCGCTACGACCACGCCGACGAGTATCTCGAGGTGCTCTACAAGCTGTGGGAGGGTTCGTGGGAGGACGACGCGGTGATCCGTGACCGCGAGCGCGGGGTGTTCACCGATCCGGACAAGGTGCACCACATCGGCCACCGCGGAAGACATTTCAGTGTGCCCGGTGTCCACCTGTCCGAGCCGTCGCCGCAACGGACACCGGTGATCTACCAGGCCGGATCGTCACCGCGCGGGGTGCGGTTCGCGGCCGAGAACGCCGAGGCGATCTTCACCGCGTCGCCGACCAAGGAGATACTCCGCCGGACCGTCAGCACCATCCGCCAGGAACTCGAGATCGCCGGGCGCGACCCGTATTCGGTGAAGATCTTCAATCTGACCACGATCATCACCGCCGAGACCGACGAGGAGGCGCACGCCCGGCACGCCGAGTACCTCGCCTACGGCGATCCGGAGGGCGCGCTGACGTTCATGTCCGGCTGGATGGGCGTGGACCTGGCCCGATACGGGCTCGACGAACCGGTCGGCAACGTCGACTCGAACGCGATCCTGTCGGCGGTGGCGGCATTCCAGTCCGCCGACCCCGATGGCCGGGAATGGGCGGTCCGCGATATCGCCGAGTGGGGCAAGATCGGTGGGATGGGCCCGCGCATCGTGGGATCCGGTTTCACCGTCGCCGACACACTGCAGGAGTGGGTCGAGGAGACCGACGTCGACGGCTTCAATCTGGCCTACGCGATCACGCCGGGTTCGTTCGCGCAGTTCATCGAGCACGTGGTGCCGGTGTTGACCGAGCGTGGCGCCTATCAGCCGGCCTACACGCCGGGTACGTTGCGGCACAAGCTCTTCGGTAAGGGCGACCGGCTGCCCGACGACCACCGGGGCAGCCGGTACCGGGTCGGTGGTCCCCTGTCGACGATCATCGACCGACCCTCGACACTGCCGTCGTCGCCGGCATCGGCGGCCTCCCAGCCGATCAGCGGCCGGTAGCGGATCTCGGACGTGCTGCGAACATGATCGAATTGACCGATCTGACCAAGGTGTACGGATGCGGTGAGCACCGCACCGTGGTGCTCGACCGGATCAACTTCCGGGTGGAGACCGGTGAGGTCCTCGCCGTGGTCGGGCCCAGCGGTGCCGGCAAGAGCACCCTGGCCCAGTGCATCAACCTGCTCACCCGGCCCACGTCCGGATCAGTTGTCGTCAACGGTGAGGACCTGACCACGCTGTCCACCCATCGGCTGCGGGTCGCGCGCCGCCGGATCGGCACGGTGTTTCAGTCGTCGGGTCTGTTGGAACGCCGCACCGCCGCCGAGAACGTCGCGCTACCACTGGAATACCTCGGTGTCACCGCCGCCGAGACGCGGAAACGGGTCGCCGAACTGCTCGACCGGGTCGGGCTCGCCGCACGCGCGAACCATTATCCGTTCCAGTTGTCGGGTGGTCAGCGCCAACGGGTCGGCATCGCACGTGCCCTGGCGCTGCGGCCCTCGGTGCTGTTGTCCGACGAGGCCACCGCGGGGCTGGACCCGACCACCACCGCCTCCGTCGTCGAACTGCTGCGGGAACTGCGTGACGACCTGAACCTGTCGATCGTGTTCATCACCCACGAGATGGACACGGTGCTGAAGATCGCGGATTCGGTGGCGCGGCTGGACCACGGACGGATCGTCGAGGCCGGGCGGCTGGTCGATCTGCTCACCGATCCCGCGTCGGCGCTGGGCGCGGACCTGCGCCCGCAGGGAGCGGCAGCCGCCGCGGCCCCCGGCCAGCAGGTGTGGCAGGTGGTCTACGACACTCCCGATGTGCCGGCGGATTGGATCGCCCGCGTGTCGGTCGACCTCGGTGCTCCGGTGGCGGTGCTGGGCGCGTCGGTGCAATCGATCGGCGGCGTCACCGTCGGTGGCGCGACGCTCGGGATCGATGACGGGTTGAGCCCGCGGGTGCCGGAGGTGTTGCGGCGATACGGCCTCGCCGTCGCCGACAGCGTGACCTCCACCGCGGAGACCTCCACCGCGGAGAAGGAACTGGAGGAAGTTGCGTGACATCCGTACTCGCCGCCGGCACGGTCCCGCTCGACGAGATGGCGGGTCTGTTGTTTCCGGCCCTGCTGGACACGCTGACCATGGTCGGGATCGTGATGACGATCGTGACACTGGTCGGGGTGCCGCTGGGTGCGCTCGTCCACAACCTCGCGCCCGGCGGGCTGTTCGAGAACCCCACCCTGCACACGGTGCTGAGCTGGACCATCAACATCGGGCGGTCGCTGCCGTTCTTGATCCTGATGGCGGCCATCATGCCGTTCACCCGGTTCGTCACCGGCACCAACATCGGAATCGCGGCGGCGGTGGTGCCGATGTCGCTGGCGGGTATCGCGTTCTTCACCCGCATCGTGGAGAACTCGCTGCGGTCGGTGCCACCGTCGGTGGTACAGGTGGCCCGTGCGTCCGGAGGGTCGCCACTGCAGATCATCCGCACCGCCCAACTGCACGAGGCCGTGCCGTCGATCCTCGGCGGCCTGACCATCAACGTGATCGCGATGATCGAGTACTCCGCGATCGCGGGCACCATCGGCGCCGGCGGAATCGGCTACGTCGCGGTCACCTACGGCTATCAACGCTTCGACCAGGGCGTCATGGCCGCCACCATCGTCATCCTGGTCTGCACCGTCGCCGTGGTTCAGCTGATCGGCGATGCGCTCGTCCGCTTCACCACACCACATGCGCGCGCCCGCGCAGCCAGAGTCTGAAAGGGATTTACGATGTCAACCGCCGGCACCCCGGTCGACGACCACGGATTCGAGCTCAAACGACGGCCCACCCGGCTGTGGGTCGCGCTGAGCCTGCTTGCCGTGGTTGCGCTGCTGATCGGCGCGCGGTTCGTGATCTCCGGAAACTCTCAGTCCCCGAACGAGATTCCGGGGGCGACACTTGTCGTCGCCAGCACCGAGAGCAATGCCGCCGAACAGGCGCTGATCGAGTTCGTCGCCCGCGAGGTCGCACCTCGTTACGGCATCAAGGTGGCGTTCCGCGGTCTGGCGGACAGCAACACGATCAACCGGGCGGTCAGTGAAGGCGAGGTGGCCGCCACCACCTATCAGCACAGACTGTGGCTCGGGCAGGTGCTCGAGGCCAATCCCGACTTCCGGGAGGAGGCGGCGGCGCCGATCTTCCGGTGGGCGTTCGGCATCTGGTCGGACAAGTACACCGATGTGGCCCAGATTCCGGACGGAGCGACCATCGCGCTGTACTCGGATCCGGCCAACGAGGCACAGGGGCTGTGGCTGCTGGAACGCGCCGGTCTGATCGAACTGGATCCGGCGGTGGACAAGTGGACCGCCACCCAACGGGACATCGTCGCCAACCCGAGGAATCTGAAGTTCACCCTGTTCGACTTCGCCGCGCAGACCCGGGCGCTGCCCGATATCGACGCGGCGGTCGGCTACTCCGAGTTCTACATCGCCGCGAAGGTGCCGCTGGAACGGCAGATCTTCGCACCGCCGCCGCCGGACGAGTTCGCCGCGGTGCTGACCATCGGCAGCAGATGGGCCGACACCGACAACATCAAGAACCTGGTCGCAGCGTTCCGGGATCCGGCCGTGCAGGAGTTCCTGGCCACCGATCCACGGGTGAAGCACATCCTGCTGCCGTTGTGATGCGTCAGACCCCCTGCGCGGGGCTGAGTTCGGCCACCGCGTCGCGGGCCGGGATGACGGCGGCCATCCGCAGCACCGACTCCCCCGCGTACAGCGCGGTGCGGTCCACCCAGGCCGCCGGCATCGCCCGGGTGGGGGCCGCGGGTGAGAACAGCGGCAACGCCGGGCGCTGCCACCGCACCAGCACCGCCGGCGGGACGTCGCCCAGGCGGGCCATGAATTCGCTGCGTGCGTTGATCCAGACCGGCAACCGTTTCGCCGTCCCGGACGCATCGCACCAGCGGCGGGTGGCCGCATTGCCCACCACCCGGTGCGGGGCCGGCCACCCCAAACCGAAAAGCATGGTGCGGTAGGTGGTTTCGGCCTCCAGCAGGCGGCGCTGATACTCCGGATGCGCACCGGATTCGTGGGTGAGCAGGAATCGGGTCCCGGCCACCACGGCGTCCGCACCGGCATCCAACGCCGCCCGGGTGTCGGCGGCGGTGGCAACACCACCGGCCAGGAACACCGGCCGGCCGCCGGCGAGGTCGCGGGCTTTCGGCAGAAAGGCCGCCGCAGGTGATTCACCGACCAGGTGTCCACCGGCCTCGGCCCCCTGGGCGATCAGCGCGTCGACGCCCCAGTGCAGCGCCCGGCGCACCTGATCGGCGGTGCCGACCATGGTGAACACGAACACCCCGGCGTCCCTGAGCTCCCGCACCAGCGCACGGTCCCCGCCGAACGCGACGACCGCGACGTCGATCCGCTCCTCGACGCACACCCGCACATGGGGGCGCCGGACGAACGGCATCAACAGATTCACCGCGACCGCCCGGCCGGGGGCTTCGGCGCGGACCCGGCGGATCCCGTCGCGCAACCGGTCGGGTGCGGTCAGCCCGAGCGTTCCGAGACCGCCGGCGTCGGCGACGGCGACGGCGAGTTCCGGCCCCGCCAACCCGCCACCCATACCGGCTTGCGCCACCGGAACGTCCAGCCGCAGGCGGTCCAGGACATCCACGCCCGGCAACCTACCGTGTGGCCGCGGCCGGGTCGAGCGCGGGTGATCCGGTGGCGAGGAGCGTCACCGCGCCGTCGACCCGATCGCCCACTCCGACGCGGCCTGCTGCTGTGCCCAGAACTGGGCGAAACGCCCTCCGGCGGCGAGCAGTTCGTCGATGGCTCCGTCCTCGACCACCCGTCCGGCCTCGACGAACAGCACCCGGTCGGCGTGCCGGATGCTGGCCAACCGGTGCGCGACGATCACCCGGGTGCGGGGGCGGGGATCGGCGGTCAGCGCATCGACCACGGCGGCCTCGTTGGCGTTGTCCAGCGCACTGGTCGCCTCGTCCACCAGCAGCACCGGCGCCGGTTTCAGCAGTGCCCGCGCGATGCTCACGCGCTGGCGTTCACCCCCGGACAGCGCGGTGCCGCCCTCCCCCACCACGGTGGCGTCGCCGTCGGGCAGCCGGTCGAGGAGTTCGTCCACCCGCGCCAGCCGCATCGCCGCGGTGACGTCGTCCGGGTCGGCTTCCGGATCGCCCACCAGCACGTTGTCCCGTAGGGTCCCGTCGAACAGATACGGGTGCTGGAACACCACGCTCACCGCCGCCCGTCGCGCCTCCGGGTCCAGGGTGGTGACGTCCACCCCGTCCAGCAGCACCCGCCCCGATGCCGGCTGCTGCAGACCGGCGATCAACGACAGGATGGTGGTCTTCCCCGAACCGGACGGCCCCACGATCGCGGTGGTGTTGCCCGGCCGCAGCGTGAAGCTGACCCCGTCGAGCACCACCTCATCGCCGTAACTGAAACGCACATCGTCGAATTCGATGCTCGGCGCGGCGCCCGTCCGGTCCAGCCGGCGGCGGCCGGCGGGAAGTGTCGGCGCGTCCAGCACCGCCTGGATGCGGTTCAGCGTGGCCCGGGTCGTTTCCAGCGCCGGCGCCAGATCGGCGATCGCCGCGAACGGTTCGAGGTAACGGACCAGCACCACGATCAGCGCGATCGCCTCAGGCACCCCGAGTTGACCGCGCACCGTCAACCAGACGGCCATGCCGGCGAATCCGATCAGCGCCACCTGGCCGGCGAGGCTGAACAGCACCTGGCCGGGGATCTGCATGGTCAGCAGCCGCAGGCCGGCGCCGTGCTGCGCCGCCAGCGCGCTGCCCACCTGGCTGCGTGCCGGTTCCACCCGGCGGGCCGCCCGCAGCGCCTGCTGGGTGCGGGCGAACTCGATGATGCGTTCGGTGAACGCGGAATTGGTCTCACCGGCCACCTTGTCGGCGGCCCGGCTCAACCGGCCGGACAGGGCCAGCGCCCCGAACAGCACCGCGACCCCGGCCAGCGCGGCCAGCCCCAGCGGCACCGACACGAACAACAGCGCGACGCCGATGGCGGCCGGCAGCAGAGCCGCGCCGATCAGGGGGGTGAGCAGGTTGACCACCAGCCCGGCCAGTTCCGGCCCGGTGGCCGCGATCGCCTGCCGCGCCGTGGCGGTGTTGTCGGGGGTGAACCAGCTCATCGCGACGTTCGGGAGCCGGTCGGCCATATCGTGCTGGGTGCGGCTGAGCACCGCGAATCCCAGATCGAACCCGAGCCGGGCGGTGTTGGTGTCGGTCACCCAGCCGGCCAGGGTGACCGCGGTGAGCCAGCCCAGCCACAACCAGGCGTCCGACGGGGTGTCGCTGAACAGTGCGGCCAGCAACGGGATGAGCAGCACCGCGCCGACCGCGCGCAGCAGCACCGACAGCAGGGTCAGCACCGCGTATCCGGCGACGGCGCCACGCTTCTCGGCCGGGACCAGTCTCAGCAGGGTGCGGATCATCGGCCCACCTCCACCGCGTCGGCGCTGACCGGCCGGCCCGCGTCCGGGCTCGAATACCGCCCCGAATCCCAGAGCCCGCGGTACCGGCCACCCGCGGCGAGCAGTTCGTCGTGGGTGCCGACCTCGACGATCCGACCGTCGTCGAGCACGACGATCTGGTCGGCGTGGGTGATGGTGTGCAGCCGGTGTGCGATCACCAGTACGGTGCGGTCCCTGGTCAGCCGGTTGATCGCCTGCTGCACCAGGTATTCCGATTCCGGATCGGCGAACGCGGTGGCCTCGTCGAGCACCAGCACCGGGGTGTCGGCCAGGATGGCACGGGCGATCGTCACCCGCTGCCGCTCACCCCCGGACAGCGCCGATCCGGCGCCCAGCACGCTGTCGTAGCCGTCGGGCATCCGGGTGATCCGGTCGTGGATCTGGGCGTCCCGCGCGGCCGTCCGGATCCGCTCGAGACCGGCGTCCGGTTCGGCCAGCGCGATGTTCTCCGCGACGCTGCCGTGCACGAGCTGGGCGTCCTGCAACACGAACCCGACCCGGCGGTACAACTCGTCGGCGGTCAGGGTCCGGATGTCGCGGCCGTCCACCCGGATCGCGCCCTGGGTCACATCGTGGAACCGGGCCACCAGGGCGGCCAGCGTCGATTTACCCGATCCGGACGGCCCGACCAGCGCGGTCACCGTGCCCGGACGCAGCGTCAGCGTCACATCCCGGATCACCGGGACACCCGGCCGGTATTCGAAGCTGACCCGGTCGAGTTCGACGGTGCCCGGTCGGGCCTGATCGCCGGAGGCGTGATCGGTCCCGGCCTGGCCGGTCCGGTCCCGGACGACGAGTTCGGGTTCGTCCAGGACGGTCTGGATCCTGCGGGCGGCCAGCATCCCGGTCTGGATGCCGCTCAACCCGTAGCCGATGCCCAGCAGCCGGGCGCCGAAGGTGGTGCCCAGCAACAGGAACGGCAGCAGGTTCACCGGATCCATCCGGCCGGTGACCACCAGCGGCACCCCGGCGACCAGGATGATCCACAGGAAGGTCGCCGGCCTGGTCACCAGGTCCATCAGCGTCTTCTTCCCGACGAACGGGCGTTGCCAGGACACCAGGAAGTCGATGTAGTCGTCGAGCCGGCGGCGGAACCGGGAGGCCGCGGCGCCGCCGAAGATCCGGATCACCGGCTGGCCCTCGAGGAAGGCGCCCGCCTCCCCGCCCATGCGCTCGGCCCAGCGGGGCGCCTGGGCGATCTTCGATCCGGACTGGATCGTCATCACCGACATCAGCACGAGATAGACCAGCACCGGAATGAACAGCACCAGCGCCACCCGCCAGTCGGCCACGAACAGGTAGACCAGCACGGCCACCGGGGCGACGACGGCCGCGACCGCATCCGGGATGGCGTGGGTGATCAGATAGTGCAGGGCCAGGGTGTCGTCCTGGACGAGTTGTTTGGTCGACGCCGACCCGCGCCGGGTGAACCACCCCAGCGGCAACCGCGACAACTTGGTCAGCAACCGGCCGCGCAACTCATGGGCGAATCGGGCGTCGACGCGGTGCAGCCACAGCGTCATCGCGGCGGCCAGGACGGCGCCCAGCCCGATCAGCGACACGGCGGTCAGACCCAGCGTCCACAGCCGTTCCGCCTCCGCACCGCCGAGCAGCAGCCGGGCCAGTTCGACCAGCAGCACGAACGGCGCCAGTTCGATGAGGGTGATCAGGGCCTGCAACACCCCGGAGACGATCAGCGGCTTCTTCAGCGGGGCCAGCAACCGGCTGCCCGCCTCGGCGCGCCAGCGGCCACGCACCGGTGTGCGCGGCTGCGCGGCACCCGGGGCCGGCGCAGCCTGGGGAGCGCCCGTGGTGGCCGCCGCCGGGGCGGCCGCGTGCTCGGGGGTGCCCGCCCCGCTCGCGGCGGCAGGCTTCGCGGCGGCTTTCGCGGGTGCAGTCTTCGCGGCGGGTTTCGCGGGTGTGGACGTCTCGCCGCGGGAGGAGCCCATCGCCCGGCCCTCGGTCCAGTAGGCCTGGGCGTAGACCTCCCGCTTCGGGAAACCGAATTCGTCGCGCAACCGGGTGCGGACCTGTTTGAGCGCGCCGGCCTCCGGGCCGGCCCAGCAGTACCAGTTCGACCAGTCCCGGAGCTCCAGGGCCGCCGCGAGCGAGGACGCATCGTCGCGGGACACCCGGTGCACCCGCAACCGCGGGTGCTCGGCCAGCGGGATCAGCACATCGTCGTCGTGATGCTGTTCGAGGTACAGCTCGATCGGGATGTCGTGCGGAACCACCTCGATGATGCCGTTGATCGCCGGGGTCGAGGCCGAGTCCCCGATGAGCAGATAGCCGACCGGCCGGTCCTCGGGGTCCTCCGGGACGCTGAAACCCCGCGACCCCATCGACATGACCGCGATGGTGGCGCCGGGCTCGACGGTGCGGGCCCATGTCGAGGCCGGCCCGGCGGGTTCGTGCAGCACCATGTCCACCGCGAACCGGCCGGTCTCCGGGTCGGATTCGGTGATCGTGTAGGCGCGCTGGAACTCGGTGTCGGACCCGTCCGGATCGGGGAACCAGAACCGCAACCAGGAGGTGGGTTCGACGATCACCTCGTCGAACAGCGTCGGCGACACCAGCCGTACCCGCACGAAATGCGGGGCGATGTACTCCTTGTCGACGACGGTGGCCTGATGGTCGCGGGCACCGAGCCCGCGCAGCATCACACCCTGAAATCCGCGTGCCATCGGCATCTCCTCCCGACCGGGCGTCGGATTCACCCGCCCAACTGAGGTTAGCCTCACTTGCCCTGACCGCGGGGCTCCCCCTCCGGCCGGACCATTGACACGATACGGTCGATGTCCTATCAATGAGACATGACAGCAGGTGTGTCTCAGACGCCGGTTCGGTTCACCCTGTCCACCGCCGCCACCTGGTCGGATCCGTGGCCGATGTACGCCGCGTTGCGCGACCACGACCCGGTACATCACGTGGTGCCCGAGCACCGGCCCGAACACGACTACTACGTGCTGTCACGGCATGCCGACGTGTGGCGTGCCGCCCGGGATCACGAGACGTTCTCGTCGGCGCGGGGCCTGACCGTCAACTACGACGAGCTCGAGCTGATCGGGCTGGCCGACAACCCGCCGTTCGTGATGCAGGATCCGCCGGTCCACACCGAGTTCCGCAAACTGGTGTCCCGCGGCTTCACCCCGCGGCAGGTGACAGCGGTGGAACCGGCGGTGCGCCGGTTCGTCGTCGAACGGATCGAACGGCTGCGGGCCGACGGCGGCGGCGACATCGTCGCCGAACTGTTCAAACCGCTGCCGTCCATGGTGGTCGCCCACTACCTCGGGGTGCCGGAATCCGACCGCGCCCAGTTCGACCGCTGGACCGACGCCATCGTGGCAGCCAACACCGGCGCCGACGGTGTCATGGGCGCCGGCGCGGCGGTCGGTGAGATGATGGCGTACTTCACCGAGCTCATCGAGTACCGCCGCCGCGAACCCGCCGACGACACCATTTCGCACCTCGTCGCCGCCGGGGTGGACCCGCTGCCGGTGCTGGCGTTCACCTTCACCATGGTCACCGGCGGCAACGACACCACCACCGGCATGCTCGGCGGGACGATGCAACTCCTGCACCGCCGGCCCGATCAGCGCCGCCTGCTGGTCGAACGACCGGAACTGATCGCCGACGCGGTGGACGAGTTCCTCCGGCTCACCTCCCCGGTGCAGGGGCTGGCCCGCACCTCCACCCGGGACGTCACGATCGGCGACACCACCATCCCGGCCGGCCGCAAGGTGTTGCTGCTGTACGCGTCGGCCAACCGCGATGAACGCGAATTCGGCCCGGATGCAGCCGAACTCGACGTCACCCGCCGGCCCCGCAACATCCTGACGTTCAGCCACGGCGCCCATTTCTGCCTCGGTGCGGCCGCGGCCCGCATGCAGTCACGGGTGGCGCTGACCGAGCTGCTGGTTCGCTGCCCGGAGTTCAGCGTCGACGAGGACGGGATCACCTGGGCCGACGGCGGCTATGTGCGCCGCCCGCTGACGCTGCCGGTCCGGATACCCGGTCAGGCGCCGCGCCGATGACCGGGAACTGGTTGGCCGACCGGCGCACCGAGGTGGCGGCCGAACGCATCCTCGACGCCGCCCACGAACTGTTCACCCGCCACGATGCCGCCACCGTCGGCATGCGCGACATCGCCCGCGCGGCCGGCTGCTCCCGTGCCACCCTGTACCGCTATTTCGACAGCCGGGAGGCCCTCCACACCGCCTATGTGCACCGGGAGGCCCGCCGGCTGTACCGGGAGCTGGGGCCGCGGCTCGCGGCGATCGGCGATCCGCAAAACAGGTTGATCGAGGGCATCCTCGCCGCACTGGACGCCGTTCGGGAGAACCCGGCGCTGTCGTCGTGGTTCGCCGCCGGGCACCGTCCGGTCGGCGCGGAACTGGCGGACCGCTCCGAGGTCATCCACGGCCTGGTGGCGGGTTTCCTGCGCTCGCAGGGTTTCGACGACGACGGGCGCCGGGCCCGGTGGCTGGTGCGGGTCATCGTGTCGCTGTTGCTGTTTCCGGGCCGCGACGAGGCCGAGGAACGCGCGCTGCTCGAGGACTTCGTGGTGCCCGCGGTGGCTCAGGCCACCGAATAGGCCTGCGCCCGCATCGACCTGCGCGACATGCCGTACTCCTCGCGCAGGACCTTGGCCACCGCCCGGGTGGTCCGGTTGTCGCAGGCGACCCAGGCGAATCGACCGGCGGACTCGAGACCGGCCGCGCGGATGGCCTCCACCAGCGCCTGGCCGTCGTTCGTCCGGCCCACCCAGGTGACGCCCGTGCTGCGCAGCACCGGCAGGTGCCTGTCGTCGTCGTGGCGGGCCTCGAGGAACACCCGCGCCGGCGCGTCCCCGATCGCCGCCAGCAGCGCGTTGATCGCCGGCAGCGACGCGGTTACCCTAAGTCACTGATCGCGGACCCGGGTGAACCGGTGCAGGAGCCATGCCAGCGGGATGGTCAGCACCATCGTCCAGACGAACAACCAGAACATCGATCCGGTGTAGACCGGGCTGCGCAGGATCTCCACCATCGCCACTTCCATCAGGATCAGGTGGATCAGGAAGATCTCGTAGGAGATCTCGCCGAGGAACACCATCGGCCGGCTGCCCAGGACGCGCGAATACCAGCCCTTGTTGCCCAGCGCCAACGGCGCGACCATCAGGGTGGCGATCACGGTGTAGAAGCCGGTCTTGGCCCACGCCTCCCACAGTTCGTTCGGTGAGGTGGTCGGTTCACCGCCGATCGGGGTGGCGACGATGAAGTAGCAGATCAGCGCCAGCGGGATGCACACCAGCGCATAGGCGCGCACCCCCATCGGCTGCAGTGCGGCGAGCATCATGCCGCCGAGGAACCAGATCAGGTAGGTGGGCAGCCACAGTCGCGCACCGTCGGGCAGCCAGTCCACGGTGTGCACCAGATACAGCCAGGCCGGGCTGATCGCCGCCAGCACGGCCAACCCCGTCAGCAGCAGCCCGGGCCGCCACCGCCGCCGGCACACCACCACCAGCAGCAGGTACGCCAACAACGGCAGCACCGCATAGAACGCCACCTCCACCGCCAGGCTCCACATCTGGGTGAGCCCCTGGTGCAGGTACGAATACAGGTAGTTGTCGGTGTAGATCTGGGTGTGGGTCAGATTGCGCAGCAATCCCTCCCAGGTGTGGCCCGGGTTGGGGCCCGCGTCGCGGAAGTGATAGACGGCGTAGGCGGCCAGCACGGTGACGACATAGGCCGGCATGATGCGGCGCACCCGCCGCCACGCGTAGCGCTTGACCGACGGTGCGGGCCGGCGTTCGGCCGCGGCCCGCACCCACGGCCCGAACAACAGGAAGCCCGACAGCACGAAGAAGATCGGCACGCCGATCTCCATCCGGGAGTACACCAGCCCGAGATAGCCCTGTGGATAGCGGCCGGTGGTGTAGGCGGCGTGGGTGAGCACCACCAGCAGCGCCGCCACCGCCCGGATCCCGGTCAGGGATGCGACCCGTTCGGCCCGGGAGATCGACTCCAACCCGCCCTGGACGACGTCCGGCTCGGTCAGCTCACCGCCCCGACGAACCGTCATCTGTCTTTCCGCTTCCCTCCGCCGCGGCCCGGACCCCGGTTAGGCCCGTGCGCCGGGCCCCGGTCCAGACGAAGGTCGATCGGCACACCCGAGATCCTGGTGTGTTCAAGGGCTTTCAGCGCCTTGCGGGGCAGTTTGGCGGGCAGTTCCACCAGCGAGTAGTCAGCCCGGATGGTGATGTGACCGAAGTCGCTGCGGTGCAGGCCGCCCTCGTTGGCGATCGCGCCGACGATGTGCCCGGGCCCCACCTTGTGCCGTTTGCCCACCGCGATGCGGTAGGTCGCCATCTTCTGGTCGCCCCGGCGCGGCGGCCGGTCCCGGCGCTCCCGGCCGTCCCTGCGCTCGGACCGCTCCCGGCGCTGCTCCGGCGGCGGCTCGACCATCAGGAACTCGTCACCGTCGCGGGTCTGCACCGCCAGCGCGGCCGCGATGTCGGCCAACGGCACGTCGTGGTCGCGTTCGTAGTCCTCGATCAGGCCGCGGAACAGGTCGATCTGCGGGGAGCTGAGCGCCTCGCTGATGGCGTCTCGGAACTTGGCCACCCGCTTGGCGTTGACGTCGTCGACGGTGGGCATCTCGGCCTCGAGGACCTTCGACCGGGTGTGCTTCTCGATCGCCTTGAGCAGATGCCGTTCCCGCGGGGTGACGAACAGCAGTGCGTTGCCGGACCGTCCGGCCCGCCCGGTACGGCCGATGCGGTGCACATACGACTCGGTGTCGTGCGGGATGTCGTAGTTGACGACGTGCGAGATCCGGTCGACGTCGAGCCCGCGGGCGGCCACGTCGGTGGCGATGAGGATGTCGAGGCTGCCGTCCTTGAGCGCGGCGATGGTGCGTTCCCGCTGGGCCTGCGCGATGTCGCCGTTGATGGCCGCCGCGGCGAACCCGCGGGACCGCAGCCGTTCGGCGAGCTCCTCGGTGGCCTGTTTGGTGCGGACGAACACGATCATCGCCTCGAACGGTTCGGTTTCCAGCACCCGGGTCAGCGCGTCCATCTTGCGCGGCCCGGCCACCTGGATGAACCGCTGGGTGATGTTCTCGGCGGTGGCGGTCCTGGCCTTGACGGTGACCTCGACCGGATCGTGCAGGTACTTGGTGGTCAGCTTGCGGATCGCGGCCGGCATCGTCGCCGAGAACAACGCGACCTGCTTGTACTCGGGGGTGTCGGCGAGGATGCGTTCGACGTCCTCGGCGAAGCCCATCTGCAGCATCTCGTCGGCCTCGTCGAGCACCAGGTAGTCCAGCCGGCTCAGGTCGAGGGTGCCGCGGTCGAGGTGGTCGATGACCCGGCCGGGGGTGCCGACGACGATCTGCGCGCCGCGCCGCAACCCGGACAGCTGCACGGTGTAGGACGAGCCGCCGTAGATCGGCAGCACCTGGACATCGGGCAGGTGGGCGCCGTACCGGCCGAACGCCTCGGCGACCTGCAGCGCGAGTTCCCGCGTCGGGGCCAGCACCAGCGCCTGGGTCGCCCGGCTGGCGGTGTCGATCTTGGACAGGATCGGGATCGCGAACGCCGCGGTCTTCCCGGTGCCCGTCTGCGCCAGCCCGACCACATCGGATCCGGCCATCATCGCCGGAATGGTGGCCGCCTGGATCGCCGACGGCGTCTCATATCCGACGTCCCCGACGGCCCGCAGCACCGCCGGGTGAATCTGCAGGTCAGCGAAAGTCGGATCGGTGCCGCTCACGTCGGCTTCAGGGGAGGTCATCGGGTTCAAAGTCTAATCGGCGGCACGGCCCCGACCTGCCGCGCGGCCGTCTGGCGGGGGCGGTACCTTCGCAGATGTGAGAGAGACAGCGGTGATGTCCCGGCTGGGGATCGGGTCGGTCGCGTTGGCGGTGACACTGCTGTCCGGCTGTGGGGCAGGCGATTCCACGGTCTCGCTGACTCCGGAACCCACCGCGCCGAGCCCGGGCGCAGCCGCGCCGGACACCCCATCGGCCGCCCCGCCGGTACTGGAAACCCCCGCACCGGGGGCCCAGGCCGATCCCTGCGCGGTGAACCTGGTGGCCCCCGAGGTGCTGCGCGCGATCGCCGAGTTGCCGCCCGATCCGCGCAGCGGGCAGGCGTGGAGTTCGGAACCGATCGCCGGCAACTACAACGAATGCGCCACGCTGTCGGCGGTGATCGTGCGGGCCAACACCAACGCGGAGAATCCCAACACCCGGGCGGTGATGTTCCACCTCGGCAAGTTCATCCCGACCGGCGTGCCCGACACCTACGGGTTCAACGCCATCGACACCTCGGCCGGCTCCGGCGACACCGTGGCGCTGCGCTACGACAGCGGTATCGAGGGGTTGTCCGGCGTGGTGAAGTTCCGCTGGAACGGCAACGGGGTGGAGCTGGTCGGCAACACCGGCTGAACCGCCCTGGCGCGAACGGCCGGGCCGGTGTTTCGCGCTCGAGCGGCGTCGGTGGGCTGACCTACAGTTGCGGCCATGTTCGTCGCCGCCGACCGGGTCATCTACAGCGCCTCGGACCTGGCTGCCGCCGCGCGCTGCGAATACGCCCTGCTGCGGTCGTTCGACGCCGAGCTGGGCTGGGGGCCGCCGGTGGCGGTCGACGACGGGATGCTGACCCGCACGGTCGAGCTCGGTGACGCCCACGAACGCCGTCACCTCGAGGCCCTCAGAGAGGCGTCTGACGACGCCGACGACCCGGTGACGGTGATCGGGCGGCCGGCCTACACCGTCGAGGGGCTGACCGCGGCCGCCGAGGCCACCCTGCGGGCGGTGCAGCGGCGGGCGCCGGTGATCTATCAGGCCACCATGTTCGACGGGCGCTTCGTCGGGTTCGCCGACTTCCTCGTGCACGAACCCGCCGACGACGGCGGACGGTACCGGCTCCGCGACACCAAACTCGCCCGGTCGGCGAAGGTGGAGGCGCTGCTGCAGCTGGCGGCGTACGCCGAGGCGCTGATCGCCGCCGGTGTCCCGGTGGCCCCCGAGGTGGAGTTGGTGCTCGGCGACGGGCACACCGTCCGCTACCGGGTCGACGAGCTGCTGCCGGTCTACGCGCCCCGGCGCGCCGCGCTGGAACGGCTACTCGACGAGCATCTGGCCGGGGGCCGCCCGGTGCGTTGGGAGGACGAGGAGGTGCGCGCCTGTTTCCGCTGTCCGGAATGCCGCAGCAGGGTCGCCGAATCCGATGACCTGCTGCTGGTGGCCGGAATGCGGGTCAGCCAGCGGGCCCGGCTGCTCGACGCCGGGATCACCACCCGCACCGCGCTGGCCCGGCACCGCGGACCGGTGCCCGGGCTGCCCGCACGCACCGTGGACGCGCTCACCGAGCAGGCCCGGCTGCAGATCGAGGCCGGTGACACCGGCAAGCCGCCGTTCGTGGTGGCCGACCCCCAGCCGCTGGCCCTGCTGCCGGACCCGGACAAGGGCGATCTGTTCTTCGACTTCGAAGGCGACCCGCTGTGGACCGTCGACGGCCGGGAGTGGGGGCTGGAATACCTGTGGGGGGTGCTGGAGTCCGGCGGCAGGTTCACCGCGCTGTGGGCGCACGACCGCGCCGAGGAACGCCGGGCGCTGGCCGACTTCCTGGCGTTCGTGCGCAAACGTCGCCGCCGCTACCCGAACATGCACATCTACCACTACGCCGCCTACGAGAAGACGACGTTGCTGCGGCTGGCCGGCCGGTACGGCGTCGGCGAGGACGAGGTCGACGAGCTGTTGCGCAGCGGTGTGCTGGTCGATCTGTTCCCGTTGGTGCGCAAGAGCCTTCGCGTCGGCACCGAGAACTACAGCCTGAAGTCGCTGGAACCGCTGTACATGGGCGCCGAACTGCGCGCCGGGGACGTCACCACGGCCGCGGAGTCGATCAACATGTACGCGCGGTTCACCGAGCTGACCGCCGCGGGCCGCCATGACGAGGCGCGGACGGTGCTCAAGGAGATCGAGGACTACAACCACTACGACTGCCGTTCGACCCGCAAGCTGCGCGACTGGCTGCTCACCCTGGCCTTCGAGTCCGGGGTGCCGCCGCTGGGCCCGCAACCGGTGGTCACCGACCACACCGACGACGAGGAACCCGATGACGTCGCCGCGGCCCTGAGCGCCTTCGCCGGCGACACCGTCGAACAGCGCACCGCCGAACAGACCGCGGTCGCCCTGCTGGCGGCCGCCCGCGGCTACCACCGTCGCGAGCGGAAACCGTTCTGGTGGGCGCATTTCGACCGGCTCAACAACCCGGTCGACGAGTGGGGTGACAGCAGCGATGTGTTTCTCGCCGACAACGCGGTGGTGGTCGAGGATTGGCACAAACCGCCGCGGGCCCGCAAACTGCAACGACACACCCGGCTCACCGGGACCCTGGCCGCCGGCGCGCTCGGCGACAGGGTGTTCGCGCTGTACGAACCGCCCGCACCGCGGCATCTGACGAACGATCCGGACCGGCGCGCCGCCGGGGACGCCGACGTCATCGCCGTCGACGATCCGGCGGTGCCGACCGAGGTGGTGATCTGCGAACGGGTCGACGACGGCGGTCAGTTCGATCAACTGCCGTTCGCGTTGACACCGGGCCAGTTGATCCCCACCGAGCCGCTGCGGAAATCGATCGACGACACCGCCGCGGCGGTGGCCGCCGGGTTGCCGGCGCTGCCCGACACCGCGGTCGTCGATCTGCTGGCGCGGCGGACCCCGCGCACCCGCAGCGGCGCGGCGCTGCCGCACACCGGCGACGCCATCGGCGACATCACCGCCGCCCTGCTCGATCTGGATTCGTCCTTCGTCGCGGTGCACGGACCGCCGGGCACCGGCAAGACCTACACCGCGGCCCGGGTGATCGCCCGGCTGGTCACCGAGCACCGGTGGCGGGTGGGTGTGGTCGCGCAGTCACATGCGGTGGTGGAGAACCTGTTCGGCGATCTGATCGGCGCCGGGGTGGCCCCGGAGCTCATCGCCAAGAAGAAGCACGCACCCGATCCGGCGTGGCGCGAGATCGACCCGGCCGGCTACGCCGCCTTCCTCGACGACCACGACGGTTGCGTGATCGGTGGAACGGCATGGGATTTCGCGCACCCGAACCGGGTTCCGCCGGAACGGCTGGACGTGCTGGTGATCGAGGAGGCCGGACAGTTCTGCCTGGCCAACACCATTGCGGTGGCGCGGGCGGCGCGCAACCTGTTGCTGCTCGGCGATCCGCAACAACTCCCGCAGGTCAGCCAGGGCCACCACCCCGAACCGGTGGACTGTTCGGCGCTGGGGTGGCTGGTCGCCGAGCATCGCACGCTGCCCGAACGGTTCGGCTACTTCCTGGACCGCTCCCACCGGATGCATCCGGCTGTCTGCGCCCGGGTGTCGCGGCTGGCCTACGAGAACCGGCTGCACTCCGCGGAGGAACGGACCGCGGCCCGCCGCCTCGCCGGGCATCCGCCGGGTGTGCGGGTGCTGACCGTCGAGCATCTCGGCAACTCGACCAGCAGCCCCGAGGAGGCGGACGCGATCGTCGCCGAGATCGGACGGCTGCTCGGCGCCGAGTGGACCGACGAGCACGGCACCCGCGGTCTGCGCCCCGAGGATGTGCTGGTGGTCGCCCCGTACAACGCACAGGTGGTGCTGCTGCGCCGGTGCCTCGACGAGGCCGGGCTGAGCGGTGTCGACGTCGGCACCGTCGACAAGTTCCAGGGCAGGCAGGCGCCGGTGGTGTTCATCTCGATGACCGCGTCGTCGATCGACGATGTGCCCCGGGGGATCTCATTCCTGCTCAACCGCAACCGCCTCAACGTCGCGGTCAGCCGGGCCCAATACGCCAGCGTGGTGGTGCGATCCGCGGCGCTGACCGACTACCTGCCGTCGACACCGGACGGCCTGGTCGAACTCGGTGCGTTCCTGACCCTCACCGGATGAGTCCCCGATGGGCGGGACGAGACGTTTCGGCGGCGCAGTGTAACGCCGGCGAATTCTTCATGTGTATTCTCCCCGTAGTGACGAATTGAATTATCGCGCTACGGCGACACCGCCCAATCGGAGTGAGAGATTTGACCACCCAGTTCACCACCTCCGGGCTCCCGGTCATCTACGACCCCGGTATGAACCATTCCGGCGCCCCCGCGAGTGCGCGCCCACCGAAGGCCTCGGAGATCACCGCCACCCGGATCGTGAACGACATCGTCGACCAGGGTCTGCAGGTCAACGACAAGCTTCCCGGAGAAGCCGAGATGCTGGCGGCCTACGGGGTGAGCCGCGAAACCCTGCGCGAGGCATTGCGAATCCTCGAGGTCCAAGGGCTGATCGCGATCAAGCGGGGGCCGGGCGGCGGGCCGATCGTCAGCGCGCTGAACTCCTACTATCTGGCCCGCACCGCCACCATGTACTTCATGTTGGCCGGGGCGACGTACAACGAGCTGTTCGAGGCGTGGGCGGTGCTGGAGCCGCCGATGTCGGCGAAGGTCGCGCGGATCAGCGACACCCAGATGAAGAAGGAGGCGTTCGCCGCAGCCGAGATGTCGGCCGAACTGTCCTCCGATCGCGACGAAATCTTCAGCGCGGCCAATAATTTCCACGCCGTGATCGCGCAGATGAGTGGTAGCCGGGTGTTGATGTTGCTGACTCAGGCGGTGAACCACATCGTCGTCGACCACGTTCTGGCATCCGGGGAGATGATGCCGAGCAGCACGATTTCGCACTCGCACGCCGATATCGCCCACGCCATCATCTCGGGCTGGCCGCGCCGCGCCGAGTCGCTGATGCGCGACCACATCGAAGAGGTGCGCGATTTCGTCCGCGACCGCCAGCCCGAGCGGATGGACGACGTCATCCAGTGGCGCTGAATCCGCGATTTCGGCGTGCTGACGCTCGCTGAGCGACCTGTGGTGTCTCGGGACATCGCTGACACTTTTGTCTCGGGACATCGCTGACAGTCATGATGGCGGTTTTGGTTCGCGGGTGCGGTAGGTGCGGGTGGTTTTGTCGCCGCGCTGGTAGTTGCGGGTGGGGTCGGCGGTGAAGGACCGCACCAGTGTGGTGCCGCTGAGGATGGTGATGTGTTGGCCGTCGCGGATGATGTCGCATTCGTGTCCGGCCCAGCGCAGTCCGACGTTGACCTTGTAGGGCGCGACGAACACGTATCCCGATGTCGGGCCGACGGTGTGTCGGCTGACGATTACCGGCGCCGGCACGGGTCGGTCGGCGGGGCGGGCCTTGTCGCCGGCGGCGAACACCTCGGCCGGGAGGGCGCCGCGGTGTGCTCGGTGCGGCCGCTGGTGGTTGTAGAACGTGCGGAACTGCTCGAGCAGGGCGTTGAGTTCGGCGATGGTGGTCGCGGGGTCGCGGGCGGTGAGCCATTTCTTCAGCGTCTGCCAGAACCGTTCGATCTTGCCGCAGGTCTGGGGATGAAACGGTGTTGCGTTGATGGTCTGCACACCCAAGGCACGCAAGTTGGTTTCGAACGCCGACTGGTGGGCGTGGAACCGGCCAGTGTAGACGATGCCGTTGTCGGTCAACGACATCGAGGGAATCCCGCACTCGGCGATGCCAGCCAGCATCGTTTCCCAGACCAGCTGTGCGTCGGCGTCACCGGCGCAGGCGCGTAGTGCGGGAACGTAACGCGAATGGTCATCGAGGCTGCCGGCGATGCCGGCCGGGCTGCCGTCGGCCAGCACCCAACCGGTCCAATCAGACTGCCAGCACTCGTTGGGGCAACTGAAGACGAACCGCTTGGTCGCCGATTTCGGGCGTTTCTGCGGCTGCGGGGTGATCGCCCCACGACGGCTGAGAATCTGCCACCCCCTCTGCCACACCGTCGACACCGACGGCACCGTGACGCCGTCACGCTCAAACGACCACACGATCGACTGGGCGCCGTGATCTCGGCCCTGTTCGATCAGCTGCTTGCGCCGCAATACGATCAGGTCTTCGACCTCGACCGGAGTCTGTCCTGGTGAGGTCAACGGCCGCCGGGACAGCTCCTGCAACCCCTCGATACCGCTGTCACGAAACCGCCGCCGGAACTTGTAAAACGTCTGTCGACTGATCTTCCTGCGGCGGCAGAACTCCGCCACATTGTCGATCTCCCCGGCCACCGCCGCAGCCATGCGAATGTCCATCGCCGTCACCTTCTGGGCCATGAACCATCGTGCTCACGGCCCTACTCAGGTGTCAGCGATGTCCCGAGACATACAGGTGTCAGCGATGTCCCCGAACAGAACAGATCGCTGAGCGACCGTCAGCACGCCGGGTCAAGTTCAGGGACGTGGTGTACGTCGTCGTCGTGTGATTCTTCGATGGTGTTGGTTCAGGTAGTCAGTGCTGCGGGGTTGGCCTCCTGTTCGGTTGGGTTGTCGTTGACGGCCCGTGATTTGCTCAGGACGTCCAGGCCGAGGTAGCGCCGGGATTCGGCCCATTCGTCGTGTTGTTCGGCCAGCACGGCCCCGACGAGGCGGATCAGGGCGTCGCGGTCTGGGAAGATGCCCACGACGTCGGTCCGGCGGCGGATTTCCCGATTGAGCCGTTCCTTTATCCGGCCCTCAGGGTCGGATCAACCCCTGATTGCCGATTTGGGTCAGCGGTCGAGCCGCTGCAGGTGGTCGGTCAACGCGTCAGCGACGCGATGGTGACGGGCCGCTTCATCGGGCCATCCTCGGTCGCGGGCATCGACCTCGAGTGCCTCGACGTCGGTGCGTTGCGCCTCGAGCGCGTCGCGGAACTCCGGTCCGGTGACGAAGTTGTCGCAGGTCTCGCAGATGTTGGCATAGGGACAAGCACCCGCGCTCTCGTGACGGGAACAGTAGCCGTGGGCAACACGCGTTTTGAGCATCTCGCTGCCAAGCCAAATCACGGCATCGGGGACGATCGGTTTGCCGACCGGGGTGAGAGTGAACCGCCGCCGCATCTTGCCCATCGCCTGGTCGTAGGCATCACGCAACGTCGGTGAAGCCAAAGTGGCGTAACGCAAAGTCATTTGCGGGGTGACGTGCCCGAGCAACGCCATCAACGCCTGCAGGCCCATCCCGGCGTTCGCGAGTTCGGTAGCCCACGTATGCCGCAGCTGATGCGGGGTCACCACCAACGGCGCACCCCCGGCCCCACGCAGTCCGCAAGTCTCGACGGCAGCGATCAGTCCGTTGCGCAGCCGGGTCTGGCTGAGACGGCGACCGTGCGCGACGAACAGGAAATCGGTCAACGCTCCGGTGCGGGGGTGCGGCAGCGGCCGGCAGATACCACGCCCGGTGGTCCACTCGTCCAACGCGGCGATGGTGGCGACCGAGAGCGGGACCATGCGTTCGGTGGCGAGCTTGCCCAACGGAACCTTCAACCAGGTGCCGGCGGGACCGTAGTCGATGACGCTGCCAAGTTCGAGGTCGAGTAGCTCCCCGACCCGCAGACCAGCTCCGCGGAGCACGGTCAGCCCGATACGAGCGAACGAATCATCCAGCCCAGAGACCGCATTCATCACTGCAACATCGATGTCGGGCGGCAGGGCCCGCGGAAGCGGTTGATCGAGTTTGGGGACGTCGACGGCGAAAACCAGACGGCGCGGTGGGGCCTGCTCCCAACCCCATTCGGTGATGTCGTCGAGCAGGTTGCGCACGCTCAGCACCGTCGATTGGATCACGGCCTTCGAGATGATGCGTCCGGCGCCGGAAGCGGCGCGTTGCCCACGCCAGGTGCGGGTGCGGTTCCAGACGAGGAAACCCTCGATGTGATTGCGGTCGAGATCCTCGAGGGACGTGACCTCGGGATGAGCGGTGGTGAGGTAGTCCGCGAACGGCAGCAAGTCGTTGATCAAGGATTCGACGGATTTCGGACGCAGCACCGATGCCCGGACGGTGACGTAACGCAGCAATGTTGCGCGAATCGCGTCGGCCATCGGAACCTCGGCGAAGCGTTGAGCGTAACTGCGGGCCCACCGCCGGCGCCGTGGTGGTGTGTCGACGATGCGGGCCTGAAACAGCATCTGTCGCAGCCCCGCAATCCGGTTGCGGTAGGCGCGACGAGACGTTGCCGGAATCGACTGTGTTGCAGCCAATGCAGCGTCGAATTCGTCGACGGTATCGGCGCTCACGCCGCTGACGAGTCCGCCGTGCCAGGCGAGCAGCACCGCCAGACATTCACCCAGGACCGTCTCGATCCATTGCGGTGTCCAGCCCAAGGCCAGCCCGGCGGCCCGGACTGCGGCGAACCCGTCCGGGTCGCGGTCCTCGACGGCTCGGCCGAGACCGGTGAGGTTCTTGACGGCCGCAAGTTCGAGGTCCAGCCGCAGCTCGCCGCGTCCGATGAGGTGACACAGCAGCGGCCACGCCCCGGTGCGGCGCAGTTCGATGAGCCGTTCGGCTGCCGGTCGGGTCATCCAGTCCCGCAGGTCCGGATGCGAGGTGAGGAAGGTGGTCGCGATGAGGGTGCGAGCGCGCACCGACCTACCGCTGAGACCCAGGGCGGCAACGTACTCGAGGTAATCGGCCAGCACCGTATCCGGGTCGGCCAGCGGATCGACCATTGCGAGCGCGGGGGTGGTCATCGTCGTGTCCCGGCGAGGCTGGCGCGGGCCGCGCCGTATTCGGCGGCGAGCTGCGCGACCGACAGATGCACGTATCCGGCGGTGGTCTCGGGAGACACGTGCCCCATCAACTCCCGTAACGCCATCAGATCGATTCCCGCAGAGGCCAGTTCGGTGCCGTAGGTGTGGCGCAGTCGGTGCGGACGCACCCGCGTTGCGCCGGACAGGACTCGGTGCCGCCGGAACAGCGACCGCAGTCCGGCCTCGGTGACCGGCGACCCGTGGGTGGGGCCACGCAGCACCACGAAACACTCTTGCGTCGCCAACCCCGGTGGCCGTTCGAGGCGCAGATAGGCCGATAGTTCGGTGAAGAACACCGCATCGACCGGCACCACCCGTTCCTTCGAGCCTTTGCCGAGCACCCGCAACCGACGTCGACCGAAATCGACGTCTGCCAGCCGCAGTGATCGCACCTCGGCGCTGCGCAGACCCCCGAACAGCATGGCCCACACCATCGCCCGATCCCGATGAGTGCGCAACGACGCCACGAACTGCTCTACCGCGTCGGCGTCGAGGGATTCGGGCAGCAGTCGCGGTTGACGCACCAGCCGGCCCCCGGCTCGGGGTCGGCCCGGTCCGAGGTGCCCGAGCAGTCCGCGCGCTTGTGGTCGCAGGCCCTGCCCGCGCCGCGGTGAGGGCACCGGATTGTCGGCGCGCATCCTGGTCATCACCAGGTACTCGAACAACGCCCGCACCGCCGCGACTCGTCGGTTGATCGTCGACGCCGCCGCGCCCCGATCACCTCGTGTCGCCATACCTGGGCGGGGTTCGCGGCGCACGTCCTGCCAGTCGATCCACTCGAACACCGTCACCGGCGTCACCGCCGCCACCGTGAGGTCGCGATCGAGAAGGAACCGGGCCAGGTTGAGCACGTCGAACGCATACGCCCGCACCGTTGCCGCACTGAATCCGCGTCCGGCCAAGTGTGTCAGGAATGCGTTCGCCGCTGCGCTTCCCTCCCACTGGCCGTCGATCGCATAGCCGTCGCCGTGGGTCCGCACCCGAACGGTCATGGTCTGCCCCTCTCGATCGAGCTGACACCGCCAGCATGCGCCGAGCAACGCCGTCGGCCCCGGACCTCACGCCGCACCCATGATCGTGTCGTGAGAGGGCCGGTTAACCGATCGGGGGTTGTTCGACCAGATCTGGCGCCAGATCTGCTTGGGGAACGCGGTGAACGCCAGCAGGTCCGGGCGGGCTGCCTGCAGGTGGTCGGCGACCTTCGGCAGCTTATCGACAAGTGCGTCGATGATCCGATCGTATTGCGCCGCAACTGACTCAGCATCGGGTTGGTCGAACACCGAATGCAACAGAGTGCGTACCCACGGCCACGAACTCTTGGGCGTGACGGCCATCAGGTTGGTTGTGTAGTGGGTGCGGCAGCGCTGCCACGTGGCGCCGGGCAGGGTGGCGCCGATCGCGGCGACCAGCCCGGTGTGCGCGTCGCTGGTGACCAGTTTGACCCCGGACAGGCCGCGGGCGGTCAACGACCGCCAGAACGCCAGCCACCCGGCGCCGTCCTCGGCGGTGGTGACGTCGACACCGAGGATCTCGCGGTAGCCCTCGGCGTTCACACCCGTGGCGATCAGGGCGTGCACGTTGACCACCCGGCCCTGCTCGCGGACCTTGAGCACCAGCGCGTCGGCGGCCACGAACGTGTACGGGCCGGCATCCAGCGGCCGGGTGCGGAAGGCCTCGACGGCGGTGTCGAGCTCGGTGGCCATCACACTGACTTGGGATTTCGACAGGCTGGTGATGCCCAACGTCTCGACGAGCTTGTCCATCCGCCGGGTCGAGACCCCGAGCAGGTAGCACGTGGCGACCACGGTCGTCAGGGCACGCTCGGCGCGTTTGCGGCGTTCCAACAGCCAGTCCGGGAAGTACGAACCGTGCCGTAGCTTGGGGATCGCTAAATCAAGACTGCCTGCGCGGGTGTCGAATCGGCGGTGCCGGTACCCGTTACGGGAATTGGTGCGCTCAGCGCTGCGCTCGCCGTATCCGGCACCGCACAGGGCGTCGGCCTCGGCACCCATCAGAGTGTGGATGAACGTGGCCAGCAGCTCGCGCAGCACGTCGGGATGGGTGGTGGTGAGTCGTTCGGCCAACACGGTGGGCAGGTCGATATTGTGGGCAGTGGTCATCGCGTGTGTTCCTTCTTTGCTCGAGTGACTTTCGACGGTCCCTCGAAGAATCACGCGATGACCCTCAATCATTCGGCTACGACACGCCGGTACCACTGATCAGGTCCGACTCGTACACCACTCTGCTGGACGCAACCGCACGCCGAAATCACTATCAGATGTACTCGCGCAGTTCCCGGATGAGACCGCCACCACCCACCCGGCCGATCACGCAGGCGTGCCGAACCGGGGCGGTGCCGGCGGGTTCGACGTGGACCTCGTGCTCCTCGAGGAAACCACCGGCGAAGAACTCCCGGCGCACCCTCCGGTACCGGTAGGCCGGGGCGTCCGCCGGCCGTCCGGCCATCCGCTCGGCGAAGGACCGCGCGGTCCGCTGCTCGGTGCCGTTGCGGACGATGACCCCGTCCGGCTCGAAACAGCACCAGAACGCCTCGGCGTCACCGCGCTCGATCGCCGTGAACAGGCGGGTGGCCAATTCGTCGAGTCGGTCCGATCCGGCCACCGCCCGCTCCTCGTGTTCGTTACCCGTTCGCCTCATCGAGACGGCGCTGCAGGCTGGGGGTCAACTGCTTCAGCTCGGCCAGCTCGAGCACACCGGTGCCCAGCCGTCCGCCGCATTCGAACATCGCGAACCCGTTGCTGGTGAACCAGCCGTCATGGTGGTTGCTCAACTGCGAACTCACGCAGTCCCCGGTGATGTGGTACGCATCGCCGGGTTTGGTCCAGATCCGGGCGTCGCAGCCCTCGACGCTGAACCCGTCGTCACCGACCCGGCCGCCGAACGACATCCTGGTCACTTCCTTGAATTCGCCGTCGAACACGTATCCGAACGCCCGCACGCCGGCGTTGGTGGCGAATGTGCCCGCCGCGCAGTAGAAGTTCTCCGAGAACGTCGCGCAGATCCAGCGGTGCGCGCCGACGGTGTTCCAGTCCCGGATACCCCAGGAGTGATCCTGGAACGCCCAACCGGACACCTCCAGCGTCTGGCCCCCTTGGGTGACCGTCCCCGACGCCCTGCCGAAGGTCTCGTAGTGGTTGGCACCGACTTCGGCGCCGCTGCCGTCCAGCGCCACCGAGATCGCATCGGTGAACGCCTCGTAGACGATGTCGACCTTTGTTCCGGTGCTGGGATATTCGCTGCTGAACCGATACTTCTGCAGCGGTTCCAGCGTCTGGATCCTCATCCGGCCGATCTCGAACTTCGACAGATCCTGATCGGGTATCGGCAGCGTGAGGGCGTTGAAGTGCCCTGCGTGGCGGCCCTGGACCGTCACCCAGTCCCACACATCGGCCCGTTCGCGGGGCCGCTGCAACCCGAAGTGGTGCGATCCGCCGGACATGTTCGACGGGTCGAACCAGTAGAGCACCCAGCTCTCCTGCCACCGCTCATCGTCGCCGGTGGGCTGGTGCGATCCGTCGTCGGCCGGATCTACCTTGCGTAGCTTCAACTGCTTCCCTTCCAGACGTTCAGGCGGCTCAGGCGGCTCCGGCGGGGGCGGGTTCGAGCACCTCGACCAGCCCGGTGGTACCGTTGATCCGGACGTAGGCGCCGTCGGGGATGATCTGCGTGGCGCCCACGATCTGCACGGCGGGGATCCCATGCTCGCGCGACAGGCAGGCCCCGTGTGCGAGCATGCCGCCGGTCTCGATGATCAGCCCGCTGATCACCCCGAACACCGGCGACCAGCCCGGGTCGGTGGCGTTGCAGACCAGCACGTCGCCCTGTTCGAGGGTGCCGATCTCAGTCATGCTGGCCAGCACCCGCGCCCGGCCCTCGACCTGCCCGGCCGAGGTGCCGACACCGTTGATCGCACCGCTGCCCGCCACGGCGGCCGGGGCCGCCTCGTCGACCGGGGTCTCACCGCGCATGAACATCGGCGGGGTGAACGTCCGGGACTCGAACAGTTCGAAGTCGGGTCGGCGAGCCGCGATCTTGGCCTGCACGAGCGGCTGCTTCGCGGTGCCGTTGAGCACCTCGAACAGCTCGGTCTCGCCGAGGAAGAACGCGTCGTCCTCCTTCTCCAGGCGACCGCGCTCGACGCACCGGCGCGCGACCTCCAGGAACGCCTTGCGCTTGGCGTAGGTGATCCGGTCGATGAAGTGGCGCCAGTCGTCACGCAACACCAGGAAGTCGATGATCTGGTGCTGCAACAACTTGAACAGCTGCTGCTTGACCGGGCCGAGGAAGCCCCGGCCGAGGTTCTCGATGACCTCCGCCTCGGCGGCTTCCCGGCGGGCCCGGACGCGTTCCTCCAGCTCGATCGGCGGGGTGGCTTCGGGCGCCTGCAGCTGCACCTTGAACGCCTCGTAGTCGACCGCCGGATCGTCCGCGCGACGCTTGAAGATCAGGTCGCGGTCCGGATGGCCGCGGTGGCCGTGTTCGGCGAGGAACTCACGGTACTTCTCCAGGAACTCGCGGCCCTCGTCGCTGTTCTCCAGTTCCGCAAAAAACGCTGCGCCCTGGTGCTTTTCGAACGCGTCCGAGAGCACCTTGGAGTGGCGGATCATCGACGTCAGCTCGAAGAACGCCCGGTTCTCCAGCGCCTGCAGGGTCGTCGGCAGACCGCTGATCAGATCCTGACCGAGCAGCTCATTGGTGCCGGTGTAGTACTTGGCGAGCAGCGCGGCATGCAACGAGAAGAACATCGACATCGCGGTGTACGCGCCGAACCACAGCGGGTCCATGAAGTCGATCGCGTACTCCTGCAGGTCGCGCTGGTAGCGGTAGAGCTCGTCATCCGACAGCGCCCGCAACTCGGCGTCGGAAAGGCCGTTGGCCTTGGCCACCGCCGCCTCGTTGAACAGGTAGTCCTCCCGGATCACCTTCTTCCACCTCGACAGCGAATAGATCGGTGAGACCGAGAAGCTGATCATCGCCTTGAGCCAGCGGACGACGTCCAGCGGCTCGGCGAACATCTGCTCCTGCATGTCGGCGGGCACCACGTTCGCACCGGCCGGACGGGCGAACCGCGGCAGAACGTAACGCAGCCGCTTCTCGTCCATGTCGACGTTCCAGTAGACGGTGCCGTACTTGTCCTTGTACAGCCGCTGCCCGAGCAGATCCTGGAATCCCGCGCGGGCGTTCATCCGGTCGTAGCCGACCTGGGTCTCGCGGGCCCGCACCGAGAAGAACAGTGGGGTGATCCCACCGGTCCAGTACTGTTCGGCGTATTTGAACGTCCACAGGGTGTCGGGGTCCTCCGGACCGTTCTGCCAGTCGTTGAAGCCCTCGGGCCAGGTGAACTTCGCCCCCGTGATCGGTCGGGTCTGCAGCAGGAAGAACTCGCCGTCCACGCAGGCCCACTCGATGTCCTGGGGCAGTCCGCCGTAGTGGTCCATCACCTGCCGGCCCAGCGCGGCCAGCTCAGCCACCTGCTCGTCGGTCAGGCTGAGCCGGCCCGCGTCCTCCTCGGACACCGCCAGGGTGACGGTCCCGCTGGGCTTGTCCGGGGCACGGACGATCTTTTCCTTCTTGTTCCCGACGTTGGCCTGCTTGATCTTGAGGGTGCCGAGGTCGACGGTGAACTCGTCGGGATTGATCGCTCCGGAGACGATCGACTCCCCGAGCCCGTAGGCGGAGTTGATGACGATCTCGTCGGTGCGGTTGTTCAGCGGGTTGGCGGTGTACATCACCCCGCTGACATCGGCCTCGGCCATGGTCTGCACCACGACAGCGATCTTGGCCTCGCGGTGATCGAAGCCGTGCTCCTCGCGGTAGGCGACCGCCCGGGCGGTCCACATCGAGGCCCAGCACCGCCGGACCGCGTCGAGGACCTCGCCGGTCCCGCGGATGTCGAGGTAGGTGTCGTGCATGCCGGCGAAGCTGGCCTCGGCGGTATCCTCGGCCGTGCCGGATGACCGCACCGCCACATAGACGTCGGCGCCGAGTTCGGTGTAGGCGCGTTCGATGTCGTGGGCGAGCTTGTCGGGAAGCTCCACCGCCGTCACGACATCACGGATCGCGGCCGCGGTGCTCTCCAGCCGCGCGAGGTCGGCCACGTCCAGGCCCTTCAGCAACTCGAAGATCCGGTCCGCCGCCCCACTGTCGGCGAGGGTGGCGGCATACGCCTCGGTGCTGACGGTGAACCCGTTGGGAACCCGGAAACCGGCCGCGACGAGTTCGCCGAGATTCATGCCTTTTCCGCCGACGAGTCGCGGGTCGGTGGCGCCGGGATCGGCGAATCGGATGACGTTGCTCACGGTGTGCTCCGCTTCGACGGTGTTCGGGGATGTGACGGCTGACATATCGGTCATCATGCAGAGCCACCCCTGCGGTGTCAAGGTTTCCTCCGGAGGAATTTGGTCCAGACGTCTGTCCGCCGAATTCGAGCCGACCTTGACATCCACGGCACCGCAGCTGATTTCGCCAGATCGCCGCCGCCACCCCTGCCGACGCCGATGGCCGACGATCACCGCCCGGCGTATCCGGGCCCCTGGAAACCGCCGGCGCGCGAGACCACCCGCGACGGGGGCACGCGCGGAGCCCGGATACCGTCGGCTGCACCCTGCCGACGCCCATACCGCATCGACCCGTCGGCTGGCGCAGCACCCAAGGCCAGCCGGTCGACCAGCGGAAACTCCAATCTGAACCGCGGGAAGCGGTATGCTGGGTGCGATAATTCCTCCGTAGGAAAAGCTTGACCATCGGACCGTCATGGCCTTGGATGGGTCCGTAGCCGCCACCTGCGCGGAGGCATCGAAACAACAGTGGAGGTATGTGTGTCCGCCCCGGTAACGATCGTTCCGAACTTCCGCTCGCTGGGCGGCCTGCCGACCACCGACGGTCGCCGGGTCAAAGAAGGCGTTCTGTACCGGTCCGAGAACCTCACCAACCTCGATGAGGACGCGCGGAAACACCTTGCGGCACTGAATATTCGCAGCGTCTGCGACCTCCGCAGCGCGGGCGAGCAGCAGAAGCATCCGCTGGTCTGGCCCGGTGAGAATCCGAAATCCATTCCGGTCAAGACGCTCCCGGACGCCCGAGTGGCCGGTACCGAGCTGATCCACGAGCTCATGAGCGACCCCTCAGGGGAGAGACTGGCGCGGCTGCTGCGCGAGAACGCGGCCGATATGCCGACCGCGTTCCAGGACAGCATGAAGGCGATCTTCGACGCGATCATCGACGACGAGGCACTGCCGATGCTGGTGATGTGCGTGGCCGGCAAGGACCGCACCGGGTTCGTCGTCGCCATCATCCTCGCCGCCCTCGATGTCGAATGGGATGCGATCGTCGCCGACTATCTCGCCTCCAAGGACCACACCGACAAGTACCGGCTGCACCAGTCGCTGATGGAGTACATCGAGGAGCCACCGGCGGAACTGTTGTCCGCGGACACGCTGCTCGACGTCGGAAACCGCGCCGAATACCTCAAGGCCTCCTTCGACACGATCGACCGCGAGCACGGCTCGTTCGAGAACTATCTCGTCGAGGTGTGCGGGCTCACCCCGGAGCGGCGGGAGCGGCTCAAAGAACTGATGCTCGAGTGACTCGCAGTCGCGCGCGGCGATGAGGCGAGCGCATGGTTGCTGCCACCCGGGGTATGCGGACAACACCGTGCGCTCGTCCCATGCGGGATCGGGGCGGGTGTTCAGGGCCTGACGCCGTGGGTGACCACGTCTGCCGACTCCACCACCTCCCGCGGCAGTTCCAGACTCGGATCGATCGCGATCGTCTTGGGCCGCAAATACTCCGCCAAGCCGGCCGGACCGTGCTCCCGACCGATTCCGGATCGCTTGACCCCGCCGAACGGGGCGTTGAAATCGGCGGTGTAGGAGTTCACCGCGAACGTTCCGGTGTGGATTCGGCGGGCCAACCGGAAGCCGTGGGCGACATCGGCGGTGAACACCGAACCGGACAACCCGTAGGGCGTGTTGTTCGCGATCTCGATCGCCTGATCCTCGGTGTCGTACGGGATCACCACGGCCACCGGGCCGAACACCTCTTCCTGGGCGATCTCCATCTCGGGGGTGACACCGGTCATCAGGGTGGGCTGCACGTACCAACCGCGGTCCAGCCCGTCGGGGACGCCGCCACCGAACGCGATGGTCGCACCGTCGCGCACCGCCCGTTCGATGAAACCGAGCACCCGTTGCTGGTGCGCACGGGTGATCATCGGACCGATCTGGGTGTCGGGGTCGTGCGGGTCGCCGACCTTGAGGTCGCCGAACGCCCGCACCAATCGGTCCACGATCTCGTCGTGTCTGGCGCGCGGCACCAGGAACCGGCTCTGACTGGTGCAACTCTGTCCGCTACTGGGGACCACGCTGACCGCCACCAAGGTGGGGATCACGTCGTCGAGGTCGGCGTCGTCGAGGACGATCGCCGAGGCCTTGCCGCCCAACTCCAGCACCGCCGGCCGGACGAGCGCTCCGCAGGCCGCGCCGATCTGTTCGCCCACAGCCCGTGACCCGGTGAAGCTGACCATGTCCACACCCTCATGGGTGACCAGATGGTGGGAGACCTCCGGTCCGGCGGCCACGATGTTGATGACTCCCGGCGGGAAGCCCACCTCCTGGATCAGCTCACCCATCGCGAAGACCGCCAACGGATTCGGCTCGGGAACCTTGATCACCACGGTGCATCCGGCCACGATCGCCGGTGCGACCTTCTGCGCGGTCCCGGCCAACGAGAAGTTGTACGCCACCAGCGCCGCCAGCACCCCGGCCGGTTCCTTGACGGTCAGGCTCTGGGTCTGGAACGGCATCACCATCCCGCCCGCGGCGCCACCGGCCAGCGGCCCGAGGTCGGCGGTGCGGACCTCGGTGAACGGATACTGGCGACCGATCACGGCGTTGTAGTTCCAGTGCAGCGTCGGCGCCACGGCCTGATAGATGTCGGCCTGGGTGCGCGGGCAGCCGAGCTCGTCGACGAGCAGTTCGGCAAACTCGTCGCGGTGCTGCTGCAGCTTCGCCGCCAGCGCTTCGCACAGATCGGCCCGCTCGGCCACCGGCCTGGTGGGCCAGTCGGTTTCGTAGAACGCCCGGCGAGCGGCGGCCACCGCGGCGTCGATGTCGGCGGCGGTGGCCGCCGGGACCCGGCCGATCTCCGCACCGGTGGACGGTGAGATCACCGGGAACGTCGCCGACGATGATGCGGGCCGCCACCCACCGTCGATGAAGAACTCGCCGTAGCTGCGTTTCAACGCCATGACACGCTCCTGCGATGGGTCAGTACGGTGACGATCCACCGTCGATGTTCAGCGTGGTGCCGGTGATCGCCGAGCTCTCCTCGGCGACCAGCATCGACACCGCATGTGCGACCTCGTCGAGCTCGATGTGGCGGCCGATCCGGGACAGGTCCTTGTAGTTCTGCTGCGGATCGGCGAACCGGCCTTCGTCGAACGCCTTCGACGCCTTGCGCTGACGGGTCGGAATGTGCACGTACCCGGGGCAGACCGCGTTACAGGTGATGCCGTGGGCGCCGTAGTCGAATGCCAGCGATTTGGTCAGCCCCAGCAGCGCGTGCTTGCTGGTGACGTAGGGCCCGATCTTCGGCAGTGTCGGCATCTTGCCTTCCAGTGAGGACATCATCACGATCCGGCCCCACGACGCGGCGAGCATGTCCGGCACCACGGCGCGGGTCATCCGGATCGCCGACATGACGTTGCGGTTGAAACTGTCCAGCCAGGCGTCGGGGTCGAGGTCGTGGATGTAACCGAACTCGTTCGAGCTGCCGCCGCCGACGTTGTTCACCAGGACGCCGATGCCGCCCAACGCGTTCCGGACCTCGGCTGCGACTCGCTCGGCATCGTGGGGGTCGGTGGCGTCAGAGCGGATGAACACGAACTCCTCCGGGCAGCCGACCTCGTCGACGAGTTGGGCGCCCCTCTCGGCGTTGCGGCCGGTGACGGCGACCCGCATCCCGTCGGCACGCAGGCGCAGCGCGATCGCCTTGCCGATGCCGTCGGTGCCGCCGGTGACCAGCGCGTTACGGGGTTTGGTCATGATGCTCGTCCTCTGCTCTGCTCACTTGACCAGTTGGCCGGCGTCGACCGGGATCGCCAGCCCGGTGACGTACCGGGCGGCATCCGAGGCCAGGAACGCCACCATCTCGCTGATGTCCTCGGGTTCGAGCACGTCGACCGGGAGGGCCGGCATCTGCCGGAATACCTCCATGGCATCCGCCTCGGTCGGTTCGTCGAGGTCAGGGCGGAACACCTTGAACGTGGGCTCGTTGATGATCATCGGGGTGCGCACCGAGCCGGGGCACAACGCGTTGACCCGGATGTTGTGTTCGGCGAGTTCGTTTGCGAGCGTGCGCATCAAGCCGATCACCGCGTGTTTGGACGACACGTACGGCGCCAGGTGCTGGTAACCCTTCAGGCCCGCCGACGACGAGATGAGGGTGATCGACCCGCCCCTACCGGCCTCGATCATGGACGGGACCGCGGCCTTGACGGTGTGGAAAACGCCGGTGAGGTTGACGTCGAGCGCGGCTCGCCAGTCGGCTTCCGGGATCTCCCAGGTCTTCTTGTAGGCCGTTCCGATCCCGGCATTGGCGACCACGATGCCGATCGGACCGAACTGCGCGATCCCATCGTCGACGGCACTCTTCACGTCGTCGTAGTTGCGGACATCGCCCCGGCGGGCCAGGATCCGGCCGCCGTCCTCCTCGACGAGACGGACCGTCTCCTGCAGGTCCTCAGGGGTGGCCAGCGGGAAGAAGCACTCGTCGATATCGGCGGCGATGTCAAGCGCGACGATCGCCGCGCCCTCGCGGGCCAGGCGCAGCGCATGCGACCGCCCCTGACCACGCGCCGCACCGGTGACGAACGCGACCTTTCCGGTGAAAGCGCCCATGATGCTCAACTCCTCACTGAGATTTCTGTCTGCAATAGCGGCGAGAACCGGCGAATTGCTCTGATCAGCACCGGCCGGTACCGGTCTCACGGCCTCAACGGTCGGGCTCCCACTGCGGAATGGTCACCCCGGAACGCTCCTCCCAACGCACCCGCATCGGCATTCCGGCCTCCAGTTCGGTTTCCGCGTCCAGTGTTCCGAGGAATCGGACGGACGGAAAGTCGGTCAATGCCACCAGCACCACGGCGTAGGGCGCCGGGAAGGCGGGATCCACCGGATGCCGCACCACGGTCCAGGTGTGCAGGGTGGCGGTCCCGGCCGCCTCCACCCACCGGACCGGGCCGTCCTCGGTGCCCACCAGCACCGGCGGATGCACCGGGGTGCCGTCCGCCTGCAGCGCGACCAGGAGTTTGCGCTGGGCGCAGCCCGCCCAGAACGGGGCCGAGTCGTGGTCGGTGGTGATCGGGATCGGCAGCAGATCCGCCGACCCGACACCCGCCGCCACCGCGTCCGCCCGGGAGACGGCAGCCGGGGTCATTGGTCTCTCCTCAGGATGAGTGCACTCGTCGGAGCCGGCGAACCGCCCGTCACCAGGCAGGTCGCGGCGTCGCGGACCTGGCCGGTGGATTCGCCGCGTAGCTGACGCACCCCCTCGAGCACGTGGTTCATGCCGTGGATATAGCCCTCGGACAGGTGACCGCCGGACGTGTTGACGGGAATCGTTCCATCGAGGTCGATCGCCCCGCTCTCGACGAACGGCCCGCCCTCCCCCTTGCTGCAGAAACCGTAATCCTCAACCTGGATCAGGGTGGTGATGGTGAAGCAGTCGTAAATCTGCGCCACATCGATGTCGCTGGGGCCCAAGCCCGCGCGCCGGTACAGCGTCTGCGCGGCCCGCTTGGAGGGGAAGGTGGTGTAGTCGTCCCGAAACAAGGTGGGAAACACCACTCCCCCTTTGGGGTCCGGTCCTGTCGCCATCGCCACGGCGCGGATCAGAACCGGGGCCGGACGGCAGTCCCGCGCCCGCTCGGTCGAGGTGACGATCACCGCACAGGCGCCGTCGGTCTCCAGGCAGTAGTCGAACAGCCGCAGCGGCTCGGAGATCGGCCGCGAGTTCTGATGATCCTCCAGCGTCATCGTCCGGTCGTGCATCTGGGCGCGGGGGTTCGCGTTCGCCCGTTTGCGCACCGTGGTGGCGATGACCCCCAGTTGTTCACTGGTGGTGCCGTAGTCGATCATGTGCCGCTGCGCCACCATGGCGTACAGCTGCCCTGCGGCGGCCAGTCCGTACGGCAGGAAGTACTCGTCGTAGCTGCCGTTGCCGCCGACGGTCGCCGGCCCGCCCAGATTGCGCCGGGTCTGCCCGTACCGATCCGCGCCGGACCGGCCGTTGAGGGCGCGGTACACCAGGACCGTGGTGGCCTGTCCGCTTTCGATCGCGGCCACCGCCTGGGCGATCTGTCCGGGAGCCACCGCCCCACCGGCGCCGCTGATCCCCCAGTAGGTGACGTCCTCGAGGCCCAGTGCGGTGGCCAGATCGTTGTGGGTGACCGTGTCGAAGTCGTTGCGCACCAGACCGTCGATGTCGCCGGGCTGCAATCCGGCATCGGCGAGCGCGTTGCGGGCGGCCGCCACCGCCAGCCCCAGCTCGCTGACGCCGGAATTTCGGGTGTACGCCGTCTCACCGATGCCGGCGATCGCGCACTGATCCCGATGCGGCGCATAGTCTTTCGAGGCAGGGTGGGTAATCGCCGGGCCGTTCGCCACCGGTGGGGTCATCGGGCCTCCGCGCCGTCGCCGACGGGCGTGTCGACGACCACGCCCGCCCTGACCAGGTGGTCGATCTCGGCGGCCGACAGCCCCAGTTCGGTGAGTACCTGGCGGGTGTGTTCGCCGTGTACCGGCGCGCGGCCGAGCGGCCGGACACCGTCGATGTCGATCAACCGACCGGCCATCTCCATCCGGCCGAGTTCGGGGTGCACATAGGACTCGATCAGACCGCGGTTTTTGAGGTCCGGATCGTCGAAGAGCGCGAACGCCGGGCCGTCGGGCAACGCTTCGGCCGGCACCCCGTACGCCTCCAGCCGCGCCTGCCATGCCGTGGCCGTGTCGGTGCCGAAGACCCGGGTGAGCGTGTCGGCCAGGTCGGCCTGATGCCGTCGTCGGCCGTCGTCGTCGGCGAACCGCTCGTCCGCGAGTTCCGGGATGGCCTGCACCAACCGCTGCCAGTCCGGCTCAGCGGTCACCGACAGACACAACCAGCCCCGCGCCGCGGGGTAGATCCGTTCCAGCGCAGAGATTCCCCAATGTCCGGCGTCGATGACCGGCCGATCGCCGCGGTGTTCACCGTCCGGTGTCACCCAGGCCATCGACGCGTTCACCAGGTGGGCGTACACGATCGAGGTGTCGACGTCCTGCCCCTCACCGGTGCGGTCCCGGTGGTACAGGGCCTGCAGCACGCCGATCGCCGAGAGCAGACCGTTGCCGGTGTCCCCCAGCGAGATCGACGGCCATATCGGAGTTCCACCGTTGTCGGCGGCACCGTCCACCCATTCGGTGCCGGCCAGTGCCGCCCCGGTCTGGTCGTTGGCGGGCTTGGTCTCCCGCTCACCGCGTTCGTACCCGCGGGTGTGGCAGTAGATCAACCGCGGGTTGATCTTGCGCAGACTCGCCGAATCCACCCTAAGCTTGCGGGCGGCGGACTCCCGCATGTTGTGGTGCACCACGTCTGCGGTCGCCACCAGCTTCTCGAACAGGACCTTGCCCTCTTCGGACTTCAGGTCGATGACGACACTACGCTTCCCCCGGTTGGACATGTGCGAGTACTGGGTCCGCATCCAGGTCTCGTCCTGGCGGGAGCTGACCCGGATCACGTCGGCGCCGAGCGCGGCCAGCACCTGCGCGCCGAACGGGCCGGCGATGGCCAGACCCAGGTCCAGCACCCGGATACCGGCCAGCGGCGCCGGGGGGTTCGCCCCGGAGGATCTCGAAGCGCCGGACTCCGATTCACCGCTGCGGGCCTTGGCTGGCCGCCCGTCCTCCACGCTGCGAACCCAATCATTGTGGCTGCCGGGCGGGTACGTGGTCTCGCCGACAGTAGCGGGGCACCGGGACAGCCGCACCACATCGCCGACCGCGCGGATGGCGCCGTACTCCTCGTCCTTGAACTCGCGGACGCATCCGTCGGCGAGCAGCGACTCGTCCAGCAGGGCTTCTTCCGGGGACCGCACGATCTCCAATGGCACCCCCGCCGTCCTGGCGGCCCGCTCCCAGTCCGCTGCCGGGAACTTGGCTGCCGCGGCTGCCATCTCGGGATGGAAATGCCCCAGCATCACCATGTCGTGGTAATCGGTGGAGATCCGCAGATCCGCATCCTTGGGCGAGACTCCCGACTCGGGGATGACGATCTCATCGCCTTCGCTCACACCGAGCATGAATCCGGGCAGTTGCACCCACTGCTGGATCCACCTGCCGTCGGCCGTGCGGTAGAAGCCCTTCGGCGCACGCGGATCGGTGGTCCAGCCCAGATATCCTTCGGCGTAGGGGTTTTCGACTCGCTGCCAGGCGATGCTGCCGGCGCACAGCACACCCTGCAACAAGGACGTCTTGAGGTGCTGACCCCGCCCGGAGATCTCCCGGACGCGGAGCGCGGCGCTGATGCCGATCGCGGCCAGGTACGCGGTCGCGTTGCTGGCCCACGGAATTCCGAGATACATCGGTCCGGGCCGGTCGGGGCCGACCCCGGTGCCGGGCCCCAGGTCGACGTCCGCCAATGGGTCCTCCCATCCGGAGAGGGCCCCGATGGTGGTCCCGGGGATGCCGCGGGCCTCCCAGTGCAGGCCGGTGCGCGCGGCGACCAGGGCTTCGATCGGTTTACGGCCCTGATGGCCGGCCGCCTCGCCGTAGCCGCTGATCGAACACCGGACGAGCGCGGGGTTTCCGGCGGTCAGCGCCGGCAGGTCCAGACCGTCGGGCACCGGATCGACCGCGTCGACGAGCACGTCGGCCGAGGCGATGAGTTTGGCCAGCACGTCGCGGTCGGCGGGTTCCGCAGGATCGAGAGTCACCCGTTTCTTGCCGCGGTGCCACACCCGGTAGCCGGACAGGTCGGCGAACGGGTCGGCCGGCAGGTCGATCCGGACGACCTCCGCACCGGCGTCGGCCAACAGCATCGTGCTGATCGCACCGGCGATACCCTGCGTCAAGTCGATGACGCGCAACCCGTCGTAAACGGCGCGGGTCTGCTCGACTGTCTCAGCGGAACTCAACTCGTCGTCTCCTCGGCGGACTGCTCACTGCGCTCGAATGCCCTCGACGCCCGTCAAACGGCACTTCCGGGCTGGGAGAGCCGTTCGGGCTGTGTCCGCAAACACATTAGTTCCTCATGAGGGATTCGGCAATGCCCCAATTTCGAGCAAAGTCCCAAACGCACGTAGGATACGCTGTCTACTGTTCTTTGCTATGATCCAGCAAACTTGTAGACGGCTTGATACGGGTTCACGATGCACCGACCGGTGTGAGACGTCGGCAGCGCACCCGGATCGCGGCACCGGTACCCGAGGCGGTGCGATTTCGGCGTGCTGACGATCGCTGAGCGATCGTCAGCACGCCGAAATCGCTATCAGGACACCCGGATGTGATACACCGACGCCATGACCGCAACTCTGGCCGGCCGGTTGGCGCAGATCGTCGGGCCCGCTCACGTGAGCACCGATCCGGATGTGCTGGCCGGCCGCAGCGTCGACCACACCGGCCGGTACCGGGGCCGGGCCACCGCGCTGGTGCGGCCGGGCGACACCGCCGAGGTCGCGGCGGTGCTGCGCACCTGCCGTGACGCCGGAAGCCATGTCACCGTCCAGGGCGGACGCACCTCGCTGGTCGCCGGCACCGTGCCCGAACACGATGACGTGCTGCTGTCCACCGAGCGGCTCACCGATATCGGACCGGTCGACACCGTCGAACGTCGTGTCTGGGCGGGCGCCGGGGTGACGCTGGCCGCGCTGCAGCACACCGCCGCGGCGGTCGGCCTGACGTTCGGCGTCGACCTGGCGGCGCGGGACACCGCCACCGTCGGCGGGATGGCCGCCACCAACGCCGGCGGACTGCGCACGGTGCGGTACGGCAACATGGGCGAACAGGTGCTCGGCCTCGAGGTCGCACTGCCCGACGGTTCGGTGTTGCGCCGCCACAGCGCAGTCCGGCGGGACAACACCGGCTACGACCTGACCTCGCTGTTCATCGGCGCCGAGGGCACTCTCGGTGTGATCACCGCACTGGATCTGCGGTTACACCCCACGCCGCGGCACCGGGTGAGCGCGATCTGCGGCTTCACCGATCTCGACGCGCTGATCGACGCCGGGCGCGTCCTGCGCGACACCCCGGGGATCGCGGCGCTGGAACTCATCGACGCCCGGATCGCGAGGTTGGCCGCCGAACACCTCGGTGTCGCGGTGCCCGCGCCGGGCGACTGGCTGCTGCTGGTGGAACTGACCTCGCTCGGCGACGCCGACGACGATCAGACCGAGCGGCTGGCGGTTGCACTCGACCAGTTGGATCTGGCCGGCGAACCCGCCGTCGGCGTGGATTCCGCTGCCCGGCAACGCCTGTGGCGGGTCCGCGAATCCACCGCCGAGGTCCTCGGGGTGCACGGTCCACCGGTGAAATTCGATGTGTCGCTGCCGCCGGCCGCCATCCCCCGGTTCGCCGCCGAGGCCGCCGCGATCGTCGGTCGCCATGCCGCGCAGGCGATTCCGGTGTTGTTCGGTCACATCGGCGAGGGCAATCTGCACCTCAACGTGCTGCGGTGCACACCCGATGAGGAGCGCGCGCTGTATCCGGCGATGATGGACCTGATCGCCGGATGCGGCGGCAATGTGAGCTCCGAGCACGGCGTCGGCACCCGCAAACGGGACTACCTCGGCATGTCGCGCAGCGACGCCGACATCGCCGCGATGCGCGCCATCAAGGCCGCGTTCGACCCGACCGGTTATCTCAACGCGGCGGTGTTGTTCGGCTGAACGACCGGCCCGCCGGGCGGGCCCAGCGATGGTCGCAATGTCGGTCGCAATGTCGGTCGCAGCGCCGGGATCACGGCCGTCACCGCGATGTCGGTTCGGGGGTTCGGGTCCGGTCGGGCGAGCTCGATCACCAGGTAGTCGTCGTGCTCGTCGAGGTACTGCGCGTCGGCGTCGGGTTGCGGCGTCGACAGCACGATGCCTGCCAGGAAGATCGCCGCGAGCACCCCGAACAACGCCACGAACGCCGGCAGCAACATCGACTGCGCCATCGCCGCGGCATACGGTGCGTGCAGGAATTCGGGCAGCACCCTCGTCTGCTCGCCGGCCGGGACAGCGGTGGCCCCGAACGGCAACTCGGCGCTCAGCCGCCCGGTGAGGAACGCCGCCATCCCGGCACTGCCCAGCACCGAGCCGATCTGACGGGTGGTGTTGTACACCCCGGACCCGGCGCCGGACAGGTGCAGCGGCAGCTGCCGGGTGGCGGTGGTGGCCAGCGGCGACCAGATGAACGCCATGCCCACACCGACCGCGACGAAGGGCAGCACCAGCCGCCAGATCGGGGTGGTGGGCGCCATCTCGACCGCCAGCCAGGTCAGGCCGACCGCCACCACCGAGAATCCGAAACCGACCACCGGCGTCGGATGGGACCGGTCCACGATCCGGCCCGCCATCGGGGCCAGCACCCCGCTCGCGACCGCCATCGGTGCGATCAGCAGCGCCGAACCGGTCGGCGACAACCCGCACACCGCCTGCGCGAAGAACATCGCCGGCAACACCATCGCGGTCACCACGAAGCCGATGGTGGCGACGCCGACGTTGGCCAGCATGAAGTTGCGGTCGGCGAAGATCTGCAACGGCACCAGCGGGTGGCGCCTGTTGGCGGACTGCCAGATGACGAACATCGCCATCACCCCGGCGCCGCCGGCCAGGGTGCCCCAGATCCACGGCGCCCACCGGTGGGTCTGCGCCTCCTGCAGCGCGAACACGATCAGGAACAGCCCGACCGCCGACAGCACCATGCCGAGCACGTCGAACCCCTGGTCCTGGCGGGGCAGCCGCGGCATCAGCCGGGCGCCCAGCACCAGACCGGCGATGCCGATCGGCACGTTGACGATGAAGATCCACTGCCAGCCCAGCCCGTCGACGAGAACACCGCCGGCCAGCGGGCCGATCAGCGTCGCCACCCCGGCAGTGGCGCCCCAGACGCCCATCGGGACGCCGCGCCGGTCGGCCGGGAAGATCCGGGTGATCATCGACAGCGTCTGCGGTGTCAGCAACGCCGCGCCGAGGCCCTGCAGCACCCGGGCGGCGATGAGCATCCCGATCGTGCCCGCCAATCCGCACCACAGCGAGGCCGCGGTGAAGATCGCCAGCCCGATCAGATACATCGTCCTGGGCCCGAACCGATCACCGAGCCGCCCGGCGATCAGCAGCGGCACCGCGTACGCGAGCAGGTAGGCGCTGGTCACCCAGATCACCGCGGTGTAGTCGGCGCCGAGATCGGCCATGATCTCCAGATTCGCGACGGGCACGATCGTCGCGTCGACCAGGATCATGAAGAACCCGATCAGCATCGCCCACAGCGCATGCCAGGGGTTGGCGGCCGCGGACCGCGGCGCGTACGCAGTGAACACTTCGCTCATGGTGGACCGACCGGCGTCGACGGATGTCACAGAATCAGCGGGCGGGCTTCACACCCCCCGCGCCGACCGTACGGTCCACTCCGGTCGCGGACAAGTACCCGCGAGTAACCCGACGTGATCAGGCGTGTTCGACGAGCATGTCAGCGGTGTCGCGGTGCTCGGCGCCGGGGCGCACACCCGCCGCCAACAACGCCACGAGCGCGATCAGCACTCCCCCGGTCATCACCGCGGCCATCGCCGGCGCGCTGTTGCCCAACACGCCGACCAACGGTGAGATCACCGCTCCGAGGCCGAACTGTCCGCACCCCAGCAGCGCGGCCGCGGTGCCCGAGGCCTCCGGATGGCGCGACAGAGCGAGCGCGGGGGCGTTGGGCAGCACGAAGCCCATGGCGCCGAGCACCCCCCACACCGGCAGCACGAACCCGGCGAGCCCGCCGACTCCGGTGACGGCCAGCCCGACGAACACGAATCCGAGCACCGATGCCACCGCCAGCGCCGTCACGACGATCGTCGACGGGTCGAACCGCCGCAACAGCACCACGTTGAACTGCGTCGCACCGATCAGCGCGATCGCGCCCGCGCCGAACACCAACGCGAAGGCCTGCTGGTTCAGCCCGTAGCCGTCCTGCAGGACGAACGCGGCGCCGGAGATGTAGGCGAACAGCCCGGACATCCCCAGCGCGGCGACCAGCGCCAAGACCACGAACCTCAGGTCGCGCAGCAGCATGAGGTAGGTCACGCCGACCGCGCGGAACCGCAGCGGGCGCCGCTGCGCCCGCGGCAGCGTCTCCGGCAGCGCGGCCGCCGCCAGGACGAGCAGTCCGCCGCCCAGGACCACCAGGGCGACGAACACCCACCGCCAGGAGCCGTACAGCAGCACCGCCGCCCCCAGCGACGGCGCCAGCACCGGCGCCACGCCCAGCACCAGCATCAGCCGCGACATCACCGTGGCGGCGCCCGGGCCGGCGAACAGATCGCCCACCACCGCGACCGCGACCACCGCGGCGGACGCCGAACCCATCCCCTGCAAGGCCCGGGCGATCCCGAGCATGGTGATGTCCGGCGCCACCGCGCACAGCACCGACGCCAGCATGTGCACCGCGATACCGGCCATCAGCGGCCGGCGGCGGCCCAACGAGTCCGACAGGGGGCCGACGACGAGCTGGCCGAGCGCCAGCCCGACCAGCGTGCCGGTCAACGTCAGCTGCGCCACCGACGACGACACGTTCAGCTCGTCGGCGATCCGCGGCAGCGCCGGCAGATACATGTCCATGGTGAGCGGCCCGAGGGTGATCAGCGCCCCCAGCATCAGGATCATGCGGGTGCGGCTGGGCATCCCGCTCGGCGTCCGGGGAGATGTCCGGTCGGAAAGGGCCACGGCGTTCGACTCTGCCACGGAAGTACTTAGCGACGCGAATCATTTGTTTTGTTCCCGCACCCGCGGGTTCGGCGCACGTGTCGTCGCACACATCGGGGGAACCCGTCAGGCGTTAGCCTGGGCGCAACCGCTACGACACCGGGAGGCCGCAGCACATGAGCGCATGGTTCCGCGCGAAGGACCGGTCGGCCGGGACACCCGCCACAGCATCCGGTGGGGGGTCCGGTGGGGCGTCCGGTGGGGCGCCCGAAGCGGGGGCGGCGGCGCGGGTGCTGACCGGGATCATCGAACGCGGCTCCCGGGCGCAGGCCCCCGCGGTGCGCGCCTACGTCGGCCGGTTGCGCAACAAGTACCCCGACGCCTCCCCGGCCAAGATCGTCACCAAGCTGGAGAAACGCTATCTGGCGACCGTGGTGGCCAGCGGGGCGGCGGTCGGTTCCACCGCCGCCGTGCCGGGCGTGGGCACATTGGCCGCGCTCTCGGCGGTGACCGGTGAGACCGCGGTGTTCCTGGAGGCGACCGCGGTGTTCGTGCTGGCGGTGGCCGAGGTGCACGGCATTCCGCTCGAGGAGCGGGAACGCCGTCGCGCGCTGGTGCTGGCGGTGCTGGTCGGCGACGAGGGCAAGGGGGCGGTGCGCGACCTGCTCGGGCGCGGCCGGACCAGCGGCGCCTGGATCAGCGAGGGGGCGGCGACGTTGCCGCTGCCGACGGTGTCGCAGTTGAACTCGCGGTTGCTGCGCTACTTCGTCAAGCGCTACACGCTCAAGCGGGGTGCGCTGGCGTTCGGCAAGGCGCTTCCGGTCGGGGTGGGCGCCGTCGTCGGCGGGGTCGGCAACCGGATGATGGGGAAGAAGATCATCGGCAACGCCCGGACGGCGTTCGGCGCCGCACCACCACGCTGGCCCGCGCCACTGCATCTCCTGCCTCCGTTGCCGGAGTCCGGTACGGATTCGACCTGAATCCCACCCCTGTACCGGGGAGCCGAACCGATACCGGATCGTGACGACCTTGGGCCGATGGTCTCCGGAAGGGCTAGCCTTGAGACGGCGTTGAAACGGGTAACCGGACAGGTTAGGCAGGCGAGGCACGCACGCGTGCTCTGATATGAGGAATCGAGGCGATTAGCTGCTGTGAGCAGTTCACCTTCACCATTCGGTCAGAACGAGTGGCTCGTCGAGGAGATGTATCGGAAGTTCCGCGAGGATCCGTCGTCGGTGGATCCGAGTTGGCACGAATTCCTCGTGGACTATTCCCCCGGCACCAGTACGGACACCAATCGCGGCGGCAACGGGATCCCGGCCGCCGCGACCGCCACTCCGATCTCACCGCCCGAACCCGCGCCCGCCCCGCCCCCCGAACCCGCCAGCCCTGACGGCGCCGCCAAGCCACAGACCGCCAAGACCAAGACCGCCAGGACCCCGTCCTCAGGGGATTCCTCCGCCGGGGCCGCCGCACCGGCCGCCCCGAAACCGCAGGAGAAGAAGCCCGCAACACCGGCCAGGACGGCCGACAGCGGAGCCGAGCTCGAGAAGCAGGTGTTGCGCGGTCCCGCCGCGGCCGTGGTGCGCAACATGGACGCGTCGCTGGAGGTACCCACCGCGACCAGCGTGCGCGCCATCCCGGCCAAGGCGATGATCGACAACCGCATCGTCATCAACAACCACCTCAAGCGCACCCGCGGCGGCAAGGTCAGCTTCACCCACCTGATCGGCTACGCCGTGGTGCAGGCGGTCAAGCAGTACCCGGCGATGAACCGGTACTTCGCCGAGATTGACGGCAAACCCCACCTCGTCACCCCGCCGCATGTCAACCTCGGGTTGGCCATCGACCTGCAACGCAAGGAAGGTGAGCGGCAGCTGGTCGTCGCCGCCATCAAGAAAGCCGAGACCATGGGCTTCCGCCAGTTCGTCGCCGCCTACGAGGACATCGTCCGGCGCGCCCGCGACGGCAAGCTGACCATGGACGACTTCACCGGTGTGACGATCTCGCTGACGAACCCGGGCACCATCGGCACCGTGCACTCGGTGCCGCGGCTGATGGCCGGGCAGGGCGCGATCGTCGGCGTCGGCGCGATGGAGTATCCGGCGGAGTTCCAGGGCGCCAGCGAGGACCGGATCGCCGAACTCGGCATCGGCAAACTCGTCACGCTGACCTCGACCTACGACCACCGGATCATTCAGGGCGCCGAGTCCGGCGAGTTCCTGCGCATCATCCACGAACTGCTGCTCGACGACGATTTCTACGACGAGATCTTCCGCGAGCTCAACATCCCCTACGAGCCGGTCCGGTGGCGCCCGGACAACCCCGACTCGATCGAGGACAAGAACCCGCGGGTCATCGAACTGATCGCGGCGTACCGCAACCGCGGCCATCTGATGGCCGACATCGACCCGCTGCGTCTGGACAAGGAACGGTTCCGCAGCCACCCCGACCTCGACGTCCTCACCCACGGGCTGACGCTGTGGGACCTGGACCGGGAGTTCAAGGTCGGCGGCTTCGGCGGTTCGGAGACCAAGAAGCTGCGCGACGTGCTGGGGCTGCTGCGCGACGCGTACTGCCGCCACGTCGGCATCGAGTACACCCACATTCTCGAGCCCGAACAGCAGCAGTGGCTGCAGGAGCGGATCGAGGTCAAACAGGCCAAACCCACCGTCGCCGAGCAGAAGTACATTCTGAGCCGGCTCAACGCCGCGGAAGCGTTCGAAACCTTCCTGCAGACCAAATACGTTGGCCAGAAGCGGTTTTCGCTGGAGGGCGCGGAGACGGTCATCCCGACGATGGACGCGGTGATCGACCAGTGCGCCGAGCACGGCCTCGATGAGGTCGTCATCGCGATGCCGCACCGCGGGCGGCTCAACGTGCTGGCCAACATCGTCGGCAAGCCCTACTCGGAGATCTTCAAGGAGTTCGAGGGCAACCTGAACCCGTCGCAGGCCCACGGATCCGGCGACGTGAAGTACCACCTGGGCGCGAGCGGCACCTACATCCAGATGTTCGGCGACAACGACATCGAGGTGTCGCTGGTGGCCAACCCGTCGCACCTGGAGGCCGTCGACCCGGTGGTCGAGGGTCTGGTCCGCGCCAAACAGGACAAGCTCGACAAGCAGGGCGACGACCGGTTCAGCGTGGTCCCGCTGGTGCTGCACGGCGACGCGGCGTTCGCCGGCCAGGGTGTGGTCGCCGAGACGCTGAACATGGCGCTGCTGCGCGGTTACCGCACCGGCGGCACCATCCACATCATCGTCAACAACCAGATCGGCTTCACCACCTCGCCGGACGACGCGAAGTCCTCGGAGTACTGCACCGATGTGGCGAAGATGATCGGCGCACCGATCTTCCACGTCAACGGCGACGACCCCGAGGCCGCGGTGTGGGTGGCCAAGCTGGCCGTGGACTTCCGGCAGAAGTTCCACAAGGACGTCGTCATCGACCTGATCTGCTACCGCAAGCGCGGCCACAACGAGGGCGACGACCCGTCGATGACCCAGCCGGAGATGTACGACGCGATCGACGCCAAGCGCGGCGTGCGCAAGAGCTACACCGAAGCGCTGATCGGCCGCGGCGACATCTCGCTGAAGGAAGCCGAGGACGCGCTGCGCGACTACCAGGGTCAGCTCGAGCGCGTGTTCAACGAGGTGCGTGAGCTCGAACGCCACCCGGTCGAACCGAGTGAGTCGGTGGAGTCTGCCCAGATGATCCCGCGCGGGATGGACACCTCCGTCGACAAGGCGATGCTCGCGCGCATCGGCGATGCGCACGTGTCGTGGCCCGAGGACTTCACGGTGCATCCGCGGGTCAAGCCGGTGCTGGAGAAGCGCCGCGAGATGGCCTACGAGGGCAAGGTCGACTGGGCGTTCGCCGAGTTGCTGGCGCTCGGTTCACTGATCGCCGAGGGCAAGACGGTGCGGTTGAGCGGCCAGGACACCCGCCGGGGCACGTTCAGCCAGCGGCACGCGGTGGTCATCGACCGCAAGACCGGCGAGGAGTTCACCCCGCTGCAGTTGCTCACCCGCCATCCGGACGGCACGCCCAACGGCGGCAAGTTCTTCGTCTACGACTCGCCGCTGTCGGAGTTCGCGGCGGTGGGCTTCGAGTACGGCTACTCGGTCGGCAACCCCGACGCGTTGGTGTTGTGGGAGGCGCAGTTCGGCGACTTCGTCAACGGCGCGCAGTCGATCATCGACGAGTTCATCTCCTCCGGTGAGGCCAAGTGGGGGCAGCTGTCGGATGTCGTGCTGCTGCTGCCGCACGGGCATGAGGGGCAGGGGCCGGACCACACCTCGGGCCGTATCGAACGGTTCCTGCAGCTGTGGGCCGAGGGGTCGATGACGATCGCGATGCCGTCGACGCCGGCCAACTACTTCCACCTGCTGCGCCGGCATGCGCTCGACGGCATCAAACGACCGCTGATCGTGTTCACGCCGAAGTCGATGCTGCGGCACAAGGCCGCGGTCAGCGATCTGCGCGACTTCACCGAGGCCAAGTTCCGCTCGGTGCTCGAGGAGCCGACCTACGTCGACGGCGACGGCGACCGCAGCAAGGTCCGCCGGCTGCTGTTGTGCAGCGGGAAGCTGTACTACGAACTGGCCGCGCGGAAGGCCAAGGACAAGCGGGACGACATCGCGATCGTGCGCATCGAACAGCTCGCCCCGCTGCCGCGGCGGCGCATCGCCGAGACGCTGGACCGCTACCCGAACGTCGAGGAGAAGTTCTGGGTGCAGGAGGAGCCGGCCAACCAGGGCGCGTGGCCGTCGTTCGGCCTGACGTTGCCGGAGATGTTGCCGGGCCACTTCACCGGGCTGAAGCGGATCTCCCGTCGGGCGATGTCGGCCCCGTCGTCGGGCTCGTCGAAGGTGCACGCGGTCGAGCAGCAGGAGATCATCGACGAGGCGTTCGCCTGACGCTGGCGAGCGACCGTGTCTGTACGCGACACGCCGTGTCCAGCCGTACAGTCGCGGTCGCTCGCGGCTCGCCGCGAACCTCAGATGCCCAACAGGTCCAACGGGATCGGAGACTGACCGCTGGCCAGCGCCGCGACCGCCCCGGGGCAGAACACCGAGATCGCGACGCCGGTGAACACGGTGGCCGGCCCCAGCGGACGGCCGATCGCCTCGGCGACGTCGGCGGCCACGTTGGCGGCGGCCTGCCCGGGTTCGACCAGCCGCGGGCAGATCGACTGACCGACCTCGACGGCGCGCGCCGGATCGACGCCGACGACGCCGCGGTCGGCCAGGGCGCGGAGGAAGACATCGACACCGGTGTCGGCCTGCGCGCTCGGCGCGACGGCCGACGCGCCCGACAGGGCCGGCGCGACCAGCAGCCCGACCGCCAGGGCCAGGGTGGCGAGGATCGAGCGTAGGTTTTTCATGCCCGGTGCATCGCGGCGACGGGCGCGAGCGTTACCGGGTGGTGAGTTGGCCGCGGTGTACCGTGCCGATGCCCACGGCCTCGACCGCCCGGACGCCGGCAGCCTCGGCGCCCGGGCCTCCTGACCCTCCCCGCCATAACCAGGACCGCGGGTACCGGTTAGTCTCGACGCAACGGAACCGAGCGCAAGGAGAGTGCAATGCAGGGCTTCGCCGGCAAAGTCGCGGTGATCACCGGCGCCGGGTCGGGCATCGGTCAGGCGTTGGCGCTCGAACTCGGCCGGTCCGGGGCCAAGGTCGCGATCAGCGACGTCAACACCGAGGGGCTGACCGAAACCGAGGACCGGCTCAAGGCCATCGGCGCGCCGGTGAAGGCCGACCGCCTCGACGTCACCGAACGAGCCGCGTTCGAAGCCTACGCCGACGCCGTCGTCGAGCACTTCGGCGTGGTCAACCAGATCTACAACAACGCCGGCATCGCCTACACCGGCGACATCGAGGTCAGCCACTTCAAGGACATCGAACGGGTGATGGACGTCGACTTCTGGGGCGTCGTCAACGGCACCAAGGTGTTCCTGCCGCATCTGATCGCCTCGGGCGACGGCCACGTGATCAACATCTCCAGCGTGTTCGGCCTGTTCTCGGTGCCCGGCCAGGCGGCCTACAACGCGGCCAAGTTCGCCGTCCGCGGGTTCACCGAGGCGCTGCGTCAGGAGATGATCCTGGCCGGCCACCCGGTGAAGGTGACGACGGTGCACCCGGGCGGGATCAAGACCGGCATCGCCCGCAACATGACCGCGGCCGAGGGGCTCGACGCCCAGGAGCTGGCGCGGGCCTTCGACACCAAACTGGCCCGGACCAGCCCGGAGAAGGCGGCGCAGATCATCCTCGACGGTGTCCGGAAGAACAAGGCGCGCGTGCTCGTCGGCACCGACGCCAAGATCCTCGACGCGATCGTGCGTCTCACCGGCTCCGGCTATCAGCGCCTGTTCCCGAAGTTCGTCGCCCGCACCATGCCCCGATAGCGATTTCGGCGTGCGCACGACCGCTGAGCGACCGTGAGCACGCCGAAATCACCGGCCCGGCGGGTTGCGCTCCAGCCAGGCGGCGGCGACCTCAGCGGGATCCGCGTCGTCGTCGACCTGACGACGCATGTCGATCAGCGCCGCGGTGTCGAGCACCCCGGCGATCTGGTTGAGCGCCAGCACCTGCGATTCGGTGAGCTCGTTGCGCCGATACAGCGGAACCAGATTCTGGGCCCGCACCAGCGCGGTGTTGTCGGAGAGCACCACCACCTCGGACGGCACCCCGACCGCGGCGGTCGTCGTCCACGCGCCGTCGATCTCGCCCGCCCGCAGCGCCGCGAACATCGCATCGGCGTCGGGATACCGGCGCGGCGCCGGAAGCTCACACGACCCGAGCCTGCGCGGCACCGCCATCGTGTCGCGGGTCGTGTCGGTCGCTGTGTCGATAACAATGCCGGTCACCACGTCGGCACAGCGCCGGGCCAGCGCGCTCAGATCCCGTGACCCCCAGGCCTCGGCCGTGGCCTCGGTCACCGCGACCGTCGGGGTGTCCTCCGCCGAGATCGTGTAGTCACCGGCGGCGATGCCCTCCGGCAGCGCGGCGACCACGTCCCGGTACACCTGTTCCGCCGCCCGCGCCGGCGCGCCCGGGGCGAACCGCTCCAGCAGCCGGCCGGTGAAACCCGGCACCACCCGCACCGCCGCGGAGTCCAGACCGGCCAGCGGATCGTCCATCAACTCCACCCGGGTCGGCGTGCCGTAGTAGCGCAGCGCCGCCGCGTACAGGTGCGCCACCAGCGCGTCGTCCGGGGTGGCGCCGATCGGAACCGGCGGCGGCCCGCTCGGCCCGCCGCAACCGGCCACCAGCAGCGCCACCAGCACCACTGCCAGGCGGCGAACCGTCATCGCGGGCTCAGATGTCGGCTGCCGCGGCCACCGCCTCGGCCACCGCCGGGCCGACGCGCGGATCGAGGGCGCTCGGCACGATGTGGTCGACCCCGAGATCGTCGCCGATCACCGAGAAGATCGCCCGGGCCGCCGCCACCTTCATCTCCTCGGTGATCCGGCGTGCCCCGGCGTCCAGGGCTCCGCGGAACACCCCCGGGAAGGCCAGCACGTTGTTGATCTGGTTCGGGAAGTCGCTACGGCCGGTCGCGACCACCGCCGCATACTTGCGGGCGACGTCCGGATGGATCTCCGGATCCGGGTTCGACAGGGCGAACACGATGCACTTCGGGGCCATCGAGGCGATCAGTTCTTCGGGCACCAGGCCGGCCGACACCCCGAGGAAGACGTCGGCGTCGGCCAGCGCCTCGGCCAGTCCCGCGGTCAGGCCGCGCGGATTGGTGCGCTGCGCCAGTTCGGTCTTGACCTCGTTCATGTCCTCCCGCCCGGGGTGCAGGATGCCCTTGGAGTCCAGCACCACGATGTCGCGGATGCCCTTGGCCTGCAGGATGTTGGCGCACGCCACGCCCGCGGCGCCGGCGCCGGAGATCACCACCCGCAGCGAGTAGATGTCGCGGTCCAGGACCTCGGCCGCACCGATCAGCGCCGCGAGCACGACGATGGCGGTGCCGTGCTGATCGTCGTGCATGACCGGGCAGTCCAGCGCCTCGACGACGCGGCGTTCGATCTCAAAGCAGCGCGGCGCGGAGATGTCCTCGAGGTTGACCGCGCCGAATGTCGGCCGCAGCCGGATCAGGGTCTCGACGATCTCGTCCGGATCCTTGGTGTCCAGCACGATCGGGATCGAGTCCAGGCCGGCGAACGCCTTGAACAACGCGCACTTGCCCTCCATCACCGGCAGCGACGCCTCCGGGCCGATGTCTCCGAGGCCCAGCACGGCGCTGCCGTCGCTGACCACCGCGACCAGCCGGTTCGACCAGGTGTACTTGGCCGCCAGCGTGCGGTCGGTCGCGATCGCCCGGCTGACCTGGGCGACTCCTGGGGTGTAGGCGATCGAGAGGGCCCGCTGGGTGTCCAGTGGTTCTTTCAGCGCGACCGAGAGCTTGCCGCCTTCATGGTGGGCGAAGATTTCCGCGTCGTCTACGACGACCTGGGGCGTACGCACAGTTTCCGACACGGCGCAAGGGTATCTGACCGCGCAGAGGTCGATCGTGCCGGTGACGCAAAATCCGCCGCTCTACTCGGATTGGCGGCCCGCCGCTCAACTCGGATTGGCGGCCCGCCGCCGTGGGTCCAGGACGTCCACCCCGTCCACCTCCCACGCCTCCCGCATCGCCCCGGCCCCCTTGAGCCGTACCCAGGCCGCCTCGGTCGGCGTGATCGGTATGGCAGACAACAACACCACCGGTGAGCGCGGCTCCGGCAGCGCCACCTCGTCGAGGTCGCCGGGCCCGAGCAGGAACGCCGTGAACGGCGCCCCGTCCCACAGCGGCTGACCCAGGTCCACCAGCGCGTCGGGCTCCAGAATCAGACCCTCCACCGCCGGCGCGGCGGCCAGTACCGCCACCGAGCGGGCCAACCCGGCCGGCGTCGGCCCCTTCAGCGCGACGACCACCTCGGCGCGCGGACCCCGCACCGGGTCGGTGACCAGTGCGTCGGGGTCCCCCATCGGATGCCGCGAACAGCCCAACGACACGTAGCGGGAGACGCCCTCCGGGCTCGGGCCGAACCGCAGGATCTCGTAACGCTCCGTGCCCAGGAAGGTGACACTGGCCGCCGCCGGTTCCCCGGTGATTCCGATACGGGCAAACTGTTCGGTCAGCCGCGCCCGGACCGTGGTCAGGACGTCGGTCACGCGTCCGACGGCGGGAGGGTCAGGTTGGCACCGGTGTCCGCGTCGAAGACCAGCAGCTTGGCCGGGTTGAACGCGAGCTGCAGGCTCTGCCCCTTCTTCGCCTTGGACTCGGTGGAAACCCTTGCAATGAACTCGTTTTCACCGGCCCCGGATTCGGCCGCCAACTGGGCGAGTTGAGCCGCATGGGCGCCCGCGCCCTCGGCCCGGAAGTGCACGTACTTCTCCGCCCCGAGCGATTCGACCAGCTCGACGTTGACGTCGAACGTCACTGCGCCCAGCCGCGCATAGGTGTCCAGCAACGATACGTCTTCCAGGTGCTCCGGCCGTAACCCGGCAATGATGTTGTCGGTCTTCTCATGCCGGCGCACCGTGTCGAGCACGTCGGGCGGCAGCAGCGCCTCGCCGAACGGCAGCCGCACACCGGCGTCGGTCAGCGAGGCCGGGAAGAAGTTCATCCCCGGTGATCCGATGAACCCCGCGACGAACAGATTGGCCGGCTGGGTGTAGAGCTCGTCGGGCGTCCCGATCTGCTGAGCCACGCCGTCGAGCATCACCACCACCCGGTCCCCGAGCGTCATCGCCTCGGTCTGGTCGTGGGTGACATACACCGTCGTGGTGCGCAACCGGCTCTGCAGCCGGGCGATCTCCGAACGCATCTGCACGCGCAGCTTCGCGTCGAGGTTCGACAGCGGCTCGTCCATCAGGAACGCCTTGGGCTGCCGCACGATCGCACGTCCCATCGCGACCCGTTGCCGCTGCCCGCCGGACAGCTGAGCGGGCTTGCGGTCCAGAAGTTCGGTCAGGTCAAGGATTTTCGCTGTCTCCTCGACCTTGCGGGCGATGTCGGCCTTCTTCATCTTGGCCAGCGTCAACGGGAACGCGATGTTCTGCCGGACCGTCATGTGCGGATACAGCGCGTAGGACTGGAAGACCATGGCGATGTCACGGTCTTTGGGGGCGACCTCGTTGACCCGTTCGCCGTCGATGCGGATCTCACCGGAGGTGATGTCCTCGAGTCCGGCGATCATGTTGAGGGTGGTGGACTTTCCGCAGCCCGACGGGCCGACGAGGATGATGAACTCGCCGTCGGCGATGGTCAGTGACAGATCCTTCACGGCGTGCCGGACACCGCCTGCGCCGTCGGGGTAACTCTTGGTCACCTTATCCAGCACAATCTCGGCCATAGAAACCCCGCTACCCCTTCACCGCACCGGACGTCAGTCCCGAGACGATCCGTCGTTGGAAGATGAGAACAAAGACGATGATCGGGATCGTGATCACCATCGCGCCGGCCGCGATCGATCCGGTCGGCTCCTCGAATTGCGAACTGCCGGTGAAGTTCGCGATGGCCACCGGGGCGGTGATCGCCCGCTCGGTGGCGGTCAGCGACAGCGCCAGCAGCAGGTCGTTCCAGGCGAAGATGAACACCAGGATCGCCGCGGTGACGATTCCCGGGGCGGCCAACGGCGCGATGACCTTGCGGAACGCCTGACCCGGTGTGGCGCCGTCCATCTTGGCGGCCTTCTCCAGGTCCCACGGGATCTCCCGGAAGAACGCCGACAGCGTGTAGATCGCCAGCGGCAGGGCGAAGGTGATGTACGGGATGATCAGACCCGCCCAGGTGTCGAACAGCCCGAGTTGGCGTTCGATGTTGAACAACGGTGTCACCAGGGAGATCTGCGGGAACATCGCGATCAGCAGGGCCACCCCGATCAGCAGCCGCTTGCCGGGGAAGTTCAACCGCGCCACCGCATATGCGGCCATACCGCCCACCACCACCGCGATCACCGTGGTGATGAGTCCGATGCCGATCGAGTTGATCAGGGCCGAGGTGAACACCCCGCTGCCCCCGCCCCGGAAGATCGCCTTGTAGTTGTCGAAGGTGATCTCGTCGGGAATCAACTTGCCGTCCTTGACGGTCGCCGTCGACTTCAGCGACAGGCTGAGGATCCACAACACCGGGAACAGTGCATACAGGATGACCAGGAGATCGATGACGATCCATCCGGTCGCCCGCCGGGCAGTGACCCGCTCGTTCACCGCGCCTCCCAACTCACGACCGCTCCGCGTCCGAACCGGGCGCGGAGGTCCCGAAGATCTTGATGTAGATGAACGCGATGACCGCCACACACAGGAAGATCAGCACGCTGATCGCCGACCCGAGACCCAGGTTGAACGCCTTGAACAGGTTGTTGTAGCCCAGGATCGACACCGAGCCGGTGTTGTTCGCGCCACCGGTGAGGATGTAGATGTTGTCGAAGATCCGGAACGCGTCGAGCGTGCGGAACAGCAGGGCCACCAGAATGGCCGGCTTGATCATCGGCAGGATGATCTTCACCAGGCGCTGCCACGCGTTCGCGCCGTCCATCTGGGCGGCGTTGAGCAGTTCCTGCGGCACCAGGGCCAGCCCGGCCAACAGCAGCAACGCCATGAACGGCGTTGTCTTCCACACCTCGGCGAGCACCACGATGGCCAGCGACGGCAGCTGCTGGGTCAGCGGCGCGCTGCCGTCGGGCAGCAGGTTGGCCAGATAGCCGGTGCCCGGCGTCCAGGCGTAGTACCAGCTGTAGGACGCGGCGACGGTGACGATGCCGTACGGGATCAGGATCGCGGTGCGCACCACACCCTTGCCGAAGATGGTGCGGTGCATGACCAGTGCCAGTGCCAGGCCGAGCACGAACTCGATGGCCACCGATACCACGGTGATGCCCAGGGTCACCGCGAAGGCGGTCCACCAGTACTCGTCGGTGAGCACGGTGACGTAATTCTCCAACCCGACGAAGCTGACGTCGTCGGGCTGGGCCAGGTTGTAGCGCAGCAGGCTCAGCCACACCGCGTAGGCGATCGGATAGCCGGTGACCGCGACCATCAACAGGACCGCCGGCGCGATCAGCCAGTACGCGAGCCGCCGTTCGGAGCGGGTGTCGTCGGTGCGGGCGACGGCAGCCGCCGGTGTCGGGTCCGCCTTCTCGGCTGCGGCGGTCATGGGATCAGCCCCTTACCGTCAATGGCCTGCTGGACCTGCTCGGCGAGTTCGTCGGCGGTGCGCTCCGGGTCGATCTGGCTGATCGGCGCGAGGGTGGCCGACATCCGGGTGGACATGGCCTGGTAGACCGGGGTCGCCGGGCGCACCGCGGCGTTGATCAACTGGTCGCGGATGATCTCGTACTGCGGATACTTGGCCTGGAACTGTGGATCGTCGTACAGCGAGGTGCGCACCGCCGGGAGGCCGCCCTCGATCGAGGTGAGCCGCTGGTTCTCCTCGTTACGCAGGCAGCGCACCGCCTCGAACGCCTCGGCCTTGTGCCGGGTGGTGCTGGCCACCGCCAGGTTCAGCCCGCCCAGGGTGACCCGGGCGGGTTCGTCCGGCCGCACACCGGGGTACCGGGCGAACCCGAACACCTCTTTGCTGGCATTCAGGGCGAGGTCGAACTGTTCGTCGGTCGGCGCGAAGGTGCCGACATCGTTGATGCTGCCGCGCAGCGCGGGGTTCTCGTTCAGCGGCAGGAAGCCCACCCCGCCCTTGATCGCGTTCTCCAGCAGCGACGGCAACACGTAGGGCCAGTTCACCTCCAGCGCGGCCCGGCCCTGTTCCAGCGCCAACCGAGCGGTGTTCTCGTCGGTCTGGGTGATCGACGGATCGGCCCCGGGCGCGGTGGCCACGGCCTTGATGATCTCCAGCGCCTTCACCGTCGCAGCACGATGTTCGGGGGTGTCGGTCAACGTGACTCGCTGCCCGTCGTCGGAAAGCACCTGTCCCCCGGCGCTTTCCAGCAGCGTGTTGAACCACACCACCAGCCCTTCGTACTGTTTCCCTTGCACCGCAATCCAGCTGGGCCCACCCTGGGCGTGCAGCCGGGCGGCCTCGGACAGCATCTCGTCCCACGTTGCCGGGGGTTCGTCCATCAGATCCGCTCGGTACCAGAGCAACTGGGTGTTGGTGGTGATGGGCGCGGCGTACAACTCGCCATTCCACTTGGCGGTTTCCAGCGGTCCGGGCAACGTGTTGGTGGTGGCGTCGGCCTCGGCCAGTCCGGCCGGGTCCTCGGACAGCGGTAGCGCCCAGCCGGCTTCGGCGAACTCGGCGGTCCACACCACATCGAGCGCCATCACGTCCAGCGACCGATCGTTACCGGTGAGCCGGCGAGCCAGCTGCAACCGCTGGGCGTCGGCCTCGCGCGGCAGGCTGCGCTGCTCGATGCGGAACCGGCCACCGAGTTCGGCGTTGCACCGTTGCGCGACAGCAGTGAACGTGGCCGCCTCGTTTGCCGGCGTGTAGTAGCTGATGACGATCTCACCGCTGTCGGAGCCACAAGCGGCGACCGTCGAGGCCGTCATCAACGCGACCGCTGCTGTTGCACACCACCGTCGAGCGCGCACCACCTGCCTCCCGTCCACCCAGGAACCCTCGCGCCGCAAACCGTAGAGGTAGACGTACCAGATCCGCAACACCTGACGTGCGTACGGGTCCCAATCGTGACCTGGGCCGCAGCGTCGTCAGAGAGTCAAGCGGGCCAGCATATCCCGGCCCCGTTCGGCATTCTGCGGATCGCACAGGACGTCGTAGCGGCCGGCGACCAGCTGCATGGTGGAGCTGAAATCTCTTGTCCCGCGAGCCATCGCATACGGGACGGCCGAGGTGATCAGGCCGAACACGATGCCGAGCAGCAGGCCGGTCAGCAACGCGCTCCACGGGGCGGGGCTGAAGAAACTCAGGATCAGGCCGATGAACAGACCCAGCCAGGCGCCGGTGAGCATGCCGCCACCGAGCACCTTGGGCCAGCTCAGGCGGCCGGTGACCCGTTCGACCTGCATCAGGTCCACCCCGACGATGGTCACCTGCTGCACCGGGAACTGTTGGTCGGACAGATAGTCGACAGCGCGCTGCGCCTCGGCGTAGGTGGGATAGGACCCGATCGGCCATCCTTTGGGTGGCGTCGGCAGACCGGGAGCGGGTGTGCGCCCCGGCACCTGGGGCTGACCGGGGTTCTGTCCGGGTGAGAACGGGCTGGTCATCGGTCGTCATTCTCCCCTATTCGCACCTGATATGCACTGCTCACGTACTCTTTCGGCCACTTCGGCAGCACCGTTCGCTCTACCAGCGACGTTCACCTCGTAGGCTAGGTTGACAGCATGACAAATCCGGGGAACGCGGACGGGACACCACCCGCTGAAGGACAGCCGGGGCCATCGGAGACCGGTGCGGACGACCTCGCCCGGGAGCCCACCGGCGGCGCCGACCCCACCGCATCCGAGCACACCCCCGACCAGCCGACCGCTGCCGATCAGGCGGCCGACCAGGCCGGGGACCGACCGGACGAGCAGGCCTTCGACGGGTCGTGGGCGGCGGCCGGTGAGACCGCGCCGGCGTACGGCGAGTCGCCGCCGGCCGGGTTCGCACCGCTCGACTACCCCGGGGCCGGGGCCGGTACCGAGCCGTACCAGCCGTCCGGTTACCCGGCCCCTCCGCCGGGAGCGCAGTATCCGCCGCCCTACCCTCCGGGACCCCAGCAGCCCGGGTATGGCTACCCCGCGCCGCCGCCGTATGACGCGCCCCGGTATCCGACGCCGCCCTACGATCCCGCCCAACCCCCGCAGTTCGGGGCCGGACAGTTCGGGGCAGCGGGGTACCCGGACCCGAACCAACCGGGCTATCCCGGCTACTACGGATACCCGCAGGGCTACAGCCAGGGATACACCCAGCCGCCGAGCACCAACACGTTGTCGATCTGGTCGCTGGTCATCTCGCTGATCAGCATTCCGCTGCTGTGCAGTGGCCTGCTGTCGTTTTTGGCACCGCCCGCCGCGATCGCCGGGATCGTGCTCGGTTCGCTGGGGTTGAACCAGATCAAGAACACCGGCGAGAACGGGCGTGCACTGGCCATCGGCGGAATCGTGGCCGGCGCCGCGGTGCTCGTGATGGTCGTGGTGATCATCCTGATGATCATGCTGGCCGCGGCGGCCGGCGCATGAGCTGACGCCCACCGGCGGGCCGTCAGCTCGGCGGCTGGAACCGTCCCCCGGTGCGGGTCATCCCCGCGGCCCGCCCCTTGGCGGCGATCACCAGCGCCATCTTGCGGCTGGCCTCGTCGATCATCTCGTCGCCGAGCATCGCCGCGCCGCGGGCACCGCCGGCCTGCGAGGTGTACCACTCGTAGGCCTCCAGGATCAGTTCAGCGTGGTTGTAGTCCTCCTGGCGCGGGCTGAAAACCTCGTTGCCCGCGGCGATCTGATCCGGATGCAACACCCACTTGCCGTCATATCCCAGCGCCGCGGACCGGGCCGCCACCCGGCGGAACGCCTCGACATCGCGGATCTGCAGGAACGGCCCGTCGATCGCGGCGATGCCGTGGGTGCGTGCCGCGATCAGGATCCGCATCAGCACATGGTGATAGGCGTCGCCGACGTCATATCCCTCGGGTTGCTCCCCGACCACCAGCGTGCGCATGTTGAGGCTGGCCATCAGGTCGGCGGGGCCCAGCACCAGAGCCTGCACCCGCGGGGCGGCGGCGATCGCGTCGATGTTGGTCAAACCCTGCGCGTTCTCGATCTGGGCCTCGATCCCGATGCGCCCGACGGGCAGTCCGTGCTGCACCTCCAACTGCGACAACAACAGGTCCAGCGCATGGATGTGTGAGACGTCGGTCACCTTCGGCAACACGATGATGTCGAGGTGCGCGCCCGCGGCCGACACCACTTCGATGACATCGGAATGGGTCCACGGGGTGCTCCAGTCGTTGACCCGGACCCCGCGCATCTGATCGCCCCAGCCGTCCTCGGCCAGCGCCGCGGCGACCCGAGTCCGGGCCTCGGCCTTGGCATCCGGCGCCACGGCGTCCTCGAGGTCGAGGAAAACCTGGTCCGCCGGCAGGGTCTTGGCCTTGGCGATCATCTTCGCGCTGCTGCCCGGCACCGACAGACATGTCCGGCGGGGGCGAACAGAATTGTCGGGTCGATTCACATTCTGCACGCCTACAGTCTCTACCCTTTGACTCATGGCGTCGGTGAACCGGGTCTATGCCGCCCGACTCGCGGGGATGGTCGTCCTGGGCCCCGACGGCGAATCCATCGGCCGGGTGCGCGATGTGGTGATCAGCATCAGCATCGTCCGTCAGCAGCCCCGGGTGCTCGGGTTGGTCGTCGAATTACTTACCCGGCGAAGGATTTTCGTGCCGATACTGCGTGTCACCGCGATCGAGCCGGGCGCGGTGACACTCAACACGGCCAATGTCTCGCTGCGCAGGTTCGCCCAGCGTCCCGGTGAGGTGCTGGTGCTGGGGCAGGTGGTGGAGACCCGGGTGCGCATCAACGACCCCGACCTCCCCGACCTCGCCGGAGTCGACCTCGTCGTCGTCGATCTGGGCATCGAACAGAGCCGGACCCGCGACTGGCTGGTCACCAGGGTGGCGGTGCGCCGCCCGCACCGGCGACTGACCCGCCGCAGCAACATCTACGTCACCGACTGGCAGTACGTGGTGCAGGGGCTCACCCCGTCCGGACTGGCGCTGCCGGATCAGGGTGTCGCCCAGTTGCTCGAACAGTTCGAAGGTCAACGCCCGGTGGAGGTTGCCGACGCGCTGCGCGAACTGCCGCCCAAACGGCGCTTCGAGGTGATCGCCGCGTTCGACGACGACCGGTTGGCCGATGTGCTGCAGGAACTCACCGCCGCCGAGCAGACCCAGGTGCTGCGGCAGCTGAAAACCGACCGCGCCGCCACGGTGCTGGAGGCGATGGATCCGGACGACGCGGCTGATCTGCTGGGCGCGTTGGCGCCGACGGACGCCGAGGCGTTGTTGCGCCGGATGGACCCGGAGGACTCCGAGGACGTCCGCCGGCTGCTGAGCCACTCCCCCAACACCGCCGGCGGTCTGATGACCTCCGAGCCGGTCGTGCTGTCACCTGGCACGACCGTCGCCGAGGCGCTGGCGCGGGTCCGCGACCCGGACCTGACCCCGGCCGTGGCGTCGGTGGCGTTCGTGACCCGGCCCCCCACCGCCACGCCGACCGGCCACTATCTGGGCTGTGTGCACCTGCAACGGCTGCTGCGGGAACCACCCGCGGCGCTGGTCAGCGGCATCCTCGACGCCGACCTGCCGGTGCTGCATCCCGAGGAGTCGCTGGCCGCGGTCACCCGCTACTTCGCCGCCTACAACCTGGTCTGCGGGCCGGTGGTGGACGAGCAGAACCATCTGCTCGGTGCGGTGTCGGTCGACGACGTGCTCGACCATCTGCTGCCCGATGACTGGCGGCAGCAGGAGGAACCGGAACTGACCGACGCCGAGGGGCTGACGTGAGCGAACTGTCGGCACGGCAACGGCTGGACACCCCCCGCGCGTCCCGCGGCCTGGACCTCGGTCTGGGCCTGGACGTCGACGCGATGGGCCGGTTCAGTGAGCGCATCGCCCGGTTCCTGGGCACCGGACGGTATCTGGCCGCCCAGACCATCGTGGTGGTCGTGTGGATCGCGCTGAACATCGGCGCGTTCGCCTGGCAGTGGGACCCGTATCCGTTCATCCTGCTGAACCTGGCGTTCTCCACCCAGGCCGCCTACGCCGCGCCGCTGATCCTGCTCGCCCAGAACCGGCAGGAGAACCGCGACCGGGTGGCGCTGGAGGAGGACCGTCGCCGCGCCGAGCAGACGAAGGCCGACACCGAGTACCTGGCCCGTGAACTGGCGTCGCTGCGGCTGGCCATCGGCGAGGTCGCCACCCGCGACTACCTGCGCCGCGAGCTCGACGAACTGCGCGAAATGCTCTCCGAACTGCAGCGTCACGGCGGCACCGGCGACACCGGCGACTTCGGGCCGCCCGAGCCCTCCGGCCGGCCGGCGCCACCCAGCGAGTGAAACCCGGGAGTGCGGCCCGGGAGTGAGCGCAGGGCCGGTGCGCCCGGCGGATCCGGCGTCCGCGCCCGTCGGACCCGATTCGAAACCCGACATGGCCGGTGTTCGCCATTGCGTCAACAGGCCAGGTACGACTAGGTATGGTGACTTGGTTCACTTACGTCGTCACGACCCGAGGATGGTTGAGTGCGCATACGGGGACGAGCCGCCGTCGCGGCGGCGCGGCGCCGGTTGAGCCGCGCAGTGAATCGACCCGCCTTGAACCGACCCGCCTTCGGGCTCGCCGTGATCACCCCACTGGTCTTCGCCGGTGCGGTCGGCGGCTCCGGACCACTCCAGTTCCCGCACGAGTCCGACACCGCGGTCACCCCGCTGGCCGCGGTCAGCCCGGAGCCGGTGGACCGGTCCGGCCCGACCGTCGTGGCGCTGCAGAAGAAGCCCGCCCCGTTCCATTTCGTCGAATCCACGGTGGCCGCCCCACCCCCGGCAGCGGTGGTCAATACCCCGGGCACGCTGGGCATACCCGCGATGGCGCTGCGGGCCTACCGCAACGCGGAGCGGATGATGGCGCACGCCCAGCCGGAGTGCGGGGTGAGCTGGAACCTGCTGGCCGGAATCGGCCGGATCGAGTCGATGCACGCCTACGGCGGCGCCACCGACGCCAACGGCACCGCGATACGACCGATCCTGGGTCCGCTGTTGGACGGATCCCTGCCGGGCAACGAGATCATCGTGCAGAGCCGCACCGCCGACCGGGTCACCTATGCCCGCGCGCTGGGGCCGATGCAGTTCCTGCCCGGCACCTGGGCGCGCTTCGCCTCCGACGGTGACGGCGACGGCAAGGCCGATGTGCAGAACCTGTTCGACTCCACGCTGGCCGCCGCCCGCTATCTGTGCAGCGGCGGGATGAATCTGCGGGATCCCTCGCATGTCATGCAGGCGCTGCTGCGGTACAACAACTCGGTCGCCTATGCGCACAATGTGATGGGCTGGGCGGCCGCGTACGCCACCGGTGTGCACCCGGTGGATCTGCCACCGCTGACCGGTCCGGTGCCGTCGCTCAACTCCCATGTGTCCGGCTACGACGGGCTCGGCCCCGGTTCCCCGCTGAACGCCATGGGCCTGTCGCCGGGTGATCCGCTGGCGGTGCTGCCGCTGATCGACGGTCGTGCGGAGGCCGCCACCCGGCTTCCCGGCCCGGTCCCCGGGTTCGCGCCGAACCAGGAGCTGGGGCCGTTGCCCGGCCCGGCCCCGGAGTCGCCCGCCACGCCCACGACCCAGGAGGCGCCGCCGTGGGTGCCGCCCTGGATGCAACCCCCGGAGCCGGAGTGCGTGGTGTTCTGCCTCAAGCCGACCGCGCCGCCGGCCCCGCCGCTGGGGCAGCCAGCACCGCCGCAGGTCGCGCCGGCACCGCCGGCTCCCGGCCCGGCGCCCGAGGCTCCACCCGAGCCCGGCCCCGCGCTCGCCGACCCGGCGCAGCCACCGGCACCCGGCCCCGCACCGGGCCCGGCTCCCGCTGCGGTGCCCGGCCCGGGTCACTGAGATAGCCGCGGGCCTACACTCGTGGGTGATGACCCACACCCCGGAAGACCTGACAGCGGCCGTGCGCGCGGCGCTGGCCAAGGTGATCGACCCCGAGCTGCGGAAGCCGATCACCGAACTCGGCATGGTCAAAAGTGTCACCGTCGGATCCGACAGCGCCGTGCACGTGGACGTGTACCTGACCACCTCGGCGTGTCCGAAGAAGACCGAGATCGCCGATGCGGTGCGTGCCGCGGTCACCGATGTGCCCGGCACCGGCGCGGTGACCGTCGGGCTCGACGTGATGGACGACGAACAACGGGCCGAACTGCGCAAGAAGCTGCGCGGTGACTCCCGCGAACCCGTCATCCCGTTCGCCCAGCCGGGGTCGCTGACCAGGGTGTACGCGGTCGCCTCGGGTAAAGGCGGGGTCGGCAAGTCCAGTGTGACGGTGAACCTCGCCGCCGCGATGGCCGCGCGGGGGCTGTCCGTCGGGGTCCTCGACGCCGACATCTACGGGCACTCGGTGCCGCGCATGATGGGCACCGAGGACCGGCCGGTGCAGGTCGACTCGATGATCGTGCCGCCCGTCGCGCACAACGTGAAGGTCATCTCGATCGCGATGTTCACCGCCGGCAACACCCCGGTGGTGTGGCGGGGCCCGATGCTGCACCGGGCGTTGCAGCAGTTCCTCGCCGACGTGTACTGGGGCGACCTCGACGTGTTGCTCCTCGATCTGCCACCGGGCACCGGTGACGTGGCGATCTCGGTGGCCCAGTTGATTCCGAGTGCCGAGATCCTGGTGGTCACCACACCGCAGGCCGCGGCAGCCGAGGTCGCCGAACGGGCCGGCGCGATCGCCCTGCAGACCCGTCAGCGCATCGTCGGCGTGGTGGAGAACATGGCCGGGCTGCAACTGCCCGACGGCACCACGATGAACCTGTTCGGCGAGGGCGGCGGCCAGCAGGTCGCCGAGCGGCTGACCCGCGCCGTCGGCGCCGAGGTGCCGTTACTCGGACAGGTGCCGCTGGATCCCGCGCTGGTGAGCGCCGGTGACGCCGGGGTGCCGCTGGTGTTGTCGGCGCCGGACTCCGCCGCGGGCAAGGAACTGCGCAAGATCGCCGACGCGTTGTCGACGCGCAAACGGGGTCTGGCCGGTATGTCGTTGGGGCTCGACCCGGCTGGTCGCTGAGATTCGGCCGGCTCGACCGGCCGTGCCGGAGCTCGGCGTGCCCACACGGTCTGAGACTGTGCACTCAGCGCGACCAGAGTGCACGGCCCGCGTCGAGGGTGCTCGGCCCGCGTCGACGGTGAGTTCAACGCGTCGAATGGGAACTCCGCGGGTCGACACGCCGGAAACCGCCTCCGGCACCGCACATCCGAACCAGCTCACGCACATTCACAGCAGCTGACGCACATTCGCGGCGGCCGCTGCACATTCGACGGCACGGGCATACCTGAGCGGGCATACCTGAGCGCTCGGTCTGATCAGGTGGCGTCGGGGTCGATCTTCGGGGTGCGCACGGGGGTCTCCGCGTCGACCGGCTGGACCGTATTGGACTGCGTACCCGACGGCGGGTGCGGCGCACGGGAATCGGCGGCGGAACCGGCCCCGTCGGAACCAGGGGTGTCGAACCGGCCGGTGAAGATGGAATCGTCGCCGTCCAGCAGATGTTTGGTGAGCGCGGCCCGCGGCGTCATTCCCCGCAGTTTCTGCAGCTCGCTCAACGGTTCGCGCAGGTCGTCGAACTCCGGACCGAATTCCTCCCGCAGCTGGCTGGTCGCGCCGCTGACATAGTCGCGCACCTGCCGCAGCGCGTTGGCGGTCCAGCGGATGGCGCCGGGTAACCGCTCCGGACCGAGAATCACCAGTCCGGCGATGACCAGGATCACCATCTCACCCCAGCCGACGTTGGAGAACATGGCTACTCTTTGTCTCTGGTACTCGGCTCGGCGTCCGGGGTGATCATCAGCGTCACCGGTCGGCCCTCCCGCAACACCTCGATCGGGGCCTCCTCGCCGACCTTGAGTTGCCGGACCGCGACGACGAACTCGTCGGCGTCGGCCACCGTGCGGTCACCGACCTTGACCACCACGTCGTTCTCCACCAGGCCCCCGCGGTCGGCGGGGCCGCCGACCTTCACGTCGCGGACCAGCGCCCCGGAGGCGAGGTCGTTGCTCACCGACACCGCGGACACCCCCAGCGTCGGATGAGAGATGTGGCCGTCCCGGATCAGGGTCTCCACCACGGTCTTCACCTCGTTGACCGGGATCGCGAAGCCCAGCCCGCTGGCGCTGTCGGACAGCGACTTCCCGGCGGTGTTGATGCCGATGACCTCGGCGTTCATGTTGATCAGCGGGCCGCCGGAGTTGCCGTGGTTGATCGACGCGTCGGTCTGCACGCCGTCGATCACGGTGTCGGTGTCGGTGCCCGAGCGGTTCCCGGACAACGGCACCGGACGGTTCAACGCGCTGATGATGCCGCGCGTGACCGTGCTGCGCAGCCCCAGCGGCGCACCGGCGGCGATGACCTCCTCGCCGACCTGCAGCTTGTCGGAGTCACCCATCCGCGCCACCGTCAGATTGTCGACGTTGTCGACCTTGAGCACCGCGAGGTCGGTTTTCGGGTCACGGCCGACCAGGTTGGCCGGCACCTTGGTGCCGTCGTTGAACACCACCTGGATCTGGAAGTCGGCCGGTTTGGTGGCGGCCTCGGAGATCACGTGATTGTTGGTGACGATGTAGCCGGCGCCGTCGACCACCACACCGGACCCCTGCGAGCCCTCATTGCCCTTCTTGGCCTCGATGGTCACCACCGAGTCGGCGACCGCGGCCGCCACCTCGGCGATCTTTCCGGGTGGCAGGTCCTCACCGCCGCCGGTCTGCAGGGTGACCTTCGAGGTGGTGAACGCCTCGGTGACCTCCGCGGTCACCCGACCCACCCACCCGCCGAGCAGGCCGATCGCGATCGCGAGAACACCGAGGATGGCCAGCGCCGCGTAGGACACCCGCCCGCCGAACAGCACGTCGCGGAGGCCGAGCTTGCCGGTGTCGGCCGGGGCCGGGGCCGGCGGCGGTTCCGGCAGCGCCGGGGTGCCCAGGGCGACGCCGGCGTTGGGGTCGCGCCACGGGTCGGGCGGCGGGTCGTCCGGCGCCTTCTCGGCTTCCAGCGCCCCGGCGTCGGCCGGGTGGCGTTGCAGCGACTCCACACCGGGATGAGGACGCCCGAACGCCTCGGCCAGCACCGGGTCGGGCGCCTGATCGCGGGGGGTGTACTCGCCCTGGTCGACGTACTTCTCCGCGTCGAGGAACGGTCCCGTGACGCCCTCCGGACGTCCGAAGGCCCGCTGCTGGGCCGGATCGACGGGTGGGCGTTCGACGGGCCGCGGCGCCAGACGGTGGCTGTCGTTCGGCTGGTCCTGATTGGTCACCCGGTATCGCTCTCTGTCGGGGAGTTCACTGGTCTCGGGAAGCGCCCGCCGGGGGCCGGCGCAGACCGCTTCGCGAAAACTGCGCCTCTACCCTACCGACGTTTACGCCAGCCGCGAGGCTGCCAGTCAGCAAAGGGTGGGGGCTTCGGATCCTCCGGCGTCGTCGCCGACGTGCGGTTCGGGATCTCCGACAGCAGGCCCCACAGCGAATTGGGCACGTCCACCGGTCGCGACTCCCGCAGCGCCGCCCGGGCCTGGGCCTGCGCGTCGACCTCGGCGGCGCACTGCGGACACAGCGACAGGTGGTGGGCGGCGCGCAGATGGGCGGTCATCCCCAGCTCACCGTCGACGAACGCCGCGACGGCCTCGGTGGACAGATGCTCGGTCGACCCGAACTGGCGCGGCGCGCCGACCGGTGCGTCGTTCTGCGGCGCGAACTGAGCGGGGAGCCAGGAGAACGCACGACGGAACAGATGTCCCGGTTCGGCCATCACCTGGCTCCTCTCAGCTTGATCAGTCGTCACGGGCCCGCGACAGGGCTAGGTCAGGTCGTGACCGTGGTGTTCTTTCGAATGTAGCGCGCAATGCGCCGGGAGACACCCGGCACCGGTCATGCGTCCGCCAATCAGGACCGCCAATCAGGACCGCCAATCAGGACCACCGATCAGGACCACCGATCAGGACGTGGTGGCCGACTGCCCGGAGTTCTGCGAGTGCCGGGCCAGATAGTCCCGCAACGCCTGCCGTCCGCGGTGGATGCGGCTGCGGACGGTGCCCAGCTTCACCCCGAGGGTGGCGCCGATCTCCTCGTAGGACAGCCCCTCGATGTCACACAGCACCACCGCGGCGCGAAAGTCGGGCGGCAGCGAGTCCAGCGCGGCCTGCAGATCCGGACCCAACCGGGCGTCGTGGTAGATCTGCTCCGGATTGGGTGAATTGCCCGGCACCCGGTCGTAGTCCTCGGGCAGGCTCTCCATCCGGATGCGTCCACGCCGCCGCACCATGTCCAGGAACAGGTTCGTGGTGATGCGGTGCAGCCAGCCCTCGAACGTCCCGGGCTGGTAGTTCTGCAGCGACCGGAACACCCGGATGAACGTCTCCTGGGTCAGGTCCTCGGCGTCGTGCTGGTTACCCGACAGCCGGTAGGCCAGCCGGTACACCCGGTCGGCGTGCTGGCGAACCAGCTCGTCCCAGGACGGCATGGTGGACTTGTCCCCGGTGGCGTCGAACACCGCGGTGCCCGTCGGTTCCTCGACGGGCTCGGCCCACTCGGTGGCCTGCGGCGGCGCGAAATGCGTCATCGACGCCGGAACCGACATCGAAAGCGTGCTCTGGGGTGCTGTGCTGATCGCATCCTCCTGTAGGCGGCCGTCATCTGCTCCCGACGGCGTCACGTCCGGATGAACGCGTTCCTCGGCGGGCGTATTCCCGCCTGGCCGGTGCGGGATCCGAGATCCGGCCCAGGCAGGGACCCAGGATCGGGATTGGTCCATGGGAGATACCGTTCCTCATCGCTGTGTGGGAGCACTGGGAGCGCACTGAACGTTCCCTGAGAATGTCAGCTACCCACCCGTCTACCTGGGCAAACCCGTCAAAATTAAGGTTTCGCACAGTTTCCTGCCGGGCGTGTCGCATACCCGGCACCACCGGTTCGCCTACGCTGCGGGCATGACCAGCACCGACGATCCGGGCAGTCGGCCCCTCTCCCATCCTCGTTCCGATACCGCCCAGTCGCTCCTGGCCCATGCCGAGCAGTCCATCTCCGAGGACGAGATCGTCGCCGCAGCACGGGAACGCGCCCACGACATCGGTGTCGGCGCGGTCACTCCGGCGGTGGGTGCGCTGTTGAGCGTGCTGGCCAAGGTGACCGGCGCCAAGGCGGTGGTGGAGGTCGGCACCGGCGCGGGGATCAGCGGGTTGTGGTTGCTGTCGGGGATGCGCGACGACGGTGTGCTCACCACCATCGACCTCGAGCCCGAACATCAGCGCATCGCCAAACAGGCCTTCACCGAGGCGGGCGTCGGCCCCGGCCGCACCCGGCTGATCAGCGGCCGCGCCCAGGAGGTGCTGACCCGGCTCGCCGACGAGTCCTACGACCTGGTGTTCATCGACGCCGATCCGATCGACCTTCCGCAGTTCGTCACCGAGGGTGTCCGGTTGCTGCGCTCCGGCGGGGCGATCGTGCTGCACCGGGCCGGGCTCGGGGGACGGGTCGGCGACGCCGGTGCGGCCGACGCCGAGGTGTCGGCGGTGCGCGAGGCGACCCGGTTGATCGCCGAGGACGAGCGGCTCACCCCGGTGGTGATTCCCCTCGGCGACGGTCTGCTCGCCGCCGCACGCGACTGATCCCCGCTTCCCGCTGCGTTTCTGCCGCTGCGTTCTGCTGCTGTGTTTCCGGGCGAGCAGAAGTCTTGACGCCGGACTGAACGCACGTTTAGTGTACTGAACATGCGTTCAGCCGATGACCGCACCGCCGCGGCGCGGATCCGCGATGCCGCGATCGACCAGTTCGGCCGGCACGGTTTCGATGTCAGCGTGCGCGCCATCGCCGAGGCCGCCGGCGTCAGCCCGGCGCTGGTCATCCATCACTTCGGCTCCAAGGACAACCTGCGCAAGGCCTGCGACGATCACATCGCCGAGGAGATCCGCTCGGGCAAGTCCGCGGCGATCCGATCCAACGACCCGGCCACCTGGTTCGCCCAGATCGCCGAGCTGGAGTCGTACGCGCCGATCATGGCGTATCTGGTCCGCAGCATGCAGTCCGGAAGTGACCTGGCGAAGATGTTGTGGCAGAAGATGATCGACGACACCCGCTGGTATCTCGACGAGGGTGAGCGCGCGGGCACCGTCAAACCCAGCCGGGATCCCAAGGCGCGGGCGAGGTTTCTGGCGATCAGCGGCGGCGGCAGTTTCCTGCTCTATCTGCAACTGCATGACAACCCGACCGACCTGGCTGCCGTGCTGCGGGATTACAGCCGGGACATGATGTTGCCCGCCCTCGAGATCTACACCCACGGACTGATGGCCGATTCGACGATGTTCGACGCGTTCGTGGCCCGGGAGACCCAACAGTTGTCCGACCAAGGAGGGGCACATGACGACGACGTCGCCGCGGTTTGACGCCGAACCAGCCGTCGAAATCCACGGACTGAAGAAGAGTTTCGGCCGCACCAGGGCGGTCGACGGCCTGGACCTACGGGTCGAGCGGGGCAGCGTCGCCGGATTCCTCGGCCCCAACGGCTCGGGCAAGTCGACCACCATCCGGGTGCTGCTGGGTCTGCTGCGCGCCGACGGCGGCACCGCCCGACTGCTCGGCGGCGACCCGTGGCACGACGCGGTCGAACTGCACCGCCGCCTGGCATACGTGCCCGGGGATGTGACGCTGTGGCCCAATCTCACCGGCGGGCAGGCCATCGACTTCCTGGCCGGCCTGCGCGACAACTTCGACACCAAACGCCGGGACGAACTGATCGAACGGTTCGAACTCGACCCGGACAAGAAGGCCCGCACCTACTCCAAGGGCAACCGGCAGAAGGTGGCGCTGGTCGCGGCGTTCAGCACCAACGCCGAGATCTACATTCTCGACGAACCGACCTCCGGTCTGGACCCGTTGATGGACAAGGCGTTCCAAATGTGTGTGCGGGAGGCCGCCGACAACGGTGCCGCGGTGCTGCTGTCCAGTCACATCCTCGCCGAGGTGGAGCGGCTGTGTGACTCGGTGACCATCATCCGGTCCGGCCGGACGGTGCGCGCCGGCCGGCTCGACGAATTGCGGCACCTGATGCGCACCACCGTCAAGGTGCGCACCCGTGCCCCGATCGACGCGCTGCGTACGGCCCCCTACATTCACGAGTTCAGCACCGACGACGGTCTGCACACCTTCTCGGTGGACCGCACCGATCTGGACCGCACGATGACCGAGCTGACGACGCTCGGCATCGAGGAGCTGACCGTGACCCCGGCCTCGCTCGAGGACCTGTTCCTGCGCGAGTACCAGGAGGTGCCGCGATGAGCGCCACGGTCACCGCCCGGCACGCCCGCGCGGCGCGACCGGCCACCGGGTCGACGCTGACCGGTCTGGGCAGGTTGATCGCGTTGGCGTTGCGCCGCGACCGCATCCGGTTGCCGGTGTGGGTGGTGGTGCTGACGGTGAGCATCGGGTACATGCCCGCCGCATTGGAGATGGCCTATCCGGACGAGGTCGACCGCCTCGCCCGGGTCAACCTGATGAAGAACCCGGCCGGCATCATGTTCGCCGGCCCGATGTTCGGCAAGAACGAGACCGCGCTCGGGGCGATGGTCGCCAACGAAGCGATGCTCACCTTCATCGTCGCCGCCTCGATCCTGGCCATCCTCACCGTGGTTCGCCGCACCCGGGCCGAAGAGGAAAGCGGCACAGCCGAACTCGTGCTCGCCGCGCCGGTGGGCCGGCACGCCCGCACCGTCGCGGCGATTCTGCTGCTCGCCGGTGTCAACGCGGTGCTGGCGGTCACCCTGACCGCGGCGACGGCGGCGACCGGCCTGCCGGTGGTCGACTCGGCGGCGATGAGCCTGGGGATCACCGGGGTGGCGATGGTCTTCGGCGCCACCGCCGCGGTGACCGCGCAGCTGTGGCGCACCTCGCGGGCCGCGACCGGCGCCGCGCTGGGTGCGCTGGCCGCGGCGGTGGTGGTACGCGGGGTCGGTGATGTGATCAACCACTCCGGCAGCGTCGTGAGCTGGCTGTCGCCGGTTGCCTGGGCCCAGCAGATGCGGGCGTTCGTCGAGGTGCGGTGGTGGCCGCTGGCCCTGCTGGTGCTCCTCACCGTCGTTCTGCTCGGCGCGGCGGCGGTGCTGGAACGGTCCCGCGAGTACGACGCAGGCACCCTGCCCGCCGGCGGAGACCGGCCGGGGGCGCCCCCGATCCGCGGGGTGTTCGGGCTGCAGCTGGTGCTGCAGCGCGGGCAGCTCATCGGCTGGTCGGTGGGCTTGTTCCTGGGCGGGCTGACCTTCGGTTCGCTGACCCAGGCGATGCTGGACATCGCCGAGGAGAACGAACTGGTCGCGGCGATGCTCGCCGCCCACGGCAATGCCGGCATCTTCACCACGATGACCCAGTTCCTCGCCGCCGCGACCACCGCCTTCATCGCGATCACCGTGCTGCGGTTGCGCAGCGATGAGCAATCCGGTCTGGCCGAGCCGGTGCTGGCCGGTTCGGTGTCGCGATGGCAGTGGCTGCTGTCGACGGTGGCCGCGACACTGCTCGGTGCGGCGACGCTGCTGTTCTTCGCCGGATTGGGCAACGGCCTGGGCGCCGGCATCGCACTGGGTGACCCCGGCACCGTCGGCGAGCTGGTGCTGTCCGCGTTGGCGCACCTGCCCGCGATGGCGGTGATGACCGGCATCGCAGCGCTGGCCTTCGCGCTGCGGATGAACTGGATCGCCTGGCTGACGGTGACTTTCGTGATCGTCTCGCTGTACATGGGGGCGCTGCTGCGGGTGCCGCAGTGGCTGCTCGACCTGTCCCCGGTCACCCGCATCAAGGTGCCGATGGAGACCTCGGTGACCACGATGGTGGTGATGGTGCTGATCGGTGCGGCGCTGACGGCGACGGCCGGCTGGCGGTACCGGGGCCGCGACGCACTCTGACCCTGCCGGACCAGGACGACGACACAGGGGGACACGGTGTACCTGCGCACGACGATCTACTCGGTCTTCGGCATGGTGCTGTTCGGGGCACTGATGTTCGGACCGGCCGGCACTCTGGGCTACTGGCAGGGGTGGGCGCTGCTGGCGGTGCTGGTGGCCTTCACCGTGCCGTACACCGTGTACCTGGCGGTGAAGATGCCCGACACCCTTCGGCGTCGGCTGCGTTCCGGGCCGACCGCGGAGTCCCGCCCGGCGCAGCGGGCCGCCATCCTGGTGGTGCAACTGGCCGCGCTGGGGATGTTGGTCCTGGGCGGATTGGACCACCGCCTCGGGTGGAGTCGGGCGCCGGTGTGGGTGTGCGTGGTGGGTCTGGTGCTCACCGCCGCGGGGCTGGCGATCACCATGGGTTCGGTGCTGCAGAACGCTTGGGCCGCAGCAACCGTCACCACCGAGAGCGATCAGCAGGTGGTGTCCACCGGCTTGTACGGTGTGGTCCGCCACCCGCTGTACGCCGGTTCGGTGGTGCTGTTCCTCGGCATGCCGTTGGCCCTCGGCTCGTACTGGGCGCTGGCGCTGGTCGTGGTGGCCGTCGCCGGACTGGTGGTACGCATCCTCGACGAGGAGGCGCTGCTGCGCACCGAACTGGCCGGCTATCCGGACTACACCCGCGCCGTGCCCTACCGGCTGGTGCCGTACGTGTGGTGAGCCGCGAGCGGCTCAGATCCACACCCCCTTACCGACGGTCACCACACCGCCGGCGCTGATCGCGAACCGCTCCCGGTCCTTCTCGAGGTCGACGCCGACCATCTCGCCCGGACCGACCACGACGTTCTTGTCCAGGATCGAGCGGCGCACCACCGCACCGCGTCCTACCCGCACCCCGGGCATCAGCACACTGCCCTCGACGATCGCGCCGTCGTCGATCACCACATTCGACGACAGCACCGAGTTGCGCACCGAGGCCGCCGAGATGATGCTGCCCGCACCCACCACCGATTCCTGGGCGGAACCGCCGTTGACGAATTTGGCCGGGGCCAGGTTCTCGGTGGCGCCCCGGATCGGCCAGCGCCGGTTGTACAGGTTGAACACCGGATGCACCGACACCAGGTCCATGTGGGCGTCGTAGAACGCGTCGAGGGTGCCGACGTCGCGCCAGTAGCCGTGATCCCGTTCGGTGGCGCCGGGGACCTCGTTGTCGTTGAAGTCGTAGACCGCGGCCATCCCGTCCTCGACCAGCCGGGGGATGATGTCCCCGCCCATGTCGTGGTCGGAATGGTCGTCCTCGGCGTCGGCCTTGATCGCGTCGATGAGCACCTTGGTGGTGAAGATGTAGTTGCCCATCGACGCGAACGCCTCATCGGGGTTGTCGGGCACTGCGGGCGGCTCCGCTGGTTTTTCCACGAAAGCACGGATACGGCCCGACTCGTCGGCGTCGATGACGCCGAACGCGGTGGCCTCCTTACGCGGCACCCGGATTCCGGCCACCGTCGCCCCCGCCCCGCTCTCGATGTGGAACCGCAGCATCTGTTCGGGGTCCATCCGGTACACGTGGTCGGCGCCGAACACCACGATGTAGTCCGGGTCCTCGTCGTAGATGAGGTTCATCGACTGGTAGATCGCGTCGGCCGACCCGGTGTACCAGCGCGGCCCGAGCCGCTGCTGCGCGGGAACCGGGGTGATGTACTCACCGGCCAGGCCGCTGAGCCGCCAGTTCTGCGAGATGTGCCGGTCCAGCGAATGCGATTTGTATTGGGTCAGCACACAGATCCGCAGAAACCGGGCGTTGACCAGATTCGACAGCACGAAGTCGATGAGCCGGTAGGCGCCCCCGAATGGAACCGCCGGCTTTGCCCGGTCCGCCGTCAATGGGTAGAGCCGCTTCCCCTCCCCGCCGGCCAGGACAATGCCCAGCACGTGTGGCGCTTCCCTCATACCCACAAACCTATCCGGCGGTGCTGCCCACTGCTAGTTGTTGCGCACTATCACGCGTGTTGCCCCGACGGCCGGCCACACGCACCGATGTCGACGGCAACGGGTTGTCCGCCGGGTTCGCCGGTCGGTGCTGCATCGCGGCGAACCGGGCACTACCGTCATCCCCATGCGGGTGGCGATGATGACCCGGGAGTACCCACCCGAGGTCTACGGCGGCGCCGGCGTGCATGTCACCGAACTCGTTGCGCAGTTGCGTCACCTGTGTGCGGTCGATGTGCTCTGCATGGGCGCGCCACGGGTCGATGCGTTCGCGGCCCGGCCCGATCCCACCCTCAAGGGCGCCAACGCGGCGCTGTCGACGCTGTCGGCCGACCTGCACCTGGTCAACGCCGCCGGTGCGGCCACCGTCGTGCACTCGCACACCTGGTACACCGGCCTGGCCGGACACCTCGCCGCGCTGTTGTACGGCATTCCCCATGTGCTGACCGCGCATTCGCTGGAGCCGATGCGGCCCTGGAAGGCCGAACAGCTCGGCGGCGGCTACCGCATCTCGTCCTGGGTCGAACGTACCGCGGTGGAGGCCGCCGACGCGGTGATCGCGGTGAGTTCGGGGATGCGCGCCGACGTGCTGCGCACCTATCCGGCCGTCGACCCCGCGCGGGTACACGTGGTGCGCAACGGGATCGACACCGACGTCTGGTATCCCGCCCCGCCGGATCCGCAGGAGTCGGTGCTGGCCGAACTCGGCGTCGACCCCGGCCGCCCTATCGTGGCGTTCGTCGGTCGGATCACCCGCCAGAAGGGGGTGGCCCACCTGCTCGCCGCGGCGCACCGCTTCGATCCCGGAATCCAGTTGGTGCTGTGCGCCGGCGCTCCCGACACCCCCGAGATCGCGGCCGAGATCACCGCGGCGGTCGGCGAACTGGCCCGTCGCCGCACCGGCGTGTTCTGGGTGCGCGACATGCTGCCGATCGGGAAGATCCGCGAGATCCTTTCCGCGGCAACGGTCTTCGTGTGCCCCTCGGTGTACGAACCGCTGGGGATCGTCAACCTCGAGGCGATGGCGTGCGGCACCGCGGTGGTGGCCTCCGATGTGGGGGGTATCCCGGAGGTGGTGTCCGATCACCGGACCGGCCTGCTGGTGCACTACGACGCCGGCGACACCGAGATGTATGAGAGACGGCTCGCCGAGGCGGTGAACACCCTCGTGTCAGAGCCGGACCGGGCCCGACAGTACGGTCAGGCCGGCCGGGACCGGTGCATCCGCGAATTCTCCTGGGCGCACATCGCCGAGCAGACCCTGCAGATCTATCGACAGGTCGCCGGGTGACCGCGCACCCGGACCGCTAGCTGGTGACGGCCTTCAGCTCGTCGGCGAGAGCCGCTGCCTCCTCGGGCGTGAGTTCGACGACGAGACGACCACCACCTTCTAGCGGTACCCGCATCACGATGCCGCGCCCTTCCTTGGTCGCCTCCAGCGGACCGTCACCGGTCCGCGGCTTCATCGCCGCCATCGAGTGCTCCCTCCACATGATCCGGCCTGCGTTGTTGCAGGCCCGGCCTCGGGCCGAGCCTGCCCACCCGATGGCAGTACCCGGCACTGACTGCTAGTGATCACCCTCCATTCTTCCCTATCCGGGTCCGTGGGTGTGCAAAGACCCGTCAAAGGTGATCATGACGTCACCCGGGACGCCCGGGGAACCCAGCAGCCCGCGGTGTGGTCGTCGACCATCCCGGTGGCCTGCATCAGCGCATACGCCGTGGTCGGGCCGATGAACCGGAAGCCCCGGCGCTTGAGTTCCCTGGCCATCGCGACCGACTCCGGGCTGGTCGCCGGGATCTGGGACATATCGGCGGGCCGGGGCCGCCGCGCGGCGTCGGCCGGCGCGAACGACCACAACAGGTCGCTCAGCTCGACGTCCAGGTCGGCGGCGACGCGGGCGTTGGCGATGGTCGCCTCGATCTTGGCCCGGTTGCGCACGATGCCCGCGTCGGCCAGCAGCCGCTCGACGTCGCGGTCGGTGTAGCCGGCGACACGCTCGATGTCGAACCCGTCGAACGCGCGCCGGAAGTTGTCCCGTTTCCGCAGGATGACCAGCCAGGACAGGCCGCTCTGGAAGGCCTCCAGACTGATCCGTTCGAACAGCGCCGCCGAGTCCCGCACCGGCTGTCCCCACTCGGTGTCGTGGTAGTCGCGGTAGAGCAGGAAGTCGGCCGGCGACAGCCGCGCCGGGTCGATCCAGCCGCAGCGGGTCCGGCCGTCGTCGAACGAGGACCCGTCCGCGGGGCCGGTCACGATTCGTCCTCGGATCGGGTGGCCACGGATGCGGCACCCTGCTCGGCGCGGTCATGATCGTCTGGGTCGGCAGATCGGTCGGCCCCGCCGGTCGTCCCGGTCTCGTTCGCCTCGTCGGCTTCATTGGGCTCGGTGGCCTCGGTGGCCTCATTGAGCTCGGGGGCCTCGGTGGCCTCACCGGCACCGTCGATACCGGTGGTGTCGGTGTCCTCCCGGGCGTCGGCGTGCGGGGTGGCGTCGGCCGCGCGCAGTGCGGCCAACTCCCCGCGCAGCAGGTCCAGTTCCTGCCCGAGCCGATCCAGCACCCAGTCGACCTCGCTGGTCTTGTAGCCACGCAGGGTCTGGGTGAACTTGACCGCCTGGACGTCGCGGCCGGTCACCCCCGACGCGGGCAGCACCGTCGCGGTGGTGCCGCGCGGCAACGGCGGCAGCGGCTCACCGCGGCCGAACAGCACGCTGCCCACCCCGAACAGCACCACGGCCACCAGGATGAGGACCACCAGATAGAGCAGAACCAGCGTCACGCCCTCGATACTGCCGGATTCCTCCGACAGGCTGCGACACCTGCCGTCGTGATCGGCTGGTCAGCGGGGGCGCAGGGTGGCCATCGGGGGCCGGTCGACGAGCGACACCGGGAAGGTCCGCGGGGTGAAGCCGTCCCCGTCGGCGAAGAACTGGGTCAACGCCGCGCCGGAGTCCGGGATGCCGCACCGGTTCAGCAGCGTCGCGATCACCTGTCGGCTCATCGCGGCGAGATCGGTCAGCGGCCGGTTGCGGTGCGCCCGCACCCCGAGGTTGACCTGGGCGATCGCGTCCAGTCCGAGCCGGTCGTAGGTGTCGAGCAGCAGGCCGATCTCCACGCCGTATCCGGGAGCGAACGGCACCGACATCAGCAGTTCGCGGGTGCCGGCGTACTCACCGCCCAACGGTTGCAGCACGCACGCCAGTTCCGGGCGCAGCGCGGCCAGCAGCGGGCGGGCGACGAGTTCGGTGACCCGGCCGCCGCCGTGGCCGTCCTCGCTGCCGCTGATCTTCAACGGTCGCCGGTAGAACCCCTTGACCAGGTGCACGCCCTCGGTGACCAGCAGCGGGCCCACCAGTTTGGGCACGAACATCGGATCGGGGTCGATCAGGTCGGAGTCGACGTACACGATGATGTCGCCGGTCACCGCGGCCAGCGACCGCCACAGCACCTCCCCTTTGCCGGGTTGGGGTGCGATCTCGGGCAGCGCGGTCTCCCGGCTGATCACCCGCGCACCGGCCGCGACCGCGCGGATCTCGGTCTCGTCAGTGGATCCGGAATCCAACACGATCAGCTCGTCGACCAGCCCGCCGAGCAGCGGAGCGATGCTGCCGACCACGCTGCCGACCGTCTCTTCCTCGTTGAGCGCGGGCAGCACCACCGAGATGGTGCGGCCGGCCTTCGCCGCCTCCAACTCCTCGACCGTCCAGGACGGGCGTTCCCAGCTGTGATCGGCCAACCAGCGATGGCCCGCGTCGACGTTGGCGGCGGCCACATCAGGAAGCAGAGTCATGCCAGTCCCCTCACTGTGCGGGTCGGCGGTCGAACCCCTTGAATCGACGCCACCATCTCCAGGACGCGTCGGGTGGGTGCCACTTCGTGAACCCGGAACATCGCGGCGCCCGCCGCGGCGGCCAGGGCGGTCGCGGCCAGGGTGCCCTCCAACCGATCGGTCAAAACCACACCGAGAGTCTCCCCCACGAAATCCTTGTTGCTCAGCGCCATCAGGACCGGCCATCCAGTGTTTACAAGGTCTTCCACATGCCGCAACAAAGTAAGGCCGTGATGAGTGTTCTTGCCGAAATCGTGGGTCGGATCGATGAGGATCGCATCCCGCGGGACCCCGGCGGCGACGGCGCGTTCGGCGGCCGCGGTCACCTCCGCGATCACATCGTCGACGACCGCGCGTTCGGTGATGCCGTAGTTCACCCGGAACGGCCGGGTGCGCGGCGCGGCGCCGCCGGTGTGCGAGCACACCAGCCCGGCATTGAACTCCGCGGCCACCGCGGGCAGCTCCGGATCGTGCCCCGCCCAGGTGTCGTTGATCAGATCGGCTCCGGCCGCGCAGGCCTGTTTGGCCACCGACGCCCGCCAGGTGTCGACGCTGATCAACTGGTCCGGATAGGTGTCGCGCAGCCATTCGATGAACGGCACCACCCGGGCGATCTCCTCCTCGGCGTCCACCACGCTGCCCGGCCCGGCCTTGACCCCGCCGACGTCGATGACGTCGGCGCCCTCCTCGATGACCCGGTGCACCGCCGCCTTGGCGGCCTCGTCGGAGAACGTGGCGCCCCGGTCGTAGAACGAGTCCGGGGTGCGGTTCACGATCGCCATGATCAACGCGCGATCACCGGCCACCGGGCGGCCACAGAACGTCGACTGCACGTCTCCATACTGCCCGTTGTCCCCAGATTCGCGATTTCGGCGTGCTCGCGATCGCCTGGCGATCGTGCGCACGCCGAAACCGCGAGCCTCAGCCGCGCGACCGCAGCCGGGCCGACGCCGCGCGGGTGAGCACTCCCTGCCGCGGGGCGAACAGGTAGACCAGCCCGAACAGCAAACCCTGGGCGACCACGATCATCCCGCCGGACGCGGTGTCGAGGTGATAGCTGACGTACAGCCCGGTGATCGCGGCGGCCACCGACATCAGCGGCGCGATGACCAGCATGCGCCCGAAACTGTCGGTCAGCAGATACGCGGTGGCGCCCGGGATGATCAGCATGGCGACCACGAGCACCACCCCCACCGCCTGCAGGGCCGCCACCGCGGTCAGCGCCAGCAGCGCCAGCAGCGCCGCACCCAGCAGCCGCGGGTTCAACCCGATGGTGTGCGCGTGGATGGAATCGAAGGCGTACAAGGTGAAATCACGCCTCTTGGCCAGCACCGCCGCCACCACCACGGCCCCCAGGATCGCCACCTGCAGCAGGTCGTTTCGGCTGACGCCCAACAGATTTCCGAACACGATGTGGTTCAGGTCCACCTGGCTCGGCGTCACCGACACCAGCACCAGGCCGGCGGCGAACAGCGTGGTGAACACGATGCCGATCGCGGCGTCCTCCTTGACCCGGCTGGTATCGCGCACCAGCCCGATGAGGGCGACGGCCAGGAAGCCGAACACCACCGCGCCCACCGCGAACGGGGCGCCCACGATGTAGGCCAGCACCACCCCGGGCAGCACCGCGTGCGACACCGCGTCGCCCATCAGCGACCACCCGATCAGCACCAGCCAGCAACTCAGCAGCGCACACACCACCGAGGTGATCAGCGCGGTGGCCAGTGCCCGCACCATGAACTCGTATGCGAGCGGGTCGATGAGGATCTCGCGCAGCAACGTCATCGCCGGCTCAACACGTCCTGCCCGAACGCGCGGGCCAGATTGTCCGGCGCCAGCACGGTTTCCGGATCGCCCTGAGCCAGAACCCTCCGCATCAACAGGATCACCTCATCGGCCAGTGTGGGCAGCGAACGAAGGTCGTGGGTGGACACCAGCACCGTCTTCCCGTCGGCGGCCAGTTGCCGAAGCAGGGCGATCAACGCCGTCTCGGTGCGGGTGTCGACCCCGGCGAATGGTTCGTCGAGCAGCAGGATGTCCGCCTCCTGGGCGATGGCGCGGGCGACGAACGCGCGTTTGCGCTGACCGCCGGAGGCCTGGCCGATCTGGCGTCTGGCCAAGTCGGTCAACCCCACCCGGTCGAGGGCGGCGGCGACGGCGGCGCGGTCGGCGGCACGCGGGCGCCGGGTGAACCCCTGATGGCCGTACCGTCCGGTCATCACCACGTCATGGATCGACAGCGGGAAGCTCCAGTCGATCTGCTCGCTCTGCGGCACGTAGCTGATCGCGCCGCGTTTGCGCGCCACCGCCGGCGGATCGCCGTCCAGCAGCACCCGGCCGGTGTCCGGCCGGACGAGTCCCACGATCGTCTTGAACAGCGTGGACTTCCCCGAACCGTTCATCCCGATCAGCCCGCACACCGTACCGCGTCGCACCCGCGCCGAAATATCGCGCAGCGCAACGACTTCGCCGTAGCGCACGGTGACGTCGGCCACCTCGATCGCGAAGGTCATGACCGGCGCCCGGCCAATCCGGCGGCGATGACGTCGGCGTCATGGCGGATCAGGTCCAGATAGGTGGGCACCGGCCCGTCGGGCTCCGACAGCGAGTCGACGTAGAGCACGCCGCCGAACACCGCGCCGGTGGCCTCCACCACCCGCTGCATCGGCGCGTCGGAGACGGTGGATTCACAGAACACCGCCGGTACCGCGTTGGCGTTGACGAACTCGATGACCGAGGCGATCTGACGCGGGGTGGCCTGCTGTTCGGCGTTGACCGGCCAGATGTACTTCTCGGTCAGCCCGGCGTCGCGGGCCAGATAGGAGAACGCCCCTTCACAGCTCACCAGGGCGCGCTGACCGGGCGGCAGGCCGCTGAGCCGGTTCACCAGATCCTCGTGGACGGCGCGCAACTCCTGCTGGTACGCCTCGGCGTTAGCACGGTAGTGCTCGGCGTTGGCGGGATCGAGCGCGCTGAACGCGTCGGCCATGTTGTCGACATAGGTGATGACGTTCAGCGGCGACATCCAGGCGTGCGGATTGGGTTGATCGGTTCCGGCGATGCCGATCGGCTCGATGCCGTCGCTGACCCGCACCCGTTCGACGTTCACCTCGCTGATGAACTGTTCGAACCAGGCCTCCAGGTTCAGCCCGTTGTCGAGGATCAGGTCGGCCCGGGCGGCTTTGCGGATATCGCCCGGGGTCGGTTCGTAGCCGTGGATCTCCGCGCCCACCTTCGTGATGGATTCCACCTGCAGGTGTTCGCCGGCGACGTTGCGGGCGATGTCGGCCAGCACGGTGAAGGTGGTCAACACCATCGGGGTGTCGTCGCCCGCACCGCGGTGCGGACCGCACCCGAGGAGCCCGAACACCAGAGCCCACACGGCGAGCACGGTCCCGAGACACCGGCGGATTTCCATGACGCCGATATTAATGTTCGGGTACCCGAAACCTCAACTGAGGTCGGCCGATTTCGGCGTGCGTACGGCCGCTCAGCGATCGTCCGCACGCCGAAATCGCTAGTTGACGGGCCGCTTGCCGTCGCGGACCTCCGCGGCGTACTCCTCGTAGAACGGCACGTAGCCCTCCTCGCGGCCGGCGAGCACGTAGAGCGGATCCTCGATGTGCGGGCCCTGCCCCTCGTTGCGCAGGTCGACCTTGCGGCTCTTGAAGGTGGTGGTCTGCTCGATCTCGTCGACGACCCGGACGAACAGCGGCACCGCATACACCGGCAAGCGCTTGTACAACGTCTCGGCGAACGACTTGCCGTCGAACTCACAGCCCTCGTTCAGTTTGAGGGCCACCATTCCGGCCCGCCCGCCGGTGCCCTCCACCTCGACGCCGTACACGGTCGCCTCGTCGACGGTGGGGTCGGCCGAGACCGCCGCCTCGACCTCGGTGGTCGCGACGTTCTCACCCTTCCACCGGAAGGTGTCGCCGAGCCGGTCGACGAACGCGGCGTGCCCGAACCCCTGGTACCTCATCAGGTCACCGGTGTTGAACCACACATCGCCGTCACGGAAAGCGTTGCGCACCAACTTCTTCTCGGTGGCCTGTGGATCGGTGTAGCCGTCGAACGGCTGGAAGCTGCTCACCTTCGACAGCAGCAGGCCGGGCTCGCCGCGCTTCACCTTGCGCACCCGGCCGTCGGCGCCGCGCAGCGGCTCGCCGGTCTCCTGATCGAATTCGACGAACGCCACCGGGCTGGGGCAGATGCCGGTGGTCTTGTCGATGTTGAAGGCGTTGACGAAGGCGGTGTTTCCCTCACTGGCGCTGTAGAACTCACACACCCGCTCGATGCCGAACCGCTCGACGAAGTCGTCCCAGATGGCCGGCCGCAGACCGTTTCCGCAGATCACCCGCACCCGGTGGGCGCGGTCGGTGGGCTTGGGCGGCTGGTTGAGCAGGTATCCGCAGATCTCGCCGATGTAGACGAACGCGGTGGCGTCATGCCGGATCACCTCATCCCAGAACCGCGACGCCGAGAACGACTTCCCCAGCGCCAGAGTCGCGCCCGCCGACAGCACCGACGACACCGCGACCGTCAACGCGTTGTTGTGGTACAGCGGCAGACAGCAGTACAGGGTGTCGCTGCTGCGCAGCCGCATACCGAGCGCGCCGAAGCCGGCCAGCGCCCGCAGCCAGCGATAGTGGGTCATCACACTGGCTTTCGGCAGCCCGGTGGTTCCGGAGGTGAAGATGTAGAACGCCTTCTCCCGGGCCAGGATCGAGGACGTGATGGCCGGGTTGGTGGTCGGCGCGTCGACCGACAGCCGATCGAGGTCGTCGGCGGACAGCAGATCGGCGACGTCGGCATCGGACTCCTCGACCTGCTTCACCAGGTCGGGGGCCGACACCACGATCTTGGCGTCGAGCAGCCCGATGCTGTGCGCCAGCACGTCGCCCTTCTGATGGTGGTTGAGCATGCCGGCGATGGCGCCGAGTTTGACCGTCGCGAGCATCAGCAGGACGGTGCGCGGCTCGTTCTTGAGCATCACCCCGACCACATCGCCCTGGCCGACACCGCGTGCGGCCAGCGCGGCCGCATAGCGGTTGACGGTCTCGTTGGCCTGCCGGTAGGTCAGCTGCTGATCCTCGAATTTGAGGAACACCTTGTCGGCGTAGCGAGCCGCCCGCTCCTGGAACACCTTGCCGATCGAGGTCTTGGCCGACGGGCGTGCGCCGAAGCCGGCGATGACGCCCCGCAACATCACCGGCACGTCCAACGCCATGCGGGGCAACCGGCCGGCGATGTCGAGCAGTCCCACCCGCTCCCGGGTGGCCGATCGGTTGTGTCGCTCGTTGCTCATCGGTGTCCGTCTCCTCCGATCTGGCTGTGCTGGCTACACCCTAGAGCGTGTCCGCGGACGGAGCGCAGGCCGCCAACGCGTCCTCGATGTCGGTGACGACGATGAGCCGTTCCATCGCCGCCGGGTCCACATAGCCGGTGTCCACCAGCCCGTACAGCCAGGCCAGCAAACCGGCGTAGTGGCCGTCCGGATCGAGCATCACCACCGGTTTCTCATGCATACCCAGATAGCCCGCGGTCCAGGCTTCGAAGAACTCCTCGAGGGTGCCGATGCCGCCGGGCAGCGCGATGAACGCATCCGCGCGGCCCTCCATCACCTGTTTGCGTTCCCGCATGGTGTCGGTGACGATGAGTTCGTCGGCGTCGACGTCGGCGAGTTCGCGGTGCACCAGCGCCTTGGGGATCACCCCGATGGTGTACCCGCCGCGGGAGCGGGCACCCTGGGCCACCGCGCCCATCGCCGACACGTTGCCGCCACCGGACACCAACGCCCAGCCCCGTTCGGCGATCGCGACGCCGACCCGGTGGGCGAGGTCCAGCAGCTCCGGATGTCTGGGGCCGGAGGCGCAGTAGACGCACACCGCCCATTCACGGAACAGATTCACAACCACTCGCTCGACCACCCTGCCAACCTAGACCAGCGGCGATGCTCCGGCGGCCCTGAGCGGCCCTGACCGGCGCCTCGAGCGGCCTGAGCGGCTTTGCGGCAATCCCGGCCGGATCCGCGCGGGCGGTCCTAGACTCCGGGCGGTGTCTGTTCAGTGGCCGGCGGCGCCCCAGCCGATGCTCGAGCCGATGGTCGAGTCGGTGCTCGACGCGGTCGAGGCGGCCGTGCGCGACGAGGGTGGCGCGGTGCTGACCGGGCCGGCGGGTGTCGGCAAGAGCGTGCTGGCCGGGTTGGCCGCCGACCGGCTCGCCCCCGAGTCCGGACCGGCCGACCGGCTCACCGGCACGGCCGCCGACGCCGTGGTCCCGTTCGCCGCGTGCCGGCCGGTGCTGGCGGTTCCCGAGGTCGGCCGCACCGCCGATGTACTGCGGGCGGCCCGTGCCGCGCTCGGGGACGGCCGGGTGGTGATCGTCACCGATGCCCAGTACCTCGACCCGCTGTCGGCGACGCTGGTCTACCAGCTCGCGGTCAGCCGCGCCGTCACACCGATCATCACGGTCAGCACCGATTCCCCTGCGCCGGAGGCGATCACCTCGCTGTTCCGGGATGGTCGGCTGCCCCGGATCGAGGTGGACGCACCCGATCACGACGCCGGCCGGCTGACCGCCCGGGTGGCCGCGTTCATGGCCGGTCTGCCGGACGAGGCGGCCCGGGTGATGCGGTTCCTCGCCGTGGCCGGCAGCCTGTCCGCCGGGCAGCTCGCGGAGCTGGCCGGACCGGGCGCGGTCGAGCGGGCGGTGGCTTCGCGGGCCGTGGTGCGTGCCGGGGCCGCCGATGACGCGGCCGGGGCCGACGGGGCGTGCGATGTGGTGCGTCCGGCGCATCCGCTGTATTGCGCTGCGGTGCGCGCGGAGCTGACCGAACCGGAGGTGCGCGGGGTGCGCACCGAGCTGGCCGGCGCGGCCGCGCCGACCGATGTGGTGGGCCGGCTGCGGTGGACGTTGCACGCTTTGGACAGCGATGCGCCCCCGGCGGCACAGCAGTTGACCGTCGCCGCAGAGGATGCGCTGCGGCTCGGTGATCTGGGTCTGTGTGAGCGGTTCGGCCGGGCCGCCGTCGGTGCCGCGGGTTCCGGGGCCGGGCTGGCGGCCCGGTTGCCGCTGGCATACGCGCTGGCGTTTCAGGGCCGCGGCCGCGAGGCCGACGAGGTGCTCGCGGCGGTGGACTCGACCGGGCTGACCGAGCATGAGTTGATGGCCTGGGCACTGCCCCGGGCGGCCAATCAGTTCTGGATGTTGTCACAACCCGAACGGGCGGTGGCGTTCTTGCGCACCGTGCGGGAACGGGTGTCGTCGCCGACGGCGGCCACCACGCTGGATGCGCTGTCGGCGACGTTCGCGATGAACGCCGGGCGCCCGCAGCAGGCGTTGCAGACCGCGACCGAGGTGTTGGCCTCCCCCACCGCCGATGGCACCGCGATCGGGTGGGCCGGCGCCGCGGCCGCGTTGAGCGCCGCGCGGATGGGCCGGTTCACCGAGGTGGACGCGCTCGCCGAGCGGGCGATGTCGGCAGGACATCCCGGTTTGTTGCGGTTCACCAGCGGCTTCGGGCAGACCACGGCGCGGCAGTTGACCGGCGCGCCGGATCAGGCGCTGGCGCTGGCCCGGCGGCTCACCGAGATCGCCCAGCTGCAGCAGCCGGGCCGGGCGATCGGGGAACTGTTGATCGCCGAGGTGCTGATCACCAGGGGCGACCTCGACGAGGCGGTCGCACTGTTGCGGGCGGCGGTGAAGGTGCTGACGCCGACCGGATATTCGTGGGCGCCGTTGGCGGCGATGCTGCTGGCCCGGGCGCTCGGCGAACAGGGTGCGGCACCAGAGGCGGCGATCGCGTTGTCCCGCGCGGAATCTCGGCATGGCCTGAAGTCGATGCTGTTCGCCCCGGAGTTGGCACTGGCGCGGGCGTGGACCCGCGCAGCGCGGGGCGACCGGCACGGCGCGGTCGACGCGGCGCGTGAGGCCGCCCGGGCCGCCGAGCGGGGTGGGCAGCATGCGGTCGCGTTGCGGGCGCTGCATGATGCGGTGCGGCTCGGCGACATCCGCGCGGTCGACGGCATCACCCGGCTGACCACCCGGCTCGGCCTGGACTGTGCGTTCGGAACTCTGGCGCTGCGCCATGCCCGGGCGCTGACCGGCGGGGACGCCGACGGACTCGACGAGGTGGCGGCCGCGTTCCGCGATGTCGGCATGCGGCGGGCGGCCGACGACGCGGCGGCCCGGGCGGCCGAGGTGCGCGGCCGCCGGTAGGACCGCTACATCCGGCGGGCGATGTCGTCGCCGCCGCGGGTGTCCGGCCAGGCCTGGACCGGCTGCTCCGGCCGGGACTGGGATTCGACCGGCTGGGCCCCGACAGCCTCGGACGGCTCCGACGGTACGGATGGGGCCGGTTGCGCGATCGGCGCCGGACCCTGACCACCCCCACCGGCCGCGGCCGACTCGGGCTGCTGCGCCGGCGGCTGCTCCTCGACCCGCGGCTGCTGCTCCGTCCGGACCTGTTCGTCAGGCCGATGCTCGTCGGGCCCGGGCTCCTCCCGGCGTTCGTCGAGCCCGTCGCGGGACTGCTGCGCCCCCTGACCCGGCCCGCCGTGGCCGGCCGGACCCGCCATGCCGGCGCCCACCGGGCCGCCCTGCTCCTCACCCGCAGGTTCGGCGCCGCCGGCGCCCTGCGCGGCCTTCATCACCTGTTCCATCAGCGAGCTGAACATCCCGGTCTGCCCGCCGAGCCCGCCGGCACCCTGACCGGCGCCGCCGGCCTGCTGCCCCAATTGGTCGAGTTGCCCCAGGGCACTGGTGATCTGGCCGATGCCCTGCTGGCCGGAATCGTCGGCATTCGTGTACGCCGTCTGCGCCACCCCGAGCTTGCCGGTGAACGCGTGCTCCTTGGCCGACAACGCCGCGACATTGGCCGCGAGCGGCGCGGCCAGCGTCGGCAGCACCGCCGCGATCGTCGCGCTCATGGCGTCCTCACCGGGTGGCAGCATCGGTATCTCGGGCAGCTCGACGGCGGCCGGATTCCAGCTCAGGCCATCGGGTTTACGCAGCGGGCTGGTCATTGCACGCCCCTCTCGGTCAAGTTCACCAGTCGTCGTCCTCGTCCTCACCGAGGTCGTGTTCGAGCATCTCCGGTGCGGCGATACCCGGGCGGGTGCCGCCACTGGTCCCGCGGGCGCCCATCATGCCCGGCGCCATTCCCATACCGCCGCCCATTCCGGCCGCCACCGGCGCCGCCCCGACGACGGTGGCTCCGGCCGCCGCTCCGGTGTCGACCGACACCGGTGACACCTTGCCGCCCAACATGTTCGCTATCAGCGGGGTCTGTGGCGAGCTGCCGCCGGCGCCGGGCAGCGACGCGGCGCGCACCATGCCGGCACCACCGCTGGGCCCCGATCCGCCAGCCAGCGGATGGTTGGACAACGAGGAGAACGGATTGGCGTTCAGCGCGCCGGGCCCCTTACCGCCCACCGCGCCGAACAGCGAGGTGATCTGCTGCAGCGGCTGACTGAGTTGTTGCAGCGGTTGGCTCAGCTGCTGCGGCACCTGGCCGGCCATCTGACCGACCTGTGCCGGGATCTGCGCCGCCATCCCGGCCAATTGGGCGGCCTGCTGGGCGGCGTCGCCGGCGGCCTCCTGGCCCGGCGCCCCGGCCGCCGGCGCACCACCGGCGGTGGGGATGGTCGGCGGCACACCGAGGGTGTTGGCCAGTTCGGTGGAGCTGGCGGTGACCTGGCCGACGTTCTGCGCGAGCCCCATCGCGATGCGGCTCTGCAGCAGCTCCTGTCTGTTGGGGAACGGGGCCGCCGCGATCGCCTCGCATTCCCGTTGGGTCTCCACCGCGACGGCGTTGGCCATCGTCTTGGCCTTGATGACGGCGGCCTCCATGCTGCGCAGTTTGGCGGCGATCGCCGCGGCGTGCGCGGCGTTGGCCTCGTGGCCGGCGATGATCGTGCTGGCTTCGCCGACGGCGGCGGTCGCACCGCTGCCCTCCCAGGTGTCGGAGAGCTGCATCATCTGCCCCTGCTGTTGCGGGACCACGGTGCCGGTCAGCTTGGCGGCAAGCGCCTCATAGGCCGCCGCGGCGGCGCCGAGCGCATCCTCGTCGACGTTCGGCCAGCCGGGCCCGGTGACCGTCTGCCCGCCATAAGGGCTGGTATCGGGCATGATCCCCATGACTCGACCCCTTTCCACGGTGCACCGACGCGGATCTAACGTTACCGCGCCCACCGGCCCCGTCTTGACACTTACTCGGCAAGCGTATGATTTGCCGACCCGCAGGCGGCGGGACAGTCCGGGCGAGTATTCGGCGCATCAACCGGTGCCGTGGCGGCCATAGAATTCTTAGCCAGCCCGAAAGATCACCGGCGGAGGCATGAGTTGAGCGGCAACGTATTCGTCCAGCCCGAGGGGCTGCAGACGTTCTCCCAGACCCATTCCGGCATCGCGGGGGCGCTGCCGCAGTCGTCCGCTGAGGCGACGCCCGGCCCCGTCGAGACCAGCCACGGGCCGATCGCGGCGGCGGCCAACGCGGCGTTGCGAAACGCGCTGAGCAGCCGGGGCGGCACCGTGCAGGCGACCACCACCAGCGCCGCCACCATCTCCGAACTGCTGCACAGGGCCGCCCGCGCCTATCAGGAGGGCGACCTTCGCAGCGCGGAGGAACTGCGCGCGGCGGCCAACGCGATCGCCGACGGGACCGGGGCGGGCGGTGCCGGCCCCGCCGGTGCGCCGGGCGCCGGCGTCAGCGGCGTGCCCGGTGCGGGCGTCAGCGGCCCCGGGGCCGCCGGTGGCGCCGACACGATGGGTCAGATGCTCGGGCAGATCGGCGGCCAGGTGGGCCAGTTGGCCGGGATGGCGATGGCGCCGCTGCAGGGGCTGGCCCAGGTGCCGCAGCAGGTGATGCAGGGGATCCAGCAGGCCGTCCAGACCGCCACCGGGGCCGCCGGCATGGCCGCCGGCGCGGACGCGGCCGGGCTCGAGGAGGCCGCCCTGGACGGCGAGCGCGCGACCGGAGCCCCCGAGCACGCCGAACGCCCCGAGGGTCAGCGGGAGCAGGCCGCCGGTGCGCAACGGGACGCGCCGCCGGTCAGCCCGCTACCCGGTGCGCAAGCCGGCCCCGACAGCGGCCCCGAGAACACCGCGGCGCCGGATCCCGCAGGCTCGACCCGGGCCCAGATCCGGCCGCCGGTGCACTAACTCAGCTTCCCGTCGGACAGGCGCAGCCGGCGGTTCACACCGATGGCGGCCACGAACCGGTCGTCGTGGCTGACCACGATGAACGCACCGCGGTAGGCGATCAGCGCCGATTCCAACTGCGCGATGCTGGTCAGATCGAGGTTGTTGGTGGGTTCGTCGAGCAGCAGCAGTTGCGGCGCCGGTTCGGCGTGAAGCACACAGGCCAGCGTGGCGCGCAGCCGCTCCCCGCCGGAGAGCGCCCGGATCGGAAGCGCGATCCGCTTGTCGTCGAACAGGAATCGCGCCAGCAGATGCCGGCGTCCGGTCACGCTCAGGGTGGGGGCGAACTCCGCCAGGTTGTCGAGGACGGTTTGACCGGGGTCGAGCAGATCGAGCCGCTGGGACAGATACGCGATGCGGCCGTCGGCTCTGGTGACCGTGCCGGCGTCCGGTGCCAACCGCCCGCCGATGACGCGCAGCAGGGTCGTCTTGCCGACCCCGTTGGCGCCGGTGAGCGCGATCCGCTCCGGTCCACGGACCGTGAGATCGATTCCGCGCAAGACGTTTCCGACCGTCAGCCCGGAACCGGCGAACACGGTCCGCCCGGCCGGCACCGTGGTGTCGGGCAGATCGAGCACCATGGCGTCGTCGTCACGCAGCCGCTTTTCCGCCTCCTCCAGCCGGGCGCGGCCGGCAGCTATCCGGGCCGCGCGGACCTCATCGGTGCGGCCGGCGGATTCCTGGGCGCGCCGCTTCATCGCCCCGGCCACGATCCTCGGCAGCCCGGCGTCCTTGACCGTGCGCGCGGCGGTGCCCGAACGGCGGGCCGCGCGTTCGCGCGCCTGTTGCCGTTCCCGCTTCTCCCTTCTGAGCGACTGTTCGGCGTGGCGCACATCGTTGCGGGCGGACTGCTGGTCGGCCGCCAACTGCCGCTGGTAGGTAGTGAAATTGCCGCCGTAGAAAAGCATTTCGCCGCGGTACAGTTCGGCGATCCGCTCCATCCGGTCCAGCAGTACCCGATCGTGGCTGACCACCAACAGGGTTCCCGGATAGTCGTCGAGCGCGGCGTGGAGCCGACGGCGCGCGTCGGCGTCGAGGTTGTTGGTGGGCTCGTCGAGCAGCAACACCTCGGGCCGTCGCAGCAGTTGGGCGGCCAGCCCCACCGCCACCACCTCGCCACCGGACAATGAGCCGAGCCGCCGGTCGACGGCCACCTCGCCGAGGCCCAGCCGGTCCAGCATCCCGCGGCACCGTTCCTCGACGTCCCAGTCGTCGCCGATCGCGGCGAACACCGCCTCGGAGGCGTCACCGGCGGCCAGCGCATCCAGCGCGGTCAGCACCGGGGTGATGCCGAGCACGTCGCCCACGGTGGCCTCGGGCATGAATGGCAGGTGTTGCGGCAGATGGCCGACCGTGCCGTCGACGGTGACGGATCCGCTGGTGGGGCGGCGGGCGCCGGCGATCAGATCGAGCAATGTGCTCTTGCCGGCGCCGTTCGGCGCGACCAGACCGGTGCGGCCGGGACCGATGGTGAACGACAGGTCGGTGAACAGTGCGGTGCCGTCCGGCCAGGCGAACGACACGTCGGAGAAGACGATGGACATGCGGGGACTCCACAGGAGTGGCGGACAGATTCACCCGGAGTGCGCGTCAGCGCGTTACCACCGCATGTCTTTCAGGCTAGGTGGTCTGTCAACCGGATTTCTCAGCCGGACAGATAGCGCCGCAACACGTCGGTGACCGCGGTGATCGCGGTGACGTCGACGTGCTCGTCGGACTTGTGCGCCAGATTGGGATCACCCGGCCCGTAGTTCACCGCCGGCACCCCGAGCGCGGCGAACCGGGCCACATCGGTCCAGCCGTACTTGGCGCGCACCTGTCCCCCGGCCGCGGCCACCAGCTGCGCGGCCGCGGGCTGCTGCAGTCCGGGCAGGGCGCCGCCGGCGGCGTCGGTCAGCTCCATCCGCACATCCAGACCGTCGAACACCTCGCGCACATGCCGCTCGGCCTGCTCGACGGTGCGGTCCGGGGCGAACCGGAAGTTCACCGTCACCGAGGCGGCGTCCGGGATGACGTTGCCGGCCACACCACCGTCGATCCGCACCGCCGACAGGCCCTCGCGGTAGACGCAGCCGTCGATGTCCACCGACCGCGCCCGGTAATCGGAGAGCCGGTCCAGCACCGGCGCCAGTTTGTGGATCGCGTTGTCGCCCAACCAGGACCGTGCCGAATGTGCCCGGGTTCCGGTGGTGCTGATCACCATCCGCAGGGTGCCCTGACAGCCGGCCTCGATGAATCCGCCGGACGGTTCGCCCAGGATCGCGACGTCGGCGCGCAGCCAGTCCGGCAGTTCCCGTTCGATGCGGCCCAGCCCGTTGGCGGCGGCCTCGATCTCCTCGCAGTCGTACATCACCAAAGTGATGTCGTGCGCGGGTTCGGTGACGGTGGCGGCCAGATGCAGGAACACCGCGTCACCGGATTTCATGTCGGAGGTGCCGCAACCGTAGAGCAGATCGCCGACGCGCCGGCTGGGCAGGTTGTCGGCGGCCGGCACGGTGTCGGTGTGACCGGCGAGCAGCACCCGGGTGGGCCGGCCGTGGTTCGTACGGGCCAGCACCGCGTTGCCGTTGCGGATCACCTCGAAGCCGCGAGTCTGCTCGCGCAGCGCGGTCTCGATCTCGTCGGCGATGCGCTGCTCATGCCGCGATTCGCTGGGGATGTCGACCAGCGCCGCGGTCAGCGCGATCGGGTCGCCGTGCAGGTCCAGGGCCACAGCTGACCAGGCTAGTCCAGTAGCCTCTGAGGGCGTGACGTCTGCTGCAGGAATCGGCCTGGCGACCATCGCCGCCGATGGAACGGTTCTGGACACCTGGTTTCCCGCGCCCGAGCTGGGCGCCGCGACCGCTGAGGGCGGAGCAGCCGGCACCACCCGGCTGTCGGGCGCCGACGCGCCCGCCGAGCTCGCCGCGCTGACCGGCCGCGACGACGACCGCGGGGTGGAGACCGTGGTGGTGCGCACCATGATCGCCTCGCTGGACGACAAGCCCGCCGACGCCCACGACGCCTACCTGCGGTTGCATCTGCTGTCACACCGGCTGATCAAGCCGCACGGCGCCAACATGGACGGCATCTTCGGGGTGCTGGCCAATGTGGTGTGGACCAACCACGGGCCGTGCGCGGTGGAGGGCTTCGAGACGGTGCGGGCGCGGCTGCGCCGCCGCGGCCCGGTGACCGTCTACGGCGTCGACAAGTTCCCGCGGATGGTCGACTACGTCACCCCGACCGGGGTGCGCATCGCCGACGCGGACCGGGTGCGGCTGGGGGCGCATCTGGCGCCGGGCACCACGGTGATGCACGAGGGCTTCGTCAACTTCAACGCCGGCACGCTGGGCACCTCGATGGTGGAGGGCCGCATCTCCGCGGGGGTGGTCGTCGACGACGGGTCCGACCTCGGTGGCGGGGCGTCGATCATGGGCACGCTGTCCGGCGGCGGCAAGGAGGTCATCTCGGTGGGCAAGCGCTGCCTGCTGGGCGCCAACTCCGGGCTGGGCATCTCGCTGGGCGACGACTGCGTCGTCGAGGCCGGGTTGTACGTGACGGCGGGCACCAAGGTGACCACCGCCGACGGGAAGACGGTCAAGGCGCGCGAGCTGTCCGGCGCCGACAACCTGTTGTTCCGGCGTAATTCGGTCACCGGCGCGGTCGAGGTGGTCAAGCGCGACGGCACCGGCATCACACTCAACGAGGCGCTGCACGCCAACTAGCCCGCCCCCGTCCCGCGAGCGCCCGTGTCTGCACGGCGACACGCCGTCACGGGCGTGCATGTGCGGACGCTCGCCGATGGTGAGCGCGACGAAACTGCACAGGCCTGCGGGTCACCCGGAAGCGAGAACGCAGAATTCGTTGCCCTCGGGATCGGCGAGCACCACCCAGGTCTGCTCCCCCTGGCCGATGTCCACCCGGCGTGCGCCGAGCGCGATCAACCGTCGACTTCGGCCTGCTGATCGTCGGGGGTGAAGTCGAAGTGGATCCGGTTCTTGACGACCTTGTCGTCGGGCACCCCGAGGAACAGCCAGTTCGGGCCGGCGCCCGGCGGGGCAGGCAACACCACGTCGCCGTCCTCGTCGACCTGCTGTCGCCAGCCCAGCGCCGCCGCCCACCATCCGCCCAGGGCGGTGGCATCGTGCGCATCGATGCAGATCTCGGTGAAGATCAGGCTCATCCCGACGCCCCTTTCGTCGCGCTCGCGGCCGGTGAGTGTCCGCGAATGTACGCCCGTGGCGGCGTGTCGGTGTGCAGACACCTTCGTAAGTGGTTTTTGTCAAGGGGTTGGGGGGCTCTGCCCGGTCCTCGTCTCTACGTAGTCATCAAACGGGTTTGGTACCCAACTGCGTGCAACCGAGTTCGGTGAGGACGGGCGGGGCCTGCTCATGGTGTCTGGCGAGGTCACCAAGTGGTGCCTCAGGGGCGCTTGGAGCTTGGCCCCAACCGTGGTTATTCGAGTGGCTTGGTTAAGCGGCCACGGGCATCACCTGCGCGGCGGCGATGGCGCCATCCCAGCGCACCCGCTGGGTGACCACGACATGCAGCCAACGCAGCAACGCCGCAGCGATCGCTGCTCGGGCCTGGCCGTCGGTGAGCTTGTTGTCGTCGCGGGTCGTCAGATACCGGTAGCGAGCGAGCATCACCGGATTATGTTGAAGGGCACCCCATGTCGCGCGCCAGGCGGCCAGCCGCAGCCGGGGTCGGCCACGCCGGGAGATCCGCGCTCGGCCGTTGAAGGTGCCGCTGGCGTTGTCGCGTGGGCACAGCCCGGCATGTTTGACCAGCGCGCGAGGGCTGTCAAAACGGGTGGGATCGCCGGTTTCGGCCAACATCGCCGCCGCTCCCACCGCCGAGACTCCGGGGATGCTGGTGACCAACTCGGTCAGCTCGAGTTCGTCGAGCACCTCAACCATGCGGGCTTCCACCTCGGCCAGCCGGATGCTGGCCGCGCGCCAATCAGAAAGCACCCAGCGGGCCCGCTCCAGTACACCGCGGCGTTGGACCATCACCCCGGCCGGGTCGACCAGCGCGACGAAGACCGCCTCGATGATGGCCCGACGCCGCCGCTGACCACCCCAACGGCCCAGCTCGCGAACCACCGCGGCCTCAAACCGTGCCAGCCCACGTCCCTTGAGCCGTTCCGGGCGGCCGTCACAGCGGTCGAGCACCACCGCCACAGCCGCACACCAGTTGCTCGAACCGAAGGGATCCGCCGCCGCCTCCAGCACCCCCGGCCAGACGCACTCCAGCAGGTCGCGCAGCTGTTGCACACACGCAGTGGCCTCGGTGACCAGCCGCTCACGGCGCGCTCCCAGCTGGCGCAGCCGCGCCCACGTCTCCTCAGCACGCTCGGGGCGGTAACAATGCAGCTGGGCCACCAGCCGCGCGATCAACATCGCATCCTTGTCATCGCTTTTGTCACGGGTGTAGTCCTCAGCTTCACGTGCCCGACCCACCAACATCGGGTTCACACACATCAACGTCATATCGCGTTGAGTGGCAAGCTGATTGAGCACCATCCAGCGATGCCCGGTCGGCTCACACCCCACCGTCACACCACAGAACCCATGCTTGTGCGCCACGCGCTGCGCCCACTCCAGCACAGGACCCAATTCCCACGCCCGAGCCTTCACCGTCTTGCGGGCCAGCACCTGCGAATCGTGATCACACACCACCACCGCCTGCTTCTTATCCGCCAGATCAATACCGACGATCACATGATCGGCCGGCACCAGCCGCCGCAGCTCGGCCAACTTGGCATTACGGCGCTTGTCACCACGCGACAGACCACTACCCTTGGACACGACGCCCTCCTCCATGTCATTGGGACTCGAACCCGTCAACGACATCAGGAGGGCGTCGCCACTTTCATCACCAACACGCCGCATAGCTCTCTTACTACGGGCGCTCGCGGCAGTGTGAGTCAGCGCAGCTGTTTCTTGAGCACCTTTCCCATCGCGTTACGGGGCAGGCTGTCCACCACCCGCACCTCGCGCGGCCGTTTGTGCACCGAGAGTTGCTGGGCCACATACTCGATCAGCTCATCCGGCTCGGCGTCACCGACGATGAACGCGACGATGCGCTGCCCCAGGTCGTCGTCGGGCAGGCCGACCACCGCGGCCTCGGCCACGCCGGGATGCCCGAGCAGCGCCGCCTCCACCTCCCCGGCGCCCACCCGGTAGCCGCCGGTCTTGATCAGGTCCACCGATTCCCGCCCGACGATGCGATGCATGCCGGTGTCGTCGATGACCGCGACGTCGCCGGTGCGGTACCAGCCGTCGTCGAACGCCTCGGCGGTGGCGTCCGGCCGGTGAGATAGCCGTCGAACACCATCGGACCGCACACCTGCAGCCGGCCGATGGTCTCGCCGTCGTGCGGCGTCTCGGCCCCGTCCTCGTCGAGCAGCCGGGTCTGCACCCCGGCCAGCGGCAGACCCACCCAGCCGGCCCGGCGTTCCCCGTCGACGCGGGTGCTCAGCGTGATCAGCGATTCGGTGCTGCCGTACCGTTCCACCGCCCGGTGCCCGGTCAGCTCTGCCAACCGGTCGAACACCGGCACCGGCAACGGCGCGCTGCCCGACACCAGCAGCCGCGCGGCCGACAGCGCCCGCGCCGCCGACGGGTCCTTGACCACACGCGACCACACCGTGGGCACCCCGAAGTACAGCGAGCCGCCGGCCGCCGCATAGGCCTCCGGGGTGGGCCGGCCGGTGTGGACGAACCGGTTGCCGATCCGCAGCGACCCCAGCAGACCCAGCACCAGCCCGTGCACGTGGAACAGCGGCAGCCCGTGCACCAGGGTGTCGTCCGGACTCCACTGCCAGGCCTCGGCGAGCGCGTCGATGTCGGCGGCGATCGCGGCCCGGCTGATCGGCACCCCCTTGGGCGGGCCGGTGGTTCCGGAGGTGTACATGATCAGCGCGGTGGACTCCGGCGCGGGCTCCGGATAGCGGTGCCAGGACCGGGCGTGCAGCCGCACCGGCACCACCGGCAGGCCCTCGGTGTCGGCGGGGCTCTCCCCCAGCCAGGCCACCGCACCGGAGTCGGTGAGGATGTGACGGCGTTCGGCGACGCCGACGTCGGCGGGCACCGGCACCACCGGGACACCGGCGATCAGGCATCCGGTGACCGCCAGCACCGTGGTCGCCGTCGGGGTGGCCAGTACCGCCACCCGTGGGGCGCCGGCGATGCGTTCGGCCACCGAGGTGGCGGCGCCGACGAGGTCGCTGCGGCTGAACACCGTGTCGTCGATCCGGACCGCGTCGGCGATGTCGGCGCCGCGGGCCACCGCGGCGGGGTTCAGGGAAGCCAGCAACACGCCCGAGAGGCTACTCGGCGGGGATACTGGCCGGGTGACCGACATCCGACAGGTGGGCTCGCGGCAGGTGTACGCCAACAGGTGGATGACGCTGCGCGAAGACGACATCCGCCTGCGCGACGGGCGGTCCGGCGTCTACGCGGTGGTGGACAAACCCGACTACGCGCTGGTGATCGCCCGCGACCGGGACCGGTTCCGGCTGGTCGAGCAGTACCGCTATCCGATCGGTCTGCGCCGCTGGGAGTTTCCGCAGGGCACCGCACCGGATCTGGCGGATCTGGAACCGGAGGCGCTGGCCGCCCGGGAGTTGCGCGAGGAGACCGGGTTGCGGGCCGGTCGGCTGCGACGGCTCGGTCAGCTCGACGTCGCGCCGGGGATGAGTAGTCAACGCGGCTGGGTGTTCCTGGCCACCGATCTCACCGAGGGTGAGCACGATCGCGAACCCGAGGAGCAGGACATGCACAGCGCCTGGTTCGAGCGGTCCGAGGTGGAGGCGATGATCCGGTCCGGGCAGATCACCGATGCCCAGTCGATCGCCGCGTGGACGCTGTTCCTGCTGCACGAGCGCACCGCACCGCTATATTGACCACCACGATAATTCATCGCGGAGGAGGAGCGGCGTGGCACGAGCCCGCGACTACGGCGCCACCATCGGCGTCCTGCCCACCGGACCGAACAATGCGATCACCGACGTCGCCGGGGTGCGGGTCGGCCACACCACGCTGATCGAAGGGTCCGGGCCGCGTGTCACCGGGCAGGGCCCGGTGCGCACCGGCGTCACCGTGGTCATCCCCCGCGACGAGCCGTGGAACCATCCGCTGTTCGCCGCGGCGCACCGACTCAACGGCAACGGCGAACTGACCGGGCAGCACTGGGTCGAGGAATCCGGGCAACTCACCAGCTACATCGGGCTCACCAACACCCACAGCGTCGGCGTGGTCCGCGACGCGCTGATCGCCCACGAGAAGAACGCGCGCGGCGCCGACGAGTTCTTCTTCGCGCTGCCCGTGGTCGGGGAGACCTGCGACGGAATCCTCAACGACATCAACGGTTTCCACGTCAAGCCCGAGCATGTGGCCGCGGCCATCGACGCCGCGGCCGACGGTCCGGTGCCCGAGGGCGCGGTCGGCGGCGGCACCGGCATGATCGCCCACGGCTACAAGGGCGGCATCGGGACGTCGTCGCGGGTGGTCGGCGACTACACCGTCGGCGTGCTGGTGCAGGCGAACCACGGTGCGCGGGAACGGTTGACGATCGACGGGGTTCCCGTCGGCCGGCTGTTGCCCGAACCGCCGTCCCCGGCGGCGATGCCGGGCCGTCCGCCGGAGGGCACCGGATCGATCATCGTGCTGGTGGCCACCGACGCGCCGTTGATTCCGACGCAGTGCGCCCGGCTCGCCCAACGCAGCGCGCTCGGCATCGCCCGTACCGGCGGGGCCGGTGAGAACGGCAGCGGCGACATGGCCTTCTGCTTCACCACCGGCAACACATTCGCCGGCGACTTCGCCGCCACCGCCGGCCCGGACGTCGTCGAGGTCCGGATGCTCGCCAACCGGCTGATCGACCGGCTGTTCTACGCCGCCATCGAGGCGACCGAGGAGGCGATCGTCAACGCGCTGTTCGCGGCCGAGACGATGGAAGGCCCCGAGGGCCTGGTGGTGACGGCGTTGCCGCGGGAACAGACCGCCGAGCTCCTCCGCCGATACCGGCAACTCAGGTGAGCGCCGGTTGCCCGGACAGCGTGAACGTCAACTCCACCACGGTTCCGCTGCGGGTGTTGTCCACCTGCACGTCGGCACTGATCGCCCGCATCATCGGCAGCCCCCGGCCCCGGATGCGCGGATTGGGTTCCGGTGTCTTCCAGGTGCCGAAATCCCTGACCTGCAGCATGATCTGACCGTCCCGCAGGTCGGCGTACACCTGCATCGGACCCGGCTCGCGATCGCGGTAGGCGTGTTCGACGGAGTTCGTGCACGCTTCGTTGACGGCCAACACGATGTCGCTGATCAGTAGTTCCGGCGCCCCGGCCGCGGTGAGCCAACCGGTCAGCCGGGCCCGCACCTCGCTGAGCCGATCGGGGGTGGCGGGCAACTCGATTCGCAACGGCGCGAAGGTGTGCCGGTACACCACGATCGCCACGTCGTCGTCGTACCCGTCAGCGGGCGCCAGCGTGTCGAGCATGGCGTCGGCGACCGCCTCCGGCTCGGCGTCGAGCATCGCGGTGAGCACCTGACAGGCCCGGTCCATCCCGGTGTCGATCGGGCTGTCGCGCCGCTCCACCAGCCCGTCGGTGTAGAGCATCAGCGTGGATCCGGGCGTCAGCTGCCGGCTGACCTGTGGGCGGGGCCGGTTCTGCTGCACCCCCAGCGGCACCGAGGCCCCGTCGGTCAGAACCGTCGCATGCGGGCCGGGTCCGGCCAGCAGCGCCGGAACATGACCGGCGTTGCTGTAGCGCAGCGTCCCGGATTCGGTGTCGAGCACCGCCAGCAACACCGTCGCGCAGTACGCGTCGGGGATGAGCGCCGCCACCGCGTCGAGGTTCTCCAGCAGCCGCGCCGGTTCGGCGCCGCTGAGCAGCAGCGCCCGCGCGGAACTGCGCAGCTGCCCCATCACCGCGGCGGCGGGCAGCCCGCGCCCCACACAGTCGCCGACGATGATGCCGATCTGGTGGTCGTCGAGCGGCAGCACGTCGTACCAGTCGCCGCCGATCTCCAGCGGCCGCACGGCCGGTTCGTAGCGCACCGCGAACCCGGGAGGAGGCACGATGTCCGGCAGCATCGCGCGTTGCAGCGTCAACGACGACTCCCGGGCGATCTCGAAGCGCCGGACGTGCTGCACGGCCAGGCTGACATGGCCGACCAGGGCATTGATGAGCCGGCGGCCGTCGATCCCGACCGGGCGGGGCACCCGGTGTTCGAGCCACAGCACGGTGGCCGGGGTGCCCGACAGCACCGCGACGATGCCGCGGGACGTGTTCTGGCCCGCATCGGAGACGGGTTGCACGGTCAGCGGCGGCCAGTCCCGCGCGGCCAGCAGGGTGGTCCGCAGCGACTCGTCGAGGTCGGCCCAGGTGGAGGCCGGCGGGTCGCCGACGACCTGGATGGTGGGTTCGGCGTCCTCCCGGGCCCACGTGACCGCGATGACGCGTCGGGAGTCGATCGCCGGCCGGCACTCGTCCAGCATGATCGAGAGGACCTCGGACACGCTGGTGGCGACGCCGGCGGCAGTGGCCAGCCGGGTCAGCGCGCTCTCCCGGGCGGCGGCCTTGTGCGCGGCGGTGATGTCGCGCATCGTTCCGACGAACGCGGTCCCGTTCGGGTTCACCACGTTCACGCTGATCGCCACCCAGGCCAGATGGCCACTGCGGTGGCGGATCTGGCGTTCGAGTTGCACCCGGCCGTGTTGGAGCAGTTCGAGCAGGTCCTCGTCGGCGCGGGGTTCGTCGACCACCCAGGGGTGCGGCCACCGATACGGCAGATCGTGGCCGTCGTATCCGGTGATCTCGGCGAACGCCTCGTTGATGTCGATGACCGAACCGGTGCGGTCCATCACGAAGAACGCCTCCTGCATCGCGTTGACCAGCGCGCTGCGGAAGGTGTCGCGCCCCGCCAGACCCTCGGCGCGGGCCCGTTGCTGCTCGTAGCGCCGGGTGCCCTCGAGGTATCCGCGCACCGCGACGTCGACCGCGGCCAGGGCCTGCAGGAGGAACTGCAGGGCGGTGTCGGTGTCGACCGGTTGCCGCCGGGAGAGCTCATCGACCAGGCGGACGTGGTCCTCGACGATCTGCAGCACGCTGATCCGTCCGAGCAGGGCCTGGCGTCCCAGGTCGTGTGCCACGGCGAGGCGGCGTTCGCTGCTGTCCTCCAGATAGGCCGCCAACGCCGCCGCGTAGCGGGCCCCGAAGTCCGGGCTCATTCAGGCACACCCGTCATCCGGGAGGTATCCATTTCCACATCTCCACCACCGTGCCGCGGTCCGGGTCGGAGTCCACGACCAGCCGATCCATCAGGCGGCCGGCACCGGGAAGCCCCAGCCCCAGACCGCTCCCCGTCGAATATCCGTCTTCAAGCGCTCGTTCAACGTCCCCTATACCCGGACCGCGATCCTCCGCACACACGACGAGAGCTTTTCGTCCCTCCCGGTCGCCGACTCCGATCCGGATGGAGCCTCGACCGGCGTAGCTGGTGATGTTGTGAGCAACCTCGGCGATCGCCGTGGTGATCATCGTAACGTCGGCCAGCGAAAATCCCAGTTCCCGCGCCCGCAGCCGGCCGGCATCCCGGGCCGCCAGGATGTCGTCGGAGTTCTCGATCTCGATGACGGTTTCGTCCCGGTCGTCGCGGGTCACCGATCCGGCCCCCGACCTTCGCGGAACTGCCGTGGGAGCAATATCACCCTCTCTTCGCTACGGGCCCGGCCTGCGCTTTCGGTTCGGCCTGCGGTGCGGCATGGGGCGCCGACGGGGATGGTGCGCGAATCGCCGCCCCGAGACTAACCTGATCATCACGAGCACGCCGGAACCGCGGAGTTCGACATCTCCGTGGCCATGCCGCAGGCTAGGCTCGCGGTATCAGCAGTGCGGGTCACTCCCAGGAAAAAGGACGGCCGTTGTCAGCTACCGGAGCACTCACCACATCGGTGGAGCATCGCGACGATTCAGCGGTCCTGCGGGTGCAGGGCGTCGTGGATCTGGCCACCGGGGATGCGCTGCAGCAGGCGATCGACGATCTGATCGCGACCAGACCCTCGGCACTCGTGGTGGATCTGTCCGCGGTGGACTTCCTGGCGTCGGTGGGATTGCAGATCCTGGTCGCCACCCATGAGCGGCTGAGCCCGTCGGCACGGTTCGCGGTGGTGGCCGACGGACCGGCGACCAGCCGCCCGATCCAACTGACCCGGCTCGACGAGGTCATCGCGCTCTACCCCACGCTCGATGAGGCGCTCTCCGGGGTGCGCACCGGGGAGCGCGCCGAGTAGACCCGGCGCTCGTCGCACGGTGTTATCGGACCGATACACCTCGGTCATCTCATTTGCCGTGTTCGGCCGATAACCTGGGCCGGTCCGTGTATCGGCCCACCTGAAGGGTCCTTTATCAGCAGTAGGAAACGAGATGACCGTCCGCCGAATGTGTGCTGCGTTGTTCGTCGCAGGGTGCGTTGCGGCTGGTGTGATCTTTCCCCCTGCAGCGGTGACCCCTTCAGCCGCGGCAGCCGTCCACAACTGGACCGGCCGCTACGTGATGATCAGCTACGCCAGCCAGAAGCAGGGCACCAGCATCGCGGCCCGGCAGGCCGAACCCGATTTCAGCGCCGGCTACGTGTTCGTGACGAACTGTGCGGGCGGGACCTGTGTCGCCACCGCGGTGCAGGGGCCCGCACCGCAGAACCCGACGATTCCGCGGCCGCAGCGCTACACCTGGGACGGCGGCAAGTGGCTGTTCGTCTATGACTGGCAGTGGGACTGCTACCGCGGCGACGGTCTGCCCAAGGAGTGGGCCCCGGCCCGGTCGTGGGCGTTCTATGAGCCGCAACCGGACGGATCGCTGCGCGGTATGTGGCACACCGACATCGAGGGCGGCGTGTGCCGCGGCAGTGTGGTCATGCCCGTGGCCGCCTATCCGGCCTGAGCCAGCCGGGCGGCGGCGGCGGTGATGCGCTCGTCGGGTGCGGTCAGCGCGATCCGCACATGCTCGGCGCCGCGGGGGCCGTAGAACTCCCCGGGCGCCACCAGGATTCCACGCCGGGCGAGCCAGTCGACGGTCGCCCGGCACGGTTCGCCGCGGGTGGCCCACAGATAAAGCCCGGCCTCGGAGTGGTCGACGGTGAAGCCGGCCTGCTGCAGCGCCGGCAGCAACTCCCGGCGCCTGCGCTGATAGCGCTCGCGCTGCTGCCGTTCGTGCGCGTCGTCGTCGAGTGCGGCCACCATCGCGGCCTGCACCGGGGTGGGCACCATCATGCCGGCATGCTTGCGCACCGCCAGCAGCTCGGCCACCAGGGCCGGATCCCCGGCGACGAATCCGGCCCGGTAGCCGGCCAGCGACGATGTCTTGGACAGCGAATGGATGGCCAGCAGATTGGTGTGGTCGCCGCCGCACACCGTGGGGTGCAGCACCGACACCGGCGTCTCATCCCAGCCGAGGCCGAGGTAGCACTCGTCGGAGGCGACGATCACCCCGCGGTCGCGGGCCCAGCCGACCACCTTGCGCAGGTGGTCCACGCCGAGCACCCGGCCGGTGGGGTTACTGGGCGAGTTCAGGTAGATCAACGCCGGGGTCTGCGGTCCCAGCTGGGTCAGGGAGTCGGCCCGGAACACCCGCGCGCCGGCCAGCCGGGCGCCCACGTCGTAGGTCGGGTAGGCCAGCTCCGGGACGACGACCGTGTCGTCACCGCCCAGACCGAGCAGTGTCGGCAGCCAGGCGATGAGCTCCTTGGTGCCGATCGCCGGCAGCACCGCATCCGGGGTCAGGCCGGTGATGCCGTACCGCCGTTCCAGCGCCGCGGCGGCCGAGGCCCGCAGGGCGGGGGTGCCGGCGGTGGTGGGATAGCCCGGTGCGGCACTGGCTTCGGCCAGCGCTGCCCTGATGACCGGCGCCACCGGATCGACCGGGGTGCCGACCGAGAGGTCGACGATGCCGTCGGGGTGCGCACGGGCGGCCGCGGTGGCGTCGGCCAGGGTGTCCCACGGGAACTCCGGCAGCCTCGCCGAGACCCGGTTACGCAGTGTGGGGCGCGACGTCCTCAGTCCTCACCCTGCGGCGGCAGATCCTTGACCGCCTGCGGATCGTTCTCGGTCAGGCCGACCTTGGAGGCGCCACCGGGCGAGCCCAACTCCTCGAAGAAGTCGGCGTTGATCTGGGTGTAGCCGGCCCACTGATCCGGCACATCGTCTTCGTAGTAGATGGCCTCCACCGGGCAGACCGGCTCACACGCCCCACAGTCGACGCATTCGTCGGGGTGGATGTAGAGCATTCGGGCGCCCTCGTAGATGCAGTCGACAGGGCACTCCTCGATACACGCCTTGTCCTTGACGTCGACACAAGGTTCGGCAATGACGTACGTCACGAAGTCTCCTCGATCTCCTGTCCAGTGTGGGGCTGCCAGCTGGTGGGGTCTGAAGCCGTTGCCCAGTATGCGATGCCGCTCCTGGGACGTGCGTCTCAGTGTGCCCTAACCCGCGCACCGCCCAGTTAAGGGTGGCGCGTGGTTACAGATACTAACCGTCGCGGTTACCGGCCCAGTAACGGGAGTCACCCTTTCGCGGCGCACTCGGGCCGCCGCGCGAACTGACAAACGCCGAGTGTCGGGTTCGTGTCGCGCCGCCGGACGCGAAACGTGCACGAACCCGACACTCGGCCGAGCCGATCAGGCGTCCTGCTGCTTGACGGCCTCGATCTCGAGGGTGACGGTGACCTTGTCGCCGACCACCACGCCGCCGGTCTCCAGCGGCGTGTCGATGTCGATGCCGAAGTCGCGCCGGTTGAGCACCACCGAGGCCTCGAAGCCGGCCACCTCCCCCTGGCCCATACCGGGGTTGACGCCGTTGAACTGCATCTCGAGGGTGACCGGGCGGGTGATGCCCTTGATCGTGAGGTCACCGTCGAGCAGATAGTCCTCGCCGTCGCGGCGCAGCCCGGTGGAGACGAACGTCGCGGTCGGATGGTTGGCGACGTCGAAGAACTCGGCGGACTTCAGGTGTGCGTCGCGCTGCTCGTTACGGGTGTTGATCGAGTCGATGTCGATCTCGGCCCGTACCGATGCGGTGCCGTCTTCGGCGACCTCGATCGCGCCGTTGAACCGGTCGAAGGTGCCGCGCACCTTGCTGACCATGAGGTGGCGCACGCTGAATCCGACGGTCGAGTGGACCGGGTCGATGTTCCAGGTACCTGCGCTGAGTCGGGTTTCGGCTGCCGTGGTCATATGACGTCTCCTTCACACTCGGGTTGACGTGAATCTGCGAAAAAAGCGGAGTCCTCGTCGACCCGCTGTCCCGCATAACCGGACCACGGTCCAGTTTTATTTCTCGGCCCGGGCCGGACATGGTGAAGCCCTCCCCTCCGCGGCGGGGGATCCGCGGAAGGGAGGGCTCTGGTGGGGGTTCTTCGAGAACCTCAGCGGGTCAGTCGTCGTCCCCTGACGTGTCCAACCCGCCGCCCGTGCCACCGCCGGCTGCGACACCGGCGGTGACCTTGGTGGCGCCGCCGGCGTCCTTGCCGTCGCCTCCACCGGCCTTGGGCGAGTCGGTGTCACCGCCGCCGAGGCTCGGCGACTCGGTCACCGGCCCGTTGACCCGCACCTCGTTGAGGACCGGCTTCTTGACGACCGAACCGGTCACCAACTTCTCGGTGCCGCCGATCTTCTCGACGGGGGCCTTGTCGAGGACCGTTTCCACCTCGCCGACCGCGATCTCGGTGAGATCCAGGCCCTCGCCGGCGGCCACGTCGACCGGCACCAGGTCGGCGACCGGTGCGATGGTCACATCGGTGACGGCCACAGCCGACCGCCCCTTCCCGGGCTTGCCGGGTTTCATACCGTCCTTACCCTTGTCGTCACGCCTGTCGTCCCCGTCCTTGTCCTGATCCGTCTGGCCGTCGTCCGGACCCTCGTCGGACTCACCCACATCCACCGGGGCGCCCGCCTTGGCGTCCATATCGACGGGACCGCCACCGCCCGGCCGCTCGACGAAGTCCTGGGCGGCGTTCTGGGCGCTGATGATGACGCCGTCGATGGTGCGGCCGATCTGTTCCAGCGGGGTACGGATGACCTCGGGCAGCAACCCGAGGACCGCCGCGATGATCGGCTGGAAGCCCTCCCGCGCGGAGTTGATCGAGTAGTTGAGGAAGGTCACCGCCTGCCGGCCGAAGTCCAGCGGGTTCGCGATCACCGCGCGGACCGCTTCGCCGAGCAGTTCGGGCACATCCCCGATTCCGGCGACGAAGTCGGTCACCGCGGTGCGCATCGCTTCGATGACTTCCTCGATGTCACCGATGCCGGGCAGCAGCCCGCCGATGTCGCCGATCCCCGGCAGCAGACCGTCGAATGTGGCCGGCGCCGCCAGCAGCGCCATGCCGTCCATCTCCTGCGGCGGCGGCGACGGGATGAACGGGTCGATCGGGTCGGGCAGCACACCGAGGACGGTGCTCACGACGTCGAAGAACACGTCGCGCGCACCCTCGATCAGTCCGCCCACCAGCGGCACCCCGGCCGCCGCGTCGACCAGCGGGTTGATCAGCCCGGCGATCAGCGAGCCGGTCGGCGCGAAGACGCCGGACACCAGGTAGGAGAGCAGCCCCGGGATGTCGCTCGGATTCTCGATCGCCGCGCCGAAGGTCGCGGCGAGCATCGCGGGCATCCCGCCGAGCGCGGTGAGGGTGTTGCTCACCGACGCACCCAGCGCCTCGGCGAGCGTTTCGATGCCGCCGACGATGTCGCCGATCAGGCCGGGCAGCGGGGCGCCAGGCACCAGCGCGGCGAATCCCGCGGTCGGATCCGGCAGGAATCCGAGGAAGCTGGCGATCAGCTCATTGATCTGGCCGGACACCTGGTTCGCGAGGTCGCGCAACGGTTCGGGCAGCACGCTCGTCGCCAGAGCCAGGTGCGGCGTGAGCTGCTTGATGAAGGAGGTCGGGCTGTCCACTCCGGGCGGAGCGAAGGCCAGATGCACCAACGCGCTGAGCAGGCTGGGGATCGCGCTCGGGTCGGCGATGCCGGCCGCCACGGCGGTCACCAGGTATCTCGGCACGGCGCCGACGCCGGAGAGGATGACGTCCGCTGCCATGCCGCCCGCACTGCCGAGCAGGGCGATGTTGGCGAGGAGGTCTTCGACCACGCCGGCAGGTTCGACTTCCAGCGACACCGCCGGCGGCGCGGCAGCGCGAACCATGGTGTCCGGCGGCAGTGCAGTAATCGGGGTGACGGCGATGATGCCGGCTCCGACGATTGCTACACCGGTCGTCATATAGGACTTGAGCTGTACGTCCATGACTTTGCTCCTGTGTAGTTGTTAATGGGGGCAAGAAAGCAATCTAAGCCAGAACCACCGGGTTTTCTAAGGTTTTTCTTCGTTTTGCGACGGATATTTTCGCTAGTAATAATATTTGCTATAGCGGATTCTTCGCTGGCTTCTCCAGACGTTCACCGTGATTGCTGACCCAGCAAACATCTGAGCCTGGCAAACAAAAGACCCCCGGCCCACCCCGGCCGGGAGCCTCGAGATCGGCCGCCCCGTTTGCCCGACCGTCACACGGATTCGAGAAACCGTGATCAACTGCGCACTGTGCCCACCGCAGGACCTTTGCCAGATCTGCATGTCGTCGATGTGACAACACACGTGGACCCAGCTACCGCCCGGACATCGGCACCCCAGCGCCCACCGAGCCGGGGCAACCGCGGCAAGCGTAGGACGTGCAGAGCCGATAGTTAACTAACGTCGACGTAAATAGATCGTGGTTATCCCAGAAAAATCCCGGGTACGGACGTGCCGGAAGCCCACAGCCAGCAACGCGATTTCGGCGTGCGCACGACCGCTGAGCGACCGTCAGCACGCCGAAATCGCAGTTTGACGCGACGGTGTTGCTAGGCGGCGAGTGGGGTGTAGGTGGTGGTGCGTTGCCGGGCGGGCCGGCCGATGCCTTCGGCGATCGCGACGAGTTCGGCGACGGTTTTGGCCGATCCGTGTTCGGAGCCGGCCATGCGGGAGATGGTTTCCTCCATCAGGGTGCCGCCGAGGTCGTTGGCGCCGCCCTGGAGCATCACCTGGGTGCGTTCCACACCCAGTTTCACCCAGCTGGTCTGGATGTGGTTGATGCGTCCGTGCAGCATGATGCGGGCCAGGGCGTGCACGGCGCGGTTGTCGCGGTGGGTGGGTCCGGGCCGGGCTCCGCCGGCCAGATACAGCGGTGAGCTCTGGTGCACGAACGGCAGCGGCACGAACTCGGTGAATCCGCCGGTGCGGTCCTGGATGTCACGCAGGATGCGCAGATGCCCGATCCAGTGCCGCGGGGTGTCGACGTGGCCGTACATCATCGTCGAGCTGGACCGCAGCCCGACCTCGTGGGCGGTGGTGACGATCTCGATCCACATCGAGGTGGGCAGCTTGCCCTTGGTCAGCACCCAGCGCACCTCGTCGTCGAGGATCTCCGCGGCGGTGCCGGGAATGGTGTCCAGTCCGGCTTCGCGCAGGCTGATCAGCCATTCCCGGATCGACAACCCGCTTCGGGTGACGCCGTTGGCGATCTCCATCGGCGAGAACGCGTGCACGTGCATCGACGGCACCCGCGCTTTGACCGCGCGGACCAGATCGGCGTAACCGGTGACGGGCAGTTCGGGGTCGATACCGCCCTGCATGCACACCTCGGTGGCGCCGGCGACGTGGGCCTCCCAGGCCCGGTCGGCGACCTCCTCCACCGACAGCGAATACGCGTCGGCGTCACCTTTGCGCTGGGCGAACGCACAGAACCGGCACCCGGTGTAGCAGATGTTGGTGAAGTTGATGTTGCGGTTGACCACGTAGGTGACGTCGTCGCCGACGGTGTCGCGGCGCAGCGAGTCGGCCAGCGCGGCAACGGCATCCAGCGCCGGTCCGTCGGCGGTGGCCAACGCGAGGTATTCGTCGTCGGTGCAGCCGGCCGGATCGCGTTCGGCCGAGCGCAGCGCGGCCAGCACATCGGTGTCGATGCGTTCGGGGGCGCGCGCGGTCAGCTCGCTGATCTTGGCGCGGATCGAGTCCCAGTCGCCGAAGGCCTCACCCAGATCACTGCGGGTCCGGGTGTGTCGCCCTTCGGTGTCGATCGCGGTGTGCAGATCCACCCGGCCCAGCGAGCCGGCGGCCTCATCGGGTTCCTGCCAGGGCCGCCCGACCGGGCGCACATCGCGGGCCAGTCCGGTGGCCGGATCGGCCAGGGCGTCGACGTGGGCGCGCACCCGCGGGTCGATCCAGGCGACCCCGGCCTGCACATAGGCCGGTTGGGCGGTGAGCCGTTCGGTCAGCTCGAAGCCGGCCTCGGCGGTCACCGCGGCCAGCTCATCCAGCGCCGGCCACGGCCGTTCCGGGTTCACATGGTCCGGCGTCAGCGGCGACACCCCACCCCAGTCGTCCACCCCGGCGCCGAGCAGCGCCAGACATTCGCTGCGCGACACCAGGTTCGGCGGCGCCTGAATGCGCATCTTCGGGCCCAGCACCAGCCGCGCGGTGGCGATGGTGGCCACGAACTCCTCGAACCCGGCGTCCGGTGCACCGGCCATCGCGGTGTGCTGTTTGGCCCGGAAGTTCTGCACGATCACTTCCTGCACATGGCCGAATTCCTTGTGCGAGCCACGGATCGCGTGCAGGGTCTCCGCCCGTTCCCGCACGGTCTCGCCGATGCCGACCAACAGCCCGGTGGTGAACGGGATCGACAACCGCCCGGCGTCATCGAGCGTGCGCAACCGCACCGCCGGATCCTTGTCCGGGCTGCCGTAATGCGCCATCCCCTTGGTCTCGAACAGCCGCCGCGAGGTGGTCTCGAGCATCATCCCCATCGACGGGGCGACCGGTTTGAGCAGCGACAGCTCCGACCAGCTCATCACCCCGGGATTCAGATGCGGCAGCAGACCGGTCTCCTCCAGCACCCGGATCGCCATCGCCCGCACATACGCCAGCGTCGAGTCATAACCCCGCTCATCGAGCCACTGCCGGGCCTCCGGCCAGCGGGACTCGGGCCGGTCCCCCAGCGTGAACAGGGCCTCCTTGCAGCCCAGTTCCGCACCCCGCCGGGCGATCTCGACGATCTCGTCGGGCTCCAGGTACATGCCGCGGCCCGCAGCCCGCAACTTGCCCGGCACCGTGACGAACGTGCAGTAGTGACAGGTGTCCCGGCACAGATGTGTGACCGGGATGAACACCTTGCGCGAATACGTCACCGGCAGCCCTCCGGCCGGCCCGCGCCGCCCGGCCGATTCCAGCCCGGCGTCGCGCACCCGCGCCGCGCTGGCGCACAGATCGGCCAGCGCCTCGCCGCGGGCCGTCATCGCGATCGCCGCCTCGTCGACGTTCAGCACCATCCCGTCGCGGGCCCGGCGCAGCACCCGACGCAAACCAGCCGCACTCGGCGCTCCCCCACCGGGCCCCGCAGCACCGGACCCGGCCGCGCTGGGCGGGGGCGGAACCACCGGTTCGGGCAGATCGACACCGCGCTGAGGATTCACAGCCACCGGCGGCGGACTCCGGTGCGCTCTGAGATCACTGAGCCTGGCATACCCGTCACAGTAGTCCGCGCCCCGAGACCGGTGCCCGGTACGGGTGCGGTTGACGGTGGAGAGCCGACCGGAGTCGACGCCCCGGCCTGAAAATCGGCCCCGGGAATCGACCCAGGAAATCGACCCCGGGAATGGGCTGAAATCCGCTCGAGATCGGGAGAAAACGGTGCCGTCACTTTCGTTCTCGGCGCCCTGCGACGTTAAGGTTGAGTCCGGTCGGGGCGCATCGGATCGGGTCGTGTCAGGGCGTGTCAGGGAAGGAATATGGCTGCTGTCCGGACTTCTGTCCACTCATACCTGCTGGCCGGGGTGGCCGCCGTCGGCGCCGCCGCCGTCGCGTTCGCCCCGGTGCAGGCGCTGCCGCCGGACATCGCGGTGACTGCCGAGCAGCCGGTTCTGGATGCCTCGGCGTCCCGGGAAGCGGTTGCGCTGCTGGCCGCCGTGCAGGGGCTGGCGGTGCGGCCCGCATCCCCGCCGGTTGCCCCCACCGCCCCCACACCCGACGAAGTGCAGGCGGCGGTGACGGCGATACAGGAGCTCGCCGCGCCCGGCGCGCCCGCAACGACAGCTGCGGCCGACTCCGCGATCGAGGTGGGGACGGCGGCGTTTCCCGGCGCGGCGAACGCGATCAAGGACGTCTACAACCTGATCGAACCCTACGTGGCCTGGGGTGTCGAGGTGGCCCAGTGGGCGGTCGGCTGGGTGCCGTGGGTGGGTCTGCTGTCCGGTCAGATCGGCATCTTCTACACCTTCGGTGAAGCGATCGTGTACAGCGTGGTCTTCAACGTCGCGGATTGGATCGGCGGAACGGTCGGCTTCGGTGAGGGTCTGGCCAATATCGCCGCCGCCACGTCGCAGGCGGTGACGGATCTGATCCGCGACGAGATCAACTGGGTGCGCAGCTTCTTCCCACCGCTGCCGCCGCTTCCGCCGGTTCTCCCGGCGGCCCTCCCGATGAGCCTCCCGACGAGCCTCCCGACGAGCGAAGCCCACCCGGCCCAGCAGGTCGGGATCGCGAAGGCGGGTGCCGCAGCCGAGGTGGCGGGATCGCCGACGGCGACCACGGTCGTCGAAGGTGACCTGCCGGCCGATGAGGCGCCTGAGCCGCCGGCCCAGGCTCAGCGACAGCCGGTGCAGCGCGGTGCTCTGCTCGCGGAGACCGACCCGGTCGAGGACGATTCGTCGGCGCCGGACGCCGGGGAGAGCCCCGCCCCGGGCGTCGACGTCCGGCCCGGACCGCGCCCGGGCACCGCGCTTCGCGACTCGCTGCAGGAGGTCGCCCGCGCCGCCACGGCGAGTGTGGAGCGGGCCCGCGGGGCCGCCGACCGGACGGACCGGCGGGCCGGGGGCGCCACGGTCACCAAGAAGCCGACGGCCGGGGCCGCGAAACCCGGTGTACGCAAAGTCGCCGGCGGCGACTGACCCGAACGGCGACTGACCCCGACTGCGACGGACCCGAACGGCGGCTAGGCCGTTCGGCGCTTCAACACGACCGTCGGCGGGACCATCCCGCACACCAGCAGGATCAGCAGCGCCAGCGCGCCGAGGCCGCTGGAGCCGAACATGATGTTGCCGCCGGGACCGCCGAGGGTGAACACGCCGACAGCGGCCAGCCAGGTCCACATGGGCAGCGCCGCCAGTCGCACCGAGTCGGTCCACAGCAGCGCGGTCCATACCAGGGCGACGTTCAACGCCCCGCTGAGCACCGCGCTGACCGGGAAGGGGACGACACCGATCCGCAGCGGCAGGAAGAACACGGCGAGGATCGCCGAGAGGATGCCGTTGACCGCGAGCACGCCCAACACGATCGCCGGCGTGGCGCGGCCGAGCGCCGAGGTGGTCAGGTCGGGATGCTGTCGAGCAGTCCGACCAGCGAACCCACCACCCACTGGAAGTTGTCCAGGCGGTCCTGCCAGTGCTGCAGGTTCGGGTCCAGATCCGGGTCCATGGACGTTCCCCTTCACGCGTCGCTGATGTAGGTGGAGCCTACTCGGTCGCCGGGCCGCTGTTCCAGGGGCGGCTAGTCCAGGGTGAGACCTGCGAGCAGGTCGGTTTCGAACCCGCGGGCGTCGGTCGGACCCTTGCTGCCGGACACCAGGATGTAGTGCTCCTCGGCCAGGATCGGCATCGCGATGTTGTTCGACAAGGTGAAGGCCTGCTCCCCGGGCGCGACGGTGACCTGGGTGGCGTGCGCCTTGAGCGCCGCGATCTTGGCGGGCAGGCATGCGGTGGTGTCGATGACGGCGTCGATCCGCTCGTCGGGATAGCCGAACGGCACGTCCTCGATCGACACCCGGATCCAGTCCGCGGGGACGTCGCCCAGTTGGCGGAGGCCGGCGTCGATGGCGCTGCGGGCGTGGACCGTCCAGTAGAACTTCGGTACCTGCCACGGTTGGTCGGGATGGCCGTCGTCGGCGCCGGCCGCCGCCACGGCCGCGGTGGTGACGCGGTGCGCCTGGATGTGATCGGGATGCCCGTAACCGCCGTTCGGATCGTAGGTGACCACGACGTGCGGCCGGAGGCGGCGGATGATCCGGACGAGGGCGCCCACCGCCTCGTCAATATCCGCGTCGATGAAGCGCGGATGGTGCCGGCGCGGGGTTCCGACCATCCCGGAGTCGCGCCAGCGGCCGGCGCCGCCGAGGAACTCCGGTTCCTCCACGCCGAGCGCCTCCAGCGCCCGGGTGAGCTCGCAGATGCGGTAGCCGCCCAGTTGGTCGGCGTGGTCGACGGCGAGGCGCGCGTACCGGTCGCCGATGACCTCGCCCTCTTCCCCGAGCGTGCAGGTGACGACGCGGACGTCGGCGCCGCGGGCGGCGTAGTGGGCGATGGTGCCGCCGGTCATCAGCGTCTCGTCGTCGGGGTGGGCGTGCACGAACAGCAGGCGGGGTAACGCATTGGGGTCCATCGCGCGCCACGCTACAACGTGTTTCCGCCCGCTAACTCCCCTACGTTCCGTCGTGGCGTTGCTGTGTCCGTCTCCCGGTGCCTGACAGGTTCACCCGGCACGATTGTTCTCAGCTTTCTCTCCGCTCACGGTCGCCCCGGCGACACGGCACCGCTCACGCGTTGTTCTCACCTGGACCGATGTCGCTGGAACCGGTCCGCCGGTTGTCGAGTCCGGCTCTCGCATCGCTGCGAACCGAGCGGGAGAGCGCGAGATATGCCTGCTACCAGCGCTTGCGCCGGATTGCCCCGGTGACCGGGCTGCGCTGTACGGCGCCCGCAGTCCGGCGCAGCCGGATTGCCGACCAGGGCGAGGAAGGGCGAGGAAGGTTGACCCCCGCCGGCGGATCGGCACCCCGACCGGCAACCCTCCTTGTTACCGACACAAAAAAACCCTCAGAAACCGATAAGTTTTGTCGGCCACTGAACTAGATTGCTGAGTAGCAAGTCGGGGAATATCTGGAAAACAGGGGGCGAGAGCTGTGAGAGCTCATTTCAATGCATTTGTGACGTCCGGTGTCGCGATCGTGGGGGCCGGCATCATCGCCACACCATCGCTCATCACAGCTCCACCGGCCGACATTCTGGTCCGCGCGGACGCGAACACGTCTCACGCCGTCAACCTGGCGGCGGACGCCGACGCGCTACAGCTGCAGGAGCAGTTCGACGCGCTGCTGGCGGCCACCGATCTGATCGAACGCATCCAGCAGGCGGTCGGCTACATCATCGAAGCCGGCTTCGGCAGCGGCTTCGACCCGCACGAGTCCGCCGATGATCCGATCGACGGCACCTTCCGCCTCATCGAGGGCTTCGGCGCGTCGGCGGTGCGCACCGCCCGGGGCGCGGCGCTGCTACCGCTCGGAGTCATTGCCGCGCTTCAGGCCGTCGCAGAGGGTGGCGACCCCGCGGAGGCGTTGGCGCAGTTCATCCGGCAGGTGATCGACGGGCCCGGTTGGGCGGTCAACCCGATTCTGTATGCGTTGCGCGACACGCTGATCGTACCGCTTGGTGGGGACCCGGGCTTCTTCGCCGACGTCCAGTTCGGTTTGGCGCAGGCCGGCACCGCCCTCGGTGACGTCATCGTGGCGCTGCTGGGTCTCGATGACAGCGACGTGATCGGCCGGATCCAGGAGGCGGTCGATCGAATTTTCAGCGACGGGTTCGGCAGCGGCTTCGACCAGCACGAGTCCGCCGATGATCCTGTCGACGGCATGTTCCGGTTGATCGAGGGGGTGGGCGCGTCGCTGATCCGCACGCTGTCCGGTCTCGCCCTGCTCCCGCTCGGCCTGCTGAGCGTCCCGGCCGCCCTCCTCTCCGGTGACGATCCGCGGGTGGCGCTGGCGGAGTTCATCCGAAACACCGTCGACGGGCCGTCATGGGCGGTCAACCCGATCCTGTTCGCGTTGCGCGACAGCCTGATCGAGCCGCTGGGCGGCCAGCCGGGGGTGTTCGCCGACATCCAGAACCAGCTGCAGTCGGTGAGCAAGCAGATCGGCAACACCATCGTGGATCTGCTCGGCCTGCCGACGGTGTCGACGATGGCGGCCGGCGCCGCGGCCTCGGACGCGATGAGCGTCGACCCGCTCACCCGGGCGCTGGAGGCCATCGATTACATTGTCGACAAGGGTTTCGGCAGCGGGTTCGAGGGGCACCGTCCCGCCGAAGACGTGGTGGACGGATTCTTCCGACTGACCGAAGGTTTCGGTGCGGCCGCGGTCCGCACCGTCTACGGCGCGGCCCTGCTCCCGCTCGGCCTGATCGACGTCGCGGCCTCCGTCGTCGATGGCGGCGACACCCGAGCCGCGTTGGCGGACTTCATCACCCAGACCGTCCACGGTCCGTCCTGGGCGATCAACCCCGTCCTGTTCGCATTGCGCGATGCGCTGATCGAACCCCTCGGCGGCAAGACCGGCGTGTTCGCCGATGTCCAGAATCGGCTGCAGTCGGCGAGCAAGGACGTCGGGGCGGCCATCGTGTCACTGCTCGGGCTCGACGCCGCGGCGGCAGAGGGCAATTCGACCGGATCGCAGAATGTTCTTCGCACGGCGGGTGAACGGAACGAGCCGGGGCAGGCCGGCGCGATGCGTTTCGCTCAGGACGGTCCGACCGCCCTTCCCGGTGGTGGTGAAACCCTCGTCGTCGAGAGTCCCGCTGCGGACGGGCTGAAGCAGGAGCAACCCGACAAGCCGAAGATCGAGCACCGGAAGGTGGAGAAGCGCGAGCTGCGGACCGGTCTTCTGCCGACGCCGGTGGATCTCGGGACGCATCGTCAGCCGCAGCGTGCTCAGACGCCGGTTGAGCTCCAGCAGAAGCCCGGTGGGGTGAAAGTCGACCGAAACCACAAGCGGTTCACCAAGTTCACGACGCACGAGTCCGGATCGCCGCAGGGGGCGTCGTCCGAGGCCCCGTCCTCACCGGACAGGTCGAACGACAAGCCCACGACCAAGAAGTGAGTCCCCGTGCGCTGAGCAGCGCCTCGGACTCGGTGATCGGCCCCCTCTGGCGAGGGGGCCGATTTCCGTTCGGATGGCGTCGAATTACTGAGAATCCCGGCGGTGTGACGCCGAGCCGACGGGCGAATAATTTGCCATCTGCAAATGGCATAATCGTTGCCGTTATCGAGGTTTCCGTCGCCGATATGCACGAATCTTCTTGCTTGCCAAGGCGGCCAGCGTTATCCCGGCGGTATTGACCGGACGCCATGATGTTCGCCAGCTATCCACTGTTTTCTTATGAATTACTCAGCTAGAATGAATGACTCGAATTCGCCGGGTACACAGGAGTTGCTATGTCGTGGGGCGCCGGCCCTGTTGTCGCCACCGCAGTGGCGATCGTCGGCGCAGCGGCCATTGCCGTCAACCCCATCGTCCCTCCCCCACCGGACATCCGGGTGTCGCCATCGGATCTCACCGCCGACGGACACCCGATGGACGTTCTGGACCCCGATTTCCTCAAGAAGGTCGGCGCCGGGGGCGGCTGGCCCAATCCACTCCAGATGCTCGACGGCGTGGTGTCGGGTTGGATCACCGACGGTTCCGATGACGAACCGCGGCATACGATCGACGACCTGCTCAGTGCCGCCAACCCGCCGGCAGGTGTCGGCGGCCGCGCCGGGCAGCCGATCTACGACGTGTGGGTACCCCCGGCCGACAACGGTTCCGGCAGTGAGAACCTCGGACTGGCGCCGATACCGGACATGTCCGGCGAGCTGACCGGCCCGATCGCGGATCTGGTCGCCGGTCTCCCCACACCGCAGCAGGCGATCATCGACGTTGTCGAGACGCTGGTGACGATCGGCACCGAATTCGGGGAGGCGGGCCGGGCATTCATCGATCAACTCGGGGCGGCGACCGGGTTCACCGGAGCCGTCGAGGTGTTCAGCGGCCTCGGTGAGCGATTGCGGGAGCTGGTGATGCTCCCGTTCACCCTGGCGACGGCGCGGGACTCGAACCGGATCGACCGCCTGGAGTTCTTCTGGCAGCGTTCCATCGAGTTCGTCCGTGCGGTGATCGACTCGTTGATCCGCCTGCTGCCGGTGTCGGTGCGACCGCCCGAGCAAGGCATCTCTTCTGAGCCCCGCGGGGTCGGCAAGTCGGCCGTCCGCGATGCCGGGACGGTCGAGACGCCGGCAGGCCCGCCCGCGCCGGCCGGCTTCACCCGGACGGTCGAGACGCCTGGAGTGCCCGCCAAGGGTGGCGAGGACGCATCGAGTTCGTTGCCGCGTGACGTCGGCGACGATGCCGCCCAACCCCGGGATGAGGTCTCTCCCGACCCGGCGACGGCCGACGCGTCCGACGAAGCGGTCACCGACGCCTCCGCGACGCTGATCATCGAAGATCCCGAGGGCACGACACCTCCGTCGGCGGCTGCCGGTCCGCCCGTCAAGTCGACAAAGCCCGCCGGGACCGTCAGTGGCCCGTCGACCGGCACCCAGATCCAGCGCGGTGTCACCCGCCCCGGCCTCGCAGGTTCCTTGTCTGCCGGAGACGACGACGCCGGATCCGACAGGGCCGCCGGTACGCAGTAACCGACGCCACGCGCCGTCTGCGATTAACCGCTCGGGTCTACCGCAAGCACCGAATCGATTGCTACGGTTACGCACCCGCGGCATTCGCGCTCTGGTGCACAGCGATTTCAGTGCGGAACTCCGCGCGACGAATCCGTAGCGATATTTGCCATGGCAATCAAGTCGAGTTCCGGCGATTTCGCTCGTGAATCACGAGTCCAGCCGGAAGGAGTTCGCTACATCCGCAGAAATTGAGGTGGGGAGCCCCCCGGAAGTGAAGTTGTCCGACATCACGGCTGGAAGGGCCCCCCGAGGCGGCAGAACCGCCTGCGACGAGGCTACCAGCGCGGAGCGCAAAACGGATGGCCAAGTGGGATTTTTCCTCGGTGTGGCGTTCGCCACGATGCACCGATCCCGGCGCCGATGAATTTGCCTGCACCAAAAAGACCAGGGTGCGGTCCTCGAGAAACCCGGCGCTGGCAACGCCGCGCCGCATCCTCCGCGTCCGACTGGGGCACCGCCAACCGCTGGCGCTGTTCCTGGCCGCGCCGACCCGCTCAGAGCCGTTCGCGCGCCCAGCGAGCTTTCGCGGGGGCGGAGCAAAGCAGCCCGACGGCGACGCCGGAGGCGGCGACCACTCGCAGACAACGGCAGAAGTCCGAATCCGATCGTCGCCGAGATGGGCCCAGGCGTCTGGGCCAACGCTTGGAACCTTCTGAGCAGCCGGTCAGGAGTCCCCGCCGCGTGGCTGAGAGATTCTCAGCGATTTCAAAAGTTTTGACATCCACAACCCTACTGTCGGGTAAGTTTACGGACGTCCGACATCTGCAAACGGCTGGAAGGAGTCGTGCATGTATGCGCGTCTGCGGTCATTCACCACGGCAGGCGTGGCGCTTGTCGGGGCCGGCATCATCACGGTGGCCCCGACAATCGCCCCGCCCGTACCCGACATCACGGTAGAGGCGAAATACTCGTCCGCCTCGGTTCAACCGACGGCGTTCGCGAACCCGTTGGACGCCTACGGGCAACTGTTCCAGAACACGGCCGAGAATCTCCAGGGCCTGTTCAGCGTCCTCTCCGCGAACCCAGCCCCGATCTTGCAGCAGATCGTTGCCAATCAGGTCGAGAACGTCGAAGCGTTCTTCCCCGAACTGGTGTCCACACTCCAGTCTCTTGCGTATGCGTTCTCGCCCGAGAACCCCCAGGGCGTGTTCTTCATGATCGAGACCGCTGTCGACCTGCTGCGGGCCGGCGAGATACAGCAGGCATTCGACGTCCTGGCAATGGGTCCGGTGATCGTGATCGGTTTGCCGTTGCTCATGGGCAATCTGGTGCCCGCCGCGATTGATCTCATCGGGAAGCCTCTTCAGAACCTGACCAATGTGATCACCTCGTTCGCCACCGACCCGGGGACCCTGCTCGGCCTCGTCCTCGCCCCCCTCAACCCGGTCATGGCCTTGGTGGGTGGCACTGGACTGGCTCTCCAGAACATCGTCGAAGCAGCGGGTGATCCCGCGCAGCTCGTCAGCGCGTTGATAGCGGCACCGGCCACCATCCTGGACGCGGCGCTCAACGGCTACACACCGGATGGTGGCCTGTTGCTCGGCGGACTGCTCGGCTCGGGAGTCGACGGAAATACCGGTGGAACGATCGCGCTCCTGCATGGGGTTCGGGTGGCGATCGCTCAAGTTCTCGGCTACACACCCAATCCGGTCTCGACCATGATGTCGACTCACACCGTCTCGACAGAGACGCCTGTCGAGATCGACTCCCTCGATGAAGGAGATCTGGTCGAGAATCAATCGGCCGGAAGCCAGGCGACGGCGGAAACGAACGATGGTCCCGCCATCCGGGAGGCAGGCGTGCAGCGACTGGCCGCCCCCACGGAGCCAACCGTCGAATCCGGGCTCGAAGCCGACTCGAAATCCGCTGAGGACGGCGACACCTCAGTTTCGGCGGCCGAAGAGACCACCGGTGCGAAGGAGGCGAGCCTGACCGCGGTCGAGAGCCGCGCCTCGCTTGTTCGTGACAGCCTCCGGGCGGTTCCGGGCGAGACCGTCGCCGACGGTGCAAAGCCCCGCGAGCAGTCGGGCCCTGTCCGCGGCGTTCGAGGCCAACTCCGCACTACGGCACCCAGCGTCCAGAACGGAGTTGCAGCGACGTCGGCCGTCGGTGAGCGCGTAAGCACCAACGCCAAGGATGCTTCCGGTTCGTCGACTTCGACTGCCACCGGCAGCAACGACAGGGGTCCGGGCGACGCCGACGAGTAATCCCTCTGATGGTGGGGCCCCTTGCGATCAAGGGGCCCCACTGTTTCTTTCCGAATTCTTTTCCGAACCCGCCGGTTCATCGGCACACGACCTGCGCACCGCAACCGCCGGCAGACGGTACCGGCTACGCGGGCGAAGTTCCGCCGGCGATGCTGATTCCGCTGCCCTGTCGTCACGGCGCGGGGCAGACTCGGCTGTATCGGCGTGTCGTCTCAGGTAAAGCATTCGGACCTTCGCCACGGGACGAAGGCGCACTCTCCTCAGCATGGCACGAGCCGAATCAACGGTAACTTCAGGGCGGCGGCGACGCACCCTGCCCCACCCGACCTCTCTCACGCAAATCGATACCGCCGTTTCGGTGTCGCATTATCGAGCGACATCATCGGATATCCACCTATCCAGCTAACACGTGTTGCCAAGATCGTCCGGGTAGCCAGCGAACAATGAGCCGGATCGACATTCACTTCTTCCGAAGTCATAGGCACAGTCCAAAATCAGTCGACACCATGGATTCCGGACAGCCGGTACGCCGACACTGAGAATCTCTCAGTTTTTTTCCCAGATTGCGCCGCAACCTTATTACTGTGCGGTAAATTCTCAGTTGTCCGACATCTGCAAACGGCTGGAAGGAGTCGTTTCATGCTTGCGTCCATCCGTCCGTATGCGACGGCCGGAGTTGCCCTGGTGGGCGCCGGAGTCATCGCTGCCGCCCCGGTGGTCGCTCCGCCCATCCCGGAGAGTCACGTCACCGTTCCACAGGTTTCGTCCCAGGCGGTGGAGCTGTCCGCCTTCTTCGACCCGCTGACCACCTGGATCGAGGTCTTCACGGCCGCGTTCGAGAACGGCGGTGTGATCGCCGAGGAGGTCCTGAGCAACCCGGCTCCTGTCCTGCGACAAATCCTCGCCAACCAAATCGGTTACCTACAAACAATTGGGACTGCAGGGCAAGGCCTGGTCGAGGGGTTGACCGAGTTCCTCTCGCCCGACAACCCGGACGGTTTGATCGCCGGCTTGCAAGAGGCGGTAGCCGAGCTCACCGCGGGTAACTTCGCCGGCTTCGTCGCGGTCGCCGCGAGAACCACGCTCCTCGGTCCTGTCATAGCGATCGGTTTGCCACTCTTGGCTTCCGGGCTGTTGGAGATCCCGGCGGAGATCGTGCAGAACGTCGCCAACGTGGTCACCACTCTCACCAGCCCACTTGGCCCGGTGACCATGGCCTTGCTGAGCGGTGCGGGCACCGGCCTCGGGGTGGCGAATGCCTTCGGCGACAGTATCCAGCTGGCAATCAATGCGATTGGCGAGGCCGACCCGCTGGGCGCCCTCACCGCGCTGCTCAATGCGCCCGGTGTGATGGCCGGTGCGCTGTTGAACGGTTACTCCAGCTTGGAAGGCTTCGATTATCCGGGGCTTCTGGTGGGAGCGGACGGTATTCCCGGACTCGTGGAGGTACTCACGGTCACCCTTCCTCGGGCGATCGCCGATGCGCTGGGCGCCTCCGGCGGCGTTCCGACGAACCCCTTCGGCGGATTGTTCAGCGCCGCCGAGAAGTCCGCGCCGTCCGCGGCGGGCGGTGTCGGCGACCCGAGCACCGGAAGTGGCGAGTTCGTCGCTGTCGGTTTCGATGACGGAGACGGGGACGCGAGCGGAGGCGACGCCGTCGGCGACAACACCGGCCAGGGGTCCGATGCCGAGACCGTCGAGGTCGCAGGCTTTGTCGACAAGCCTGCCAAGAAGGCGAGCAACGCCGCCCTGACCGACGCCACTTCCGAGAACGGCGGGGTCGAGGTGGTCGAGACCGACGCCGGCTCGGATGAGCTCGACCTTTCCGTCGATGTCGGTGCCGACGACGAAACGCCCAGCATCGGCGGCACAAACGCCGACGGCCCGACCGCTGGTGGCTCGGGCGGTGCCACCAAGAACCGGGGATTGACCAAGGCCTCGCTCGGAGATGCCACCGGCGGGGGCTCGGGCAACGACTCCGGCTCGGCCACCGGTTCCAGCCGGACCACCGGCGGTTCCGTCGCCGGAGGCGGTTCCGTCGCCGGAGGCGGTTCCGACTCCGGCGACGAGTAGGTCGATCACGTAGCCGATCACGAGGTCGATTACGTAGAGGTCCTTGCCGCGGCACCCCTCCTTTCTCAGCCCGGCAACAGGACACGGCCCCGCCTTCCGTGGTGTCGAGAGACCCACGGGAGGCGGGGCCCCCTCTGGCGTGTGCCGCCGCTGTCCCGCGCTCGCGCCCGGAGGATATCGAGCAAATACCGTTGATCAGCCGTACGGCAACTCCGCAGACCGTACGGCAACACCTGCGGTTCGACCGTGCCCGCTCACATCGCGCCCTGATCGATTGTCTCGTACGCCCAAACACGCCTACCCACAGGGCATCTCACGAAGCGATGTTCGCGACTGGGAGATCTCAGATTTTTGGCCAACCTCTTCCGCAATCTTATTACTCTGCGGTAAGTTCCTGGTTGTCCGACATCTGCAAACGGCTGGAAGGAGTCGTTGATGCTCTCATCCATCCGACCGTATGCGACGGCCGGCGTCGCCCTGGTGGGCGCCGGCGTCATCGCGGTCGCCCCGACGGTCACGCCACCTCTGCCGGACATCAAAGTGCCGGCGACCGTGGCCTCCCCGGTGCAGCTCACCGTCAGCCCCATCGAGTTCTACACCGGGCTGTTCGAGCGAACGACCGGCAACGCGAGTGCACTGGTCGAGAAATTCCTCGCCAACCCGGCGCCGATCCTGTCGCAGATCATCGAAAACCAGGTGGCGAACCTCGAATTCGCCATGGAGGTCATCCCGACCTCCATCAACGACGCCATCGAAGTATTCAACACCGTCGGACGGGCCCAGCTGGAAATCGCGTTCCAACAGCTCGCCGAGGGAGATCTCTACGGCGCCGTGCAAACGGTGCAGAACATCATGCTGCCCGTGGCACTCCCGCTCCTCGAAGCGCTGGGCGCTCCGCTACGGCCGATCATGATGGCGTCCGACAATCTGAACAGGGTCGTCCAGCAGGTCATCCCCTCACTCATTCTGGCCGGCCCCATCGCGCTCATCGGGCCCATCAACGCCACCATGGCCGCGGCCGTCTATGTCGTGCAGAGCATCGCCGACGGTGTGATGTCCGGCGACCCGATCGAGGTCGTGAACGCTCTGATCAATGCCCCCGGCGTGGTCATCGACGGCTTCCTCAACGGCGGTTACGGCGGCGTACTGAACGGGGGCATCCTCTCCGTCGCGGGAATGGGCCCGCCCGGACCGATCGACCTGCTGCTGACTTTCCGGGAACAGATCGCACAGGCGCTTGTCCCGCAGGGTCCGTACGCCCCGACCACGTCGGCCGCCTCCGCTGTTGAGGAATCAGCTCCTCCGACGGCGCAGGTCACCAAGACAACGCTCGGAAACAATGTGGTCGATGTCGAGGTGTCCGCGACCAGCCTTGACACCACCACGTCGTCTGCCGCGGGGCCCGAGGGCAACAGCACCCCTGTCGCCAAGACCGGGAACGACGGTGCCGGCAGCGAGAATCCGGTCGAACAGGTCGAAAGCGAAGGCTTGTCGGACACCGGCCTGTCGGATGACGACTCGACGACGGCGCTGAAGAACGACGAGTCGACCACACCGAGTGGCGGAACCGACCTCAGCAACGGCAACAAGGTGTCGCCAACCGCGACGACCGCCGCGACAACGCAGAACGGCGTCGCCAAGAACCGGGGCCTGACCAAGGCCTCGCTCGGGGATGCCACCGGCGGGAGCTCGGGCGGCGACTCCGGCTCGGCCACCGGTTCCAGCCGGACCACCGCAGGCTCGGGCAACACCGGAGGTTCGGACTCCGGCGATGAGTAGGTCGATCACGTAGTCGATCACGAGACGTCCTGCCGGGGCACCCCTCCTCAGCCCGGCAACAGGACACGGCCCCGTCGCCTGTGGTGTCGAAAGACCCACGGGGACGGGGCCACTCGCGTCTCGGCCAGTTTTCCCGTCGCACACGCGACGGATCATCTCGGACAGCCGGAAATTCCCACCACCACCGCCACGGCAGTTCAGAGCCGCCGCTCTACTGAGAATTTCTCAGCTTTTTCCCAGATTTGCGCCGCAAATTATTTACCGTGAGGTAAGTTCAGGCGTGTCCGACATCTGTGAACGGCTGGAAGGAGTCGTTTCATGCTCGCATCGATCCGTCCGTACGCGACGGCCGGTGTCGCCCTCGTGGGCGCCGGCGTCATAGCTGTGACCCCTGTGGCACCCCCACCGGCCGACATACAAGTATCCAGACAGGCGGTAGCGCTGTCCGCCATCTCGAATCCCGGAGATCCCGTCGTCGCCTACGGGGAGCTGATCGCGAACACGATCGGCAGCCTGCAAGGGCTCGGCGGGCAGTTCGCGGCAGATCCCGCGCCGGTCCTCGTCAAGATCCTCCAGAACCAGATCGCCAACGGTCAGCTGATCGGCTCGGCGCTCGACGAGGCGTTGGGATTCCTCCTCCAGGGCGTCGAAGCACTGCCCGGTGCGCTGGAAGAGGCATTCGCCCTGCTCACTCAGGGCGACCTGAAGGGCGCCGTCGACGCCTTCATGATGGGCATCATCCCGGCCGCGCTCGGGATGATCGTCCCGCTCGTCGCGGGCAGCATGATCATCACCAACACCGCCGACAATTTTGCGAGGGCGGTGTCAGCAGTGCTCGACGTCGACGCCATGCTGCCGACTCTGCTGGGCTTCGCCGGCCCCGTTCTCTCCGCCGTGGACGGGTTTGTGACCAGCGGCCAGGCGGTCCTCGACGGCGTTCTCGCCGGAGATCCGATCGCGGTGCTCAATGCCGTGGCGAGCACACCCGCCGTACTCATCGACGCGGTGCTGAACGGGTCCGGAGCGCTTCTCGGGTTCCTTCCGCTGCCGGGCCTGCTCACCCCGGCGACGGCGCCCATCGGTGGCCCCATAGCCACGCTGCTCGGCATCCGCAACGCGATTGCGGACGCATTGCAGCCAGTGGAGCAGATCGCCGCAGCGAGCGCGGCCGCACCGATGGCTGCGAAAGCCGAAGTGAAAGCCGAAGAGGAAGTCGACGCTGTCGCCGCTGTGACGAGCGTGCCCGGTGAGAACTTCAGGACGGTCAACCTGACGACAGAACTGTCGACGGCCGTCGAGAATCCCGTTGCCGGCGAGCCCAAGAAGTCCGCAGCCGTTGACGGGGTCCCCACCACCGTGGCCACCGAAGAGGCCACCACTGGGGCGACCGAATCGCTCGATCCGGCAGCTGCGACGGAAGGCGACGACGGCCTCGAGGACGACTCCGCTAAGAACGCCAACGGTGGAACCGACCTGAGCGACGGCAACAAGGCCACCCCCGCCACCACCGCCGGTGACACCTCGGCCGACTCGGGCTCGAACAAGGCCGGGCAGTCCACGTTGCGCGCCGGCGTCAAGAAGGCGACCGCGAAAGCGTCCGCTGCCAGCAGCACCGGCGGAAGCGACGAGTAACCGGTAACCACAGCTCCACCGCGTAGGCCCCCTCTCACCAGAGGGGGCCTACTGCTGTCGTTTGTCGCTCCGAGGTGGGCCAGTGCACGCCCCCGTCCAGCAGCGGTTGCCACATACCGCCCAAAATGCCGTCTATTGCGGCACTTTGGCCCACTTGCCGGCGTCACCGACGATGCCCACCGGCACCGCTCCGGACAGGTTGACGCCCCGCACCGACGGTCCGGCCGCCACGATCGTGGTGTCCTGCATGATCGGCAGCACCGTCGCCATCTCCCACAACCGCGGCTCCACCGCGTCGATCACCTCGCCGATGTCGGCGGTGCCGTCCAACGCGGCGTCGATCCGGGGCTGGATGCTGCGGTCACAGATCCCGGTGAGGTTCGACGGCGCCTGCACCAACTCCTGATTCTCGGGTTCCGGTGGGGGCGGCGGCGCAGAGGTGGTCGGGGTGGCCGTCGGCGTCTGATCCGTCGGCGGGGACGGTGGCTTTCCGTCTTCGGTCGGTTCGGCGGTGCTCGGCACCGTCGGCACCGGGGTGGCCTCCAACGCCCGGCAGCCGTACCGCGACGCCAACACCGTCGCCAGATCGCCACCGGCCCGCCGCCAGCCCACCACCGCGTCGACCCGGTTGTTGGTCAACGCTTCGCCGTACAACGCAACGGGATCCAGCGCCAGCACCGACGCCTCGATGCCGACACTGCGGAGCTGGTCGGCGGCGGTGTTGGCGACCGCCACCGAGGTCGGATCGTTGGCCGCGGCGCCGAACACCATCGTCAGCGGCGCGCCGTCCTTCACGACGCGTCCGCGGTTCGGTACGGGTGGTGGAGCGCCGGGGGGTGCGGGATCCGGACTCGGCAGCGGCTCGATCTCGTAGCCGGCGTCGAGCAGCAACTGCAGCGCGGACTCGCGACTCATGGCCGGCGGCGCCGTCGGCTCATAGCCGGGATCCGACGGCGCGCGGACCAGCGCCTGCGCCAACGTCACGGTGTTGTCGTCACCGGCGGCCACCGCGGCCAGGAGATCCACGTCGAGCAGTCCCAGGATCGCTTTGCGCACCTGCCGGTCCGCCAGGTGCGGCTGCTGCGCCCGCAGCGTCACCTGCATCACCCGGGGCGTGACGATACGCTCCGTGCGCACGTCGGGAATCGCGTTCAACTGCGCGTATGCGGCCGCCCCGCCGTGCACCTGGGCGACCTGGGTGTCGCCGTTGCGGATCGAGTCGGCCAGCGCAGCGGTCGGCCCGCCCCGCCGGAACAACACCTGGTCGGGTTTGGCCGGCTCACCCCAGTACCGGTCATTGCGGGCCAGCAGGATCTCGTCCCGCTGGGGGTCGATGTTCTCCACCCGGAACTGCCCGCCGGTCACCGGCAGCGCCTGCGCCAACCCGGCTCCGAACCCGCCCGGTACGTCCTTGACGATGTGCGCGGGCAGGATGTTGTAGAACAGTTCCCGCCACGCCGGGTAGGGCTGGGAGAAGGTCACCACCGCCGTCTTGCCGCCGTTCAACGACTGCACCCCGGTGATCAGGTCATAGCCGGCCGGGTCCACCACCCCGGGATGGCTCACCATCTGCCGCCACAGGTACCAGAAGTCATCCGCTCCGATCGGGGCGTTGTCGGTCCACTGCGCCTCCGGCCGGATCTGATAGGTGACGGTGAACGGATCCTCGTTGGTCACCTCCGCCGACACCAGCAGGGTGGGATCGAGTTCCCAGCGCGACCCGGTCGGCGAGGTGTGGTCCGGGATCGGCCGGAACGCGCTCGGCAGCACCAGCGCCGCCACCGCCGCGTTGACCGGTGACTGATCCGACAGCAGATGCGGGTTGAAGCCCGGCCCGATCGAGTCGATCGCCATGATGACCTGCATCGTTTTCGCAGGTGGCGGCGGTGGTGGCGGATCGTTCGTCTCGGTGCTCTGCGGCGCCGGCGGCGGGCTGACCGTGCATGCCGCCGCGAACATCATCAGCGCCGACAGCGCAGCGACGATGCGGAGAGGACGGGCAGGCACGCAGAACAGGGTATCCGCCGGTGACGGCCTGACCGCCGCGACGGCGCTGACTCGCGGTTGGGCGGCGGCACCGTGGGAGATGTGCGACCGGGCCCCTGCCTCAGGGCAGTCCCGCGAACAGACGCCTCACGCCCGCGCCTTGGCCCGCGACCGGGCCCGCGCCCGGGCCGTCGCGCTGAGTTCCACCTTGCGCACCCGGATGCTCTCCGGGGTGACCTCGACGCATTCGTCGGCCGCGCAGAACTCCATCGCGCGTTCGAGGTCCAGCTGGATCGGCTTGGCCAGCGTCTCCATCACCTCCGCCGTCGACGCCCGCATGTTGGTCAGCTTCTTCTCGCGGGTGACGTTCACGTCGAGGTCTTCGGCGCGAGGGTTCACGCCGACCACCATGCCCTCGTAGGTCTCGTCCCCCGGCTCGACGAAGAACGTTCCGCGGTCGGCCAACTGCAGCAGTGCGTACGCCGTCACCTGGCCCGCGCGGTCGGACACCAGCGAGCCGCTGCGCCGGGCCCGGATCTCCCCCGCCCACGGCCGGTAACCGTCGAACACCGCGTGGGCGATGCCGGTGCCGCGGGTCTCGGTGAGGAAATCGGTGCGGAAGCCGATCAGCCCGCGGCTGGGGATCGTGTAGTCCATCCGCACCCAGCCGGCGGCGTGGTTGACCATGTGCTCCATCCGGCCTTTGCGGGCGGCCATCATCTGGGTGATCGAGCCGACGAACTCCTCTGGGCAGTCGATCGTCAACGCCTCGTACGGTTCATGCAGCTTGCCGTCGATGGTCTTGGTCACCACCTGCGGCTTGCCCACGGTCAGCTCGAAACCCTCCCGGCGCATGGTCTCGACCAGCACGGCCAGCGCGAGCTCGCCGCGGCCCTGCACCTCCCACGCGTCGGGACGGCCGATGTCGACCACCCGGATCGACACATTGCCGACCAGTTCGCTGTCCAGTCGCGACTTGACCATCCGCGCGGTCAGCTTGTGGCCGGACACCTTGCCGGCCAGTGGCGACGTGTTGGTGCCGATGGTGACCGAGATGGCCGGCTCGTCGACGGCGATGCGCGGCAGGGCCACCGGATGCTCCGGATCGGCCAGAGTGTCCCCGATCATGATGTCGGGCAGACCGGCGACCGCGACGATGTCCCCGGCCTGCGCCTCGGTGGTCGGGCTGCGCTCCACCCCGACGGTGACCAGCAGTTCGGTGATCTTGGCCTGGGTGGTCTCGCCCTCGCGGATCCACGCCACCTGCTGGCCTTTGCGCAACCGGCCGTTGGCGATCCGCACCAGCGCCAGCCGGCCCAGGAACGACGACGCGTCGAGGTTCGTCACCAGCGCCTGCAGTGGTTGATCGGGGTCGCCGGACGGCGGCGGGATGTGCTCGAGCAGCACGTCGAACAGCGGGTCGAGGTTGGTGCCGTCCGGAACCCGGCCGTCCGGCGGCGGGGTGGTGCTGGCGATGCCGGCACGGCCCGAGGCGTACAGCGTGGGCAGGCCCAGCGCGTGTTCGGCGGCCTGTTGGGCCTGCTCGTCGAGATCGGCGGCGACGTCGAGCAGCAGGTCGTGGCTGGCCTCGACCACCTCGGCGATCCGGGCGTCGGGCCGGTCGGTCTTGTTGACCACCAGGATCACCGGCAGGTGCGCGGCCAGCGCCTTGCGCAGGACGAACCGGGTCTGCGGCAGCGGGCCCTCCGAGGCGTCGACCAGCAGCAGCACCCCGTCGACCATGGACAGGCCGCGTTCCACCTCACCGCCGAAGTCGGCGTGGCCGGGGGTGTCGATGACGTTGATCACAGTGACGCTGCCGTCGGGGTGATGACGGTGTACCGCGGTGTTCTTGGCCAGGATCGTGATGCCTTTTTCCCGCTCCAGGTCACCGGAGTCCATGATGCGTTCGGTGGTGTCGTCCCCGCGGGCCTTGAGCGCGCCGGACTGCCGCAGCATGGCGTCGACCAGCGTCGTTTTGCCGTGGTCCACATGTGCGACGATGGCGACGTTCCGGAAGTTCACTCCGAAATTGTGTCAGCGTGAGTACCCGAATGAAAAACCGCGGAAGGTCGGGTGAAGTCGAAGAAGCTCGCCGGCCTCAAGCCGAAAAAGAAGTGCTGCCGGAGTAAACCCCGCTGTAAACGGTGCCCGGTGGTGGTGTCGAAGGTCCGCGAGGCCGAGCGCGACGGTATGCGCGGCAAGGACTTACAGAAGGTGTTCAAGCGCGCCCGAAGGTCATGACCGGCTTGCCGCGCGTCGGTGCACGACGACACAGCACCGGGTTGGATGCGGCTCCAGGCGCGGGCGGGCGGTGCGATCCCGGCTGCCCTCGACGATGCCCTCGATCAACCGCAGGTTCAGCCCGCACACCACCTCGGTGTGGTCCTCGGCCACCGCATGGAACGGACAGTTGCGCAGGATGACGGTGTCGTCGTCGCTCACGGCCGGACGGTAACCACAGCTGCGCAGCGCCGCGATCAGATCGCCCGCGGCGTCGGCGCCGACCCGCCGTCCGGCGTCGTAGGCGGTCTCGTTCACCGTCGTCCGCACGTGGTCGTCGCGCTCGGCGGCCTCGACGATCAGCCGCGCCAGGAACTCGTATGCGCGCGGCGGAACCGAGACGCTGACCTCCCGGGCCGACGGCGTGTACACCTTCGCGGGCCGTCCGGCGCCCGGACCGCTGCGGCCCGGGGGACGCTGATAGCTGACCGTCAGCAGGCCGGCCTCGGCCAGTTTGTCCAGGTGGTAGGCGGCCAGCGTGCGGCCGACCCCGGCCGCGGCCGCGGCCTCCTCGCGGGACACCGGACCGTCGGCGTCGGCCACGAACTCGTACATCTGCCGGCGCAACGGATCGTCCAGGCTGCTCAGAGCCGCTACCGCAACGCTGTCGTGCGAGCCGCCGATCGCCATACCCAATTCTAACACCAAAAAGTATTGACAATCACATCGGCCGGGAGGATTCTAAAAACATCATCCGTTATCGATAGAAGGAGATGAGGATGATGGCCACCTCAGCAACGCCCGCATCCGACGCACCGGTACTTCGCCGTGCCACCGAGGATCCCGCCTACGGCGTGTTTCTGCTGTTGCGGATCGGCTTCACGGTGCTGCCGATCGTGATGGGGCTGGACAAGTTCACCAATGTGCTGACCGACTGGACCGGGTACCTGGCGCCGTGGATCGTCAGCCTCAGTCCGTTCGGCGCGACCGGCACGATGATCGTCGTCGGCGTGATCGAGATCGTCGCCGGTGTCGCCGTCGCCCTCACACCGCGCTACGCCGCGTACGTCGTCGCGGCCTGGCTGGCCGGCATCATCATCAACCTGCTCAGCTATCCGGGTTTTTACGACGTGGCACTGCGCGACCTCGGTCTGCTGCTCGGCGCGTTGGCGCTGGGCCGCCTCGCGTCGGTGTACGACCCGCCGGTGCACCGCGGATAGTCCGGTCAGACCCCTCCACACCCGCCGACTCCCCGGTCGGCGGGTGTTCCGCGCGGGACGGCCGGGTTGAATGGAGTCCACATGGAGCTGATATCGGTGGGGCACGGCGCCCTGGACCGCCCCGGGTTGTTGACGCTGCTGCGCGACGCCGGGATCGACGCGGTGGTCGACATCCGCCGCTATCCGGGTAGCCGGCGCAACCCGGATGTCGCGGGCGAGGCGATGGCGCAGTGGCTGCCCGCCGCCGGCATCCACTACCGCTGGGACGCCCGGCTGGGTGGGCGCCGCCGGCTCCCGGCCGACTCCCCGGTGCTCGATTCCTGGTGGCGCGTCGAGCAATTCGCCGCCTATGCGGCCCACACCCGCACCCCGGAGTTCGCCGGGGGGCTGGCGGACCTGCTGGCCCAGGCCGAACAGCAGCGCACCGCGATGATGTGCAGCGAGGCGGTGTGGTGGCGGTGCCATCGCCGTCTGGTCGCCGACGTCGTGGTGCTGGCGCATTCCCGGCCGGTTCGCCACCTCATGCACGACGGCCGGCTGGTCGGACACCCGCCGTCCGAAGGCGCCCGCCTCCAGCCCCGCGGCCGGCTGGTCTGGGACGGCTGAACGCCTCCTGACCGGCTCATTTGCGGCGTAGGGTGGGGGTATCCGTCAGATGGTCGCAAGCCAGTTGGAGGTACCTCATGACGGTCTTCGAATGGTTCACCGCGGCGTTGGCCGCAGCCCTGGTGCTGGCGACATTTCTCGGGTTCTTCATCGGCCTGCTGGGCTGGCTCGGCGGGGTCTACATCGTCCGGTGCAGCGGCTGCCACCACCTGACGCTGTCGTCGGAGCGTGATCCGCGGCCGTCCTGTGTGCACTGCCGGCATCCGATGCTGACCCATCCGCTGTACTCGGTGCGGCACCCACATCAGAAGCCGATCGTCGACGACCCGCTGCGGTATTAGCGCCCGTCACCTGCCACGAGCGTCCGCGAATGTACGCCCGTGGCGGCGTGTCGGGGTGCAGACACCTTCGTAAGTGGTTTTTGTCAAGGGGTTGGGGGGCTCTGCCCGGTCCTCGTCTCTACGTAGTCATCAAACGGGTTTGGTACCCAACTGCGTGCAACCGAGTTCGGTGAGGACGGGCGGGGCCTGCTCATGGTGTCTGGCGAGGTCACCAAGTGGTGCCTCAGGGGCGCTTGGAGCTTGGCCCCAACCGTGGTTATTCGAGTGGCTTGGTTAAGCGGCCACGGGCATCACCTGCGCGGCGGCGATGGCGCCATCCCAGCGCACCCGCTGGGTGACCACGACATGCAGCCAACGCAGCAACGCCGCAGCGATCGCTGCTCGGGCCTGGCCGTCGGTGAGCTTGTTGTCGTCGCGGGTCGTCAGATACCGGTAGCGAGCGAGCATCACCGGATTATGTTGAAGGGCACCCCATGTCGCGCGCCAGGCGGCCAGCCGCAGCCGGGGTCGGCCACGCCGGGAGATCCGCGCTCGGCCGTTGAAGGTGCCGCTGGCGTTGTCGCGTGGGCACAGCCCGGCATGTTTGACCAGCGCGCGAGGGCTGTCAAAACGGGTGGGATCGCCGGTTTCGGCCAACATCGCCGCCGCTCCCACCGCCGAGACTCCGGGGATGCTGGTGACCAACTCGGTCAGCTCGAGTTCGTCGAGCACCTCAACCATGCGGGCTTCCACCTCGGCCAGCCGGATGCTGGCCGCGCGCCAATCAGAAAGCACCCAGCGGGCCCGCTCCAGTACACCGCGGCGTTGGACCATCACCCCGGCCGGGTCGACCAGCGCGACGAAGACCGCCTCGATGATGGCCCGACGCCGCCGCTGACCACCCCAACGGCCCAGCTCGCGAACCACCGCGGCCTCAAACCGTGCCAGCCCACGTCCCTTGAGCCGTTCCGGGCGGCCGTCACAGCGGTCGAGCACCACCGCCACAGCCGCACACCAGTTGCTCGAACCGAAGGGATCCGCCGCCGCCTCCAGCACCCCCGGCCAGACGCACTCCAGCAGGTCGCGCAGCTGCTGCACACACGCAGTGGCCTCGGTGACCAGCCGCTCACGGCGCGCTCCCAGCTGGCGCAGCCGCGCCCACGTCTCCTCAGCACGCTCGGGGCGGTAACAATGCAGCTGGGCCACCAGCCGCGCGATCAACATCGCATCCTTGTCATCGCTTTTGTCACGGGTGTAGTCCTCAGCTTCACGTGCCCGACCCACCAACATCGGGTTCACACACATCAACGTCATATCGCGTTGAGTGGCAAGCTGATTGAGCACCATCCAGCGATGCCCGGTCGGCTCACACCCCACCGTCACACCACAGAACCCATGCTTGTGCGCCACGCGCTGCGCCCACTCCAGCACAGGACCCAATTCCCACGCCCGAGCCTTCACCGTCTTGCGGGCCAGCACCTGCGAATCGTGATCACACACCACCACCGCCTGCTTCTTATCCGCCAGATCAATACCGACGATCACATGATCGGCCGGCACCAGCCGCCGCAGCTCGGCCAACTTGGCATTACGGCGCTTGTCACCACGCGACAGACCACTACCCTTGGACACGACGCCCTCCTCCATGTCATTGGGACTCGAACCCGTCAACGACATCAGGAGGGCGTCGCCACTTTCATCACCAACACGCCGCATAGCTCTCTTACTACGGACGCTCGCGGCAGTTGGGCGGTCACCAGCCGCGGCGCGGGGCATGACTGCCGACGAGCTCCCTGGTCGCCTCGCGGCTGCGGTAGACGATGTAGGGCCGGAACAGGTATCCGATCGGTGCGCTGAACACATGCACCAGCCGGGTGAATGGCCACAGGCAGAACAGCACCAACGCGATGACCACATGGATCTGGAACCAGGCCGGCGCCTGCACCATCAGATCGCCGCGCGGTTGCAACACCCAGATCGACCGGAACCACGGCGACACCGTCTCGCGGTAGTTGTGATCGGCCCCGACCGGCGTCGCACCGATCAGGGTGCACGCCAGTCCCGCGACGATCGCCATCACCAGCACCAGATACATCACCTTGTCGTTGACGGTGGTGGCCAGGAACACCGGTCCGGTGGTGCGGCGCCGGTACACCAGCAGCACGATGCCGGTCAACGTGCAGACCCCGGCGATACCCCCGAGCACCAGCGCCTGAATGTGATAGGCGTGCTGGCTCAACCCGATCGCCGACGTCCACGACTTCGGGATGACCAGGCCGATGATGTGGCCGACGATCACCACCAGGATGCCGAAATGGAACATCGGGCTGCCGATGCGCAGCAACCGTGACTCATACAGCTGCGACGAGCGGGTGGTCCAGCCGAACTTGTCGTAGCGGTAACGCCACCAGATGCCGACGGCGACGACCGCCAACGTCACATACGGCACCACGTTCCAGAACAGCGGCGACATCAGGTCTCCTCCCGGCGGGGCGGCACGGTCAGGGTGAACGGCTCCAGCCCCACGGCCTCGGCGGGCGGGCCGGCGGTCGCGAGCCGCTGCGCGCGCTGCCTCTCGGCGTCGGTGACCGGCGGCAGCGTCGACAGCACCGCGGCCACCGTCGACGCGTACGGGGATGCGGTCTCGGCCAACGCCCGGTGCAGCACCTCGATCGGCACCCGGTGCCCGGTGAGCAGCCGCCGCCCGCCGTCCGGATCGACGGTGGCGGCGAACTCCAGCACCACCGGCAGGTGATCGGGAAGCTCCCGGGCCGGCGGTTCCACCCCGGCGGCCCGGTAGGCCTGCGCGAACGCCAGCAGCGCATTGCCCCGGTTGCGGGTGTCGCCGTCGGTCCAGTAGGTCAAATACATCGTGCAGCGCCGCTTGAGATCGAAGGTGTCCACGTACAGCTGGGCGGCCCGCATCGGATCGAGCTCGCGCAGCGCCGCCGCGGTGGCCGAAAGCCCCTCGGCCACCGGCCCGTCGAGGTGCACCAGCATCTCGTCGGCCATCCGCAGGGAATCGGCGTCCGGGTAGCTCAGCAGCAGCGAGGCGCACTGCCAGCCCAGTCGGTGGTCGGTGGCCGGCCGGCCCCGGCGCACCAGCCTCATGTCGACTCCGCGTCCGGGAACATGCCGGCCGGCACGCCACGGCCGTCCCAGTTGAGCAGGTTGACCCGGGACGGCCGGGACGCGTTGGCCGCCATCCCACCGGAGGTCTGGCGGTGCCGCAGCGCGTGGAACGTCTCCACCGCCACCGGCACCGGATCGCCGCTGGCCTCGCCGAACGGTCCCGACTCGTACATGCCGGGGCCGCCCTCGAAGTCCAGCGAACAGCCGGCCTCCTCCACCGCACCGGGCACCGTCGCCGGGTAGGCGGTCGGAATCACGTACCGCTCATCGTATTTCGCCAGGGCCAGCAGCCGGTACATGTTGTAGACCTGCTCCTCGGTGAGGCCGACCGACTCCGGGATGTGCGGCTGGGTCGGCCGGCCGAGGTTGATGTCGCGCATGTAGGAGCGCATCGCGGCCAGCCGGCGCAGCGCCGCTTCCACGACGGCGGTGTCGCCGGCCGTGAACAACCCGGCCAGGTACTGCATCGGGATGCGCAGCGCCGACAGCGCGCCGAACAGGTTGCCCAGATCCTCACCGTCGTGGCCGTCCCGGGCGACCGCGTCGACCACCGGGGACAGCGGCGGGATGTACCACACCATCGGCATGGTGCGGTATTCCGGATGCAGCGGCAGCGCAACCTGATATTCGTGGATGAGCGCGTACACCGGTGAGCGTTGCGCCGCCTCGATCCAGTCGTCGGGGATGCCCTCGGCCCGGGCGGCGGCGATCACCTGCGGGTCGTTCGGGTCCAGGATCAGCGCCTTCTGCGCCTCGTAGAGGTCGGTCTCCTTCTCCACCGACGCGGCCGCGGTCACCGCGTCGGCGTCGTAGAGCACCAGCCCGATGTAGCGCAGTCGGCCCACGCAGGTCTCCGAGCACACCGTGGGCAGTCCGACCTCGACCCGCGGATAGCAGAAGGTGCACTTCTCGGCCTTGCCGGTCTTGTGGTTGAAATAGACCTTCTTGTAGGGACATCCGGACACACACATGCGCCAGCCACGGCAGCGGTCCTGATCGACGAGCACGATGCCGTCCTCGGAACGCTTGTACAGCGCGCCGGACGGGCAGGACGCCACACAGGACGGATTGAGGCAGTGCTCGCAGATCCGCGGCAGGTAGAACATGAACGTCTGTTCGAGTTCCAGCTTGACCTGTTCGTTGACCTTCTTGAGCACCGGATCATCCGGCACGATCTCCGGGGAGCCGCCCAGGTCGTCGTCCCAGTTCGCCGACCATTCGATGGTCATCGGCGCACCGCTGATCAGGCTGCGTGGCGGGGCCACCGGCATCTGATCACCCAGCGGTGCGGACAGCAGGTTGTCGTAGTCGTAGGTCCACGGCTCGTAGTAGTCGTTGATGCTCGGCATCTTCGGGTTGGCGAAGATGCGCAGGAGTTTGGCGAACCGGCCCCCGTCGCGCAGCCGCAGCCGGCCCCTGCGGTCGCGGACCCAGCCGCCGCGCCAGCGTTCCTGATCCTCGTAGGTGCGTGGATAGCCCTGTCCGGGACGGGTTTCGACGTTGTTGAACCAGACGTACTCGGTCCCCGGCCGGTTGGTCCACGCCTGTTTGCAGGTGACCGAGCAGGTATGGCAGCCGATGCACTTGTCGAGGTTCATCACCATCGCCAGCTGCGTCATGACTCTCATGTAGACCTCACTTCGCGAGCTCCGTGCGGCGGCATTCAGAACACCACCCTCTGGCTGCGGCGACGCACCACCGTCACCTCGTCACGTTGATTCCCGGTGGGGCCCAGATAGTTGAAGGCGAACGCGTTCTGCGCATACCCGCCGGCCAGGTGGCTCGGTTTGATCAGCAGCCTCGTCAGCGAGTTGTGGATGCCCCCGCGCTTGCCGGTGGTCTCGGCGATCGGAACGTCGATGGTGCGTTCCTGCACGTGGTAGACGTAGACCACCCCTTCCGGCATCCGGTGGCTGACGATCGCCCGGCACACCAGCACCCCGTTCGGGTTGACCGCCTCCACCCAGTCGTTGTCGGCGACACCGATTTTCGCGGCGTCGGCCGGGCTCATCCACATCGTCGGCCCACCCCGCGACAGCGACAGCATCAGTAGGTTGTCCTGGTACTCCGAGTGGATCGACCACTTCGAGTGCGGGGTCAGATACCGCACCGTGAGCCCCACCCCGTCGGAGTGGCCGATCTGCTGCGCGCCGAACAGCCGGGCCATGTCCAGCGGTGGGCGGTACACCGGCAACTGTTCGCCGAGTTCCTCGAGCCAGTCGTGGTCGAGGTAGAAGTGCATCCGGCCGGTCAGGGTGTGAAACGGCTTGAGATGCTCGATGTTCACGGTGAACGGCGCGTACCGCCGGCCGCCGGTCTCGCTGCCGGACCACTCCGGGCTGGTGATCACCGGCACCGGCCGGGCCTGGGTGTCGGCGAACGTGATGCGGCGCTCCTCGCTGCCCTCGGCCAGCTGCGCCAGCCGTTGTCCGGTGCGTTTCTCCAGCTCGCGGAAGCCCTCGACGGCCAGCCGGCCGTTGGAGGTGCCCGACAGCGCCAGGATCACCTCGGCCATCCGGGCGGCGGTGGTGATCGCGGGCCGTCCGGCGGCGGGCCCGGAGTCCATCACCCCGAACGCCTTGGCCAGTTCGGCGACCTCCTGCACCGGCCACGTGGTGACGCCCTTGGTGGTGACCCCGAGCTCCTCCACCAGCGGCCCCAGCGCGGCCCACTTGTCGGCGATCGCGGTGTAGTCGCGTTCCACCACCGCAAGCGGCCCGATCGTCTTGCCGGGCACCGGCACCTCCCCGGTGACCCGCCAGTCCCGTTCGGTGCCACCGGCATACGCCATCGCTCCCGGTGTGTCGTGCTGCAGCGCTCCGAGCACCACGTCGGTGCGGGTGCCCAGGTGCTTTCGGGCGAGCGCGCTGAACGCCCGGGCAATCGCCCCGAACGCGTCGTAGTCCGAACGGGTTTCCCACGGCGGGTCGATCGCCGGACTGAACGCGTGCACATAGGGGTGCATGTCGGTGCTGGACAGGTCGTGCTTCTCGTACCAGGTGGCGGCCGGCAGCACGATGTCGGACAGCAACGTGGTGGAGGTCATCCGGAAGTCGATCGACATCAGCAGGTCGAGCTTGCCTTCCGGAATCTCGTCGGGGCTGCGTACGTCGTTGGGCCGCAACGCTTCCGGCGTCCGGGTGGCCCGCAGATTGGAGTCGGTGCCCAACAGGTGGCGCAGGAAGTATTCGTTGCCCTTGCTCGACGAGCCGAGAAGGTTGGACCGCCACACGCTGAGCACGCGGGGCCAGTTGCGCGGGTCGTCCGGGTCGGTGACCGCCAGTTTCAGCCCGCCGGAGGCCAGTTGCTCACAGACGTAGGCTCCGATCTCCTTGCCCGCGGCCCGGGCCTCGTCGGCGATGTCCAGGCTGGACCGGTCGAACTGTGGGTAGAACGGGGACCAGCCCATCGCGGTGGCCGACGCCAGCACGTCCATGGTGTGCTTGCCGCGGAACCGGCCCCGCCCGATCGGGCTGGCCAGCGCGTCCGCCCGGTATCCGTCGTAGTTCCACTGGTCGGTGTGGACGTACCAGTACGAGGTGCCCGGCATCTGCCGCGGTGGCCGCGACCAGTCGGTGGCCATCGCCATGGTCGCCCACCCGGTGACCGGCCGGCATTTCTCCTGGCCGACGTAGTGCGCCCAGCCGCCGCCGTTGCGGCCCATCGAGCCGGTCAGCAGCAGCAGCGCCAGCACCGCCCGGTAGGTGGCGTCGCCGTGGAACCACTGGCAGATCCCGGCCCCCATGATGATCATCGACCGGCCGCCGGATTCCTCGGCGTTGCGGGCGAATTCGGTGGCGATCCGGATCACCTGGGCGGCCGACACCCCGGTGATCGGTTCCTGCCAGGCCGGCGTGTAGGGCCGGGTCGCGTCGTCGTACCCGGTCGGCCAGTCTCCCGGCAGCCCTGGCCGGCTCACGCCGTACTGGGCCAGCATCAGGTCGAACACCGTGCAGACCCGGTGATCGCCGACGTGACGCACCGGCACACCGCGGGTGACCGTCGTTCCGTGCCCGTCGACGCTGTCGAAGCACGGCAGCCGCACCTCGGTGACCGGACCGTCGCCGGTACGCACCGTCAACGCCGGAACCACCGGCCCGAGGTCGAGGTTCCACTTGCCCGCACCGTCGGTGCCGTACCGGAACCCCAGCGATCCGTGGGGCACCGTGACGGTGTCGGTGGCCTCGTCGAGCAGCATGGGTTTGAACGCGGCGTTCTCGTGCTGGCCGAAGACCTCGCCGAGGTCGGCCACGGTGAGCATCTTGCCGGGGACCAGCGCGCCGTCGCGCTCCTCGAGTTTGACCAGGAACGGCAGGTCGGTGTAGCGGCGCACATAGTCGGTGAAGAAAGGAACCTGCTTGCGGACAAAGAATTCGGAGAGGATCACATGACCCATCGCCATCGCCATGGCGCCGTCGGTGCCGGCGGCGCAGGGCATCCACTCGTCGGCGAACTTGGTGTTGTCGGCGTAGTCCGGGCTGACCGCGACGACCTTGGTGCCGCGGTAGCGCACCTCGGCCATCCAGTGCGCGTCCGGGGTGCGGGTGACCGGGACGTTGGAGCCCCACATCATCAGATAGGCCGCGTCCCACCAGTCACCGGACTCGGGCACGTCGGTCTGATCGCCGAACACCTGCGGGGAGGCCACCGGCAGGTCGGCGTACCAGTCGTAGAACGACGTCATCACCCCGCCGAGCAGTTCGATGAACCGCGACCCGGCCGCGAAAGACACCATCGACATCGCCGGGATCGGTGAGAACCCGGCGACCCGGTCCGGCCCATGGGTCTTGATGGTGTGCACATGGGCGGCGGCGATCATCTCGGTGGCCTCCGCCCAGCTGATCCGCACCAGCCCGCCCTTGCCGCGGGCCTGCTGATAGCGGCGGCGCCGCTGCGGGTCGGCCTGGATGTCGGCCCACGCCAGCACCGGATCGGTCAACCGGGCCTTGGCTTCCCGGTACATCTCGACCAGCACTCCGCGGGCATACGGGTAGCGCACCCGGGTCGGCGAATAGGTGTACCAGGAGAACGCCGCACCCCGGGGGCAGCCGCGCGGCTCGTACTCCGGGCGGTCCGGCCCCACGCTGGGATAGTCGGTCTCCTGGGTCTCCCAGGTGATGATCCCGTCTTTGACGTAGACCTTCCACGAACACGACCCGGTGCAGTTGACGCCGTGGGTGGAGCGCACCACTTTGTCGTGGCTCCACCGGTCCCGGTAGAACACATCGCCCTCGCGGCCGCCGCGCCGGTGCACGATGCGGCCGTCGTCGGACACGTCACCCGGGGTGAAGAACCGTCCGCTGCGCTGCAGCAGGTCCTCGATCGGGCCGCCGACACGCGGTGGGCTGGTCACTGCGGCGCTTCCTTCGGTTGGGGTTCGCGGGCGTGCAACTTCAGCGCGGTGTAGGCGAATGCCGCCAGCGCGGTCATCACCAGCAGCGCCAGCCCGATCGTGTAGTCGTTCTCGGCCGAGTCGTAGGTCGCCCCCATCACCAGCGGCGGGAAGTAGCCACCCAAACCGCCTGCGGCGGAGACGATTCCGGTCACCGATCCGACCGCGTTCGCCGGCGCGCGGCGGGCCACCCAGGCGAACACCCCGCCGGTGCCGATGCCCAGGAACAGCGCCAGGGAGATGAAGGTGACCGCCGACCAGAAATCCGGGGGCGGCTTGAGCGACGCCACGGTCGCCGCCGCCGCGGTGCCGCCGAACGACACCAGCACCACGTACTTGGGCGCGAACCGGTCGGCCAGCGCGCCGCCGACCGGCCGGGCCAGCACGGCGGCCAGCGCGAAGCCGGCGGTACGGGCCCCGGCGTCCACGGGGTCGAAGTCGTAGATCAGTCGGATGTAGGTGGGCAGATAGTTGCTGAACGCCACGAATCCGCCGAACACGATCGCGTAGAGGATCGACATCTCCCAGGTGACCGGGAGTCTGGCGGCGGCCTTGAGCTTGGGCAGCACCCGCTCGGTGTTCGGGGTGAAGTCCGGCGAGTCATGCATCGCGACCAGGCACAGCAGGGCGGTGAGGCCCAGCGCGACGGCGATGATGACGTGGGTGGTGAACAGCCCGAACGACTCGACGAAGCGCGGGGTGAAGAACGCCGACAACGCGGTGCCGACCATGCCCATGCCGAACACGCCGGTGGCGAATCCGCGCCGGGACGGGGCGTACCAGTTGTTGGCGAACGGGATGCCGACCGCGAAGATCGTGCCGGCGATGCCCAGGAAGAATCCGAACACCAGCAACAGCGGGTAGGACCCGGCCGCACCGGCGGCGCCGACGGCCAGCACCGGCACGATCGAGGCGAGCGTGATCGCGATGAACATCGCCCGGCCGCCGTACCGGTCGGTCAGCGATCCGACGACGATGCGGCCCACCGCGCCCACCAGAATCGGGGTGGCCACCAGCATCGACGCCTCGGCGCTGCTGAGCGAGATGTCGACGGCGTAGGTGGTGGACAGCGGGCCGATCATGTTCCAGGCCCAGAAGTTGATGGCGGACACCCACGTCGCCAGCGCGAGGTTCCACCCTTGTCGTGCGCCGGCGCGCGGCGCCGTCACCGTCCTCACCGTCCCTAGGTAACCACCCTTAGGCGGCGATTTCCGGCCGATTAGCGTAACCGTTACCCGGTTGCCCGGGTTCGTCACGTTCCGGCCGGCGCGTCACCGGGCCGACAACAGCGCCGTCAGCTCGGGGATCCAGGCCCGGTCGGCGGGCACCCAGTCCAGGTCGTGCAGCTCGGCGGCGGTCACCCAGCGCAGCGCACGGTGGTCGTTGGGGCTCGGTGACCCGCCGCGGTGATGGACCCGGAACGCCCGCAGGACCATCGATTCGGTCAGCGCCACCTCGACACCCAGCCGGGCGCCCACCTCGACGTCGACGCCGAGTTCCTCTTTGAGTTCGCGGACCAGGGCCTCAGCCTCGGTCTCCCCCGGCGCCACCTTGCCGCCGGGCAGTTCCCACCGGCCGGCCAGCTCCGGCGGCCGATTGCGTTGCGCCACCAGCAACGCCGCGTCGGCGATCAGCGCACCGGCCACCACAATCTGAGGTTGGGGGATCTGGGTCATCGGCTACCGACCGTATACGAGCCGTGGCTCGCGGTTTGCGTGACGCTGTGGCGGTTCGGGCGCCGCTTTTCCGCCCTGGCGTTACGCAACTGTCGGCGTATCGTCGGCGTATCGTCGCTGGCATGGCTGTGTTGACCGATGAGCAAGTGGACGCCGCGCTGTCGGGGCTCAACGGCTGGGAGCGGAAAGACGGCGCCCTGCGCCGGTCGGTGACGTTCCCGACGTTCCTGGACGGCATCGAGGCGGTCCGCCGGGTCGCCGAGCGCGCCGAGCAGAAGGACCACCACCCCGACATCGACATCCGCTGGCGCACCGTGACTTTCGCGCTGGTGACACATTCCGCGGGCGGGATCACCGAGAAGGACTTGGAACTGGCAAAGGAGATCGACGAACTGATCGACCGGTGACGGCGGGCCGGGTACCGGCGATCCACGCCAGCGTCGCGATGGTCGCGACGACGTAGCAGAGCCCGGCCCAGGCCAGATACCAGGGCCGGCCGATCTCCCAGATGCTGGGTTGGGCGAAGCTCAGCAGCCACGGCACCCCGATCAGGGTGAGGGCGAGCCAGCCCCACCCGAGCACCTTGGCGCCCACCCGGTCCCGCAGTGGACCGTGGATCAACCAGATCATCAGCGGGATCAACCAGACCCAGTGGTGGGTCCAGGAGATCGGCGACAGCAGCAGCCCGAACAGTTGCACGATGACCAGCGCACCGAGTCGGTCGCCGTTCTCCCCGCGCGCCCCGCCGATGGCACGCCAGGCCAGCACCGCCAGCACCGCGGTGAGGGCCAGCGCCGTGAGCACCAGCGGACCGTAGCCGGCGTCGTAGCCCAGCACCCGGGACAGGCCGCCCCGCCAGGACTGGTTGAACGACGTCCCGATCGGCCCGACCCGGTCGGCGTCACCGAGCAGGTCGGTGAAGTAGTACCGGGCCTGTTGGTCGACGACCAGGATCGACAGCCCGACGGTCGCGAAGAAGACGACCGCGGAGAAGATCGCCGCGCCCCATCGGCGTGCCCCGAGGAAGTACAGCCCGGTGATGGCCGGGGTTAGTTTGACCCCGGCGGCCAGGCCGACCAGCAGGCCCGACAGCCACCACCGGGTGCTGTACACCGCCCACAGTGCGGCGAACACCAGCACGACGTTGATCTGGCCGTAGTCGAAGGTGCTGCGCAGCGGTTCGGTCCAGATGCCCACCGCCGTCCACAGCATCGCGACACGCCGGTCCTGCGGGCCGGCCAGCAGCCGCTGGCTGAGGCGCACCACCCCGTACAACGCGGCGATGGTGCCGAGTTGCCACAGGAACCCCAGCACGCCGAACGGCAGCAGGTGCATCGGGTAGAAGATCAGCGCGGCGAACGGCGGGTAGGTGAACGGCAGCGGGAAATCCGGGGTCTGATCGGCGTAGACGTAGTCGTAGAGCGCCCCGGGGCCGTCGACCCGCTCGGCTCCCCCCACGTAGACGTGCAGGTCGACGAAGTTGGCCCCGTTGGGCAGCAGGTAGGCCCACGCCAGCCGTGCGGCGATGCTGACCACCAACAGCACCGGCGCCGCGATCAGCAGGCGATTCGACCGGCGCACGGTGGTGGACACAGGTGGTTCGGTGTTGATGTCCCGACTCTAACGATCGGTCACCGTAGCCCCTCACATCCGTAACGGTTGAATAAATGCCACACATGTCACTTGAGTAACAGCAGTAACGCCGTAGCTTGGGGCTTGCATGCCGTCAACGGGATTGGGAGAACTATGCGAGCCACCAGAAAACTCATCACCAGCAGCGTGATCGCCGCAGGCGGTGCCGTCGCTGTCGCGTTGACGTGCAGCGCGACCGCGGCGGCCCAACCCGCCCCGGCCCCCGCGCCGTCGCCCGGCGTTCCGTTCATGGACCAACTGGCCACCGCGGCGGCCAACGCACCGGCGATCCTGCAGAGCGCAGCCGCCGCCCTGGGCGGGACGAACACCATGCCGTCCGCTCCGGTGGTGGCCCCGCCGCCGGCGGCGACCGCGCAGATCACGGTGCCGCAGCCCGCGCTGCCCGCAACGGTGGCCCCGGCGACCGCGCCGATCATCAAACAACCGGGCACGGTGACACCCACCGCGCCGGGAGTCCCGCTGCCGACCGCCGAGGCGACGCTGCCGAACGTTGCGGGGACCCCGGTTCCGCAGCAGGTCTCGTTGCCGGCCGACGTGTCGGCGCTGTTGCCCGCGGCGGGAAGCCAATTGGCGAACCTGATGCCGGCGGTGCCGAACGAGCCCGGCGCCCCGGCACCGGCGACACCGCCGATGCTGCCGTCGGGGCTCTTCCCGACGTCGGCGCTGCCCTGAGCCGCCCCGTCAGCAGACCGCTTCCGACAACGATTTTTGGGGGACCATGTCATCGACCAAGACGCTCGTCGCGCTCGGCTCCTCGGCGGCTCTGCTGCTGATGACCCCGGCGTTCGCGATCGCGCAACCGGTGTCACCGCCGCCGGTCGACGGGGTGCAGGCTCCGGGCCTGCCCGCCGTGCAGGGGCTGGCGCCGGTGATCCAGGACGCGGCCAGCGATCCGACCAACGCGACGTCGATGTTGATGGCGGCCGCGGCGATGTTCACCGGCAACGCCGAGGCATCCCCGGAATCCCGGAATGTGGCTGCGGCGGTCAATGATTTCGTCAGCAAGCCGGCGACTCCGGTTGCCCACAAGCCGGCGGCGGGTGCCGTGCCGGGGGCGCACGCGCACCTGCCGCCGGGAGTGAATCCGGCGCACGCGGTCGGTCCGCTGCCGGCCCATGCGCCCGAGGTTCCGCAGGCGCCGGGCCCCGCGCCCGGTCCCGCCCCCGAAGCGGCCGTTCCCGGAGCGGCTGCTCCTGACGCGGCTGCTCCCGCCCCGGAGGCCGCTCCCGTCACCGAGGCGGCGGCGCCCGTTCCGGAGGCGCTCTCGGCTGTCGAGCCGCCGGCCCCCGCTCCGTCGCCCGAGGCATCCGGCCCGAACACCGCACCACCCGGGTTCGCACCGGACAGCCCGCCGACGCAGGAGTTCATGTATCCCTCGATCAGCAACGGCTGCCTCGCCGACGGCGGAAACGTCTTGGCGACAGCGATTTCGGTGGCCGGTCCGGCGGACATCCCCACGCCGGGGCCGGGTCCGGGTCAGACGGCGTATGTGTTCACCGCGGTCGGCACGCCCGGACCTGCACCGGAACAGAAGCTGCCGCTGAACGTCACCTGGGTCAACCTGACCACCGGGAAGTCCGGCACCGCCACGCTCAAACCGCGGCCGGACATCAACCCGGACGGGCCGACGACATTGACCGCGATCGTCGACACCGGCTCGGGGAGCATCATGTCGACGATCTTCGGGCAGGTGACGACCGTCGACAAGCAGTGTCAGTTCATGCCGACGATCGGCTCGACCGTCGTGCCCTGACCCGAGCGGACTTCACCGAGCGCACGCTGCGACGCTGTCGGCGGCCGAGCGTGCGCTCGGTGCGTTCAGGACCTCCGTGTCAGGACCTCGTGGTCGACAGGCGGGACGACGAACGGGGAACCCGGTAGGCCACTCAGTAGGCCATGAACAGGATCTCGTCCCGGCCGTACTCCATGCCGGGATGCTTGTCCTTCAGGTGCGCCTGGGTCTTCTCCACCAGGTCGTCCTCGTCCTTGCCGACAATCGCTTCACCACAGGGGCAGTTCAGATGTGTCTTCACATACACACCATCGCATATGTCCGGCCGGTGCTGTAGTCAGCTTTTGACCTTCTTCTCGCCGGCCTTCTGCCCGGCCTTCATCTGCTTCTTGTAGGACCGCACCTTCTCCAGCGAAGCGGGGTCGGTGACGTCGGCGATCGACCGGTGTCCGGGCTGACCGTAGTCACCGGCGGCCTCCCGCCACCCCTTCGGAGTGACGCCGTACTGCTTGCCCAGCAGCGCAAGGAAGATCTTGGCCTTCTGCTCGCCGAAGCCCGGGAGCTCCTTCAGCCGGCGCAGCACCTCCGGCCCGTCCGGGTCGCCGGAGGTCCAGATCGCGGCCGCGTCACCGCCGTAGCGGTCCACGACCATCTGGGCGAGATCCTGGATGCGCTTGGCCATCGAACCCGGGAACCGGTGCACCGCAGGGCGTTCGGCGCAGACCTCGGCGAACTGCTCCGGGTCGTAGTCGGCGATGACGGCCGGGTCGAGCGTGCCGAGCCGGTCGGCGAGCTTCTTCGGCCCGGCGAATGCCACTTCCATCGGTATCTGCTGATCGAGAAGCATCCCGAGCAGCAGTGCGAACGGATCGGATTCCAGCAGCGCATCGGCGGCCGGGTCTTGGACTAGCTGCAGTTTCGCCACGGCGTCAGTCTAGGCCGACGCAGCTGCCGGCCCCGAACGGTTCAGCCGTTCCGGCTTCGCTGTCACCGGGGTATGTCATTGTGGGAGCAACGACCGGACAGGCGTTGAGAGAGTTGGGGAGGGGATATGAGACGGGGGCTGATCGGGTTGGGCGCCGCGTTGTGTGTTGCTGTCGCCGTGGCTGTCCCGGCGCACGCGGTGCCGGATCAGGGCACACCGGCCTTCGATGAGTACATGCAGGGCCTGGAACGCAACGGCTACCACCTCAACCCGGACACCGCATGGCGGCTCGCCCATCAAGCGTGCATCGGCGGGCTTCCCGGATACATCGGCTGGGAACTGGCCGCGCAGGGCGTCGTCGGCCCCGGCGCACAGCAGCGGGCGATGGAAGTGGCCCGAAAGTACGCCTGCCCGGTCCAGTAGCCGGCCCGATTCGACGCGCACCACGCCCACCCGACACACTCGGCGGGTGCGTCGCTTCGCGTTTCCGCTCCTGGCCTACGCCTTCGCGGCGGTCATGGTCGGCACCACGGTCCCCACCCCGATGTACGCCGTGTACGCCGAACGACTCGGCTTCGGGGTGCTCACCACGACGGTGGTGTTCGCGGGCTACACCGCCGGGGTGCTGTTCGCGCTGGTGGTGTTCGGCCGCTGGTCCGATGCGCTGGGCCGGCGACCGATGCTGCTGGCGGGAGTGGGCTGCGCGATCGTCAGCGCGCTGGTGTTCCTCATCGCCGGGTCGGTGCCGCAGCTGATCGCGGCCCGATTCGTCTCGGGCATGTCGGCGGGCATCTTCACCGGCACCGCCACCGCCGCGGTGATCGAAGCCGCACCCGAGCGCCGGCGATCCCGCGCCGCCGCGGTCGCGACGGTGGCCAACATCGGCGGCCTGGGCGCCGGTCCCCTACTGGCGGGAATCCTGGTGCAGTACGCGCCCTGGCCGCTGCACCTGACGTTCTGGGTGCACATCGTGCTGATGGTGCTGGCCGCCGCGGCGATCGCCGTCGCCCCCGAAACCTCGCCGCGCACCGGCCGGCTCGGGGTGCAGCGACTGTCACTGCCGCCGCAGGTGCGCAAGGTATTCGCGATCGCCTCCCTCGCCGCGTTCGCCGGGTTCGCGGTGACGGGCCTGTTCACAGCGGTGGCCCCGTCGTTCCTCGCCGAGGTCATCGGGGTCCGCAACCACGCCGTCGCCGGGGCGGTCGCCGCCTCGATCTTCGCCGCGTCGGCGGTCACCCAGGTACTGGGCGCGTCGGTGTCGCCGCGGCGGGCGGTCGCGGTGGGATGTGCGCTGCTGATCGTCGGCATGGTGTTCCTGGCCGCGGCCCTGGTCTGGTCCTCGCTGCCCGCACTGATCGCCACCGCGGTGGTGGCCGGCGCCGGGCAGGGCCTGAGCTTCAGCAGGGGCCTCGCCGCGGTGTCGGCGAGAACACCGTCGGATCAGCGCGGTGAGGTCAGTTCGACCTACTTCGTGGTGGCCTATGTCGCGCTGCTCGTCCCGGTGATCGGTGAGGGGTGGGCCGCCCATCACTGGGGGCTGCGCACCGCGGGCATCAGCTTCGCCGTGGGGGTCGCGGTGCTGGCGATCGGTTGTCTGATCGCGATCCTGATCCAGGAATCCCGCGACCCGCAGGCGATCTGAGTAGTCCCACCGGGCGCATGTGAGTGCTTCTACTCAAGATCGGCGTCGCAACTGTTCCATACCGTCAGCTCATGAACTTTCCGAGTCCCGCCGAGGTGGCGGTCGCGACACCGGCCACCCGCGACCGCGCCATCGACGTCATCCGCATCGTGTCGCTGCTCGGCGTGGTGGCCGGCCACACCCTGATGGCCACCAGCACGCTGCGCGACGACGTGTTCATCTGGCAGAACCTGCTCACCGCGTCGCCGATCCTGCAGGCCCTGACCTGGGTCTTCCAGATCATGCCGTTGTTCTTCTTCGCCGGGGTCGCGGCCAGCGTCTCGGGCTGGGCGCCGGGATCCAGTTGGGGCGACTGGCTTCTGCGCCGATGCACCCGGCTGTACCGGCCGGTGTTCTACTACCTCGGCTTCTGGACCGTCGCGCTGGTGGTGCTGCGGTGCCTGGTGCCGGTCGACGTCTACCGGCCGATCGCCGGGATCAGCATTCAGCTGCTGTGGTTCCTCGGCGCCTACGTGCTGGTGCTGGCGGCGGTGCCGATGCTGGCCCGGATCCGCACCATCGGTCAGGCCGCCGCGGCGGTCCTCGGCGTCTACGGTGTCGTCGCCGCCGTCGACGTCATCCGTCTGACCACCGACGCACCGTCCGGGCTGGCGTTCGTGAACCTCGTGGCCTGGCTGATCCCGGGCATCCTCGGGGTGGTCTACCGCCGGCGACTGCTGTCGACGCGGGCCGCGCTGCGGGTCGGCCTGGCCATGTTGGCGGTCAACCTCGGACTGGTCGCGTTCGGGCCCTACGAGGTCAGTCTGGTCGGTATCGAGACCCAGCAGCTGAAGAACATGTTCCCGCCGTCGCTGCTGCTGGCCGGTCACGCGATCATGATGTGCGCGTTCGCGATCGCCGCCGCACCCGCGATCGCCCGCTGGGCGCGGCGGCCGCGGGTGTGGTGGCTGACCGTGCTCGGCAACTCCGGGGCGATGACGCTGTACCTGTGGCACATGCCGCCGCTGCTGCTGATGCACCTGGCGTTCGACTACCTCGGGTGGGACCGGATCGACCCGTCGGCGCCGGATTTCGTCGTGATCTCGGTGGTGCAGGCGGGGATCATGGCCGCGGCGGTGGCGGCGCTGTTCGTGCTGCTGCGTCCGCTGGAGAGCAATCCGCTGCCCGGCTGGGACGGCGGGGCGGTCACCGCACCGGGCCTGCGCAGCGCCGCGGTCGGCACGCTGTTGTGCATCGCCGGGGCGGCCACCCTGGCGTCGGTCGGCTGGGGCCTCAAGGACACCGGGCTGGTCTGTGTGGCGGTGCTGCTGGCGGCGCTGGTGGCCGCCCGGACCCTTGCCGCACCGGCCCGTCAACCCCGGTGAGGGCGTCCCGAGTTCTGCACCATGGTCGTTGTTTCGTGCAGCGAACGACCCTGAGGCAGAACTCGGCGCGTCGGTTCCGGCTCAACGCATCCCCGGCGGCATGCCGTACACATGCGAGATCGGCATGGTCAACAACACCCGACGGTCCTCGACCATGGCGCGGCGGTAGTCATCCCAGTCCGGATGCTCGCCGGCGATGTTGCGGTACAGCTCGATCAGCCCCTCGACCGTGTCGTCGTACGGGTCGGCGGCCTCCGGGGTCAACGTCACCGTGCCCTCGGCGACAGCGTACGACCACCCGTCGTCGGAGCTGACATGGATCGACGCGCGCGGATCGCGCCGCAGATTACGGGTCTTCGCGCGCGGCTCGGTGACCGACACCTGGATGGTGAGACGCCGTGGATCGAAGTAGTAGGTCACGTTCGACAGCTGCGGTCGGCCGTCGCGTTTGATGGTGGCCAACACTCCCAGCGAGTTCCCGGCGATCACGGCCAACAACTTGTCGTCGAACACGCGGCGGGTCATGCCGTTGAGCGTACGTCGCTAACATGGTTTTCGTGGCCCGCTACGTCGCCTTTCTGCGGGGCGTCAACGTCGGCGGTGTGAACCTGAAGATGGCCTCCGGAGATGACTCGGTGGCCGCGGTGTTCACCGCCGCCGGGTTCTCCGCGGTCCGCACCGTGCTGGCCACCGGCAACGTGATCCTCGACAGTGCGGCGCGGCCGGACACCGTGCGGGCGACGGCGGAGCGGGCGCTGCGGGACCGCTTCGGCTACGACGCGTGGGTGCTGGTCTACCCGTTCGATGACGTCGCCGCGATCAGCGCGGCGTTCCCGTTCGAGCGGGTGATACCGGACCATCATTCCTATGTCACGTTCGTCTCCGATCCGCAGGTGCTCGACGAACTCGCGGCGCTGGACCCGGGCCCCGGAGAACAGATCGCGCCCGGCGACCGGGTCGTCTACTGGCAGGTGCGGCGTACGCAGACGTTGACCAGCGCGATGGGCAAGACGATGGGCAAGAAGCGGTACAAGTCCTCGACGACAACCCGCAATCTGCGCACACTGGAGCGGATCGTGGGCTGACCGGCGCGGCGGCGGCTTTCGGTACATTTGCGACCGTGAGCTCCGGACCCCTCGCCAAACCCGAACTGACCGGCGTCTCCGAGACGGCGCTGCTGACGTTGCTGGTGCGCGCCACCGAGGCGCGCCGCCCCGACGGCATCATCGACGATCCGATGGCAGTCCGGCTGGTGGACTCCATCGACTTCGACTTCGCCAAGTTCGGCCCGTCGCGCCGCCAGGATATGGCGCTGCGCGCCAAGGCCTTCGACACCGCAACCCGCCGCTATCTGCGGGCCCACCCGAAAGCCACGGTCGTCGCGCTGGCCGAGGGGCTGCAGACCAGCTTCTTCCGGCTGAATGCCGCCGACGTCGGTGACGAGTTCCGTTGGGTGACGGTCGATCTTGCACCGGTCATCGAGCTGCGCCGGCAACTGCTGCCGGCCGACGACCGGGTGACGATGCTGGCGCAGTCCGCGCTCGACTACAGCTGGATGGACCGCATCGACACCAGCGAGGGCGTGTTCATCACCGCCGAGGGTCTGCTGATGTATCTGCAGCCCGACGAGGCGATGGGGCTGATCCGCGAGTGCGCGAGACGGTTCCCGGGCGGGCAGATGATGTTCGACCTGCCGCCGTCGTTCTTCGCCTGGCTGACCCGGCGCGGCTTCCGCACCTCGCTGCGGTACAAGGTGCCGCCGATGCCGTTCACGCTGTCCCCCGAGCAGGCGGCCGATCTGGTCAACACCGTGCCCGGTGTGCAGGCCGTGCACGATGTGCCCATTCCGCGGGGCCGTGGCGTGCTGGTCAACACCCTGATCTGGGCGGCACAGCGGACCCCGCTGTTCGACAACGTCCGCGGGACTTACACGCTGCTGGAGTTCGGCCCGCCGAACTCCGCCTCCACATAGGCGATCGCCTCGGCCGGGTCGACGCCCAGCTTCCGCGCGGTGGCCACATACATCTGCGCGGCCCGGGCCATCTCGGCGTCCGCCGGGTCGGTGCGCGCGACATAGGTCCCGAACCGCCCCCGGGTCTCCACCAGACCCGCCATCTCCAGTTCCCGGTAAGCGCGGGCCACCGTGTTGACGGCCATCCTCAACTGCCGGGCCAGGTCGCGCACCGTCGGCAACCGGGTGCCGGACGGCAGCCGCCCATCCCGGATCCTCGCGATGATCTGCGTCCTGAGCTGGTCATACGGCGGACGGTCGGAACGCGGATCGATTCGCACCTCCTCGCCCAGTTCGGCCACGTGCCCAGTATCACCCACGACGACCGGTATTCCCCAGAACGGCTACGTTGGTGGTGTGCGAGTAACTGTGGTCACCGGGGCCGGCATGTCGGCGGAGAGCGGCGTGCCGACCTTCCGCGATGTCGAGACGGGGCTGTGGGCGAAAGTCGACCCCTACGAGATCTCCAGTGCGGAGGGGTGGCGGAAGCAACCGGAGAAGGTGTGGGCGTGGTACCTGTGGCGGCACTACATGATGTCGGAGGTGAAGCCCAATGACGGCCACCGCGCGGTAGCCGCCTGGGAGGACTACGCCCACGTCGACGTCGTCACCCAGAACGTCGACAACCTGCACGAGCGGGCCGGCAGCAGCCGCGTGTACCACGTGCACGGCAGCCTGTTCGAATTCCACTGCGACGCCTGCCGCGCCCCGTTCGAAGGCAACCTGCCCGAGATGCCCGAACCGGTGGAGGCGGTGGATCCCCCGGATTGCTTCTGCGGCGGGCTGATTCGCCCCAATGTGGTGTGGTTCGGCGAGAACCTGCCCGAGGACGTCTGGCAGCGTTCGGTCGGTTCGGTGATGAACGCCGACGTGGTGATCGTGGTCGGGACCTCGGCGATCGTCTACCCGGCGGCCGGTCTGCCCGAGCTCGCGCTCACGCAGGGCAAACCGGTCATCGAGGTGAACCCGGAGCGGACCCCGCTCACCGAGAACGCGACCGTGTCGCTGCGGGAGACCGCCGCCCGCGCACTGCCGGATCTGCTGCAGCGGCTGCCGGAGCTGCTCGACTAGCTGGGCCGCACCGCGCGGCTCGACTAGCTGGGCCGCACCGCGCGGCTCGACTAGCTGGGCCGCACCGCGCGGCTCGACTAGCTGGGCCGCACCGCGCGGCCGACGGCGAGTTCGGCCACCGGCACCGGCACCCACCGCGGCACCGCCCACTCCCGGCGGCCGTGCACGATCTGGAATCCCGCATCGGCGATGGTCCGCTCGGTGTGCCGGTGGGTGTGGCAGTTGCCCGACACCCGCGGCCACACCGTGGCATCGGCGAACCGTTGCAGCCGGCCACGCGCCCCGGCGCTGGCGATGTGCTCGAGATAGCGCAGTTCCCCGCCTGGCCGCAGCAACGAGAACAATTGACGCACCACGCCTGCCGGATCGTCCACCGAGCACAGCACCAGCGTGCACACCACCGCGTCGAATGGCTCGGAGCTGTCGAAGTTCTCGACGGTTTCGGCGCGGACGGTCACCGGCACCGGGGCCTCGGCGGCGGCCTGCCGGACCACCGCGACCAACCGCTGCTCCGGTTCGACGGCGACCACCTCGGTGACGCCGGGCGGGTAGAACGCGAAGTTCGTCCCGGTGCCCGCACCGACCTCCAGCACCCGACCGGACAGCCCGGCCAGCAGTTGCTCGCGGCGTTGCCGCATGGCCTCGGGTTCATGGCTGGACAGCCATGTCCACATCCGCGCGAAGAACGGATTGTCGACGGTACTGGTCATGACTCTTCCTCCCCGGCGGGTATCCCCGGCCGCATTACCAGGGCTGCATCCGCCCAGTCAATCACGGCAGCCGCGGCGAAGCGTGCGACTGCTGCGGTGACTGTGCGGCTGGCGACGTGAACGTGCGGCCGCCGCGGCGAGGGTGCTGCCACGGCGGGAAAACCGACTCGGGAGCAACACCTGGACATACTCGGATTCGCCGCCGCACACCCAACGCACCCGGCGCACGCTCGACGCCGCTGGGTCACGCTCGACGGCGTCCGTGCGCGAGCAAACGCCGCACCGGAACCTACTTGTCGGTAAGAATTGCCACAGTATTCCGAAACGTGACTCACTGATTCCTTAATGGTGACCAATAGGCTCAGGGCATGTGGATCGACGACACCAATGCCGATGTCATCAAGATCGACTTTGACGCGCTCTACCACGGCGATGTGCTGGTGGAGGGCGACACGTCGGAACAGTTCGACGACTGGCAGGAACTCCCCGAAGCAGTGTGAGGGCGCGCGCCCGGCGGCGCACGCCCTCACCTGACCAGTTTGCCCGTCGGGGCAGCTGATTATTGCGTTTGGAACTACCTCCGAGTTCGTTTCCGCCTTCTAGGCCGAACCCGCCTCATCCACCGACGGCTCGATGAGCTCCGCCAGCCGGCCGGCGATCAGATCCTCGGCCTCCGCCACCATCCGCGACACCAACTCGCCGACGGTGGGGATGTCGTTGATCAGGCCCATCGACGTGCCGACCGACCAGATACCGGCGTCGAGGTCACCCGTCTCGTAGACCTTGGCGCCGCGGGTCCCGGCCACCAGATCCTTGACGTCCTCGAACTTGCCGCCGCGGTTGAGGATCTCCACCACCTCACGCGACACCGCGTTGCTGGCCACCCGCGAGGTGTTGCGCAGCGGCCGGAAGATCAGCTCGGTGTCCAGCTCGGTGCCGGCCACGATCGCTTCCTTGACCTTCTGGTGGATCGGCGATTCCACGGTGCACATGAACCGCGAACCCATGTTGATACCGTCGGCGCCCAGCGCCAGCGCGGCGACCAGACCACGGGCGTCGGCGAACCCGCCGGACGCGATCATCGGGATGGTGATCTTGTCCGCGGCCGCCGGGATCAGCACCAGACCGGGGATGTCGTCCTCACCGGGATGCCCGGCGCATTCGAACCCGTCGATGCTGATGCCGTCCACACCCAGGCTCTGCGCCTTGACCGCATGCCGCACCGAGGTGCACTTGTGCAGCACCTTGACGCCGTTCTCGTGGAACATCGGCAGATGCGGCGCCGGGTTGGAACCGGCCGTCTCGACGATCTTGATGCCGGACTCGACAATGACCTGACGGTACTCGTCATACGGCGGCGGGTTGATCGTCGGCAGGATCGTCAGGTTCACCCCGAACGGCTTGTCGGTCATCTCCCGCGTCCGGGCGATCTCCTTGGCCAGCGCCTCCGGGGTGGGCTGGGTCAGCGCGGTCAGGAAACCCAACGCACCGGCATTGGCCACCGCGGCGACCAACTCCGCGCGACCGACCCACTGCATGCCACCCTGCACGATCGGATGCTCAACCCCGAACGCCTCGGTGAACTTCGTCTTCAACGCCATATGGCCCGCCTCCTTACCGCGGTGCCATACGGATTGCGCCGTCGAGGCGGATCACCTCACCGTTGAGCATCGGGTTCTCGACGATGTGCACGGCCAGCGCACCGTACTCGTCGGGATCGCCGAGCCGCGCCGGATGCGGCACCTGCTGGCCGAGCGACTTCTGCGCCTCCTCGGGCAGCGAGCCCAGCAGCGGGGTCTTGAACAGACCCGGCGCGATGGTCACCACGCGGATCAGCTCACGGGCCAGGTCACGGGCGATCGGCAGGGTCATGCCGACGACACCGCCCTTGGACGCCGAGTACGCGGCCTGACCGATCTGGCCCTCGAACGCCGCGACCGAGGCGGTGTTGATGATGACGCCGCGCTCCTCGCCCTTGAGCGGCTCGGTCTTGGCGATCCGCTCGGCGGCCAACCGCAGCACGTTGAAGGTGCCGATCAGGTTCACCTGGATGACCTTGGTGAACTCGTCGAGCGGGAACGGGCCGTTCTTGCTCAGCGTCTTGATCGCGTTGCCGATGCCGGCGCAGTTGACGTTGATGCGCACCGGGCCCATCTCCTCGGCCACGTCGAGCGCCTTGGCGACGGCGGCCTCGTCCGTGACGTTGGTTTCGACGAAGCGGGCACGGTCACCGAGCGCCTTGACGGCGTCCTCACCCTTGAGGTCGAGCACCACGACCTGAGCGCCCCGATCGAGCAGACGCTTGGTGGTCGCCAGGCCCAGACCGGATGCGCCGCCGGTGACGACTGCGACCGAGTCTTTGATCTCCACTGCTATTTCTTCCCTTCCCTTGTGTTACTGCCAGTCCTGCAGCACGGCGTCGGTGTCGGCGCCGGGATCGCGCGGCGGCGTCGGCGCCGACGGCACGCTGCGGGAGAATCGCGGGGCCGGTGCGGGCAGCAGGTGGTCGCCCTCGCGGTAGAAGGTGTTGCGTTCGACCACGTGGGCCTCGCTCTCCACCTCGGCGAACGACAGCACCGGCGTCACACACGCGTCGGTGCCGGCGAAGACCTGCGCCCAGTGGTCACGGTCCTTGGACTTGAACACCTCGGCGAACCGGGCCCGCAGCTCGTCCCAGCGGCTCATGTCGTTCTGGTCGGGCAGGTCCTCCCCCTCCAGGCCCAGTCCCTTGAGCATCTCGGCGTAGAACTGCGGTTCGATCGCGCCGACGGCGACGTACTTACCGTCGGCCGTCTCGTAGGTGTCGTAGTACGGCGCCCCGGTGTCGAGCATGTTGACCCCGCGCTCGTCGGACCACATGCCCATCGCGCGGAACGCCCACATCATCTGCATGAGCACCGCCGAGCCGTCGATCATCGCGGCGTCGACGACCTGTCCCTTGCCCGAGGTCTGCCGTTCGAACAGCGCGGCGAGAATGCCGACCAGCAGGAACATCGAGCCGCCACCGAAGTCGCCGGCCAGGTTCAGCGGCGGCACCGGACGCTCACCCTTGCGGCCGACGGCGTGCAGCGTGCCGTTGAGCGAGATGTAGTTGATGTCGTGGCCGGCCTGCTGGGCGCGAGGACCGTCCTGCCCCCAGCCGGTCATGCGGCCGTAGATGAGCCGAGGATTGATCTTGGCGCAGTCCTCGGGCCCCAGGCCGAGCCGTTCGGTCACGCCGGGCCGGTAGCCCTCGATGAGCACGTCGGCCTTGGCGATCAGCTTGCGGACGAGCTCCTTGCCTTCTTCGGTCTTGAGGTCCGCGGCCACCGAGCGCCGGTTGCGCAGGAGGTGGTCCTTGGCGCCGCGCGGGATTCCCGGCCCGGGCGTGTTCCGGGGGCGTTCGATACGTACGACATCGGCTCCGAGATCACCCAGAATCATGGCCGCATGCGGCCCCGGGCCGATGCCGGCCAGCTCGACGACTCGTAAACCCTGCAGCGGACCGGCCATATTCAACCTCCCAGTGTTGACCGCGACATAGCTTACTTGTATAACCTTCTCGGCCGATCTCCGGCTATCCCGTAGGGCCCTACCGTTAGGCTGCATCGATGAGTTCCGTTACCTACCCCAGCATCGACGACCTGCGTGTCGCCCTCAGCGACGGGGTGCTGACCGTCACGCTCAACCGGCCGGACAGCCTCAACTCGCTCACCGCGCCGATGTTGCAGACGCTGGCCGAGGCGGTGGAACTGGCCGCGAGCGACCCCCGTGTCAAGGTGATCCGGCTTACCGGGGCCGGGCGGGGATTCTGCGCCGGCGCGGGTATCAGTGAGGACGATCAGGCGGCGCGTGAATCGGGCGGCGGGAACGCGTTGCTCGACGGTGCCAACCGCTCGGTGACCGCGATCGTGAACTGTCCCAAGCCGGTTGTCGCGGTGGTACCGGGCGCGGCCGCGGGTGTGGGGGTGTCGCTGGCGCTGGCCTGCGATGTCGTGCTGGCATCGGAGCAGGCGTTCTTCCTGTTGGCGTTCACCAAGATCGGTCTGATGCCGGACGGTGGCGCGTCGGCGCTGGTGGCCGCGGCGATCGGCCGGATCCGGGCGATGCGGATGGCGCTGCTGGCCGAGCGGATCTCGGCTGCCGAGGCGCATCAGTGGGGTCTGGTGACCGGCGTGTACCCGGCCGACGAGTTCGACGCCGCGGTCGACAAGGTGATCTCCACGCTCACCAACGGGCCGGCGGTGGCGTTGCGGGAGACCAAGCAGGCGATCAACGCCGCCACGCTCGGCGAATTGCCGGACGCGATCAAGCGGGAGACCGAGGGTCAGGTGCGACTGTTGGGTTCCAACGACTTCCGGGAAGGCACGCAGGCGTTCCAGCAGAAGCGGGCGCCGAAGTTCACCGACGTCTGATCGCGTCGACGGTGCAGCGGCCGAGGGCACGCTGTCACCGTGCACACGCTGCGGTCTCTGTGCAGGCAGTGCGTTGGTTGTGCCCCCACCGCGGGGATTCGGCCGAAACGCCGCCCCCACCGCACCCCCGGCGCGCCCTGGGCACACTCGCCGCAAGGTAAACACCGTCGCCGCGGGGTAGCCACACTCGCCGCGGCTGATGCACGCTCGCCCGCGTCGCCGAAAATCATTGGACGCTGCGCGGGACCGTCGGCCACCATCGTTGGGTGAGTACGCAATACGACATCGAACCGTCAGCCGGTACGTCCGGCGGATGGCGCGTACTCGCACCGTTCCGCATACGCGAGTACCGCCTGCTGATCACGGCGGTGGCGATCACGATCTTCGCCGAGGGCATGTGGGCGGTCGTGATGGCGCTGCAGGTCATCGCCATCGACAACGATCCCGCGTCGCTGTCGCTGGTCGCCACCTGCATGGGTGTGGGCCTGGTGGCGTTCGTGTTGGTCGGCGGAATCACCGCGGACCGGATAAACCAGCGCACCATCATCATTGCCGTCGAGGCGGTCAACGCCGTCACCGTGGCGGTGGTGGCGATGCTCGGCTTGACCGGGCAGCTGCGGATCTGGCATCTCGCGGTCGCCGCGGCAGTGCTCGGCATCGCGGCCGCCTTCTTCTTCCCCGCCTACAGCGCGCTGCTGCCGCGCATCCTGCCGCCCGAACAACTGTTGGCGGCCAACGGCGTTGAAGGCGTGGTGCGTCCGGTCTTCCAACGGGCGGTCGGTCCGGCGGTGGCCGGCATGCTGGTGGGCGCCACGTTCCCATCGCTGGGTTCGGCGGTCGTCGCGACCCTGTTCGGCGTCGGCCTGGTGCTGCTGGTGGCCACCCGTCCGCCGGCCAGTCCGTCGGTGCCGGGCGAGCACCGGTCGCGGGTGCTGCGGGATCTGCGCGACGGCTTCATGTTCATGGTGGCCACCCCGTGGCTGCTGTGGACGTTGTTGTTCGCCAGCGTGTTCGTGCTGGTGGTGCTCGGTCCGATCGAGGTGCTGCTGCCGTTCATCGCCCAGGAGCGCTTCACCGACGGCGCCCGGATGTACGGGTTCGTGCTGGCCGCGTTCGGGGTCGGCAGCGCGGTCGGCGCGCTGACGGTGTCCTCCCGGCAGATGCCGCGCCGCTATCTGACGGTGATGATGCTGATGTGGGCCCTGGGTTCGGTTCCCCTGCTGGTCATCGGGTTCACCTGGTCGTTTCTGCTGATGTCCGCGGCGTCGTTCGCCATCGGGGTGACCGATGGGGCCGGCATGGTCATCTGGGGCACGCTGCTGCAGCGGCGGGTGCCACGCGAACTGCTGGGCCGGGTGTCGAGCCTGGACTTCTTCGTGTCGCTGGTGTTCATGCCGGTGTCGTTCGCGATCGCCGGACCACTCTCGAAAGTCGTGTCGATGCAGACGATCTTCCTGGTCGCCGGGCTGGCGCCGCTGCTGTTCGCGGTGGTCGCGATGACCGCGGCGCGGATGCCGCGCGACGAGTTGGAGCATCCGCTGAATTAGACGCCGAAGATCGGATGCCCCGGCGGCGTCAGACGCCGAAGATCGGAGGAAGCGCGAGCACCATGATCAGACCCCAGAAGAAGTGGGTCAGCATCGGTGCGAGCACTCCCCCGGTCATCCGGCGTTCGAACGCGCACACCGCACCGAGGATGATCGCGGCGAAGCCCAGCATGGGGTTGCCGGTGGCGGAGGTGACGCCGATGTAGATGATCGTCGAGATCACCGCGGGATAGGCGGTGCCCAACGCGGTGTAGAGCGCTCCGCGGAAGAACAGCTCCTCGGCCAGACCGTTGATCACGGTGATGAACACCACCAGGAGCAGCGGACCGTGGTTGCTGAATTCCAGGACCCGCGTGATGTAGTCGCGGACGCCCGGGATCTCCCGGGCGATCAGCCCGCCGACCACGAACAGCCCGCCGAGCAGCAGCCCGACGACGGTCCCGGTGATCACCGGACGCTGGTTGCGGCCCCGGAACCGCACACAGCCCAGGTGCAGCGGGCCGGACACCAGGGCGCCCACCGCCCACACCGCGGCCAGCACCAGCGTCAGCCAGTAGAACGATTGGTCGCCGGGCGGCCGGGTGAGCGAATAGGCGAGCAGCCCGCTGCCGATGAGCAGCACCACGATGACGATGACGCGTCGCCGCCGCACCACCGCCGGGGTCTCCTGATGCGGCACCGCAACGGTGCGGGCGATGTCGCCGAATTCCCGTAGCACGCCGCGGTCGGTCATCACGGAAGGACCCGCGGCGCCAACCCGAGCACGGTGTCCAGCCCGGTGCGCACCGCGCCGGCGACCGGGCCGGGCACCACGTCGATCATGCCCAGCGCCGGGTGGATCACCGACGGGGTGACCGACCGGGCCAGCCGCTGGATCCGCAATGCATCACCGCCGGCCCACTGCGGGTCGGTGGTGGCGAGGTGATGGGGATCCAGCAAATCGTCAACCGGTCTGGCCTCACGACTCGACAGCGCTCGCGCGATCGCGTCATCGACGCCGACCAGCCCGCCGGGCGGATCCGGGACCAGCCCGTGCAACCGGTCCGCCGAGGCGACCATCGGATAGTCCAACGACTCGACGAGATCGGCGGCCAACCCGCCCGGGACCGGCAGCATCGCAGCGCTGAGCCGGGACACCACCGCGGTGTCCACCCCGCGGATCGGCAGATCGGCGCGCCACTTCCCGGCGATCCGGGCATAGGTGTGCAACAGATCGCCGTAGGTGGTGGTGTCCGGCCCGCAGATGTCGTAGGCCCCGGCCGGGACGCTGTCCGCGTCGGCGGCGGCGACCAGGTAGTAGAGCACGTCGCTGATCGAGATCGGATCGATCGGGTTGGCCGACCATTCCGGCAACGGCAACACCAGGAACCGGTCGCCGACATAACGCAGCATCTCGAACGACGTCGACCCGGCGCCGATGATCATCGCCGCGCCGAGCCACACCACGTCGGCGCCGCCGTCGACGTGCAGTGCGTGGGCGACCTCGGCCCGCGAGGACAGGTGTTCCGACAACGCCTCCCCGTCCGGGACGAAGCCGCCGAGATAGACGATGCGCCGCACACCGGCGTACTTCGCCGCCGCGGCGACGTTCGCCGCGGCGCGGTTGTCGGCCTCCCGGAATCCGTCCTGGCCGATGCCGTGCACCAGGTAGTAGATGACGTCGACGGGTCGGGCCCCGGACCCGGCCCGGGCCAGCGCCGCGGACACCGAATCCTCGTCGTGGGCGTCCAGCGCGACCGGGGTGACGCGGTCGTACCAACCGAAATCGGTCAGGCGTCTCGGGTTGCGGCTGGCGGCGACGACGTCGTGACCGGCCGCCAGCAGCGAGGTGACCAGCCGGGATCCGACGTAGCCGGTTGCGCCGGTGACAAGGACGCGGAGGTTCTTCACCGTAGGCCTGTACCCCGGGTTCCGCATGGACAACCTCAGCCGGCCTATGAGTTGGCCGTGCGATGCGGCTCGATCAGGCCCTGATACACCTGCGAATTGAACCGGTTGGCGGCCACCTCGTCGTCGCTGAGCTCACGGCGCACCTTGCCCGGCACTCCGGCCACCAGCGACCGCGGCGGCACCACGAAGCCCTGCGGAACCAGCGCGCCGGCGGCCACCAGCGAACCGGCGCCGACGACCGCGCCGTTGAGGATGATCGCGCCCATCCCGATCAGCGCACCCTCTTCGACGGTGCAGCCGTGCAGCACGGCGTTGTGTCCGACGCTGACCGCGGCGCCCACCGTCACCGGGAAACCCGGGTCGACATGGATGGTGGTGCCGTCCTGGATGTTGGTGCCCTCTCCGATGTCGATGGGTTCGGCCTCGGCCCGCAGCGTGGCCCCGTACCAGACGCTGACCTTTGCGGCCAGCTTGACCTGCCCGATCACACTGGCGGTGGGCGCCACCCAGGACTCCGGGTGCAGCTGCGGGGCATGGTCGCCCAGGGCGACGATGAGGGGCTCAGGCATGCGCGTCATGTTAGGCGGCGGCGCAGGTCAGACGGCTGCTGGGGTGGGATGCGCCGCACCGTCGGGGCGATCTGGACGTCGGCGGTGACTTTGAGGCCGACGAGCGGTGCCTTTACCATCCCAAAGCGGTGCCGTATCCGGCGCCGTGACTTCGGGGAGTCATGAGGAACACGTCGCTGTCGGCTACCTGATGGTTCAGCGACCCGACATGTTGGAGAAAAGAACAGTGCAGACTCGGACCAAGGTTTTCGGCGCCGTGACGGGTGCGGCGGCGATCGCGTTTTCGCTGCCGCTGGCCGGCACCGCCCACGGTGAACCGGGCGATCCGCCCACCCCCGCCCCCGACCTCATGGTGACGGCGGACATCCCCGATCCGGAGGGGCCCGGCTGTGACGCCTTCAAGGCGGAGGTTTCCGATTTCAAGAACCTCGCCCGGGTGCCGGTCGGGGACGCGTTGGCCGCCATCCCGCAGATCAGCACGTTCAACTCGGCGATCTCGGGTCAGCTCAATCCCGAGGTGAACATCGTTCCGGTGCTCAACAACGGCCCGTATGTGGTGTTCGCGCCCACCAACGAGGCGTTCGAGGAACTGCCGGCCGGCAAACTCGACGCGCTGGCCGCCGATCCGGCCGCGCTGACCCAGCTGGGCTACTACCACGCGTTCCTCGGTCTGCTCGGCCCGGACACCGTCAAGGGGCAGCGCCCGACGCAGGACGGCGCCGAGATCAAGGTCACCGGTGAGGGCGGCGACATCACCGTCAACGACACCGCCGAGGTGGTGTGCGGTGGCATCCAGGCCGCCAATGCGCGCATCTACCTGATCGACAAGGTGCTCGACCCGGCCCAGGCGCCGGATCCGATCACCCCGGGCAGCTCGTCCACGAATTCGTCGTCGGATTCGTCTGACTCGTCCGGCTCGTCTGACTCGTCGGAGCAGGCGCTGCCGGCGGAGGATCCGACCGCCTGATTTCACGCCGACGAGCAGGTCCTCGACGATGTCGGGGGCCTGCTCGTCGCATTTGCGGGGGTTTCGGCCCGTCGAGGGTGCGGGCGACGCTTCGAGTGCGAGCCCTGCTGGGAGTGTGCACGCGCGGATTTGAAAGTGTTGCCGCTGCGGGATTTCCGGCGTAATCGCACCGTACCGGCACGCTCGAATCCACCACCGCACACCCATCGCAGCGGCAGCACACTCGCCACAACGCCCACTGCCGAGGAGACACAAAATCCCCCGAAGATCGCACGTTGCACGCGATCTCGGGGGATTCTGCGACTGCTCGTGAAGGTTACAGGCCGAGGTCGCGGCCGATGATCTCCTTCATGATCTCGGTGGTGCCGCCGAAGATCGTCTGGATGCGACCGTCGACGAAGTCACGGGCCACCCGGTACTCCATCATGTAGCCGTAGCCGCCGTGCAGCTGCACGCACTGGTCGACGACCTTCTTGGCCACCTCGGTGCACCACCACTTGGCCTTGGCGGCCTCCACCGCGGTCAGCTCCCCGTCGACGACGGCCTGCAGGCACCGGTCGATGTACTGCTCGGACACCTCGAGTTCGGTGTCCATCTCGGCCAGCAGGAACCGGTTGTGCTGGAAGCTGCCGATCGGCTTGCCGAACGCCTTGCGGTCCTTGGCGTATTGCAGGGTCTCGCGCCAGGTCGCCCGCGCCCCGGCGATCGCGCTGATCGCGATCGAGAGCCGCTCGGAGGGCAGGTTCTGCATCAGGTGGTAGAAGCCGTGCCCCTCCTTGCCCAGCAGGTTGGCGTGGGGCACCCGCACGTTCTCGAAGTGCAGCTCGGCGGTGTCCTGGGCGTGCAGACCCATCTTGTCGAGCTTGCGGCCGCGGGTGAAGCCCTCCATGCCGCGCTCGACGACGAACAACGTGAAGCCCTTGTGGCCGGCCTCCGGATCGGTGCGGCACACCACCACGACCAGGTCGCAGTTGATGCCCGACGAGATGAACGTCTTGGATCCGTTGATGATCCAGTCGTCACCGTCGCGCACCGCGGAGGTGCGGATACCGGCCAGGTCGCTGCCGGCGCCGGGTTCGGTCATCGCGATCGCGATGATCGTCTCGCCGCTGGCGATGCCGGGCATCCAGCGTTCCTTCTGCTCCTCGGTGCACAGATTGTTGAAATACGGTGCGACGACGTCGTTGTGCAGGCTCAGCGCCGGGCCGGGCACCCCGGCCTTGGCCATCTCCTCATCGATGACGGCGTTGAACCGGAAGTCGTCGGTGCCGCCGCCGCCGTACTTCTCGGGCATGTTGAACCCGATCAGCCCGTACTTGCCGGCGGCCACATAGGCCGAGCGGTCGACGATGCGTTCGGTCTCCCACTTCTCGGCGTGGGGAACGAGCTCACGCTCGATGTACTCCCGCACCGTCTCGCGGAACGCCTCATGTTCTGGTTCGTATACGGTTCGTTTCATGGCCTACCTGGCTTACCTTGCCTTCCAAACTGGTTCGCGTTTCTCGGCGAACGCCAGCGGGCCTTCCTTGGCGTCCTCGGTCTTGAGCAACGTCGAGAACTCGCGGTTGGTCAGTTTCCAACCGTTCTCGTCACCGGGCACGGTGCCGTTCTCGGCGCCGTAGGCCACCCGCTTGCTGGCCTGCACCGCCAGCGGGGCGTTGACGGTGATCCGCTCGGCGAGCGCCAGGGCGGCGTCCAGCTCGGCGCCGTCCGGCACGACCTCGTTGATCAGCCCCCAGCGCAGCGCCTCGGCGGCGGTGATCGGCTCCCCGGTGAACAGCAGCTCCAACGCCACCTTGCGGGGCAGCTGCTCGACGATGCGGAACACCCCGCCGGCACCGGCGATCAGGCCGCGCTTGACCTCGGGCAGACCGAACACGGCGCTCTCCCGGGCCACCACCAGATCGCTGGCCAGCGCCAGCTCGGTGCCGCCGCCCAGCGCGGTGCCGTTGACCGCGGCGATCGTCGGCTTGTCCATGAAGTGGCGCACGTACCCGGCGAAACCCCACTCCGGGTGGTCGGGGTGGAACAGGTTCTCCCCGCGGGCGATCGCCTTGAGATCGGCCCCGGCGCAGAACGATTTGTCGCCGGACCCGGTGAGCACCACCGCCCGGATGTCCGGGTCGGCCTGCGCGGCGGCCAGCGCATCGCCGACCGCGATGCTCACCGACGCGTTGATCGCGTTGCGGGCCTCGGGCCGGTTGATGGTGATGATGAGGACGTTCCCCCGGCGCTCGGCCAGAGCGCCGGGGGCGGTGACGGTCTCGGTCACAGCAGTTCGAGGATGGTCGCGTTGGCCTGACCGCCGCCCTCGCACATGGTCTGCAGGCCGTACCGGATCCCGTTGGCGCGCATGTGGTACAGCATCGTGGTCATGATGCGGGCACCGGAGCCGCCCAGCGGGTGACCCAGCGCGATCGCGCCACCGTTGGGGTTGAGCTTCTTCTCGTCGGCGCCGATGTCCTTCAGCCAGGCCATCGGGACCGGGGCGAACGCCTCGTTGACCTCGAACACGCCGATGTCGTCGACCGACAGGCCGGAGCGCTTCAGCGCCTTCTGGGTGGCCGGGATCGGCGCGGTCAGCATGATGACCGGGTCGGCGCCGGCCAGCACCGCGGTGTGCACCCGGGCGATCGGCTTGAGACCGAGCTCCTTGGCCTTCTCGGCGGTCATGATCAGCAGCGCGGCCGAGCCGTCGGAGATCTGGCTGGAGTTGCCGGCGTGGATCACGCCGTCCTCCTTGAACGCCGGCTTGAGCTGGGCCATCTTCTCCAGCGTGGTGCCGCGGCGGATGCCCTCGTCCTTGAGGACGACGGTCTCGTTGCCGTCCTCGTCCTTGGTCTTGATGCCGATGATCTCGTCGTCGAACGCGCCGGCGTCCTGCGCGGCGGCGGCCTTCTCATGCGAGTCCAGCGAGAACTGGTCGAGCTGGGTGCGGCTGAAGCCCCACTGCTCGGCGATCATCTCGGCGCCGATGCCCTGGTTCGGGGTCTGGCTGTAGCGCTGTTTGAAGGCCTCCGGATACGGGTTGCCGCCGTTGGCCAGCGACGACCCCATCGGGGTGCGCGACATCGACTCGACACCGCCGGCGACGACGACGTCATAGTGCCCGGCCACCACACCGGCCACCGCGAAGTGCACCGACTGCTGGCTGGAACCGCACTGACGGTCCACGGTGACACCCGGGACGGTCTCGGGCCAGCCGGCGCTGAGCACCGCGGTACGCGCGATGTCGAGCGCCTGCTCACCGGCCTGCATGACGCAGCCCCAGATCACGTCGTCGACCAGCGCCGGGTCGACGCCGGCACGCTGCACCAGCTCGTTGAGCACCTGGGCGGACAACTCTGCGGGATGCACCCCGGAGAGCGCACCGTTGCGCTTACCGACCGGTGAGCGTACGGCTTCGACGATGACGGCTTCCGCCATGGACTTACTCCTTCAAGATGATTTATGAACCCGACACCGGGTTGATACCAGAAACTAGCTCGACTTGGTTTACTAGGTCAACCTACTGATTAGTGGCGTCGGCGTAAGTCACCCGGACAAGGCCGCGATTGCGCGGCTTACCTCGGTCGAGGCCTCACCACCCGCGGCATGACGGGGGACGGCACGTCGGCATGTTCCTGAACACGGGTCGGTTGGAACTCGCACGCTTCCCGGCGTCCATCGTGAACGTGACCTGCCACTGCTGGCGTTCTGCGAAAGATGCCGCACTTCGATGGCCTGTAGTACCGCATAGGAGGATCAGGCCTGCGAGGTCGTCGTGGTGTGCGCAGAGAACAAGATCGCCGGTTGCGCCACTATTGACAAACTCCTCACAGTGGTCATATCTGAGTGGCGTCCCACCTCCGATACATACAGCCTCGGCAACGCCGCAAGTTCGACGACGATCGACGCGAATTCGTCGGCACAAGAAACGATTGACGGCCGCCCCAGTGTGGGACGTTACGGATCCCATTGCGGCGAAGGCGGAAAGCTCACCGTAGCGAGGATAATTCCACTCAGTCGGCAAGGCTGCCGTGTGACCTCGGGAAGTTTGACCGCTTGAGTTCAAGGTCGCGACGCGGTCCTGATACCGGACGCCACCTTCGTCCCACACCACCGCACACTCCGCAATTGGGCGGGCGCCACCCTCGCAGTCCGACAGCCGGTAGGCGATCACATCGGAAACAGTCGGGGTTGTCGGTGACCGATCGCCCAGCGCCGTCGAGGCGTCACCAATCAGGGTGCCACCGGGCTTCTCCGCGGCCGGGCATTCGGCAGTCCGCCCCACACCGAAGCGTTGTGGACATCAGAACACGTACCGCACGATCAAGTCGGCGACGGCGGCCGGCTTCACGGATCCGTCGATTTCGACGGTGTGCCGCACGATCAAGTTCACCGTGTCATCCCCCACCTTGACGGCATCGACGACTTCCGAGCGCACTCGGACTCGGCTACCCGCGATCACCGGAGCCAGAAAGCGGACCTTGTTCAGCCCGTAGTTGAGGCCCATTCTGGCGTTTTCGACGCGGTAGTTGTCCTTGCTCAACCCGGGGATCAGCGAGAGTGTCAGAAAGCCGTGTGCGATCGTCGCGCCGAAAGGGCTTTGGCTTTTCGCTCGCTCGACATCCACGTGGATCCACTGGTGATCGACGGTGAGCTCGGCGAACTGGTCGATGCGTGCCTGGTCCACCTCGAACCACCGACTGACACCGAGCTCCTCGCCTATCGCCTTGAGCGCCTCATTGACGGAACCGATCGTTTTCATGCAAACTCCTGCCAACCGCCAAATCTATATCTATTTAACGGTATACTCTGCAAAAGTACCAAAGGCGCCCGTTTGGGCCTGTCCGACGACCCCGGGAGAAATATGACATCGCGCGCCGCAATCGTGGCCGCCGCCCGCAGCGCTATCGGCACCGCGCGCAGGGGCACGCTCGCGAACATGTCTGCCATCGAACTGGCCGAACCCGTGGTCGCGGCGGCGGTCGAGCGGTCAGGCATGGAGGCGGTCGACTTCGACGACCTTGTGCTTGCGGAAAGCCTGCAGGGCGGCGGGGACAGCGCCCGCTATATCGCTGTCAACCTGGGCCTGACGGCGATTCCAGGGATAGCCGTCAACCGGCAGTGCGCCTCGAGCCTGTCCGCGATCGCGATGGCTGCAGGGCAGGTGGCCGCCGGAATGAGCCGTGCCGTGCTTGCCGGGGGCATGGAGTCGTGTTCAACCACACCGACAATGCGCAAGCGCAAGCCCTTTACCTCGGGTACAGCGCCGGAAGACTATGAGGACCCGTGGTTGCCGTTCTCACATCCACCGACCGACGACGCGCCCGCCCTGGACATGTCGATCACGGTGGGGCACAACTGCGCAGTCCAGTACGGCGTTACCCGCGAGGACCAAGACGAATGGGCGCTGCGCAGCCATCAGCGCGCGGTGAGGGCAATCGATGCCGGCCTATTCGTCGACGAGATCGTGCCAGTCAAGGTGCCGCAGGCCGACGGATCGACGACCGTCTTTGCACAGGACGAGCATCCGCGCCGCGACACCAACCGAGATGTGCTAGCCGGGCTAAAGGTGCTTCACCCGGAAATCGAGGGCTTCACGGTGACGGCCGGGAACTCGTCGGGCATCAACGATGCTGCAGCTGTGGTCGCACTGGCCAGGCCCGGCACCAATCATCCCGTCCTGGCTAACGTGCTGTCGTGGGCGACGGTCGGCGTCGAACCGAAATGCACCGGCAGCGGCCCGATTTCGGCCATTCTCAAGACGCTCGACCTCGCCCGTCGCAAGATCAAGGACGTCGCGCTCTTTGAGATCAACGAGGCGTTCGCTGCCCAGTCGGTGGCCTGCGCCCGAGAACTCGGTCTCGATGAGGAGATCGTGAACGTGTACGGATCCGGTATCAGCCTGGGCCACCCGATCGCGGCCACTGGAGCGCGGATGGTGACGTCGGCAATCTACGAGTTGCGCCGCCGCGGTGGTGGACTCGGAGTCCTGTCGATGTGCGCAGGCGGCGGAATGGGAGCGGCAATGTTAATCGAGGTGGCATAACATGACTCAACTCATCGCAGAGAATCTGTTCCGGGTCGACGGCGAACGGGCCATACTACTGGGATCGCGGCGGCGGTCGACGGGTGTGGTGAAATTCCCCGCCGAGCGGCCCGAATTTCACGACGCCAACCCGGCAATCCAGGACGATATCGAACTTGTCGAGCTGGCCACCGAGGGCATGCTCTACACGTTCACCACGCAGGAGTTCGCGCCCCCGTTGCCGTACAAAGGCAACCGCTCGCCCGACGTCTTCCAGCCGTACATCGTCGGTTTCATCGAACTCGACGGACGTGTGCTCGTCGAGACGCTGATTATCGGAGCTTCAGCCTGGGAGCTGCGAATAGGTCAGGAGATGGTGAGCACCACAACGGTCTTCGTAACTGAAACGGGCGAAGAGTTGCTCACTTTCGCATTCCGGCCGAGGGAAACTTGACAACGCGCGCGATGACGCCGTACACCACCACCCGGAGCAGTGATTGCATCGCTGCAGCGCCAGACCCCGGTGAGCACGCCGCGATGAACGGTCTCACCGGAACATGCAAGGCCTCCGACCTTTAATCCATTAAATAGTTAAGCTTTTGTGCACGTGTTAATCCACTCGGCCGTCCGGCGAAGGAGTACCCATGAGCAGTAGTAACGCAGATATCGCAATCATCGGCGTCGGTATCCACCCGTTCGGCCGTTACGAAAACCGGTCGGCGCTCGAAATGGGTGCGGTCGCGATCGGACGCGCACTCCGCGATGCTGGCGTGGGGTGGACTGAAGTCGGCAGTCTTTACGCAGGCAGCCTCGAAGTCGCCAACCCCGAAGCAGTCACTGGCCTGGTTGGCATGACCGGCATTCCCGCCCGCGCAACGTTGAGCGGCTGCGCCACCGGTAACTCGCTGCTCACGCTCGCGGCGCGCGACGTCCAGTTGGGGGAAGTGGACATCGCGGTCGGCGTCGGCCTAGACAAGCACCCACGGGGCGCTTTCGGAGCGGATCCGTCGGTCGCGGGGCTGCCGCAATGGTACGGCGACCAAGGGATGTTCCTCACAACGCATTATTTCGGCACCAAGATCATGCGGTACATGCACGACTGGGGGATCAGCGAAGAAACCCTTGCCCGGATCGCGGTCAAGAATTTCTCGAACGGAGCCCTCACTGACCATGCCTGGCGACGCAACGCGATGAGCCTCGAGACGGTTCTGAGCTCACCGGTGGTCAATGCCCCACTGCGCCAATACATGTACTGCAACCCCAACGAGGGCGCCGCGGCCGTAGTCATTTGTCGGGCTGACGTCGCCAAGCGTTACACCGACAGCCCCATCTATCTGCGGGCGACCGCGCTTCGTAGCCGGCAGGAAGGCGCCTACGAGCTATTACGCACGTCGATCGAGCTGCCGATCGTCCCCGGCACCACCGCCGAAGCCGCTAAGGCCGCCTACGAACTTGCCGGTATCGGCCCTGAGGATGTCGACGTGGCGCAGCTTCAGGACACCGACGCTGGCTCAGAGATCATTCACATGGCCGAGACCGGACTTTGCAAGGACGGTGAGCAGGAGGCTCTTCTGCGCGAGGGGGCGACGAATATCGGTGGCCGTCTACCGATCAACACCGACGGCGGATTGCTCGCCAATGGGGAGCCGGTCGGCGCGTCGGGCCTGCGGCAGGTATACGAGCTGGTCCACCAGCTGCGGGGTACGGCAGGCGATCGCCAGGTGCCCAACGATCCACGCGTGGCATTGGCCCAGCTCTACGGCTCACCCGGAACTGCAGCCGTTGCCATCTTGTCGAAGTAGAAGCCGCACCACATTTGGCGGCCAAGACATTTCTCTCGACGAGGATCGGCACTCCTCGACCAACGCAGACTGATGCAGCCCGACTGGCTTAACGTGCCCGTCGACGCCTGTCGATGGCCTGAACGAAGTCACCGAACTCAATTTTGAAGAATCGATCGCAGGAGGTCCTCGATGACGACGCTGAGCATCGATGAACGGCAGCAGCTCGCCAAATCTGTCCGAGCGGCCTGTGAGCGGCTGTCCTCGGAGGAACGAGTGCGCGCGGTGGCCTATAACGGCATACATCAGCACAAGGGTTTTGACGCCGAACTCTGGACTGTGCTGTGCAGCCAGGTGGGCGTGACCGCGATCGCCTTGCCGGAGAATCTCGGTGGGGCCGGATACGGTGCCTCGGCGTTGGGAGCAGTCGCCCACGAACTCGGACGCTCACTGGCCGCTGTACCGTTCGTCGCATCAGCAGTGCTGGCCACAACGCTACTTGTGGCCGCGCAAACCGAACAACCGGAAGTGGACCGGCGATTGGCGGGACTGGTCGAAGGATCCCGCACGGCCGCGGCGGTGATCACCAGTGACGGCGGCCTCTGGCGGCCCGATGCGATACCAGTCACCGCCGAGCAGTCAACGGCAGGGTGGGTGCTAACTGGCACCGCCCGGCACATCCTCCATGGCAGTGCGGCCGATGATCTGGTGGTGGTGGCAACCATCGGCGAGGTACCAGCCCTGTTCGTGCTCGATGCGATGGCTCCGGAGGTTTTTAGAAAGGACGAGCAAGTCCTCGACCACACCCGACCGATGGCCACGATCACCTTCTCCAGCGCACCGGCGACCCTGGTGTCTCGCCGCGAATCGATACCCGAATTGGTTTCGAGAACAATGGATCTGACGATGGCAGTACTCTCCGCCGAACAAGTCGGGGCATGCGAGCGGCTGCTGGAGATCTCAACTGAGTACGCACGCACGCGTCACCAATTCAACCGGCCCATTGGCAGCTTCCAAGCCGTCAAGCACAAGTGCGCCGATACGCTGGTTGACCTCGAGTGGGCCCGCTCCGCATCCCAAGCCGCACTTGAAGCCATGGACGACGGCCTAACCGGTGAGTCGACGTGGTACGCCAGCATGGCCAAAGCGGTGTGCTCGGAAGCGTTGCAGGGCGCTGCGCACGTGAACGTTCAAATCCACGGTGGGCTCGGGTTCACCTGGGAGGATTCGGCGCACCTCTATCTGCGGCGGGCGCGCACCGACGAGGTGCTGTTCGGCAAACCTAGCGAACACTGGGACCGGCTAGCCCTCGAGTCAGGCATCTTCACAGGAGGAAATGCAAAAAGATGAGGGAGTTCACCAAGTTTTGTGCGAGGCCGGCCCACCTCGGCCGGCCTTCCCCTCCGACAAGGGAAGTCACGTTGCGGCCGAGGGGGGTACTCGGCCTGGGTCGGTTCATTATCCTCTACCCGGATACGGCATTTATCAGACAATCGCCTTCTCCCAGCGGCGCCGTGATGCCCGAAGCGCTGATGCGATGACTTGGGTTGAGCCGGTGCTCGATGAGGCGTCCGAGGAGTGCGCCGACAGTTCCATCGTGGTCAAGCTCGAAGGCCAACAACACAAAATCCGGTGGCCGCGTGGCACGAAGCTCCTCGATGCGCTTCTGGACGAGGGTCTTGATGTGCCGTTCGCGTGCCGCGAAGGCCACTGTGGCGCTTGTGCGGTGACGAAGGCCCGCGGTGCGGTCGAAATGGAAACCAATGACGTACTCGATCAGTCGGACCTGGACGACGGGCTGATACTTACTTGCCAGGCGCTGTCCGCGTCGGCTGCCGTAGAAATCAACTACGACGAATGAATCGTGCAGCGGGCGACTCATCCCGCCCGAGATGACGTGCGGAGAGTATCGACGCGCACCTTTGCCTGCTGTTGCTGGTCCGTACAGGCCGTGTACCGCCAGGGAAGCGATGCGGGTAGAACGCTAAGCGCCTCGCTTCTAACGGTTTCGGCTTACAGCATCCGTCATCGAACCGATGTTTCACCCGCACGATTCGGCGCGCCGGCATCGCGTGACCAATGTGGTGAGGAACCTCGCCATCGTCTGTCCACACAACATGGAGTGGTCGCGCCTGCCCTCTCGCGGCCGAACATGCTGTGCGGCAACCAGTCCATGCTTTGTTGCCTAACGCCGCTGCACTAGACTATCCTGAATCCACTAACTGTTTGACTGATTGGTCGGTGAGGAGACCGGCGTGCCCGCTGCAGAGTTCCCCCCAACTTCTTGCGCGTGCAGACGGCGAGGAGATCCGCCCTTCTCAATCGCCTTTCGTTCTCCGACGTGTTTACGCCTTCATCATGCACCGGAGACCGTGCGCCGGGTGACGGCGCGACAGTGAGGCTGTTGACGCGTCGGCTCGGTGCGTTGAACGAACCTGACATGAGTACGACAACTACTTGAACGGAAGATGATGTGGTAACCACCTCCGACGTAGCCGAGGATATCGAGGAACTGCGAGCGCAGTTCCGTGAGTTCCTCGCGAACGCCCCCAAGCCTCAGGGTCTCCGCAACTACGGGCCCACGCCGACGGCCGACGACATCGCCCCTGGGCGGGCCTGGCACAAGTTCCTCGCGGCCAACGGCTACGTGTGCCTACACTGGCCCGTCCGACACGGCGGAGCCGATGCTTCGGTAGCATTCCAGGCCACTTTTGCCGAGGAATGTGCCAGGGCAGCGGTGCCGCGGCAATTGGCAATCACAGCTATCGACCTAGTCGGCCCTGTTTTGATCGAGTTCGGCACCGAAGAACAGAAAGCCCGCTATCTCGAGCCTATCCGGCTAGGTGACGATATCTGGACCCAACTGTTCTCCGAACCGGATGCGGGTTCGGATCTGGCGGGGATACGCACCAAGGCAGAGAAGACCATCAGCGGTTGGCGCATCAACGGACAGAAGGTTTGGAGTTCGGGCGCCAACTCCGCGAAGTTCGGCCTGCTGCTTGCCCGCACCGGCCCGGAGTCGCACGGCGGCCTCAGCATGTTCGTCGTACCGATGGATGCCGAGGGCGTTTCGGTGCGTCCACTGCAGCAGATGGACGGCGAGAGCAAGTTCAACGAAGTTTTCCTCGACAACGTCGACCTACCTGCCGATGCGCTGATCGGAGAGCCTGGACAAGGCTGGAGGATCGCCATGGTGACTTTGGGCCGTGAGCGGTTGACGCTAGGCTCGCACGCCGTCGTGATGTTCGAACTGCACCATCGCCTGGTCCAAGCGGCGCGCGCCCGCGACGCGCTGGACCCAACGCTAATGCGGGCCATGATCAGACTTTGGATACGGATCTGGCTGCTGCGTTACACGTGGCAGCGCGCTATCGACGAAAGTGACCTGCAGTCCTCGGCATTTTCGGTGCTGAAGTTAATGACATCGGAGACCGACCGCGACCTCGGCGACCTGGCTACCGACGTGCTCGGCACCGACGCCTGCGTGGACCCCAGCGGCGGTTCGGAGGAAGCCGAACTCGTCCGCGCTATGTTAGTGGGCCGCGCGCAAACGATCCTCGGCGGCACCAGCGAAATTCAGCGCAACATCCTTGGCGAGCGGGTATTAGGTCTACCTAAAGAGCCACGGTGACAGTACATTTGGCCGGGACTCCGCTAAGTAGCGCATTGCGTCGCCACCTACGGTCCAACATCACCGTGGCGGTTGGTGACGGCGTCGGGGCGCCGCACCGCATCGACGACGGAACTTCGCTCTGGGCGGTGCTCAGTTCGGTAGCGCGAGAAATCGGCGGGATACGGCTCGTCCTGGGCTGGCTGCCATCGGCACCCACGGGTATCGAAGCAGATGCCTTTGCTGACATCGTTGCACTGATGCCGGGATGGGGCGTGCGGGATGTCTTGACCGCACCAAACGCGCGCTTTGTGCCAGCTCGGCTGAGCGCGACCCCTGCAATGCTAAGGGACATACTGCGCCCCGCCGTTCTGCTGGCTCGACTCGTTCGTCGCGGCAACATGTTCCACTTTTCTACCGAGGTGTCTTGGCAACGCGGACTAGTCGACGCCGGTACGCCCGTGCTCGCCATCATCGAAGATGACGCACCGTGCGCGGATGCCGGCCCGCCGTTACCTTCCGACGCGGTGCACGTCGTCGGCTGTAGCGTGGGCGGACCGGCTACTGTCGATTCACCTGCTCCGGAACCGATTCATCAGGCTCTGGCCGCGCGGCAACGCCGCGACGAGGTGTCCTCAACATCGGCGGACGCAAACTCGACCGTGCCCGTGACATAACTCGTCAGGTTGTTGTGGGTCAGTTCGACGGCCTTCGGGCGCGACGTCGTGCCAGACGTAAACAGCACGATGCCGACGTCGTCGGGGTCGGCGAACTCCTCGACGGGATTGGCCGCGCGAGCGGCGGCGAGGAACTCATCGGAGCGCTGCACTTGCCTTCCGGCGCCGACCACCATGTCGACGTATTCGCCATCAGCGATCACCAGCGGGTTCGGCAGCCGGTCGATGAGTTGGTGCAGACCCTCGGCACTCAACCGGTAGTTCAGCGGCGTGAAGGGCACCGCCGCCCGCGCTGAAGCGAAAATCACCAACGGCAGCATTGCGCCACCGGTCCCGACGTATGCCACGTGCTGGGCGCCGGAATCCGCGATAACGGCGGCTCCCCCGCTGGCCAGCGCGCCAAGCTCGGTGGTGCTCAGCCGAACCTCACCATCGACAACCGCCACCCGGTCCGGGTCGTCCGATACGGCCATATCGAGCAGCAATGAAATACCCAACGCCATAACCCTCCGCTAATCCGATATACAGTTATACTCTTAGAAACTGTCGGATGTCCACTTCACCCAAGGAGGTTTATGCGCGCCCCAGACAGCGCGGCGACCGGCGTCGGAATCCTTCCGCTCGGGCGGCATGCAGACCGCTTCCCACTCGAGACGGGGCTCCGGAGCCGCTCGACCCGATCGTGAACCGTGCCGATGCCCATGAGACGGCGAGCGGTGTGGCCTTGGCTCCGCTGGCGACAGAACCGCGGTTCCCCAAGCTCGTTGCCACCAAGGATCGCGTTATCTGCGGACGTGCGGTATCACCTTTCGCTTCGAGGAGTTCGCCGTACCAATGAACCACTACCGGCTGCCACCCAAGGTTTCAACGGCCGACTTCAGCTGGGCGGCCCATCCGGCGATGTTCGAACCATCAAGCCCCTAGGCCTCTATATCGCCGGAAATTATTGCGCAGCACGCGTTCTGCACTATATTCGTCAGACACAGCCGGCACCGGAGGTTGACTCATCGGTCCTCCCCCGCCAGATGTCGCCGGCAGCCCAAAACGTCTCAGGCGGCGATGACCTAGCCGTTTTCTCGCTTCGCATGCTCATCACGGATGACGCCTCGCGCGTTCCCCTTCCCCAACCTCATCCGTGAGCCCGGCTGACGCCGAGCGGGGCCGCCCCACGAAAACTGTTGCTGTGCAGCCTAACTGGCGCATACCGAACGATGTCGACCGAGCCGAAAAGTTATCCAATCTACGGTTGACTTCCGGTGTGACGTCGCTTACCGTGACCAGTGTCACTGAAATCTCAGTGTACGAAAACAGAATGCGTTCAATCGGATTTGCGGTCCGGCAATCACGTACTTCTAGAACGCAGAATCCTTTCCGCAGTACATACAACGAAATCCCTTCCGCAGTACATACAACGAGAGGAGTCCTTGTGACGAACACCCGGCGACCCGCCATCAGCGACGTGCTTCCGGAGGAGACGCTCAGTTACCGCGACAAATTGGGCGAACCCCACTTCACGGGTATCCATCTGATCGAGGACAGCGCGTACCTGGTCACCGGCGAGACGGACGATCATGACATCTACGCAATCAGCCTGAGTTTCAACGTCGACGGCGAAGCGTGGGGCGGAAAACCCGCTCCGCTGCGACAGACGAACTTCATGGCGCTGCCGAAATCGCAGCGGACCAAAGGACTGGAAGACAACGACTACGTCGGCGTGCGCTCCGACCCCGTTCGGCCAACGCCCCTCGAGGTCACTCGCGACGGCAACAAGGTGATCTGGACGGAAGGTAACATTGTCACGACAGCTGACGTCCCATACTGGTCGATCGAGGGTGAGCACGCAGGGGTGCACTTCGATGTGACGATGGGTGGGCTCTGCGAAGCGGCCCGTTCCCTGGGCGCGTTCTCCGATCTGGAGACGAACGGGATGGCTGGGATCGAGCAGCCGCTTTGGGTTGAGGGGACCGTCTCCTCAGGTGGCGAATCGTACGAGCTGCAGCGCGGCCTCGGAATGCACCAGAAGGTCATTATCGGCGATCAGTGGGTGCACGGCGCTAATGTCGCCCGGAAGTCGCGTCACTATTACATCACCGTCCTTGATGAGGACTTGCGGGTCTTCGCCTTCATCAAGGAGGCCACCGGTGTGGAGTTTGGTCAGATCACCATCAACAATAACCACAGCGACTTCGGCGAGGGTCAGATCGAGGTCACCGAACTCGCATTCTGGACGGATCCGCGTACAGGTCAATCGATTCCGTCGAAGATGTCGCTGATGATGAAGTCCGAGGACACTACGGTCGCAGTGGTCCTCGAGGCGTACGGCCGTTTTATGTACTCCTACTGCCAAGCCGAATCGATCATCTCCTACTACGGACTGGGGTGCCGAGCCAACGGAACGATCAGCACACCCGAAGGCGTCATCCAGATCAAGGATGTACGCACGTACATTGAAAACGGTATCTACCCGATCCCGCTTGCCGTCAACTGAGCGCCGCGACGGCGGATAACATACCGGAATCATGTCAACCCGGCTGTGCCGGTCTAGTGGAGCGACACAATTCCACTAGCCGGCACAGTCGTGGCGCCGGCGCTCAGCGTGAGGAATCCCGAGGCCGGCACAACCCCCTAGTTACGGAGAACAAGTGCTCGAGCACACAATCGCGATGTCAGGCCTGTTGACAAACGCCATGGCCCCGCACGCCAACGGAGAGAAGCGTCGATGAAGTTCACGCTTCAGTATCCCGGTGAGTTAGCCCAGGATTCGCGAGACTTCTTCACCCCGTCGGCAATTCGAACGATCGCGACGGCGGCGGAAGCGGCGGGATTCCGGGCGGTGGCAGTCAGCGAGCACCCAGCGCCCTCCGTCAAGTGGCGCCAACACGGCGGGCACGACACCCTGGATCCCACTGCCGCACTTTCGTTCATGGCGGGTGTGACCGACGTTATCGGGCTGATGACCAATCTGATCATCCTGCCCTTTCGCAATCCCTACCTGGCTGCAAAAGCTCTCGCGAGCATCGACGTCGTGTCCGGGGGACGCTTGATCGTAGGAGCCGGGACGGGATACCTGCGGTCGGAGTTCGCGGCCCTCGGTGTGGACTTTCACCGCCGGGGCGCCCTTCTCGACGAATCGTTAGCGGCGTTGCGTGCCATTTGGACCGACCCGGAAGAACCCCGAAAGGGCGCCGCTTTCGGTGCCGTCGGACCAGTGTGCACGCAGTCTCCCGTGCAGAAGCCGCATCCACCGATCTGGATCGGTGGCAACAGCGCAGCGGCGCGTCGACGGGTGGTCCAGCATGGCCGTGGCTGGATGCCGGTTATCGCTGCCCCCGAGCTCACGTCGGCGATCGGAACGCAAACTCTGAGCAACTACGTCGAATTCGGCGCGGCGGTCCGCGAACTTCAGGATCAGCTCGAAATTGCCGGGCGGGATCCCTCGGATGTCGATATCCAAGTCGAGCAGCACGTCATCGATCTCGATGACGCCACCGCCGTTTCCCGCGCGGCCGAAGACATGAAAGAACTCGAACGTCAGGGTGCCACCTGGATGGCAGTTCGCGTCGACGCCTCGAGTCCAAGCGCTGCGCTGGACTACATCGGCGCGTTCGGAGAAATTTTCATCCGATCGTGACCGGACACGGCTTGATTCTCAAGAATGTCACGACTTCTGTGTAAGTCAGAGGAACACATGGCTATGGATCATTCGTCAAGACGGGGTAATTCGCCTTGCGGACACCGGGCGAAGTTATTCAACGCGACAGTCCGGTTGTAGATTTCGGTGCGTTAGCTTATTGAAGCGAACAATGGTGCACAGATCACTATCCAAGAAGAGAGATGGATCGGAGCGACCCAGTGCGTGCTCGCCGCACCGAGCGTGCTTGACCGGCGGGAGAACGACGGGGTCGTCATCCTGCTGAATGAGAACCCGCCGGACGCCGAAGCCGGCAACGTCGATGACGCCACCCCATTGTGTCCGCGCTGGAGCTTCGCGTGAACGGGAAACTGGCCGGCAAGTCCGCCGTCGTTGTCGGGGGTGGACAGACCTCGGGCGCAACCATCGGCAACGGGCGCGCCGCCGCACTGCTGTACGCCCGGGAAGGTGCTCGAGTTCTGGTGGTAGACCGAGATCTGCGCGCTGCCGAGGACACCGTGGAGTAGATCTGTGCCGAGGGCGGGTCCGCGCATTGCTACCGTGCAGATATCACCAGCGAACGCGACTGTGCCGAACTCGCCACCGCGGCAGCTGACCGGCTGGGGACGGTGAACATCCTGCATAACAATGTCGGCATCGTGTCCCTTGAGCGTACCGAGGTCCTTCCGGTCTCCGAGTGGCAGCGCGTCGTCGACGTCAACCTGACCGGCATGTGGCAGAGCATCAAATTCTTCCTTCCACTGTTGCGCGACAGCGGCAATGGCGTAGTCATCAACATCTCGTCGCTGGCAGGGCTGATTGCGGGGGTCAAGCCATCGGCTACTCGACGACGAAGGCAGCGGTGAACGCGCTGACGCGATCGTTGGCACTGGAATACGCGCCGCAGCGCGTCCGCGTGAACTGCATCGCACCGGGCATGGTCGACACCCCTTTGGGGGTCGACGAGGTGGTGCGTGCCACCGGTCAGAGCCGCGACGAGGTCGTCGCGAGCCGGTCCGCTCTAACTGACGGTTTCAGAATGATCTCCGCAGTCGCCTCAAACAGATGATGCTGCACGCGAGTTCGAGCAGCCCCTGATGCAAGTCCGCTCGTACCTCGGAACGTGTTCGCAGACGCTTGAACTGGTGCAACCAAGCGAAGGTCCGCTCGACGACCCAGCGGACCTTGCCGAGCCCGGAGCCATGCGCGGCGCCTCGGCGGGCAATCATCGGGGTGATCCCCTTTTCGCGAAGCAGGTTTCGGTACTTGTCGTAGTCGTAGCCTCGGTCGGCGAACAACCGGCGGGGCCGATTCCGCGGCCGGCCCCGCCGGCCTCGAATACGGGGGATCGCCTCGACGAGCGGCATCAGTTGAGTGACGTCGTGGCGGTTTCCGCCGGTCAGCGACACCGCAAGAGGGGTTCCGTGCCGGTCGACGATCACATGGTGCTTGCTGCCGGTGCGGCCGCGATCGACCGGTGAGGGTCCCGTGTGATCCCCCCTTTGAGGGCCCGCACGTGCGAGCCGTCGACGGCGACGTCGTCCATCTCGAGCAACCCGGCGGCTCGCAGCTCCGCGAGCAGCATCTCGTGCAGCCGCGGCCACACCCCGGCCTCGGTCCACTCCCGCAACCTGCGCCAGCAGGTCACTCCGCTGCACCCGATCGTCTCTGCCGGCACATCACGCCAGGCCACGTTGGTGCGCAGAACGAACATGATGCCGGCCAGGGCGACCCGGTCGTCGACCGGCTTGCGCCCCGGAAACCGGAACCGGCGGGCAGATCTGGGCGGAAGCAGCGGAGCTACACGCTCCCACAGATCGTCAGGAACAAGATCAACAGACACTCTCGACACGGTGCCCGAAACCGTCCCGGAACGCCATCTACCACGCCGAACTCATTCTGAAACGGTCAGTAATCCCGATGCGCCGGCAAGGAACGGCGTGGGACGTCGCCCGGGCAGCGCTGTTACTGGCCTCCGACGACGCCGGATTCGTTACCGGCGTAGTACTGGCCGTCGATGGCGGCAGCTCGCTTGGCATCGCGCCTCCGCTTCCGACGAAGGCCGGCACGGAGTCATGAGCGAACACGCGTGGTCATCGTCGGTACTGTGGTCATCGTCGGTACTGGAGCTGCCGGGCTGTCTGACGCGGAAAACCGGTGCCAACAGCCGCTTTACGTGCAGCAGGTCGTTCGCCGATGAACATCACCGTGGCGCTGTATCTGAACTCTGCCGGAGCGGGTAATGGAATTGCGCATCGATGAAAAGACCCAGTCTATGTTTCCGACGCTGCCGGGCCCTTGAAACGACAAGCCACGCCCCTACGGACGGATCAAGATCGCCAACCGAATCTTCGAAGCGCTGACTGCTGCCGGCGAACCAACGATTCACGACACTAATTTTCAACCGTCGTCAACATAGCCTCGTTGCCGGCGAGGAGGTCATAACCGCCGGTAGGAGTCGGAGGAGCTACCACTGCTGCTGGCACCGGCCCTGCGCCACGGTTAGCCAACTGGGGTTCAGCTGATCAGTGGGCGTCTACGACGCCCATCATTCACGGCGGCATATCCGCGTGGTTCAACGGCTATCAGGTGGCGACGCCCAGACCACGCAGGAAGAAGGCCAAGAGATGTTCGACCTCGTCGGCGGCGTCTGTTGTCGACTTCTGGTGGAACCGGTCGAGAAGCGCGGCCTCGAAAGCCGCGTGTATCGAGCGAGCATCCGCCTCCGGTGTACACGCGGTGAAAATTCCCTCGGCTTTACCGCGGTGCAGGATCGCCGCGATTGATGCTTGATCGGCTGCTGTGACGAGTTCGAGTTCCCGGACGTAGCCTGGAGTGCGCCGCATTTCCTCCGAGTAGAGGGTGGCTACCCTCCTGCGCTTGCGCGGATTCGACACAAGCTCGAACATATGCGTCATCCACGACCGCAGCGCCTCGACCGGGGTCGGGGCGCGCGCCACAGCCTCCCGCAGTTGCGCCTGCACCGCCTCCCGATCCCGACGAAACATCTCCAACAGAAGATCGTGTTTGGTGCTGAAGTTTCGGTAGAAGGCCCGCGTCCCTAGACCGGCCTCATCGAGGATCTCGGTGATGGATGCCGACGACCCGGAGTTGCGATCCAAACATCGGTAGGCAGCGTCGATTATGTGCTGCCGCTCCGATGAGCGATCGACCGTTCGTGTCTCAGCCACAGTTGATTACACCGGCATCCTGCCACTCCGCGATTGTCGCGTCATCGTAGCCGAACTCCCGCAGCACCGCGGACGTGTGCTGGCCGGCCAAGCAACCAGCTCGCGCCGTGGTCTTGGAACGGCTTAGTCCGACCAGTGGCGCTAGTCGCAGGTGTTCGTCGAAAATGGGGCTGACGGCAGACACGGCGTATTCGGCCGCCAGCTGCGGATCTGTCTGGATCAGGCGTGCCGGAGCGCCCTCGTAGAGTTCGACGCATCCGACTCCCGCGGCCCCGAAACGCTTCTCCCAGAAGGCGGCCGGCTCCTTGCTGAACACCGCCTCAAGCCGCGCGGATAGCGCGTCGTCGTTCGCCGCACGAGCGTCCGGTGTGGCGAAACGCTCCTCATCCAGGTCGGTGAAGTCGCGCAACGCGTCGACGAGCGCCGGCCACTCCTTGGGCTGCGGCGCGGCCAGGAAGATGCGCCCCTCGCTGGCGCCATAGATTCGGTACAGTGCCGACAACCCGTTCCCGTCGTGCACTGGCACAGCCGCCGCAGGGGCATCCGCGTAATCGACCAGCCAATCGCTCACCACGTGGGTTACGGTCGCCAGCATCGAGGTGCGCACGTCGTAAAGCGGTCGGCCCCGATCGCGGCCGACGAGCGCGGCGAGGATCGCCGACGCCACGGTCAGCGCCGCCAGACCGTCGCTCTGCAACTCCGCTGACGTACCGGCCGTCGTGATACGGGGCACGTGCTGCATGACTTCGTCGAGGGATGACGTCGCATATTCGGCATCGGGTGTGTTGGTCAACGCCACCCCACCTGCCGCGCTGATGCTCGGCGCGTACGCCGGCCGGGCAGCGTAGGGTCCGTCGACGCCGTATCCTCCCGCCGAGACGTAGATCACGTCCGGATTGATGGCGCGCAACGCCTCCACGCCGATACCCAGTCGATCGGCCACGCCGGCGCGCATGGATTGCAGCACCACGTCGGCCGACGCTACGAGCCGATGAGCAACCGCCCGTCCCTCGTCGGTGTGCAGGTCGACCTGGATGCTTTCCTTGCCTTGCATCACCTTCGCACCAGCCGCCTCCGGAAACTGCAGAAGGCTTCGGATGTTGTCGCCCTTGATGTTCTCGAACTTGATCACGCGGGCGCCGAGATCGGCCAGCACGCTGGACGCGTAGGGCGCCGCGAACATCTCACCGAACTCGAGAATCGTGATCCCGCTTAACGGCGGTGTCGTCATTTCGCGGTTTTCAGAGAAATCGGCGACCGGAGGGTTTTGCAACCACCCTCCTGAGGCGTCACCCAACCGAGGCGCCGGTAACGGCTGCCCTAGCGGACCACCCTTGGTGTGGACAAGGGTCGAGGGTTGCCGGACCGGTCCGACCTCGGGGTCCTCGACTATCGTCGAGCGTCCTTCGTGTAACAACTGAGGATGGTCGAAGACCTCATGCCCAGACCGGAAAATCTCTGCACAGAGATCCGGATTCTCATCGAAACGCTGCTGCCATTCCGCGAGCGTCCGTTCACCGACCTTCGACAACAGAATCGACCAGAACTCGCGATAAAGGTCTGGACTCTCCAGTGTCGGAAAGCCCTTCCACTTCGGGTCTTCAAGCAGTTCCATTACCCCGAACTCTGTAAGCATCGCGGTGAACAGGTGGGGTTGGACCTGGGCGAACTGCAGCCAGTGTCCGTCCTTGGTCGGCGCCGCCAACAGGGCAAGCAACATCGGGCTCTGCGGGGTGCCCTGCTCAGTCCAGGCCTCAACGCTGCTGTACGCCTCCGGCCAGCGAATGCCGACGAGCTCCCCGAACCAGGTCCAGGCGTCGATCGCATGCACACCACGGACCAAATCGGCGTCGACGATCTGACCGAGTCCGCTATGTTCCCGCTCGTGCAGCGCGGCCAGAATGCCATGCACTGCGATATGCCCAGCGGCGTAACTCGCATATGGGGTCGCGACATACGACGGACGCGGAGGTTGAGCCATCCGGCGCACCGCGTGTGAGAACCCGGCTTTGGCGAGCACAAGCCCCTCGTAGCCCTTGAGGTCGCGCCAGGGGCCGCTACGTCCCCAGCCGGTGATGTGCGCGCTCACCAAGCGGGGATGGCGTTCCGACAAGGCATTCGAGTCGACCCCAAGCGCGGTGAGTGCAGCCGGGCTGAACGTCGTGACCATGACATCGGCGCCGCGGAGCACCTCGTCGAGTTCAGTCACACCTCCGGGCGCCTTGAGATCGAGGACCCGGCTGCGCTTGCCCCGCCCAAACGCCGGCCAGCCGCGCAATGTGCGCACCGGGCTGCCTTCAGGCGGTTCCACCATCAACACGTCCGCACCAGAGTCTGCAAGGAACTGCGTGCAGAATGCGCCGGGCAACGTGGTGGACAGGTCGACGACGCGGATACCGGCCAGCGGCGCGCTAGGTTCGGGGGCGGCATGGGAGCCAGAGATAGCGACCATTCGAGGCAACTCCTTTGAAAAGAACATTTCCGCAATACGCCACAGCATACGCCCCGCGCTGTGACGCATATCGCTCGCTGATGGTTGAGCCACTGTAGGACAGCGAGGCTTTTCTGCGCAACCAGTATTGACAGAACACCCAGCACGAACCTAGACTTTGTGAAAATTAATTTTTCACCACTTGCGCCTGGTTGGAGGACCGCGTGACCAAGATCTGGACGAACTCTGGCGACTCACACTTCCTGGAACCCGACGATTTGTGGCATACCCGGTTGCCGAAGCGACTTGCCGAGTTGTGCCCGAGATCGGAGAAGGACCCCGATGGCGAGTACGAGACGGTGTTCGTGGACGGGCAAATCTTCCGTCGAAAGCTCCCGTCCTCGGCGCTGGTCACGTTCGCCGAAATGAGCACACGCCCCCAAGGCACCCGTGATGCCAAGGCTCGCCTGGGCGACCTCGACAAAGAAGGCGTATGGGGCGAAGTGATCTTCCCGTCGCTGGGCATGTGGTCCTCCACCTTCCGCACACCAGAGTTGCTCAAGGCGTGTATGCGGGCCAGCAATGAGTGGGCGATCGAGGAGATCGCGTCGGTGTCGCCGCGCTATGTGGTTACCGCGCAGGTCTCCACCCTGGTGATCGACGATGCGGTGGAAGAACTGCAGTGGGCGGCGGACAACGGATTCAAGGCCGTCTTCCTGCCGACCAGACCCCATCCCAGCGCGCCGGACTGGCACCGCAATGACTGGGAGCCGCTGTGGGCGGCCGCCGAAGAGGCTGGCATGGTGCTCGCCTTCCACATCGGTACCGATCCGGTGGACGCCACGGCCAGCAACAGCGTGTCCGGGGGCCTGGGCTCCGTTTACCGCGGTCCCGGTGGCGCCATCATGAACTACACCGAGACAACGTTCTCGGGCCAGCGGGCCGCCATGAAACTGGTAGCCTCCGGCGCTTTGGACCGGCATCCGAACCTGAAGGTGCTGATTTCAGAGGGCGGCGCAACGTGGGTTCCGTTCCTCGGCGACCGTCTGCTCGAGGGTTATCGCCAACACCATATGGCAGTACGCCCCAAGCTCAGCCGGGACCCGAAGGAAATTCTCTACAGTCAGGTGTACGCGTCGTTCCAGCACGACGAGAGCGCCGTCCAGGCGTTCGAGCACATGGGCTATCGCAATGTCATGTTCGGCAGCGACTATCCGCACATGGAGGGCACCTTCGGCCACACCCAGGACACATTGAAGACGCTCTTCGACGGGGTCAGCGAGGAGACCCGACTGCGCATCACACAGGGTGCCTTCTTCGAACTGTTCCCAGATGTCCCGCCAGTCCCGGCTGAAAGCAACTGATCGGTGGTGGATTCAAACGGTTTGCGTGACGTCGCCATCGTCGGTGTCGGCGCCACGCCGTTCTACAAGCGCGGCGGGTCGCTGCCCAAAACTATTGTCGAACTAGCTGGCGAGGCGATCATCGCCGCGTGTGAAGACGCCGGTCTGCCCGTACATGACATCGATGGTTTCGCCTACTACTCGGGCGCCAATGCCGGCTACACCGACAAGATGGACACCGCCGACTTCATGGAGACGCTTGGCATTCCGGAGGTCCGGTTCACCGCGGCGCTGACGTCGGGCGGTGGCGGGTCTGCCGGGGCGATCGGCCTGGCGCGCGCGGCCATCGTGGCCGGTGACGCGTCTGTGGTCGTCACCGTGATGGCGCTACAACAAGCCAAACAACGGCTGGGATCGGTGTTCTCGGCGATGGAGCGCGATCCGATCAACTCATTCCTGCAGCCGTCGGGTTTATTCGGTCCCGGCCAACTTATGTCAGTGTTGGCGCGTCGGCACATGCATCTGTACGGCACGAGGCGGGAGGCCTTCGCCGAGATCGCGATCTCCACACGTGCCAATGCGCTGAACCGGCCCAACGCCATGTATCGGGAACCTCTCACTCTGGAGAACTACTTCAACGCGCGGATGATCGCAGAACCGTTGTGTCTCTACGACTTCTGCCTGGAGACCGACGGTGCCGTCGCAGTCATTACCACCAGCATGGACCGTGCACGCGATCTTCGCCAACCGCCGGTCCCCGTCATCGCAGCGGCCCACGGCGGAGTCCGGGATTGGGGACGCGCGTTCGCCTGGATGGGTATGGCCGACGACTATTTCGCGTCCTCGGGTAACAGACCGATCGCCGACCGGCTCTACCGACAGGCCGACATCACGGCGGATGACATCGACGTCGCGCTTCTCTACGACCACTTCACCCCGATGGTGTTGATGCAACTCGAGGATTACGGGTTCTGCGGGAAAGGTGAGGGCGGCGCGTTCGTAGAAAGCGGAGCGATCCGCTACGACGGCGGCGCAATCCCGGTCAACCCGCACGGCGGCCAGCTGTCTGAGGCATACATCGTCGGGATGACACACATCATGGAAGGAGTCGAGCAGATGCGAGGCACCGCTATCAATCAGGTGCCTAATGCCGAACTTGCACTGGTCACTGGGGGCCCGGCCAGCCTGCCGGTCAGCGGCCTGATTCTGGGGAAGGCGGCATGAGCACAGCCGAGGCCACGCTCGCGACCACCATGCCCGGCGAGCATGTGCGGATCGCAGTCAACAATCACACCGAGCCGTTCTGGCAGGCAGCAAAACAGCGACGCCTCGTCGCGCCGCAATGCGCCGACTGTGGCGTCTTCCGGATGCCGCCGACCCCGTTCTGCCCGGGTTGTCAGTCCAAAGCCGTCAACTGGGTTGAGCTCAGCGGTGAAGCGACCTTGTACAGCTTCGCCGTAGTGCACGGCATCCCGGAGTTACCGGAGCTTACGCTGGTGCCTGTAGTCGTAGACCTGCCCGACGCCCCAGGCGCGCGACTGGTCAGCAACGTCGTCGACATCGCACCGGCCGATGTCACCATCGGAATGATGTTGCGCGTGGACTTTTCACCGATCGCCGACGGGTGGATGCTTCCAATCTTCCGCCCAGCGGTTTCCTCGATAGAGAGAAAGAATAATGACCAATGACGACAGCGCCCTCCACGAAAAGCCTTTGGAGTTCCTCACCAGCATCGCCAATACCGGCGGAGACTGTGACGGCCAGGCGATCCTCCCCGAGAACGGCCACTTCCGCGCATCCTGCTCTTGCGGCAACTGGAACATCGAGGTAGCCGACTCAGACGAAGGTCTCAGGTTGGCGCGACTGCACACCGGCAACACGTCCAGCTGACCGCGGGTGAGGAAATCAGTGGGAGGATTGGAAGGCAAGGTCGCCTTCACCACCGGCGCAGGCATCAAGATCGACGACATGGTTGGCGGTCGGAAGGCATCTCCGAGTTCCCGCGCAGCTAGGGCCGGCGTTGACTGACCCGTTGGTTGTACACGTAAAAGAGTTGGGTAACCCGCGTTTCGGGCTACATCCCCTGCACGGGATACATGAGCCGACACGCGCGACGCCGCATCGAGTGCCCAACTCGGTGCGGCGCACCAGCTCCATCGACATGACGCGCAATCCCGGTTCGCTAGATCCGGTATATCTGTGGGGGCTGGCTCGTGACCTCAAGACTTTACGCGACGGAAGTACCACTGAGTTGGGCCGAGCGGAGCTGCATGCGACAGTCGAAATGATCCCGCGAGTTGTGCAGCGTCTCGAGGTCGACCCGGCCGTGCCCGGCATGCATCTTGTTGGAGCCCCCGCGATGAGCGGGTTTCGCGCCGCATTAGACAAGGCGGCCCCGCACCTGCGACGACCGCGAGACTTGCGCTACACATTGCTCGACGACGTCCCAGGCGTCACGCTTATTTCAGGGCATTCGCTATCGGCGTCTGGCGCGCTCGGGCAAGCTTCGAAGTCAGGCTATCTACCGGTCGCCGACCAGTGCGCCGGCTTCGTGACCGGCGGTTTATTGATGTCATCGTTCGAAGCCGGTGATCCCGCCGTGGTGACCGGACCTGAATCCCCTGAACTCGACGACGCCCATGACCCGTTGGCCTGGCATGGCATGGTTCCGCTGCCTATTCACGGCATGCGTCGGCGACGCAGACTAGATGTCTGCCGAAGCCCGGATAATCCTGAGATATTAATCGATGCGATGTTCCGGGACACCTATGTGCGAGCCGACAGTATCGAAACTGTCATCCATGAGTACACGCTAGAAGCGGCCGTGGACCCCGGCACCGGGGTCGTCTTGCGGTCCCAGGCAGTGCCCAGGGTGCTGCCCTGGCAGGAATGTCCCGGCGCTGCCCCCAGTGCAACCCGGATCGCTGGGATGGCGTTGGAGGAACTGCATTTTCGGGTGCGGAGGGAGCTGAATGGCACCTCAACTTGCACACATCTCAATGACCTGTTGCGTAGCATCGCCGACGCGGCAGCGCTGATCCCGCTGCTCGACATCGGCTGAACCGCCACCTCGGATGCCGCAAAACCTGTGGCTGCCGGACGAACCGACCATACGCTTTGCAAGTGTCGAGTAAGAATCAAAGGTAGCCAACATGTCAGTGCATTTCATCAGCCACCAGGTGAGACATGCCGCTGAACGCGATCACAAGGAGCAAGCATGCCGCTGACAACCAAATTCACCGAGATGTTCGGCGTCGAACATCCCATCGCCCAAGGCGGAATGCAGTGGGTTGGCCGCGCCGAGTTGGTTGCTGCCGTCGCTAACACCGGCGCGCTCGGTTTCATCACCGCGTTGACGCAGCCCACTCCCGCCGACTTGGCCAAAGAGATCGAACGGTGTCGCGAACTCACCGACAAGCCGTTCGGTGTGAACCTGACAATCCTGCCGACCATCAACCCGCCGCCGTACGACGAGTACCGGCGGGTGATCATCGACTCCGGTATCAAGGTGGTGGAGACAGCGGGATCCAATCCGGCTCCTCACCTTCCGATTTTTCATGACAACGGTGTCAAGGTGCTGCACAAGTGCACCTCGGTGCGCCACGCGGTCAAGGCACAGGACCTCGGTGTGGACGGCATCAGCATCGACGGATTCGAATGCGCCGGCCACCCTGGGGAGGACGACATACCGGGTTTGGTGTTGATCCCCGCCGCCGCCAAGCAGATCGACATACCCATGATCGCCTCGGGCGGCTTCGCGGACGCGCGCGGCCTAGGGCGTGTCTGCTTAATGTGAACAGTGTTGTGACTGATGCTGTTTAGGTGATACGTACAGGTGTGATTTCTGATGAGTTGTGGTCGGCGATCGAGCCGGAGCTGCCCTCCGCCCGACGGCGGGGCCGCCCGTGGAATGATCATCGCCTGACGCTGGAAGGCATTATCTGGCGTTTCCGCACCGGATCACCGTGGCGCGATCTACCCGAGCAGTTCGGTGCCTGGCAGTCGGTAGCCGAACGACATCTGCGCTGGTCCACCGATGGGACCTACACACGGATCTTCGCAGCGATCGCTAACGATATTGATGACACCGACGCTGATCTGGCCGAACTGCTGCTGTCGGTGGATTCGACCAGCGTACGTGTGCATCAGCATGCTGCTGGTGCACGCCCGGGGCGGCACACAGGGGGATCTATCGAATTACAAGAAGTACCCCGACGAGCCTGACGACCACGCCATTGGACGTTCCCGGGGCGGGTTGACCACCAAGATCCATGCGCTGGCCGACCAACGATGCAGTCCGGTCGCCATGGTGCTGTCGGCTGGCCAGGCCGGCGACAATCCGATGCTATGGCCACTGCTGGACCTGCTTGCCGACACCGATATCAACACGTTCCGCCTGCTGGCCGACAAGGCCTATTCGCACGACTCGACCCGGGCGCGGCTACGCCAGCTGAAGATCGCGCACACCATCCCCGAACGCAGTGATCAGATCGAACGCCGCAAAGCCAAGGGCAGCAAAGGCGGACGGCCACCAGCATTCGCCGGGCGAATCTACAAGCATCGCAACACCATCGAGCGGTGCTTCAACCGCATCAAACACTGGCGAGCCATCGCCACCCGCTACGACAAGTACGCCCTTTCATACCTCGGCGGAGTCACCCTGGCCGCGATCATCACCTTCCACCGAGTCCGCAATTAACAGACACGACCTAGTCGCCGCGCTGGCACTGGGTGCAGACGGCATCAACATGGGCTCACGCTTCATGTGCACAGTTGAGTCACCGATTCATCAGAATGTCAAAGAGGCTATCGTCCGAGGTGACGAGCGCGGTACTGAACTGATCTTCCGGACGCTTCGCAATACCGGACGGGTAGCCAGCAACTCGGTGTCACGGGAAGTCGTGCAAACGCTCAACGCCGGAGGCCAATTCAATGACATCAAGCACCTGGTCTCTGGAGTCCGCGGCGCAAGGGTGTACGAGACCGGAGATCTGGAGGCCGGAATCTGGTGGGTCGGCACCGCCATGGGCCTGATCGACGACATCCCCACCGTCGATGCAATGATTTCCCGAATAGTGCGCGAGGCAGAGGAACTCATCAGGACCCGACTCCCTGGCATGATCCTCAGCCATGCGGCAGTCGCAGCCGCCGGCTCGTAGGAGGGCGCAGTACCCGGTCTGCGGCTACGTAGCGACGCGCCACCCGGCACCCGCGGTCGGCGAGGTCCTGGCCGCGGCTCCACATCTGGCGGTCACAGATACTCCGCGATCATCTCGAAACCCTCTAGAACGGAGGTGAACTCGATGAACGATTCGCATGCTGTTCCCCCGAGCGAACAGGTACCACACTTGCATCGAGGTCGAAGCAGGGAAGATCTGCCGGTAGGATTGTCTTTTCGCACCGGCAGCCGCACCGTGACCGAAAGCGATTTGTCCAGTTCATCACATGGGCCGGTTTTACCGAACCTCTTTTCCTGGACGCGTCGTACCACCTCGCCACCAACAAAGGTCGGCCCGTTCCAGCGGCCCTGACCTATAGCTTGGCGGAAGGGCTGGTGATACAGACACTCGCCTTCGCCGGTATCGGAGTCGCTTTCCTGAGCATGACTTTGACAGCGCGACGGCCGGTTTATCTCGGCGACACGCTGCACGCCGTGGTGACCGTTACCGAATCCTGCGCGACGAAGAACCCGGATCGAGGCATGGTGGTGAGCAACGTCAGTGTGCGCAACCATAACGATGAGGAAGTCCTCGAGTACATACCGACTCGGTTGGTGCGGAGCAGACCGCGGACGGCATCTTGACTACGCCTCTTCGCGGCTAAGCACGAAAGCACCGCCGCAAGGCGAATTACTTCAAGGGTGCCACCATAGTGCGCATCGGCGGGGCGCGCTGCGCCAGCGATGCGATCGCCCCCGAGCCGCTCTACGGGTTGCGGCTGGATACCCACACTGAGTTTCTAATGAGACGGCGCCTTAGGCGATGGTGCCCGGTTGCGACTACGGCATGACTTCGTGCGGCACAACAGTCGCGATCATGTGCGAGTCCACATGCCGCTCTATTGATTCGAGCCTCGAGCTCATACCCGCGTGGGTTTCATACATGCGGGCTTAGGTGCTGAAAACCTTGAGCGGGCGCTCGACGAACTCGAACACCACCCCGTCCGGCGAGCGCAGGAACGCGATGTACAACCCATCGATCTTGGTTCCGGGCAGCGGGCACCACACCGGTTCGCCGCATTGCTCAATCCAATCTGGCACGGCGGCAAGAGCTTTTTTAACACTTTCGACCCGCAAGGCACATCGGTATAGCCCTTGCTGGTTACCTCCCCACGGGACCGGATCGTCAGACGACGTCGCCGGATGCTGGACCACCGACACTGTGAACCGGTCCGCGTCCTCCGGCAGTGCGAATCGCGCAACCACGCATTCGACCGGCTCCCCTGTTGCCCCAGGTGCCAATTGCGAGCCGGCGACTGACACTGGCGTCGGCGGCAAGAGCTCAACGAAACCGATCGCTGTGAGAAACTCCGCCGTAGCGGCGGCATCGATCGACGAGATGCGGATTCCAGAGAACAAAGCACCGCCGGACGTATCGATACCAGTTGGCGACTGAGCCAACTGAGGAATGATCAGAACCTGTGGATGAGCCTCGGTGTGGGGGCGTGAAGATGGGCGCACCTTCCCGAGGATGATCTTCACGGAATCAGGTATTCGATCAAGACCGGCGTTGGCGCGCTGGTTGGGAAGGTACGCCCATGCTCACGGTAGTTCACGACGGCGCGGAGGCCAACGACAACACCGACAGTGGTGCTGGTCGGTCGTTGTTGGATGAGATTGTCCGCGACGGGGCCCGGCAGATGCTGGCCGCGGCGTTGCAGGCCGAGGTCGCCGCCTACGTGGCGCAGTTCGCCGATCAACTCGACGAGAACGGTCACCGGTTGGTGGTCCGCAACGGCTACCACCAGCCGCGCGAGGTGCTGACCGCCGCCGGCGCGGTGCAGGTGAGGGCCCCGCGGGTCAACGACAAACGTGTCGACCCCGACACCGGTGAACGCAAGCGGTTCTCCTCGGCGATCCTGCCGGCCTGGGCGCGCAAGTCCCCGCAGATGTCCGAGGTACTGCCGCTGCTGTACCTGCACGGCCTGTCGAGCAACGATTTCACCCCTGCCCTCGAGCAGTTCCTCGGCTCCGGTGCCGGGTTGTCGGCCAGCACGATCACCCGGCTCACGTCGCAGTGGCAAGACGAGGCCGCCGCGTTCGGTCGTCGCGACCTCTCGGCCACTGATTACGTGTATCTGTGGGTCGACGGCATTCACCTCAAGGTGCGGCTGGACCAGGAGAAACTCTGCTTGCTGGTGATGCTCGGTATGCGCGCTGACGGCCGCAAGGAGCTCGTGGCGATCACCGACGGCTACCGTGAATCGGCCGAGTCGTGGGCCGATCTGCTGCGCGACTGCAAACGGCGCGGCATGACCGCCCCCGTACTCGCGATCGGTGACGGTGCACTCGGGTTCTGGAAAGCAGTCCGCGAAGTTTTCCCGGCCACCAAAGAGCAGCGCTGCTGGTTTCATAAGCAGGCCAATGTTCTTGCCGCACTGCCGACATCAGCGCACCAGTCGGCGCTGGCGGCGATCAAGGAGATCTATAACGCCGAGGATATCGACAAGGCCCAGATCGCGGTCAAGGCCTTCGAGGCCGACTTCGGCGCGAAGTATCCCAAGGCGGTCGCTAAGATCACCGACGACCTCGATGTGCTGCTGGAATTCTACAAGTATCCGGCCGAACATTGGATTCATCTGCGAACGACGAATCCGATCGAATCCACCTTTGCCACAGTGCGTTTGAGGACCAAGGTCACCAAGGGGCCCGGATCACGAGCGGCCGGACTAGCGATGGCCTACAAGCTCATCGACGCCGCCGCGGCCCGCTGGCGCGCCGTCAACGCCCCACACCTGGTCGCCCTGGTCCGCGCCGGCGCGGTCTTCCATAAAGGCAAACTGCTCGAACGACCCACCGAAATCACCCCACCAACACCGCCCTCAGGCGACGATCAGCACACCGGAACGGAGGTCGCCTGAAACACCCCGATCCACAGGTATTGACAATTCCTCGCTACCCATCCCGGCTCAGGCCTGGACGCTTGAGGTGATGGGTCCGGCGACGCTGAAGTTCGCTCCTCGCCTGGCCACTGACTTCCTGCCCCGCTACCTCGACGGCTCCGAGTGGTGGGGGCAGGGCTTCTCCGAACCAGAGTCCGGCAGCGACCTGGCCTCGCTTCGGACGCGCGCGACCGACGACGGCGCGGGCGGGTTCATCGTCAACGGCCAGAAGATCTGGACTAGTCAGGGTGCCACGGCCACGCGGCTATACGTGCTTGTGCGCACCGGTACGCCGGAAAGCAGGCATCGCGGGCTGTCAATGCTTCTGATCGACAGCGACGCACCCGGCGTCACATTCCGTCCGATCGCCTTGGCCAGCGGGCGCCGCGAGTTGGCCGAATTGTTCTTCGATGATGTACGAGTCCCACCGGAGCGACTGGTGGGCGAGGTCGGTGGCGGCTGGGCGGTGACGATGTTCTTGATGCAATATGAGCGCGGCATGTACGGCTACGCGGCACTAAACAAGGTCATGATGGAGTTGGGCCGCCTGCGGGATTACATGGTCAACCGTGCTGTCAGCGCAGCGCAGCGGGAGCGATTCGCCCGCGTATACGTCGACGTCACCTCGGCACAGGCCCGTGCTGCCGCTACCGTTCGCAAGCTGGCCGCCGGGCAGGTTGTGGGCCCGGAGAGCAGCATCGACAAGCTGTTGTGCAGTGAGGCCGAGCGGGAGGCCCACGACTTGATCCTCGACGTCACGCGGGACCACATGATGGTCGGCACGGGCACCGGTATCGACCCGGCGGCGTTCGACACCGCGCGAGCGGGGTGGTGGTACTCGCGTGCCGCCACGATCATGGGGGGCACTGCCGAGGTTCAGCGTGGGATCATCGCCGACCACATCTTGGGTTTGCCGAAGGAAAGGCGCGCATCATGACGCGCACGCGACCAGCGAATCTGGCCGGTGACGAAACCTGGGCGATGATTGAAGAGACTGTAGTCCGTCTGTTCGACGAAGTTGCCGCCAGACAGGACCATGTCGCCATCGATCCGCTGCTGCAGAAACTGGGCTGGTCGGAAATCGAGGCCGAGTATCCGGTGGCAGCGTGTGCGCTGTTGTTCCGGACGCAGGGGCGGTGCCTGGCCCTCACCGATGCGCTGGACCGCGTCATGCTCGCCGAACTCGCGCCGTTGGTCGACGCGCCGGTCGACTGCATCGTGCTGCCGACGCTGTCTCAGGGTTCCGTGCCCAGTTCGAACGAGGGCCAAATGAAGGGAATCGTGCTTGGTCCGCTGCGCGGCCGCGTCGTGGTCCCGGTGTCCGATGTCCCGGGAACGGTTTCAGTCACGGTCGTCGATTCCGATCAACTTCGTGGTGATCAACTCGACACATTCGACGCGTCGGTAGTCTGGACTTGGGTCGAGGGCTCCATCGACGGCGACCTCGTTGACGCGTCGACAGAATGGGGCCGCGCCATTTCCGCGGCGCATCGCTCGCTCGCCACCGAGCTCATTGCCCTCGCCGATACTGCTCTGCGACTCGCGGTCGAGCACACCAGCGTCCGGGTCCAGTTCGGCTCGCCGATCGGCTCGCTGCAGTCCCCGCGCCACGCTCTCGCCGCGGCTGCGGCACGTTTGGAAGGCGCCCGAGCAGTGCTCGACGATTCGTGGTGGTACGGCGGCTTACTGTCGGCGCAAGTAGCGAAGGCCGCGGCCGGCCGGGCGCACCGCGCCGTCAGCGACGCGGTGCTACAGGTCTGCGGGGCAATGGGCCTGACGGCTGAGCATGACCTCCATCGTTACGTGACCCGCGGCTTCCAAATCGACGCGCTGTGCGGATCGTATCTGCAGTTGGAATCGCTATTGGCCGACCGCTTGTTCGATGTTCACGCGCCTGAGCGCGCACTCCCCGCGATCATCAACCTGGACTGAGGAAAGTATGCGCCGCAACATTTTCGACGAGGTACACGAGGATTTCCGCGCCACCGCACGGAAGTTCTTCGAACGCGAGTGTGTTCCCAATGTGGAGAAATGGGAACGCGACGGCAAAGTTAGCCGCGAAGCGTGGTTGGCCGCCGGCGAGCACGGCCTGATCGGCTGGGAGTTCGACGAGAAATACGGCGGCCTCGGCGTGAAAGATTTTCGGTTCAATCAGATCATCTCCGAAGAGATGTTCATGACAGGTTCAGTCGGCATCGGCCTCGGCATCCAGAACGACATCCTGATGCCTTACCTCAGCAGCCTGACTACCGAAGAACAGAAAGAACGGTGGCTACCGAAGTTCATCTCCGGCGAGTACATCGGTTCGATCGCAATGTCGGAACCCGCTGCTGGATCCGATCTGGCCGGCATCAAGACCACCGCATGCGACGAGGGGGATCATTGGGTCGTCAACGGTCAGAAAACGTTTATCAGCAACGGGTTGCTGTCCAAGCTCGTGCTTACTGCGGTCAAAACCGATCCGGCAGCCGGACATAAAGGCATCAGCCTGTTGATGATCGAGGACGGCATGGAGGGCTTCACCCGGGGACGCAAGCTGGACAAGATCGGCCAGCTCTCCGCCGACACCGCGGAGTTGTTCTTCGACAACGTGAAAGTGCCGAAGACGAACTTGGTTGGTGAACTTAACCGAGGTTTCTATCACCTAGTGTCCAACCTGCCCTTCGAGCGTGTCGGTGTAGCCTGTTACGCCTTGCCCGCAGCGCGGCGAGCCCTCGACCTGACGAAGGCGTATGCATTGGAACGCACTGCGTTTGGTCAGCCGATCGGGAAGTTCCAAGTCAACCGGCACTTCATCGCGGAGATGCAGGTCAAACTCGATGCTGCACAGACATATCTGGACCAGTGCGTACTCGCGGTCAACGAGGGCACCCTTTCCGCTCCCGACGCGGCAGGGCTGAAATGGTGGACCTCCGAGGTGCAGTGGGAGATCATCGATCGATGCCTACAGCTTCACGGTGGCTACGGCTATATCAACGAATACGAAGTCGCCCGCCTGTGGCGCGACTCTCGGGTCCAGCGCCTGTACGCGGGGACCACTGAGATTATGAAGGACCTGATGGGACGAGCCATGGGTTTCTGAGCAGATGAGCTTCGTCACTGCCTGGGTGCGCAACCCTTAAGGGAACAGCATTATAAGATAAACCTATATTCAGTTAGTTGGTTCCGACTACCGGTGGAGGACTATATGGAGGTCACCAACCTTCGGGAGCCGAAGATGGCAGATCGGGTGGCCACTGTGCTTCGCCGGATGTTCATCCGCGGTGAGATACCCGAAGGGACAATGCTCCCCCCGGAGTCGGAACTGATGGAGCGCTTCGGAGTATCTCGCCCGACCCTGCGGGAGGCATTCCGAGTGCTCGAGTCGGAATCGCTCATCGTCATCCAACGTGGTGTTCGTGGCGGCGCTAGGGTCACTCGTCCACGACGTGAGACTCTAGCCCGCTACGCTGGACTAATTCTTGAGTATGAAGAAGTGACGCTCAAGGACGTCTACGAAGCGCGAATGACGATCGAAATGCCGATGGTGGTAGAGCTGGCGAAGAAGCGCGATCCCGCAGTAATTGCCGAGTTGGAGGCGATTGTCGCCAACGAGTCGAACTTGAAGCCGGGAAGCGAAACGGTCGACCAATTGACCGACTTTCATGCTGCGGTTGCGCGGCTTTCAGGAAACAAGACGCTGCAGATCGTCGCTGACATGCTCCATCACATCGTCAAGACGGCGAATCGGTCGTTGCAGCCCACCGAGGGTACCCGCGCCGAGCAAGCAGTTCGGCGGTCCGCGAAGACCCATCGAATGGTGTTGGAACTGATTAAAGCCGGCGACGCCGAGAAAGCTGGCGAACTCTGGCAGCGTCACCTGCAGAAGGCAGAGGAATTCGTGCTTTCGGGCGCTGAAATGTCCACCGTGGTCGATCTTCTCGAATAAGCGCCGTTCGCCATGATGCCGCCCGCGAGATCGACGCCGTGCTGTCTGCCTCGCCGGTTTGATATCGAACTACTTGGGGCGGATAGGCGTCCACTGATGTGAAATATCGATGCTACCCCATTGGCGTAGGCACCGTTCGCTCGTACTAAATCACGACGGATATCGTCAACCTCAGCGAACCAGCCGAGACAGTGGAGCTGAGGCATGGCATTCCGCTGAGGCACGGTCCCCATGCCAGCAGCCGACCGGGTGCGCGTCTCCTACGTCAGCACCGGAATCCGATTCCCCATAAGACGGTTGACGTAGTCGACGCCGGAACGGACGCCGACGAGTACCCGTTACCAGTCGGTGCCGCTGCGAATCGAGCGCCGTCGTCGCCGAGTCACATGCGATCGGCGACGACGGCAGTCCTGCAGTTTATGCCGCGAGTCACCGCCTACCCGTAACCGCTTACTTCTGCGACCTGGCCCGGAACGCCGCGACCCGCTCCTTGAACTCCGGCGTGGAGAACGATGTGTACTCTTCAGCCAACGCATATTCGAGCACGCCGAGGGCGGCCCGCGACAGGTGCATGTTCATCGCGACTTTGGTGGCGCGCAACGCCTGTGATGGCAACGCGACCAACCTCTCACCGATAGCCAATGCCTCGTCGAGGACCGACTCATCGCTGGTCACTTTTGTCACCAGGTTAAGTTTCACTGCCGCTTCGGCTGTAATCCGGTCCCCTAGCAAGACATACTCTTTCGCCTTCATTAGACCGATCAGCAACGGCAGCATCGCGGCGCCCCCGTCGCCGGCGACAAGACCCACCGCAACGTGTGGGTCCGACAGAAAACTGCTCTGCCCCATGACGAGGAAGTCACTCAGCAGCGCGATCGAACACCCGAGTCCCACGGCCGGGCCGTTGACCGCCGACACCAATGGCTTGGCGAAATTGATCAATTCAAGAAAAACAGTTCTGGCTTCGGTGATCTGATGTTGTCGTGCCACTGGATCTTCGATCAGGCGGTCGAACATCGCCATGTCTCCACCTGCCGAGAATGCCTTACCGACGCCGGTAGTGACCACCGCGCGTACATCGTTATCCGCAGCGAGAGCACGCCATATTGTGGCGAACGCATGGTGCACTTCTTCGTTCACCGCGTTGAACGCTTGCGGTCGGTTGATGCTCACAACATGCACGCCGCCCCGCTTCTCCACCAGCAGCCACGGGGCGAATTCTTCGTATCTGGGTAGCGTGGCGATCTTCGAGTTGGTCATGGTTGCTCCTGTCACTTCTTGTCGCTGGAGAGAATGGTCACGGCTGAGACGGCGGTGGGACCGCCGATGTTATGCGCCAGAGCGACTCGAGCGCCGTCCACTTGGTTCTCGGCTTGACCGCGAAGTTGGATGAACAGTTCATAGCATTGGGCCACACCCGTCGCGCCCGGCGGATGACCCTTCGCCTTGAGGCCTCCGCTCGCGTTGATCGGGATGGACCCTCCGACATAGTTATCGGCGGCCTCTACCAACTTGTATGCCTCGAAACGGTCGGCGAATCCGAGATCCTCGTAACTGATCAACTCGACGCCGGTGAAACAGTCGTGCACCTCGGCCACATCGATATCGCCCGGCGTAAGGCCGGCCATCTTCATAGCCGACTTCGCCGCCCGTACCGTCGGCGGGAAGGTGGTCATGTCCTTCTTATGCTGGTGCATCACCCGGTCCATCCCGATGCCGACACCGCGCACCCAGACCGGAGAGTCGGTGTAGCGGTCAACGACCTCTTCGGCGGCTAAGATCACAGCCGCTGCCCCATCGCTCTGCGGTGTGCAGTCATAGAGGCCGAACGGCTCGACAATAATCGGGGCGGCCAACGCCTGCTCCACCGTGATCTCGTAGCGCAATTGCGCTTTAGGGTTCTTCAGAGCATGGAAGTGATTCTTGACCGCAATCATGGCCATGTGTTCTTTGGTCGCCGGCGACTCGTGCAGATAACGCGTGATGTGCAAAGCGAAGTTCGCCGGCGCCACCAGACCGAGCGGATAGTCCCAGGCGTTGTCGCGTGTCATCGCGGCCCAGTCCCAAAAAGTGGTGGTGGACGACGTCTCACGTACTTTGTCCGCTCCTACAACGAGCACGACGTCATACAGCCCAGAGGCGATCGCCAGTACACCGTTGCGAATCGCATCATTTCCTGTCGCACAGGCATTTTCAATGCGTGTCACCGGAATGTCGGTGAGGTCGAGTGTGTCCGCAAGTATTCCCGACGGGAAGCCGTCGGTAGTCGACAACTCGCCGAACCACGCTGCCTCGATCTCGGCCTTCTCGATGCCCTTGTCTACATTTCCCACGGCTTCGGCAAAGGCCATGGGTACGAGATCCTTGATGCCCAAATCGAAATGCTCACCGAAGGGTGTCATTCCCGCCCCTACTATCGCGACGTTTCTCATGCCTGAATTCCTTTTTCTGAACGGCCCGGCCAGAATGCATATCCGTCGTCGGGGATACCGGCCCTAATCGCAATCCGCCGCAACACCACTTCTCCTGCCTGGCCGATTTTGGTCTCGCCCGCCGGCACCGCGGTCACCTTGAGCAGTGCCCGGACAGGGCTGTTATCGAGTTGAACCACAGCTAATGAGTACGGACTCGGCAAGTCGGGCACCGGGATTCGTACTGTGGTGTGCGTATACACGGTTCCGGTGCGCGGCAGCGGCTCGAGCCGGTAGTCGCGGACTAGTCTTCCGGAGGCGTCCACCCGCAGCCGCGGCGGGAACTGCGGTGTCGTGTCCATTTCGGTCTGTTCTTCGAAAACCGCGGCTTCCCAACGGATCTTTGGTTCGAACGCGCGGCTGTAAGCAGGCATCGAAATCGGGATGCCAGTGCCGTCCGCGATCTCGAAGTCGGGCATCGCGCGGGGCGCGACCTCGTCGCGAGTAACGGTGACGACCTCGTTCGGTGACCGCAGCTGCGCGACACTCACGGCCGCCTGCTCGATCCCGATCATCATCCCGGACAGCTGTTTCTCGATCGCGGTCGCCAACGCGCGTATCACACCGGTCGCCGACGGCACCGCCTCTTCTACCGCATCCTCAGCGTCGACCCCCTTGCCGATCTGGGCCGCGGGCACACCGGCCACACCCGCGACCGCGCCGCTGAGGTTGAGCTTGGCCAGGCTGGCGCGCACACCTACCTCACGTTGCAGGCGGGGGTCCGAATATGTGTGACTAGAACCATCGTCACCCCGTGCGACCAGCGGAAGGCTACGGCTCTGCCGACCAGTGGCGGTGATTTCAGCGCCACGCTCGCCGGTCAGCACGGCCGCTGCACCCGCCACTCGGTCGTTGTCGTCAGCAGCGATGACCAGGGTGCCCGAGGCCGCACCCACGATCTGGTCCAGCACCGCAGGAGCGCCGCCGAGTACCTCGGCGACGGGCGTCTCGTTGGGCAATCCGAGCGCAGCAAGTAGGACTGCAGCGTTGCCACCTTCGATAAGCGGGAAGTTCCGAGAGATAAACACCACTCCGCGCGCTTGCGCGTTCGGGTCGGCCGCCCTGCCCGCAGCGACTGCCATGGTGAGCGCATCCTCGTCTGGCCCCCTGACTCTCTGTCTGCCGCTGCGCCACGGCGGCAGGTAAGTGCCGACCGACACAATAGCGGTTCCAATGTTCGGTGGCCACAGCCAAGAAATGGGCCGACCGTTATCGCGACGGTGGCGAAGCAGCGATGGTAGACCGGCCCAGCCGGCCGCATCGCAGTCCGTTGCGGTTGCCGAAACGACGTGAGCGGCGCATCGTCAACCTGCGCTTCACCCGGCGGTGGGGCCCACATCGTATCGCCGCCCATTTGCGGTTGGCGCGGTCAACGGTAGAAGCGGTGTTACGCCGCTACCGCATGCCATTGCTGCGGCACCTGGACCAGAACACCGGGTTGCCGGTACGCCGGCCCAAACCCCGCCGCTATGAGCACCCGGCTCCCGGCGACTTGGTCCATGTCGACGTCAAGAAACTGGGCCGCATCCCCGACGGGGGCGGCCATCGCAAGCTGGGTCGCCAAGCCGGCCGGCGCAACCGCTGCGGCATGGGATACACGTTCTTGCACCACGCCGTTGATGACCACTCCCGGCTGGCGTATTCCGAGGACCTCGCCGACGAACGCAAAGAAACCGCCGCGGGGTTCTGGAAACGCGCCAGCGCGTTCTTCGCCGACCATGGCATTACCGTCAAGCGGGTGTTGACCGACAATGGACCCTGTTACCGGTCAAAGAATTTCGCTGAAGCGCTCGGCCCCGACATCGCCCACAAGAGGACCCGGCCCTACCGGCCGCAGACCAACGGCAAAGTCGAGCGATTCAACCGCACCCTGACCACTGAATGGGCCTATGCGCAGACCTACCGCTCTGAGGCCGAACGCGCCGGAACCTACCAGCACTGGCTGCATCACTACAATCACCACCGACCCCACACCGGCATCGGCGGAATGACACCTATCGACCGCCTACGCGTTCACAACCTACCCGTGAAGAACAACCAGTGCCCAACTTCTATCTCGCGTCCACCCCACTGCCGAGGATCTAAGGAAGCTGTGAGTCAATTCGACGCGCTTTGCGCCAACGAACCCGAACTCGCCGCGTTGCGGGCGTCGGTCCGCGACTTCCTGAAAGCCGACCGTGCCGAGTTCGGTTGGCAGCCTGACGTCGATTCCTGGCTGGGTCAGTGGGACGAGGCCTTCAGTGCCCGCCTCGGCGCAGCCGGTTTTGTCGGACTGACTATTCCCAAGAAATACGGCGGAGCGGGGTTGACTCATCTACACCGCTATGTCGTTATCGAGGAACTGCTGGCTCAGGGTGCACCAGTGGCTGCGCACTGGGTTGCCGATCGTCAAGTCGTTCCAAGCCTGCTGAGCTATGGAAGCGAAGACCAGCGCAAACGACTGCTGCCCCGCATCGCCGCCGGAACCTTCTTCTCCTCCATCGGGATGAGCGAGCACGGGGCAGGTTCCGACCTGGCTGCCGTGCAGACCAAGGCAGTCAGCGCCGACGGCGGTTGGCTGCTCAACGGAACCAAGGTTTGGACCAGCGGTGCGCACAAGGCGCATCAAGTGGTCGTGCTCGCCCGAACCAGTCCGCCGGATCGACAGATGCGGCACTCCGGCTTCAGTCAATTTCTGGTCCCCTGCGGTACCGACGGTGTGCGGATCGAGCCAATCCTGATGATGAACGGCGACCATCACTTCAACGAGGTTTCGTTCGAGGACGTCTTCGTTCCTGAGAGCGACGTGCTCGGGCAGATAGGTCAGGGGTGGCACCAGGTCACCGCGGAGTTGTCCTTCGAACGCAGCGGACCCGAGCGAATCCTCTCGACCGTGCCGCTGATCGTCGCGGCGATCCGGGTGCTAGGTAACACGCCAACCACCGATGACACCACTGCCGGAATCCTCGGTGACCTGCTGGCACGGCTCATCTCGCTGCGGCAATTATCGATCTGGGTCGCACGCACACTCAATGAATCTCATGCGGCGGCGAATCAGGCCGCGTTGGTCAAGGACCTGGGCACCCAGTTCGAACAAGAGTCGACCGACGTAATCATCGACGTGCTGAACGCGGTGGAAGCGACGCCCGAGTTGGCTGCCTTGAGCGCCACCGCAATGCTGCACAAGCCGGTATTTACGCTGCGCGGTGGCACCAACGAGGTGCTTCGGGGCGTTGTCGCTCGAGGAATGGGGTTGCGTTGAGTGCACTTTCGGGCGGAGTATTCGCCACCGACATCGCAGGAGACGAGTACACCGACCTGCGGCAGCTGGTCCACGAAATCGGACGCCGGTCATTTGACGCACGCGTCGGCCAACGGCGAGTGCCCGAGCAATTCGATACGAACCTGTGGCACCACCTTCAGGAGTCGGGACTGACACGTTTGACTAGCAGCGGCGATGTCGAGGCCGGACCGAACGAGCTGGCTGTCGTGCTGGCAGGCATAGCCCAGCACTCCGGTGCCATCCCGCTCGCCGAAACCGATGCCTTGGCCGGCTGGCTCGGGCAACGGGCAGATGTTGATCTGCCCGTGGGGCCGTTGACCGTCGCAGTCGCCGACGCCGAGGAGACTGCCGGTTACGTGCGTGGAATCGCACCTGACGTCCCATGGGCGCGCTCCAGCGCTGCCGTGCTACTGGTGGCCCGGACGGCGGACCGAACGCTCGTCGGCACCGTCGACAACGCCACATCCGATCTGGCCGACGGGCATAACCTTGCCGGAGAACCACGAAGCCGGCTTACCTTCGATATCCCGGTCGAGAAACTGGCCGCCGTAGACTCGACCCTTGGAGTCGAGCTGTGGGTGCGTGGTGCGTGGTGTCGCTGCGTGCAGACGATTGGCACCCTGGATGCCGTCGTCGCCATGTCGGTGAACCACACCGCCGAAAGAATCCAGTTCGGGCGAACACTCAGCAGGTTTCAGTCCGTGCAACACGGGTTAGCCGCGATGGCCGGCGAGATCGAACGCGCCAGGGCCGCTGCCTCACTCGCCGTCGCAGCAGCTGCGGACAACGGATTTGAGTCTGCCCGAACAGAATTCGCTGTCACCGCGGCCAGGGCAGCTGTCGGGCGCGCTGTCACCCCCGTAACGACCATCGCGCATCAGCTGCACGGCGCGATCGGTGTCACTACTGAACATCCGCTGTGGTCAGCCACGATGCGTGCGCGAAGCTGGGCGGGCGAATTCGGCACGACGAACGGATATGCACGCCGGCTCGGCCGCATGGCTCTTCAGGCCCACGATCCGTGGGATCTGGTGATCGGCAATATTTGAGTGGCCAATGACGTTAGAAAGATGCGGCACTAAAGATTAGCGCATACCCCTGTCCCCACCCTGGAGTCGAAGCTGTTGCCCGTATTGACGGCGCGTGTCGTCGAGACGGTCCGGCGCCCCCCCCGACCAGCCACGGGAGCGGTTGTTCGACAAAGCTATGCGGTGCAAGGCCGATGAATAGCACTTAAGCCCGCGCTTCGGCGGTAGTGGCGACCGCCTTGGTCGTCTCCGGGCGCAGTGGCATCGTGCGGCAACCTTCAGATTGCTGGCACGCTGACCGTTATGCCGCTGGAGGGCACGACGACCTACCGAGGTGTGATAACCGCCCCAGCCGGTCGTGGATTCGCCGATTACCGAGGCGGGATGGTGACCAGCGGTAATCGGTCGGAGTTGGTGCGTTGTGATAACCGCCCCAGCCGGTCGTGGATTCGCCGATTACCGAGGCGGGATGGTGACCAGCGGTAATCGGTCGGAGTTGGTGCGTTGCGGGAATGCTCAGTCCCACTTCGATTCCGGCCGGTATAGGCGCTGACGAACCGATCCGGGACCAAACGGCGTTGCCCGCCGGAAGCGTGCCTATATGCAGCGATGCAATTTCTGGCAGCACCGACTTGGACCCGCGAGGACCCAGGTTCAGGCTCGAGCGTCGACCAGGGTGAGTCTGTGCCGGAACGCGAACGCCTTCGCTTCCTCGATACCAGCGGGACCGTCAACGCCTTGAAGGTCCGCACACACCGCTCCACTCGAGTGAGGTATCGCTGCGTCGGTAAGCGCGAGTGCGATGGCTGCGATTGCCTCGCAGTGATCAGGAGTTTGGGAGTTCCATCGAACCGGTAACACATGCCCACTCGGTGTTACATCACTCGGCGCGGAGTGTGACTCGGCGAGGACTCGTGCTGGGGCAATTCGGACCGCGCCCGAAACACCGGCGGTCACGGCGGATGACGTTTCGACGTTGACGCGTTGGCCCGTTAGTGGACGAGGGTCGCAGCAGCGATCTTGGAGCACGACCCGGATCGCTCCGGCGGTGTGCCGCGCGATGAATGCCATCTGGGCGGAAGTGGTGGTGTCAGCGCACCCGACAAGCACGACTCGGTGATCGTGTTGCAGGAGGATGAGTTCACCACGCGCGAGCTCGGCTGCCGCCGCAGCGATCGGCCACCACGGCATGTCGCGCGGGACAGGAATCGAATACACGGTCGTCACGTTCATGTCTGTGTTCTTCCAGTCGCGCGGATCACTTCCGGCCGATGGGGCCATGTGGAACCAGAAGCATGGCGGTGGGAGGCGAGGGCTTGCTGCGCCGGCGCCCGTCCCGGTTCGAGCTGCGTTCCGTCCCGACATCGTTGAGGCTCGACGCTGACGCGGGGCAAGATTTCCTGAATCGACGTCCCCGGTCGCCCATCGTCTTCGACCAACCGCCGGATTACCTCCGAGGCGGCGGCCAGTACCACGTCCCGGGGAGCATCGAAGACACCGTTGTGGTGGATCAACCATGACCGCTCGAGCATGGCCATGACAACGAGCCCTGTCGCCGCTTCATCAGCCGCGAGGGGAGTGGAGGAGGCCTTGGCGATTTGCTGACCGAGCGCTTGCGCCGCCCGGCGATGCGAACGAGCTACCGCGGTGCGAAACGCACCGTCTTGAGGCATGTCTTCTTCCGAGCGGATCACGAAGGCGCCATTGCGGTCGAGGTAGGTGAAGTAGCGGGACACCCACTGATCAATGATCACTGGCGACGCGGTGTCGCTGAACGTTTCGATCACTTCGAGGACTTCGCGGTAGGTCGCGGTTCCAAGTTCGACAAACAACTCGGTTTTGTCCTTGAAGTAATAGTAGAAGTTGGCGCGCGTCACGCCGGCCAGGTCGGTGATATCGCGGATCGTCACCCCAGAGAACCCCTTGCGAGCGAATGCGACCCGGGCGGCGTCGAGGATCGTCAGACGGGTGCGGTCCGACTTGCGAACGCCTGGTGCGGCGGCGTCAGAGTCCATGCCCGGCTGGTTCGGGGTAGAAGCCCTTCGCCCACGAACGTAGAGCGTCGTAGCCGGCTGCCTCCGAGGGCGCCAGGGCCGGCCGCTCCATATAGCGCTGATGCTCCCAGATCCGAATGTCGTCCGGTAGCGCCAGTTTGGCCACAGCCAACCGTTCTGCAAAGTCGTCATTCGACTCGTCACTGATCCAGTAACCAGCGAAGATATCCGACCTCGTGTCATCAACGGGCGTTGCGCAGACGGAGATAATGCGGACTCCCTCCCTAAGGTGCTCGCCAGTGAAGGAGAAGCCGACACCCGACCAATAGATCTCGATTGTGTTAATAGTGTCGTCGCGTCGGTCGACCCCGTCCGCCCACCGCTCTCCGAATCCGACCTTGGCCGACCAAGTCACCTCGTCGCGTGTCTCGTGCAGCACCCGCGGGCTGATCGCGGTGCGGTGCACGAAACGGAAATGATGTGGGTCCACGGCATTCTCGGCAATTACCTGTGGGTGAACCTTGACACGTTCGAACCGAGTCCGGCACTCCTCGGTGAACTCGTAATAGTTCCGCGACGCGACGTGGTTACCGAGCACTGCGCGTCCATCAGGCACCTGCCACTGGGGCGCCGTTCCCGTCGCGTCGTGCCAGATGTAGATCGAGTCGTTGGCCTCGGTAACGGGATACGACCGAACTCGGCGTCCCCGGTTCGGGCGCTTCTCGTACGGGATTCGCACGTTGCGCCCCTCGCCATCCCAAACCCAGCCATGAAACGGGCACTGGATTCCGTCCTCGACCACGCAACCGCCGTGGGCGAGATTGGCACCGAGATGCTGACAATGCGCATCCAGGACACTGACCGATCCGTCCGCCTTCCGGAAAGCCACAAGATCGCGACCGAAATAATGCAGCGGTACGACCGCACGTTCGGTGATGTCGGCGCTCCAAGCGATTTGGAACCAGCCGGTCGGCGACATGCTCGGCAGCTCGGCCATCAAGCCCTCCCTTATTCGATGCTGTCCGGCGGAGACACACTATCTGATTTTTGACAAAATCGTCAAGACTCCTGAACAACCTATCACTGCCCTCACCGATGAGCAGGACACGCGCGCGGCGGGCGATCCGACATGCACGGGTTGACGATCGGCGACATCGCCCGGGCGACGTCTACAGTTGCGGCAGGACCGGGTACTGCGTCTGGACGGCCTCCTCCCGCGTGTGTTTCAGCATGTCGGACTACCGGTACGCCGTCGATTTTCCCAGCGTCACCCACACCTCGATGTGGTGTTGGTCCCGACCAGTCCGAGCACGACCGTCTGATTCAGTGATACCGATCCCGCAGACCTGTAGGAGTTCCTTCGGCACTTCGCTCCCCTACAGGCTCTGGCGCGCGCCGTCGCCAAGCGGGTCTCGGTATGCGGCGTGGAATTGCAGCCGAATGACCGACTGATCGCTCCGGAGTTGTGGCTTCGGCCAATCAGGACGAGTCTGTTCGATCACTCCCGAACGAGCACAAGACATTCGGCATCGGAATTGCCGGCACCTCGGCTCCCACATGGCCCGGATCGAGTCAACAACGGTGGTTAGTCGAGTGCTTGCGCAAATGGCTCCTTTTCGCATTGACCATGACGCCGACCGGGTCGTTACCCCAGCATCGGGATCCTCAACGGGCGGATCAACGCTCCCGCGCAATCACACCAGGCAAACGGTTGAGCGACGAGACATTGCCTGGCGGGTAATGGAAAGTGCATAGCGGCACGCTATTTTGCAGTGAAGCTGCGTTCGATCATCGAAGGCAGCACCGCCCGTAAGAAAGAAACGGGCCGGTCAAGTCGACAGCCGTAAGAACCGGCCGCAACGGGAAGTCAACTCGCCGTACCGAACAGTCCTAGCCCGGATTTTTCGTGGAATGTTGCCCTTGATGGCGTGTAGATAAGCGAAAGTGCCTGTCCTGTAAGGAATAATCGGACTTGTCTAAGGTTCGGATCGTTCCCACGGAAAGGCACCTCGCAGGTGAAGAATATCGCGGTCGCACCACGGGTGAAAGTCTCAGCCGACGGCCACGGCGTCGTGTCGCACGCCGGGATGGGCATGGTGCGTGAACTCGCCGACCGCACGGGCCTATCAACGCAGGTCACCGTAGCTTTGGCCGACACCTACCGGGGCCCGTGGGTTTACGCCCCCGGTGATGTCTTCGCTGATCTGGCCGCCGCGGTCGCCGACGGGGCGGACTGCGCCGACGGGGCGGACTGCATCGACGGGGTCGGCCAGCTGTGCGGCGATCGTGAGCATGTGTTCGGTGCCGCGGCGTCGACGACGACGATGTGGCGGCTGGTCGATGAGCGCATCGACGCCGCCCACCTGCCCGCGGTGCGGGCCGCGCGGGCCGCCGCGCGAGCGGCGGCCTGGGACGCCGGAGCGGCCCCCGCTGATCAGGACTGGTTGCACATCGACCTCGATGCGACCCTGGTCATCGATCACTCCGACAACAAAGCCGGCGCCACGCCGACCTGGAAGAAGACGTTCGGCCACCATCCGCTGCTGGCGTTTTTGGACCGCCCGGAGATCGCCGGTGGGGAAGCTCTGGGCGGGCTGTTGCGCACCGGCAACGCCGGTGCCAACACCGCCAGCGATCACATCATTGTCCTGGAGCAGGCCCTGGCCGCGCTGCCCCCAGCGTGGCAGCCCGACCCCGATCAACCCGGCGACCCCGATAAGCCGAAGGTGTTGGTGCGCTGCGACACCGCCGGGGCCACCCATAAGTTCGCCGAGGCCTGCCGCACTGCCGGGGTGGGGTTCTCGTTCGGCTACCCCGTCGACGTTCGCGTCCAGGACGCCGTGGACACCCTCAACCTCGGTTCATGCTGGTATCCGGCCATCGACACCTGCGGCGGAATCCGCGACGGGGCCTGGGTCGCCGAGGCCACCGACCTGGTCAACCTCGAGAGCTGGCCGCCCGGCACCCGACTGATCCTGCGCAAGGAGCGCCCCCATCCGGGTGCACAGTTACGGTTCACCGACGCCGACGGGATGCGCGTCACCGCGTTCATCACCGACACACCCCACGGCGTGGTGCCCGGGCAAGTCGCCGGCCTGGAGCTACGTCATCGCCAGCACGCCCGCGTCGAAGACCGCATCCGCGAACTCAAAGCCACCGGCCTGCGCAACCTGCCGTGTCACTCGTTTTGGGCCAACGCCGCCTGGCTGGAAATCGTGCTGGCCGCCGCCGACCTGGTCACCTGGACCAGACTCATCGGCTTCCGCAACCAGCCCGGGCTGGCCCGCGCCGAGATCAACACTTTCCGCTACCGCGTCCTGCACGTCGCCGCCCGCATCACCCGCGGCGCCCGCCAACTACGGCTACGCATCGACGCCACCTGGCGATGGGCCGCAGCGATCCTCACCGCCTGGCAACACCTGCGCACCGCCTTCGGATAACCGCCAGCCCCGCGGACCACCGATCACGAAAGAACCACAGGCCCTGGGAAAGCCCACGATGCAAAATCGAGGCTAGGAAGTCGTCGAGCACGTCCTCGAAGACCGCGTTGGCATCGCCGGCCACCATGTGGTGTGCGCCGGCGACCGAGGCAAACTCGGCGTGCGGCACTAACTCCATGAAGCGCACCGCGTCGTCGACGAAAAGCACATGGGATTCCCCTCCGCGCACCAACAGCGTCGGCAGACGCAGGCTGCTCGCCGAGGCGCCCAGGAGGGCGGGGTCGACGAGCTGATTGCGCTGCACCGCTTGGTCCATGAGAGACGCCAGCAACGCGGGGTCCCAGTGCCAGTACCACCGACCGTCTCGGATCCGTGGGTTCTTCTTTAGCCTGAATCCACGGATGAATTAGCTGTTCATCGAGTGTCGGAATGAGGAAAGTGCCCTCTGAGCTGGGATGATTGATGTTCTCACGCATTAATCGGACCCGGCTCCGAAAAGGCACTTCCGGTGCAAGTTTCGCATAGATTTGCCGCGTAGTCTGCGGTGTTCGACGATGACAACCTCGTGTCATGTGCCGGTCTGGTGCCGGTGATGGGTCAGGCTGAGCAGACCGGCCTGTCAGATCTGTTGGCGCAGCACGTGCACATCACCGAGACGAGGATCAAGTCGGGGGCTGCCAACCTCGCTCCCAAATTGGCCACTGTGATCGCTGCGATGTGCGCGGGGGCGGACTGTATCGATGACGTCGACGTGCTACGCAGCGGCGGGATGAAGACCCTGTTCGACAACGTATACGCGCCCTCGACGATCGGAACCCTATTGCGGGAGTTCACCTTCGGTCATAACCGCCAGCTCGAATCGGTGCTGCGCCACCACTTGTCGGCATTGTGTGGACACGTCGATCTGCTTCCCGGCGCTGCCCAACGCGTGTTCGTCGACATCGATTCGCTGTTGGGTCCGGTCTACGGACACGCCAAACAGGGCGCCTCCTACGGGCACACCAAGATCGCCGGTAAACAGGTCCTGCGCAAGGGCCTGTCCCCGCTGGCGACCACGATCAGCACTGATACCGCTGCGCCGGTGATCGCCGGGATGCGACTGCAGGCGGGTAAGACCGGTTCGGGCAAGGGCGCGGGTCGGATGATCGCCCAGGCGATCGTCACCGCCCGCGCGGCCGGGGCGAGCGGGCAGATCCTGGTGCGCGGCGATTCGGTTTATGGCAGGCGCGCGGTAGTCAAAGCCTGCCGCCGTGCCGGCGCTCAATTCTCCCTGGTCTGGACCAAAAACACCGCGGTGCGCACAGCGATCGCGGCGATCGACGAGGACGCATGGATCCCGGTGCGCTACCCCGGAGCGGTGCAAGACCCCGACTCCGGCAAGTGGATCTCTGATGCCGAGGTCGCCGAAATCGGCTACACCGCCTTCGCGTCCACCAAAGACGCCATCACCGCACGACTGATCGTGCGCAGGGTCAAAGACGCCCGCCACCGCGACGCATTGTTCCCGGTATGGCGGTGTCACCCGTTCTTGACCAACTCTGATGAGCCCACCGCCGACGCCGACATCACCAACCGCCACCGCGCCGTCGTCGAGACCACCTTCGCCGACCTGATCGACGGCCCGCTGGCACGCATGCCCTCAGGGCACTTCGGCGCGAACTCGGCCTGGATACTGTGCGCCGGGATCGCCCACAACCTGCTGCGCGGCGCGGCAACACTGGCCGGCGAGCCCCACATTGTCGCGCGCGGGGCCATGCGCCGCAAGATCGTCAACATTCCCGCCCGCCTGGCCCGCCCACAACGGCGACCCGTACTGCACCTGCCCAGCCACTGGCCCTGGGCTGACGCCTGGCTTCGACTGTGGCACAACCTCTTCAGAGAACGCCCACCACCACAGACCGTCCCTGCCTGACCACTCGCCGCAAGGCCCGACCGGAACAAACAAGAAAAGCTGGGCAGACCAGCGACCCCTTCACGCCCAGATCCCAGCTAGTCAAGATCAAACAACAACCACCAAGCAATCAGGACTCATCCGTGGATTCAGGTTTAGGCCCTCGAGTTTGCGTGGGGCGCGGCCGATGCGGGACGTAGGCCGCGACGGCGTCCGCGGCCTACTCCAGCGTGCCGAACCCGGTCTCCGCGTGCGACACCATGAAGTCGCGGATTCGGCTCGTCCCGGCCGGCTGCAGGAATGGTGACACGTCCACCAGAACCAGGCCGAGCGCACGGTCGGGTCTTAACCCGATCGCTGCCAGGGAGGCGTTGCCACCCAGCGAGGCACCGACGTACACCGGTGGGCGGCCGAGGAAGTCGGCGACGCATGTCACATCACCGGCAAACCGGTCGAGACCGTACCCGTCCGGTGACCAGCCGCTCTCCCCGTGACCGCGCAGGTCGACGGTAACGGCGTACCAGTCCTTCGCGCCCAGGTCGGCTGCGGTGGATCCCCACGAATGCCTGGTCTGGCCGCCACCGTGCAGTAGCACCACCGGCGGATCGGCCGGGTCACCGTAGGCGTCCGCGACCATCGTCACGTCGCCCGATGGAATCTTCAGCGTCTCACGTTGTGCATTGGTGGCGTCGTTACTCATCCCCGCGTCCTCGATCCCATCGCCAGTGACGTCGTCGCCGAGTGTGAACCCAAGGCGAAAATCACGCGCTTGGATGCGCGCAATGCGTTCACACTCGGCACTCATCGTGGCACGCGCTCAGTCGCTGGCGGGCAGCGACTTCGCTTGCTTGAGCGAAAGTGGCGTTCCGTCGATGCGCGACGACCCTGCCAGCGGCTCGCGCCACGGTCATGCCCATTCCGGGCTTGGTAACCAGTACTCGGCGCCACCCTCACCGACATAACGCTTACCCATCGCACTGTCTCCGGCGAACGCCGAGTCCGAGGTCGGCGTTCGGCGCCTCGTTCCAACATGATTCATGGATGATTTATGGAACCCCGACAAGGGTTTGATACCAGAAAGTAGTCGTAGTTGGTTTACTAGGTCAACCTACTCGCCCCACCGAGACCGCGCCGCACATGGTTTACTGAGTTGGATAGCTGACCGCCCCTGGTCAGCGAGTCGCTACTGGAGAAAGAGTGGCTGGAACCACACCGCCGTTGTCGCCGATGATCGGGCCGGGTTCGACACCCGGCGCGAGCGTCCGCTCCCCCAAGACGGCCGAACTCGTCGCCGGCACGCTGCGCCGGATGGTGGTTGACGGCACCCTCAAGGACGGGGACTTCCTGCCCAACGAAGCCGAGCTGATGGCGCATTTCGGGGTCAGCCGGCCCACCCTGCGCGAAGCGGTGCGGGTGTTGGAGTCCGAGCGGCTGGTCGAGGTGCGGCGCGGGTCGCGCACCGGCGCGCGGGTCCGGGTGCCGGGCCCGGAGATCGTGGCTCGCCCGGCCGCGCTGCTGCTGGAACTGTCCGGCGCGACGGTCGCCGACGTGATGGTGGCCCGCTCCGGCACCGAACCGATGGCCGCGCGACTGCTGGCCGAATCCGGCAACACCGAAGCGTTCGACGAACTCGAGAAGATGCTCACCGAGCACATCCCGGCGGGCTACGAGTCCGGCCGACTGGCCGAGACCACCGGCGATTTCCATCTGCGGGTGGTGCAGCTGTCGGGCAACACCACACTGTCGATCATCGCCGGCATGCTGCATGAGATCACGGTGCGCCACACCGAGGTCGCGCTGCGGGGTGAGCGGTCGTTGTCCAAGACCGACTACGACAAGTTGATCCGGTCCTACCGGCGGCTGTTGAAGCTGGTCCGCGCCGGAGACGGCGCGGCGGCCGAAGCGCACTGGCGCACCCACCTCGACACCGCCCGGCAGCTGATGCTGGAGGGGTTGGAGACCATCCGGGTCCGCGACATCATGGGCTGAGTCCGCCACCTGCGGCTACGGTGGAGATATGGCGCGCATCGTGATCATCGGAGGCCACGGTCAGGTGGCCATGCATTTGTCCAGAATCCTCAGCGAACGCGGTGACCAGGTGACGTCGGTCTTCCGCAACCCGAACCACGCGGAGGAGGTGATGGTCACCGGCGCGCAACCGTTGCGGGCCGACCTCGAACAGCTCGACACCGACACCCTCACCGAGGTGTTGTCCGGACACGACGCGGTGGTGTTCTCCGCCGGCGCGGGTGGCGGCAACCCGACGCGCACCTATGCGGTGGACCGGGACGCCGCCATCCGTGTCATCGACGCGGCAGGGAAGGCCGGGGTATCCAGATTCATCATGGTGTCGTATTTCGGAGCGGGGCCGGATCACGGTGTGCCCGAGGACAGTTCGTTTTTCCCGTACGCCGAATCGAAGGCGGCCGCCGACGCGCACCTGCGGGCCAGCGAGCTCGATTGGACGATCCTGGGACCGGGCCGCCTCACTGAGGAGCCGGCCACCGGCAAGATCACCGTGGGGCCGGAGGCCGCCGACAGCGAGGTGCCACGCGAGGATGTCGCATTGGTCGCGGCGGCGTGTCTGGCCGACGATTCCACGGTGCGGCGCACCATCGAGTTCAACAAGGGCGACACCTCGATCGCCGAGGCGGTGCGCGCCCGCTGACTTTGCCTCCAGATCGCTTCAGCGGGCCGAATCGCGATCTGTGGGCAAAGTCGACGAGGTGACGTGCACCGGGACGGTGTCGTCCCAGGGCTGGCGCACCACCATGTCGGCCACCCGCACGTAACCCCGCTCGAACTCCCCGGTCGCCGCGTCGACCAGCCGGTACTGCTGGGTCTGCCGATGGATCGGCTGGGCGTCCAGCAGCACCACCCGCACCTCCCCCGGCTCGAACCCGCAGCGCTGCTGCATCGCCTCGATCAACTGCTCGTTGTGCATGTGCCCGTCGCCGAAGTTCCACCCGATCGCGGTGGAGCAGATGCGCTCCCCGTCGATGATGGTGTAGTCGTCCTCATCGTGGCCGGCCATCGCGCGGTGCGCCAGGGTGAACAGCGCCTTGCCGTGAGTGTTGAACGCGCGGAACGCGTATCCCATGTACAGGTACATCTCCGCGGTCTCCTTGCTGCCGTAGTACCGCTCCATCTGGGCGGCGGGCATGCTGGCGATCGCGACGATGCCGTTGTTGATCTTCTCCTCGGCCGACGGTTTGACGCACCACAGCGTGGTGTCCCAGTTGCCGGCGTAGTAGCGCATGCCGGGCAGGAAGGACACCTTGTGCGGGAACAGGTTTCCCAGGACGACGGTGCCGGCCAGGACGAGGGACAGCGCGGCCACCGGCCACGGATTCCCCACATCGGCCAGACCGAACTGGGCGTGGGTGACGAACAGCCACAGCACTCCGAAGATCATGAAGACGTTCCACTCCAGCGGCACCCCCATCGGGATCGCCGACAGGATGCCGAAGTGGAACAGCACCATCACCCCGGCCGCGATCGCGGTGGCCCAGCCGCCGTGGCTGAAGAACAACACCAGCGGGACCAGCAACTCGATCGCGGTGGCGAGATGAGCCAGCCACCGGGATGCCCGGCCGGGCCGCAGATCATCCGGGAAGCGTTCGAAGAATCTGCGTTTGATCCACCGTGGCCGGAACACCGGGTTGTTGCTCATCATCGTGGAGATGACGAACGGGAAGTGTCTGTTGAGCTTGGAGACCCCCGCCCCGAGCCAGATGATCAGGAAGACGATCTTGGCGGCAACGATCATGTCCGGACCGGCGAACAGGAAGGTGACGGTCAGCGACGCGTAGACCTCGCCGCGGGCGGCCAGGAAGATCACCTTGTCGCGCAGGCCGGCCGCCGCCAGCAGCCCGAGCACCGCCCAGATCTGCCATGCCGGCAGCAGGCCGATGTCGGTACCCAGGGCCTCGACGGGCCCGGTGCCGCCGGAGGCCAGCGCCACCACCAGCATCACCAACAGTGCGCCGTAGAGCGCGACGTCGACCGGCGTACGGGTGGTGCCGCGGGTGAACGGGATCCGGTTCGGCCACGGTGGCAGCCGGATGGTGTTGGGCCGCAACCAGTACAGGATGGAGCCCATCGGCGGGAAGAACCGGTTGTTCAGCGGCCCGAACCCGCAGCCGAGGCCGACGACCTCGAACAGCATGGTGTAGAGCACCACCTTCTGGAAGACGATGGGCTCCGACCACCAGTCGGCGACGTCGGTGAGACCACCGATGCCCGGGGTGGCGGCGGCGATCAGCCAGGCACCGAGGATGTACAGGCCGATCTTGAGCACGTAGAACAGGTGCAGCGCGACCGGGGTGCCGAACCCGACCTCCGCCCAGTGCCGGGCCATCGGTTTGATCTTCTCGGCGCGGGTGCCGGTGCGCCACTGCTCGTAGTCGACGACCGGAGTGTTCTGTTTGAGGAACCCCATGCTCAGTTCCTAGCGCGAGCAGACGCGGATTCGTCTCATTTCGCCCTGAAACGCGCGGTTCTATGACTGCTCGGCGGGAGCGGGCGGGCGGTAGAAGATGGCCAGCTGGCCGATGCCGCCGATCAGACCGAGCCCGAGTGCGATCACCAGACCCCACCAGCCGTGCAGGTAGTCGTAGAACGCGGCGCCGGAGAACAGCAGATGGTCCAGGCTGTACTTGCCCGCGCCGGTGGCGCCGACGGACACTGCCGCGGCGGCGAGCACCAGGTTGTACTCCCAGCCCTCCTTGACGATGAAGAAGCCGTTCTTGCGGTGCACGGTCCACGCGGCGACCAGCATCAACGCGACGAAACCGGCGGCGGGGACCGGGGTCAGCAGCCCGACCGCCAGGCCGAGGCCCGCGGCGATCTCGGCCGTCGCGGCGATCCGGGCGTGCAGCATGCCCGGTTTCATGCCGATGCTCTCGAACCACCCGGCGGTGCCCGGGATGCGGCCGCCGCCGAAGAACTTGTTGTATCCGTGCGCCGCCATGGTCAGGCCGAGCACGACCCGCAGGATCAGCAGCCCGAAATCGTAAGCCTCCATGCAACAGAATCTAGGTCATCTGTTAACCCCGGTGGAAGCCCCGTCGGCGCGGTCCGTCAGGGCAGGGCCGCGTCCAGCCGGGCGAGGTAGGCGTCGATGTCGCCGATCGACCCGGCGGCGGCGTGCACGCTGACCGCCACGGTGTCGCCGATGCCGTGCACTCCGTGGGTCAGCCCCATCATCGGTGACAGTCCCGGATAGCCCGCGGTCAGGCATACCGGCGCCGCCCCGAACCGCAGATCTGCCGCGCCGCGGTTGACGCTGGAGACCACGGTGTTGCCGGTGACGGTGTCCGACCTGGCGGTGGCGTCGAACTGGGCCACACCCCACCGCAGCAGCGGCGCGGGCACCACCGCGGCGGCGCGGGCGGCGTCACGCATCGCCGGGTGGGCGGCGCGGTGGCGGCGGACCGCGAGTTCGGCGGCGATGCGGTGTCGCCGCTCCTCGACCGGCGCCCGCGGATGCAGGTCGACGCCCACGTTGCCGAAGTGGTTGTGGGCCGTGCGGGGGCCGGTGTGGGCCAGCGGCACCTCGGCGCCGAGATGGTCGGGGTCCTCCCCCAGGTCGCGCAGGTGTCCGGCCAGCGCGTCGGCGACCGCGGCGAGCACCGCCACGGTCACCGTCGGCCCGGGCAGCGCATCGCGCCGACGGATCAGGGTGCGTACCGCGCGGGCGCCGACCGCGCCGCGGTTGGTGGACCGCGCCGGCCGTGAATCGGCCTGCGGGGCCACCAGACCCGCGGAGGTGTCGCGCTGCAGCCGGCGGTGCGAGCGGGCCGCGCGGACGGCGCGCCAGGGCAGCCGCACGGTGCGCAGGGGTGGCGGCGCCGGCGGGGTCGGGATGGTCGTGTGTCGTCCGAACAGCAGCGCGGCCAGCGCCGACGAGCGGACGCCGTCGCCGAGGGCGTGGGCGATCTGCAGCACGGCGACGGTACCGGTGACGGGTCCGGCGACGGTCGGGATGTCGGCCACCGGGGCGAAGACGTGCAGTCGCCACGCGCACCGGCGGGCGTCGAGTTGCTCGTCGGCCAGGGCGGCCACGGCCGTCAGACAGTCGGCCCAACCGTCGGCGGCGAGGTGGTGCACGACGAACTGGTCATCGCCGACACCGCGCGGCACCCACACCGGATAGCCGATCCCGCCTCGGTCCTGGATGCGCAACCCCAGCTCCGGGCACCGGTCGGCGCGGTCGCGGATCTCGGCGACGGCGCGGGTCAGATCCGCGGGGACCCCGTGGAACCCGTACAGCAGGAACTGGTCGTTGGGGATCTTGGCCGACATCCAGAAGGTCTGCGCGTCGACGGCGGCGAGCCTCCTGCGGATCCCCATCGGGTTCAGCCTGCGAAGCGCAGAATGTGGTCGGCCACCGCGTCGGGGCGGTCGAGTTGCAGAAAGTGTCCGGCTCGGTCGAGGATCGCCACCGCGCTGCCGACCGGCAGCACCGGTTCGACCCAGCGGGCGTAATCCGGTGTGGCGCACCCGTCGTCGGCGCCGTGCAGATACAGGGTGGGGATGCGCGGGGCGGACAGCCAGTGCTGATGCAATTCGGCGTAGCGGTGCGGCGGGCGGGTGTTGCGGATGGTCGCCCGGTAGTACCCCAGCGCGGCCCGCCACCGCTCGGGCGCGCCGATGGCGTCCCGCACCAGTTCGATGTCCTCGTCGGCGGGGTAGTCCGGTGACCAATGCCGCCACAGCGCGGGCACCACCCACTTGCTGGATCTGTCCGGCAGCCAGGGCAATTGGAAGTACATGATGTACCAGCTGCGCAGCAGCTGACGGGGCAGTCGGGCGGCGAGCCGGGCGGGGTCGGCGACGCGGCCCAGCGGCCGGAACGAGGCCGCCGGAGGCACCGACATGATCACCGCTCGGGTGAACGGGCTGTCGGGCATCGCGGCCAGTCCGGCGCCGGCGATCGCTCCCCAGTCGTGCCCGATGAGCAGGTCACGTCCGGTGCGACCGGCCGCGTCGAGCACCCGCAGCGCGTCGTCCATCAACGCGCCGACGTGGTAGCTGCCGTCATGGGCCGGTGACGACGGGGCGTAGCCGCGGTTGAACGGGGCCACCACCCGCCAACCGGCGTCGGCCAACAACGGAGCCAGCTTGCGCCAGCCGTGTGCGGTGTCGGGAAATCCGTGCAGACACAACGCGATCGGCGCGTTGTCGGACTCAGCGGGCTCCCACACCAGCGCGCGCAGGTCCGCTCCCGGGGTGCGGACGTCGATCCACCGTGGTTCCGTCATCGTCACACCGGCTCGAACTCCGACACCAGCCACTCGCCGTCGATCTTCTCCAGGGTCACCCGGACACTGGATTTGGTGTTCTGCGGCATCTCCTCGCCCACCCCGATGATGACGGTCTGGTCGACGAACAGCAGCACCACGGCCTTCTGCGGATCCGCCGAGACGCTCGCCGCGCTCGGCACCGACGCGGTCGCCGAGATCTGACGTTCCTTGGCGCCGGGGATCACCACCGCATCGGTCAGTTGGGTGTAGCTGGTCTTGAAGTCGCCGGTGAGCCGTTCACGGGCGGCCACGAGTTGTTCCTCGACCGTTTCGGGCTCGTAGGACAGCATCGCGATGGTGGTGTCCTTGGCGGCCTCGACCGATTCGACGGCCGCGGTCTCGACGGCCTGAAGGGTGTACTGCCGCCAGACCAGCAGCGCCGCGGCGACCACCAGCAGCACGATCAGCACCGGAAGGACACCGAAGACCGCGATCTTCGCCCACGGGATGCGGCGCCGTGCCGGGGTGTCGGCCGCCTCGGCCGCCGCTTCGGGCTCGGCGGGCTCGGCGGGCTCGGCGGGCTCGGTGTGCTCGGTCCCCGCAGTCTCAGCCGTCTCCGGCGGTGCCGTCTCCGCGGCTTCGGTCGGTTCGGCCTCGCCCGCGGCCGCTGACGGGTCGGCGGTCGCCGGCGTGTCCGGGTCGGTCGTGACCTTTCGATCGTCGTCACTCATTGCACAAACTCCACCGCGGAAACCTTCGCCTCGGAACCGACCTTGTCCACTATCAACCGCATCCGCCAGGCCTGCGGCTGCTGTTCGGGCACACCCACATTGGACGACTCGATGATCACCGAGGCCAGCACGGTGCCCTGCTTCTCGGAGAACGACTCCAAGCCGACCTCGGTGACGTCGCCCTTCGACACCGACTGCGCCTGTTTGACGAGTTCGGTGTAGGACGGCGCACGCCGCTGCATGTCGTCGTAGAAGCTGCCGGTGGCGGCGTCGAGGATGCGCTGCACGTCGGCGTCGGCCTGCTCCCAGTTGACGTTGGTCAACGCGAACGCCCCCTGTCGGCCGGCTTCGAGGAACTGTGCGCGCAGGTCGGCGTCGCGCTGCATCTGGTACGTCCGGTACCCCAGCCAGCCGACCGCACCGCCCAGCGCCAGCACGAGAACGAGCCCGATGATGCCGGCCAGCCGGATCGGGGTGATCCAGCCGCGCACCGACTTCCCGGCGCCGTGCTCCGGATTCGTCGCGGGTTCGGTGTCGCGCTCCTCCCCGGGGCCGGCCTTCTCGGATTCGGTTCCGAGTCCGGGGCTGTCGGTGTCGGCAGCCGCGGCCGTCTCGCCGTCAGCGTCCGCACCGGTCGCGGCCAGTTCGGCGGACGTCGACTCGGTCGCGTCCGGATCGCGGACGTCATCCTGGTCGGGCGTGGGCTCTGCCATGGGCCTCCTCTGCAGCGATGCCAGGGCTACGGTTGTGTATACCTGGCGCGCCGACCGGAAGGCCCGTGAGGGGCGTCAGACGGGGTTGGTGACGGCCTCCTCGAGCTCGGCGATGACGATCTTGCGCATCCCGAGCATCGCCCGGGTGGCGGCCGCCGCCCGCGCCGGGTCCGGGTCGTTGACCAGTTCGAACAACCGCTGCGGCACGATCTGCCAGCTCAGACCGAACCGGTCCTTGAGCCAACCGCACTGGGACTCCTGTCCGCCGTCGACCAGGCGGTCCCAGTAGTAGTCCACCTCGTCCTGGTCGGCGCAGGTGACCATGAACGACACCGCCTCGGTGAACGAGAACGCCGGCCCGCCGTTGATGCCGACGAACCTGGTGCCGTCCAGGACGAACGTGCCGGAGGCCACCTCGCCGGGGGTGCCCGGGCCGGCGTCGGTGTACCGCTCGAATCCCTCGATCGACGAGTTCGGGAAGATCGAGGTGTAGAACCGGGCCGCCTCCTCGAGGTTGTCGTCGAACCAGAGGGCGGGTGCGATCGCGGGCATGGGGTCCTCCTGGCGAGTCGGGACGTCACCAGGTTTGACCGCTGCGCCCCGCGGAAGTCATCGCCGGTAGGGAGTGTGGTCGGCGCCGATCGCCCGCAACGCGAAGTCCATGACGCACTCCACCCCGACCCGGTACTCGTCGTCGGTCAGGTCCGTCTGTTCGAGCAATGCCCTCGCGACCACCGCCCCGATCGCCACCGCATCGCACTCCGGGTCGGTCAGCGGCATCGAACCGTCGGCGCGGCCGCGGGTCAGGATCGTCCGCAGCGAGCGCTCCCGCTCGATGTGGGCGCGTTCCCGCACCTCGCGGAAACCCTTGGCGGAACGCACTTCGTCGGAGTCGATCACCTGCATGTGCTCCCGCAGGGCGGGGTCGTAGACCAACGCGAACAACTGTTCCACCCAGGCCTGGAGCTGCTCGATCGGGGTGCCCGGATGTTCGGCGACGATGCGGTCGAGCCGTCGCGTCAGCGCGGCGCTCTCCTCTTCGACCATCGCCAGGAACAACGCGTCCTTGGACTCGAAGTGACGGTAGAACGCGCGGCTGGAGCACTCCGCCCGGGCAAGGATCGCGGCCACCGACACCGGGTTGACGTGCCGCTCGGAAAGACACTGGTAGGCGGCGTCGATGATCCTCTTGCGATCCTCGCTCGCCGGAGAGTCGGTTGCCACGGTGGCAAATTGTAGGTGGTGTGCGGGGCCGAACCCCCCGGACGCCGCAAACTGCCCCTCGGTAACGTGTGACCTGGGCAGATCCGGAAGGACGTCGTTGAACAGTACGCACAGCAAACCGCAGACCGTGCGGTTCCGGGGTGCGCAGGGCCTCACCCTGGTGGCCGATCAGTGGAACCGCGGTTCCGGCCCGAAGGATCGGCCGACGATCCTCCTGCTGCACGGCGGCGGCCAGAACCGGTTCTCCTGGAAGAACACCGGGCAGATCCTCGCCGACAAGGGCTGGCACGTCGTCGCCCTGGACAGCCGCGGTCACGGTGACAGCGACCGGTCCCCGACCGCCGACTATCAGCTGGACGATCTGTGCGCCGACACGCTGTCGGTCGTCGACCAGATCGGGCGTCCGGTCTCGTTGATCGGCGCCAGCATGGGTGGGCTGACCGGCATTCTCGTCGCCGATCGGGCCGGCGCCGACAAGGTCACCGAACTGGTGCTCGTCGACGTGGTGCCGCGGGTCGAACAGGCCGGCACCGACCGGATCCGCGACTTCATGATGACCAACGTGGCGGGGTTCGAGACGCTGGAGGAGGCCGCCGACGCGGTGGCGGCGTACCTTCCGCACCGCCGCCGCCCCCGAAGCCCCGAGGGGTTGAAGAAGAACCTGCGCCACCGCGACGGGCGCTGGCACTGGCATTGGGATCCGGCGTTCGTCACGCGCGTCGGCGAACAGTTCGTCGACGTCGACGTCCTCGAACGGGCGGCGCTGCGCCTGACCGTCCCGATCCTGCTGGTCCGTGGCAAATTGTCCGACGTGGTCAGCGCCGAGGGGGTCGAGGAGTTCCTGGCGAAGGTGCCGTCCGCGGAGTTCGTCGAACTGTCCGCGGCCGGCCACACCGCCGCCGGCGACGACAACGACGCGTTCACCGATGCCGTGGTGGCGTTCCTCAGCCGCTGAGTCCGGCGTGGAACCGCCGGCCGTGCTCCGCGACGTGCACACGCTGCGGTCGCGGGGCGCCGTCGGCGCGGCACGGTCGGCGCTGGATCGTCGGGTCCGGTCGCTGTACGCCCGCTGCCCCGCGCCGGTGCGGCACGCCTGGCGGTTGACCGACCGGACCGTGCGCGCGGCGAGCGCCGACCGGGTGCCCGGCCTGGCCGCCGAAGCCGCTCTGTTCACGTTGATCTCGCTGCCCGCGCTGCTGCTGGCCGTGTTCGGGTCGCTGGGCTACATCGCCGAGGCCTTGGGCCCGGACGGCACCGAAGGGCTGCGCCGCCTGGTGCTCGACGTCCCGCAGTCCTTCCTCACCGAGGAGACGTTCGGCTTCTACGCCGTGATGGTCGAGGATGTGCTGACCCGCCGCCGCGGCAGTGTGGTCTCCATAGGCCTGCTGTTGAGCCTGTGGACCGGATCGCGCGCGGTGAACCGGTATCTGGAGACCATCACGATCGCCTACGGGGTGGCGCCCCGGCCGGTCTGGCGTCGGCGCCTCATCGCGTTGGGGTTGACGGCCGGCGGGCTGGTCGGCGCCGCGGCGGTGCTGCCGCCGCTGGTGGTCGGGCCGCAACTGGTGCAGGAGTTGGCTCCGCCGGCGATGCGCGCCGCCACCGTGCAGATGCTGGACGCGATGTTCTGGCCCGCGCTGATCCTGGCCATCCTGGTGGGGCTGGTCAGCTTCTACCACTTCGGCGTTCCGTGGCAGACCCCGTGGCGACGGGATCTGCCCGGTGCGGTGCTGGCGATGGTGTTATGGCTGCTGGCGTCGGCGGGGCTGCGGGCGTACCTGGCGGTCAGTGTGCGCGACGAGGCGGTGTATGCCCAGCTGGCGGTGCCGATCGCGGTGGTGCTGTGGCTGTACGTCACCGCGTTCGCGGTGCTGGTGGGTGCGGAGTTCAACGCCGAGATCGAACGGATGTGGCCGCACGACCGCTACCCCTGGCGGTTGCGGCGGCGCCGGGATCGCCGATCCCGCGACGGGTCGGCCAGGATGGGGCGGTGACCCAGATCGCGATCGTGGTTGTCGCGCTGGCCGGTCTCGCGCTGGCCGAGGCCGTCGCGCTGGCCGTGTTGTGGGGAAGGCTGCGACGGGAACGCCGGGCCGCCGACGAGTTGCGCCGCCGGCTCGACACCCGGACCACGCTGATGGCCGGCGGGCGGGAGGCGGTGAGAACGGTGTGGCAGACCGCCAACATCCTGCGCACCGACGGGCTGGGCGCGGCGGCGCGGTCGTCGATCGAGGATCTCGCCGACTGGGCGGAGGTGGAGCGCCCGGATCTGGCCCGGCTCGCCGCCAACGGCAAGGTGGTCATCCTGTTCTCCGACATCGAGGGGTCGACCGCGCTGAACAACCGCATCGGGGATCGGGCGTGGGTGCGGCTGATCGATCGGCACAGCCGGCTGGTGCGCCGGTTCGTCAAGAAGCACGACGGTTACGTGATCAAGAGTCAGGGCGACGGGTTCATGGTCGCGTTCGCCCGGCCGGAGCAGGCGGTGCGGTGCAGCGTGGAGTTGCAGCGGGCCTTGCGCAAACGACCGGACCGCATCCGGGTCCGGATCGGCATCCACCTGGGCCGGTCGGTGCGCCGCGGAGACGATCTGTTCGGCCGTAATGTGGCGTTGGCCGCCCGGGTGGCCGGCGCGGCGGAGGGCGGAGAGGTTCTGGTCAGCCAGGCGGTGCGCGATGCGCTCAACAGCGCCGGGGACGCCGGGTCCGACGAGGTCGCCGGCTTCGATGTCGACGACGGTCGCGAGGTGTCGTTGAAGGGTTTCCCGGGCAGACACCGGTTGTTCGCCGTACGCGGCCAGGCTGGTTTCCGGCCGCGACCCCGCCCGGAGTGATCGACGTCACACATGATGTGGATCATTCACCCGACGTCCCGCCAAGCGGTGTGTACATCGACGAATCAGGCGCTCAACGGGGCATTCGCGGTCCGTTTCGCCGAAGCGACGGGTGTGCCGGCAACCAGCGGAGAACACCGCGTGGCGCGTTGAGGGTTCGTTTCGTCGCGATGAGCATCTACCGTTAGCGCCCGAGGTACCGACTCGGCGGTGACGTCGCCGTCGTGCTGTAGCTCTCACCGAGGCACCGATTGGCAGTGAGCAATCACGGGTAATCCCTGACAGCTTTCGCCGGGAGTTCCGGTAGACGGCGAGTAGGAGTTGAACGTTGAACGCATTCACGAGCGAGCGACCCAGCGACACCGGCAGCACCGGTGTGACGGTGCAGACCCGGGTGCGGGTGTATCCCGGCACCGACGCCGAGGCGCGCGGAGTCGTCGTGCAGGACTTCGGTGACACGGTCGGATACGGCCTCGACACCGACGACCGGCCGAGCGGTGAGAAGGCCTGCCGGTGGGCGGTCATGCTCGACGCGGGTGACCTGGTCCTCGTCGACAATGAGGATTTGATCGCCGACTGACCGTTCGTTGTGCCAGCATGGACGTCGGGTCGGGTTGGCTAAGCGATGGGGTGGGTGGACATGCGTGTCACCGAACTTCCGAACCGCTCTCGATCCATGTTCCGGCTGATCGGCGTCATCAGTGCGTTCGTGCTGGCGGGCTCGATGGCCTGCGGCATCGGCTTCGTCAGCGCCGTCATGGGCGTCGGCAGCCCGACGGCGGCCGCGCAGCCGTGTCCCGACGTGGAGGTGATCTTCGCGCGCGGCACCGACGAACCGCCCGGTGTGGGCGGCGTCGGCCAGGCGTTCATCGACGAGTTGCGGCCCCGGATCGGCGACCGCTCGCTGTCGGTGTACGCGGTGAACTACCCCGCCAGCAGTAACTTCGGCGCGGGCATCGAGTTCGCCCGCACCGTGGTCGACGGGATCCGCGACGCCGCCGATCGGGTGCAGACGACGGCGGCCAACTGTCCGGACACCCGGATCGTGCTGGGCGGCTATTCGCAGGGCGCGGCGCTGGCGGGCTACGTCACGGCCGCGGCGGTTCCCGAGGAAGTGCCGGTCGAGTTCCGCTCCTATGTTCCCGAGCCGATGCCCCGCGAGGTCGCCGACCATGTCGCGGCGGTGGTGCTGTTCGCCCAGCCGTCGTCGGCGTTGTTGCAGCGCTATGGCGCCCCGCCGATCGCGATCGGATCGGTGTACCAGGACAAGACGCTCGAGCTCTGCACGGAGGGCGACACCATCTGCAACGGCGTCGCCGACGTCATGCCCACCTTCGCCCACGTGACGTACACGTGGAACGGGATGCCGGCCGAGGGCGCCGCGTTCGCGGCTGACCGCCTCTAGGTGTACTGACTCTGCGTTGGTGCCGCTGCGGCGAGCGAGTGCGCGTCGGCGGATCAGCGTGCGGTGAGCGCCCGTTCGAACGTGAGCACCGGAACCAACTCCCCCGACGGCGCGACTTGTTCTTCCGGTCCGCGGGTGTGGACGAATCCGGCGCCGTGCAGCACCCCCTGTGACCCCTCGTTGGCGGGATGGGTGCGGGCGTCGAGACGGGTGAGACCCGACCGGGCGGCGAGGTCGACGACGGCCCGCAGGGCGTTGCGTGCCGCGCCCCGGCCGCGGGCCTGCGGGGTGAGCCAGAAACCCACCTCGGCGCGGCCGTCGTGGATGTCGAACAACACGATGCTGCCGAGGAATTGGTTGGACGACGCGTCGGCGATGGCGAGCACGGCCAGCGATCCGTCGGCCAGCCCGTCGGCGATGACACCGTCGATCTGGTCCCGCACGGTCTGCGGGGTGTATTCACGCAACGGCAGATGCCCGTACTGGCGCACGGCGGTGTCCGTCGTCCCGGCGGCGAAAGCCTCGGCGTCGGCGTGGTCGAGCCGGCGGACAACGACATCGCCGGCCCGGCACGGCAGGTGTTCAGCGATCACCCTGCCCAGTCTGCCTGTCGAGGCGGTCCGGCCGAACCTACTCGCGGTCGTCACCGCACCCACAGCCGGATTCGGTTGCGGTGCGACTGGTTCCGACCGGGACTGCGCAGCAGGTGTCGCCGCGCCAGGCCTCGATACCCTCCCGCACCGCCATCGCGGCGATGGCCAGCCCGGCGACCGGGTCGGCCCACGACCAGCCGAAGAGGCTGTTGAGCAGCAGACCGATCAACAGCACCGCGGACAGATAGGTGCACAGCAGGGTCTGCTTGGAGTCGGCGACGGCCGATAGCGATCCGAGTTCTCGCCCGGCCCGCCGCTGGGCGTAGGACAGCACCGGCATGATCAGCAGGCTCAGCGCCGCCACCACGATGCCGACCGTCGAGGGGCGGCTCTCCCCCATGCCCAGCAGCGCCCGGACCGCATCGACCGTCACGAACGTGGCCAGCCCGAAGAACGAGAACGCGATGACGCGCAGGGCGATCCGTTCCCGGGCCTCGGGGTCGCGCCCGGCGAACTGCCAGGCGACCGCCGCGGCCGACGACACCTCGATCGCCGAGTCGAGGCCGAACCCGATCAGCGCCGTCGAGGACACTCGCGCACCCTCGCCGATCGCGACGACGGCCTCGATGATGTTGTAGGAGATCGTCGCGGCCACCAGCACGCGGATGCGCCGCGCCAACTGCTGGCGGCGCGACTCGGACAGCGGCCGCCACCCGATCGCCCCCGACGGCGTCACACGCACGAGCAACGCCCCCCGTCGGCGCCGACGCAGCAGTCCGGATCGACGGCCAGCACCAGGCCCATCAGATCGGTGAGCGCCTGCCCGATGCGCGCGTCGGCCAGTTCGTAGCGGGTGCGCCGGCCCTCCGGCACCGCGACGACCAGCCCGCATCCGCGCAGGCAAGCCAGATGGTTGGACAGAACCTGGCGTGAGACACCGAGCCGGTCGGCGAGCTCGGCGGGATAGCCGGGCGCCTTGGTCAGGCTGAGCAGGATGCGCGCTCGAGTGGCATCCGACAGCGCGTGACCGAACCGCGCCAGCGCGTCGGTGTGGGTGACCGTCTGCATGCCCACAACAGTACAGCGCTTCCTTTATTCATGAAACGCTGTACCTGTGCGGTCGGATCGGTCCCCCGTCGCCGGACCCTCCCGCCGTTCGCGGCTACGTGCCGGCCTTCACCTCGATGCGCTTGGGCGACGGCTGGGTCTCCCGGAGCGGCACCGAGACGGTGAGGATGCCCTTGTCGTAGTCGGCGGTGATGTTCTCCTCATCGGCACTGGCCGGCAACGACACGGTGCGGACGAACGAGCCGTAGTTGAATTCCGAACGGCCGTTGGTCTCCTTCTTCTCCTGTCGCTCCGCGCGGATGGTCAACCGGCCGTCCTGCACCGTGATCTCGATGTCCTTGTCCGGGTCGACCCCCGGGATCTCGGCGCGGACCATGTATTTGTCGTCGGTGAGCTCGTCCTCGAGCCGCATCAGGTTGGTGTCGAACATCGGCCGCAGCGAAGGCCAGGACGGGAAGCCTGCGAAGAAATCGGCGATCTCGGGAAACAGCGACTTGGCACGCTGCCGTTCAACAGTGGTCATGATCATCTCCTTCATCTGTCGAAGTTCAACTCCTCCTATCGAATTCGACCACTCCTGAGGTCGGCTCGGTAGGGACGGAAGTCCTCTGCCGGCCCCGGACGCACCGCCGAAAGTCGTCCGAAGGTGTGACCAGTGGCCCTATCGGCGGGTCGGATCGGACGGGACGCTGGACGTATGCGCCGACCTCTCGCCGTCTTCGCGGGCACCGCGGCGCTGCTGTATGCGGCGCGCCGCTACTACCGCAACTGGGGAACCACCAAGCACGAATGCCGGCAGCGGCTCCCGGGTGACGAACTGATCAGACCTCCGCTGGTGCGGACCACCGAAGGGGTCTGGATCGACCGGCCCGCCGAGACGGTGTGGCCGTGGCTGGTGCAGATGGGGCACAACCGCGGCGGTCTCTACGGCCGTGGCGGGCTGCAGGCCCTGCTGGGCCTCGCACGCGACAGCGCGGACCGCATCCATCCGCAATGGCAGCATCTCGAACCCGGCGACCGGGTCCAGCTCGCCCCACCGGGCTGGCTGGGCCGGCCGGCGGGTCTGGTGATGACGGTGGCGCAGGTCCTCGACGGTGAGGCCCTGGTGCTGCGGGGATCGCCGCCGGACATGCCGTGGGACAGCGTGATCTCGTTCCACGTACTGGCGCGGGGACCGGACAAGTGCCGACTGCTGGTGCGGTCGCGCACCGCGCTGCGCCGTCCCGGTCAGGTGCTGGTCGCCGAGCTCGCCGGGCCGGTGGCGGCGTTGCTGACACGCGGACTGCTGCTGGGTATCAAGCACCGGGCCGAGGCGCCGTCGTCGGCCGAAGAGGCTCTGGTGTCCGCCGAGAAGATCTGACCGGGCGTCAGAATTCGCAGGTGCGGGCGAAGCACCCGCCCGAGAAATCGGTGTCGGCCCGCGCCAGGGTGGGTCCGGGCGCGGCGAAGGTCAGCACCTGGTCCTCCCTGCTGCCGTATCGGTACACGGTGATGCCCTTGACCTTGGCCCGCCAGGCGGCGAGGTAGATGGATCGGACGTCGTCGACACTGGCGGTGGCGGGCAGGTTGATGGTCTTGGAGACCGCCGCGTCGACGTGGCGCTGCACCGCGGCCTGCATCCTGAGGTGCCAGTGCGGCTCGATCTCGGTGGCGGTCGGGAACGCCGCGCGCACCTCGGCGGGCAGCCGTTCACAGCCCCGCACCCCACCGCGCTCGGCGATCTCGGTGATGAGCTCGTCGCTGTAGAATCCGCGATCCCGCGCCAGCCGGTCGAAGAACGGATTCACTTCCAGCAGTTGCCGACCCACGATGTTACGGACGAACGCGATGGCGAACATCGGCTCGATGCCCGCTGTGGTGCCGGCGATCAACGAGATGGTGCCGGTCGGCGCCACCGAGGTCAGCTGCGCGTGGCGCCGCGGCGGCGTGAACACGCTCCGGGCGATCAGCGGGAACGATCCGCGGCGTTCGGCCAGCTTCACCGACGCCTGATGCGCCGCGCGTTGGATGTGGCGGGCCACCCGGCCGGCCAGCCGCACCGCGTCGTCGCTGTCATAGGGAATCCCCAGTACCGCAAGGAGTTCCGCCAGGCCCATCATGCCCAGGCCGATCTTGCGGGTGGCGCGGCTGGCCTGCTCGAGCTCCGGGAACGGATAGCCGTTGACGTCGATCACGTCGTCGAGGAAGCGCACCGCGACGGTGGCCACCTCGGTGAGCCGGTCCCAGTCCACCTTGCCGTCGCGCACCATGCGGGCCAGGTTGATCGAGCCGAGATTGCAGGATTCGTACGGCAGCAGCGGGACTTCCCCGCACGGGTTGGTGGCCCGAATCCGGCCCTGGTCGGGCAGCGGGTTGGCCCGGTTGATCGTGTCGAGGAACAGCAGGCCGGGATCTCCGCAGGCGTGCGCGGCTTCGCAGATCGCATCGAACAGTTCGGCCGCCGGTATCCGGGCCACGGTGGCGCCGGTGCGCGGATTGACCAGGTGGTGGGTTCCGTCGCGTTGCACCGCCCGCAGGAACGCATCGGTGACGCCGACCGAGAGGTTGAACTGGGACAGCTCGCCGGGGGAATCCGCTTTCGCGGTGACGAAGTCGAAGATGTCGGGGTGTGAGACATCGAGCACCGCCATGCCGGCGCCGCGCCGGCGGCCACCCTCCTGCACGACGCCTGCGGCGGTGTCGAACAGCCGAAGAACCGACAGCGGACCGCTGGCCTTGCCGCCGGTTCCCGTGACGATGTCGCCGGCGGGACGCAGATCGCTGAACGTGTAGCCGATGCCGCCGCCGGCCTGGTGGATCTCCGCGGCGTGTCCGAGCGTCCGGAAGATCGATCGAAGCGAGTCCTCCAATGGCAGCACCACACAGCCCGACAGCAGGCCCAGCGGGGTGGCGGCGTTCATCAGGGTCGGTGAGTTCGGCAGGAACCCCAGTCCGCGCAGCAGTGCCGAGAACCGTTCGGTCCAGCGCTGCGAGGATCCGGGCTCATAGCGGTCCTCGGCGGCGGCCACGTAGCCGGCGACGCGATCCATCATCTCGCCGGTCGACTCCACCACGCGGCCAAACTCGTCGCGGCGCAGATACCGTTCGCTGAGCACGGTCACCGCGGCCACACTCAGCTTGAGGTCGTCAGTTACACCCAGAAGCTTTTTGGCCGAACGGATTTCGGCGCGCTGCTGGCGGTACAGAATGTAGGCGCGGGTGATGTCCTCGTAGCCGGCGGCGTTGAGCTGGGCCTCGACGACGTCCTGGATCTCCTCGACGGTCGGCGGCGTGCGGCGCCGGCGGCGGGCCAGCTCGTCGGCGACCGATCGGGCGATGGTCGAGGCGATCGTGGGATCGGTGTGGCCGGTCTCCCGGGCGGCACGGCTCACCGCGTTCTCGATGCGGGCGATGTCGAACGGTGTCGTCCGGCCATCCCGCCGGCGAACTGTCGTGGGCCAATCCACTTCACCGTCCTCCTACGACGGGCCGTGGCCGATTGCGGGCCCCTCGAGCCTACTTGCCGACGATGGGTGGGCGCTCGGCGTTGACCTTGCTCGTCGCGCGCAACACGGGGGCTACACGTTGAACCGGAACTCGACCACGTCGCCGTCCTGCATGACGTAGTCCTTGCCCTCCATCCGGACCTTGCCGGCGGCCTTGGCCGCGGCCATCGACCCGGCCTCGACCAGGTCGTCGAAGGACACCACCTCGGCTTTGATGAAGCCCTTCTCGAAGTCGGAGTGGATCACCCCGGCGGCCTTCGGCGCGGTGGTGCCCTGACGTATCGTCCAGGCGCGGGCCTCCTTGGGCCCCGCGGTCAGGAAGGTCTGCAGCTTGAGCGTGTGGAACCCGGCGCGGGCCAGGGCGTCGAGACCGCGTTCGGTCTGCCCGATCGACTCCAGCAGCTCGCGGGCCGACTCGTCGTCGAGCTCCTGCAGTTCGGCTTCGATCTTGGCGTCGAGGAACACACAGTCGGCCGGGGCGACGAGCTCCCGCAATTCGGCCTTGCGGGCCTCGTCGGTGAGCACCTCTTCGTCGCAGTTGAACACGTAGAGGAACGGTTTCGTCGTCAACAGGTTGAGCTCACGCAGCAGCGTGGCGTCGAACCCGGCGGCGAACAGCGTCTTGCCGCTGTTGAGGATCTCCTGGGCGGCCACCGCCGCCTCGTAGGTGGGGCGCCGGTCCTTGTGGGTGCGGGCCTCCTTCTCCAGCCGCGGCAGCGCCTTCTCCAGCGTCTGCAGATCGGCCAGGATCAACTCGGTCTCGATGACCTCGATGTCGGCCTTCGGGTCGATGCGGCCGTCGACGTGCGCCACGTCGTCGTCGCTGAACACCCGGACCACCTGACAGATCGCGTCGCATTCGCGGATGTTGGCCAGGAACTTGTTGCCCAGCCCGGCCCCCTCGGACGCGCCTTTGACGATGCCGGCGATGTCGACGAAGGTGACCGTCGCCGGCACGATCTTCTCCGAGCCGAAGATCTCGGCGAGTTTCTCCAGCCTGGGGTCGGGCAGCGGCACCACGCCCTCGTTCGGCTCGATCGTCGCGAACGGATAGTTGGCCGCCAGCACGTTGTTGCGCGTCAGCGCGTTGAACAGCGTCGACTTACCGACATTCGGCAGTCCGACGATTCCCAGGTTGAGGCCCACAGGAACCAGAGTCTAGGAGACTGTGACCGGCACGCCCGCGCGGTGCTGGCAGCGCAGCCCACCGTCGAGCCGGTACGGTCTAGCTGTGCCAGGACAGCGCGCGCGGTCGGCGGTGCCGGCCGAACTCCGCTCCGCGCACCCGGATATCCCGGGTGTGCCGTGGTGGGGTGCTGCGCTGATCGCGCTGACCGCCACCGCGCTCGGCTTCGCGTTCGACGCCGGATCGGGCAGCAAAGAGCTCAGCGTGGTGTTCTCCGGGACCTACATGCTGGGCTGCCTGGTCGCGGTGTTGGCGGTGCGGCAGGCCGGGCTGTTCACCGCGGTCGTCCAACCGCCGATCGTGCTGTTCGCGGCCGTTCCGAGCGCGTACTTCCTCTTCCACGGCGGCCAGATCCGCGGTCTGAAGGATCTGGCCATCAACTGTGGATATCCGCTCATCGAGCGGTTCCCGGTGATGTTCTTCACCTCGGCGGCGGTGCTCGTCATCGGGATGGTCCGCTGGTACCTCGGCATGAGCGCGCGGCGAGCCGGTCCGGCCGATCCCGAACGCGCGCCGTCGGCGGTCACCGACCTCGTCTCGGCGGTGACGAACACGTTGACCGCGTTGGTCACCGGACACCGGCCGGCCCGCGCCGACGGGGGCGCCGACCTCGCGGCCGCCGCGGACACCGCCAAGGCCCGGCCACGCAAACGCGCCGCCACCGACCGTGCCGCCGCCGGCCGTTCCGGGCGCACCCCCCGCGACGGTCGCCGCACCGCGGCCAAACGGGGTTCAGCGCGCGCTGAGGCGGCCGCCCGCGCCGGCGACGGTTCCCGCCCGCCGCGGCGCCGTCCGGCCGCGGAGAGCGCCGATCAGCCCCGTTCGGCCACCCGCAGCCGCCGCGGCACCAAAGCCGCGCCGCCGCGGTCGCGGCCCACCCGGGCGCTCGACGGCGACTACGTCGACCCGCTCGCCGACGCGCCGCGCCGGCGTCGGCCCACCCGGCCGGACGACTCTGCGGTGCCGCCGGATCAGCCGCGGCGCCGGTCGCGCGGCCAGGCCCGCGGCGACCGCACCCAACCTCCACCGCGCAGCCGCCGGGTGCCGCCGCGCGAACCGCGCCGTCAGCCGTCCGCGGACCGGATCGGCTACGACGGTGTCGATTCCCGGCCGGAGTCCCGCTCGCCGCGGCCGCGCCGCAGCCGTGTGGACGGCTACGAACCGCTCGAACCGCACACCAGGAGCGGAGCCCGCGGCACGCATCACCCGGTGTCGCGGGTGCGTTATCGCAGTGCGGAGAATCCCGAGGAACGCGCCGAGTACCGCAACCGGCCCCGCCATGCCCGGCATGCCCGCGGCTGGGAGGCCGATAGCTGGGAATACGACATCTGAGCGATTTCGGCGTGTCTACGGTCGCTCAGCGACCGTCAGCACGCCGAAATCACTGGCTACGGGCCGGGCGGATCTCCCGCGGCAGCGCGAACACCAGCGTCTCGTTGGCCGTGGTGACCGGTTGCACGGTGTCGAAGCCGTACTCGGCGAGCCGCTCGAGCACCCCGCGCACCAGGATCTCCGGCACCGACGCACCCGAGGTGACACCGACCGTGGTGACCCCCTCCAGCCACTGCGGATCGATGTCGTCGGCATAGTCGACCAGGTGCGCGGCGTCCGCGCCGGCCCCGAGCGCGACCTCGACCAGCCGCACCGAGTTCGACGAGTTGGCCGAACCGACCACGATCACCAACTCACACTCCGGCGCCATCGCCTTGACCGCGACCTGACGGTTCTGGGTGGCGTAGCAGATGTCGTCGCTGGGCGGATCCTGCAGCTTGGGGAACCGTTCCCGCAGCTTCTGCACGATCTCCATGGTTTCGTCGACCGACAGCGTGGTCTGCGACAGCCAGATCACCTTGTTCTCGTCGCGCACGGTGACCTTGTCGACCGCCTCCGGGCCGTCGACGATCTGCACGTGATCGGGCGCCTCACCGGCGGTGCCGATCACCTCTTCATGGCCCTCGTGGCCGATCAGCAGGATGTCGTAGTCATCGCGGGCGAACCGTTTGGCCTCGTTGTGCACCTTGGTGACCAACGGGCAGGTGGCGTCGATGACCTTGAGATTGCGCTCGGCGGCGTTGACATGCACGCTCGGCGCGACACCGTGGGCGGAGAACACCACGATCTCGCCTTCGGGCACCTCATCGGTCTCGTCGACGAAGATCGCGCCCGCCTTGGCCAGCGTCTCCACCACGTGCCGGTTGTGCACGATCTCGTGGCGCACGTACACCGGGGCGCCATGCTTCTCCAGGGCGCGTTCGACCGTCTCGACGGCGCGGTCCACGCCGGCGCAGTATCCGCGCGGTTCGGCCAGCAGCACCCGCCGGTCGCCGGCCGGTCGTGCCACCGTGCTGGCGGCACCCGGAATGCCCATGTTGATTGTCGACGCCATGGCTACCAGCCTACGTGGGTGGTCCAGTCGGCCAGGGTCCACGCCATCCCGCGCCCACCGGCCTCGGGCCGACAGCGAATCGGGCAAGGTTGCTTGGAGTTGGCCCGGCAGTTGAGGCAGGGTGGAAGACATGCCAAACGCACCGTATGGGGTTCGCTTGCTGCTCGGGGTCGCGGTGACCGCGCTCGAGGAGACCCGCAAGCTCCCGCACACGATCCTCACGTATCCGATGACGGTGGCGAGCACAGCGGCACACATCGTGATGCGGGTTCAACAGAACGTCGCCGAACTGGTGATCAAGGGCGACGAGGCGCTCGAGCAGCTGTTCCCGCCGACCGAGGAGCAGCCGGAATGGGCGACCTTCGACGAGGACCTCGACGACGGGTCGGACGACGACGGCGAACGGCGCCGCCCGGGCCGGTTCGCGCTGTACAGCACCGGGGCCCCGGAGCGCCAGGCCAACGGGGCCAACGGGGCCGCCGAGCCGGCCGCACCTGCCGAGCCGCCGGAGATCGCCACCGAGCTCGGCTACGACTCGTTGACGCTGGCACAACTGCGCGCCCGGCTGCCCTCGCTGAAGGTGGGCGACCTCGAGGCGCTGCTGGCCTACGAGGAGGCCACCAGGGCCCGCGCGCCGTTCCAGACCCTGCTGGCCAACCGGATCACCCGCGCATCCGCGAAGTGACCCTCCCAGCGTGCCGGGCGCATGACTGACCCCGAGCCGGGAAAATCCCCGGACAACCCGTGGCCGGTGCGCGCGGTGGCCACCCGCGTCGCCAAGTACATCGACCGGCTCGGCATGGTGTGGGTGGAGGGGCAGCTCACCGAGATCAAGGTGCGCCAGTCCACCGCGTGGATGGTGTTGCGCGACCCGGCGGCGGACATGTCGCTGTCGGTCAGCTGCCCGCGCGACCTGGTGGTCGACGCCCCGGTCCAGTTGACCGAGGGCACCCAGGTGGTGATGCACGGCAAACCGCAGTTCTACACCCGCAACGGGTCGTTCAGTCTGCGGGTGAACGACATCCGCGCGGTGGGCATCGGTGAGTTGTTGGCCCGCATCGAACGGTTGCGCCGTCTGCTCGACGCCGAGGGTCTGTTCGATCCGCGGCTGAAGCGGCCGTTGCCGTTCCTGCCGACCATGGTCGGGCTCATCTGCGGCCGGGCGTCGGCCGCCGAGCACGACGTGATCAGCGTGGCCACCGGCCGGTGGCCGGCGGTGCGGTTCGCCGTCCGCAACACCGCGGTGCAGGGCCCCAACACGGTGCCGCAGGTGGTCGAGGCGCTGCGGGAACTCGACGCCCACCCCGAGGTCGACGTCATCGTGATCGCGCGTGGCGGCGGCAGCGTGGAGGATCTGCTGCCGTTCTCCGACGAGACGCTGTGCCGGGAGATCGCCAAGTGCACCACCCCGGTGGTCAGCGCGATCGGCCACGAACCCGACAACCCGCTGTGCGATCTGGTCGCCGATCTGCGGGCCGCCACCCCGACCGACGCGGCCAAGCGGATCGTGCCCGACGCGGCGGCCGAACAGAACCTCATCATCGAGCTGCGCCGGCGCAGCGCCCGCGCCCTGCAGAACTGGGTGCACCGCGAAGAACACCTGCTGCACCAACTGCGCGGCCGGCCGGTGCTGGCCAACCCGCTGCAGGCGTTGACCGCCCGGGCCGAGGAGATCGACCGGGCCCGCGCCGCCGCCCGCCGCGAGATCGACCGGCTGCTCGCCGCGGAGACCGACCGCATCGAGCACCTGTCGGCGCGGCTGGCCACCCTCGGACCGGCGGCCACCCTGGCCCGCGGATACGCCGTCGTGCAGACCGCCGACGGTGCGGTGGTGCACAGCACCGCGGACGCGCCCGCGGGCACCCGGCTGCGGGTGCGGGTGGCCGACGGCGCCCTGACCGCGGTCAGCGAGGGTCCGGAACACCCCCAGACGCCTGAACAGGAGTCGAACAGATGAAGCCCATTAGTGAGATGGGGTACGAAGAGGCCCGTGATGAGCTCATCGCGGTGGTCCAGCGCCTGGAACAGGGCGGACTCGACCTCGAGGAATCGCTGAAATTGTGGGAACGCGGCGAAGAACTGGCCAAATGCTGCGATGAACACTTAGCTGGAGCACGCCGCCGGGTGTCCGAGGCCCTGGCCGCCAGGGAGGATGACGAGGACTGAGCGACCAGGAGATTCCCGTCCGGACCTCGTAACTAGAACATGTTTCAGTTATTCTCGCCGCATGGGCGATCCCACACTGCGGACCGATCTGGGGCGGGTGCTGGTCACCGGCGGCTCCGGCTTCGTCGGCACCAACCTGGTCACCACCCTGCTCGAGCGCGGACACCACGTCCGGTCATGTGACCGCGTCGGGTCCCCGCTGCCGGACCATCCCCGGCTCGAGGTGATCGACGGCGACATCTGCGACGCCGATGCGGTGGCCGCCGCGGTCGACGGCATCGACACGGTGTTCCACACCGCGGCGGTCATCGACCTGATGGGCGGCGCCGGGGTGACCGACGAATACCGCGAGCGCAGTTTCGCGGTGAACGTGCACGGCACCGAACGGCTCGTGCGCGCCGCCCAGCAAGCCGGCGTGCGGCGGTTCGTCTACACCGCCTCCAACAGCGTGGTGATGGGCGGGCAACCGATCGCCGACGGTGACGAAACCCTGCCCTACACCGACCGGTTCAACGATCTGTACACCGAGACCAAGGTGATTGCCGAACGTTTCGTGTTGGGGCAGAACGGGATTGAGGGCATGCTGACCTGCTCTATCCGGCCCAGCGGGATCTGGGGGCCGGGTGACCAGACGATGTTCCGCAAACTGTTCGAAAGCGTGCACGCCGGCCATGTGAAGGTGCTGATCGGCAGCAGGCACGCCAGACTCGACAACTCCTATGTGCACAACCTCGTGCACGGATTCATCCTGGCCGCCGAACATCTGGTGCCCGGCGGCACCGCACCCGGTCAGGCGTACTTCATCAACGACGGCGAACCGATCAACATGTTCGAGTTCGCGCGCCCGGTGGTGACGGCGTGCGGGCAACGCTGGCCGACGCTACGGGTGTCCGGCCCGCTGGTGCGCGCGGTGATGTCGCTGTGGCAGCGGCTGCACTTCCGGTTCGGGCTCCCCAAGCCACCGTTGGAACCCCTTGCGGTGGAACGTCTTTACCTCGACAACTATTTCTCCATCGACAAGGCCCGCCGGGAACTCGGCTACCGGCCGCGCTACACCACCGAACAGGCGCTGCAGGAGTGCCTGCCGTACTACGTCGACCTGTTCCACCGGATGAAGGCCGAACCCGCGACGGTCTGACGACGGGCAGTGTCGACGTGTCCGGTCAGCGGTACAGGTGCACCGGCTGGTGGGTGGCCTTCTCGATGCGCATCGACGCCCGCTCCAGCAACTCGGTGCCCAGCGCGATCAGCCCGCGGGCCGCGGCGATCTCCTCCCCGACCATCGGTTGACTGGCGTCCCTCGGGTTTCGGTAGGCGTCCCCGCGCGCGGTCAGCGGATCACCGTGAGGACGGTGCGCGCGAACCGTGGCATGGGTGTGGATGTCGTCCTCGTCGAACCGGATCTCGACGGTCCAGACGTTGCTCAGATCCTTGTCGTACATCGCGATCCCCTTCCCCGCCATCCAGCCTGCTCCGCTCGGCGGCGCGGCGCCAGGGTTTCCTCGAAGAAGCACTTAACCCGCCCCCACGGACCACTTTCACGGCAAGATACCCACGGGCACCTATCAGTGAGGAGAGCTATGAGTGACGCCGTTCTGGTGACGGGCGCGTTCGGGTTGGTGGGTTCGGCCACGGTCCGCCGACTGGCCGCCGACGGCCACCGGGTGGTGGCCACCGACGTCGCGACCCCCGACACCCGCAAGGCCGCCGCCGAACTGTCCGCCGACGGGCCGGGCGAGGTGCAGGTGCGCTGGGCGGATCTGACCGACCCGGCCGCGGTGGACGAGTTGATGACGACCGTCTCCCCCGCCGCGGTGATCCACCTGGCCGCGGTCATCGCCCCGTTCTGCTATTCCCGGCAGGCGCTGGCCCGCAAGGTCAACGTCGACGCCACCGCGAACCTGATCCGTGCCGCCGAGGCGCAGAGCAGCCCACCGCGGTTCATCCAGGCCTCCAGCATCGCGGTCTACGGCCCGCGGAACCCGCACACGTGCAGCGACGTGCTGACCGCCGACACCCCGCCCAACCCGGGCGATCTGTACGGCGGCCACAAGTACGAGGCCGAACAGCTGGTGCGGGCATCGAATCTGGAGTGGGCGATCCTGCGGCTCGGCGGGGTGCTGAGCGCCGAGCCGATGTTCGACATGAAGCCGGAGTTCCTGTACTTCGAGGCGCTGCTGCCCACCGACGGCCGGCTGCAGACCGTCGAGGTGCGCGATGTGGCGGCGGCGTTCACCGCGGCCGTCACCGCACCGGTCGCCGGGCAGGTGCTGTTGATCGGCGGCGACGATTCGCACCGGCTCACCCAGGGCGAGATCGGCCCGTCCATCGCCGCGGCGATGGGCCTGGTGGGTGCGCTGCCGGTGGGCCGCAAGGGCAACCCGCACAGCGACACCGACTGGTTCGCCACCGACTGGCTCGACCCAGGTCCGGCCCAGGAACTGCTGAAGTTCCAACACTATTCGTGGCCGGACATCCTCGCCGAGACCGCCGACCGGGTGGGCTGGAAGCGTTACCCGCTGCGGCTGATCGCCCCGCTGGCCGGTCTCTACCTGCGGCGGCAGTCGCCGTACCACAACCATCCCGGGCAGTACGCCGACCCGTGGGGCGCGATCCGGCGCAAATGGGGTGAACCCGGCCTGGACACCGACCCCGAGGACGGCCGCTGATGGCCGGCCGCACCGCGATCGTCGTCGGCGGCGCCTCCGGCATCGGCTGGGCCAGCGCGCGGGCGCTCGCGGACGACGGCTGCCGCGTCGTCGTCGCCGACATCGACGCCGACGCGGCCCGGGACCGCGCCGCCGAACTGGGTGACCCGCACACCGCGGCGCACGTCGACGTCACCGACGAGGACTCGGTGGCGCGGCTGTTCGACTCCGTCGGAGAACTCGACGTGGCGGTGAACTGCGCCGGGTTCAGCAACGTCGGGCTGATCACCGACATGCCGGTGGACCAGTTCCGCTCGGTGATCGACGTGTGCCTGACCGGGGCGTTCATCGTCACCAAACACGCCGGTCGGCAGCTGCGGGAGGGCGGGTCGCTGGTGTCGATCAGCTCGCTCAACGCCCGCCAGGCCGCCGCCGGGATGAGCGCCTACTGCGCGGCCAAGGCCGGGTTGTCGATGCTGACCCAGGTGGCCGCGCTGGAGCTGGCGCCCCGCGGTGTCCGCGTCAACGCGGTCGCCCCCGGTTTCGTGCACACCCCGCTGACCGCGCCGGCGGCGGCGGTGCCCGGGGTGGTCGAGGAATACCTGGAGAACACCCCGCTGGGGCGGGCCGGGCAGCCGGAGGACGTGGCGGCCGCGGTGGTGTTCCTGTGCTCGCCGGCCGCCTCCTGGCTCACCGGTGAGGTGCTCGACCTCAACGGCGGAGCGCATCTGAAGCGCTATCCCGACATTCTGGGGCATGTGATGAAACTGGCTGAACAGTCATGACTTTCGCCGGTAAACACGCGTTGGTGACGGGCGCCGGCTCGGGGATCGGCGCGGCGCTGTGCCGGGCGCTGGCCGCGGCGGGCGCCGAGGTGATGTGCACCGACATCGACGGCGCGGCCGCCGAGCGGACCGCGCAGAGCATCGGCGGGCGGTGGGCGGCGCTCGATGTCACCGACGCCGCCGCGGTGCAGGCCGCCGTCGACGGGGTGGTGGACCGGGCGGGCCGACTCGACCTGCTGTTCAACAACGCCGGCATCGTGTGGGGCGGGGACACCGAACTGCTGACGTTGGATCAGTGGAACGCGATCATCGACGTCAACATCCGCGGTGTGGTGCACGGGGTCGCGGCCGCCTACCCGTTGATGGTCCGCCAGGGCCACGGCCACATCGTCAACACCGCCTCGATGGCCGGCCTGGCCGCGGCCGGTCAACTGACCAGCTACGTGATGACCAAACACGCCGTCGTCGGGCTGTCGTTGGCGCTGCGCTCGGAGGCCGCCGCCCACGGGGTGGGCGTGCTGGCGGTGTGTCCGGCCGCGGTGGAGACCCCGCTGCTGGACAAGGGCGCCGTCGGCGGATTCCTCGGCCGCGACTACTTCATCAGGGGGCAGGGGGTGCGCAGCGCCTACGATCCGGACCGGCTGGCCTCCGACACCCTGCGGGCGGTGCAGCGCAACAAGGCGCTGCTGGTGAAACCGCGAGTGGCGCATGCCGGTTGGCTGTTCGCCCGGCTGGCGCCCGGGCTGATGCAGCGCGCGTCGATCCGGTTCGTCGAACGCCAACGCGCCGGTCAGCGTGCGGCGCAGGTGGGCCGGTAGATGGAGGAGTTCAGTCCCGCCCAGAAGCGGGCGCTGGCCGTCATCACCCTCATCGCGCTGGCGGTCGGGGCCTGGTTCCTGAGCGGCTTCTTCATCCTGATCATCGTCGCGGCGGTGGCGGCCTATCTGTTCACCCCGCTCTATCTGCGATTCCGCCGCCGGCTGGGCACCGGGTCATCCGCGGCGCTGACGCTGCTGTGCGCGCTGCTCATCGTGATCATCCCGGTCCTGGGCATCACCTATCTGGCGGTCGTGCAGATCACCGAGATGGTCAACACCGTCAGCGACTGGCTGGCCGACACCGACCTGAGCGACCTGGGTGACCGCACCCTGGCGCTGATCAACGATGTGCTGCACCGGATGCCGTTCCTCGAGGACACCACCGTCACCGCGGACTCGCTGCGCGACGGCATCGTCACGGTGTCCCAGCACGTCGGCGAATGGCTGCTGGGCCTGCTGCAGGGCGCGGTCGGCGGGGTGGTCGGGGTGATCGCCGCGTCGATCATCTTCCTCTATGTGTTCATCTCGCTGCTGATCAACCAGGACCGGGTGGTCACGCTGATCCGGCGGCTCAATCCGCTGGGCGAGGAGATCACCGATCTGTACCTGAGCAAGGCCGGCGCGATGGTCCGCGGCACCGTGATGGGGCAGTTCGTGATCGCGCTGTGCCAGGGTGTGGCCGGCGCGGTGTCGATCTACATCGCCGGGTTCCACGAGGGTTTCTTCCTGTTCGCGGTGCTGCTGAGCGCGCTGTCGGTGATCCCGCTGGGCAGCGGTATCGTCACGATCCCGTTCGGCATCGGAATGATGTTCTTCGGCAACATCATCGGCGGCGCGTTCGTGGCGTTGTTCCACGTGCTGGTGGTGACCAACATCGACAACGTGCTGCGCCCGGTGCTGGTGCCGCGTGCGGCCCGGCTGGACCCGGCGCTGATGCTGCTGGCGGTGTTCTCCGGGATCGCGCTGTGGGGTTTCTGGGGCATCGTGATCGGACCGGTGCTGATGATCATCATCGTCACCACCATCAGCGTCTACCTGTGGGTGTACAAGGGCGTGGAGTTGGAACCGTCCGACGACGACGCCGACGAAGAGCGGGGCCCACCCGCCCCGGTGCGCTGGTGGCGCGGGTTGCGGACCGCGATTTCGGCGTGGCGGCGATCGCTGAGCGACCGTCAGCACGCCGAAATCGCTAAGAAAGACGCTCGGTGAGGAACTCGACCACCCGTTTGCGGGCCTCGTAGGCGGGGTGCCCCTCGACCTCGCGCACCTGATCGGTCAGCACCGAGTGCGCCAGCGGGGAGAATCCGTGCGGATTGCCCCGGCTGGAGTCGATCTCGATCACCTCGAACGCGTCGCCGAGCCGCTGCTTGAGCGTCTGGAACCGTTCGGCGGGGGCCAGCCGGTCCTCGCTGAACCGCAGCCCCAGCGCACACAGCCCGTCGTTGACGGCCCGCTGTTCGACGATGCGCAACTCACCCTCGGACACCCCCGGATCGCGGCGATGCCGGGCGGTCAACGGCATCGGCAGCGACGGCTGCGACAGCACCGGGGCCAGCACACTGTCATCGACCGCGGCGGCCAGCGCGAACCCGCCGGTGAAACACTGCCCGATCACGCCGACCCCTCTGCCCGGGGTGCGTTCGTTGAGGTCGCGGGCCAACGCCCGCAGATACCGCGCCACCGGCCGGTCGGCGTTGGTGGCGAACGCGGCGAACTCGCGGGCCACGCACCCACGCACCAGCGTCAACGCCGCCGACGGTGAGGTGATCGACTTCAGCGGGGTGCCGAACAGTGACGGCGCCGCCACGGTGAACCCGTTGTCGACGAGGTGGTTGCCCAGCGCGAGCACCCCCGGGTGCAGTCCGGGCATCTCCGGGATCAGCACCACCCCCGGACCCTCGCCTTTGCGATACACGTCGTAGGTGAAGCCGGCGGCGGTGAACGGGGCGGCCGACCAGCCGGTCAGATCCGCTTCGGGTGCCGTCATGATCCTCAGCTTACGATTTCGGCGTGCCGACGATCGCCCATCGACCGTAGGCACGCCGAAATCACGGAAGGATAGGCCGTTGCCGCTGGGTGCTGGCGGCCAGCGTGCGGAAGTCGTCGCTGGTACCGGCGCCGGTGATGGCGAGCTGGGCCGGTCCGGTCGGCCCGTCGATCCGGGCGGTCCACACCGGTTCGGCGTCCGCCGGGCCCTCGTAGACCACCCATCGGACACCGTCGACGTCCTGCACCCCGGTCGGATACAGCTCGGCGTTGATCGAGGCGACCAGCCGTTCCTCGTCGGCGTTGCTCTGCCGCAACGCCAGGTACATGCCGCCCGGGGTCAGATACCCCACCCGCGAGGCCACCGCCCGCACCTGCTGTCCGGTCTGCGGATCGGTGTAGCCGGCGTCGATGCCGTGCCGGCCGCCGGAGTTGGAGTGCCAGCCCTCCGGCAGCTGCGGGACCCGGATCGGAATGCCCAGCTCGGCGGCGTCGGCACGCAACGCCGCCGGGGCGTCGTAGCTCGGGATGTGGCCGGTGGTGGGCCCGCCCGGCGCGAACGAGCACATGCCGAGCAGGCCGGCCAGCACCACGCAGGCCAGCACCAGCGGCGCCATCGACCAGAACATGTCGCGGCCGTCCTGCAGCAGGCGCGGCTTGGGCTCGGGAGCGACCGGACCGGAGGCCTGCGGACCGGGCGCCGACGGAGTCGTCATGTCACCCAGTATCCCAGCTCCCGCTCATCGACCCGTTAATGGGACAATCACCCGCATGACAGGCCAGTCTCGTCGTGAAGCCCCCGACCGTAACCTAGCCCTCGAGTTGGTCCGCGTAACCGAGGCCGGAGCCATGGCCGCAGGCCGCTGGGTCGGCCGCGGCGACAAGGAGGGCGGCGACGCCGCCGCCGTCGACGCGATGCGTTCGCTGGTCAACACGGTCTCCATGCGCGGCGTCGTGGTGATCGGCGAGGGCGAGAAGGACAACGCCCCGATGCTCTACAACGGCGAGGAGGTCGGCAACGGCGACGGCCCGGAGTGCGACTTCGCGGTCGACCCGATCGACGGCACCACGTTGATGAGCAAAGGCCGGCCGGATGCGATCTCGGTGCTGGCGGTGTCGGACCGCGGCACCATGTTCGACCCGTCGGCGGTGTTCTACATGAACAAGATCGCCGTCGGCCCGGACGCCGTGGACGCCATCGACATCACCGCCCCGATCGGCGAGAACATCCGCAAGGTCGCCAAGGCCAAGAAGATGTCGGTGTCCGATCTCACCGTGTGCATCCTGGACCGGCCCCGCCATGCCGAGCTGATCGCCCAGGTGCGGGAGGCCGGCGCCCGCTGCCGGCTGATCACCGACGGCGACGTCGCCGGCGCGATCGCCACCTGCCGCCCCAGCACCCCCACCGACCTGCTGGTCGGCATCGGCGGCACCCCGGAGGGCATCATCGCCGCCGCGGCCATCCGCTGTATGGGCGGCGCCATCCAGGGGCAGCTGTGGCCCAAGGACGATGAGGAGAAGCAGCGCGCCATCGACCGCGGCCACGACGTGGACCGGGTGCTGACCACCGAGGATCTGGTCTCCGGCGACAACGTGTTCTTCGCCGCCACCGGGGTCACCGACGGCGAGCTGCTCAAGGGTGTGCACTACTACCCCGGCGGGTGCACCACCCAGTCGATCGTGATGCGCTCCAAGTCGGGCACGGTCCGGATGATCGACGCCTACCACCGGCTGTCCAAGCTCAACGAGTACGCCGCGATCGAATACACCGGCGACGCCGACGCCATCCAGCCGCTGCCGTAACCACTGACCGAAATCACCAGGACGAGAAGGGCATTCATGAGCACCGACAGTGCTGGCCAGAACGGGGCCACCGAGTACCGCATCGAGCACGACACCATGGGCGAGGTCCGGGTGCCCGTCAACGCACTGTGGCGCGCCCAGACGCAGCGGGCGGTGGAGAACTTCCCGATCTCCGGCCGCGGCCTGGAACGCGCCCAGATCCGCGCCCTGGGGCTGCTCAAGGGCGCCTGCGCCCAGGTGAACAAGGACCTGGGCCTGCTGGACCCGGCGAAGGCCGACGCGATCATCGCCGCGGCCAACGAGATCGCCGAGGGCCGGCACGACGACCAGTTCCCGATCGATGTGTTCCAGACCGGTTCGGGCACCAGCTCGAACATGAACACCAACGAGGTGATCGCCTCGATCGCCGCCCGCAACGGGGTGACGGTCCATCCCAACGACGACGTGAACATGTCACAGTCGTCCAACGACACCTTCCCGACCGCCACCCACGTCGCGGCCACCGAAGCCGCTGTGCGGGACCTGATCCCGGCGCTGGAGGTGTTGCACGCCTCGCTGGCCGCCAAGGCCAGGCAGTGGCGCACCGTGGTGAAGTCCGGCCGCACCCATCTGATGGACGCGGTGCCGGTGACGCTCGGCCAGGAGTTCGGCGGCTACGCCCGCCAGATCGAGGCCGGCATCGAACGGGTGCGCGCCACCCTGCCCCGGCTCGGTGAGCTGCCGATCGGCGGCACCGCGGTCGGCACCGGCCTCAACGCCCCGGAAGGGTTCGGCCCCAAGGTCGTCGAGGTGCTGGTGGCCCAGACCGGCCTGGCCGAGCTGCGTCCCGCGGTGGACTCGTTCGAGGCGCAGGCCGCCCGCGACGGGCTGGTCGAGGCGTCCGGCGCGCTGCGCACCATCGCGGTGTCGCTGACCAAGATCGCCAACGACATCCGGTGGATGGGCTCGGGGCCGCTGACCGGCCTGGCCGAGATCCAGCTGCCCGATCTGCAGCCGGGCAGCTCGATCATGCCGGGCAAGGTCAACCCGGTCATTCCGGAGGCCGTCACCCAGGTGGCCTGCCAGGTGGTGGGCAATGACGCGGCGATCGCCTTCGGCGGCGCGTCGGGCGCGTTCGAGCTGAACGTCTACATCCCGATGATGGCCCGCAATCTGCTGGAATCCTTCCGGCTGCTGGCCAATTCGTCCCGGCTGTTCGCCGAGAAGTGCATCGACGGCCTGGTCGCCAACGAGGAGCGGCTGCGCAAGCTGGCCGAGTCGTCGCCGTCCATCGTCACCCCGCTCAACCGGGCGATCGGGTACGAGGAGGCCGCCAAGGTGGCCAAGCAGGCGCTGGCGGAGGGCAAGACGATCCGCCAGACCGTCATCGACCGCGGGCTGGTCGGCGAGAAGCTCACCCTCGAGGAACTCGACGAACTGCTCGATGTGCTGGCAATGGCCCGGGTGAAGGACAACGATTAGCAGGTTTCGCGGCACCGCCCGGTCGGCGCATCACCGAGTGCGGCCGGCCGGGCGGGCGACCGGTCAGGCCCCCTCCGGGCGATTCAGCGTGAACCGGCGGCCGGTGACCCGGGTCGGGAAGATCCGGACGTAGTGGTCCTTTCTCCCGGCGGTCCAGGGCAGGACCTGCGCCTGCTCGGCCAGCGCGATCTGATCGGGGGTGTGCAGGGTGCGGGCGACCCCCTCGACGACCACGCTCCAGGCCGCGCCGTGCCCGCACTCGTCGAACCCGTAGTCGTCGGCCTCGAACGCCACCTGCTTGTTGATGCCGACGCTGATCAGCTTGGCGCCCTCCCCGGTGCGGAACAGGATGGTGCGGCGCTGCACGGCGTAGTTCACCGGGAAGATGTGTGGTTCGTCGTCGACGCAGGTGACCAGGCGTCCGACCGCCCGGCCGGCCAACAACTCCCAGCACTCGGTCTCGCTGAGCAGCGTCACGTCCTCGCACGTCATCGCGCGTCCACCGGTGTGTCGGGTCCGTCGCCGCCGGACGCGCCGACCGCCGCCAGCGCCGCCTGATCGAGCCTGCTCACGGTGGTCTCGTCGATGGGCAGCACCGAGACTCTCGACGCGTGGCTCAGCGCCCGGCCGACGAAGAACTCGCCGTCGGCATGCACCAGCGTCAGCACCACCGCGGTCCCGGCCTCCAGCGCCTCGCCGATCTCGCGGCGCAACCCGAGTTTGAGCTCATGCTCGGTGAACGCCACGGTGAGCGCCCCCGCCACCGCACCGACCAGCGCCATGACGGCCAGCGGCGGCACGAACAGTCCCACCAGGAATCCGGCCCCGGCGCCCCATCCCGCCCCGATCCGGCCGTGGTGGTTGGCCGCCTGGACCACCGACGGGGTGCCGTCGGCACCCCTGGTGACCAGGGCGGCCGACCGGATCTCCAGGCTGCCCTTTCTGACCAGCCGGTTCAGCTCGTGGAAATCCGAGCCGGCCACCGTTGGATCGTGGTATCCCGCGACCACGATCACTGCCTGTTCGTGCTCCATGACGTCCTCCCGTCCCCGTTACATCGATGCTCGGTGACGGCCGCCACAACCACACGGGTCAAAAGTCCTCAACCGTGCGCTGAACCTCCGATCAGCTGCACAAAAGGTCTTTCGGCCCCTGGTTCACCGGCGATCCGCGCGGCACGGTGGTGACAGAACGCATATGGATACGGAGCGCTGCCATGCCTAGGGCTTTTCCCGACCACGAGACCCTTCGGGCCGCGTTGGCGTTGGCCGTCCGCGCCCCGTCGGTGCACAACTCACAGCCGTGGCGGTGGCGGGTCGGCACCGAATCCCTGCATCTGTGGGCGGACCCGGAGCACCACCTGCCCAGCATCGACCCGGACCGACGGGATCTGCTGGTCAGCTGTGGCGCGGCGCTGAACCACTGCATCATCGCGCTGGCGGCGCTGGGATGGCAGGCCAAGGTGCACCGGTTCCCGAATCCGGCCGAACCCCTGCATCTGGCGTCGCTGGAGCTGTCCGTGCACAAGCCCACCGAGGCGGAGGTGTCGTTGGCGGCCGCGATCCCACGGCGCCGCACCGACCGCCGGCTGTACAGCAACTGGCCGGTGCCGTTCGGTGACATCGCGCTGATGGGCGCCCGGGCAGCCCGGGCAGGTGTGCGGCTGTTGCGGGTGGAGGACCTGGATCACGTCCGCTCGGCGGTGCAGCAGGCGGCCTACCGCCACGCCTCCGACGATGCGTACGTGCGGGAGCTGACCGAATGGTCCGGCCGGCACGCGTCGATGGCCGGTGTGCCGGCCCGCAACACCCCGGAGCCCGACCCGGCGGCGGCGGTGCCCGGTCGGGTGTTCGCCGGCGCGGCGCTGGCCCAACCGCCCGGCGCGACGGCCGCCGAGGACAACGCGGTGGTGCTGGCGCTCGGCACCCGCAACGACGATGCGATGGCCCGGTTGCGGGCCGGTGAGGCGACCAGCCTGGTGTTGCTCACCGCGACGGCGCGGGGGCTGGCGAGTTGTCCGATCACCGAACCGCTGGAAGTGGACGAGACCCGGGCGGAGTTGCGGGAACAGATCTTCGAAGGCGCCGAGTACCCGCAGATGCTGCTGCGGGTCGGATGGGCGCCGGTCAACGCCGACCCGCTGCCGGCCACCCCGCGCTGGCCGCTGAGCCGTGTCGTCAGCCGATTGAACGGCGCACCGTTCGAGACGTCGACCTAGCCGGTCCCGTCGGGGGATCAGCCGATCGATTGGGGGGGTCATGCGAACGCAGTGGTTGTTGACCGAGGACGCGGAGGCCGACGGGGCGCCGTTCCGCACCAGGCTGGCCGGCGCCGGACGGCATCTGCCGGTCACCCGGCTGAGCACCGACGACCTGACGGCGAGGACCCGGCACCGCACCACCATCGACCTGGAACGGTTGACCGGCATCCGGGAACGGCGGATCTCGGTCGGCGACGAGGACTCTTACAGCCTCGCCACCGCCGCGGCGCTGGACTGCCTGCACCGGGCCGACCGGGCGGCCGAATCGGTCGAGGTGGTCATCAACTGCAGCATCACCAAGTTCCGCGACGGGCTGACCCAATGGCTCGAACCCCCGATGAGCACGGCTGTCGCCCGGGCGATCGGAGCCGACACGGCGATGACCTTCGACCTGTCCAACGCGTGCGCCGGAATGCTCACCGGGGTCAGCATTCTCAACAACTGGATCCGGCAGGGTGTCGTCGAGCGCGGCATGGTGGTCAGCGGCGAGTACATCTCCCAGTTGACCGCCAATGCGGCACAACACATCCGCACGATCATGAGCAAGGAGCTGGCGTCGCTGACGCTCGGCGACGCGGGCGCCGCCCTGCTGCTCGAACGCGCCTATCCGGGATCCGGCAGCATCCGGTTGTCCGGCTTCACCACCATCGCCGACCACAGCAGGTTGTGCCTGGCCTATCCGAAGGGACCCGAGCCCGGCGCGCGGATGTTCACCGATTCGCGCGGCATCCAGCGTGCCGCGATAGCCGCCACACCGGTGCTGCTCCAGGAGGTTCTCGACCAGACCGGCCTGTCGATCCACGACATCGACCATGTGATCACCCATCAGACCTCCGCCCGGGCCATCCGCAAGGGCATGCGCAGGATCGCCGACGAGTTCGGCGGCACCCCCGCCCACGACGCGGTGATCACCGTCGACAAGTACGGCAACACCGCGTCGACGACCCACACCGTGGCGCTGGTCGACGAACTCGAGGCGGGCGGCATCGCACCGGGCGAGACCATCGCGCTGATCGCACTGGCCTCGGGTCTGGAGATCGGAATCGTGTTGCTGACCCTCGACGAGGAGATGGTGGGGCGCCATGGGAACCGTGGTTGAACGCGTGCACGTCACCCACGCCAGGCTGCGGGGCCGCCGCAGCGCGCTGCAACTCGCGGTCGCCGCGAGCCGGGCGTGCCTTCGGGCGGCCCACCGCTCGGCGCGTGACGTCGACCTGCTCGTCAACGCGGGCATCTACCGGGACCGCAATCTGGGTGAACCCGCGCTGGCCGCGCTCATCCAGGAGGACATCGGCGCCAACCCGGAGCATCCGCACGCCGGCGGGCACGGCACATTCTCCTTCGATGTCGCCAACGGGACCTGCGGGGTGCTCACCGCACTGCAGATCGTCGACGGCTATCTGACATCACGCACCGTCGACTGTGCGCTGGTGGTGGCCGGCGACGCCGATCCGGGCCGCGGATTGAGCGAGGACTTCCCGTTCGCGCCGGTCGGTGCGGCGCTGTTGTGCGGGTGGACCGACGACGAGTACGGCCTCGGACCGGTGCACTGGGCCTGCCGGCCGGACGACGGCAGGAACTTCCGCGCCACCGTGTCCCAGGTGGATCGGCGCAACCTGCTGCGGTTCGGCTGGTCGGACCACCTCGACGAGGTCTACGCGGCGACCGCCGCCGAGGCGGTGGCCCGCTGTCTGGCCGCCGAGGGGCCGGGGTCGGACAGTTCCGATGTCGATGTGATCGTCGCCGCCCCGGCGCGTGCGCGATTCCGCGCGGCACTCGCCGAACTGCTGCGGGTGCCGGTCGAGCGCATCGCCGTCGCCCCGGGTGAGAGCATCCACACCGCCGCCCTCGCGGCCGCGCTCCCCCAGATCCCGGTGGGCAGCCGGGCGCTGATCGTCGCCGCCGGCGCCGGGGTCACCGCGGGTGCGGCGATGTACCACCGCCCCGACTGCCGTGGCCGCTGAGGTGTCGGGCACCGCAATCCGCTGCATTCCGGCGCACGGAGGAGCACCATGAACACCATGGTCGGTGAGACACCGGACGCCGGGGGCGGTGCCACCGCGGTGCTCGACCCCGCCGGGCTGGAACAGTTGGTCCGTGTTCTGCTGGCGCGCGGCTACCGGGTGATCGGACCGACGGTGTCGGACAACGCGATCGAGCTGGCCGAACTGCGGTCGGCCGACGACCTGCCACGCGGCTGGGGCGTGGACGTCGGTCCCGGCCACTACCGGTTGCGTCGCCGCGGGGACGCCGCACTGTTCGGCCATTCGGCCGGACCGCAGTCGTGGAAACAGTTCCTGCATCCGCCCCGGCAGCTGTTGTGGTCCTCGGACGACGACACCGCAGCGCCGGACACCCCCCGGTACGCGTTCGTCGGGGTGCGGGCGTGCGATCTGTCGGCCCTCGCCGTCCTCGACGGGGTGCTGGGCCGCGGCACGCATCCGGATCAGGCGTTCGTCGACCGGCTGCGCCGGGTGTTCGTGGTGGCGGTGAACTGCACCGAACCCGGTGGGCTGTGCTTCTGCGCGTCGATGGGCACCGGTCCGGCGGTCGGACCGGGCTACGATCTCGCGCTGACCGAACGGCTGGACCGCGACGGCCCGCACTACGTCGTGGACGTCGGCACCGGCGACGGCGCCGACGTGCTGGCCGAGATCGCCCACCGCGCCGCCACCGACGACGAGAGCTCCTCGGCCCGAACAGATGTCGCCGAAGCCGCCGAGCACATGGGCCGACGGATGCCGCCCGGGGATCTGCGGCAGCTGCTGATCGACTCGCGGGAGTCCCCGCACTGGCAGGACGTCGCCAGCCGGTGCCTGACCTGCGGCAACTGCACCATGGTGTGCCCCACCTGTTTCTGCACCAGCGTGTCCGACACCACCGATCTGGCCGGCGCCCACGCCGAACGGTGGATGGAGTGGGCGTCCTGCTTCGAGTTCGACTTCACCTACATTCACGGCGGGGTGGTGCGGCAGTCCGGCCCGTCCCGGTACCGGCACTGGCTCACCCACAAACTGAGCTCCTGGCACGATCAGTTCGGCGGTTCCGGCTGTGTGGGGTGCGGGCGCTGTATCGCCTGGTGCCCCACCGGAATCGACATCACCGAGGAGATGTGGACGCTGGACCGGTTGCGGGCCGGGCGCACCGGCGCGGTCCACGCCGAAGACCCCGGTCCCGATCATGCGTCCGACGGTTGATAAGACACCGGCCGCTGCGCCGGCACCGGAGCCGGCGCCGGTCGCCGATGCGATGGCGCCGGTGTCCCACCGGGTGCGGTCGCGGGTGGCGGAGAACCGCGACTCGGTGACCCTGGTGCTCGAACCGGTCACCGATCGGCTGCCCGCCGCACGGCCCGGGCAGTTCATGATGCTGTACGCGTTCGGGATCGGTGAGATCGCGATCTCGGTGAGCGGCGATCCGACACTCACCGACGGCACGTTCACCCACACCATCCGCGAGGTCGGGGCGGTCAGCCGGGCGTTGTGCCACGCCGGGCCCGGCTCGACGATCGGGCTGCGCGGCCCGTTCGGCACCGACTGGGGTCTGTCCGCATGCGCCGGCCGCGATCTGGTCATCGTGGCCGGCGGGGTCGGGTTGGCGCCGCTGCGACCGGTCGTTCTCGGCGCGCTGGCCCACCGGGCCGACTACGGCCGGCTGGTGCTCATCGCCGGCGCCCGCTTTCGCGACGACTTCCTGTTCGCCGCCGACCTCACCGCCTGGGCGGCCGACCCCGCCCTCGAGGTGGCGCTGACCGTCGACGTGCCGGTGCAGGGCTGGCCCGGCGAGGTCGGACTGGTCACCGAACCGTTGCGACGGCTGGAACTCGACCCCACCCGCACCGCCGCATTCCTGTGCGGACCCGAGCCGATGATGCGGCACTCCGCGGCGGCGTTGCTCGCCAAAGGCGTACCGGCCGAAAACATCCGGGTGTCACTGGAACGCAACATGCAGTGCGGGATCGGCTGGTGCGGTCACTGTCAGCTCGGTCCGCTACTGCTGTGTCGGGACGGTCCGGTCGTCGGCTATGACGTCGCCGCTCCCCTGCTGGCCGTCGAGGAGCTGTAGATGAGCACACCCACCCTCGCCGTCTGGAAGTTCGCCTCCTGCGACGGATGCCAGCTCACCCTGCTGGACTGCCAGGACGAACTGCTCACCCTGGCCGACCAGGTGCGGATCGCCACCTTCGCCGAGGCGTCCAGCACCATGATCGGCGGACCCTACGACGTGTCGCTGGTGGAGGGTTCGATCACCACCGCCGCCGACGAACGGCGCATCCACGAGATCCGCGAACAGTCCGGGGTGCTGGTGACCATCGGGGCGTGCGCGACGGCCGGCGGTGTGCAGGCGCTGCGCAACCTCGCCGACATCGAGGAGTTCACCTCGGTGGTGTACGCGCGGCCCGAATACATCGACACCCTGGCCACCTCCACCCCGATCGCCGCCCACGTCGAGGTCGATTATCAGCTGCAGGGGTGTCCGATCGACCGGGGGCAGCTGCTCGACACCCTCGCCGCGCTGCTGGTCGGGCGCAAACCCCGGCTGCCCGCCAAGACCGTGTGCACCGAATGCAAGAACCGCGGGGTGACCTGTGTCGTGGTTGCCGACGGGATCCCCTGCCTCGGGCCGGTGACGCATGCCAGTTGCGGTGCGCTGTGCCCGTCGTTCCACCGCGGCTGCTACGGCTGCTTCGGCCCGGCCGCCACCCCCAACACCGCGGCGCTGCTGCCGGTGCTGCGCCGGGACGGCATGTCCGACGACGCCGTCGACCGGGTGTTCTCGACCTTCAACGTCACCACCTTCGCCGCGGAACGGGACGACACGTGACACCCGAGATCCGCACCCTGACCGTCGGAGCACTCACCCGGGTGGAAGGTGAAGGCGCACTGCGGATCACACTGCGCGACGGACAGGTGCACCGCGCCGAACTCAACATCTACGAGCCGCCCCGGTTCTTCGAGGCGTTCCTGCGCGGCCGGGCGCACACCGAACCGCCCGACCTCACCGCCCGGGTGTGCGGCATCTGTCCGGTGGCCTATCAGGTCAGCGCCTGCAACGCGCTGGAGGACGCCTGCGGGGTGCGGCTGGAGCCGGACCTGCTCGCCCTGCGCCGACTGCTGTACTGCGGCGAATGGATCAGCAGCCACGCGCTGCACATCGTCATGCTGCACGCGCCGGATTTCCTGGGCTACCCGGACGCGATCGTGATGGCCGGAGACCACCCGCGGTTCGTCGGACGCGGTATGGCGCTGAAGAAGGCCGGAAACCGGTTGCTGGAACAGATCGGCGGGCGCGCCGTGCATCCGATCAACATGCGGCTGGGCGGGTTCTATTCGGTGCCGACCCGCGCCGAGCTGGGCCCGCTCGCCGAGACCTTGCGCCGTGCGCTCGACGATGCGTCCTACATCGCGCGGGCGGTGGCCGGATTCGATTTCCCGGACGTCGAATTCGATCACGAACTGCTGGCGCTGGGGGCACCGGACCGCTACCCGATCGAGGACGGCGTCATCCGGCGCACCACCGGAGAACCGTTCGGGCCGTCCGAGTTCGCCGACCATGTGGTCGAGGCGCAGGTGCCGCACTCCACCGCCCTGCACGCCACCCTGGACGGCCGCCGCTACATCACCGGCCCGCTGGCCCGCTACAACCTGAATTACGCCCAGCTCTCCCCGCTCGCCCGGCAGCTCGCAGCCGAGGCAGGACTGGGTGCCCGGTGCTGGAATCCGTTCCGCAGCATCGTGGTCCGGGCGGTCGAGGTGGTGTACGCGATCGAGGAGGCACTGCGCATCATCGACGGCTACCGGCGGCCGGACCGCCCGTACGTCGAGGTGCCGGCCCGTCCCGGCGTCGGGTTCGGGGTCAGCGAGGCCCCACGCGGACTGCTCTATCACCGCTACGAGATCGGCGCCGACGGCCTGATCGCCGCGGCCGACATCGTGCCGCCCACCTCACAGAACCAGGCCGCGATCGAGCACGAGATGAAACGGCTGGTCGAGTCCGACCCCACGCTCGGGGACGCCGAGCTGACGGCGTTGTGCGAACGATCCATCCGAAACTGGGATCCCTGCATCTCCTGCTCCACGCACTTCCTGACCCTCGAGGTCGACCGCGGCGACCGATAGCCGGCGGAGAAGGGACCAAATTCTCTTTTGCCCGCGTCCCGGCTGCTTAGGCTCTAGAGAAGTCGTCCTGTCAAGCGGTATCCACGCCCGGGGGAGGCACACGCCATGGACCACGTTGCGGACCGGTTCGTCCGAGACATCGCCGAACTGCGCATCACCGACGCCGAGGAGGCCGGCGGCAAGGGCGCCAACATGGGCGAGATGGTGGCCGCCGCACTGCCGGTGCCACCCGGCTTCGTGCTGCTGCGGGACTGCTACCTGGAGTCGATGCAGGCCGGCGGTGTGCGCTCCGAGCTGGCCGCCCTGCACGACGAGGCGTTGGCGAAGGTTCCCGACACCGAACAGCTGCCCGCACTGTGTGAACGGTTGCAGAGCCTGGTGCGCAAGGCCGGAATGGCCGATGAGGTGCGGAAGTCGGTGCTGGCCGCCTACCGCCGGCTGGGCCCGGACGCGGTGGTCGCGGTCCGGTCGTCGGCGACCGGCGAGGACGGCCGGGACGCCTCGTTCGCCGGGATGAACGCGACGATGACCAACGTCGCCGGTGAGGACGCGCTGCTCGAAGCGGTTGTGCGGTGCTGGATGTCGCTGTTCAGTCCCCGGGTCATCACCTACCGCGCCAGCCGCGGCTTCACCGACGAGCCGGCGATGGCCGTCGTGGTGCAGCAGATGATCGCCTCGGAGAAATCCGGGGTGGCGTTCACCGCCGACCCGAGCAGCGGCGCGCAGGACCGGGTGGTCGTCGAGGCGGCCTGGGGGTTGGGCGAGGTCGTCGTCGCCGGCCAGGTCGAACCGGACACCTATGTCGTCGCCAAGGAGGACCTCGGGGTGCTCGACGTGCGGATCGGCCACAAACCGTTCAAGATCGTCCGCGGCCCCGACGGGAACGACCAACGCGTCGACCTGCCCGACGACCAGGCCCACGCCCGCGTCCTCGACGACCGCGAACTACGCCGCATCGCCGAACTGGCCATCGCCACCGAACAGCACAACGGCTGCCCCCAGGACACCGAATGGGCCATCGACGCCGCGGGTGAGGCGTTCCTGGTGCAGGCCCGGCCGATCACCACGTTGCGTCACGCCGCCGCTCCCACGTCGGAGGAACACGTCACGCTGGCCCGCGGCCTCGCCGCGGCGCCCGGGCTGGCGTCGGGCAGGGTCCGGGTGCTCAGGTCGCCCGAGGAGGGTTCGCAGCTGCAGGACGGCGAGATCCTGGTGGCCCCGATGACGAATCCGGACTGGCTGCCGACGATCCGCCGGGCGGCCGCGCTGGTCACCGACACCGGCGGGATGACCTGCCACGCCGCCATCGTGGCCCGCGAGCTGGGGGTGCCGTGTGTGGTCGGCACCCGCACCGCCACCCGCGATCTGCACAACGGCACCACCGTCACCGTCGACGGCACGCACGGCCGGGTGGTGTCCGGCCGGATGGCATCCCCCGCCGCTGCGGTGACGTTGGCCGAACCGGCCGCCCGACCGGCCCTCGCCGCGCCGGCCGAGGTGACCGCCACCAAGATCTACGTCAATCTCGCCATGCCCGATTCCGCCGAGGAGGTGGCCGCCCGCGGCGCCGACGGTGTCGGCCTGCTGCGGGCGGAGTTCATGCTCACCGAGGCGCTCGGCGGCCGGCATCCGCGCGATCTGATCGCCCGCGGGGAACAGAACGACCTGGTGCAGGGGATGGTGAACGCCGTCGGCCGGATCGCGGCCGCGTTCGCGCCCCGGCCGGTGGTGTACCGCGCCACCGACTTCCGCACCAACGAGTTCCGCGGCCTGGCCGGCGGGGACCGGTACGAGCCCGAGGAACACAATCCGATGATCGGTTACCGGGGCTGCTACCGCTACATCAAGGAACCGGACGTGTTCGCGCTCGAACTCCAGGCGCTGGCGCGGGTCCGGGAGGAGAACCCCAATGTGGCGTTGATGATTCCGTTCGTGCGGACCCGCTGGGAGCTCGAGGAGTGCCTGGAGCTGGTCGACGCCAGCCCGCTGGGACGGCAACGCGGGCTGCGCCGGTGGGTGATGGCCGAGGTCCCCTCGGTGGTGCACTGGTTGCCCGAATACGTCGGGATGGGCATCGACGGGGTGTCCATCGGCAGCAACGATCTGACCCAGCTGATGCTGGGGGTGGACCGCGATTCGGACATCTGCGCCGAGTTGTTCGACGAGTCCGACGCCGCGGTGCTCGATGCCATCGGACGGATCGTCGGTACCGCCCGCCGGCTGGGCATCACGTCCTCGCTGTGCGGGCAGGCGCCGTCGACCGATCCGGCGTTCGCCGAGCATCTGGTCCGGATGGGCATCACCTCGGTGTCGGTCAATCCCGACGCGCTCGAATCCGCGCGCCGCACCGTCGCCGCGGCCGAGCGGCGGATCCTGCTGGAGTCCGCACGGAACGTCCAGGGAGATGCCCCGGCCGACGCTAGGTGAAGCGGACCGTGGTGCCCGGCTCCAGCCGTTGCACCCGGCCGTTGCACTCCACCGCGACCGGCGGCAGATCGCGCGGTGCGACGCTGATCTCGGCGCCCCGTCCGCTGACCCGCACATACATCTGGTGTCCCCGGTAGCGGATCGGAAATCCCAGGGCGCCCAGTGATTCCGGCCAGTTCGGCGACAGCACGATGCGATCGGAGCGGGTTTCCAGACCGGTGAAACAGCGCTGGACGAGGTCCACGCTGCCGGCCATCGCCGCGAGATGGATGCCCTCGGCGGTGGTGCCGCCCTGGATGTCGGCGACGTCGGACTTCAGCACCCGCTCGAAGTACTCCATCGCCCGGTCCCGGTTGGCCCGAGCCAGCACCCAGGCGTGCACCACCGCGCTCAGCGTCGATCCGTGCGAGGTGCGGGCCAGGTAGTAGTCGACCATCCCGGGGATCTGCTCGGCGGTGAACCGGTAGCCCAGATGTCCGAGCAGCTCCCGTAGTTCGTCCGCCGACAACAGATACAGCAGCATCAACGCGTCCGCCTGTTTGGACGCCTTGTACCGGTTGACGTCGTCACCCTCGGCCTCCAGGATCCGGTCGAGCCGCTGGATGTTGCCGTACCGGCGGCGGTAGCCGTCCCAATCCAGTTCGGCCAGTTCGCCGTAGCCCTCGAACTGACTGATGATTCCGTCATGGAACGGTACGTACATCCGCCGGCTCACATCGTCCCACTGCGCCAGTTCCGCGGCGGTGAGGTTCAGCTTCTCGCGGACGTCGATCCGGTTCGGCAGCGGTATCAGGTTCAGGGCCTCGAGCGCCCGCAGGATCACCCACACCGCCATCACATTGGTGTAGGCGTTGTCGTCGACGCCGTCGAACGGCCGATCGGGATACCCGGCGTGGAACTCGTCCGGACCGATCACCCCGCGGATGCGGTAGCGACCACGCCGGGTGTCGAACTCGGCCCTGCTCACCCAGAACCGGGCGATCTCGACCAGCAGTTCGGCGCCGTGGTCGATCAGGTAGGCCAGATCCCCGGTCACCTGGTAGAACTGCCACACGTTGTAGGCGATGGCGATCCCGATGTGGTGCGCCCGATGGCTGGGGTCCGAATTCCACCGCCCCGAACGCGGATTCAGGTGCAGCTCGGGGCTTTCCTCGCGACCGTCGCTGCCGGACTGCCACGGGAAGATGGCGCCGCGGTAGCCGGCCAGCCGGGCGGCCCGCCGGGCCTCGGGCAGTCGCCGGTACCGGTACTGCAGCAGCGATCTGGTGATCATCGGAAAACGTAGGTTCAACACCGGGAAGATGAACAGTTCGTCCCAGAAGATGTGGCCGCGGTAGGCCTCGCCGTGCAGCCCGCGGGCCGGCGGCCCGATGTCCAGGTCGGCGCTGTGCGGGGAGACCGTCTGCAGCAGGTGCAGCAGATGCAGCCGCATGACCCGCAATTCATCGGTGTGGTCCTCGAATTCGATCGACAGCCGCCGCCACAGATGTGCCCACGCCACGGTGTGCGCCGCCCGGATCTCACCGAATCGGCCCTGGCGCTCGAGAATCCGTTCGGCGCTCTCCGACGGTTCGGAGCTGCCCACGTCCCGCCCCGTCGACAACGCCACGACCTTCTCCACCGTCAACCGCTGTCCCCGCGACAACCCGGTGGTGATCTGGTGTCCGATCTCCGATTCCTCGTCGACCAACCGGTATCCGGCGCTCACCGGGTCACCGTCGCGCCACGCGGTGGTGCGCGCCGCCATCGCGATGGGGATCCGGGACTGGTTGGTCCGCACTGACAGCAGGACGGAGTCGCCTGTGAGCGCGGACTTGCCCAGCGATTCGAGATGGTCGCCGCGCAGGTCGCGGTACCGCTCCACCAGGCCATTGCGCACGTCTCCGTCCAAGGTGGAACGGACGTCGACGGTTCCCGACCAGTCCTCGGCGACCAGGGTGGTCTCCAGCGCGGCGATGTGCGCGGTGTGCATGGCCACGAAGCGCTGCTGGGTCACCGACGTGGTGCGCCCGGCGTTGTCCCGGAAGCGGAGTTCGCGGGTGAGCACCGCGCCGCGCAGGTCGAGCGTCTGGCGGTAGTCGAGCAGCGTGACCGCGTCGACGTCGAACCAGGGACCACCCTCGATGCGGAAGGTCAACGGCAGCCAGTTGGGCAGGTTGACCATGCTCTCGTGCGCGGTCACCCGGCCGTCGACCACGTCGTCGAGGCGGTTGAACACACCGGCGGCGTAGGTGCCCGGGTAATGCACCTGCCCCGCCCTGGCTTCGGGGGCCGCTCCCCGGGTGGCGAAATATCCGTTTCCCACGGTGCACAACGCCTCCCGCAGCTTCTCCTGCCGGGGGTCGTAACCCCGGTAGCTGAACGTCCACGCCTCGTTCGAGGTTTGCCGCTGGTAGGCAATCCAATTGCCGCCGCGCCGGAGGAATTCGCACACCTCCTCGGCCCCGTCGAGGCGGAACTGCGCCCCGGTGGGCCGGTCTGCGGCCCCGAGGTGGTGAACCACGACCGACACCCCGTCCAGACGCAGGACGTCGAAGGCGGCCTCGTCGGCCAGCTCTGAGCCCACATAGATCGGCAACACCGGTTCGGGCCGGCCCATCCGGGCCCGGATGGAGGTCAGGGCGGCCCCCGGATCCCAGTCGGTGCCGTCGAAGCGGTGGTGGCTGCCGTCGGGGGCGACGACCTCCCGTCCGTGGCCGCCGGCATACCAGAGGCCGTCGACACCGACCCGGGCCCGCAGCTCGCTCACCTCCCGACCGCTGATCACCGCGACGGGACACAGCGACGCGAGCTTGCGCAGTGCCGCGGCCGCACCGTCGACCAGGGTCGCGGTGTCCCGGTCCGCCAGCGCACCGTCGAAGCGGCAGAACACCACCGGTTGGCGGTTGGCGACGATGCCGATCAGCAGTCCATAGGAGGCCAGCGCGTTCGACAACGCCGAGACCGTCCGGTACCGGTCGCGGACGACGGCCTCGGCGAAGTCGTCGACACCGGCCACGAAGGCGAAGCCGCCGTAGTGTCGCGATGTTCCGGTCCGTCCGATGATCACGGTCCGCTCCGGGGCGGCGTTCACCCGCTCGGCGGCCGCCAGCGCCACCGTCCGGGAGCCCCCGGGCGGATCGCCGCTCACCCCGCCGACCGCGACTCCGAACAGGTCGTCGATCCCGGCGGCGTGCATAAGGTCCGCGCCGTCACCGTCGGGTGCGAACACGGCGACGGCGATGCCGGCGTTTCGCAGCTTGTCCGCCAGGATGATCGCCGAATCACTGACCCGAGCGCCTGCCCCGTCGCCCGCCGCGGCGTCGACCACCGCACCGAGTTCGAACAACACCGCGTCGTGGAAACGCGGGTCGATGACGACGGAGGCGGTCATCGTCGCTCCTCCCGATCACCGGCAGCGCCCGCCCCGAGCGGGCCGGGTGCACCTGAACAGACGACGCTACGGCTGATTCGATGGAGAGCCAAAGGGCCGAACGTCATCGATGCGTCACCGGCCGGCGCGCCGTGCACACATGCGGGACGAAAGACCCTGATGTCCGGGGTCCACCGCGGTTAGGGTCGATGTACACCTCGGCACGATGAAGGGAGCAGTCACATGTTCGACCAGGGCATCGCGGTCGGTGTCGACGGCTCACCGGCCTCCCGGGTGGCGATCGACTGGGCCGCGCGAACGGCTGCCATGCGCAATGTCCGGTTGTTGCTCTGCCATGTGACGCCGCCGGCCGGCGCCGTGCTGGCACCGCCGCTTCCGGTGCCCGAGGGGCTGTTGGAATGGCAGCAGCGCCAGGCGGAGGAGCACCTGCGGGACGCCGTGAAACTGGTCTCCGAGAGCGTCGGCGACGATCTGCGGGTGCAGACCCGGGCGCTGCAGGGCACCCCGGTGCCGACACTTGTCGAGGTCTCCAAGGAGGTCGGCCTGATGGTGGTGGGCGCCCGCGGCCTGGGCGCGTTGCGTTCGTGGGTGCTCGGCTCGGTGAGCATGGGGCTGGTGCAGCACGCCCGCTGCCCGGTCGCGGTCATCCACGACGAGGATCCGCTCGTCGACCACCCCTCGCAGGCGCCGGTGCTGGTCGGCATCGACGGGTCGCCCACCTCGGAGTTGGCGACGGCCATCGCGTTCGACGAGGCCTCCCGGCGTGGTGTCGGCCTGGTCGCATTGCACGCCTGGCGTGACTGGGGTATCGGCCAGTGGCCGGATCTGGACTGGGAAGACATGAAAACCATGGGCGAGCAGACGCTTTCGGAGCGGCTCGCGGGCTGGTCGGAACGCTACCCCGATGTCGAGGTCGAGCGGGTGGTGGTGTGCGACAACCCGGCCCAGCACCTCATCGAGCGCTCCGATGAAGCCCAGTTGGTGGTGGTCGGCAGCCGCGGCCGCGGCGGGTTCACCGGCATGCTGCTCGGTTCGGTCGCCACCGCGGTGGTGCAGTCGTCGCGGATGCCGGTGATCGTCGCCCGCCCGGCATGACCGGCTCACCGGCATGACGGGCCGGCGGGTCAACCGGTCCGGCCGCTGCGCAGGCGCCCCAGCGCATCGGCCCGCTCGGTGAGCCAGGCCCGCAGCTCGGCCGCGGCCGAATCCAGGTCCTGCCGGCTGAGGCCGTCGGTGACGGGCACGGCCGCCACGACCTGGTCGAGCAGGTCCACCGCCCGGCCGTCGGCGTAGAGCTGGTCGTAGAGCTCCCAGTACACCGTCTGGTAGAGCTCATCGAACGCCGGCGCCGCCAGGAACCGTTCCTTCAAGAGGTTCCCCTCCCGCCACGGCGGCCCTCCGCTCGGCGGCCAGTCTTGCGGGGGCGGCGGCATGCCCGGCGGGGGTTTCATCTTCAGCGGATCCCGGGGGCCGAGGTCGGGGTCACCCATCACCATCGCCAGGTTGAGGTCCCAGGACAGCACGGTGAACCTGCGCGTCGCCAGGTCGTACCACAGGTAGTAGTTCTGCCCGGGCCCGGCCATGTCGTCGGCGTTGACCAGCAGATTCTGGGTGGCCACGTACCGGGCGAACGACTCCACGTCCACCCACCGGGACAGCCCGGCGGCGAACGCGTCGTCGTCGGCGGTGTCGAGCCAGTGCAGAAAGTCGATGAGCGGCTGCAGGTTACCGGTTTCCGCCGCGTTCACCTGTTTGAACTCGTGGGCGTAGGCGGCCTGGCTGGGGCCGCGGTACTCCAGCCGGGATCCGGCGCGCGCCTTGTACAGGTATCCGTCGGTGCCGAACACCCTGGCGGGGTAACCCTCGTCGGGGTGTTCGAGCACCAGCCGGGTGGTGGTGGCCCCGTTGATCGAGTAGGTCACGTAGGCGTAGCGCTGCGTCGGTTGCCCGGTCAGCGCCGTCATGGTGAGGGCGAGCGCCTCGTTGAGCACCGGCGCGCCGGGCCGCACCGCGAGTTCGGTCATGCCCTGATAGGCCCGTCCGGCGGCGTGTTCGTCGAAGCTGAGCAGCAACGGCAGCGAGGTCGGATCATCCGCGGACACCGCGCTGAACGGAGCCTTCGACGGTGGTGGGCCCGACCATCCCGGCGGCCCGAACCCGTCGCCGCGCAGCCCCATCAGCGTCGAATTGCCCTTGAGCCGCACCGCCACATCGTCGATCACGGTGCCGTCGATGGTGACGCGCGCGGTCATCCACTTCTTGTCCCCGTCGGCGGCGTACTGCGCGATCATGTCGCGGTACTGGGCATCGGACATCTCGACCGACACGGTGTGGGCGACCGTGGGATCGAACAGATCGACCGTGCCGGCGATGTCGTGGGTGATGCGCGGTGCGGCGACGTGCACCGCCCCGGTGACGTACGGGCGGATGCGGACATCGCCGAACCAGACCGCGACGAACGCCAGCACGGCCACCGTGGCGACGAGCGGTTTCCAGTGCTGGCGCAACGGTTTCGGAAGCCGGCGCACCAGCCGCCGCGGCAGGCCGGGGCGGTCCATCAGAGGTCGGTCTGGTCGTAACCGGTCAGCACGGTCACCCGCTGACCGGTGTTCACCGCGCTGAGCGCCGCGATCAGGTCGGCGCCGGTCCTGCCCTTCTTCAGCTGCGCGGTGTAGTACAACTCGTTGAGGGCGCCGGATCGTACCGATTCGGTTGACACCAGCTCGAATTCGGAGCAGTGCTCGATGAGGGTGTCCTCGACGCGGGCGGTGTACTCCGGCTCCGGCGGCACCTGCACCTTCACCACCTGCCGTTTGACGTCGAGTTTGAACATGTTGAATTTGCTCATCAGCACCAGGACCAGGCAGATGGCGACGGTGGCGCCGACCGCCAGCGCATAGAACCGGGTGCCGGTCGCCATCCCGATCGCCATCACCAGGAAGACGAACCCGACGTCGCGGGTCTCCTTGATGGCGTTGCGGAATCGAATCACCGACAGGGCCCCGACCAACGCGAACGCACGGGCGATGTTCGAACCGACGACGAGCATGATGACCGAGATGATCATGCACACCATCACCAGCGTCTGCACGTAGGACTGGCTGTAGGACACGTTCTTGTGGGTGTAGCGGTACACCCAGCCGACGATCACCGCCAGCACGAACGACAGCGCCAGCGACACCACCACGTCGAACACGCTGAACGTTCCGCTGAGATCCTGCAGTTCGATGGTCACGCGTGCACTCCTGATCGGTTCGTGTTGTCCGCGGCCGGGTTCGATGCTGCCGTTTCCAGCAGATCGGCCGGCGCGGTGAGGTCGGCGCCGTCGGGCAGCACCAGCTCCGGAGCGCCGGTGATCGACCGTGGCACCAGACCGAACGCCTGCACCGACTGGCAGTACTTCGAGATCCGCACCACGGTCAGGTTCAACCGGGCCAACAGGTCGGTGACCCAGTACGGAACCCGTTCGTTGGCCTTGATCTCCACGATGGCCAGCTTCGGCGGGATGGTGTAGCGGTTCGGCGCCGCGGCGGCGAAATGGAAGTCCCGGTCGCGGCCGTGCACCTTGTGGTCGATCGTCACCCGCAGACCCAGGTCCGCATCCCGGCCGAGGAAAGCCTCCCGCAGATATCCGGTGGTCACCACCGGGCGCAGGTCCAGGTTGCCGACCAGGGTCGAGACCTCGTGGACGAACGGGCGCTGCGCCGGGTCGCAGTCGATGTCCTCGCGGTCGTGGAGCCAGCGCAGCGCCGTCCCGTACGGCAGCGCGATGCGGCGTTTCTGGGTCACCCGGTTGACCCGCTGTTTGACCTCGACCTGCACCTCGGTGTCGGCGGTGCAGGCCGAGGGTGAACCGTACAGGCGCATCCGCAGCTTGCGGCGGAACCGCAGGCCCTCGATCTTCTCCCAGTAGAACCGCAGGTCCGCAGTGTCGTAGTACAGCGAGGTGACCGGATACCCGCCGTTGCACGAGTGCGGGTCGAGGTCCATGTGGGCGGCCAGTTCCTCCCGCAACCGCGGAACGGTCAACTCGTCGACGAAGTACTTGATCTCATACCGGTTGAAGGCGTGCAGCCGGCTGGCGGTCTGTTGATAACCGACCGGTGAGGCCGAACCGGCACCGCGCGGTTCCCGGTCGCCCCGTCCGCGGCGCCGGATCACCACGCCGCGATCACCGGCGCAGCAGTCTCCGACATGGCTGAACTCCTCGTGTCGCCAAGGTGAACGGGACCCGACAAGGATACAAAGAACTTAGCTGATCTTGCTTTTCTGGTGCGGGCCGGTGGGGGTGAGAACCGCGACCCCACGCCGTGAACGTGGCGGCGGCCACGCGTGGATCAGGTGAGCGGCACCGACCAGTGCAGCCGGGCTCCGCCGTCCGGCCGGTTGTGCACCTCCAGGGTGCCGCCGGCGTGACGGGCCCGGTGCCGCAGATTGGCCAGCCCGCTCTCGGTGACCTCCCCCTCGGGGAAACCGCGGCCGTTGTCGGTCACCTCGATGGTCAGATCGTCGTCCACCGAGACGTCCACGCTCAGATCGGTGGCTCCGCCGTGCCGCACCGCATTGCTGACCGCTTCCCGCACCACGGCTTCGGCGTGGTCGGCGAGCACCGCGCTGATCACCGACAGCGGTCCGGCGAACTGCACCCGGGTCCGCACCCCGGCGTCGGAGAACTGGTTGGCCGCCTCCCCGATGCGCTGCCGGATCTGGCTGCCGGTGGCCGGGCCGCCGTGCAGGTCGAAGATCGTCGTGCGGATCTCCCCGATCACGGCCTGCAGATCGTCGATGCACTCCGACAGCCGCTGCTGCACCTCGGTGGAGCGGGCCCGCGGGATGGTGCCCTGCAGGGTCAGCCCGACCGCGAACAGCCGCTGGATCACGTGGTCGTGCAGATCACGCGCGATGCGGTCGCGGTCGGACAGCACGTCGAGTTCACGCATCCGCCGTTGGGTGGCGGCCAGCTGCCAGGCCAGGGCGGCCTGATCGGCGAAGGTCACCAGGATCTCGAGCTGTTCGTCGGTGAACGGTCGGCCCTCCTCGGCCCGGCACACCACCAGCACGCCGTTGACATTGCCGGGGACACTGCCGGTCACCCCCAGGGGCAGCGCCACCGCCGGTCCGCACAGCCGACGCGGCCCCACCGTGAAGTCGGCGGTGAACCGGCGGGCGGCGCGATCCCGGAACGCCCGGCCGACCTCGGTGCCGGCCACCGCGATGGTGGTCAGCGCATCGGCGGACCGGTCGTCGTCGGCCGTCAGCCCGGCGGTCTCCACCACGACCAGCTCCTCGACGTCCTCGGCGGCGACCTCGGCGTCGGCGGGGTCGGCGCCGGCCGGCACCGCGACCAGGGTGGCGTCGGCGCGGGTGAGCTCGAGGGTCCGCTCGGCGATCAGTCGCAGCGCGGCGGTCGGATCGGACCCGGCGAGCATCTCGGTGGCGATGTCGCGGGTCGCCGCGATCCAGGCCTGCCGGGTGCGGGCCTGTTCGTAGAGCCGGGCGTTCTCGATCGCGATGCCGGCGGCCGCGGCGAGCGCCTCCACCAGCACCTCGTCGTCCTCGTCGAACGGCAGACCGTCGGTCTTCTCGGTCAGGTAGAGATTGCCGAACACGGTGTCGCGGGTCCGGACCGGCACGCCCAGGAAGGTGCGCATCGACGGATGGTTCGGCGGGAAACCGACCGATGCCGGATGGTCTTTGATGTTGTCCAGCCGGATCGGTTTCGGATCGTCGATGAGCACCCCGAGCACACCGCGGCCCTCGGGCAGATGGCCGATGAGGCGAGCGGCGTCGTCGTCGATCCCGTCGTAGATGAACTCGACGAGTTCGTGACCGTCGCCGCGCACCCCGAGGGCGCCGTAGCGGGCGTCGACCAGCTCGGTCGCGGTCTGCACGATGGTGCGCAGGGTGACATCCAGTTCCAGGTCGGAGGTCACCGTCAGCATGGCCTCCACCAGGCCGTCCAGCCGGTCCCGTCCCTCGACGATCTGCTCGACGCGGTCCTGCACCTCGTTCAGCAGCTCCCGCAGCCGCAGCTGGGCCAGCGTGCTGCGCACCGCGGCCGGGGTCCTGCGCTGTTCACGCCGGTGGGACATGCCGGATCACCCCCGCGGATCGATGGGCCGGTCCAACTTGGAGACGAACACCGCCGCCTGGGTGCGCCGCTCCATGCCCAGTTTCGCCAGCAGCCGTGACACGTAGTTCTTGACGGTCTTCTCGGCCAGGAACATCCGGGCGGCGATCTGCTTGTTGGTCAGCCCCTCGCCGATCAGGCTGAGCAGCACCCGTTCCTGATCGCTGAGCCCGGCCAGCGGATCGGGTTGATGATCGGCGCCGCGGAGTTTGGCCATCAACGCCTCCGCGGCCCGGTTGTCCAGCAGCGACCGGCCCGCACCGACGTCCTTGATGGCCTGGGCCAGCTCCATTCCCTTGATGTCCTTGACGACGTATCCGCTGGCCCCCGCCAGGATCGCGTCGAGCATCGCCTGATCCGAGGTGTAGGACGTCAGCATCAGGCAGCGCAGGTCGGGCATGCGGGCCAGCAGGTCCCGGCACAACTCGACGCCGTTGCCGTCGGGCAGCCGGACGTCGAGCACGGCGACGTCGGGTTGCGCCGCCGGGATCCGCGCCATCGCCTGCGCGACGGTGCCGGCTTCGCCGACCACCTCGAGGTCGGGGTCGCTGTCGAGCAGGTCGATGAGCCCGCGGCGGACCACCTCATGGTCATCGACCAGGAACACACTCACCATGGATTCATTCAACCTTGTCGGGACGGAGCAGACCCCGGCGTCGGGTCGATCTGCAGCACTTCGTCGAGTGGGCGGCGCGGCGTCGGGGTCGGCGCCTCCCGCAACGGCGGCACCTGACCGACGCGGATCAGGACCTGCGGTATCGCGGCGGTCCGGCCGATCAACTCGGCCACGATCTCCCGTCCGGCGGGCAGTTCGGTGACGTGGGTGAGCGGGCAGGTGCCCAGGCCCGCCATCGTGGCCTCCAGCAGCACCGCCGACAGCGCCTCGCCGCACCGCAGCGCGGCCGGCGGGGTGTCCTCGTTGGTGGAGAGCACCACGATCATCGAGTGGTCCTCCGGGTTGTCCGACGGGTCCGGCCGGTGCTGTCCGGACCCTGCCACGAACACCCGACCGACGTCGACGCGCTGCGGCTCGGCGGATTCCAGCACACCGTGCGGGATTCCCTCCGTCAGGTCGTATCCCACCGTCCACCAACTCAACTCGAGGAAGTAGGGGGTGTCCGCGGCGCGCTGCGACTCGGCGATCCGGGAGGCCTCGACCAGCCGGGGACGGTCCTCGGGGGCGATGACGTCCAGGTGCACTTCGGTGTCGGCAGTGTCGGCGGTGTCGGCGGCGGCCGCGGCGAGCAGCTGGTGCACCCCCACCGGATCCGGGGGCGCGCCGAAGGGCCGCCGGTCGGTGTGGCGCAGCAGGATGACGTCGGCACGGCGGCGGTAGGCCGCCAGGAACTCGTCGGCGGAGCGGTCACCGAGCCGCGCGAGCCGGCTGAACCGGACCGATGCCAGGTGATCCGGGTCGTCGGGGTTCGGGAATCGCTCGATGTGCGACACCCAGCCCGCGGCGAGCATCGCGACCCGCAGATGGTCGAGCACGGCGCCGCAACTGATGATCGCCTCGCGCCCGGACCGGTCGGTGGCGCGGATGATCCGGCCGCGGTCGAGATACAGCCGCAGACCCCAGCGGTCGAGCACCCACCGCCAGGGCTGGCTGTTGTGCAGTGACGGCGCCCGGCAGGCCAGTTGCACCGCCCCACGGATGACGTCGAGCTCCACCAGATGATCGTGCATGGCTGGAACCTACCGGGATTTCGGCGTGGTCAATGCCGCTGAGCGAGCGTCAGCACGCCGAAATCGCTCAGGGCAACGGGGCGCCCGGGCTGAACTCCTCGAGCATCTCGGTGACGAGCGCCGCGATCGGGGAGCGTTCGCTGCGCGACAGGGTGATGTGTGCGAACAACGGGTGACCCTTGAGTTTCTCGATCACCGCGGCGACGCCGTCGTGGCGGCCCACCCGCAGGTTGTCACGCTGGGCGACGTCGTGGGTCAGCACCACCCGGCTGCCGGCGCCCAGTCGCGACAGCACGGTCAGCAGCACATTGCGCTCCAACGACTGCGCCTCGTCGACGATCACGAACGAGTCGTGCAGGGACCTGCCGCGGATGTGCGTCAGCGGCAGCACCTCGAGCATGCCGCGGGACAGCACCTCCTCGAGCACCGCCGGGCTGGCCAGCCCCTCAAGGGTGTCGAACACCGCCTGCGCCCAGGGGCCCATCTTCTCGGCCTCGGTGCCGGGCAGATAACCCAGCTCCTGCCCGCCGACGGCGTACAGCGGCCGAAACACCACCACCTTGCGGTGGGTGCGCCGTTCCAGCACCGCCTCCAGCCCGGCGCACAGCGCCAGCGCGGATTTGCCGGTGCCGGCCTTGCCGCCCAGCGAGACGATGCCGACCGATTCGTCGAGCAGCAGATCGAGTGCGACGCGTTGTTCGGCGGAGCGGCCGCGCAGACCGAACACCTCGCGGTCACCACGGACCAGTTGCACCCGCTTGTCGGGGTTCACCCGGCCCAGGGCGTGCGAGGTGCCGCCCAGCAGCCGGATCCCGGTGTGGCACGGCAGGCCGCGGGCCTCCGCGAGGTCGAGCTCACCGTCGGCGAACAGGGTCGCGATGTCGTCGGGCGCCACATCCAGCTCGGTCATCCCGGTCCAGCCCGAGGTGACGACGTCCTGCGCGTGGTACTCGTCGGCCGACAACCCCACCGCGGCCGCTTTCACCCGGAGCGGGATGTCCTTGCTCACCAGCGTCACCCGCCGGCCCTCGGCGGCCAGATTGGCCGCACACGTGAGGATCCGCGAGTCGTTGCTGTCGCCGCGGAATCCGGGCGGCAGCACCGACGGGTCGCTGTGGTTCAACTCGACGTGCAGCGAACCACCTTGCGTGCCAACGGGAACCGGCCGATCCAGGCGTCCGTGCTCGAGCCGCAGATCGTCGAACATGCGCAGCGCCTGGCGCGCGAACCAGCCCAGCTCGTGATGGTGGCGTTTCGCCTCCAGCTCGCTGATGACCACCAACGGGACCACGACCTCGTGCTCGGCGAACCGCAGGAACGCCCAAGGATCGGACAGCAGCACAGAGGTGTCGAGCACATAGGTCCGAACAGGAGAATCGGTCACGAATCGCTCCTCGAGCACGTGCGGCTCCCGCACGTAGGACTTGATGGACGACACGGCACCAGGACCGGGGCCGGTCCTTTCGTGTTCCCACCGATCGGTACCGCCCGGATAGCAGAGCATGTCGCCAGCCATCAAGTCCCGACGCTACTCCCGTTCGCGCGTTCTCGCCGGGCAGGCGCGCCGCGACCGGTCGTTACGAGGACGTGACGAACTGGCTGAGCCGGGGTTCTGCGGCCAGATCCCAGGCGGTGATCCGGTCCGAGATCACCGTCCGCAGGGCCGCCTCATCGAAGATGCCGGTCTTTGCCACGTTGGCGACCTTGTCCTGATACGGCTCGATGTCGCCGCCGACCACACCGAGCTCGGCAGCCCGCCGGGCGATCGCCTCGACGGTCTCGTCGCGGTGGGTCTGCAGGCAGTGCGCCACCAGGTTGGACCAGAACTGTTCGTGCCGTTCCTCGTCCTTGGCGATCCGGTCGAGCAGGCTCTTGAGCACCGGTTCGGTGATCTGGTCCTGCAGATTGCGGCAGTACACCGCGTGCGCCCGCTCGAAGAACGACATGAACGCCAACCGCTCGATCTGGGTGTAGTGGTCGGCGCGGTACCCCTTCATCACGTGCTCGACGCGCACGGCCTCATTGGCGGCCGGGTCGATCTCCCGGGTCACCACCAGGTAGTTGCGCAACGCGACGGCGTGCAGATGCTCCTCGGCGGTCCACCGGCCGATCCAGCGGCCCCACTTGTTCTCCAGGATGAAGCTGAACACGATCTCGCGGTGGTAGCCGGCGAGGTTGTCCTTGGTGATCAGCAGTATCTCCAACGCATCGGTGATGTGCCGGGGCAGCGTCACCTGCGACGGATCCCAGTCCCGCCCGCCGAGGAAGGCGAAGTTCTCCCCCTGGTCGAATGGCACGTACTCGTGGGCGTACCACAACTCCTCGGTGTCGATGTGGCGACGCAACTCCTGCTGAACGACGGGCTCCAGCTCGAGCGTCAGCGCGTTGGGGACCGGTTTCTGTGCCATGAAAGTAAATGTAACCCGAATTCACACGTTCTTAAAAACCGGGCCGGCGAGTGTCACATCCGGGTGCCGTCCGGGCGCCACCGGGAGTTCGGGCCCCGGCCCGGCCGGGCCGCTTCCGCTACGGCCCGGCCGGGCCGCTTCCGCTACAGGGTCAGCCCCGGATAGAGCGGGTTGGCGGTGAGCAGCTCGTCCGCGGCGGCCTGCACCCGGGCGGCGGTGCCCTCGGCCAGCGTGTACCTGGCCTTGGAGGTGGCGTCCGGCTGGGTGTTCTCGAGCACTTCGACCACCAGTTCGGCGACCCGGTCGAAGTCGGCGGCATCGAAACCCCGGCTGGTCAGCGCGGGGGTGCCGAACCGGATACCGCTGGTGTACCAGGCCCCGTTCGGGTCGGCCGGGATCGCGTTGCGGTTGGTGACGACCCCGGATTCCAGCAGCGCGGCCTCGGCCTGCCGGCCGGTCAGCCCGAAACTGGTCACATCGAGCAGCACGATGTGGTTGTCGGTGCCGCCGGTGACCAGCCGGGCGCCGCGCTTGAGCAGCCCGTCGGCGAACGCCTTGGCGTTGTCGGCGACCCGCTGCGCATAGGCCCGGAACGACGGCTGGCGGGCCTCGGCCAGCGCCACCGCCTTGGCCGCCATCACGTGCGACAGCGGACCGCCCAGCACCATCGGGCAGCCCTTGTCGACGGCGGGCGCGTACTCCTCGGTGGCCAGCACCATGCCGCCGCGCGGCCCGCGCAGCGACTTGTGCGTCGTCGTGGTGGTGACGTGGGCGTGCGGCACCGGATCCTCGTCGCCGGTGAACACCTTGCCGGCGACCAGGCCGGCGAAGTGGGCCATGTCGACCATCAGCGTCGCGCCGACCTCATCGGCGATCTCGCGCATCTTGGCGAAGTTGATCCGCCGCGGATAGGCCGAATAGCCGGCGACGATGATCAGCGGTTTGAACTCGCGGGCGGCCGCGGCGACCGCGTCGTAGTCCAGCAGCCCGGTCTGCGGATCGGTGCCGTAGCTGCGCTGGTGGAACATCTTGCCGGAGATGTTGGGGCGGAACCCGTGGGTGAGGTGCCCGCCGGCGTCCAGCGACATGCCCAGCAGCCGCTGATTGCCCAGCTTGTTGCGCAGCTTCTCCCAGTCCGCCTCGGACAGGTCGTTGATGTGCTTGACCCCGTGTTCGGCCAGGGCCGGCGCTTCCACCCGGGTGGCCAGGATGGCCCAGAACGCCACCAGGTTCGCATCGATGCCGGAGTGCGGCTGCACATAGGCGTAGGGCGCGCCGAACAGTTCGCGGGCGTGCTCGGCGGCGACGCTCTCCACGGTGTCGACGTTCTGGCAGCCGGCGTAGAACCGGTGGCCGACCGTGCCCTCGGCGTACTTGTCCGACAGCCAGGTGCCCATGGTCAGCAACGTCGCCGGCGACGCGTAGTTCTCGCTGGCGATGAGCTTGAGCGACTCCCGCTGATCGGCCAGTTCCTTGCGGGTGGCCTCGGCGATCCGGGGTTCCACCGACTCGATGACCTGCAGCGCGGCGCGGTAGGCGGCGCTCGCGGTGTCGGCGTATTCGGCGCCGGGCGTGGCGGCCGAGGCAGTGGTGGTCGAATCTGAGGTCATGCGACGAGCGTAGTCCGCGCCCGAAACCGCGCTCAGCGCAGGTTGGAGGGAATGAGCGGCTCGTCGAGCAGGCGGCGGAACCGCTCGGTGCGGCTGACTCCGGCCGGCCGGTCATCCAGCCACCGGCGCAGCAGCCGGTAGCCCTCGACATAGGTGCTCGTGTAGGCCCGCCACAGCGGTGAGGACAGAAACCGCAGCATCTGCCGGGCGCGGGCGTCCTCGACCAGCAGCCAGCGCTGCAGGAACGCCACCACCTCGTCGACGTCACGGTGCTCGTCGTGCAGCATCAGCGCCGCGTCCTGCCGCACATCGGCCAGGGCGGCGGTGGCCGCGGACACCGCCTCGGCGCGCTCGCCGTCGAACCGCAGCCCCAGGTCGGCGTAGATCTCGGCGGCCCAGCCGCCCCAGTGTTCGCCGAGCACCGCGTACAGCGCCAGATCGGCCAGCCCCTCGGCCATCAGGCACTGCGGGGTGTTGACCAGGAAGATGGTGTGCTCGAGTCGGCCGAGCTCCGCCACCAGGCCGGCCTCCTTGCGGCAGTGCTCGGTGTGATGGCCCGGGTAGGACTCGTGGGCGACCAGCCGCGGCAGATTCGACATCTGCTGTTTGAGGTCGGCGTTGACGGCGACGGTGGAGCGGTAGTCACCGTGGTAATAGTTGAAACCGGACCACGGTTTGTCCGTGACCACTTCATAGGTGATGGTCTCGCGCTCCGGCAGACCGAACTCGGCGCGCACCCGGTCGCGCAGGGCGCTGGAGAAGGCGTGGATGCAGTCCTCGAGCCGCTCCGGCGGGATCTGCTCGGCGGCCCGGTAGGCCTGCATGCGTTCGGCCAGCGGGCCGGTGCCGCCCAGCGCCTCGTCGAGCCGGCGGTGCGCCTGCCGGTACACCTCGGGATCACCCTTGGTGATGTGGACGTCGAAGTAGGCCTCGACCTCCTCGACGAACCCGACGGGTTCGCCGGCGAATTTGCGGCCGGCGCAGGCCAGCGCCCGCAGGTGGGCGGCCAGATAGTCGGCCCGGGCCTGTTCCAGACCGTCGACCCGGGGCAGTTCGGCCAGCAGCCGTTCGGCCTGGCGGGTCAGACCGGCCGGATCCGGGGCCGGCTCGTCGGCCACCTCGGCGCGCAGCTGCGGATCGCCGGTGAAGGAGTCGACGTAACCGTCCTCCACCCGGTCGAACCGCAGCCCGAGCAGCAGATATTCACGGATGAAGCTGGTCGCGGCGGTGCCGTGGTCGATACCCGAATCCATGTCCACAACCGTAGGTGCAAGACTGAGGTCATGGCGCGGCTGAACGAACCCAGCCCCTATGTGGAGTTCGATCGCACCCAATGGCGTGCACTGCGGAAGTCGACGCCGCTGAAACTCACCGAGGAAGAAGTCGTCAAACTCCGCGGCCTCGGCGAGAAACTGGATTTGCTCGAAGTCGAAGAGGTGTACCTGCCGCTGGCGCGGCTGATCCATCTGCAGGTGGCCGCCCGGCAACGGCTGTTCGCCGCGACCGCGGAGTTCCTCGGCGAGCCGGTGGACAGTCAGGACCGCCCGGTGCCGTTCATCATCGGGGTGGCCGGCAGTGTGGCGGTGGGTAAGTCCACCACCGCCCGTGTGCTGCAGGCGCTGCTGGCCCGTTGGGAGCACCACCCCCGGGTCGACCTGGTGACCACCGACGGCTTCCTGTACCCCAACGCCGAGCTGGCCCGGCGAAACATCATGCACCGCAAGGGCTTTCCGGAGAGTTACGATCGCCGGGCGTTGATGCGGTTCGTCACCGCGGTGAAGTCGGGCGCCGAAGAGGCCTGTGTGCCGGTGTATTCGCACCTGCTGTACGACATCGTGCCGGGTGAGAAGCAGATCATCCGCCGGCCCGACATCCTGATCCTGGAGGGTCTGAACGTGCTGCAGACCGGGCCGGCGTTGATGGTGTCGGATCTGTTCGACTTCTCGGTGTACGTCGACGCACGCATCGACGACATCGAACAGTGGTATATCTCAAGGTTTTTGACGATGCGCTCCACCGCATTCGCCAATCCGGCGTCGCACTTCCACCACTACGCCACCCTCACCGACGAGCAGGCCATCTTCGCCGCTCGCGACATCTGGCATTCGATCAACCGGCCCAACCTGATCGAGAACATCCTGCCCACCCGACCGCGGGCGACCCTGGTGTTGCGCAAGGACTCCGACCACTCCATCAACCGGATCCGGCTGCGCAAGCTGTGACGCCCCGCGGTCGGTCCCGCGAACAGGCGCGGCCCCGCACCGCGGGTGGGTCCCGGGTGCGAGGCCGCGTCTGCTCGGCGGATAAGGGTCGGGGTTCGATCTCGGGGGCTCAACCTCAGGGGGTTCGATCTCGGGGGTTCAGCCGGCGCCACCCGATGTACTGCAGATCGGCGAACACCAGGGTGTAGACGCCGGTGGCCAGTGCCAGCAGCACACCGGTCGTGGTCATCGACCACACATCGGTGAGCACCACCGCCACCGCGGCGACGGTGTAGGAGATGTTGGCGGCGATCACCGCCAGACCCGGCCGGCGCAGCGACGGCAGCGCGGCCAGTCCGAGCACCACCGCCCCGTAGATCACGAAGAACGCCGCGATCGTGTACTCGATCGCCGGGGTGGTGCCGGAGATCTCCGCGATCCAGCCGGCCAGCGGCAGCATCGCCAGCCCGGCCAGGCCGGTCAGCACGCCGTCAGCCCGCATCGCCAGGCGCAGGAAGCTGTCGCGGGTCCCGGTGGCGGACAGCGCGGTTGCGGTCATTGTCTCTTCCTTTCGGTGGTGGGTTGGTTGACAGGGGTTCGAAGGGCGTCAGGCCAGCCGGCGCACCCCGAGGTACTGCAGGTAACCCAGGGCCAGGGTCAGCGCGGTGAACGCCAGCGCGGCGGTGTTGCCGATCGCCGTCAGGTGCAGCCAACCGGCGGCCAGCACGGTCAGCGCGGTGGCGACGAACGCCGTGTTGGCGGCGACCACCCCGATGCCGATGCGGCGCAGCGCGCCGGCGGCGGCCAGCACGTACAGCAAAAAGCCGTAGCCGGCCAGTGCGGCGCCGGCCAGGAACTGGCCGGCCGTGGTCAGGCCGGTGAGCCCGGACAACGGGTCGGCGGCGAACGCGATGAACAGTCCGAGGCCGCCGCACACCGTGGCGTCGGCGCGCATGGCGAACCGCAGCAGGGAGTCGGTGCTGTCGGACAGCGGACGGGTGGTGATGGCGGTCATCACAGCCTCCTCGGCGGTGTGGGTGTCGAACACCACCGATGCTGCGCAGCGACCGCTGCCAGATCGACACGTCTTGCTGCCAGTTGTTGCCAACCGCAGGTCAGCGGCGTGAAATCAGTTCGCGGAGACGGGTTGCGCAACGGCCGTGCGCCCGCGCAGATCGGCGGCGATCAACCGCGCCGCCGCGTTCTGCCAGTTGTGCAGGGACCGTTGCGGCACCTCGGTGACCAACCACTGCCAGGCCTGCCGGGCGACCGGATCGAGCCCGGCCGGGGTGGCGTTCTGCGCGTACGCCCGCACCCCCGCCACATACGGGAAGTACAGCGAGTTGTAGTACCGCCACTCCTCGGTGGTGCCGAAGTCACCGCCCCCGCGTGGTTTCAGCGCCGCGATGCGCTCGGCCAGCAAAGCCTTGAGTTCATTGGCCCGTTCCAGCGGTTGATCGGGCGCGCCGCGCGCGGCCAGCCGTTCGTCGATCTCCGGGAGCGCCGTCAGCGGGCTGGCCATCAGCTTGGACAGATCCTTGTAATGGCCCAGCGCGCGGCGGGTGAGCCGTGCGAACATCTCGTCGTCGAGGCTGTCGAGCGGATGGTCGGACCGTCGCGGCAGCGCCGCCTCGGTCTGGCGCAACGCGGCCCGGTCGGCGCGCAGCGCGGGTTTCCCGGAGAACGCCAGCCGGTCCAGCAGTCCGGCCAGCGGATCGGCCAGCACTTGGATGGTGACCGCGACCGCCAGGCTGGTGAACAACAGTACGGTCAGCGCGGTGCGGCCGGTGCTGCCCGGTTCGGTCACCGCCAACCCGATCAGCGCCTGCCCGCCGAACAGCACCGCGACCACGGCCGTCGCGGTGACCGACCGCAACATGTCGGCCCGCAGCGCCTGCCCCTCGTCGAAGGCGTCCCACAGCGCGACCGCGATCCCGAGCAGCGCCACATCGACCCCGGTGGCGGCCAGCGCCGCCCAACTGGGCACCACGCCGAGCGGGATGATCACGATCGCGTTGCCGAGCGCGAAGAACAGGGTGGCCACCACGAGGAACCCGATCACCGGGCCGGGGTGGGACCGGCGCACCACGGCGGTGAGCATCGCTCCCAGCGAGGACACCGAGATCGCCGTGAACATCAGCCAGTGCCCGGCCCGCAGCGGACCGTCGACGTCTCCGGCCCAGGCGGCCCCGGTGAACGCCAGCGCCGCGACGATCCCGACCGCCACCAGTTCGCGGGTGCGGGTCCGCCAACTCCAGCTGTCACCGGGATGCAGCAGTTCGACCAGCACCGCGAACCACGCGATACCGGGGACGGCGACCAGGTAGATCTCGACCCTGCTGAGCACCTCGGCGGAGGCGGTGGTGGTCAGCCGCACCGCGTCCAGCGCCACCACGGTGGCGAAGCTGGTCAGCCCGGCCGCCGCCAGCACCAGCACCGGTTTGCGGGGATTGCGGGCCACCAGGTACAGCCCGAGCCACCAGCTCAGCGTGAACACCGCCGCGGACAGCGCCGCCATGCACCAAGTGTGGCACGCGTCGCGGCGCCGTCACATGCCGAACCGGCGGTGCCGTCTGGTGTAGTCGCGCAGCGCGCGCAGGAAATCGACCCGCCGGAACGCCGGCCAGTGCGCCTCGGTGAACCACATCTCCGAATAAGCGCTCTGCCACAACAGGAATCCCGACAGCCGCTGCTCCCCGGAGGTGCGGATGACCAGGTCCGGATCCGGTTGGCCGGAGGTGTAGAGGTTCTCCGAGATGGCGTCGATGGTGACCGATTGGATGAGCTGCTCCGGGCTGGCGCCGTTGGCCAGCTCCTTGCTCAGCAGCGCGCGGACGGCGTCGACGATCTCCTGCCGCCCGCCGTAGCCGACGGCGACGTTGACGTGGAACGCCGCCGCGTCCGCCACCGTCTCGGTCCGGTCCACGGCCTCGCGCAGCCGGCGGGCCGGCTCCTCGCCGAGCAGGGCGAGATCCCCGACGGTGCGCACACTCCACTTGTTGGCCGGCGCGCAGATCTCCTCGACCACCTCGGTGATGATCTCGATCAGCGCGGTGAGTTCGTCGGGGTCGCGCTGCAGGTTCTCAGTGGACAGCAGGTAGATCGTCGCCAGCTCGATACCGGTGTCCTGGCACCAGCGCAGCATCTCGGCGATCTTGGCCGCACCCTTGCGGTAGCCGTAGCTGACGTCGTCGTGGCCGGCGTCGCGGGCCCACCGCCGGTTGCCGTCGCACAGCACCGCGATGTGGCGGGGCAGCTGTGACTTGGATCGCGCCAGCTCCTGACGCAGCCGCATCTCATAGAGCCGGTATGCCGGTTCCTTGAGCCGCGGGGGAATGATGTCCACGGGAAATCAGACTACTGTGAGCCCCTGGCAGGTCCGTGTCCGTTGACGGAGGTGAGATGACCACCCGACTCGACAACACATCCGATTTCGAAGATCCGTCGGCTCGGGAGCACGCCGAGGACTTCCCCGAGGCTGTTGTCGATCGGGTCGCCCATGCCATCGGCAAACCCCGGGCCAGGGGGTGGATTCACGTCTACGCGGCCGTCATCTCGGCCATCGCCGGCGCCACGCTGGTGTCGGTGTCCTGGGCGGTGGACTCCACCCGGGCCGGCATCGCCACCCTGATCTACACCATCACGAGCGTGGCGATGTTCACAGTCAGCGGCGTCTACCACCGCTATTCGTGGCGCTCGGAGACCGCCCGCACGTGGATGATGCGGGCCGACCATTCGATGATCTTCATCTTCATCGCCGGCAGCTACACCCCGTTCGGGATGCTGGCGCTTCCCGAGGGCAGCGGCAATGTGCTGCTGGCGATCGTCTGGGGCGGCGCGCTGGCCGGGGTGTTGCTGAAGATGTTCTGGCCGTCCGCACCGCGGTGGGTGGGGGTGCCGCTGTATCTGCTGCTGGGGTGGGTGGCGGCCTGGTTCATCGGGCCGATCGCCAACGGCGCCGGGTTGCCGGCGGTGGTGTTGCTGATCGTCGGCGGCGTGCTGTACAGCGTCGGCGGCGTGCTCTACGCGTTGAAGTGGCCGGACCCGTGGCCCGAGACGTTCGGGTATCACGAGTTCTTCCACGCCTGCACCGCGGTGGCGGCGCTGTGCCACTACATCGCGATGTGGTTCGCCGTCTTCTAGTGATTTCGGCGTGCGCACGGTCGCTGAGCGACCGTCAGCACGCCGAAATCGCTAATTCCAGTAGGCCTTCATCGAGGCGATCCGGCCGTCGGCGTCGAACACCATCACGTCGATCGGTTCGATGGTCATGGTGTTGTCACCGAGGTCCATCTCCAGCCGGAACAGGAACGCGGCCTCGTTGCCGCACACCCGCAGCGTCAGCAGTTCGGTGCGGGCCTTGATGTTCTCGATGTTGCCGTAGAACTTCCGGATCGACTGCCGGCCGACGTGCACGTCGGAGCCGACCGGATCCTCGACCGTCGCGTCGTCGGCGTACAACTCGGTGATCTCGTCCGCGCGGCCCTGCGCGACCAACTCCAGGTAACGGTGGACGGTGTCGGTGATGGCGGCTGTCTTGTCCGGGACTGTCGTCATGGTGCCGCAGGTTACACCGCCGCCCTCGACGGTGCGGCCCGATCCCGCCCGATGCCGCGGGTGATCAGCCGCCGGGTTTGCGACGGGTGTCGTCGTCCGGGCTGCCGGGTTCCGCCGCGGGCGGCCCGCCCTCGGCCGGGGCACCGGGGCGGGTGTCGGCCCCGAAGTCGCCGGTGTCGTCGGCGTCGGCGGAGGTGTCGAACGACTCGGGCACCTTCTTCAGCTGCCGATTCATCGACCACACCAGCGCGAAAGTGGCCAACAGCAACAGGATCACGATGATCAACCCGACCGGGCTGGCCTTGCCGAATTCCGGGCCGGTGTTGCGTGGCGCCTCTTCCTGCGCCAGCAACAGGGTGAACGCCAATGCGTCAGTCAAGCTTGTCAACGTGATCCTCGATTCCGGCGAACAGGTCGGTCTCCGGCAGCCGTACCGGAACCCGTGACCGCGCCAACTCGAACTCCTCGGTGGGCCACAGCCTTTCCTGCCATTCGATGGGCGCGGCGAAGAAGAAGCTGTTCGGGTCGATCTGGGTGGCGTGGGCCCGCAACGCGTCGTCGCGGCGGCCGAAGTACTTGGCGCACTCCACCCGGGTGGTCACCCGCTTCTCGAACACGTCGTTCTCCGGGTCCCACCGCTCCAGCCATTTGGCGAACGGGCCTTCCATCCCGTTCTTCTCGAACTCATCCTGCAGCAGCTTCATTCGCTGCCGGATGAACCCGTGGTTGTAGTACAGCTTGAGCACCGCCCACGGCGGCCCCGCGTCGGGGAACAGCCGGTAGTCGGCCGCGGCCTCGTAGGCGGCCACCGACACCTGATGGCAGCGGATGTGGTCGGGATGCGGATAGCCGCCGTTCTCGTCGTAGGTGGTCATCACGTGCGGCCGGAACTCCCGGATCAGCCGGACCAGCCGTTCGGTGGCCTGCTCGAGCGGCACGGTCGCGAAGCAGCCTTCCGGCAGCGGGGGCGGCGGGTCGCCCTCGGGCAACCCGGAGTCGACGAAACCGAGCCAACGATGTTCGACACCGAGGATCTCGGCGGCCTTCGCCATCTCGTCCCGGCGGACCTCGGCGATCCGGCCGCGCACCTCGGGCAGGTCCATCGCCGGGTTGAGGATGTCGCCGCGCTCGCCCCCGGTCAGGGTCACGACCATGACACGCGCACCCTCGTCGGCGTACTTGGCCGTGGTGGCGGCACCCTTGCTGGACTCATCGTCCGGGTGCGCGTGCACCGCCATCAATCGCAGTTCAGTCATCTCGTCTCAATCCAACTCCGGCACCGCGCCCGATATGCCCCGGGGGTACGCCCAGCCGCTCTGCTGCGGGGCCGGCTGGTCAGGTGCTCGGTTCAGCTCTCGATTCGTCCAGCCCTATAGTTCCAGTCTTGATAGTCCTCTTCGAATCGACGGGCAGCCAAACTGATGATCGAGCGTCCCACCGCGCGCTACGGCCGGCAACCGACGTCGGCGCGACCCCGCCGCTGGGCGGTCATCGGTGTGACGGTGCTCGCGGTGATCGTCGGTCTGGCGGTGGCGGTCATCGGCTACCGCCAGCTGGGCAGCCCCGACGTGGAAGGCGAGCTCAGCGGCTACCGGGTGCTCGACGACCGGACGGTGGAGGTGACCATCGCGGTCACCCGCAAGGATCCGGCCCGACCGGTAGTCTGCATTGTGCGGGCCCGCTCACTGGACGGCAGCGAGACCGGCCGCCGGGAGGTGTTGGTGGAGCCGTCGGTGGAGCCGATCGTGCAGGTGACGACCCTGGTCGAGACCAGCCAGCCGCCGCTGGTGGGCGATATCTACGGTTGCGGGGCCGAGGTGCCGGAATACCTGATCGCACCGGATCGTTAACCGCTAGCTGCGCAGATGTGAACACGGGTCGCCGGCCGGGTGTACCATTGGCTCAATACACGGTTCCGCGCTGGAGCCGTGTATTGCTGCATTTGTGGGGGGCGAACCTTGAGCGTGCAGCGCAGCAATACACGCAGTGAACTCCGGCGAGACCGGCCCTTGTGGGCCCCAGACGACCCGAACCACAGCGCGAGAGACAACGACGACAGGAGCGCGACGACATGACCGACACGCAGACCACCTGGCTGACCCAGGAGGCGTACGACCGGCTGAAGGCGGAGCTCGACCAGCTGATCGCCAATCGGCCGATCATCGCCGCCGAGATCAACGATCGCCGGGAAGAGGGCGACCTGCGGGAGAACGGCGGTTATCACGCCGCGCGGGAGGAGCAGGGACAGCAGGAGGCGCGGATCCGGCAGTTGCAGGAGCTGCTCAACAACGCCAAGGTCGGTGAAGCGCCCACGGTCTCCGGCGTCGCCCTGCCCGGGTCGGTGGTCACGGTCTACTACGACGACGACGAGAGCGACACCGAGACGTTCCTGATCGGCACCCGGCAGGAGGGCATCACCGACGGGGAGGTCGAGGTGTACTCGCCGAACTCCCCGCTGGGTGCGGCGCTGCTCGACGCGAAGGTGGGCGAATCGCGCACTTACACCGTGCCGAGCGGCGCGACCGTGAAGGTGACGCTGGTCAGCGCCGAGCCGTACCAGGGCTGACGCCCCCGGCCCGCGGGCCGCTGTCGCGCATGAACTGATTGAGCCGGTTTACAGTTCGAGCATGGCGAAAATCGCCGAGGAGCTGTTTCTGCTGCTGCTCGACAATGGATCGGCTCAGCCGGCGCTGGACCGGCCTCGTCGTACCCGGGTGCTGACGGCGGCGGCGCTGCTGGATCTGGCGTATGCCTGCCGGATCCGGCCCGCCGTCCCCGGTGAGCCGGTGGAAGCCGGGAGGTTGCTGGCGTTGAGCGAGCCGGCACCGAACGCCGCGCCGCTGGACCCGGTGACCGAACCGGTGTTGCGGGCGTTGCGGAGACAGCCGCTGCGCCCGGCCACCGTGTTGACCAAACTGGGCAAGCGCACCGAGCGCAACCTGCGGACCCATCTGGAGCAGACCGGGGAGATCCGGCGGATCCGGGTGCCGGGCAGACGGTTTCGCCGCGAATACGCGTGGCCGCTGACGAACCGGGACCGGGTCGGCCGGGCCCGCTCCGATGTGCTGGCGGCGCTGTTCGAGGGGCAGGTGCCCGCACCGTCCACCGCGGCGATCATCACCCTGCTGCACGCGGTGGACGGGCTGGGCGCACTGCTGAGCCTCAACGACCGCGGCTGGCGGTGGGTGCACGCCCGGGCCACCGAAATCGCCACCGGCGCATGGGTGGACGAGGCGCCGTCGGCGCTGCCGGAGATGAACCTGGTGGTCACCACCGCCAGTGTGCGCCCCGCGCTGATGTAGCCGGTGCCCCGGCGTCCGGGATCCGGCCGGGCGATCAGATGTCGGCCAGCGCCTGGTCCAGATCGGCCAGCAGGTCCGCGGAATCCTCGATACCCACCGACAACCGCACCAGATCGTCGGGAACCTCCAGTTGCGAACCCGCCGTGGAGGCGTGGGTCATCGCGCCCGGATGCTCGATCAGTGATTCCACTCCGCCCAGCGACTCGGCAAGGATGAAAAGCTCGGTGCGGGCGCAGAACTTGCGTGCCGCCTCGGCCCCGCCGCGCATCCGGACCGACACCATCCCGCCGAAACCGCTCATCTGCCGGGCGGCGATGTCGTGGCCCGGATGTTCGGCCAGACCCGGGTAGAGCACGGTTTCGATCGCCGGGTGCCCGTCGAGGAATTCGGCGACCAGGGCGGCGTTGGCGCAGTGTTTCTGCATGCGCAGGTCCAGCGTCTTGAGCCCGCGCATGGTCAGATACGCGTCGAACGGCCCGGGCACCGCCCCGGCACCGTTCTGCAGGAAACCGAATGCGGCGTCGAGCTCCTCGTCGTTGGTGAGCAGCGCACCGCCGACCACGTCGGAGTGCCCGCCGATGTACTTGGTGGTCGAATGCAGCACGATGTCGGCGCCCAGCAGCAGCGGCTGCTGCAGTGCCGGTGAGGCAAAGGTGTTGTCCACCAGCACCTTCACGCCCGAGGTGCCGGCGATCTGCGCGATCGCGGCGATGTCGGCGATCGACAGCAGCGGGTTGGTCGGGGTCTCCACCACGATCAGCCGGGTGCGGGAGGTGATGGCGACCCGCAGCGCGTCGAGGTCGGACAGATCCACCGGGGTGTAGTGGATACCCCAGTTGGTGAGCACCTTGTCGATGAGCCGGAAGGTGCCGCCGTAGGCGTCGTTGGGGATGACGATGTGATCGCCGGGACGCAGCACCGCACGCAGCGCACAGTCGGTGGCGGCCATGCCGGAGCTGAAGGCCCGACCGTATCCGGCCTCCTCCACAGCGGCCAGCGACGCCTCCAGCGCCGATCGGGTCGGGTTGCCGGTGCGGCCGTACTCGAAGCCGCCGCGCAGTCCGCCCACCCCGTCCTGGGCGAACGTCGAACTGGCATAGATGGGGGCGTTGACCGCCCCGGTGGCCGGATCGGGTCGGTATCCGGCATGGATGGCTTTCGTGGCCAGACCTTGCCACCTGCGGTGTTCACTCATAGCACCGACGAGCCTATCCGGTGTAGACATGCACCATGACTGCGCGCGTGGATGACCTGCTCGACCTGGACGCCCTACTGACCCCCGAGGACATCGAACTGCGCGACACCGTGCGCCGATTCGGCGAACAGCGGCTGCGCCCGCATGTCGCCGACTGGTTCGAGTCGGGTCAGATCCCGGTCCGCGAGCTCGCCGCCGACCTGGGCAAGCTCGGGCTGCTCGGCATGCACCTGCAGGGTTACGGCTGCAGCGGCTCCACCGCCACCGCCTACGGGCTGGTGTGTCAGGAGCTGGAGGCCGTCGACAGCGGGCTGCGCAGCCTGGTGTCGGTGCAGGGCAGCCTGGCGATGTTCGCGATCTACCGGCACGGCAGCGAGGAGCAGCGCCGGCACTGGCTGCCGCCGATGGCCACCGGTGAGGTGATCGGCTGCTTCGGCCTGACCGAACCGGACTTCGGTTCCAATCCGGCCGGCATGCGCACCACCGCTCGGCGGGACGGGTCGGACTGGATCCTCAACGGGTCGAAGATGTGGATCACCAACGGCTCGGTGGCCGACGTGGCGATCGTGTGGGCCCGCAGCGCCGACGACGGCATCCTCGGGTTCGTCGTGCCCACCGACACGCCCGGCTTCACCGCCCGCGAGATGACCCGCAAACTGTCGCTGCGGGCGTCGGTCACCTCCGAGTTGCACCTCGACGACGTGCGGTTGCCCGCCGACGCCCGGCTCCCCGGCGCGCGCGGGTTGTCCGGACCGTTGGCGTGTCTGTCCGAGGCACGGTTCGGCATCGTGTTCGGCAGCGTCGGCGCCGCCCGCGACTGTCTGGAGACCACGCTGGACTACGTCGCCACCCGCGAGGTGTTCGACAAGCCGCTGGCCGGTTATCAGATCACCCAGACCAAGCTCGCGGACATGGCCGTCGAGCTGGGCAAGGCACAGCTGCTGGCGTTGCACCTGGGCCGGCTGAAGGACGGCGGGACGATCCGGCCGGAACAGATCAGCGTCGGCAAGCTCAACAACGTCCGGGAGGCGCTGCGGATCGCCCGCGAATGCCGGACCCTGCTGGGCGCCAACGGGGTGACGCTGGAGTACCCGGTGCTGCGGCACGCCAACAACCTGGAATCGGTGCTGACCTACGAGGGCACGTCCGAGGTGCACCAGCTGGTCATCGGTCAGACCATGACCGGGCTGAGCGCGTTCCGGTGAGCCCGGCGGCTACACCGCCTGCGGCGCCACCGGGGCGCCGGTCAGCCGCCGGAAGGTGCACACCACCAGCAGTCCGGCCAGCGGGCCGGTGATCAGCAGACCCACACCGCACAACAGCGAACCCAGGAAAATCAGCACACCCGACGCCAGCCACACCAGGATGGCCGGGCCGAAGTTCTTCTTCACCACGTCGACGCTGGCCAGGATGCCGTCGATCGGGGACAGATTCCGGTCGACGACCGCCACCGTGGTGAACATCGCGAACAGCGACACGATCAGGCCGGGAACGACGCACAGCGCAGTGCCGATGTAGCTGAGCACCCCGACGATCACCGTCGCGATCACCACCGAACCGACGTTGCGGGGCCGGAAGAACGACGCGAGCTCGATTTGCTGACCGTCGGCGATGGCCAGCAGACCGTTGAGGAAGGCCGAGGTGATCACGCCGGACACGAACAGCAGCAGGATCACGCCGACCACCATCGTCAGCGTGCCGCCGACACCGAACATGTCGAAGAACGAGTCGGGGTCCACGGTGGTGGCGCCGCCGGGGGTGAACGCCGTCAGCACGAGGCTGAACAGGAAGCTGAGCGCGAAGATGATGGCGACGTACGCCAGGGCGGCCAGCATCAGCGGCGCCGCGTGGCGGGTGAACGCGCTCCACGCCCAGTTGAACGCGTCGCCGAAGCGGTACGACGCGCCGAACCCACCCGGCGGCGGGAAGCCGGCCGGCGGGTAGCCCCCGGTGGGCGGGGGCGGGTAGCCGCCCTGCGGTGGGGGCGGGTAGTTCCCGGCCGGTGGCGGTGGATAGCTACCAGGCGGCGGAGGCGGATAGCTTCCCGGCGGGGGCGGCGGGTAGCCGCCTGCGGGCGGGGGCGGATAGCCACCCTGCGGCGGGGGCGGATAGCCGCCCGCCGGCTGTCCGGGCTGGCCGCCCTGCGGCGGTGGCGGATAACCGCCCGGAGGTGGCGGCGGAGTATTCGCTGGCGGCTGATCGCTCATTTCGCCTCCCAGGTCGCATCGCCGGACTGAGCGCACTCACACTACCGGAGTGGACGGCCGCGGATCGGCTGCCGACACCACCGGCGAGTCGCCCCGAGACCGCCTCGGATCAGTGCGCTGCGGTGCTCTCCGAGAGGAAGCCCAGCAGATCGTGGCGGGTCAGCACACCGGCCGGCTTGCCCTCCTCCACCACCATCACCGCATCGCATTCGCGCAGCATCTTGGCGGCGGCCTGGACCGGCTCGCCCGCGCCGATCAACGGCAGCGGCGCGCCCATGTGCTCGGCGACCGCGTCGGTGAGCTTGGCGCGGCCCTCGTACACCGCCGACAGCAGCTCCCGCTCGGTCACGCTGCCGGCGACCTCGCCGGCCATCACCGGCGGTTCGGCACCGACGACGGGCATCTGCGACACCCCGTACTCGCGCAGGATGTTGATCGCGTCGCGGATCGTCTCCGAGGGGTGGGTGTGCACCAGGTCGGGCAGCTCCCCGGACTTGCCGCGCAACACGTCCCCGACGGTGGGTTGGTGAACCTTGCCGTCGAGCGGGGTCCGCAGGAAGCCGTAGGACGACATCCACTCGTCGTTGAAGATCTTGGACAGATAACCCCGGCCGCCGTCGGGCAGCAGCACCACGACCACCGCGTCCGGCCCGGCCTCCAGGGCCACCTTGTTGGCCGCGACCACCGCCATCCCGCACGACCCGCCGACCAGCAACCCCTCCTCGCGGGCCAGCCGCCGGGTCATCTCGAACGAGTCCGCATCGGACACCGCGATGATCTCGTCGGGCACCGACGGGTCGTAGACCGACGGCCAGAAGTCCTCGCCGACGCCCTCGACCAGATACGGCCGGCCGGTGCCGCCGGAGTACACCGAACCCTCCGGATCGGCGCCGACGACCCGCACGGGACCTTCTGGGCGACGTCCGGACACCTCCTTGAGGTAGCGGCCGGCGCCGGTGATGGTGCCGCCGGTGCCCACGCCGGCGACGAAGTGCGTGACCTTGCCGTCGGTGTCGTTCCAGATCTCCGGCCCGGTGGTCTCGTAGTGGCTCTGCGGACCCATCTGGTTGGAGTACTGGTCCGGCTTCCACGCGCCGTCGATCTCGCGGGTGAGCCGATCCGACACGCTGTAGTAGCTGTCCGGATGCTCCGGCGGCACCGCCGTCGGGCACACCACGACCTCCGCGCCGTACGCCCGCAGCACGTTCTGCTTGTCCTCGCTGACCTTGTCCGGGCAGACGAAGATGCACTTGTATCCACGCTGCTGGGCCACGATCGCCAGCCCCACCCCGGTGTTGCCGGACGTCGGCTCGACGATGGTGCCGCCCGGCTTGAGCAGGCCGCGCTTCTCGGCGTCCTCGATCATCTTGACCGCGATGCGGTCCTTGGAGCTGCCGCCCGGGTTCAGGTACTCGATCTTGGCCAGCACCATGCCGGCGCCCTCCGGGACCACAGAATTCAGCTGGACCAGGGGCGTATTGCCGATGAGCTCACTGACGTGCCGGGCGTATCGCATGCCTCCATGGTCCCAGACATCGACCGGGGGGCGAACAGCGCTACCAGGTGGCCTCGCGGATGTACTCGCCGATCTGCCGCAACGACCGTTTGGCCTCCGGCACGAACGGCGCCGCGATCTGGAAGACATGCATCTGACCAGGCCACACCCGGATCTCCACCGGGACCCCGGCGGCGGCCAGCCGGCGCGCCGCCTTGCGGGCGTCACTGATCAGCGCCTCGGAGCCGGACACGTGGATCAGGGTGCGCGGCAGCCCCGGCTCGATGTTGTCCAGCGGCTCGTACACCTCCTCCGGGCGCCCGTTGGTGGTGCGCCGCTCCGCGGCCTCCTCGACGAGCTCGATCAACGCCGAGAACGCCCGCGGCGGGAACATCGCGTCGGTGCGGATGTTCGGATGCTGTGCCCGCGACTCGTTGTCGATCTCGAACAGCGGCGACAACGCGACCAAGGCGGCCGGCTCCTCCCCCTCGTCGAGCAGCCGTTGCGCCAGGCTCAGCGCCAGATAGCCGCCGGCGGAGTCCCCGGCCAGCACGATCTGATCCGGCTCGTAGCCCTTGGCCCGCAGCCACTGATACCCGTCGTAGCAGTCGTCGATGGCAGTGCCGACGGAATGTTTGGGGATCATCCGGTAGTTGACCACCAGCACCGGGCTGTCGGCGAACTCCGACAACGCGGTGACGAGCCGCCCGTGCGTATGCGCACCGCAGGTCAGAAACGCCCCGCCGTGCAGGTAGAGCACCACGCTGCGGCGCCCGTCGGCGGGCAGCACCCCGGGGGCGCGGACCAGCTGGGCGGTGCAGTGCGGCAGCCGGATGGTGGCGCGCACCGTACCCGGCACCGGGCGGACGGCGCGGGCGGCGAAGTCGAGCAGGCCCCACGGCCACGGCAGACGCGGAGCGAAGCTCCCGATCGCCAGGGTGGGCCGGACCGTCAGGTACGCGGCGAGGGCGGTGAGCCGGCCGGCCAGGCTGGGCCCGTCCTCGACGTACTCGGACGGTGTCCCATCGCTGACCGGGAATGTGCGCGAATAGTGACCGCGGGCCGCCCGCGTCGCGAGCGGCGAGGTCCGCGGAACTTTGCTTGGTGCAGTCATCCCACCACTCCCTACGCCGTTGTAGTGACCGTGGCCAACTCGAACCTCGGTATCAAGCTTGACATCCAGTAACCAGTTCAACGCCTGGGTGTCCCGATTTGATACCCGAGTTGATACCGCACCGTGATTGCTGAACCGGACTGCCACGCGGAATAACCAGAAATTCGAGGACTAAACTTGGTCTCGTGGGCATTCGATCACCACGACGGTCGACTCTTGCCCTGGCGACCGCGGCGACAATGGTTTCAACGGGCACTGCCTACCTCGGCGCGCGACACCTGCTGACCGGCCAGGCCGATCAGGCCCGTCGGACGATCCCGAGGGCGGCGGACATTCCTCCCCGCGCCGACGGGGTGTACTCCCCCGACGGCGGCCCGGTGCAGCCGTGGAACCGTGACGTGCCCTTTGACCTGCACCTGATGGTGTTCGGCGACTCCACCGCGACCGGCTACGGCTGCCGGGAGGCCGACGAGGTGCCCGGGGTGCTGCTCGCCCGCGCGCTGGCCTCGGCGTCCGGCAAGCGGGTGCGGCTGAGTACCAAGGCCATCGTCGGCGCGACGTCGAAGGGGCTGCAGGGCCAGATCGATGCGATGTTCGTGGCGGATCAGCCGCCGGACGCGGCGGTGATCATGATCGGCGCCAACGACGTGACCCGGCTCAACGGCATCCGGCCGTCCGCGCAGCGGTTGGGCGCCGGGGTGCGCCGACTGCGGGAGGCCGGCGCGGTCGTCGTCGTCGGCACCTGCCCGGACTTCGGCGTGGTCACCGCCATTCCGCAGCCGCTGCGCTCGGTGGCCCGCAGCAAGGGGCTGCGGCTGGCCCGGGCGCAGGCCGCCGCCGTGCGGGCCGCGGGTGGGGTGCCGGTGCCGCTCGCGGACCTGGTGACCCCGAACTTCATGCAGGAACCGGAACGGTTCTTCTCCGACGACATGTATCACCCGTCGGCGGCCGGATATGCGCTGGCGGCCAACCAGCTGCTGCCGGCGCTGCGGCGCGAGCTGGGCATCGACGATCCGGACGAGCCGTTGCCGTGGGAGCGCAAGGACAACCGCCCGCTACTGGCCCGCGTCGGCCATCTGAGCCGGCTGTGGCGGCGCTCCACCGGTGTCCCGGCCCCGGTGCTGGCCCGGGTTCCCGCGCCGGTGCTGGAGAAGGTGTCCGCGCCGGTGCTGGGTGGTCTGCGCGCGCTCGGCCCGCGGAGGGCCGACGCGCGGGCGGCCGGCGCCGCAGGCTAGGTTGAACCCATGCCAGAAGCCGTCATCGTCTCGACTGCCCGTTCGCCGATCGGCCGCGCCAACAAGGGTTCGCTGGTCGACATGCGACCCGACGATCTGGCCGCCCAGATGGTGCGGGCGGCGTTGGACAAGGTGCCGCAGCTCGATCCGCGTGACATCGACGACCTGATCATGGGCTGCGGTCAGCCCGCGGGCGAGGCCGGCAACAACATCGCCCGAGTGGTGGCCGTGCAGCTGGGTTACGACTTCCTGCCCGGCACCACGGTCAACCGGTACTGCTCGTCGTCGCTGCAGACCAGCCGGATGGCGTTCCACGCGATCAAGGCGGGCGAGGGCCACGCCTTCATCTCGGCGGGAGTGGAGACCGTGTCGCGGTTCGGCAAGGGCACCGCCGACGGCTGGCCGGACACCAAGAACCCGAAGTTCGCCGAGGCGATGAAGCGCACCGAGCAGGCCGCGGCGGGCGGCGAGGAGTGGCACGATCCTCGCGAGGACGGCAACCTGCCCGACATCTACATCGCGATGGGGCAGACCGCGGAGAACGTCGCGCTGTACACCGGCATCAGCCGCGAGGACCAGGACCACTGGGGTGTGCGGTCGCAGAACCGGGCCGAGGAGGCCATCAAGAACGGCTTCTTCGAACGGGAGATCACCCCGGTCACGTTGCCGGACGGCACGGTGGTCAGCACCGATGACGGACCGCGGCCCGGCACCACCTACGAGAAGGTCAGCCAGCTCAAGCCGGTGTTCCGGCCCAACGGCACCGTCACCGCCGGCAACGCGTGCCCGCTCAACGACGGGGCCGCCGCGCTGGTGATCATGTCCGACGTGAAGGCCCGCGAGTTGGGGTTGACGCCGCTGGCGCGAATCGTCTCGACCGGGGTGAGCGGCCTGTCGCCCGAGATCATGGGTCTCGGCCCGATCGAAGCGACCAAGAAGGCGCTCGCCAACGCCGGCATGACGATCAACGACGTCGACCTCTACGAGATCAACGAGGCGTTCGCGGTACAGGTGCTGGGCTCGGCGCGCGAACTCGGCATGGATCTGGACCGGCTGAACGTCTCGGGCGGCGCCATCGCCCTCGGTCACCCGTTCGGGATGACCGGTGCCCGCATCACCGCGACGCTGATCAACAACCTGCAGACCCACGACAAGCAGTTCGGGTTGGAGACCATGTGCGTCGGTGGTGGCCAGGGCATGGCGATGATCATCGAGCGGTTGTCCTGACCTGACCCGCTTCGTGCGCTGGTTGCCCCGGCGCTGCCCTACTGACGTTCAGCTGGTGAACTTGAGCGTGTAGTCGGTGTATTGGGTGTGCGGTCGCCGTCTTGAGTGTGCGGTCCGTGCTTCGATAGTGCACCGGTGGCCGGTTTTCCGCCGATTCCCCACAGCGGCCGCACGATGAACGCCCACATCGCACACTCACCACGGCACACGCACAACGATCGCCATGGACGCACGCAGCACACGACAGCGGGCACACGAAAAGAGGCGCCCACCGCTCGGCCGACCGTCTCGGGTGGCCGCCTCGGCCGACCGTCCTGGGTGGCCGCCTCGGCCGACCGTCTCGGGTGGCCGTCTCGGCCGACCGTCTCGACCATGCACGCGGCCGTCTCGACCGTGCACCCCGGCCGTCTCGAGCGTATAGTGGCTGTCTCGAGCGTGTAGTGGCCACCTCGAGCGTGCGCCGGCCGTCCCGAGCGTGCGCTCAGTGCTTCGAAAGTGCACCAGCGGCCGGTTTTCCGCCAATTCCCCACAGCCGCCGCACGATGAACGCACACATCGCACACTCACCACGGCACACGCACAACGACCGCCATGGACGCACGCTGACCTCGCACGCTGACCACGCAAACAGCACACGAAAAAGGCGCCCACCGCTCGGTGGACGCCTCTCTTCGTGAGCTGACTGCCAGAACTGACTGCTAATCGCTGTTGAAGTAGCTGAGCAGACGCAGGATCTCGATGTACAGCCACACCAGGGTGACCGTGAGGCCCAGCGCCACGCCCCAGGCCGCCTTCTCCGGAGCGCCGGCCCGGATCATCTGATCGGCGGCGTCGAAGTCGATGAGGAAGCTGAACGCCGCGATCCCGATGCACAGCAGCGAGAACCCGATGGCGAGCATGCCGCCGCTGCGCAGGCCGAGGCCGTCGCCGCCGCCGATCCAGGCCGCCAGGAGGTTGACGATCATCAGCGCCAGCACGCCGAACAGGCCGGCGACGATCATCCGGGTGAACTTCGGGGTGACGCGGATGGCGCCGGTCTTGTAGACGACCAGCATGCCGAAGAAGACACCGAGGGTGCCGACGATCGCCTGCGCGACCATCGAATAGCCACCGTTGGAGATGACGTTGGCGAACAGGAATGTGATCGCACCCAGGAACAGGCCCTCGAGCCCGGCATAGGTCAACACGATGGCCGGGTTGTCCTGTTTGCGGCCGAAGGTGGCCACCAGGACGAGCACCAGCCCGCCGATGGCGCCGATCATGGCCAGCGGCATCGCCAGACCCAGGTTCACCGAGGCGATGAAGTAGGAGATGACGCCGACGGCAGTCAGCACGGCGAGGGTGACGCCGGTCTTGGTCACGACGTCATCGATGGTCATCGGGCGGGCGACGCCAGCCTGGGTCTGCTCGGCGTACTGAGGCGCGTAGGGCTCTGCGTGCACTTGTTGGGCACCGAGGCCGGCGGCTCCGGTACCGAATGTCGCGTATCCGCCCTGCGTCTTCGGCAGGGATCGGAATACCGGGTTGCTGGTTTCGCGCACCGTCGGGGATCCTCTCCTTGTGGTTCGAAGCTACGAACACACCATCAACGAACTTGCGCGTCGGACGGTTCCCCGCCGACGCAATTCACCTGAAACCTTACCCGTCGTGCATTCGCCCGGCGCGACGTTCTACATTGCTTAACCGTGACCGCCAAAAACGAGGATGTCCTAGTAAATGTTGAGGGCGGTGTCGGGCTGCTGACCCTCAACCGGCCGAAAGCCATCAACTCGCTCACCCACGGCATGGTGACGACGATGGCCGAGCGCCTGGCCGCGTGGGAGAACGACGACTCGGTGCGCGCCGTGCTGCTCACCGGGGCCGGGGAACGCGGGTTGTGCGCCGGCGGTGACGTGGTGGCGATCTACCACAGCGCCAAGGCCGACGGCGCCGAGGCCCGCCGGTTCTGGTTCGACGAGTACCGGCTCAACGCGCACATCGGCCGCTACCCGAAGCCGTACGTCTCGATCATGGACGGCATCGTGATGGGCGGCGGCGTCGGAGTGGGCGCGCACGGCAATGTCCGGGTCGTCACCGACACCACCAAGATGGCGATGCCCGAGGTCGGTATCGGCTTCATTCCCGACGTCGGCGGCACCTACCTGCTGTCCCGGGCGCCCGGCAAGCTCGGCCTGCACGCGGCGCTGACCGGTGCGCCGTTCTCCGGGGCGGACGCGATCGTGATGGGCTTCGCCGACCACTATGTGCCGCACGACAAGATCGACGAGTTCACCCGCGCGGTGATCGCCGACGGTGTGGACGCCGCGCTCGCCGCGCACGCCCAGGAGCCGCCGGCCAGCCCGCTGGCCGAGCAGCGGTCCTGGATCGACGAGTGCTACACGGGTGACACCGTCGCCGACATCATCGCGGCGCTGCGTGCGCACGACGCCCCGGCGGCCGGGGAGGCGGCGGATCTGATCGCCACCCGCTCCCCGATCGCGCTGTCGGTGACGCTGGAGTCGGTGCGACGGGCCGCGAAGCTCCAGAGCCTCGAAGACACGTTGCGCCAGGAGTACCGGGTCTCGTGTGCGTCGCTGAAGTCGCACGACCTGGTCGAGGGCATCCGGGCGCAGCTCGTCGACAAGGACCGCAACCCCAAGTGGCGGCCGGCCACCCTGGCCGAGGTCACCGAAGCCGACGTCGAGGCCTATTTCGCCCCGGTCGACCCCGAGCTGACTTTCGAAGGAGAAACACAATGAGCGCCAAGAACTACGAGACGATCCTGGTGACCCGGGAGGACCGGGTCGGCATCATCACCCTGAACCGGCCCAAGGCGCTCAACGCGCTCAACAGCCAGGTGATGACCGAAGTCACCGATGCGGCAGCCGAATTCGACAGCGATCCGGGCATCGGCGCGATCATCGTGACCGGTAACGAGAAGGCGTTCGCGGCCGGCGCGGACATCAAGGAGATGGCCGACCTGGAGTTCGCCGACGTGTTCGCCGCGGATTTCTTCGCGCCGTGGTCGAAGTTCGCCGCCACCCGCACCCCGACCATCGCCGCGGTGGCCGGGTATGCGCTCGGCGGCGGCTGCGAACTGGCGATGATGTGCGATCTGCTCATCGCCGCCGACACCGCGAAGTTCGGCCAGCCCGAGATCAAGCTGGGCGTGCTGCCGGGCATGGGCGGCTCGCAGCGGCTGACCCGGGCGATCGGCAAGGCCAAGGCGATGGATCTGATCCTGACCGGCCGCACCATCGACGCCGAGGAGGCCGAGCGCAGCGGGCTGGTGTCACGGGTGGTGCCGGCGGACAAACTGCTCGACGAGGCCAAGGAGACCGCCGCGACGATCGCCGCCATGTCGTTGAGCGCGGCGCGGATGGCCAAGGAAGCCGTCAACCGGGCGTTCGAGACCTCGCTGGCCGAGGGTTTGCTCTTCGAACGCCGGGTGTTCCACTCCGCGTTCGCCACCGCCGATCAGTCCGAGGGCATGGCCGCGTTCACCGAGAAGCGTCCCCCGAAGTTCACTCACCGCTAGAGTGCGGACGTGACCGCGACCCCGGACAAGACCGCCGAGCATGCCTCCGAAGAGGTTGCGCCGCAGGAACACAAGTCTGAACCGGGCGCGTGGTGGACCCGCCACTACACGTTCTTCGGGACCGCGGTCGGGTTGGTGTTCCTCTGGTTCTCGCTGACCCCGTCACTGCTGCCGCGCGGTCCGCTGTTCCAGGGGATCGTCAGCGGCGCAGCCGGCGCGGCCGGTTACGGCATCGGCGTGTTCGGGGTGTGGCTGGTGCGCTTCATGGCGTCCAGGGATTCCAGCCCGCGCGCGCCGCGGTGGGCCTGGATCGCGCTGATCGTGGTCGGGACCGTCGTCCAACTGCTGATGATCAACTACTTCCGGATCTGGCAGGACGAGGTCCGCGACTTCATGGGCGTGCCGCGGCTGACGTTCTGGGACCATCCGCTGGCCGGTGCGCTGTCCATTGCCTTCCTGTTCACCCTGGTCGAGATCGGCAAGCTGATCGGGCGGGCGGTGCGGTTCCTCAACGGTCAGCTGAGACGCTTTGCGCCGCCCCGGGTCTCGGCGGTCGTCTCGGTGCTGTTGGTGGTGGCGCTGATCATCGCGATCCTCAACGGGATCGTGGTGCGCTGGGCGATGAGCACGATCAACAGCACGTTCGCGGCGGTCAACGAGGAGGATGACCCGGCGTTCCCGGCGCCCACCACCCCGCTGCGTTCGGGTGGCCCCGGATCGTTGGTCAGCTGGGAGTCGCTGGGGCATCAGGGCCGTATCTTCGTGGCGGCCGGCCCCACCGTCGAGCAGCTGTCCGAGTTCAACGGCGCCCCGGCGGTGGAGCCGATCCGCGCCTATGCGGGCCTGAACTCCGCCAACGGGATCCGCGAGACCGCGGCGTTGGCGGCCCGCGAGCTGCAGCGCACCGGCGGGCTGAACCGGCAGGTGGTGGCCGTGGCCACCACCACCGGCACCGGCTGGATCAACGAGGCCGAGGCGTCGGCGCTGGAGTACATGTTCAACGGCGACACCGCGATCGTGTCGATGCAGTACTCGTATCTGCCCAGCTGGCTGTCGTTCCTGGTGGACAAGGAGAACGCCCGCCAGGCCGGTCAGGCGCTGTTCGAGGCGGTCGACGCGCTGATCCGGGAGATGCCCGAGGCCGAGCGGCCGCGGCTGGTGGTCTTCGGGGAGAGTCTCGGCTCGTTCGGCGGCGAGGCGCCGTTCCTGGCGTTGAACAACCTGGTCGCCCGGACCGATGGTGCGCTGTTCTCCGGGCCGACGTTCAACAACGAGATCTGGGCCGAGCTGACCCGCACCCGGGATCCCGGTTCGCCGATGTGGCTGCCGATCTACGACCGGGGCGCGAACGTCCGATTCGTCTCCCGCCCCGACGATCTGAACCGCCCGGACGCCCCGTGGGGCGAGCCGCGGGTGGTGTACCTGCAGCACGCCTCCGACCCGATCGCCTGGTGGAGTCCGGATCTGCTGTTCGCCGAACCGGATTGGCTCAAGGAGCCCCGCGGCTACGACGTGTCGGGCCGCACCCAGTGGATTCCGGTGGTGACGTTCCTGCAGGTGGCGGCCGATATGGCGGTGGCGACCCAGGTTCCCGACGGGCACGGCCACCGCTACGTCCACACCGTGGCCGACGCCTGGGCCGCGGTGCTGCAACCACCGGGCTGGACCCACGAGAAAACCGAACGGCTGCGGCCGCTGCTGCACGCCGACGCCAAACCGAACGAGGTCAGCCCGACGAAGTGAGTTGCGCAAGCACACCTTCGGCGGCCAGCGCCTGATATCCGCCGACGACGTCGGTGGCGCGGTGCAGACCCAGGCCCTGCAGCGCCGCGGCGGCCAGGCTGGAGGTGTAGCCCTGCGAGCACAGCACCACCCATTCCACGTCGTCGTCGACGGCCTGCGGCAACCGCGCGTCGCTGGTCGGATCGCACCGCCACTCCAGCACATTCCGTTCGACCACCAGGGCGCCGGGCACCTCGCCTTCGCGGTCGCGTTGCGCCTGTGGCCGGATGTCGACGAGGACCGCGCCGCGCCGCAGCGCCGCCGGGACCGCCGCGGCCGGTAACCGGGTGAGCCGGTCGCGGGCGGCGGCCAGCATGATGTCGATGCGACTGCTCATCCCTCCGGCCCGTCGGTCAGCTCGGTGCGTTTGCGGCGCAGAATGTTTCGTTCAGTGACCTCGTAGTACGACATCGCGGCCAGCGGCGGCGAGTAGGCGTGCACGCTGAGCGTGGGCCCGGTGGTGGTGGCCGGCGCCCACACCACGTCGTGCACCCAGCCCAGCGGGAAACCCGCCTGATCGCCGGCATCGAGCCGGCGGCGGCGCAAGGTGCCGCCATCCCAACGGGTTTCGGCGAGAGACCCGGACAGCACGGTCAACGCACCCAGCGATCCGCCGTGGTCGTGCAGTTCGGTGGCCCGCTCGGGCACCCAGCTGATCAGCCAGACGTCGAGCTCGTCGTCGCTGACCAGGCGGGTGTACCAGCGTTCGTGACGGGGCAGGCCCGCCGCCGGCAGCAGGTGGTCGTAACGGCCGCTGAGCACGTCGTCGGCGAGGCGGTCGGTGGTGTGCAACAGGTCGGGCAGGCGCAGCCGGGTGGGCGCCACGCCGGACAGGACCCCGGTACGGGTGGAAACCATGGACGAACTCCAGAAGTGACGAACGATCGCGGATCAGGCACGAGTCGGGGTCCGAGGAAGCCCCGTCAGACCCGACAACACCACCGAAGTGCGAACCGCTGCGTCACGGCGGCCAGTGTTGCATAGATTTGAGGCCATGCGCAGCCTCGCGATCCGTGCCACTGTCACCACCGCGGCCGTCGCGGCCGCGCTCTCGGGGTGCTCGTCGGAGCCCGGCGACACGACCGAACCGTCGCCCGCGGCACCGGGGACGACCACCACCAGCCCGCAACCGGGCGCGATCGAGGTGTCCCCCGGCGGGGTCACCACGGCGATGGCGGTGCCCGCCGAATCCACCGAGGACGAGTACTTCCGCGCCTGCATCACCGCACGTCAATGGATGGAGGAGCAGGACGGCGAGCTCGCCGATCAGGTCGAACCGTATCTGGCGATGCTGCAGCGCAGCGATGAGGCCGGACCGTCCACCTTCGACACCCCGTGGTCGCAGTTGCCGCCCGGACGGCAGGCCGCGGTGATCGTCGCCGTCCGGGCCGCCGCCGACGAACTGTGCGGCTGAGCGGTGTTCGAATCACGCTGAGCGGAACCGGCCCGACCGTCGTCGCAGCACGGCCGCACCGGCGAACACCGCCAGGAACGGGACCATGCTCAGGGTCAGCGCCACCAGTTGGTCCGGGTCGTCGAGTGCGACAGCGTCCCAGCTGGGCCCCAGATACTGCGCGGTGACCTGAAACGCCCAGTGGAATCCGATGGTGCTCCACAGGCTCCCGGTGATCGCCCGCACCACGCCCAGCGCGCAGGAGAACACGAGGAACAACACGATGCGTTCGGCCGAGAGCGCCGCACCGATGGCCACCCCCCACAGCGTGAACAGCACCGCCTGCCCGATGACGGCCTCGCCGACCGGCCGCCGTTCGGCGAGGTTGGCGTAGAAGTAGCCCCGGAAGATCAACTCCTCGGGCAGCGCCTCGTACAGCAGCACCAGCACCGTGAGCGCCGCCAGCCCGGCCAGCACGTTCCCGATCGGCTCCTGCACCCGCAGCTGCGCACCGCCGGCGGCGACGACGCCGACCGTCGCCACGGCCGCGGGAACCGCCCACCACCCGATGCCGAGCAGCAGCGGGCGCCAGCCTTCGCGCAGCGGGGTCAGGCCCAGCCCCGACCATCCGCGGCGGTCCAGCCTGCGGCGGGCCACCACGACCAGCGGCACCGTCAGCACGGTCGCACCCAGCGCGCGGACGACGTGCGCGGTGCGGCTGTGGTCCTCGCCCAGCACGGCGGCCACACCGTGATCCAGCAGCAGCCAGATGGCGACCACCCCGCCGAAGACCCCGCCGAGGATCAGGGCGGTCCGCACATCCGACGACGCTCTGGCATTGCCGTTCTCCCCGGCGACGGACATGACGGTCAGGTTATCCGCCGCGCCTGGCGCAGACTGGTGGGGTGACTTCCGACGGCTCAGCACGCACCCGGGTGGCGTTGGCGCTCGGTAGCGGTGGCGCCCGGGGTTACGCCCACATCGGGGTGATCGAGGAACTGCGGGCGCGGGGTCACGAGGTCGTCGGTGTCTCCGGTTCGTCGATGGGGGCGCTGGTGGGCGGGGTGATGGCCGCGGGGAAGCTGGACGACTACGCCGCCTGGGCCCGTACCCTGACCCAGCGTTCGGTGCTGCGGTTGCTCGACCCGTCGCTCACCGCGCCGGGCGTGCTGCGCGCCGAGAAGATCCTCGACGCGGTCCGGGAGATTCTCGGCGAGGCCACCATCGAAACGCTGCCGATCCCCTTCACCGCGGTGGCCACCGATCTGATCGCCGGCAAGTCGGTGTGGTTGCAGCGCGGACCGGTGGACGGCGCGATCCGGGCGTCGATCGCGATCCCCGGTGTGATCGCACCGCATGTGCTCGACGGCCGGTTGCTGGCCGACGGCGGCATCCTGGATCCGGTGCCGATGGCGCCGATCGCGGCGGTGAACGCCGATGTGACGATCGCGGTGAGCCTGGCGGGCAGCGAGGCCGGCGGCGCCGAGCCGGCCGACCGGGGTGCGGGGGCCCGCCCGACGGCCGAATGGGTGAACCGCTTGACCGCGGCGCTGCTGGACTCCGCCGCCGCGCGCACGGTGCGCGACCGGTTCGGTTCCGGTGCGGCCCCGGCGGATCCCGATCCGGTGGATCAAGACCGGGAGCTCGAAGAGGCGGCGGAGAACTCGAGGTCGATCACCGTGCCGCGGCTGGGCAGCTTCGAGGTGATGAACCGGACCATCGACATCGCGCAGGCCGCGTTGGCCCGGCACACCCTGGCCGCCTATCCACCCGATGTCGTGATCGAGATTCCCCGATCCGTGTGCCGCAGCCTGGATTTCCACCGCGCCGCCGAGGTCATCGATGCCGGACGGGAACTCGCCGCCGCGGCTCTCGACGACGCCGGGCTGACGTGATGTGCGTTCAGCCGGTCCGCCGGCCGAGGAACTCGGCGAGCCGGGCGGCCTCCCGCCGGCCCTGGGCACGGCCGGCGCGGGCGGCCGGGGCGCGGCAGGCCGGGTCGAGCGGGTCGGCGCCGAACGCCGCGACCGACGCGTCGTCGGCGAAGACTCCGACAGCGGCCCCGCCGAATTCGTCGATTTCGCGGGCCGGTCCGGGCCCGAACGGGCTGGGTGTGTCGCGGCGGGACGGCACCAGTGCGACGACGGTGTCGCAGTCGGCGGCCAGCGCCATGTTGACGGTGCTGGCGACGCCGCCGTCCATGTAGCGGCGTTCGCCGATGGTCACCGGCGGCCACACGCCGGGCACCGCGCAGCTGGCCGCGACCGCATCGACCAGCGGCACACCGGAATCGCGGTCGAAGCACACCAGTTCACCGGTGCCGACGTCGACCGCGGAGAGGCGCAGGTCCCGGTCGGGCCAGTCGTGTGCGGGCAGCCGGGCGGCGATCACGGCGCGGCGTTCCGCCTCGCCGACCGTCCCGGTGGACAGTGCGACCGCGCCGATGCGCCGCAGCTTCTCCACGGTGCTGCCGGGTCGCCGCACCGCCTCGAGGAACTCCGCGGTCAGGTCATCGATCGCGACCCGCGGTTTGATCTCGGCGGTGTTCGGGTCGAGTTGCCGCTCGAAAAGCCGGGTGAGCGGGGCACCGCTGCCCAGTTGCGCGGCGACCGCCGATCCGGCCGAGGTTCCCACCAGCACATCGGAGGTGAGCAGCAGGTCGGCGGTGTGCGGCGATTCGTCGGCGATGCCCAGCAGGACACCGGTCTCCCAGGCGATGCCTGCCAGTCCCCCGCCGGCGAGGACCAGCGCACGTCTGTTGGCCACGCCGCCGTCACTCCCCCGCCCCGGTCAGCAGTTCGTCGGAGAGCACCTCCAACGCCCGGCGAGCGTATCCGCGCCAGAGCCGGGCGAACACCGGCAGCACGGGCGTGGCGAGTACCGAGCGGGGGTGCAGCGCCCACCGCCAGGTCACCTCGGTTCCGGTTCCGACCGGCTCGAACCGGAACCGCCCGTCGATGTGGTGCACCAACGGCGACAGCGGCCCGGTGATCCGGGACAGGTGATATTCGAACGACCGCGGCGGGTCGACGCGGGTGAGTTCCTCGTGCATGGTCCCGCCGCCGGTGAGTGCGACGGTGCGGGTGTCGCCCGCCGCGCCCCAGCCGCCGGTCTCGTTGTGGGTGGCCGCCACCGGTGGGATCGGCCCGTACCGGTGGCGGAACAGGGTGGGCAGCGGCAGCGACATCGTGCCGTGATAGGCCGTCTCCACGTCGACGGGGATGGCGCGGGACTGCTCGAGGTTCAACGGCTCGGGTGGGCGCATCTGTCCGATGGTAGGCCGGTCAGGTCAGTCGCGGTGCGGCGCGACCGCTGATCAGCGGCATGTCGAGGTAGGTGAGCAGCCCCGGGTCGGCCGCGCACACCGCCGGGACGGAGTTGACGCAGTGGGCGGCGGTGGCGACGATCCCGGCCTCCGGGCCGTGATCGCCGGGTTCGGACTGAAAACCGTTGATCGTCACGGTGAAATCCGGGTTGCCACGCACCTCGATCTCGTACCGTTGCCCGGCCGGCCCGAAATCCCAGGGCGGATCCAGGTCCTCCTCCCCCATCAGCCAGTTCACGGTGACCCGGACCACCACCTCGTCGCCGGCGAGCGCCTCCCAGTGGAACCGGCGGCCGGCGACCTGACCGGGTTCGATGACGCCGATCGGGGATTCGATGGGCGCGGTGGCCACCGCGATCTCCTGCCGGGAGCGCACCTGCGGGTCGGCGGCGAAGCCGATCTTGTCGACGCACATGCGCACCGCCTGGATGAAACCGCCGTCGAGCAGTTTCTGCATCGGGCCGCTCAGTGCCTTCTCCGGGGTGTCGCCGAACCCCATCACATGGCGCACCACGTCCGGGGCGTCGTAGGTGCGCAGATCGGAGAACTCCTCGGCCCGAACGAAAGTCACACCGGTGGCGAGTGCGGAGAACATCAGCGGCAGCTTCTCACTGATCCCGCCGGGCGCGATTCCGGTGCCGTGCAGGGTGGCGCCGCCTTCCAGCGCGGCGGCCCGCAGCGGTGCGGCCTGCTTCTCGGTGGGATAGAACCAGCCGAGCGGGGTGACGACGTTCTTGCCCGACCGCAGCAGCGCCGCCACCTCATCGGGGTCGGGCAGCAGCGGCGCGTAGATCACCGCGTCGGCGTCGAGCGCCAGGATGTCGTCGATGCTGTTGGTGGCGGTGATCCCGAGCGGTTCGGCGCCGATGATCTCGCCGACGTCGCGGCCGGCCTTGTCCGGCGAATGCACCCAGCAGCCGACGAGTTCCAGCTCGGGGTGTTCGAGCACGCCCTTGATGGCGGCGATGCCGACTCCGCCCGTCGCCCACTGCACCACCCGGAAGGTCATATGTCAGATCTACACCAGGTGCGGTTCGCCCGAGTGGATTCCCGGCGGATCAGCCGCCGAGATGGGTGACCTGATAAGCGCCGTCGGCGTAGCGGGCCCGGATCGTCTTCTTGTCGTACTTGCCGACGCTGGTCCGCGGGATCTCCTCGACGAAGGTCCAGCGTTCCGGCAGCCACCACCGGACCACTTTGTCGGACAGGAATTCTCGAAGCTCCTCGGGGGTGGCCTGCTGACCTTCGTGCAGCACGACCGCGGCCAGCGGGCGTTCCTGCCACCGGTCGTCGGGCACGCCGACGACGGCGGCCTCCCGCACCTTGGGATGGCCGATCAGGTGGTTCTCCAACTCCACCGACGAGATCCATTCGCCGCCGGACTTGATGACGTCCTTGGCGCGGTCGGTCAACGTGATGTAGCTCTGTGCGTCCATCCGGCCCACATCGCCGGTGCGCAGCCATCCGTTCTCGAACTTCGACGGGTCCGCGTCGTGGTAGTAGCTGCCGGTGATCCACGGCCCGCGGACCTCCAGTTCGCCCACCGCCTCGTTGTCGCGGGGCAGCACGTTGCCCTCGTCGTCGACGATGCGGGCCTCCACCCCGCAGATCGGCCGGCCCTGGCTGCCCCGCACCTCCCAGTGCCGGTCCGCGGGGGTGTTCGGCGCCGGCCAGGCCAGCGTGCAGACCGGCGACGTCTCGGTCATGCCCCACAGTTGGCGGATCTGCACACCGAACTTCTCCTCGAACGACTGCATCAGCGACACCGGCACCGCCGACCCGCCGCAGCCGACCAGGCGCAGCGACGAGATGTCGTGGTCCGGTTCGCTGTCGAGGTGGTGCAGCACGTCGTTCCAGATCGTCGGCACCGCACCGGCAACCGTGGGCCGCTGGGTCTCGATCAGGTTCACCAGCGACTTGGCGTCCAGGTAGCGGTCCGGCATCACCAGATCCGCACCCGCCATCAGCGCGGCGTACGGCAGCCCCCACGCGTTGGCGTGGAACATCGGCACGATCGGCAGCACCCGGTCCTCGAAACCCAGGCCGAGGCCGTTTCCACTGCACACCGCGGTGGAATGCAGATAGCTCGACCGGTGGCTGTACACCACGCCTTTCGGGTGGCCGGTGGTGCCGCTGGTGTAGCACATCGCCGCGGCCGAGTTCTCGTCCAGTTCGGGCCAGTCGAACTCGTCGGATTCGGCGGCGAGGATCTCCTCATAGCGCAGCACCTGTTTGCCGGGAACCTGCAGCGGGCTGAGATCGCCTGCGCCGACGACGATCACGGTGTGCACGGTCTCCATCGTCGGCAGGACCGGCGCCAGGAGCGGCACCAGCGAGGCGTCGACGATCACCACCCGGTCCTGCGCCTCGTAGGCGATGAACTGCAGTTGTTCGGGGAACAGCCGGATGTTGAGGGTGTGCAGCACCGCGCCCATCGACGGCACCGCCACGTACGTCGCGAGGTGTTCCTGGTTGTTCCACTGGAAAGTGGCCACCCGTTCGTCCCCGGTGATGCCGAGCCGGCGCAGCGCGTTGGCCAGCCGGGCCGCCTCCCGGCCGAGGTCGGCGTAGGTGGCGTGGCGGTAACCGCCGTCTCCGGTGGCGGTGGTGACGGTGCGGTCGCCGTGCACCTCGATCGCGTAGCGCATGATCGCCGCCACTGTCAACGGGATGGGTTGCATCGTGCTCTGCATCGAGTCTGTCGCCTCCGCTGGTCGCTCCTTTGGCCGCGATGCTACGCCGCCGACCTTGCGATTTCGGCGTGCTTGCGACCGCTGAGCGACCGCGCGCACGCCGAAATCGCAATAATGGAAGCATGCGCGTCAAGGTGGTGGCCGCGGTCGCGGTCGCGGGAGCGGTGATCGGAAGCGGCGCCACCGTCGCCGGGCCGGCCGGGACGGCTTCGGCCGAGACGCCGCGGCAGGTGATCGACCGGCTACAGGCGCAGGGCTACACGGTCACGATCGACAAGATCGGCACCGGCCCGATCGACGACTGCGTGGTGACCGGGGTGCGCAACCCGAAGAAGGTGACCCAATGGATGCCCTATACCGGGCCGGGGGTCCGCGACGAGACGGTGCTGATCCCGGTCGTGGTCAGCCGGTCCATCTCGGTATCGCTGGACTGCTCGAACTGAGTTCGGCTGCGGTTCAGGCGACTTCGGCCGGAATGCGATGCGCCGGAATCGGATCGGTGTCCAGGAACGCCTCCGGCCACAGCGGCTGTGCTCCGGCCACGGCGAACATCGTGATTCGACCGGTGTGATCGGCGATGAACAACCGCCCGCCGTCCGGGCTGAGCGCCACACCGGACGGCGCGGCACCCGGATCGATGGCGTGCACGACCTGATTGGTGACGGTGCACAGCACGGCGACGGAGTCGTAGTCGACGATGTAGGCCCGGCTGCCGTCCGCGGCGAGCACCAGCTGCGTGGGCGCGCCACCGATGTCGACCCGTTCGACGATCCGTCCGTGCGCCAGGTCCACCTTCGCCACCGAGCCGCCGCGGTGGCGGTCGGAGGTCAGAACGTAGGCGATCAGATCGGGGCCCACGGCGACATCGCGGATCGGCGCGCCGATGCCGACCGCACCCTCGACCCGGGCGGTCTCGACGTTGATGTTCACCAGGTAGCTGCTGCACGCGTCCGACACCGCGGCGTGGAGCCGGCGTCCGTTGTCGACGACGTGCAGGGCGTCGATGTTGATGGCGGGACCCCAGCCGGCGTCGACGGTGTCGACCTCACCGGTGATGGTGTCGATCACGGCGATGTCGACGCGTTCGCTGTCGGTGCGGCCGACGAAGACCCGCTTACCGTCCGGGCTGGCCACCAGGGCGGTGATGGTGGCCCGCTGGGGATGAGTCGCGACGACCGTGCCGCTGCCCAGTTCGACGACCTCGACGGCGTCCTCATTGCGCAGGGAGATCGTGCTGACGTAGGCGTGGTCGCGGGTCACCGCGACGTGGAACGGGTCACCGCCGAGCGGCACCGCCGCCTGGACGTTCAACCGGGCGGGGTCGAGCAGCGACACCGCATCCCGGCCGCAGTGGGCGGCGACCAGTGCGTGGCCGTCGGCGTTGATCGCGAGATCGGCGACCGGCCCGTCCACCGCGACGGCGCCCGTCACGGTGAACTCCTGCTGATCAGCCGGGAGCTGCCCCGATCGGGGAACGGTCGCGTTCTGTTGAAAGGCCGGCAGATGAATATTTGCCATGTGGTCAGGCACCTCCGCCGGCACGGGTTGATACCGGCAATAGATTTCAGAGTCCCACGCCGTCTGACGGCGCCGATGACGGTCAGTCTAGCGACGGAAACCGACGGCTCCGACCAGCCGCAGAAGGATTCCGGCGACCGCGAGGCAAAGTCTCTCAGAGCATATTTAGGAAGCTAGTTCGTGACTTGCGCGTCACATTGCGAAGACATCCGTAAACACGTGGTTAACCAGCGGAAAGCGGCATTTGACAGGGAGCGGCGTCAAGCGCTGCGGGCTACCTCACACACTGATCTCTTAAGGTGTGAGCCAAAAGTGAGGCAAACATCACACTTTGCCGTGTCAGCAAACTTTTGCAGGTCGGGCCGGGATCTCGCGGGCCGCGACTGCACCGGAGTTGTGGGCGTTCACCTGCGCCGATCGGTCGCCCCCGCGGTGTTCGCCAGCCGCCGGGACGCTCCTATTCCGGCCGGGTCACCGACATCCGGGTGTCGACCTCGGCCTCCTCGAGGAGCATCTCGATGGCCCCGGCCAGGTGGGCCGCCGCGTATCCGCTGTCGCGGTGCTGTTCCCGCTTGAACCGATCCAGTTCCCGGCGCACGTCGTCGATCGTCTCGTCACTCACGTAGGCCATCAGCACCTCCACATTGATCGAATACCGCAGGTCGCAACCGTCGTCGGAAAGCCCGGCAGCCGGCAGGATGCCACCGCTTCAACAGGAGCGGACCAGCTCCCGGGTGTCGTCGTGAGCGGCTCGGCCGTGAGGGGCACCCTCTCGAACGCCCCCGCTTCGGACGCTGCCGTCGAGACACCGCGCGGCACGGAGATCGTCACCCGTCGCTCGCACACCGCTCTCGGCCGTTGAGTAGATCGCACCGATACCCACGGTACTGATTCGGCCCCCGTCCGGGACGCCTCCCTGCGGCGGCCGGACCGGACCCTTGATGCGGAAGTCCCGTATCGTCGCGGTCGAACGGCCGAGGATGATTGCGACGCCTGACGGCGCGCTGACGTGCTGCATAGTGACCGTCTCCACAAGTTTTGAATCGCACGGGCATCCGGTGGCGAGCGTCCCCCGACTCGTGGCCACCAAATCGGGCGACAGTGTGACCATAGTCACAACGCACGAGGCTTTCAATGAGTACGGGAGGAGTACCCGAGGGAAACGACTCCTGAACGACTCCTGAACGCCTCCTGAATGCCAACGCCTCCCGGCGCCCGTCACGGATGGCCGGCGGGGTGGGCGCCGGCGATCGGCGGAGCGGCCGGAGCCGGGGTCTGCGGAGCGGCCGTCGTGACGCCGAGGACCCGCAGCAACTGCGGCTTCATTTCCTGTAGTTGCGAGCCCCAGTAGGCCCAGCTGTGGGTGCCGTTGGCGGGAAAGTTGAAGATCGCGTTGCGGCCGCCGGCGGCCACATACTTCTGCTGGAACTCCTTGTTGGAGGACAGCGTGATGTTCTCCAGATACTGTGCGCTGAAATTGTTTCCGAAGTCGGTTCCGCTGTCGAGATCGGACATCGCACCACTGCCGCAGTAGATCCACAGCGCCGTGTTGTTGGCCGCGAGCCGGGCCACGTTGACGGTCGGATCGTTACGGCGCCAAGCGATGTCGCTGGTGGGCCCCCACATGTCGCGGGCGTTGTAGCCACCGGCGTCCTGCATGGCGACACCGATCAGCGTCGGCCACAACCCTTGCGACGGGCTGAGATAGCCGGACAGCGAGCTGGCGAAGATGAACTGCTGCGGATACCAGGTGGCCAGGTTCAGGGCGGCGCCGCCCGACATCGAAAGGCCCACGACGGCGTTGCCGTTCGGGTCCTGACCGCGGTTCTCCGCCAGCCACGCGGGCAGCTCCTTGGTGAGGAAGGTCTCCCACTTGTAGGTCACCGTGCCCGACCGGCTCCGGGCGGGTTGATACCAGTCGGTGTAGAAGCTGGACTCACCGCCGACCGGCATCACCACCGAGATCCCGGAGTCGTGGAACCATTCGAACGCCGCGGTGTTGATGTCCCAGCCGTTGGCGTCCTCCTGGGCGCGCAGCCCGTCCAGCAGATACACCGAATGTGGCCCACCGCCTTGGAATTGGACGATGATGTCGCGCCCCATCGACGGTGACGGGACAGCCAGCCGCTCGACGGGAAGACCGTCGCGGGAATACGCCGCCGCCACCGGCGCCCGGTTCACGACCGCGACGGTGACGGGCAGCACCAGCAGCAACACGCCGATCGCACGCATCAGGTCAGAGACCGCCCTGCCGGCCACGCGGTTCGCCACCGTATTCACCCCTCGCTACCCGTACGTCGTGACGTCCGGACGCTAACAACGCCGCACCGCACGGCGCCGGGACGGCACGGCGGCTTGACCGCCTTGTTACCAAGTGGTTCTGAATGTGTAGCCGTTTGCCGTCGGCCCGGACGGACCGCTGCTCGCAACGCCCGGACACCGGCGGCGAGACCCACCGCGTAGAGTGCCAGCACGGTGGGAAAGGAGCAGTGTGGAGCCGATTCCGGTCATCGCCCTCACCGGTTATCTCGGGGCAGGAAAAACCAGCTTGCTCAACCATGTTCTGCGCACACCGGGAGCGCGGATCGGCGTGGTGATCAACGATTTCGGCGACATCAACGTGGATGCGTCGATGGTCACCGGTCAGATCGACGAGCCGGCCTCGATCGCCGGCGGTTGCATCTGCTGCCTGCCCGACGACGGTGAACTCGATGTGGCGCTGGCCAAGCTCGCCGACCCCCGACTGCGGCTGGACGCGATCATCATCGAGGCCAGTGGGGTGGCCGAGCCGGCGTCGATCGCGCGGATGATCGGATTCAGCGGTGTCGACGGGATCCGGGACGGCGGTGTGGTCGACGTGATCGATGCGGCCAACCATTTCGACACCGTCGACCGCGGCGATCAGCCACCCGCCCGCTACGGCGCCGCGACACTGGTCGTGGTCAACAAGCTCGACCAGATTCCCGAGCAGGAACGGCCCGCTCTGCTGCGACGCGTGGAAGACCGGGTGCGGGAACGTAATCCGCGCGCTCACATCGTCGGCACCACCGGCGGCCGGATCGACCCCGCCCTGCTCTACGACGTCGCCTCGGCCCAGGACGAAACCGGGCAGCTGTCGTTCCGGGATCTGTTCATCGAACCTTCCGACCACGGAGCCCACGGGGATCACGATCATGTCCACGCCGACTCGGTCACGGTGACCAGCACCGGCACCGTCGACCCGGTCCGGCTGGTCGAGTTGCTGGAGGATCCGCCGGCCCGGGTGTACCGGCTGAAGGGCACCGTGGCGGTGCGCCAACGGTCCAATCCGCGCCACTATCTGATCAACGCGGTGGGCTCGGCGGTGCACGTCACGACCAGGCGGTCGCGGGTCTCGGAGAATTCGCTGGTGGCCATCGGGATGGGCCTGGACATCGACGCGGTGCGGACCCGGCTGAGCACCGCATTGCAGCCGTTCGACGGCCCGACGTCGGCGGCGGCGCTGCGCCGGCTGCAGCGTTACCAGGCCGGCGTCGGCTGACGTGCGGCGGGCGTAACACCCAACCGGTGCCGCGGCGATATCCACGTAGGGCCCGGCTGTGCGCGCATCGGTCGGCCGACGATCACCGGACACCGGCCCCGCATCCGCCCTACAGTGAAAATCGCGCGGCGGGGGTGGGTGCGCCGCCGCGGTCGAAAGAGGTCATGGTGAACGTCACGCTCGGGGTCTTCGTCGAATCCGGCACGGCTCGGATTGTGCTGGTCGACGCCGACCCCCCGAACCCCGTCGTCGATCAGACCGACCTCGATCTGGCCGCCGCCGACAGCACACCCGACACCTTGGTGACCACGGTGCTGGCGACCGCCGGGGCGCTGACCGAGTCGGGTCACCGGCTCGTCGGCATCAGCCTGTGTGGTCCGGCCGCTGACCGGATCGGCCCGGTACACGACGCGCTGACCGGGTCCGGGCTGCGTCCCGTGACGGTGGTCGACGAATCCGACGCGGTGACCGCGGTGGTGCGCACGCTGGCCGGCGATGAGACGGTGGCGACCCTGGTCAACGACGGCGCCACGGTCGCGCTGTCGATGACGGAGGCGGGCGGCGTCACCACACCGGTCGCGACCGAACCCATCGACGGTGACCCACAGGCCGCCTACCGGACGCTGGTCGAGCGCTTCGCCGCCGATCCGGGCGCGGCCAGCGGTCTGATCGTGATGGGCTCGCTGGGTGACGGCGGTCTGCCGGCCGATCTGGTCGAGACCTCGCCCGTGCCGCTGCGGTTCCCGGACGACCCGGAGTTCATGTTGGCCCGCGGTGCGACGCTGGCATCGCTGTCGCAGGACGCGACCATGGCCGCCCCGGTCGTCGCGGACGAGCTGCCGACCACGGTGACGCCGCTGGAGACCGCCGACACGATGCAGAGTCAACAACTGGCGTACTCCGAAGTGCCCGATGAGGATTCGGATCTGCTCGGCTTCACCGACCCGGTGGATACGCCAGGTGCGGACGGTCCGGCGGGCGGCTTCGACCCGGAAGCCGAGGATGCCGAGGATGCCGATGCCGAGGATGCGGTCCGGCGGCGCCAGTGGTTGATCGGCAGCTCGGTGGGCGCGCTGGCCGCGGTCGGATTCGCCACCCTGGCCGTCAGCGTCGCGATCACCATCGAACCGACCAGCAGCCAGCAGGCCGTGCGCCTGCAGGAGGGCCCGGTGCCCGGCAAGGCGTTTCCGGTGGCGCCCGGACAGGGCGTCGAGCCGGACGGCCCGAATTGGACGATGATCGAGCATCTGCCGCCGCCGGGGGCTCCTGCCGAGGTCCGGACCTTCGAGACGCGGGCGTTGAGTTCCTCCCGCGACGTCAGCAAGGCTGCGGCGCCGGCGATCGTCAACGTCTACCGCGACGGCACCGTCGCCGTGCAGAACGCCGCCGCGCCCCTGCTTCCGGTCGGGCCCGCGCCGGCGCTCCCGGGCACGGTGCCGGTCACGGTGCCGGGCCCGGTGTTCGCCGAGTGGCCCGAGTACGTCACCCGGCTGATCCCGGACTTCTCCAGGATCCGGCCGGTGGACCTGCTGTACTTCCTGGCCAATCTGCGTGAGCTGCTCCCGCCGCTCGAGGCGACGACGCCGGACCCCGATGACGGCTTCGACATCGGCGACATCGGGGTGCTGGCGGTGGTGCCGCGGGACCAGGGTGTGTTGTTCAGCGCCGACGCCGATGCGGCCGGACCCGAGATGATCCCGGCCCGGCTGTTCGACCCGCAGACGCCCGCCGCCGACAAGACGCAGCTCCTTCCGCCCGGTACCACCGTGCTCGACGTGCCGACCGACGGCGACGGTGACGATCCCACCGCGGCGCTGACCGGGGAGCCGACAACCGGCGACACCGACGAATCCCGGTCGCAGCGGCCCGGCATGGACACCGAACCGGCCGGCACTCCTGAGGATTCAGACTCGGATGCGGATGCCGGAGACGGCTCCGTCGTGGACGAGACGGGTGTCGACGAGACGGGTCCGGCCCCGGATTCAGGGCCGGATTCGGGACCGGGATCAGAGCCGACCGAGGTGACGCACCCGACCCCGCCGGCGGAGCCGACCGTCGCGCCTGACGAGCCGACGTCGCGTCCGTCGACCTCTGCTCCGGCGCCTGCTCCGGATCCGGACACCCCCACGCAGGCGCCGGCGGTGCAGGCTCCCCCAGCCTCTCAAGAACCGGCCACCCGGGCACCGGCGACCCAGGCGCCGGCCACTCAAGCACCGGCCACGCAGGCACCGGGCACTCAGGAGCCGATCACCCAGGCGCCGGCCACTGAAGAACCGGCCACCCAGGCGCCGGTCACGCAGGGACCGGCCACCCAGGCGCCCCGGACGGTGGCGCCGCAGACCCAGGCGCCCGAGACAGTGGCACCGCAGGTCGAGGCGCCGGTCACGACCATGCCGCAGTATCCGGTCGGGGGTGGTTCGTTCGGTGGCGGGGCCGACGGTGACTGACCCGGTGGCGCGACGCGCGGATCCGGTGCGTGGCGGTCGCGCCGGTGTGGCCGCCGCGCTGTTGGTGCTGGGGCTGTTGCTGCCCTGGAACCTCTATGTCGGTCTGGGCATCCCCGGGACGCCGGTTTGGGCGTTCGCCGTGGTCGCGGCCGCCACCGTGGTGTCGCTGGCGGGGTTGGCCGTCGGCCGGCGGTCCGGGCCGGAACGGCTGCAGCTTCTGTTGGGCGTACCGTATTTCGTTGTGGTGGTGGGCTTCTTGGTGTTCACCACCATCCAGGCGGTCCGGTACGGCGGTACCGCGTCGGTGCCACCCGGGGTGGGGCCCGGTGCATGGCTGGGCACCGCGGGTGCGCTGCTGGCGGCCGGACCCGGCATCGGGACCGGTCGCCGCGCCGAGCGCACGGTGTCGATCATCGCGATCGTCTCGCTGGTGCTGGGGCTGGCCGCGGCGGTGTTCAACCTGCACTGGCGCACCCGGTTCGTGCTGCCGGCGATCGGTGAACCCGACGTGGGCACCGCGCATCTGGCCACCGCACTCGCCGCACTGCTGTACGCGGTGGTGGCGGTGATTCCGCTGGTGATCGGTTACCGGTGGCTGCGGTCCACCCGCTTGGCGGCGCGGGTGGCGACGCTGCTGCTCGCCGTGTCGGCGCTGGTGGCCGGAATGATCGTATGGGTGCTGCCGGTGGGCCGTGAGGTGGACGCGTTTCACGGCATCGCCCAGAACACCGGGATCTCCGGCGTCGGCTACGAGGGCTATCTGTCCTGGGTGGCAGTCGCCGCGATCGTCGCGGTGCCGACCGTGTCGGCGCTGCGTGACGACCGTGCGGTGTGGCGCAGGGCCGTTCGCCGTTGTCTGCTGCTGATCGGCGCATGGTGTGCCGGCACCGCGGTGTTACGGCTCGCCGACGTGGCGTTGTCCGCGGTGCTGGACCTGCCGGCCCCGCCGTACAACGGCACCGCGTTGATGGCGTTCGATCTGCTCGCCGCGGTACTGGCCTGGTGGTTGTTCCTCAACGCGGGCCGGTTCGCGCCCGGCCGGATGCTGACGACGTTGTTCGCGGTGCTGTTCGCCGCCGTGGTCAGCCGGGTCATCGTCGGGATTGCCCTGGTGCCGCGATCCGAGCCGCTGGATCCGGCGACGATCAACGCCGTGTTCGGCAACACCTTGGTGCAACAGATCACCAGCACCTTCGATGTGACGCTGGTTGTTCTGGCGTTGGCGCTGTCGGTGATCGCGATCATGACAGCACGTCCGGCACGGCCTACGGCCTCGAAGCCGGCGGGGCCGGCGGGGCCGGCGGAACGGAGGGCAGCGGCACCTCGGAAATCCGCGTCCGCCTGGCCCACGATCGTGATTCCCACGCGCAGCGGACCGGCGCGCATCGTCCGGCCGGGGCACGACGACGACTGACCTCGGCTGCTCGATCTAGTGCTTCTTGAAGGCGTCCTTGACCTTTTCTCCGGCGCCTTTCAGGTCGGACTTGGTCTGATCACCCCGGCCCTCGTTCTCGATGGTCCGGTCGCCGGTGAGCCGACCGAACGCGGCCTTCGCCTTGCCGAGGAGGCCTTGCGCCTGATTCCTGGCTTTGTCTGAACCGCTCATGACGCTCTCTCCTTTTTCGGGCCGCCCTGGGGCTTTCCTCTCCGGCTACGGCGCACGGATCGGCGGACGCCGTCGTGCGGAAGGTGCGCGGAAGGTGGGAGTACCTCGAAAAGCGCCCCGCGAAACGTCATCCGGTCCGCTCCGGACCGTCGAAAACGGGCGGGCCGCTACCCTGGAGAACGGTAGTTCTCGACGAGGGGTGCGGCATGGCGGAGACCGATGACAAGAACCGCGTGCTGGCCACCGCGACGACGTTGTTCAACGAGCGCGGTGTGCAGGCGGTGGGGATGGACGCGATCCGCGACGCTGCGGGTATCTCGTTGAAGCGGCTCTACTCCTGTTTCCGCTCCAAGGCCGATCTCGTGGCGGCGGTACTCGAGCAGCGCGACGCCGATGTGCGGCGTGCGATGACCGAGTATGTCCAGAGCCGCGCCGCAGACCCGCGGGACCGGATCCTCGCGGTGTTCGACTTCCTGGCCCACTGGTTCGCCGAATCCGATTTCCGCGGATGCATGTTCATCAACACCATCGGCGAACTGGGGGGCACGTCCACCGATGTCCGGCGCATTGCCCGACTCCACAAGACGGCGGTGCGCGACTACCTCGCCGATCTCGTCGCAGCGGCGGAGCTGCCGTCCGAGCTCGCCGAGCAACTGGCCATCCTGGCCGACGGCGCGATCGTCGCGGCGACCATCTGGGGTGACGGCACGGACGCGGCCGCCGCGGCACGGCGCGCCGCGGCGACGCTCATCTCCGCTTCCTGACGGTTGCGTCTAGAACGCTCGTTCTCTACACTTCGGCCATCCGGAGAACGATCGTTCTACGTCCGGGCCACTCGCCCCCTCGTCGACACGAAAGGCAGCAGGATGACCGACACACGCCCGCCGTTCCCGCCGTTCACCCTCGAGACGGCGATACAGAAGGTGCAGGCGGCCGAGGACGCCTGGAACTCCCGGGACCCGCACCTGGTGAGCCTGGCCTATACACCGGATTCCGAGTGGCGCAACCGCGAGCAGCACATCGTCGGGCGCACGCAGATCGTCGATTTCCTCACCGCCAAGTGGCAACGCGAACTCGATTACGTGCTGCGCAAGAGCCTGTGGGGGTTCCGGGAGAACCGGATTGCCGTGCGGTTCCAGTACGAGAGCCATGACGCCAGCGGTCAGTGGTACCGCAGTTACGGCAACGAGTTGTGGGAGTTCACCCCCGAGGGCCTGATGTCGCGGCGGGAGGCCAGCATCAACGACGTGCCCATCACCGAATCCGAGCGGCGATTTTTTGGCCCACGACCGAAAAGCGAGCACGGCCAGGATATTCCGCTCTGGTGACCCGGTTGCCGCCCGCCGTCGCCGGACTGCCGCCGGGCTGCCGCCGGGCTGCGCGCTGCCTCCCCGAACTCCCACGCTGTGACACCGATCACAGTAGGATGGCCGGTGTCATTCCCGGGAGGTGCGACGCCGCCGGCCTCAGCCCAGCCCCACCCGAGACGAGCACGGAGGTACTCCACATGGCACGCAGGAATTCGGCCTCACTCGATGCGGGTGGTCTCAACTGGGACAGCCTCCCGTTGAAGTTGTTCACGAAGGGCAATGCGAAGTTCTGGAATCCCGCCGACATCGACTTCTCCCGCGACCGGGAGGACTGGGAGTCGCTGACTCAACTCGAACGAGATTGGGCGACAAGGCTTTGCGCCCAGTTCATCGCGGGCGAGGAGGCGGTCACCCAGGACATCCAGCCGTTCATGGCGGCGATGCGGGCCGAGGGACGCCTGGGCGACGAGATGTACCTGACCCAGTTCGCGTTCGAGGAGGCCAAGCACACCCAGGTGTTCCGGATGTGGCTCGACGCGGTCGGGATGACCGACGACCTGCACCACTACCTCGATGAGCTGCCGGCCTACCGGCAGATGTTCTACGACGAGTTGCCGAGTTCACTGGAGGTCCTGGCCACCGATCCGTCTCCGGCCGCGCAGGTCCGCGCGTCGGTGACCTACAACCACGTCATCGAAGGCATGATGGCGTTGACGGGATACTATGCCTGGCAACGCATTTGCGTAGACCGCGGCATCCTTCCCGGCATGCAGGAGCTGGTGCGGCGCATCGGTGACGATGAGCGGCGCCACATGGCGTGGGGCACGTTCACCTGTCGCCGCCACGTCGCCGCGGACGACGCGAACTGGAACGTGTTCGAAGAGCGGATGAATGAACTCATCCCGTTGGTGTTGAAGAACACCGAAGACGGGTTCGCCGTCTACGACGAGGTCCCGTTCGGGTTGACGATGGACGAGTTCCAGCAGTACGCGACCGACAAGGGGATGCGGCGATTCGGCACGATCAGCAGCGCCCGCGGCCGCCCGCTCAGCGAGATCGACGTGGACTACTCGCCGCTGACGCTGGAGGACACCTTCGCCGACGAGGACGAGAAGGCCATGGCAGCCTCGGCGTGAGTGCCTCGGCGCCGGGGCGTCACACGGTCTGCAGCCGCAGCGCCGCCGCGGTCGCCGGGCCGACGATGCCGTCCACCTTCAGACCGCGGGTCTTGCGCTGAAACCGCCGGACCGCCTCCTCGGTGCGCGGCCCGAAGATGCCGTCGACGGCCAGATCCCCGGCGATGTCGGGGTGGTCGGACCGGAGCCGGCGCTGCACCTCGGCGACCAGTGGGCCTTGCGAACCGCGGAACAACAGGATGTGGGCGTACTGACCGACCGGCACCGGAGGTCTCGGGGTCCGAACCCGGCTGTCGAGGTCGCCGATGCGGGTCTGGATGTCGGCGCGCAACAGATCCATGTCGATCGCGCCGGGATCCCATTTGCCCTGGGCACGGCCGGCGTACTCCTTGTGGCCGATGGTACGGTCGGCCGGCTGTCCCAGCCGCCGGTTGATCGCGGCGCAACTGGCCACCAGCGCGTCGTACTGGGCGTCGGGCCAGTTCGTGCGGTGCGGCGCGGTGGGGCTGGTTCCACTGTTGGCGCATTCGATTCCGATCATGTGCCAGTTGGCCATATTCGTCGGCAGCCACGGGTATTGGCCGACGCCGGCATGCCAGGCGACGCCGGCCGCCACCACCGTCACCGTCCCGTCCCGGGCGATGTGCAGTTGGGACAGCGGACCGGGCAGATCGGGCCGGCCGTGGGCGATGGAGGCAGCCGTCGCATGATCGGAGCCGGTGTGGTGCACCATGACGCCGCGGATATCGCGGAAGTCGCCGTGCCCCCGGTTGCGCCAGCCCGGGAACTCGACCGCGTCGAGACCCTCGGCTACCAGCACGTCGGCGAGCCATACCGGGTCTCCGGTCCAGGTCCTGACCGCGGGCACGAACGGAATCCTCTCGAATCGGTTTGCGTGGCTTCCGGTCAGACGTCGTTGGTGGTGGGTAGCCGCGGGCCCCAGAAGTTGAGGTGGTTCGCCGAGTGCCGCAGCGCCGTCCAACCCGGGATGATGTCCCACACACCATACTTGTCGTGCGGGAAGTCACGCAGAAACGTGCCGAGGTCGAATCCGGTCTTGACCGCGCGGTAGATGCTGACCGGTCCGAGTTCACCGGTTTCCAGCCACCCCACGAGGTTTTCGGCGATCTGGCTGATCATGGTGAAAGGGTCGACCAGGGACAGCGGCGTGACGAGGTCGTAGCCCTGCTTCAGGTAGGTGCCGCGGATGTCGGCGTTGCCGTAGATGTCGCCGGGCAGGCAGTAGTCGAACCAGTCGATGGTGCCGGTGATGGTCTGATTGTCACCCGAAATGCCCTCGTAGGCCAACTGATTGCCGAGGTGGAAGGTGCGGCCGCGGCACCGGTGCGGTGACGCGATGCTGTGCACCCACAGGCAGTCCCGTTGCCGGGAGGTCAGTGATCCGGAGACCAGTTCGCGTCCGACCAGGGAGACCACCGCGGCGCCCTGGCTGTAGCCGAGCAGGCCGAAGGTGCCCCGGTGTGCAGCGATCAGGCGTTTCAGTTCGGCGATGCCCATGTCCCGCGAGACCAGATAGGACGGGTTTCCGAGGGCTTCCAGCAGGCTCTGGCCGCCGCCCGGGACGGGGCCGAAACTGGCCGGATAGTTGACGTAGACGACGTCGAACACCCGTCGGTCGAGCAGATCGGTGACACCTTTGAGCATGCCGATCTCGGCGGTGGGGGTCATGGCGCCCGGCATGCGGTCGGCGGCGGCCACCGCCTCCCAGGTGCCCGGCACACAGAACAGGGTGTGTCTGGCCATGGGCCCGAGTATCCGCCCCGGGGCAGCGCTCGCGAGGGTGCGTTTTCGCTTCTACAGCAGATCGTTACGTGCGCGGGCCGCCGTTTCCGCGTATTCGGCGATGCGAATGCTCAGATCGCGCGGGAGCAGCGAGGCCTTTCCGGAACCGCCCGCTGTGTCTACCACGGATTTCTAGTCACACGAGTCACAATAGTCACATGAATGTTGGTGCTGATGGCTGCCGGGCGGACGACGAGGCCCGCTCCGAGCCGACTCCCGCGCCCGAGCCGGCCGGGCCGGTGGAACCGCCGCGACAGCCCAGGCACAGAGCGGCGCTGGGGCAGGTGTCGACGGTGGCCGCGAAACTGGGCGCGCTCGCGCGGCAGGCCTGCGACCGGGTCGCCGCGGCCTCGCCGATGACGATCCTGGTGCTGCTGCTCGGCGTGCTCACCGCGCTGAGCATGGTCGCCGCGTTGTCGTCGGAGAGCTCACTCGGTGTGACGAGCACGGTGCTGTTCGTGCCCGCGCTGTCGGCCGCGCTCGGGGCGCTGGCCATGCGTCACGTGCTGATCCGGGCCGACGGCCCGACGGCGCGCGAGGACGCCCGGGACGACACGACGGAGATGCGTCAGCTCCAGCGGACGCTCGATTACGTCGACGCCAAACTCGACGCCGCGCTCACCCAGTTCGGCACCGACCGGCACAACCATGCCGTCGTAGCGATGTTCCAGGCCAAAGCGGCCACCGAGCTGTACCGGGAGTCGACCGGTTCGCTTCAGCATGACGCACCCGAAACGCGTTATGCCCTCGCCGATTTCCTGACACCGGCGGCGCTGCAGGCCGCGGGCCGCCTGGAGCGTCCGGCGGGTCTGTCCCTGATCTAGCGGGGCCCGGAACTCACGACCGACCCCAACGTGTGAGTGACTCCCGGCGTTGATCCGGGCGGCTGTGCGCGGAACAGGTGCCGGCTGCTACCTTTGCCAGCATGAGGAAATTGCCGGTGTTGACAATTTTGTTCGCAGCGAGCATGGTCCTTAGCCCGGTCGCGAACGCCGTTGCCGGGGATACAGCCCGGATCGGACCGGGTGCGCCGCTCGAGCTGAGCCGCGACTGTCACCCGAGTTACGAGGGTGTCTGCGTTCCGGTTGCCAGCGACGTCGATTGCGCCGGCGGCAACGGCAACGGTCCGGAGTATGTGTCCGGCCCCGTGTACGTGGTCGGCGAGGGTGTCTACGAGCTCGACCGCGACGGTGACGGCGTCGCGTGCGAGCCGAAGGGATAGTCGCCGCCCCCTCAGGCCGCGAAGTGCGACTTGAAGATCTGACCGTGCACGCCGACGGTGCGGTCGACCACCTGGGAGATCGCGAAGTGCGATGCTGCCGACAGGTACGCGTAGGCGGTGGCGCGGTCCATGCCCCGGTCGTTCTCCAGGAAGTCCAATGCGTTGGCGACTGCTCGGCGCATCGCGACGTCGAGGTCGGTGCCCTGCCCTCCGACGGAACCGTCGGGGTCTGACAGGCCGATCGGCACCCAGGCATCGCCGGTTTCGGCGAACGGGTAGTGGTAGGCGACGGACGGGGCGTCGCCGGATCCCGGTTTGCACACTGTCAGCCGGTAGGTGCCGCGCAGGGATCCCTCCATCGCGGTGAGCGCGACTTCGCCGTCGCCCATCGCCATGTGCGGGTCGCCGACGTAGAACAGGGCACCCTCGGCGAACACCGGGAGGTAGAGCGTCGAGCCCTCGCCCAGCAGTCGGATGTCGATGTTCCCACCGGCGATCGTCGGCGGGACCGAGTTCGCCGTGGGCGCCGTCGGGTCACGGTCCTGGGCGAAGGCCACGCCCATGATGCCCATGAACGGTGCGAGCGGAAAGCGCACGCGCGCATCGCCGTACGACATGACGCCGTGGCCGTCCTCGACGGCGGTGAAGGTGGAGAGGTTGCCGTACCGGGTCGGGTCCGGGTTCGACCGCCCGTCGGTGACGGCGGGTGGCATCACCTCGTCGAGGGTGATGCCCGCGGGCGGGGTGCCGTCGGCGGTGAGCGCGAGCGCACCCTTGCCGTGCCGGCTGGACACCACACCGTAGGGCACGCGAGGTGTCGCCTCCAGCGTCTCGATCTTGAGGACATCGCCGGGTTCGGCCCCTTCGATGAAGATCGGACCGGTCACCACGTGCGGGCCGTCCTTGTCGAAATCGCGTGGTGTGCGGTCGTATTCGGCGGCAACGGCGATGACGTCCTCCAGCACGTCGTTCTCGTCGACACCCTCGGCCCCGAAGTACTCGACGGGGTTGCGGCCCTGGTCTTCGAGGATGCCTTCGTGCGAGACGGTGTCGATGGTGACCGTCTGGCCGGAGCGCATCTGCATGACCGGGGTGGCGTGCACCGTCGGTACGTAACCCCACAAGACCTGGTCGGGCACCGACTGCAGGTAGTGGTCGCCGGTGATCTCGCCCTGGCCCGGCTGCAGGATCTCGAAGTCCGTCGACGCGCCGGTGGCCCGGACAGTGCTCCTGCTCGAACAGGCGCCGAGGGTGGTGGCGATGCCTGCGCCGGCGCTCAACGCGGCGACGGCACGAACGAAGTCACGACGACCGATTCCCTTGCTGATCGTTTCGGCGGCAGAGCGTGCAAACATTTCATCCACCGGCCGCAAGCTACCGACGTTCTGTTGCATCCGTGTTGCCGTGGGGTTTACGACGTTTACGGCTCACCCGTCGGCGTTCGCGGGTGGCCTGCGGCCATGACGGTGCCCCCAGTGGGACTCGAACCCACACTGGACGGATTTTAAGTCCGCTGCCTCTGCCAATTGGGCTATGGGGGCGTGGCAGTACGAGAGCCTAGCGGGGCGCTGACACACGTCACGACACCCACCTGCGACCGAGCCGGCCGCGCGTCGAGTGGGCGGTCAGCACGTCGAGTGTGCCAACCCGGTATCGATAGTGCACCAGCGGCGGTCAATGTGAGCTAGCTGCGGGAAAACGGCCGAATTCCGACAGTGGACGCACGTTGACCTCGGTGAGCGCACACCCGCCGCGGCCCAAGCACACTCGCCACGATCCACGCACGCTCGCCACTGCCAGTGCACACCCACCACCGCCCACGAGCAGTCAACACCCGACGAGCCAGGGCTATGCCGTCTCCTCGGCCAGCGCCACCAGCCGCGCCCGCACCAGGTCCGGCCGCTCGTCGACGATGAAGTGCGAACAGTCGACGGTCTCGAGCGTGTAGTCGTCGGCCAGGGCGGTCTCCGGCGCGGCCAAAGACGGGTGGATCGCCAGGTCGCGGGTTCCGAACAGCGCCCGGATCGGCACCGTAGCTCGTCGCTTCTCGGGATTCCTTGCCGCGGCGGGCATTTCCCGCACCAGGAACGTCCGGTAGGTGTCGCGGCCGGCCCGCGCGCACACCGGGTCACGGAACCTGTCGGCGTACACCTTCGCCGTCTCGGCATCCAGTGCCGAGCCTTTTCCGAACACCACCCGTTCCAGCACCCGGGTGCGCTGCTGCAGCGGAACCCCGAAGGCAGCCATCGGCGGCTGGTAGGAGAACCGCCAGATGTGCTTCAACACAGTGCCGGTCGACACCCACGGGTGGGCGATGTTGAGCGGTATGTACCCGTCGAACCGCTCCGGCGCCCGCAGGATCATCAGGAACCCGATGTAGCCGCCCCAGTCGTGGCCGATCAGCAGCGTCCGGCCCAGGCCGAGCTCGTCCATCAGCGCCAGCAGATCACTGGCGACGTCCTCCTTGGCCCACCGGTGCGGCGCCGGCCCGGACCAGCCGTAGCCGGGCAGATCCGGGGCGATGATGCGCAGCCCCGCAGGCGGATCGGCGAGCAGGTCCCGGTAAGCCCAATGGTGCTGCGGCCAACCGTGCAACGCCAGCACCGGCCGTCCGTCGGCCGGACCGGACTCGGTCACGTGGAAGCGCACCCCGCGGGCCTCGACGAAGGAACGGCGCACACCCGCAATCGGCGGTGGTTGGACAGTCATAACAGGTCACTATAGGAACGGGCGCCGCGAGCAGGGCCCGGCGCGCTACCGTTCCTGCATGGGTGGATACCGCGAGCTGTACCAGAACAGCATCACCGACCCGGCGGCCTTCTGGGCCGACGCCGCCAAGGCCGTCACCTGGACCCGCGAACCGCAGCGGATCCTCGACGACTCCAACCCGCCGTTCTACCGCTGGTTCCCCGACGGGGAGCTCAACACCTGCGCCAACGCGCTGGACCGCCACGTCGCCGACGGGCGCGGGGATCAGCCGGCGCTGATCTACGACTCCCCCGTCACCGGCACCAAGCGCACCTACAGCTACGCCGAACTGCTCGACCAGACCGCCCGGTTCGCCGGTGCGCTGCGCGGCCTCGGCGTCGACAAGGGTGACCGGGTCATCATCTACATGCCGATGGTCCCCGAGGCCGTGGTGGCGATGCTGGCCTGCGCCCGGCTCGGCGCGATCCACTCGGTGGTGTTCGGCGGGTTCGCCGCCCACGAACTGGCCGCCCGCATCGAGGACGCCCAACCCACGGTCGTCGTCACCGCATCCTGCGGGATCGAACCGTCGCGGGTGGTGCCGTACAAACCCATGCTCGACGCCGCCCTGCAGACCATCGCGAACCCGCCCACCCGCTGCGTCATCCTGCAGCGCGACCAGTGCCGCTGCGACCTCACCCCGGGCCGCGACGTGGACTGGGCCGAGCTGATGGCCGACGCGCAACCGGTCGACCCGGTGCCCGTCGCCGCCACCGATCCGCTCTACGTGCTCTACACCTCGGGCACCACCGGCACCCCCAAAGGCGTGGTCCGCGACAACGGCGGGCATGCGGTCGCGCTGCTGTGGAGCATGCGCAACATCTACGACATCAACCCCGGCGAGGTGTTCTGGGCGGCCTCCGACGTCGGCTGGGTGGTCGGCCACTCCTACATCGTGTACGCACCGCTGCTGCTCGGCGCCACCACCGTGCTCTACGAGGGCAAACCGGTCGGCACCCCCGATCCGGGCGCGTTCTGGCGGGTGGCCGCCGAGTACGGCGTCAAGGCGCTGTTCACCGCGCCGACGGCGATCCGCGCCATCCGCAAACAAGACCCCGACGGCGCCCACATCGGCCGCTACGACCTGTCCGGGCTGCGTTATCTGTTCCAGGCCGGAGAACGGCTCGACCCCGATACCTACGAATGGGCGTCGGCCAAGCTGGGCATCCCCGTCGTCGACCACTGGTGGCAGACCGAGACCGGCTGGGCGATCGCCGCCAATCCGATGGGCGTCGAACCGTTCCCGATCAAACCGGGCTCCCCCACCCTGCCGATGCCCGGCTACGACGTGCGCATCCTCGACGCCGAGGGCGCACCGTGCGGCCCCGGCACCGAGGGGGCGATCTGCATCAAGCTGCCGATGCCGCCGGGCACCCTGCAGACGCTGTGGAACAACGACGCCCGCTATCAGGCCGGCTACCTCGTCGAATATCCCGGCTACTACCTCACCGGCGACGGCGGACACATCGACGACGACGGCTACCTGTTCGTGATGGGCCGCATCGACGATGTGATCAACGTTGCTGGACACCGGCTTTCGACCGGGGCGATCGAGGCGGTGCTGGCCGCGCACCCGGCCGTGGCCGAGGCCGCGGTGATCGGCGTCGACGACGAGATCCGCGGTCAGGTGCCCCGCGGTTTCGTCGTACTCAAGGACGGCGCCTCCGCCGACGGACTTGCCGACGAACTCATCACCGCGGTGCGCGACGACATCGGTGCGGTGGCCAACTTCAAACTCGTCGACGTGGTGCCGGCACTGCCGAAAACCCGCTCCGGCAAGGTGCTTCGCAAGACCATGCGGGCCATCGCCGCGGGCCGGGACGAACCGCTGCCGTCGACGATCGAAGACCCCACGGTGATCGACGCGCTCAAACCCATCCTGCGCAAGTAGCCCCACGGCACGCCGATCGGCCTATGTTGATAGCCGAATTCGTTGCCGAGTCAAGGAGTGATCGGATGCGGAACTCACCGCTGCGGACCGGAACCTGCGCCTGCCGGTGCAACGTCTGCGACAAGGGGCACCACTGCAAGAACATCGGCAGCGGCTGCCGCGTCAAGTAGCGGTCCTGGGGGGCTCGCCCGGGCAGGTGATCCGGCCGGCGCGCGGCGCCCCGAAACAGCTCCGACTCGCGTCCCGCTGACGCTCGGGTTAACCGACGGACCTGCCGGGTACATCTTCTGCTACCTACCGACCCGTCGGCGAGCACGAATCAGGAGGCGGGGCGATGACCGAGACCGGCACCACCCGACGAACCACCCCGAAGTACATGGCGGTGCAGGGTGCCGCCCTGCTGATGGGCGCGCTGTTGCTGCTCATCGGCGCGGCGGGCTTCATCCCCGGCCTCACCACCGGCTACGACGGGCTGTCCTGGTGGGGCCACGAGTCGACGGCCCGGCTGTTCGACATGTTCACCGTCTCCGCGCTGCACAACATCGTGCACCTGGCGGCCGGGGCGGGCGGGCTGCTGCTGGCCCGCAGCTACGCCGCCGCCCGCGCCTATCTGCTCGGCGGCGGCGCGGTGTTCCTCGCCCTGTGGGGCTACGGACTGGCCGTCGACAAGGCCGGGCCGGGCAACGTGATCCCGCTCGACAATGCCGGCAATTGGCTGCACTTCGCGCTCGGTGTGGTGATGGTGGTGCTGGGCCTGACACTGGCCGCCCAGCGCGATCCCACCCGGCATCGTCGCCGGGCGGCCCGGGCTAGCTGATCGACAGCGCGATCCCGTCGAGGATGTCGTGCTCGCTGACGATGAGTTCCTCGATGCCGGCCCGCTGCCGCAGCAGCGCCGCCAACTCCTCCACGATGATCGCGCCGCCGCCGATGACGTCCACCCGTCCCTCGTGCATCGGGCCGAGCGCGGCGCGCTGCTGACGCGTCATCGCCACCAGGTCGTCGCACACCCGCAACAGGTCCGAGAATCCCACCCGGGAGAGGTGGATCGCCTCGGAGTCGTAGCTGGCCAGATCGTGGGCCAGCGCCGCGAGCGTGGTCATGGTTCCGGCCACCCCGACCCAGGTCCTCGCCCGTTCGACGGGCACCCGCCGGATCACCTCGTCCAGCGCCCCGCGCACCACGGCCCGCGCGGCGTCGATCTCCGCGGCGGTCGGCGGATCGGACGGCAGGCACCGCTCGGTCAGCCGCACACATCCGATGTCGGCGGAGACCGCCGCCGCCACCTCGGTTGCCCCCAGCACCACCTCGGTGGAGCCGCCGCCGAGGTCGACCACGACGAACGGCGCTGCGGCGGAATCCAGTTCGGCCACCGCACCGCGGAAGGACAGTTCGGCCTCCTCGGCGCCGGTGATCACCTCGGCCACCGCCCCGGGGACCACCGTGCCGAGCACCTCGGCGGTCATCGCGAAGAACGCGTCGCGGTTGATCACGTCCCGCGCCGCCGACGTCGCCACCATCCGCACCTCGGCGACCCCGTGGGCCCGCATCAACTCGGCGTAGTCGGTGAGCGCCGCCCGGGTCCGCTCCAGCGCCTCGGGCGCGAACTCACCTGTGGCGTCGACACCTTGACCCAACCGCACGATCCGCATCTCGCGATGCACGTCGCGCAGCCGGCCGCCCGGGCCGGCCCGGTCGGCGATGAGCAGCCGGATCGAGTTGGTGCCGCAGTCGACGGCGGCGACCCGGCCTACCGCCGGATCCACGTGTCCCGTTCCACAATCCCCTCCATCGCCGGATCCTCGGCCAGCATCGCCAACGCCTCATCTCCCAGCGGATTGACCCCCGGCCCCTTCGCCAGCGAGTGCGCGATCAGCACGTGCAGGCATTTGACCCGGTCGGGCATGCCGCCGCCGGAGAACGTGGTGCCCAACGGTTCGATCGCGTCGCGTTCGGCCAGATACGCCTCGTGCGCACGACGGTACGCCGCCGCGAGCTCCGGATCCTGCTGCAGCCGCTCGGTCATCTCCCGCATCACCCCGGCCGCCTCCAGCCGGCTGGCGGCCGCGACCAGCTTCGGGTGGGTCAGGTAGTACAGCGTCGGGAACGGCGTACCGTCCGGCAGCCTGGGGGCGGTCTTGATCACCCCGGGCTCGCCGTTGGGGCAGCGGTAGGAGATCTCCAGCACACCCCGGGGTTCGCGGCCCAGCTGCCGTTCGACGATCTCCAGATCAGCGGGATCAACCACCGGGCATCGGCTCCCCTGGCGGCACCGGCTCGACCGGCGCGGGTGGCGGACCGTCCGGCACCGGAGCCGAGGGATCATCCGGCGCCGGGCCGGGTGACGGCGCCGGGCCGTGCGGCTCGTCGGCGATGGTGCGCCACAGCGACGTGTACCACGGCTCGTCCGACGGTGCGACCGCCGCGTGCGCATCCGGCGGTTCGGGCACCTCGGCCCCCGGCGGCAGCTGCACCTGGTACGGGATGTCGCCGGGCATCACGAAACCGAGGCGTTCGCGGGCCTGGGCGGCGATGTACGCCGGATCGGCCAGCTTGAGCTTCTGCTCCTCGAGCTCGGCGATCTGCTCACGAAGCTGTTCCTGAACGGCTTTGAGCTGCATCATCTCGGTGCGTTGCGCGAAGTAGGTGCGGACCGGCCCGGCGATGGTCAGCGTCAGCACGCACACCACCGCCGCCAGGATCGCCGCGCGGCGGGCCGTCGACCCGAACCGCTGCTCGGACTGCTGCTCCGCCGAGGCGACGATGTGCTGGCGGATGGTGTCTGCGGTGTCGTTCGACTCGGCCGCCGACCGCGCATCGGTGGCCCGGGGCTCGCGGCGCGCCGGTGGCCCGCCCCGCGGCCGTCCCCGGTTCCCGGCACCCGGTTTCGCCGGCCGCGGGGCCGGGGTCCGTCGCCGCGAGTCGGGCCGCTTACCTTCGGGCACAGGCTATTTGGTCTCGATTCCGAATCGGGGGAAGGCCAGGTCACCGGCGTAGCGGGCGGCGTCACCGAGGGTCTCCTCGATGCGCAGCAGCTGGTTGTACTTGGCCACGCGTTCGCTGCGCGCCGGCGCGCCGGTTTTGATCTGGCCGCTGCCCACCGCCACCGCGAGATCGGCGATGGTGGTGTCCTCGGTCTCCCCGCTGCGGTGGCTCATCATGGTGCGGTACCCGCTGTTGTGGGCCAGGGCCACCGCGTCCAGGGTCTCGGTGAGCGTGCCGATCTGGTTCACCTTGACCAGCAGCGCGTTGGCGGCGCCCTTCTCGATGCCCTCCTCGAGCCGTTCCGGGTTGGTGACGAACAGGTCGTCGCCGACCAGCTGGACGCGGTCACCGAGGGCGTTGGTCAGCGCCACCCAGCCGTCCCAGTCGTCCTCGGCCAGCGGGTCCTCGATGGACACCAGCGGGTAGGAGTCCAGCAGCCCGCTGTAGAACTCCGCCATCTGATCGGCGGTGCGGGTGGACTTCTCGAAGGCGTAGCCGGTGCCGGCGGTGAAGAACTCCGTCGCCGCGACGTCGAGCGCCAACGCCACCTCGGCGCCGAGCTGGAAGCCGGCCGACTCGACCGCCGAGGCGATCAGATCCAGCGCCGAACGGGTGTCGGGCACATCCGGCGCGAACCCGCCCTCATCGCCCAGGCCGGTGGCCAGGCCCTGCTTCTTCAGCACCGCCTTCAGCGCGTGGTACACCTCGGTGCCCCAGCGCAGCGCCTCCTTGAAGCTCGGGGCGCCGATCGGGGCGATCATGAACTCCTGCACGTCGACGCCGGTGTCGGCGTGCGCGCCGCCGTTGAGGATGTTCATCATCGGCACCGGCAGGATGTGGGCGTTCGGCCCGCCGACGTAGCGGAACAGCGGCAACCCGGCCGATTCGGCCGCCGCCTTGGCGACCGCCAGCGACACCCCCAGCATCGCGTTGGCGCCCAGCCGCGACTTGTCGGGGGTGCCGTCGAGGTCCACCAGCGCCTGATCGACCAGCCGTTGATCATCGGCGCTCATCGTGATCACCGCCGGGGCGATCTCGTCGAGCACGGAGTTGACCGCCTTCTCGACGCCCTTACCGCCGTAGCGGGACCCGCCGTCGCGCAGCTCCACCGCCTCGTGCTCGCCGGTGGACGCACCCGAGGGCACGGCGGCCCGGGCGAACGTTCCGTCGGTGAGCGCCACCTCGACCTCGATTGTCGGGTTTCCGCGGGAATCGAGGATCTCCCGGGCTCCGACCTGTTCGATGATGGGCAATGGTTTCTCCTTGCTGATACGGGTGAACGGACTGCGCTAGCCCCTGAGCCTAAAGCGTGGGGTTGTCCGTCGCGCAGCTAGAGGCCGTGTCCGTTGGCATAGGCGGTGGCCCAGTCCCGCACCGAGCGGGCATAGGGGTCGGAGTAGTTGTAGGCCCGCAGCGCCTCCATCCAGCCCCGGGGGGTGGACAGATCCTTGCCCCGCCAGCACAGATAGCCCGCCGCCGACAGGGCCGCGTCGTCGATGTTATCCGGGTCGACCACCCCGTCGTTGTTGGCGTCGACGCCGTAGAGGCGCCAGGTTTCCGGGATGAACTGCATCGGACCCATCGCGCGGTCCAGTTCGCTGTCACCGTCGAGCTCCCCGCCGTCGGTGTCGGTCAGGCGCAGGTTGCCGGCCGACCCGTCCAACCGCATCCCGCGGATCGGCGGGGTGACGTTGCCGTCGGTGGCGACCATCGCACCCCGGTAGGTGCCGTGATGGCTCTCCACCATCCCGATACCGGCCAGCGTGGTCCAGGTGATCTTGCACTTGGGGTTCACCACCTCGGCGACCCGCGCGGCGTAGGCGTAGGCCTCCAGCGCGGTGACCGGGATCCCGAGCTTCGGCGCCCGCTCGGCGGCCCACTCGTGCAGCTGATCAGCCGGACGGCCCTCGACGTAGATGTCGATGGCCGGAACCGGATCACCCGCCGGCGGCGGCACGCCCTCGGGGATCGGTACGCCCAACTGAAAGGAACAACTGGATGCCAGCAACAACGCCGTTGCACCGATCACTGCAACAGGCCGTAGCCAACGAACCGGCGACACCAGACTCCCTCAACCAACGTCTGTCGATGCCCATAGTCCCACGCGCCGCGGCGGAGGGCGGAGAGCACCGCCCGGCGGGCGTGGGCCAGCAAACCCCATTCGGGGCGCACGGTCACCCCGGCCGGTCGACGCGACCTGTCCATGCTGACCAGCGGGCTCGGTAGGTTAGGCGAACCTACCCTGTCCAGCGAAAAATTCGGTACTGTTTCCGGGTCGACGGCGAGGAGGGCGCAGATGAGACGGTTCGTCGCATGGACGGTGCCCGTGGCGGCGCTGGCGCTGATCGCGGCCGGGTGTGCGAGCGGCGACTCCGCCGACCGCGCGGAGTCGACCGGGACCGGGACGGTCACCGAGACCACCGAGGCGGCCGCCGGTGCGGACAATCCGTTGATCGTCGAGGCGGTGGACCAGTACCACGCCTACGCGGTCGAGCAGACCGAGGAGCTGGTCCGGGTCACCAGGACGTTCACCGACGCGGTGCGGGCGGGGGATCTGCCCGCCGCCCAGGCCGCCTATGCGCCGTCGCGGCAGCCGTGGGAGCGCATCGAACCGCTGGCCGCGCTGGTCGAGCAGATCGATGTGCTGATCGACGCCCGCGTCGACGACTTCGCCGGTATCGACGATCCGGCGTTCTCCGGCTGGCACCGCCTGGAACACCTGCTGTTCGAGCAGAACACCACCGAGGGTGGGGTGCCGTTCGCCGATCAACTCGACCGTGACGTCGCGCGGTTGCGCGACGAGATGGCGTCCCTCGAGATCGCCCCGGTCGACGTGCCGGTGGGTGCGGCCGAGCTGATCGAAGAGGTGTCCGAGGGCAAGGTCACCGGCGAGGAGAACCGCTACGCCAAGACCGACCTGTGGGATTTCGAGGCGAACCTGCAGGGCTCCCGGGTGGCGATCGACACGTTGTCGCCGGCTCTCGCCGAAGCGGATCCGGCGCTGCTCGGCCGGATCAACGACGGGTTCGACGAGATCTTCGAGACCATGCAGCCGCTGCGCCGCGGTGACGGCTGGGTGCTGTACTGCACCGAGGACGACCCGTACCCGTCCCCGCGCTGCCCGGAGGTGACAGTGCCGCGGCAGACCGTGGACACGCTCAAGGCGCAGCTGGCCGGGCTGTCCGAAGAGGTGTCACAAGTGGCGGGGGTGTTGGATCTGAAGTGACCGGTCCGGACGGGCGGCGCGGCATCTCACGCCGCAGGTTCGTCGCCGGCACCCTGGGTGCGGGTGCGGCGGTCGGCGCCGCCGCGATGGTCCCGGGATGCGCGGGCCGGCAGGATGATTCGCTTCCCGACTCACCGCGGTTCGTTCCGTTCGAGGGTCCGCACCAGACCGGCATCACCGCGCTGCCGGTGCCGCGGCTGGGCCTGCTGGCGTCGTTCAAGGTGGTCTCCGACGACCGGTCCCGGCTGGCGCTGGTGCTGCGCGAGCTCACCGACGAGATCCGTGGTCTGATGGCCGGCCGACCACCCGAGGTGCGGGATCCGGCGTATCCCCCGGTCGACTCGGGCATCCTCGGCGCCCAACCGCCGCCGGACGATCTATCGGTGGTGGTCGGTGTCGGGGCGTCGGTGTTCGACGACCGGTTCGGCCTGGCCGACCGGCGCCCCAACGAGCTGGTCACGATGCCGTTTCTGGCCAATGACCGGCTCGATCCGAAACTGTCGCACGGGGATCTGCTGCTGAGCCTGGAGGCCGGGCACACCGACACCCTCCAGTTCGCGCTGCGTCAGTTGATGCGCCGCACCCGGCGGGATCTGGTGCTGCACTGGATGATCGACGGGTACGCCCGCGGCGCCGGCTCGGGTGTGCCGACCGAGACGCCGCGGAATCTGCTGGGGTTCAAGGACGGCACCGCCAACCTCGATTCCGGCGACGCGGCGCTGATGGACCGGTATGTGTGGGTCGGCTCTGACGACGGCGAGCCGGACTGGGCGGTCGGCGGGTCGTATCAGGTGGTGCGGCTGATCCGGATGTTCGTCGAGTTCTGGGACCGCACCCGGCTCGCCGAGCAGGAGGCGATCTTCGGCCGGCACAAGGTCAGCGGCGCCCCGCTGGGCATGTCCGACGAGTTCGACGATCCCGACTACGCGTCCGATCCCGACGGCGAACGGATTCCGCTCAACGCCCACATCCGGCTGGCCAACCCGCGCACCCCGGAGACCGAGGACAATCTGCTGTTGCGGCGGGGATTCTCGTATGCGCGGGGATTCGACGGCGCGGGCCGGCTCGATCAGGGGTTGGCGTTCGTGTGCTATCAGCGCAGCCTGCGCCGGGGTTTTCTGGCGGTGCAGGAACGGCTCAAGGGTGAGCCGCTCGAGGAGTACATCCTGCCGGTGGGCGGCGGGTTCTTCTTCGCGCTGCCCGGGGTCAGCGAGCCGGACCGCTACCTCGGCGATGCGCTGGTCGACTGACTCGCGCCGGGTGCTGGGCCGTTTCGGGTGTGCGCCATCGGCTTCGGGTGTGCGCCATCGGCTTCGGGTGTGCGCCATCGGCTTCGGATGTGCAACGGCTGAGGCGAATGTGCGCACAGGTACGGATTTCACCCGATTCGCCTGTGTGGTCTCACGCTGAGAACACTGTCCGCACACTGAATGCGGCGGGTTCACCCTGAACGCGGTGCGATCACATTGACCGCAATCACGTCACACTCAGCCGGTCAGGGCTCGTCTGCCGCGGCGCCGTCACCGGGTTCGCCGTCACCGGGTTCGCCGTCACCGGAGTGCGCAGGCTCAGCGTCGGATTCGGCCCCGCTCACAGTTTCGGCGTCGACCTCGGCCACAGTTCCGGCCTCCGCCGCGCTGACCGTCGGCCAGTAGGTGCGCCATTCCTCTTCGGTGATGTCGTCCAGCGGCGCCACATCGAGCTCTTCGGGCACGTCCTCACCGCGGCGGACGGCGGCGACTGCCTCCTCCACCCGCCGCACGGTGTCCATGAACTCCAGCACATGGGTCCGCAGCACATGCTCGGCGTCCGAACCCGCCGACACGGCGACCGAGGTGATGGTGGACGGGATCAGGTCGGCGGGCAGGCCGGCCTGGGTCACCCGCTCGATCACCTTCTGCGCCAACGCAAGAGCGGGCTGCCCGGTGGGCACATCGTCCAGACAGGAACGGTTGCGCTTGGACCGCCGTTCCAGGGCCTTGCGTTCCTCCCACTGCGCCAACTGCTCGTCCAGGGTCACCGGTTCACCGGCCAGCACGGCGGGCACCCGGTTGCCCAGCTTGCGCACCAGCGCGTCGGCGACATCGTCGATGGAGAACGGGTTCTCCGGCGCGTCCTCGGCGATGCGCGCGTGAAACAGTACTTGCAGCAACACATCTCCGAGCTCCTCACGCAGCTCGTCGGCGTTGCCGCTGCGCACCGCGTCGAACAGCTCGTAGGTCTCCTCGAGCAGGTAGCGGCGCAACGAATCGTGGGTCTGCTCGCTCTCCCACGGCCCCGAGGTGCGCAACTGGTCCATCATCGCCACCGCGTCGAGCAGCCGTTCACCCGGATACGGCTCCGGTGCGCGGATCAACTGCTCACCGGCGGCCAGCCTGTCCTGCACGGCGGGGTGATCGGGATCGGACGACAGCAGCACCGGAGCCGGGTCGTCATCGGAGTCGGCCATCCACGGCCGCGCCGACGGCAGCGACCACGGCACCTTGACCGGCATCTCCTCGGTGTACTGGACGTCCCCGGCCAACAACCCCACCGCCTCCACCGGTACCAGCGATGGCCGCCGGGGATCGACCAGGACCACGGTCATCGTGGTCGCCGCTTGTCGCTCGTCACAGCCGCTGCACCTCCGAACCTGGTTATATCAACTTCGCCCTCGGTGTCGCCATGGAGCATCAGCAACAATCCAGCCACCATCTGGGCCAGCTCCAGATCCCGGATCCGGGGTGAGCCGATACCGCCGGACCGCGGAATGGTCACCTGCACAGTCGATGTCGTCGCCCGGTAGTGCGCTCCTGGATACAGCCGCTTGAGCCGCACCTGCTGGGAGTCCTGCAGGGTCAGCGGCGCCACCCGGACCGTGGCCTCCGACGGGGCGCTCACCTCGGTCACGCCGAACCGCCGGCACAGCAGCCGCAACCGTGCCACCGCCACCAGCCGCTGCGCTGGTTCGGGCAACGGTCCATACCGGTCGACCAGCTCGTCGACAACCGCGGCGATCCCGTCGTCGTCCGGGGCAGACGCCAACCTGCGGTAGGCCTCCAGCCGGAGCCGGTCGCTGGCGATGTACTCCGGCGGCAGATGCGCGTCGATCGGCAGATCGATCCGGATATCCTTCGGTTCCTCCGGAGTGGCAACGGTTTTGCCTTCGGCAGCGGCCCGGTACGCCTCGACGGCCTCGCCGACCAGCCGCACGTACAGGTCGAAGCCGACCCCGGCGACATGCCCGGACTGCTCGACGCCGAGCACGTTTCCGGCGCCGCGGATCTCCAGGTCCTTCATCGCCACCGCCATCCCGGCGCCCAGTTCGTTGTTCTGCGCGACGGTGGCCAGCCGGTCGTATGCGGTCTCGGTGAGCGGCGCGTCCGGCGGATACAGGAAGTAGGCGTAGCCGCGTTCCCGGCTGCGCCCCACCCGGCCGCGCAGCTGGTGCAGCTGGGAGAGGCCGAAGGTGTCGGCCCGCTCCACGATCAGGGTATTGGCGTTGGAGATGTCCAGCCCGGTCTCCACGATCGTGGTGCACACCAGGATGTCGTATTCGCGGTTCCAGAACCCCTCGACGGTGCGCTCCAGGGCCTCCTCGTTCATCTGGCCGTGCGCGACGACCACCCGCGCCTCGGGCACCAGTTCACGTACCCGCGCGGCCGCCTTGTCGATGGTGCTGACCCGGTTGTGGATGTAGAACGCCTGCCCGTCGCGCAGCAGTTCGCGGCGCAGCGCGGCGGCGATCTGCTTGTCGTCGTACGGGCCGACATAGGTCAGCACCGGGTAGCGCTCCTCGGGCGGGGTGAGGATCGTCGACATCTCCCGGATCCCGGCCAGGCTCATCTCCAGGGTGCGCGGGATCGGGGTGGCGCTCATGGTCAGCACGTCGACATGGGTGCGCATCGACTTGATGTGCTCTTTGTGTTCGACGCCGAAGCGCTGCTCCTCATCGATGATGACCAGCCCGAGGTCCTTCCAGCGCACCCCGGTCTGCAGCAGCCGGTGCGTGCCGATCACGATGTCGACCGACCCGTCGGCCATGCCCTCGAGCACCGCGCGGGATTCGCTGGGGCTGGTGAACCGCGACAGCCCCTTGATCGTGACCGGGAAACCGGCCATCCGCTCGGTGAACGTCTGCAGATGCTGGTCGGCCAGCAGCGTCGTCGGGACCAGCACCGCGACCTGCTTGCCGTCCTGCACGGCCTTGAACGCGGCCCGCACCGCGATCTCGGTCTTGCCGTACCCGACGTCGCCGCAGATCACCCGGTCCATCGGGACCGGTTTCTCCATGTCCGCCTTGACCTCTTCGATCGCGGTGAGCTGATCGACCGTCTCGGTGAAGCCGAACGCGTCCTCCATCTCGCGCTGCCACGGGGTGTCCGGGCTGAACGCGTGGCCGGGCGCGGACTGGCGTTTGGCGTACAGCGCGACGAGTTCGGCGGCGATCTCCCGGACCGCCTTACGCGCCTTGGTCTTGGTGTTGGTCCAGTCGCTGCCGCCGAGCCGCGACAGCGACGGCGAGTCCCCGCCGACGTAGCGGCTCAGCTGATCCAGCGAGTCCATCGGCACGTAGAGCTTGTCGGTGTGGCCGCCGCCGGTGCCGCGCCGGTTCGACGCGTACTCCAGCACCAGGTACTCGCGGCGGGCACCGCCCACGGTGCGCTCCACCATCTCGACGAACCGGCCGATGCCGTGCTGATCGTGCACCACCAGGTCCCCGGCGGTCAGCGCCAGCGGGTCGACCACGTTGCGCCGCTTGGGCGCCAGCTTCCTGCCCTGCTGGGCGGTCACCCGGTTGCCGGTCAGATCCGCCTCGGTGATCACCACCAGGTTCGCGCCGGGCAGCACCAGACCGTCGTGCAGCGGGCCCTGCAGCACCCCGACCACACCGGGTTCGAGCCCGGCACCCGGCTCCAGACGTCTTGCCGGGGTCTCGGATTCGCCGAGTTGTTCGACGATCCGTTGGGCGGTGCCGGCGCCGGGGGTGACCACCGCGGCATACCCGCCGGTGGTGACGTGGGCGCGCAGCATCGCGAAGATCTCGGTGACCGCGCTCTTGGTGCGCGCCGCGGGCACCGGCCGCAGATCCAGCTCGATCGCCGACTCGCTGCTGAGCTGGCTCAGCGTCCACCACGGGTGGCCGGCCTCCGCGGCCGACGCCCGGGCGTCGTCGAGATCGAGGAAGCCCGACGCGCCCAGCGCGTCGAGATCGATGGGGGCGTCACCCCCGATGGCCGCGGCCGACCAGGACGCCTCCAGGAACTCCTGCCCGGTGGAGATCAGATCGGCGGCGCGGGTGCGGACCTTCTCCGGGTCGCACACCAGCACCGGCGCGCCGGCGGGCAGATGGTCGGTCAGCATCGACAGCTCACCCGGCCGCAGCAGCGGCAACAGCGCCTCCATCCCGTCGACCGGGATGCCCTCGGCGAGTTTGGCCAGCATGTCCGGCAGGGTGCCGGGCAGGGTGTTCTCCTGCCTGGGGTGCTGCTCGGCGAGTTTGACGGCCCGCTCCCGCACCTCGTCGGTGAGCAGCAGTTCCCGGCACGGCATCGCGACGACGGTGTCGATGCTGATCTCCGGGATGGACCGTTGGTCGGCCACCGAGAACATCCGCATCTCGGAGACCTCGTCGCCCCAGAACTCGATCCGGACCGGATGTTCGGCGGTCGGCGGGAAGACGTCGAGGATGCCGCCGCGGACGGCGAACTCGCCGCGCCGGCCCACCATGTCCACCCGGGTGTAGGCCAGTTCGACCAGCCGGGCGATCGTCTCGTCGAAGTCGGCGTCCGCCCCGACGGTGAGGGTGACCGGCTCGGTCTGCCGCACCTCGTCGGGCCGCTGGGCCATCGGCTGCACCAGCGAACGGGTGGTGGTGACGACGACCCGCAGCGGCGGGCCCAGCCGGGCGTCGTCGGGATGGGCCAGCCGGCGCAGCACCATCAGCCTGGTGCCGACGGTGTCCACCCCGGGCGACAGCCGCTCGTGCGGCAACGTCTCCCAGGACGGGAACATGGCGACTTCGTCGCCGTACACGCCACGAAGTTCGGCGGTCAGCTCCTCGGCCTCCCGGCCGGTGGCGGTGACCACCAGCAGCGGGCCGGATCGAGCGAGTGCGGCTGCGACAAACACCCGTGCGGACGCGGGGCCTACCAGCGACAGTTCAGCCGGACGATCGGCGGCTCGGGCAGCGACATCCTGCAGAGAAGGGTCGCGTAATGCCAGATCCACCAGCCCCGCGATCGGGGTTTGGACATGGGGGTGCCCCGATGCGGTCATGATTCACCCATCCTATTCGCTGCACGGGCGGTGTCGAATCCGGCGGGTGGTGTGCGCACGACTCGGCACATACCCGCCGGTGGGCGGTATCGACGCAGGTAGACCGATAATTGGTGCGCAGGGGCCGGGTCGGCGGATGTTAACGTCTAGTGAGCTGCGCTGATCGCGAAAGGTGTGGGTGATGTCGGCGACCATCTCACTCGTCGAAGCCGCCGACCCCCAGGGGTTGACGGCCGCCGCCGCACAGCTGCAGACCAAGATCACCCACCTGGACACGATCATCACCGCCGAGCGGTCGGCGCTCGCCGCCCTGGCCGGCGGCTGGGAAGGCACCGCCGCCGACGCGGCGCTGGCCCGCGGCGAACAGCACCTCGCGCAGCAGGAACAGCTGCGCACCCGGTTGACCTCACTGCAGGCCACACTGGCCGATGCGGGCGCCAACCTGTCCGCGCTGCGCACCCGGATCCTCGACGTGGCCGCCCAGGCCCGCAGCCTCGGCGGGCTGGTCCGCGACGACGGCACCGTGATCGCGCTGACCTCCGGCGGCCTGATGACCCCCGACGTCGCCGCCGCCTACACCACCACGCTGAAAACCCTGCTGCAGACCTTCGACCGGGTCGACCAGCAGAGTTCGCAATCGGTCATCCAGGCCCTCGGCGACGGCGCCGACACCGGGGCCGAGGCCCCACCGGAACCGGACATCGACGACCTCAAACCGCCCGAGGGCGCCACCGACACCGAGGTCAACCAGTGGTGGGACGGGCTCTCCGAGGAGGACCGGCAACGGCTCATCCACGAGCGTCCGGAGTGGATCGGCAACCTCGACGGGGTCCCGGCCTCCGCGCGGGACCAGGCCAACCGCAACCGGTTGGAGGGGTTGCGCGACGACCCCGGGCTGACGGTCGAGGAGCGCGACACGATCGCCGCGATCGATGACGCATTGGAGGGCGAGGAGCGGCAACTGCTGGTGCTCGATTTCGACGGTGAGCACCCGAAGGTGGCGGTCGCGCTGGGCGATGTCGAGACCGCGGACCACGTCAGCGTCTATGTGCCCGGGACCGGGTCGGTCACCTATGACAAACCCGACGCGGGCAATGATCTGCCGACGTATGTCGAACAGTCGGGATGGCTGAAGGCCGAGACCGAGCGGGTACTCGAGCAAGCCGGCAGATCCGACGAGACCGTCGCGACTGTTGCCTGGCTCGGCTACGAGCCCCCGGCGAATGTCGCACAGGCCGGAAGCCCCCACTACGCCGATGACAACGCACCGAAACTGGCGTCGTTCATCAACGGCCTCAACAGTTCCCGCGACACCGACCCGAATCTGACCGTGCTCGGCCACTCCTACGGGTCCCTGGTGGCCAGCGAGGCACTGCAACGCGGGACCGCGGCGGACAACGTGGTGTTCATGGGCTCACCCGGACTCGAGACCAATGTCTGGGAGTGGCACAAGAACGTGACTCCCGAGAAGTTGCACCTCAGCGAGGGACACGTCTTCGTCCAGCATGCCGACAACGACATCGTCGCCAACCTCGGCCGGTACGGCGCCGTCATACCGTCGGAGCTGCCCGGGTTCATCGACCTCTCGACCAACGCCGAGTCCACACCGCTCGGCCCGCGGGACGCGTCGAGCGGCCACAGCGAATACTCATTCATCAACAAGACCGCGCTCTACAACCAGGCGGTGGTGGTGGCCGGTCTGGGACAGGACGACCGGTTCATCCGAGTGGAGGATTGATGTGGCGATTGGCGATCTCGGCACTGCTGGTGCTCGCCCTGACCGGGTGCGGTCCGATGTTTGAAAGCGAGTACACCGGACGGGCCGACGGCGACCACGGTCACGGCACCCCCGGAGAACTCGGCGAACTCCTCAACCGCCGCGACGCCGAGGACGTCCTCGCCGACCGCGACCGGATGATCACCGAGATCACCACCGAGCTGACCAGAATCGTCCCCGGATCCGAATGGCTGCCGAACCGCAAGGCAAGTGAGACTCCCTGCGGCGACTTCGGGTCGACTCGCGGGCGGTCCTACATCAGCCGGCACTACACATCGAAGGTCCCGGTCCCTGCCGAACTGTGGGATGAAGCCTCGCAGGCGGTCATCGACATCGCCGCGAGATACGGGTACACCGACGTCATCAGTCACACCGAGAATCCCAGCGACGATCACGCGAAGGATCTCGTCATCGAGGACGGCGAGGGTGGCCGCCTCGCCTTCGGATCGATGGTCGCGGCCAGCATGTACGTCGGAACCGGCTGCTACCTCACCGCCGAGGACAAACGCAAGGCCCGCGAAGCAGCGCCGAAGTGAACCGCGACGCGCCGCACGCGGTCAGCACCCATTGGTGCTAGCATCCGGCCCGACCGTGGCAAACTTCGCCGCGTCGTCAGAAAAGGTCGCCAGAAAGGGATGCCATGATCCGGGCAGGTGCCGCGCTGATCGGAGCCGCAGCGTTGACGATCCTCGCCGCCGCATCGCCGGCCGCCGCCGACCCGGCCGGACCGGCCGACGCGGCCGCCGAGCCGCACCCGGTCTCCTATCTGATCGGCCGCTGCTACGACCCGAGCCAGCCGGTCGAGGAACGCCCGGAGCGGATCCTCTACAACTGCGAGGGCACCGGGCTGATGCGGGAGATGACCTGGACGCAGTGGGACGCCGAGGGCGCCCGCGGCACCGGGATCGACGAGTCGGTGGAGTGCAAGCCGAACTGTGCGGAGGGCCCCCGTCTGGTCAACCCGATCGTGGTGCACGCGTGGAACCCGCGGCCCGCCGACGACGACCGCTGCCCCGCCGACGTGCAGTTCTACGCCGACATCACCATCGCCTACCCGCAGGGTGTGCCGCCCTGGATCGTGCCGGGCACCACCTGGGACGAAGGCACCGACTTCGTGATCATCGACGGCATGCCCGCGGTGCACTTCTCCGATCAGAAGCCGTTCAGCTGCATGCCGCTGGGTGAGTAACGGCCCCCGTCACTCCTCGTGCAGCACCGGATCGGGTTCCAGGTGGGTCAGCCCGTTCCAGCACAGGTTCACCAGATGCGCGGCCACCACCTCCTTCTTCGGCTCGCGCACGTCGAGCCACCACTGCGCCGTCATCGACACCGACCCCACCAGCGCCTGGGCGTACAACGGCGCCATCTCCGGATCCAGGCCGCGGCGGGAGAAGTCTCCGGCCAGGATGGAGGAGACCTGGTTGACCGCGTCGTTGAGCAGTGTCGAATACGTTCCGGAGGTGATCGCGGCCGGAGAGTCGCGGATCAGGATCCGGAACCCGTCGGTGCGTTCCTCGACGTAGGTCAGCAGCGCCAGCGCCACCCGCTCCACCCGCACCCGGGAGCGGTTGTTGGTCAGCGACGATGTGATCCCGTCGAGCAGCGCCGACATCTCCCGGTCCACCACCACCGCGTACAGCCCCTCTTTGCCGCCGAAGTGCTCGTAGACGACCGGTTTGGACACGTTCGCCCGCAGGGCGATCTCCTCTATCGACGTGCCTTCATACCCGCGCTCGGCGAACAGCGACTTGGCGATCTCGATCAGCTGCTGCCGTCGTTCGCTGCCGGTCATGCGGGCGCGGGGGGCACGCACGTGAGTCTCAGGCTTGTCGGGCACTGCCACGCTCGCCAGCCTATCGGCTTCGACTAGAGTCTCAGTGCGAACAATCCGTCGTGGTGTAATTGGCAGCACATCAGATTTTGGTTCTGAGAGTTCAGGTTCGAGTCCTGGCGACGGAGCTCAAGCTCCGCGAGCGTGCGCAAATGTACATCTCCAGCGGCGTGTCGGCGTGCAGACGCGCACTGTCGCGCAGAACGGTCAGGGAAGGGCAGCGATGGCGTCCCAGCAAGCCGAGTCCCAGCAACCCCAGCACCCACACCAGCAGCTCCAGCCTCAGCTGACCCCGGAGCGTCCCGGCACCGCCGTGGTCGTGCTGGCCGCCGGCGCGGGCACCCGGATGCGCTCCGACACCCCCAAAGTGCTGCACACGCTGGGCGGACGCAGCATGCTGGCGCACGTCCTGCACTCGGTCGCCCGGATCGACCCGCAGCACCTGATCGTGGTGCTGGGCCACCACCGCGACCGCATCTCCCCGGCGGTCGAGGAGCTGGCCGCCACGTTGAACCGCCGCATCGACATCGCGGTCCAGGACCGCCAGCTGGGCACCGGTCACGCCACCGAATGCGGGCTGGGCGCGCTGCCCGGCGACTTCACCGGCACCGTGGTGGTCACCTCCGGTGACGTCCCGCTGCTCGACGCCGCGACCTTGTCCGAGCTGGTCGCCGCACACACCGCCACCCCGACCGCGGCCACCGTCCTGACCACCACGCTGGGAGATCCGACCGGCTACGGCCGGGTGCTGCGCACCCAGGACGGCGAGGTCATCGGCATCGTCGAACAGGCCGACGCCACCGAATCCCAGCGCCAGATCCAGGAGGTCAACGCCGGTGTCTACGCCTTCGACATCGCCGCGCTGCGGTCGGCGCTGAGCCGGCTGCACACCGACAACGCCCAGCAGGAGCTCTACCTCACCGACGTGATCTCGATCCTGCGCAGCGACGGCCGCACGGTGCGGGCCAACCACGTCGACGACGCCACGCTCGTCGCCGGGGTCAATGACCGGGTGCAGCTGTCCGCGCTGGCCGCCGAGCTCAACCGGCGCATCATCAAATCCCATCAGCTGGCCGGCGTGACGATCATCGATCCGGCCACCACCTGGATCGACGTCGACGTCACGATCGGCCGCGACACCGTGATCCGGCCCGGCACCCAACTGCTCGACGGCACCAGCATCGGCGAGCACTGCGACATCGGCCCGGACACCACGCTGTCCGACGTCGCCGTCGCCGACCGGGCCACGGTGTGCCGCACCCACGGCACGGCGTCGCAGATCGGCCCGGGTGCGACGGTCGGACCGTTCAGCTATCTGCGCCCCGGCACCGTGCTCGGCGCCGACGGCAAACTCGGCGCGTTCGTGGAGACCAAGAACTCCACAATCGGGACCGGCAGCAAGGTGCCGCACCTGACCTACGTCGGCGACGCCGACATCGGCGAGCACAGCAACATCGGCGCGTCCAGCGTGTTCGTCAACTACAACGGAGAAACCAAGAGCCGCACCAGGATCGGCTCACACGTGCGGACCGGCTCGGACACCATGTTCATCGCGCCGGTCACCGTCGGCGACGGCGCCTACACCGGAGCGGGCACCGTGCTGCGCGAGGACGTGCCGCCCGGGGCGCTGGCGGTGTCGGCCGGACCGCAGCGCACCATCGAAGGCTGGGTGGCCCGCAAGCGGCCGGGATCGAAGTCCGACCTCGCCGCGAAGGCCGCCGCCGAGCGCGACGGCGACGACACCCCGAAAACATCCTGAGCATCCGCTCAGCACGGTTGTTGCCAACCCCGCCACGGCGAAGCAGAACCGCTACGTAGGATTGAGGCCGGAAATCGACCCGGCGAACCGGCGAGGCGGCGAGGAAACTGTGGGCACCGAGTGGACCGAAAACCGCAAGAATCTGATGTTCTTCTCGGGTCGAGCGCACCCCGAGCTGGCCGAACAGGTGGCCAAGGAACTCGACATCCACGTCACCGCGCAGACGGCCCGTAACTTCGCCAACGGCGAGATCTTCGTGCGGTACCACGAGTCGGTGCGCGGCTGCGACGCGTTCGTGCTGCAGAGCCACCCCGCGCCGCTCAATGAGTGGATCATGGAACAGCTGATCATGATCGACGCGCTCAAGCGCGGCAGCGCCAAGCGCATCACCGCGATCCTGCCGTTCTATCCCTACGCCCGCCAGGACAAGAAGCACCGCGGCCGCGAACCCATCTCGGCCCGGCTGATCGCCGATCTGCTCAAGACCGCCGGGGCGGACCGCATCATCAGCGTCGACCTGCACACCGACCAGATCCAGGGCTTCTTCGACGGGCCGGTCGACCACATGCGCGCCCAGAACCTGCTGACCGGCTACATCAGGGACAACTACCCCTGCGACAACATGGTCGTGGTCTCCCCCGACTCCGGCCGCGTGCGGGTGGCGGAGAAGTGGGCGGACTCGCTGGGCGGCACCCCGCTGGCGTTCATCCACAAGACCCGGGATCCGCGGGTGCCCAACGAGGTGGTGTCCAACCGCGTGGTGGGTGAGGTCGCCGGGCGCTGCTGTGTGCTGACCGACGACATGATCGACACCGGCGGGACCATCGCCGGCGCGGTGAAGCTGCTGAAGGAGGAGGGCGCCAGCGAGGTCATCGTGGCCGCCACCCACGGCGTGCTGTCACACCCGGCCCGCGACCGGCTGGCCGAGTGCGGTGCCCGCGAGGTGATCGTCACCAACACGCTGCCGATCGGCGAGGAGAAGCGCTTCCCGCAGCTGACCGTGCTGTCGATCGCCCCGCTGTTGGCCAGCACCATCCGGGCGGTCTTCGAGAACGGTTCAGTCACTGGTCTTTTCGACGGAGATGCCTAGGAGGCGTCGCAGTGGCCGACAACGTCATCTACCACAACCCGCGGTGCAGCACCTCACGTAAGACGCTGCAGCTGCTGCGGGACAACGGCATCGAGCCGAAGGTGGTGGAATACCTCAAGACCCCGCCGTCGCGCGCCGAGATCGCCGAGCTGATCGCCGACGCCGGGATCGACGTGCGCACCGCGGTGCGCAGGAAAGAGGCGCTGTACTCCGAACTCAACCTGGCCGACGCCAGTGACGACGAACTGCTCGACGCGCTCGCCGAGCATCCGATCCTGATCGAGCGCCCGTTCGTGGTGACCCCCAAGGGCACCCGGCTGGCCCGGCCGATCGACCGGGTTCACGAGATTCTATGAGCGCGGCCCGCTACGCGGTCGCCCTCACGCTGCTGGCCGGCGCCCTCGCGGGCTGCGGCGACGACATCCCTGACTACCAGTCGATCTGGACCACCACCCACACGTCGGCGGCACCGACCAGCCAGGAGCCGGTCCCCATCCACCAGTATCTGGAGAGCGTCGGGGTCGTCGGCCGGCCGGTGCCGCCCGACGAGGTGCGCGACTTCACCATCACGCTGCCCACACCACCCGGCTGGCAGCCGTATCACAACCCGAACTTCGCGCCGGGCACCCGGGTGATCGCCAAGGGCGACACGTATCCGATCGCGATGCTGATGGTGTTCGAGCTGACCGGCGACTTCGACGTGGCCCGGGCGATCGAACACGGCCACGCCGACGCCGAGCGTTCGCAGAACTTCAAACGGCTCAACGCCTCCAACGAGAACTGGCGCGGCTTCCCGTCGTCGATGATCGAGGGCAGCTACGACCTCAACGGCCGCCGCATGCAGAGTTACAACCGGATCGTGATCCCGACCGGGCCCCCGCCGGAGCGTCAGCGCTACCTGATCCAGTTGACCGTCACCAGCTTCGCCGAGGACGCCGCCGAACACGGCCCGGACATCGAGACGATCATCCGCGATTTCTCCGTCGCCCCGAAATAGCGCCTCTAGGGTGAGTAGACATGTGGACCGCTGCCGACCTGCCATCGTTCTCCGACCGCACCGTCATCGTCACCGGCGCCAACAGCGGCCTGGGGCTGGTCACCGCGCGCGAACTGGCCCGGGTGGGCGCCAGGGTCATCATCGCCGTCCGCAACACCACCAAGGGTGAGGCCGCCGCCGAACAGATGACCGGCCCCGGCCACGGGCCGGTCGAGGTCCGTGCGCTGGATCTGCAGAACCTCGCGTCGGTGCGCGAGTTCGCGGCCGGCGTCGAGGGTGACGTCGATGTGCTGGTCAACAACGCCGGCATCATGGCGGTGCCGTTGGCCCGCACCGTGGACGGGTTCGAAAGCCAGATCGGCACCAACCATCTGGGCCATTTCGCACTGACCAATCTGTTGCTGCCGCAGATCACCGACCGAGTGGTGACGGTGTCGTCGCTGATGCACTGGTTCGGCTACCTCAGCCTAAACGACCTGAACTGGAAGGCCCGCCCGTACTCGGCATGGCTGGCCTACGCCCAGTCGAAGCTGGCGAACCTGCTGTTCACCAGCGAACTCCAGCGGAGGCTCGACACCGTCGGCTCACCGGTGCGCGCGGTGGCGGCCCACCCGGGCTACTCCAGCACCAACCTGCAGGGCCACACCGGCCGCAGGTTCGGCGATGCGCTGGCCCGGATCGGCAACCGCTACCTGGCCACCGACGCCGAGTTCGGGGCGCGCCAGACGCTGTACGCGGTCGCCCGGGACGTTCCCGGCGACAGCTTCATCGGGCCCCGCTTCGCCATGCACGGCCCGACCGAGCAGGTGGGCCGTAGCCCGCTGGCCCGCAGCGCCGGCACCGCCCGGGCGCTGTGGGAGTTGTCCGAGCAGCTCACCGACACCAAGTTTCCGCTCTAGGGTGTTTCGGCTCCAGGGTCCCCGCGGCGGGACCGGATTTCGCCGCCCGCCGGGGGGTGCGATACCCTGGCTGCCGTCACGGCGAGGGTGGCTCGACCACCGTTATCGACGGGATCACCCAGTTCTGGGTCGCTGTCCCTTGCCGTGTTGAGAACATCAACCGGTACAGGAGCAACACCAGATGGCCAAGTCGTCGGCCCCCACCACCCCGAAGTTGACCGCGACGGTCCGTGAGCGCACCGGCAAGGGCGCATCCCGCCGGGCCCGCCGCGAAGGCAAGGTCCCCGCAGTGCTCTACGGGCACGGCACCGAGCCGCGCCACCTCGAGCTCGACGCCCGCCACTACTCGGCGGTGCTGCGGCACTCCGGCGCCAACACAGTGCTCACCCTCGACATCGACGGGACCGAGGAACTCGCGCTGACCCGTGCGCTGGACGTGCATCCGATCAAGCGCACCATCCAGCACGCCGACCTGCTCGTCGTCAAGCGCGGTGAGAAGGTCGTCGTGGACGTCGTCGTGGTCGTCGAGGGCGACTCCGCACCGGGCACCCTGGTGACCCAGGAGGTCAACACGCTCGAGATCGAGGCCGAGGCGCTGTCGCTGCCCGAGCAGGTGACCGTGTCGGTGGAGGGTGCCGAGGCGGGCACCCAGTTCCTGGCCGGCCAACTCGACCTGGGCGAGGGTGTGTCGCTGATCTCCGATCCCGAGACGCTGGTGGTCAACGTCGTCGCCGCCCCGACCGCCGAGGAACTGGAGGCCGAGAGCGGTGGAGCCTCGCTGGATGAGCAGGCTGCTGCGGCTGCTGAAGCCGGGGCCGAGGCCGCAGCAGCCGAGTCGGAGTGACGGCACTCCGGCATCCATGAGTGAACCGCAGCCGGCGGCCGGACCCCGGCTGATCGTGGGTCTGGGTAATCCCGGGCCCAGATACGCCGGCACCCGGCACAACCTGGGCTTCATGGTCGCCGACATCCTCGCCGGGCGGATGGGCGAGAAGTTCAAGGTGCACAAGAAGTCCGGGGCGGAGGTGATCACCGGCCGGCTCGCGGGCCGGCCGGTGATCCTGGCCAAACCGCGGTGCTACATGAACGAGTCCGGCCGGCAGGTCGGGCCGCTGGCCAAGTTCTACTCGGTGGCGCCCGCCGACATCGTGGTGATCCACGATGAGCTCGACCTCGAGTTCGGCCGGATCCGGCTCAAGTTCGGCGGCGGGGTGGCCGGCCACAACGGGTTGCGGTCGGTGTCGGCGGCGCTGGGCACCCAGGAGTTCCACCGGGTGCGCATCGGCATCGGCCGTCCGCCGGGCCGCAAGAGCGCCGCGGACTATGTGCTGCAGAACTTCTCGGCCGCCGAACGCGGCGAGGTGCCGACGATCTGCGAACAGGCCGCCCACGCGACCGAGCTGCTGCTCGAACACGGTCTGGAACCGGCGCAGAACACCGTGCACGCCTGGTGACCGGTCGGCGCAGTCACCGCCGGATCGCTGGTTGAGCGGGGCCCGCCTGACTAGGCTCGCGATATGCCGTCCGTCACCATCCTCGAGCGGGCGCTCGAGCTGGCCTGCCGCGCCCCGTCTCTGCACAACAGTCAGCCGTGGCGCTGGATCGTCGACCGCACCGACGACGACACCGAGGTGCAGCTGTTCGCCGACCACCGCCGCATCGGGCGGGCCACCGACCGGTCCGGCCGGGAACTGGTGATCAGCTGCGGAGCGGCGCTGGATCATCTGCGGGTCGCGATGGCGGCGGCCGGCTGGCAGGCCGGTGTGGAACGGTTCCCGAACCCGAACAACCCCGACCACCTGGCCACCGTCCGGTTCACCGCACTGCCCGCCGTCACACCCGCCCACCGGGAACGTGCCGAGGCGATCTCGGCACGGCGCACCGACCGGTTACCGTTCGACCCGCCGACGGACTGGTCCACGGTGGAAACGGTGCTGCGGCAGAACGTGTTCGACGACACCGTCATGTTGACCGTCCTGGGTGACGACGCCCGGCCGCGGTTGGCCGAAGCGTCACGGCTCAGTGAATCGCTGCGCCGCTACGACGCGTCCTACCACGCCGAACTGCAGTGGTGGACCACGCCGACGTGGGTGTCGCAGGGGCTGCCGCCGGATGCGCTGCCCAGCGAACGCGAACGGGAGCGGGTCGAGATCGCCCGCGCCTTCCCGGCCCGCGGCGACAGCGACCGGCGTCCCGAGGTCGCCGAGGACCGGTCCACGATCGTCGTGCTGGCCACCCCGGAGGACTCCGTCCGCGACGCGCTGCGCTGCGGGGAGGCGCTCTCCGCGCTGCTGTTGGAATGCACGATGGCCGGAATGGCCACCTGCCCGCTCACCCACATGATCGAGATGCAGCCCAGCCGCGACATCGTGCGCGAACTGCTGGACCGGCCCGGCCTGCCGCAGGTGCTGGTACGGGTGGGCACGACCACCGGTGGTGACGCGCCGCCGCCCACGCCGCGGCGACCGCTGGCCGAGGTGGTGGAGTTCCGCGGTTAGGTGACCAGCGACACCGAGGTGGAGCGGCGCAGCTTGCCCGACGAGGTCTTCGGGATCGAACCCGGGCCGAGCACCACCACGTTGCGGGGCCGCACATCAACCTCGGCGACCACTTCGTGGGCCACCTGGTGCTCGATGCGGCGCACCTCTTCGGGGTCCTGCCAGGCGTTCGACTCGACGGCCACCGCGAAGGTCTCCCGCGAGTGTCCGGCGTCGAGCCGGACCGCGACCGCGCCGCCCGGGCGCACCCCCTCGACGCGCTGAGCCGCCCGCTCGATATCGGTCGGGTAGATGTTGCGGCCGGCCATGATGATGACGTCCTTGACCCGGCCGCACACCACGACGTGGCCCTCCTCGGTGAGGTAGCCCAGATCGCCGGTGTCGTACCAGCCGTGCTCGTCCTGGGCCGGAACGAAGCCGCCCATGGTGACGTAGCCCGGGGTCACCGGTTCGCCGCGCAGCTCGATGATGCCGACGCCGCGGGGCGGCAGGATGTTGCCGTCCTCGTCGACGACGCGGGCCTCCAGGTCCGGCAGCAGCGGGCCCAGCGAGGCGAGCCGGCGGGTGTTGCCCTTGCTGGCGGGCACCGCGCGGCGCAGCGCGGCCAGCAGGTCGGCGTCCACCTCGTCGACGATCAGCCCGGCGCCGCATTCGGAGAACGACACCGCCAGCGTCGTCTCCGCCATACCGTAGGCCGGCAGGATCGCCTCGGGCCGCAGCCCGAACGGCTTGCCGGCGTCGATCAGGTCCTCGACGTCGGCGGGTTCGACCGGTTCGGCGCCCGACAGCGCGAACCGCAGCGTCGACAGATCGAACTCACCGGGCTTGGCCTGCCGGCGCAGCCGCTTGGCCAGCAGCGCGTAGGCGAAGTTGGGCGCCGCGGTCATGGTGCCCTTGTACTTGTCGATCAGCCGGGCCCACAGCAGCGTGTCGCGCAGGAAGTCCATCGGCGTGACCTTGACCAGCTCGGCGCCGAAGTACATCGGCACGGTCAGGAAGCCGATCATGCCCATGTCGTGGAAGCAGGGCAGCCAGCTGACCATGACGTCGTTGTCGACGTCGTACTGGGCGCCGACGAACATCGCCTCGGCGTTGGAGTAGATGTTGCGGTGGGTGATCACGACCGCCTTGGGCGACCCCGTCGAGCCGCTGGTCAACTGCATCAGCGCGACGTCGTCCTCGCTGGTGTCGACCGGGTCGATCGGATCGGCGGCCAGCAGCTGTTCGACGGTGAGGACCTTGATGCCGCGTTCCTCGAGCACCGGGATGGCCGCGGTGAACGGGTCGGACACCACCACCACCTTCGCCGCGATCATGCCGATCACGTTCATGGTGTCCTCGGCCCACATCATCAGGTCGGTGCGCGGGGTGGGCTGGTGCAGCATGGTCAGGCTGGCACCGCGGATCCACAGCGCCTGCGCGGTCGGGGCGATCTCGACGGGCCACCCCGCCAGCACACCCACCGCGTCACCGTGTCCGACCCCGGCGGCGGCCAACCCGCCGGCGATGCGGCGGGCCCGTTCGTGCACCTCACCCCAGGTGTGTCGCACGGGGGCATGGGGCTCGCCGGTGACCATGCCGGTGGTGGCCGTGCGGGCATTGTGGAACATCTTCTCGGTAAATCTGCTCACTACAGCCTCCTGAATCCCGGCGCTGTCACCTGGTTATTCATGTTCCGCCGGTTCGGAAGCACGAATGCAGAGCCACACGCGCACAATTGGGGAGCGATTGCGTCTCGAAACGGTGACGCGTCGGGGACAACGGGCATGACCACGGGATCTGTCTCGGGATCTACGGCACTAGCGGCCGTCCGTCCGCCGGTCCTCGCCGGGGACGAGAACGACGCGTCGCGCACTCGACCGCATGCCCTCACCGCGCTCATCTTAAGATGCTCTTAAGTAGCTGCCAAACTCTAGCCGGGATTGAGGCACGTGTCACAATTCCCGCGCTGCGGTTCACAGCTGCGAGGGTGCGACCGGCGGCGCCGGCACCACCCGGGCACCCTGGATCGGACCGCTGACCACCCGCACCGTGCGGCAGACCCCGGCGCCGGCCAGCTGGGCGCCCACGTCGACCGCGGCCTCGGCCGAAGCGCACAGGAATGCGCAGGTGGGGCCGGATCCGGACACGATCCCGGCCAGCGCCCCGGCTTCGGCGCCCGCCCGCAGGGTGCGCCGCAACGCCGGGTCGAGGCTCAGCGCGGCGGGCTGCAGATCGTTGCCGAGCAGCGGTGCCAGCTGCATCGGGTCCCCCGACGCCAGCGCCGTCAGCAGCGGGCCCGGATCCCGCAGCCGCGGCGGCAGCGACCGCTCTTTTCCGGCTCGCAACCGATCGATCTCGGCGAACACCGCGGGGGTGGACAACCCGCCCGCGGCGAAGGCCAACACCCAGTGGAACGTGTTGCGCGCCAGCACCGTCGCCAGCTTCTCCCCCCGCCCGGTGCCCAACGCGGTGCCACCGTGCAGGGCGAACGGCACATCGCTGCCCAGGCGGGCGGCCAGGGTGTGCAGATCGGCGCGCGGCACCCCCAACTCCCACAACGTGTTCATCGCGACCAGCACCGCCGCCGCATCCGCACTGCCACCGGCCATTCCCCCGGCCACCGGGATGGCCTTGTCGATCGTGATCGCCACGTCGGGGGACCGCCCGACGTGCTCAGCCATCAGCTCGGCCGCCCGCCAGGCCAGATTGCGCTCGTCGGTGGGCAGCCCGTCCACTCCGTCGCCGATGATCTCCACCGACAACACGTCCGCGTTGCGGACGGTGACCTCGTCGAACAACGACACCGCGTGGAAGACCGTGGTCAGTTCGTGATAGCCGTCCGCGCGCAGGTCACCCACTTCCAGGTACAGGTTCACCTTGCCCGGTACCTGCACGGTCACCGAGCCGGTGGGCACCCACTCCGAGGCGGCGTTATCGGACACGGCAGCACCCTATCGCCGCCGCGGACTTCCCAGCCAGTGCGCTTCGGTCCCGGACAATCCGGACACGTCCTCAATTCCGGACACTTCCGAACAATGCGGTGGATCGGTGCCGGCTGCTGACACCAACCCGCCGCGTTGATGCCATCCGGCACCCCGGCCGGTGTGTGAGGGCATAACGTCGGGGACTGTGCTGCGCCGTGGCGACCGGTTCGAGAACTACGTCATCGACGACGAGCTCGGCCGTGGCGGGTCGGCGATCGTGTACCGGGCCCGCGAGGCCGACGGGGGTCGCGTCGTCGCGCTGAAGGTGCTCGACCCGCACCACCGCAGCGCGGCGGACCTCGAACGGCTGCGCCGCGAATACGAGTTCGCCGCCCGACTGGATCATCCCCGGGTCGTGACGATGTACGGCGCCGGGCCGGGCTGGTTGGCGATGGAGCTGCTCGCCGGCGGACCGGTGTCGAATCTGCCCCGGCTGGCCGACCGGCTCACCGCGCTGGCCGATGTCGCGGCCGCGCTGGACCACATCCACTACCGCGGCGTGGTGCACTGCGATGTGAAGCCGGCCAACATCCTGTCCGGGGAGGATTTCGCGGGGACCGGCGGGGTGCTCACCGATTTCGGGGTGGCACATGCGGTGTCGGAGTTCATCAAGCCCGACGCGCACACGGTGTCGCGCCGTCGCGTGCCGGTGGAGGCGTCGCTGGCCTACACCGCCCCGGAGTTGTTCGGCGGCCGGCCGCCGTCGGCCGCCAGCGACGAGTACGCACTGGCCTGTACCGCGGTGGAATTGGTCACCGGCGCACCGCCGTTCGTCGCGACGACCCGGATGGCGCTGATCGACCAGCATCTGCACCGTCCACCACCGGCGCTGTCCCGACGGTTCGAGTGGGTACCGCGGGCCTTCGACTCGGTGCTGGCCCGCGCACTGGCCAAACTGCCGGACGCGCGCTACCCCACCTGCACCGAGTTCATCACGCTGGTGCGCGATGCGTTGGGAACCGGTCCGACGTGACCGGGCAGTGCTGACGACCGCCGAGCTCACTGGCACAGTTCGACGATCTGGCGGCGCACCGCGTCGCTGTCCGCCATCCGTCCGGACTGGATCGGGTCAGTGTTCGGAACCCCGGCCAAGGCATGGATCCCGATGTCCTGCAACGAGTTCGCGAAAGATCTGACGGCGGTCGCCAGGTCCTCGGGTGTGCCGGCGTCGAGGGTTCCCAACAGATACTGACCGCCGCCGAGGAGCGCCAGCCGCGCATTGCCGGCCACCGCCGTCTGGGCCACCGGATCCTCGCCGAGATCGAGATGCGTCTGCAGCGGGATCGCCGTGCTCACCACCTGAAACGCCCCGCACACCCGCGCGGTGGAATCGGGCGGGGACGGCGCGTCAGCGGTGCCCGACCGGACGTCGAACAGCGCCCAGCCGGCCAGCCCGACGGCCACGACCGCGATCGGCAGCGCTGTGCGCGCCGTCCAGTCGCGGACCGGCCTCACCTGTACCGGTGTTCGCGAGACCGCGTGACGGGCAGTGGGTTTCGATTCATTGCGGGTTTCCGACAAGGTCAGGTCCTTGCTGCTCGAGATCGACGTCGACATTGAGGGGATACAGCCTCGACGCGGCTGCGCAGAGCGGTCTGGAGGGCCGGTGCGCACCTCCCGGGACGCGGCATACCGCGTCCCGGGAGGTGTCCGCGGGTCAGGACATCAGCCGTCCCGGTCCGAGCCGCCGCGACCGGCGCGCGGAACGCCGGCACCGTTGGCACCGTCACGACCGCTTCGGCCGGCCGCGCCGTCCTGCCCGTTCTGGCCGCTGGACCCCGGATAACCGGCGCTCGGGTCGGTGACATTCCCGGCGAATCCACCGGTGCCGACGCCGCCGAGGCCGCCGGTGCCGGTGCTCACGCCGCCGCGGCCGCCGAGACCGGCCCGGCCGTTGCCGCCGTTGATGCCGAACACGCCGCGCAGCCCACCGGTGCCGCCGCGTCCGGCGCTGCCGCCGTTACCGCCGTCACCGCCGTTGCCGCCGTCGGCATCGGTGTCGCCGCCGTTACCGCCGTGACCGCCCCAGCCGCCGGAACCCCCGATACCGAGGAAACCGCCGCGACCGCCGTGACCACCGTTGCCACCGTGGGATCCGTTTCCGCCGTCAAGGCCGGGTCGGCCGTCCAGGGCTTTGACGTGTTCGCCGTCCTCGGCCATCGGATGCGTTCCCGACGAGGAGCCGCCGTTGCCGCCGCGCCCGCCGATGCCGGTGCCGGTGCCGTCCTCACCGTCCTCCCCTTGGCGGTCGGTGTAGACGCCGGGCGTGTGGCTCTCCCCGTGCGCACCGGGCGTGCCGCCGTCCGGGTTCCCGCCCACGACGTCGACGCCGTCGACACCGGAACCACCCCAGCCACCCGCGCCGCCGAGGTTGAACAGCGAGAAGAATCCGACATTGCCGCCATTCCCGCCGTGACCGCCGTCAAGCGCGTTGTTGTCGGTGGTGCGGTAGCCGTTCCCGCCGTTACCCCCGTTGCCTGCCAGGCTCAGCAACGAGATGATCCCGGTTCCACCGCCGTGACCGCCGTTGCCGCCCAGGCCGCCGTCACCACCGTCACCGCCGCGGCTGAGCTTCGAGAAGAGCCCGGTACGCCCACCGCTGCCGCCGTCGCCGTCCACCCCACCGGCACCACCGTCACCGCCGCGGCCGAAGAAGGAGAACAGGCCGATGCTGCCGCCGTTGCCGCCCCGGGCCCCTTCCCCACCGGCGCCGCCGTCACCGCCGCCGCCGAAGAACGAGACGACACCGCCGTAACCACCGTTGCCGCCTGCGCCGGTGGTGCCGTTGCCGCCGTCCCCGCCCCGGCCGAACACCGACCACAGCCCGGCGCGGCCACCGTCGCCACCGACCGCGCCGTCACCGCCGGCACCGCCGTTGCCGAGCTTCGAGAACAGCCCGGCGTCGCCGCCGGTGCCGCCCCGCGCGCCGTCGAGGCCGGTGCCACCGTCACCTCCGTTGCCGAAGAACAGGCCGCCCCGCCCGCCGTGGCCGGCGACCTGCCCCTCACCGGAGACGTCGTATCCGTTGCCGCCGTTGCCGAGGAACAAGCCGCCGTTGCCGCCGTTGGGGTTGTCCTCGGTGCCGTCGGCGCCGTTGCCGATGAAGATGTTGAGGCCCGGGATGGCCCCCGCCATGTCGAAGAACGAGCCGGCCAGCTCGCCGGGGTCGAGGTGGGATGCGAACGTCGCGGCCGCCAGCCTGGGGGGAGTCGGCGCGTAACCGTTCCCGAAGAAGTACCACGGGTCGAGATCGAAGGGGGCCTGCGGGGCCGGCGCGACCGGCGCGACCGGAGCGGCCTGTGCGGTGGCGGCGGTGAGCAGAGATACGCCGGCGGGTGCAGCCACGACCAGGCTGGCTCCGCCGATCGCCGCTGCCGCCGCCACCAACGGCTTACGCGATCGCCGGAAACCCGGACCGTCGATCTGGTGGGTGGACAGCTCTGACCCTTCTCTTAGGAAATTGCGAAACGCAACGAGCAAGCTATCACCACTGGTAGCGCGATGGTGTTTACTTTGTATCAAGATCAATCTGTGATATACATCGCGGATCGACCTTAGCAGAGTTTGCCAATGCCGGGGATGCTAAGCCGAGAAGAATCGTTGACCTGGCCGTTTTCGACATCTCGGCCCGAAGAGCGTAATTGCCGCTGTTGCTGATAATTGCGGAAACGCAGGTGGTTGCGTGGGCAGGCCTTCGATTGTCACTTTGCTGATCGGACTAATAAAATTCACACAGCAATCTCAGCTACGCAGGTTTCGTCCCGACGGCGGGACACTCACACCGACCTGCCGAGCAGATCGGACACGGGTTCCAGGACACGGGTCAACGATGGGTTCAACGAAGGAACACCCGCCCGATGCGGGACGATGCGGGACGGCCTGAGCGTGTGCAGGCTTACATGAACCAGGTCCGCCGGACCGGCCTGGTCGATTCTCGTCCGGGACAACCCCGGGCCGGTGTTACTTCTCGGCCCCGGTGTTACTTCTCGGCCCCGGTGTTACTTCTCGGCCGGGGCGGCGACCTCGTCGGTGCGCTGCAGCAGCCGTACGAAGTCGGCGATGCTCAGCGTCTCACCGCGACGGGCCGGGTCGATGCTCGCGGCCAACAACCGCCGCGCCGACTCGTTCCCCGAGCCCGCCCACTGGGCGAACGCATTGCGCGAGGTCTTGCGGCGCTGCGCGAACGCGATGTCGATCAGCTCGAACACCCGCTCCCGGAACTCCGCGTCCATCGGCCACTTCGGTGACTCGTAGCGGTCCAGCCGGACCAGCCCCGAGTACACCCGCGGAATCGGCCAGAACACCGTCGGCGACACCATGCCGTAGCGCCGCACATTGCCGTAGAAGCGCACCTTCGCGCTCGGCACGCCGTATTCCTTGCTGCCCGGTTCGGCGGCGAGCCGCTCGGCGACCTCGGCCTGCACCATCACCATCACGGTGCGGATGGTCGGGAACTCGGCCAGCAGGTGCAGCAGCGCCGGCACCGCCACGTTGTAGGGCAGGTTGGCGACCAGCGCCGTCGGCTGGGTCTCGAGGTCCTGCGGATACAGATCCAGGATGTCGCGGTTGAGCACGATCAGCCGGTTGATCTCACTGTGTGAGTGGTCGGCGATCGTCTTCGGCAGCTGGCGGGCCAGCACCGAGTCGATCTCCACCGCGGTGACGTGCGCCCCACGATCGAGCAGCCCCAACGTCAACGAGCCCAGACCGGGACCGACCTCCAGGACATGGTCCTGCTTGTTGATCCCGGATGCGGACACGATGCGCCGCACCGTGTTGGCATCGTGGACGAAGTTCTGCCCGAATGCCTTACGAGGGCGAAACTCGATCTCTTTCGCCAGGTGTCGTATCTCGGTTCGCCCGAGCAGCCGGATGGTCAGCGTACTCCCAATCTCGCACTACACGTCGGCCACGCCCCCCAACCTTGGCGTGCCCGAGTGACCTCAGCAATCGCGATCTGTTCCTCTTTCGTGGCCAGATCTGCCCTGGGAGCATACCTCAGACCACCGTTGCGTTCCCAAGTATTTTGATCGAATTGCACGCCGCCGTAATAACCGTTCCCGGTGTTGATGGCCCAGTTACCTCCGGCTTCGCATCGGGCAAGGGCCTCCCAAATTGCCAGATTCGTTATCGGCGGCACCTCGGTTCCGGGTTTCGCGCCGACCCGCAGCACACCATCCCTTGCGGGTTCAACAATCACATTGGCTACTGGCAATCTGCCGGTTTCGACGCCGTTCACCTTCGACACCGCGAACGTCACGTCCTGCACGCCGGGCCGGCCGGGATCCTCCACGATGGTGCGGCTCTTGTTGAGGGTCTCGTCCTCGATGCGCCGGTTGTTCGGCGCGAGCGGGAGCCGTTCGGTGACCTTCTCGACCCGCACCCGGGTCACCTCGACATGCATGCCGTCGGTCACCGGCGCCGACGGCGGCGGTGACACCTTGTCCTGCTGCTCCAGCGGCGCGCCGGCCGCTTCCAGCAGATTTGCCACAGTGGGCGCGGCAAGGTGCACGGTGCGCAGCTCACCACCGTCGTTGATGTGCACGGTTTTCGGGCTCACCACCGGAAGCGACATGCCGGCCAGCGGAACGCGGCTGGCACGCGACGCCGCGGCCGGCGCCTTGTCCGCCATCGACAGCTGCGCCAGCGCCTCATCGACGGTGGAGGCCGTCGTCCACACCTGTTCGCTCTTCTGGCCGTCCAGGGAGATCTCCAACGGCCGGCTGCGCCGCAACACGATGGTGTCGTCGGCGCTGATCCGTTCCCCGGCCGCGGGGAACAGATCGTCCCGCTCCCCCACGGTGAACCCGTTCTCCTCGACGACGTCGATGACCCGGGACTTCATCGTCGACACGGTCATCGGGGCGCCGTCGACCGACAGTGTGACCGTCTTGTGGGCCGACACCGCGTATCCGCCGGCGGCGGCCAGCACCACCAGCAGGGCACCGACGACCAGTCGCAGCGCCGGGGAGGGGTTTTCGTGGATCTTGTGCAGAACGTTCACAGTCGCAAATTCCCAACGGGCTGGGGGCCGGCGTGCGGCAGCGGAATACCAGAACTGATCACAGGACGGTAACGAATCGGTCTAGATGCGGCAACTTTCGTCAAGACCGTACACGCTCACGGCCGTGTCGGCGGTCTCCCACGCCACGTCCTCGGCGGGTCTGCCGAGCAGATCGGCCAGCGCCCGGACAGTGTAGGGCAGACAGTACGGCTCGTTGGGCGCACCCCGGTACGGATGCGGGGTGAGATAGGGCGCATCGGTCTCGACGAGCATCTGACCGGGCGGGATCAGCGGGGCCGCCTCATGCAGCGCGCGGGCGTTGCGGAACGAGACGGTGCCGGACAGGCTGAGCACCCACCCGGCCTCCACACAGGTCCGTGCCATCACCGCGTCGGACGAGAAGCAGTGCATGATCACCGTCTCCGGCGCCCCCTCCGCGCGCAGCACGTCGAGCACCTCGGCATCGGCCTCGCGGTTGTGGATCATCAGTGGTTTCCCGGTGCGTTTGGCCAGGTCGATGTGCCAGGCGAAGGCCTCGCGCTGGGCGGCCGGATCGGCGCACCCGTCGAGGCGGCCGGGCCAGTACAGGTCCATACCGGTCTCCCCGATCGCCACCACCCGGGGGTGCGCGGCCAGCGCCTCGAGCTCGGCGCGGGCCTGGTCGGTCAGGGCGTCGGCGCGGGTGGGGTGCAGCGCCACCGCCGCATACACCCGCGAATCCCACTCCGCGGCCCTGGTCACCCAGCGCGCCGACGCCAGATCATCGGCGATGGTGACCGCGGCCCGCACCCCGGCCGCACCGGCGCGGTTCATGATCCGCCGCACGTCGTCGGCGTCCCGGGCGCCGCAGGCGTCGAGGTGGGTGTGCGCGTCGACCAGCGGGGTCAGCGGCTCGGGAGCCGGCGGCTTGGGCCGTTCGGTCGGGCGGGTGGACGAGCTGGTCACCAGAACACCATAAGGTTGAGGAGAAATGAGCGAGCCTTACTACCTCACCACCGCGATCGCGTACCCGAACGGCGACCCGCACGTGGGTCACGCCTACGAGTACATCGCGTCGGACGCCATCGCCCGGTTCAAGACGCTCGACGGTTACGACGTCCGGTTCCTCACCGGCACCGACGAGCACGGGCAGAAGATGGCCGAGACGGCCGCGGCCGAGGGCATCCCCACCGCCGAGCTGGCACGTCGCAACTCCGACAAGTTCCAGCGGCTGCAGGAAAAGCTCAACATCAGCTTCGACCGGTTCATCCGCACCACCGACCCGGACCACATCGAGGCGTCGCGGGCGATCTGGCGCCGCATGAACGACGCCGGCGACATCTACCTGGACACCTACAAAGGGTGGTACTCGGTGCGCGATGAACGGTTCTTCACCGACGCCGAGACCACCGTCCGCGACGACGGCAGCCGGGTGGCCACCGAAACCGGCGCCCCGGTGACCTGGACCGAGGAACCGACCTACTTCTTCCGGTTGTCGGCCTACACCGACCGGCTGCTCGCCCATTACGAGGCGCATCCGGAGTTCATCGGACCCGAGGTGCGGCGCAACGAGGTGATCAGCTTCGTCTCCCAGGGGCTGCGGGACCTGTCGATCTCCCGCACCACCTTCGACTGGGGTGTGCCGGTCCCCGACCATCCCGAGCACGTCATGTACGTGTGGGTCGACGCGCTGACGAACTACCTGACCGGTGTCGGCTTCCCCGACACCGAGTCCGAACTGTTCCGCCGGTACTGGCCGGCCGATCTGCACATGATCGGCAAGGACATCATCCGGTTCCACACCGTGTACTGGCCGGCGTTCTTGATGTCGGCCGGACTGGAGCTGCCGCGGCGGGTGTTCGCCCACGGCTTCCTGTACAACCGCGGCGAGAAGATGAGCAAGTCGGTCGGCAATGTGATCGACCCCAACGACCTGGTCGACACGTTCGGGGTGGATCAGGTGCGTTACTTCCTGCTGCGCGAGGTGCCGTTCGGCCAGGACGGCAGCTACAGCGAGGAGGCCATCATCAGCCGCATCAACGCCGACCTGGCCAACGACCTGGGCAACCTCGCCCAGCGGTCGCTGTCGATGGTCGCCAAGAACCTCGGCGGCGTGGTGCCCGAACCCGGACCGTTCACCGACGACGACTCCGCGCTGCTCGACGCCGCCGACGGGTTGCTGGAGCGGGTGCGTCGGCACTACGACGACCTGGCCATGCATCTGGCGCTGGAGGCCATCTGGTCGGTGCTGGGCGCGGCCAACCGGTACTTCTCCGCCCAGCAGCCCTGGGTGTTGCGCAAATCGGAGTCGTCGCAGGACCAGATACGCTTCCGGACCGTGTTGTACACCACGTTGGAAGTGGTGCGAGTGGCGGCACTGCTCAGCCAGCCGGTGATGCCGGAGGCGACAGGTAAACTGCTTGATCTGTTGGGCCTGCCAGCCGAACAGCGCACGTTCGCCACCATCGGCATCCGCATCACGCCCGGCACCGCGCTACCCGCACCGGTCGGGGTGTTCCCCCGCTACCAGGCGGAATGAGGTCTGCCTCGCAACGATGAAACTACTTGCAACCACCGGCTTGCAACGAGTGAAAAGTGAGAGTCCACGGCCATGAACCGGCTACACGAGAAACTGCAGGACGTCTACGAGGAAGTAGCGCGGCGTAACCCCGGCGAGGACGAGTTCCATCAGTCGGTGTACGAAGTGCTCCAGAGCCTCGGCCCGGTGGTGGCCAAGCACCCCGAGTACGCCGATTCGGCGGTGATCCGCCGGCTGTGCGAGCCGGAACGGCAGATCATCTTCCGGGTGCCCTGGGTCGACGACAACGGCACCGTGCAGATCAACCGGGGCTTCCGGGTGGAGTTCAACTCCGCGCTCGGCCCGTTCAAGGGCGGGCTGCGCTTCCACCCGACCGTCTACCTGGGCATCGTGAAATTCCTGGGCTTCGAGCAGATCTTCAAGAACTCGCTGACCGGGATGCCGATCGGCGGCGGCAAGGGCGGCGCCGATTTCGACCCCAAGGGCCGCTCCGACGCCGAGGTGATGCGGTTCTGCCAGTCGTTCATGACCGAGCTGTACCGCCACCTCGGTGAGTACACCGACGTGCCGGCCGGCGACACCGGCGTCGGCATGCGCGAGATCGGCTACCTGTTCGGCCAGTACAAGCGCATCACCAACCGCTACGAATCCGGGGTGCTGACCGGCAAGGGCACCACCTGGGGCGGTTCACAGGTGCGCACCGAGGCCACCGGCTACGGCACGGTGTTCTTCGTCAACGAGATCCTCAAGTCCACCGACGACACCTTCGAGGGCAAGACCGCGGTGGTGTCCGGTTCGGGCAATGTGGCGATCTACGCCATCGAGAAGATCCACGAGCTCGGCGGCACGGTGGTGGCCTGTTCGGACTCGTCCGGCTACGTCTACGACCCGAAGGGCATCGACCTCGAGATCCTCAAGGAGATCAAGGAGGTGCGCCGCGGCCGGATCGCCGAGTACGCCGAGATGCGGGCCGGTGCAGCGCAATTCGTCAAGGACCGCAATGTCTGGGAGGTGCCCTGCGACATCGCGATCCCCTGCGCCACCCAGAACGAGATCAATGGTGACGAGGCGGCCGCGCTGATCAAGAACGGCTGCCGGATCGTCGCCGAGGGCGCGAACATGCCGTGCTCGCCGTCGGCGATCAAACAGTTCAACGAGGCCGGGGTGATCTTCGCCCCGGGCAAGGCGGCCAACGCCGGCGGGGTGGCCACCAGCGCCCTGGAGATGCAGCAGAACGCCTCCCGCGATTCGTGGACGTTCGTCGACACCGAACTGCGACTGGAGCAGATCATGCGGCGCATCCACAACCGCTGCCTGGTGACCGCCGAGGAGTACGGTCAGCCCGGCAACTACGTGGCCGGCGCGAACATCGCCGGGTTCATCCGGGTGGCTGACGCGATGCTGGCCCTGGGGCTGGTCTGACACCTCCGACCGACCGACGGCCCGTGACTTAGGTCACACCGGGGGCGGGTCCGTCACGTTCGGGGGTCGCCCGGTGTCTTGAAGGCGTAAGCACGTTCAAGACCCAGGGAGCTGACATGACCTCCAACACCGGCACCTCCGTTTCCCGCGTCGTGGTCATCGGCGGCGGGTATGCCGGAGTGATGGCCGCCAACCGCCTCCGGCTCGACCCGTCCGTCGACGTGACGCTGATCAACCCCCGCCCCGACTTCGTCGAACGCATCCGGCTGCACCAGCTGGTGACGGGTTCGGACGACGCGGTGGTGGACTTCGCGACGGTGCTCCACCCCGATGTGCGCCTGGTGGTCGACACCGCCGAGCGCATCGACGCAGCGGACCGCAGCGTCGCACTGGCCTCCGGCGGCACGGTGTCCTACGACCACCTGATCTACGCCGTGGGCAGCAACGCGGGACCGTCGACGGTGCCCGGAGTCGGCGAATTCGCCTACTCCGTCACCGAATTCGAAGACGCCCAGCGGCTGCGCCGCGCCGTCGACGCACGGCCGTGCGACGCCCCGATCACGGTGGTCGGCGCCGGGCCGACCGGCCTGGAGATGGCCGCCGAACTCGCCGAACAGGGCCGCACCGTCACCCTGGTGGGCGACGCGATCGGGCCCTACCTCAGCGAGCCGGGCTGGCGCGCGGTGGCCAAACGGTTCCGCAGGCTCGGGGTGCGGACGGTCGAGGCGCGGGTGGCCGAGGTGCGCGCCGATGCGGTGCTGCTCGCCGACGGCCGCCGCCTCGACAGCGCGGTCACCGTGTGGACCGCCGGGTTCGCCGTGCCGGATCTGGCCGCGCGCAGCGGGCTGAGCACCGACGCGATCGGCCGGTTGCGCACCGACGAGACCCTGACCAGCGTCGACGACGACCGCATCGTGGCGGCCGGGGACGCCGCCGCACCGTCGGGGCAGCCGCTGCGGATGAGCTGCCAGGCCGCCGGCCCGCTGGGGGCGCAGGCCGCCGACACCGTGCTGAGCCGGATCGCCGGGGACCGGCCGGCCCCGCTGGACCAGGCGTTCGCCGGGCAGTGCATCAGCCTGGGCCGCGACGCCGGCATCATCCAGTTGGCCCGCCGCGACGACACCGCGATTCCGGTGTTCCTGTCCGGGCGCGCCGCCGCCTGGGTCAAGGAGCGGGTGTGCCGGGGCACCATCTGGGCGCTGGCGCGGGAGGCCCGCAGGCCCGGCTCGTATCTGTGGCTCAAGGGCGGCAGGCGGCCGGCCCAGCCGGCGCTCGACGAGATGGCGGTGTCATGACCGGTTCCGGCGCACCGTCCGCCCGCGGCGACGAGCATGCCGAACGGTTCACCCATCTGCGGCCGTTGCTGTTCACGATCGCCTACGAAATCCTCGGCTCGGCAACGGAAGCCGACGACGTGCTGCAGGAGAGCTATCTGCGGTGGGCCGAGGTGGACCTGGCGGCCGTGCGCGACACCAAGTCGTATCTGGCCAAGCTGGTGAGCCGGCAGGCGCTCAACGCGCTGCGCGCGGGAGCCCGCCGGCGCGAGGACTACGTCGGCCCGTGGCTGCCCGAGCCGCTGCTGCTCGAGGAGCGCGACGCGTCGGCCGACGTGGTCCTCGCCGAATCGGTGTCGATGGCGATGATGGTGGTGCTCGAAAGCCTCACCCCCGATGAGCGCGCGGTGTTCGTGCTGCGTGAGGTGTTCGGCTTCGAGTACGGCGAAATCGCCACCACGGTGGGCAAATCCGTGACCGCGGTGCGTCAGATCGCGCACCGGGCCCGGTCGCACGTGCATGCCCGGCGCAAACGGTTCGAACCGGTCGACCCCGAAGTGTCCATGGAGATCACCGAACGGTTCCTGACCGCGGCGAGCACCGGCGACATGGACGGCCTGCTGGCCATGCTGGCGCCCGACGCCACCTGGACCGCCGACGGCGGCGGAAAGGCCACCGCGGCCCGGCGCCCGATCGTGGGCGCCGAGAAGGTGGCCGCGGTGATCCTGGGCATCTTCCGGGCCGGTCAACGGCTGCCCGATGTCCGGATCGAGACCGCGATCTACAACTGCGCACCGGCGGTGGTGGTCTACAGCCGCGACAACCTGGAGGGGGTGTTCACCGTCGAGGTGGTCGACGGCAGGATCACCCACTTCTACGCGGTGCGCAATCCGGAGAAGCTGGCCGCCGTCGACACCCCACGCCAGATCAGCCGATAGTGGCATGCGTCACACTGAAGGTGGTGTTGTCACATCTGCGCCGCGACCGGGATCTCAAGGGCATGACTGGACACAACGCAAGAACCCCTGAAATCGGGCGGGACACCCGCGGTCCGAAGGTCGTCGTCATCGGCGGCGGATACGCCGGCACCCTGGCAGCCAACCGGCTGCAACGGCGTGCCGACGTCGACATCACGCTGGTCAACGCCCGCCCGACGATGGTGCAGCGGCTGCAACTGCACCGGCTCGCGGCCGGAACCGCCGACGCCGACGAGGTCACCGCCGACTACCGGGGCCTGCTCGGCGCGCGGGTGCGGCTGGTGGTCGGGGAGGCCACCCGCATCGACACCGCCGCCCGCCGGGTGCAGCTGCGCTCGGGCGCCCCGCTGGAGTACGACTATCTGATCTACGCGGTCGGCAGCACCTCTGCGGTGCCCGAATCCGTTCCCGGCGCAGCCGAATTCGCGTACCCGATGGCGGATTTCGAGTCGGCGCAACGGCTGCGCGCCGTCGTCGACGAGCTTCCGGCACAGGCCTGGATCACCGTGGTGGGGGCCGGGCTCACCGGCATCGAGATCGCCGCCGAGCTCGCCGAACAGGACCGCACCGTCTCCCTGGTCTGCGGTGGCCGGCTGGCCCCGGCGTTCGGCGAACCCGCCCGGCGGTCGATCGCGGCCTGGCTGACCGCCCACCACGTGGCGGTCCTCGAGGACGACTCGGTCGTCGAAGTCCGCCCCGACGCGGTGGTGTTCGCCGACGGTGCGGTGCGGCCCAGCGCCGTCACCGTCTGGGCAGGCGGATTCGGGGTGCCGCAACTGGCGGCGGCCAGCGGTCTGAGCACCGACGCGCTCGGCCGGCTGCGCACCGATGACACGCTGACCAGCGTCGACGACGACCGCATCGTCGGCGCCGGGGATGCGGTCACGTCGTCGGCCACGCCGCTGCGGATGAGTTGCTACGCGGCCGCGCCCACCGCGGCCACCGCGGCCGACACCGTGCTGAGCCGGCTCGACGGCGCCGAACCGGCCCCGTTCGCGCTGGCGTACGTGGGGTCCACGGTCGGGCTCGGCCGGCGCGCGGCCGTCGCCCAGTTCACCCGCGCCGATGACTCCCCGCTGCGCGCCCACCTGCGTGGCCGCATCCCCGCACTGATCAAGGACGCGGTGGTGAAGGGAACGCTGTGGTCCATCCGCCGCGAGGCCCGCAAACCCGGTGCCACGATCTGGTACCGGGGCCGGCGCTCCGCCGCACCGGCGCCCGTCCCCGAACCCGAAACGGTCCGGTGACCGTGGGCTCCGCCGCCGGCGCGGCCGACGGTGAACACGCCGAACGGTTCACCCTGCTGCGGCCGCTGCTGTTCACCATCGCCTACGAGATACTCGGTTCGGCGACCGAAGCCGACGACGTGCTGCAGGACGGTTATCTGCGCTGGTCGCAGGTGGACCTCGGGACGGTGCGCGACACCAAGGCGTTTCTGGCGCAACTGATCACCCGGGAAGCGCTGAAGGTGCTGCGCACCCGCTCCCGGCGCCGCGAGGATTACGTGGGGCCGTGGCTGCCCGAGCCGCTGCTGCTCGAGGATCACGACCCCGAATCCGATGTGGTGCTCGCCGAATCGGTGTCGATGGCGATGCTGGTGCTGCTGGAGACGCTCTCCCCCGACGAGCGCGCGGTGTTCGTGCTGCGCGAGGTGTTCGACTTCGACTACGACGAAATCGCCGGGGCGGTCGGCAAATCCGTGCCCGCGGTGCGGCAGGTCGCGCACCGTTCCCGCGAGCATGTGCGGGCCCGGCGCAAACGTTTCGACCCGGTGCCGGCGGCCCAGACCACCGAACTCGCCGAGGAGTTCATTCATGCGGCCACCACCGGCGATCTGGATCGCCTGCTGTCGTTGTTGGCGCCCGGCGCGACGTTCACCACCGACCACGGCGGCAAGGCGCCGGCGGTGGCCCGCCCGGTCGAGGGTGCGAAGAAGGTCGCCAACCTGGTGATGGGGTTCTTCCGGAACCGCCACCGGGTACCGGATCTGCGGTTGGAGGCGACCAACTGCAACCACGCTCCGGCAGTGCTGGTCTACACCGGCGATCATCTCGAAGCCGTGGTGCTGCTGGAGATCGTCGACGGCGCGATCACCAATCTCTACGCCACCCGCAATCCGGACAAACTGGCCGCAGTCGCCGCGCCCCGCACCATCACTCGCTAGCGTCGTCGGCCTCGGCCGCCGCCGGAGGTGCCGCACTCTCGTTCGGTTCAGCCGGTTCGGGCTGACCGGCCGGCGCGTCGGGGGTGACGTCGGGGGTGACGTCGGGGGTCGGGGTGGCGGCCGGTTCGCCGCGGCGCAGTCCGGGCACCGCACGCAGGCTGTTGCGTACCAGATGACGTGCACTGACCGGCTTTTCCCGTTTCAGGGTGGACCGGCCGGTCTGCACCGGGGGTTCTTCGACCGGGGCTTCGACGACCGGGGTCCGCTTGTCCGGCGTGGATGTCGCGGACGCCACGGTGATGCCCTGCCCGGCATTGTGCTGTGTCGCTGGCCCGGGCGCCGGAGTGAGCGGCGGCAGCACCCGCACCGGGGCCGGCTCGCCGTACGGGGTGTTGCGGTCGTAGCCGAGGTCGACGATGCGGCGCACATACGGTTCGAGGGCGTCGACGAACTCCTCCGGCACACCGAGGTCCCGCAGCGGCCGCAGCAGCGGCAACTGTTCGGTGCGGATGAGGTAGTAGGTGGTGTCCCCGTACTGTTGCACGATCGTCCGCTCCGGATCATCGAGGATGTCCGGGTTCTCGGTCAGCAGCTCGTAGTACCCGCCGTGCAGGTAGTAGATGCCCAGGATCGCGTTGGCGGTGGCGACCAGGTTCAGCGGATAACGCGGAAAGTCGGCCCAGCCGTCGAATTCGCGGGCCACGTCATAGCTGTCGAACGGACCGTCGGCCGGAGCCGGGGTGGCGCCGTTGAAGGTGACCCCCAGGATGGGGATGTACAGCCCCGGGAACCGCGCCAGCAGGCCGCCGTTGGGCCGGTTCGGGTTGGCCACCATCACGAATGTCACATCCGGCGCGGTGTCCGGGTCGGGATACTCGGCGAGCAGCCGCTGCTTCTCCTTCGTCGCGATCACCGCGCTCTGCGAGTGGCCGAACACCACGATCGGGGTGTCGCTTTCGATCGCGCCGTCGACCATCGGGGTGAGCATGGCCTGACCCGCCGCCACCGAGGCGTCGAAGGTCAGCGAATCCAGCCCGGTGGCCGGCCAGAACTCGCCGGGCACCCCGAGGTAGTCGACCGCCCCGGGAGCGCCCGCCGTCGCGCCGATCACCGCGGTCGCGTACGCGGTGAACTCGTCCTGGCTCGGGATGTAGCCGATCTTGGTGCCCGGCATGATGATCGCGTCGGCCGTCGCGGTCAGCCGCAGCGCGGCGGCCCGCTCGGGCTGCCCGGCCGGGCTCGCGACGCCGACCCCGCCCCACGTCAGCGCGCCAACAGCCACCACACCGATGAATGCTCGTCTCACGAGCAACTCCTCCCACCCCGCAACACTGCAGCAAACAATACCCGGGTGCGGGCGCCGCGCGTCGGCGGTTCTGACAGGCTGAGGACGTGAGAATCGAGGCCTTGGGCGAACTCGGCCCCGCGACGGCGGTGTTACGCACCCTCGAAGCGGCCACCGCCGCCCGCGGTCTGCCGCCACCTGCGGCGTTGATCGGCGACTGGTTCGGGGCGCGGGCCGTCATCGCACCCTCGGTCGCGGTGGAACCGGTCGCGCCCGACGCGGTGTTCGCGGGGCCGACCGGCGTCGGCGGGACGGCCGTCGGCGGAGGCTGGTTCGGCTACCTGTCCTACCCGGACAGCCCCGATGCGGGGGACCGTTCCCCGGAAAGCCGGGCCGCGCGCCTTCCGGAAGCCGCAGGCGGCTGGTCCGACTGTGTGCTGCGCCAGGACCGCGACGGCCGCTGGTGGTACGAGAGCCTCACCGGCACAACCGTTCCCGACTGGGTGGTGGCGGCCCTGCGCACCCCGCAGCCGTCGCGGCCGCACATTGTGCGGTGGACGCCACCCGACCGCACCGCCCACCGGTTCGGGGTGACGGCCTGCCTGGACGCCATCGGCGCCGGGGAGATCTACCAGGCATGTGTGTGCACCCAGTTCGTCGGCCGCATCGACGGCGCACCGATCGACTTCTTCGCCGACACCGTCGCCCGGACCGGACCGGCGCGCGCGGCCTACCTCGCCGGGCGGTGGGGCGCGGTGGCGTCGCTGTCCCCGGAACTGTTCCTGCGCCGGACGGGCGAGCACATCGCGTCCAGCCCGATCAAGGGCACCCTGCCCCGCGACGCCGACCCGGCCGCGCTGCGCGCGTCGGTCAAGGACGTCGCCGAGAACATCATGATCGTCGACCTGGTGCGCAACGATCTCGGCCGCATCGCCCGCACCGGCAGCGTCACCGTGCCCGAACTGCTGGCGGTGCGACCGGCCCCCGGGGTGTGGCATCTGGTGTCCACCGTGGCCGCCCGGGTGGATCCCGCCGTGCCGATGGCCGCCGTGCTGGCCGCGGCCTTCCCGCCGGCGTCGGTCACCGGTACCCCGAAACTGCGGGCCCGCCAACTGCTCTCCCGCTGGGAGCCGTTCCGGCGCGGGGTGTACTGCGGCACCGTCGGGCTGGCGTCGCCGGTGGCGGGCTGTGAACTCAACGTGGCGATCCGCACCGTCGAGTTCGACCCGCACGGCGCCGCGGTGCTCGGCGTCGGCGGTGGCATCACCGCGGACTCCGATCCCGATCGGGAATGGCAGGAGTGCCTCGACAAGGCCGCCCCGTTCGTCGGAGCGGACCGAGGTCCGCGTCTAGGCTCGCGCCCGCAGGACGGCGTCGTACAGCTCACGACGTGACGGCGCACCCGGATGGGCGGCAACCACCTGCGCGCAGGCGTCCTTGACCCGCATGCCGTTGTCGACCAGCGCGCTCACCTCGGCGACCAGGGCGTCCAGGTCGGCGCGCGCCACCCCGCCGGCCAGCACCACGGTGATCTCCCCCAGCACCCCGCCGGCGGACCAGTCGGCGAGCTCGGCCAGGGTGCCGCGGACGATCTCCTCGTGCGTCTTGGTCAGCTCGCGGCAGACCACCGCACGCCGGTCGCCGCCGAGCACCGCCACGGCGTCGTCCAGACACTCCGCGAGCCGGCGCGGCGACTCGAAGAACACGCAGGTGCGGGGCTCGTCGGCGAGGGTGCGCAGCCAGCTGCGCCGGGCGGCCTGCCGGCGCGGTGCGAAACCCTCGAAGCAGAACCTGTCGGCCGGCAGCCCGGACACCGCCAGCGCCGTCGTCACCGCCGACGGCCCGGGCAGACACGTCACCGGCAGGTCCGCCTCGATGCAGGCCGTCACCAGCCGGTAGCCCGGATCGTTGATCAGCGGCATCCCGGCATCGCTGACCAGCAGCACCGTCGCCCCGTCCGCGATCTGCCCGATCAGCCCCGGCACCCGGGACGCCTCGTTCTGGTCGTAAAGGCTCACCACCCTGCCGGCCGGGGTGACGTCGAGCAGCTGGGCCAGGGTGCGCACCCGGCGGGTGTCCTCGGCGGCCACCACGTCGGCGGTGGCGAGCGCCTCGATCAAGCGGGCGGAGGCGTCCTTCGGCTGGCCGAGCGGGGTGGCGCCGATGAGGAGTCGACCGGGAGCCATGCCGCACAGCCTACGATCGCAACTGTGACCGCCCCCGCCGCCGACCCCGTCGTCACGCAGCGGCCGGTCCCGGTCATCAGTCCCGGCCCGCTGGTGCCGGTGGCCGATTTCGGTCCGATCGACCGACTGCAGGGCTGGGCGATGACCGCCGTGATCGCCGCGCTGGCCACCCTGACCCGGTTCCTCAACCTGGGCTCGCCGACCGACGCCGGCACCCCGATCTTCGACGAGAAGCACTACGCCCCGCAGGCCTGGCAGATCCTGCACAACAACGGGGTCGAGGACAACCCGGGCTACGGGCTGGTGGTGCATCCGCCGGTGGGCAAGCAGTTGATCGCGATAGGCGAGGCGCTGTTCGGCTACAACGCGCTGGGCTGGCGGTTCTCCGGCGCGGTGTGCGGGGTGCTCACCATCGTGCTGGTGGCGCGCATCGCCCGGCGGATCAGCCGGTCCACCCTCGTCGGCGGGATCGCCGGGCTGCTGCTGATCGCCGACGGGGTGAGCTTCGTGTCCTCCCGCACCGCGTTGCTCGACGTGTTCCTGGTGACGTTCGTGGTGGCGGCGTTCGGCTGTCTGATGGTCGACCGCGACCAGGTGCGGGCCCGGATGCACAACGCGCTGGTCGAGGGCCGCATCGCCGAAACCCCGTGGGGGCCGCGGCTGGGGGTGCGGTGGTGGCGGTTCGGCGCCGGGGTGCTGCTCGGACTGGCCTGCGCCACGAAATGGTCCGGACTGTATTTCGTGGTGTTCTTCGGCCTGATGACGTTGGCGTTCGACGTCGTGGCCCGGCGTCAGTACCACGTGCCGCGGCCGTGGCTGGGGGTGCTGCGCCGTGACGTCGGGCCGGCCGCCTATGCGCTGGGCCTGATTCCGGCCGGGGTGTACCTGGCGGCGTTCGCGCCGTGGTTCGCCTCGGAGACCGCGATTCACCGCTACGCGGCGGGCCGGGTGATCGGCGAGAGCAGCCTGCTACCGATCCCCGACGCGCTGCGCTCACTGTGGCATTACCAGTACGGGGCGTTCAAGTTCCACTCCGGGTTGACCAACGCGGCGGGCAACCACCATCCGTGGGAGTCCAAACCGTGGACCTGGCCGATGTCGTTGCGGCCGGTGCTGTATGCGATCGACAACCAGAACGTGCCCGGGTGCGGCGAGGCGTCGTGCGTCAAGGCCGTGATGATGGTCGGCACACCGGCGATGTGGTTCATCGCGGTGCCGGTGCTGGGCTGGGCGTTGTGGCGGGCGTTCGTCAAACGGGACTGGCGATATGCGGCGGTGCTGGTCGGCTACGGCGCGGGGTATCTGCCGTGGTTCGTCGACATCGACCGGCAGATGTACTTCTTCTACGCCACCACCATGGCGCCGTTTTTGGTGTTGGCGATCGCGCTGATCCTCGGCGACATCCTGTACAAGCCCACCCGCAACACCGAACGCCGCACCCTGGCGTTGCTGGTGGTGAGTTTCTATGTGGCCCTGGTGTTGACGAACTTCGCGTGGTTGTACCCGATCCTCACCGGCCTGCCGATCTCCCAGTCGACCTGGAACATGCAGATCTGGCTGCCGTCCTGGCGCTGAGTTCTGCGCGGGTTTCTGCACCCAGGGCTGTCGCCGAGGGTTGTCCACAGCCCTGGGTGCAATCCTGCGCGTCGACACGGGATTTGTCGGTCGCCGCCGTGAGCATCCCGGCATGCGCGAGGTGTTCATCGGCAGCGCTGCGCTCCGCGGCGGAGGACTCACGCGGGGCCGGTTGCGGTGGAATTACCGGGCGATGTACCCCGATGTCTACGTGGCGAAGGACCGACCGCCGACACTGCGGCAGTTCATCGTCGGCGCGTGGCTGTGGTCCGGACGCGAGGGCGTCATCACCGGGCGGGCGGCGGCCGCGCTGCACGGCGCGAAGTACGTCGACGACGCCACACCGATCGAACTGATCTGGAAAGCCGGGAGACCTCCCCCGCGCATCATCGTCCGCAACGAGCGACTCGATGCCGCGGATGTCACCACCGTGGACGACATGCTCGTGACCACACCGGCCCGCACCGCGTTCGACCTCGCGAGACATCTGCCGCGTGACGCCGCCGTTCGTCACCTCGACGCACTGGCAGGTGCGACCGGCGTGTGCGCCGCCGACGTGTTGCCGCTCGCCGATCGCTATCGACGTGCCCGCGGCCTGCCCCGTGCCCGCGTGGCGCTGGACTTGATGGACGGCGGAGCGCAGTCCCCGCGGGAAACGAGGCTGCGGCTCATCCTCGTCGACGACGGGCTGCCCCGCCCGCGCACGCAGATCGGGGTCAGTGACGGCGTCAACGAGGCGTTCATCGACATGGGATGGGACGAACCGATGGTCGGACTCGACTACGAGGGGGCACACCACAGCGCCGACCGCCGCCAGTACGTCCACGACATCGGGCGGGCCGAGCTGATCGTAGGGCAGGGCTGGCTGGACATCCGGGTGGTGGCCGAACACAGTAGGCGCTTCATCCTGCACCGCACCCGCGAAGCCTTCGCCCGACGCGGTTGGCACCTGCCGAAACCTGTCTGATACGCCGCGGAAGATTGCACACAGGGCTGTGGTTTCGGCCCCGCCACAGCCGTGGACGCAAAATCGACAACGGTCAGATCGGGTCGCGCGCGGCGGGGCAGGACATGCAGCGGGGGCCGCCGCGGCCGGTGCCGAGTTCGGACGCCGCGACGGCCAACACCTCGATACCGGCGGCCTCGAGCCGGGCGTTGGTCTCCACATTGCGTTCGTAGGCGATCACCACACCGGGCGCGATGGCCAGCGTGTTGTTGCCGTCGTCCCACTGCTCGCGTTCGGCGATCACCGGATCGAGCCCGGTCGGGATCACCCGCAACCGGTCGATCCCCATCGCCCTGGCCGCGGCCTCGAGGAACGGCGCCTCGTCGTCGATCGCCACGCCGGAGGGCCGGCGGCGAATCGTGAACGCCGACAACGAGTCCACCACATTCGGGTACATCACCACCGCGTCCACGTCGACCATCGTGCACACGGTGTCCAGGTGCATCTGCGCGCGGCCCTGCGCGATCGGCACCGCCAGCACGGTGTGCGCCAGATCGTCGTCGAACAGGCTGCGCGCCAACGCTTCCGCACCGGCGGGCGTGGTGCGCTCGCCCACCCCCACCGCCACCACCCCGGGCGCCAGCAGCAGCACGTCGCCGCCCTCGACCGGCGCCGACCGCGATTCGTACGCGCGGCGCACCCCGAGGAACCGGGGATGGTGCGCATAGATCACATCGGTCAGCGAGGTCTCCCGGCTGCGCGCCGGCAACGCCAGTGACGTGATCGCCACCCGTGGGCCGATCCAGAACGACGAGTCGCGGGTGAACACCAGGTTCGGCAGCGGCTCGATGACGAAGTCGCCGCCGTGGTGCATGCGCCGCACCAGCGACAGCTCCCCCGGCCCGAACGGCAGCTCGTCGAACGTCATCCCGGCGATCAGCACATGCGCCAGCTCGGCCGGCTCCAGAGTCCGCAGATAGGACGAAAGCTCTTGGGACAGCGGAATTCCCAGCCGTCGCGGATCGACCGCCGCGCCGATGCCGTGCATCCGGGCCGCCCCGCTGTGGCCCAGCGCCTCGGTCAGCAGATCCGCGAGCAGCAGCACCTCGACACCGCGGGAACGCAGCAACGCGGTGAACTCGTCGTGCTCCTCCTGGGCCTTGCTCACCCAGGGCAGGCCGTCGAACAACAACGCGTCACTGTTCTGCGGGGTCAGCCGCATCAATTCGGCGCCCGGCCGGTGCACGATGATGACCCGCAGCCTGCCGACCTCGGAGTCCAGACCCAACGGCGGTGCAGATGTCACAGTTAGCAACTTAGCGGCAATCCCGACCTCAACTATTGTTCAGGTCATGGGAGCGCACGAGCTGACCCCCAGTGAGATGTCAGCCCGCAGCGGGGTGGCGGTCTCCGCGCTGCACTTCTACGAGCGCGAAGGGCTGATCACCAGCCGGCGCACCGCGGGCAACCAGCGCCGCTATCCCCGGGAGATGCTGCGCCGGGTGGCGTTCATCCGGATGTCGCAGCGGCTCGGTATCCCGCTGGCCCGCATCCGCGAGGCGCTGGCCACCCTGCCCTCCGACCGGGTGCCGACCAGCAAGGACTGGGCGGAGTTGTCCGCCGGCTGGCGCGCCGACCTCGACGAACGCATCCTGCACCTGCAACGGTTGCGCGACAACCTCGCCGACTGCATCGGCTGCGGCTGCCTGAGCCTGAAAACCTGTGCCCTGAGCAACCCGGACGACGCACTGGCCGCCCGGGGACCGGGCGCCGCACGGTTGTGACACTTCGAACGCCTGTGCGATAACCTGAGGGTTATGGGGCTGGCTCTTCAGGGCTCGCTTTTCGATTACGACGAGCGTCGCATGCTCGGCGACGGCGCCTGGGTCGAGGTGCGCTGTGGTTGGCTCACCGACGCCGACACGCTGTTCGACGAACTGGTCGAGGTGATTCCCTGGCGCGCCGAGCGCCGGCACATGTACGACCGCATGGTCGACGTTCCGCGGCTGGTCAGCTTCCACAATCTGGTCGACGAGCCGGCGCCGCATCCCCGGCTCAAGCAGATGCGCCGCCGCCTCAACGACGCGTACGCCGGCGAGCTGGGCGAACCGTTCGTGACCGCCGGTCTGGCCTACTACCGCGACGGCTCGGACAGTGTCGCCTGGCACGGCGACACCATCGGCCGCAGCCGCACCGAGGACACCATGGTGGCGATCGTCAGCCTGGGCGCCACTCGGACGCTGGCCATGCGGCCGAAGGGCGGTGGGCGCAGCCTGCGGTTTCCGCTCAACCACGGTGATCTGCTGGTGATGGGTGGCTCGTGTCAGCGCACCTGGGAACACTCGGTGCCGAAGACCACCAAACCGACCGGGCCGCGGATCAGCATCCAGTTCCGCCCGCGCGGCGTGCGCTGAGCCCGGCGCCGGCGGCGCCTCAGCCGCGCACCGCGTCGACCGCGTCGACGAGCAGGTTGCGCGCCCGTTCGGTGTCGACCGGTTCGACCGGCTGATCCGGCAGCACCAGCGGATTGGCGGTGACGATCACCGCGTAGTTGTCGAAACTGGCCACATAGCTGAAGACCTCACCGCGGTTGGGTTGCTGCCCGGCGAACCGGGTCTCCAGCGTGCGGTGCGTTCCCACCGTCTCGGCCCCGTCGATCTGGGGCGACTCGACGTTCTCCACCACCCCGCCGGCGTTGGGCCCGTCGAAGGTGACCCGTTTGCAGTTGTCGGCCGGCTTGTTCAGCGAGATCGGCTCGGACGTCTCGAGCGCGATGGCGATGAACCGGTTGCCCTCCCCTTCAGCGGTGATCGCGGCCATGTTGCCCTGCAGCCCGGGTTCCAGCAGCCGATTGCTGCCGAACTGATCGCATTCCGGCGGGTCGAACGTCAAACCTGGCGGAATGGGCTGGGATTCGAACAGCCGCGGATCGATACCGGCCTTGGGCACCTCGGTCACCTTGAACTCGGGACCGAAGCCCTCCCCGAGGGTGTGGATCCTGGTGATATCGGCCTGCGGGGCGTCCTGCTCGGCGTCGTCGGTGCTGCAGGCCGTCAGCCCGGTGAGCACCAGCGCCACGACGAGCGCTGACTTCAGCTTCAACATCGCCGTCAATGTACCCGGCGGGTGCCCGTCAAACCCGTAACTCCGAAACCGTTTCGGTCAGCAGCGTCGCGGCGTAGTCGTCGCCGAGCGGCGGTTCGGGCAGCCCCGGGTCGGAGACGATCGCGACGACCACGACGTGTCCGTCCAGGTAGGCGCTGACGGTGTCGGCCCGGGTGATCGTGGTCGTCCCGCCTTCGACGACGGTGCGCACGGTGGTCGCCATCGCGACCGTGACGGCGTCGGCCACGGGTGGGGCCGGGGTCGACGTCACGGTGCCGTCGGTGTTCTCGGCGGTGACGGTCCACTGCCCGCAGTGGGCGAGGACATCCGGGTCCGGTGGGCCGGGCGCGGAAGCCACCATCGCGTAGACGATGCCGCCGGCACCGGAGGCCGACCAGCCGTGTGCGGTCGCGTCGGCGCCGGCCGGGTCGGCCAGCGCGGCACACTGCGGTGGTTCGGCCGACCAACCGGGCCCGAGGCTCCAGAACGTCGCGGGGGCCGCGGGTTGTGGCAGCGGAGCGCCCTCGTAGTCGGGTGGCAGATGCCCGCGGGCCCGGTTGATGCGGGGCGGATCGATGACGACCGGCCGCGACGGCTCACCGGCCGGCGGGGCGTCCGGCGGCTCGGTGGCCGCTCCGCAGGCCGCCACCGCGAGCACGGTCACCGCACCGGCAACCAACAGGCGCATTCGCTGTTGATACCACGCCGGGGCGAGCCGGATCGGGTGTCAGGGCTGCTCCTGGGACTTCGTGTCGGATTCGGGGTTCGGCGCGGCGTCGACGGGCCCGGGCCTGCCGGTGTCCGTCACACCCCGGCCGGCGGCGGCACGTCCCGGCCGGAGGAGCCGGGATGCGTCGAGAATCGGTCCCCTCCGCTGATTCAGCCGCTCCCCCAGCCGTTCGCCCAGCCGTTCACCGGCGGGCGGGCGCGGGGTGCGCAGCAGCGGGGCCGACGGTGCGGCGGTGCGGATGATCGGCTTCGGCGTCCCGGAATCCACACGCATGGCCGGCTTTTCCGCAGCCGGCGCAGCGGTCTCCGGCAGGATCGGCGTCGGCGACGTCGACCCCAACGGCACCAGCCCGGCGGGCAGGCCGCGCAGGTCCGCGTCGTCGCCGCCGACCCCGTACGGCCCCGGATCGGTGGTGCCCAGCGGCCGCTCACCGGTGAGTTCTTCGATGCCGTTGTCCAACCCCACCGGCACCGAGCGAATCAGGTTCACCGTCAACGAGACCGGGTTGATGACCGGGATCAGATACGCCGGGGTGGGCTCGCCCGGGCTGATGTCGCGGCGGTAGCCGCCCTCGATGAGTACCCGCAACGGTTCGTCGAGGGCGACCAGGATCGGCCGCGGGACCACACCCTCGAACGGCATCAGCAGCGGCACCAGGTCGGTCGGCAGCAGGTAGTACGTGGTGTCGCCGTGGACACCCTGCGGCACAGCGTCATCCAGATGCTGTTCGGGCATCGTGCCGTGCAGCAGTGCATAGGACAGCAGCGAGTTGGCGACCGCCGGCAGATGCAACGGATAGATCGGGAAGTCGCCGCCGAGCGCGTCGTGCTGCACCGCGACGTCCAGGGTGGGATGCGCGCAGTTCTCCCCCTGCTCGTCGCAGCTGTTTGTCGGAGTCGGGCCGAAGGCGGTGACATCGAGGATGGGGATCGTCATCCCCCGCGGAAGGCGCTGCAACAGACCACCGTTGGGCCGCATCGGATTACCCAGCAGCACAAACGACGTCCCGGGAGCACGGTCGGGATTGTCGAGCAGATGCTGTTTGACCAGCGAGGCGATCACCGCGCTCTGGGAGTAGCCGACGACCACCACGCCGGAACCGTCGTCGTCGGCCACCGGGTCCGTGAGTCCGACGTCGGTGTCGGGGTAGATGTGGGCGATGCAGCCGGCCGAGCTGTGGGCGCAGTTGACGGTGTTGGCGAAACCGTCGGTGACCGAGTCGTTGAACGTCCTGCTGCCGGCCACCGGGAAGAACTCCTGCGGTGTGTACACCGCCACGGCGCGGTACCGGTGCCCGTCGGTCCCGCCCGGCACCACGAAGTTGTCGTGGACCAGCAGGACATATCCGGCCGGGGCGCCGTCGCCCTCGGTCGCCATGCCCGGTTCACCGAGCGGGCGGCTGGGATAGGGCCATCCGTCGACCGGCCGGCCGGGGCCGGACGGATCCACGAGCGGATGACCGGTGCCCCCGATGACCAACATCGTCTTGGCCAGCACCTGCACCATCGCCGGCATCGGCGACACCCAGGCCAGCGCCAGCACCGTGGTGAGCACGCAGCCGACCAGAACCGCCGACCGCACCGTCGCACGGACCCCACCGGTAACCACCATGATTCCCCCCCACCGAAGCCACCGCAACGTGGTTTGACGTTGCCGAAACTCACGATCGCCACCGTGATCTCGACCCCGTTTCCCCCAGTCGATCACGGTGCGCTCTGATTATGGCGAATGGCACCGACACAATGCAGCGATTGCTGACGGCATTCTTGCAAAGTCAACGATTCGACCGTGCCCGAAACACCTCTGCCCGCCGGCCGAGCGCCGTACGCTTTGCGCAGATCAACGAGGGGAACCGATGAGCAGGACCGCACGCCGCGCGACCCGCATCGCCGCGGTGGCCGCAGCCGCGGCGCTGGCGGCGTGCGGGTCCACCGCCGACGATCAGACGGTCATGCCTCCCGACACCGGCGGGGCGACGGCATCGGCGACGATGACGACGACGTCGGCGGCGCAGGCCGGGGCGCAGGCCGGGGCGTCGGGTTACACCATCGTCGACTACATCCGGGACCACGACATCGACGAGACGACGGCACGTCCCGGCGACCCCGGCGCCCCGAACGTGTCGTTACCGACCCCGCCGGGGTGGTCGAACGCGACCGATCGGGCGCCGGGCTGGGCGTGGGCGGCGTTGGTGTCGGGCGATCCCGCGGTCGCCGACGACCCGCCCAGCATCGTCGTGCTGATGTCGAAGCTGACCGGCGACGTCGATGCCGACCGGGTTCTGGAGTTCGCACCCGCGGAGCTGCGGAACCTGCCCGGCTTCGACGGCGGTGCCGGCACCGCCACCACGCTGAGCGGTTTCGACGCGGTCCAGATCGGCGGCCGTTACGACAAGGACGGTGTCGAGCGGGTCGTCGGGCAGAAGACGGTCGTCATCCCCGCCGCCGACGCGGTGTACGTGATGCAACTCAACGCCGACGCCCCCGCCGAGCACGCCGAGCAGTTGCTGAACGCCACCCGGTTCCTCGACGAGCAGACCCGGATCACGTTCTGACTCAGCCGACGGCGCGGACCACCTGCCGGGCCATGTCGTAGATCCGGCGGTACAGCCGGGGCGACAGCGACAGGTCGCGCAGCTTGGGCACGTCGAACACGGTGCTGACGACGTTGTTGTCGGCGAACTCCCAGTGCACGCCGAATCGGTCCAGGATGCGGCGCATCGGGTAGTTGTCCACGAGCACCTGCGCGGTGAACCGCTGGACGCCGGCGCAGGTCGCCGCCACCGCCAGGGCGTCCATCAGAAACGAGCCGACACCGCGGCCCTGATAATCGTCGGCGACCAGGAACGCCACTTCGGCGGTGCCCGGATCGGCGTGGTCACGCACGAACCGACCGTCGGCCACCACCACGCCGTCCGGGGTGTCGGTCAGCACCCAGACGAAGTGGTCGACGTAGTCGACGGCGAACAGATAGTGCATCAGCGCCGAGTTGGGCTGCCCCATGCTCATGAAGCGCCGGTACAGCGTCTCGTTGGAGAACTCGACGTGGCCCTCCCTGGTCTTGGCCTCATCGCCGGGCAGCACCGGCCGCAGGAACAGCCGGGTCCGGTCCCGCATCCGCACCGGAATCGGCGTGATGAACGACGCCAGCCGCTGCCGGGCGATCTTGACCAGGGTGTCGGCGAACCCGGGGATGCCCAGCATCACCGAGAACGCCTCCCGGTCCCCGATCCAGCCGGACAGCGGTTCGGCCGCCACCACGGTCGCGGTCCGCGGGGCGTTCCGCAGCAGCGAGATCTCGCCGACGATCACCCCGGGTCCGACCTCGGTGACGACGACCGCACCGTCCGGTCCGGTGTGGGTGATCTCGACCCGTCCCGATCCGATCAACAGAAAGTGCACCGCGGGTTCGCCCTGGTGCATGAGCACGGTGCCGGGCTCCGCGGTCAGCGGACGCAAAAGCGCCGCCAAGGGTCGCAGCGCCTCGCCGTCGTATCCGGCGAACAGTTCCAGGCCGGCCAGATTCTCGGCGTTCGCCGTCGTCACTTTCGTCATCGAGCCAGTCCCCTGCCGCCCATTGCGGGTGCCACGCCTCGCTGCTGTGTACCCGCACCCAGGCTACGAGGGGACGAGGCCCGGAGAGTGGTGGTCGCACAAGATCACGTCGCCGGCGTGAATGCGAACCGGCCCACCCCCGGGTGCGCGAGTGCCGGATCCGGACCTCCGCCGCCGCGTTCGCGGGGTTGCAACGATAATTAACAGATGTTGCCAGGTTTCCATTAGAGTGAGGATGTGCCACGTACAGACGAGAACGGCCGCCAGTTCCGTACTTTGCTGGAATACCTGTTGGACGGCCGTGTCGACACCAGCGCGATCTGTGACGCGCTGGGCATCTCCAGCAGCACGTACTACCGGCGGATCAAGGAAGACGACTTCCCGAACGCCGACGAGCTGCGCAAAGTGGCCGACCGTTTCGAGCTCAGCTATCCCGATCTGATGGTGCGGTTCGGACTGATGACGCGTGCGGAGCTCGAAGAGTATCTGCAACAGACCGATTCTCCGCCCGCGGCGGTCGCGCCGATCGCGCTCACCCCGCGCATGCGCCGGCGCAAATACCACACCGCGTGATCCCGGCGGCCGGCTGGGCGCGCTGAAGCGCCCTGAATGCCCGGTGCGTCAACCGCAGACCAGATGCAACTCCTCGAGGCGCCGGACCAGCAGGCTGGGCAGCCAGCGGCCGGTGCGGGCTGCGGTGATCGTCGTGGTGTGCTCGAGCAGCCGCTCGAGCACGATGCGGGCTTCCAGCCGGGCGAGAGCCGCACCGACGCAGAAGTGGATGCCCTTCCCGAAGCTGATGTGCGCCTTGCCGTCGGCGCGGTCGAGGCTGAACTCGTCCGGGTCGGCGAAGCGTGCCGGATCCCGGTTGGCGGCTCCCCACAACAGCAGTAGCCGCGAGCCGGCCGGCAGTTCGACACCGCACAACTCGGTGTCACGCAGGACGTGTCGGTAGTGGCCGCGGAACGGGGGCTCGTACCGCAGCACTTCTTCGAGGAAGGCGCCGAGCAGGTCGGGCGCGTCGCGCAGGCGCTGCTGGATGTCGGGGCGGGTGGCGAGAATCCAGGCGGCCGAGCCGATCAGCGAGGCGGTGGACTCGCCGCCGGCGCTGAACAGGGTGACCATCATCGCCAGGGCGGTGACGTCGTCGAGGTCACCGGACGCGCAGGCGGTGGCGAGGTCTCCCAGCAGATCGTCCTGCGGGTCGTCGGCGGCCCGGCGGAACTGGTCGGTGATGTAGCCGCCGAGTTCGAGCACCGCGGCCGCGGCGTCGTCCAGCTTCTCCTGCGTCACCAGGCCCTCGACGACCTGGGTGGCGGCGTAGCCCCAGCGGATGAGCTTGTCGACGTCGGTGTCGGGCACGCCGATGATCCTGGCGACGATCATCATCGGCAGCCGGTTGGCCATCGCGCCCATCCACTCGATCCGGCCGTCGCCGAGGCCGGTGTTCCACAGCGCCGTAGCGGTCTCGGCGATGAACGGCTGGTATGCGCGGATGCGTCTGGCCGCCAACTGCGGCAACAGGAGCTTGCGGTGGACGGTGTGCGACGGCTCGTCGGCGGTGGCGAGCGCCTGGGTTGGGCCGCCGACTTCGCCGATCGGGATCGGCCGGATCTCCCCGCCCGGTTCGTACATCATCGTGGCGGTCAGGTTGGACGAGAAGTCCTCCGGGCGGGCGACGGCCTCGGTGACCGCGGCCCAGCTGCTGACGGCGTAGAAGTCCGAGGCGCCGATGCGATGGACCGGCCCCTCCCGGTGCATCCGCGCGTACAGCGGATGCGGGTTCTGGATGAACTGATCGTCGAAGAGGGCGAGGCCCAGGCCGGCGTCGGTGGTTGCCATTCCTTCACGGTGCGCGGTGGGCGCGGGCCGGTCAACCAGCCGCGGGGAAGTTGCGATAGCCGGTGGCCGATGGGGCGTCGTTCTGTCTCAGCAGATATTGCTGATCTGCGTGTATTCCGCGCTTCCGGTGAACCGCTGTCTCAAGACTGAGAAAATGTGTTCTCGTTGTCGCAACCGTCCGAGCAGTTGAAGGAGGCCCGTGGCCCGCACCGACTGGCTGGTCGGCGACCGGCATGACGCCGCCGCCGAGCGCATCTATGCGGCCGCGACCGAACTCGTGCTCCGCCGTGGGCTCGACGCCCTCGATGTCGACACCCTGGCCGCCCGGGTGCACTGTTCGCGCGCGACCGTCTACCGCTACACCGGCGGCAAGGCGAAGATCCGCGATGTGGTGCTCACCCGGCTGGCCGCCGGCATCGTCGAGACCGTGCGCAGAGCCGTCGACGGTCTGCACGGTCAGGACCGCATCGTCACCGCGATCACCGTGGCGCTCGAGCAGATCCGGTCCGCGCCGTTGCGGCGGGTGATGCTGACCGCGGACAACTCCCCGGACGTGGGCGAACTGCACGAGTCCCCGGCGCTGAGTCGGCTCGCCGCCGAACTCACCGGGATCACCGACGATCCGGAGGCGGCCCGCTGGATCGTGCGGGTGGTGATATCGATGGCGTACTGGCCGATGGCGGACCCCCGCCTCGAGGAGCAGACGATCCGGCGGTTCGTGGCGCCGGCGTTCGGTTGAGGGTTTCCGTTGCCGCCGAACGGGTTCGGCCCGGCATCGGCCACCCCGTGATCGACCGCATCCGTCAGCCGCAGCTGATCTGTGGTGGAGCTAAGGGGAATCGAACCCCTGACCTACTCGTTGCGAACGAGTCGCGCTACCAACTGCGCCATAGCCCCTTATGCCGGTATGCAGGTTACCAGCCGATCCGCGTACTGCCGAAATCAGGCGGCTACTGCCCCGCCGCGCGCGGCAGATCGTAGGGATCGGCGACCGGCGCGTAGTCGAGATGCTCGAAGATCGGGTCCTCGTCGTCGATGTCGAGCACCGCGGCCCCCGGTCGCCGTAACCGGGCCGGCACCACCTCGTAGTCGCGATCGCGGGTGTTGGCCACCCCCAGCCGGGACCGGGCCTGCCGCTGGGCGCGGCGACGGCGCAGATCCTCCTCGATGCGGGTCTGCCGGCGCAGATAGGCCAGATACAGGAACACCGCTGAACCGAAGGCCCCGCAGACCCACCACGCCGTCGGCGTGAGGAAGAAGGCGACCAGCGCGGATACCAGCATCGCAGTCGCCAGGGTGGTCACCATGCGCTGCCGGAACCGGTACTTGCGCGCGGCGACCGCAGCGGCGGTCTTCGACTCGTAGCGCCGGCGCCGCGGCGGAGTCACCGGGTCGGCCGCCACCGAGTCGGGGTCGGCCGGCGCCTCCAGCCCGGACGAGTCGTCGACGTATTCGTACTCGCCGCCCCGCTGGTCGGCAGCAGCCTCGTCTTCCTGGGAGCCGTCCTCGCCTTCGTGGGAGTCGTCGCGGGAGTCGACAGCCTCGTCGGCAACGTCTTCGGCAATGTCGTCGACAACGTCTTCGGCAATGTCTTCGGCAACGTCGTCGGCAACGTCGTCGACGGGATCGTCGCCCTCGGCCTGGACCTCGGCGGCCTCGGCCTCCGCCTCGCCTTCGGCCTCGGCGTCCACCTCGACATCGTCGACTTCATCGACCCCAGCGGCCGACTCGACGCGCTGCTCATCGGATCCGGGTTCTTCGGCTGCACTGGCGCCGACGGGCAACGCGCCGGAGTCCTCCTCGATCACATCGACATCGAGGTAGTCGGGTTCGTCCTCGTCGGCGTCGGGCGAGACCTTCGAGGCCGCCACCACCACGGGCCGCCGGGTGGGCAGTTCGGCCTCGCGATCGTCGAAAGCGTCGTCGAAGTCGTCCTCGAGCTGATCGTCGAACGCCTGCCAGTCGGGATCACTGCGATGCCCGGCCGCCGGGCCGCGCCGCATCAACCGGGAGTTACGCCCATCGGTGAGGACTCGCGTCGCCAGGGCGACGTCGCTGGTCCGGCGCACCGCATCGCGCTTGCTGATCAACATGGGCACCAGGACGAAGAGCCACAGAATGACCAGCGAGATCCACAGCAGAGATTGGGGGATGCTTGGCATGCAGCCTGCTCCTTTCCCCTTCAGGCTAGGTCCGCGACCAGCGCATCAGTCGCCGACGCGCCGAGACAATTACACACCTGTAATTCACCCACATCAAGCACCATCTGTAACTCGTGTCACATCCGTCACAGACCCGGTGCGCAAGGGTGCTCAAGATTGCCTTCAGGGTCGTGATCGCCGACGAACCACAGCCCTGAACGCAAAACCGGCAGACGGGGCGCGACTCGAGCGCGTCACACCCACTCGGCGCGGCCGTGCTTCACCAGTGCGGCGGTCGCACTGCCCGAGGTGAGTTCCTCGACGGTGATCGCCACCAGCAGGTGATCGCGCCAGGCGCCGTCGACGTCGAGGTAGCGCCGCAGCAGCCCCTCCTCGCGGAAGCCGACCTTGGCGAGCACCGCCCGGCTGGCGGCGTTCTCCGGCCGCACGGTCGCCTCCACCCGGTGCAGGCCCACCCGGCTGAAGCAGTGATCGACCCCCAGCGCCAACGCACCGGTCGCCACCCCGCCACCGGTGACCGCGCTGGCCACCCAGTACCCGATCCACGCCGAGCGCAGCGCCCCGTGGGTGACGTTGCCGATCGTCAACTGGCCGACGAACCGCCCGTCGAGTTCGATCACATACGGCAGCAACCGGCCCTTACGGGCCTCCGCCCGCAGACCGGAGCAGATCGACGGCCACGACGAGATCGCATGGCGCGTTTCCCAATCCATCCCGGTCGCGGGCTCCCACGGCTCCAGATGCGCCCGGTCGGCCAGCCGGAGCCGGCTCCACACCGCGGCGTCACGCATCCGGATCGGACGCAGCCCGATCACGCCGGCCTTCACACGCAGCGGTCCCGCCGGGATCGGCCACCCCGGATGCGCCGCACTGGATCTGAACAGGTTCACTCCTCAGCCACGCTGAGCCAGGAAAGCGACGTCGACGATCTCGCCGGTACGGACCTCCTCGGTCTCGGCGGGCACGATCACCAGACAGTTGGCCTCCGCCAGGGTGGCCAGCAGATGCGACGACGCGCCGGACGCGCCGCCGAGCGTCTGCACCAGGTACTCCCCGGTCTCGTGGTCACGCATGAGCTGACCCCGCAGGAAACCCTTGCGCCCGGGCACCGAGACGATCGGCGACAACGTGCGCGCCTTGACGATGCGCCGCATCGGATGACGTCTGCCCAGCGCCATCCGGATCAACGGCCGGACCATCACCTCGAACACCACCAGGGCGCTCACCGGGTTGGCCGGCAACAGGAACACCGGCACCCCGTCGCGGCCGAGTTGTCCGAAGCCCTGGACCGATCCGGGGTGCATGGCGATGCGGGTCACCTCCATCTCGCCGAGTTCGGACAGCACCCGGCGGACCGGTTCGGTCGCCGCGCCGCCCACCCCGCCGGCGATCACCACCACCTCGGACCGGTTGACCTGACCCTCGATGACCTCGCGCAGTTCCTTGGGGTCGGGGTCGAGGATGCCGACCCGGTTCACCTCGGCGCCGGCGTCGCGCCCGGCCGCCGCCAGCGCGTAGGAGTTGACGTCGTAGACCTGACCGTTGCCCGGGGTTCGGGAGATGTCGACCAGTTCCCCGCCGACCGACATCACCGAGAGCCGGGGCCGGGGGTGCACCAGCACCCGTTCCCGGCCCACCGCGGCGAGCAGACCCACCTGCGCCGGGCCGATGATGGTGCCGGCGCGCACCGCGACATCACCCGGCTGCACGTCGTCACCGGTGCGCCGGACGTAGGCGCCCGACCGCACCCCGCGCAGCACCCGCACCCGCTTCTCACCGCCGTCGGTCCAGCGCAGCGGCAGCACGGCATCGGCGAGGGTGGGCATCGGGGCGCCGGTCTGGATCCGCGCCGCCTGCTTCGGCTGCAGCCGCGTCGGGGTACGCGACCCGGCCTCGATCGTGGCCATCACGGGCAGGCTGACCTGCCTGTCCGGACCCTCTTCACCGTCCGGGCCGCCGCCCACCCCGAGCACATCGACACTGCGGACCGCGTAACCGTCGATCGCGGCCTGGTCGAATCCGGGTAGCGGACGCTCGGTGACGACTTCTTCGGCGCACATCAAGCCCTGAGCTTCGGCGATGGCGACCCGGACCGGGCGGGGCGCCACCGCTGCGGCAGCTACTCGAGCCTGCTGCTCCTCCACCGAACGCACAACACGCCTTTCTCCCGTCGTCGTGGACCCGAAGCGTGGCCGGCTCGCTGGGGTCAGGTCAGGCCCAGCCGCTCCAGCAGCCACTCGCGCAGGTCGGGTCCGTAATCGTCGCGCTCCAACGCAAAGTCAACCGCAGCCTTCAGGTACCCGCCAGGATTTCCCAGGTCGTGTCGGGTTCCGCGGTGCACGACCGCATGCACCGGGTGTCCCTCCTCGATGAGCAGCGCGATCGCGTCGGTCAGCTGGATCTCGCCGCCGGCGCCGCGCGGCACCCGGCGCAACGCGTCGAAGATCGCGCGGTCGAGCACATAGCGGCCGGCCGCGGCGTACGGGGACGGCGCGTCCTCGGGTTTGGGCTTCTCCACCATGCCCTTGACCCGCAGCACGTCCGGATTCGTGGAGTCGGGCACCGGTTCGACGTCGAAAACGCCGTAGGCGCTGATCTCGTCGCCCGGCACCTCGATCGCGCACAGCACCGAACCGCCGCGCTTGGCGCGCACCCGCGACATGGTCTCCAGGATGCCGGTCGGCAAAACCAGGTCGTCGGGCAGCAGCACCGCGATCGCGTCCTCGTCGGGCTCCAGGGACGACTCGACGCAGCTGACCGCATGGCCCAGGCCGAGGGGCTCCTGCTGGATCACCGACTCGACCCGGATCAGTTCCGGTGCGCGGCGGACCTTTTCCAGCATCGTCTTCTTGCCGCGGGCCTCCAGGACGCCCTCCAGGACGAGGTCCTGGACGAAGTGGGCGACCACGCTGTCCTTGCCTTCCGAGGTGATGATGATCAGCCGCTGGGCGCCGGCTTCGGCGGCCTCCTCGGCCACCAGCTCGATGCCCGGAGTGTCCACCACCGGCAGGAGTTCTTTGGGCACGGTCTTGGTGACCGGCAGGAACCGCGTCCCCAGCCCGGCGGCGGGGACGACGGCGGTGCGGGGAACGGGGGCCCGAGACTCACTCATCGTTCACACATTAACGCGGCCGTCCGGGCGAGGGACGGCCACGAGCGCGGAAATGCGATTCTGAACTCCGTGGAGACGTCATCGACGGAACGGCAGGAGGCGAAGCAACAGCTGCGCCGCCGGTTGCTCGCTGCCCGCCGAGCGGTGACCGCCGAGGTGCGCGCCGAGGAGGCCGCTGCGCTGGCCCGCCATGTCCGGCGGCTGGTTCACGCCGATGAGACGGTCTGCGCCTACGTGCCCGTCGGCGCCGAACCCGGATCGCTGGAGTTGGTCGAGGCCCTGCATGCCGTCGCAGCCCGGGTGCTGCTTCCGGTGGTCCGGCACGACGAGGACGGGGCGCCGGCGCCGCTGCAGTGGGCGGAGTACCGTCGCGACAATCTGGTCCGCGCGGACTACGGTCTGCTCGAACCGGCGCCGCCGTGGCTGGCGGCGGACTCGGTGGCCGATGCGGCGGTCATCCTGGTGCCCGCGCTGGCCGTCGACCGGACCGGGGTGCGGCTGGGCCGGGGCGCCGGCTTCTATGACCGCACGTTGCCGTCGGCGGCCGCCTCGGCGCTGTTGGTGGCGGTGGTACGCGACGACGAACTCGTCGAGCGTCTCCCCGCCGAACCCCACGATGTGGTGATGACCCACGCCCTGACCCCGCGACGCGGGCTGGTCCCGCTGAGCAGGGATGATTCCCCGGCCCGGCCGGGACCCCGCTCGGCGGAATGACCAAGCCCACGTGGCGGTTCTAGCACTTGACCCGCTAGAGTGCTAGCAGAATTGCGATTCGGAGGTTTTCCGTGCCTACCTATTCCTATGCGTGCACCGAGTGCGGCGACCGGTTCGACGCGGTGCAGGCGTTCACCGATGACGCGTTGACGACGTGCAAGAAGTGCTCCGGCCGGCTGCGGAAGATTTTCGGCAACGTCGGGGTGGTGTTCAAGGGCAGCGGTTTCTACCGCAACGACAGCCGTGCGGACAGCTCGTCGAGCGCCAAGAGCTCGTCCGGCTCGTCGAGTTCGTCGAGCTCTGCGGAGTCCGGCTCGTCGAGCTCGTCGAACGGGGGCTCCAAGTCGAGCGACTCGTCCAGCTCGTCATCCGCTCCGGCCGCGGCCGCCTCGAGCTGATCCACAACCCCGGGTACGTCCCCAACAGCTGATCCGGCCCGCCCGCCTCCCCGGTGGCGCCGCCTAGCGTGGCGGAATGCGGGATTCCCTCAACCCGTCGGTGTCGCACCGGCTGCTCGCCCTGCGGCCCGACTGGACCCGTACCGTCGCCGCGCGACGCCTCGCCGCCGGACTACTCGTCGTTCTCGCGGCGGTGGCCGCGTTGCGGGCGGACCCGCGGGGTGAACGCGCCGAGGTGGTGGTCGCCGCCCGTGATCTGGCGCCCGGTGTGGAACTCGGTGCTGACGACGTACGCCTGGAACGGCGGCTCGCCGCCGACGTCCCGGACGGCGCCACCGCAGACCCGGACACCGTGCTCGGCGCGCGGCTGGCCGGTCCGGCGCGCCGCGGCGAAGTGCTCACCGATGTCCGCCTGCTGGGCCCTCGGCTGGCCGAGTCGGCGGCCGGCCCCGGCGCCCGCATCGTGCCCCTCGCGCTGTCCGACCCCGCGCTGACCGATCTGATCCGGGTGGGCGACGTCATCGATGTCCTCGGCGCGGCGACCGGGGCGCCGACCACCGACGCCCGGACCCATCTGCTGGCGGCCGCCGCGGTGGTGGTGCTGGTGTCGGAGAAACCCCGGACCGGTGGCGACCGGGTGGTGCTGGTGGCGGTGCCGGCCCACACCGCCAACGATGTCGCGGCCGCGGCACTGGTCGATGCCGTCACGATCACGTTCCACTGAGTTGCCCACTGCCCCGCGGTGACGGGCGTAACGTGCGGTTTCACAAACCAGAACTCTGGACAGAACTCAGGCCGGAAGGGGTCTTGCGCATGTTGAAGGGTTTCAAGGAGTTCCTCGCCCGTGGCAATATCGTCGATCTCGCGGTGGCGGTCGTCATCGGCACCGCGTTCACCGGACTGGTCACCCGCTTCACCGACAGCGTCATCCAGCCGTTGATCAACAGGATCGGGGCGACCGGGGAAACCGACATCGGCGTCCTGCGCATCCCCATCGGCGGCGACCAGGCCATCGACCTGAACATCCTGCTGTCCGCGCTGATCAACTTCGTGATCGTCGCTGCGGTGGTCTATTTCCTGGTCGTGCTGCCCTACAACAAGCTGCGGGCCCGGGGCGAGGTGGAGCAGGCCCAGGACACCGAGTTGAGCCTGCTGACCGAGATCCGCGACCTGCTCGCCGACACCAACGGGTCCAGCGGAAAACACGTCAGCGGCCCCGGCACCGGCCCGAGCCCGGACACCGCCGAGACCACCAGCGCCGACAGGACCTGACCAGGCGGCCCGAAACGGCCGCCCGCGCACACCGCCCGAGACACGACGCGGCCCCCGGGGTTCCCCGGGGGCCGCATCTGGTGAAAACGATTGTGTCAGTTCATGTTCCAGGGTTCGCCGTAGGTGGTGACGCTGTCGCCGGTGGAGGCGATCAGCCGGGCGAACGGCCGCAGCAGTACCCCGCCGGCCGCACCGGTGACGGTGCCGTGGGCGTTGGACACCGCGACCCCGCCCTCGGGGCCGGCCACGTCGACGGAGAACGTGGCGACCTCCTGGATGCCGGGACCGTTGCCCAGATCCGCCGAGATCGACACCCCCGGGAACAGGTTCGGGGTGATCACCGAGTCCAGCCCGAACGGCGGGCCGGTGATGTCGCCGCCGTCGAGCAGGATGTTGGGGGTGGTGTAGCTGAAGTTGATGCCCACGCCCAGCGACCACGGGAACCCGATCTGATAGCCCAGTTCCAGGGTGCCCTCGAAGTCCTCGGCGCCGGGTCCCTCGACGCGGTACTTGGCGCGGCCGGAGTGGAACCACTCCCGGGTCAGCCGGTTGCGGTCCAGCGGAAACACCCCGTTGAGGAAGGTGTCCCACTGCTGCACCGTCAGCGTCCGATCCTGACCGTCGACCAGAGACAGCTCATTGTCCAAGCCCGCATGGGCCGTCCCCGGGCTCACCACCAGCGCCGCGACAGCGGTCGCCATCGCGATAAGCACCCGACTGATTGCCTTCATCTTCTCCCTAGCCGTGTCGACGGTGATCGGCGGTTCACCGTTGTTGCCTCCTGAGCGTGGCCTGCCGCGCCACCACACCGGTCGAGAACGTCATGCGGATCGAACGGAATATCTGCATGCCGTCCTCTTGTTCTCCTCATCGTTGAAACCACGAGGAACATAACGGCGCCGCCTGTACCCGGCAACGGGAAGCGGCGCGGGTGCGATGACGGCTGATCCGGCGCGGTGTTTGCTACGTTCGCATCAGCCGGTGACTTCTGCGGCGCTTCCGGACGGTGTCGCACGGTCGGCGGAGCGGGCCGGACACCGGCGATTCACCCGGTGAGATTCGCCCGGCGGCAAGTGATTTCCTGGCCTTTCAGTCCGATGCCGCATCAATCATGATGCGGCGGAACATTGTCGCGCAGCCAGCGGTCATGCTCGGCGGCTTCTTCCGGCGACCGCGGTTCGGGGTCCTCGACCCGGCCCTCGGCCAGGGGATCGCCGAATATCTTGTTAACTGAGTCGCGTTGTTTACTGTGAGGCGAGTTCACGATCAGACCTCCTGTGATGAAGATCACATTTCCGGTTCATGTGGTGTTCACACCGGAGTAACGGGATCGACCTGCAAAAACACGATGCGGGCGACCGCTGAGCCCGATCTCGGCTCAGATCTGGTCACCCGCGACGCGGTCCGGATCCGCAGAATTCGAATCGGTTAGATTTCCAAGCTTGATAGCTGGCCGATGATGTGGGTGGCCAACGGGATCAGGGTCGCCATCCCGTCACGCACCGCGGCCCGGGAACCGGCCAGGTTGACCACCAGCGTGCTGCCGGACACGCCCGCAAGCCCACGGGAGACACCGCCGTCGGCGATACCGGCCTGCAATGCCGACGCCCGCAACGCCTCGGCGATGCCGAGCAGTTCGCGGTCGAGCAGCTCCCGGGTGGCCTCCGGGGTGACATCGCGCGGGGTCACGCCGGTACCACCGACCGAGACCACCAGGTCGACGCCACCGATGACCGCGGTGTTGAGGGCGTTGCGGATCTCCACCTCGTCGGCGGACACCACGATCACCCCGTCGACGACGAAACCGCCCTCGTTGAGGAGTTCGGTGACCAGGGGTCCGCTGTGATCTTCTTCGTCACCGTGTGCGGTGCGGTCGTCGACGACGACCACCAATGCCCGGCCGACCATCTCCACAGGCTTTTCCATGGGTGCAACCGTATATCCGGAGCCCGGCCATGGTGCGACCACGGTCAGCTGTCCGTTCCCGCGCCGGATCACCGCTGCATCTTCCCGAGCGTGACGTCGACGGTCCGCGGCTTTCCGGAGCCCTCGACGTAGGTCAGGGTGACCGTGTCGCCGGGCGCCTTGGATCGCACCGCCGCCACCAATGCATCGGCGCTGTTGATCAACCGGTCGTCGAGTTTGGTCACGACCACCCCGGCCGGCAGGCCGGCGGCCGCGGCCGCACCGCCTTCGGTGACCTCGACGATCATGGCACCGTCGGTGCCCGCCTCGTTGCTGACCTGCACGCCCAGCGACGCATGGGTGGCCCTGCCGTGTTTGATCAGTTCATCGGCGATGCGTTTGGCCTGGTCGACCGGTATGGCGAAGCCCAGACCGATGGAGCCGCTCTGGGTCTGGGCCACTCCGCCGCCCAGGGTGGCGATCGCCGAGTTCACCCCCACCAGTTCACCGTTCATGTTGACCAGCGCACCGCCGGAGTTACCCGGGTTGATCGCGGCATCGGTCTGGATCGCGTCCAGCACGGTGTTCTGGTTGCGGGCGTCCCCGCCGGCGGCGACCGGACGGTTCAGCGCGCTGACGATCCCGGTGGTGACGGTGCCCTCGAGCCCCAGCGGCGAACCGATCGCGACGACGTCCTGGCCGACGCGCAGATCGGCCGACGATCCGAGCGTGACGGGGGTCAGCCCGGTGACGTTGGTCGCGCGGACGACGGCGATGTCGCTGCTCGGGTCGCTGCCCACGACGGTGAACGGGGCGGTGCGACCGTCGGCGAAGGTGACCTTGGTCCGGACGTTGGGGGTCTGGGCGTCGGTGCGGCCGGGTTCGCGCACCGCGGCGGACACCACGTGATGGTTGGTCAGGATCAGCCCGTCGGAGGACAGGATGATGCCTGACCCCTCCTCGGTCGCACGGCCGAGTTCGGTCTCGAGCTTGACCACGCTGGGCACCACCTTGGCCGCCACCTGTTCGACGGTGCCCGGCGGGATGCTGGCCGCCGGAACCGCGGAGGCGGCGTCGGACAGACTCGAGTAGTCGGCGGGGCGCTCCGGCTGGGCCAGGGTGGCCACCCCGCCGCCGATTCCGGCGGACACCACGGCGATGGCCAGTGCACCGGCGAAAAGTCCTGCACGCGAGGGCTTTCGGTCACCTCCCGAGGGAGTCGGCGGCTGCGCGGCCCCATTGCGGTACGGCTGGTACGACGGCGGGAACTGCTGCTGCGTCGCATACCGCCAGTCATAGCCGTAGGGGGTCTGCTGGTAGGGGTCGCGGCGCTGCACGCCCGGGTAACCGGGAACCGCCGTCGACTCGGGACCGCCGGGCCGACGGCCCGGCGGAGATGGCGGCGAATACCTCGGGTGATTCGTCATGGCGCTGCGTGCTCTTCCTCTTCGGTGAACTCCGTCGATCTGATCAACGAACAACGTCTCCGCACGGTGCCCGGGGCGTGCTGAGAATCGACTTAGAGTTGCTCGCCGAATCTCTCACTTATTCTCGGCGGTGAACACCGATTGCACAGCGTCGTTACCGGTTTGTGTCGGCGCGTGCGGGTCCGCGCCGGGCGCGTGCTGGGGCGGTTGCGGCTCCTGCGAAGCCGGCGGTACGCCGGACAGCGGCCGACCGGGCAGCACCACATGTATCGAGGTGCCCGGCGGCTGCCCGCCGGGGACGGTGTCCTCGACCCGCAGTGTCCCACCGTGTTTGAGCACGACCTGTTTGACGATCGCCAGCCCCAGACCGGATCCGGGCATCGACCGCGCGGTGGTGGACCGGTAGAACCGCTCGAAGACCAGCCGGCGTTCCTGCGGCGGGATGCCCGGGCCGTGGTCGGACACCACCAGTTCGGCGTGCACCGGGTCGACCTGGGTCAGCCGGACCCCGACCCGGCCGCCGGACGGGCTCCATTTGGCGGCGTTGTCGAGCAGGTTCATCACCGCGCGGCTCAGCCCGGCCGCGTCACCGTAGACCTGCCAGGGGACCACCTCGATGTCGAAGTCGATGTCGTTGCGGCGGCGTCGAACCCGTTCCAGGCTGCGGTCGACCACGTCGGCGATGTCGACCGGCTCGTGGATCACGCCGCCGGCGTCGTCACGGGTGAGGTCCACCAGATCCCCCACCAACGTTGACAATTCCTCGATCTGCGCGATGACGTCGGCGCGCAGCCCGGCCATCTCCTCCTCGGGCAATCCGGGCGCTCCCGGCTGCTGCGAGGCCATCAGCAGTTCGACGTTGGTGCGCAGCGACGTCAGCGGGGTGCGCAGTTCGTGCCCGGCGTCGGCCACCAGCCGGGCCTGCCGTTCGCGTGACTCGGCCAGCGCCCGCAGCATCATGTTGAACGCCTCGGTGAGCCGCGCGAGTTCATCGCTGCCGACCACCGGGATGGGCCGCAGATCGTCGGTGCGCGCGACCCGTTCGGCGGCCTCGGTGAGCCGCGACACCGGCCGCAGTCCGGCCCGTGCCACCATGCCGCCCGCGATCGCAGCGACCGCCACCCCGATCCCGCCGACGATGAGCAACACCGTGCCCAACCGTCTGAGCACCTCCATGGTGGGCGCCAGGCTCTTGGAGATGAGCAGTGAACTGCCGTTGCTGAGGTGGATCGCCAGCACCCGTTGCTGATCGGCGGTGCGCAGCGACATCACCAGCTCACCGGAGAGTACCTGCCGCTCCGGCTCGCCCAACGGCAGCGCCTCACCCTGCTGGTTGGCGGTGTAGATGGAGCGGCCCGGGTTGACCAGCATCGCGTTGACATCGGAGTAGGCGGTGCCCTCGATGGCGCGGCCCGGGTCGGCGGCCAGCGATCCGCTCTCGATCAGCAGACGGGCCCGGCTGTGCAGCTGATTGTCGATGTCGTTGTACAGCGCACGCGACACCACCGCGTACAGCGCGATGGACATCAACACCACGACCATCGCGACCATCGACATCGCGAGCAGCATGACGCGCCAGCGCAGCGACAGCGAACTGGCCGGCTGTGACGTCGCCTGCCGCTGCGGAGGCGACGGCGGATAGGGCTGGGCGAACGTCATCAGGGCGGTGTCTCACGCAACACGTAACCCACACCACGCACGGTGTGGATCAGGCGCGGCTCTCCTTCCGCTTCGGTCTTGCGGCGCAGGTAGCCGATGTACACCTCCAGCGCATTGCCGGAGGTGGGGAAATCGAACCCCCACACCTCTTCCAGGATGCGGCTTCGGCTCAGCACCCGCCGGGGATTCGCGATCAACAACTCCAACAGCGCGAACTCGGTGCGGGTGAGGCTGATCTGCCGGTTGCCGCGGGTCACCTCCCGGGTGACCGGGTCCAGCGTCAGATCGGCGAAGGTCAGCTTCTGGGAGTCGGCCGCATCGTCCGGGGTGGTGCGCCGCAGCAACGCGCGCAACCGGGCCAGCAGCTCTTCGAGCGCGAACGGTTTGGGCAGATAGTCGTCGGCGCCGGCGTCCAGACCGGCGACCCGTTCGGACACCGAATCGCGGGCGGTCAACACCAGGATCGGCAGGTCGTCGCCGGTGCTGCGCAGCTGCCGACACACCTCCAGACCGTCGAGCCGGGGCATCATCACATCGAGCACCACGGCATCGGGCCGGTCGTTGGCGATCAGGTCGAGCGCCTCGACACCGTCCTCCGCCAGTTCGACCGAGTAACCATTGAACGACAACGACCGGCGCAGCGACTCCCGCACCGCGCGATCGTCGTCGACGACAAGTATCCGCACGGCCACAGTTTCATCCCACCGCCTGAGATTGGGCTGAGAGGCGCGCCGAGGCGGCGTCGGCCGCCGGGAAAATGATCCGGGTCAGCGACGGTCCAGATCGATCAGACCGAGGCGAGCGGCCTTCATCAGCCGGCGGGGCACCTTGTGCTGCCGTCCGGCAACGTTGACGGTGACGAGCTGCGGCGTCTCGGCCTTCCACTGCGCACGGCGGGTCCGGGTGTTGGCACGCGACATTCTGCGCTTGGGCACAGCCATGATCGAGCTTCTCCTCTTACGGGGTACGGAGTGCCAGCCGCGCAAAACGAACGGCCTCGGCAATTACCTCCAAGAATAACCGGTCGCCGCCGTCGCCTCCAAAAAAGTCGACCACCCGCCTTACCGGCGCCGACCCGATAACCTACCGGTTGGTCGACCGGACATCCGCCAGTGACCGACATCACACCCACGGGGAGCTGCGCCGCCGCCGGCCGGCCGCCCGTGCCGGACACCGAGAAGGAGATGGCCCGTGACCGGCTTCGTCGAGTCCGAGGAACAGCGAGCGCTGCGCCGGGCGGCGGCCGAGTTGGCCGCCGGTTACGGCCAGGACTACTACCTGGAGAAGGCCCGCGCCGGTGAGCACACCGACGAACTGTGGGCCGAGGCGGGAAAGCTCGGCTTCCTGGGCGTCAACCTGCCCGAGGAGTACGGCGGTGGCGGCGCCGGCATGTACGAGCTGTCGCTGGTCATGGAGGAGTTGTCGGCCGCCGGATGCGGGCTGCTGATGATGGTGGTCTCCCCCGCCATCAACGGCACCATCATCAGCAGGTTCGGCACTGAGGACCAGAAGCGGCGCTGGCTGCCCGGGATCGCCGACGGTTCGATCACGATGGCGTTCGCGATCACCGAACCGGACGCGGGTTCGAACTCCCATCGCATCACCACCACCGCACGCCGCGACGGCGGCGACTGGATCCTCAGCGGTCAGAAGGTGTTCATCTCCGGGGTGGATCAGGCGCAGGCGGTGCTGGTCGTCGGCCGCGTCCAGAAGGACGGCACGGGGCGGACCAAATCGCTCAAGCCGGCGCTGTTCGTGGTGCCCACGGACGCACCGGGGCTGAGCTACACCAAGATCGAGATGGAGCTGATCAGCCCGGAGAGTCAGTTCCAGGTGTTCCTCGACGACGTGCGGCTGCCGGCCGACGCACTGGTCGGCGATGAGGACGCGGCGCTCGCACAGTTGTTCGCCGGCCTGAACCCGGAACGGATCATGGGCGCCGCCAGTGCGATCGGGATGGGCCGCTTCGCGATCGGCCGGGCCGTCGACTACGTCAAGAACCGGCAGGTGTGGCGGACCCCGATCGGCGCCCATCAGGGCTTGGCGCATCCGCTGGCGCAGAACCACATCGAGATCGAGTTGGCCAAGCTGATGATGCAGAAGGCCGCCGCGCTGTACGACCTCGGTGACGGCGCCGGGGCCGCCGAGGCCGCCAACATGGCCAAGTACGCCGCCGGTGAGGCCTCGGCCCGGGCTGTGGACCAGGCGGTGCAGTCCCTGGGCGGCAACGGGTTGACCAAGGAGTACGGCATCGCCGCGGCGATCACCAGCTCTCGGCTGGCCCGTATCGCCCCGATCAGCCGCGAGATGATCCTCAACTTCGTCGCGCAGACCTCACTGGGTCTGCCCCGGTCGTATTGATCCGCCGGGGTGTCCGGCCTGCTGACCACCGGCGCGACCGGCCGAACCAGGCTGCGGGATCGCACAGTGGGTACCGAGTCGGATCTCGCCCACACCGTGTTGCGGGTGACACAGTTCCCCGATCTGCTCGTGTCGTTGTTTGCGAAACAACCACTGCCGGGGCGTGCCGTGGCGTCGTTGCGGCGGTCCGGGGCCGGCTTGGTGCTGGATCATCGGGTCGGGACCATCGGACCCCCGAGTTCCTGACCGATTGGTTTTGCCGGCTAGCGGATTCGCCACGGCGGCCGGGGCACGGTCCGAACCGGCCTTGCGTGTGGCCGTGTTCGTCGTAGGCTCGTAGCCGATGACTACTCCAGCGTCGGAGAACGGGCGAATGCGCGCCGCGGACACTGACCGGATTCAGATGGCGCATCTGTTGACAGATGCCGCCGCGCAGGGACGCCTGCGGATGGACGAATACGAAGAGCGCCTGACCAAGGCGTATGCGGCCAAGACCTACGACGAACTCGAGCAGTTGTCCGCCGATCTGCCGGGCGTGGTCGCGCGGCGACGCAGCGGTGGTTCCGTGCATCCGGCGCCATCGTCATTGCTGCTGGCGATCATGGGCGGCTTCGAGCGGCGGGGACGGTGGAATGTTCCGAGCCGGCTGACCGCGATCGCACTGTTCGGCGGCGGGGTGATCGATCTGCGTTACGCCGACTTCACCGCACCGGAGGTCGTCATCCGGTCCTACTCCATCTGCGGCGGCCAGACCATCCTGGTGCCGCCGGAGGCCAACGTCGACCTGCGCGGCGTCGGTGTGATGGGCAGCTTCGACGAGAGGGTCAGCGGGGAGGGCACACCCGGGGCGCCCTGCGTCCGGATTCGCGGCGTCGCGTTCCTGGGCAACGTCAAGGTCAGACGCAAGCGGCGCAAGATCAGCTCGTCCTGAGCGCCGTCCGGCCGGGCCGACGACAAAGAATCCGCCCGCCGGTGTTCACCGGAGCGGGCCGAGATGCTGTCCGGATTGCCTTGAGCGGCGCGCTTATTCGTCGCCGCCCTCGCCGGCGCCGGTGCCGGTGCCGGTGCCCTTCTTGGCGTGCTTGCCGTAGGTGTCGGCGTCCGCGGACAGGGACGCACCGGCCGCTTCGGCGGTCGACGCCGTTGGGGTGGACGCGGTCGTGGTCGACGCGGCGTCCTTGTCCTCGGCGCGGTCCTCGGCGCGGTGCTTGCCGCCGGTCCGCGATTCCGTCGACTCGCCACCGGCCGCCCGGCCCGGCCCGTTGAACCGCTTCACGTTGAGCCGTGGCTTGATCTTGTCGGACGGCTTCTGCTTGAGCCCCGACGAACCCTCGGCGGCGGCACCGTCACCGGCCGGAGTCTCGCTGCCGGTCCCGTCGGTGACCTTCTCCGCGGGGGTCTCGGTCTCGAGTTCCCCGGTCTTCCCGTCCTCGTCGAGCGTGCTCTCGGTGTCCTCGGTGTCTTCGGCGTCCTCGGTGTCTTTGGTGTCCTCGACATTGCCCGGCTTCTCGGCGTCGTCGGCCTCCTCGACCTTCTGATTCGGAGCGACGTCGAGGGTGACGAACCGCGAGGACAGCGCCGAAGACCCGGCGTTCGAGCCCAGGAGGGAGGTCAATCCGTCGGCGCCGTCGCCGTCGCCGTTCTCGGTCTCTTCGGGATCCGGGTCGGGCTCCGGGTCGGGATCTTGCGGCGGCTCGTACCACGGCTCGGCCTGGCCGAGGATCCGGTCGACGATGTAGTTGACGACGCCCACGGCTCCGGGGGTGTACTCCCGGACAACGTACTGCTCGTCCCCGATCGGCCGGATCTGCTCCGCGCCGAAGAAGAAGATGCTGGTGGCATAGGACAGGTCGGGGCCGATCAGCGGCGCGAGCGAGGTGACCTCGGTGAGCGCCGCACCGGCGAGATAGACCCAGTTCTTCGCGACGAACTCCGCCACCCCGAGCGCGATCCCCACCGGGCCTTCGGGGCCGCCGGTGAGCTCAGAGGCCGCGACCCGGAACGCCTCCCACACACCAAGCTCGTAGAAGTAGCTGGTGACGTTGTTGTAGGCGAACTCCGCGGCATCCGCCAGCAGCGGAATCCCGGTCTGCACCACCGAGTCCAGGAACTGGTCGGTCAGGTAATAGGCCAGGCCGGTGAAACCGTCCAGATAGATCGAAAAGCCTTCGGGGAGCGGATAGTAGGGGTCGTTGGGTCCGACGCCGCCGCCGTAACCCTGGAAGAACACGTCCGACAGTTCACCCAGCGTGATGTCGGTGAGTGCGAGCAGCCGCAGCTGTTCGAGGGTGAGCGTGTGATCCGGTGCGGTCCCGGCGTCGCCGGCCGTGAGCTTCTCGTCCTGCGGACTCAGGATGGCCGGGTTGAATGCCGGAACCGCCGCGATCACGCCGGCACTGACCAGCGCGATACCGGTGGTGACGAACGGACGTGCAGCCATGGTGTTGTGACCCTTCTGATGAGGTGACGGCGCCGGCAAGCCAGACCTGAAAGCTCTCAGAAAGGGTATGGGAGGGTTTGCTTCCCAGCAACCGTTATGGACGCCCTCCGGTTAGCTGGCGGCTGGGGCATGTTTCCCGTCGCAAGGTCATATGACCTGATCAGAGCTGTTTCCGGACCGCTGGACCGCGGCAGAACCGCAGCCACTGCTCCGAATCTGACGAAAATCTTCACCGTAAATCCGCCGAAACTGTCGTGGGTATCAATAATCCACCGGCATGGCGATGGTTGCGGGCGAGCACGGGGACCACGTCGACGTGGAGTTCGATATCGACAGGGAGTACCAGCTCTACTCCTCCACCCGGGCGGCCGTCCGCTACGAGGACCTCGTCGGTAACCGCTACCTCGAGATCTCCACCGGACCCGGGGATCTGCGGCCGCTACCACCCGGCAGCACCATCGCCCGCTCGAACACCGCGCCCGCGTTGGACCTCGACGCCCTGTTGGGCGGACTGCGCCCGGTTCTCAAAGGCCTTGAGCCGCACAAGGTCAACGAGATCAGCAACGCCATCATCGAACTGCTCCAGGGCAACGGCGGCGCGCTGGCCGAAGTGCTCTCCGACACCGACTCCTTCACCCACACGCTCGCGGCGCGCGATCAGTTGATCGGAGAGATCATCGACAACCTCAACACCGTGCTGGCCACCGCCGACGGACAGGGGGCGCAACTCGACGCGAGCATCGACAACCTGCAACACCTGATCGACACCCTGTCGCGGGGCCGAGGTCCCATCGGGCGGGCCATCGCACCGCTGGCGTCCGCGCAGACCGATCTCACGGACCTATTGGAGACGGCACGGCGCCCGATACAGGGAGTGATCGAGAACGCGCGACCGCTGGCGGACGTGCTCGACGAACGCAAGGCCGAGATCAACGCGGTGATCGAACCGCTGGCCGAGAACTACGTGCGGCTCAGCGCGCTGGGCCAGTACGGCGCGTTCTTCAACATCTTCTTCTGCGCGGTGGCCTTCAAGGTCAACGGCCCGGCCGGCAGCGACATCCTGATACCGATGCTCGGCCCCGCCGACCCCTCGAAGGGACGGTGTTCCGATGACGGTTGAGGAACCGGGTCGGCGGAACCCGTTGCGCACAGGCATCTTCGGGATCACCCTCGTCGTCCTGTTGATGCTCGTGTCCTTCGGCTACACCGGCCTGCCGTTCATGCCCCAGGGCAGGGTGTACACCGCCTTCTTCACCAACGCCGCCGGAATCACCAGCGGCAGCGACGTGCAGGTATACGGATACAACGTCGGCGCGGTGAAGTCCGTCGACCTCGACATGTCGGCCAGAGCCGCCAAGGTGACCTTCACCGTCGACCGCAAGATACGCATCGGCGACCAGACCATGGTCGCGATCAAGACCGACACCGTTCTGGGGCAACGGATCCTGGCGGTCACCCCCGGCGGCGTCGGCTCGGAGACGGTGATTCCACTGGGACGCACCACCACTCCGTACACCCTGTCGGAGGCACTGCAGGACCTCGGCCACTCCGCCACCGAGCTGGACACCGACGCGTTCCAGACCGCCCTGCAGACCCTCACCGACACCATGCGCGACGCCACGCCCCGGCTGCGCGGTGCCCTCGACGGGATCGCCGCGCTGTCCCGCAGCGTCAACGCCCGCGATGAGAAGCTCGAACAACTACTGCACCACACCAGTTCGCTGTCGCAGATCCTGGCCCGGCGGGCCCGGCAGCTCAACCAGCTCATCTCCGACGGTAACGCGCTGTTCGCCGAACTCAGCAGGCAGCGCGCCGCCCTGGCCGAACTGATCGCGGGAATCGGCGACGTGTCTCGGCAGGTCTCCGGGTTCGTGGCCGACAACCGCCGCGAGTTCGGGCCCATGCTGGTCAGGTTGAACCTGGTGCTGGACAACCTCCTTGAACGGCGCGCCCACATCGACGAGGCGCTCAAGCGCGTGCCGTCGTTCTCTACCACCCTCGGCGAGGTCGTGGGCTCCGGGCCGGGTTTCTCGGTGAACATCTGGGGCGTGCCCAACCCGGAGGTCGCCGGCGTGCTGCTCGACACCTACTTCCAGCCGGGCAAGCTGCCCGACAGCCTGGCCGACATGCTGCGCGGATTCATCAGGGAACGACTCGTGATCAGGCCGAAGACCCCATGAGCGCACCAATCACCCGACGCAGGGCCCGCGCGGCGATCGCCGGCTTGCTCGCGGTGCTGCTCGCCGCCGGGGTGATCGCCGTGTGGCCGAGACCGGCGCAGCGCACCGTCACCGGCCTGTTCGCTTCGGCGGTGGGGTTGTACGTCGGCGACGAGGTGAAGGTTGCGGGTGTGCCCGTCGGCCGGGTCACCGCGATCGAACCCGGCCCCGCGCACACCACCGTGTCGATGCGGGTACGCGCGGACATCCCCATACCAGCCGACGCCTCTGCCCTGATCGTCGCACCGAACCTGGTCTCCGCGCGGTTCGTCGAGTTCGCCCCGGTCTACGACGGCGGGCCGATACTGGCCGACGACGCCGTCATCGGTCCGGACCGCACGGCGGTGCCGATCGAGTGGGACCAGGTCAAAGACGAACTCACCAGGCTGGCCGCCCAACTCGGACCACAGCCCGGCGCGGTCCAGGGGCCGCTGAGCCAGGTGATCAACCAGGCCGCGGACACCTTCGACGGCGCGGGCCGGTCGTTCCGCGACGCCGTGCGTGAGCTGTCTCAGGCGGCCGGACGCCTCGGGGACTCCCGCGCAGACCTGATCGGCACCGTGAAGAACCTCAGCGTGGTGGTCGATGCGCTCGCCGCCAGCAACGAGCAGATCGTCGCGTTCACCTCGCACGTCGCCTCGGTGTCCCAGGTGTTCGCGAACAGCTCTCAGGACATCGACCAGGCGCTCGGAGCGCTCAACACCGCACTGTCCGATGTCCGGGATCTGCTGCGGGACAACGACGATGCGCTGCGCGGTCAGATCGACCGGCTTACGGAGTTCACCAGCCTGCTGACCGAGCGCAGCGACGACATCGAACAGGTGCTGCATCTGGCTCCGCACGCGCTGGCCAACTTCTACAACATCTACACACCCGCCCAGGCCTCGGTCGCGGGCATCGTGACGCTGCCCAACTTCGGCAACCCGGTGCAGCTGATGTGCGCGGGAATGTTCGAGACCGCCAAGACTCCGGAGAGCTACAACCGCGCCGAGATCTGCCGCCAGCGGATGGCGCCGGTGATCAAGAGGCTGCAGATGAACTATCCACCGTTCCTGATGCATCCGATCAACAGCATCACCGCGTACAAGGGCCAGATCATCTACGACACCCCGGAAACCCAGGCCAAGGCACAGACGCCGATCTCGCACCTGCAGTGGCAACCGCTGCCGGGCGTGACGCCGCCGTCGGTGCCGCCGGATACCGACCTGACCGAACTGATGGTCCCGGAACCACAGAAGGAGAGCGGCCGGTGATCCGCTGGTTCAGGCGTGCGACAGCGATCGGGGCACTCACGCTGGCGGTTTCGGCGTGCGAGTTCAACGGCTTGAACTCGGTGAACATGCCCGGTACCGCAGGACACGGCGAGGGGTCGTTCACGATCTACGTCGAGCTGCCCGATGTCGCCGCCCTGCCGCAGAACTCCCCGGTCAAGGTCGACGACGTCACGGTGGGCAGCGTGTCGGGTGTCAAACCGGTGCAGCGCGCCGACGGAACCTTCTTCGCGCTGGTTCAGGTGTCGCTCGACGGCTCGGTGCGGCTGCCGGAGAACGCGACGGCCACCGTCGCCCAGACGTCGCTGCTGGGCTCCCGGCATCTCGAGCTGGCCGCACCGGAGACCAGACCACCCATCGGACGGCTCGGCCCCGGCTCGCGCATCGGGATCGACAACGCCGGGAACTACCCGAGCACCGAGGATGTGCTGTCGTCGTTGGCTCTGGTCGTCAACAACGGCAATCTCGGTGTACTGCAGGACATCACCGATGAGATATACGCTGCGGTGGCCGGGCGCGCCGGACGGTTCGCGGCATTCCTGCCGCGCCTGGCCGAGCTGACCGCGGCCATCGACGCCCAGGCGAACGACATCGTCACCGCGATGGACAACGTCAACCGGTTCGCCGGGCAGCTCGCGGGCGGGGCCGACAAGATCGAGCGCGCTCTGGTCACCCTGCCCGCGGCGACCCGGGTTCTCAAGGACAACGGCGACGAGATCGTGGCGGCCTTCGCCGCGCTCGGGCGGCTTGCCGACACCGCCGCCCCGCTGCTCGCACAGACCAAGGAGGATCTCGCCGCCGACCTTGTGCACGCCTACGCGCTCATCAAGGCGGCCAACGACAACGCCGACACCATCGTCGACGCGCTGCCGATCCTGCCCGCGTTCCCGCTGCCCCTCAACGAGGGCCTGAAACGGGCGGTGCGGGGTGACTTCCTCAACGTCTACGCCACGTTCGACCTGACGCTGCGCCGGATCGGCGAGAACTTCTTCACCACCAGTGCGCTGGACCCGAACATGAAGCACCTCTCCGAGATCGTCTCGATACCGGACTATCTGATCGGGGCGACGTCGTCGCTGTCCGGGCAGGCCGCCGACCCGTTCACGATCCCGCCGCACAACTCCTCCGACACCCCCGGACAACGCTGATGCTCTCCCGTCTCGTCCGGATGCAGCTGGCCGTCTTCACCGCGGTCGCGTTGATCAGTGTGCTCGCGATCGCGGTGTTCTACATACAGGTGCCGAAGACGCTCGGCTTCGGCAGCTATCGGGTGACGGCGGACTTCGCGGGCAGCGGCGGTATCTACCCGAACGCCAACGTCGCCTACCGCGGCACCACCATCGGCAAGGTGACCGGTGTATCGCTGACACACGACAACGACGTCCGCGTCGAGATGCGGATCGACGACGACCGCAAGGTGCCCGCCAACGTCAACGCCTACGTCAAGAGCATGTCGGCGATCGGCGAACAGTACGTCGATCTCGTCCCGCCCGAACACGCGTCCACCGAGTCCCTGCGGGGCGGCTCGCACATCGGCCGCGACCGCACCTTCATCAACGGCGACATCGCCGGCATGCTGCGCGAGGCACAGGCGCTGGTCGACTCTCTCGACCGCAGCCGGTTGCGGGACGTGCTGAAGGAGACGTTCGCGGCGTTCAACGGTTCCGGACCGGAACTTGCGCGGCTTCTGGAGTCCTCACGCCTGCTCGTCGAGGAGGCCGGCGATGCCACCGATGACACCATCGGCCTGGTCGAGCAGTCGCAGCCTCTGCTCGACGCCCAGGTCACCGCCGGCGACGACATCCGGGCGGTGGCCGACGGATTGGCGCGGCTGACAAGCCATCTCCGCGAGGCCGACCCTCAGTTCCGCGAGGTTCTGCAGAAGGCCCCGGCCGCCGCGGATCAGGCCACCACCCTGTTCGACGGCATCCGCCCCACCTTCCCGGTACTGGCGGCCAACCTCGCCAACGCCGGCCGTATCGGCGTCATCTACCACAAGTCGATCGAGCAGGTACTGGTCATCATCCCGGCGGTCACCGCCGCGATCATCGCGATCGCCAACCAGTTCCCCGCCGATGAGGGCGCCAAGGGCGACTTCAAGTTGAACTTCGGCGACCCGCCACCCTGCATCACCGGGTTCGTGCCGCCGTCGGAGATCCGCTCGCCCGCCGACACCACCCTGCGCGATGTGCCCAAGGAGCTGTACTGCAAGGTCCCGCACAACGATCCGGCCGTCGTCCGCGGTGCCCGCAACTATCCGTGCATGGAGTTCCCGGGTAAGCGGGCCGCGACGGTCCAGCAGTGCCGCGACCCGGAGGGGTATGTTCCCATCGGCAGCAACCCGTGGCGTGGACCGCCGGTGCCGGTCGGTACACCGATCACCGATCCGCGGATGATCCTGCCGCAGAACAAGTATCCGTACATCCCGCCGCAGGCCGACTACGATCCGGGGCCGCCGGTCGTACAGCTGCCGCCCGGTGTTCCCCCGGGGCCCGGTCCGGCGCTGACCCCGCCGTACCCGACGCAGATCCCGCCGGTCACCCCTGGGCCGCCGCCACCGCCGCTGCCGTTCCAGCCACCGCCGGATCAGATCGTGCCGCCCTACGGCCGGCCGCCTGCCCCGCCGCCCCCGGCCGAGGGCGACAGGCCGCAGGCCGCGGGTGTCGACGTCGCCACCTACGACCCGGCCACCGGCAAGTTCCTCGATCCGCACACCGGCATCAGCGTGTACGCCAGCGGCATTGCCGCACCGTCCATCGCGGAGAACTGGGTGGACCTCATGACATATCCCCGTACCGGATCGGAGCCAGCATGACCGGCAACCGGCATCTATTGGGTCTCGTGGTGAGCCTGATCGGCGTGGCGCACTTCGTCGCGCCCCGCCTGTTCGATCCCGTCAACCGACTCGGCTTCCCCACCCGCGCCCGCACCTTCACCTACGTCAACGGCGGGCTCGAGACACTGCTGGGCGTTCTGATCGCCGTGCCTGGCACCCAACGGCTGTCGAGGTACGTATCGGCTTGCTACACCGCGTATCTGACGGCGGCGGTCGCGCGCACACAACTGTCCACCCGTCACGGCCGCCGATGAGTACGACCCTCCGACTCGTCGGCGACGCGATCCGGATGAACGTCGCCGCCGCCGTGCGCACCCGCCGGCGCGGGTACGACGGCTGGACCGGTGCGATCAACACCGACTACGACCCGCAGGATCCGGCCACCGCCGCCCACCCCTTCGACGCCTACCGCGCACTGCACCGCGGCGGACGGGTGCACTACAACCCCCGACGCGCGACGTTCATCGTGGCCCGCCTCGAGGACGTACGGGCGGCGCTGCGCGACACCGACCAGGTCACCAGCTGCCAGGGAGTCACGCGGTGGCGGATGTCCGCACCGCTGGCCGTGCTCACCGACGGCGAGGAACACGCCCGGCTGCGCAAGCAGGTGCAACCCGGGTTCAGCAAGGGCGCGATGGAATCCTGGCAGGAGATCGTCGAGAAGCTCGCCGTCGAACACGTCACCGACCTGCTGGCCAACCCCGGGTGCGATGTCGTGCAGCGCCTGGCGATACCGATGCCGATCCGTCTGATCGCCGGCATCCTCGGCGTTCCCGACACCGATCTCGACGACTTTCGGCGCTGGTCGGAGCGCGGCGTCGGACTCATGGAAGTCAAGCCCACAGCCATCACCGAAGCGGCCAGGTCCGCGATCGCGATGGCATCCCTGTGCCGGTATCTCAGACAGCAGTTCGCTCACGGCGGGCTCAAGGGATCCGACACCGTGCTCGGACGGCTGCTCGCGCACAACACCGACGGGAGCCTCACCGACCAGCAGCTTCTGCTCGTCGCCATCCACCTGCTCATCGCGGGCAACGAGACCACGACGAACCTGCTGGGCGGGATGTTCGACACCCTCGCCCATCGTCCCGATCAGTACCAGCTCATTCGCGCCAACCCCGAACTGATTCCGATTGCGGTCGAGGAACACCTGCGGTTCACCACGCCGATCCAGAACCTGTACCGCTACACCCGCACCGACTACCGCATCGGTGACGTCGTCATCCCCGCCGGTTCCCGCGTGCTGCTGTCCTTCGGCGCGGCCAACCGCGATCCCAGCGTCTTCGACGAACCCGACGATTTCCGCGCGGACCGCGACCCGCGCAAGCACGTCGCCTTCGGCTACGGAGCGCACATGTGTCTGGGAGCCCCGCTGGCCCGGATGGAGGCCCAGGCGGTGCTGCGCCAACTCGTCACCCGCGTCGCGAATATCAGTCCGGTGGGTCCGACGCGGTGGTCGACGCACAGTTCGCTGCACGGGCCCACCCGGCTGCCGATCCGGCTCACCCCCGCCTGAGGTCTACCCGCGCTGGGCGGACACCGGCAGCTCGGGGTCGGACACCACGGTCTCCGCTGCGGTGGCGCGCATCAGCTGTTCGGTGCCCCCCACCGGGCTGCCCGCGAGACCGACCGCGGCCAGGGCACGCGCCTTGAAGACGACGGCGGCGTGGCTGAGACGATGCGAGACGATGTGCAACCGCGGATCGTGCTCACCCTCGGGGTCGACTCCGATGACGTCGGTCTCGCCGACCGTCTGGCCGAACCTGGCGGCGACGCGTTTGCGAAGCCGGGTGTCCGCATCGTAAAGCGCTGACGTGACCGCGATTCCGTACGGTAGCGGCCGATCGGGGTCCGGGATCGCACCGCGTTCGGCGACCTGGCAGCCGAGGATCCTGGCGACCAGTTCCGCGTCGTCACCGGGCTCGGTCAGGATCGTGACGGTCCAACCGGCCATGGCCCGGTCGATCAGCAGACCGCCCGCGTGAACCACCGCCTCGCGGATCGAGGTGGTGTAGACGTCGAGTCGGTAGGAGTCGTCGGGTGCCGGCCTCTCACCGGTTCGTGAGCGTGGAGCGTTGCGCATGACGAGTCTCCCGCCTAGTGCACTTGTCGCAGTAGCATGGCCGTGGTTCCGCTGTTGGCCGCCCCCACTCCGACGGCGGCCAGCGTCGCGTTCTCGATCTGCCGCTCCCCGGCTTCGCCCCGGATCTGCAGGCAGGCTTCGTGAAGATGCCCGAACCCGTGCAGGCGGCCGCCGGACAGTTGTCCGCCGGCGGTGTTGATGGGCAAGTCGCCGCCCGGTGAGATCCGCGCCGGGTCGGCGACGAACTCGCCGGACTCCCCGAGCCCGCAGAAGCCGAGGTCCTCCAGCCAGCACAGCACGAACACGCTGAAACCGTCGTACAGCGAGGCGTAGTCGACGTCGGCGGGCGTGAAATCCGTGCGGTCCCAGATGGTCGACCACCGGGAACTGATCCGGGTGATGTCCTCGCCACCCTCCCAGGTGAACCGGTCATGGTGCGCGCAATCGAGCGCCTCGACCGTCACCGCCGGATGGTCAAGGGCGCGTGCGTGGTCGCCGCGCGAGATCACGAACGCCGTCGCGCCGTCGCACGCGATGTCGCAGTCGTACATGCACAGCGGATCCGACACCATACGCGCGTTCAGGTAGGTGTCCAGGTCGAGGGGCTCGGTGTAGATGGCCGACGGATTGCGCGCCGCGTTGGCCCGTTGGACGATCGCGATCGAGGCGAGCTGTTCGCGGGTCAACCCGTAGCGGATCATCCTGGCCCGCACCTGCATTCCGGCGAGATTGGCCGCGGTCACGCCGTACGGCAACTGCCAGCCCATCATCCCGCTCGGCCGGCCGCCGCGCGCGCCGTAGCCCTGCCGCCGGCCCGGCCCCTGTGCGGTGCCCTCCCAGATGCTGCGCCAGCACAGCACATGGTTGGCCAGGCCACCCGCTACGGCGAGCATCGCGTCGACCACCGCGCCCAACTGGCCCGGTGATTCCCCGCCTCCGGCAACCCAATTCGGCTTGATGCCGAGCGCGTCGTGGATCTCCCGCAGCGACGCGCCGGAGAACCCCGGCCCGGCCTGCGACGCGCCCGGATACGTCGTCAACCCGTCGATGTCGGCGAGCGTGAGCCCGGCGTCCTCGACCGCGGCCTGGCACGCCTGCGCGGTCAACTCCAGGGGGTCGCGGCCCAGCCGTCGGCCGATGTCGGACTGGCCGACACCGCTGATGACGACCTTGTCGGTGAGTGGCGAAGCCATCACAGGTCCGGTTCGAACAACGGAACGTAGACCTCGTCGTCACCGTCGGTGTACCGCTCGAACGTCACCCGCACCGGCATCTTCGCGGTGACCTCCTCCGGGCGCACGTTGACGAGGTTCGTCAGGACCCGAACGCGTTCGTCCTCAACCGGATTCACAAACGCCACCACGTACGGCGGCGGAAAGCCCGGAAAGAACGGGTGCTCGTTGACGGTCCAGGTCTCCACGGTCGCGCGGCCGCGCAGCGCCACGTAGCGCAGGACGCCGTGGTCGTGCGGGCAGCGCAGCGCGGGCGGATGGACCAGGCGCTCGCAGTCGTCGCAGCGCTGCAACTGCCAGGTGCCCGCGGCGCCACCGGTCCAGTACGGCCGGTTCAGTTCCGTCAGCAGCGGCACCGGCCGCTGATCTGTCGCCGCGCTCATTGCTTGTCGAGTCCGAAGATGAACCGGTCGGCGATCGCGTGCTCGTTGCGGATCGACATCTCCTGCGCGGTGTTCAGCCAGAGCCCCTCGAACCCGTGCGAGTGCATGCCGGCGTGGATCGCCTCGATGTTCTGCAGATCCTGGGTCGGCAGCTCGCCCCAGCCGTCGTGATCCTGCCAGCGCTCGAACACCTGCCAGCTGGTCTCGGGAACCTCACCGGGCGCGAAGTGTTCGAGCGTGAACATCTCGAATGTGCACTTGTCGGGGTCCTCGGCGTCGGGCAGCATCCGATATCCGAGCAGACACGACTTCTCGACGAGGATGACCATCGTCGGGAAGATGTGCCAGTCGCCGTTGCCCGCGAAGTACTCCTCCATCGACATCCGCGGGAAGTCCACGCCTTCGGCCAGCGCGAGTTCCTCACACAGCTGGTGATACAGCACGAACGGCGGCACCTCGCTGGGCTCCATCGTCGCCAGCTTCTGCGCGGCCCGGTAGTCGCGCTCGGTCACCAGCGCGTTGACCCCGATGTAGTTGTACTGCATCGCGTTGGCGAACACCTCGGGCCGCGACGCCTGCTCCTGGCGGCCCTTGTCCCGCTCGGCCGTCTCGGGCCGCTGGGTGTAGATGAAGCGGGAGTGGTTCTTGTACGCGATGGTCGGGGTGTACGGCGCGTAGACGTACTCCTGGGGCTTCGCGGGCTCGGTGCTCGGGTGAGGGCTCTGCGCGGTGCGCAGCGTCTGCGGGTGCGTACCCGGCGTGTGGTAGCCCTCGATGAACGCATCGATCACCGTCTTGTAGTTGGCCGGCAGCGTCGTCCGCTTGCGCCATCGGAATCGCATGTCCTGTAGCCGGAACGGCGCCAGCGCGGTGGGCAGCGGATCCAGCCACTCGAGCAGCTCCGGCGGCTCGTCGGCCATGCTGATGAACACCCAGCCACCCCACGTGCCGACGTGGACCGGCCGCAGCCCCCACTGCTCGCGCGGCCGGTTGGCGAACTCCTCCCGGCCCGGCACGAACGACGAGCGCCCGTCGAGTGAGTACCGCCACCCGTGGAATCTGCACCGCAGCTCCCCCTCGGCCTCGACACCGGTGCCGCACACGATTTTCATGCCCCGGTGCGCGCATGTGTTGTGAAAGGCCTTGATGCTGCGGTCTTTCTGGCGCACTACCATGATCGACTGCCTGCCGATGCAGTACTCGTAGTAGCTACCGGGGTCGGGAATCTCCTCTTCGCGGCAGGCCGGCTGCCAGACCTGGGTGAAGAGCCGATCGAGTTCGAGCTGGAGGAATTCCGGATCGATGTATCGGCTCTTGGGGACGAACGTCTCGCCGCAGGCGTACTTCTGCGGCACTCGTTGGGCCGTCAGGTCGGTCATTCGTCACCTCATCCGTCAGGTCACTTGGCAGGCGGCTTGTCGAAGATGTTGGGCCACAGGATGGCCTCTTTGAACGACGACTCGATCTCAGCGAAGGCGGTGGGGATGTCCCAGGTCCCGCTGGCCGAGACGATCTCGCGCTCGATGACGGGGTTCGTCATCAGGCTGATGCGGCCGTTGCCGGCGAAGATGACGCGGCGGTTCAGCCAGTCGGACTGCTCGCTGGCCAGGTAGACCACCGGCGGCACGCAGTTCTTCGGCGACAGCCGCACATTGGAGTCGGAGTAGTCCATGCTGCCGCCACCCTTGATCCCCTGCGTCATCCGGGTGCCGGCGATCGGTGCGATCGCATTGGACGTGACGCCGTAGTTGCGCAGCGCGTTGGCGCAGGAGAAGGTGAGCCCGACGATGCCCATCTTCGCGGCCGCGTAGTTCGGCTGGCTCGGCGCACCCTGCAGGCCGGACATCGAGGTGAAGTTGATCAGCCGGTACTGACCACCCCGGTTCTCGCGCCACCATGCCGCGGCGTGCCGGGTGACGTTGAACGTGCCCTTGAGGTGCACCGAGATGACGGCGTCCCAGTCCTGCTCGCTCATCTTGAAGACCATGCCGTCACGCAGGATGCCCGCGGCGTTGACCACCACGTCCAACCCGCCGAGCGTATCGGCGGCGCGGGCGATCAGCGCCTCGCAGGCCGCGAAGTCCGTGATGTCGGTGACATCGGCGAACGCCTTGCCACCCTGCTGGTTGATGGCCGCGACCACCGACTCGGCCGGTCCCGGGTCACGCCCGGTGCCGTCGACCGCGACGCCGGCGTCGGAGACCATGACGGTCGCCCCCTCGGCCGCCAGGCCCTCGGCGATTGCGGCTCCGATGCCCCGGCCCGCGCCGGTGACCAATGCCGTCCGTCCGTCTAGCACACCCATCTACCACTCCTCATCGCAGGGCTCATCATATAGAACACACTGACATCTTTTGTATAACTGTTGCAACTATTCGAATCCCCACTCCCGGTAGCGGCGCTCGAGTTCGGCCAACGCCTCGCGACCACCCCGCACCGACCGCTCCTTCATGAAGTTGAATTCGTCGTCGCGCCAGACCAGGTTGCTGAACACGCTGTGCCCCATCGGAACCCAGTCGCCGAACTGCGCCATACCCACGGCGTTCCAGAACGTGATCAGCGCATGCTTACCCACCATCAGCCCGTCGGAGGAGTGGTGCGCGATCGCCCGCGCGTAGCGCAGCGCCTCGTCCCGAAGGCGATCGGCGGGCACGACCGAGGCCGCGACCCCCCACTCCTTGAGCTCGGCCGCGCGCACCTTCCGCCCGGTGATCATCGCCTCGTAACCGCGGTTGGGCCCCAGCTTGAGCAGGACCAGCGGCATCGCGGTGGAGAATCCGGCGAACCCGATCCGCGCCTGCGGCCGCGCCAGATACATGTCGTCGGAGACGACCAGGATGTCGGCCGCCAGTGCCAGGTTCATCCCGGCCCCCAGCGTCGCACCCTGACACGCGGCGATGACCGTCTTCGGGAACTCCAGCCAGTTCGTCAGGTGCCGGTGCAGCCGGCGGGCGTTGCCCATCCGCGCCGTCTGCGGCAGCTTCCCGCCCTTCTTCAGGCCGGCCTGCTCGACAGGCAGCCGCCGGACGTCGTCACCGGCGGAGAAGTCCTTGCCCTCGGCCGCCAGGATGACGACCTTCACCTCGTCGTCGGCCTCCGCACGGTCCAGGTGCGCCTTGAACAGCACATGCATGTCCGGCGACAGGATCGCGTTGCGGCGATCGGGCCTGTTGATCGTGATCTGCGCGATGTGCGGTTCGACAACCTCGTAGCGGACCCAGCTCTCATCGACCTCGAACTCACCCGTGGCCCGATCGTCAGCGCTCACCGTCTCTCCGATTCCACCGTCAGAAGATTGCACACATGAACATATTCCGCTTCATTGTTACATAGGTGGTAGGGTTCGCCATATGCCGACATTGACAGTCAGCAAGGACCTCACGGCCAGCGCCGAAGCAGTGTGGACGCTGCTGGCCGACTTCGCGGACGTCCGGTGGATTCCGGTGATCAGCGATGTCGAGGTCGAGGGCGAGGGCCCTGGCATGAGCCGCAAGATCCGCGGCTCGGCGGAGGCCGATCCGACGGTCGAGACGCTGCTGTGGATCCGGCCCGAGCAGCGCCAGATCTCCTACCGCATCGACGGCAGCCCGTTGCCGGTCAACCGCTTCGAGGCCGTCGTGTCGGTGACCGAGTCCGGCGTCGGCGGTTGCCGAGTCGCCTGGACCGTGGACTACGAACCGTCCGCCGACGACGCCAGCGCGCGCGAGAGCATCGAGGCGGTCTACGGAATGATGGCGGACTGGCTGGCAGCGGCGGTGAATCCGGCCACCTAGAGCTTGAAACAGATACACATTAACTGTTCAATAGTCTAGAATCGTGCCGGTGATCGACCCTCAGGACCTCGTGCTGATCAGCGTCGACGACCACACCGTCGAGCCGCCCGACATGTTCAAGGGCAGGGTGCCGTCGCGGTACGCCGATCAGGCACCGAAGATCGTGCAGGACGACGACGGCGTCTGCTTCTGGGAGTACGACGGCCTGGCACTGCCCAACATCGGGCTCAACGCCGTGGCGGGCCGTCCCAACGACGAGTGGGGCTTCGAGCCGTCGCGCTTCGAGGACATGCGCCGCGGCTGCTACGACGTCGACGCCCGGGTCGACGACATGAACGCGGCCGGGGTGTTGGCCTCGCTGTGCTTCCCGTCGTTCCCCACCATCTCCGGGGCGCTGTTCACCTACCGTGGTGACCGCGATGTCTCGGAGGTCATGGTCCGCGCCTACAACGACTGGCATCTGGAGGACTGGTGCGGACGGCATCCGGACCGCTTCATCCCGCTGGGCATTCTGCCGCTGTGGGATCCGGTCCTCGCCGCGGGTGAGGTGGCGCGGCTGGCCGCGAACGGCTGCCACGCGGTGACGGTGCCCCAGCACATCGGAAACTACGGCCAGCCGCCGTGGCAGGACCCGCAGTGGGATTCGCTGTGGGAGGCGGTCTGCGAGCACGACACCGTGGTCAACATCCACATCGGCACCGGCGGCGGAGTGCCTGTCCCGTCCGACCAGACCACGTACCTGGCGTACAACTCGATGCTGGCGATCGACACCCTGCGGTTCACCGCGGACCTGTTGTTCTCGCCGGTGATCCTGAAGTTCCCGACCATCAAGTTCGCGCTGTCCGAGGGTGGCATCGGCTGGATTCCGTTCATGCTGGAACGGTTCGAGGACCTCTACTCTCGTCAGCGCGCATGGACCGGTGACGACCTCGGCGACGGGGTCACCCCGACCGACGTGTTCCGTCGCAACTTCATGTCGTGCTTCATCCGCGACCGCGTCGGCATCGAGATGCGGGACCGCATCGGCGTGCAGACCATCTGCTGGGAGATGGACTACCCGCACTCGGACAGCAGCTGGCCGGATGCCCCCGAGCAGCTCGCCGCTCAGTTGGAGGGCTGCACGCCCGAGGAGGTCGAGGACATCACGTGGCGAAATGCCGCACGCGCCTTCGGCTATGACGGTGTCGAACGGCTGGGCCGGGAGAACTGCACCGTGCGCGCACTGCGCGAGAAGACCGCCGGACTCGACCTGTCCGCGCCAAAGGTCGAAGCGGGCCGCGCTCCCAAGGCCGGTGCCACCGCCATCACCTACGGCGACATGAAGAAGCGTATGGCATCGATCCTTCGCGGGGGCTCGTGAACGACCGCGATTACGGCGTCGCGCTCACCGACGCCGACCGAGCCTTCCGCGACGAGGTGCGCGAGTTCCTGGCATCGTCGCTGACCCCGGATCTGCTCAGCCGCGACGGCGGCGAGACCGCCCGCCTCGACCGGCTCCGGCGCTGGCAGGGCCTGCTCTACGACGCTGGGCTGGCGGCCATCTCGTGGCCGACCGAGTACGGCGGACGCGCTGCCACGCCCACCCAGCAGCTGATCTTCAACACCGAGATGGCGGCTGCCCGCGCGCCCGAGCCGATCAACCGCAGCGCGATCAACCAGCTCGGGCCGACGATCATCCAGTGGGGCACCGACGAGCAGCGGGCGTACTACCTGCCCCGCATCCTGTCGGCGGAAGACGTCTGGTGCCAGGGATTCTCCGAGCCAGAGGCCGGCAGCGACCTCGCGTCGCTGAAGACCAGGGCCGTCATCGACGGCGACGAACTGGTCATCACCGGCCAGAAGATCTGGACGTCGAAGGCCACGTACGCCAACCGGATCTACCTACTGGCCCGCACCGACCCGGATGCGCCGAAGCGCGAGGGCATCAGCTACATCCTGGCCGATCTGAACACCCCGGGCATCGAGGTGCGCCCGATCCGGCAGATCACCGGCGCCTCGGAGTTCTGCGAGGTGTTCCTCGACTCGGTGCGGGTGCCGCTGGCCAACGTGCTCGGGCCGCTGCACGGCGGCTGGCGGGTGGCCAAGTCGACGCTGGGCTACGAGCGGGTGGGCCAGAGCCGTACGCACCGTATCGAGCGTCGTCTCGGCATCCTGGTGAAGATGGCACAGGAGCCGAATGCGCTGACCGACAGCGGATTCGACGACAGCTACGTCGCCGATCGGATCGTCCGGTACGCGGCACAGGTCGAGGCGTTGCGCCAGATCGCCGCACAGGCCACCGCGGCGGGCGTGCGTGGCGTCGCCCCGGGCCCGGAGGCGTCGGTCGCCAAGCTGCTCACCTCGGAGGTGGACCAGTCGATGGCGAACTTCGGTGTCGAACTGGCCGGTGCGCCCGGGGTGCTGGAGCGCGGGTCACCCGGCGCCGCCAAGCGCGGCAACGTCGCCGCGAGCTACCTGCTGATGCGGGCCGCCACCTTCGGTGCGGGCACATCCGAGATCCAACGCAACGTCATCGCCGAACGACTTCTGGGGTTGCCGCGTGACAACTGACACCACCGTCTCTCTCGCCGAGATCGCCGATACCGCAGCCGAACTCGCGGAACTGCGGCAGTCCGCGCTGGAGATCGTGCGTCGCGCCTGGTCGGTGGAACGCAGCCGCGGGCTGCTGGACGGCCCGAGCCCGGCGTTCGACGACGCGCTGTGGTCGACCGTGCGCGACCTGGGCTGGCCGGACGTGCTGGTGCCGGAGAGCGCCGGCGGCGCCGGTGGCACGCTGCGCGAACTGGCGGTGCTGACCGAGGTGACCGGATCGGTCGTCGCTCCCCTGCCACTCGCCGCGACGGCGGCGGCGGCCTGGTGTGAGGGTCGGCCCGCCGACGGCATCGCGATCGTGGCGCCGGAGCCGGCGACGGCAGCCGGCCAGACGGCGACGGGCACGTTCTCGACGGTCCCGTACGGCGCGGTGGCGACCCGTCTCGTCGTGCTCGCCGAGGCCGACACCGCGGTACTCGGCGTCGTCGACCTCACCGGGCCGGGGGTCGAGCGCACACCGGTGACTCCCCTCGATCACGGTCCCGCGGCGCACATCAGCCTCGATCGGGCCCCCCTGCGGCAGATCGCCCGTGGCGACGACGCCATCGCGCGTCACCGCGACGCGGTCCTGCGCATGCGCGTCGCGCAGGTGGCCGAGCTGGTCGGCGTCGCGGCCGCCGCGAACGAGGCCGCCACCGAGTACGCGAAGGTCCGCGTGGCATTCGACCGGCCGATCGGCTCGTTCCAGGCCATCAAGCACCGGCTCGTCGATCAGCGGGCGGCGATCGAGGTCGGCCGCGCACTGGTCAATCGGGCCGCCGACGCGTGCGACCACGGACAGCCCGACACCGAGGCGCTGGTGTCACTGGCGGTGTTCTGGGCCGTCGACTCGTTGCGCACCGTCCCCGAGGGGGCGACGCAGGTGTTCGGCGGGATCGCCTACACGTGGGAGCACGACGCGCATGTGTATCTGCGCCGGACGGCCACGCTCGCCGCGACGCTGGGTTCGCGTGCGCGGCATCGCCGGGTGGTCACCGACTGGCTGGCGGCCCGCGGCTGAGACCGCGGCCGCCGCGCGTCAGCGGTACTCGAGCGTGACGTCCAACCGGTCGAAGGTGTTCACCAGCGACGACTCACGCTTGACCCGTTGCCCGGTGACGCGCACCGACTTCGCCCGCCGGACCACCTCCGAGAGCACGAACCGCGCCTCGCGGCGGGCGAGCGCGGCGCCCATGCAGAAGTGCTCGCCGACACCGAAGCCGAGATGCCCGGCCGCGTCGGGGCGGTTGATGTCGAAGTCCTCGGCCGTCGGACCCCAGTGGTCGACGTCGCGGTTGGCCGACGCGTAGGCCATCAGCAGGCCGTCGCCCGCGCGCACCGTCTTGCCCCGAAGCTCGACATCCTGAGCGGCCTGCCGGGCCATGCTCATGACCGGGGTCCACCACCGCAGGGTCTCCTCGATCGTGTTGTCGATCTTCGACGGATCGGCGAACACCGCCTCGGCCTGGTCGGGGTGCTGATCGAGGCAGTGCAGAAGGCCCGCCAACAGGCTCTGCGTCGTCTCGCTGCCCGCGGCGAGCAGCGTCAGCGCGTAAACCATGATCTGGACCTCGTTAAACGGCTCACCGTCGATGCGCACCTGCGTGAGCATCGTCAGCAGGTCGTCGCGCGGGTCCTTGGCCCGCTCGGCGGTCAGCCCCAGCAGATACGGCCCGATCTGATCGAAGATGAGCTGGAAGTCCTCATCGGTCGCCAAACCGCTGCCCGCCTTGGCGATCGTGGTCGCCCACGACGCGACCTTCGACCAGTCCTCCTCCGGCACCCCGAGGAAGTGGGAGAACACGAAGACCGGAATGGGCTCGGCGATGTGCTCGACCCAGTCGAACTCACCGTCGGGCAGCCGGTCGAACGCGTCGGAGACGACCTGCCGCACCCGGTCCTCCATCTTGGCCACCGCCGACGGGGTGAACCTGACGCCGATCGCCTTACGATGGGCCCGGTGCTCCGGCGGATCCATGAACATGATTCCGCGACTGCCGTATCCCTGTGGGTCGACGCCCTGGCGATGCGCGATCAGGTCCATCATGATCCCGATGCGCTCGGACTTGAACTTCTCCGGCCGCGCCGAGATCGCCTTGATGTCGTCGTACTTGGTGACGACCCAGAACCGGCCTTCCTGGTACCAGTGCAACGGATCGGTCTCGCGCAGATGGCGGAACGTCGCGTTGGGATCACCCAAGTAGAAGGAGGGATCGTCGAAACGGGCTTCAGACAGGTCGGCAATCGTCGACATAGTATGAACAATAGAACACTTGATGTGAAGCTGTGAAGTCGTCCCCCGTTGCGGGTGTGTTGCCTCTCGATATGGACTCAACAGAACGAATATTGTTCAATTGTTCAGCACACAGCGGGAAGGAGCGACGCACAGTGAGTCAGGAACATCCCACGACCACGGATTTCCTGGCAGGCGTGCGCGTGCTGCAGATCGGCGACGGCATCGCCGGCTCGGCCGCAGCCGCACTGCTGGCGAGCCTGGGCGCCGCCGTGGCCCGCATTCCGAGCACTTCGCGGACGGGCACACCCCGGACAGGACCGCACCTGGCAGGACCGCACGGGCCGGTCGCGGCCGTCGACTTCGTGCTCGACCACCGAAAGCGCATCCTCGACGCCGGCGCCGATCCGGCCGAGCACGCGCGCGACGCCGACATCGTCTTCGTCGACGGCGCCGCGGTCCCACCCGTCGACGGGCCGACAGTGGTGGTGGAGCTGACCCCGTTCGGCGCCGACGGGCCTGCGCATCCGGGCGGTGAACTGGTCGCACAGGCCAGCGGCGGGCTGATGGCGACGATCGAGGACAGCGACGGGCGGCCGGTTCCCGCACCCGGGTACGTTGCGTTGAAGGCGGCGGGGGCGGTCGCGGCACTGGCCGCCCTGCACGGACTGGACCGTCGCGGGTCGAGCCCCGTCCACGTGGACATGTCGATCCAGGAGGCGGTGATCTACACCGCCGCGCTGCCGGAATGCGCGCACGTCATGTACCGCTGCCCCGGCCGCGCGGGCAGCGGCCGTTACCTCGCACCGTCCGGGGTGTTCCCGTGCCGCGACGGGCTGGTGCGGATCACCGCGGTGGAGAACCACCAGTGGACGGGCCTGGTGAAGGCCTTCGGCCGGCCCGACTGGGCCGCGGGCCTCGACGACCGACCCGCCCGCATCGAGCACGCGGATCTGATCAACGCCAAGGTCACCGAGTGGACCCGCGACCGCCTCAAGGCCGACTGTGCCGCGATCCTTCAGGCCAACGGGGTGCCCTCGTCACCGGTGAATCTGCCCGGGGAGCTACTCACCTCCCCGCAGCTGGCGCATCGAAAGTCGTTGTACACGGGGCGAATCGGCGACCGCGATGTCACCGTCCTGGGCCCGCCGTGGCGTATCGACCTCGGCGATCGCCGGCCAACCCGGCCCGACGGCCTGCGCGGACTGCGAATCGCCGAACTCACCCACGTTCTCGCGGGCCCGATCATCGGCTCCCTGCTCGGCGCGATGGGCGCGACGGTGGTCCGGCTCGAGGACCCCGACCGGCTCGACATCTACCGGCGCAGCGGCCCGTTCGCCGAAGGGATCGCCGGCGTGGAACGCGGCGCCTACTACGCGGTGGCCAACCACTCCAAGCGCAGTGTGCTGATCAACCCCGAGCACGCGGCCGACGACGTCGCCGCCGCCCTGGCGCAGGCCGATGTCGTTATCGAGAACGTCGGATCGTCGCGGCTGAACCGGCTGAACGTGTCACCGGAGCGGCTCGCCGCGTCCGGGCGGCTGATGGTCCGGGTGTCGGGCTTCGGGTCGGACGGACCGCTGGCTGGATACCGGGTGTACGCCAACAACGTTCAGTCCTACGGCGGGCTCGCGGGCCTGACGACCGAAGCCGACGGCAGACCGGCACGCCTGGGCACTGTGCTGGCCGATCCGTTGTCGTCGGTGGTGGCGGCGGTCGTCATCGCCGCGTGGGCGGTCGGCCCGCGCGCCGACACCGGTGCGGTGATCGACTTGTCGATGTCGGAGGTGGTCGGCTACACCGTCGCCGAGTACGTCACGGCGGCGTCCACCGAACAGGGCGCCCCGGCCTCGGCCGTGCACCGCGGGGTGTATCCCGCCGCCGACTCGCGCTGGGTGGCGGTCGAACTGACCGGTGACGAGCCCGTCGACAGTGCCGACCTGCCCGCGCAGATCGCGTCGCTGCCCGCGCAGGACGCCGCGGCGAAGCTGACGAGCGCCGGTGTCCGCGCCGCCGTGGTGCGCAGCGCGACCGAGCTGGTCGGCGACCCGCATCTCGCGGCACGTGGATTCTTCCCCGAAATCGCCCACCCCGACCCGCAACTGCGCACCGGCCGGCTGGTGGGTCTGCCGTGGCGGTTCGCCGGTGCGGGACCGGTGCCGTTGAGCCCACCACCCGCACTGGGCAGTACCCCTGCCAGCGCGCTCTACGAGAGGACGCCAGTCTGACGATGTCCAAGCCAGCCACCGTATGGTCCTCGACGTTCGTACCGTCGAAATCCCCGTTCCCCGAGTACGGGCAGAACGGCTACAGCGTCGCGTGGGTCGACACCGACGACGGCCGGTTCCAGGTGCTTGTCGACGGCACCCGACCCGCTCCCGGCACCAAGGGCCGGTTGGTGCCCACCACCCTCGGCGAGGAGACCGTCGAGCTGTTCGTGGCGGATCAGTCATGACGGGGGTGCACATCACCGGAATCGGTGTCACCGAGTTCGGCAAGCACGGCCTGACGCCGCTGGCCGACCTCGGCGTGGCCGCCGCCGAGCAGGCGCTCGCCGATGCGGGCATCGCCTACAAGGAGGTCGGCGAGGTGTTCACCGCGTCCGCACTCGCGGGGCCGCAGACGGGCATCGGGGTGGCACATCGGTTGGGCCGCACCGGAATTCCCGTGACCGCGACGGAGAGCGCGTCCGCGGGGGGCATGGTCGCACTCCGGCATGCGGTGTGGGCGGTCGCGTCCGGCCGGTGCCGCACCGCGCTGGCGATCGGATACGAGAAGACCACCGCGCTGGAACCGGGCGGCGTGGTCCCGGCGGCAGTGGGCTTCTGGGACCGCTTCCCGCCGCAGCTGCACTATGCGATCGAGGCCGCACGTTTCCTGTACGACACCGGCGCCGGCCCGGAGGTCATCGCCGCCGTCGCCGCCAAGTCGTACAACCAAGCCCGCCTCAATCCCCTTGCCGCGCGCCGCAACCCGGAAGAGGTGACGGTCGACGAGGTGCTGGGCGCGCGGGTGGTGGCCGAACCGCTGACCAAGATGATGTGTCACGCCTCGGTCGACGGTGGGGCGGCCGTGGTGGTGTCGGCCGATCCGACGCCGCGTTCGGTGTCGGTGCTGTCGATCGAGCAGACCAGCTGGCCCGCCGATCCGCACTGGCCCCTGGTCGGCCCCGTCGTGGGTCCCCCCTCGCAGATCACGGTGACCGCGAAGCGCGCGTACGCCGCGGCCGGGGTGGAACCGAAGGACGTCGGGGTGGTCTCGCTGCACGACATGTGCGCCAGCGAGGAGATCACCGCACTCGTCGCGATGGGTCTCACCGACGAGGCCGGGGCCGTGCGGCTCGCCGAGTCCGGGGGGTTGGCGTCCGACGGCGCCCTGCCCACCAACACCGACGGCGGCTGCATCGCCCGCGGTCATCCGATCGGTGCGACCGGCCTTGCGCAGACCGCCGAGGTCGTCATGCAGCTGCGCGGCGAGGCGGGCGCGCGGCAGGTGTCCCGACCGCGGGTGGGGCTGGCGCAGGCGGTCGGCGGCGGCGGCTCGTGTGTCGTCGCGCTACTGCGCGAGAAACAGCAATAGTCGCGCTACTGCGCGCGTGACGGCGCCAGCGCGACGGTGGCCTCACCCGGTGTCGTGCTGGTGCCGTTCTGGTCGACGACGTCAATCTTGAGGTGCACCAGGTATTCCGGTCCGTCTGGTCCGTCGACGATCTCCTTTCCGGTTACCTCCCCGATCCCGCGCAGGGTATCGCCCTTCTGGTTCATCGAGCGGTATTTGGCGTTCAGCGCCCGGATCTCGCCCTCATCGCCGATCCACGCCTGCAGCATGTTGACCAGGTAAGCCAGCCGCAGGTTTCCCATTCCGAAGGCGCCGCGCTCATTACCCGCCGCCCGTCCGGCCTCGTCGTCCATGTGAATGGGAATGAACTCGTCGTTGACCGCGGCATAGCGGTTCCACTCGGTGAAGTGCGTCGTGCGCACGTAGGACGGGATCTGGTCGCCGATCTGAATCGACTCGAAATCAACGGGACTCATCGCAGCCTCCCTCACAGCGCGATTCCGAGGACCTTGGTGTCGAGGTACTCCTCGATACCCGCCCGCGCACCTTCGCGGCCCAGGCCGCTCTGCTTGATACCGCCGAACGGCACCGCCGCCGACGTCGGGTTGATGTCGTTGATGCCGATCATCCCGAAGTCGAGCGCCTCGCCGACGCGGATCGCCCGGCTGATGTCGCGGGTGTAGATGTATCCGGCCAGGCCGTACTCGGTCGAGTTGGCCATCGCGATCGCCTCGTCCTCGTCGTCGAACACCATCACCGGCGCGATCGGACCGAACGTCTCCTCGGAGCAGATCAGCATGTCCGGGGTGACGCCGGTGAGGATGGTCGGAGCGTAGAAGTGCCCGTTGTCGAACGCGGGGCCCTGCAGGCGCGACCCGCCGAGTTCGAGCTTGGCCCCCTTGTCAACGGCGTCGTCGACCTGGCGCTGCATCTTCTTCAGCGCGACCTCGTCGATGAGCGGCCCGACCGTGGTGCCCGCGGCCAAGCCGTCTCCGGGCACCAGCTTCTCGATGCGCGCGCGCAACGTCGCGATGAACGGTTCGGCGATCGAGCGGTGCACGATGAACCGGTTGGGGCAGATGCAGGCCTGGCCGGTGTTGAGAAACTTCACGGCCGCACCGCCCTTGGCCGCGTGCTCCGGGTCGGCGTCGGGGAAGACCAGGAACGGGGCGTGCCCGCCGAGCTCCATGGAGACCCGCTTCATCGTGGCGCCGGCACGCGACGCGATCATTCGGCCGACCTCGGTCGAGCCGGTGAAACTGATCTTGCGCACCCGGGGATCGCCGAGCAGCTCGTCGGCGACCGGTTCGGGATCCGAGCACGTCACGAGATTGACCACGCCCGCGGGCACGCCGGCGTCGGCGAACACCTTGAACGTCTCGACCGCGCACAGGGGCGTCTGCTCGGCCGGCTTGAGCACCGAGGTGCACCCGGCGGCCAACGCCGGAGCCAGCTTGCGGGTGAGCATCGAGATCGGGTAGTTCCACGGCGTGATCGCGGCACACACGCCCACCGGCTGTGCCAGCACGATGAAGCGTTGATCGGCGCGGGCGGACGGAATGACCTCGCCGTACACGCGCTTGGCCTCCTCGGCGAACCACAGCAGGAAGTCCGCGGCGTAACCGACCTCGGTGCGGGCCATCCTCAGCGGCTTGCCCTGTTCCCTGGTCATCAGCTCGGCGAGGTCGTCGCGGCGCTCCAGCATGATCCGGTGCGCCTCGACGAGCACCTCGGCACGTTCGTACGCGGTGCGCGACCGCCAGTCCGGCAGCGCGGCCGCGGCCGCGTCGATCGCGCGGCGCGCATCTTCGCGCTCACCGTCGGGCACGCTGTCGAGCACGGCGCCGTTCGCCGGGTTGATGCTGGCGAACGTCTTGCCCGACGCCGCCGACTGCCACTCACCATCGATGTACATGCGGATTCTTCCTTAACCGAGTCAGTACCGGATCAACGTGTCGACGCGAGTGCGCACCCACTCGTCGTGCTGGTTGTGCAACTGCCGCTCCAACCGGATGTAGAGCATCTGCCCGAGGCGGCCCGCACGTTCGGTGGCGTCCTTGATCCGCCATCGACCCCGGATGACGTCACCCGGCCGCATGGGTACGCCGTATTGAAAAGCCACCCCGCCGTTGAGCATCCGCTGACCAGGCTCACCCGGTGCCGGCATCACCAGCGCCGACGGACCGTCGTCGCCCCGGGTGACCGGCCACGCGAACGGGTTGAAGTCCGCAGGCGCGATGAGGCCACCCCAGCGCGTCGTCTTGGCGTATTCCTCGTCCCAGTAGAGCCGCGGTGGTTCCTCCGGCCAGTACGTCGCGATCGCCCACCGCCGAATGTCCGAGCGGTCGATCGGGAACGACGGTGGACCCTCCTCATGCCAGACGCCGACTGCGTCGGCGAGCCGGTCGGTGATCATGCTCACGACATTCGCCCCTCGTGTCCGATGAAGTGCCGTCCGACAGCGGATGATTCGCTGTCGGCGGTACCGTTGCGCACTGCGCGCCAGAGGTATCAGTTAAACAGTCTATGTTATGGTGTTCAGCCATGGTGGCGATCGGCAGGCAATGGCATGTCAACCACGTCGTCTCCGACTACCGCACCGTCACTGACTGGTATCGCGAGGTATTCGGCGCCGTCGACGTGTTCACCGACGAGTGGCTCGAGGCCGAGAAGCGCTGGGCGTCGATGGTGACCATCGCCGACCTCGCGGTCGACGTCATGGAACCCACCGTCGCCGAGCTCCCGCTGGGGAGGTTCCTGTCCCGGTTCGGCTCGCACTTTCATGCGGCGGCATATTTCGTCGCCTGCCCGCCGACCGAGATCTTTGACGCCCTCACCGCCCAGGGGGTGCGGTGTTTCGGCCTCGCAGGCGCCGGCCGGGAGGTGATGGTCGAGAAGCCGATGAGCCCGGTGTTCACTCATCCCCGCGACACCGCGGGCCAACTCGAGTTCATGCCGTTCTCCGAGTCCCGGCCGGGTCCGCTCGGCGTGCCGGGCAAGTGGGCGGACCCTCGCTACGGCGAGGGATGGTCGACCGAGCCGTGGGAGCGGCACCCGCTGGGCATCCGTGGCTGGCGCATCGGCGTCGTGGTGCGCGACCTCGACCGCGCCACCGGGATCTACCGGGCACTCGGTGCCGACGTCGTCGCCAAGGACGACGGACCCGACGCGGCCCGCTGCCGGCTGCGGCTCGGTACCAACACCACGGTGGAACTCATCTCCCCCACCTCCGAATCCACAGTCGCCGGGCGCGATCTGGCCGCCAACGGCGAGATCATGCACTCGTGCGTCTTCGAGACCGCTGACCTCGCGTCCGCGCAGGCATATCTGGCCGACCACGGTGTCGGCATCGCCGAGCGTCACCGCGGACGCCTCGTGACCGATCCCGCGACGTGCCACGGCGCGGTGTTCGAATTCGTCGAGTAGGACCCCCAGTAGGACATGACCGAAACGCTGCACGCCACACTTCGCCCGCTGTGCCACATCACCTATCAGCTCGCCGATCCCATCGCGGTGTCGTCCGGCCCCACCGGCAGCCGCACCATCGGCGAGATCACCGCCGCACGGTACGAGGGCGAGCGCCTCAAGGCCTCACTGAAGGGCAGGGCCGCCGCCGACTGGGCGTTCGTCGAGCCGTCCGGCCGGGTCCTCGTCGACGCCCGCCTCACCCTCGAGACCGACGACGGGGCGACGATTCTGGTGACCTACACCGGGCGGATGACCGGACCCACCGTGCACTCGGCGTTCTTCTTCGAAACCGGCGACGAACGCTACCAGTGGCTCACCCAGATACTCGCCGTCGGCAAGGGCGGCTTCCGCGGCGAGAGCCTCGAATACGAGGTCTACGAGGTGGTCTAGGCGATCGCGCCACTGTCCTTCAACGCCGTGATGCGATCCCAGTCGCCGCCGAGTTCGAGGATCAGCTGCTCGGTGTCGGCGGCGAACTCCGGCATCGGCCGCAGATTCAGCGGGGTCTCGTCGAACAACACTGGGCTGGCGACGAGTTCGGTCTTACCGCTGCCGGTTTCGACCTCGACGATGCCGCCGTTGGCGCGCACCTGCGGGTCCGCGGCGACCTCGGCGGTGTTCTGCACCACCGCCCACTGCCCCTCGAACCCGTCAAGCACCCGCCGCCAGTGCTCCAGCGGCTGGGCCGCGATGGTGGCGCGCAGGATCTCGGTGGCCGCCGCGGCGTTCGCGGTCAACGCCGCGTGACTGGCGAAGCGCTCGTCGGCGGCGAGCTCGCCGACCCCGATGCGCTTGCAGAACTCCCCGAAGAAGCGGAACCCCTGCAGCATCGACAGGCTCAGGAAGCGGCCGTCGGCGGTCCGGTAGAAGCCGACGAGCGGATTGTTGGGCGCGACGTTCGCGCCGGTGGGATTGGGGATCCACGGCTGACCGCTGATCAGCGCCGCGTTGATCGCCACCCCGGACGCCCACACCCCCACACCGAGCAGCGAGATGTCGACGACACGGGCCACCCCGGTGCGCTCCCGCTCGAACAGTGCCGCCGCGATGCCGCCGGCTATGGTCATGCCGCCGATCGAATCGCCGTAGGCCGGGCCCGGCTGGGGCACAACGCCTTCCATGTCGCTCGGCGTCGACCCCATGGCTCCGGCCGCCCGACTCCAGAACCCGGTCATGTCGTAGCCGCCGATCTCGGCTTCGGCGCCCAGCGGCCCGTACGCGCTGCCGCGCGCGTAGACGATGTCCGGATTGACCGCGCGCAGGTCCTCGACATCGATCCTGAGCTTCTTGCGGGCCTCAGGCAGGAAGTTGGTCAGGAACACGTCGCTGGTGCGCGCGATCTCCATCAAGAGCTCGTGCCCGTCCGGAGTGGACATGTCGATGGCGACCGACCGCTTGCCCCGGTTCGCGTGCTCCATCACCGGGTTTCGGTCACCCTCGATCGTGATGTGACCGAGGCTGCGCAGCCCTCGCTGGGAGTCGCCGGTGCGCGGGTGTTCCACCTTGATGACGTCGGCGCCCCAGTCGGCCAGTACCGCGCCGGCCGCGGGCACGAACGTCCACTGTGCAACCTCCAGCACACGGACACCTCTCATCGGCGCAGGGGCACCTTCTGTCATCTGTTCAGCCTCCGATGTGGTCAACGCCATTGCATTGAACAATAGAACACTTTATGTCTAGCTGCTATTGTCATTGCCGTGACGGACGCGTTGTCGCACCTACGGGTGTGCGATCTGAGCGGTCAACTGGCGGGCGCCGGTGCGACCAAGATCCTCGCCGCGTTCGGTGCGGAGGTCATCAGGGTCGAGGACCCGGTCACCCGTGGGCTCTGGGATGCCCTGCGGGGCTCCGGGCCCTACGTCGACGACCGCCGCGGGGTCAACCTCGGCGCCGGTTTCAACAACCACAACGTCGGCAAGTACGGCGTCACCATCAACATGCGCACCCCTGAGGGGAAAGACCTGCTGCGCGAACTGATCTCGATCAGCGACATCGTGACCGAGAACTTCGCGGCGGGGGTGATGGAGAAGCGCGGCTTCGGCTACGAGGAGCTCAAGAGGATCAAGCCCGACATCATCTACGTGTCCAACTGCGGGTTCGGCCACACCGGGCCGTACCGGGACTTCAAGACGTGGGGCCCGATCGTGCAGGCGGTGAGCGGGTTGACCTACACCGCAGGCCTGCCCGACACCGAGCCCGCCGGATGGGGCTTCTCGTACATGGACCACATGTCGGCCCTGTACATGACCACAGCCCTGCTGGCGGCCCTGCATCACCGCGACCGGACCGGGGAGGGCCAGCACGTGGACCTGGCGACCGTGCCCGCGGGCACCGCGATGCTGTCCACGCAGGTACTGGAGTGGACGGTGAACGGCCGCAGCGTGGCCGCCGCGGGCAATCGGGCCGACTTCGGGGAGATGGCACCGCACGGCATCTACCCGTGCGCGGGCGAGGACCGCTGGATCGCGATCGCCTGCCGCGACGACCGCGAGTTCTCCGTGCTGGCCAAGGTGCTCAACGAACCCGAACTGACGTCGGAGCGGTTCAACACCCTCGAACAGCGACTGCGGGCCGCCGATGACCTCGACACGCTGATCGGCTCGGTCACCGCCACCCGCGACGCGGCGGAACTGGCCGACGACCTCATCGCGGTCGGCGTGCCGGCCAGCGTGGTCAAGAGCCCGCAGGAACGCATCGACGACGACCCCGACCTCGCGGGACTGTTCCCGTCGGTGACACACCCCGATATCGGCGAGGTGCGCGTGGAGGGCATTCCGCTGCGGTGCTCGAAGACGCCGTGGACCATCGCCTCGGCGGCCCCCCGGCTGGGCCAGCACAACCGCGAGGTGCTGGTGGACCTGCTCGGCCACACCGAGGAGGAGCTGAACGACTGGGCGCAGCGAGGTGTGATCTGACAGCGCTACACGACCTGCGGGTCATCGAGATATCCGACCAGTTCACGCCGGTCGGCGGCCGAGCGCTGGCCGAGTTGGGCGCCGACGTCATCGTGGTCGAGCCGCCCACCGGTTCGACCCATCGTGCCCGGCCGCCGTTCGTCGACGACCAACCCGGCGCGGACCGCAGCCTCCGGTGGTGGGCGGACAACGTCGGAAAGCGTTCGGTGACGATCGATGTTCTCGCCGATGCCGGACGGCGCCGACTGCTGGAACTGATCGCCACCGCCGACATCGTCATCGCGGGCAGCGACCGGTGGGAGACCGTCGACTACGAGACGTGCGCGGCCCGCGACGCGGGGTTGATCTGGGTGTCGGTGAGCCCGTACGGGCTGGGCAGCGCCCGCAACGGTCAACCGACGACCGACCTGACCATGCTTGCCGGCGGCGGCCAGGTGTGGAACTGCGGATACGACGACCACACCCTGCCGCCCATCCGCGGCGCCGGTGACCAGTCGGCGAACATCGCCGGAATGTACTGCGCGATCGGGGCGCTGGTGGCTCTGGCGCACCGCGACCACACGGGTCAGGGGCAGCTGGTCGATGTCAGCGTCAACGCGGCGTGCAACGTCACCTGCGAGCAGACGACGTACCACTGGCTGGTGAACCGCCATGTCTGCCTGCGCCAGACCGGCAGGCACGCCTATCCGACCCCCAGCTCGCCCGTGCAGGTGCGCTGCGCCGACGGACGCTACGCCACCACCGGTGTGCTGCCCCGCAAGCAGGAGGACTTCGCCGAGCTGTTGGCGTGGCTGGGCGAGCTCGACCTCACCGAGGAGTTCCCCGAGGCGGTGTTCCTGGAACTGGCCGCCAACCGGGATGAGCCCGTCGACGGGTCACTGATCGGAATCGACGACGAGACCACGGCGATACTGAGCGCCGCGCGCGACGCGATCCGCCTCATCGCATCGCGGCTGCCCGCCAAGGAGTTCTTCGTGACCGGCCAGCGCCGCGGCTTTCCCTGCGGTGCCGTACTTCCCCCGAACGAGGCCTTCGACGACGAGCACAACGTGGCACGTGGCTTCCGCGTTCCGGTGGAGCACCCGGAACTCGGCCGGACCGTCACCTACCCCGGCAGGCCATACCTGTTCAGCGCGACGCCGACGACCGCGCCGACTCGCCCGCCGCTGCTGGGCGAGCACAACGCACTGCTCGACGACCTCGCCGAACAACAAACCGAACCACAGCGATGAGCGACAGGATCCGCCTCACCCACTTCGGACTGTGCGTGCGCGACATCGGTCGTGCCGAACAGTTCTACTGCAATGCACTGGGTTTCGAGGCCATCGGCCGGATGACCGTCGACGACGACGCCACGGCCACGCTGCTCGACATTCCCGGCCTGCTGCTCGAACTCGTCTACCTGCAGCGCGACGGATTCCGCCTCGAACTGCTCGGCTACGCGCGTCCTGCGACCGTGGGCGAGCAGGGGCCGCGGCCGATGAACGCCGTCGGCTTCACCCATCTGTCGTTCCGGGTCGACGATGCCGACCGGGTGATGGACGCGATCGTCGCCCACGGCGGTCGCACGCTCCCGGAGCGCACCGTTGCGTTCAGCGGCGGCAACCGCGGCCTGATGGCGACCGACCCCGAAGGCAATCTGCTTGAACTGATCGAACGCACGGCTGACAGGTGACGAAATCATGGTGCCGACGACCAACGAATTGACGTATTCGCCGTTCTCCAAGGCGATCTTCGACGACCCTTACCCGGTGTACCGCCGGTTGCGCGACGAAGCGCCCGTGTACCGCGACCCCGAGGACCGGTGGTGGGTGCTGTCCCGGTTCGACGACGTCTCCGCCGCGCTGCGGGACTGGTCGACGTACTCGTCGAAACTCGGCCCGGCTCCGGAGAACCCGGACAACGACGGCCGCAAGTACTCGATCATCTCGATGGACCCACCGCGACACGACCGGATCCGCGGGGTACTCAAGGGCTTCTTCACCCCGAAGGCGGTCGAGGCGATGGAGAACGCGTTGCGCGCGGTCGTGGCGCACCATCTCGACAAGCTGCGTCCCGGCACCACCGTCGACGCCATGCAGGCCTTCGCCTTCTCCATTCCCACCGACGTGATCGGCGACCTGCTCGGTGTCCCGCAGGGCGACCGCGAACAACTGCGGCTGTGGTGGGAGGACTTCCTCACCCGCCACGAGGGCGAGGTCGCCATGCCCCCGAAGGCGATCGAGGCCAACCGGAAGATCAGCGCATACATCAGCGATCTTATCGACGAGCGGCGCCGCCATCCCGGTGACGACCTCATCAGCATCGTGCTCAACGCGACGTTCGACGACCCGGAGGCCGGCGGCGAGCGGTCCCTCACACCCCACGAGGTGCTGATGTTCGCGAACCTGCTGTCGGCAGCCGGTTCCGAGACCACCCAGAAGCTGATCTCCAACGGTCTGGTGGCACTCTACGAGCATCCCGACCAGTGGCGGCGAATTGTCGCCGACCCCAGCCTGATTCCCGCTGCCGTGAACGAGGCGCTGCGGTACGACACCCCCAGTCACTGGGTTGCTCGCACCCTGACCAAGCCGGTCGAGAAGCACGGGGTGCGGATGCAGGCCGGCGACTGGGTGCTGCTCCTGCTCGGCAGCGCCAACCGCGACGAACGTCGCTACCAGGACCCCGACCGCTTCATCATCGACCGCCCTCGCGGCACGGACGTGTACTTCGGCTGGGGCATCCACATCTGCCTGGGCCAGTGGCTGGCCCGCCGCGAAGCCCAGCTGGTGTTCGAGTACATCGCCAAGAAGTTCCCGAACTACTCGATCGGTGCGCGCGAACGTGTACTCACGGCCACCGTGCGGGGCTACACCAGTGTGGAGATGACGCTCAGGTGAGCGTCATCTCCACACCGGCTCAGCCGGCGCTGAAGACCCCGGGCGATTGCGAGTAGTCCACGGTCGACAGCTCGGTCATGCCGCCGTCGACGTGCAGCACGGTACCGGTGATGAAGGCGGCGTCGTCGCTGGCGAGGAACGCCACCGCGGGCGCGATCTCGGTGTCCGGATCGGCGCCACGCTTCATCGGCGACGCCTCCGCGGTGCGGGTGTAGTTGTCCCACTCGGTGCCGATCATCTTGCGCTGCACGTCCGTCAGCGCGAACGGGCACAGCGCGTTCACCCGGATGCCGTGGTGCGCCCACTCGTTGGCGGCCACCTTGGTCAGCGCATGGATGGCCCCCTTGGCGGCGGAATACGGTGCGGTGTAAGCCATCCCGCCCAGAGCGGAACCGGACACGAAGTTGATCACCGAAGCCTTGCCGGAGGCCTTCAGCGCGGCGAACGATGCCTGCATGAACCGGAACGTCGCCTTCGGCCCGGTGGCCTCCGACAGTTCCCAGTCCTTGTCCGAAACCAGTTCCAGCGCCTTGGGCATCGCAAAGTACTGGGCGGCGTTGACCAGCACGTCCAGCCGGCCGTCGACAGACGCCGCCGCGGCCGCGGCCTCGATGTCCTCCCGCTTGGCCACGTTCGCACGGACGAATGCGGCACTACCGCCTGCCGATTCGATGAGCTCGACGCACTCGCGACCCTTGTCCTCGTTGAGGTCGACGATCGTCACCCGGGCGCCCTCGGCCGCCAGTCGGCGGGCCACCGCCCGACCGAGACCTTGCGCACCTCCCGTGACGAGGGCGTTTCGATTCTGGAGCCGGGACAACATGGGCCTCCTTGCAGTGAACAGTTGAACAACTTTCGTTCTATCATCCATGATGGTATCCGAACGCTCAGGAAGGAAGTCGGATGCGCGTCGAAGTGGATCGCGAACTGTGCGAATCCAATGCGGTGTGTGTAGGTGTCGCTCCCGATGTCTTCGAACTCGGTGACGACGACCTCGCGCGCCCCCTGGTAGACGAGGTGCCCCCGGACCGGGAGGCCGCCGTCCGGGAGGCGGTCGCGTTGTGCCCGAAGGTCGCCCTCACTCTGCACGACAGCTGATCGCTCAATGGACATCGGGCTGACTGACGAGCAGAAGCTCCTGCAGGACACCGTATCCGCGCTGGCGGATCAGCTCGCCACCACGAACCCGAGCGAGATCGCCGGGGGTGAGGCGCTCGCGCAGCGATGGCGCCAGGTGGTCGAGGTCGGCATCCCCACCCTGCGCTCCCCCGCCCTGTGCGGACTGGAGGCCAGCGGGGTGGAGACCGCGCTCGCGGTCGAGCAGTTGGCCCGCAGACTGTGCGCGGTGCCGGTCGCCGGTCAGGCGGTGCTCGCGGCCGAGCTGCTGGAGGCCGCGCGCGCCGAGAAGGAACTGGACCTGTTGGCCGAGGGCCAACTGCGGATCGCCCCGGTACTCACCGCCGACCTGCGCGGGTTCGGCACGCTCGGCGCCGGCGCGGTGGCGTTCGACACCGCGGGTGCGACCCACGTGCTCGTCGCCGAAGAGATCGACGGTTGCCGCCGGCTCGGCACCGTCGCCCTGGACGGGGCCGCCGCCGAGGACGGCCTCGACCTCACCCGGGCGGTGCGCCGGCTACCCGCCGACGGCCCGGCCGAGGTGACCGTCGTCGGCGAGCCCATCGCCGACGAGCGGTGGCGGCGCGTCGAGGCGCTCGCTCTGACCGTCATCGCCGCCGACCTGCTCGGCGTGATGCAGGGTGCACTCGACGACGCGGTCCGCTACGCCGGCGAACGCAGCCAGTTCGGTGTTCCGATCGGCTCCTTCCAGGCGATCCAGCACCTGCTGGCCGACGCGCTGGTCAGCGTCGAGGGCGCCAGGAGCTGCGTCTGGCACGCGGCGTGGGCCATCGACCACCTGCCCATCGACGAGGCGGTGCTGGCGGCCATGACGGCCAAGGCCTACGCGTCGGCGGCCGGTCGCGACGTGGTGGAGACCACCGTGCAGGTGTTCGGCGGCATCGCCATCACCTGGGAGCACCTTTCGCACCTGCGGGTGCGCCGAACCCTGTTGAACCGCCGCCTGTTCGGCGACGAGACGACACAGTACGAGCCCATCGCCGAGTTGCGGTTGGCGAACGAGGAGCTCGCGTAGCCGATGGATTTCAACGACACCCCCGAGGAGGCCCGGTTCCGGGCCCGGCTTCGCCAGTGGCTGCGCGACCACAGCGCCGAGGCCACCATCCCCGACGATCCGGGCGCCCGCGCGGACGCCCAGAACGCCTGGCATCAGACGCTCTACGAGGCCGGCTACATCGGATTGTCGTTTCCCGTCGAATACGGCGGACACGGCCTGCCGCCCATCTACGAGGCGATTCTCAACGACGAGTTGGGCCGTGCCGGGGCGCCGCCGATCGAGGGGGTCGGCCATCTCAGCAACGCGCTGCGCCTGTTCGGAACCGACGCCCAGCGCACCGAACTGCTGCCCGGCCTGCTGTCGGGCCGGGTCCGGTGGTGCCAGGGATTCAGCGAGCCCGAGGCGGGTTCGGATCTGGCGGGCCTGAAGACCACCGCCAACCTCGTCGAGAGCGACGGCCGCCGGTTCTTCCGGGTCAACGGGCGCAAGATCTGGACCAGCTTCGCCGCCGTCGCGGATTGGTGTTTCCTGTTGTGCCGCACCGAGCCCGACGCCCCCAAGCACCAGGGCATCTCGGTACTGCTGATACCGATGTCGACCCCCGGCATCACGGTCTCGCCGATCGTCAACGCCGCACGCAACCGCGAGTTCGCCGAGGTGACGTTCGACGACGTCGAGGTGCCCGAGGAGAATCTGCTCGGCGAGCGGGGGCAGGGCTGGACGATCGCCAACCAGTTGCTCGCCTACGAACGGGGACCCAGCGACATCAACTGGATCAGCCGGCTCTCGCGGCAGCTGCGCGACCTCGAACAGCAGGTGCGGTCCGGTCAGCTGGAGGACTCGGCGACGACGCGGGCGCGACTCGGTCGCGCGTACACCGAACTGCGCGCCCTGCAGGTCAAGGTACAGCGGTCACTGACCGAGCGGCAGCGCGGCGCCCTGCCGGGTCCCGAGGGCTCCGTGGACAAGCTGCTGATGGCGCGCGCCGACCAGGTGTGCGGCCACACGATGATGGATCTCACCGACAGCGGCCCGCTGCTGCACGAGGGCCTGGAGTGGGACATCTACGTGTGGTCGCGAGCCGCCGGGATCTACGGCGGCACCGCCCAGATTCAGCGCAACATCGTCGCGCAACGGGTGCTCGGCCTGCCCCGCGGGCGCTGACCGGCGGGCCGTTATTCGGCGCTATTCGGCCTGGTACTGCTCCAACGCCGCTTCCATGGCCGCCAGCCGGCGCAGGGTGATCGCGTCGTCGTGGCCGGCCGCAATCCTCGCCTTCACGTCGACGATCTCCTCGGCCAGCCGCTGGGCCGCCTCTGAGCGGGTCAACAGGTCCTGATCGGCCCAGTCGTCATGGGGTATCCGCTCCCTGGGGTCCATCAGCGCCTCCTTGCCACGGTTGAGTTCCCACACCACCGAACGGTATAGTCAGTTAATCAGAATCTGTTCAATTGTTCTGCCATGAAGACTAACAGCCGGAAGGCGGGGATGAAACGATGCCACTGCAACCGTCGATGAAGCTTCTCTCGGTGGACGACCACCTCATCGAACCGCCACACGTGTGGACCGACCGACTGCCCAAGAAGTACCTACAGGACGGGCCGCGGATCGTCGAGTTCCCGCGAGAGGGCAAGCCGCCGACGCACCAGTGGGTCTACGAGGGCCGCGCGTACCCCAACATCGGGCTCAACGCCGTCGCCGGTAAGCGACCCGAGGAGTTCGGCGTGGACCCGGTGCGCTACGACGAGATGATCCCCGGCTGCTACGACCCCAAGGCCCGCCTGCAGGACATGGACATCGACGGCGTGCATGCGATGCTGTGCTTCCCGTCGTTCCCGCGGTTCTGCGGCACGGTGTTCCTCGAGGGCAACGACAAGGACCTGGCGCTGCTGTGCGTGCAGGCCTGGAACGACTTCTCGATCGACGAGTGGTGCGCCACCGATCCGGCCCGGTTCATCCCGATGATGATCACGCCGCTGTGGGATACCGCGTTGATCGTCAAGGAGATCGAACGCATGGCCGCCAAGGGCTGCCGCGCCGTCGGCCTGCCCGACAACCCGATGAACCTCGGCCTGCCGAGCTTCCACACCCCGCACTGGGACCCGGTGTGGTCTGCCCTGGAGGAGACCAACCTGACTGCGGTCATGCACTTCGGCTCCGGCGGCATGCCGCCCTCCACCGCACCCGAGGCGCCCTTCGCCGTCATGGTGACGCTGATGGGCACGACGTCGATGTCGGCGGCGGTCGAGTTGATCTTCTCGCCGGTCTTCCACAAGCACCCGAACCTGAAGGTCGCGTTCTCCGAGGGCGGCGTCGGCTGGATGCCCTACATCATCGAGCGGGCGGACTACGTCTGGCGCAAGCACAAGTACTACCAGAACATCCACCCGACGATCGCACCGTCGGAGCTGTTCCGCCGCAACATCTCCGGCTGCTTCATCGAGGACGAGGTCGGCATCGGGCTGCGGCACCAGATCGGCATCGACAACATCACCTGGGAGTGCGACTACCCGCACTCCGACTCGTTCTGGCCGAAGAGCCGGGCGCGCGCCGAGGAGATGCTGGCCGACGTGCCCGACGAGGACGCCCACAAGATCGTCGAACTCAACACCCGCCGGTGGTACGCGTTCCCGGAGGAGGGGTTCAAGTCCTGCACGGCCGACTCCGGCTGGCGGCCCAACGACGGCAACCCGCCGGAGTACGACTACGACGCCGTGATGTCCGACCACGGCGGCGTCGGATACGGCGCGTTCATCCAGAACCTCGCCGACCAGATGGCCAACAAGGAGTAGCTCAGCGGATTCCCGCGGCCGTCATCCAGTCCTCAACGACCAGGATCCGCCCGGACGAGGCGAGCGTGACGTACAGCCTCGTCTCGTCCGGGCTGAGCGTCATGTTCGTGGTCATCGGGTCGTCCGCCTCGATGGCACCGAGCAACTCGCCCGCGGCGGAGAAGACCGTCACCCCACCGGTACCCAACGTCGCCACCAGGATCCGGCCCGCGCTGTCGACGCACAGGCCGTCGGCGCCACCGACGTTCAGCGGTCCCCCGCTGGGCACCGTCGCCAGCCCGCGCGCCGAGCCGATGACGCCGGGCTCGTCCAGGCCGAACTCCCAGATTCGGCGCGTCCTGGTCTCGGCGACATACAGTTTCGACTCGTCGGGTGACAGCGCCACGCCGTTGGGCATCTCCAGCGGATACACGATCTCGCGCAGGACGCCGTCCAGGCCTGCGTACAGCAGCCCGGTCATCTCTCGGCTGCGGCCCCTGATCGTGCCCCCGTCGGTGACGTAGTAACCACCCGACGAGTCCACGCACACGTCGCTCGGCCGCACCAGCGGCAACCGCTGGCCGTTGCGTGCGATGAATTCTGTTGTCAGCGTTTCGATCCTGCCGTCGGCGTCGATGACCTGCAACTGGGGCGTCAGCGGTGCGGTCGCGGGTCCGATCGGCCGGAACAGCTTCGTTGCTCCGGGAAGGTCGTAGGGCCACGACCCGACGCCGAACGTGGATCCGCCGTTCTGGCAGACGACCAGGCGGCCGTCGGGCAGCCGAGCGATCCCGTTCGGCCCGCCGCCGGTGTCGGCGACTTTCTCCGTCGTGCCGTCCGGTCGCACCCGAGTGATGCATCCGCCCGCGATCTCGGAAACCAGCACCGAGCCGTCCGCCTCCGCGATCGGACTCTCCGGAAACGCCAATCCCTGCGCAAGAATCATGACCGTCTCTCCCACCAGGAGTGGAACACCTTGTCGGACAGTGGAATATCGCCGACGCCGATCTGGCTCGCGGGCCAGTTCGCCGCTGGCTGGCGCAGCGGCGACTCGCGGTGGCCGACGCCGTACCACAACCGGTGCCTGCGGTGACTGAACAGCCAGCGGCCGTCCCGGCGCTCGTAACGATCGTCGTACCTGATGAGCTGCTCGACGAAACCGTCGGCCTCGGTCTGGGCGAAACAGTGCGCCCACACCTGCCCGTGGGCCCGGGCGTCGTCGTCGAAATCGATCAGATGGTTCGCGACCAGGATCACCGTGAACAGCGCCCCGTCCAGACTCTGGGTCGTCAGCCGGCGCAACGCGTCGGGACCGCTGCCGAATTCGCCGAAGCGGGCGTCGGGCGAGAACAGGTCGACCATCGCGTCGACGTCCCGCGCCTGCAGCGCGGCCGCGTACCGGTAGGCGAGCTGACGAATCTCGTCACGCGCCACCAGCAGTGCGACCGGGTCGGGCTGCGTCATCAGCCTCCCGTCACGAAGATGTCCTGGCCGGTGATCGCCGACGCGGCATCGGATGCGAGCCAGAGGGAGACGTCGGCGACCTCCTCCGGGCTGATCAGCCTGCCGAGCTTGGTCGAGCGGGCCAGCCCGCTGAGCACCTCGTCCGGGCTCACCCCGTCGGCGGCAGCCCTCCGCGCGACGTACCGGTCGAGCAGTTCGCCCTCCACGCTGCCGACCACCAGCGTGTTGACCCGGATCCCGGTCCCGCCGACCTCGAGCGCGAGCGTCTGTCCGAGTGCGCTCAGCGCCAGCTTCGCCGCGGCGTAGTGGGCCTTGCCCGGCGCGACGTTGCGGGCCGCCGCCGACGACAGGAACTGGATGTTGCCACTGCCCGCCGGAATCATCGCCTGACACAGCGCCTCTCGCGACAACACCATCGGTGCGACGAGATTGGTTGCCAGCACCTGGTTCCAGTTGTCGACGGTGGCCTCGGCGACCGACTGGTCGCTGCCCGGCACCGCGGCGTTGTTGACCAGCACGTCGAGGCGCCCCCATCGCGCCACCGTCGCGGCCACCGCGTCAGCACACTGTGTCTCGTCACGAATGTCGGCGACCAGCACCAGGGCCTCGCCGCCCGCCTCGGTGACCGCCGCGGCGGTCACGTTCAGTTCGTCGCGACGCCGCGCGACCAGCGCCACCCGCGCTCCGCGCTGCGCATAGCGACGCGCCAGCACACGGCCTATCCCGCCGCTGGCGCCGGTGATCAGCGCGACGGAGTCGGAGAGCACAACACAACGAGAGCACAATGTCTGTACTATTGTCCAGTGGCTGAATGCGGCATCGACCGTGTCGTCTCCGACTGGATCTCGGCCAACATCGGGCCGGTCCGCAGCATCGAACGCCATCAGCGTTGGCGGCCCGCGTGGTTCGTCACAGCTGAACGCGACGGCCGGGAGATCGGACTCTACGTGCGGGGCGACCGCGAGGGATTCGGCTTCGCGGGGGTCAAGGTCGAGGCGCAGATCTACCGGGTCCTCGAGGAGCATCAGATCTCCGTCCCGCACGTCTACGGAGAGATCGACGAAGCCTCGGCGATCGTGCTGGACCTGTTGCCGGGAGCGCCGAATCCCTGCCAGGCCAACGATCCTGCCGAGGTCGACGCGGTGATGGACTCCTACGTCGACGCGCTGGTGCGCACCCACGCCATCGAACCGGCGGCGTTCGCCGGGCTGGCGGTCCCCGACGGTCCGCGCGCACTCGCACTGGACAACTTCGAGACGTTCGTGGCCCGCTATCGGGAGTTCAAGCAGCGCCCGGAACCGTTGCTGGAGTTCGCGATCGGATGGCTGCGGCGCAACGCGCCGGCCCACCGGTCCGCCGCGTCGTTCGTTCTCGGAGACACCGGGCAGTACATGTACGCCGACGGCCGGATCACCGGCCTGATCGACGTCGAGCTCGCGCACATCGGCGACGTCGCCCACGACCTCGCGGGTCTGCGACTGCGCAACGCGACCGAGCCGATGGGCGACCTCGGCCGGGTGTTGCGGCGCTACCAGCAGGTCTCGGGCACGCCGCTGGACCGCGCCGCCATCGAGTTCCACACCGCCAAGTTCGCGCTGTGCACGCCGCTCGGCATCACGATCGTGCTGCACCTGGACCTGCCGCTGACCGACATCGTCCAGTACATCGAGTGGTTCCACCAGCTTTCGCTGCACGCGATCGAGTCGATCGCCCGGCAGGCAGGCGTCGAGTTGTCCGCGGTGTCGCTGCCCGAGCCGCAGCCCACGCCCTACCCCGGCGCCGTCGCCGGCCTGGCGTCGATGGTGGAGTCCCTCCAGGTGCCTGCCGGTATCGCCGAGTACGAGCGGTCCTCCGTCGCGCGGGTCGCCCGGTTCAGTCACCGCGTCGCCGAGTACGCGCGCGCCGTCGAGGCCGCCGACCTCGACGACCTCGCGGATCTACTCGGTACCCGGCCCGCCGACCGCGCGGCGGGCGACCAAGCCCTCGAGGAGTTCATCCACACGGCGTCACCCGAGCACGACGCCGCACTGATCACGCTGCTGCACCGCCGGGTGATGCGTCAGCTGCTGATGATGGAGCCGCTGCTGACCGGCGGCCGGATCGTGCACGTCATGCCGCTGGACGAACTGCTCGGCTGACCGGTCAGCGTCCCCGGAACGAGGCCTCGCGCTTCTCGGCGAAGGCCGCCATCCCCTCCGCGACGTCCTCGGTGGACGCCACCTGCTCGACGAGAAGCGCCTCGGTGGCGAAGGCCGCGGCGCGGTCCACGTCGAGCGCCTGGTTGAGCATCGCCTTGGCGGCGGCGATTCCGCGCGTCGCACCCCGAGCGAGGCGCTGCGCCCAGGCCGTCACCTCGGCGGTGAGCTGATCGTCGGGCACCACCTTGTTGACCAACCCGATGCGATGCGCCTCCTGGGCGGTGATCTGCTCGCCGAACATCAGGAGTTCCTTGGCGATGTTGAACGGCACCTTGCGCGCCAGCAGGTAGGCCGCCCCGCCGTCGGGCGCCAGGCCGCGTCGCACGAACAACTCGATCAGCCGCGCGCTTTCGGCCGCGACGATCAGGTCGCACGCCAGCACCATGCTCGCGCCGACGCCTGCCGCGACGCCGTTGAGTCCGCACACGACGGGCTTCTCACAGTCCAGGATCGCCGACACCACGGCCTGCGATCCGGTGCGCAGCCTGCGCGCGGCGTCCCCGGCGATCCGGTCCTGGCTCGGCCGCATCTCAGGGTCGCGCAGGTTGGGGCCGGTGCAGAAGTGCTTGGTGCCCGCGGCGGTGAACACGACGGCGCGGATATCGGGGTCGGCGGACGCACGCTCCAGGTTGTCGATGAGGTCGCGCTGCATCGCCCGGGTCACGGAGTTGCCGACATCCGGGCGGTCCAGCACCAGCCAGCGCACCCCGTCCTCGGTGCGCGCGGACAGTCCGGTGGCGCTCACAACCGGATCTGCACGCTCGCCGGACCGCGCACCGAATTGGTGTGCACGTACTCGACAGCGTCCTCGTCGATGTCCCACGTCGGGAACCGCGCCAACGTCTCCTCGAGGGCGACCCTGGCCTCCAGGCGGGCCAGCGCCGCGCCGAGGCAGAAGTGCGCTCCGTGGCCGAAGCTGACGTGCCGGATGCCGGTGCGGGTGACGTCGAAGACGTCGGGGTTCGGGTACTGGCGTTCGTCCCGGCCTGCCGAGCCGGTCAGCAACGCGACCTTCGTCCCCGCCGGGATCACGGTGCCGTGATAGGTGGCGTCGCGCACGGCGAAGCGGCCCTGCACCGGTGACGGCGCCTCGTAGCGCAGCAGTTCCTCGACAGCGCCGGGGATCAAGCTCGGGTTGTCGACGAGCTTGGCCCGCTGCTCCGGGAACCGCGCCAACGTCACCGCAGCCCAACCGAGCAACCGGGCCACGGTCTCGTTGCCCGCGACGTTGATCAGCGCGATGAACATCAGCAGCTCGCCGTCGTCGAGTCGACGGGTCGGCTTGCCCGGCTGCACCAGGTCGGAGTCCATCAGCTGGCTGACGATGTCGTCGGCGCGCTCGGCCCGCCGGCTCGCCACCTGATCCCGGTAGTAGGCGAAGAGCTTCTCACCGGCCTGCCTGCCGACCTCGCTGAGCTCGGTGCTGCCCTCCTCGCGGTACAGCTGCAGGTCCGACCACTCCCGCAGGTTGTCGTGGTCCTCCTCCGGGAAGCCCAGCAACGAGCTGATCACCATGACGGGCAGCTTCATCGAGAAGTCCCGAACGTAGTCGAAGCCGCCGCTGCCGACGAACGGGTCGAGATACCCACGGCACAGCATCCGGATCCGGTCCTCCAACTCCGCGACCTTGCTACGGAAGAAGGTGCGGTTGACCATCTTTCGCATCGCCGTGTGGTCGGGCGGATCCATCATGATCATCGCCTTGGGCGACGGCCACGGGTCCGGGGTGATGGCGTCGAGGGTGATCCCGTGCTCAGACGAGAAGGTCTCGGTGTCCAAGGAGGCCGACAGCACATCGTCGAACCGGCTCAACGCGTAGAAGTCGTGCTGCTCGTTGTAATACACGGGCGCCTCGTCGCGCAGCCGCCGCCACACGTCGTAGGGATTCTTGTGCAGGGCACGGTCGAACGGATCCCAGCGCAGTTCCGCTGTCACCATCGGCTGGTCCTTTCCTGGAGTGAGCAGACGCTAAACAATGGTACACTCCGCGTTATTCTGTACAACAGTGAAGCTATACAACAGAGACGGTAATCGTTAAGGAGGTTGGGCAGGTTGGAAACGCGGACCCTGGAACATGTCATCTACGAGAAGGACGGCCCGATCGCCCGGATCATCCTCAACAACCCCGACCGCGCCAACGCCCAGACCTCCGAAATGGTGCACAGCGTCAACACCGCACTCGACGACGCGCAGTACGACTATGACATCAAGGTCGTGATCATCAAGGCCAACGGCAAGGGCTTCTGCTCGGGCCACATTCCCGACGGCAGCTATCCGGAGTTCAAGGCCGAGATCGAGGCGTCGGGCAAGGTGTGGCGCTCGGCCGCCCAGCTGTTCCTGTGGCCGGTGCTGAAGCTGTGGGAGTTCCCCAAGCCGGTCATCGCCCAGGTCCACGGTTATGCCATCGGGGGCGGCACCACATGGGCGCTGATACCCGAGATCACCGTCTGCTCGGAAGACGCCTGGTTCCAGATGCCGCTGGTCCCGGGGTTCGGGCTGCCCGGCTCCGAGACGATGTTCGAGCCGTGGGTGTTCATGAACTACAAGCGCGCCGCCGAGTACCTGTACACCGCGCAGAAGATCACCGCCCAGCAGGCCCTCGAATTCGGCCTGGTGAACCGCGTGGTGCCCGCCGACGAGCTGGAGAGCACGGTCGAGGAGTTGGCCGCCAAGATCGCCAAGGCGCCGCTGATCACGCTGCAGGCCACCAAGGCCGGCATCCTGCGGGCCTGGGAGACCATGGGCTTTCGCACCCACCAGCAGGCCAGCAACGACCTGCAGGCGGTGGTCACCGGCTCCAGGGAGTTCCAGGAGTACATGGCGGAGCTGATGAAGCGGGCGTCCAAGCCGGCCGATCGGGTCTGACATGCCGCTGACCCCGATCGTCCGGTTCGGCGGCGCAGAACACGTCGAGCAGCTGCGGGCGTCGGTGCGCTCCTGGCTGGCCGACAACCTGCCCGACGAGTTCCGCCGCACCGCGGCCAATCCCGACTACCTGCCGCGGGAGGGCCATGAGCGCGCGGTGCGGTTCTGCCGCGAGCTGCACGCCCAGGGCTGGTTCGTCCCACACTGGCCCGCGAAGTTCGAGGGCGGCGGACTGGGCGTCGTCGAACAGGTGGTCATCCGGGAGGAGCTCGCCTACGCCGGCGCCCCGCTGGTCAACACCAACGGCGTGAACATGCTGGCGCCGGTGCTGTTTCGGTTCGGCACCCCGGAGCAACAGCAAGAGCACCTGCCCCTGATCGCACGGTCGGAACGGATGTGGGCCCAGGGTTACTCGGAACCGGAGGCCGGGTCCGATCTGGCGTCGCTGCGGATGACCGCACGCCGCGACGGCGACCACTACGTGCTCAACGGCCAGAAGACCTGGACCAGCAACGGCGTGCTGGCCGACTGGATCTTCGTGCTCGCGCGTACCTCCCCGGTGAGCGGGAAACGGCAGCAGGGCATCTCGTTCTTCCTCGTCGACCTGTCCAGCCCGGGCATCACCCGGCGCCCCATCAGGTCGATGACGGGCTATCCGACGTTCGCCGAGGAGTTCTTCGACGACGTGCGCGTGCCGGCGAAGAACCTGGTCGGCGCGGAGGGCGACGGTTGGAAGGTCGCCAAGGCCCTGCTGAACGCCGAGCGGTCGAACGTGACCCGCGCCGCGCAGGCGCAGCGCTTCCTCGACGAGCTCGTCGACTGGTGTCACGCACAGCGCGGCAAGCCCCATGACCCGCTGGCGGATCCGACCAACCGGCTGGCCTTGGCGCGGGCGGTCGAGCGGGTCGAGGTGGGCCGCATCCTGTCGTACCGGATCGCGCATCTGCAGGCGGCGGGTTCGCTCGACCCGACCCTGCCGTCGCTGTCCAAGCTGTACCACTCCGAGCTCACGGCCGAGCTGCGTGCGCTCGGCGCGCAGATCCTGGGCCCGGCCGGGGCGTTGATGCCCGACGATCCGGAGGCGGTGCTGCACGGCCACTTCTCCGACGGGCTGCTGCTGTCGCTGCTGCACACGATCGGCGGCGGCACCAGCGAGATTCAGCGGGACCTGATCTCTACCAGCGGTCTCGGGCTGCCGCGCTAGCGGAGCGCTGTTGGGCCACCGTGGCCATCGCCAGCTCCAGCGGATGGAAGGCCGCCAACTGCGCGGCCTCCACCGAGTTGATCAGCCGTTTGGTCATCTCCACCGCCCCGGCATCGGCCGATGCCAGCTCGTCGAGGAGCGCGAGTGCGACCTCGACGGCCGAGCCGAGCTCGGCGAGTTCGGTGACCAACCCCGCCTGCGCGGCGTCGGGCGCGGCAAGCCGACTGCCCCGCAACAACAGTGCCGAGGCTCGCTGCCTGCCGAGCTGGTGGGTCAACCGCCACGCCAGGCCGCCGTCCGGGACGACGGCCCGGGCGACGAACGGGGCGCTGAAGAACGCGTCGGAGGCGGCGACCACGAGATCGCACGCCAGCGCCAGGCTCCAGCCCAGCCCCACCGCGGCGCCCTCCACCGCCGCCACGGTGGGCACCGGGACCGCCTTGAGCTGTTCCATCACCCGCTGGGCGTGTTCGACCCGGCCGGCGGGTCCGAGCGGGCCGGCGCCGTGCGCCGGCCCGGTCTTCAGATCACCGCCGGCAGAGAAGAACCCGCCCGCGCCGGCCACCACGACGCCGCGCACGTCGGGATCCTCGGCCAGCACCGCCAGATGCTCGGACAGCTCGGTCCACGATTCGTAGCGCAGGGCGTTGCGCTGCGCCGCACGGTTGAGCCACAGCAGCGCGACCGCGCCGCGGTCCTCGCGCAGCACCAGCGGTGCATCGGCGGTCACCGGTTGAGGAACCTCTCGATCGCGGCCCGGTGCTCCGGTGTGGTGAAGCACTCCGTCTCCGCGGAGATCCCGTAGTCGAGAATCGCCGTCACCGCGCGCTCGGCGTGCAGGTTCAGCGTGCGCTTGGTGTCCTGGACCGCACGCGCGGGCAGCGCCGCGAGCCGGTGCGCCAGCGCCAGCCCCTCCTGCTTGACCGAGTCGTGCGGCACCACCCGGTTGGCCAGCCCGAGCTCGACGGCCTTGGCCGCCGGAATGCGTTCGCCGAGCAGGAGATACTCCTTCGCCTTCATCAGGCTCATCATCAGCGGCCACAGCACCGAACCGCCGTCGCCGGCGACCAGGCCGGAGGCGACATGGGTGTCGGCCAGGAACGCACGGTCGGACATCAACGTGATGTCACACAACACCGCGATGCTGCAACCGAATCCGACGGCGGGGCCGTTCACCGCGGCCACGATCGGCAGCGGGAAGTCGACCATGTCGCGCACGATCCGGCGGGCGTCGCGCATGCCCTCGCGCCGGGTGACCGGGTTGTTGACGTGGGTCTCCAGCCACTCCACCAGGTTGCCGCCCGCCGAGAAGTAGTCCCCGGTGCCGGTGATGAGCACCGCGCGGGCGTCCGGGTCCTCCCCCAGCTTGCTCCACAGCCGGGCGAAGGCGCCGTGCATCGCGTTGTTGACCGCGTTGGCGTCACCGGGGTTGTTGAGGGTGACGATCCGGACGGGACCGTCGTTGGCCACCAGGATCTCGTCGCATCCGGTGAGTTCCGATGTGCCGGTGGGAAGTTCGGTCATCGCAGCGCCCCCGCCAGTCGCCCGTTGATGATCTCCTCGGCTTCGGAAACCATCCGCGACACCAGTTCGCCGACGGTCGGGATGTCGTTGATCAGCCCCATCGCCGTGCCGATCCACCAGATGCCGGCCTCCAGGTCGCCCGTCTCGTACACCTTGGCCCCGCGCTTGCCGGACACCAGGTGCGCGACGTCCTCGAACTTGCCTCCCTTGTCCAGGATTTCGACGACCTCGCGCGACACCGAGTTGCTGGCCACCCGTCCGGTGTTGCGCAGCGGGCGGAAGATCAGCTCGGTGTCCAGTTCGCTGCCCGCTACGATCGCCTCCTTGACCTTCTGGTGGATCGGCGACTCCACGGTGCACATGAACCGCGAGCCCATGTTGATGCCGTCGGCGCCCAGCGCCAGCGCCGCCACCAGACCCCGCGCGTCGGCGAACCCGCCCGAAGCGATCATCGGGACCGTGATCTTGGCCGCCGCCGCCGGAATCAACACCAGCCCCGGGATGTCGTCCTCACCCGGATGGCCGGCGCACTCGAACCCGTCGATGCTGATGCCGTCCACACCGAGTTCCTGCGCCTTGACCGCGTGGCGCACCGAGGTGCACTTGTGCAGCACCTTGACCCCGTGCTCGTGGAACATCGGCAGGTGCGGCGCGGGGTTCGAGCCGGCGGTCTCGACGATCTTGATGCCCGACTCGACGATCACCTGCCGGTACTCGTCGTACGGCGGCGGGTTGATCGTCGGCAGGATGGTGAGATTCACGCCGAACGGCTTGTCGGTCAGCTCGCGGCAGCGCGCGATCTCCTTGGCCAGATCCTCCGGCGTCGGCTGGGTGAGCGCCGTGATGAACCCCAGCGCTCCCGCGTTCGCCACCGCCGCGACGAGTTCCGCACGGCCGACCCACTGCATCCCGCCCTGGACGATCGGATGCTCGATTCCGAAGGCCTCAGTGAACCTGGTCTTGATCAACGGCTGTCATTCCTTTCCGGAGTCAGGCGGCATCCACTGCGGCCTGCGGGTCTGGACGAACGCGTCGCGGTCGGAGCTCACCGACCAACGCGGTGGACGTTTTTCGAGGAAGGCGGAGAAGGCCTCGATCTGTTCGGAGGTTCCGATCGACGACCAGTAGCCGCTGACGTCGACGGCCGGCAGGGCGCGGGCCATCTCGCGTTTCACCGCGGCCCGCGCCGCGGGGCCGGTGTTGCGGACCCGGTCCAGCAGCGCCTGTGTCTCCGCGGCCAGCGTGTCATGGGGCACCACCTTGCCGACCAGTCCGAGGCGCTCGGCCTCGGCGGCGTCGATCCAGTCGTTTCCATAGATCAGGTGGTTGGCCCGCAGCGTGCCGATGCGTTGCGGTAGACGGGCGGCGACGAACGCCTCGTACACCCCGCGGGTCAGGTCGGGCACCCGCATCCGGGCCTTGTCCGACGCCACGACGAGGTCGGCGAACAACGTCATCACCAGTCCCCCACCCATGGCGATGCCGTTGACCGCACACACCACGATCTTGGGGATCTTGCCCAGCACCTCGAACGGTGTCGCGTCGTAGGCCTCGGTGAACGCATCCCAGGTGCGGTCGGGATTGCCCGCCCCGCTCATGTCGCCGCCGGCGCAGAACACGTCACCGGTTCCGGTGATGACCAGGAACTGCAGGCCCGGCTCGTCGGCGACGATCATCGCGGCGCGCTTGATCCCGTGGTAGCCGTCGACGGTGACGGCATTGCGTTTCTCCGGTCGGTTGATGGTGACCGTCAGTGTGTCACCGTGGATTTCGCCGGTCAGCTCCGGTGCGCCGAGATCAACTGTCAGCGACTCGGGCAGACCGGTCATGCGATCACGGCGACCAGTTCGCCGACACTGTAGGTGCCGCCCACCTCGACCTTCCAGGTCACCACGCCGGACGCCGGCGCCTCGATGTCCATCTCGACCTTGTCCGTGGCGATGGCGTACAGCGGGTCACCCTCGGTGACCGTGCCACCGTCGGGGACGTGGACAGCGGTCAGCTCGGCCTCCGTAATCGCGTCGCCCGGCTTGGGAATACGCACCTCGGTCACATGATCCTCCTGACGGCATCACTGAGCTTTGTGGCATCTGGGCGGCAGGCCGCCTCCAGCGTGGCGGCCCTCGGCACCGGGGTGTAGGTGCCCGCGACGCGTTGAATCGGCGCCGCAAGCTCTGCGAACAGTTCGGTACCGACGGCTGCGGCGATCTCGGCACCGGGACCGCAGAAGCCGACCGATTCGTGTGCGACGACCAGGCGCTTGGTCTTGCGCACCGAGTCGAGCACGGTCTGCAGGTCCAGCGGAACCAACGTCCTCAGATCGACTACCTCGACAGAGACACCCTCGCCCGCAAGGGTTTTCGCTGCTTCCAGCGCGGCATGCACCAACACGCCGTAGGTGCAGATGGTGACGTCGCTGCCGACCCGCTTGACATCGGCCTGGCCGAGCGGGATCACGTAGTCGGCTACCGGAACCGGCCCCTTGCCGCCGCCGTAGTACAGCTTCATCGATTCGATGAACAGGCACGGGTCGTCCTCACGCAGGCACGCGTTGAGCAGGCCGGCGGCATCTGCGGCGGTGCTGGGCCAGACGACCTTGAGTCCCGGGGTGTGCATGGCCCATGCCTCGAGAGCCTGGGAGTGCTGCGCCCCGGCGGCGGTCCCCACCATCGTGCGGATCACCAGCGGCGCGCCGCGGCGCCCGCCCGACATGTAGCGCACCTTGGCGACATGGTTGGCGATCTGGTCCATCGCCACCCCGAGAAAATCCATGAACATCAACTCGGCGACGGGCCGCAGACCTGCCAGCGAGGCCCCCAGCGCGGCGCCGATGATCGACGACTCCGCGATCGGGGTGTCGCGGACCCGCTCTTCGCCGTACTTGGCCGACAGTCCCGCGGTGATCTTGAACATGCCGCCACCGGAGCGGTCACCGATGTCCTCGCCCAGCAGGATGATCGAATCGTCGGCGGCCATCGCCCGGTCCAGCGTGCGGTGGATCGCCTGCACCAGCCCGAGTTCCTCGGTCTCCCCCTCGGGCAGCGCGACCCGCGGGACGGTGCCGTCGGCCAACTCGGTCCCGTTGCCCGTGAACACGTCACCGGTGAGCTCTTCGGGGCCGAGCGGTTCGGCGTCGCGCGCCGCGGCGAACGCGGCGTCGACCTGCGCCGCCAGCTCGGCGTCGATCTGGTCGAGGGTCGCCGCGGTGGCTATCCCCTCGTCGATCAGGCGCCGCCGGTAGCGGTCGAACGGCGGGTCGGCGCGCTTGGCCGCCAGCTCGTCGGGGTCGGCGTAGGCCATGGTGTCGCCGAAGTAGTGACCCTGCAACCGGTAGGCGAGGGCCTCCACGAACGTCGGACCGCCGCCCGATCGGGCGCGCGTGACGGCCTCGGCCACGGCGTCGTGCACGGCGCGTGGATCGGTGCCGTCGACCGTGACACCCGGCATGCCGTAGCCCTGCGCGCGGTCGGACAGTCTGGCGGTGCGGGTGTAACGCTCCATCGCGGTGCACTCCGCCCACGCGTTGTTCTGGCAGAAGAACACCACCGGCAGGTTCCACAGCGCCGCCATGTTCATCGCCTCGTGGACGTAGCCGATGCTGGTGGCGCCGTCACCGAAGCTGACCAGCACCACCTGCCCCGTGCCGCGGATCGAGGCGGCTAACGCGATACCGTTGGCGAACAGCGGCCCCGCGCCGACGATGCCCGTCGTCCACGCGATGCCGTGGTCGGGGTCGGAGATGCCCATGGCACCCGCCTTGCCCCGCGACAGCCCGGTCCTGCGGCCGAGGATCTCGCCGAAATAGCCGGCCAGGTCGATGCCCTTGGCGACGACGTCACCGAGGCCGCGGTAGGTACTGACCAACTGGTCGCCGTCGGACAGCGCCAGCGCGGCACCGGCCGACATCGCCTCCTGACCGGTCACCGGCCAGTAGCTCATCGCAATCTCGCCCGAGGACAGACCTTTCCGAACCCGCGCATCCGCGTGATGCACCTTGCTCATCAAGCGGTACAACGCGATCGCGCGATCGTTGGCCGATGTCGGTGCCTCGACGTCCAACTGGGTGGCCATTGAGTCTCCTTGCCCGCGCACTACGGCTGCGGCGATTCTACAACATGACGAATTGTGTTCAATCGTTCCACTTACCGATGCCCTTCAGCTGCGCACCGAACAGCGCCTGGTCGAAGTAGCAGCGCTCCAGCACCAACCCCGCGCCGTCGAAGCCGAAGACGTTCATGCTCAGCATGTCGAAGTCGGTGCCCGGACACGTCGTTCGGGTCTCCACCGCGAGCCCGTCGGGACCGTGGTAGATGGCCTCCGCCGTGTACCGCAACCGCGGCAGCTCCGTCCACTGGCGCAGGACCATCTGCCGGACCGCGGCGTCACCGTCGTAAACGGTTCCGCTGGGCACGATTTCGTACCGCGGGTGGGTGAAGGTGGCCATGATGGCCTCCAGGTCACGGTCGTTCTCACCCGCGACATGACGCAACACGATCTCCTCGCGGATCCGGCGCAGTTCGGCGTCGCTCATCGGGGCTCGAACACCGGAAGGTTGCGCCCGTCGTCCAGCCGCAGCCAGGTCAGCGACACCTGGTCCCCCACCGACGGCGGCGGCCCGAACACGTTGGACATGATCCGGGCGCCCTCGTCCAGGTCGACCAGCACAACCGAGTACGGCACCCGCTCGGCGAACGCCGGATGCGCGGGCCGGTGGTGGATGCTGACCGCGTAGACGACGCCCTGGCCGGACAGCTGCTCCCACTCCAGCGAGAACCCGCCGCAGCGCGGGCACACGTGCCGCGGGTACCACACCAGGTGTCGGCACGCGGTGCAGCGCTGCATGACCAGCCGGTGCTTGCGGGTCGCCTCCCAGAACGGTGCGGAGACCGCACTGGGTTCGGGGACCGGCAGGCCGTTGGTGTTGGCCTCGTTGGCGTTAGATTGGTTGCTCACAGCACCGCCTCCGTCCCGAGAATGACCGTCGACGTCGCCGACAGCACGCCGCCGGTGCCGTGCGCCAGCGCGGTCTGGGCGTCGGCCACCTGCCGGTCGCCGCACTCGCCGCGCAGCTGCCGGGTGGCCTCGACCAGCAGGAACGCCCCGAACGCCCCGGGGTGCGTGTAGGACAGCCCGCCCCCGGTGGTCTGGCCGGGCAGCGCGCCGCCCGGTGCCAGCACCCCGTCGCCGACGAACGGTCCGCCCTCACCCTTCTTGCAGAAGCCGAGATCCTCCAGCGCCAGCAGCACGGTGATGGTGAACGAGTCGTACAGTTCGACGACGTCGATGTCGTCGGGCCGCAGCCCGGCGGCTGCGAACGCCGCGGGCCCCGACACCGCACCGGGGGTCACGGTCAGATCGGGCATCTGCGTGATCATCGCGTGCGACGCCGCCGACGCCGCACCCAGCACGTAGACCGGGCGCTCGAGGTGGCGGGCCCGCTCCGCGCTGGTGACCACGATCGCGGCGGCACCGTCGGTGACCAGGCAGCACTCCAGCTTGTGGATGGGTTCAACGACGTAGCCCGAGTTCAGCACGTCGTCGACGGTGATCGGATCGCGTTGATTGGCGCGCGGATTGCGGGTGGCCCACGTCCTGGTGTCGACCGCGATCTGCGCGAGTTGTTCGGCGGTGGTGCCGTAGACCGCCATGTGCCGGTTGGCGGCGAGCGCGTAGGCGCTCAGCGGCAGCATCACGCCGAACGGGGTCTCCCACTCCAGCCGCTCCGGGGTGGCGAACACCCCGAGGCCCTTCTCACCGCGCTTGCGGGCCGCGCGCGGGGTGGACGCGTAGACGATCACCACGGTCTCGGCCAACCCGGCGGCGATGGCGGCGGCGGCGTGCTCGATGTAGAGCCCGTAGCTCGCCCCGCCGGTCTGGGTGGCGTCGGTGAATCGCGGTGAGATGCCGAGGTATTCGGCGAGTTCCACCGAGTGCATCAACGTGCCGCCGGTGCATGTGCACAGCCCGTCGACATCCGACAGCGACAGGCCGGCGTCCGCGAGCGCCGCGGTGATCACCCGGGCCTCGAGTTCTCGCAGCGGCACGTCGATGACGCCGGACGGCGACACCTCGTCGGCGACACCGACGATGGCGGTGCCACCCCGAATGCCGCCAGCACGAATGTTGTTGCTCACGTCGGCTCCTGTTCGAACAGTTCTCGCAGTGCGGGCTGGCTGACCTTCAGCGACGGGGTGCGGGGCAGCTCGTCGAGTACCAGCAGCCGCGCCGGCACCTGGTATCGGGTCAGCCGCTGGCGAAGGAAGTCCAGCAGTTCGTCGGGTTCGGCTTGGGCGCCTCCGGCGAGTTCCACCGCGGCGACCGGCACCGCACCCAGTCGTGGATCGGGCAGGCCGGTCACCCCCGCGTCGCGCACCGCGGGGTGGCTGCGCAACGCGTTGGCGATGTCGGCCGGGGAGATCTTGAAACCGCCCCGGATGATCGCGTCGTCGGTGCGTCCGTCCACGAACAGGAACCCGTCGGAGTCGAGGCGGCCGAGGTCGGTGGTGCGCACCCACTCTCCGCCCCGCGTGCGGACCTCGATCTGCCCCTGGGTACCGGGTGGCAGCTCGGCCCCGTCCTCGGGCGAGACGATGCGCACCTCGCGCCCGCGCTGCGGGCGGCCGACACTGCCCCGCTTGATCTTCGCCCACTCGCGGTGCAGTGCCAGGTTCCAGCCCGCGACGCCGCCCGCGAACTCGGTGGCGCCGTACGAGGGCAGCACCGCGACGTCGTAGCGCTCCTCGAAAGCCTCCTGCAGCTCGACCGGCAGCGGCGCGGTGCCCGAGGTGACGACCTTGACGCTGGAGAAGACCTCCGGCGGCACCCCGGCGTCGAGCACCATCGCCAGCGCCGAGGGCACCAGGCTGACGGCCTTGGGCTGGTGCCGCACCACAAGGTCGACGAAGTCGTCCACCCGGAAACGCTCGAGCAGCGCGATCCGGCGACCCTCGCAGATGTTGAGCAGGGTACGGAACAGCCCGGACATGTGGACCAGCGGCGAGCTAATGATCGCCACGCCGGAGCGCAGCCGGACCTGGCCATTGTCACCGCTGCCGTAGTGCGCCCCAGCGGCGGCGACAGTGTGCTGGAACGCGTTGTAGGACAACGGCACCCGCTTCGGCGGTCCGGTGGTCCCGCTGGTCAGCATCTCGACCGCCACCCCGGGCCGGTCGGGACGGAACGGCCCGGCACCGACGCTCCCGCGACCGGTCACCGTCCGCACCGACGCGGGGTCCGCGGCCACCTCGAGCCCGAGCGCGCCGGCCGCCGCCTCGACGATGTGCGGTCGCCCCCAGTCCGCGCCCAGGCCGATGACCACGGGCAGCCGGAGCTCCTCCAGGTCGGTGGCCAACCGCGCGTCGCCGCTGCTGGCGTTGATGGTGACGACGCAGCCGTTCACGAGCAGCACGCCCAGCAGCGCCGCCACCATCGCCGGATGGTTGCGCAGGATCAGCCCAACCGGGCTGCCCGCGCCCAGTCCCGCTGCCGTCAACCGGGATTCCACCGCGTGGGCAACATGCGCGACGGTCTTCCAGTCTGTCCAGGCGCCCTGGTACTCGACGGCCTCCGCGGACGGATCGAGCGCCAGCACCGCGCGAATGTGTGCGCTGAGGTCTGGCAGCTGACTCAAGCCGACGCTTTCGCGAGTTCGGTCGCCGCCGGGATCACCTCGTCGGCGAACAGCTTCATCGAGTCACGGACCTTGGCGCGATCCATCGCACCGCCACGCGACATGCGCAGCATGATGTTGCGCCAGCCCATGTCGATGACAGTGCGAATCTTCTCGATGATCCGGTCCGGGTTGCCCATCAGCGTGAGGTGCGAGTTGAGCACCTGCTCATAGCTCTGCTTGTCGTGCTTCTCGAACCAGTCGGCGTACGCCTTGTAGTCCGCCGGGATCTCCCCGCCGCGCTCGAACGGGCTGGAGTACTTGCGGTGTGTCTCGATGGACAGCTCGATGCTCTCGCGCGGATAGCTTCTGGCGAACGCGTCGTCCTGATGACAGAACGCGTTCAGCAGCGCCCAGACGTTGCCGGTCGCGGCCTCCAGCCCCTTCTTGGCCTGCGTCTCCAGATACAGGTCCAGCGCGCCCTGCAGGTCCGGGTCAACCTGGTAAGGGTTGCCGATGATGGCGCCGAATCCCTTGTCGGCCAACCATTCGAAGCTCGACGGCGTCTTCATCACCGTGCCCCACACCGGAATCGGGTTCTGCACCGGACGCGGATGGACGGTGACGTCGTGCAACTGCCAGAACTTGCCCTCGTAGGTGACGTTCTCCTGCGTCAGCAACAGGTCAACGATCTCCACGCACTCCTGGTAGCGCGCGGTGGCCTCGTCCATCGGGATGCCGAAGCCCTTGAACTCGTGGGCCTGGTACCCGCGTCCGAAGCCGGCGTCGAACCGGCCACCGCTGAGGTTGTCCACCAGGGCGATTCGCTCAGCGAGCTGAATCGGATCGTGGAACGGCGCAACCATGCACGCGGTGCCGATCCTGATCCGCTCGGTCTTCGCGGCGATGGCCGCGGCGACCAGCGGTAGGTCCGCGAGGGTGCCGTAGGGCGAGAAGTGGTGTTCGGCCAGCCAGATCTCGTCGTAGCCGAACTCCTCCGCCCACTGCGCTTCCTCCAGCACGTTGGCGAGCACCTGCGCATGGCTGAGGTGATTGGGTTTGTCTCCAAGGATGAACACGCCGAACCGCAAGGCGCTACCTCCGTTTCGGAAAAGTAGTTGCAGTTACTGTCACTATATTGCACGATTGAACAAATATCGTCAATCCGTTCTATCGCTGGAGGTCGTGTGACCGCGAGTACGGACCAGCGTCGGGTGCGCGGTCACCGCAACCGCGAAGCACTGATCGCCGCGGCGATCGATCTGTTCACGGTCAACGGATATGAGCAGACCACGGTCGAGCAGATCGCCGAGGCGGCCGGCGTCGCCCCACGCACCTTCTTCCGCCACTTCGCCGCGAAGGAGGACATCCTCTTTCACGGGTATGCCGACCGACTCGCCGAAGCCACCCGCCGATTCCGCGCCGCGCGCAGCGGGTCGTTGTGGAAGGCATTGGCCGAGGCGTCCGAAGCGGTCGCCACGGCCATCGCCGAGAACCCGGGCATCTTCCTGGTCCGGGCGCGGATGTACGGCGAACTTCCGGCGCTGCGCGCCACCATGCTGCGGATCAACGACGACTGGATCGACCAGATGACAACCGAGGTCGCGCGGTGGCTTGGCTCCGACGCCGCGGTCGACGTACGGCCGCGCCTGGCGGCCACCGTGATCAACGGCGCCAACCGCACCGCGATCGACCTGTGGGTGTCCGCCGACGGAAAGGGTGATCTCGTGGAGTTGATGGCCGACGCCGTGCGCCTGGTGCGCCCGACGCTCGATCGGATCGAGCGCGAGTCGCGCACGGTTGCCAACCCGGTGAGGAGGCGCGATGTCGTCTGAGGTGGTGCCCGTCGCGGTCGTGACCGGCGGGGCGCGCGGAATCGGGGAGGCGATCGCCGCGGCGTTGATCGACGCCGGCTACCGCACCGCCGTCATCGACGTCAACGAGAAGGCGATCACGCGGGCCGCGGACTCCGATGCTGCGCGGCAGGGCAAGCTGATCCCGCTGCAGCTCTCGATCACCGACCGGCCCGCCGTCGAGCGGGCGATGGGCGAGCTCGCCGACGCGCACGGGCCCATCCGGGCTCTGGTCAACAACGCCGGCATGACGCTGCCGGGCAGCTTCCTCGACCAGACCGACGAGGACTGGGACCGCATCGTCGACGTCAACCTCAAGGGCACCTTCGTCATGTCGCAGGTGGTGGCCCGCCAGATGGTCGAGGAGCGGACCGGGGCGATCGTCAACATCAGCTCGGTGTCGGCGCACGGTGTGCGCACCGGCCCACCCGCCTACGCCGCCGCCAAGGCGGGTGTGGAGGGGCTCAGCCGGCTGATGGCGGTGCAGTTGGGACCTTCGGGCATCAGGGTCAACACGGTGGTGGTGGGCACCACCGCCACACCGTGGTTGCTGTCCCGCAAGACCGACGAGGAACTCGCCACCATGCGCGAGTCGACACTGCTGGACCGCCTCGGCGAGCCGGAGGACGTCGCCGCGACGGTGGCATTCCTGTGCTCACCGGCGGCCAGGCACGTCACCGGTCAGCTCGTCTCGGTCTCGGGCGGGCAATGGATGCCGTAACGACCACTAGCGGAACGATGAAACATAACCTGATACTCTGTTCAACAGCGTGCGCGCCGGGAGGCCGAGGGATTCAATGGATCTGAAAAGAATTCTGTTCGACGTCAGCGACCATGTCGCCACCATCACCCTCAACCGCCCTGAGCGGCTGAACGCCACCGACGACCTGGCCCGCACGGAGCTGGCCTGGGCGTGGGGGCAGGTGCGCGACAACCCCGATATCCGGGTCGCGATCATCACCGGCGCCGGCGACCGCGCGTTCTGCGCGGGGCAGGACATCCGCGCCACCGCCGAGAGCGGCATCCGCAACAAAGTGCCCGGCTCCCGGCTGCACCACAACGTGTGGAAGCCGGTCATCTGCGCCCTCAACGGCATGGCGGTCGGTGGGGCGCTGCACCAGGTGGCCGACTCGGACCTGATCATCGCCGCCGAGCATGCCGAACTGATCGACACGCACCTGCAGGTCGGCAACGTGTTCGCGCTCGAACCCGCGGTGCTATTACGGCGCATGCCGCTGTCGATGGTGATGCAGCTCGCGCTGATGACCAAGCAGGGCCGGATCTCCGCGCAGCGCGGATACGAGATCGGGCTCATCAACGAGGTGGTGCCCGCGGACCGACTGCAGGAGCGCGCCCGCGAGATCGCGCTGGCGATCACCAAGCTGTCCCCGGCGACCGTGCAGGCCTCCGTCAAGGCGATGTGGACCAGCCTGGACGTCGGTCTGCACGCCGCACACGACGTGGCCTACCGGTATGTGCTGCAGCACCAGATGACTCACCCCGACTACCGCGAGGGGATGGTCGCGTTCGCCGAGAAGCGGGAACCGCGCTGGGTGGTCGAATGACGTCGACGCCGTCGGCCACACGGGTGTTCCGATACGAACCGCTGCCCTACGACGCGGTGCTCCCCGCGATGCTGGCGGCGGTGACCGGTGCCCACAGCGCCGGCGATCTCGTGGTCACCGTCACCGGCGACGGTTCGGTGGAGCGGATCACCTACGGCGAGGCCGAGGACCGGTCGGCCGACATGGCGGCACGGCTGCTCGCCGCGGGGGTCACCAAGGGGGTGCGGGTCGGCATCCTCGCGCCCAACGGCCCCGATTTCGTCACGGCATTCCTGGCGACCGCCCGCATCGGCGCCGTCGCGGTGCCGATCAACACCTTCTTCCAGCCACCCGAGCTGGAGTGGGTGCTGCGCGACGCCGACATCCACACCCTGCTGGCCGTCGAGACGCTGCTCGGCCGCGACATGTTCGAACGGATCGAGGCCGCCGCAGGCGAGTGGCAGGTCGTCGACGGACAGCTGCGCATCGAGCGACTCCCCCAGTTGCGCAACATCCTTCCGCTCGGCACCGCCCGCCGTGAGTGGCCGAGCTCGTGGCCGGACCCCGTTCCGGAGAACTTCCGCAAGGCGTGCGAAGCGACGGTGCGCAGCGCCGACGACCTGCTCGTCATCTACACCTCGGGCAGCACGTCGACACCGAAGGGCATCATCCACACCCACGGCACGACGATCACCCACTCCCGGTTCATCGCCACGGCGCACGACTGGGATCACAACGACCGTATCTACGTACCCATGGTGTTCTTCTGGGTCGCCGGACTGGTCTTCGGGTTCCTGGGCCCGATGCAGGTCGGCGCCGCGATCCTCACCGAGCACAAGTTCGACGCGGGCGAGGTGCTGCGACTCCTGCAGAGCGAGAAAGCAACCTATACAACGGGGTTCGGTCACATCGGGCCCGCTCTGGTGAACCATCCCGATTTCGCGTCGACCGACCTGTCGAGCCTGCGTGAGGGCTACCAGCAGGTGCTGCTGCCGCCGGAGCGCCGCACTCCCGACCCGTCGCTGCGGGTCGCGCAGCTCGGGATGACCGAGACCTGCAGCTCGCACACCTGGTGGCCGCCGCACGAGGAGCTGCCCGAGGCCAAGCGCGGCTCGCTGGGCGTATCCGCGCCGGGCTACGAGCACAAGATCGTCGACGAGGCCGGCAACGAGGTGCCCAACGGCGTCACCGGTGAGATCTGCGTGCGCGGCACCGCGATGATGCGCGCAATGGTGGGCAGGCACTGGTTCGAGCTGGTGGACCGGGACGGCTGGCTGCACACCAAGGATGCCGGCTACCGCGACGACGACGGCCACTTGTACTTCGCCGGACGCCTCGACGAGATGATCAAGACCTCGGGCACCAACGTGGCGCCGATGGAGGTCGAAGCCGCGCTGGGCAAGATCGAGGCCGTGCGCATCGCCTATGTCGTGGGCGTTCCCGATCCGGAGAAGGGGGCGATCGTCAGCGCCGCGGTGGTGCTCAACGAGGGATACACCGCCACGGCCGACGATCTGGTGGCCGAGTGCCGCAGCAGGCTCGCGGCGTACAAAGTTCCCAAGAAGTGGGCGATCCTGTCCGACGCCGACCGCCTGCCGTACACCACCACCAACAAGATCGACAAGGTGCGGCTGACTCAACTCATGGCCTCGGGAGAGCTCTGTTGACCTCGCTGGCCGACCTCGAAGCCCGGATCGCGCGCCTCGAGGCGCTCGACGAGATCCGCCAGCTCGCCGCGAAGTACGCGGTCGCGCTGGACATGCGCGACCTCGATGCGTTGGTCAACCTGTTCGTCGAGGACGTGAAGGTGCCCGGTGGCCGGCGCGGGCGCGCGGCGTTGCGCGACTGGTACGACACCGAACTGCGCACCAACCTGCTGGGCAGTGCGCACGGGGTACTCGGCCACGTGATCGACATCCACGACGCCGACACCGCCAGCGGTCTGGTGTACTCCCGCAACGATCTCGAGACCGAATCTGTCTGGGTGATCGAGATGCTGGCCTACCTGGACCGCTACCAGCGTCGCGACGGCCACTGGTTCTTCCGCAAACGCACACCGCTGTTCTGGTACGAGTGCGATATCACCGATCCTCCGGTGGGTCCGCACAAGATGCGGTTCCCGGGCCGGGACCGTCACGACGGCAACCTGCACGAGGCCTTCCCCTCCTGGCGGGAGTTCTGGGAGGCCGCTCCCGGCCGCCCCGACGCACCGGTGCGCGCGCCCGCGCCGGTCGGTGCGTGGCTGCGCGAACTCCGCCGTGACAACCCCGATCCCCGTGTCGACCCCACCGGCCGAACGGACCAAGGAAGTCGATGAGATGACCGACATCCCAGACGCATTCGCCGCCACCGACGCACAGGACGAGCTGCGCCGAACGGTGCGCGGGTTCTTCGAGAAGAAGATGCCCGAGCACGAGGTGCGCCGCATCATGGAGACGCCCGAGGGCTACGACCGCGCGGTGTGGCGCCAGATGGCCGACCAGCTCGGGCTCCAGGGGGTGGCCATCCCCGAGGAGTTCGGCGGCAGCGGCTTCGGCTACTCGGAGCTGGGCGTTGTCGTCGAGGAAACCGGCCGCGCGCTGCTGCCCGGCCCGTTCTTCGGCTCGGTCGTGCTGGCCGGCACGGCCCTGCTGTGCAGTGCCGACGACGCCGCCAAGTCGCGGTACCTGCCCGGCATCGCGACCGGTGAGACCATCGCGGCGCTGGCGCTGACCGAGCAGTCCGGGCGGTGGAGCGCCGATGCCGTCCAGACCACCGCGCGTCACGACGGCGGCCGCTGGATAATCAACGGCAGCAAGACATTCGTCCTTGACGGCCACGCCGCCGACCTGCTGCTGGTGGCGGCTCGGACGGACAGCGGCATCTCACTGCTGGCGGTCGATCAGACCGAGGGCCTGACCCGGCGGATGCTCTCGACGCTGGACCCGACCCGGCGGCAGGGCCGCATCGACTTCACCGACACCCCCGCCGAGTTGATCGGGGCCGAGGGGCAGGCGTGGCCGTCGTTGTCGCACGCCCTCGATATCGCTGCCGCCCTCCTGGCTCTCGAGCAGGTGGGCGGCGCGCAGCGGTGCCTGGAGATCGCCGTGGACTACGCCAAGACCCGTCACCAGTTCGGCAAGCCGATCGGGTCGTTCCAGGCGATCCGTCACCGGTTTGCCGATCTGATGCTGGAGATCGAGTGTGCCCGTGGCGCAGCGCAGTACGCCGTGTACGCCGCCGCACGGGGGCTGGACGAGCTTCCGGCGGCCGCCTCGCTGGCCAAGGCGTACTGCACGGACGTCTACACCAAGGCGGCCGGGGCGAACATCCAGATCCACGGCGGAATCGGGTTCACCTGGGAGCATCCCGCGCACATGTACTTCAAGCGGGCGAAGTCATCGGAGCACCTGCTGGGCGACGCCGCCTACCACCGCGGCCTGCTCGCCGACCGCGCCGGGATCTAGAAATCCGTTCCGCCGTCGATGTTTATCGCCGCGCCGGTCGTGTACGCCGCGCGGTCGCTGAGCAGGAACGCGATCAACTCCCCCGCCTCATGTGGGCGGCCGCCGCGGTCGAGTGCCACCCGCATGTTCCAGGCCGGGTTGCTCGACAGGTGGGTGTAGATCGCGTCCTCCTCCGCGACGTTGTACTCCGCCGCCCGCTGCGCGCGAATGAAGTCGTTGACCTCGGTGTCGAACAGCCCCGGACACACGGTGTTGACCCGGATGCCTTCCGCCCCATGGGTTTTCGCTAGGATCTTGGACAGCGTGAGCACCGCGGCCTTGAGCGCGTTGTACGGCGGAATGAGGATCTTCGGGGCCCGCACGGAATAGGCCGCCGTCGTCACGATCGTCCCGCCGCCGTTGCGCTGCAGGTGGGGAATGACCGCCCGGCAGGAGCGCACCGTGGCCATCAGGATCGTCTGGTAGTACCAGTCCCACGAGTCGTCGGCGTGCTCGAGGAACGGGCCCTGCTGCTTCATCGGACCCGCGGTGACGGCCAGGCCACGCAGTGGTCCGAGCCGCTCGGCCGCCTCGTCGATGGCGTGGCGCACACCGTCGCCGGTTGCCGCGGCGTCGACGCTGATACCCACGGCACGCACGCCGTGTTGCTCGGCCAGCCCCGCGGCCCTCTCGGTTGCACGATCTCCGTCACGGGCCAGCAATGCCACGTTGGCACCGTCGCGGGCGAGTTGCTCGGCAGCCGCGTATCCCATGCCGGTGGTCCCGCCGACGATGACGAAGTTGCGTCCGCTCAACCCGAGATCCATGCCGCGCCTCCCACCATCACCCGACTCAGCAGCGCCACGGAGTGTAACAATTGAACGCACTTTGTCACTATGCTTAGCTATATCGCACGTGATAACCGTCACCGCCACCGCCGGTGTGCCGGAACACCGCGACACCACGTGTCCCGTAGCATGAACGGGTCAGGACGGCATATCCCAGCGACGAGGGGGTGACATGGCGACCCAACGGGCCACGGCCGACGTCGAGGAGCAGCACGAATCCGACCGCCGAGACCAGATCCTGGAGGCGGCCAACGCATGTTTCGCCCAGCTTGGGATACACCGCACGAGCGTGCAGGACGTGGCCCGGGCCGCGAATGTGTCACGCGGCACGGTGTACCGGTACTTCGAGGACCGGACCATCCTGATCGAGGCCGCCATCGAATACGGCGCGCAGAAGTTCTACCAGGAGATCGCGGCGGCGATGGCGAAGAAGTCGACGCTGGCCGAGCAGCTCGGCGCGATGGCCGAGACCCACGCGAAGATCCTGCTCGACCATCGCACCCGCAACCGCCTGATGACCGACGACGCCGAGCTGATGCGGCACATGATCGCCGACGCCGACGCGGCGGTGCGACGCACCACCGAGTTCCTGATGCCCTATGTGCAGCAGGCCAAGGAGCGCGGCGAGGTCGGATCCGGCGTCGACGTCAAAGCTGCCAGCGAGTGGCTGGCCCGGATCATCTACTCGTTCACGACGGTCAACGAGGGCCTGACCTTCGACATGTCCAAGCCCGCCACCGTGCGGCGCTACGTGGAGAGGTTCGCCGTCAACGGCCTTCGCTGAAGTTCGCCAAGACGGCGTATCAGTGAGACATACTCTGTAAGATTGTTCTATGTCTTGCGGAGGTCTGGATGGCTGAGCGGTCGTTGGCTGGTAAGCGAGTCGTGGTGGTCGGTGCCTCTGCCGGTATCGGCCGGGCGTTTGCGATCCGGGCGGGTAAGGAAGGCGCCAGACTGGTGCTGGCAGCGCGCCGGACCGACAAGCTCGACGAGGTGGTGGCCGAAGCCGGTGGCGGCGCCGCGGTCGCCGTCGATGTGCGCAACCCCGCCGACTGCCAACGCCTCGCCGAGGTGAGCGGCCAAACGCTGGGAAACGTCGACATCCTGCTCGCCTCATCGGGCTATGCGCCGCTGAAGATGTTTGCCGACACCACCATCGACGACTGGCGTGATGTGTTCGAGACCAACGTGATCGGGGTGCACGAAGTCATCCGCGCCCACCTTCCCGTGCTGGTCCCGTCGGCGATCGTCGCGGCGATGTCGTCGGATTCGGTCCGCCACCCACACGCCGCGCTGGGTGCCTACTCCTCGAGCAAGGCCGCGCTGGAGCGCTGCCTGGTGTCCTGGCGGCTGGAGAAGCCGGGTTACCGGTTCGCCTGTGTGGAGGTCGGCGGCACGGTGCCGACCGACTTCACGTCACACTTCGATCCGGGGCTGCTCGACACGGCGTTGAACGACTGGCTGTCCCGGGGCCTGGTGCAGGAGACCCGGATGACGCCGGAAGCGGTGGCCGACGCGCTGGTGGGGACGTTCGCCGGCGCGATCGACTCTCCCGACGTCGGGCTGGAGTCGATCGTCCTCAAGTCGCCGTCGGCGCCGATGCGCGTATGAGCACGCAAGTCGAGTCGGCGTGGCCGTCGCACCCCGACTACCGCATCGACATCGAGCCCTTCACCTACACCGCGCAGGTGTGGTTCGGCGACCTGCTGCTGGCCGAAAGCGATCGCTGCCTGATCCTCAAAGAAGCCAAACATATTGACCGGCTGTACTTTCCGGACGCCGACATCAAGTGGGAACTGCTCGAGCAGACCGATCACACGACCGTGTGCCCGTTCAAGGGGCGGGCGTCGTACTGGACCGCGTCGCATGACGGGCAGACCGCCGAGAACGTGGCGTGGAGCTATCGGGATCCGCTGCCCGAGGTGGCGGCGATCGCCGGGCACGTCGCGTTCTACTCCGAGCGGCTGCGCGTGGTGGTGGTGGACCGCTGGCCGGACGGCACGGTCGTGCACACCCGGTTCCCGCTGTGGGGTGATGCCGCCGAACTGCTGCGGTTGATCGACGTGGTGCCCGAGGGCGATCACTTCGTCGGACCCGCACACGGACCGACGCAGCGCGACGTCGTCGAGGGCGGCCAGCTGCTCGCCGAGGCGATCGTCGCGGTGTCCAAGACGCTGCCCGACCAGCGGGTGACGTCGGCCTCGATGGTGTTCTGCAAGGCCGCGTCGTTCACCAAGCCCGTCGACGTCTCGGTCGATCTGCTGCGCGGGGGCCGGACGTTCTCCACCGCCGAGGTACGCGCGACGCAGGACGGCGTCCTGCGCGGCGCCGCGATCCTGCTCTGCGACGCCGGCGCCGACGACGTCTTCACCCACGTCGACCCGATGCCGGAGGTGCCGCCGCCCGCGGGGGCGGTCCCGTTCGAGGGCTTCGGTATGCCGGGGCGCGAGATCCGGGTGGTGGACGCGGCGTATGACCCCGACCCGGACCGGGTGGGGCCGCCGGAGATCAATGTGTGGGTGCGGTTCCGTGACGCGCCGCCGCACCAGTACCTGCACACCGCACTGCTCGCGCAGTCGACGACGCACTGGACCATCGCCGCGGGTATGTTGCCGCACGCCGGGTTCGGCGAGGCACACGCCCACCGGACACTGTCGACCGGAATCATGAAGGCCACGGTCGCTTTTCATGACGACGCCGACGTCACGGACTGGCTGCTGTACCACAATCGCGCGTTCTGGGCCGGCCGCGGGCTGGTGCAGGGCGAGGGCAGAGTTTTCACCCAGGACGGCCGACAGGTGGCGTCGTACACGGTGCAGGCGATGGTGCGCGGGTTCCAGCGCAGTCCGCAGGAGATGGGACATGACGACCGCACGGCGATGTGATAACCGAAATGTATTGGAGGGCTTGAAATGAACCGTCTGACCGGCAAGGTGGTGGCGATCACCGGCGCGGCGCGTGGGCAGGGCCGCAGCCACGCCGTGCACATGGCCGACGAGGGCGCCGACATCATCGCGCTCGACATCTGCGCCGACATCGCGACCAACGAGTATCCGTTGGCGACGCGGGAGGATCTCGAGGAGACGGCCAGGTTGGTCGAGAAGGCCGGGCGGCGCGCCATCACCGCCGAGGTCGACGTGCGGGACCGCGCCCGCCTCAAGCAGGTTCTCGATGACGCCGTCGCCGAACTCGGCGGCCTGCACGTCGTCGTCGCCAACGCGGGAATCTGCCCGCAGGGCAACCACCTTCCGTACAAGGCGTACATCGACGCCTTCGACGTGGACTTCGTCGGCGTGGTCAACACGATCCACGTCGGGCTGGACTACCTCGGCGAGGGCGGGTCGGTCATCGTGACCGGGTCGATCGCCGGACTGGTCGACCAGAAGGACATGGCCAACGGCGGCGGTCCATCGGGCCCCGGCGGGGCGGGATACGGCATGGCCAAGAAGATGGTCCGCGACTACACCAAGGCACTGGCGCTCACGCTGGCGCCGCACAAGATCCGGATCAACGCGGTGCATCCGACCAACGTGAACACCGACATGCTGCACAACATGTCGATGTACCGGGTGTTCCGGCCGGACCTGACCGAGCCGACCCGCGAGGACGCCGAGGTGGTCTTCCCGCTTCTGCAGGCGATGCCGATCCCCTACGTCGAGCCCGACGACGTCTCGCACGCGGTGGTCTACCTCGCGTCCGACGAGTCACGCTACGTGACCGGTCAGCAGCTGTTCGTCGACGCGGGCGCCGGACTGAAGATGGGCGTGTAGGGTCCGCGAGAGCAGCCGCTGGAGCGATGCCCGAGACGCTCAGGCTTCCGGTCGCCGCCGGCCGAGGAAGAACGCCAGGGCGATCGCGCCGAAACCCAGGGTGCCGATCACACCGGCGGACACCATCAGGAAGATGTCGCGCCCGGACATCCCGCCGCCCGTGGACGACTCGTCGGCCGCCAGCCGCAGCCGGTAGTCGCCGGGCAGCGGGCCCTCGGCCGGTTCGCTCAGACCCGGGAACTGCTGGGTCTTACGGACCTCGAACTGGCGCTCCCCGTTGGCGGTCTGGGTCCACTCACCCCAGACCGGGGTGGCGCCGTCGAGCAGCACCTTGCGCCCGCCGTACACCTTGTCCTCGCCCACGTCGACGATCTGGCGCACCCGGAACGGCTCGTAACGCGCGTTCGAGTAGTTCACCAGTACCGGCACGTTGTCGAAGCGCGCCACCGGCGGCGGGGGCGGCGGCAGCGGCAGCCCGGCACCCGGGAAGTAGCCGCCGCCGAAGAACGTGCCCACCGCGACGGCGGTGGCCGCCTGTGCCAGGTCGATCGCCGCGTTGACCGGCGCCAGCACGGCCGCGGTGAAGCTGTAGGCCGCGAACTGGGCCGCCTCGATCACCATCCGCGCCAGCGGCGGGATGTAAAGGATGCGGGGCCGCATGTCGTAGACGTAGACGATGCGCACCGGCTGGCGGAACGGGTTCATCAGGACAGGCCGGTAGTACTCGTCGTACTCGATCCAGTCGGGGCGCCACTGCCGGACGTTGGAGACCAGCTCGACGCCGCGCTCCTGCTTGCTCTCCAGCTCGACCTTGGCGCTGGCGCCGGGCTTGTCGCCGTCGCGGCCCAGCGACAGATCGATGGACTGCTTGAGCGCCTCGATCTCCGGCTCGGGCGCGGGCTCGGGTTCCGGCTCGAAGACCGGTTCGGCCTTGCGGGCGAGCTCGATGTCGTCGTCGGGCGCATCCAGGGTCTCCGGCACCAGGGTCTCGAGTTCCTTGGCCGCCTGGGTGATGGACACCGTCGGCTTGTCGGATTCCTCGGTGTTCTCCTCGCCCTCACCCTTGCCCTCACCCGTGCCCTCGGACTCGTCCGACGCCGTGGTGGTCTCGGTGCCGCTGGTCGGCTCCGAAGTCTCGGATGTGCTCGACGCGCTGGTCTCCGACGCCGGCGCGGCCGACGAGCTCGGCGTCGAGGTCTCCTCGGTGTCCGACGTCTCCTCGGTGTCCGACTCCTCGGTGGTCCGCGCCCTGGGGCTCGGGGCGGTGCTCGGCGCGGTCGTGGTAGACGGTGCGCGCTCGACCGAGGTCGACGGCTCCTCGGTCGCCGGCTCCGGCTCGGCCGTCTCGACGACGGTGCTGGTCCGCGGGGCCTGGGTTTGAGGTGCCTCGGTGTGAGGTGCCTGAGACTGGGGCTCCGGCGCGGGTTCCGGCTCGGGTGCGGGGGCCGGGGTGGGCGGGGGCGCCTGGGTGGCCGGGGCCTGCGGCGCGGCGGGCTCGGGCGCCGAGCTGGGCTGCTCCGGCTCCGGGGCGCTGACCTGCGGGATCTCCGGCGCCGGTGCGACCGACGTCACGACGTCGCCGTCGGAGTCCGGCTGCGCGACAGCAGGCGACAACCCGGCAGTCAGGGCGGTCAGCGAGATCGCGACCCCTGACGCAAGCGCGGCAACACCGTGCCTGCGGAACTTGTCCTTGGCAGACAGCGCGGAAATGGTTTTCTCCACGGAACGCCCGGAGACCGCTGGACCCGATACCGGCTAATCCGTGTTCGCGGGGATGTACGCCGCGGGACGCCGCCCGGATCCCGCTCACCAGTGCCGATGCCCACCCCCGGCGGTGGCCGGGACATCAGTGGTCGACGTCAGCGAAGGGTTGCCGGTGGGCGTCCGGTGGTAGCTGCGTCACCCCTCGTCGGTGCTCTCTGATTCGGGGGATCGCGCCGGCGTGGAGGGATCGGTGATCCTCTTCCAGGTGTCGCGGATCCGGTTGCCCGGATCCCCGCCCGGCCGCTTTCCGAACGGCAGCAGCGGTTCCACCGTCGTCTTGTTCCCGGTGGTCATATCGACCGCCGGCTTCTGATTCCGCTTCGTCCGGTCCACGGCGGCCGGCTTGCGGCCGGTCGACGCCGGTTCCGGTGTCTCTTCGGCGGCGACAGCTGCGTCAGTCGGGGGCGCGGCCGGCTCCGGATCCGGCTGTGGCGGCGTGGGCACCCGCCAGGAGCGCCCCGACGCCGGCGGGCTCTCGACCGGGTTCTCGAACACCCCGCCCGGGTTGACCGCCGCTGTGGGCGGGACGGCCGGGACCGGGGTCTTCCCGATGGTGTCGCCGTCGACCCGCGGACCGGGGTTCTGATCGACCGCCGGAATGCGACCGGTCGCGGCGAACGGTACCGCTCCGAATGTGGATGGCTCGGCGAGTTCGTCGGGGACCGGCGGCGGCGTTCCGGAGATCAGCGTGGTGAGCGTGTAGTAGGTGGCTCCGACGATTCCGTTCGGCGGCTCGTCGTCGTCCGGATCGTTCGAGTAGCCGAAGAAGAACGCGTCGGTGACACCGTGTGCGTAGCTGTCGTCGGGTAACGCGTCGACCAGCGCGGTGCCGACCAGTTGGGTGACGCCGCCCTCGAAGAAGTCGTTGATCGCTCCGCCCAACGGGGTGCCCTCGCCGCCGGCGAGGCCGACCAGCACCACCCGGGCGACCTCGGTGAAGCCACCTTCGAAGAATGCGTCGACGATCGGCGAGTCGGGGAAGATCTGGTCGACGGCGAAGTAGGCGACACCGGTGAAGCCGTCCGGTCCGGCCGATGTCGGATAGCCGATGAAGAACGCGTCGAGCAGGGTCTGCAGAGTGCTCGGATCAGCGAGCAACAGCGTCGGCGCATCGGGCCCGCCGACGTCTTCGACGAGGTGCAACCCCGTCGCCAGGTCCTCGACGGGTGCGGGCGACGGGGCGATCGGAAACCCCGAGCCGGCACCCGATGGGGTCTGCGCATCCGCGGCGATGCGGATCTCCCGGTCGAGCAGCGGCGGCGCGATGGTCGGCAACGACGCGATGAGCAGCCCGGCGCTGCTCAGGACGACTCCGGCGCCGATGAGTGGTCGAACAGCCATACCCACGCTCCCCCCGCGCTGGATGTCGGCCCCACCCGAATCCGATACATTAGCCAGACGCGCAGCAAGGCTGGAGAAAGCGTACGGCCCGCACCCCCAGCGAGCAACAGGAACCAGCTGAAACAGCGAGCCACGGAGGTGACCCGGTGCGCCTGGCGGCGCCGCTCGCTATTTGCTCATGCAAGCTTTCGAGGTCACTCGGTGGGGTCGGCGCCGCCCGGGGTGCCCGTGTGGCCGGTTTCCCGCCGCTCACCCGCGGGGCGCTCGTGCGCTCCGACCGTCGGCCGCTGCAGCACGCCGCGTACCCGACGTGGCGTCGCGTCCCCCGTCTTGGGCACCGACGTGGAGTCCTCGGCAACGGCGGGATCTTCCGCTGATCCGGAGACCGAACCGACACGGGTGCTGAAGTTCGGGCTCACCCGCCGGGTGGGCCTGCGGTCGTCGACGGACGGAGTCGGCTCCGCCGCGGCGAGCCGCTCGGCACCGTTGGCGGCCACGGAGCCGCCGGTCGTCCTGATGACGGCCCCGGGGGCTTCGGCGAATCGGGTGGATTCGGTGCGGCCGGTTTCCGGCGCCGGATCGGGCCCGGTCGATCCGGATCCCGCGCGGTGCAACCGAGTGAGGCCGTCCTGGATCGCTTCGGGCAGCTGCCGCAGCGCCGTGACGACGACATGCGGGGGTGGCAGGAACCGGCCCGGCACATAGCGATCCGGGTTGGCGATCGGATCGTTGTCCGGATATCCGGCGTTGACCAGGACGGTCGCGATCGGTTCGAGCACATCGGCGAGCGTCGAGCCGACCGGCCCGAGCAGGCGTAGCGGCTGCACCAGCGGCAGCCCGTTGCTCAGATAGGTGACGTACGTGGTGTCGCCGACCTTCTTGATCTCGGCGTACTGCGGCGTTCCGTCGTCCTCCCATCCGATGACCACGCGGCAGGTGTCCGGACATTCCACCACGGTGTCCGTGGCGTCCACGATGGTGCCGTCGTCTTGCACCGGCAGATACAACTCAGACTGGTGCAGCCTCCGCTGCGCATAGGCCACCAGGGAATTCAGATCCGCGATCGGGTTCAGGAAGTACGCCGGCGCGTTGGAGTTCGCGTCGTACTGATAGCCGATGTCGATCACCTGCACACCGTCGATCTCCGGTGTCGGGATGGGATTCACCCCGATCAGCGCGAACACCGGATAGCGGGTGCCCCACCCGCCGTTCGGCCGTGCCACATTGTTGTCGAGCACCCACAGGTTGCCGGCGAGCGCTGCCGGGTCGGTGTGGTTGAACCAGGACAGCAACGCACTCGCGTTGGCCGCACCCCACCCAGAGGACAACACGACGTCGGACTCGTCGGTGCTCACCAGGGCCGCGTAGATACCCAACGGACCGGTGAGGAAGTTGACCGTCCGGACATCGGTTCCGGGCGGGTTGAACCGGCTCTGGAAGAAGTTCACCACGCCGGTGCCCGCCGGGTTGGTGGAACTGCCGACCGCGATCAGCGCGGACAGTTCGATCGCTTCGGTCAGCACCTGCCGGCTCGACACCGCAGCCGCCGAAACCGGTGGCACCGCAGGGGTGCTCACACCCACCGCGGCGGCCGTTGTCACCGCGACAGCGGCCGCCGTCGCCGACGACAGCGCCCGCCGGACCCGGCCGGGCCGCCTTTCCGACGTCCCCGTCTCAGCCATCACCACACGTCTCCTCGCCTCTGCGTTGAGCAAAGTTATCGCAGAACGCCATCGCACACGACGCAACGCCGGACCCGGCCCGACGACCACCCATACTTACGCAGGCGTGAATTTTTTTCCCAAACCCACCACGTGACCGTGCGAGCGAAGCTAACCTAGCCGACCTAATAGAACAGGGACCGGCTGAATGGAGTCGCGATGGTCGCAAGGCGGGCATTCGGTGCAGTCGCGGTGACGGGAGTCGCTGGACTCGCCGGCGCACTGACGGGGCCGCCGGCACACGCGACCATCCCGACACTGCTCACCACGACCGATGCCGCGACCGGTGCCGTGGCAAACCCCGCCGTGACCGGCTCCGGCGGGGCTCACCCTGCCGGGGCCGACCGCGCAGGATCTGTCCTTCTCGCGGCGGACGCGGGTCGGCCGCCGACGGTCCGCGGACGGTGCGCTGGACCATCGCGGCCGGCACCCATCCGAGCATGATGTCCGACACCGCACGGATCTCGGATGGACTGGGCGCGCCGGCGGTGGGAGACGTCTCGCCTCAGGCAGGCGGGCGGCCCTCCGTCGGCGCGGTCGCCGCCCAGCCCGCACGACTCGTGCTCGATCTCGCGGACGGTTCGACACCACCCTCACGCTGGTCACCGCCCGCGGTACCGGACGACGCGGCAGGGTACGCGGCGCTCGCGGTGGCGCGGGTCGACGAGGGCGACACCACCTTCCAGTTCGTGTTCACCGTGACGGTCACCCCCGACGGGGTGACGATCGTCGACCCCGCCGGGGTGATGTGGGTCGGTAACGGCACCGATCCCGGCCAGAACGGGGGCCGGCTGATCGGCAACGGCGCCGACGGCGGACCCGGCCAGAACGGCGGCAACGGCGGCCTGTTGTTCGGCCGCGGCGGTAACGGCGGCGCCGGGCTGGAACCGGGACAGGCCGGCGGAAACGGCGGCAACGCCGGACTGTTCGGCAACGGCGGACACGGCGGGGCCGGCGGCCCCGGTGCGGCCGGCGGGAACGGCGGCCGTGGCGGTCTGTTCTTCGGCAACGGCGGCGACGGCGGGTCCGGGCATGCCGATGTCAACGGCGGGGCCGGCGGCGACGGTGGACACGGCGGTAACGCCCTGCTGTTCGGACGCGGCGGCGACGGCGGCGCGGGCGGGGCCGGTCTCGACGGCGCGAACGGCCTGAACCCGGCCCCACTCCCGGCGACTCCGCCCACCGGCTTGGTCGGCGGCCAGGGCGGTGACGGCGCCGACGGTGAGCAGGCATCGCACGACTCCCAACCGGACCTTCCCGGTTACCCAGGTTTTCCTGGACAGCCCGGACAGCCGAACGGCCGCGGCGGTGACGGTGGGCGGGGAGGCGACGGTGGACCCGGCATCGGTACTGCGAACCCCGGCGCCGGTGGAGCGGGTGGAGCCGGCGGTACGGGCGCCGACGGGGCCCTGCCCGGCCAATCCGGCGGCGACGGCGGCGCCGGGGGCGCGGGCGGCTGGGGGGCGTGATCGTAGATCACGGGGGATACCACCGGGGCGGAACCGGCGGTGCCGGCGGTGCCGGCGGTCGCGGCGCCGACGGCCTCCTGCCGGGTCAGGCCGGCGGCAATGGCGGCCACGGCGGGCGGGGCGGCTGGGGCGGCGACGGTGGGCACGACCCTGACCGCGACGCCTTCACCGGTGACGGTGGCCGGGGCGGCGACGGTGGGCACGGCGGACCGGGTGGCGGTCACGGCGGTCACGGCGGCCACGGCGGGCGGGGCGGCTTCGGTGGTGTCAGCGACCGCCCCGACGGGCTCGGTCGCCTGGGGGACCAGCGAGGACGGCGGCCACGGTGGCGACGGCGGAGCCGGTACGCCCGGCGGCAGCGGCGCCCCGGGCGGCCGCGGCGGCAACGGCGGATCGGGCGGCGCCGGAGGCGACGGCGGCCGGGGCGGAGCCGGGGCGGTCGGCGGCAATGGCGGTGACGGCGGCGATACCGGCACCGGCGTGGCCCCTGGCCGAGCGGGCAATGGCGGCAATGGCGGGTCCGGTGGGACCGGCGGCAACGGTGGCGCGGGCGGCGATGGCGGACACGGCGGCCGCTCGGGACTTCTCATCGGTGTCGGCGGTGGAGCCGGGGCCGGCGGCAACGGCGGTGTGGGTGGCGCCGGAGGCAGTGGCGGCCTCGGCGGAAAGAGGGGATTCGGCTCGGGCGGTCACGACGGCAGCACCGGGCAGACCGGCGCGTCGGGATCGACCGGCGCTGCCGGCAAGCCCGGCTTGTCCCGGCGCTGACTCAGCGCCGGCGCCGGCGCGAACTGAGATAGTCTCCGACGACCGCGGCTCCCAGGCCGTCGAGATCGGGTACCACCACCCGCCCCTCGACCCGGCGCGCCACCTGATCGATGAACCTGGCCAGGCCGGGGTCGTCACCCAACCGGAAGATGGTGATCTGGGTGCCCATTCGGGCCACCTCGTCGAAACCCCGCACGGTCAGGGCGATGGTCCGCGGATGCGGGGGGTAATCAAAAAAGACCGAAGAACCCACCCCGTCCTCCGAGCCGCCGTAGTTCTCCAGGTGCGCGGTCGGCTCACCGTCGGTGACCACCAGCATCACCGGCTGGGCGTTGGGGTGGCGGCGCAGATGACGCGCCGCCAGCGCCAGCGCATGGTGCAGGTTGGTGCCCTGTTCGTAAACCCCTTCCAGCCCGGTCAACTCGGCCGCGCTGACGGTGCGGGCGTACCGGCCGAATGCGATGATCTCCAGCGCGTCGGACCGGAACCGGGTGCTGATCAGATGATTCAGCGCCAACGCGGTGCGCTTCATCGGCAGCCAGCGGTTCTCCATCACCATCGAGAAGGAGGTGTCCACCAGCAGCGCGACCGCGGCCTGGGTGCGGGTCTCGGTCTCGGAGATCTCCACATCCTCGACCGAGATCTGAATCGGCGGTTCCGCCGGCCCCGTACCCGCTTGCCGCAGCACCGCATTCGTCAGGGTGCGGGTCACATTCCACGGCTCGGTGTCGCCGAACGACCACGGTCGGGTGGCGCCGGTCAGCTCACCGGCGGCGCCGGCACGGCGGGTGTCGCGTTCCCCATGCCGGCCGGACAGTTGTTGCGCCACATCGCGTAACGCGGTCTGACCGAGCTGGCGCATCGCCTTGGGCGACAATCGCCACGACCCGTCCGAGGCGCGGTCCAGAAAGCCCTGATTCATCAGGGCGCGTTCCAGCTCGGCCAGGGTGCGGGCGTCCACCGCGGCGTCCTCGCCGAGCTGGCGGGCCAGCATGTCCAGGTCGACGTCCTCCATGGTGGCGCCGGCGTAGCTCTGCGACAGCTGCTCGGCGAGTTGTTCCAGCTCGCCGATGTCCTGCAGCGCCTGCGCGCCCTCGCCCATTCCGAGCGGGTTGCCGCCGGTGAACTCCGCCGAACCGTCCCAGTCCTCCCCCGGCCGGGCGGCCCGCAGATGGCTGTCGAGCCGCTCCAGCTGGTTGATCAGCGCCGGAGACCCGAACGCCTGCTGCGCCAGCGCATCGAGTTCGGCACGTTGTTGCGCGCTCAGGCTGTTACGGAACCGCTGCGCCGCCGCGGCGCGTCGGGCCAGCGAGTCCAGCAGTTCGTCGACGTCGCGCGGGTTCTCGGGAAAGAACTCGCCGTGCTTGGCCATGAAGTCGTCGAAGTCCTGCTGGGTGTCCTCACCGCGAGAATGCTTGTCCAGCAGATCATTCAGATCGTCCAGCATCTCGGTGACGCGCTGCCGGTCTTCCTCGGTGGCGTTCTGGAGCGCCTGCTTCATCCCGGCGAACCGCTGATCGAGCATCTCCCGGCCGAGCAGATCGCGGATCTGCTCGTACTTCTGCCGCCCCTCCGGGGACCGCCATTGGTAGTCGGCGAGTTCCTGCACCGCCTTGGCCGGTGACGGCGACAGCGACTCGATCTGCATCTCCTGGAAGCGGGCGTCGTCGTCGAGGGCCCGGGCCAGCTCCTTGCGTTCGGCGAGCACCGCCTCGTCGAGCAGCTTCTTGATCTCCTGCAGCGTGCCGTCGAGGTTGTTGCGGCTCAACAACTCCCGACGCCGCCGGTTCACCTCGGCGGCGAGCCGGTCGGCGCCGCGCATGTTGCGGGTGCCGCGGCGCATCAGCTCCGACAGCGCCCGGCGCGGCGAGGCGCCCTCCATGACCTCCTCGCCGATGCGTTCCAGCGCCTCACGCAGGTCGATCGGCGGTGCCAGCGGATCCGGTCCGCCGGTGTAGGCCGAATAGCGCGCGGAGCGCCCACGGCGGGTCCTAGCCATAGATGGTTTCGCCTTCGCCCGTCTGCTTGTCGATCCGTTTGGCCAGATACAGTGCTTCCAGCGCCAATTCGACGGCCGCCGCCCGCTGCCCGATGCTCTGCGCACCGAGCCGGGTGGTGATGGTGTCGATGACCGGCAGATCCGGCAGCGCCGCCAGCACGTCCTTGGCCGACACCCGCTCCCCGGTGGTCACCGGCGAACCCTCCTCGACCGCCGCCACCAGCGGTCCGACATCGATACCACCCAACAGCCGCTGAGCGGTGTCCGCGGTGGCGCGGCGCAACAGATGTTCCAGGATCGCCAGCTCGCGGCCCTCCTCGCCGGATTCGAACTCCAGCTTGCCGCGCAGCACCTCGATGACCGTGCCGAGATCGACCACCCGGGCCACCGGATCGTCCTCGCCGAGGATCGCCGACCGGTGCCGTGCCGAGGCGGCGACGGTTTCGGCCGCGGCGATCGCGAACCGCGCCGACACCCCCGACCGCTGGTCGATCGACGGCGACTCGCGCAGATTGCGGGTGAACCGGGCCAGGATGTGCAGCAGGTACTCCGGGACCTCGGCGGCCAGGTGCGCCTCCTGGGTGATCACACCGACCTCCGCCTCGAGCTGCTGCGGGTAGTGGGTGCGGATCTCCGCGCCGAACCGGTCCTTGAGCGGGGTGATGATGCGCCCGCGGTTGGTGTAGTCCTCCGGGTTGGCGCTGGCGACCACCAGCACGTCCAGCGGCAGCCGCAGCGTGTAGCCGCGCACCTGGATGTCGCGTTCCTCCATCACGTTGAGCATCGCGACCTGGATCCGTTCGGCCAGGTCGGGCAGCTCGTTGACGGCGACGATGCCGCGGTGCGCGCGCGGGATGAGCCCGTAGGCGATGGTCTCCGGGTCCCCCAGGCTGCGGCCCTCGGCCACCTTGATCGGGTCGATGTCACCGACCAGGTCGGCCACGCTGGTGTCGGGGGTGGCCAGCTTCTCGGTGTACCGCTCGCTGCGGTGCCGCCAGGTGATCGGCAGGTCGTCGCCGGAGTCGGCGGCCCGGCGGATCGACTCCGGGGTGATCGGGCTGTACGGGTGCTCCCCCAGTTCGGAGCCGGCGATCACCGGAGTCCATTCGTCGAGCAGACCGATCAGCGCCCGCAGCAGCCGCGTCTTGCCCTGCCCGCGTTCACCCAGCAGCACCACGTCGTGCCCGGCGATCAGGGCGCGCTCGAGCTGCGGGATCACGGTGTCCTCGAAGCCCAGAATGCCCGGCCACACATCGCGGCCGCCGGCCAGCGCGGCCAGCAGATTTTCCCGGATTTCCTGTTTGACGCCCCGTTCTCGATGCCCTGAGGCGCGCAGTTCACCTACGGTGCGGGGAAGATCATTGGGTTGGGTCACCCCTCCAAGCTACGACGAGTCCCGGATTTCGCCAGCGCTAACCCCGATTCGCGGGCACTCCGGCGGGTCCGGCCAGCGGGCCGGCTCACTCCGGGGACGGCGGCAACACCACGAAACCCGACAGGATCGCGTCGACGTCGCGCCGGTAGGTGGGGTTGTCCGGATCCATCGTCTGCGCGGTCACGGCGACGATGTACATCTCGTCGTCGGTGTCCAGGGCCACCAGCAGCACCGTCGCCGGATGCGGCCGGACGGCGCCCATCGCCGGCGTCAGGTAGTCGATGGTCTGCGCGGGCAGACCGCACAGCGTGTGCGCGCTGACGCGCAGGTCCGTCGCCCCCACCACCTGCTCGAGCCCCAGCCGCTGCTGCTCGAAGGCCAGGCCGGGATCGACTCCGTCCACGGTCTCCAGCGTCACCACCACGTTGGGGACGAACTCCTCGGCGACGATGCCGGGGTTGCCGATGACGAACCGGATCAGCTCGGAGTCCAGCTGCCGGGACCGTTCCCAGCCGTCGGGCTGCGGGATCCGCAGGACCGGTTCGCCGTCGGCCCGGGCCGGGATGGCGGTCAGCGGTGGGTCGACCGGTGTGCACGGCGACGCGTCGGAGGCCGCCGGTCGGTCGTCGGCGGCGACCGGTTCGGCGGCGACCGGTTCGGCGTCGACGTAGCGGGTGCACGACACGGTCAGCAGCGTCACCAGCGCCACGACGGCCGCGACCCCGGCCGAACGCACACGGAACCGCCCGATCCCGCGGGTTTCCGGGCGATTCTGCGACTGCTCGCGGAACATCAGCGGGGTCAGTGGGCGAAGTGTCGGGCGCCGGTGAGGTAGAGGGTCAGACCGGCGTTGGCGGCCGCCTCGGTGACCAGCTCGTCACGCATCGACCCGCCGGGGTGCACGACGGCCTTGACCCCGGCGTCGATGAGGACCTCCAGCCCGTCGGGGAACGGGAAGAACGCGTCGGAGGCGGCCACCGCACCGCGCACCCGGTCGCCGCCGCGCTGCACCGCCAGCCGCGCCGCGTCCACCCGGTTGACCTGGCCCATGCCGACTCCCACGGTGGCGCCGTCGGCGGCGATGACGATCGCGTTGGACTTCACCGACCGGCAGGCCCGCCAGGCGAAGGCCAGATCGGCCAGGGTGGCCGGATCGGCCGGTTCTCCGGCGGCCAGGGTCCAGTTCGCCGGATCGTCGCCGGCCGCGTCGATGGCGTCCCGCTGCTGCACCAGCAGCCCGCCGCTGATCTGGCGCATCTCGGTGCCGCCGGTCATCGGCTCGGAGGCCACCAGCACCCGGATGTTCTTCTTGCGGGCCAGCACCTCGACCGCGCCGGGCTCATAGGCGGGAGCGACGATCACCTCGGTGAAGATGTCGGCGACGGTCTCGGCCATCTCGACGGTCACCTCGGTGTTGGCCGCGATCACCCCGCCGAACGCGCTGAGCGGATCGCATTCGTGGGCCTTGCGGTGCGCATCGGCCACCGACACCGACGAGATCGCGATGCCGCAGGGGTTGGCGTGTTTGATGATCGCCACACAGATCTGCTCGTGGTCGAACGCCGCCCGCCAGGCCGCATCGGCGTCGGTGTAGTTGTTGTAGGACATCTCCTTGCCGTGCAGCTGTTCGGCCTGGGCGAGCCCGGGCCACGCCGACCGGTCGCTGTACAGCGCGGCCTGCTGGTGGGGGTTCTCGCCGTAGCGCAGCACCGCGGTGCGCCGCCAGGTTCCGCCGATCCAGGCCGGCAGGGTTGCCGACGTCGCGTCGTCGCTGGGCGCCAGGGTCTGCCCCATCCAGTTGGCCACCGCCACGTCGTACTCGGCGGTGTGCCGAAACGCCAACGACGCCAGGGTTTTACGCTCGGCGAGTGTGAAGCCGCCGGACCGGACGCCGGCGAGCACACCGTCGTAGCCGAGCGGATCGACCACCACCGCCACGGTGGCGTGGTTCTTGGCCGCCGCGCGCACCATGGCCGGTCCGCCGATGTCGATCTGCTCGACACACTCGTCGATGTCGGCGCCGGAGGCCACCGTCTCGCTGAACGGATACAGGTTCACCACGACGAGATCGAACGGCATGATCTCCAGCTCGCGCAGCGCCTCGACATGCGCCGGATTGCGCGAGTCGGCCAGCACCGCAGCGTGGATCTTCGGATGCAGGGTCTTGACCCGGCCGTCGAGGATCTCCGGGAAACCGGTGACAGCCTCCACCGGGGTCACCGGGATCCCCTGGGCAGCAATGGTTTTGGCAGTGGATCCGGTCGAGACGATCTCCACGCCGGAATCGTGCAGGCCGCGCGCCAGGTCGACCAGCCCGGTCTTGTCGTACACGCTGATCAACGCGCGCTGAATTGACCGCTTCCCACTCATCCTATGGTCGCCTTTCGTCCGCTCCAGGTGACGCCGCGGGTTGCCAACGCGGCCAGTACTTCAACCAGCAGTTGCCGTTCCACGACCTTGATCCGCTCGTGCAGGGTGGCTTCGTCGTCGCCCTTGAGCACCGGCACGGCGCGTTGCGCGATGATCGGCCCGGTGTCGGTCCCGGCGTCGACGAGATGCACGGTGCACCCGGTGACCTGCACCCCGTAGGACAGGGCGTCGGCCACCGCGTGGGCGCCCGGAAACGCCGGCAGCAACGCTGGATGGGTGTTGAGCACCCGGCCCTGGAAGCGGGAGAGGAAATGGGGGCCGAGAATCTTCATGAAGCCCGCGGAGACCACCAGATCGGGCTGATGAGCGGCGACGGCCTCGGTGATCGCGGCGTCCCAGGCCTGCCGGTCGGGGTAGTCGCGCAGCCGCACCGTGAACGTCGGAACGTTCGCCGCCGCGGCGATCTCGAGAGCCGCGCAGTCCCGGTCGGTGCCGACGGCCACCACCCGCGCCGGGTAGTCGCCGACGGCGGCCTCCAGCAGTGCGGCGAGCAGTGAACCGGTGCCGGAGGCCAGCACGACGACCCGCGCCGGTGCGCTCGGGGGCACTCGGAGCGGTTCTTGCACGGCGGCAAGCCTAGTCTGTTCGGTGCTCATCGTCCCTGCCGGTCGGGTCGGGGCCGGTCGGGTCGGGGTCGTCGACCATGAAGTGTTCCTCGGGGTCCTCGACGAGGTCGATCGGCGCCGCGGCATCGGGCGGGCCGGCGGGCGGTGCGGGCGTGGACACGTCCGGATCGAACTCGACCGTGTCCGCCGCACTGACCTCGGCCTCGTCGAGATCAGCCACGCCCGGGTCACCGAGCGGGGCCGGCGGGTCGATCGCCGGCGCGGCCTCGCGGTCCGTCTCGGCCGCGGCGGCCTTCCCGGGCCGGGGCGGCCAGTCGATCCCACCGGCCATCGCCACCGTCAGCCCGCCGATTCCGACGAACCACAGGAACACCGCGGGGCCGAACGTCGCGTGGTCCACCCCGACGTCACCGAAGTTGCCCAGCCGGCCGCCGCCGACGTAGCCGAGCGCCGCCATCGTCACCGCCGCCACCGCGGACGCGACGGCGAGTTTGCTCAGCGCCGCGAGCGGCCGCAACGGCCTGCGGGCGCACTGCTGACCGACCGCGACGCCGGCGACCGCGGCGATGATCAACAACGCCACCCAGACCGGGCCGAGCGGTGGCGTGGGCGCCGCGGCCAGCACCGGGAGCGCGGGAATGTCACCGCCGAAGACGGTGAACGAACTGAAGGCGGCCGGCCCGATGTGGGCGCTGGAGCCGACCGCGATCGCCGACGCGCCGACGATGACGTTGGGGATGTAGAGCGCCGACAGCACGGTCAGGCTGAACTGCCCGAACACCGAGTCGGTGATGCCGTACAGCTCGTGCATCGCACCCCAGTGCACGATCAGCGATCCGGCGGTGACGGCCCCGGACAGCCCGATGAGCGCCAGCACGCCGGCCGCGGCGGCGCGCAGCGCGTCGGGCAGCCAGTCCGGTGCGCGGGTGACGGTCAGGACCCGGCCGCCGATCCGCGACAGCACCCCGAACGCCGCTCCGATGGCGTGGACCGCCAGCACCGCGGTGAACGCCCGCAGCGCGTCGGGGGTCTGCAGTTCGGTGAGCACCGACGCCGCGTCGTGGATGATCGCCAGCGAGATGGCCGCCATCAGCAGCGGTCCGCCCAACGCGGCGGCGACCACCCACCGGATGACGAACCACGACGCCCGCGGGGAGGTCGCGGCCGCGGTGGTGCGGGCGACCCCCCACACCATCACCAGTGTCGGCAGCAGCGGCATGACGCCCAGCACGCGGCCGCCGATCGAGACCGGAACCTGATGCACCCCCAGCCACATGCTGGCGATGGCGCCGAAGGCACCGGTCATGTCGCTGTTGGCGATGAGCAGTTGCAACAGGGTGACCGCGGCGATGACCACCAGTGCGACCAGCGACGGACCGAACGCCACCTGCAGCAGGTCCCGCGCCTGACGGGCGCCGACCGGCCGGGGCGCACCGCCCGCGTGCGGCGGATTCATCACTGCTGGGCCGCTCCTCGAACCGACATGCGCACGTCGTCGCGCGCGCCGGTCAGCTTACGACGGCGACTGGCCGGACGGCGGCGGCGTCTGGCCGGGACCGGACTGCCCGCCCTGAGGCTGGCCGCCCTGCGCCTGCGCCTGCGCCTGCCCGCCGTGGCCCTGCCCGCCGTGCGGCTGGGCGCCGGGGGCCTGCTGGCCCGGCTGGCCCGGCTGCTGGGCCTGACCCGGTTGGGGCTGCTGGCCGGGCTGGGGCTGCTGGCCGGGCTGGGGCTGGCCGTAGCTGGGGAATCCGGTCGGCGGGGTCGGGGTACCGCTGTGGCCACCGCCCTGCGACGAGTATCCGCCCGTCGATGCGCCGTAGCCGCCGTACTGCGACGGATAGCCGGGACGCTGCTGGGGCGCCTGCACCTGCTGGGGCTGCTGTCCGTACTGCTGCTGCCCGTAGTAGCCGCCGTACTGGCCGCCGTACTGCGACGGGTCGTACTTGGGTTGCGAGACCGGCGGAGTCACCACACCGGAGTCGAACAACAGCACCGTGACGGCCAGGCCGGCCTGCAGCAGGGTGAACACCAGGATCAGCCACAGACCCAGGCCGATCGACACGCCCTCGGGGGAGGCGAGCACACCGTGCAGCGCCATGAGGAACCCGAAGACCGCGAGCACCGAGAGCACCCCGGTGGTGACGGCCTGCTTGGGCAGCAATGCGACCGCCGCCAGCAGACCGGCCAACAGCGCGGCGGCGATGCCGAACTCGATGCTCACGGGAATCATTCCCGGGGCGGCTCCCATGCCGTCGATGTCCCAGAGTTCGGCGAATCGGGCGAAGAACACCGCCAGGCCGAGCACCGCCACCGCGGCGGTCAGATACAGCGGAAGTTTGCTCGACCCTTCGGCATTCGCGATGCCGGCACTGGGCAGCGTGGTCATCTGCTGGGTCGGACCCCCATACTGGCTGGTCGGTGGTTGAGCGGATGGATAACCGGGGCTTCCGGGCGGGTAGGTCATGACCTCTCCTGTGCTGGTCGGGGCTCGGACCGGCTCGCGGCATGAACACGGGCCGCCTTCGCGATTCGGCCTTCCACGCTAGCGCACCGAGGCGGTGTCGCAGGACACCTGTCGGCGTCGAACCACATCGACGGAGCCGACCGGCGCGTCACACCGACACGGTCCCCCGGAAGACCGCGCCAACCCCGTCCTGGGCCCCGGCCTTGCCCGAAAGACTGGAACACGTTCTAATTCACCTATGGACTTCGGGCTCGTTCTCTTCACCAGCGATCGCGGGATCACTCCGGCCAAAGCCGCCACGTTGGCCGATGACCACGGCTTCACCACCTTCTACGTGCCCGAGCACACCCACATCCCGGTGAAGCGGGAGGCGGCCCACCCCACCACCGGGGACTCGTCACTGCCCGACGACCGCTACATGCGGACCCTCGACCCGTGGGTCAGCCTGGCGACCGCGTCCGCCGTCACCTCGCGGGTGCGGTTGTCGACGGCGGTGGCGCTGCCGGTCGAGCACGACCCGATCTCGCTGGCGAAGACGATCGCCTCGCTGGACCACCTGTCCGGCGGGCGGGTCAGCCTGGGGGTCGGATTCGGTTGGAACACCGATGAACTCGTCGATCACGGGGTTCCGCCGAAGCGTCGGCGCACGATGCTGCGGGAGTATCTGGAGGCGATGCGGGCGCTGTGGACCCAGGAGGAGGCGTCCTATCAGGGCGAGTTCGTCAGCTTCGGGCCGAGTTGGGCATGGCCGAAGCCGGTGCAGGCGCACATCCCGGTGCTGGTCGGCGCGGCCGGCACCGAGAAGAACTTCAAGTGGATCGCCCGCTCCGCCGACGGCTGGATCACCACGCCGCGCGACGTCGACATCGAAGAACCGGTCAAGCTGCTGCAGGACATCTGGGCCGATGCCGGCCGGGACGGCGCACCGCAGATCGTCGCCCTGGATTTCAAGCCCGACCCGGACAAACTGGCCCGCTGGCGCGACCTGGGCGTCACCGAGGTGCTGTTCGGGCTGCCGGACCGCTCCGACGACGAGATCGCCGCGTACGTCGAACGGCTCGCCGGCAAGCTCGGACTGTCCTGATCCCGGGGCCCGGACCGGGCGTCCGGTGCCGGGCTCAGAGTGAGGCGCGGTTGCCCTTCTCGGTCGACCGCACGGTGAACGCGGCGCCCAGCGGTTCGCCCTCGCACAGCAGCGCCAGCATGTCGTCGTCGCGGGTGGTGGCCAGGAACCGGCTGTTGTCCGCGTCCAGCCGTCCGACGATGATGCCGGTGCGGCCCTTGCGGCCGTAGCGCACCGTGTAGGTCTCGACGGTGGCGGCGCCGTCGGCCCGCTCGGTGATCGCCACCTTCGGCATCGCGGCGATCTGCTCCTGCAAGTCGGCGCTGCGGTCCGGCCGCCACTCGGCGGGTTCGGTGGAGTAGATTCCCACCGAGTACTTGCTCGCGAAGCCGCCGTTGGCGCCGACCAATGCGAACTGCCCCGGCCTGCCGCGCATCTCGGTCACCGCCTCGGCGATGGCGTGCAGCGAGTAGTTGTTGCCCGGACCGCCGAAGAACGGCAGGCCCCCGGTCAGCGTCAGACCGCGCGGATCGTCGGTGGCCAGCCCGGTGCCGTCGCAGATGTTGAACACCGGGAACGGGAAGCAGCTGTACAGGTCGAACGCGGCCACCTGATCCAGACCGATACCGGCGACGCGCAGCGCCTCCTGCACGGCCAGCACCGAGGCCGGGCCGGCCCCGAGGTCGGGCCGTTCCAGCAGCGGCTGTTCCTTCAGATCCGCGTGTCCGTGCAGGTACACCCAGTTGTCCTCGGGCACACCGAGCCGGCGCGCTGCCTCCACCGACATCAGCACCGCGGCCGCGCCCTGGTTCACCTGGTCGCGGGCCACCATCAACCGGGGATAGGGATCGCTGATCATCCGGTTGCTGTCGGTGACGGTGGCCAGCTCCTGCACGCTGCGTTCCACCGGCGACGACGAGTACGGGTTCTTGGCGGCCACCTTGGAGAACGGGGCGAACAACTCGGCCATCGCCAGCCGGTAGTCGTCGGCCGAGAGCCCCACCCGGGCCCGCCGCGCGTTCTCCAGCAGTGCGTACTGGGGCGGGGCGCCTACCAGCCCGTGTGTGACGCTGTAGTCGTCGATGATGCCGTCGTAGCCGTAACCGCGGTCTTCCAGCTGCCCGCCGACGGTCTCGGAGTGGTCGGGTTTGTCGTCGCGGTCGGCGAAGTAGCGCAGGGTCGAGGTGTTCTCCGAACCCATCACCAGCACCACGTCCGCCTCGCCGGCGGCGATGGCGCCGGCGAACTCGGTGACCAGCCGTTGCGGGGACTGTCCGCCGATGACTTCGAGCACCGCACGGCGCGGGTCGGCGCCGATGCGCCGCGCCACCGACCGCGGATAGTTGTCGGACTTGCCCAGCGGCGCCGGGGCGAGTCCGGAGATCTCGAACTGCCGGACGCCGGCCACGGTGTCGATGGCTGCCGCCACGTCGCGCCCGCCGCAGTCGGCCACCGCGGCGCGGGCCGCCTCGGTCGCCAGCTCCACCGCCGACATGCCGCGGTAGTCCGGCTCGCCGAGACGTTCGGTGAACTGTCCGACGCCGACGAGCACCGGGGTGCGCTGATCAACCATGGGCAACCTCCTGACACCGAAGCGCCGAACAGTGTTCCCGGCCGCGGACCCATCAGAATCGCGACCGGGAACACTGTTCCGGCGCAGAGAACTACAGGCTCTGCAGGATCTCGCGGGCCAGGCGCGCGGTCTCCGACGGGGTCTTGCCGACCTTCACGCCGGCCGCCTCCAGGGCCTCCTTCTTGGCCTGCGCGGTGCCCGACGACCCGGACACGATGGCGCCGGCGTGGCCCATCGTCTTGCCCTCCGGGGCGGTGAAGCCCGCGACATAGCCGACGACCGGCTTGGAGACGTTGGCCTTGATGTACTCGGCGGCACGCTCCTCGGCGTCGCCGCCGATCTCGCCGATCATCACGATCAGCTTGGTGTCCGGATCCTTCTCGAACGCCTCGATCGCGTCGATGTGGGTGGTGCCGATGATCGGGTCACCACCGATGCCGATCGCGGTGGAGAAGCCGAAGTCGCTGAGCTCGAACATCATCTGGTAGGTCAGGGTGCCGGACTTCGAGACCAGCCCGATCGGTCCCGGCCCGGTGATGTTGGCCGGGGTGATACCGGCCAGCGCCTCACCGGGGGTGATGATGCCCGGGCAGTTCGGCCCGATGATGCGGGTCTTCTGCCCCCTCTTGACGTTGTAGGCCCACGCATAGGCGGTGTCCTGCACCGGGATGCCCTCGGTGATGACGACCAGCAGCGCGATCTCGGCGTCGATGGCCTCGATGATCGCGTCCTTGGCGAACTTCGGCGGCACGAACACCACCGACACGTCCGCGCCGGTCTCCTTCATCGCCTCTTCGACGGTGCCGAACACCGGGAGTTCGACGTCCTTGCCGTCCTTGTCGGTGTGCGACACGGTGGTGCCGGCCTTGCGGGCGTTGACGCCGCCGACGATCTGGGTGCCGGCCTTGAGCATCAGCGCGGTGTGCTTGGTGCCCTCACCGCCGGTGATGCCCTGGACGATGACCTTGGAGTTCTTGTTCAGGAAGATAGACATTAGCCCTGGGTCCTTTACTTGTTCGCCAGCTCGGCGGCCTTGTCGGCACCGGCGTCCATGGTGTCGGCCTGGATCACCAACGGGTGGTTGGCCTCGGCCAGGATCCGCCGGCCTTCCTCCACGTTGTTCCCGTCGAGTCGGACCACCAGCGGCTTGTTGGCCTCGTCACCGAGGATCTGCAGCGCCTTGACGATGCCGGTGGCGACTGCGTCGCACGCGGTGATCCCGCCGAACACGTTGACGAACACGCTCTTGACCTGCGGGTCGTTCAGGATGACGTCCAGGCCGGCGGCCATCACCTCGGCCGACGCGCCGCCGCCGATGTCGAGGAAGTTGGCCGGCTTCACACCGCCGTGCTTCTCCCCGGCGTACGCGGTGACGTCGAGCGTCGACATGACCAGGCCGGCGCCGTTGCCGATGATGCCGACCTCGCCGTCGAGCTTGACGTAGTTGAGGTCGTGCTCCTTGGCCTTGAGCTCCAGCGGATCGGTGGCGTCACGGTCCTCGAACTCGGCGTGATGCGGCTGACGGAACGCCGCGTTGTCGTCGAGGGTGACCTTGCCGTCCAGGGCCAGGATCTGATCGTCGGGGGTGCGGACCAGCGGGTTGACCTCGACCAGGGTGGCGTCCTCCTTGACGAACACCTCCCACAGCTTGGCGATCGTCACCGCCGCGGAGTCGAGCACCTCCCCGGGCAGGTGACCCTTCTGGGCGATCTCCCGCGCGAACGCCACGTCGACACCGACGGTCGGGTCGACGGGCACCTTCGCCAGCCGGTCGGGCTTGGTGGCGGCGACCTCTTCGATCTCCATACCGCCCTCGACCGAGCACATGGCCAGGTAGGTGCGGTTGGCGCGGTCGAGCAGGAAGGAGATGTAGTACTCCTCGGCGATGTCGCTGGCCTCGGACACCAGCAGCTTCTTGACGATGTGGCCCTTGATGTCGAGTCCGAGGATGTTCTGGGCGTGGGTGAACGCGTCGTCGGGGGTGGCCGCGTACTTGACGCCGCCGGCCTTACCGCGTCCACCGGTCTTGACCTGCGCCTTGACCATCACGGGCTTGCCGATCTCGGTGGCGATCGCCTTGGCGTCCTCGGCGGTGGTGGTGACCCGGCCGGGCGTGGTCGGCACGTTGTGCTTGGCGAACAGCTCCTTCGCCTGGTATTCGAAGAGATCCATGGACTCGCTGTCTGTCTGTGGTTGTTCCCGGTATCACTGAGCCCACCGCCCGGCACGTCCCGGTGTGTCCCGGTCGAGTTGCGATCCCGGCGGGGCTCGTGAAACTTTATCGGTACCGGCGACCGGCTCCCGAATCGCCCTTGGCCCTTGTGGTGGATCTCACCAGCACAGCGTAGTGATCCATCTCACATTCCAGCCAGGAATAGCGGCACGGGTTGCCACAATCAACCGAAGTTGGTTACCGTCGTCGCGGTCCAGATAACGTTCTGATTACGACGACGAGAAGGACTTTGAGGGTTGGCGAAGCACCGTGCCGTATCTCCTGCGGGAGACTCGACGGACGCTCACCGCCACCCCCGCCAGGGGTTCGATCCCCATCCCGCCGAGATCACCGAGATCATTCCGCTCAGCGGTTTCGGGCGCCTGTCCGATCTCGGGGCCGACACGGACTTCTACGGCGACGCCTGGGACGACGAGTGGGACGTCGCGTTCGACCGGGAGTCCGAAGTGGTCTCGGCTCCCGAACTCGATGATCTCGATCCCGACGCCGAGGCTCCGCTGCGCCTGGTGGTGCCGTCCGAGTTCCGGCCGGATCCGCGCGACGAGCGGCCCTCCGGGCACGCCTACCGCGACAGCCACACCGATGTCAGCGACGGCACCGCGGCCACCGACGTCATCGCGATCGGCCGGCGTGGCCAGCACCGCAAGCCCGAACCGACCAGCGCCGGCAAAGGCCGCCTGATGATCGCCGCGATGGCTGCCGGAGCCACCGCGGCCGGGGCGTACTCGGTGGTCAACGGCGATGACGAGAAGTCGTCCACCGACGCCACCGTGTTGGCGGCCGATCAGGCCGCCATGCCGGATGCGATCGACGGGGCGACCGGCGGTATGCAGATCGTCACCGTCGCCCAGCCCGCCAAGGCGATCGTGCACGCCGAGGAGATCACCAAGGCCGCCGCGTTCGCCCAGGAGCGCGCGGAACGCGAGGCCCGACTGGCCCGCCCCCAGTTCGTGATGCCGACCACCGGCGTGTGGACGTCGGGTTTCGGCTACCGCTGGGGTGTGCTACACGGCGGCATCGACATCGCCAACTCCGTCGGCACGCCGATCCTGGCGGCCGCCGACGGTGTGGTGATCGAGACCGGCCCGCAGGGTGGTTACGGCATCTGGGTGAAGTTGCGGCACTACGACGGCACCGTGACGGTGTACGCGCACCTCAGTTCGGTGTTGGTCAACGTGGGCCAGCGGGTGATGGCCGGCGATCAGATCGCCCGGATGGGCAACACCGGCAACTCCACCGGCCCGCATCTGCATTTCGAGGTGCTGCTCGACGGTGTCAACCGGGTCGACCCGGCCGCGTGGCTCGCCAAGCGGGGCGTCGGCCCCAACAGCGGCTACATGCGATGAGCGGCCCGGCCCGATAAGTCCGGACCACCCGGGATCCGCACGGGATTACGGTGGATATCTGTGAGTGACGGCCCCGAAGACCAACCGTCCGGGTCTGCCGGGCCTTCGTCCGAACCGTCCGAACGTTCCGCCGACCGGGGCGCGGATCGGCCGCGGATCATCCGGCGCCACCCGACCGGCGCGCTCCCCGCACTCACTCAGCCGGCCGACACCGGTGGCGAGCCGCGCACCAGCCTGATCCCGGGCGCCGCCGAACAGCAGACCACCTTCATTCCCCAGCCCGGCACCGGGCCGTCCGCGCCGGCGCCCGGCACGCCGGCGGCCCGCCCGGGTGGCCCCGGAACCACGGTCGCGGCGGCGGTGGTGACCATCCTCAGCGGATGGGCCACCGCCGTCATCGCCACCGATCTGATCACCGGGTGGTGGCGGACCGACCGGCTGTTCTGTGTGGCCGTGGGATTCCTGACCGCGGTGTCGGCGGCGGCGATGATCGGCGGGCTGATCCTGATGTTGTTGCGCCGCCGCCTGGGCCGACTGTTGACGGTGGTCGGCGGGGTGATCGGGTTGCTGATCTTCGGCAGCCTGTTCGTGGCCGGCGCCGCGCTGCCGCCGGTGGTCTACGCCATCCCGATCCTGCCGGTGACCAGCATCGTGCTGACCGTCCTGCCCGCCACCGGGCGGTGGGCCGATCTCAGCTGACCACCCACCGGGCCGCGGTCAGCCGTAGTCCTTCCACTCCACGATGATTCCGTCGTCGTCGAAGCGCAGCACGCTGCACAGCTGCAGTTCGATGAACTCCCCGGCCGTGCCGAATCCCGGGATGTCCTCTTTGGCATGGCCGCTCCAGGTGGCCTCCCGGATCACCGTGTTACCGGAGACGGTGACGCGGGAGGGTTCGGAGAACTTCCGGTCCGGCATGATCGTCGCGACGAACTGACGCAACACCGCGATGAGCTCTCCCCGATCGCGGGTGGCGAATCCCCGGTTGTGGTGGGCGAAGTCGAGGTCCGGCGCCAGCCTCCGCTCGACCTCGTCGATGTCGCAGTCGTTGTAGGCGCGGAAGAACTCGTCGGACGCGGCCGCGAAATCGGTCATCGATGACTCCTGTCAATCTCGGGTGTTTCTGATTCGGGTGGTCGTTCAGTTGGCGGAGGTCGCCAGCTGTGCGGCGTCACCCTCGCTGCTGTCCTGATGGAAGGTGAAACCCGGGTAGCCGTTCGCCTCGGACCGGTTGAATTCGTCGAAGTAGGCCGGCACACCGGCGGCGTACAGCACGATGCGGTTGGGCCCGTCGGGGGTGTTCGCCCCGAAGAACCACGAGTTGGCGGCCTTGCCCTTCTCCAGCAGGGTGGTGTCGACGATCGCCTGCAGCAGACCCGCCCACTCGTCCATCGCCTGCTGGGTCGGCTCGATGGCGCGGGCGCCGGTGCGGCCCAGGTGCTCGATGACCTGGCCGATCCACCGGGAGGCCCGTTCGGCGACCGGCGGCGCGTTGCCGATGGTCGAATGCGGCCCGCCGATCAGGAAGAAGTTGGGGAATCCGGCGACGCCGACGCCCATCAGGGTCTGCGGGCCGTCGCGCCACACCTCCTTCAACTCCACGCCGCGCTCACCGCGCACATCCATCTGCTCCAACGAGCCGGTGCCGACCTTGAAGCCGGTGGCGAACACCAGCACCTCGAGTTCGACGACGCCGCTTGCGGTCTGGATGCCGTTGGGGACCATCCGTTCGATCGGATCGCTGCGCAGGTCGACGAGGGTGACGTTGTCGCGGTTGTAGGTCTCGTAGTAGTTCGTGCCGATGGGCGGCCGTTTGGTGCCCAGCGGATGGTTCGTCGGGCAGAGCCGTTCGGCCACCTCGGGGTCGTGCACGATGGACCGGATCTTGTCGCGCACGAACTCCGCCGCGATCTCGTTCGCCTCCTCGGAGACGAAAAGGTCGTCGAACGTCTCAAAGATGAAGCGGAATCCGCCCTTCTCCCAGCCTTCTTCGAGGATGCGCCGACGCTCCTCGGGCGGCGTGTCGAGCGCGTTCCGGCCGGCCGGCGGGATCGGGAAGCCGAAGACCTGATTGTGCGCGAGTTGCCAGATCTGCTCGTAGTCCCGCTTGATCGCCTTGCGCTGTTCCTCTTCGAGGGGGTGGTTGCGCGCGGGGAGCACGAAGTTCGGGGTGCGCTGGAAGACCGTCAGATGCCCGGCGGTCTGGGCGATCTGGGGGATCAGTTGCACGCCGGTCGATCCGGTGCCGATGATGCCGACTCGTTTCCCGCTGAAGTCGACGCCTTCCTTCGGCCAGGCCGCCGACATGTACCACTCGCCCCGGAAGGTGTCGAAGTCGGGGATGTCCGGCCGGTACGCATGCGCGATCCCGCCCGTTGCGGCGACGACATAGGTGGCCCGGTACCGGCCGCCGGCTTCGGTCGTCGCGGTCCAGGTGTTGCTCCCGGAGTCGCGGATGAGCGATGTCACCCGCTGGTTGAACTCGATGTCCTCGCGCAGCCGGTGGCGGTGGCACACGAAGTCGAGGTAGGCCTGCACCTCACGTTGCGACGGGTAGCGGTCCTGCCACTCCCACTCCTGCAGCAGCTCGGGGTCGAAGCTGAAGCAGTACGTCCACGCTTCGGTGTCGGTCCTCGCGCCCGGATACCGGTTCCAGTACCAGGTCCCGCCGACGTCGGATCCCGCCTCGAGGACACGTGCCCGAAGACCTCTGGAACGCGCTTCGATCAACATGCGCAGCCCGGCGAACCCGGCGCCGATGATCAGGACGTCGACTTCCGACGGTGACATGGGGGCTCCTATCCCTTACGGAAATCCCTCGGGAAATCCATCTGTTCCGCGACCGGCGGCCGGGCGCTCACGCCACTTCCGCCGACGGTTGTGACGCCCCTAACATACTCGAGAACTGACGCGCGTCGAATAAATTCGACACGCGTGCAGTTTCTTCGACGCATGACGAGACCGCGGCCGGCGCACGCCGGCGCCAGGAGGGATGACGAGGAAGATGATGACGAGGAAGATGACGCCCGGTCAGGCGTCGTAGAGCACGCGGCCCCAGACGAACGCGAGCACCCGCGGGAGGTCGGCGTCCGCCGGAGCTCCGCTGGTGATGGCGCGCATGTCCCGCTCCAGGGCCTTGACGTTCATGCCGACCAGCACCCGGGCGAGCGCCTCCGGGTCGGGCCCGTCGGGCGCCTCCCCCACCGCACGCTCATGGCGGATCCGGGCCGCGGATCCGTCCACGAAGCTGTCGATGTGGCCCTCGAACATCGCCCGGACCTCGGCATCCGTCGAGGCCGCGTCGAACATGGCGGCCATCAGCGGTGCATGCTGACGCCAGATGGCGACGACCCGTTCGAAGCTGTCGTAGACCTCCCGGCGGCGGGCGGCGACGCTGTCCCCCAGCTCGGTCCACTTGTCGAGCACATCGCTGATCTCGCCGAAGACATCGCCGAGCATGGCGCCCACGGCGGCGGCTTTCGACGGGAAGTAGAAGTAGAACGCCGATCGGGACAGGCCCGCCGCGCGGGCGATGTCGCCGACCTCGATCGCCGCGAACGGGCGGGACGCCAGCAGATCCTCCAGCGCCTGCAGTAACCGCTCACGTCGCTGTTCGCCCCGCGTGGGACCGCTTGAGTATCGGTTACGGACGCGGGGCTTGGACATCGTTCACTGACGGTATCGCATCGGCGCTGGGGTCAGAGTTTCTGCAGCGGCGCGTGGTTGTGCATGAGCTTGACCCGGCCGGCGCTGCCGAAATCGATCAGCGACATCGCCGACTCCCCGACGCCGGACACCTCCTCGACCCGACCCAGCCCGTACTTGTCGTGGTTCACCCGGTCGCCGGGTTGCAGCACCACCAGCGGACGGTTACGCGCCCCCGCCCGGCCGGCCCCCGCCCGCCCGGGGGCCGGCCGGCGGTGCTCCGGTGCGCCGAACCGCCCGACCCCGCTCCCCGGCGCACTGACCATCCCCCGCACACCGACGGCGCCGGGTGTCGGGTCGGTGCGCCGCCATTCGATCAGCTCCTGTGGAATCTCCTGCAGGAAACGGGATTCCGGGTTGAGCATCGGCTGCCCCCAGGACGACCGGACCTTGGCGCGGGTCAGGTACAACCGGCGGCGGGCACGGGTGATGCCCACATAGGCCAACCGCCGTTCCTCGGACAGTTCGGTGGGATCGCCCAGCGCCCGCATGTGCGGGAACATGCCGTCCTCCCAGCCGGTGACGAACACCACCGGGAACTCCAGGCCCTTGGCGGTGTGCAGCGTCATCAGCGTCACCACGCCGGCGCCCTCCTCGGGCAACTCGTCGGCGTCGGCGACCAGCGACACCCGCTCCAGGAACTGCGCGAGCACCCCGGTCTCCGGGACGTCCTCGTCCTCCGGGCCGCCCAGCGCTTCGGCGTTGGCCAGGTCGATGCTGAATTCGTGGGCGACGCTGACCAGTTCGTTGAGGTTGTCGAGCCGGGCGAGATCCTGCGGATCGTTGGAGGATTCCAGTTCGGAGCGGTACCCGGTGCGGTCGAGCACCGCCTCGACCAGGTCGCCGAGGTCATCGTCGAGTTTGCCGCGCAGATCGTCGAGCAGATCGACGAACGCCTTGATGCATTTCTCCGAGCGGGTGTTGAGCATCGGCACCTTGCCCTCGGCCGCGGCCACCAGGGCGTCGTTGAAGTTCATGCCGGTGTTCTCGGCGTACACCGCCACGCACGCCTCGGCGCGGTCGCCGATGCCGCGGCGCGGGGTGTTGAGGATGCGCCGCATGCTCACCGAGTCGCCCGGGTTGTCCAGCACCCGCAGGTAGGCGACGATGTCGCGGATCTCCTTGCGCTCGTAGAACCGCACACCGCCGACGACCTTGTACGGGATCCCGGCGCGGATGAACACCTCTTCCAGCGCCCGCGACGAGTTGTTGGTGCGGTAGAAGACCGCCACGTCGGAATAGCTGATCTCGCCGCGATCGGCGAGGGCGTCGATCTCCTCGGCGACGAAGCGGGCCTCGTCGTGTTCGTTGTCAGCGACGTAGCCGACGATCAGATCACCCTCACCGGCGTCGGTCCACAGCCGCTTCTCCCGGCGGCCCGGATTGTGCTTGATGACGGCGTTGGCGGCGTTGAGGATCGTCTGCGTGGAGCGGTAGTTCTGCTCCAGCAGGATGGTGGTGGCGTCGGGGAAGTCGCGTTCGAAGTCCTCGATGTTGCGGATGGTGGCGCCGCGGAACGCATAGATCGACTGGTCGGCGTCGCCGACCACACACAGTTCGGACGGCGGCACCGCGGGGGCGGCCGGATCGGCTGCCTGATCCGCGGCCTGATCCGCGGCCTGGTGGTGGCCCACGAGTTCGCGCACCAGCACGTACTGCGCATGGTTGGTGTCCTGGTACTCGTCGACCAGGATGTGCCGGAACCGGCGCCGGTAGTACTGGGCGATGTGCGGGAACCGTTGCAGCACCGCGACCGTCTCACCGATCAGGTCGTCGAAGTCCAGCGCGTTGGCCGCGCGGAGCCGGCGCTGGTACTCGGCGTAGACCTCCGCGACGATGCGGGCGAGCTCGTCGGAGGCCTCCGACGCTTCGGCCGCGGACTGTTCGGGATCGATCAGCTCGTTCTTGAGGTTGGAGATGGCGTTGGCCAACAGCCGCGGCGAATGCCGTTTGGTGTCCAGCCCCAGATCCTTGCCGATCATCATCAGCAGCCGCCGCGAGTCGTCGGCGTCGTAGATGGAGAAATTGGAGTTCAGGCCGGGCAGCAGCGACGCCTGATTGCGCAGGATCCGCACACAGGTGGAGTGGAACGTCGACACCCACATGCTGCGGGCCTGCGGGCCCACCAGCCCGATCACCCGTTCCCGCATCTCGGCGGCGGCCTTGTTGGTGAAGGTGATGGCCAGGATCTGGCCGACGGCCACATCGCGGGCGGCCAGCAGGTAGGCGATGCGACGGGTCAGCACGGCGGTCTTGCCGGAGCCTGCGCCGGCGACGATGAGCAGCGGGGAGCCCTCGTGCAGCACCGCCTGGCGCTGTTGCGGGTTGAGGCCCTCCAGGATCTGATCTGCTTCGGTCGCGGTCGTCATCTCGCGAACCAACCTACCGCCGCGAGGCGACATCTTTGCGCCGGCATGTCCGGAGTGGAATACTTGATTGCGTGCTCAAATGGCAGGGACGATTTTTTCACGGGTGCCGGTAGCGGTGCCCGTGGTCTGACTGCCTTCAGCAGAGCCCCGAGGTCCGCATCCGGATTCGGGGCTTGTCTCTTGTGTGGAGGCCCGGACACCGGATGAGACCTGACAGTCCACACAACGAGAAGACGGAGAATTCCCAGATGACAACCGAGACCCAGGCGGATTCCGACACCTCGGTCGACATCGACGCGCTGCGCCGCGAGATCGACGAACTCGACGCGCAGATCCTCGAGGCCGTGCAGCGGCGCACCGAGGTGTCCAGGCTGATCGGCAAGACCCGGATGGCATCCGGCGGCACCCGTCTGGTGCACAGCCGGGAGATGAAGGTCATCGAGCGGTACAGCGTGCTCGGCCCGGAAGGCCGCGAGCTCGCGATGCTGCTGCTGCGGCTGGGCCGCGGCCGCCTCGGCCACTGACCTCCCGGCCCGCGGAACACTATTCCGCGACGGGCCGGTTGTTGTGGGGTGGCTTGTGGGGTGGCTTCGGGGTGGCCGGCTCCGGTGCCGGTTTGTCCGGTGCCGGTGTGTTTGGGGGCGCGACGGCCTCCTGTAGCCACGGCGCCAGCCACTCTACGCCCTCCGGGGTGAAGTGCACGCCGTCGCTGCGCACCCGCACCCCGTCCACCTTCGCGGTGTAGCGGCCGTTCGGCCCCAGCTTCTTGTTCAGGTCCAGCACCGACACACCCGGATACTCGTCGACGACGCTGCGCAGGATGCGGTTCCACCGGTCCACCCGTTCCGGCTGATCCTCCGGGTACAGGCTGCCGTCCGGTTTCTCCCCGCGCCGGTTGTAGGGCACGGTGGTGACGATCACCCGGGCACCCGTCGAGGAGATGATGTCCAGCGCGCGGCGCAGCTCACCGGTCAGATAGGCGTCGTAGGCCGGGTCGCCGATGTGCGTCCAGCGGCCCTCGAAGACCCGGTCGACGATCTCCCACCGGCCGACGATCAGCAGCGCGACGTCGGGTTTGTCGTAGTTGATGCGCTGCGTCCAGCGGGCCGGCCAGACATCGCACTCCGGCTTCTGGTTCAGCGTCTCCCCCAGCTGCCGGTACGGGCCACCGCGGGCCAGACCGCAGCCGATCGTGGTGCGGTCGATGAACGTCATGCCCGGCATCGGCGGCAGATACCGCATCAGCGTCCAGCCGACCGAATCGCCGAACACCGACACCGTGTGCTCACGGGGCCCGGGCTGCACCGGCGTCACCCGGCGGGCCGCCTCGATCGGCTCCACCAGCGCCGCCGTCGACACCCCGGGCGGCAGCCCGTCGGCGGCCGGCCCGCCCGGGCCGACACCGACCGGCACGAACTGGATGGTCACCACCGCGGCGGTGGCCATCGTGGCGACGGCCAACCGCAGCTGCGGCACCCGCACCGGACGCCATCGCCGGATCGGCTGTTCGATCAGCCACCACGACAGCGTCGCGATCCCGACCGTGAGGATGCAGCGCACCACGAACAGCGGCAGCCCGGTCCAGCCGGTGCGTTCACCGTTGACGGCCAGGAAGATCGGCCAGTGCCACAGGTAGACGCCGTAGGAGATGGCGCCCAGGAACACCAGTGGCCGCCAGGACAGCAGCCGCGCGACGAGGCCGTCCTGGTCCAGCGCCACCGGGGCGATGACCAGGATCGCGGCGAGCGCCACCACGGTCAGCGCCCCGGCACGGAACTCCTCGGCGCTGCCGGTCAGGTGGTGCGCGGCGGCGCCGATCAACACCAGCCCGAGAACCGGCAACAACCGGGCCAGCACCCGGCCCCACCGGGTCCGGATCACCGACCAGCCGGCGGTCAGCGCGGGCCAGTCCCGCACCAGCAGCGCCGCCGCGGCCGCACCGATCAACAGACCCTGCGCGCGGGTGTCGGTGCCGAAGTACACCCGGTTGACGGTGTCCTCGCCGACGGTGCCGGTGCGGGCCATCCAGACCGCGGCGGCCGCGGACGCGATCACCCCGGCGGTCGCCAGCACGAACACCGCGGCCCGCACCGCGCCGATGGGCAGCCGGCGGCCGCGGCGACGCACCACGACGGCCAGCAGCACCGTCAACCCCAGCACCACCAGCGGCCACAGCAGGTAGTACTGCTCCTCCACCCCCAGCGACCAGGTGTGTTGGAGCGGGGACGGGGTTCCGCCCTGGGTGAAGTAGTCGGTCTCCTGCACCACGAGATGCCAATTCGCCACCCAGAACAGCGCGGCCAGCGCATCGTCGCGCAGTCCGGCGACCGCCTCGGGCGGGAACACCTGGCGGGCGAACGCGACGGCCAGCACCATCAGCACCAGCGCGGGCAGCAGCCGGCGGGCGCGGCGAGCCCAGAATCCGGTCAGGCTGATCCGGCCGCTGGCGTTGAGTTCCTCCAGCAGCAGCGACGTGATCAGAAACCCGCTGAGGACGAAGAACAGGTCGACGCCGATGAATCCGCCGGACACCCCGGGGATTCCGCCGTGCCCGACGAGCACCAGCCCGACGGCGATGGCGCGCAGACCGTCCAGCGCGGGGATGCCGTCGCGCCGGTCCCGGGCCTTCGGCGCGCCCCGGTAGCCGGGACGAGAGACCGGGTCAACCCATCTGCCCCGTTCCCGATGGGGTTCAGCAGTACGCACTGCCGACACCTGGCTGCCCTTTCTGTTCAACGCAGCAAGCTTAGGCGCGGCGCGCTCCCATCCCCGGGAGACACGGCCGGGGAGCGGCCGACTGTTTCCCGGGTTACAGATGTCGGGCTATGTCAAGGAGTTACGGCAAGGCGTCATGTCAGGGCGTCATGTCAGGGCGTCATGTCAGGGCTATGTACTTGGTCTCCAGATATTCCTCGATGCCCTCGGTGCCACCCTCCCGGCCGAACCCGGATTCCTTGATTCCGCCGAACGGGGCGGCGGCGTCGCTGATCACGCCGCGGTTGACACCGACCATCCCGGACTCGATCGCCTCGGCCACCCGCAGCGCCCGATCCAGCGAACGGGTGTAGATGTAGGCGGCCAAACCGTATTCGGTGTCGTTCGCCGCGGCGATGCCCTCCTCTTCGGTGTCGAATCCGACGATCGGGGCGACCGGACCGAACACCTCCTCCTTGAGGATGCGCGCGTCGGCCGACACGTCGGTCAACACGGTCGCCGGGTAGAACCAGCCGGGGCCGTCGGGCACGGTGCCGCCGACCGCGACCGTCGCCCCCCGCTCGACCGCGTCGGTGACCAGTTCCACGACGGTGTCGCGCTGTTGGGCGTTGATCAGCGGCCCCAGCGTCGACGACCCGTCGAGCCCGTTGCCGAGGGTCACCTCGCTCATCCGTTTGACCAGCTTCTCGGTGAACTCCTCGCGCACCGCGTTGGCGACGTGGAACCGGTTGGCGGCGGTGCAGGCCTCGCCGCCGTTGCGCATCTTGGCCAGCATCGCGCCGTCCACCGCGGCGTCGATGTCGGCGTCGTCGAACACGATGAACGGCGCGTTGCCGCCCAGCTCCATCGAGGTGCGCAGCAGTTTCGCACTGGCCTGCTGGGCCAGCGCCTTCCCCACCCCGGTGGACCCGGTGAAGGTGAGTTTGCGCAGCCGGCCGTCACCGATCAGCGCCTCGGTGAGCGGGCGCGGGTTGCTGGTCGGCAGCACCGACAACACCCCCTTGGGCAGCCCGGCCTCGTCGATCAGCTTGGCCAGCAACAACATCGTCAACGGGGTTTCCTGCGCGGGTTTGACGATCATCGTGCAGCCGGCGGCCAGCGCCGGGCCGATCTTGCGGGTGCCCATGGCCAGCGGGAAGTTCCACGGGGTGATCGCGTAACACGGGCCGACGGCCTGTTTGGTGACCAGGATGCGGCCGTTGCCGGCCGGGCTCGGGGTGTAGCGGCCGCCGATGCGGACCGCCTCTTCGGCGAACCACCGGAAGAACTCCGCGCCGTAGGCGACCTCGCCCTTGCTCTCGGCCACCACCTTGCCCATCTCCAGGGTCATCAGGGTGGCGATGTCGTCGGCGCGGGCGGTGATCGCCTCGAAGGCCGCGCGCAGGATCTCGCCGCGCCGCCGCGGCGCGGTAGCCGCCCACTCCTGCTGCACCGCACAGGCGGCGTCCAGCGCGGCGGCGGCGTCGGCCGCGGAGGCGTCGGCGACGGTGGTCAGCACCGAATCGTCGGCCGGGTTGCGCACTTCGAACGTCGACGTGCCGGCCCGTTCCTCACCGCCGATCCACAATCCGGTGGGAACCGACGCCAACAGTTGCTCGACCCTGGAATCCATACTGTTTGTCTTACCCGTTCGCCCGGTTCGGCGCACTACCCTCATCGGGGTGAGCTCCGATTTTCCGCGTGTTTCCGATATCACCGCGACCCCGGCCTGGCAGGCCCTGAGCCGTCATCACGGTGAGATCCGTGACCGGCATCTGCGGGAGTTGTTCGCTGAGGATCCTGACCGGGGCACCGAATTGGCGTTGACCGTCGGGGATCTCTACATCGACTACAGCAAGCACCGGGTCACCCGGGAGACCCTCGGGCTGCTGGTGGAGTTGGCCCGCACCGCCGGGCTGGAGCAGCATCGGGACGCGATGTTCGCCGGTGCGCACATCAACACCTCCGAGGACCGCGCGGTGCTGCACACCGCGCTGCGGCTGCCCCGGGACGCCGAGCTGGTGGTCGACGGGCAGGACGTGGTGGCCGATGTGCACGAGGTGCTGGACCGGATGGGTGACTTCACCGACCGGTTGCGCAGCGGCGAGTGGACCGGCGCCACCGGGCAGCGCATCACCACGGTGGTCAACATCGGCATCGGCGGCTCGGATCTGGGGCCGGTGATGGTGTACGACGCGCTGCGCCACTACGCCGACGCGGGCATCTCGGCACGCTTCGTCTCCAACGTCGACCCCGCCGACCTGGTGGCCAAACTGGACGGGTTGGACCCGGCGACAACGCTTTTCATCGTCGCCTCGAAGACGTTCTCGACGCTGGAGACACTGACGAACGCCACCGCGGCGCGCCGGTGGCTCACCGAGGCGCTGGGCGAGGACGCGGTGGCCAGACATTTCGTGGCGGTATCGACGAACCACCGGCTGGTCGAGGAGTTCGGCATCGACACCGCGAACATGTTCGGGTTCTGGGACTGGGTCGGCGGACGGTATTCAGTGGACAGCGCCATCGGGCTCAGCGTGATGGCGGTGATCGGGCGGGAGCGGTTCGCGCAGTTCCTGGCCGGCTTCCGCACCGTCGACGAGCACTTCCGGACCGCACCGCTGGAGCGCAACGCGCCGGTGCTGCTGGGGCTGATCGGGTTGTGGTACAACAATTTCTTCGGTGCCCAGTCGCGCGCGGTGTTGCCGTACTCCAATGATCTGTCCCGGTTCGCGGCCTATCTGCAGCAGTTGACGATGGAATCGAACGGCAAGTCGGTGCGGGCCGACGGGTCCCCGGTCACCTGCGACACCGGTGCGATCTTCTGGGGCGAGCCCGGAACCAACGGCCAGCACGCGTTCTATCAGCTGCTGCATCAGGGCACCCGGTTGATTCCCGCCGATTTCATCGGATTCAGCGAGCCCACCGACGATCTGCCCACCGCCGACGGCACCGGCAGCATGCACGACCTGTTGATGAGCAACTTCTTCGCCCAGACCCAGGTGCTGGCGTTCGGCAAGACCGCCGCCCAGATCGCCGCGGAAGGGACCCCGGCCGAACTGGTCCCACACCGGGTGATGCCCGGAAACCGGCCCACCACAAGCATTCTGGGCACGAAGCTGACACCGTCGGTGGTGGGCCAGTTGATCGCGCTCTACGAGCATCAGGTGTTCACCGAAGGGGTGATCTGGGGGATCAACTCGTTCGACCAGTGGGGTGTGGAGCTGGGCAAGACCCAGGCCAAGGCGCTGCTGCCGGTGATCGCCGGCGATGAAGTGCCTCCGCCGCAATCGGATTCGTCAACCGATGCCCTGGTGCGCAGGTACCGCGCCGAGCGGGGCCGGTCCGCGTGATTTCGGCGTGCTGACGGTCGCTGAGCGACCGCCGGCACGCCGAAATCCCTAGGTGGCGTCGGGATCGGGCCGGGTCCAGGCCAGGATCATCACCGGCAGGCATCCGCCGATCAGCAGCGCCGCCAGCGCCATCATCCCGCCCGCATAGGCCATGTCGAGCGCGGTGCGGGCGTCGACGTCGCGCATGATCGTCGACATCATGATGAGGTAGAGGATCGGCAGCAGCACCAGGTTCTGTGTCACGGTCAGGCCGATCGACCGGGCGTTGTTGCGCTGCTGGATCTCGTATTCGTCGAGCACGGCCGGCGGTGCGTCACCTTGGCGGCCGGACACGATCTGCAACACCAAAAACGTCGGGAAGAAGACCAGGGTGGCCGGCAGCCAGACCAGGGCCGCCTGACGGAAACCCAGGGCGCACACCACACCGACGACGGCCATCGTCGCCAGCGACAGCGCCAGGATGACGACGAGCATCCGGCGCCGGCGCTGGGTGCGCCACCCCGGAAGGGCGTGGAAATAGGTGCGCTCATTCTTGAGGAACCGCCGGGCGCGGTAGTCCTGGTAACGGTCGAGCAGGGTGGGGCCGGACGTTCGGGGGGTTCGGTCAGGCATGGGAAGTCCCTTCGTGCGGTCGTCCGTCCTTTCGGTAGAGCTCGGTCGACAACGGGGTGAACGGTTCGCGCGAGAACACGGCCTCGACCGGGAGATCGAACACCGCACAGATACGAAACGCCAGGTCGAGGCTGGGATAGTGATCGCCCCGTTCCAGCGCGCCGACGGTCTGCGGGTTGACGTCGATCAGTTCCGCGAGCTGCGCGCGAGACATCTGCCGCTCCGCGCGCAGGACCGCGATGCGGTTGTAGATCGGGGACGTCTTACCCCGTCTGACCGGACTCATACAACTAAGTGTTGTGTTTTCCCAACGATCTGTCAATGAAAATTTCAAATCGTTGGCGATATCTTGTGAGCGCGGTCGGCGAGCGGACACCTGCGGCGTCGAGTGTGCGGTGGTGGCGCCGAGCGTGCGGACGCTGACCCGACCGTGTCCGCACGCAGCGTCACGGCTCGAAAACGCACCGTAGCGGCACACTCGACGCGGTTCTCACACGCTCGAGACGGCCAGGGCACACTCGACGCCGTCAACTCACGGTCGCCGCAGCCAGGACGCGCTCGTCGCGACCGACACTCGTCGCGACCGACACCCGACACATGCCCGGCACATGCCCGATGTATGCCCGGTGCAGGGTGCTCGCCAAACCGGTCCGCATGCCGAGAACGCACGTCGCGGCACGCCCGCCGGACCAGAGCAGCGTCAGTTGCGGGAACCGACCGTCAGCGTCACCTGTTGACGTTGCCCGCCGCGGATGAACACCACCTGCACCCGGGCTCCCGGCCGGGACTGCCGCAGGGCGGTCAGCAGATCCTCGACGTTGCGCACCTGCTTACCGTCGAATTCGACGATCACATCGCCCGGCCGCAGCCCGGCCTCCGCCGCGGGCGCGCCCCGGTCGACCACGGTGACCAGCGCCCCGTCCTCGGCGCCCACATTGAGCTGCCGGCGGATCGACGGGGTCAGCCGGGCCAGCGACACCCCCAGGAACGGATGGGTGACCCGGCCGTCGGCCAGCATCTGGTCGGCGGCGTCGATCGCGGTGGCCGCCGGAATGGCGAATCCCAATGACACCGCGCCCAATTCGGGTGGGATGTAGGCCTCGTTGATGCCGACGACCCGCCCGTCCACGTCGAGCAGGGCACCGCCCGAGTTACCCGGCGAGATCGGCGCGTCGGTCTGGATGAGGTCGATCAGCGACTGGGTCGAGGTCCCCGATCCGGGGATGGCGCGGTTCAACCCGGAGATCACCCCGGCGGTCACGGTGTTCTCGAAACCCAGCGGGCTGCCGATCGCGACGGCCCACTCCCCCGGTCGCGGCAGTTCGGTGCGGAACTCCGGCACCGGCAGGTTTCCGCGTTGCGAGCGCACCACCGCCAGATCGGTGATGGTGTCGGTGGCCAACACCTCGCCGGCCGCCTCCTCCCGGTCGGCGAAGGTCAGTACGACCTCGCGGGCCCGGCCGACGACATGGGCGTTGGTGATGATGATGTTCGGGCGGTAGACCACCCCGCTGCCCACCCCGTCGCCGGTGCGCACCGTGACCACGCTCGGGCCGACGCGTTCCACCACATCGGCGAAACCGGCGGCGGGTCCGACCGGCCCCGACGGCGTCGACGGCCCGGTGGGCGCCTCGGTGGTGGTCGCGGGCGCCTCGGGGGTGGTGGTCGCGCTGTTCCTGCGGGTGTCGACGGGCAGGCAGCCGGTCACGGTGAGCGCCACGACGGCGCCGATCGACACCAGCGCCACCGACACCCGGCGCGGCACCGGCCCCAAGCGGCTCATGCGAATCTCCTCAACATCGACACCGGCACCATCTTGAACAACCGGGCCAGAGGGCGCCACGGCCACCCCGGCACGACGGCGTGTCCGACTTCGCGTTCGATGGCCGCCACCATCGCCCGCACCCCGGTTCCGGTGTCGACCATCAGCATCGTGGACTGCGAGCGCGCCGTCATCTCCGATTCGATGTAGCCGGGTTCGAGCACGGTGATCCTGATCGGCCCGGACCGGTACTCGGCGCGCAGCGACTCGCCCAGTGACGACACCCCCGCCTTGCTGGCGGCGTAGGCGGCCTTCACCCCCGGCACACCGCGGCGCGCGAGCACGGATGAGATCAGCACCAGATGCCCGCCGCCGGCCGACGTGAACATCTCGATCGCGGCCTCGATCTGGGCGAGGGCGCCGAGCAGGTTCGTCTCGATCGTCGCGCGGTTGACCGCCGGCCGCCCCGAGCCCAGCGGGGCGCCCTTGCCCAGCCCGGCGTTGACGATGACGCGGTCGATGCCGCCCAGTTCGTCGGCCAGCTCGCCGAACACCTTCGGCACCCGGTCGTGGTCGGTGACGTCGAGCCCCGCCACCGCGACGGTGATGCCGGGATAACGGTCGAGCAGCTCGTCGCGCAATTCGTGCAGACGGTCGACGCGACGTGCGCACAACGCCAGGTCACGTCCCTCGGCGGCGAACGCCCGGGCCATCCCCGCGCCCAGACCCGAACTCGCGCCGGTGATCAGGATCCGTTGTCGTGTCTTCTGGGACGTCATCTGGGACAAGTTACTCCCGCAACCTACTTCAGCAACTTCGACATCCGACGGTCGGCGAGGATCCTGCCGCCGGTCTGGCAGGTCGGGCAGTACTGGAACGACTTGTCGGCGAACGACACCTCGCGCACCGAGTCGCCGCACACCGGACACGGGAGCCCGGTGCGGCCGTGCACCCGCAACCCGGCCCGCTTCTCCCCCTTGAGCGTGGCCGCCTGCTGGCCCACCGACCGCTGCACCGCGTCGGTGAGCACCCCGATCATCGCCTCGTGCAGGGCGTCGAGTTGCGGTGCGGTCAGGCGGTTCGCGGTGGCGAACGGGGACAGCCGCGCGGTGTGCAGGATCTCGTCGCTGTAGGCGTTGCCGATTCCGGCGATGACCTTCTGATCGGTGAGCACGGTCTTGATCCGGCCGGTGCTCCTGCCCAGCAGTTCGGCGAGCGTGTCCCGGTCGACGTCGAGGGCGTCCGGCCCGAGCGCGGCGATACCGGGTACCTGCGCGGGGTCGTCGACCACCCATACGGCGAGCCGCTTCTGGGTGCCGGCCTCGGTGAGGTCGAAGCCGATCCCGGCCGGTTCGGCCCCGTCGCCGACGTGCACCCGCAGCGCGATCGGCCCCTTGCCGGGTCGCAGCGGGGTGGTGGACAACTTGTCCGACCAGCGCAACCAGCCCGCCCGGGACAGGTGGGTGACCAGATGGAGCTCTGCGCACCGCACACCGAGATACTTGCCCCAGCGGTGCACGTCGGTGACGGTCCGTCCGTGTAGTGCGGTGACGGGCGGGTCAAAGGTCTTGAGCGCCGAGAGCGCCGCCACGTCGATCCGCAGGATCCTCTGTCCGACCGCGTGCCGGCGCAGATGGTCGGCCAGCGCCTCCACCTCGGGCAGTTCGGGCATGCCGTCCAGTCTGCCGCAGGAACCGCGTCAGGTGACGCGCTTGGCGTTGCCGACCACCAGCGACAGCACCCAGCTGACGATCGACAGCACGATCGCCGCCCAGATCGCGGTCCACCAGAAGTCGTCGAGGTGCAGGCCCCACCCGGTGGTGTGCCGGGTGATCCAGGCGGTGATCCACAGCATCAGCGCGTTGACCACGATGTGGAACAGGCCCAGCGTGAGCAGGTACAGCGGGATCGACAACAGCTGCACGACGGGTTTGATGAACGCGTTGACCAGCCCGAAGATCACCGCGACGACGAAGATGATGCCGACCCGCTCCAGGGTGTCGTCACCGCCGACGAAGCTGAGCCCGGGCACGATCAGCGTCACCACCCACAACGCGAAGCCCGTCACCGCGGCCCGGAGCAGGAATGCGCCCATGACGTGATCTTGTCACGGCATCGCGCCGCACGGCTCGGATGGCACGTCGCGCGCATTACGGGGAGGATCGGCACCGTGACTTCGTCTGAGCACCGCCGCTACGTGATCGTCGGCTCCGGCGCCATCGGCGGAACCGTCGGCGGACTGCTGGCCCGGTCCGGCGCCGATGTGGTGCTGGTGGCCCGCGGCGCCCATGCGCAGGCCCTGGCGGACCGGGGACTGACGTTGCGCACACCCGACGGCACGTTCGAGATCGGCGTCACCGCCGCCGCCGACCCCGCCGAGGTCCGCCTGACCTCCCGGGATGTGCTGGTGTTCGCGACCAAGACCCAGCACCTCGAGGATGCGCTGCACGCCTGGGTGGATCGGCCCGTTCATCACGGCGACACCGTCGTCGGCACCGCCGGGTCCACGCTGCCGGTGCTGACCGCGCTGAACGGGGTGGTCGCCGAGGAGATGGCGCTGCGGTTCTTCGCCCGGGTGTTCGGGGTGTGCGTGTGGATGCCGGCCGCGCACGTCGTCCCCGGGGAGGTGATCGTGCGGTCCTGGCCGGTCGCGGGACAGTTCCACATCTCACGGTGGCCGGCGGATCTGGCCGACGCCGAGGATGATCGGTTGCTCTCCGACATCGCGGCCACCTGGACTCCGGCCGGCCTGCTGGTTGCGCGGCCGCCGGACGTGGCGCCGTGGAAGTACCGCAAGCTGCTCGCCAACCTCGCCAATGCGGTTGTGGCGCTCACCGGTTCGGGCCGGGGCGATCCGGTGGTGATTGCGGCGGCCCAGCGGGAGGGTGAGGCGGTGCTGCGCCACGCCGGTATCGAATTCGTCCCGGCGGAGGTGGAGCGGGAGGCCCGCCGCCACGGCCCGCGGGACCGAGACGTCGCCGACGCCGGTGACGTCGTCGCGAACTCCACCTGGCAGTCGTTGGCACGCAACAGTGGGAGTGTGGAAACCGATTACCTCAACGGGGAGATCGTCCGCATCGCACATCGTCACGGGATGACCGCGCCGGTCAACGCGGGGCTGGCGCGGCTGGCCCGGGCCGCCGCACGGGACGGGCACCCGCCCGGGCGGTACTCGGGCGGCGAACTCGCCGAGGCGCTGGGACTGGTCGGCGAGGCGCTGGGGGCCGACGTGATGGTGGAGGGACGATGACGGACCGGGACAGGGTGTTGATCTCCGCCGGGGAGGTGGCGCGCCTGCTCGACTCCGGCCGGCCGGTCACCCTGCTCGACGTGCGCTGGGAGCTGACCCGCCCGCACGGCCGGGCGGCCTACGAGCAGGGACATCTGCCCGGCGCGGTGTATGTCTCCCTCGAGAACGAGCTGTCCGATCACCGGGTGCCCGGCCGCGGCAGGCACCCCCTGCCGTCCGGGCCGGATCTGCAGGCCGCGGCACGCCGCTGGGGTGTGCGCGCCGGGGTTCCGGTGGTGGTCTATGACGACTGGAACGGCGCCGGATCGGCGCGGGCGTGGTGGGTGCTGACCGCCGCGGGTATCGACGACGTCCGCATCCTCGACGGTGGCCTGTCCGCATGGACCGGGGAATTGCACACCGGCCCAGTCGATCCCGAGCCCGGTGAGGTGACCGTCCGGTACCACGATCTGTACTCCGGCGCCCGCCGGACCGTCACCGCCGACCGGGTGTCCGGGGTCGCGGTGCTGCTCGACGCGCGTGCGCCCGAACGGTTCCGGGGCGAGCGGGAACCGGTCGACCCGGTGGCCGGTCACATCCCCGGGGCGGTCAATCTGCCGAGCACCAGCCTGCTGGCCGGGGGCCGCTTCCGCGACCACGACGAACTGCGACGCCTGGTGCGGGACTTGGCGATCGACCCCGAGACCGACGTCGCGGCGTACTGTGGCTCCGGGGTGACCGCCGCGGTCGTGGTGGCGGCGCTGGCGAGCGTCGGAGTGGACGCGGCGTTGTTCCCGGGTTCGTGGTCCCAGTGGTGTTCGGAACCCGGCCGGCCGGTCGAGGTCGGCGCCGGTCAGGGCCGCAGCAGATAGGTGTCCATGATCCAGCCGTGCCGGGCGCGGGCCTCGGCGCGTACGGTTTCGATGCGCTTCCCCACCGCGCCCACGGTGCCGGCGAGCAGGAGCTCGTCCGGGGTCCCGAGGTAGGCGCCCCACCAGATCCGGGTCTGCGGCGGGCAGGTGAGGAACGAGCATTCACCGTCGAGCATCACCACGGCCGCACCGGTCAGCCCGTGCTCACGCAGCCGGCGTCCGGTGGTGATGAGCACCGGCTCGCCGACGTCGTTGAGCGGAATGCGGTGCCGGGCGGTCAGCGCCTGGATGGCGGTGATGCCGGGGATGACGTCGTAGCTGATCTCGACGTGTTCGGCGACCCGGTCCAGGATGCGCAGCGTGCTGTCGTACAGCGACGGGTCACCCCAGGCGAGAAAGGCGCCGACCCCGTCCGGCCCGAGCTCGGTGGCGATGGCGTCGGCCCAGATCCGCGCGCGGGCGGCGTGCCAGTCGGAGACGGCCTGCCGGTAGTCGCCGTCGCGGGCCCGGGGCGGGTCGGGCAACTCCACGAACCGGTAGCCCGGCCGCTCGATGAACCGTTCACAGATCTGCCGCCGCAGGGCCACCAGATCGTCCTTGGCCTCACCCTTGTCCATGGCGAAGAACACGTCGGTGTCGTTGAGCGCCGCGACGGCCTGCGCGGTGACATAGTCGGGGTCACCGGCGCCGATCCCGATGACATGGATGTGTCGAGGCACGCACGCGAGTATGCCGGGTCGGGTCACCGCTCACGGCCGCGGCGGCGGCGTAACCGTCCGTGCGGCGCTCTCTCTCCGACACCTTCACGGTCGACGCGGTGATCAGTTCGGTTCGTCGTGGGTGACGGCCCGATACCCTTTCGCCCCGGCGCGGTCGACCGCGGCGCGGACCAGGCCGAAGATCAGCCCCTGCACGGCGGCGGCCATCAGCGCCTCGGTGCCGGAGCGGGACAGGTCCTTGGGTTCCGGCGGCTCCTCACCGGACCGGCTGAGCCGCTGCCACACCTGGTTGAACACCCATCCGGCGATGAGTCCGCCCGCCACGCTGATGGCGATGGACAGGGGCTTGTACAGCATCTTGGAGACCGCGCTCATGGAGCCGAACGTTCCCGGGGCACCGATTCCCCAAACGCCCACTAGAACACGTTCTAGTATCGGGGGCATGCGGTTCACCTATGCCGAAGCGATGACCGACCCGTCCTACTACATCCCGCTGGCGCAGGCCGCCGAAGCGGCCGGATATCATGCCATGACGATCCCGGACAGCGTCGCCTACCCGTTCGAGTCCGACTCGAAGTATCCGTACACCCCCGACGGTGACCGCGAGTTCCTCGACGGGAAGGCGTTCATCGAGTCGTTCGTGCTCGCGTCGGCGCTGTGTGCCGCCACCACCACGTTGCGGTTCAACTTCTTCGTCCTCAAGCTGCCGATCCGCCCGCCGGCGCTGGTCGCCAAGCAGGCGGGCTCGCTGGCGGCGATGTTCGACAACCGGCTCGGCCTGGGTGTGGGCACCAGCCCGTGGCCGGAGGACTACGAGGTCATGGGGGTTCCGTACGCCAAGCGCGGTAAACGCATGGACGAGTGCATCGACATCATCCGCGGGCTGACCACCGGCGACTACTTCGAGTACCACGGCGAGTTCTACGACATCCCGAAGACCAAGATGACCCCCGCGCCGAGCAAGCCGATCCCGATCCTGATCGGGGGGCACGCCGATGCGGCGCTGCGCCGGGCCGCCCGCAACGACGGCTGGATGCACGGCGGCGGCGACGGTGAGGAACTCGACCATCTTCTGGCCAAGCTCAAGCGGTTTCGGGAGGAGGCCGGCGCCACCGGACCGTTCGAGATCCACGTCATCTCGATGGACGCCTACACCGTCGACGGCATCAAGCGATTGCAGGACAAGGGCGTCACCGATGTGATCGTCGGGTTCCGGGTGCCCTACATCAAGGGTCCGGACACCGAACCGCTGGCCGACAAGATCCGCAATCTGGAGATGTTCGCCGAGAACGTCATCGCCAAACTCTGACGCCGAACTCTGACGCGGTCACGGGCGGGGTTACCACCGCACCGGCCGGGGTAACCGGGGTCGGATGGCCGCCGTCGACCCGCTGCGGGTCTCCTCCGAAACCGCGGACGACGCGACAACGCTCCGCCTCAGCGGCCGCCTCGACGCCAGCTCCTACCGGCGGGCCCGCGACTGCATCGTGACCGCTGCGCTGGCGGAGGTCCGTGCGGTGATCGTCGACGTCGACGGGCTCGACGTGCCGGACGAATCGGCCTGGGCGGTGTTCGCCAGCGCGTACTGGCACATCACCCGCTGGCCGGAGGTGCCGATCCTGTTGGTGTGCGGCGCGCAGCCCGGCCGCCGGGCCCTGGCCCGCAACGGCGTGAGCCGGTTCGTGCCCGTATACGCCAGCCACGACGCCGCGCAGCGGGCGCTCGCGACCGCGCCGCCGGGACTGCGGAGGCGGGTCCGCGCCCAGTTGCCGGCCGGGACCGCGAGCCTGCCGCGCGCCCGCAGGCTGGTGGCCGACGTGCTGGCGCGCTGGTCGCAGGAGGAGCTGATCGGGGTGGCCAAGGTGGTGATCACCACCTTCGTCGAGAACGTGCTCGTCCATACCGACAGCGCGCCGGGGGTGCGGCTGGAGACCGACGGGCAGACGGTCACCGTCGCGGTCGAGGACGACGATCCGGCTCCCCCGACGTTGCGCGAGGACCGGGAGGCCGCGGCCGCACCGGCCGGGCTGCACACCGTCGCGAGGCTGGTGCGAGCCTGGGGCACCGCACCGTCACCGGCGGGCAAGACGGTGTGGGCGGTGCTCGGCCCGGAGAATCGGATCTGACCGCCGCCCGGGTGGCGCCGGGGCATGACCCCGGGCACGGGCCCCCGCGCATGGCCGGTGACCGGCAATGATGAGATGACGGCATGGGTGTTCTGGATAAGTTCCGTCTGGACGACAAGGTCGTCATCGTCACCGGCGCATCGAGCGGGCTGGGCGTCGCGTTCGCGCGGGCGTGCGCCGAGGCCGGCGCGGACGTGGTGCTCGCCGCCCGCCGCGTGGAGCGGTTGCAGCAGACCGCCGAGCAGGTCCGCGCGACCGGGCGGCGCGCGTTGACGGTGGCCACCGACGTCGTGGACCCGCAGCAGTGCCAGGAGATGGTGGACGCCGCGATGACCGAGTTCGGCCGGGTCGACGTGCTGGTCAACAACGCCGGGGTGGGCACCGCGGTGCCGGCCACCCGGGAGACCCCGGAGGAGTTCCGCACCGTCATCGACATCAACCTGAACGGCTCCTACTGGGCGGCGCAGGCCTGCGGCCGGGTGATGCGGCCGGGCAGCTCGATCGTCAACATCTCCAGCATCCTCGGCATCACCACCGCGAGCCTGCCGCAGGCGGCCTACAGCGCCAGCAAGGCCGGTGTCATCGGGCTGACCCGGGACCTCGCCCAGCAGTGGACGCCGCGGAAAGGCATCCGCGTCAACGCCATCGCGCCGGGCTTCTTCAAGTCCGAGATGACCGACCAGTACAAGCCCGGCTATCTGGACAGCCAGATGCCGCGGGTGCTGATGGGCCGCACCGGAGACCCCGAGGAGCTGGCCGCGACGCTGGTGTGGCTGGTCTCCGACGCCGGTGGATATGTCACCGGGCAGACCATCGTCGTCGACGGCGGGATCACCATCACCTGACGGGCGGTCAGCCGCGGTACCCGGCGACCCGCTCGGCGAACTGGTCGAGCATTCTGAGCGACTCGTCGCGCGGTCTGGTCGGCAGCAACAGATTGGCCTGCTGATAGCCGAGCTCTTCGAGGACCTCCCAGTAGCCGGGGTCGACCGGGGTGCCGAACGTCGTCAACAGCACGTCGTGTCCCGCGCCGTCGCGGATCTGCTGGACGCGCCTCTTGAGCATCTCCGGCGGGTGCGGGTTGGACATCCAGCCGGCGCCGTGCCGGATGATGCGCCTGACCGTGGCGTCGGAGTTGCCGCCGACGACGATCGGCGGATGCGGCTTCTGCACGGGTTTCGGCCGCAGGTACGACGGACCGAAATCGACGAAACGGCCGTGATATTCGGCGGGTTCGTCCGTCCACAGGGCCTTGACGGCCTCGATGCGTTCGTCGAGCAGGGCGCCCCGGGTCCTCGGGTCGGTGCCGTGGTGGCGCATCTCCTCGAGGTTCCAGCCGGCGCCGACCCCGAACACGAAACGCCCGTCGGAGATGAGGTCGATGCTGGCGGCCTCCTTGGCGGTGATGATGGGATCACGCTGGATCAGCAGCGCGATCCCGGTGATCAACTGGATCCGCGACGTCACGGCGGCGGCCGCGGCGAGCGTGACGAACGGGTCGAGCGTGCGGTAGTAGACGCTGGGCAACTCACCGCCTTCGGGATACGGCGATTCGCGGCTGGCCGGAATGTGGGTGTGCTCGGCGACGGTGAGCGCGTCGAAACCGCGTTCTTCGATCGCCGTGGCCAGCGACACCGGGTCGATGGTGTCGTCGTTGACGAAGGTCGAGATCCCGAATCTCATCTGGCTGCCTCCTCGTTCCCGACGCGTGGTCCGAACAATGCGCACCAACCGGCTTATTCCCGGCGCCGGGGTGGTTCATGCCGGCGCGTCTAGGCTGTGCCCGGTGACCGTCACCCTCGACGAACTGTGGGCCGCCGATCCGGCCGACGCGTGGCGGCGGGCCGGGTTCCGTGTCGACGCCGACGGCGTCTGCCGCGTCGGCACGGTGGCCGTCCGGCTGCTGGGCCGCGATCGGGGCCGGGGAATGGTCGGCTGGTCGCTTCGGGGTCTGCCGGCGGGGGTTCCGGGGGATCTGGACGGCATCCCGACGTCGCGCGCCGGGATGCACCGAGCCGAGACGAGTCGGGCCGAGCACCCCAACGGGGTGACCGGGATCGATCACGTCGTGCTGATGTCGCCGCATCTGCAGCGGACCCAGGCCGCGCTGGCCGCGGTGGGTCTGGACCCGCGCCGCACCCGCGACGCCGCGCTCGGCGGAGCACCGGTCCGGCAGGTGTTCTACCGCGTCGGCGAGGTGATTCTCGAGGTCGTCGGGGCGCCGGACACGTCGGGCGACGGCCCGTCGACGCTGTGGGGCATCACCTACACCGTCGCCGACATCGATGCGACCGCAGCGTTCTTCGGCGAACACACCGCACCGGTCAAGGACGCGGTTCAGCCGGGACGCCGCATCACCACCGTGCGCAACCGCGAATTGGGGATGTCGGTCCGAACGGCGATGATCTCGACCCCCTATCCTCTGGGCCCATGAGCGCGTTCGACGAGGCCCCCGTCATCATCCACACCGACGGCGGCTGCCGGCCCAATCCGGGCCCCGGCGGCTGGGGCGCGGTGCTGCGCCAGGGCCGCCACGTCCGCGAGATCTTCGGCGGTGACGCCGGCGTGACGAGCAACAACCGGATGGAACTGACCGCGCCGATCATGGCGCTGGAGGCGCTCACCCGGCCGGTCGTCGTGCATCTGCACACCGACAGCACCTACGTGCGCAACGGCATCACCACATGGGTGCACGGCTGGGAACGCAACGGCTGGATGACCGCCGCCCGCCAACCCGTGAAGAACGTCGACCTGTGGCAACGGCTTCAGGCCGCCTGCGCCCGGCACCGCGTGGAGTGGTTCTGGGTGAAAGGTCACTCCGGGGTGGCCGACAACGAACTGGCCGACCAGCTGGCGGCCAGGGGTTTGCGCCAGGCGCTCGAGGCGGCCGCCCTGCTCACCTGACCGGTCCCGCTTCCCCCTCCCCGCCCGAAAGAGCAGTGGTAAGCCCTACTGGAATCGTTTACAGTATGGCGCGAGCCGATGGGTGGCAACCGTTCTCGCCCGGCCCGCTGTGAGGGGGATCCGTGACGTCAGACCCAGCGAGAGACCCGGCGCGCGCCCGGCGCGTCGTGCACGTCGGCACCGGTCACACCGGCAGCGTGGCACTGCGGGCGATCATCGACGATCCGGCGTTACAGCTCGTGGGGGTGAAGGTGTCCACGCCGGAGAAGGTCGGCATGGACGCCGGCCGACTGTGCGGCCGCCCCGACATCGGCGTGGCGGCCACCGGCGATGTGGACGCCGTGCTGGCCGCCGAACCCGACTGCATCGCCTACTGCGCGACGGCCGTCCGCCGTGAGGATGAGGTGATCGCCGACATCGCCGGTTACCTGGCGGCCGGCATCAACGTGGTCACGATCTCGGCGATTCCCATGGTGTATCCGAAGGCCGCTCCCCCGGCCTGGCGGGAACCCATCGAGAAGGCCGCGCAGCGCGGCGGCGCCACCTTCTACGCGACCGGTTGCGAGCCCGGTTTCGTCAGCCTGAACCTGCCGACGGCGCTGCTGACCGGCGCCGGTGTGGTCGACTCCTACCGCATGGACGAGTACGCGCTGGATCTGGACCTCGCCTACCCGATCTGGGACGTGCTGCACGAGTCCATGGGCTTCGGCAAACCCGACGGACATGTGCCGGTGCGCATCGCGGCCGGAAAGGTCAACGACGACTGGGAACCGGTGGTGCGCTACATCGCCGACATCCTGGCGGTCGACGTCGACCGGGTCGCGCTGGACTGGGAGACGATCCTGGCTCCGCGCGATCTCGACACCGCGCTCGGGGTGATCCCGGCCGGCACGATCTGCGGACACCGCTGGCGGCTCGCCGCCGTGCACGACGACCGGCCGGTCGCGGCCGTGCAGTACTTCGCGACGGTCACCTCGACGCCGTGGCCCGACACCTGGCCCCGCCCGGTACAACCCGGCGGCGGCATGGTGTTCCGCATCGAGGGCAACCCCAACATGACACTCGATCTCCGGCTGGAACCGGGTCGGGACGACTCCATCAACCCGGGGGTGGCGACGACGGCGATGGCGGCCGTCAATGCGATACCGGCGGTCGTCGACGCCCCGCCCGGCCTGCTGGACACACCCCTGGCGGGCCCGGCGATCGTGTCACGGCAGGTTCGGCGCTGATGGGCGAGTTGTATTACCACCCATACGACTTCGACATCGACGACGATCCGTACCGGGTGTGGCGGCGGATGACCGGGGCGTCATTCCCACCTCACCTCATCGGGTGACTTGTCCGGACGCAGCCCGCGCCAACTGGGTTGGCGCAGCCGGTTGTCGGCGGTGCGCTCGCTGTAGCGCACCTCGCCGACCAGCTCCGGCCGCACGTACGTCACCCCTTTGGCGTCGGGGCGCGGCAACGGGTCGACGAACGGACTCTCGTCGGTCTCCAGCGGTGCGAGCAACTGCTTGAGCTCGGCCAGTTGCTTGTCGGTGAATCCGGTACCGACCCTGCCGACGAACTGCAGTCCTCCTTCGGTAGGGATGCCCAGCACCAGCGCGCCGATGCCGCTGGACCGGCCGCCCTCGCCCTTGCGCCAGCCGCCGATCACCACCTCCTGCATGTTCCAGATCTTGTCCTTGATCCACGCTTTCGAGCGCCGGCCCGGCTGATAGATCGAGTCGTGCCGCTTGGCCACCACGCCTTCGAAGCCGCGTTCCCGCGCGTACTCCAGCGCCTCGGCTCCGGTGTCGCCGGGTAACAGGTCCGGCACGATCAGACCGTCCTTCTCGGCCAACGCGAGCAGGACCCTGCGGCGGTCGGAATGCTTGGCGCGCAACAAGGAGCGGCCGTCCAGCCACAGGATGTCGAATGCCCAGAACTCGATGTGGGTGGCGCGGGCCCGGTTCTGCATCTCACCGAAGCTCGGCACCCCGGACCCGTCGAGCGCCACCACCTCCCCGTCGAGCACCACCTGGTGGTCGGCCAGATCGGCGGCCATCGCCTGCAGCGTCGGGAACTCCTTGGTGACATCGCGTCCGCTGCGCGACCGCAGGCACAGCTTGCCGTGGTCGATGTGGACCAGCAGCCGGTAGCCGTCCCATTTGCCTTCGAAGGCATGCGTCTCGGCGGAGAGGCGCGCCACCGAGCCGTGGGTGGCCAGCATCGGTGTGAAGTCCTCGGGCCGTATCTCGGTGCGCGGCTTCTGATCCTTCATCTTGTGCGCCAACCAGTTCTTGCCGTCGGTCTGGATGAGCGCGTAACGTCCGGAGATCTTCTCGCCGTGCAGGGTGATGATGACCTCGCCGCCCTCGGCGTCCTCGTCCGGGCCGACGTCGTTGAACTTCTCGGCCTCGTAGGTGCCGGTGTCCCAGATCAGCATCTTGCCGCCGCCGTACTCGCCTTCGGGGATCTCGCCGTGGAAGGTCAGATATTCCAGCGGATGGTCCTCGGTGTGCACGGCCAGGTGGTTGACCGACGGGTCGTCGGGCAGATTCTTCGGGATCGCCCAGCTCACCAGCACCCCGTCGCGTTCCAGCCGCAGGTCGTAGTGCAGCCGTCGCGCGTGGTGCTCCTGGATCACGAAGCGGTTGTCGTCTCCCGTCGCGGCAACGGTTTTCGGGACGGGTTCGGGTGTTCTGGCCGGATCCCGCATGCTGCGATAGCTGCTGAGCCGATCGGCGACCGGGGCGTCGGCGTCCATCGGGGCCAGCAGGTCGCCGAGCCGGTCGACCCGGTCCAGCACCTCGGTGAAGGTCAGGTGCCGCAGGTCGGGGTCGTCGATCTCGTCCCAGGTGCGGGGCGCGGCGACGGTCGGATGCTCGCGGCCGCGTAGCGAATACGGGGCGATGGTGGTCTTGGCGGCGTTGTTCTGACTCCAGTCCAGGAACACCTTGCCGGTGCGCACGCTTTTGGTCATCGTCGCGGTGACCAGCGTGGGCATGGCCTTCTCCAACTGCAGGGCGACCCGTTTGGCCAGCACCGACGCACCCTGCGAACTGATCGGCTCGTCCAGTGGCACATACAGGTGCAGGCCCTTGCTGCCGCTGGTCAGCGGGAAGGTGTCGAGGCCGATGTCGGTGATCAGATCGCGCACCTCGTGGGCCACCCGGCACAGTTCGCGCATCGTGACCCCTTCGCCCGGGTCGAGGTCGAACACGATGCGGGTGGCCGGCCCCATCGTCAACTTCCCGTCGCGCCCGCTGCGCCCACCCGCCACGAACCGCCACTGCGGGACATGCACCTCCAGCGCGGCCTGCTGGGCGATCCAGGCCAGCCCCTCGCGGGTGTCGATGATCGGATAGGTGGTGGTCCGGGATTTGTGGGTGATGGTGCCGCGGGCCAGCCAGTCCGGCGCCGACGAGGCGAGCTGCTTCTCGAAGAACGACGCCTCGTGCACGCCGTTGGGCCAGCGCTTGCGGGTGACCGGGCGACCGGCGATGTGCGGCAGCATCGCGTCGGCGATCTCGATGTAGTACTCGAACACCTCGGCCTTGGTGGTGCCCGAGGCCGGGTAGAGCACCTTGTCGGGGTTGGTGAGTTTCACCCGCTCATAGCGCTCCATCACCTCACCGTATTACCCGTTGTCGCGTGGATCCACGACTCGTGCGCACCGCCGTCGGCTGATCGACTTCTGCACCACGGTCACGATTTCGCCCGGACCACTGCCCCTGTGCAGAACTCGATGAGCGCCGGTTTCGTGTGCATCGGGGCGCGCCCACGGTAGCGTCAGCGCCATGACCGCACGGGCGTTGGTGATCGGTGAAGCGCTGATCGACGTCGTCGAGCGGGACGGCCGGGTGCTCGGTGAGCATGTCGGCGGCAGCCCGCTCAACGTGGCCGTCGGCCTGGCCCGATTGGGTCGCGACGTCGACTTCCTCACCCACATCGCGGACGACGCGCGGGGCCGTCGCATCGCCGATCACCTCGCCGACTCCGGTGTTCAGCTGGTGCCCGGAAGCCGCACCGCCAAGCGCACCCCCACCGCGGTGGCCAGGCTGGACGCGACCGGCGCGGCCGACTACACCTTCGACATCGATTGGCAGCTGTCCGGAACTCCGGAGGTCGCCCCGCCGGTGGTGGCGCACACCGGGTCGATCGCCGCGGTGCTCGAACCGGGCTGCCGGGCGGCCGCGGCGTTGATCGACACCTATCACGTGTCGGCCACCACCACCTTCGACCCGAACGTGCGGCCGGCACTGATCACCGACGACACCGGCGCGCGCGCCCGGATCGACCGCTTCATCGAACGCTGTGACGTGGTGAAGGCCAGTGACGAGGATCTACAGTGGCTGGAACCAGGCCGCTCCCCCGAGCAGGTGGCGCAGACCTGGCTGCGGATGGGGCCGTCGCTCGTCGCGGTGACGATGGGTGACCGCGGCGCGTACGCGGTGTGCGCGGCCGGCGAGGTGCGGGTGCCGGCCCGACCGGTCGAGGTGGTCGACACCGTCGGCGCCGGGGACGCGTTCATGGCCGGACTGATCGACGCGCTGTGGTCGTTGCAGCTGCTCGGCGCCGAACGGCGGCGTCAGCTGGCCGGTATCGCCGTCGAGGCGCTGCAGCGGGTGGTGGAGACCGCGGCGCTGTCGTCGGCTCTGACGGTGGCGCGGGCCGGAGCCGACCTTCCCGACCGGGCGACCCGCGACGCGGCGGCTGCGGCGACGGAACGTGAAACGGGTACATACTGAACCATGCGCTCCATTTGGAAGGGTTCGATCGCCTTCGGCCTGGTGAACGTGCCGGTCAAGGTCTACAGCGCGACTCAGGACCACGACGTCAAGTTCCACCAGGTGCATGCGAAGGACAATGGGCGCATCCGCTACAAGCGGGTCTGCGAGGTGTGTGGCGAGGTGGTCGAGTACCGCGACATCGCCCGCGCATACGAATCCGACGACGGGCAGATGGTCGTCATCACCGACGAGGACCTCGCGACCCTGCCCGAGGAGCGCAGCCGCGAGATCGAGGTGGTCGAGTTCGTGCCGGCCGAACAACTCGATCCGATGATGTACGACCGTAGCTACTTCCTGGAGCCGGACTCGAAATCGTCGAAGTCCTATGTGCTGCTGGCGAAGACGCTGGCGCAGACCGACCGGATCGCGATCGTGCATTTCTCGTTGCGCAACAAGACGCGGCTGGGGGCGTTGCGGGTCAAGGACTTCAGCAAACGCGACGTGATGATGATCCACACGCTGCTGTGGCCCGACGAGATCCGTGATCCCGATTTCCCGGTGCTGGACAAGGAAGTCGAGATCAAACCGGCGGAATTGAAGATGGCGGCCCAGGTGGTCGACTCGATGACCGACGACTTCCACCCCGATCAGTACCGCGACACCTATCAGGAACAACTGCAAGAGTTGGTCCAGGCCAAACTCGAAGGCGGCGAGGCGTTCACCACCGAGGAGCAACCGACCGAACTCGACGAGACCGAGGACGTCTCGGATCTGCTCGCCAAACTCGAGGCGAGCGTGAAGGCACGTCGTTCCGGCGGGTCCTCCAAGTCCTCCGACGCGGATGACGGCGACAAGCCGAAGAAGTCCCCGGCCAAGAAGGCAGCGAAGAAGGCGCCCGCCAAGAAGGCAGCCAGGAAGGCGTCGGCGAAGAAGACCGCGCCGAAGAAATAGGGGTCGAAGAAATAGGGCGTGTGCCGTGCTGGTCGAGAACATCGCGCTGATCGCCTTCCCGGTGGTCGGGTCGGTGACGCTGGCGGTCAGCTACATCTGGTGTCGCCGCAGGATCGACCACTGGAACAACCCGTACGCCGAACCGATCATGCACGTCATCCAGGGCATCGCAGCGCCGGTTCCACGGCGGCCGAGGCGTCGCAGGCGGGTCAGGCGGATCCGGTGACGCCGAAGGTGAACTCGTGCGCGAGATCTTCGCGGCGATTCTTCGCGCATGACAGCGTGATTTCTCGAACACGAGCTCACGTTCGAGGTGCTGTCAGGCCACCTCCCCCGCCCACTAGAACGTGTTCCAGAAATCGGACCACGGCGGGCGGCGAGCCTTGTTACGGTGGCCCCTGCCTAGAAAGAGAGGATCACGTGATTCTGGACAGATTCCGGCTCGATGATCGGGTCGCAGTGGTCACCGGCGCGGGCCGCGGACTGGGCGCCGCGATGGCCGTCGCCTTCGCCGAAGCAGGCGCGGACGTGCTGATCTCGGCCCGCACCCAGGCGCAACTCGAGGAGGTCGCGGCGCAGATCGCCGCCACCGGCCGCCGCGCCCACGTCGTCGCCGCCGATCTCGCCCACCCGGAGGCCACCGCCGAGCTGGCCGGCGCGGCGGTCGAGGCGTTCGGGAAACTAGACATCGTCGTCAACAACGTCGGCGGTACGATGCCCGGTCCCCTGCTGAACACCTCCGCGAAGGAGATGCGCGACGCGTTCACCTTCAACGTCGGCACCGCGCACGCGCTGACGACCGCCGCGGTCCCGCTGATGCTGAAGCATTCCGGCGGAGGCAGCATCATCAACATCACCTCGACGATGGGCCGGCTGGCCGGCCGTGGGTTCGCCGCCTACGGCACCGCCAAGGCGGCGCTGGCGCACTACACCCGGCTCGCCGCGCTGGACCTGGCACCGCGGATCCGGGTCAACGCCATCGCCCCCGGATCGATCCTCACCTCGGCGCTCGACGTGGTCGCCTCGAACGACGAGTTGCGCACCCCGATGGAGCAGGCCACCCCGCTGCGCCGGCTCGGCGAACCCGCCGACATCGCCGCGGCCGCGGTGTATCTCGCCTCCCCCGCCGGCAGCTACCTGACCGGAAAGGTGCTCGAGGTCGACGGCGGCCTCACCCGCCCCAACCTCGACATGCCGATCCCCGATCTGTGAGGAGTTCCGCCGTGACCATACGAACCGCTGTCGTCGGCACCGGGAACGTCGGCCGCCACGCACTGGCGCAGGTCATCGCGGACCCGCGGTTCGACCTGACCGCGGTGTGGGTCTCCTCCGCCGCCAAGGCCGGGCTGGACGCCGGTGAGCTTGCCGGGCTTGATGTCTCGACGGGAATCCGGGCCACCACGGATCTGGACGAGCTGCTGGCCACCGGGCCCGAGTGCGTCGTCTACACCGCGATGGCCGACAACCGGCTCAACGAGGCACTCGACGACTACCGGCGCATCCTGGCCGCCGGCAGCAACGTCGTCGGCAGCAGCGCGGTGTTCCTGCAGCACCCGTGGCAGGTGTTGCCGGCCGAACTCATCGCCCCGATCGAGGAGGCCGCCACGGCCGGGAACGCCAGCCTGTACGTCAACGGCATCGACCCCGGCTTCGCCAATGATCAACTGCCGCTTGCTCTTGCCGGCGCCTGCCAGCACATCGAACAGATCCGGTGCCTGGAGATCGTCGACTACGCCACCTACGACAGCGCCACCGTTCTGTTCGACGTGATGGGATTCGGTAAGCCGCTCGACGAGATCCCGCTGCTGCTGCAACCCGGTGTGCTGACCATGGCGTGGGGTTCGGTGGTGCGCCAGCTCGCCGCCGGCCTGGGCATCGAGCTCGACGAGGTGCGCGAACAGTATGTGCGCGAACCCGCACCCGAGGATTTCGACATCGCCGCCGGCCACATCCCGCAGGGCAGCGCCGCGGCCCTGCGATTCGAGGTGCAGGGCATGGTCGACGGCCATCCCGCGGTGGTCCTCGAGCACGTCACCCGATTGCGCGACGATCTGCGCCCGGACTGGCCACAGCCCGCCCAGCCCGGCGGCTCCTACCGCGTCGAGGTCACCGGGGAACCGTGTTACACCCTGGACCTGCGCCTGAGCAGTCCCCACGGCGACCACAACCATGCCGGGCTGGTGGCCACCGCGGCCCGGGTGGTCAACGCGATTCCCCCGGTGGTCGCTGCGCCGGCCGGTATCCGGACCACTTTGGACTTACCATGGGTCAGCGGGACAGGCCGATACCTGCCCCCTGACCGGCCGGAAGGGACAATCCGATGAAGGCATACCTGACTGCGCTGGGCGCCGCGATCCTCGGCGGTGCCGTGTCCGCGGCGATCGCCGCTGCGCCGACCGCGGTCGCCGAACCCAACAACCCGCTGCTGCCGCAGTGCGAGGTGACCGGCGGCAGCTCCGTCACCGGCGGGCAGACCACCGAGTGCGCGTCCCCGGGCAACGTTCAGATCGATTCGACGCCACCCGATTACGGCTACGGGATGTTCCCGTGGGACGAGGTGTTCTGGACGCTCTAGATCGGCGTCGGCCGACACCGCGCGGTGTCGCATGAGCCGCTTTACGAGGCGATCCTGTTGGCTCACCGCGGCATTGGGGAGCATCGTCGCCGCGGCGCTGGTCGGTGCTCCGACCGCGCCGGCCAAGCCGCAGTGCACCGACCTCACCCCGACGACGACCATGTGCCGAACCCCGGGCCACGTCCGGATCAGCACCTCCTCTCCGGCGCGGCCGTCCGGACCTCAGTACGGCTGGCCGCTCGGCGGGGTGGTGATCGGCTTCTTGTGACGGAGCGCGGCTGATGGGTGTCCGGCACGCCTACTTCGCGTACGGGTCCAACCTGTGCGTACAGCAGATGGCGCGGCGGTGTCCGGGCGCCTGCGATCCGCGGCCGGCTGTGCTGCCCGACCACGACTGGCTGATCAACCAGCGCGGGGTCGCCACCGTCGAACCCTCCACCGGCGCTCGGGTGCACGGCGTGCTGTGGCATGTGACCGACACCGACCTGGCCACCCTGGACAGCGCCGAAGGGGTGCCGGTGCGCTACCGCCGCGACCGGCTCACCGTGCAGCTCGGCGACGGGGGCGCCGAGGCGTGGGTGTACATCGACCACCGCGTGGAGCCCGGTCCGCCGCGGCCCGGATATCTGGAACGCATCATCGACGGTGCGCTGCACCACGGGCTGCCGCAGCGCTGGATCGGGTTTTTGCAGCGGTGGGATCCGGCGCACTATCCGCACCACCTGCCGTCGGCGCGCTACGACCCGGCGGACTCGCCGAGGCTCGCGGAGTTCCTCGACCATGTCGACGTCGGGGTGTCGCTGCACGGGTACGGACGCATCGGACGCAGCACCGAGCTGCTGGTGGGAGGGCGAAACCGCTCGCTGGCAGTACATCTGGCCCGGAACGTGCGGATTCCGGGGTACCGGCTGGTCACCGATCTGGCGGCGATCCCGCGCGAGCTGCGCGGGCAGCACCCGGACAACCCGGTGAACCGACCGGCCCGTGGCGGGGCGCAGCTCGAGCTGTCCGCGCGGGTCCGGGGCATCAGCCCACGCAGCCCGCTGCCCGGCGACGACGGACTGACCGCCCCGGCGTGGGAGTTGATCGAGGGACTGGTCGCCGCGGCGCGCTCCTGGCCGCTGCCGGCGTAGACGCCCGCCGTGTCGCGTGCGCCGCTTTCCACAAGGAACACCAGGAACACGTGAGTAAAATGATCCGGCCCGCCGGGTTCACACGACGGGCCGGATCTCGCGATGGCTCCCCTGGGTATCGGACGCCGAAGTTCGAGCCCTGGTTGACGTCTGCGGCAGACTGATGCCCGTTGCGCGGCATCGCCAAACCTCAAGAACAGATCTTGGTACATCCGATCGCGGATTTGGCCGGATTGCCCGGTTTGACGTCTGTCGAGACCTCCCCGCAGCGGGCCGGGTGGCGACGGCGGTACGCTGTGGCCGGTTCGGCGTTCACGCCGCGGCGGGCCCCCGTAGCTCAGGGGATAGAGCACGGCTCTCCTAAAGCCGGTGTCGCAGGTTCGAATCCTGCCGGGGGCGCCACCCAGATGCCCTGCCTCGACTGATATCGCCGCCACGCGTCCCAGATAGTGGGACATTTCGAAGTTTTTCTGGGACGACGCGCCCGAGCGGTGAAAGTTCACTGAGCCAATTCCCGCGACGGGACGACCACCGACGTTTCCATGAGGTCAAACCGGATCCATTTGCCTCGAGCGGCGTAGGGCCGCTCAGCGAGCCGGAAACCTGTTTGTCTTCGGCAATATCTTCGAGCAAGGTTCTGTTCGTCAGGGTCGGGGGCTTATTACTGGAGGTGGGTGTGATGCGTTCCAAACTCGTCAAGCTCGCGGCCACCGGCGCGGGCGCCGCGGTGGTGTCGCTGGGCGTCGGGCTGGCTGGTGCCGCATCGGCCTCGGCTGCTCCCGCGGTGTGCGTGAGCGGTCCCTACGGACTCGCCCACGCCTGTGTGGAGCATCCGGGCTGGGTCAAGCCATGGCACCCGGGGCCGCCGCCCAAGCACTGGAAGCACGCCAAGCATCATCATCACAAGCACTGGCACTGAGCCGGTGTGGAGACGCCGCGCGGGTCATCGACCCGCGCGGCGTTTGTTTTCCACCCGAATCCACCTTCGCATCGCACCCGGATCGCGACCGGATCGCGACCGGATCGCGCCCCATAGGGCGGGAACTCGCACGGACGAAAATTTGCCCGAAGTTCTTAGCACTCTCTGCCAGAGAGTGCTAATATCACAGTGCACAGTGGTTGAGCCGCCCGCCAGGGTGGCGGGCCTGGGATCGCAGGAGGTGATTGCTGTGCTTCGATTCGATCCGTTCTCCGATCTCGATGAATGGGCCCGCAGCATGCTGAGCACCCAGGTCGGTTCGAATCGCGCTCCGCGGTTCATGCCGATGGATCTGTGCAAGATCGACGACCACTACGTGCTGACCGCCGACCTGCCCGGTGTCGATCCCGGCTCGGTCGACGTCAGCGTCGAGAACGGCATGCTGACGATTTCGGCGCACCGTTCCGCACGGTCGGACGAGTCGGCGCAGTGGCTCGCCAATGAGAGATTCTTCGGCAACTTCCGCCGGCAGATCTCGCTCGGCGAGGGCGTCGACACGTCGGCGATCAAGGCGACGTACGAGAACGGCGTATTGACGGTCACCATCCCGTTGGCCGAGAGCGCCAAGCCGCGCAAGATCGCCGTCGAGCGCGCCGGCGAGCAGAAGACCATCGAGGCGGCCACCGTCGACGCCGAATAATGACCCCCACACCGGTCCGCAGCGGGCGTGCTACCCGCTGCGGATCCGTCTGGTGCCGGGGTCCGCCCACGCGGTGACCAACGCCCACACCGACAACAGCACCGCGAGTGCCGCGACCCCGGCACCGAGGTAGAAGCCGTATCCCGCCGACACCGGCGGTTGCACATAGAGCCGGTGGTACCAGAAGGTCAGTCCGGCCAGAAGCAGTGAGATGGTCAGCGCCGCAACGGAGGCCACCCGCGGCGACAGTTCCCGTGCGACCATCGCACCGGCGACGATCAACATCGCCGCCGACAACACGATCAGCTGGCCCACACCGAATCCGGGCGGCACCACGTCGAGTTCTCCCACCACACCGCCGATCGCATTGGCGCGTCCGTCATCGGACATCAGCCAGGGCAGATACGCCAGCACGGCCAGCAACGCCCCGCACAACGCGACCAACCAACCGGGACGCAGGGTTCTCATGGCGTCGAGACTATCGACCACGCCGGAACCCGCCCGGAGGGCTTTAGGGTGAGGGGTCCACGCGAGAGGTGGTGGGAAATGACCGAACTACCCGACTGGGCCCGCAGGCTCGATCTGTCGCCTCACCCCGAGGGTGGCTGGTACCGGGAGACCTGGCGCAGCGACCTGACGGTTCCGCAGGCGGTGCTGCCGCCGGACTACACCGGGCCGCGCAGCGCCGGAACCGCGATCCTGTTCCTGCTCATGCCCCGTCAGCAGTCGGCCTGGCACACCGTGCGCAGCACTGAGCTGTGGATGTACCACCGGGGCAGTCCGTTGCTGCTCGAGTTCGGGCCGGACCGGGCCCGCGCGACCATCCACCTGCTCGGCGGCGACCTCGACGCCGGTCACTCCCCGCAGCTGGTGGTGCCGCCCGGCCATTGGCAACGGGCCCGGCCGGACGGCGACCAACCGACACTGGTCAGCTGCGTGGTGGTTCCCGGGTTCGACTTCGCCGACTTCGAACTGGCCCCCACCAGGGACCGGGCCGGCGGCTAGTTCACCGACGACAGGTTGAACGCGGCCCCGGTGGGATCGGCGGCCGCCGCGAGCCGTCCGTAGGGAGTGTCCTCGGCCTCCCGCACGACGGTCCCGCCGTTGGCCACGATGACCTCCAACGCCTTGTCGACGTCGTCGGCGCCGAGGAAGAACACCCAACTCGGCGGCGCGCCCTCCGGCAGGACACGGCTGCCGTCCATCACCCCGAGCAGGTCTTCACCGTCGAACGCCGCTGTGGCATAACGGAACTCGTCGGTGTCGGACACCAGCTGGGTCTGCCACCCGAACACCGTGCGGTAGAAGTCCAGCGCGGCGCCGAAGTCGCGGGTGGTCAGCTGGTGCCACACGGGCGCGCCGGGCTCACCCACGACCTCGAAACCCTGGTGCCCGATCGGCTGCCACAGCCCGAACACCCCGCCGGTCGGGTCGCTGAGCATCGCCATCCAGCCCTTGTCCTTGACTTCCATCGGGGCCATGCAGCTGGTGCCGCCGGCCGCGGTGGCAGCCGCGAGCGTCGCGTGGATGTCGGCGGTGTGCAGGTAGGTGGTCCAGCCGTCCGGGGCGTTCCACTGCGGATCGTTGCGCATCAGCCCGGCGACCGGCCGGCCCTGGCTGAACGCGTTGACGTAGCCCCCGTAATCGGGGCCGGCGGATTCGAACGTCCAGCCGAACACCGCGCCGTAGAACTGCAGCGCGCGGTCGAGATCGGAGGTGCCGAGGTCGATCCAGATCGGTGCGCCCAGCGGGGCGCCGTGACGGAGGGGCACGATATCTCTCCTTCGGATGGGGAACGTGTCACCGGTATGGACCGTCCGGGCCACCGGAACTCATCGGCCCCGGCCGGATCAGGCCCCGGACCCGATGCCGAGCACGCGCAGCGCGTTCTCCTTGTAGACGAGCGGCAGCACCGCGGGGTCGATGTCGAGCGTGTCGAAGTCGCGCCGCCACCGGTCCAGCTTGATGTAGGGAAAGTCGGTGCCGAACAGCACCTTGGTGCGCAGCTGCCGGCCGATCGCCCGGACCAGTTGCGGCGGAAAGTACTTCGGCGACCAGCCGGACAGGTCCACGTACACGTTGGCCTTGTGCGCGGCGACGGCGATCTGGGCGTCCACCCACGGCACCGCCGGGTGGGCCATGACGATCGTCAACTCCGGGAAATCGGCGGCCACGTCGTCGAGCAGCATCGGATCGGAGTAGCGCAGTTTGATGCCGTGCCCGCCGGGAAGCCCCGATCCGAGACCCGTCTGCCCGGTGTGGAACAGGGCGGGCACCCCGGCCTCGGCGATCGCCTCGTAGATCGGGTAGAACACCCGGTCGTTCGGTTCGAACGCCTGGAAGCTGGGGTGGAACTTGAACCCTTTGACACCGTGGTCGCGGACCTGTTCGCGCACCCGGCGCACCGCGTGCCGCCCCTGCCACGGGTCCACGCTGCCGAACGGGATCAGCACGTCGTTGTTGCGGGCCGCACCCGCCACCAGGTCCTCGATCGAGTTCGGCGGGTGCCCCATCCCGGACTGCGCGTCGATGGTGAACACCACTGCGGCGATGTTCGCCCGGCGGTAGTAGTCGGCCACGGCGTCGACGTCGGCCGGCGGCCCCGCATCCATCTTGAAGTACGCCGTGGTGGCGGCGACCAGTTCGTCGTCGTAGGCCTGGTGCCCGTGGCAGTCGATCTCGATGTGCGCGTGCATGTCGATCGCGGTCACCGCGTCGAAGTCAACCCCGTATTCGTACACGCCACCGAGACTAGGGGTCGCGGGCCCGGACCGGGTCAGGCGGCCGCGTCCAGCAGTCCGTCGATGTCGGCGCGCAGCCGCCGTACGTCGACGTGCTCGGTGATCAGCTCCAGCGTGTGATCGTCCCCGCCGCGCAGGATGCCCAGCAGCACGTGTTCGGAGTCGATCACGGAGTCCTTGTGCGCGATGGCTTCCCGCAGCGCCAGCTCGAGTGTCTTCTTGGCGGGCTTGGTGAACGGGAGGTGCCGGCGGCGGCGCCGCCGCCCGGACCGGCGCAGCGCACCGTCCCACGCATCGGGTCCGAAGCTGCGCGCCACACTGTCGCGCACGGCGTGCAGGTCGATGCCGATCGCGCGCAGCGCCTCGGCGTCGCGTTCGAACGTCTCGTCGTCGGGGTTGTCCGCCGACGCGATCCGGCCCCGGACCGCTTCGGCGGTGAGCCCGTGGCGGGCGAGCAGCGCGCCGAGGTCGCGTCCGGCGCTCTGCAGCACCCCGACCAACAGGTGTTCGGGCCGGATCTCGTCGCACTCCAGCTCGCGCGCCTCCTCCTGGGCCAGCACCACCGCCACCCGCGCGTGGCGGCTGAACCGCTCGAACATCGTCAGCCCCTCCGGTTGTACTTCTGGTGTACGGCCTGACGGCTGACGCCGAGCGAGTCGGCGATGGCCTGCCAGCTCCAGCCCTGCGCGCGGGCGTTCGCGACGTGGATCGCCTCGAGCCGTTCCTGGAGGCGGCGCAGTGCGCGCACCGCCTCCAGCCCGACGGCGGGATCCACGCTGGCCATCGCCTCGGTCGTCGGCTCAGCGCTCATGCCGTCAAGTTATCTTGACGACAGGAGTGTGTCAAGGAAAGTTGACACGTTTGCCGCGGCGCGGACCGGGTCCCGGTCAGGAGGGTGAGTAGCCGAGGATCGCCTTGGTCTCCAGATACTCGTGGAAGCCGTAATCGCTCCACTCCCGGCCGTTTCCGCTGCGCTTGTAGCCACCGAACGGGGCGTTCAGGTCGAATCCGTGGTTGATGGCGATCGATCCGGCGCGGATCCGGCGGGCCAGCGCACGGGCCTGTTCGAGGTCCGAGCCGGACACGTAGCCGGCCAACCCGTAGTCGGTGTCGTTGGCGATCTCGATCGCGTCGTCGAGGTCGTCGTACCCGAGGATGCACAGCACCGGCCCGAAGATCTCCTCCCGGGCGATCGTCATGTCGTTCTTGACGTTGGCGAACACCGTCGGCTTGACGTAGTAGCCCACCTCCAGCCCGTCGGGCCGGCCCGGTCCGCCGACGACGACGGTGGCGCCCTCGTCGATGCCCTGCTGGATGAGCCGCTGGATCTTGTCGAACTGCACCCGCGACACCACCGGGCCGATCGCGGTCTTGTTGTCCGGATCGCCGACGGCCACCTGTGCGGCGGTCTCCCGGGCGATCTCGATCGCCTCGTCCATCCGGGAGTTCGGCACCAGCATCCGCGACGGCGCGTTGCAGCTCTGCCCGGAGTTGAGCATCATCGTGGTCACCCCGGCGGTCACACTCTTGGCGAAGTCGGCGTCGTCGAGCACGATGTTGGCGCTCTTGCCGCCGAGCTCCTGGGTGACCCGCTTGACCGTCGGCGCGGCGTTGCGGGCCACGTCGACACCGGCGCGCGTCGACCCGGTGAACGACACCAGGTCGACGTCGGGATGGCTGGACAGCGCCACCCCCACCCCGGGCCCGTCGCCGAAGACCATGTTGTACACCCCGGCGGGCACCCCCGCGGTGTCGAGGATCTCGGTGAAGATCTGACCCGAATACGGCGCCACCTCAGAGGGTTTGAGCACCATGGTGCAGCCGGTGGCCAACGCCGGGAACACCTTGCAGGCGATCTGGTTGAGCGGCCAGTTCCAGGGCGTGATCAGCCCGCACACCCCGATCGGCTCCTTGACCACCAGGGTGGCGCCGCGCTGCTCCTCGAAGGAGAAGTTCTTCAGCACGTCGATCGCCGTGGTCAGATGGCCGAGGCCCATGTTGACCTGCGGACCCTTGGCCAGCGACGGCGGTGCGCCCATCTCCTCGTGCACGGCGTCGGCCAGGTCGGCTGAGCGCTTCTGGTATTCGGCGAGGATGCCCTGCAGCAGTTCGAGACGTTCCTCGCGGCTGGACTGCGACCACGCCGGGAATGCGCGCCGAGCGGCCCTCACCGCGTTGTCGACGTCGGTCGCCGAGCCGATCGCGATCCTGCCGGAAACCTCCTCGGTGGCGGGATCGTCCACGTCCAGCGTCTTGAGATCGACCGGATCCACCCAGGCGCCGTCGATGTAGAACTTCAGATATTCGCGCATGCCCTCATCCTCCACTATTCGCGGTCGCTCGCGATCCGATTCCCGGCCGCGCTACTGCTGCCCCTCGGCGTACCAGGTCCGGAACTCGTCGTAGCTCGGCATCTCCTCGGAGTTGGCCTTCGGGTCGATCGCCACGTGCACCACCGCGGTCCGTCCGCTGGCGTAGGCCCGTTTGATCGCCGGACCGATCTCCTCCTCAGAATCGACGAATTCACCGTGGCAGTCCAGACCCTCGGCGATCTTGTCGAACCGCACGTTCTTGCTCCAGTGCACGCCGGGCTGCGGTGAGGGCTGTTCGAAGGTGCGCTTGTACACCCCGACCTCCAGACCCCAGGCGTGGTCCACCCCGACGACGCAGACCAGCGGCAGGTTCTGCCGGGCCGCGGTCTCGAGTTCGGCGATGTGGAACAGGAACGCCGAGTCGCTGGTCAGCAGCATCACTGGCCGTTTGCCGCCCTCGGCGACCGATGCGCCGACCGCGTAGGGCAGGCCGGTGCCCAGATGCCCGAAGTTCTGATTCCAGATCACGTCGCGGGGTTTGGCCTGCGAGTAGGTCCACTGGAAGATCACCGTCGCGCCGCCGTCGCGGACCAGGATCGCATCGTCGGGCAGGGCCTTGGTGGCCTCGACGACGAACCGGGCCGGATGCACCGGTTTGCGCCCGGTCGGGGCGGTCTCGGCCAGTTCGGCCAGCCGCTCGGCGTCCTGTCGGATCCATCTGTCCAGGTCCGGCGACGGCTGACGGGGCTGCTCCCGCAGCGCCTCCACCAGCTGCGGCACCACCCCGCGCAGATCGCCGATCAGTGGGACGTCGATGGGCCGGTTCACCCCGATCGCGGCCGGATCCTGTTCGACGTACACCCATTTGCGGTTGGCCTCGTTGTCCACCCAGTGCCGGTGCCTGCCGAAGTGCACCGGTTCACCCAGCTCGGTGCCCAGCGCCACACACAGATCCGAGGTGCGCACCGCCTCGATCGCGGCCGGTGAGAACCCGTACGGGAAGGTGCGGTCCTCGATGCCGGGGATGAACGACGTGCCGCCGGAGGTCTGGATGACCGGACAGCCCATCAGCTCGGCCAACTCCCGCACCGGCTGCTGGGTGCGGGAGGTGTGCACCGCGTGCCCGACCAGCAGGATGGGATGTTCGGCCGCCCGGATCAGCCGCACCGCCTCGGCGATCTCCGCCGCGCCGGCGCGCTGGTCGACCAGCCGGTACCGGTGTGGCGGCAGCGGGTCGGGCACATCGAGTTCCTCCAGGATGACGTGCTGGGGATACTCGACGTACGCCGGTCCCGGGGTGCCCGACATGGCCCGGCGGATCGCCTCCCGGATGATCTCGTCGGTCTGCTCGGCGTATTCGATCGACGACGAGAACTTCACCATCGGCGCCAGCATGCCCTCCTGCTGGACGAACTGGATGCGGCCGCGCCGCACCCGCCGTTCGGTGATGCGGGCCCGCTGGCCGCCGAGGAAGATCACCGGCGAGTTCTCCACCTTGGCGCACATCATCGCCCCGGCGATGTTGGCGAGCCCGGGGCCGAGCGTGCCGATGCACAGACCCGGCCTGCCGGTCATCCGGGACGCGGCCTCGGCCATGAACCCGGCGCTCTCCTCGTGGTGCGGTGCCACCACGGACCAGCCGCGGGTCTCCGCCTCGAGGAACAGGTGCACGAAGTTGGGGTCGGGGATGCCGAACAGCGTGTTGATGCCCTCGGCCTCGAACAGGTCGAGGATCCGCTTGTAGACGGGTACACCCATGGCGAAACTCCTTAGCGTTCTAGCGGTATCGGGAAACGAGCTGACTGCGGTGCGCGGCCGGTGAGCCGTACAGGGCGCGGTTGAGGGTGGCACGTTTGAGGTAGACGTGCACGCCGCTCTCCCAGGTGTAGCCGATGCCGCCGTGCAGCTGCATCGCCTTACCGACCACCTCGACCGCCGCCGAGCAGACGAACGACTTGGCCATCGCCGCGGCGGCGGCCGTGTCATCGGAGTCCGGATCACACAGGGCCGCAACGGCTCTGCCGACGAGCTGACGGGCCACCGTGATCTGGACCTGCATGTCCGCGCACGCGTGCTTGACGGCCTGGAACGAGCCGATGGGGCGGCCGAACTGGTGGCGTACCTTGGCGTAGGAGACCGTGGCGGACAGCATCGCCTCGGCGAGCCCGAGGCTGTCGATCGCGACGGCGACCGCGGCTCGGTCGGCCAGTCGGCGGGCTGCCGCGCGCGGATCACCGGCGAACCGCCACACCGCCTCGACCCCGGAGTCCTCGGCACAGACCACGGCCAGCCTGCGGGTTTCGTCGAGCACCGGCTGGGCGGTGACGGTGGCGGCGGCGGTCGCGGTCAGCACCGGTGTCCCGTCGGAATCGGTGGCCAGCACCAGCAACCGGTCGGCGCCGGACGCATCGGGCACGAATTCGGCCCGCCCGGTCAATCGGCCGCCGGTGAATGTGAACGGGCCCAGCACCAGCGCGGTGCGCTCGGCGCCGGCGGCCACCGCGGTCAGCAGGTCGTCGCGGGCGGCGTCGGGTTGCACCGCGTTCAGCGCGCCGACCCCCAGCACGGCGCCGCCCAGGTAGGAACTGGCGGTGGCGGCGCGGCCCATCTCGGAGCAGATCACCGCGACCTCGCCGAAACTCGCCCCGGCGCCGCCGAATTCGTCGGCGACCTCCAAGCCCACCCAGCCGGCGTCGGCCAGCACCGGCCAGTCGACGGTGCGGTCCTTGGCCAGCACCTCGGCGGCCACCGCGCGCAGTTCGTCGTGGAATTCGGTGAATTGGTCGGTCATCAGGCCACACTCGGTTCCCGCGGCAGGCCCAGGCCGCGTTCGGCGATGATGGTGCGCTGGATCTCGCTGCTGCCACCGGGGATGGTCCACTCCCACGAGCCGATGAAATCCAGCACCCAGCTTCCGGATTCCCAGCCACTCGACACCGGTTTGGCCAGTTGGGTGTGGGCGGGCAGACCGGCGACCTCGGCGCCGAAATCGGTCATCCGTTGCAGCAGTTCGCTGTAGTACAGCTTGACGATCGACGCGTCCGCGGGGCCGACGGCGCCGGCCTCGGCGTCGAGCACCAGGTCCCGGCACATGCCGCGCAGAGCGGTCAGCTCGACCTCGAACTGCGCCAACCGGTCGGCCACCACCGGGTCGTCCACCGGGCTCTGGGCCACCAGCCAGCGGAACCCGGCGGTGCCGAGCCGTTCGGCCAACTCCAGCATGGTCAACCCGCGTTCGGCCCCCAAAGTGGCCTGGGCGACCTGCCAGCCCTGGTTCTCCCGACCGACCAGGTTGGTCTCCGGAATCACCACGTCGTTGAGGAAGATCTCGCAGAAGTGCGAGTCCCCGATCGCGTTGCGGATCGGCCGGACCTCCACCCCCGGGGTGGTCATGTCCAGCAGGAAGTACGAGATGCCGTGTCGTTTGGGGGCGTCCGGGTCGGTGCGGGCCAGCAGCAGACACCAGTCGGCGTGCTTGGCGCCGCTGGCCCACAGCTTCTGCCCGTTGACGATGAACCGGTCGCCGTCCCGGCGGGCGGTGGTGCGCAGCGACGCCAGGTCCGAGCCGGCTTCGGGTTCGGAGAATCCCTGCACCCAGATCTCCCCGTCGAGGATCGCCGGCAGATGGCGGCGACGCTGTTCGTCGGTGCCGGCGACCAGCAGGGTCGAGGCGGCGTGGTGGATCCCGACGAATGCCAGCACCAGCCGGGGCGCGTCATGGGCGGCCAGTTCGGAGTACAGCACGATCTGCCGGTCGACCGGCATACCGCCGCCCCATTCGGCGGGCCAGTGCGGCACCGCGTATCCGGCCCGGTGCAGTTCGGCGAACCAGGCCTGCTGGAAGGCGACGAAGTCGTCGTCGCTGACGTTGGTCTGCGCGGCCCGCCAGTCCTTCGGGATGTGCTCGGCGCACCAGGTGCGCACCTCGTCGCGGAATTCGTCCAGGCCGGTCATCGGGTCCGCTCCCGCAATGCCAGCAGGCGGTCGCGGTGTTCGGCGGTCCGCATGGTGGCCACCTCGGCGGCGAATCCGGCCTGCAGCGGCCCGGCCAACGCCTGCGACAGATACATGTTGACGATCCGTTTGGTGCCGCGCAGCGCCTCGGCGGGCTGTGCGGCGAGCCGCTCGGCGAGCCGGATCGCCTCGGGCAGCAGGTCATCGGCGGGGACGGTGCGGCTGGCCAGACCGAGTTCGACGGCGGTGGCCGCCGGGATCCGGTCGCCGGTGAACAGGTACTCCCGGGACCGCAGGACAAGGGTCAGCAGCGGCCACATCGCCGCCCCGCCGTCACCGGCGACCAGTCCGACCGCCACGTGCGGATCGGCCAGATAGGCGTTCTCGGCGATCAGCACGATGTCGCACAGCACCGCGACGCTGCAGCCCAGCCCCACCGCCGGGCCGTTGACCGCGGCGATCACCGGCAGCGGGAACCGCAGCATCTCCTCGATGATCTGGGCGCCCTCCCGGATGCTCTCGTCGCGTGCGACCTGGTCGGTCAGGAAGCTGGTGATCCAGTCCAGGTCGCCGCCGGCGGAGAACGCCCGCCCGGCGCCGGTGAGGATGACGACGCGGGCGTCGGTGTCGGCGGCCAGCTGTCGCCACACATTGGCCAGCGCCCAGTGCAGGTCGGCGTCGACGCTGTTGAGGTCGGCGGCGCGGTCGAGGGTGACGGTGCGGATCGGCCCGTCGGCCCGCACCGTCATCACGTCGGGCAGATCGTATTTCACTGCATCACCTGTTCGATGACGTTGGCCCGCAACCGGTCCATCACCTCCGCGACGGCGACCCCGTCGTCGAACGACGGCGTCGCCGGCCGGCCGGTGCGCAGCGCGTCGGCCACCTGTTCCAGCCACGGGGTCAGCGCCGGTTCGTAGAAGGACCGCGGCGGCGCGGGTGGGAACTCGTGGGTCATCGGGTCGGCGTCCGCGCGGTGCACGATCAGCCGGCTGTCGCCGATGAGTTCCAGCGCGCCGGCGCTGCCGGTCAGCACCATCCTCGGCGGTAACGCTACGGCCGCCGCGAAGGCGGTGTCATGCGTTGCGGTGCAGCCGTTCTCGGTGACGAACCAGGCGCTGTAGGCGTCCTCGGCGGTGGCGCGGCGGGGCCGGCCCTGCGGATCGGGACGGTGCGGATCCTCGATGCGGGCGACGCCGCCGCAGCCGGTGATCTCGCTGCCGAACAGGTACCGGGTGTAGTCGATGAGATGTGCGCCGTTGGCGCCGATCCAGCCGCCTCCGGTGTCGCGTTCGTTGATCCACCCGTGCGGGCGGCCCCGCAGCCCGGCGCCGAAGAACGTCCAGCTCAGATGCCGTGGTGTGCCGATCACCCCGGAGTCGGCCAGCTTCTTGAACTCGGCGCGGGCGGGTTGATGCCGCAGTTCGAAGTTCAGGAATGTCGGCACCGCCCGCCTCGCGGCGTGGTCCCGCATCGCACGGGCCTCGTCGGCGTTGCGGCCGAACGGTTTGTCGCACAGCACCGGGTAGCCCCGGTCGACGGCGGCGGTCACGTGCTGTCGATGCAGGAACGGCGGCGAGTGCACCGACACCAGGTCGACACCGGCGTTCAGTGCGCGGTGCAGGGCGGACTCGTCGCGCGGGCTGACCACCTCGACGTCGAAGCCGAGCCCGCGGTAGACCGGCGCCATCGCCTGCCGGCCGAAGCCGGTGCCGATCACCAGAACCCTCATGCGTACAGCCCCGTGAGTCCGCGCCGGCCGAGGCGGCGGCTCAACTCGGCCCGGGTGGCCGACACGCCCAGGGGCAGCCGGCGCAACGGTTGGCTGTACCGCGACAGCCAGGACAGCGTGGTCTCATCGCAGAACCCGACCGCGCCGTGCAGTTGATGGCACACCCGGAACACCACCTCGGCGGCTTCCAGCGCGGCCATCCGGAACGACAACGCGTCCTCGAGCGCGCCGGGCTGACCGGTGCTCACGCTCCACAGCGCGTGTTTGGCCAGGATGTCGGTGCCGCTGCGTTCCACCTCGGCGTCGGTGAGCTGGAACTGCACTCCCTGGAATCGGGCCAGCGGCTGACCGAACTGCTCGCGCAGCCTCACATGCTCGACGGTCAGCCCGATGGCGCGGTCCAGCATGCCCAGCAGCGTCCAGCCGGACAGCACCAACGCCAGTGCGATGTCGTCGCCGCCCGCCTCGTCGAGCGGGGTGGTCTCCAACCGGGCGGTGAACCCCGGCCCGGCACCGACCACCTGTGTCACGTCGGCGCGCCGCCCGGTGAGATCGACGGTGGCCCACCGGAGTCGGACTCCGGCGACGCCGCCAAGCGGAGCGGCGGCGTCGACCACGATCAATCCGTCGACGTCCAGATCGGTCGGCCGGGAAAGCCGTTCGGCCACCGGATAGGGTAGCGCCCAGTAGCCGGCGCTGCGGCACAGTGCGGCCGCGGCCTCGGCGCCGTCGAGGTCGGTGCGGGGGTCCAGGTCCCAGGCGTCCAGCCCGGTCAGCACCGGCCCGACCAGCGCCTCCCGGTTCTCCGGTTTGGCGTCGGCCTGCAGCACCAGCTCGTCGCCGCCGGCGGCTTCGAATGCGCGCAGCGCCTGCCGTCCGTACTCGAGGGCGTCGTCGCTGAGGTCGAGGATCATCGGGCCGTCCATCACCGGGTCTCTCATCGGGGGGCCTTCCCGGTCGCCAACATCGCCCGCGACAGCAGGATGCGTTGCATCTCGATGCTGCCCGAGGACACCGTGGAGGCCTGTGAGTAGCGCCAGTGGTCCTCCACCTCGGCGCGGAAGTACTCCGCCGCCTGCCGATCCGCACTGTCACCGGGCGGCAGAGCCGCCACCAACTCCATGAGCACCTCGGCGCTGTCCTGATCGAGTCTGGTGACCGCGATCCGGTACGCCGCGGCGTCGCCGGGCCTGACCTGCCCGCCGGCCTGCAGCGCCACCACCCGGTAAGCCAGCAGCCGGGCCCGCCGGCAGTGGGTCAGCATCCGTGCCCAGCGCCCGTGCAACTCGGCCGGCAGGGCGTCCCAGTGCTCGCCGAGCACCTGCGGCGCGAGCGCCAGCAGCCGTTCGCACCGGGCGTAGCGGGCGATGCCGACCCGTTCGAAACTCATCACGTCCTGCACGATCGACCAGCCGTCGTCGACGGTGCCGAGCACATCGGCCTCGGTGACCGGCACATCGTCGAAGAACACCTCGTTGAGGTGGTGCGGCCCCATCATGGTGCGGATCGGCCGGACCTGGATGCCCGGCCGGTCCATCGGCACCAGGAAGACGGTGAGCCCCTGCTGTTTCCGCTGCACTCCGCCGTCCCCGACCCGGGTGGTGCGCGCGAGCAGGAAACACCACTGCGCCATGGTGGCGTACGACGTCCAGATCTTCTGGCCGTTGACCAGCCAGCCGGTCGGGTTGTCCCCGGCACGACGCGCAAAGGTGCGCAGCGAAGCCAGATCCGACCCGGCCTCGGGTTCGGAGAAGCCCTGGCACCAGATCACCTCACCGCGGGCGATCGGCGGCAGGTGGGTGCGCTGCTGCTCCTCGGTGCCGTGCCGCATGATGATCGGGCCGACCCAGTTGACGCCCATGTACTGCGCGCCGCGCGGTTCGTGATGCGCCCACATCTCCTCGCGCACCACCGTCTGCTCCCACACCGACGCGTCGCCGCCGCCGTACTCCGACGGCCACGACAGACACAGCAGGTTACGCTCGGCCAGTGTGCGGCAGAACTGCTGCGCCACTTCCAGATCCGCCGGATCGTCGGTGAAGGCACCGAGGTAGCCGGCCGGGACGTGTTCGGCGATCAACTGCCGCAGCTCACCGCGCAGCCGGGCGGCGTCGGCGCCCATGTCGAAATTCAGCGTCATGACATCCCCTGCGCGGGTTCGCGTCCTGCCTGAGGGGTCAGGCCCAGTTCGGCGAGCACGGCCTCGGTGTCGGCGCCGAGTTCCGGAGCGGTGCCGCCGACCCGGCCCGGCGTGCGGGAGAACCACGTCGGCACACCGGGAAAGCGGACCGGGCCGTGCGGGGTGTCGACGGTCTCGAACAACCCGACGGCGTTGAGGTGTTCGTTGTCGAACAGCGCGTCGGGGGTGTTGATCGGCGCCGCGGGGATCTCGAGTTCGCGGAACAGGGTCAGCCACTCGTCGGTGGTGCGTTCCTTGAGCGTCTCGGCGATCAGCGAGTACACCGTGTCGATGTGGCGGGCCCGGTTCTCCAGCGTGGCGTAGCGGGTGCGGTTCTCCTCGTACCAGGCCGGCGCCACCGCGTCGACGAAGGCCTGCCAGTGTTTGTCGTTGTAGATCAGCGCCGCGATGTGACCGTCCTTGGTCTCGTACGGTCTGCGGTTGGGCGCCACGGTGCGCGGATACACCGCCGGCCCCAGCGGCGGGTCGAACATCGCACCGTTGGCGTGTTCGACGAGCATGAACGAGGCCATGGTCTCGAACATCGCGACCTCCACCTCCTGCCCCTCCCCGGTGCGTTCCCGGTGGAACAGCGCCATCATGGTGGCGTACAACGCGGTCAGGCCGGCGACCTTGTCGGCCATGATGGTGCCGACGTAGTTGGCCTCCCCGGTCAGCTGTTCCTGCACCGCGGGCAGCCCGCATTCGGCCTGGATGGTGTCGTCGTAGGCCGGCCGGTCGGCGTCCGGGCCGCGGCGGCCGTAGCCGTAGCAGTTGGTGTAGACGATCGCCGGGTTGATCGCGGCCACGTCCGGATATCCGAAGCCGAGTTTGGCGATCGCCTTGGCTCGCATGGAGTGGATGAACACGTCGGCGCGGGCGATCAGGGCCCGCAGCGCCCCGGCCCCGTCCTCCGACCGCAGATCCAGCACGACGCTGCGCTTACCGCGGTTCACGTTGACGAACACCCCGCTCATCCCGGATCGCGGCCCGACCGAGATGAAACGGGTGTTGTCCCCGGCGGGCGGCTCGACCTTGATGACCTCGGCGCCCATGTCGGCCATGATCTGGGTGCAGTACGGCCCCATCACCATCGCGGTGAGGTCGACGACGCGCACCCCGCTCAGCGGCCCGCGGCGGGGTTCGGCAGAATCGGCCCCGCGAGAATCGGCCCCCGGTGCATCAACCACTGTGCGCCTCCTGGCGGGCCATCGCGAAGCTGTAGCCGATGTGCTCGTTGTGGCCGGTCGGCACCACGTCGAAGACCACCGGGTCGCCGAGGTCGCGGATCGCCTCCAGCTGATCCGCGACGTCCTCGATGGTCCACGAGCCGCGGTACACCCCCGGGCTCTCCACCACCGCGGCGCGGGCCATCCGGCCGGCGATACCGATCAACATCTCCCCGGTGACCGAACAGCTCTCATGGGCCAGCCAGCCCACCAGCGGTGCGACCAGCTCCGGGCCCATCGGCGGGTACGCGGAGGTGTCGATGCCCTCGGCCATCCGGGTCAGCGCGGCGGGCACGACCACGTTGGATTTCACCCCGAACTCCGCGCCCTCCAGCGCGGCGACATTGGACAGCCCGATCACCCCGGATTTGGCGACGGCGTAGTTGGCCACCTCGTGGTTGCCGTACAACCCGCCGATCGACGAGGTCAGCACGATACGGCCGTACCCGGCGTCGCACATCACCGGAAACGCCGGGCGCAGCACATGGAAGGCGCCGCGCAGGTGCACGTCGAGCACCGCGTCGAAATCGTCCTGGCTCAGGTCGCGCAGCGAGCCGCGGCGCACCGTGCCGGCGTTGTGGATCAGGATGTCCAGCCGCCCGTAGCGCGCCAGCGCGGTGTCGATGATCGCCCGCCCGCCGGCCGGGGTCGCCACCGATTCGGTGCAGGCGATCGCCTCCCCGCCGGCGGCGCGGATCTCGGCGGCCACCTGCTCGGCCGGTCCCGGATCGGCGCCGTCCCCGGTGAGGGCGACGCCCGGATCGTCGACCACCACCCTGGCCCCGCGCGCGGCGAGCAACAGCGCGTATTCGCGGCCCAGCCCGCGGCCCGCGCCGGTGATGACGGCGACCCGGTCGTCGAACCTCAGCTCACCCACCGACATTCGTCGCCTCACGCACCGCGCAGTTCCAGCCCGTCCAGGTCGCCCTTGCTGCGCCACTCGGCCAGCAGATCACCGAACGCGTAGAAGCCGGGACCGTACGGTTCGCCGAGATGGCTGCGGATCCCCTCACCGCCACCGCCGCCCTCGTTGTTGTAGTAGCCCGGTGTGCAGGAGGCGTCGAACGCCGAGTTGTCCACCGCGGTCTCACGAATGGTGCGGCACCAGCCGTCCTGCGCATCCTGGGTCGGCTCCACCACGGTCGCCCCACGGTTCAGTGCCTCGGCGATGATGTAGGCGATGTGTTCGCCCTGCAGTTCGTAGTTCGCCGAGATGTTGGCCGAGATGCCGACCTGGGTGAACCCGGTGAAGAACTGATTCGGGAAGCCGCGGCTGGTCATCCCGTGGAACGTCTTGTAGCCGTCGCGCCAGTGGTCGTAGAGCGACACCCCGCCGCGGCCCTCGATCACGTCGATCGAGTAGCGCCGCTTGATGTCGGTGGTGATCTCGAATCCGCTGGCGTAGATGATGCAGTCCACCTCGTACTCGATGCCGCCGGCGACCAGACCCTTGGGGGTGATGCGCTCCACGCCTTTGGATTCTGAGACGTCGACCAGGGTGACGTTGGGCCGGTTGAACGACGGCAGGTACTCGTCGTTGGACAACGGCCGCTTGCACAGGAACCGGTAGTACGGCTTGAGCTTCTCGGCGGTCTCCGGATCCTCCACGATGGCGTCGATGCGCCGCCGCAGCCGCTCCATGAGTTTGAAGTCCTCTTCCTCACGGATCGCCATGAACTGCTCGGGAGTGAGCGACGCCGGGTCGTCCAGCGCCATCACCCGCGCGGCGGTGTTGCGGCCCAGCTCGGTCCAGAAGTCGCACACCAGATCCGGCTGGCCGAGTGCCATGCCCTCGAAGGTCCAGGCGTGGAAGTTGCGTTGCCGCTCCTTCTGCCAGCCCGGTTTGAGCGTCTTCACCCACTCCGGATCGGTGGGGGCGTTGTTGCGTTCGTCGACAGTGGAGGGGGTGCGCTGGAACACGTAGAGGTGTTTGGAGTCCCGCGCCAGGTGCGGCACGATCTGGATCGCGGTCGCGCCGGTGCCGATGACGGCCACCCTCTTGTCGGCCAGCTTGTGCAGGTTCCCGTTGGTGTCACCGCCGGTGTAGTCGTAATCCCACCGCGACGAGTGGAAGCTGTGGCCCTGGAAATCCTTGATGCCCGGGATGCCGGGGAGCTTCGGCCGGTGGAACGGACCGGACGCCATCACCACGAAGCGGGCCCGGATGTCGTCGCCACGATTGGTCCCGATCCGCCAGCGGCTGATCTCGTCGTCCCACCGCATGCTGCGCACCTGGGTGGAGAAGATGGCCTTGTCGTACAGACCGAAATGCTTGCCGATGTTGCGGCAGTGCTGGTAGATCTCCGGCCCGTCGGCGAACTTCTTGCTCGGCATGAAGTCGAGCTCTTCGAGCAGCGGGATGTAGCAATAGGATTCGTTGTCGCACTGGATGCCGGGGTAGCGGTTCCAGTACCACACGCCGCCGAAGTCACCGCCGAGCTCGATGATCCGGACGTCGTCGACGCCGGCCTTCTTCAGGTGCACCGCCGACAACAGGCCGCCGAAGCCCCCGCCGAGCACCGCGACGTCGATGTCCTCGTGGATCGGGTCGCGTTCGGCGACCGGGGTGTACGGGTCGGTCTCGTAGTAGCCGGCGAAATCGTCGGTCAGCTCGATGTACTGTTTGGAACCCTCCGGGCGCAGACGCTTCTCGCGTTCGATGCGGTATTTCTCCCGCAGCGCCTCGATGTCGATGTCGTCCGGCGTCTGCGTCGGCCCGCAGCCGTCACCGAAAAGTGTCATTGCTTCAGATCTCCCGTGGTTCGCCGGTGCCCATGTACTTCGACAGTTGGTGGTGCAGATTGACGGTGCTGCGCTCGCGGTACGGGTTGGGCCGTGGTCCCGGGAAGCCCAGCGACTTCATGCCCTGCTGCACCGCGGCCATGTTCGAGAAGTCCTGCGGCAGCACCGAGAGCCAGCGCGGGTCGCCCACCGGGGTGTACTCCCATTCGGTCTGCGGTTCCTCGCCTTTCGGGAACAGCTCGAGCACCGAGACCTCGAACAGGCACTTGTTCGGGTCATAGCTGGGATGCGGGCGGGCGCTGTAGCACAGCGCTGTGGTCAGCCCCTGGCCGATCTGGAAGTTCGGGAAGATCTGCCACGCGGTGCCGGCCTCACCCAGCACCTCCGGCGGGATGGTCGGCCAGATCACGCCGCGGGCCTCGTCGTCGCGCCGGGCCGAGGCCAGCCAGTGCTCGAGCACCTTGTCCGGGGGGGTGCCCTCGGGGAGTTCGTCGACCAGCCGTTTGGCGGCGTTGACCAGCGTCTCGGTGGTGGTCGCGTTGGTCTGCTCCCAGGTGTACATCTGCATCTCCGCGGTGGAGACGCGCGGGTCGTCCCCGGTGCCCAGCCGGATCTTGGACTTGGTGGCCTCCAAATCCTTCGGGGCGTCGTAGCCGATGTTGCTGTGCCTGCCCTGCGCCTTGGCCCAGCCCTTGAACTCGCCGAACCTGTTGAACTCCGGGTGGGTTGTGTACACGTGGTAGGTCTCGTTGAACGCCTCCAGCGCGACCTTCCAGTTGCAGTCGAAATCGAGCCACCTGCGCCACTTGTAGCGCATGTTCTCCAGCCCGAAGTGGTCGAGGAGCTTGTCGGCCGGGAACAGATAGTCGGCCAGCGGCTCGCAGGCCGGATCCATGTTGATCCACAGCCACCCGCCCCAGGTGTCGACGTTCACCGGCGCCAGGCGGGTGTTCTCCGGCGTGAGCGCACCCTTCCAGTCGTCCTGCTCGCGGATGTGCGTGCAGGCGCCGTCCAGGCCGTAGGTCCAGCCGTGGAAACCGCAGACGAACGATCTGCGGGTGCGGCCGCAGGCGTTCTTGGCCCCCTCGGGGGTGTCGATCAGCCGGCGGCCCCGGTGCATGCACACGTTGTGGTGCGCGGCGAAGGCGGATCCGGAGTCACCGGCGCCGGTCCGCACGACGATGATCGAATCGTCGAGGATGTCATAGGTCAGATAGCTGCCCACCTCGGGCAGCTCCTCCACCCGGCCGACCTGCAGCCACACCTTGCGCCACAACCTGTCCCGCTCGGCCCGGGCATACTCCTCGGAGACATACGCCTCGACCGGGATCAGCATCGGCTCCGAAAGCTCCTCTGGTGCCGCGACTTCCGGTTTGTTGTCGATATCGGTCATCACATCTCCTTGATCGCTGCGCGGAACGACTCGTCCCTGAGGAACAGTGAGGTGTTGTCGGCGCCGAGATGACTCCATCTGAGGTTGAGCCCGCCGTCGACGAGCAGGGTCTGACCGGTGATGTAGCTGGACAGATCCGACAACAGGAACAGGATCGGGCCCGCCTGCTCCTCGGGCCGCCCCCGCCGCCCCATCGCGATCGCGGTACGGTCCCGGTCCGGATCCTCGTCGACATAGGTCCGCGACGCCGCGGTCTCGGTCACCCCGGGCGCGACCGCGTTGACCCGGATGCCGTGCAGCGCATGCTCGACGGCCATCGTCCGGGTCATCGCGACGATGGCCGCCTTGGCGGTGCCGTAGCCGATGTGGAACGGTGCGGTGTTCATCCCGCTGATCGACGAGATCGACACGATCGAACCCGGATTTCCCTGGGCGCGAATCTCGTTCGCGACAGCCTGGCTCATGAAGAAGGCGGTCTCGAGGTTGCGGTGGAACAACTCGCGCCAGTCCTGCCGCCGCACCCGCGAGGAGGGCATCCACGTCGACGGGTCGGCCCCGCCGGCGACGTTGACCAGCCCGTAGAGGGTGCCCTCGGCCCGTCGCGCGGCGGCCAGCACGGTGGCGATGCCGTCATCGGTCGAGGCGTCGGCAGCCACCGGCACCACTGGCAACCCCCCGTCCACCAGGGGCCCGATGTGCTGATCGAGGTTGTCGCACGACCGGCTCACCGCCAGCACCGTCGCACCCGCCCGGGCGGCCAGGGTGGCCACCGCGGTCCCGATACCGCCACCGCCCGCGCCGGAGACCACCACGATGCGGCCGTCGAGGCTGAGGAGGGGCTCGTCGAGGTTCTCCATGACCCGCTTTCGTCCGCGGTCCGCGCCGCGGCACTCGTCGATATTTTGTCCGGACAAGAAGTGTCACTCTTCTGGTCGAAGAACACTATTCCGCAGCGGTTATGGCCGAGTCAAGGGTGTCCGGCGGGACAGCGCGGCCTATTGTCTGGACTACAGCGACTTGATAACGTCCAGCCCAAACCGGCGGACGGAAGGACTCCACACCCGATGGCAGCACCCATGGCCGGCGCGCACCAGCAAGCCCGTTACACCCCGCAGAACCCACCCGGTGCGGCACCGGGCTGGCGGCTGGACCGGATCACCGGCCCCAGCCGGCTGTTCGGCGCCAACGGGCTGCGCACCGGTCCCGACGGGCGGGTCTACATCGCCCAGGTGACCGGCAGTCAGATCAGCGCGCTCGACATCGCGACCGGGGCGCTGGAGACCATCAGCCCCAAGGGCGGCGACATCATCTCCCCCGACGACGTGGCCTTCGACCCCCACGGCAACCTGGTCGCCACCGAGGTGATGGAGGGCCGCGTCAGCCTGCGCGACACCGCCGGGCGGGCCCGGGTGCTGCGCGACGACATCCCGTCGGCCAACGGCATCACCTTCCACCGGGGCCGGTTGTTCATCGGCGAATGCCGGGAGGGCGGCCGGCTGCTGGAGTTCAGCCTCAACGGCGACGCCCCGCGGGTGCTGCTCGACAACGTGCCGTCCCCCAATGCGATGGAGGTCGGCCCGGACGGGCTGCTGTACTTCCCGGTGATGGGCGCCAACGAGATCTGGCGCATCGACCCGGACCAGCCGGGCGCCGCACCGCAGACCGTGGCCACCGGCCTCGGCGTGCCGGACGCGGTCAAGTTCGACCCCGCCGGGCACATCGTCTCCACCCAGGTGGCCACCGGCCAGGTGTTGCGCATCGACCCGCGCACCGGCGAGCAGACGGTGCTGGCCACCCTCACCCCCGGTCTGGACAACCTCACGTTCGTCGGCGACCGGCTGTTCGTCTCGAACTTCACCGGCGAGATCACCGAGATCCTCGGTGACGGGTCCACCCGCGCGACGCTGCCCGGTGGGCTGAACTGGCCGCTGGACCTCGCCGTCGGCGCCGACGGCGCCCTGTACGTCGCCGACGGGACCTACTTCTACGCCGTGCGACCGGACGGCTCCCTGCAGACCGTCGGCATGCTGTTCTCCTCCGGCTATCCGGGCTTCATCCGCGGCGTGGAACCGTCGGGTCCGGGCGAATTCGTGGTCACCACCTCCGGTGGTCAGGTCACCCGCTACCGGCCGGCCGACAGCGAGAGCGAGGTCCTGGCCGACGGGCTCGATCAGCTCTACGGCCTCGCCCTGGCCGGTGACGGCACCGTGGTGTGCGCCGAGCAGGGCACCGGGCGGCTGCTCGCCGTCCGCGGCGGCGAGGTCGAGGTGCTGGCCACCGGGCTGACCCAACCCGTCGGGGTGGCCCTCGACCCGGACGGCACGCCCCTGGTCGCCGAGTCCGGCGCCGGCCGGATCGTGCGGGTCGCCGGCGGCCGCACCGACACCGTCGTCGACCAACTGTCGTGCCCGCAGGGCATTCTCGTCCGCGGCAACCAGCTGTACATCGTCGACGCGACCGCCAAGGAGCTGCTGGCCGTCGACCTGGCCACCGGTCAGCGGCAGCGCATCGCCACCGGGCTGCCGGTCGGGTCGCCGCCCGGGGTGCAGCCCAAACCGCTCAAGGGCATGCCGCCGTTCTCCGGCCCGCAGGGCCCGTTCGCCGGGATCACCGCGGGACCGGACGGCACCCTGTACCTGTCCGCCGACGGCGACGGCAGCGTCCTGGCGCTGCGCCGTACCCGATGACGTCATGACCGTCAGCCCGGCCGATCACCGCTACCTTCAGGTGGCCCGCATCCTGCGCAAGGAGATCGTCGACGGGGTGTATCCGGTCGGCTCCCAGCTGCCGACCGAACATGAACTGTCCGAACGGTTCTCGGTGAGCCGATACACCATCCGGGAGGCGCTGCGCCGGCTGCGGGAGGACAACCTGATCTCCTCCAGACCGCGCGCGGGCACGATGGTCGTGCCCCGGCCGTCGTCGCACGCCTACGCCCAGGACGTGATGTCGATCAACGACCTGCTGGCGTTCGCCACCGGCGCGAAGTTCGCCATCGAGTCGGTGGCGATGGTGACGATCGACGACGAGCTCGCCGACCGGACCGGGCTGACGGTCGACGAACAGTGGCTGGCGGTGCTGGGCTACCGGCAGGCCGACGGGTCCGACACCCCGGTGTGCCGCACCGAGTACTACATCAACCGGGCGTTCGCCGCGGTGGGCCGGCTCCTGCCCAGCCACACCGGGCCGATCTTCCCGCTCATCGAGGACATGTTCGGGGTCAGCATCATCGAGGTGCACCAACAGATCTCGGCGGTGCTGCTCGGCCCCGGGCTGGCCGACCGGCTGCGCGACGAGGCCGGCAGCCCGGCACTGGAGATGCAGCGCACCTACAAGACCTCCGACGGGGACGTCGCGCAGGTGACCGTCAACACCCACCCGGCGTCCCGGTTCCGCCACTCGATGACCATGCGCCGGGTCAAACCATGACCGAAACCCCCGGTGCCGGGTACCGGACCGATCGGCCCGGCCACGCCGAACGCGCCGCGCAGGCCTACGCCCGCGGGCTGTGGGTACCCACCACCCTGGCCGAGGCGCTGGCCGAGGCGGCCCGCACCACCCCGGACCGCACGGTGCTCGTCGACGGTGCGGTGCGCCTGGACTGCCGATCCCTGCACGCCCGGGCCACGGCCCTGGCCGGTGCGCTACTGCGACGCATCCCGGCGGGCGCCGTGGTGTCGTTCATGCTGCCGAACTGGCATGAGGCCGCGGTGATCTACCTCGGCGCCACCCTGGCCGGGATGGTGGTCAACCCGATCCTGCCGTCGCTGCGAGACCGTGAACTGCGGTTCATCCTCGACGACGCCGACAGCCGGATGATCTTCATCCCCGAGACATTCGGCAACCACGACTACGCGGCGATGCTGGACCGGGTCACCGCGGAGTTGCCCAACCCGCCGCAGGTCGTCGTGGTGCGCGGCGCCGTCCGGCCGGACCGGGTCAGCTACGACGCGCTGCTCTCCGGCCCCGTCGACCGCCCCGTCCTCCCGGCGCTGGACCCGGATGCGGTGCGGATGATCCTCTACACCTCGGGCACCACCGGGCGTCCCAAAGGAGTTCTGCACAGCCACAATTCGATTCACGCACTGATCCACCAGCTGCGCGAGCACTGGCTGATCGACCCGGGCGACACCTTCCTGGTGCCCTCACCGATCGCGCACATCGGCGGATCGATCTACGCGTTCGAATGCCCGCTGCTGGCCGGCACCACCGCGGTGCTGATGGACCGCTGGCGTCCCGACGAGGCGGTGCGGCTCATGCGGGCCGAACACTGCACCCACATGGCCGGCGCCACACCGTTTCTCGACGGTCTGCTGACCGCCGCCCGGCAGGCCGGCACCCGGCTGCCCGACCTCAAGGTGTTCATCTGCGGCGGTGCCTCGGTGTCCCCGTCGTTGATCCGTTCGGCCGCAGACTATTTCGAGCGGGCTGTGGTGACGAGGGTGTACGGGTCCACCGAGGTTCCGGTCACCACCGTCGGCGTCCTGGGGCCCGCCGACGCCGACCGGGCCGCCGAGACCGACGGCCGGCCCGGAATCGCCGAGGTCCGGCTCGCCGACCATGCCGCCGCACCGCCCGGCGCCGGCGAGGTGCTGGCCCGCGGCCCGCAGATGCTGGTGGGCTACCTGCATCCGGAGGACGAGCGGGACGCCTTCGACGCCGACGGCTTCTTCCGCACCGGCGATCTGGCCCGCTGGGTCGACGGCGATCACCTCGTCATCACCGGCCGGGCCAAGGACATCATCATCCGCAACGGGGAGAACATCTCCCCCAAGGAGGTCGAGGACCTCCTCATCGGGCATCCCGGTGTCGCCGAGATCGCCGTCGTCGGCGTGCCCGATCCGCGCACCGGCGAACGGGCCTGTGCGGCCATCGTCCCCACCGGCCGTCCCGGACCGGACGTGGCCGAGCTGCGGGAGTTCCTGCTGGCCCGCGGGGTGGCGAAGTTCAAGGCCCCCGAACAGGTGGTGTTCTTCGACGCGCTGCCCAAGAACGACGCCGGCAAGGTGTTGAAACATCAGATCCAGGCGACGCTGACCGCCGCCGAAGTGAGTGGGTGAACATGCAGGTAGCTATCGTCACCGGGGCCAGCAGCGGCATCGGATTCGGCTGTGCCACAAAGCTCGCCGAGCAGGGCATGGCGGTGCTGGGCACCGGCCGAGACTCCGGACGGCTGGCCGGGCTGGAGAAGACGCTGCGAAAGGCCGGGGTGCCCGCCGACCGGATCGCCACGCTGGCGGTGGATCTCACCGCGGACGAGGCCCCGCAACGCATCGTCGACGCGGCGGTGTCCCGCTGGGGGCACATCGACTTCCTGATCAACAACGCCGGGGTGGGCAGCCCGAAACCGTTGGGCGAAACCGACGACGACACCCTGGACCACTTCCTCGGGCTGATGCTGCGGGCCCCGTTCCGGCTGGCCCGCGACGTGCTGCCGCACATGAGACCCGGGTCGGCGATCATCAACATCACCTCGACGTTCGCGGTGGTGGGCGGGCTGCGCGGCGGCGCCTACTCGGCGGCCAAGGGCGGCCTGACCGCGCTGACCACCCACATCGCCTGCCAGTACGGCGCCCAGGGCATCCGGTGCAATGCGGTGGCGCCCGGCGTCACCCTGACACCGATGGTGGCCACCCGGCTGGAGGACGAGCGGTTCCGCAAGATCAACACCGAGATGACACCGCATCAGCGGTTGGGCCGCGTCGAGGACATCGCCGCCACCGTCGCCTTCCTGTGCTCGCCGGGCGCCGAGTTCATCAACGGCCAGACCATCGTCGTCGACGGCGGGTGGAGTTCCACCAAGTACCTGTCGGATCACGCGTTGACCTCCGAATGGGTGCCGCGGTGAACCTGTTCGCGCTGCTCGACCAGACCGCGACCCGGTTCGGTGACCGCGGCGCGGTCTTCCATGGCGAACGGCAGGTGACCACCTGGAGCGGGCTGCGGGACCGCGCGCTGCGGCTGGCCGGCTCGATCCGGCGCGAGGTGGACGCCGGCGCGCGCATCGCGATCGCCAGCGAGAACCGGCCGGAGATCGTCGAATTGATGTTCGCGGTGTGGGCCGCCGAATGCGTCGTGGTGCCGATCAATTTCAAGCTGCACCCGCGGGAGATGGCGCAGATCCTCGACGACGCGGAGGCGTCGCGGGTGTTCACCTCGGCCTCGATCGGCGCCGCGCTGGCCCCGGCCACCGAGGTGCCGGTGGAGACCGTCGTCGGCGACGAGTACGCCCGCCGGCTCACCGCGGACCCGGCGCCGGTGCCGACCGGCACCGATCCCGCCGCGCTGGCGTGGCTGTTCTACACCAGCGGCACCACCGGGCGGTCCAAGGGCGCGATGCTGTCGCACCGCAACCTGATGGCGATGACGGTGGCGCATCTGGCCGACTTCGACGACCCGGATCAGAACTGCAGCCTGATCCACGGGGCGCCGATGTCGCACGGTTCGGGGCTGTACATCCCGCCCTATGTGGCGCGCGGTGCCCGGCAGGTGATCCCGGCGTCCGGGGTGTTCGATCCGGGCGAGTTCCTCGACCTGTGTGAGCACCATCCGGGCTGCAGCGCGTTCCTGGCGCCGACCATGGTGCAGCGGTTGATCGACACCGGCCGCAGCGCGCCGGCCAACCTGCGCACCATCGTCTACGGCGGCGGGCCGATGTACGTCGAGAGCCTCAAGAAGGCGCTGGCGGCGTTCGGCCCGGTGTTCGTACAGCTCTACGGGCAGGGCGAGGCGCCGATGACGATCACCGGTCTGCGGCGCGCGGACCATTTCGACGAGACCGGCGCCGTGGCCGAAGACGCGGTGCTCGGATCGGTCGGCCATCCCCGGTCCGGAGTGCAGGTCGCGGTGCTGCGACCCGACGGCAGGCCGGCCGCCGTCGGCGAGGTCGGGGAGATCGTGTGCCGCGGCGATGTGGTGATGTCGGGCTACTGGCGCAATCCCACCGCGACCGCGGACACGCTGCGCGACGGCTGGCTCTACACCGGCGACATGGGCTCGTTCGACGACCGCGGCCACCTCACCCTGCGGGACCGCTCCAAGGACGTGGTCATCAGCGGGGGCAGCAACATCTACCCCCGTGAGGTCGAGGAAGTGCTCATCGAGCATCCCGGTGTCGCCGAGGCGTGTGTGGTGGGCGCGCCGGATCCGGAGTGGGGCGAGATCGTGGTGGCGTTCATCGTCGGGTCGGCCACCGCCGAGGAGCTCGACGCGCATCTGCTGGACCGTATCGCGAGGTTCAAGCGGCCGAAGCGCTACGAGTTCATCGACGAGCTGCCCAAGAGCAGCTACGGCAAGGTCCTCAAACGCGAACTGCGTGCCCGGCTGTCGTGATTTCGGCGTGCTGACGTTCGCTGAGCGGTCGTGAGCACGCCGAAATCACCACATGAGGCCGCGGATCAGGCTGGTGGGCGGGATGTCGGCCGCCTCGACGAGCCCGGGCGGGGCGTCGCACACCCAGTCGATCGCGTTGATCACCCGCGCCGCGGTGGCGATGCAGCCGGCCTCGGTGACATCGAAGAACGGCTGCGACACATGGGTGTTCAGCTCGATCCGCGGTTCGCCCTCCACCACCACCCGGTGCACGCCGGGCTGGTTGTCCGGCGGGAACTCCCAGTCCGGGGCGGCCGCCGGGGTGAGCCGGGTGACGTGTTCGACGGTGATCACCGGTTCGTCGTCGCGCATCCCCTCGACCGCGAACCGCACCGCCGCCATCCCGCCCGGCTCCACCGTCGTCAGCCGGCATTCGATCCGCTCGGTGGTGAACCACCGCTCGGTGCGCTGGCGCACGTCGTCGAGCTCGACGCCAAGCTGGTCGGCGAGGTTGCGCACCAGCCCGCCGAACATCGCGGTGATCACACCCGGCATCAGCAGCATCGGCTCGTCGTCCGGTGCCGAGCCGAATCCCATTGTGGTGCCGGTGAACTCCCAGTCGTCGTAGTTGGCGTAGTCGAAGATCTCCTGCACCGTGACCGAGCGGGCGCGGGTGACCAGGCTCAGCGCGCTGTGCACCGCGGTGTCGGCCGAGTAGCCCGGGTCGATGCCGCTGACGAACAGCGAGGAGTTGCCCGCCTTGCAGGCCTGCTCCAGCGGGGCACGCAGCCACTCGTCGGCCTGCCGCGGGGTGGCCAGCCACACCAGCGACGTGCCGACGACGTTGACCCCGGCGGACAGAATCTTCGTCATCTGCTCGATCGCCTCGGCGGGCCGGGTCTCCCCCAGCGCGGTGTAGACCACACAGTCGGGTTGCAGCGCGAGCAGGGCGTCGAGGTCGCCGGTGGCGATCACGCCGGTCGGCTCGGACAGCCCGCACAGTTCGGCGGCGTCCCGGCCGATCTTCTCCGGGCCGGCCGCATGCACGCCGACGAGCTCGAGATCGGGCCGTCCGATGAGCGTCCGCAGCGAATGCCGGCCGACGTTGCCGGTGGAGAACTGCACGACCCTGCGCATAGCTCGGCAGTCAACCACAGCGGCCGTCGGCGCGACCGGGTTTTCCGCTCGAGATCAACGCTGCGGAATCCGCCGAACGTGCCCGGGCGGCGGCCACGGTGCCCCGGTGGTGCCGATCGTGACCAGGCTGTGCGATTTTCCGGGAAACGCCTCGGCACGGGCACAACCGACGCCGTGGCCGCACGTGCGGCGCGGTGACGGCACACTCGCCGCCACGGCGCAGCGGTGCCCGGACGGACTAGGTGGCCGGGGCGAAGACGTTCTTGAACCGCTCCAGCGACTCGTTGATGTCGCCCCTGAGCGCGCCTGCCACCAGCATGCCGATCGGCCCGAACAGCGCGGGCCCGCCCAGGTGCACGTCGAACGCCACGGTCGACCCGGTCTCGGAAGGCCGGACCTTCCCCATCAGCTTGACCTTGACGCCGCCCTTGCCGTCCCCGTTGAGCGTCATCGACTGCGGCGGCTTGTAGTGCACCACCGTCCACCGGATGCGGTTGAGCATGCCCATCACCTCGACGATCGACTCGACGACGGTGCCCTTCTCGATCGTCTCGGGCGGCTTGGTGCGCCACATCCGGTGGATGCTCAGCCACTCCTTGTACCGGGTCAGATCGGCGGCGCACGCCCACGCCTCCTCGGGCGGCAGCGGGACGTCTACCGAAGCGGAGAGTTTGGCCATCTCGGGTCTGCTACCTCAGTGCTGGATCAGGGTTGCTGTGGGGTGGGATTGCCCTGGTCGCCCTGGTCGGGATGCGGCGGCGTGGGGTTGCCCTGCTGCGCCTGCCCGCCGGTCACGTACTTACGGGCGGCGTCCTGCACCTTGTCGACGTGCTCGGCGTACCTGCCCTGGGTGCGCTGGTCGACGAAGTCGCCGGCCTTCTCGATGGCGGCGTCGGCCTTGTCCGGGTTCTTCCCCAGCCAGTCCTTCACCTTGTCCAGGAAGCCCATGAGCTTCTCCCTTCTCTCGACCGCCGGTCATTGTCGCGGGCGGCGCACCCCCGATACAAACGGGCCTGTTCAGCCGGGGACCGCCGGGCGACCGCCGCTACTTCCACAACCGCCGGGTCTCTCCCAGCATTCTGCCCTGTACCCACCAGGCGGCCTCGATCACCGCGGCGGCGATCACCCCGATGCCGAACGCGGTGGCGGTGACGGCGACATTCGACGGGTCCAGCATGAACACGTCGCGGGCCAGCGGGATCGCGAAGATGACCACGTAGGCCAGCATGGACACCAGCACCAGGGCCACCCGCCACCACTGATAGGGCCGGGCCACCACCGCCAGCACCCACAGCGCGGCGACCAGCAGCGTGATCAGCGCCGCGGTCGACGCCTGGGTCTGCTGCACCGCGGTGGCCTCACGGCCCTGGTAGGCGATCAGGTACGAGGTGAACGTCGCGATGCCGATGGTGATGCCCGACGGCAGCGCCGACGTCATCACCCGGCGCACGAAGTGGGGTTTGGCGCGTTCGGTGTTCGGCGCCAGCGACAGGATGAAGGCCGGGATGCCGATGGTGAACCAGGCTGCGATGGTCACGTGGATCGGCTGGAACGGAAACAGCAGCGGATCGGCCTCGAAGAACACCGAGGCCAGCCCGCCCAACCCGACGAGAACCGCCAGCAGCACCGAGTACACGGTCTTGGTCAGGAACAGGTTGGAGACCCGCTCGATGTTGCCGATCACCCGCCGGCCCTCAGCCACCACATGTGGCAACGTCGCGAACTTGTTGTCCAGCAACACGATCTGGGCGACCGCGCGGGTGGCCGGGCTGCCGGACCCCATCGCCACCCCGATGTCGGCGTCCTTGAGGGCCAGCACATCGTTGACGCCGTCGCCGGTCATCGCCACGGTGTGGCCGCGGGACTGCAACGCGTGCACCATGGAGCGCTTCTGGTCGGGACGTACCCGGCCGAACGTGGTGTACCGCTGCAGCGTGTCGGCGAGCTCGTCGGGATCCTCCGGCAGCCGCCGGGCGTCGATCGCCTCACCCTCCAGCCCGAGCGACTCCGACACCGCGCCGACCGAGGCCGCGTTGTCACCGGAGATGACCTTGATGGACACCTGCTGGGAGGCGAAGTACTCCAGGGTGTCCCGGGCGTCGGACCGGATGCGCTGTTCGAGCACCACCAGCGCGACCGGGGTGACGGCGCCGGGCGCCTGCGGATGGTCGACGGGCAGATCGCTCGACCCGAGCAGCAGCACCCGCAGCCCGCGCGAACCGATCTCCTCGGCCTGCCGCGCCGCCGGGGACGCCGGGTCCAGCAGCACGTCGGGCGCCCCGATCACCCAGTTGCCGTGCTCGCCGTAGGACACCCCGCTCCACTTGAGTGCCGACTTGAACGGGGCGATCGCGGTGGCGGCCCAGCCAGGCGGATCCGGATAGGCCTCGGCGATCGCCTGCATGCTGGCGTTGGGCCGGGGATCGTCAGCGGCCAACGACGCCAGCACCGCCTCGACGCGGCTCCGGTCACCGGATTCGGTGAGGTGGCGCAGTTCGGCGACCCGCATCCCGTTCTCGGTGAGCGTGCCGGTCTTGTCGGCGCACACCACGTCGACGCGGGCCAGGCCCTCGATCGCGGGGAGTTCGTTGACCAGACACTGGCGCCGCCCCAGCCGGATCACCCCGACCGCGAACGCGATCGACGTCATCAGCACCAGCCCCTCGGGCACCATCGGCACCAGCGCACCCACCATGGCCAGCACGGCGCGCCGCCAGTCGGCGTCGGTGGTGAACAGCTGGGTGTAGATGGTCAGCAGCCCGGCCGGGATCAACAGGTAGGTGATGAACCGCAGGATGGTGTTGATGCCGTTGCGCAGGTCCGATTTGACCAGGGTGAACTTGCTGGCCTCCTCGGCCAGCTTGGCGGCGTAGGCTTCCCGGCCCACCTTGGTGGCGCGGTAGGCGCCGCTGCCGGCGACCACGAAACTGCCCGACATCACCTGATCACCCGGCTCCTTGGGGATCGGGTCGGCCTCGCCGGTGAGCAGCGACTCGTCGATCTCGAGGTTGGCCGCCTCGACCACCTCACCGTCGACGACGATCTGATCGCCGGGGCCCAGTTCGATGATGTCGTCGAGCACCACCTCGCTCGGCGCGAGCGCCCGGGTTCCGGACCGCCGGCGCACCATCGGCTTGGCCTGGCCGATGATGGCGAGGTTGTCCAGGGTGCGTTTGGCGCGCAGTTCCTGGATCATGCCGACCGCGCTGTTGGCGATGATCAGCAGTCCGAACGCGCCGTTGATGATCGAGCCGGTGGACAGCACGATCAGGAACAGCACCCCGAGGATCCCGTTGATGCGGGTGAAGACGTTGGCGCGGATGATCTCCCCGGTGGTGCGGGCCGCGCGGGTGGGGACGTCGTTGGTCTGGCCGGCGGCGACCCGCTGGGCCACCTCGGCGTCGGACAGGCCGGGGGCGAGCGTCGTGGTCACTTGACGAAGACCCCGTCGTGGACGTCGTCGTAGTACTCCAGGGTCAGGCGGTCCCCGTCGAACGTCGCCTTGGAAATCGTTCCCGGTGGGGCGTTCTCGGTGACCAGAGTGAATGTGAACACGTTGCCGTCCCAGTGTGTGAGGGGGAATTCGTCCGGCGCCCCCGGCTGCGGTCGCGCGTCCGGCGGCCCCATGTCGAGCACCAGCTTGCCATCCCGCTCGGTGACCCGTGCCGGGCCCCAGTAGTCGTTGTGGTAGGTGCCGACGTAGGTGGACAGCGGGGCCGGCGGCGCCGGATCGGCCGGCCGCGGCCGACCCACCAGCGAGCCCTGCGGCTGTTCCAGCGGGGCCATCAGCTCGCGGTACAGCCGGTACCAGTCCTCGCGGATCTCACCGAACTGCACCAGGTCGGCGAACTGGGCGGTGAGCGCCTCGGCCACCCCGGACGGGGTGGCGTTGGTCAGCGCGACGATCCCCGCGTCGGCCGACGGCAGGATGACGAAGTTGGTGCCGGTGCCGAGTTCGAACGCCCCGGAGTGGCTGAGCTCGGTGCGGGCCGCCGAGGTGATGCCGACGTTGAAGCCGTAGCCGTAGAAGCCGGACCGCATCGCCGGTTCGGTGGCCGGGCTGGACACGATCTGCGGGGTGAGCGCGGGCAGCAGCGCGTCGGGGTCGACGATCCGGCGGCCCTCGAAGCTGCCGTCGCCCAGCACCATCGCCAGCCAGCGGGCCACGTCGTTCACCGAGGAGCTGACCCCGCCGGCCGGGGATTCGGCGTCCGGGTCGCGGAGGTAGAACGGTTGATAGCCGCCGTCGACGTGGATGTGGCCGACGGCCCGGTCGGCCCGCGCCTGGTAGTCGGCGAACCGGGAACTCGTCGACGCCATCCCCAGGGGTTCGTACAGCACCCGTCCGGACAGCTCCTCCCACGGCATGCCGGCGTCGGCGGCCACCGCCTCGGCAGCCGCGGTGATGCCGAAGTTGGTGTAGGCGTAGGAGATCCGGAACGGCGCCAACGGCAGCTGGGCCAGTTTCTCCAGCACCTGGCGGCGGTCGTAGCCGAGGTCCTCGAGCAGGTCGCCGGCGTGGTCGGGCAGCCCGGACCGGTGGGCGTACATGTCGCCGATGGTGACCCGCTCGGTGACCACCGGATCGGACAATCTGAACCAGGGCAGCCGGCTGATCACCGGCGTGTCCCAGCTGATCGCGCCGGTGCCGACCTGATGCGCGACGACGGTGGCGCCGATCGGTTTGGACAACGAGGCCAGCTGGAACACCGTGTCGGCGCCCACCGGATCCCCGGTCCGGATGTCCTTGACGCCGAAGCCCTTGGCGTACACCGTCTTCCCGCCGTGTACCACCGCCACCGCCAGGCCCGGGATGCCGGACTGTTCCAGCAGGTCGGCGGCCAGCCCGTCCAGCCGGGCGACCGCGTTCGCGACGGCGTCCGCGGGCAGGTCCACCGCCGCGACCAGCGGCGGCGGCAGATCGGAGGACGGGTGAGCCGTGGATGCGTCATCCCCGCTGCGGCAGCCGGCCAGCAACACCAGCGCCGTGAGGACGGCGGCGAAGCGCTTCAGCACAGGTGCACCGTAGCGTGTCGAACCGGAGGTTGCCGCGCGCAAAACGCGGCGATGTGCGCAAACACGATACGCGCCGACGCCCCGGAGTCAGCGGCCGTCGGCCGGCCGCCACCACTGATCGGAGGCGCCGGCGCTGTCGCGGTCCACCCGCTCACCGGGTCTGGGCACCGCGACCGGCACCCGGGCCGGATCGGCGGCGGCCAGCAGTCGCTCCACCGGTTCGGACCACGGGTGCGGCGCCAGCCGGAACGTCGCCCAGTGGATCGGGACCAGCAGACCCGAATCCGCCTCGGCCATGTCCAGGTGGGCGCGCACCGCCTCCTCCGGGTTCATGTGGATGTCCGGCCAGGCCGGATGGTAGGCCCCGATGGGCAGCAGGGTGAGGTCGAACGGGCCGTGGTCGACCCCGATCTCGGTGAAGCTCTTGGTGTAGCCGGTGTCGCCACCGAAGAAGGCGCGGTGCCGGGGACCGGCGATCACCCAGGACGCCCACAGTGTGGTGTTGCGCGCGAACAGCCGTCCGGAGAAGTGCCGGGCCGGGGTGCAGGTGATCCTCAGATCGCCGATCCGCCGGCTCTCGTACCAGTCCAGTTCGACGATGCGGTGCTCGGGGATCCGCCAGGTGCGCAGGTGCGCCCCGACCCCCAGCGGCACCAGGAACGGCGCCCGCTGGGTGCGGGCCAACCGCACCACGGTGTCCATGTCGAGGTGGTCGTAATGGTCGTGGCTGATCAGCACCGCGTCGACGGCGGGCAGCGCCTCCAGCGGTGTCGGCGGCTCGTGCAGCCGGCGTGGGCCCACCAGCGCCGACGGCGAACACCGCCGGCTCCAGATCGGATCGGTGAGCACCCGGTAGCCGTCGACCTCCACCATCGCGGTGGAGTGCCCGTACCAGCGGACGGCCAGGTCGGCGGCGCCGACGCCGTGATCGGCCGGGTTCGGGGTCACCAGCGGGATCGGCGCCGCCGGCCGGGTGGCGGCCCGCCCGTCGAGGAATTCCCGGGCCAGCACCCACTGCTGCTGCCGGTCCAGGCTGATCATCGAGGCCGGGTCGAGGTTGACGAACGCGCCGTCACGGTAGTTCGGAGACCGCTGCGCCACCGGGCGGATGTCGCGGCGGTCCGCACCCACCGCGGCCGGGGCGCCGCGCAGCGCCCGGATCAGCCAGCCGCCGCCCAGCACGGTGGCCACGCCGGCGGCCTGCCGCATCAATCCCAGCCAGCTCCGGCTCATGGCCTGCCCCTCCGGTTCTCGCCCGCGCCTCCGGTTCGTCGCCCGGTCGGCCTCATGCCCCCCGGAACACCGGCGGGCGCTTCTCCATCCGCGCCACCTGCGCCTCGATCACGTCTTGACTGCCCCAGGCCAGGTCAAACAATTCCTTGTGCTCGGGCCGCTGCTCCTCGAACGCCCCGTCGTCGTTGAGCACCCGCTTGGCGTGCCGCAACGCCAGCGGGGCCAGCTGCGCGATCTCCGCCGCCCACTGCTGCGCGTCGGCCAGCGTGCCGAGCCGGTTGGCCATCCCGGTCTGCAGCGCGGTCTCGGCGGAGAGTTTCTCGGCGGCCAGCAGCATGCCCCGGGCCCGGCCGTAACCGACCAGGGTGGTGAGCCGACGGATACTCCAGTTATCCAGGGCCAGACCGTATTTGGCCACCGGGAACTGGAAGAACGCCTCGGGGGCGACGACCCGGAGATCGCAGATCATGGCCAGCTGCACACCGGCGCCGATGGCCGGGCCGTTGATGGCGGCGATCACCGGGATCGGCACCGCGTCGATCGCCTTGTTCAGCGCGATCGCCTTGTCGGGGAAGTCCGCGGCGAACACATCCCCGGACAGGTCGGCGCCGGCGCAGAACACGCTGCCCTGACCGGTCAGCACGATCACCCGGGTGTCCTCCGCGGCGGCGGCCTGCACCGCTTCCCGGAGACTGTCGACGAGCTCGGTGTTCAGTGCGTTACGACGCTCGGGCCGTTGCAGCTCGAGTGTCGTCACGGGACCTTCGCGGGTGACTCCAATCATGGACGTCACCCTAACGGGGGTGACTCATCCGCCGACGACGTGACCAACTCCCAGTCCTCCGGCAGGCCGTCGACCTTGACCGTGTCGCAGTGCGCCTCGATGTTGACGCTGCGAGATCCCAGGCGCAGCTCGGCCAGCGTCAGCCGGCCCCACGAGCTGGGCAGCCGCGGGTGGACGGTGAGCCGCCGTTCCGGCACATGCGGCTCGAAGCCCAGGAAGGACCGCACCAGCAGCAACGGCGCCGCACTGGCCCACGCCTGCGGCGAACACGAGGTCGGGTACGGCACCGGGGCGGGGAACTGCTCGCGGGGGAAGCCGCAGTACAGCTCCGGCAGCCGGCCCCCGAACGCGGCCGCCGCGTCCAGCAGCCCGGCCGTCAGCCGTTCGGCCAACTCGACCGCGCCGCGGACATGCCGGTACCGCAGCAGCCCGGCGACGGCGATCGCGGTGTCGTGCGGCCACACCGAGCCGTTGTGGTAGCTCATCGGGTTGTAGGCGCCCATCGTGGTGGCCAGCGTGCGCAACCCGAACCCGGAGTCCATCTGGTGTCCGGACAGGTTCTCGATGATGCGTTCGGCGTGCTGGTCCGACGCGATCCCGGTCCACAGGCAGTGGCCGACGTTGCTGGTCAGCGCGTCCACCTGGCGTTTGTCGCGATCCAGCGCGACGGCGTAGTAGCCCTTGTCGGGCATCCAGAACCTCTCCTGGAACCCGATCCGCAGCGCCTCGGCCCGGCCGCGCAGCAGTTCGGCCAGCGCCGGTTCGCCGAAGGCGTCGGCCAGCTCGGCGCGGGCCAGCAGCGCCGCGTAGTGGTAGCCCTGCACCTCGCACAGCGCGATCGGGGGCTCGGCGAGCCGCCCGCTGGCGTGGTTGATGCCGTCGTAGCTGTCCTTCCAGCCCTGGTTGATCAGGCCCCGGTCGGTGGCCCGCCGGTACTCGACGAAGCCGTCGCCGTCTCGGTCGCCGTACCGTTCGGCCCACTGCAGGGCGGCGTCGGCGGCCGGCAGCAGTGAGCGCACCGCGTCCTCGTCGGCGCCCCAGCGCCAGGCCTCCCCCAGCAGCATGACGAACAGCAGCGACGCGTCGACCGAACCGTAATAGACGTTGCCGCCCAACGCGTCCGCACTGGCCGGACCCCGCCGGATCTCGTGCATGATCCGGCCGGGCTCCTCCTCGGTGATCGGATTGATCTGACGCCCTTGCAGTTCGGCGAGCTGCTTCAACGTGCCGATCGACAGGTCGACGTCGATGGGCAGCGCCATCCAGGCGGTCAGCAGGCTGTCGCGACCGAACAGCGTCATGTACCAGGGCGCGCCGGCCGCCACGAACGGCCGGCCGTCCCCGTCGTCGTAGACCAGCAGGGCGCCCAGGTCGCTCTCGGTGCGCTGCAACACCTCCGCGAGGGTGGGGTGGTCGCACTCGACGGTGGTGGTGACGTCGCGCCACGCGCTGATCTTCTGCGCCGGCGCACTGGCGTCCAACCGCTCCCCGGACCGGAACCGACTGTGCACCTGCTGATTCGCCCAGGTGGGCTGGGCGACGATCTCGGTCTGCCAGCTGCTGCGCGGCGGCACCACGACCCGCCACCGCAGCGTTCCGGGCAGCACCTTGTCGACCCCGGTGGCGGTGATGGTCAGTCCGCGCACCAGGTCGCCGCGGTCACGCAACACCAGTTCGTCGTCGACGACGGTCATCTCCGCGCCGCCGGGGACCACCCGGCCCTCCTTGACGGCGAACAGGTCGACGAAGTCGCCGTCGACGAACAACTCGAGCGACACCACGGTGGGCTCGTCGTCGAGGTTGTGCAGGGTGATGGTCTCCCGCATGCCGTCGGCGATCAGCCGCTCCCGCACCAGCAGCAGTGTGCTGTCGGCCAACCCCGGTCGCGGGGTGCGACGCAGCACGAACTGCGCCGCGAACGCTTCCGGGGTCAGCACCGTCAGCGGTTCGGCACTGCGGCCGTCGACCCGCAGCTCCCAGCGGGACAGCGCGCGGGCGTCCCGGAAGAACAGGCCGTGGGCGCCCTCGAGAACGTCGCCGTGCCGGTCGGACAGGCAGAAGGTGCCGCCCTCGACCAGCGTGACGGTGTCCCTACCGGAACCGATGGCCGCCACGTTGCCCGCGTTGAGCGCGTTGGTCATGCGATCTGCTCATCCCTCTCGCCGGTCTCGGGCAGGATCTGCCGCAGGGCGACATTGCTGCGCACCGCCATCGACCCGTCGACGACCCCGCGGAAGATCTGCTCGTATCCGGAGCCGAACCGCTCGATGTCGAAGTTGGCGGCCACGTGCCGGCGGCACTCCGCCGGGTCCATGTCGGCGGTCCGCTCGATCGCGGCGGGCAGCTCGGCCGGATCCTCGCAGATCACGCCGGTGACACCGTCGACGATCACCTCGGGCACCGCGCCGCCGCGCAGCGCCACCACCGGGGTGCCGCAGGCCATCGCCTCGATCATCACCATGCCGAACGGCTCCTCCCACTGGATCGGGAACAGCAGGCAGCGGGCGTTGGCCAGCAGCTCACGTTTGGCGATGGCGTCGGCCTCGCCGAACACCTCGTCGTTCTCATTGAGCAGCGGGCGCACCTGCTCCTCGAAATACGCCTTCTCGCTGGGCTCGTCGCACTTGCCGGCGAGCACCAGGCGGATGCCGGCGCGGTCGGCGGCCTGGATGGCCAGATGGGCGCCCTTGTACGGCGCGAACCGGCCGAGGAACAGCGCATAGTCGCCCTTCTCACGCTTGAACGGCCAGTCGTGGATGCGCAGCGCGTTGTGCACGCGGCCGATCCAGTTCAGGTCGGGCGCCAGTTCACGCTGGCGGTCGCTGATCGCGATCAGGCCGACGTCGTGGCCGAGTTCGCGGTAGTACGGGTACAGGTCCTCGTCGATGGGGCCGTGCACGGTGGCTACGGTGGGCACGCCGAGTTCACGGTAGGCCGGGACGTTGAGCGGGCCGGCGAAGGTGTGGTCGTGGATGAGGTCGATGCCGCCCTCCCGGTCGGCGATGTCGGCGATCGCGCGGCGGACCTTCAGCGCGTGCATGACCTCGGGATAGGGCTGGCCGAGACGATCGGGGATCGTTCTCTCCCACAGCGGTACGAAACGAGCGGCGATCCGCGGATTCCCGGCGCCGAGCACGGTGACGCGATGTCCACGGGCGGTGAGGGAGTCGGCGAGGTCGGCGACGACGGCCTCGGTGCCGCCGTAGGCCTTGGGCGGGATGTCGAAATAGGGCGGGGCCACGAGCACGATGCGCAACGGATCGGTCGACTCGGTTTCCGACAGCAGCGCCGCGGTGTCGGCGGGCGCGGTGTCGGCCGCAGTGGCGTTCTGGTCGCGGAATGTGTGGTGGAAGCGGAATCCGTTGCCGCTCATGACGTGTGTCCCCTTTCGTCAGCTTCGATCAAACCGAATTAGCACTCAAGGGCTACGAGTGCTAATCATAGCTCGCCTCCCGGAAAGCAGCACGTCGTGCAGCGTGACCTGCGGGCGATAGCCTCGACGGATGAGCCGAATCGGAGCGGTGCAGTTCGTGGAGACCGTGCTGGACACCGGTTCGTTCGTCAGCTGGGACGACCCACCATTGGCGATACCGGCAGATGAGGACTACCGGCGTGAACTGACCGACGCAGCCGCCGTCACCGGCCTCGACGAGGCGGTTCTGACCGGTGAAGGCACCATATTCGGACGCCGCGTGGCGTTGGTGGCCTGCGAGTTCGACTTCCTGGCCGGGTCGATCGGGGTGGCCGCCGCCGAGCGGATAGTCGCCGCGGTGCAACGCGCAACCGCCGAACGACTGCCGCTGGTGGCATCGCCCAGTTCTGGTGGAACCCGCATGCAGGAAGGCACCGTTGCGTTCCTGCAGATGGTGAAGATCGCCGCTGCGGTACAACTGCACAAGCTGGCGCACCTGTCCTATCTAGTGTACCTGCGCCATCCGACCACCGGCGGCGTCTTCGCATCCTGGGGCTCGTTGGGACACATCACGATCGCCGAGCCGAACGCGCTGATCGGATTCCTCGGCCCCCGCGTCTACCAGCATCTTTACGGTGAACCGTTCCCGCCCGGGGTGCAGACCGCCGAGAATCTGCACCGCCACGGTGTGATCGATTCGGTGGTCCCGCTGCCGCGGCTGCGCTCCGAACTGGACCGCGCGCTGCGGGTCCTCGTCGATGAACCGGGGACCCCGCCCGCGCCCCCCGACGTCGACACCTCCCAGCCCGATGTGCCGGCGTGGGATTCGGTGATCGCGTCCCGCCGCCCGGACCGCCCCGGGGTCGGCTACCTGCTCAGACACGGCGCCACCGACACGGTGCTGCTGTCCGGGTCGGGCGGCGGCGAAGCGGCCACCACGCTGCTGGCGCTGGCCCGGTTCGGCGGGCAACCCGCCGTGGTGCTCGGCCAGCAACGGGTGATCGGCGCAATGGTCGGCCCGGCCGCCCTGCGCGAGGCCCGCCGCGGCATGGCGTTGGCCGCTGACCTGCAGTTACCGCTCGTGCTGGTGATCGACACCGCCGGCCCGGCGCTCACCGCGGAGGCCGAGCAGGGCGGGCTGGCCAGCGAGATCGCCCACTGCCTGGCCGAATTGGTCACCCTCGACACCGCGACGCTGTCGGTGCTGCTCGGTCAGGGCAGCGGCGGCCCGGCCCTGGCGATGGTGCCGGCCGACCGGGTGCTGGCCGCGCGGCACGGCTGGCTGGCGCCGCTGCCGCCCGAAGGGGTCAGCGCGATCGTCCACCGTGACCTGGATCACGCCCCGGAACTCGCCGCACGCCAGGGCATCCGCTCCGTCGACCTGCTGCGCCACGGCATCGTCGACGCGATCGTCGACGAACGTCCCGACGCCGCCGACGAGCCGATGGAGTTCACCGCCCGACTGGCCGACAGCATCGCCGTCGAGCTGCACCGGCTCCGCGAGATGCCCGCCGAGAGCCGGCTGGAGACCCGGCTGGCGCGCTACCGCCGGATCGGGCTGCCGCGGTGACGCTCACACCTCGATGGGCGGGTGCAGCCGTTGCATCGTGTACTGACGGTTGCGCCGCGCCGCCCACGCGCTGGCCGCCGTCGACGCCGCCAGCAGCCCGGCCAGCACCGCGATCGCGATCCACAGCCGCTGGTCGACGCCGCCGACGATCAGCTGGCGTAACCCGTTGACCGCGTAGGTCATCGGGTCGAACGGGTGGATGATCTGGAACGGCTTGGCGGTGGTCTCGACCGGATAGATGCCGCCCGCCGATACCAGCTGCAACATCAGGAACGCCAGGGTGACCACCCGGCCCACGGCGACCCCGAAGACGGCGTTGAACGCCTGGATAAGCGCCAGGAAGGTCGCGCCGATCAGGATCAGGAAGGCGACGGTGGCCAACGGGTGTTCGGCCTTCAGACCGACGCCGAAATGCACCACCGCGTACATCACCACGACCTGGGCCACCACGATCAGCAGCCCGGGCCAGAACGAGGCGAGCACCACCCGCAGCGCACCCAGCCCGTTCACGATCGGCCGGGATTGCAACGGGGTCAACAACATCCACACGATCAACGCACCGATGAACAGTGCCAGCGGCAGGAAGAACGGCGCGAACCCGGTGCCGAAGGTGGCCGCCGGATTGTGCGTCACCAGGTCCAGCTCGACCGGTGCCGCCATGGCCGCGGCGACGTCGCTGCGCTGCTCCGGGGTCCACGACGGCACCTGGGTGGACCCGTCCCGCAGTGCGTCGGCCAGCTCTCGGCTGCCCGCCCGCAGCTGTCCGGTGCCGTCGGCGAGCCGGCCGGCGCCGGTGGCCAGCTGTTGACCGCCGTCGGCCAGCCGGACCAGCCCGGCGCTGAGCTGTCTGGCGCCGGTGTCGAGTCGGTTCACCCCGTCGCGCAGTCTGACGACCTCACCGCGCAGTCCCCCGTCCAGCGCAGCGGTGAGAAACGTGCGCAGCCTGCTGTTCGGGTCGGCCAGCTCGGATTCCAGTTGAGCGGCGCTGTCCCGCAACCGGATCAGACCCTCATCGGTGGCGGGGTCGATGCCCTGGGCCCGCAGCATGCGCTGTACTCCGGCCAGCGCCTCACCGAGATGGTGCGCCGCCGGGTCGGGGTTGGTGCGCAGGAACGTCACCGCCTGGTCGAGGACCGCCGCGGCGTGGTGCTGATCGATGTGCAGGGCCGCGATGCGTTCGGTGGTGGACCGCACCGCACCGCTGAGCCGGGTGGCGACCGCCCCGACCTCGTCGGGGTCGAGTCCCAGCGCTCCCACCCGGTCCAGGGTGTGCAGCAGCGGATCGATGGCGGTGTCCACCGCGGCCGCCAGTTGGCCGGTGCCGGCTGCCAGTTGCGCGGCACCGTCCCGGGCGGTCACCAGGCCGGCCGCCAGCGCGTCGGCGCCCACCGACAGGTCATGCGCCCCGTCGTCGGCGGCGACCAGCCCGGTGTGGAGTCGATCCGCGCCGTCGGCGGCCTGCGTCAATCCCTCGCCGGCGTCGGTCAGGCCGGTGAGCACCGTCTCCACGCTCTGCTGTCCGACCCGGGCGTTGACGACGTTGAGCACCTCGCGGGCGGCGTTCTGGCCGATGATCGACGCGAGGTAGTTGTTGGCCTCGTTGAAGGTGAACCGCAGTTGCGCCGGCCGGGGATTCCCGCCCGCCGGGGAGGCGATTCCGGCGCTGAAGTCCTCCGGCAGGGTGATCGAGAAGTAGAACCGGCCGGCGGCCACGCCGGCGGCCGCCTCGGCCGCCGGCACCTCGTGCAGTTGCAGCTGACCCGAATCCAGCAGGGCGCGGGCCACCTCGTCGCCGGCGTCGATCCGGCGGCCCTGTACCTCGGCGCCGCGGTCCTCGTTGACCAGGGCCACCGGAACCTTGTCGATCTCGTCGAACGGATTCCAGAACGCCCACAGGTACATCGCCCCGTACAGCAGCGGCATCAGGATGATCGTCACCAGTGCGATGCGCGGCAACGCCCCCCGCGAGTACTTCTTGATGTCGGTGCCCAGGGACACTCCGGCAAGCACGGTTACTGGTCGCCCTTCTGTCGATGCGCGAGTTCGGCGCGGCTGGTGTTGGGGACGGGAATCCGGGCGCGGACGTCGTGGCCGACGACCTCGTTGACGGTGGCGGTGATCACGGTCTGCCGCTCCCCCAGCGCTATCAGGCGTCGCACCAGCTGATCCCGGCTGTGATCGGCGGCCACATCGTCGAGGTTGCCCGCCACCAGCAGCGCCGGACGGCGGGTGTTGGCCAACGCGATCCGCAGCAGCATCCGGTCCAGTTCGGAGAGCTCCCCGACGTATTCGCCCAGCGGAGGCAACGGCAGCTCACCGAAGACCGGCCCGCACACCGCCGCCAGCTCGGCTTCACCGGCGCGCGGGATCAACCGGTACCAGGGTGCGTCCCAGCGCACCTGTTCGGTGACCAGATCGCGGACCGTCACCGACTGCGGAATCGGGTCGACCTCGTCGAAACCGGCCAGACCGGCCACCCGGAAGATGTCGGGGGCGCGGGTCCGGCCGAACACCGTCAGCTCGCCGGACATCGGCCGCATCCGGCCGGCCAGCGTCATCAGCAGCGCGGTGCGCCCCGAACCCGGAGGGCAGTGCAACACCGTCACCCCGCCGGCCTCGATGTCGAGGTCGATCGGGCCGTACACCGGCCCCCACGGGCCGCGCATGCAGATTCCCCGCGCGGTGAGAGCCGGTTCCGGCGCCTGCTCGGGTTCGGGTTGGTCGGGCATGGGCAATATCTCAGCACACCGGATCCCCGCACACCGGATCCCCGCACACCGGATCCCCGCCCGACGTGATCGGCGGTTCAGCCGCGGGATCGTGTTCGATCACCGCTCATCCCAGCGATTCGAGCCAGGCGTGATGCAGCGCCGCATACCGGCCCTCGCCGCGGCGGATCAGTTCCCCGGGCGGGCCGTCCTCCACGACCCGACCGCGCTCGAGCACCAGCACCCGGTCGGCGATCTCCACCGTGGACAGCCGGTGCGCGATCACCAGCGCGGTGCGGTCGGCCAGCACCGTCCGCAACGCCCGCTGCACCATCCGCTCACTCGGGATGTCCAGCGCCGACGTCGCCTCATCGAGGATCAGCACCGCGGGATCGGCCAAAAACGCCCGCGCGAACGCGATCAGTTGACGCTGCCCCGCCGACAGTCGGCTGCCGCGTTTGGCGACGTCGGTGTGGTAGCCGTCGGGCAGCGCCGCGATGAACCGGTCCGCGCCGACCGCCTCGGCGGCCGCGGCGATCTCGGCATCGGTGGCCTCCGGCCGGCCGAACCGGATGTTGTCGGCGACGGTCCCGTCGAACATGAAGTTCTCCTGGGTCACCATCACCACATGCCGGCGCAACTCGCTCTGCGCGATGTCACGCAGGTCGATGCCGTCGAGGGTCACCGACCCCGCGGTCGGGTCGTAGAACCGGGCGATCAGCGTGGCGATGGTGGTCTTGCCCGCCCCGGTGGTGCCGACCAGGGCGACGGTCTGCCCGGCCGGCACCGTCAGGGTCAGCTCCGGGATCACCGGCCGGCCCGGCACATAGGCGAACTGCACGCCGTGGAACGCGATCTCGCCGCGCACCGGACGGGCCGGCGACACCGGATGCTGCGGATCCTTGATCGCCGGCTCCTCGGCGAGCACCCCGGCCAGTTTCTCCAGCGCTGACGCCGCGGACTGAAAGGTGTTGAAGAACTGCGAGATCTCCTGCATCGGCTCGAAGAACATCCGCAGATACAGCAGGAACGCCGTCAGCGTGCCGATCGTCATCTGATCGTTGAGCACCAGGTAGCCGCCGTAGAGCAGCACCACACCGGTGGTGATGTTGCCGACCAGCCGGACCCCCGGCATGAAGATCGCCAGCAGCCGCAGGGTCTTCTCGTTGATCTCGCGGTAGTCGTCGGCGACCTGCTCGAAGATCTCCTGATTGCGCGGTTCCCGCCGGTAGGCTTGAACCGCCTTGATCCCGGTCATGGTCTCGACGAACTGCACGATCACCAGCGCGGCGCTCTCCCGCACCTTGCGGTAGGTCTTCGCCGATTCCTCCCGGAACCACCACACCAGCGCGATCAGCACCGGGAACGCGCCCAGACACATCAGGCCCAGCCGCACATCGAGGGTGACGAGCAGGATCGCGGTGCCGCCCAACGTGAGCACGGCGGTGATGAGGCTGTCGAAACCGGTCTCCAGCATGTCCTGGATGGCCTCGACGTCGTTGGTGGAGCGGCTCACCACCCGCCCGGAGGTGTAGCGCTCGTGGAAGGCGACGTCCAGCCGTTGGAAATGCCGGAACAACCGGCGGCGCAACTCCAGCAGCACCTCCTGACCGATCCGGCCGGACCGGCGCAGGAAGTACATCCTGCTGGCGGCCTGCACGGTGACGACACCGATCAGCGCGGCGACGATGAGCAGCAGTTCACGGCTGGATCCGCCCGCCACGATCGGCGGGATGCAGTGGTCGATGCCGCGTTGCACCAGCAGCGGAACACTCAGCCGGGCAAGGTTTTCCACCACCACGACGACCGCCAGCAGCACCAGTGCGGCGGGGTAGGGCCGCAGCAGCGAGCCGAGCAGCGCGCGGGCCTCGCGCCGGCGGGGCACCGACTCGTCGATCGGCAGCTCGTCGTCGGGGGTCTCGTCGAGCCGGCCGCGCCAGTCCGCAGGGCTGCGGCGATCCGTGACCGTCATCGGGACTCCCGCTCCAACCGGCGGCGCTCCGGCGGCACCGTCTCGGTGTCGGTGGCCGCCTGCTCCTGCTGCAGGTGGCTGAGCCGGTCGCGCTGCTGTTCGAACTCCCATTCCGGCGTCGGCTCGGCGCCGTCGTCGAGGTCCGGGTCGGCGGCCAGGAGATAGCGGTACTGCGGCACATCGGCCAACAGCTCGGCGTGGGTGCCGACGTGGGTGATGGTGGCACCGTCGGGCCCGACCCGCTCCAGCAGCGCCACCCGGTCGGCCAGCAGCACCGTCGAGGCCCGGTTGGCGACCACGATCCCGGTGACATCGCGCAGCACCCGCCGCAACGCCTCGGTGACGACCGCCTCGGTGTGCACGTCCAGCGCGCTGAGCGTGTCGTCGAGCACCAGGATCGTCGGCGCGGCCAGCACCGCCCGCGCCAGCGACAACCGTTGCCGCTGGCCGCCGGACAGGCTCATGCCCTGCTCCCCGATGCGGGTGTGCAACCCGTACGGCAGGTCGTGGACGAACTCGGCGGCGGCGATCTCGATCGCCTCGGCGAGTTCGGCGTCACTGGCCGGATTGGCCGGCGGACGGCCGAGTCTGAGGTTCTCCTCCACCGACACCGAGAACAGCGTCGGATCCTCGAACGCGGTGGCCACCGTGCGGCGCAGCGCATCCAGCGACAGCTCCCGGATGTCGATGCCGTCGATGCGGATCTGCCCCTCGGTGACGTCGTAGAGCCGGGACAACAGCGACACCAGCACCGACTTGCCCGACCCGGTCGGCCCGACCAGCGCCAGCGTCTCCCCCGGTTCGACGGTGACCGTGACATGCCGCAGGACCCAGGTGTCCTGGCCGCCGGACGCGCCCACACCGCCGCTATCCGGGAACTTGAAGCCGACATCCCGCAACTCGAGCCGGCCCCGCCGCGGCGGTGTGGTGATCGGGCCGTCGGTGATCTCGATGGGCGCATCGAAGATCTCGGCGATGCGGTTGGCCGCGGTCATCGACTCCTGGGTCATCGACAGCAGAAAGCCCAGCGAGGCGATCGGCCACACCAGCGACAGCATCATCGTGATGAACGCGACCAGGGTGCCCATCGTCACCAGACCGGTGCCGGCCGCGTAGGCGCCGAAACCCAGCACCACGATCAGCGTCAGGTTCGGGATGATCTCCAGCAGCGTCCAGAACCGCGCGGACACCTCCACCCGGCCCACCTGGGTCCGGAACAACCTGGTGGCCTGCTCGTCGAACCGGTCGTAGCTGTAGCGCTCCCGGCCGAACGACTTGACCACCCGCACCCCGAGCGCGGCCTCCTCGACATGTGTTGCCACATGGCCGGTCTCGTCCTGCGCCTGCCGCGACAACCGGGTGTAGAGCCGCTGAAAGTGCAGCACGGTCATGGTGATCGGCACGATCGACAGCAGCGCCACCACCCCGAGCGGCCAGTACATCGCCAGCAGAATCGAGGTGACCACGGCGATCTGCAGACCGTTGAGCACCAGGAACACCAGGCCGAACGACAGCAGGCGGCGGATGGTGGACAGGTCGTTCATCACCCGCGACACCAGCTGACCGGACTGCCACCGGCCGTGGAAGGACATCGGCAGGATCTGCAGCCGGGCGTAGAGGTCCTTGCGGATGTCGGCCTCCACCCCCATCGTGGCCCGCGCCACCAACCAGCGGCGGATGAACATCAACACCGCCTCGGAGATGCCGACCGCCATCGCGGCGCTGCCCAGGATCCACAGCCCCTGCTGATCCTGCTGGCGCACCGGACCGTCGATGACGGCCTTCGTCATCAGCGGAATCGCCACGGTGGCGCTCAGACTCACGACCGCGACGGTGATCATCGCGGTCCACCGCGCCCGGTAGGGCATCAGATACGGCAGCAGCCGCCACAGATCCGCGCCCACCCACGACCGCTCCGGCGGGGGCGCGATCTTCGCGGCCTCGTGCAGACGACCGGTCACCACCGACGTATGCCCTCGCCGCCCCGACCGCAACCCGTCGTGCCGCCGGTCATGCCGCCGCCTGCCCGGCGCCGAACTGGGTCTCGTACAACTCGGCGTAGCGGCCCCGGCGGGCCAGCAACTGATCGTGGGTGCCGCGTTCGACGATGCGGCCGTCCTCGACCACCAGGATCAGATCGGCGGCCCGCACCGTCGACAGCCGGTGCGCGATCACGATCGAGGTGCGGCCGGCCAACGCCTCGGCCAGCGCCTGCTGCACCGCCGCCTCGGACTCCGAGTCCAGCGAGGCGGTCGCCTCGTCGAGCACCACCACCCGGGCCCGGCCGAGCAGCAGCCGGGCGATGGTCAGCCGCTGCCGCTGCCCGCCGGACAACCGGTAACCGCGCTCCCCGACGACGGTGTCCAGCCCGTCGGGCATCTCGGCGACCAGATCGGCCAGCCGAGCCCGGCGCAGCGCCTCCCAGAGCTGTTCCTCGGTGGCGGTCGGATCGGCCAACAACAGATTCGACCGGATCGACTCGTGGAACAGGTGCCCGTCCTGCGTCACCATGCCGACCGTGTCCCGCAGCGACGCGAACGTCAGGTCGCGCACATCGACACCACCGAGCCGCACCGCACCGGTGTCGACGTCGTACAGCCGCGCCACCAGTGAGGCGATCGTCGACTTCCCGGCACCCGACGAGCCGACCAGCGCCACCAGCTGACCGGGCTGCGCGGTGAACGAAATACCGTGCAGCACCGGCTCCCCGCCGCGGTCGTCCAACACGGCGACCTCCTCCAGCGAGGCCAGCGACACCTTGTCCGCCGACGGGTAGGCGAACCGCACATCGTCGAACTCCACCGACACCGGGCCGTCGGGCACCACGGTGGCGCCCGGACGCTGCCGGATCAGCGGCTCAAGGTCGAGCACCTCGAACACCCGCTCGAAACTGACCAGCGCACTGATGATCTCGACCCGGGCGTTGGCCAGGGCCGTCAACGGCGCGTACAGCCGGGTCAGCAACAACGCCAGCGACACGATCGCGCCGGCCTGCAACTGCCCGCCGATGGCCAGCACCCCGCCCAGCCCGTACACCAGCGCCAACGCCAGCGCCGACATCAGCGTCAACGAGTTCATGAACGTCGACTGCAGCATCGCGCGGCGCACCCCGATCTCCCGCACCCGGTCGGCGTGACGGGCGAACTCGGCCGACTCGGTCGCCGGATCGCCGAACAGCTTGACCAGGGTGGCGCCCGGGGCCGAGAACCGCTCGGTCATCTGGGTGTTCATCGTCGCGTTGTACAGCGCCGCCGCCCGCGACAGATCCGCCATCCGGGCGCCGATGCGCCGCGCCGGGACGATGAACAACGGCACCAGCAACAGCGACACCACCGTGATCTGCCAGGAGATGCCGACCATCACCGCCAGCGTCAACGACAACGTGACGACGTTGGACACCACCCCGGACAGCGTGTCGGAGAACGCCCGCTGCGCGCCCATCACGTCATGGCCCAGCCGGCTGACCAGCGCGCCGGTGCGGGTACGGGTGAAGAACGCCACCGGCATCCGCTGCACGTGGTCGAACACCGCGGTGCGCAGGTCCAGGATCAGACCCTCGCCGATGTTGGCCGACAGCCACCGGTTCACCAGCGACACGGCCGCCTCCGCCACGGCGACCAGTGCGATGACCCCGGCCAGTGTGATGACGGTCACAGCCGGACCGCCGCCGACGATCACGTCGACCACCTTGCCGGCCAGCACCGGGGTGGCCACACCGAGCAGCGCGATGATCACGCTGAGCCCGACGAACAGCGCCAGCCTGCGGTGATGCCGCGCCGAGAACCGCCAGATGCGCCGCAGCAGCGCCCGATCGGCCAGGGACCGCAGATCCCCGTCGGGCGCCTGGGTCTGCCGGTAGAGCGTGCGTCGCGCGGCCGCCTCGATATTCATGAGGTTCACCGTAGAACCTCAACCAAACATGAGGTCAACGATCCTTGCCGCGATCCCGGCGCCACATCAGGCAAGATTGCTGTCATGGACAGTGGAAATTCGCCCCGGGTCCTCGTGGTCGACGACGACCCCGACGTGCTCGCTTCGTTGGAGCGCGGGCTGAGACTGTCCGGGTTCGAGGTGTCCACCGCGGTCGACGGCGCCGAAGCGCTGCGCAGCGCCACCGAGACCCGCCCGGACGCGATCGTGCTCGACATCAACATGCCGGTGCTCGACGGCGTCAGCGTGGTCACCGCGTTGCGGGCGATGGACAACGACGTGCCGGTCTGCGTGCTGTCGGCGCGCAGCTCGGTGGACGACCGGGTCGCCGGGCTGGAGGCCGGCGCCGACGACTACCTGGTCAAACCGTTCGTGCTCGCCGAGCTGGTGGCCCGCGTCAAGGCGCTGCTGCGCCGCCGCGGATCGTCGGCGACCTCATCCTCGGAGACCATCGTGGTCGGCCCGCTGGAGGTGGACATCCCCGGCCGGCGGGCCCGGGTCAACGGCCAGGACGTCGACCTGACCAAACGCGAGTTCGACCTGCTCGCGGTGCTGGCCGAGCACAAGACGGCGGTGCTGTCGCGGGCCCAGCTGCTGGAGCTGGTGTGGGGTTACGACTTCGCCGCCGACACCAACGTCGTCGACGTGTTCATCGGCTACCTGCGCCGCAAGCTGGAGGCGACCGGCGCGCCGCGGCTGCTGCACACCGTGCGCGGCGTCGGCTTCGTCCTGCGGACCCAGTAGCGGGCTCAGATGAACCTCGTCACCAGGCTGTTCCGCCGCACCCCGTCACTGCGGACCCGCGTCGCGTTCGCCACGGCGATCGCGGCGGCCATCGTCGTCGGCATCGTCGGCGTGGTGGTGTGGGTGGGCATCACCAACGACCGCAAGGAACGGCTGGACCGCCGGCTCGACGAGGCCGCCGGGTTCGCGCTGCCGTTCGTGCCGCGCGGTCTGGAGCAGATCCCGCCGTCGCCCAACGACCAGGACGTGGTGATCACCGTCCGGCGCGGCGACGAGGTCCGGTCGAACTCCGAGGTGGTGCTGCCCGAGCTCGACGCCGACTACGCCGACACCTACATCGACGGCGTGCGCTACCGGGTGCGCACCGTGCAGACGCCGTATCCGATCCGTACCACGCTGGCCGTCGGCGCGACCTACGACGACACCATCGCCGATACCGCCAACCTGCACCGCCGGGTGATCCTGATCTGCACCCTGGCGATCGGCGCCGCCACCATCGCCGGATGGCTGCTGGCCGCGTTCGCGGTGCGGCCGTTCAAACAGCTGGCCGCCCAGGCCCGCTCCATCGACGCCGGCGACGAGGTGCCCGACGTGGAGATCCGCGGCGCCACCGAGGCCGTCGAGATCGCCGACGCCGTCAAGGGCATGCTGCAGCGCATCTGGAAGGAACAGGACCGCACCAAGGCGGCGCTGGCGTCGGCGCGCGATTTCGCGTCGGCCGCCGCCCATGAACTGCGGACCCCGCTGACCGCGATGCGCACCAACCTCGAGGTGCTGTCCACCCTGGACATGCCCGAGGAGCAGCGCAAGGAGGTGCTCGCCGACGTCATCCGCACCCAGTCGCGGATCGAGGCGACGCTCAGCGCGCTGGAACGGCTGGCCCAGGGTGAGCTGTCGACCTCCGACGACCATGTGCCGGTCGACATCACCGAGCTGCTGGACCGGGCCGCGCACGAGGCGATGCGCATCTACCCCGACCTCGAGGTGTCGCTGGTGCCGGCGCCGACGGTGATCATCGTGGGCCTGCCGGCCGGACTGCGGCTGGCGGTGGACAACGCGATCGCCAACGCCGTCAAACACGGCGGGGCCACCCGGGTGCAGTTGTCGGCGGTCAGTTCCCGCGAAGGGGTGGAGATCGCGATCGACGACAACGGCACCGGTGTGCCCGAGGAGGAACGCGAGCGGGTGTTCGACCGGTTCACCCGCGGATCGACCGCGTCGCACTCCGGGTCCGGGCTCGGGCTGGCGCTGGTCGCCCAGCAGGCCGAGATCCACGGCGGCACCGCGTCGCTGGAGGCCAGTCCGCTGGGCGGGGCGCGCCTGGTGCTCCGCCTGCCCGGCCCGCGCTGACACCCGCGCTCACGTTCGAGCAGCGGGTCAGCGGGTGGCGAGCAGGTCGATGACGAAGATCAGCGTCTTACCGGACAGGCGATGCCCACCCCCGGCGGGGCCGTAGGCCAGCTCCGGCGGGATGGTCAGCTTGCGCCGGCCGCCCACCCGCATGCCGGGGATGCCCTCCTGCCAGCCGGCGATCAGCCCGCGCAGCGGAAACGCGATCGATTCGCCCCGGTTCCACGAGCTGTCGAACTCCTCGCCGGTGTCGTACTCGACGCCGACATAGTGCACCTCGACGGTGCCGCCGGCCACGGCTTCCGGGCCGTCCCCCACGATCAGGTCCTCGATCACCAGCTCGGTGGGTGCGGGCCCGTCGGGAAAGTCGATCTCGGGCTTCTGGGCTGAATTCCGGGTCACCGCGACCACAGTACTCACCGACGGTCGGGCACACTGGATCGGTGGCCAACAACCGAGACTTCCGCGCCCGGGGTCGACTCCGCTGACGTCCACACATGACGCCGTCATCGTCGGCGGCGGGCACAACGGGCTGGTCGCGGCGGCCTACCTGGCCCGGGCGGGGCGCCGCGTGCTGGTGCTCGAACGGCTCGACCATGTGGGCGGCGCGGCGGTGTCGGCGCACGCCTTCGACGGTGTCGACGCGCGGTTGTCGCGGTACTCGTATCTGGTCAGCCTGCTGCCGCGGCGCATCGTCGACGATCTCGGCGCCCGGGTGCGGCTGGCTCGGCGCCGCTACTCGTCCTACACCCCCGACCCGGAGACCGGCGGGCGGACCGGCCTGCTGATCGGGCCGGAGACCACCTTCGCCGCGGTCGGCGCCGCCGACGACGAGGCCCGGTTCGCCGACTTCCACCGACGGTCCCGGATGCTCACCGAACGACTGTGGCCGACCATGCTGCAGCCCCTGCGCCGCCGCGGCGACCTGCGCCGGCAGATCACCGCCGGCGCCCCGGACCTCGACGCCGTCTGGCGGGCGATGGTCGACGAACCGATCGGCGCCGCGATCACCGCGGCGGTGCGCAGCGACCTCGTCCGCGGGGTGATCGCCACCGACGCACTGATCGGGACGTTCGCCCGCCTCGACGATCCCTCGCTGATCCAGAACCGGTGCTTCCTGTACCACCTGATCGGCGGCGACTGGGCGGTTCCGGTCGGCGGGATGGGCGCGGTCAGCGGGGCGCTGGCGGCGGCCGCCGCCGGATTCGGAGCCGAGATCCTCACCGGTGCGCAGGTGTCCGCGATCACCCCGGACGGGGAGGTCCGCTACCACCGCGACGGCGCCGACCGGTGGGCCCACGGTGAGGTGGTGCTGGCCAACGTGGCACCGGCGGAGCTGGCGCGGTTGACCGGGTCGGCGCCGCCGGAGGTGACGCCGGGCGCGCAGGTGAAGGTCAACCTGATGCTGCGGCGGCTACCCCGGCTGCGCGACGAGACCGTCACCGCCGAGCAGGCGTTCGGCGGCACCTTCCACGTCAACGAAGGTTTCGGCCGACTCCAGGCGGCCTACGACGAAGCCGCCGCCGGACAGGTGCCCGCGCCGCTACCGTGCGAGGTCTACGCGCACTCCCTGACCGACCCGTCCATCCTCGGCGACGGCCTGCGCGCCGCCGGAGCGCACACGATGACGGTGTTCGGGCTGCACACCCCGCACCGGCTGGCCGCCGCGGACCCGGACCGGGTGCGCGACCGGCTCACCTCGGCGGTGTTGACATCGTTGAACTCCGTTCTCGCCGAACCCATCCAGGACGTGATCGCCGAGGATGCGGCCGGCCGGCTGTGCATCGAGACGAAAACCACCGCCGACCTCGAACATTCGTTGCACATGACGGCCGGCAACATCTTCCACGGCGCGTTGCGGTGGCCGTTCGCCGAGGACGACGATCCGCTGGACACCCCGGCGCAGCGCTGGGGCGTGGCGACCGGGCATGACCGAATCCTGTTGTGCGGCTCCGGGTCCCGCCGGGGCGGCGGGGTGTCGGGAATCGGCGGGCACAACGCCGCGATGGCGGTGCTCCAGCGTTAGACGGTCGGCGCCGTACCGGTCACCAACGGCGCCAGCCGGTCGGCGGACCGCTGCGCCCGCGCCGAGGTCGAGTAGACGCCCAAACCCACGATCACCATGCTCAACGCTGCGCACACCAACCACAGCGGCCGCGCCGCGGCCGCGAAATCCGCCCCGGTTCCGGCCAGCGCCGGCCCGGCCAGGGTGCCGCACAACGCCACCCCGAGGGCCACCCCGACCTGCCGACTGGTGGACGCCACCGCCGACGCCGCCCCGGCCTGATGCAGCGGCATCCCGCTGACCGCCGCCGTGGTGATCGGCGCGTTGACCATCGAGAAGCCGATCCCGAACACCGCGAACACCACCAACACCAGCCACACCGGTGTGCGGTCGGTCAGCCCGAACAGTCCCACCGTGCCGATCGTCATCGTGGCGCCGGCGATCAGCAGCGACGGCCGGTTGCCGAATCGGCCCACCAACCGGCCCGACAACGGCGAGAAGATCACCCCGCCGATCGCGATGGGCAGGAAGATCATCCCGGTGTGCAGCGCCGAGAACCCCCGGCCCTCCTGCAGATACAGCGACATCATGAACAGGAAGGCGCCGTAGGCGGAGAACGCGCACACCGCGACCACGGTCGCGGACGTGAACGGGATGCTGCGGAAGAACCGCAGATCGATGAATGGTTCGGGATCCCGCGCCTCGAACCACAGGAACGCCGCGAACGCCACCACCGCGCCGACCGCCACCGCCACGATGCGCGGATCGTCCCAACCCAGCGACGGCCCCTCGACGAGGACGAACACCGCACCGAACAGAAACGCCGCCCCGAGCAGCTGGCCGATCAGGTCGAGCCGGCGGCGCACGGTGGCGCGGTACTCCGGCACGAAGATCGCCGTCAGCGCGATCGCCAGGGCGCACACCGGCAGGTTGATCCAGAACACCGCCCGCCAGTCCACCAGGTCGATCAGCAGGCCGCCGAGCATCGGGCCGAGTGCCATCGAGATGCCGACCACTCCGCCCCACACCCCGATCGCGCGGGCCCGTTCCACCCGGCCGGTGAACACCTGGGTGATGATCGACATCGCCACCGGGTTGAGCATCGACCCGCCGACGGCCTGCAGGAAGCGGGCGGCGATCAACGTCTCGGTGTTGGGAGCCAGGCTGCACAACAGCGACGCCAGCGCGAACACCGACAGCCCCACCTGGAAGGTGCGCCGACGGCCGAACCGGTCGGCCGCCGCGCCGGCCAACAGCAGCAGCGCGGCCAACACCACGGTGTAGATGTCGATGACCCATTGCAGCTGCGACGGGGTCGCGCCCAGGTCGGCCCGGATGGCCGGCAACGCCACGTTGACGATCGTGGCGTCCAGCGACACGATCAGCAGGCTCAGGCAACAGGTCATCAGGATGATGACCTTGCGCCGCGTGCCGAGCACCGCGCCGCGCGGATTACCGCTCGGACAGCGGGGTGTAGTCGCGCTCGCCGTAGCCGGTGTAGATCTGCCGGGGCCGGCCGATCTTGTTGTTGCCCTCGTTGTGCATCTCCCGCCAGTGCGCGATCCAGCCCGGGAGCCGGCCGAGCGCGAACAGCACGGTGAACATCCGGGTCGGGAAGCCCATCGCCCGGTAGATCAGGCCGGTGTAGAAGTCGACGTTCGGGTACAGCTTGCGCTCGATGAAGAACTCGTCGGTGAGCGCGGTCTCCTCCAGCTCCTTGGCGATGTTGAGCAGTTCGTCGTCACCGCCGAGTTTGCCGAGGATCTTGTCGGCCTGCTCCTTGACGATGCGGGCCCGCGGGTCGTAGTTCTTGTAGACCCGGTGGCCGAAGCCCATCAGCCTGACGTTGTCCTCGCGGTTCTTCACCCTGCGGACGAAGTCACGCACATCGCCGCCCTCGACGCGGATCTTCTCCAGCATCTCCAGCACCGCCTGGTTGGCGCCGCCGTGCAGCGGCCCCCACAGCGCGTTGATCCCGCCGGAGATCGACGTGAACAGGTTGGCCTGCGACGAGCCGACCAGCCGCACGGTCGACGTCGAGCAGTTCTGCTCGTGGTCGGCGTGCAGGATCAGCAGCATGTCGAGCGCCCGGACCACCTCCGGGTCGACCTGATAGGGCTCGGCCGGGAAGCCGAACGTCATCCGCAGGAAGTTCTCCACCAACGTCAGCGAGTTGTCCGGGTACAAGAACGGCTGCCCCTCGGACTTCTTGTAGGCGTACGCCGCGATCGTCGGCAGCTTCGCCAACAGCCGGATGGTCGACAACTCGACCTGACGGGTGTCGTTCGGGTCCAGCGAATCCGGGTAGTAGGCGCTCAGCGCGTTGACCGCGCTGGACAGCACCGGCATCGGATGCGCCTCACGCGGGAAGCCGTCGAAGAACCGCTTCAGGTCCTCGTGCAGCAGGGTGTGCCGCTGGATCCGGGTGGTGAACTCGGCGAGCTGATCGGTGTTGGGCAGCTCACCGTAGATCAGCAGGAAGCACACCTCGATGAAGGTCGACTTCTCGGCGAGCTGCTCGATCGGGTATCCGCGGTACCGCAGGATGCCCGCCTCACCGTCGATGTAGGTGATCGAACTCTTCGTCGACGCGGTGTTCACGAAACCGCTGTCGAACGTGGTGTAGCCGGTCTCGGCCAGCATCGACCCCAACGCGATGCCGTCGGCCCCTTCGGTGGCGCGGACGATCTCCAGATCAATCTGACCACCGGGATAGATGAGGGTGGCGTGCTTATCACCACTGCTCGCGTTTTCGGCCACGGGTTTCCCTTCATCGACGTTGGGAGAGTGACAGGAGTGTGCCCTACAAAAGGTAGTCGCAATCGAAAGGTGACGCCCGTCCGGGGCTGGTTACGGGCGTCTCCGCAACCCCTGATGGGGTACACCGTCCGGACTTCACCGGATCGGGTCTGCCGCGACACCGTCGGCTACACCGGCCGGCCGATCGCCGACGCCTGCGCGACGAACTGCCGGTAGGTGTGCTCCATCCGCTCGATCAGGTTGTCCACGGTGACGGTGTCCCAGTCGGTGTGCGGCCCGAGATCCTGCTGCGACGCCCACATGATCGCGTCCCACACCGACGACACCAGCCGCAGCCGCGAGTCCTCGAGGTCGACGGCCATCCGCTCGGCCAGCGCGACGTTGACCGCGTGGGGGCGGAACTCGCCGACGGCCTGCCGCAGCGTCGGCGAGCACATGATGATGCGGGTCATCGCCACCACCCGGTCGCTGGTGAGGTCGTCGGGCCCGGCGTCCTTGGTGCGCGCGTAGAACAGCCGGTAGGCGCAGAACAGCGCGTCGTAGTGGTTCATGTCGGCCGGCTGTTCCCGCAGCGCGCGGGCGCCCTGATCGAGGTTCTCGTCGAGCAGGGTCACGATCACCGCGTCCTTGGTGGCGAAGTACCGGCTGAACGTCCGGGGCGACACGTCGGCCACCGCGGCGATCTGATCGACCGTGGTGTTCTCGTACCCGTGGCGCAGGAAGAGCTCGACTGCGGCATCGGTGAGCATGGCGCGGGTACGTTGCTTCTTGCGTTCGCGTAGGCCGGGGACACCGCTCACAGCTGCTTCGGCCACGGCGCGATATTAACGGAGATCTTTGCAAACGTCGCCATCCACCGATCGGGATTGCTCCGGGGCGGGGCGGGGGCTACGGCTGCAACCGTCGGACGGTGCCGTCGGCGCCGACCACGATCCGGTTGTGCAGCCGGTTCTCCCGCCCCTGCCAGAACTCCACCGTCTCGGCGGTGATCCGGTACCCGCCCCAGTCCGGCGGCACCGGCACGTCGACGCCGTCGAACCGCTCGGTGACCTCCGCCAGCCGCGCCAGCAGCGCGGCCCGCGACTCGATGGGCCGGGACTGCTGCGAGGCCCAGGCGCCGAGCTGCGACCCGCGCGGCCGTTTCACCCAGTAGTCCCCGGTGACCTCGGGAGACACCTTGGTCACCGGCCCCCGGATGTGCACCTGACGGCCCAGCGCGTACCACGGGAAGGTCACCGAGGCGCGCGGGGTGGCGGCCAGATCGGCGGCCTTGGCGGACCCGTAATTGGTGAAGAACGTCAACCCGTCGGTGTCGATGTTCTTGCACAGCACCGACCGGGTGGCCGGCCACCCGCGCGCGTCCACGGTGCCGAGCACCATCGCGTTCGGTTCGGCCACCCCCGCCCGCTCGGCGTCGGCCAGCCACCGTCGGAGCAAAGTCACCCACCCGGTTGCCGGGTCGGGGCCCAACCAGTCCACGTCGAGGTCTGCGCTACCGTCTTTTTCCACCGATCCGTACTCCGCCCGCATCATGGCCAAGTGCTCGTTGTCCGGTTCGCTGTGCTCCTGCCGGGCCACGCGCCAACGCTACGCCGGGCGGAGGGCCGACCGCTGCATCGAGCGCCGAGTCCGGGTGCGAGAATGCCCACATGACTCGAATGTCCCCTTTGGTCCCCGAGGACTTCGTCCCCGGGCTCGAGGGCGTCGTCGCCTTCACCACCGAGATCGCCGAGCCGGACAAGGACGGCGGCGCGCTTCGTTACCGCGGTGTCGACATCGAGGACCTGGTCGCTCGGCGGGTCACCTTCGCCGACGTGTGGGCACTTCTGGTCGACGGCAGGTTCGGGGAGAGCCTGGCGCCGGCGGAGCCGTTCCCGCTGCCGATCCACAGCGGTGACGTCCGGGTCGACGTGCAGGCCGGGCTGGCGATGCTGGCGCCGATCTGGGGCTATCAGCCGATGCTGGACATCGACGACGAGACCGCCCGCGAGCAATTGGCCCGGGCCTCGGTGATGGCACTGTCCTATGTCGCGCAGTCGGCGCGCGGCATCTATCAGCCGGCGGTGCCGCAGCGGCTGATCGACGAATGCTCGACGGTCACCGAACGCTTCATGACCCGCTGGAAAGGGGAACCCGACCCCCGCCACGTCGAGGCGATCGACGCGTACTGGGTGTCGGCCGCCGAACACGGCATGAACGCCTCCACCTTCACCGCCCGGGTGATCGCCTCCACCGGCGCCGACGTGGCGGCGGCGCTGTCCGGCGCGATCGGCGCGATGAGCGGCCCGCTGCACGGCGGGGCGCCCGCCCGGGTGCTGCCGATGATCGAGGAGGTGGAGAAGACCGGCGATGCGCGCAAGGTCGTCACCGGCATCCTCGACCGCGGCGAGAAGCTGATGGGTTTCGGGCATCGGGTGTACCGGGCCGAGGATCCGCGCGCCCGGGTGCTGCGCGAGACCGCGAAACGGCTGGGCGCGCCGCGCTACGACGTCGCGGCCGCGCTGGAGCAGGCCGCGCTGACCGAGCTGCGGGAACGCCGCCCGGACCGGGCGATCGAGACCAACGTCGAGTTCTGGGCGGCGGTGATCCTCGACTTCGCCGAGGTGCCGCCCCGGATGATGCCGGCGATGTTCACCTGCGGCCGTACCGCCGGATGGTGTGCGCACATCCTGGAACAGAAGCGGCTCGGCAAGCTGGTCCGCCCGTCGGCGGTCTATGTCGGGCCCGGTCCGCGCAGCGTGGAATCGGTCGAAGGCTGGGAGACGATCGCCAGGCCGTGACGGCCGGGCCCTCGGGCGCCCGGTGTGCGCGGCGGGCAGGCGCGGACTCACACCCCGCGCGGCGCAGAGATGCGATCTGGTGTCGGCCCGCGGTGAAAGACTGATGGTGCGCGATGAGATTCGCCCCACGGGCGGGTCTACCTGCGTGACTGCACATCCCCGAAACTCCGACGGAGAGGGACACGACACGCCATGGCCATCGAATTCCAACCCGAGGTGATGCCGCATCTCACGGTGAGCGACGCCGCCGCCGCCATCGACTTCTACGTCCGCGCGTTCGGCGCCGAGGAACTCGGCCGGGTGCCGGGGCCGGACGGCAAGAAGCTCTACCACGCGGCGGTGCGCATCAACGGCGCCACGGTCATGTTGCAGGACGACTATCCGGAGATGACCGGCGGCAGATCCATGACCCCGGAGGCGCTGGGCGGCTCCCCGGTCACCATCCATCTGGTGGTCACCGACATCGACGCCAGATTCCAGCGGGCGGTGGACGCCGGTGCGACGGTCGTCATGAACCTCGAGGACGCGTTCTGGGGCGACCGTTACGGTGTGCTACGCGATCCGTTCGGCCACATGTGGTCGATGGGTCAGCCGGTGCGGGAGGTGAGCGCCGAGGAGATCGCCGCCGCCGTCAGACAACACCGGTGAGCGGCTGTCGCAGCGCGGCCAGCAACCGCTGACGCAGGGGCGGTGCCGGGGCGGTTCGCGCCACCGCCAGCATCTGGTCGGTGCCGGTGAACTTGACCCGGGGCCGCTCCTGCCCACCGCGATCGATCTCGGCGGCATCGATGGCCCGCCAGCCCGCAGCCGTCACCAGATCGGGCCGGCGGCTGCGCACCAGCTTGTCCAGCGCGGACGGCCGGTGAATCGGTTCGGTGAGCAGGCCGGCGTTGTAATCGTCGACCAGCTTGTGCACGGTCTCGGCGGCACACGACTTGTTGGTGCCGATGAAGCCGGTCGGGCCGCGTTTGATCCAGCCGGCGACGTAGCTGCCCGGGACCGGCCGGCCGGTCGCCGGATCGACCACCCGACCGCCGTCGTTGGGCACCACCGCGGCGGTGTCGTCGAACGGCAGATCGCGGATCGGCCGGCCGCGGTACCCGATCGAGGTCAGCACCAGCCCGGCGTCGAGGCGGCACACCTCGTCGGTGCCGGTGCGGACGAACTCGATACCGGCGGCCCTGTCGGCGGCCGGGGCACCGGCACGCAGGATGGCCCGCGGGGTCAGCTGATAGGCGAACCGGATGCGGGGCCGGGTGATCGGCGCCGCGGCGTCCGGCAGCTTGGCCAGGATCTCGAGCTTGTTGCGGGTCAGCGAATCGGTGGTGCGGGCCAGATCCCGGTCGACCAGTTCGTGGTCGCGGGCGTCGAGCACCACGTCCGCGGTCGCGGTGAGACCGATGAGCTCGGGCAACGTGAAAGCCGAATCGGCCGGACCGCGCCGGGCGGCGATCACCACCTCGCGCACCCGGGACGACCGCAACGCGGCCAGCGCGTGATCGGCGATGTCGGTGCGGGCCAGCTCATCCGGATCGGCGGTCAGGATCCGCGCCACGTCCAGCGCGACGTTGCCGTTGCCGACGATGACCACCCGGTCGCCGCTGAGATCCACCGGCAGGTCGGCGAAGTCGGGATGCCCGTTGTACCAGGCCACCACCTCGGTGGCGGTGCCGGTGCCCGGCAGACCCATCCCGTCGATGTCGAGCCGGCGGTCGTTGGGCGCCCCGACGGCGTACAGCACGGCGTGATGGTGCGCGAGCAGCTCGGCGTGGCTGAGATGGGTGCCGACCTCGACGTTGAGGTAGAACTCGAAGCCGGGCTGCTGCGCGATCTTGTCGAACAGGTCGGTGACGCCCTTGGTCTTCTGATGGTCCGGCGCCACCCCGGCCCGCACCAGCCCGTACGGGGTGGGCAGCCGCTCGAACACGTTGACCAGGACGTCGTCCTGGGTGAGCAGTTCGTCGGCGGCGTACATCGCGGCCGGCCCCGATCCGACGATCGCGACCCGCAGCGGCCCGCCGCGCCGTTCGATGCGTGGCGCCGGGATCACCGGGGCCAGCTTCGAGGTGGGCGGCAGCTTCTCATCGGGATCGCGCGGTGGATAGAAGGCCGCGTTGAGCTCGATGAACGGCCGCTGGGTCGCGTCGAGCCGGTGGTCGGGCGCGATCGCCCCCACCGGGCAGGCGGTGACGCAGGCGCCGCAGTCCACGCACGCCACCGGATCGATGTAGAGCATCTCGGTGGTGGCGAAGCCCGGTTCGTCCGGGGTCGGATGGATGCAGTTCACCGGGCACGCGTACACACAGGACGCGTCGCTGCAGCACGACTGCGTGATCACATGGGGCACGGAAGGACTCCGGTCGTTCGGCCGTACTCGGCTGCGTTACGCGGCGGCCGCCACGACATGGCGGCGCTGCGGTTCGCTGCGGTAGCGGCTGGGCGGGCCGTCGATCTTGCACAGCCGCCAGATGAGCCTGGCGACCGGGTTCATCAGGCCGGTGTCGTAACACAGCGCGCGGACGTCGGCGAACATGTCGCGCAGCATCTGCCTCGACTCCGGCGCCCGGAAGAACAGTTCCCTGCGGACCTCGCGCGGGATGTCGAACTCCTTGAAGAAGCTGCGCGGCGGCACGAGGATCGCCTGGCACAGGATCCGCATGATCAGCGGCACGTTCAGCGACAGCCAGAACCGCTGCCGCCGGTTCAGCCGCGGCAGCCGCTTGCGCAGGAACTCGTGCGCGAACGAGATGTGCCGGGCCTCCTCGGCGACGTGGATCGCCATCACCCGTTCCATGATCGGATGCAGTTCCTTGCCCTCGCGCAGCACGTTCTTCTGGGTGTGGTCGATGGGCTCCTCACCGGCGAGCACCCCGAAGAAGAACGGCACCGGCAGCGGACCGGCCACCTGCGGGATGAACGGCGCCAGCCAGCGCAGCACCCGCGGCATACCGGGCACGTCCGCACCGATCCGGTTCACCATCTCCTGGAACATCAGGGTGTGGTTGCACTCTTCGATCGTCTCGTGCAGGCAGTACCGGTACTCCGGGGAGCCGTTGGGCACCCAGAACGCGTAGTTCGTCAGACCACGGATCAGGATGAGCTCGAACTGCAGGCCCACCTTGGCGACGTTGGCCTGCCGCCACATCCCGATCTCGATCTGCTTCTTCACCGGCTGCGCCTGGTACCACGGATGGCGGCCCAACGGGTCGGTCGCGGGCAGGATCCAGCGCTCGTCGTCGGGTGTGACGGCGAACTCGGGAGCATCCCAGTCGATGTCGATGTAGGGGTTGAAGTTCCGACGCACTGACCCTTCCGACAGCGTGTTCAGCATGTCGACGTACTGCGCGTCGTCGGTGACCTCCATGCTGCGGCGCCAGCGCCTCACCATCCGAGTGCGAGCCATGGGGAGCCTCCTTGTGAGGTTTACATCTAGCGGCTTAATGTCGAACGGTACCGCAGGTATCGCATAAATTCCATACCCGGATTCCCGGCCCGCCAAAACCGCACTTCGGCGGCGGTTACCGCGACGGGCCACCGGATCACTACCCTTGTCCCCATGGCTGAACTCAAGATCCCCGCCGATCTCAAACCCAGTGACGGTCGGTTCGGATCCGGGCCGTCGAAAGTCCGGCCCGAACAACTCAAGGCACTGACCGCGGCGGGCGATCTGTTCGGCACCTCGCACCGCCAGGCGCCGGTGAAGAACCTGGTCGGCCGGGTCCGCGACGGCATCCGGGAACTGTTCTCGCTGCCCGACGGCTATGAGGTGGTCCTCGGCAACGGCGGCACCACCGCGTTCTGGGACGCCGCCGCGTTCGGGCTGATCGACAAGCGGTCGCTGCACCTCACCTACGGCGAGTTCAGCTCGAAGTTCGCCAACGCGGTGGCCAAGAACCCGTTCATCGGCGATCCGGTGATCATCAAGGCCGATCCGGGCAGCGCCCCGCAACCTCAATCCGACCCGTCCGTCGACGCGATCGCCTGGGCCCACAACGAGACGTCCACCGGCGTCGCGGTGCCGGTCTGCCGGCCCGAGGGCTCCGGTGACGCGCTGATCCTGATCGACGCCACCTCGGCGGCCGGCGGACTGCCGGTGACCATCGCCGACGCCGACGCCTACTACTTCGCGCCGCAGAAGAACTTCGCCGGCGACGGTGGCCTGTGGCTGGCCGTGCTGTCGCCGGCCGCGTTGGCCCGCATCGACGCCATCGCCGGATCCGGGCGCTGGGTGCCCGACTTCCTGTCGCTGCCGACCGCGGTGGACAACAGTTTGAAGAACCAGACCTACAACACCCCGGCCATCGGCACCCTGGTGCTGCTGGCCGAGCAGCTGGACTGGATGCTCGGCAACGGCGGTCTGGACTGGGCCGTGGCGCGCACCGCCGACTCCGCCCGCCGGCTGTACTCCTGGGCCGAGGCCTCCGAGTACGCCACCCCGTTCGTCACCGACCCGGCGCTGCGCTCCCAGGTCGTCGGCACCATCGACTTCAACGACGACGTCGACGCCGCCGCGGTCGCCAAAGTGTTGCGGGCCAACGGCATCGTCGACACCGAGCCCTACCGCAAGCTCGGCCGCAACCAGTTGCGGATCGCGATGTTCACCGCCATCGAACCCGACGACATCAGCGCGTTGACGCAGTGCATCGACTGGGTGGTGGAACGGCTCTGACCGGTGCTCAGCGTGTCAGCACGGTAACGAGGCGATAACACACTAGGGTGGCCGGTTAAGGCCCGGTACCCGCCGCCAGGTGTTCGCAGGACACCGCCGGGGCACCGCGACGAGACCGGGTCCGGAGGAGGTCGGTATGCGAGAGCTCAAGGTCGTCGGACTCGACGTCGACGGCAAGCGCATCATCTGCGAGACCGAGGACTCCGGCGAGAAGTTCGTCCTGCACGCCGACGACCGGTTGCGTGCCGCCGTACGTGGGGACCGAACCGTTTCGAACCAAACCCAGATCGATGTCGAGGTCTCAACGGTGCTGCGTCCCAAAGATATTCAGTCCAGGATCCGCGCGGGCGCATCGGTCGACGAGGTCGCGGCCGCTGCCGGGGTGGACCGCGAACGGGTGGAGCGGTTCGCGCACCCGGTGCTGCTGGAACGGGCCCGGGCCGCCGAGCTCGCGACCGCGGCGCATCCGGTGCTCGCCGACGGGCCGGCTGTGCTGACCCTGCTGGAGATGGTGACCAGCGCGCTGATCTCCCGCGGCCTCGACCCGCACGCCACCAGCTGGGACGCCTGGCGCAACGAGGACGGCCGCTGGACGGTGCAGCTGTCCTGGAAGGCCGGGCGCTCCGACAACGTGGCGCATTTCCGGTACGTGCCCGGGGCGCACGGCGGCACCGTGACCGCGTGCGACGACGCGGCGCGCGAACTGATCGACCCGGACTTCACCCGGCAACCGCTGCGGCCCGTCGCACCGCTGCCCGAGCTCGAATTCGAGGAGAAGCCGGCCCCCGCACCGGCCCCGGATCAGGCCCCGGACGCCGCCGAGCCCGCCCCGGCCGCCGAACCGGCCCCACGGCGGCGGACTCGCAAGGCCAAGTCCCGCCCGACGGTGCCGGCCTGGGAGGACGTCCTGCTCGGGGTGCGGTCCAGCGCCGAACGCTGAGACCCGCGGGCCCGGCCCCGGTCAGATCAGCACGGCGGCCAACGCCAACCATCCGGTGGCCACCCCCGCCCCGGCGCCCAGCGCGAACCACCGCCACACCGGCCGACTGCGCCATTCCCACACCGAGGGTGCCAGCCCGCCCACCGCGACCAGGTTCAGTCCGATCGTCAACAGCGGATGGATCCGGCTCAAACCGATCCCGAGCACGACGACCGCGGCGGCGATCACCGCCGCGACGAATGCGGCGACGGTCAGCCCCAACGCCCACGGGGTGGCCTCGTCGTCACCGGACTCCACGCCTCGAATCTATCCGCTCGGCCTGGACCGCTCGTAGAACGCCAGCGCGGCGGCGGTGGCCACGTTGAGCGAATCGGTGCCCCGCGACATCGGGATGCGCACCCGCACATCGGCGGCCCGCATGGTCGACTCCGCCAGCCCGGGTCCCTCGGCCCCGACGAGTACAGCCACCTTCTGCGCGGCCAGCCGCGGCATCACCGCCGCCAGCGTCTCCGCCTTCGGGTTCGGCGTCATCGCGAGTAGCTGAAAACCGTTGTCGCGCAGCAATCGCAGATCGGCCGGCCAGTGACGCGCCCGCGCGTACGGCACCAGCAGCGCATGCCCCATCGACACCCGCACCGCCCGCCGGTACAGCGGGTCGGCGCAGCCGCTGCCGAAGATCACCGCGTCGACCCCGAGGCCGGCGGCGTTGCGAAAGATCGAGCCGAGGTTCTCGTGGTCGTTGACGCCCTCGAGCACCGCGACGGTGCGGGCCCCGTCGAGCACCTGCGGCACCGTGAGTTCCGTCGGCCGCGCCGCCGAGGCGAGCACCCCGCGATTCAGGTGGAATCCCACCACCTCGGCCATCACCTCGGCGTCGGCCCGGTAGAACGGGGCGTCGACGGCGGCGAGGTCGGCACGCAGCTCGGTGAGCCGCCGATCCGTGCCGAGAAACGCACGCGGCGTGAACCGCGACGCCAGCATCCGCTGCACCACCAACACACCCTCGGCGATCACCAGCCCCTTGCCGCCGGGCAGATCCGGGCGCCGGTCCACACTGTTGAGGTCGCGGAAGTCGTCGACCCGCGGGTCGGCCGGATCGGTGATGTCAGTGACGTCGGGGCCGTCAGTGACGTCGGGGCCGTCGGGGTCGTCGGGGTTCGGGCCGCTGAGCGTGTGCACTCTTGAAACGGTAAGACCTCAAGCGGATTCGTCGACGAGCACCGCCATCAGTTCGGCGGCCTGCGTCAACGTCTCCCGTTGCGCCGCGTCCAACCCGGCCAGGCGCTTCATCAGCCACTCCTGACTGGTGCTGCGGTGCGCCTCGACCAGGCGCCGGCCCGCGGCCGACACCGCGATCAGCACCTGCCGGCCGTCGACCGGATGTGCGTCGCGGGCCACCAGACCGAGTTCGAGCAACGACGACACCACCCGCGTCATCGACGGCGGACGGACCCGCTCCCGCGCCGCCAGCGCACCCGGCGTCATCGCACCCTCTTTGACCAACGTCGACAAGGCCGACAACTGCGCCAGCGAAAGCTCAGACTCCGCCCCGCGGGCCCGCAGCTGGCGCGCCAACCGCACGACAGCGAAAGACAATTCGCTGGCCAGCCGGGCTTCCGAGTCGTCCACATCGCAAGAATAGCCAGCATCACGCCGCCAATACCCGCAAACGAATCAACTGCTGCCCGGCCCCGTCGGCGCAGCGGCGGGGTTCACGCTAGATTGACGATGATGGCCACCGAGACCCCCGCCGATACCGCACCCCGGCCCCCCGCGGCCCCTCCGCTGCCGCGGATCCTGCTGCAGCCGTGGCCGGTGATCACCGTGATCACGGTAGGTTGGCTCGTCGCGGCGCTGCTCGCCTTCACCGTGGACAGCCTGCACACCTGGCGCCCGTACACCGTCGCCGGGCTGGCGGTGGGGGCTCTTGGCACGCTGATCTATGTATGGCAACGTCACGCCGTACGCCGGGGCGCGCGCGGCGCCCAGGACGGACTGCTTTGACGAAACCCCCGGACCGACAAGACATCACCCCAGACGACACCCAGGACGAGAGGAAGCGCCATGGCGGCACCGCTGTTGCAGGCAGAGATCGAGATCAACGCACCGGTTTCCCGCGTGTGGGAGCTGGTCTCCGACCTGAGCCGGATGCCGCAGTGGAGTCCGCAGTGCCGGCGGATGCGGGTGCTCGGTCAGCTGCGGCCCGGCGCCCGCACCATCAACCTCAACCGCCGCGGGCTGATGGTGTGGCCCACCACATGCACCATCACCGAGGTGATCCCGGAGAAGAAGCTGGCGTTCCGGGTCAACGAGAACAACACGGTGTGGAGCTACGAACTGGAGCCCACCGAGTCGGGCGGCACCCGTCTCATCGAGAGCCGGCACGCCGAGAACGGGGTCAAGCCGATCTCGAACTTCCTGGTGAACCGGTTCATGGGCGGCGTCCCGAACTTCGAGCAGGAGTTGCTCGACGGGATGAACGCCTCACTGGCCCGGATCAAGGCCGCCGCCGAGAGCTGACCGAACCGTCAGGTCTGCTCCACCGATTCGGTGATCTCGATCAGACCGTCGTCATACGGTTCGTACAACGGTGAACCCGTACCCGGCGGGCGTGGGGTGTCCGAGTGGGCGCCGCAACCGTACTCGGCGTCCACCACCCGGCCGTCGGCGGAGAACTCGTTGGCGCACACCCCGAACATCCGGCCCATCACCCCCGCCAGCGGCAGATAGAAACCACAGTCCCGGCAGACCCGGCGGGTGGCCCGGGCCATCGCGGAATGCGGGCCGTACTCGCCGGAATGCCAGCGTCGGGCGGCCTCGGCACGCCCGAACTCGCTGAGCACCCACCGCCGACCGAGGCCGAGCTCGAGGGCGACCTCGTCGATCGCCGGATCGCCGGTGGCGACGTGACCGGGCACCAGGCGAGGGTCGTCGACCGCGGGGGCGAGCAGATCACCCGGACCCAGATCACCCGGCCGGATCCGTTCCTGCCACGGCACCCACTTCGGCGCGACCAGCGCCGTCGGACCGGGCACCAGCACCACCTCGCTGATGGTGGCCTGATCGGTGCCCGGATATCCGGCGACCACCACGGCCCACTGCCACCCGCGGTAGCCGGGCAGTTTCGCCAGGAAACGGTGGGTGGCGGCGGTGGAGTCCTCCAGCGCGGCGCCGAGGTAGTCGCCCACGGTGTCCGCACCGCTGAACTCGACGACCGCTGCGCGGGCTTGCTCGACGGCGCCCAGCAACAACTCCTCGAGCTCGGCGACTCGCGGGTCCGCCACCTCGGCGCCCGGGTTCTCGGGCACCGCCGATTCGGGCCCCGCCTCGTCGGGCCCCGCCGTTTCGGTCACGCTGTCCATCGTCACCCATCCTGCCCGAGTGCGGGCCGTGATAGCCACACCGGTCGCCTACAACCGGCCGTCGTGATGATAGGGAACAATTGTCGGTGTGACCGGACCGCGCCGTGACCCGCGCAGCCCGGCGGGCCGCCGTGACCCCCGGTACTACCCGCCGCGGCCGGCCGGCGACCCCTCGAACGCCCGCGCCGGGTCTGATCGCGGCGCCCGCGCCGGGTCTGATCGCGGCGCCCGCGCCGGGTCTGATCGCGGCGCCCGCGCCGGGTCTGATCGCGGCGCCCGCGCCGGTGAGCACCCCGGGATGGCGAACTACCCCAGTGACGACCCCGCCCCGCGGCGACCGGGACGGCCCAAGGCCCCGCCCAGCGCCAACCGCTGGCTACCGCCACTGGACGAGGACCGCCCCACCTTCGACCGCGGGGCCGGCGAACCACCGCCGCGCGGATACCGGTCCACCGGCCGCCCGCGGTCCGATGAGCGGATCACGGTGACCCGCGCCGCCGCGCAGCGCAGCCGCGAGATGGGTTCGCGAATGTACGGCCTGGTGCACCGCGCGGCCACCGCCGACGGTGCCGACAAGTCCGGGCTGACCGCGTTGACGTGGCCGGTGGTGGCGAACTTCGCCGTCGACGCCGCCATGGCGGTGGCGTTGGCCAACACGTTGTTCTTCGCCGCGGCCACCGGGGAGAGCAAGGCCCGCGTCGCGCTGTACCTGTTGATCACGATCGCGCCGTTCGCGGTGATCGCCCCGCTGATCGGGCCGGCGCTGGACCGGCTGCAACACGGCCGGCGGGTGGCGCTGGCCACGTCGTTCGGGTTGCGCACCGCGCTGGTGGTGGTGCTGATCGCCAACTACGACGGCGCCACCGGCAGTTTTCCGTCCTGGGTGCTCTACCCCTGTGCGCTGGCGATGATGGTGCTGTCCAAATCGTTCTCGGTGCTGCGCAGCGCGATGACCCCGCGGGTGCTGCCGCCCACCATCGATCTGGTGCGGGTGAACTCGCGGTTGACGATGTTCGGCCTGCTCGGCGGGACGATGCTCGGCGGGGCGGTCGCCGCGGCGGCCGAGTACGTGTTCAACCTGTTCGAACTGCCCGGCGCGCTGTATGTGATCGTCGCGGTCTCGCTGGCCGGCGCGGTGCTGTCCATGCGGATCCCCCGATGGGTGGAGGTCACCGAAGGCGAGGTGCCCGCCACCCTCACCTACCACGGGGATCTGCGGCGGCATCCCGACCAGCGGCGGCACTCGGGTGCCGCGCGGCAGCCGATGGGCCGCAACACCATCACCGCGCTGTGGGGGAACTGCACGATCAAGCTGATGGTCGGGTTCCTGTTCCTGTACCCGGCGTTCGTCGCGAAGTCCCATGAGGCCACCGGCCTGGAACAGCTGATGATCCTGGGGTTGATCGGGGCGGCCGCCGCGGTGGGCAACTTCATCGGCAACTTCACCGCCGCCCGGCTCGAACTCGGCCACCCGGCGCAGCTGGTGGTGCGGGCCGCGATCGCGGTGACCATCGGCGCGCTGGCCACCGCGGTGACCGGCGAGCTGCTGGTGGCCGCGCTGGCGACCTTGATCACCTCCGGCGCCTCGGCGATCGCCAAGGCGTCGCTGGACGCATCCCTGCAGGACGACCTGCCCGAGCAGTCGCGCGCGTCGGCGTTCGGCCGGTCGGAGTCGCTGCTGCAGTTGGCGTGGGTGGCCGGCGGGGCGACCGGCGTGCTGGTCTACACCGAGCTGTGGATAGGGTTCACCACGATCAGCGCGATCCTGATCCTGGGCCTGGCCCAGACCATCGTCAGCTATCGCGGTGATTCGTTGATCCCGGGCTTCGGCGGCAACCGTCCGGTACTGGCCGAGCCGGAGGGACGAAACGACCACCCGGCCTTCACGCCGCGGTGAACGCTGAGCTCGAAGTGAGACGGGTGCGATGAAACGAGGGTTGGCCATGCTGGCCGCGGTGGCGGTGCTCGCCGCCGTCGGCACCGGGCTGTTGATCACGAGGCTCTCCGCGCAGCAGGACCACCAGCTTCCTCGGATCAGCGTGTACAGCGCCGGCCACCTGATCCGCGTCGGGCCGTTCCAGTACTGCCCGGTACTCGATCTGGACAACTGCGAGCTATCCGGCGAGCAGGGCGAACTGCCGGTCAATGAACGCGATGTGGTGCAGCTGTCGGTGCCCGGCGCGATCGCCGGCGGGCCGTGGCGGCTGCTGCGGGTCTACGAGGATCCGATCGACACCACGGTCAGCCACTACCGCCCCGACACCCGCTTCGCGGAGACCATCGAGACGGTGGATCCGCACCGCGGCCGCCTCACCGGTATCGCGGTGCAGTTGATGACGTTAGTGCAGGACGAGAACGGTGAGTTGTTCGACGTGCCCCATGCCGAGTGGTCAGTGGCCACGGTCTGGCCAGATTAGACACGGCCACGGTCTGGCCAGATTAGACACGGCCACGGTCTGGCCAGATTAGACACGGCCACGGTCTGGCCAGATTAGACACGGCCACGGTCTGGCCGGATTAGGCACGGCCACGGTCGGGTCGAGTGTCGGCTTATGGCACGCTCCACCGCCTCGGCGCGTGTCATCACCCCACGCTCGGCGGCGAGAGCGGGTTGTGCCCGGCGGGCACCCGCTCGCCGTCGGGTGTCGGCCCGGGTGGGGTGCCGTCGCCGAACGGTCTGCCGCCCAACTCCTCCCGGCCGTGCGCGGTGAGCCAGTTGGCCAGATCCGGCCCCTTGGGCACCACCCGGGTCGGGTTGATGTCGGTGTGCACGATGTAGTAGTGCTGCTTGATCTGCACGAAGTCGACGGTGTCGCCGAAGCCCGGGGTCTGGAACAGATCACGGGCATAAGCCCACAGCACCGGCATCTCGGTGAGCTTGCTGCGGTTGCACTTGAAATGCCCGTGATAGACCGGGTCGAACCGGACCAGCGTGGTGAACAACCGCACGTCGGCCTCGGTGATGGTGTCGCCGACCAGGTAACGCCGGCCACTCAGCCGGTCGGACAGCCAGTCCAACGCGGTGAACAGCCGGTCGTAGGCGTCCTCGTAAGCCCGTTGTGACCCGGCGAATCCGCACCGGTACACCCCGTTGTTGACCTCGGTGTAGATGCGCTGCGCGACCTCGTCGATCTCGTCGCGCAACGGTTCGGGGTACAGCTGCGGGGCGCCGTCGCGGTGGTACCGCGTCCACTCGGTGGAGAAGTCCAGGGTCATCTGGGCGAAGTCGTTGGTGACGACCTCGCCGGTGGACTCCTCGACGATCGCGGGCACGGTGATGCCCTTGTCGTAGTCGGGGAACCGTTTCAGGTAGGCGTCGCGCAGCCGGGGAATCTTCAACACCGGGTCCACCCCGCCGGGATCCAGGTCGAAGGTCCAGCTGCGTTCGTCGTGGGTCGGGCCGCAGAAGCCGATCGAGATCGCGTCCTCCAGCCCCAGCAGCCGACGCACGATGATGGTGCGGTTCGCCCACGGGCACGCCCGCGCCACGATCAGCCGGTAGCGGCCCGGCTCCACCGGGTAGCCGTCGCGCCCGTCCGCGGTGATGCGGGTGGAGATGTAGTTGGTGTCACGCCTGAATTCGCCACCTTCGGACGTGCCGGCGACATAGGAGCCCACGCCCCCAGTGTTACCCATTCCGGCGGGTCACCACCGCGGTACGCCGAACAGCTCAGTGTTCGAGCTCGGCGGCGACGGCGCGCACCACCTCGGCGACCCGGCGAGCGGTCTTGCGGTCCGGGTAGCGGCCCTTGCGCAGGTCGGGCTGCACCGCGCTCTCCAGCAGGGTGATCATGTCCTCGATCAGCCCGTGCAGTTCGTCGGGGCTGTGTTTGCGCTCGGCGGCCGCGGCCTGCCGGCGGGCCCGGCTCAGGCTCGGCGGCGGATCGATGATCTGGACGCTCAGCGCCTGCGGTCCGCGGCGGCCCGTCGCGATGCCGAATTCGACCCGCTGACCGGATTTGAGGGTCTCGACCCCTTCGGGCAGCGCCGACGCCCGGACGTAGACGTCCTCCCCACCGTCGTCCTGGGACAGAAAGCCGAAGCCCTTCTCGGCGTCGTACCACTTAACCCTGCCGGTCGGCACTGGTCTCACCCGCTTGTCTGGTCGAACCCACTGACATCACAACGAAAGCGTCCCCCCCTGCGCTGGTCAGAGTCGCCGGGTCTGCCGGCTCCGGGACGCGTCGGGCTGAATCCTACTCGGCCGCCGATCCGGCGAGCACCTCAGATTCCGTCTGGCCGCTCACATCCCGGCCCCCGCAACCCGGCCCGGCCGGACGGGTTCTGGGTAGGCTTGACCCACCGCTGGAGGAGAGATGCGCCTGTTACTGAATGTCGTCTGGTTGATCTTCGGCGGTTTGTGGCTCGCGCTGGGGTATCTGCTGGCCTCGCTCATCTGCTTTCTGCTGATCGTCACGATCCCGTTCGGGTTCGCCGCGTTCCGGATCGGCATGTATGCGTTGTGGCCGTTCGGCCGCACCGTCGTCGACAAACCGGGGCCGCGGCCGGGCGCGCTGATCGGCAACATCATCTGGATCGTGCTGTTCGGCATCTGGCTGGTGCTCGAGCATCTGATCACCGCGGCGTTGATGGCGATCACGATCATCGGGATCCCGCTGGCGCTGGCGAATCTGAAGATGATCCCGATCTCCCTGATGCCGCTGGGTAAGGAGATCGTGCCGGTCGACGGTCTGCGCGCCGTCCCCGATCCCACCGGAGCCGCCGCATGACCGTGACCGCGCTGGGCCTTCCCGCTGTGCGACGGCCGTCGCCGCCATCGGCTCCGCCGGCGAGCGGACCGCTGGTCGACACCTTCGGCCGGGTGCACACCGACCTGCGCATCTCCCTGACCGACCGCTGCAATCTGCGCTGCACCTACTGCATGCCGGCGGAGGGGCTGGACTGGCTGCCGGGCGAGCATCTGCTGCGCCCCGATGAGCTCGCCCGGCTGCTGCACATCGCGGTGACCCGGCTGGGCATCACCAATGTGCGGTTCACCGGCGGCGAACCGCTGGTCGCCCGGCACCTCGAGGAGGTGGTGGCCGCCGCGGCGGCGGAACGTCCCCGACCCGAGATCGCGCTCACCACCAACGGCATCGGACTGGCCAAGCGCGCCCGACGGCTCAAGGACGCCGGACTGGACCGCGTCAACGTCTCGCTGGACACCGTCGACCCGGTGCGATTCGCCCGGATCACCCGCCGCGACCGGCTTGCCGATGTGCTCGCCGGTCTGGAGGCCGCCCGGGCCGCCGGGCTGACCCCGGTCAAGGTCAACGCGGTGCTGGACGCCGAAACCGGCCTCGACGATGCGGTGCAGCTGCTCAGGTTCTGTCTGGACCGCGGCTACCAGTTGCGGATCATCGAACAGATGCCGCTGGACGCCGGGCATCAGTGGCGGCGTGACCAGACCCTGAGCGCCGATGAGGTGCTGGCCGCGTTGCAGCGTGAATTCCGGCTCAGCCCCGATCCCACCCCGCGCGGGTCGGCGCCGGCGCAGCTGTGGCGGATCGACGGCACCGGCGCCACCGTCGGGATCATCGCCACGGTGTCGCATGCGTTCTGCTCAGCCTGTGACCGGACCCGGCTGACCGCCGACGGTCAGGTGCGCAACTGCCTGTTCGCCCAGCAGGAGACCGATCTGCGCGGGCTGTTGCGCAGCGGCGCCGACGACGACGCGGTGGAGGCCGCGTGGCGGGCGGCGATGTGGGCCAAGGCGGCCGGGCACGGCATCAACGATCCCGACTTCGTCCAACCCGCACGACCCATGAGCGCAATCGGAGGATGACGGTGGCGACACCCACCCAGCCAACGCAGACCCGCCCGGGACAACCGGTGGTCGAGCTGACCGTGCGGTACTTCGCGGCCGCCCGGGCCGCTGCCGGCGTCGACGAGCAGACGGTCCGGGTGCCGGCCGGCGCCACCGTGCAGGAGCTGGCCGACCAGCTGGCCCGCGGCAGCGCCGAACTGTCCCGGGTGCTGCCCCGCTGTTCCTATCTGTGTGACGGCGTCGCCGTGCGCGACACCGCGCAGCCGCTGCATCCCGGACAGACCGTCGACGTCCTGCCTCCGTTCGCCGGTGGTTAATCCGATGTCATCCCGACAAGATGGTGATTTACGTCACATAACGAGACGATAACGACGCCCTTATATCGCGCTGAGCTGCCTTTTTCTGCCCCAAAAGTGACTAAAGTCCTGCGGCTTTAGAGCTCCTTTAGGATTTGCCGGTCCCCGGAAACGCCGGGGCCGGCAAAAGGTGACGTCTCGCGCCTCAGCCGTTACGGTTCAACGCGGGTCAGGCGAGCCTGATCGGCTGGCCCACCTGGTTCGGTAGCGCCGAACTCCATCCGCCGGGCCAGGACACCGACAACAACCTGGATGGAGGCGGGGGACCCACCGGTCCACCCGAAGGGACCTGGGGCCGACCGGCCCCTAGGGGTGAAGCCGATACGACATCGGCCGGGTGACCTCTCCGACCCGAACCCGACAGCTGACCTCGAAGGCGCCCAAGAGAGGACCTACCGGATTCATGAGTGGACGGCACCGCAAGCCCACGACATCATCCGTAAACGTCGCGAAAATCGCTGTCACCGGGGCTGTGCTCGGCGGTGGCGGCCTGGCGATGGCCGGTCAGGCCGGTGCGGCCACCGACGCCGAATGGGATCAGGTCGCCCGTTGCGAGTCGGGCGGAAACTGGGCCATCAACACCGGTAACGGCTATCACGGGGGCCTGCAGTTCGCTCCCGGCACCTGGAGGGCCCACGGCGGCGGCGAGTTCGCGCCGTACGCCCACCTGGCCACCAAGGAGCAGCAGATCGCGATCGCCGAGCGGGTGCTGGCCAGCCAGGGCAAGGGGGCGTGGCCGACCTGCGGCAAGGTGCTGTCCGGCGCGACCCCGCGCAATGTGGTGAACGATCCCGCGCCGCAACCACTGGACGCGCCGCCGGTCAACGAGCTGGCGCCGCCTCCGCCGCCTGATCCGTTCGCCCCGCCGCCTCCCCCGCCGCCGGGCGATGTGCCGCCGCCGGCCGATGCACTGGCCGCCCCGGCACCCGAGGCGCCGTTGCCTCCGCCGCCGGGCGACGTGCCACCGCCGCCGCCCGCTGAACCGGCGATCGTCGAGGCGGGCTTCGCCGCCCCCGAGGCGCCCCCCGCTCCCCCGGCTCCCGAGGCTCCCCCGGCTCCCGAGGCCGCACCGGCCGAGGTGCCGCTGGCCCCACCCGCGGAGGTCGCGCCGGCCCCGGCCGAGAACGTCATCGTCGAGGCCAGCCTTCCGGCGCCCGAGGCTCCCCCTGCCGAGGTGCCGCCGGCCCCACCCGCGGAGGTCGCGCCGGCTCCGGCCGAGGAGACCATCGTCACCGCATCGAACTGGGAGTTCGCCGAGGGCCCGGTCAGCCAGGCCGAAGCCTGGTCGCTGCCCGGCGGCCCGGCACCGGCCCAGCCCGCGCCCGTCGCGCCGGAACCCGCTCCCGCCCCGGTGCCGGATCCGGTGGCGGCGCTCAACGCGGTCGACATCCCCGCCGAGGCATACGACCTTGCGAACCAGGCGGTGACCGAGGGCAAGCCGCCGCTGCCCGAGGGCATGCCGCATCTGCCCAGCCCGGACAATCTGCCGGACGGCTACACCGTGGATCCGACCGTGGTGGACCGGCAGAACCCGAACGTCACCTACCTGCGGGAGCTGTGGCACGCGATCCAGACCCAGGAGATCTCCGGGGCCGACGCCCTGCTGGCATTGACGCAGCGTCCGTTGACCACTCCGGACACCCCGGGTGGGCCCGGCCCGAACATGCCGGCGCCGCCGCCCACGCCCGCTGACGCGGCCCCGCCCGCCTGATCCGTCGCCGTCGGGGTGAACCCACAGCGACCGTGCAACCCGCGCGTCGACGATGCTGTCGGCGCGTCGACCGTGCAACCGGCGCGGTGATCGTGCATCCCGCGCGTCGACAGTGACACAGCCGTCGTCCACAGCCGAAAAACGCGCGCTCAGCCCACAGTCGAAGCGCTCAATGCACACCCGCCGCGCTCACCGCACGCTCGAAGCACAGAGCACACTGGGAAACCGCGTGGTCACGAACCGCCGTGAACACCAGAGGACGAGAATGACGCAGAAATTCGTTCGGCGTGCGGGCCTGACGCTGGTGGGCGCACTGCTTCTGGCCGGCCTTCTGCCGCCGGCCGCCTCCGCCTCGCAGGGCCGGTCAGTCGTGCATCAATTTCGCGTATACGAGATTTTCGAGCACAACAAGCAGGCTTTTCACGAGCGCTTCCGTGATCACGCCATGCGCATCATGGCCAGATACGACTTCGAGATCGTCGCCATGTGGGAAACCAAGCACGAGGAGCGCACCGAGTTCGTCTATCTGTTGCAGTGGCCGGATGTGGCCACGCTGCAGGATCGCTGGGCCGGGTTCCTGGCCGACCGGGAATGGTCCGAGATCAAGATGCGCACCGCCGCCCGGCACGGCCAGCTGGTGGGAGAGATCGAGGACCGCATACTGACGGTCACGGACCATTCCCCCACGAGGGAGTTCGCACTGCCGGTTCGCCCCTGAACGACGGCCCCCAGCCGAGCCGGGAACCATATTCACCTGGGTCCACCTGGGCCCGGCCTCGGGGCCTGCGATGACGGTTCCGGTCAGGCGCAGTTCACCCACTCATCGGTGCCGTCGGCGAAGAACTGGTGCTTCCACACCGGCAGGCGTTCCTTGACCAGGTCGACCAGCCGGGCGCAGGTCTGGAACGCCTCCGAGCGGTGGTCGGCGGCGACCGCCGCGACCAGCGCCGCATCTCCGATCGAGAGCGGCCCGACCCGGTGGCTGACCGCGATCGCCCGCACCCCCCGGCTCGCGGCGGCCACTTCGGCGGCCACCTCGGCCAGGGTCCGCTCGGCCGACGGGTGCGCGGTGTACTCCAGCCGCAACACCTCGCGCCCGCCGTCGTGGTCGCGGACCACCCCGGCGAAGCCGACCACCGCACCGGCGGCCCGGTGGCCGACCAATGCCTCGTGTTCGGCCACCTCGATCGGATCGGAGGTGACCGTGGCGCGCAGAACCTCTGCGTTCATCGAACGTGATCCTCACCGCTGAGCTGATCGAGGGCGTGCTCGAGCACGTCGTCGAGCACCCCGAGGCCGTCCTTGACCCCGCCCGGTGAGCCGGGGAGGTTGACGATCAGTGTGCGTCCCGCCACGCCGCAGACCCCGCGGGACAGCACCGACGTCGGCACCTCGGGCAGCCCGGCCCGGCGGATCGCGTCGGCCAGGCCGGGAATCTGATAGTCGAGCACCGCGAGCGTGGCCTCCGGGGTGGCATCGGTCGGGGAGATCCCCGTCCCACCGGAGGTGATGATCACGTCGACGTCCTCGTCGACGGCGGTGCGCAGCGCGGCGCCGACCGCGTCCCCGTCGGGCACCACCACCGGCGCCGGGACCCGGTAGCCGCGCTCGGTCAGCCAGTCGACGATGATCGGCCCGCAGCGGTCCTCGTACACCCCGCCCGCGGCCCGGGTGGATGCGATGACGACCCGGCCGGTGCGGGTCACGGCCGCGTCCAAACGCCGGTCTTGCCGCCTTCCTTGCGCAGCACCCGGATATCGCCGATGCGGGCCGCCGGGTCGACCGCCTTGATCATGTCGTAGAGCGTCAGCGCGGCCACGCTCACCGCGGTCAGCGCTTCCATCTCCACCCCGGTGCGGTCGGTGGTGCGCACCGTGGCGGTGATGTCGATGTGTGCCTCACCGATGTCGAAGTCGACGTCGACACCGGTCAACGCCAGCTGATGGCACAACGGGATGAGGTCGCTGGTGCGCTTGGCCGCCATGATCCCGGCGACCCGGGCGGTGGCCAGCGCATCACCCTTCGGCAGCCCGCCGGCGGCGATCATCGCCACCACGTCGGTCCGGGTCCACAACACACCCGCCGCGATCGCCTCCCGTTTGGTGGGCGCCTTGGCGGTCACGTCGACCATGTGCGCCGCGCCGGTGTCGTCCAGGTGCGACAGGCGGGGGGCGGAGGAACCGGCTCCTGCGGGCTCGGGCACCGTTACCTGTTGATCACCGTGACCGGATGCATGTACGGCAGCTCATCGTGCGGCAACGGGAACTCCTCGTCGCCGAACGGGGACAACGCGCCGGCGAGCTCCGCCGTCAGCTCGGTCACCGCGTGCTCGTCGTCCGGGATATGAGTCGGCCAACCGCCGTCGACATAGTGCTTCTTCTGCCGCTTGTTGTCTGCCACGCCCACATTGTGGCAAACGTCTCCGTGCGTGGCGAGGTCGGGCGGCTGCTTTACGCTGGTCAGCGATGACCGAACACGCACCGGGCGTCCCGTTGGGCACCTGGTTGGCCGAGCTCTCCGACGAGCAGCTGGTGCGGCTGCTGGAGTTGCGGCCCGACCTGACCCAGCCCCCGCCGGGCACCATCGCGGCGCTGGCCGCGCGGGCGCAGTCGCGTCAATCGGTCAAGGCGGCGACCGACGCGCTGGACTTCCTGCACCTGGCGGTGCTCGACGCGCTGCTGGTGCTGCACGCCGACACCGCACCGGTGCCGGTGACCAAACTGCTCGAACTGCTCGGGGACCGGGCCGATCCCGACGACGTCACCGCCGCGCTGGCGACGCTGCGGGAGCGGGCGCTGGTCTGGGGTGACACCGCGGTGCGGGTGGCCGCCGAGGCCGCCGGCAGCCTGCCCTGGTATCCGGGCCAGGCCACGGTCGAGGACACCGGGCACACCGCCGAGGACATCACCGCCCGGCTCGCCGAACTCGACACCGCCCAGAGTGAGCTGCTGGCCCGGCTGTTGGAGGGTTCCCCGCTGGGCCGCACCCGCGACGCCGCACCGGGCACCCCGCCCGACCGGCCGGTGCAGCGGCTGCTGGCCGCCGGGCTGCTCCGCCAGCTCGACGACGAGACGGTGATCCTGCCCCGGCTCGTCGGTCAGGTGCTGCGGGGCGAGGCACCCGGACCGGTGCGACTGCGGCCACCCGATCCGGTGGTGTCGACGACGACGGCCGCCGACGTCGACGCGGTGGCCGCCGGGGCCGCGCTCGAACTGCTGCGCGAGGCCGAGGTGGTGCTGGAGACGCTCGGCGCCGCCCCGGTCGCCGAACTGCGCAGCGGCGGGCTGGGGGTGCGCGATCTCAAACGGCTGAGCAAGTCCACCGGCATCGACGAGCGCCGGCTCGGGCTGATCCTGGAGGTGGCGGCCGGAGCCGGGTTGATCGCCGCGGGCACCCCCGACGCGGTGCCCGACGACGGGTCGGCGCCGTTCTGGGCCCCGACGGTGGCCGCCGACCGGTTCATCGAGTCGCCGCCGGCGGTGCGCTGGCATGTGCTGGCGTCGACCTGGCTGGACCTGCCGGCCCGGCCCGGGCTGATCGGCAGCCGGGGACCGGACGCGAAACCGTACGCGGCGCTGTCCGATGCGTTGTACTCCACCGCCGCGCCGCTGGACCGGCGACTGTTGCTGTCGGTGCTGGCCGATCTACCGCCCGGCGCCGGCGGTGACGCCCGCTCACTGTCCGCGGCGATGATCTGGCGGCGGCCGCGCTGGGCCGCGCGGCTGCAACCCGAGCCGGTCGAGGCGCTGCTCGAGGAGGCCCACGCCCTCGGTCTGGTGGGCCGCGGCGCGATCGCCACCCCGTCGCGGGTGCTGCTGAGCGCCGACGACGCCGAGAGTGTCGTCGCGGCGATGGCCGACGCGTTGCCGTCGCCGGTCGATCACTTCCTGGTGCAGGCCGATCTCACCGTGGTGGTGCCCGGCCCGCTGGAACGTGAGCTGGCCGAACAGCTCTCCGTGGTGGCGCGGGTGGAGTCGGCCGGCGCGGCGATGGTCTACCGGGTCACCGAGGACTCCATCCGCCATGCCCTGGACACCGGACGCACCGCCGGTGATCTGCACAGCTTCTTCGAACGGCATTCGAAAACCCCGGTGCCGCAGGGGTTGACGTACCTGATCGACGATGTGGCACGGCGGCACGGGCAACTGCGGGTGGGCATCGCCGCATCGTTCGTGCGGTGTGAGGATCCGGCGCTGCTGGCCCAGGCGGTCGCCGCGCCGACGGTCGCGGAGTTGGAGGTGCGGTTGCTCGCCCCGACGGTGGCGGTGTCGCAGGCGCCGCTGTCGGATGTGCTCGACGCGCTACGCCGGGCCGGATTCGCACCCGCCGCCGAGGATTCCACCGGTGCGGTGGTCGACCTGCGGCCGCGCGGAGCCCGGGTGCCGGCGCCGCCGGGCCGGCGCCGCAGCTTCCGGCCCAACCCGCCGAGCCCGCAGACCCTCGGCGCGATCGTGTCGGTGCTGCGCAAGGTGGCCGCGGCGCCGTTCGGCAGTGCCCGCCTGGATCCCGCGGTGGCCATCGCCGAACTGCAGGAGGCCGCGCTGCAGCAGGCGTCGGTGGTGATCGGCTACGTCGATCCGGCGGGTGTGGCCACCCAGCGCGTGGTCGAACCGATCAGCGTCCGCGGCGGACAACTGACCGCCTACGATCCGGCGTCGGGCCGGGTGCGCGACTTCGCCATCCACCGCATCACCTCGGTGGTGTCCGGCGACCGGGATTGACCCGACCGGCCTGATCAACCGCCTTTGACCATCGTGAACTGGCCGACCTCGGTGATGCCGCGGCGGAAGAAGTCCGCGCAGCCGGTGAGGTACCGCAGGTAATTCGCGTAGACCTTCTCGGATGTCACCGCGATCGCCTCGTCCCGCCGGTCCTGCAGGTTGTCCGCCCAGGTGTCCAGCGTGCGCACATAGTGCGGGTTCATCAGCTGCAGATCCTCCTGGCGGAAACCGGCCGCGGTGGAGATGTCGACGACATCCTCGGCGGACGGCATCTCACCGCCGGGGAAGATCTCCTTGCCGACGAACCGCATGAACCGCAGATCGCTCATGGTGATGGCGATCCCGTGGTCGTGCCAGTAGCTCGGCGGATGGGTGAAGATCGTCTCCAGCACGAACCGGCCGCCGTCGGGCAGGATCCGGTGGGTCAACTCGAAGAACGGTTTGTAGCGGGGTTTGCCGAACGCCTCGAACGCCTCGATGCTCACGATGCGGTCGACCGGTTCGTCGAACTGTTCCCAGCCCTGCAGCAGCACCCGGCGGGACCGGTCGGTGTCGAGGCCCGCCAGCAGGTCGCGGCTGTAGGCGCACTGGTTGCGGCTCAACGTCAACCCGATGACGTTGACGTCGTGGCGCTCGACCGCGCGTTTCATCGTCGAGCCCCACCCGCAGCCGATGTCGAGCAGCGTCATCCCCGGCTGCAGCCCCAGCTTGTCGAGCGCCAGGTCGATCTTGGCCAGTTGCGCCTCTTCCAGCGTCATGTCGTCGCGGGCGTAGTAGGCGCAGCTGTAGGTGCGGGTCGGGTCCTGGAACAACCCGAAGAACTCGTTGGACAGGTCGTAATGGGCCTGCACGTCCTCGAAATTCGGGCGCAGCTCCGTCGACTCGACCATCACTGACCTTTCCTGCAGGTGAACTGGCAGACGTCGGTGTATCCCTTGGCGAACAGGTCCGAGCAGCCGGTCAGATAGCGCAGGTACCGGTCGTAGACCTCCTCGGAGGTGATCTCGATCGCCGCCCGGCGGTTGGCTTCCAGGTTGGCCGCCCAGGCGTCGAGCGTCTTGACGTAGTGCGGACGCAGCCGCTGCTTCTGGGTGATCCGGAATCCCGCGTTGGTCGCGGCGTCCTCGACCTGGGCGATCAACGGGATCCGGCCGCCGGGGTAGATCTCGTCGACGATGAACTTGAAGAAGCGCAGCAGCGACATCGTCGTCGGCAGGCCGAGTTCGGCGACCTCTTCCCTGCTGGTGGACACGATGGTGTGCAGCAGCATCACCCCGTCGTCGGGCAGCAGGTCGTAGGTCTTCTTGAAGTAGAAGTCGTAGTTGTCGAATCCGAAGTGTTCGAACGCGCCGATCGACACGATCCGGTCGACCGGTTCGTCGAAGTCCTCCCAGCCCTGCAGCCGGACCTCCTTGCGGCGCGGGCTGTCCGAGTTCGCGAACCAGTGCTCCTCGATGTGCCGGCGCTGATTCTCCGAGAGGGTCAGCCCGATGACGTCGACGTCGTGTTCGTCGACGGCCCGCATGATCGTCGAACCCCACCCGCAGCCGATGTCGAGCAGCGTCATCCCCGGTCGCAGGCCGAGCTTGCCCAGCGCCAGGTCGACCTTGGCCAGCTGTGCTTCTTCCAGCGTCATGTCGTCCCGCTCGAAATACGCGCAGCTGTAGGTCTGGGTCGGGTCCTGCCAGAGCCGGAAGAACTCGTTGGACAGGTCGTAGTGCGAACGCACCTCGTCCGCCGACGACCCGGGAGCCCGGCCCGCCCGGGTTCGCTCTCTGGTCCGCGGCTGGCTCGTGCGCGATTCGCTCACCCCGTCCGGCACGGTTCGCCCCCCATCGCTGTCGGCGTCGGGAACAACAACGGGGCACCCCGTGTTGCCCCCGTTACGGAACACGGTGCCGCCGACCTTACGCCGCTCGTCTGGTCCTGACGAGCCGATCCGCCCGACTCGCCGCGCCTCTTCGGCGCGAATGACGTTTGCGCAGGTGAAGGCCGGTGTCAGCGGTGCTGTCCGAACGCGCAAATATAGTGGTCGAGATGGCCGGGGCGCGTGCCGGCGGGAAGGTTTTTGCATGGCTGGGACGGAAGGCGCATGACAGACGGACCTCTGATCGTGCAGTCCGACAAGACGGTGCTGCTCGAAGTCGATCACGAGCTGGCGGGTGCGGCCCGGGCCGCGATCGCCCCGTTCGCCGAGCTCGAACGCGCCCCCGAGCATGTGCACACCTACCGCATCACCCCGCTGGCGTTGTGGAACGCGCGCGCGGCCGGGCACGACGCCGAACAGGTGGTCGACGCGCTGGTGACCTATTCGCGCTACGCGGTGCCGCAGCCGCTGCTTGTCGACGTCGTCGACACCATGGCCCGGTACGGCCGGCTGCAGCTGGTGAAGCATCCGGCGCACGGGCTCACGCTGGTCAGCCTGGACCGCGCGGTGCTGGAGGAGGTGCTGCGGCACAAGAAGATCGCCCCGATGCTCGGCGCCCGCATCGACGAGGACACCGTCGCGGTGCATCCCAGCGAACGCGGCCGGATCAAGCAGATGCTGCTCAAGATCGGCTGGCCGGCCGAGGACCTCGCCGGCTACGTCGACGGGGAGTCGCATCCGATCCGCCTCGAGCAGAACGGCTGGCAGCTCCGTGACTATCAGCAGATGGCGGCGGACTCGTTCTGGTCCGGCGGCTCGGGTGTGGTGGTGTTGCCGTGCGGCGCCGGTAAGACGCTGGTCGGCGCGGCGGCCATGGCCAAGGCCGAGGCCACCACGCTGATCCTGGTCACCAACACGGTGGCGGGCCGGCAGTGGAAACGCGAGTTGATCGCCCGCACCTCGCTGACCGAGAACGAGATCGGCGAGTACTCCGGCGAACGCAAGGAGATCCGGCCGGTCACCATCGCGACGTATCAGGTCATCACCCGCCGCAGCAAGGGGGTGTACAAGCATCTGGAACTGTTCGACAGCCGCGACTGGGGGCTGATCATCTACGACGAGGTGCACCTGCTGCCCGCGCCGGTGTTCCGGATGACCGCCGATCTGCAGTCGCGGCGGCGGCTCGGGCTGACCGCCACGCTGATCCGCGAGGACGGCCGGGAGGGCGACGTGTTCAGCCTGATCGGCCCGAAACGGTATGACGCGCCGTGGAAGGACATCGAAGCCCAGGGCTGGATCGCGCCGGCCGAGTGCATCGAGGTGCGGGTGACGATGACCGACAACGAGCGGATGCTGTACGCGACGGCCGAACCCGAGGAACGCTACAAGCTGTGCTCGACGGCGCACACCAAGGTCGCGGTGGTCAAGTCGATCCTGGAACGGCACCAGGGTGAGCAGACCCTGGTGATCGGCGCCTATCTGGAGCAGCTCGAAGAGCTCGGCAGGGAACTGGACGCCCCGGTCATCCAGGGCTCGACCAAGACCGCCGAACGCGAGGCGCTCTTCGACGCGTTCCGCCGCGGGGAGATCTCCACGCTGGTGGTGTCCAAGGTCGCGAACTTCTCCATCGACCTGCCGGAAGCCTCCGTGGCGGTGCAGGTTTCGGGGACGTTCGGTTCGCGGCAGGAGGAGGCCCAGCGGCTGGGCCGGCTGCTGCGGCCGAAGGCCGACGGCGGCGGCGCGGTGTTCTACTCGGTGGTGTCGCGCGACAGCCTCGACGCCGAATACGCGGCCCACCGTCAGCGGTTCCTGGCCGAGCAGGGGTACGGCTACATCATCAAGGACGCCGACGACCTACTCGGCCCGGCGATCTGAGTTCGGCGCTTCGTACCGGCGTCGTTTTTTTGCGCTGGCCTCGTTTTTGCGTCGAGGGCTGTTGATCGCGCCGACCAACAGCCTTGTCTGCAATATCGAAGGCCGTGACCGACGTGAACTCGACCGGTGACGGAAAACAGCGGCTACTCGCCCCACCCACCGCCACACGGCCATCGCCGTACACCGCCACCGTCGTCGTGACGTATGAACTCACCGGCTGCGAAGCGCAGACGACCACCCGCCGCAGCAACGCCGTTCTTGCGCACAGGGCTGCTCTCGAAGCGCTCAACAACGACCCTGAGTGCAAAAACGGCGAATATGCGACGCCGCCGGCCGACGATTCAGATCAGGTGTGCGGCCCGACCGGTTTGACCACGGTGAGCAGCACCACCGAGTCCTCGATCGCCCGCAGCGCGTGCCGTTCCGCGGGGATCATCAGGTGATCGCCTGGAGAGCCGTCCCAGCCGTGCGGCCCGGCGGTGAGGCGCACCCGGCCCTGCAGCACCTGCAACGTCGCTTCACCCGGGCTGTCGTGCTCGGCGAGTTCGCTTCCGGCGGTCAGCGCCATCAACGTCTGCCGCAGCGCACGATGATGCCCGCCGAAGATGGTCTGGGCGCTGCGTCCGCTGCTGGCCGCCTTCGCACTGGCCAATTCCTGACGTGCGAGCGCGGTGAGTGAGATCTTCTCCATCGCCCCATCGTCGCACTACAACCCGCAAAAATGCACCTAAGGCGAGCCTCACTGCGCCGAAGGGCTCAGCTCAGCGCCGGAATGACCTTCTGCTCGAACATCTCGATGCCCGACCGGTCGTAGGCGGCTTCGGGGAAGTACATGATCGCGTACTCGCAGCCGAGGTCGCGCATCCGCTGCAGCCGTTCGATGACCTGATCCGGGGTGCCGGTCGCCGAGGACGGTGCCTTGATCGAGTCGACCATCCCGTCGGCGGCGTCCTCGCCCACCCGGGACACCAGCCGGGCCCGCACCTGCTGCAGCCGGTCGGCCACCTCCGACTCGGTCTCTCCCAGCACCGCGTTGAAGTTGGCCGACCGCACGATCGCCTCGAAGTCGGTGCCGACGTCGTGGCAGTGTTCGGCGAGGATCTCGGACTTGCGTTCGAAACCCTCCGGGTCGCAGGTGTAGTTGGTGTAGTCGGCGTACTTGGCGGCGATGCGCAGGGTGACCTTCTCCCCGCCGCCGGCGATCCACAGCGGGATGCGCTCGTCCTGCAGCGGCCGCGGTTCCACGATCGCGCCGTCGACCTGATAGTGCTCGCCGTCGAAGCTGACGATGCCGTTGAGCCAGGCGTCGTGCATGATCTGCACGCCCTCGTCGAGCCGGCCGAGCCGCACCTTGGCGGGCGGGAAACCGTAGCCGTAGGCGCGCCATTCGTGTTCGTACCAGCCCGCGCCGATGCCCATCTGCACCCGGCCGCCCGAGATGACGTCCACCGTCGCCGCCACCTTGGCCAGGTAGACCGGGTTGCGGAAGCTCATCGCGGTGCACATCTGGCCGAGCTTGATCGACCGCGTGCTCGCCGCGTACGCCGCCATCAGCGACCACGCCTCATGGGTCGCCTCGTGGGTCGGCATCGGCACGGTGTGGAAGTGGTCGTACACCCAGATCGAGTCCCAGGCACTCTGATCGGCGTACACCGCGAGGTCGCGCATCACCTGCCAATGCCGCTCGGGTGGGATGTCGACCAGGTCGAGTCGCCAGCCCTGCGGGATGAACAAACCGAAGCGCATGGCACCCGACTCTACGACTCTTCACCGGCGCACATGTCGGCGGCGCGGCCTTTCCGCTGCGAGGTGCTTTCCCGGTGGTTAGCCTGGGATTTCATGGCGCTCTCCAAAGCCGAACGAGAAGAGTTTCTGGCCGAACCGCGGGTGGCGGCGCTGTCGGTCTACGCCGGTGACCGGCGCGGACCGCTGACGCTGCCGATCTGGTACCAGTTCCAGCCCGGCGGGCAACCGTGGGTGTTGACCGGATCCGGGTCGCGGAAACACCGGCTCATCGAGGCGGCCGGGCACTTCTCACTGATGGTCGAGCGCACCGAGCCGACCACCCGCTACGTGTCGGTCGACGGGCCGGTCAGCCGCATCGAGCCGGGAACCGACGAGATGATGGCGGAGATGGCCCGCCGCTATCTCAGCGCGGAGTCCGCCGACCGGTATCTGCAGTTCGCGCGGGAGAACCTGGGCGAGCACGTGGCCATCTACCTCGAACCCCGGCACTGGCTGTCCGCCGATCTCGGCAGTTTCTAGCACCATGTCCTCACGGCGCTTGCTGTTCCGCACGCTGTATCGACTCGGTATGACGCCGTGGGACGGTCACCCGCTGGCGGCCAGTCTGCGCGGACTCGTCGAAGGCGGCGTCGAGGGCTTCGAGCCGCTGCCCCCGGGCGCCGCGCTGGATCTGGGCTGCGGAACCGGTGACAGTTCGATTTATCTGGCCCGGCACGGCTGGATGGTCACCGGCGTCGACTACATCGAGAAACCGCTGCACAAGGCCCGCGCCAAAGCCGAAGCGCAGGGCGTGGACGTCCACTTCCTGCAGGCCGATGTGACCCGGCTGCGTCAGGACGTCTCACCGGACGTCGTCGGCGCCGGTTTCGACCTGATCATCGACAACGGCTGCCTGCACGGGATGAGCGCCGAGGACCGCGACGCGTACGTGCGGGAGGTGACGGCCGTCGCCGCCCCGGACGCGCGGCTGCACATCGTCGCGTTCACGCCGGGCGGGCTGTTCGGCGTGCCCGGGATCACCCCCGAGGAGGTGGAACAGCGGTTCAGCGCCGACTGGACGCTGCTGTCCTCAGGCGTCGAGGCCGAGTCGGCGCGGGGCAACCAGGCGTCGCGCTACTACCTGTTCGCCGCGAGCAGACGCAGAACCGCATGAGATCGGCTGCCGCCGTGCGATTCTGCGTCTGCCCGGCGCTGAGAACTCCCCGGTGAACTAGAGCAGCGACTCCGGCGGGTTGAACCGGTCGCCGTAGCGTTCGGCGAGCTGCTTGGCACGGGCCACGAACGCCTCCTTGCCGGTGCCGAGTTCACCCTGGTAGCCCACGATGAACTGGGCGGTGCCACCGGTCCACGGCGGGAAGCCGATGCCCATGATCGAACCGATGTTGGCGTCGGCGGTCGAGGTGATCACGCCCTCGTCGAGGCACTTCTGCGTCTCGAGCGCCTCGGCGAACAGCATCCGGTCGATCATGTCCTGCAGCGGCGGGGTGGACGAGCCCGACTTGAAGGCCTCGCGCAGCCCCGGCCACAGGCCGGCCCGCTTTCCGTCGGCGTACTCGTAGAACCCGGCGCCCTTGGCGCGGCCCGGGCGGCCGAGCTCGATCATCGTGTTGACCACCGCCTCCGCCGGGTGCGGCTCGTAGGTGCCGCCGGCGGCCTCGACACCCTTGCGGGTCTCGGTGGCGATCTTCTGCATCAGCTCGAGGTTGAGCTCATCGGACAGCTGCAGCGGCGGGGCCGGGTAGCCGGCCTGCCCACCGGCCTGTTCGATGCTGGCCGGCTCCACACCCTCACCGAGCATCGCCAGCGCCTCGTTGACGAAGGTGCCGATCACCCGGCTGGTGTAGAAGCCGCGGCTGTCGTTGACGACGATCGGGGTCTTGCCGATCGCCAGCGTGTAGTCGAACACCCGGGCCAGCGCCTCGTCGGAGGTCTTCTCCCCCTTGATGATCTCGACCAGCGGCATCTTGTCGACCGGCGAGAAGAAGTGGATGCCGATGAAGTCCTCCTGGCGCTTCACCCCGGCGGCCAGCCCGGTGATGGGCAGCGTCGAGGTGTTGGACCCCAGGATCGCCTTCGGGTCGACGATGTCCTCGATCTCAGCGAACACCTTGTGCTTGAGTTCGGTGTTCTCGAAGACCGCCTCGATGACGAAGTCGACGCCCTTGAAGTCGGCGACGTCGGCGGTCGGCTTGATGCGGTCCAGCAGCGCCTTGGACTTCTCCGGGGTGGTGCGGCCCCGCTCCAGCGCCTTGGCCTCCAGCTTCTCGCTGTAGCCCTTGCCCTTCTGGGCCGCCTCCAGGGTGACGTCCTTGAGCACGACCTCGAAACCGGCCTTGGCGGTCACGTAGGCGATGCCGGCACCCATCATCCCGGCGCCGAGCACGCCGACCTTCTTCGGCAGCGTCTTCTCGATGCCCTGGGGCCGCGACCCACCCGAGTTGATGGTCTGCAGGTCGAAGAAGAACGCCTGGATCATGTTCTTGGCGGTCTGACCGGTGACCAGCTGGGTGAAGTAGCGGCTCTCGATGCGCGACGCGGAGTCGAAGTCCACCTGCGCACCCTCGACCGCGGCGTTGAGGATCGCGCGCGGGGCCGGCATCGGCGCGCCCTTGAGCTGCTTCTTCAACAGCGCCGGGAACGACGGCAGGATGCTGGCCAGGCCCGGACTGCTCGGCGTGCCGCCGGGCATCTTGTAGCCCTTGGCGTCCCACGGCTGGGTGTGGGCGTCGGGGTTCTCCTTGATCCAGGCCTTGGCGCGGGGCACCAGTTCGTCGACGCTGTCGACCAGCTCGTCGACCAGGCCGACCTCCTTGGCCTTGGCCGGGCGGAACCGGGTGCCCTGGCTGAGGATCTCCATGAAGGCCTTCTGGATGCCGAACATCCGCACGGTGCGGGTGACGCCACCGCCGCCGGGCAGCAAGCCCAGGGTGACCTCGGGCAGGCCGATGACCGAACCCTTGACGTCGGCGGCGATGCGGCGGTGACACGCCAGCGCGATCTCCAGGCCGCCGCCGAGCGCGGCGCCGTTGATGGCCGCGACGACGGGCACCCCGAGCGTCTCCAGCCGGCGCAGGTCCCGCTTGACCGCTTCGACCATGTCGAACGCCTGCTGGGCGTCGTCCGGGCCGATGGTCATCATGCCGTTGAGGTCACCGCCGGCGAAGAAGGTCTTCTTGGCGCTGGTGATCACCACGCCCGTGATCGAGTCCTTCTCGGCCTCCAGGCGGTCGACGGCCTTGCGCATCGACTCCTGGTAGTGCTCGTTCATCACGTTGGCCGAACCGGTCGGATCGTCCAACGTCAGGGTGACGATGCCGTCGGCGTCTTTATCCCACTTGATCGTGTTCTCTGCCATCGTTTCTCAGGCCTCTCAGACTCGCTCGATGATGGTGGCCACGCCCATGCCGCCGCCGACGCACAGCGTGATCAGCGCGCGGCGCGCACCCCGCCGCTCGAGCTCGTCGACCATGGTTCCGGTGATCATCGCGCCGGTGGCGCCCAGCGGGTGGCCCATCGCGATGGCGCCACCGTTGACGTTGAGTTTCTCGTCGGGGATGTTGAGGTCCTTCTGGAACTTCAGCACCACCGAGGCGAACGCCTCGTTCAACTCGAACAGGTCGATGTCGTCGACCGTCAGGCCGGCCCGGTCCAGCACCTTCTTGGTGGCCGGGGTGGGGCCGGTCAGCATGATGACCGGGTCGGCGCCGCTGGTCGCGGTCGCCACGATCCGGGCCCGCGGGGTCAGACCCTGCGACTCGCCCGCCTTCTCGCTACCGATGAGCACCAGCGCGGCGCCGTCGACGATGCCCGAGGAGTTGCCGCCGGTGTGGACGTGGTTGATCTTCTCCACCCAGTGGTACTTCTGGCGCGCCACATCGGTGAAACCGCCCATCTCGCCGACGGCTTCGAAGGCGGGCTTGAGCTTGGCCAGGCCCTCCATGGTGGTGTCGGGCCGCATGTGCTCGTCGTGGTCGAGGATCACCAGGCCGTTCTGGTCGCGCACCGGCACCACCGACTTGGCGAAGTAGCCGCCGGACCAGGCCGCCGCCGCGCGCTGCTGGCTGCGCAGCGCGTAGGCGTCGACGTCCTCACGGGTGAAGCCCTCGATGGTGGCGATCAGGTCGGCGCCGATGCCCTGGGGCACGAATCCGACGGTGTAGTTGGTGTCCGGGTCGGTCGCCCAGGCGCCGCCGTCCGAACCCATCGGCACCCGGCTCATCGACTCGACGCCGCCGGCGAGCACCAGATCGTCCCAGCCGGAGCGCACCTTCTGCGCGGCCATGTTGACCGCCTCCAGACCCGACGCGCAGAACCGGTTGATCTGCACCCCGCCGGTGGTCTCGGGCATACCCGACGCCAGCACCGCGGTGCGGGCGATGACCGCACCCTGATCCCCCACCGGCGACACCACGCCCAGGATGATGTCGCTGATCAGGTTCTCGTCCAGATCCGGATAGCGCCGCCGCATCTCGTCGATGAGACCGGTGACCAGGCTGATCGGCTTGACCTCGTGCAACGATCCGTTGCGCCCCTTACCGCGGGGCGTGCGAATCGCCTCGTAGATGAAGGCTTCTTCGGACATGTGTCTCTCCAAGTCCTTGTTCTGAGAAAAGCGAAATACTCGCTGACTCGGAGCGTAACAGGCCGATAAACCAACCTGTTGGTTGACTTCCTCCTCGCGACTGCTGCCGGAGGGGTGACTCACCTTACTCTCATTCCATGACGGTCGAGCGGCTGCGCCCGTACGCCACCACGATCTTCGCCGAGATGTCGGCCCTGGCCGCCCGGGTGGGGGCGGTGAACCTCGGGCAGGGTTTCCCCGACGAGGACGGTCCGCCGGCGATGCTCGAGATCGCCCGCGACGCCATCGCCGAGGGGATGAACCAGTACCCGCCGGGTATCGGGATCGCACCACTGCGGCAGGCGATCGCCGCGCAACGCGAACGCCACTACGGCGTCGAGTACGACCCGGACACCGAGGTGCTGGTGACCGTCGGCGCCACCGAGGCGATCGCCGGCGCGGTGCTCGGCCTGGTCGAACCGGGCTCCGAGGTGCTGCTCATCGAACCGTTCTACGACTCCTACTCCCCCGTCATCGCGATGGCCGGCGCGCACCGGGTGGCGGTGCCGCTGGTCACCGACGGGCCGGGCTTCGCGGTCGATCTGGACGCGTTGCGCCGGGCCGTCACGCCGCGCACCCGGGCGATGATCGTGAACTCGCCGCACAACCCGACCGGCATGGTGCTCACCGAGGCCGAACTGGCGGGGATCGCCGAGCTGGCGGTGTCGGCGGACCTGCTGGTGATCACCGACGAGGTGTACGAGCATCTGGTCTACCCGTCGCCGGCCGGGCGCCGGCACATCCCGCTGGCGTCGTATCCGGGGATGGCCGAACGCACGGTCACGATCTCCAGTGCGGCGAAGATGTTCAACTGCACCGGCTGGAAGATCGGATGGGCTTGCGGCCCATCCGATCTCATCGCCGGGGTGCGGGCGGCCAAACAGTATCTGTCGTACGTGGGGGGTGCGCCGTTCCAGCCGGCGGTGGCTCACGCGCTCGACCACGAGGACGCGTGGGTGGCCGCGCTGCGCGACTCGCTGCAGTCCCGGCGCGACACCCTGGCGGCGGCGCTCACCGAGATCGGTTTCGAGGTGCACGACAGCGCGGGCACCTACTTCCTGTGCGCCGATCCCCGGCCGCTCGGCTACCCCGACAGCACCGAGTTCTGCGCCGGGCTGCCCGAGCGGGTGGGGGTGGCCGCGATCCCGATGTCGGCGTTCTGCGATCCCGCGGCGCCGCACGCCGAGGTGTGGAATCACCTGGTGCGGTTCACCTTCTGCAAACGCCCGGAAACCCTCGAGGAGGGCATCCGCCGGTTAGGTGCGCTTCGGCGCGGATGACCCCAGGCACCGGTACACCCGTTCCTTGAGCTTCTCGGTCGCGACATCGAGCACGATCCGGCGGCCCCGCTTGATCAGGAAATGCGGGACCGGTGCGGCGAGCTCCATGATCAGGTCGAACCGGACCCGGGTGCGGTCCTGCCCCACCGGGGTCAGGTTGTACTCACCGTGTTGTCCACGCTGCTGAAACGTCTCCTCGGCATCCCAGACCATCCAGCTCGGGCCCCAGTGGTACTCGAGGATCTGCCTGTCGGTGACGCCGAGGATCCTCAGGGTGGCCCGCACATGGTGCGGGCGGCCGTCGGGATGACGGTCGAGCACCTCGGCCCGCCGGTGCAGCGTCGACCAGCTGGGCACCTGGTCGATGTCGGCGAGCACGTCCAGGATGGCCTCGACCGGGGCGTCGATGACCACTTCGCGGGATGCCCGCACCGCCATGGCAACCGATCGTAGTGAGCGGTCCCGCCCGCCGCAGCCCGTTCGCCGGGGGCGGCGATCACCGGCCGTAGAGCTGCTCGACCCGTTTGCGCAGACCGTCGGTGGCGGTCTCCATCGCACCCCTCATCGCCCGCTTGAGCACGAAACCGGGCAGCGGAACCGACGGGTCGACGGTGATCTCGAAGGTGACCTTGGTCCTGGTCCCGTCGGGCCGCAGGGTGTATTTCGCGTCCTGGGACCGCAACTGGCCGGCGCTGACCAGCGTCCAGGCCGCGCTGTGGTCGGTCCAGGTGTAATCGACGATCTGTTCGTCGGTGAGCCCGGCGGCCTTGACCTTCATCTTGACCCGGCGGGGCCGGCCGTCGGGGTGGGCGTCGAGGACCTCGGCGCTCAGATACTGCGGGGACCATTCCGGCACCGCCGCGACATCGGCGATGACGTCGAGGATCTGTGCGGGTGTGGCGTCGATGACCACGTCGCGGGAATCGCTGACAGCCATGGCGGCACCTTAGCCAGCGCCGGCCCGGCCGGCTCCGGATTGCCGGAATGCACCCACGTCAGGTCGGCCGGGCGGCGAGCGCCGCGAGGGTGTCCGCCGCGGTGTGGGTGGGGGTCCAGCCCAGCAGCCGCTTGGCCTTGTCGACGTCCATCACCACCGAGGTGCGGCCGACGTGCAGCCACTCCAGCGTCGACGGGATGAACGGCAGCCGGGCGACGAGCTCCGACGTCGCGGTCATCGCGGCCCTCGGCACCCGGATCGGCCGCGCCCCCAGGGCCGACGCCACCTGCGACATCGACAGCACCCCGTCGGCGGCGATGTTGTAGGCGCCGGGCGGCGCGGAGGTGGTGGTCGCCGCCAACCGGATCGCCTCGGCGACGTCGTCGTGGTGCACCAGCTGCAGCGGGGTGCCCGGATCGGGAAAGGGTGGCCGCAGCAACGGCAACGCCTGAGTGATCCGCTTGACCGGCTTGGGCAGCTGGTTCCACGGCATCGCGTCGGCCAGGGCGGGCGCCCGCGGGCCCGCCACGATGCAGGGCCGCAGTACATACACCTCCACCCCGGAGCCGTCGGTGATCTCGGCCAGCAGCGCCTCACACGCCGCCTTCTGCGCGGAGTAGTAGTGCTCGGGTGATCCGCGGGGCGCGACGGACTCGGTGATCGGCACCGGGTTGTCGGAGTGGTAGCCGTAGGCCGCCACCGAGGAGGTGTAGACCAGCCGCCGCGGCCGCCCGGTGCGGGCGTGGTGATCCACCACGGCCTGGAAGACGTTGCGGGTGCCGGTGAGGTTGACCCGTTCGCTCTCCGCCCGCGAGCCCATGATGATGAACGCCAGATGGACCACGACGTCGGCCGGTGCGACCAGCGCGTCGACGGCCTCGCGGTCGAGGATGTCGCCCTGCCGGTATTCGGTCTTGGTCCAGCCGTGCGCGGCCGCGTCGAACGGGCGGCGCGCCATCCCGACGATGCGGCCGACGGCGGGATCTCGTTCCAGCGCTTCGACGGCCGCCATCCCGATCTCACCGGTCGGACCGGTGACCGCCACCGTCAACGCCATGGCGGTGGCGTTCCCGGAGCCGGTGCCGGTGAAACCCCCCGGCCGATGGGTGGAATCGGCGCGGACGGGTAATCGGCAGGGATGAGGCTGATCTCACCGGCGGATTCGATGTTCCTGCTCGCCGAATCCCGTGAGCACCCGATGCATGTGGCCGGCCTGCAGCTGTTCGAACCGCCCCCGGGGACGGCGGGTCCGGAGTTCCTGCAGGGTCTGCATCAGCGGCTGGCCGCCGGGCGGGAGCTGCACCCGACGTTCCGCAAGCATCCGGCCACCCTGTTCGGCGGAATCGCCCACCTCGGCTGGGCGGTGGACGACGACGTCGACTTCGACTATCACCTGCGCCGGTCGGCGCTGCCCGGCCCGGGCCGGATCCGCGAGCTGCTGGACCTGACGTCGCGGTGGCACGGCACACTGCTGGACCGGCACCGGCCGTTGTGGGAGGTGCACCTGGTCGAGGGCCTCGCCGACGGCCGGGTGGCGATCTACTTCAAGGTGCACCACGCCCTGATCGACGGGGTGGCGGTGATGAAGCTGATGCAGCGCACACTGTCCACGGATCCGGGTGACGACGCGCGGGTCCCGTGGAATCTGCCGCCGCCCCGGCGCAACCCGGCCGGCCCGGTGTCGCGGCTGCGGTCCGCGACCGGCGCGGTCGGGTCGGTGGCCGCGCTGGCCCCGTCCACGCTGTCGCTGGCCCGGGCGGCGCTGCTGGAGCAACGGTTGACGCTGCCGTTCGGTGCGCCGCGGACGATGTTCAACGTGCGGATCGGCGGCGCCCGCCGGGTGGCCGCGCAATCGTGGCCGCTGCAGCGGATCCGCCGGATCCGGCAGGCCGCGGGGGTGACGCTCAACGACGTCGCGCTGGCGATGTGCGCGGGCGCGTTGCGTCAGTACCTGCTCGAGCACGACGCGCTCCCGGCCACCCCGCTGGTGGCGATGGTCCCGGTCAGCCTGCGCTCCGCGGACGAGTCCGCCGGCGGCGGCAACCGTACCGGTCTGGTGCTGTGCAACCTGGCCACCGACAGCGACGATCCGGCCGAGCGGCTGGACCGCATCAGCTCCTCGATGCGGTCCAACAAGAGGGTGTTCAGCCAGTTGCCCAGGGTTCAGGCGATGGCGTTGTCGGCGGCGATGATCGCACCGCTCGGGCTGGGCGCCGTGCCGGGGGTCGTGTCGTCCGCCCCGCCGCCGTTCAATCTGGTCATCTCGAACGTGCCCGGGGCGCCGGAGCCACGGTACTGGATGGGCGCCCGGCTGGCCGGGAACTATCCGCTGTCGATCGTGCTGGACGGTCAGGCGTTGAACATCACCCTGGTCACCAACGCCGATAACCTCGACTTCGGTCTGGTGGGGGCCCGGGGCAGCGTGCCGCATCTGCAGCGTCTGCTCGGCCACCTCGAGGACTCGCTACAGCAGCTGGAGCGGGCGGTCGGGGGGTGAGCTCAGCGGACCGTCGGGCTGTGGCCGACGCTGGTCCGCGGGGTGGTCGGGCGCGGCTGATTCTGCGCGAACCCCACGCACACACCGAGATTCCCGCCGACGCACGGCACACCGTTGAGGGTGGGGACCGGTTTCCCGGAGATCACCGTGGGGGCGCCGTTGTAGCCGGGCTGCGGGTCGCCGGCCGGATCGACCGGTGCGGCGGCGGCCTGCACCGCGGCGATCACGGCGGCACCCGCCAGCGTCGTGAAGTACCGGAGGAGAGAGATCATCGGCGGAGAGCTTTCGTCGGCTGCTGCCAGCGTACCGGCGGCCGAGCCGCGAAGCTCGAGGTGGCCAGGGCCGGGATCGAACCGGCGACCTTCCGCTTTTCAGGCGGACGCTCGTACCAACTGAGCTACCTGGCCGGGCGGCTCCGGCCATCTCAACCGAAATGCCTCGCCGTGATGGCGACCCTGACGGGACTCGAACCCGCGACCTCCGCCGTGACAGGGCGGCGCGCTAACCAACTGCGCCACAGGGCCATGCTGCGTGACGTCCTAACGCCTCTACGTTACGCGTACCCCCTACGGGATTCGAACCCGCGCTACCGCCTTGAAAGGGCGGCGTCCTAGGCCGCTAGACGAAGGGGGCCTGAGCCGAATCTCTCCGGGGCACTCGCAACGTTTCTCACGTTGGGAGCGTCGATAGCTTAGGGTACAGGCACCGAAAACCCCAAACTCACCCGCCTCATCCCAACGCCGGGGAACCAGTATTCTGTTTCACGCACACGCCCCTATAGCTCAGTTGGTAGAGCTACGGACTTTTAATCCGGAGGTCCTAGGTTCGAGTCCTAGTGGGGGCACCACAGCCACGATCTCAGCCACGATCTGCGCACAATGCGGCGGACGGGTGCCATCGGGTGGCATCGATCCACCGCACAGGAGTCCACGGCACACGGCCCCGATCGTGCCGGGGCCGATGCGACGAAGATCACTTTCCGCGTCCCGCGAGCCGGGCGCGCAGGCTCAGACGTCCGGGCAGTAGTGGATCGGCTTGCCGCGGTGCTCGACCGGCGGCAGGTTGCGCGCCGGGGTGTGCACCAGCGGCGCATCGGCCGGGATGCGGCCGGTGGCGCGGTCCCAGCCAGCCCGGGCCCGCGGATGCATCCGCCGCCGCTTCGGCAGCAGCTTGAACGCCAGGTTGACGGCGCGGCCGAACAGCCGGTGCAGCCGCTCGTCCCGCTCCGACCAGGTGTAGCCCATCAGTTCCCGCACCGGCGGGTCGTAGAGCCCGACGGTCACCCACACCGCGAACGGCCCCAGCACTTTCAGCTGCAGCTTCCACAACCAGTCCGGGATCCACTGCAGCGACGGGTGTTTCGGCATCGTCGACAGGTCGAGCACCTGGCGGGCGGCCCAGGTGTTCTCCAGCACGTTGCGGCACATGTGGTCCCAGTACTGCTGGAACTCCTCCCAGCTCCCGGGCACCGGCCGCATGCTCATGCCGTACATCCGGTACCAGGTGATGTGCTCATCGAACAGCCGGCGTTTCTGATCCTCGGTGAGGCCGTCGCCGAAGCGTTCGGCGGTGAGGATCGTGCCCATGAAGAACGTCGAATGCGCCCAGTAGAAAACGTCGGGGTTGAGCGCGCTGTAGCGGCGCCCCTGCTCGTCGACCCCTTTGATGCCGATGTGGTAGTCGCGGACCTCGGCGCCGGTCCGCGGCGCGCGGTCGCCGTCGAACACCACGCCGCCGATCGGATACAGCGAACGCAGCAACCGCGGGATCCGCTCGGTGAAGAAGATCGAGTGGTCCTTGACCGCCGCACCCAGCTGCGGGTGCATGTTCTGCATCGAACCGGCCCACGGCCCCTGCAGCAGGCCGCGCCAGTCACCGAAGATCTTCCAGGTCAGCGAGTCCGGCCCGAGCACCTCCGGCGGGGCGTCGTAGCCCCCGGCCGACACCGGACAGCCCGCTGCGGGCACAGTGGAGGCATCCCCCGCTGCCGGGACGGAGCCACTGGTCACTGGGCATACCTCAGAAGTATCTTGAGTCACTGGTGAACTTTCCGTTCCCGTCAGCAGGCAAACTGACTACGTATGTTGTCAAAGTGAGTTTAGGAGGACCGTGTCCACCGGTCAACGGCGGGGCCGCTGGTCTGGCGTGCCCCTGTCGGATCGTCAAACCCTCCGGCGCGAGGAGTTGATCGCCGCCGGGGTGAAGTTGCTCGGGCATCGCGAAGGCCCGGCGCTGACGGTTCGCGCGGTGTGCCGGGAGGCCGGGCTGACCGAACGCTACTTCTACGAGAGCTTCGCCGACCGGGACGAGTTCGTCCGCGCGGTGTACGACGACGTGTGCGCGCGGGCGATGTCGACGCTGATGACGGCGGATACCCCGCGCGACGCGGTGGAGCGCTTCGTGGCGCTGATGGTCGACGATCCGGTGCGCGGACGGGTGCTGTTGCTGGCGCCGGAGGTGGAGCCGGTGCTGACCCGGTCGGGCGCCAAGTGGATGCCGAACTTCATCGACCTGCTGCAGCGCAAGCTGACCCGCATCACCGACCCGGCGCTGCAGGCGATGGTGGCCACCGGTCTGATCGGGGCGCTGACGGCGTTGTTCACCGCCTATCTCGACGGCCGGCTGGCCGCCACCCGCGAGCAGTTCATCGACTACTGCGTGGGGATCCTGCTCAACCCGGTGGCGAGCTACTGATCGCCGTCCCGCCCGGTGTCCGACGCCGCGGCCCCGGGTTCGGGGGTCTGGGACCGGGGAGCCACATCGCAGTTGACGCTCAGCTGGACCTCGCCGCCGTCGGCGTAGTACTGCGGGTACTCCTCGTCGACCGTGGCGGGCCGCAGCGCCGACACCTCACGCATGTTCGTGACGATGCACTGCTCGAGCGGGAGGTTGTTGCCGACCACGGCGCCGATCACGACCGTGCGCCCCGCGTCCCGCAGCGACGAGGCGGCGTCGCCGAATGGTTCGCCGACCACCGTAGGGTCGGCGGTCGCCGGGCCCGATCCGAAGAGTCCGGCGCCGAGCAGCAGGGCCAGCCCACATCCCGCCGCCCCGAGGCCCAGTCGGTGTTCGCAGAGAGTGTTCACGGCGCGCCCCCATGTCGATCCGGTGTGATGTCACCGGATACACGCGACACACGCGGGCGAAACCCGATTCACCGGATCGGGCCCGGCTCTCCCCCGGCTCTACTCGGCGGATTCGGACGCCGCGGCGAGGGCGGCTCGGGCTTCCTCGGCCTGCTTGGCCGCCCGGCCCTCGGGGCTGAGCACCGACGCGCCCGGATCGGTCGCGGTGGCGCGGGCGCCGTTGCAGTTCAGCGCGACCATCACCTCGCCGTCGTCGGGCACGAACTCGTCACCGGCGTCCCGGACGAACGACGCCTCCCACGCGTTCGTGACGATGCATTCGTCGTCGGACAACTGGGTCCCCACCCGCGACGCCACCCGCGGTGTGCCGCCGGCATCCTCGATGGCCTGCGCTGCGTCCGCATACGGCTGGCCCACCACCGCGGGCACCGCCGCCGCCGTCGCCGCGCCGCCGATGGCCAACATGCCCCCGGCCACGATCGCGCCTGCGCAAAGACCCCACTGCTTCATAGACCCCGCCCTCCGAAATATCGGTGATTCCGGGCGAAAGCCTACCGGCGAGCAACAGACCTCGCAGCGCGAGCAGGGCGTTGTGCTGCGACAACGCCAGCAAAGATGCCGCCTGGTTAACTCTTTGCAAACTGCGTGTTAGGCACGGGTTTCGCTCAGGGAAATCAAAACTCCACCGGCGCGCATCTCAGCCGCTGTAGGAGCACAGGTCCGAGTGCCGCTGGCAAAACCGGATGCAGAAGGCCTGGGTGTCGGCGGACTCCTCGCAGACCTCCGGATTGCGGTTGATCAGCCGGGCGTTGTGCTCGACCGTCTTCCAGGACTTACCCTCCTCGGTGGTCACCGAGTTCCCGGGCCGGCCCGCTGCCGCGACGCGGGCGTTGCAGTTCAGCACGAGCATCACTTCTCGAGTGCCGGAAGGAAATCCCTGCGCGTCCCGCACGAAGGAGCCGTCCCAGGCATCGGTCACGATGCAGTCGCCCTCGCTGAGCTGGCTGCCGTAGCGGGCGGCGATGACCGGCCGGCCGTTCTGCCGTTCGATCACCGAGGCCGCCTCGTCGTAGGTTCGGCCGGACACGTTCGGGGCCGCTGCCGCTCCACCCGCTCCGCTGACCGCTAACCCCGTCGCCATGACCAGACCCGCGATGAGAACGATGAACCGTCGCACGTGGCTCCTAACGCTTCTATTTTGCTTTTCAACCACTTTCACCGGCCGGAAACGGTCCCGGACCCGAGTCAGCAAATGTTACCGCGCGGTCTGCCCGCAAGATGTGTTGTTTGTCTCAAAACCTCATGACAGTAGCGATATCGATATCCCGCGACCGGGCCCGGCAACTTGAATGTCACCGAAGTACACAGATACTCTGAGTGCTACTGGCAGGTACAGATAAATTGGAGGGGCCCCTGATGCACGAGAACTTGACCGACCTGCACCTCCTACGGGAGCTGGAGCCGGTCGTCGAGAAGCTGCTCAACCGGCACCTGTCCATGTCCAAGGACTGGAACCCGCACGACTACATCCCATGGTCGGACGGGAAGAACTACTACGCGCTGGGCGGTCAGGACTGGTATCCGGAAGAGGCCAAGCTCTCCGAGGTGGCCCAGACGGCAATGGTGCAGAACCTGCTCACCGAGGACAACCTCCCTGCCTATCACCGCGAGATCGCGATGAACCTCGGGATGGACGGGGCCTGGGGCCAGTGGGTGAACCGCTGGACCGCCGAGGAGAATCGGCACGGCATCTCGCTGCGGGACTATCTGGTCGTCACCCGCGCCTGCGACCCGGTCGAGCTGGAGGAACTGCGGGTCGAGCAGATGACCCGGGGCTTCTCCCCCGGCCAGAACCAGCAGGGCGACCTGTTCGCCGAGAGCCTGTTCGACTCGGTCATCTACGTGACCTTCCAGGAGCTCGCCACCCGGGTGTCGCACCGCAACACCGGTAAGGCCTGCAACGAGACGGTCGCCGACCAGCTGCTGGCCCGGATCTCCGCGGACGAGAACCTGCACATGATCTTCTACCGCGACGTCTCGGAGGCCGGCTTCGAGATCGCGCCGGACCAGGCCATGCACTCGCTGCACCGGGTGCTGCGCAACTTCAAGATGCCCGGATTCACCGTTCCGGAGTTCCGGCGCAAGGCCGTGGTCATCGCCGTGGGCGGTGTCTACGATCCGCGCATCCACCTCGACGACGTCGTGATGCCGGTGCTGAAGAAGTGGCGGATCTTCGAACGCGAGGACTTCACCGGCGAGGCCGCGCGGATGCGCGACGACCTCGGCAAGCTCGTCGAGGAGCTGGAGGAGGCCTGCGAGAAGTTCGAGGTGTCCAAGCAGCGCCGCCTGGAGCGCGAGGCACGGCAGGCCGAGAAGGCTGCCGAAAAGAAGAAGTCGTTCGCGGCGTCCACGGCGTCATGACCGCATGACGGTCGCAGCCGACACTCGACCGCTGCGGATCGGATCCATCGAACTCGCCAGTCCGGTCGTGCTGGCCCCGATGGCCGGTGTGACCAATGTGGCGTTCCGGACGCTGTGCCGGGAACTCGAGATCGCCCGGGCCGGCACGGTCAGTGGTCTGTACGTGTGCGAGATGGTGACCGCGCGCGCCCTGGTGGAGCGCCACCCGGCGACCATGCACATGACGACATTCGGCCCGTCCGAGACGCCGCGGTCACTGCAGCTGTACAGCGTCGATCCGGACTACACCTACCGGGCGGCGAAGATGATCGCCGACGAGAACCTGGCCGACCACATCGACATGAACTTCGGCTGCCCGGTGCCGAAGGTCACCCGCCGGGGCGGTGGCGCCGCGCTGCCCTACAAGCGCCGGCTGTTCGGCCGGATCGTCGCGGCGGCGGTGGCGGCGACGGAGGGCACCGGCATCCCGGTGACGGTGAAGTTCCGGGTCGGCATCGACGACGAACACCACACCCACCTCGATGCCGGGCGGATCGCCGCCGAGGAGGGCGCCGCCGCGGTCGCCCTGCACGCCCGCACCGCGGCCCAACGCTATTCCGGCACGGCGGACTGGTCGCAGATCGCCGCGCTCAAAGCGCATGTGCCCGACATCCCGGTGCTGGGTAACGGCGACATCTTCGAGGCGTCCGATGCGGTGGCGATGATGGCCGAGACCGGCTGCGACGGCGTGGTGATCGGCCGCGGCTGTCTGGGCCGGCCGTGGTTGTTCGCCGAATTGTCCGCCGCGTTTGCCGGCAGGGACATTCCGACGCCGCCGACCCTGGGCGAGGTGGCCGGGATCATCCGCCGCCATGCAGAGCTGTTGGCCGCACACTTCGGCGAGGACAAGGGCCTGCGCGACATGCGCAAGCACATCGCCTGGTACCTGCACGGCTTCCCGGCCGGCGCCGAGCTGCGCCGGTCGCTGGCGTTGGTCAGGACCCTGGCCGAACTGGACGACCTGCTCGCTCAACTCGATCCGACGGTGCCGTTCCCACCAGCGGCGACGGGTCCGCGAGGCCGCCAGGGATCGGCGGCGTCGGTGACGCTGCCCGAGGGCTGGCTGGACGATCCGGACGACTGCACGGTGCCCGCCGGCGCGGACGTCATGCACTCCGGTGGCTGACTCGTGCCGATTTCGAGACAGCTCTGACACCTCGGATTTCCGGATGCCTGAGTACCATGGGGTCGCAGTCGAAGGTGGCTTCAACGGTGAAGCCTGCCCCGGTGCTGGATTTTCTCTGAAATCGCTCAGTGCTACGTTCCTCAGTGCTGCTGATGTACAGCGGGACGCACCACGTACGCAGAGTCGGAGGCCGTTTAGGACATGAGTGACGGCGACAACGCCACTCCTGACCGCCGGCGACCGCATGCGGAAGGTGCCGACGATTCGGTAAACCAATGGCTTACCCGAAGTCCGCGGCCCACACCAGGCGCCGCGCCGTGGGAGCGCGGCCGGGATTTCCGTGATCTCTCCGGCCACGGCGCCGGCGCCGCCGACAACCAGCCGGACCCCGACGTCGCGTCCGATCCCGCCGCCGACGATCCCGGCGGACCCTCCGGTGACCACAGGGCCGGCGTCACCGTCGCCGATCTGATCGCCAAGGTGGCCGCCGACGGGCACGTACCCCGGCGCCGACGCCGACGCCGCGCCGCTGAACCTGATCCCGAACCGGCCGACCTCCCCGCTGAGCCCCCGGAGCCTGCTGAGCCCCCTGAGTCTGCCCAGCCCACCGGGGCCCACCCCGAAGCGCCCCAAGCACCCCAAACACCCCCCGCTCCCGCAGCCGATGACTTCTCCCGGCATGACCTGACCCAGGTCCTCGAGCCGATCTCGGAGGCACCCGCCGAGTCGTACTTCGCCGGTTCGGCCGACGAGGATCCGTTCGCCGGTTCGGCCGAGCACTTCGGCGGCTCCCCCGATCCCGACAACGCCGACACCGTCGTGCTGCCGGCGGTCGCCGCCTACGCCGGTGAGCTGCCCGTCCTCGGTACCGCGCGCGACGATCTGCATGACACGAGGCGGGTGGGACCGGTCCGGGTCGGATCACCGCGCCGCAGCGCCCCGGACCGCCCGAAGTCCCGGCGGCGCCGCAGACGGGCGCTGCTGGCCGGCCGGGCCGCGGCCGCGCTGGTGGCCGCATCGGCGCTGGTGCTGACCGGTGGCGCGTGGCAGTGGCAGACCTCGAAGAACAGCAGCCTGAACCGGGTCTCCGCGCTGGACCGGGATTCCCGCGACATCCTCGACCCCAACGCCCAGTTCGGCGACGAGAACTTCCTGATCGTCGGTGTCGACAGCCGCATCGGCAAGAACGCCGAGATGGGTGCGGGCGACACCAGCGACGCGGCCGGGGTGCGGTCCGACACCGTGATCCTGGTCAACATCCCGGCCAACCGGAAACGGGTGGTGGCGGTGTCGTTCCCGCGCGACCTGGCCATCGAACCGATGAAGTGCGAGCCGTGGGATCCGGAGACCGGTGAGTACGGGCCGGTGTGGTACGAGGACTCCCAGAGCTACGGGCCCGAGGAGGTGTACACCGAGTACAAACTCAACTCGGCGTACGCGTTCGGCGGCCCGAAGTGCCTGGTCAAAGTCATTCAGAAGCTGTCCGGCCTGTCCATCAACCGGTTCATGGCGGTCGACTTCGCCGGCTTCTCCAACATGGTCGACGCGCTCGGCGGTGTCGAGGTCTGCACCACCGAACCGCTCACCGACTACGAACTGGGCACCATCATCCCGACCGCCGGCCGCCACATCGTCGACGGTCAGACCGCGCTGAACTACGTGCGGGCCCGGCAGGTGACCACCGAGTACAACGGCGACTACGGCCGGATCAAGCGTCAGCAACTGTTCCTGTCCTCGTTGCTGCGGTCGCTGATCTCCAAGGAGGTCTTCTTCTCGCTGTCGAAGCTCAACAACGTCGTCGACATGTTCATCGACGACAGCTACGTCGACAACATCGACACCCGGGACCTGGTGCAGCTGGGACAGTCCATCCAGGGGGTGAACGCGGGCCGGATCACGTTCGTCACGGTGCCCACCGGTGAGACCGACGAGTACGGCAACGAACCGCCGCGCACCGCCGACATGCGGGCGCTGTTCGACGCGATCATCAACGACACCCCGCTGCCCGGGGAGAAGAACCCGGACAACACCCCGGTGCCCGGCACGCCGGAGTCGGCCACCACGACCACCACCGCCCCGGACAGCCTCTCCGCCTCCGGTCCGAGCACCAGCGTCGTCGACGCCGTCGCCACCGATCCGCAGGACGTCACGGTCCAGGTGTCCAACTCCACCGGCATCTCCGGGCTGGCCGCCGGCGCCGCGCAGGTGCTCGAGCAGTACGGCTTCAACGTCGCAGAACCGAACGACTACCCGACGCCGCTGAGCGAGACCACCGTGATGTTCTCCCCCGGCAACGAGCAGGCCGCCGCCACGGTGGCCTCCGCGTTCGGCGAGCCGACCATCGAGCAGGTCAACGGCATGGGCAACACGGTCCGGGTGGTGCTGGGCAGCGACTTCTACTCGGTGCAGCCGCCGTCGCCCAGCGGCGAGCCGGTGCAGGTCCAGGTGGTGCGGGGCACCAGCACCTCGACCACCAAACTGCCCGAGGACCTGACCGTCACCAACGCCGCGGACAGCACCTGCGACTGACCGACCAGAACACCGTCGGTCCAGGTCGCATTCACCACGCGTTTACCCGGCGTGCTGCCTTCCTTGACCCGTACACCGTAGGGTGGGTTCATGCGGACTGCGTACCACGAGCAGCTGGCGGACCTGAACGAGCAGCTCGCCGACATGTGCAAACTGGCCGGTGTGGCGATGGAACGCGCCACCCAGGCCCTGCTCCAGGCCGACCTCGAGCTCGCCGAACAGGTCATCAGCGACCACGAGAAGATCAGCGCGATGAGCGCCCGCGCCGAGGAGACGGCGTTCGTGCTGCTGGCTCTGCAGGCGCCGGTGGCCGGCGATCTGCGCACCATCGTGAGTTCGCTGCAGATCGTGGCCGACGTCGACCGGATGGGCGCCTTGGCCCTGCACGTCGCCAAGATCGCCCGGCGCCGACACCCCCAGCATGCGCTGCCCGAGGAGGTCAACGGCTACTTCGCGGAGATGGGCCGGGTGGCTGTGGAGTTGGGCAACTCCGCCGAGCAGGCGTTGCGGACCCGCGACCCGGAGCGGGCCGCCCAGATCCGCGATGACGACGACGCGATGGACGATCTGCACCGCCACCTGTTCACCGTGCTGATGGACCGGGAATGGAAGCACGGGGTGGCCGCGGCCGTCGACGTGACCTTGCTGGGCCGGTTCTACGAGCGCTTCGCCGACCACGCGGTCGAGGTGGCCCGGCGGGTGATCTTCCAGGTGACCGGGGAGTTCCCGGAACCGGAGACCATGCACGCGCACTAGTCGTGCGTCGATCCACCCCCGCCGCCGCTCCCGCCGTCGCGGGACGCCGCGACATCGCGTTGGACACCTACCGGTATCTGCGCGGCGGCATGGTGGTCATGACGTTGATGCTGGCCGCCGCGATCGTCGCAGAACGCCTCCGCGCCGGCTGTTGGCTCGATTCGATCAGCGCCTACTACTACTCGGCGGCGCACAACGTGTTCATCGCGGCGGTGTGCGCGATCGGCGCTCTGCTGATCGTCTATCGCGGCGGCAGCGACACCGAGGACACCCTGCTGAACCTGGCCGGGATCCTGGCCTTCGTGGTGGCGTTCGTCCCGGTGCCGCCGCCCGGGACCGTCTGCGGGACACCTCTGCCCGCCGCCGGGTGGGATGTGGAGATCGGGATCAGCGTGTGGCCGTTGATCATCGCGCTGGTGGTGTCGAGGATCGCGTCCTGGTGGTTGTACCGCAGCACCGGAACCTCCGAGCCGCACAGCACCGTGGGCGCGGTGGCGATGTGGGGTCAACGGCTGGTGCTGGCCGTGGGCCTGGTGGCCTTCGTGGTGTTCCGGGAGTTCTTCGACACCTACGCGCACCGGATCGCCGCGGTGCTGCTGTTCGTGATCATCGTCGTCACCGTGGCGATCACCGCCCGGCTGGTCACCCGGCAGGATCAGGCCCGTTCACCGCATCAGCGCGCCTACCACCGGGCCTACCGGGTGATCGCCGTGCTGATGGGACTGACGATCCTGGTCGTCATCGCGATCCATGTGCTCGTCGACGGGTTCAGCCACGCCGCGCTGATCGCCGAGAGCGCGCTGATCGTGCAGTTCGCGGCGTACTGGCTGATCCAGACCGTCGAGTTGTGGCATGTCCGGGAACGCGCCGAATTGCTGTGCGGCGATGAACGATCCGCGGACGATCCGCTGCCGGGTCAGCCGAACCGGCCGGAGATGTAATCCTCGGTGGCCTTCTGGCTGGGGTTGGAGAAGATCTTCTCGGTGTCGTCGATCTCGATGAGCCGGCCCGGCCGTCCGGTCGCCTCCAGGTTGAAGAAGGCCGTCTGATCGCTGACCCGGGCGGCCTGCTGCATGTTGTGGGTGACGATCACGATCGTGAAGTCCTGCTTGAGCTTGGCGATCAGATCCTCGATGGCCAGCGTGGAGATCGGGTCGAGCGCCGAGCACGGTTCGTCCATCAGCAGCACATCCGGTTCCACCGCGATCGCCCGGGCGATGCACAGCCGCTGCTGCTGACCGCCGGACAGCCCGCCACCCGGCTTGTCCAGCCGGTCCTTGACCTCGTTCCACAGGTTGGCGCCCCGCAGTGAGCGTTCGCACACCTCGTCGAGCACCTTCTTGTTCCGCACGCCCTGCAGCTTCAGCCCGGCCACCACGTTGTCGCGAATCGACATGGTGGGAAATGGATTCGGCCGCTGGAACACCATGCCGATGGTCTTGCGGACGCTGACCGGGTCGACACCGGGTGCGTAGATGTCCTCACCGTCGAGCAGTACCGAACCCTCCACCCGGGCGCCCGGGATGACCTCGTGCATCCGGTTGAGGGTGCGCAGCACCGTCGACTTGCCGCACCCGGACGGACCGATGAACGCGGTCACCATCCGCGGCGGCACGGACAGGTTGATGTCGGCGACGGCGTGGAATCCGCCATAGTAGATGTTGACGTCTTTCAGATCGAGCCGTTTGGCCATGGTTTCTCCTGAACCTGCTCAGACCTTCTTGGGGGCGAACAGTTTGGCGAGGAATCGGGCCCCGATGTTGAGCAGTGCGATGAGCACGATCAAGGTCAGCGCAGCGCCCCACAACCGGTCGGTGGGGATCGGATTCGCGCCGGCGCCGGCCGACGTCTGGTCGTACATCATGCCGGGCAGCGACCCCATGAACCCGGTGAACATGTCGAAGTTCATCGCCTGGGCGTAGCCGACCAGCACCAGCAGGGGCGCGGTCTCGCCCATCACCCGCGCCAACGCCAGCATGATGCCGGTGACGATGCCCGACAGTGCGGTCGGAATCACGATCCGGACAATGGTCTTCCATTTCGGTACGCCGAGCGCGTAGGCGGCCTCCCGCAGATCCATCGGCACGATGCGCAGCATCTCCTCGGTCGACCGCACGATGACCGGAACCATCAGCAGCACCAGCGACAGTGACACCGCCAGACCGGAGCGGCCGAATCCGAGGGTGGCAACCCACAGCGCGTAGATGAACAGCGCCGCCACGATGGACGGCACCCCGGTGAGGATGTCCACCATGAACGTGGTGAGCTTGCCGAGCCGGGTTCCGGCGCCGTATTCGACGAGGTAGATCCCGACGAACACGCCGATCGGAATCGAGATGGCGGCGCACACCAGGCCCTGCAGCAGGGTGCCGACGATCGCGTGATAGGCGCCGCCACCGGCGGCGAACGCCGTCATCCCGGCCTGGGAGTGGGTCCACCAGGTGGTGTTCGTCACCACGCCGATGCCCTTGACGAACACCGACACCAGCACCCAGACCAGCGGTATCAGCGCGATCAGCACGGACGCGGTGACCAGCACCGTCGCCATGTGGTTGACCGCCTTGCGGCGCAGGCTGACCGGCTGGAACGTGGTGGGTTTGACCGGTGCGTCCAGTTCGGCCGTGGTGGTCGGGGTGGCCATCAGCGGTTTCCTTTCCCGGCCACCGCGGCGCGCGCCAGCGAGTTCACCACGAAGGTCAGGATGAACAGCACCAGGCCGGCCGCGATGTAGGCGCCCGCCTTGTACTGGTCGTTGAACTCCGAAGCGGCGGAGGCGATCAGGCTGGCGAAGGTGTAGCCGCCGTCGAACAGCGACCAGCCGAACGCCTCCTGGGTGCCGCGCAGGATGATCAGCAGCGCGATGGTCTCACCGAGTGCGCGGCCCAGCCCCAGCATGGCGCCGCTGATGTAGCCGGACATGCCGAACGGCAGCACGGTGGTGCGCACCACCTCCCAGCGGGTGGCGCCCAGGGCCAGCGCCGCTTCGATGTGGCCGCGCGGGGTCTGCACGAACACCTCGCGGGTCACCGCGGTGATGATCGGCAGGATCATCACCGCCAGCACGATGCCGGCGGTGAAGATGGTGCCGCCACCGGCCACCGATGCGGTTCCGGTGGAGAACAGGAAGAACCATCCGAGGTTCTCGTTGAGCCACAGGGCGACCGGCCGCAGAACCGGCGCGAGCACGTACAGCCCCCACACGCCGTAGATGATCGAGGGCACCGCGGCCAGCAGGTCGACCATGTAGGCCAGTGGCCCCGCCACCCGCCGGGGCGCGTAGCTGGTGACGAAGATCGCGATCCCCAGCGCGATCGGCATCGCCAGCAGCAGCGCGAACACCGACACGAAGACGGTGACCTGCAGCAGGTCCAGGATGCCGAAATGCATCGCGGAGGTGTCGGTGGTGATCCAGGAGCCGCGGTAGAGGAAGAAGTTCTCCTCGTTGCGGGCCAGCGCCGGAATGGCACGCCACACCAGGAAGAACCCGATCGCGCCGATGAGGGCGACGATCAGGACCCCGGATCCCTCCGAGAGTCCGCTGAACACCCGGTCCCCCACCCGCACTTTGGCGTGGCGGTTCGGATCGGTGGAGATCGGATCCGGCGCCGGGGCGGGCATCGCCAGAGCCTCGCCCGATCCGGCGTCAGCAGGATTCGGAATCGTCACAGCCGCCTTGTCGGTCATCGGTGGCCACCCACACTCAGGGGTTCGAGCCGATCGCGTCGATCGAGCCTAGCAGCCGCTCCTTGAACCGCTCCGGGAGCGGAACGTATCCGGCGGCGGACAATCCGGACTGGCCGTCGTCGGCCGCCGCGGTCAGGAACGACTTCACCGCGGTCGCGGTGTCGGGGTCATACCCGTTGGAGCAGACGATCTCATAGGTGGCCAGCACCAACGGGTAGGCACCCGGCTCCCTGGTGCCGTACAGCGAGTTCAGGTCCAGCACCAGATCCTGTCCGTCGCCGGCGAACCGGGCCGCGTCGATCGCCTTGCCGGCCGATTCGTCGGTGAGCTCGACCGCGCCGGCGCCGCTGTCGAGTTTCGCGTACGGCACGCCGGCCTGCTGGGCGAAGCCGACCTCGACGTAGCCGATGGCACCGGGGGTGGCCTGCACGGCCTGCACCACGCCGGCCGACTTCTGCGCGCCTTCACCGGCGCCGCCCTGGAACTCGCTGCCGTCGCCGCGGGTCCAACTCTCCGGCGCGGCCGCGGCGAGGTACTTCTGGAAGTTGTCGGTGGTGCCCGAGGAGTCGGACCGGTAGATCGGGGTGATCGGGGCGTCCGGCAGGGCGACGCCCTCGTTCAGCGCGGCAATGGCCGGATCGTTCCAGTTGGTGATCTGGCCCTGGAAGATCCGGGCCAGCACATCGGCGTTCAGCACCAGGTCGTCGACACCGTCGAGGTTGTAGGCCAGCGCGACGGGGCCGAAGACCAGCGGCAGATGCCATGCCGGGTGTCCGTCGCACCGCTGGGCGGCCTGCGGCACCTGACTCTCCGACAGTGGGGAATCCGAGCCGGCGAAGTCGACCTGGCCGGCGATGAACTGCTCACGGCCGGCGCCCGACCCGGTGGGGTTGTACGACATGTTCTTGCCCGGGCAGAGCTGGCCCCAGACCTGGTTGAACATCGCGACCGCGTTCTGTTGGGCCGTCGACCCCTCGGCGGTGATGTTGGTCTTGCCGCCGCAGTCGGCCGCACCCGTGGGCGCCGCTCCGGTCGGGACGTTGTCGTCGCTGCCGCAGCCGGCCAACACGAGCGCGGCGACGGCCGCCACCGACACGCTGCCGAACGCCCTGCCAAAGCCGTCGAACTTCACCTGTCCCACTTTCGCCTCGATGCCATTGCTGTAAGGCAAGTTATTCGGCGGTGGTGGACGGAGCGGGGATGGCAGGTTAACGGAAGGTGAACAGGTTTGCCGATCTCACTGTCCGGCGGGGGTGTCCCCGGGGGTGGTGAAGGCGTAGGCGACATCGACGCCGAACACCTCGAAACCCAGCTTGCGGTAGGTGGCGACGGCCGCGGCGTTGTCCGCCTCGACATAGAGCATGACCATCGGATGTGACGAATCTGACAGCCGTTCGGCGAGATGGTGCAGCCCGATCAGGGTGAGCACCCGGCCCAGGCCGCGGCCCTGCGCGGCCGGGTCGACCCCCACCACGTACACCTCGCCGAGCCGGTCGCTGTGCACCTTGGTCCAGTGGAAGCCGAGGAGTTTGCTGGTGTCGGCGTCGGCGGCCAGGAACAAGCCGTCCGGATCGAACCACGGCTCGGCGCGCTGTTCGGCGAGATCCTCGGCGGTGAGGTCGCCCTGTTCCGGGTGCCAGGCGAACGCGGCGTTGTTGACCCGCAACAGTTCGGCGTCGGCGTCGGGGCCGGGGTAGGTGAAGATCCGCACCCCGTCCGGCACCTGCACCGGCGGCAGCCCGGTGAGCGGGCGGCGCATCTGCAGCAGTTCACGGACCACCCGCATGCCCAGCACGGCCGCGACGGCCTGGGCGGGTTCGAGATTGCCGTGCGCCCAGACCCGGGCATCCGCACCGCCCGCGGCCAGTCCGCGGCGGATCATCTCGGAGCCGATGCCGCGGCGACGAGCCTGCGGGGCGACGACGAGTTCCGCCATCGCGGGACCGTTTTCGGTGGCCGGGGCCAGGTTCAGATAGCCGACGATCTCACCGTCGATGCGCGCCAGCAGATGGCGGGTCCGGTCCGTCGGCAGTTCCCGCAGGACCTGCTCGCCGACCGGGGCGACCCCGTCGTGTTCGGTTGCCGCGGCGATGATGTCGCGGATGCGCTGCTGCTCGGCCGGCGACAGGCTGGTCTGCCAGGCGATCCGGGCGGGGTTGGTTTCGGCCGCACCGCGGCCCGGGTTGGTTTCGGCCGCACCGCGGCCCGGGTTGATTTCCGTCACTGGGTCTGCAATTTGTCGGTGAGCTTGTCGGGCATGGGTGGGTAGTCGGCGTCCGGGGAGTCCGCGTCGGCCTGCTCCGCCGGGCCGCGGGAACCGTCCCGGGACTCGGAGCTCCGATTCCGCGCCGGACGTACCGCCTTGTATCCCACATTGCGCACCGTACCGATCAGCGATTCGTGTTCGGCGCCGAGCTTGGCCCGCAGCCGACGGACGTGCACGTCGACGGTGCGGGTGCCGCCGAAGAAGTCGTAACCCCACACCTCCTGCAGCAGCTGGGCGCGGGTGAACACCCGGCCGGCATGCTGGGCGAGGTACTTGAGCAGTTCGAACTCTTTGTAGGTGAGGTCGAGCGGCCGACCGCGCAGCCGCGCGGTGTAGGTGCCCTCGTCGATGACCAGGTCGCCGAGGGTGATCTTTCCGGCGGACTCCTGGGCGGCGGCCCCGCCGCGGCGGCCGACCAGCAACCGCAACCGGGCGTCGAGCTCGGCCGGTCCGGTCCCGGGCAGCAGGATGTCGTCCAGCCCCCACTCGACGTTGACCGCGACCAGACCGCCCTCGGTGACGACCGCGACCACCGGCACCGACGACCCGGTGGTGCCGAGCAGCCGGCACAGTCCACGGGCAGCCGCCAGGTCGGTTCTCGCGTCGACGATCGCGACATCGGCCGAACCCGCGTCGAGCAGCGCCGACACCTCGGCCGGCGCAGGCCGGACGGTGTGCGGGAGCAGTGCCAGTGCGGGCAGCACGGCCTCGGGATTCGGGTCGGTTGTCAGCAGTAGTAGATCCAACTGGCCCTCCAGCGTGCTGGCACATCGCCGAGGACATCGATGTCGCCGGTGATCTCCCAGATCCATGGCTGACATGCGGCCGTTACCCGGCCGACAGCTCTTCCACGATAGCGCGCAACCTGCCGATCAGCCGCACGGAAGAAAGCCGTTCGACCACGGTGGGTGAGAATGTGCGGGTGCGGAAGCTGGTGATCGGTGTGGTCGCGACCGTGGCCGCGGTGGCGGTGGGCGCGGTGGGTGTCGATTTCGGGGCGGCCATCTACGCCGAATACCGGCTGGCCAGGTCGGTTCGGACGGCCGCGGAGCTGGACCGGGATCCGGCGGTGGCCATCCTGGGTTTCCCGTTCATCACCCAGGCGCGCGACCGCCACTACGACGAACTGGAGATCCGCGCCAGTGGCGTTGATCACCCCGGGGTCGGCCGGGCCGCGCTGGAGGCCACCCTGCACTCCATCGACGTCTCCGAGGCGTCCTGGTTGATCCCGCCGGACGCCGAGCTGCCGGTGGGCAAGGTGGAGAGCCGCATCATCATCGACTCCACCCATCTCGGCCGGTACATGGGCATCACCGACCTGCTGGTGGAGGCGCCGACGCGGGAGTCCAACGACGCCACCGGCGGGACCACCGAATCGGGCATCTCCAGCAACCGCGGGCTGGTGTTCACCGGAACGCCCACCGCGGCGGACTTTCACGAGCGGGTCAGCATCGCGGTCGACCTGTCGATCACCGGTCCAGACCAGACCACGCTGGTGTTCACCCCGACCGGGGTGCTGACCGGGCCGAACACCGCGGACCGGGAGGTGCCGGAGGACAAGCTGCCCGCGGTTCTCGACGCGTTCTCCGCCGTCCTGCCGGATCAGAGGCTGCCGTTCGGGCTGGCCCCGACCAGCGAAGGGGCCCGCGGCTCCGACATCATCATCGAAGGCATCGCCGAGGACATCACGATCGCGTTGCCGCAGTTCCGCCAATCGTGACCGGATCCGGCGGTGCGGGTCGGGGTACCGCCGTTGACCGGACCGGACGGGGTTTGGGTAAGCTGTTCGGCGTGTCCGCCCGCCTCGAGCTGATGCTCACCAAGCGCCGCGCAGTCGATCTGTGCCGCACGGCGGGTTGCTTCTGTTGTTGTTGTAGCTGCTGAGCGCCGTCTCCTCACCGACGTCAACCGCTCGTAAGCAGCCGTTTCAGGGACTGTCGCCGCAGCCCGTCCAGACAACGATCAACAGGAGTCTCTCCGTGTCACCGATTCCCACCGCACCGCCGTCACAGCGTGCCGTGTCGCTGCACCCTGTGAGCCCTGACGTGTTGTTCGACCCTGTGTCGTTCGACTTCTGAAACCCGATCAACCGAAAGGATTCATCGATGGCCCGCTCCGATGTCCTGGTCACCGCCGACTGGGCCGAGCGCAACCTGAACACCCCCGGCGTGGTGTTCGTCGAGGTCGACGAGGACACCTCGGCCTACGACGACGGCCACATCCCGGGTGCGGTCAAGCTCGACTGGAAGACCGATCTGCAGGATCCGGTGCGTCGCGACTTCGTCGATCAGCAGCAGTTCTCCAAGCTGCTGAGCGAACGCGGCATCTCCAATGACGACACCGTGATCCTCTACGGCGGCAACAACAACTGGTTCGCCGCCTACGCGTACTGGTACTTCAAGTACTACGGCCACCAGAACGTCAAGCTGCTCGACGGTGGCCGCAAGCGTTGGGAGCTCGACGGGCGTCCGCTGACCGAGGAGGTGCCGAAGCGGCCCGCGACCACCTACGTCGCCAAGGAGCCGGACAACAGCATCCGCGCGTTCCGCGACGAGGTGATCGACGCCATCGGCAAGAAGAACCTCGTCGATGTGCGCTCCCCCGACGAGTTCTCCGGCAAGATCCTCGCCCCGGCGCACCTGCCGCAGGAGCAGAGCCAGAAACCCGGGCACATCCCCGGCGCGATCAACGTGCCGTGGAGCCGGGCGGTCAACGAGGACGGCACCTTCAAGTCCGACGAGGAGCTGGAGAAGATCTACGCCGAGACCGGCCTGGACGGCGAGAAGGAGACCATCGCCTACTGCCGCATCGGTGAGCGTTCCTCGCACACCTGGTTTGTGCTGCAGGAACTGTTGGGACACAAGAACGTCAAGAACTACGACGGTAGTTGGACGGAGTACGGCTCCCTGGTGGGGGCCCCGATCGAGTTGGGAAGTTAGAAGATATGTGCGCTCCACCCAAGCAAGGACTGACATTGCCGGCCAATGTCGACCTGGAGAAGGAGACCGTGATCACCGGTCGTGTGGTCGACGGCAACGGAGAGGCCGTCGGCGGCGCCTTCGTGCGCCTGCTGGACGCCAGCGACGAGTTCACCGCCGAGGTGGTCGCGTCGGCCACCGGTGACTTCCGGTTCTTCGCCGCTCCGGGCACCTGGAAGGTGCGCGCGCTGTCGCGGGCCGGCAACGGCGACGCCGTCGTCGCGCCGTCGGGCGCGGGCATCCACGAGGTCGACATCAAGGTCGCCTGACCCCTCGCGCCGCGAGCGTGCGCCGATCCGCGCACGCTCGCGGCGCGACGCCGGTGACGGTGGGGTCCGGCTCACGATCTAGACTGAACGCCGTGGTGCTTTTCTTCGAGATCCTGCTGGTGGCGTGTGTCGTCCTGGTCACCTGGTTCGCGCTGTACGCGCTGTACCGGTTGATCACCGACGAGTCGTGACGGCTGAGGACGATTCCACCACCCGGCGTTCCGGGGACCGGGCGATCGCCGAGGCGGCCGAGCGCGCCAGGGTGACCGCCGCCCGCAACATCCCCGTCTTCGACGATCTGCCGATTCCGGCCGACACCGCCAATCTGCGCGAAGGCGCGAACCTGCACGACGACCTGCTCGCCCTGCTGCCGCTGGTCGGGGTGTGGCGGGGTGAAGGCGAGGGCCGTGACGAGGCCGGTGACTACCGGTTCGGTCAGCAGATCATCGTCTCGCACGACGGCAACAACTACCTCAACTGGGAAGCGCGGTCCTGGCGCATCTCCCCCTCCGGCGAGTACGAGCGGCATGACCTGCGCGAGACCGGGTACTGGCGGTTCGTCAACGATCCGAACGATCCGTCCGAATCCCAGGCCATCGAGTTGCTGCTGGCGAACTCCGCCGGCTACATCGAACTGTTCTACGGCCGGCCGCTCAACCAGTCCTCCTGGGAGCTGGTGACCGATGCGTTGGCGCGCAGCCGGTCCGGGACCCTGGTGGGCGGCGCCAAACGGCTCTACGGCATCGTCGCGGGCGGCGATCTGGCCTACGTGGAGGAACGGGTGGACGCCGACGGGCATCTGGTGCCGCACCTGTCCGCACGGTTGTCGAGGTACGTGGGATGAGACGGCCACGACTGCTGTTGGCGGCGTGCGCCGCACTGGTCGCGGTCGGCTGCTCGGCCGGTGACCCGGCCCCACCCGAGACCAGCAGCACCACTGAGGATTCCACCAGTCACGGTGCCTTCGCCGAATGCCTGGACCGGCACGGCGTTCCGGTGCCGGCGGGTCCGGCCGCCGGCACCCCGGAGGGCGTCGACGAACAGCGCTGGCAGCAGGCGATGGCGGACTGCGCCGAGTTCGCGCCCGGTCCGGCGAACTAGGCCCCGGGTCTACTCGCCGGCGTGCCGGGCGGCGAGGATGTGCGCCCGCATCACGGCCTCGGCCCATTCCGGGTCCCGGGCCCGGGCGGCCTCGACCAGTTCGGCGTGGTGGTGCATGCTCAGCCGCAATGCCCGCTCGCTGTACTTCTGGAAGGTGAGCGTCACGAGCGCCGGCCGCACCACCGCCTGCATCGCGGCGGTGAGGTGACGGTTCCCCGCCTCGGCGAGGAAGATGCCGTGGAAGGCGTTGTTGAGCCGACTCATCTGGTGGGTGTCGAGCGGCCGGCGGTCCAGCAGCGCCTCCATCCGCGTGGCCAGGTCGGCCAGCTCGGCGATGCGCTCCTCGGTCAGCTGCGGCACCGCCAACCGCACCGCCAGCGGCTCGAACCGGGCGCGGAGGTCGAACAGCGCCTCGACGTCCTCGTCGCTGAACGACACCACCTGCGCACCGCGGTTGGGCACCAGCTCGATGGCGCCTTCGGCGGCCAGCCGGTTCAGCGCCTGCCGCACCGGGGTTCGGCTCACCCCGATCTGCTCGGCCAGGGTCTGTTCCCGCAGCCAGCTGCCGGCGGGCGCCTCCCCGTCCAGGATCATCTGCAGCACAGCCTGATACGCGCGTTCGGACGCGTCGCCGTTGGACTCCACGGTCCTGCTCATCGCTAGACGGTCTCCGACCATTGGGCGGTCGCCAGGTCGTGGCGGGAACCGCCTCGGGCGACGAATGCCGTCGTCGGCACGCCGGTCAGCTGTTCGGCCAACCGCGCGACGTCCAGGTAGTCGGGTAATGAGATCCCAGTCCGCACACCCAGAGCATCGCAAAGGTGGATCAAATCCTCCATCGGCGCGTTGCCCAACACGCTCGGGTCACCGGGAAACCACAGGTCGCCGCCGAGCCCGCAGAAGCTGCCCTCCAGCCAGGCCGCCCCGGCCTGCATCGCGGCGATCGCGTTGGCCGCGGCGAAACCGTTGCGGTTGTGCAGGTGTACGCCCACCCGCACCGCGGGATGGCGGCGGCGAACCTCACCGACCCGCTCGGCCACCTCGCCGGGATGTTCCTGGCCGGTGGTGCAGGCCAGATACAACGCGTCGACTCCGGTGTCGACGGCGGCGTCGACGACCCGCAGATACTCCTGACGCGGTACCGGGCCGCGGGCCGGGGCGAAGAACGCGCACGCCACGGCGACGATGAGCCGCACGCCCGACTCCCGGGCCAGCGCGGCCACCCCGGGCAGTTCGGTGAGCATCTGCTCGACGGTGCGGCGTTGATTGCGGACGCTGACCTCCTCGTCGGCGGACACCACCAGCACCCACTCGTCGAGCCCGCAGGCCACCGCCCGGTGCGCGCCCCGCAGGTTCGGCACCAGGCCGCGGTAGGTGACGTCGGGCGGTCGCGGCACGGCGGCCATCACCGCCTCGGCGTCGGCCAGCTGCGGAAGCACCTTCGGGTGGGCGAACGACACCGCCTCGATGGTGCGGAAGCCGGCGTTGATCAGGCCCTCGACGATCGCGACCTTCTCCGCCGTCGGCACCGGCCGGGTGACGGCCTGCAGGCCGTCACGCAGCCCGACTTCGACCAGCTCGATGGAGTCCGGCAGACCGGGCAGCGCCGGCCGCGCGGAGCCCGCCGCATCCCGCGACGGCGGGGCCACCGGAGACGGCACCGTCACACCACCCCGGCGTCATGCAGCTTCTGCAGCTCCTCATCGCTGAGGCCGAGCTGGCGCAACACCTCATCGGTGTGTTCGCCGAGGCCGGGCCCGGGCCAGCGGATCGATCCGCGGGTGCGGCTGAGCCGCGGGAAGACGTTCTGCATCTGGATCTCTCCCAGCACCGGATGGTCGACGCTGGTGATCGACTCGCGGGCCCGGAACTGAGGATCGGCCAGCATCTCCTTGGGGCGGTAGATCTTTCCGACCGGCACGTTGTGCTTGTGCATCAGCGCCTCGACCTCGGCGGCGGTGTGCCGGCGGGTGAACTCGGCGACAATCTCGTCGAGTTCGGCCTGATGCTCACCGCGGGCGACGTGGGTCGCGTACCGCTCGTCCTCGGCGAGTTCGGGTCGGCCCATCGCCTCGGCGAGCCGGCGGAACACGGTGTCCTGGTTGGCCGCGATCAGGATCCAGGTGTCGTCGCTGGTCGGGTACACGTTGCTGGGCGCGATCTTGGGCAGGATCGCACCGGTGCGTTCGCGCTGGTAACCGCTGACGGTCCACTCCGGCACCAGCGATTCCATCACGCCGAGGACCGCTTCGTAGATCGCCGAGTCGACCATCTGGCCGCGTCCGCTGATCTCGCGTTCCCGCAGTGCCGCCAGGGCGCCGATGGTGGCGAACAGCGCGGCCAGGGTGTCGCCGATGGAGATGCCCACCCGTGACGGCGGAGTGCTGGGATCGCCTACTACGTAACGCAATCCGCCCATCGCCTCACCGATCGCGCCGTAGCCCGGCCGCGAGGCGTACGGTCCGTCCTGCCCGAATCCGGAGACCCGCACAATCACCAGTCGGGGGTTGATCTCGGCCAGGTCGGAGTATCCGAGCCCCCACCGCTCCATCGTTCCGGGACGGAAGTTCTCGACCAGGACGTCGGCCTCCGCGACGAGCTGCCGCACCAGTTCCTGGCCGCGGGGTTCACGCAGATTGATCGTCACGGAACGCTTGTTGCGTCCGACGATCGAGAACCACAGCGATTGCCCCTTGGGCCGGTTCTGGCCCCATTGGCGCAGGGGGTCACCCTTGCCCGGGTCCTCGATCTTCACCACATCGGCGCCCAGATCGCCCATCATCTGTCCGACGATCGGGCCGGCCAGCAGAGAACCCATCTCCACCACCCGGATGCCGTGCAGTGGGCCGGTGGTCGGCTGGGTCGCAGTCGTTTCCACCTCTGTGGTCATGTCCGTCCTTTGGTTGAGTTGTCCGGGGTGTCAGCGCAGATCGTGTCGCTCGAGCCAGTCGACGACCTTGTCGCAGAACCGGTCGAGCAGTTCCGGCTGTCCCTTGAAGTAGTGGTTGGCGCCGGGGATTTCGAACAGCTCCTTGTCGTCGTGTCCGACCCCGTCGTAGAGCGCCCTGGCGTGTGCGGGGAACGCGGCGTTGTCCGCGGTGCCGTACGCCACCAGCACCGGCACCGAGACCCGGCCCAGATGGTAGGGGCCGTCGGCGTTGCTGTCGTCGATGCTCCACTGGCTCAACCACGACCGCAGGCTGGTGTTGTGGCCCAGCGAGGCGGGCAGGTAGTTGGCCACCCAGGGTTCACCCCACAGCGTCGCCGGCTCCCGGTCCGACGGTTCGATCGACGGGTCCAGGAACCGCAGATCCGCACAGGTCCCGTGCACGGTGAACGGCAGATCGGCGACCCCGGTGTCGGCAGCGGCGAGCTCGTCGAGCTGCCGGCGCACCCACGCGGTGATCCGCCGGTTGCGCTCCACCTGGGCCTGCCGGTACCGCGCGATGAACTCCGGGCTGAACGGTGGCCCGTTCTTCGGATTGAACGCGTCCAGTTCCGGGTCCCGGTCGAACGGCCGCTGCTCGTCGACGATGGCCGGATCGAGCCACTCGGTGTACACCGCCGCCCGGCCCGGGTGGGCCATCGCGCAGATGACGCCGTCGGCCGGCGGCAGGTCGGCCTGGGTCAGGTCGGGCGGATCCCCGGCGGGTGTGGCGGTGATGGAGGGCTTCTCGGCCTGGCTCTGGTACAGGCTGACCAGTCCGCCGCCACCGGAGTTGCCCATCAGCACCACCTTCTCGAACCCGCGGTCCTTGAGGTAGCGCACCCCCGCCCCGACGTCGAGCACGCAGTTCTCGGTGATCAGCGCGGAGTCGTTGCCGAGGTAGCGGGTGTTCATGCCCACCGCGGTGATTCCGCGGCGCGCCAACGGTTCCAGTGCGTAGTGGCCGAGGAAGTTCGACGTCGGATGCACGATGAGCACCGCGGTCCTGCTGCCACCGGACGGGGGCCGGTGGCAGCTGGCCCACAGTTTCCCGGCCAGCCGGGCCACTCCGGAGTAGACGTCGAGCCGTCCCCCGGCCACCATCGGGATGGCCAGGAGTTCCTGTGAGGTCATTGCCGCCCCGTCACAGGATCGGCGTCATCTGCTGCTCCGGAGCACCCAGCAGCGAACGGCCGTAGACCTCGTGCTTGAGCCCCGGAACCGACAGACCGTGCCGCGATCCCATGTGCATGTCCCGCCACATCCGCTGCAGCGGGCTGGCCAGCGCGAACGAACCGGCGCCATTGACGTCGAGCACGAGGTCGAAGGCCTCCCGGCACATCCGGTGTCCTTCGGCGGCCTTCATCGCGAACCTGGCGCGCTCGGCGTTGGAGAACGGCTTGCCGGTGCGGGCCTGCGCGTCGATCGCGTCGGCGGTCGCGAGCATCTGGTCGAACGCGGTGTCGATCAGCCACGACGCCCGGGCCATGGCGAACTGGGTCGCCGACGACTTGGTGGTGTCGGTGTAGAAGGTGTAGGCCATCGCCTTGGGCGACGACGTGATCCGGCGCAGCACGTATTCGTAGGCGGCCCGCGCCAGCCCCAGCACCGGCGCCAGGGTGGCGACGTGGAAGATGGTGCCGGCGTCCTGGTGGTACTGGGCCTCGTGCTTGTGCGGGGTGCGGAAGTTGCCGGACATGATCTCTCCGAAGGTGATCGTCTCCTCGTCCGGGATCACGACGTCCTTGAGCACGACGGTGTTGCTGCTGGTGCCGGCCATCCCCGACACATGCCAGGTGTCCTTGATCCCCTCGGCCTGATCCATCGAGATCAAACCGATCGCGTTGTCGACCGGCGTGCCGTCGGGACCGAACACCGGGAAGCCCATCACGCCCCACTTCGCGCGGTCGCTGCCCGAGGAGTACGGCCACTCACCGGTGAGTTTGGTTCCGCCGTCGACCCGTTCGATGCTGGAGCCGGGCGCCGGGGTGAGCGGAACGATGACCTTCTCGGTGGCGCCGTTGGCCCACACCTTGTCCTGCACCGCCTGGCTCATCTGGCCGATGTGCCAGTCGCCGTGGTTGAGGATGAAGCAGAACCAGCCGGACGATCCGCACGCCCCGGCGACCTTGGCGGTCACCTCGACGTAGGTCCGGTAACCGGCCTCCAGGCCGCCGGCCCGCCGCGGCGCGAACAGCCGGAGCGCACTGGATTCGATCAGAGCGTCCCAGCTCTCCTGCGGCACGGCGCGGTTCTTCTCGGCGGTGTCGGCGTTGCGCTCCAGGACGGGCAGGATGTCGTCCACGGCCGCGAGCACCTCACGGCGGGTCGCTTCCAGGTCGGGATGGTTGTTGGTGTTGATGGTCTGGGTCATGAGTGTGCCTTTCGGTGTGCAATCCGGGGGTCAGCTTGGTGAGTCGGTGGACTCGCCGAGGAAGAACTTCTCGAGGGTGGTGGCCAGCCATACCGGTGTCTCGTACATCGCGTAATGGCCGGCGTTGGGAATCACCTCGAGTTCGGCGTTCGGGTAGAACTTCAGCCACGTCACCTTCATCACTTCGGCGTTCATGGATGGATCATGTTCGCCGACAATGGCTTTCACCGGATGCTCGAGTCCGGTGACGTCCTTTGAGATGTCCGTGCGGACCCACGAGGGCAGATGCCCACCGAAGGCGTCGACGGTGCTGTACGTCCGCGACTCGTCGACGATCCGCTTCAGGAAGGTGTTGTTGAGTCGGAAACCCGTTGAGTAGTGGGTGAGTTGGGCGCGGACCTCATCGTCGTTCGCGGCCTTGTCGAACAGCGCGTAGGTTTCGTCGTCGAACTGTGCGCCGGTGGCCGGCACCCCGCTCAACGCCGCCAACCGCAGCACCCGCTGTGGCGCGTCCTTGAGCACATGCTGCGCCGCCAGCCCGCCCATGGAATGCCCCAGCAGATTGAACCGGTCCCAGCCCAGTTCGTCTGCGGCTTGCAGTGCGTCACGGCTGATCTCGGAGATGGTGTAGTCGCCGGACACCTCCTTGCGCTCGCCGTAGCCGCGGTAATCGACCAGCGCATAGGTGAACTGGTCCCGGTCGATGAAGTCCAGGAACGGACCCCACCCCTTCGATGATCCGAACCAACCGTGGAAGGCCAGTACCCGGTTGGGGCCGTGACCGATCACGACCGGCGATGGGCTGCTCATCGCACCTCCTTGCCATGACTCTTGCCCGCAGACTATGGGCGTTTCAACGTGAAGTCAATTGAATTGTATGCAATTAAGCGCACCTGGGCGCCCAATTCTCAGGATTTCTCCGGAAGTGACCGGAAATCTGTATCCGATCTTGATCTTGATGTCACTCTCCTTTGAGCACGTCCGCGAGTTCCCGCTTGGCCGCCACCACCCGCGGTTCGAAGTGCTGCCAGCCCAGTTCGGTCAGCGTGACCACCCCGATCGCGGCGGGCAGACCGGGCAGATCGGGCACCGCGGCCACCACACCCGTCGCCCCGGCGGTCAGCTCGCCGTGGGTGACGAAGACGCCGTCCTCACCCTTCGCGGCCGCCGCCAGCGCCTTGCCCACCGCACCTTTCCCCAGCGGATGCCGGGCACCCGGCCGGTAGGCCAGGTGGAACGTCGTCGAGGTGGGCTCCACGACGCAGATGGCCAGCGATTCGTCGCCGTCGGCCACCGCGAGGTGGGCGGTGGCCTGCACGTCCTCGGCCAACCGCTCCAGGACCGGCAGCGCGGACTCCCGCAGCGAGGGGTAGAAGTTCTCGGTCAGGCTGAGCACCCCGAGGCCGACGGACAGTCTGCCGTCGGCGGTACGCCGCACCAGACCGTGTTCGACCAACGTGCCGACGAGCCGGTAGACGACCGTGCGGTTGAGCCCGAGCCCGGTGGCGATCTCGGTCATGGTCAGCGGAGTCGCTGACGCGGCAACGAACTTCAGCACGTCGAGCCCTCGGCTCAACGTCTGTGCGGTGTCGGCGGTTCTGGTCATGCGCGCCGGCCCGCCCAGGTCCACGGGTAGTCGTCGACGTCGCACGCCAACGCCCCTTCACCGAGCCGCAGCGAGTTGAAGGTGTCGACCATGAAGGCCATCTCCTTGCTCTCGGTGGCGCCCACCGAGTTGAGGTAGGCCTCCCGCGTCGGCCCGTGGGTGTAGGCCGCGGGATGCAGTGACACCGAGGCGTTTCCGATGCCGGTGCCCTTCCGGGCCGCGGTTTCGCCGGCGTAGTAGAACATCACCTCGTCGGCGTCGACGTTGGAGTGGTAGTAGGGCACGGTGATCGCGCCTTCGCCGTACTCGAGCATCCGGGGCACGAAGTTGCAGACGACGAAGTTCGGGCCCTCCAGGATCTGGTAGGTCGGTGGCGGCTGGATGATCTTGCCGGTGACCGGGGAGAAGTCGCGGTAGTTGAAGGCGTACGGGTAGAGGTAGCCGTCCCAGCCGACGACGTCGAACGGATGGTGGTCGTAGACCACGATCGAGCCGTGCACCTCCGAGCCGTGGCCGTGCTTGACATACACCTCGGTGTCCTGGTCGGCCTCGTCGGCGGCGGCCAGCAGCGGCCCGACCGGCCCGCGGATGTCCCGTTCGGTGAGCGGCGCGCCCTCGATGAACTGACCGAACCTGGTCAGGTACTTCGCCGGGATCTCGATGTGCCCGTTGCCCTCGACGCAGTAGGCCTTGAGCGGACCGGCGGTGTCGACGTTCTTGGGGATCCAGCGGTGGATCGCCACCCGGGGGATGACGACGTTGTCACCCTGCCCGACCGACAGGGTGCCGAACACGCTCTCGACGTCGGCCTCGCCGCTCTCGATGTACACCACCTCGTCGCCGAGGCCGTTGCTGTACAGCGGTGAGGGGGTGTCGGCGACGACGTAACTGATCCGCACGTCGTCGTTGGCCAGGATGAGCCGACGGTGCCGCACCACGTCCTTGCCCCGTTCGGCGCCGGCCGGGAACAGGTCCGGAAGCCGGAAGTGTCGGGGCCGTAGGGGGACGTTCGGCCGGGTCGACAGATCGCCGATCTCCCAGGTGCGGGTATCGACCAGGTTGGCCGGCACGCCCAGGTGGTACAGGTGCGACGCGGTGCCGGAGAACCCCTCTTCGCCGATGAACTCCTCAAAGGTGGGGCGCCCGTCTGCGGTGGTGAAGACGGTGTGCCGGGTCTTCGGGAACTCGCCCACTGCGCGGTAGTACATGCAGCCCTTTCGTCCACGTCCAGTTGTGAGCGACTATAGAACGTGGACGCACGAAAATCGACCGCAGGGCGGACGCGGTCAGGGCAGGAACGGCGCGGCGCCGGGTCCGGCGAGCCATTCCTTCTGCAGCCGGAACAGGTCGCCGTTGTCACCGAGCTCGTCGACCGCCTGGGACACGCAGTCGGTCAGCGGGCTGTCCTTGGCAAGCACGATTCCGTACTGCTCGGAGTTGCCGGGCTCGGGTTCGAGTTGGCCGATGATGACCGATCCGGGCAGCTCCAGCTGGGTGGAGAAGGCGGTCCGCAGATCCAGCACCAGCACGTCGATGTCACCGTTCAGCAACGCCTCACGGCCTTCCTCGTCGGTGGCGAACTCGATGGCCGGGTATTCGCCGCTGAGCCGCACCGCGGTCTGGTGGTTGGTGGTCCCGGTCCGGGCTCCGAGCCGCACCCCGCTCAGCTCGTCGCGGGTGGTGATGCCGGCGGCCGGGGACTGTGCGGTGGTGAGGAAGGCGTGGGTGGGGTTGTAGTAGCCGGAGGAGAAGTCCACCGCCTGCCGGCGCTCCTCGGTGATCGTCACCTCGGACAGGTTGAGGTCGAAGGGTTTGTCGCCGGGGGCGATGGTGTCGGTGAACTCGGTGCGGATCCAGCGCACCTCCGAACGGTTGTAGCCCAGTTTCTCGGCGACCGCGTAGGCGACCGCCGATTCGTAGCCCTGCCCGTTCTCCGGCTGGTTGTTGATGTACCAGGGGTTGACGGCGATCGGCTTGGTCGCCAGTGTGAGCACCCCGGGCTCCAGCGTCGGCAGGTGCTCCTTGTGGCAGGCCGGCGGCTCGGCCACCGGCTCGGTGGCGGTCGGCTCGTCGGTGCCCGCAGCGCACGCGTTGAGCGCCACGGTCAGTGCGGATGCGGTCAGCAGCAAAGCGGCCCGGGAAATCGACATGGCCGCATCATCGCAGACATGGAGCGGCCCCCGAGCCGTTGGTTCCCTGGTTGGACGGACCAAGGGGCTCGGGGGCCGGGTGACTGCGGGGAATTCGCCGGCGCGCGCAGGTGATTCCTCGCATGCGCAGCTGCTAGCGCGCAGTCACCTCACAAGTCCATGGATCAATCAATTTCCGGACCACCTCCTTCCCTGTGTAGGAGCGACCGTACTCGGCGCAAGGGGGTGCGACAACCGATTTTCGCGCTGCGCTCAACGATCGCTGACGATCGCGGCGTCGACGAGCTCGGCCATCTCCGCGGCCAGCGCCGCCCCCGGCATCGGCCGACCGTCCAGGGTGTGCACCCGGGCGCCCAACGTGATGCTCGAAACCAGCCAAACCCCCTGCGCCGCAAACAGGTCAGCAGGACGTAGCGGCTGGAAGTCGCACTGGTAGCCGCGGTTGCGGGCGACCTCGAACAACGCCTGCTGGGTGGTGCCCCGCAGGATCGGATACCACGGCGGCGGGGTGAGCAGACAGGTGACGCCGTCCATCTCGGTGGCGATCACCACCGTGGAGCGCGGCCCCTCCAGCAGGTAGCCGTCGGTGCTGACGAAGATCACGTCCCCGGCGCCGTGCCGTTCGGCGTGCCGCAGCGCGGCCATGTTCACCGCATACGACAGTGTCTTGGCGCCGGCAAGCAGCCAGGGCAGATCGGCAGCGGTGCTGGCCATTCCGCGGTCCAGCGTGATCGCCGACACCCCGTCCCGGCGGGCGGCCGCCACCCGCTCCGGCAGCGCGGCGACGGTGACGTAGCCGGTGGGGCGGCCGGCGCCGCTCTCCCGGCCGCGGCTGTACACCAGCCGCATCACACCCTCGTCGTCGGTGCGGTCGCACCACTGGCGCACCGCGGTGGCCACCGCGGCCCGCCAGGCGGGCAGATCCGGTTCGGGCAGGTCCATCAGCCGCGCCGAACCGGTCAGCCGCGTCAGGTGGGCTTCCAGCAGACACGGCCCGCCGTCGCGGATCAGCAGGGTCTCGAAGATCCCGTCGCCGCGGACGGCGGCCAGATCGTCGGCGTACAGCAGCGGTTCGCCGGGGGCGCGCAGCTGTCCGTCCAACGTCACCACAACCGCCGGTGCATTCGCCATGGCGCATCAGCGTAGCCGCGCCGACGCCCGCGGCCGCCCGCCGCATCGACCGTAGAGTTGAGTCATGTCCGCAGTTCCCAGCCCCGAGTCGGGGCCCGACGCCGGCACCGTCTGGCATCACGGCGATCCCTTCGGTGAGCAACGCGCCGCCACCACCGAGGTGGTGGTCGTCGACCGCTCCCACCGGGCGGCGTTGACACTCACCGGCGGGGACCGCAAGAGCTGGCTGCACAGCCTGTCCACCCAGCACGTCAGCGAGCTGCCCGACGGTGCGGTGACCGAGAACCTGAGCCTGGACGCCCAGGGCCGGGTCGAGGACCACTGGATCCAGACCGAGCTGCCGGGCGTCACCCACCTCGACACCGAACCGTGGCGGGGCGAGCCGCTGCTGACCTATCTGCGCAAGATGGTGTTCTGGTCGGAGGTGACGGTCGAGCCGGCCGACCTCGGGGTGCTGTCGCTGCTCGGGCCGCGCGCCGTCGACCCGGCGTTGCTGGAAACCGTCGGCGCTCCCCCGCCGCCGGACGGGGCGGACGCCGCCCCGCTGCCCGACGGCGGTTTCGTGCGCCGGCTGCCGGGCCGGGACACCGAACTGGATCTGGTGGTGCCCCGCGCTCAGGTCGCGGACTGGCTGGACCGGCTCACCGGCGCCGGTGTGCGCCGGGCCGGGGTGTGGGCGTACGAGGCACTGCGGGTGGCCGCCGTGCGTCCCCGGCTGGGGGTGGACACCGACGAGCGCACCATCCCCCACGAGGTCGGCTGGATCGGCGCCGCGGTGCATCTGGACAAGGGCTGCTACCGCGGCCAGGAGACCGTCGCGCGGGTGCACAATCTCGGCAAGCCGCCGCGGATGCTGGCGCTGCTGCATCTCGACGGGTCCACCGAGGACCGTCCCGCCACCGGGGATCCGGTGCTGGCCGGCGGGCGCGCGGTGGGCCGGCTCGGCACCGTGATCGACCACGTCGATCTCGGCCCGATCGCGCTTGCGCTGGTCAAACGCGGCCTTCCGGCCGATACCGAGCTGGTCACCGGCGGCGCGGTGCAGATCGCGGCGAGCATCGACGCGGACTCGGTCCCGGACACCGACACCGGCGGCGCCGGACGGCGGGCGGTCGAGCGGTTACGCGGCCGCGCGCAGTGATCTGACGCCCGGGAGTGACGGGCCTGACAGCACGAAGCGAGAAGGCACGGTAGAGTGTCGGCAGGACAGAAACAAGACACGACAGATCGGAGCCGCCTGTAAAAGGCCGCTCCGTTATTGCGCGAGGGGGTCCCCCGATGGGCCGCGGCCGGGCAAAGGCAAAGCAGACCAAGGTTGCACGTGAGCTCAAGTACAGCTCACCTCAAACGGACTTCGCGAGGCTTCAGCGCGAACTGTCCGGCGCCAAGTCGGACGACATCAACGGCGACCAGTGGGATGATGACGACGACTGGCGTCGCTGATCGCTGACTCGGCGAGTCTGCTGACGGTTACTCAGAACCGCGGGTGCTGCCCGACAAGGCGCGCCCGCGGTTCGTCTTTACCGGCCTTGGTGACGGTGCCGAGAACCCAGCAGTCCAGATGCCGAGCGGTCAGGATCGCCAGCGCGCGGTCGGTGTCCTCCGGCGCGACGATGGCGACCATCCCGACGCCCATGTTGAAGGTGCGCTCCATCTCGGCCCGTTCGATGCGGCCGCGCTGGGCGATCATCGCGAACACCGGCGCCGGGGTCCACGTCCCGCGGTCGAGTTCGGCGGACAGCCCGTTGGGGATGACCCGTTCGAGGTTGCCGGCCAGTCCGCCGCCGGTGATGTGGCAGAACGTGCGCACGTTGGTCTCCGCCGCCAGCGCCAGGCAGTCCCTGGCGTAGATGCGGGTGGGTTCGAGCAGTTCCTCGCCCAGGGTGCGGCCGAACTCCTCGACGTGGCCGGCCAGGTTCATCCGGTCGATCTCCAGCAGCACCTTGCGGGCCAACGAGTAGCCGTTGGAGTGCAGCCCGGATGAGCCCATCGCGATGATGACGTCACCGGGGCGGACCCGCTCCGGCCCCAGCAGGTCGTCGGCTTCGACGATGCCGACACCGAATGCCGACAGGTCGTAGTGGTCGGGCGCCATCAGGCCGGGATGTTCGGCGGTCTCCCCGCCCAGCAGGGCGCATCCGGCCTGCACGCAGCCCTCGGCGATCCCGCTGACCAGCTCGCTGATGCGTTCCGGCACGGTACGCCCGACGGCGATGTAGTCCTGCAGGAACAGGGGTTCGGCGCCGCAGACCACCAGGTCGTCGACCACCATCGCGACCAGGTCCAGGCCCACGGTGTCGTGCTTGTCCATGGCCTGGGCCACGGCGAGCTTGGTGCCCACCCCGTCGGTCGACGAGGCCAGGATCGGCTCGCGGTAGCCGCCACGGAGTTTGAACAGACCGGCGAACCCGCCGAGACCGCCCATCACCTCCGGTCGGGACGCTCTGGAAGCCAGCGGTTTGATCAGTTCGACGGCCCGGTCACCGGCTTCGATATCCACCCCGGCCGATGCATAGGAGATGCCGTGTTGTTCGGCGCGCTCGGTCATCGTGACAAAGGCTACCCGGGCGGTTCCGCGGCCTGCTGACAGCCGTGCGAAATCGTCCGGGCCGGGTTTGCCGCGCGGCCGAAACGGTCATACCGATGCGATGCCCGACCTTCCCCGCTGCCTGGTCACCGGCGCCACCGGCTATATCGGCGGCCGGTTGATCCCCCGGCTGCTGGACCGGGGTCATCCGGTGCAGGCGATGGCCCGCAACCCCGAGAAGCTGGCCGGTGCGCCGTGGCGGGACCGCGTCGACGTGGTTCAGGGGGACCTGACCGACGGTGATTCGCTCACCGCCGCGTTCGCCGGCGTCGACGTCGTCTACTACCTGGTGCACTCGATGGGTTCGGCGGACGACTTCGCCGCCGAGGAGGCCAGATCCGCCCGGGAGGTGGTGGCCGCCGCCCGACGGACCGGGGTGCGGCGGCTGGTCTACTTGGGTGGGCTGCATCCGCCCGGCACCGGGCTGTCGACACATCTGGAGTCGCGGGTCGAGGTCGGCGACATCCTGTTGGACTCCGGCATCGAGACCGTGGTGCTGCAGGCCGGCATCGTGATCGGGTCGGGGTCGGCGTCGTTCGAGATGATCCGCCACCTCACCGACCGGCTGCCGGTGATGACCACCCCGAAGTGGGTGCGCAACCGGATCCAGCCGATCGCGGTCGATGACGTGCTGCACTATCTGGCCGAGGCCGCGACCGCGGCGGTGCCCGGCTCGCGGGCCTGGGATGTGGGCGGGCCGGATGTGCTCGAGTACGGCGAGGCGATCCAGGTCTATGCCGAGGAGGCCGGGCGGCGCCGTCGCGTCATCGTGCCGCTGCCCTGGCTCACCCCGCGCATCGCCAGCTGGTGGGTGGGCCTGGTGACGCCGCTGCCGCCCGGGCTGGCGCAGCCGCTGGTGGAGTCGCTGGAGTGCGATGCGGTGATGGCCGACCATGATGTCGACACCGTCATCGCACCGCCGGCCGGCGGGTTGACCGGCTACCGCGATGCGGTGCGCCGGGCGTTGCGGCACGGGCCGCTGCCGAGCGATCCGCCGTGGGCCGGTCCCTCGTCGTGGGGCGATCTGGTGCGGCGGCGCGGCGCCTGAGCCGTTTCGGCGCGCGATTTCTGCAGCCAGGGTCGTGATCGCGCGCGGGCCACAGCCCTGGTGCAGAACGCGGACGCCGGGACTAGGGGCGGCGCACCGCCGAGACGTTGTCGTTCTCGGCCTGCAGCGGTAGGCCGCTGCGGGCCGCGCTCGCGAGCATGTGCTCGACCACGTTCTTGCCCAGCGCGGTCTCCCCCGGCAGTTCGATCGGGTAGTCGCCGTCGAAGCAGGCGCTGCACAACCGCGACGCCGGCTGCTCGGTCGCCGCGATCATGCCCTGCTGGGAGATGTAGCCGAGGGTGTCGGCGCCGATCGCGCTGCGCACGGATTCCAGCATCTCCGGTCCGCTGTCGTCGTCGCTGGTGGCGTTGGCGATCAGCTCGGCCGGGGTCGCGAAGTCGATGCCGTAGAAGCACGGCCATTTCACCGGCGGGGAGGCGATCCGCACGTGCACCTCGACGGCGCCGGCCTCGCGCAGCATCCGAACCAGCGCGCGCTGGGTGTTGCCGCGCACGATCGAGTCGTCGACGACGATCAGCCGTTTGCCGCGGATCACCTCGCGCAGCGGGTTGAGTTTGAGCCGGATGCCGAGCTGGCGGATGGTCTGCGACGGCTGGATGAAGGTGCGGCCCACATAGGCGTTCTTGGTGAGTCCCTGCCCGAACGGGATGCCGGACTCCTGGGCGTAGCCGACCGCGGCGGGGGTGCCGGACTCCGGCACGCCGATCACCAGGTCGGCGTCGACGGGTTTCTCCCGGGCCAGCTGGCGCCCGATGTCCACCCGCGCCTTGTGCACCGAACGCCCGGCGATGATGCTGTCCGGGCGGGCCAGGTACACGTACTCGAAGACACAGCCCTTCGGCGTGGGCGCGGCGAACCGGCTGGACCGTACCCCGTCGGCGTCGATGGCCAGCAGTTCACCGGGTTCGATGTCACGCACGAACGAGGCGCCGACGATGTCCAGCGCCGCGGTCTCCGACGCCACCACCCAGCCCCGGTCCAGCCGGCCCAGCGACAACGGCCGCACGCCGTACGGGTCGCGCGCCGCGTACAGGGTGTTCTCGTCCATGAAGGTCAGGCAGAACGCGCCGCGCACCGTCGCCAGCAGTTCGAGCGCCGCCTGTTCCAGGGTGGCGTCGGCGGCGCCGTGCGCGAGCAGCGCGCCGAGGATGTCGGAGTCCGTGGTGGCGGACGCGCCGGCGCGGTTGTTGATCAAACCGAGTTCGCGGGCCCGGTCGGTCAGCTCGGTGGTGTTGACCAGGTTCCCGTTGTGCCCCAGCGCGACACCGGTGCCGGCCGCGGTGTTGCGGAAGACCGGCTGGGCATTCTCCCAGGTGGTGGATCCGGTGGTGGAGTACCGGCAGTGCCCGATCGCCACGTGGCCGTGCATCGCGGCCAGCGTCGGTTCGTCGAACACCTGGCTGACCAACCCGAGGTCCTTGAACACCAGCACCTGGGAGCCGTCGGCGACGGCGATGCCGGCGGCTTCCTGGCCGCGGTGTTGTAGCGCATACAACCCGTAGTAGGTGAGTTTGGCCACATCCTCGCCGGGGGCCCAGACCCCGAATACGCCGCACTCTTCTCGAGGTTCACGTTCCGTGTGCTCGCCGATCACGATAGGGCTGCTCCAGGGGCCGGGTCTGACGCCCCAAGTCTACGGCCATGGCGCGGTGGAAAAGGAATTGACAGCGATGTGACGGGTGGTGATACCAAGCGGGACGTGAAAACCGCCGATGACGTCCAGCCGTGGAATCCGCTCACCCGCGTGGCCTTCCGCTTCTGTTTCCTGTACTTCGGCCTGTTCTGCCTGTGGTTCGCGCAGATCACGTTCGCGTTCACCGGCCTGGTCGCGCCGATGCTGCCGCAGCGCGCGGTGCTGTGGCAGATGGTGGTGCTGGAACCGGTCGCCCGGTGGGTGGGACGGCAGGTGTTCGGCGCCGACGTCAGCCTGCATCTGGATTCCGGTAGCGGGGATCAGGCCGTCATCTGGGTGATGGCGTTCTGCGGGCTGGTGGTCGCAGTGGCGGGCACTGTGGTGTGGAGCGTGCTCGACCGCCGGCGCACCGAGTACCGGCGGCTGCACGCCTGGTTCCTGACGTTCCTGCGGATCTGCGTCGGCGGGCAGATGATGTTCTACGGGATGGCGAAGGTCATTCCCAGCCAGATGCCGGCGCCCTCGCTCACCTCGCTGCTGCAGCCGTTCGGCGAGTTCAGCCCGATGGCGGTGTTGTGGCTGCAGGTGGGCAGCTCGTATCCGTACGAGATCCTGCTCGGAGCGGTGGAGTTGCTCGCCGGGATCCTGCTGTTCATCCCCCGCACGGCGACGTTGGGCGCGCTGGTCGGCCTGGTCAGCATGGTGCAGGTGTTCGTGCTGAACCTGACCTTCGACGTCCCGGTCAAGATCCTGTCGTCGCATCTGCTGCTGATGACCCTGGTGCTGTTGGCTCCGCAGGCCCGCAGGCTGGCGAATGTGCTGGTGCTGGAACGGCCGGCCGATCCGGTGGTGACGCCCCGGCTGTTCGAGTCCGCGCGGCCCAACCGGATCGCCGCGGCCGTGCAGGTGGCGCTCGGGGTGTGGGTGCTGGCCGGGTGTGTGACCATCGGGGTCAACGGGTGGTTCGAGTTCGGCGGTGGCCGTCCCAAACCGGAGCTGTACGGGATCTGGCAGGTGACCGACTCCGCCGGTGGACCGGCGTGGCGGCGGGTGGTGGTCGAGGAGCCGGATGTGCTGACGTATCAGTCGGTGTCGGGCGAGCTGGAGACCGTGGACCTGACCACCGAGCCGGGGTCGACCTTCACCTTCCACCGGACGGCACCGGACCGGCTGGAGTTGACCGGCCGGTGGGACAGCGGGTCGTTCACGATGACGCTCGAGCGGGTCGACCTGTCCGAATTCCCTTTGCTGGGGCGGGGTTTCAACTGGGTGCAGGAGTATCCGTACTTCGGCTGACCGGCAACCAGTCGGCAATCTCCCCGGCGCGGACCCCGGACAGCTGCAACGTTCCGGCGGCCACCGCGTCGGTGACGGTGAGCAGCCCGGTGGCCAGCCGCAGCCAGGTGCGCGGATCGGTCTCCACCACATTCGGTGGATTCCCCCGGTTGTGCCTGGTGCCTGAGATGCATTGCACCGCGACGAATGGCGGGATGCGCACCTCCACACTGGCGCCGGGAGCCAGGGCGGCGAGGGTGCGGGCGGTCATCCGCACCGCGGCGCCGATGTCGGCGCGAGGCGGTTCGGGGTGGTCGTCGTCGCGCAGCCAGGCGCCGACGGCGGCCACCGCGGCCTGCGTCCGGGTCGGGTCGGGGCGTCGGGGAGCCATGTCAGCTCCCCCGGGCCGCCCGGCGGCGCTGCACCGCGATCGCGATCAGCGCGCCGGCTTCGTTGACGGCCAGGTGCGCCAGCATCGGTGCGAGCAGGCTGCCGGTCCGTGCCCGCAACCAGTCGAACACCCAGCCCGCCACCCCGGTGACCAGCACCGTGCCCCACACCGGCTCGCCGGCGGCGCGGGCGTCGGCGATGTGGGACAGCCCGAACACCGCCGACTGCACCAGCCGGCCGGCGGTCGGCCCGAAGGCGGCGCGGCTGGCGGTGGACAGCGCCCCGCGGAACGCGACCTCCTCCGCCCACACCGTGCCGAGCGGGATGTCGACCAGACCCCACCGCCAGGCCGGGTCCGGCAGTTCGCGGGCGGCCATCGCCTGCCGGACGGCGGGGACCGCGGTGGTGGCGGCGACGGCCCCGGCCACCGTCGCCCCGGCGGCCGAACCGAGTCGCAGACCCGACCACACGTGCGGCGGCCGCAACCCCATCCGCGGGCGCAGCAGCGCGGCCAACCCGGCGCCGAGCGCGGCCTGGGTGGCCCAGTGCTGCAACCATCTCCGGGTGGCGGTGCCGCCTGCGCCGCGGAAACTCCAGCCGAGGAGCGCAGCGGCCAGCGCGGTCGCGGTCACGACGGCGCGGGTTCGTCCGGTGTTCGGTTCCGTGGTGCCTGTGGTGTGTGCGTTCATTCGAATTCGGGGCTGCCGGAGGCCATGGCCTGTTGCATCGACCGGCGGATCCGTTCGGTGTCGGCGGCGGTCCAGCCGTCCGGGGCGATCACCGCGACCCAGCCGTCGAGTTGGGTGTCGCTGTAATTGTGCCCGTGTCCGGGCGGCATGGCCGCCGCGTTGAAGATGTCGAACCCGACCTGCCAGAACGTCACGATCGGGTACCAGCGCATGGCTGTGGTGCGGTCGTATCCGGGCGGTTCCACCAGCCAGTCCGGGCGTTCGAACAGCAGGTCCGGCGACCACCACGTCACCGGATCGGATGGGTGCTGCAGGAACAGCACCCGGGTGCCCTCCCACGGCGCGGCGGTGTCGGCGGCCACCTGCTCGGGGTTCGCCGCCTCGGAGAACCGCACCGTGCGCCCGTTGTCGTAGCGCGGCGCCACCTGCGGGGTGCCGGGATCACGGCGGGCGGTCACCGCCCGCCACAGCGGGCTGGCGTTGGGCGGGCCCACCCACAGCACCGCGGAGAACTCCATCTGCACGATGTCGGGAAGGTATTCGAACGCGGCCTGGCCGGCCATCGAGCCCAGGCTCTCGCCGTAGAGCACCAGCTTCGGGCGGCGGTTCTCGGGCCACTGCGACCAGCGTTCGTGGATCGCGTGCACCATCGCCCGTCCGGCGTCCATCGAGGTCTGCTGGTCGGCGACGAACGAGATCCAGCTGGGCAGATACGAATACTGCATGGCCACCAGCGCGGTGTCGCCGTTGTACATCGATTCGATCGCCCGCGCGGCCACCGGATCCACCCAGCCGGTGCCGGTGGTGGGGATGATGACCAGCAGTTGGCGGTCCTGCACGCGGGTGCGCTGCATCTCGCTGAGCAGCACATCGAGCCGGCCCTGGGTGGTGTCGGCGGTGGCCAGCCCGGCGTAGAGGCGGATCGGCTCCTTGGCGGGGCGGCCGTTGAGCGCGGTGAGCTCAGCGGCGTCCGGCCCGGTGCCGACGAAGTTTCGGCCCTGATAGCCCAGGGTGTCCCACGGCGCGAACGACTCCGGGCTGCCGGACCGTTCCGGCACGGTCGGCTGTTCCACCCCGGCCTGGGTGCTGGCGTTCTGCGGCTGGAACACGCGGCCGGCCCCGGCGATGAAACCACGCAGCAGCACCCCGTTGATGAGCGTGATCAACAGCACCACCACCACTGCGGTGCCGATGAAGAAGGCGATCTCGTCGTTGACGTGCCACCGTCGGATCTGCCACTGCGCCAACGCTCTGATCAGCTCGAGCAGCAGCCGCGACACCCCGATCAGGGCGGCGGCGACAAGCACCGCGACGACCAGTGTGCGCAGGTAGCCCAGGGTGGTGGGGCCGGTCATCCCCATCAGTTCGGACACCTGCCGCTGCCACGCGGCCGCCTGGATCAGCATCAACATACCGACCGTCACCGACACCGCGACGACCGCGGTCTGGGCCAGGTACCGCACCCGTTTCGACGGTGGCCACCAGTGCCGCTGGCGCAGCGCGAAGCGGTGGCCGATCTTCCCGACGAGCACCCCGAGGCCGTAGCCGATGGTGGCGTTGATGCCGCAGATCAGTCCCTGGAACATCCAGTCCCGCGGCAGCAGCGACGGGGTGAGCGACAGGCAGAAGAACAGCGTCGCGAACGCCACCCCGACGAAGTCCAGCCGCACCATCGACCACGCCCACCGCGCTGCCCACTGCAACCCGGGGACGGGGCGGTGATCCACCGCCTCGGCGGTGACGGTCACCCGAAATACCTGGGCAGCACGCTTTCCGACGTACTCCGCAGCTCCTCCAGTGTGACCGTGAACAGTCCCTGCACCTCGACGGTGGATGGTTCGCCCTCCGGACCGGGGTCGACCACCCCGATGCGGGTGGCCGGCAGCTGCCGGGCCTCACACATCGAACGGAACCGGCTCTCCTCGGTGCGGGGCACCGCGACCAGCGCCCGTCCGGCGGACTCGGAGAACAGGAAGATGAACGGGCCGGTGCCGTCCGCGAACTCCTCGGGGATCACCAGACGGCAACCGGTCTCGCCGGCCAGCGCGGATTCGACGACGGCCTGGATCAGCCCGCCCTCGCTGAGGTCGTGGGCCGCCGACACCAGCCCGTCCCGGGAGGCGGCGACGAGCACCTCGGAGAGCAGTTTCTCGCGGGCGAAGTCGACCCGCGGCGGCCGTCCACCGAGGTGGTCGGCGGTGACCTGGGCCCAGATGGAGCCGTCGAACTCGTCGTGGGTGTCGCCGAGCAGCCACAGCGTCTCGCCGGGTTCGGCGCCGAATCCGGTGGGGATGCGGCGGTGCACATCGTCGATGACGCCGAGCACCCCGACGACCGGGGTGGGCAGGATCGGGGTGGATCCGGTCTGGTTGTAGAAGCTGACGTTGCCGCCGGTGACCGGGATGCCCAGCGCCGCACAGCCGTCGGCCAGCCCGCGGACGGCCTCGGCGAACTGCCACATCACGTCCGGGTCCTCCGGGGAGCCGAAGTTGAGGCAGTTGGTCACCGCGAGCGGGGTGGCTCCGGTGACCGACACGTTGCGGTAGGCCTCGGCCAGCGCCAGCTGCGCCCCGGTGTAGGGGTCCAGGGCGGTGTAGCGACCGGACGCGTCGGTGGAGATCGCGATCCCGCGCCCGGTGGTCTCGTCGACGCGGATCATGCCGGCATCGGCGTTCTCGGCCAGCACGGTGTTGCCGCGGACGTAGCGGTCGTACTGTTCGGTGATGAAGGCCCGGCTGCACAGGTGCGGGCTGCCGAGCAGCTTGAGCAGGGTCTCGCGGAGTTCGTCGCCGGTCTGCGGGCGGGGCAGCTTCGCCGAGGTGTCGGCGTTGAGCGCGTCCTGGCTTTCCGGCCGGGCGTAGGGACGTTGGTAGACGGGGCCTTCGTCAGCGACCGTGCGCGGCGGCACGTCGACCACGGTCTGCCCCTGGTAGGTGATCACCAGCCGGTCGCCGTCGGTGACCTCACCGATGACGGTGGCGGGCACCTCCCACTTGCGGCACACCGCGAGGAACGCCTCCACGTTCTCCGGTTTCACCACCGCGCACATGCGTTCCTGGGATTCGCTGGACAGGATCTCCGCGGGCGTCATGTTCGGTGTCCGCAGCGGCACCCGGTCCAGCTCGACCCACATGCCGCCGTCACCGGCGGAGGCCAATTCGGAGGTGGCGCAGGCCAAACCGGCTCCGCCGAGGTCCTGGATGCCGACCACCAGGTCGTTGGCGTACAGCTCCAGGCAGCACTCGATGAGCACCTTCTCCAGGAACGGGTCACCGACCTGGACACTGGGCAGCTTCTTGCGGCTCGCCCCCTTGCCGGCGGCGGCCGCGCTGTCCTCGAAGGTCTCCGAGGCCAGCACCGACACCCCGCCGATCCCGTCCAGGCCGGTGCGGGCGCCGAACAGGATGATCTTGTTGCCGGTGCCCGACGCGAACGCCAGGTGCAGGTCCTCCTTGCGCAGCACCCCCACACACAGGGCGTTGACCAGCGGATTACCCGCGTATGAGGCGTCGAACACGGTTTCGCCGCCGATGTTGGGCAGTCCCAGCGAGTTACCGTAGCCGCTGATGCCGCGCACCACGCCGTCGAAGACGCGACGGGTGTCGGGGGCGTCGACCGGGCCGAACCGCAGCTGGTCCATCACCGCGACCGGGCGGGCGCCCATGGCGAGAATGTCGCGGACGATTCCACCGACGCCGGTGGCGGCGCCCTGGTAGGGCTCGATGTAGCTCGGCGAGTTGTGCGATTCGACCTTGAACGTCGCCGCCCAGCCGTCGCCGATGTCCACCACTCCGGCGTTCTCGCCGATCCCGGCGAGCATCACGGCCTTCATCTCCTCGGTGGTGGTCTCGCCGAAGTAGCGCAGATGGACCTTCGACGACTTGTAGGAGCAGTGCTCGCTCCACATCACCGAGTACATCGCGAGTTCCGCGTCGGTGGGCCGCCGGCCGAGGATTTCGCGGACGCGCTCGTATTCGTCGTCCTTGAGGCCGAGTTCGCGATAGGGCTGCGGTTGATCCGGCGTTTGGGCTGCGCGTTCGACGGTGTCAACCTCGCCAATGAGCTCCGACGTCACGGCAGCCAGTGTATTCGTTCAGCCAGAACAGTCCCGCCGCGCAGCGGATGGCCGTAGGTCGCCGGAGGGCGGCGGGCGGGTGGACAGTGACCGGCACCACAGCGATGCGCGCGAAGGGCAGGAACTACAACCTGATCTGGTTCACCGCGCAGCGTCTCGAGAACGCGCCCAGCGGAGCCCCCTGCCCGTCGCGCGGGCAGGGGGCTCCGTGCTGCCGGGGGCCTGTCCTAGCCGGCGTCCTCGCTCGTCGGCTTCCCGGTACCGGTCTCTCCGGTCGCGGCGGGCGCCGGCTTCCTGGGCTGCGGTTTCTTGTCCAGACCGGTGAAGGCCGCGGTCATCCGCTGCCCGGCCCGGGTCAGCCGCTCACCGGCGTTCTGGACCGCCTTGCCGAACTGGCGGGCCACTGGCGTGTCCGGCTTGGTCACGGGTCGTTTCCCGGGCGTGCGACCGTTGCCGACCCGGGCGTCGGACGGGATCGGTTCAGCCTCGGCGGTGTCGAGTTTCTCCTCGGCGGTTTTCTCCGGGGCGTTCGCCTGCGGTTCGGGGGCGGGCGGCTCGCCTGCGCCCTTGGCGTTCTCGTCGCCCGCGTCACCGCCGGCGGGCGGTTCGCCCTGCTCCGGCGGGGTGGACAACGTCAGTTGCGTGCCGGTGGCACGCTGACGTTCGCCGAACGGCAATGCGGCGGCCGGGGTGCCGGAGGCGGTGGACTCGGGCTGCGGTGCGGCCCGGTCGGCCGGCGGCGTGAAGCTCTGGCTTGTCCGGTCGGTGAGGGTGACGACGTCATCGACGTCGACACCCTCCAGGACATCGTCGAGGAAGTCGCCCAGACCCGGGATGCCGTCGAGCAGCCCGCCGAGGTCGCCCACTCCGAGCAGGCCGGCGAGCAGCTGCAGGGGGTTCGGTCCCGCCGCCGGGCCCCTGACACCGGGAATGCCTCCGTCGAAGAAGGCGCTTTCGACGCCGGCCGCCAGCGCGGTGAAGAGGTCCTCGGGCACGCGAGTCCAGTCGATGTTCTCCGGGACACTGAGGAACGGCGCGTACTCGCCGCCGAAGTTGCCGGAGAAGTCCCGCGGGTACGGGTCCAGCGGGTCGGTGATGTCCTGGGTGACATTGGTGTAGCCCAGGTTGACCAGAAGCTTCAGCGCCGGTTCGATCGCGTCGGCGAACGGGTTGGTGAACCCGAACGCCCCGCCGGTGAAGAGATTGGCGATGTCGGCCGGATACCGCAAGGGCTCCAGGAGCGGCAGCGCGTTCTGCTCGATGGTGAGGTAGGTGTTGGTGGCGAAGTAGTCATCCGGAATCTCCATGCCCAGCGCACCTTCCACGACAGAGCCCAACAAACCGAGCAAGTCTCCGCGCACGTCCAGTTCGAACGGACCAACGTCGGGTACGGAGAAGGCGGGAGATAGTACACATCCAAACGCGCCGCATGGCACGTTCAGCACATCGACGCCGGCGATCTCGAGATCGCTCGGGATAGACCCGACGAAGCCGTAAGCGACATTGCCCGCGATCCCGGGCAGTGCCGCGCCGAGAATCTGGGCGATCATTTCGGGTAGCCCGGCTTCCGAGCCACGCAGGATATAGGTCGGAAAGAGCAGTGCCGCTTTGTTGTTTGCGAGGGTGAACGGATTCGGCCACGCAGCGAAGTCCGACAGCGGATCGTATTCCACCGTGGCGTCGACCTTGTTCGGCACGAGCCTGGCGCCCAAGTCTTGGAAAACCTCGAACTCCGGTGTCACCGTGTTGATTCCGAAGATGCGAAAGATCGGTGCGAAGCGGGCGGCGATACCGCCGTCGGCACGCCCCGGGTTGCGGAGCAGAATCATGGTGAGGATGGTCAGGCTGCGACCCTCTTCAGCGCCTTCGGCGGTGCCTCCCGGCTGGTCCGACAGATCCGCCACCACCCGGTCCCACGCCATGCCGGCAGTGAGGGAGCCGAGGCCGAACCCGAGCACGATGGGCACTCGCAGATTCGGGAGGCCGATAGGGAACGAGTCGGGACCGCAATCCACCTGATCGCACAGCGAATTGGCTGCACGAAGCGACCGTATGCCCAGATTGTAGGGACTCTGAGCCAACGCTGCGGTGAGCAGAAGTGTAACCGGACTGGGTAGCGAAACACCCAGATCCAGCGGCAGATACGGTGTCCCGTTGACCTGCTCCGCGATCGCACTCGGAAAAACCGGTACCCAGAACGGATTCAGGCCGAGAATTCCGAGCGCTCCGAACGGAGGGCCCGTCGTGACGACATTGACCCCGGGGACATCGAGCGGGAGTTCAAGCAGATCCCCGAGACCCGGCGGGTTCAGCCCGAGCGCCCGGAACAGGGCGCCGAAGTCGATGCCGCCGATGAGGTCGGCGACATCCCCGCTGTCGATCAACGACAGGGCTCGGCTGGGATCGAGGCTGGAGAAGTCCTCGAGAAGCCCGCTGAGTTCCCTTGGCAGTACTGCGGGTAACTCATCGCCACCAGCGAGAAGGCCGCTGAGTTGAGCCAAGCCGTTGACCAACTCGATGCTGCGCTCGGTCGCAGCGGCCTCCCTCGCGGATGCGGCGAGCGCCCCCGCCGACGGCGCCGACAACCCGAGCGCCACAGCGATCGCCGTCGCTGCCGCCCCACCCGCGACCGCCGCTCTCGTCATGACGGTGCGCGCGGCCTCATCCCCCTGCTTTGTCAATGCCCTTCCCTTCCAGCACCTTTCAGTTACCGGAAGAGAGCCAACTAGATCGTCCTGGTTTTAGCCCGCGTACCTGGGAGTAACCTGGGCGGTCGTTCTGTTTACAACTATTTCGTTCGCAATTACGTTGCCTAGCTGCATGTTCAAGATCTGCGTCGGCGTTATCAAGATCAATTTGGTTGTTTGCCTATGCAACTGAATCGCGTCCCCGGGGTGCTGATCGCCGGCGTTTTCGCAATTTATTGCAGCGTAGTAAATTTCATGACTCCGCCGGCACAAATCCCGGCCGGTGAGAGCTCGTCCCGCGCTTCGGACAGGTCAGCCGGATATGCAGAACGCGTTGCCGTCCGGGTCGGTCAGCACGATCCACCGGAAATCCTCGATGGCGTGCCGCGCGACCTCCGACGCACCGGCGGCGGTCAGACGCGCGACGGCGCCTTCCGGGTCATCGGTGTGAAAGTCCAGATGGATCCGGTTCTTTCCCGGCGTCGGATCGGGCACGCGCTGGAACGCCAGCCGCGGACCCTCCCCACAGTCCACGACGAGAAACTCGCCGGGCATCAGCGCGTGCACCTCACCGCCGGTCTGTTCGGCCCACCACCGCGCAAGCGGCGCCGGGTCGACACAGTCGAACGTGACGTTCTCGATCCGAAGCGATGCCATGCGGGCAGCGTATTTCAGGCCGGCGACAGAAACGCCCGTAACGCCGCGGAGTAGGAGGTCACATCCGCGGCGCCCATCAGCTCTCGTGCCGAATGCATCGCCAACTGCGGGGCTCCCACATCGACGGTGGGGATGCCGGTGCGGGCCGAGGTCATCGGGCCGATCGTCGACCCGCACGGCAGATCCGCCCGGTGCTCATAGCGCTGCAGCGGCACCCCGGCCTGCTGGCAGGCCAGTGCGAACGCCGCGGCGGTGCGTCCGTCGGTGGCGTAGCGCAGGTTCGGCTGCACCTTGAGCACGGGCCCGCCGTTCACCTCGATGAGGTGGCCGGGTTCGTGCCGGTCGGGGTAGTTCGGGTGGGTGGCGTGGGCCATGTCGCCGGAGGCGACCATCGAGCCCGGCAGGCGGCGCAGGAAGTCCTCGCGGGTGCCGCCGGCCGCCAGGGTGATGCGTTCCAGCACGGTCAACAGCAGCTCGGACTGGGCGCCGGCGTCGGAGGTGGATCCGACCTCCTCGTGATCGAACAGCGCCAGCACCGGCAGATGGTCACCGGGTTCGACGGAAAGAAGCGCCTCCAACCCGGCGTAGCAGCTGGCCTGGTTGTCCAGCCGCGGGGCGCTGATCAGATCCCGATCCGAACCGATCAGCTGGGACGGCGCCAGATCGTGGGTCATCAGGTCGAACCCCAGCACATCGGCGGCGGCGACACCGGCGTGGTCGGCCACATGGTCGAGGAAGGCACGGTCGCGGTCCGCCACCCCCCAGACCGCGTTGACGTGCTGTTGCGGGTTGAGCGTGACCGATTTGCGGTCCTCGGCGAGGTGGATGGCCAGTTGCGGCACCCGCAGCACCGGCTCGTCGATGCGGATCAGCCGGTGTTCCAGACCGCTGCCGCTGCGCACCGACAGTCGTCCGGACAGCCCGAGGTCGCGGTCGAGCCAGGAGTTCAGCCACACGCCGCCGTACGGCTGCAGCGCGACGACGCGCCAGCCGGCCACGAACCGGTCCGGATGTTCCTTCACCCGCAGGTTCGGGCTGTCGGTGTGGGCGCCGACGATCCGGAAGCCGGCGCCGGTGTCCGCGGTGGTGCGCCATGCGATCAGCGAGCCGGCGCGCACCGTGAAGTAGTCGCCCGCGGCGCCGGGCCAGGGGTCGCGTTCGAGCAGCTCGACGAAGCCCGCGGCGCGGAGCCGGTCCGCCACGGTCGCGCAGACGTGGTAGGGCGACGGCGACGCGTCGATGAACTCACAGAGACCTTCGGCACTTGCGGACATATCAACCATCATCGCCGACGGCCGGACGCTAAGGTCAAGATCATGGCCGAGGTCCTGCCGCAGCCGATACTGGAACCGCTCACACCGGCGGCGATCTTTCTGGTGGCGACGATCGACAAGGGCGGTGCGGCGAGGGTTCACGACGTGCTGCCGGAACTCTCGGGCATGGTGCGGGCAATCGGCTTTCGCGATCCGACGAAGCGGTTGTCGATGGTGACCTCGATCGGGTCGGACGCCTGGGACCAGTTGTTCTCCGGGCCCCGCCCGGCGGAACTGCATCCGTTCATCGAGCTGGAGGGGCCACGGCACAAGGCTCCGGCCACCCCGGGGGATCTGCTGTTCCACATCCGCGCCGAGGCCTTGGACGTCTGCTTCGAGTTGGCCGGACGCATCGTCAAGGCGATGGACGGCGCCATCACCGTGGTGGACGAGGTGCACGGGTTCCGGTTCTTCGACAACCGTGACCTGCTCGGGTTCGTCGACGGCACCGAGAATCCGGACGGACCGGAAGCACGCAGCGCCACCCGCATCGGCGACGAGGACCCCGACTTCGAGGGCGGCTGCTATGTGCACATCCAGAAGTACGTGCACGACATCGCGGCCTGGGAGGCGTTGTCGGTCGACGAGCAGCAACGGGTGATCGGCCGCACCAAACTCGACGACATCGAACTCGACGACGATGTGAAGCCCACCAACTCCCACATCGCGCTGAACGTCATCGAGGACGAGGACGGCAACGAGTTGCAGATCGTGCGGCACAACATGCCGTTCGGCGAGGTCGGCAAGGGCGAGTACGGCACCTACTTCATCGGGTATTCGCGCACCCCGTCGGTGACCGAGCAGATGCTACGCAACATGTTCCTCGGCGATCCGCCGGGCAACACCGACCGCATCCTCGATTTCTCCACCGCCGTCACCGGTGGGCTGTTCTTCGCCCCGACCGTCGATTTCCTCAACGATCCGCCGCCGCTCCCGCACACGCCCGCCGCCGCGGCGCAGGATGTGGCCGAGACCGGCGACACCTCCCAAACCCACGATGGCGAAATCCACGATGGCTCGCTCGGCATCGGAAGTCTGAAAGGAATCCCGTGATGAACAACCTGTACCGCGAGCTTGCCCCGGTCACCGACGTCGCGTGGGCCGAGATCGAGCTGGAGGCCAGCCGCACCTTCAAGCGGCACATCGCCGGCCGGCGGGTTGTCGATGTCAGCGGGCCGAGCGGTCCGACCACCGCGGCGGTCAGCACCGGCCACCTCAACCGGGTCAGCCCGCCGTCGGACGGGGTGATCGCCGACCTGCGCGACAGCAGACCGCTGGTGCGGCTTCGGGTTCCGTTCACGGTGACCCGTGAGGCGATCGACGACGTCGAACGCGGCGCGCAGGACTCCGACTGGGATCCGGTCAAGGAGGCCGCCCAAAAGCTCGCCTGGTCCGAGGACCGCGCGATCTTCGAGGGATATGCCGCCGCCGACATCGAGGGCATCCGAGCGTGCAGCTCCAACCCTGCGCTGGCGCTACCCGATGATCCGCGCGACTTCGCCGACGTGCTGGCCCAGGCGCTTTCGGAGTTGCGGCTGTCCGGTGTCGGCGGCCCGTACTCGGTGCTGCTGTCGGCGGACGCGTACACGAAGGTCAGCGAGACCACCGAGCACGGCTATCCGATCCGCGAACACCTCAACCGGCTGATCGGCGGCGGCGACATCATCTGGGCGCCGGCCATCGACGGGGCCTTCGTCTTGTCCACCCGCGGAGGCGATTTCGAGTTACTGCTGGGCACCGATGTGTCGATCGGATATCTGTCCCACGATGCGGACACCGTGCAGCTCTACATCGAGGAGACGATGACGTTCCTGTGCTACACGTCCGAGGCGTCGGTCGCACTGACCCCCAGCTAGCTGTCGCGCGAGCGTAGCGAACGCAACGACTACGCAGGAGGCACCAACGAGAAGAGTCGGTCATTGGTGCGTTGAATCAACGTGGTGTGGACCTTCCAAACCTCTTTGGCTTCAGTAGGTCCTGAACGCGCCAACGCCCATAGCGTTTCGCAGGTTGCAAGGTCAATGGCGTGCGCCGGCGCGCCCCCGAGTGCGATAGCCACGTCACCGTCGGAGGCGATGTAATAGGAACCGAGGCTATCGCCTTCGCAAGTCTTTCCAGTTGTACCGGTTCCCAAGTCGAACTGCTGCCACTTTTGCTCATCCGAGGTAGTCGTCACGAAGAATCTCCCCCCGATCCGGCGAGCCTCGGATGCCGCGACAGAAGCCGGTAGCTGCAGTAATTGGCGACCGTCGATAGTAAAGACCAGCCGGCTCGTGGCCGTAGAGACCATGGGAAGGTCGAGAGACCCATCTTCGATTCTTCCATCCGGGACCGGCTCACTCAGCTGCGTACCCTTGTCGTCGAAGAACGCCACGCGGGTCGTCGAAAAGTCATCTGCCAGCGAGTATTCGTATCCAAATCCACCGGGATAGACGACGGCACGTTCAAGTTCAACGTCCTTCGGCAGCGACGGCGCCACAATAGAGCCGTCAGCGACCGAGAACACTACATCGGCAACACCACCACTGCTTTGAACCGCAAGGTTCGAGGGCGACGAGTCACGCGCCCACGTCTCAAAGTAGGCCGGCAATACACCGCCGCCTGGCACGAACCACGTCAGTTCCGCACGTTCCCCCACGCCGTACATGCCGCTTCCCGCAACCCGCGCGACGACGTAATCACCGATCTGCTCCAACTGGGGTTGGTCTTGTGAATACACCCGCAGGTCGCTCAGGCCCTCGAAAGCAATTTCTCCCGAGACTGTGTCGACTATCCACGCTGTCGATCTAGCACCCTGATCTGCACCCTGACGAACGCACAGAACCATGGGCGGACCGTTGACATAGCAATCGAAATCTGTCGCTTCCTCGGCAGACCCAAGTCGTATCGGCCCGAAAGTCCGCTGCCCATTGCTGACGTTGAGCCCGAACAGCCACCAACCCTCGTCGGTGATCCCTAGAAATATGCCTCTGTCGCCGATGTTTCTCACCGGCCGCATCACCGTACCCGGCGGAAAGTTGAGGTCGTTACTTGTGATTGTCCACCCTGGCACCGGCTCACGCCGCATCGAATCCGAAAGTAACACTTGCGGCGGCAACTCGGGAGACGGCGCCATGGCTTCCGGTTGATCTGCGGTCGTACCACCGCTACAGCCAGTTAACACCAGGACCGCGATGACAGCCAACAGTCTTCTTCCGACTCGTTGCGGTGACATGCTTTCCGTCGTCACACAGCACCGGGCGCTTCGATTTGAAGACGTTGCACTATTCGGGCGTCGACTAGTTCCCCGCGCCGCGCGGGATTACGCCAATAGAACCGGATCAGCTTGCGCAGCGCACGACCGCCCGGCGTGTACCAGTTGGATGGAAGCGTCCGAGTCCGCCCATCCACGGTCGTGATGTAGGTTGCACCCGTGGGACGATTTCCGTTCTGCGGTTTGTCCGCCACAGATATCACGTCATCCCAGGATTGCCGCACCGTCGACGTCGTGGTTGCGGTCTCGATTCCATCTAAAGTCAACCGGATATAGCTCGTACCTCGCGCCTTGAGTATTTGCCGCAAGCTGAATACGCCGACCACGACTCCAATGGCGCATACCAGTACGTAGTAACGATCGTCTCTGTGAGCTACGGGGATACTGAGCCAGCCTTGGGGTGCGGAGATCGCGTAGCACGCCATTGCTACGAATGCCCCAGTCGTGGCAATCAGAAGGAGACAGTCGACTCTCATATCGGGGCGGATGGTCGCACCAGCGTCATCGTTTGAAATGCGTGGCGTCACTCGACCTAACACGACAAGCACCAGCATCGCGACCAGCCCTAACGAAAACGATGCGGCCCCAGTTGCGACCACCGCGGAAAGATAGTCGCTACGCAGGAGAAAAATCATACTCCAAACGAGGCAGAATGCCCCAAATGGAGCGAAAATAGTACACAGAACGGCAGTGGCGAAACCGACCATATCAGGGCCCGCACATCACGTTACCGACCAACTTCCCGACGTAGCCAAAAGCGAAGCCCCCGACGGTATTAGCACCCATGGCTGCGATCGGACCGACGTCCGGTATGGCTCCGACCGCAATAGTCGTGGCTACGCCACCCACGGTTGATACGCCGCCTGACCATAGGGCGACGCACCTCTCGTATACGGTGTCCGCCGAGAAGGTGCTGAAGACCGTGTGGGCTACGCCCATCGCCGGTCCACCGAATTTGGCGCCCGCTTTGAGGCCATCGAGTGCGGGTGCACTCAAACCATTGATCCCTTTCCCGGCCTGGACCTCCAGTCCGGAGAGCGCGGCACTTGCCAAGTTCGGAACTGAGTCGTGGAAAAAGAGTCTGGGAGTATCGCGTAATCGGTCTTCGTCGTACAGCTACCAGTACGCGTTCCGTCGGGGTTCTGTGAGATAGCGATTGTTGTCCCATCGGCCCACGACACCGTGGTGAGATTCCCCCCGTCCTCTCGGGGCATTGACGTTGTGTCCGATATCCAATTTTTGTTCTTGTCGACGTGGAGGATTTGGATAGTTCCTGCTGGGTGAATCTGTTGACTGGGAAGCCCCTGATCGATCCAGTCGGTACGGATATGCTCGCTGCCATCGACCATGTGGAACGTGGTCACAGCGTTTCCGTACCGGTCGGTCGTCTCGCTAACTTCTCGTATGGTCGTCGCCATGTCCTGAGCCCGCGCAATTTCCTGAAACAGCTTGCCGTCTTCTGTTGAGGGGTCCGGCACCTCATCACGGGGAGCCGGTTCCACAATGCTCGGCGCCGAATAGGCGAGGTTTGCGAATGCCGCCCCTTTGCCCGCCGCGGCCGCAGTGAGTTGCAGTGCGGTCCAATCATCGGCTTCGCCGACCGCCAGCAGCAGCTCATTTATCTCTGTTTGCATTTCCGAAGCTTGCTTCTGTAGCTGGGCGGCCTCTTCCTCTGACATCTCTGCAGGGTCAATCATCACGACCCATTGGTCCGTGACCCTCAAAGGACCGGCATCGATGTCATCGGCTCTGGCTAAAAGTTCCGTCCGCGCCTTGCCGATAGCGGAGGATCCACTTCTCAATGCGCCGGCGAACGCCTCAGCATACGTTTTGAATGACGATGACCTCTTCGTCGCCCGCCGGAACATCTCCGTCGCTGCGTCGTGAGCCGCCCCCTTCCACGTGCGCGACTCGGGCATTGCGTCGATCCGGTCGTCAAGCCTACTCACGGATTGGTAGATCGTGTCGCCAGCCGCGTCAATCGTCGATGCGGCCGACAGTAGTGACTCGGGATTCCAACTCTGTAAACGCGTTCGGGATGGCAACACGGCTAGAAGAGTCCGTCGAAGGAGTCGGACAATATGTGGTCTTGAACTTCGTACGTGTCCCCTGCGCCACGCACAGCTGTAGCCATAGCAAGGACGTCATCGGCGATATCCTTTGCGGCCGCCCCGAGGTGGGGCCCGACTTGGTGGGCAGCCCACTGCGTAAGCGATCCGCCAATACCATCTGCTGCTGCCGTCGCAGCACCGTCAACATCGATTCCTGCGATGACGGCTGCGGCATCATCTACTTGCTTGGCAAAGGCTCGTAGCAGTTCAGGATCAACTAACATGCAGTCCCCTCAGCACATACACGCTGGGCGGTGCTACCCCAGCACACAAACCTTCGCCTGGGAGGCTAACATCCGGCACACATAGCTCTGCGCACCAATTTCAACAACTCCGCTGTCGAACGTGAACTTGTTTGCGAAGAATCGCGAAAATTTGACCACCAAGTTCACGTTCGGCAGGCGAGACGGCGAACTCAGGCGGCGGTGAGCACCGAGTCCAGCACCGAGAGGAACATCCCCAGCCCGTCGTCGGACGGCCCGGTCAATGCTTCGGTGGCGTGTTCGGGGTGGGGCATCAGCCCGACGACCCGCCCGTTGGCCGAACTGATCCCGGCGATGTCGCGTTGGGAACCGTTGAGGTTCTCCCGGTAGCGGAACACCACCCGGCCCTCGCCTTCGAGTTCGTCGAGCACCGACTCGGGCGCCACATACCGCCCCTCGCCGGACTTCAGCGGGATCAGCAGGTCAGCGCCGACGTCGTAGCGGGTGGTCCAGGCGGTGGAGTTGGACGCCACCTCCAGCCACACGTCGCGGCAGATGAAGTGCAGGCCGATGTTGCGGGTCAGCGCCCCCGGCAGCAGCCCGGCTTCACACAACACCTGGAAGCCGTTGCAGATGCCGAGCACCGGCAGACCCCGGCCGGCCTGTTCGATGACCTCACCCATCACCGGCGCGAACTTGGCGATCGCCCCGGCCCGCAGGTAGTCGCCGTAGGAGAAGCCGCCCGGCACGATCACGGCGTCCACACCCTTCAGATCGGCGTCGCCGTGCCACAGGGTGACGGGCTCGGCACCGGCCAGCCGCACCGCGCGAGCCGCGTCGACGTCGTCGAGCGTGCCCGGAAAGGTGATCACTCCGATTCGTGCGCTCATCACGGCTCCCTGCTGACCGACCAGTCCTCGATCACGGTGTTGGCGAGCAGCGATTCGGCGATCTCGGCGATGGTGGCGTCGTCGACGCTGTCGTCCACCTCGAGTTCGAACCTCTTGCCCTGCCGCACGTCCGACACACCTGTCACGCCCAGCCGCCCGAGTGCGCCGAGGATCGCCCGCCCCTGCGGGTCGAGGATCTCGGCCTTGGGCATCACGTGTACCACCACCTTCGCCACGGCAGCCACTCTACCGGCGCAAACGCCCGCCCCGTCTCAAAGGCACGAGTCGATGTAGGCGGTGCACAACGGCCGGGCCAGCGCAGCCAGCACTTGCAGGTCCGGCGGGGCAGACCAGGACACCCGCGGAGGTGATGAAGCCCACAGCGCCAGCTCGGCCACCGTGCCGTTGCGCGGGTCGGCCAGCAGGTACTGACGCAGCACCTGCGGACCGGGCAGGCTGATCACCGCGGCCATCCCGGTACCGAGGTCGGAGGTGATCGTCGCCGAGCTGCCCGGGGCGGTGTGCTGACAGTTTCGCACCGCCTCCACCGCTGTGCGCAGTACCCCGAACGCCGTCTCGCCGGTGCGCCAGGTCTCGCCGCGCCAATGCCACACCTGCACCTGCAGCTGCCAGTCACCGGGCGGTTGGGTGACGACGGCGCGCGCCGCGACGGCGTGGTCGCGGGGGTCGTCACCGGCGACGGGGACGGCGCACGATTCCTCGAACCGCATCGGCGCCGCGGTCGCGGTGGCCAGCGAGGCCGGTTCGGGCCACCGGTACTGGTCGTGCAACGGGATCGCCGACGGCCTGATCCACGCGGAATCCGGGATGCGGTCGCAGTACGGCGGGCAGTCGCCGGCGTCGGCCCCCGCCGTGCCGGCCGCAACCGGCAGGACGAGCAGACCGCACACGCTGAGCAGTCCGATCAGCATCCGCACGGCGCCACCCCCTTGGGCGCACAATGTTAGGCATGCAACTGACCCATTTCGGCCATTCGTGCTTACTTGCCAGCTTTCGGTCCGAATCGGGGACGGACACCTCGGTGCTCTTCGATCCCGGCATCTTCTCTCACGGGTTCGAGGGCATCACCGGTTTGTCGGCGATCCTGATCACCCATCAGCATCCGGACCACGCGGACACCGAGCGGCTGCCGGCGCTGCTGGAGGCCAATCCGCAGGCCAAGCTGTACGCCGATCCGCAGACCGCCGCCCAACTGGGCGAGCCGTGGCAGCCGGTGCACGTCGGGGACGAATTCACCATCGGCCATCTGACGGTGCGCGGCGCCGGCGGGCGGCACGCGGTGATCCACCCGGAACTGCCGGTGATCGACAACATCTCGTATCTGATCGGCGACGGTGAGCATCCGGCCCGGCTGATGCACCCGGGTGACGCGCTGTTCACCCCCGGTGAGCCGGTCGACGTGCTCGCGACGCCGGCTGCCGCGCCGTGGCTGAAGATCTCCGAGGCGGTGGATTATCTGCGTGCGGTGGCGCCGAACCGAGCAGTGCCGATCCATCAGGCGATCATCGATCCCAGCGCCCGCGGCATCTTCTACAGCCGGCTGCAGGAGATGACCGACACCGACTTCCAGGTGCTCAAAGAGGAGAACGCCACCCAGTTCTGACCGGGGTCAGGCGGTGTCGCGGGCGGCGGCGCGGCCGGCGGCGCGCCCGGAGAAGATGCAGCCGCCCAGGAAGGTGCCCTCCAGCGAGCGGTAGCCGTGCACGCCGCCGCCGCCGAAGCCGGCCGCCTCCCCCGCCGCGTAGAGCCCGTCGAACACCTCGCCGTCACCGCGCAACACCCGTGAGTCCAGGTCGGTCTCCAACCCGCCCAGCGTCTTTCGGGTCAGGATGTGCAGTTTGACCGCGATCAGCGGCCCGGCCTTCGAATCGGTCAGCCGGTGTGGGGCCACCACCCGCGACACCCGGTCGCCGAGGTAGCCGCGGGCAGCGCGGATCGCCATCACCTGGGTGTCCTTGGTGAACTTGTTGACCACCTCGCGATCCCGGGCGGCCACCTCGGCCGCCACCGTCGCATAGTCCAACGGCAGCACGTCGGGCAGCTCGTTCATGGCGGCCACCAGCCCCTGCAGCGAGTTCGCGCTGACGAAGTCGGCGCCCCGGTCGACGAATGCCTGCACCGGTTCTGGTGCGCCCGGGCGGATCCGCGCCAGCACGTCGCGGACGCTGCGGCCGGTGAGGTCGGGGTTCTGTTCCTGCCCCGACAGCGCGAACTCCTTGGCGATGATCCGGGCGTTGAGGATGAACCAGGTGTAGTCCTGCCCGGTCTGGGTGATGTATTCGAGCGTGCCGAGGGTGTCGAACCCCGGATACAGCGGTGCCGGTAGCCGTTTGCCGTGGGCGTCGAGCCACAGCGACGACGGGCCGGGCAGGATCCGGATGCCGTGCAGCGGCCAGATCGGGTCGTAGTTGGTGATGCCTTCGGTGTAGTGCCACATCCGGTCGCTGTTGATGACGTTGGCGCCGGCCTCCTCGGCGATCTCCATCATCCGGCCGTCGACGTAGGCGGGCACCCCGCTGAGCATCTGCTCGGGCACCCGGCCCATCCGCGGCGGCCAGTTCTGCCGCACCAGGTCGTGGTTGCCGCCGATGCCGCCGCTGGCCACGATCACCGCGGCGTCGCGGAACTCGAAATCGCCGACCACTTTCCGCGACGACGCGAATCCGCGCGGCGCCTGAGACGGTTCCAGGACCGACCCGCGCACTCCGACGACGACCCCGTCTTCGACGATCAGTTCGTCGACCCGGTGGCGGAATGCGAACCGCACCTGGGACCGTTCCGCGGCGGCGTGCAGACGCCGGGCGAAGATGTCGACGATCGCCGGTCCGGTGCCCCAGGTGATGTGGAACCGGGGCACCGAATTGCCGTGTCCGCGTGCGTCGTAGCCGCCCCGCTCGGCCCAGCCGACCACCGGGAAGGTCTGCAGGCCGCGGGCCCGCAGCCAGGTGCGTTTCTCGTAGGTGGCGAAGTTGACGTAGGCCTCGGCCCACTTGCGGGGCCAGTAGTCCTCCGGCCGGTCGAAGCCGGCGGTGCCCAGCCAGTCCTGCCACGCCAGTTCGTAGCTGTCCCGGATGCCCAGCCGTCGTTGTTCGGGGCTGTCGACGAAGAACAGTCCGCCGAAGGACCAGTAGGCCTGCCCGCCGAGGTTGGCGGCGTTCTCCTGGTCGACGATCAGCACCCGGCGGCCGCGGTCGACCAACTCGCAGGCGGCGACGAGGCCGGCCAACCCGGCGCCCACCACGATGACATCAGCGTCTGCCATGACCGCAACGTTAGCGGTCCGGACGCTCAGGCGGCGTCGGTCAGGACCGGGTCGGGCAGCCAGCGGTACACCGTGGGTGTGCTGCGGTGCATCAGGGCCAGGTCGACGGCGTCCAGCATGGCCTGCCGCGGGCCGGTCCGGCGCAGCTGCCGAGCGGACACCGCCAGCCGCAGGATCCCGCCGCGGCGCGCGGTGCGCTCGGCCGACAGCACCACCGTGCGGCACCACCACGGTTCAGCCAGGAAACCCGACCCGATACCGAGCACCCGGCCCCGCAGCGTGGTCTTGCGCACCAGGTCGGTGACCCCGGTCAAACCGACCAGCAGGCGAAAGCCGTTGCGCGGCAGCGCCATTTTGGTGCCCTCGGAGACGATCCAGCCGGGTGCGGCGAACAGCCGGGTGCGCAGCCCCAGGTGCTCGAGCACCCGGTCGGCGCCCATCAGGCGCAGGTTGGCCTCGTGTGCCCGCAGAACCGCGAACTCGCTGCGCCGCCGCTTGGTGGCGGCCTCGTCGAATCCGTTCAGCACGATCGCATCCCCGCGCTCCCGCCGGGCCGTCAGCCACTCGACGGTCTCCGGGTCATGGTCGAGCCGGTAGCCGCCCTTGAGGCGGGGTGCCACCAGCAGCGACACCGGGACATTCCGGGCATCCATCTCGGCGCAGAACTCCGCGGCGTCGGCCAGCGTCCGCCGGCTCAGCTGCGCGACCGAGACGATCAGTTGTCCAGCCACGCCGCCAGTGTGGCGAGCTCAGGTAACCGGATGGTGGCCTGAAGGTGTCCTCAACGCGGCAGCACGGCTTCGATCGCGGCGATCACCTCGGGGGCGTCGGGTTCGGTGCGTGGCCGGAACCGGTTGACCACGGCGCCGTCCGGGGCGATCAGGAATTTCTCGAAGTTCCACTGCACGTCTCCGGCCTGCCCGTCGGCGTCGGCCGTCTTGGTCAACTCCGCGTACAGCGGGTGCCGGTCGGGCCCGTTGACGTCGGTCTTGGCCAGCAGGGGAAATGTGACCCCGTAGGTGGTCGAGCAGAAGGTGCGGATCTCCTCGGGGGTGCCCGGCTCCTGGTTCATGAACTGATTGCACGGCACGCCGACCACGGTCAGCCCCCGCGGGCCGTAGCGCTGCGCCAGTTCCTCCAGAGCGCGGTACTGCGGGGTGAGCCCGCACTTGGAGGCGACGTTGACGATCAGCGCGGCCCCCTCGGCCAGGTCGGCCAGTGTGGTGGCCTGTCCGTCGAGCGTGGTCAGCGGGATCGCGGTGAGCGGCGTATCGGTCATGGCGGGCAGGTTACCGGGTTTCGTGCCCGGCACTGGTGGGCCGGGCGCCGGTGCCTTATATTTTTCACAATCTCGACTAGTGAAAAAGGAGTCGTCGTGGCCGAGCCGTTGTCCGCCCTGCTGACCCGGGAGCACCGCGCCATCGACGCCGGCATCGAGGCCTTCATGTCGGGGCTCGACGCCGGTACCGCCAGACCGGAATCGCTGCACGCGGCACTGCAGACCCTGCGCCGGCACATCTACCTGGAGGAGACCCTGCTCTTCCCGCCGATCCGGGCGGGCGGCATGGCGATGCCGGTGTTCGTGATGCTGCGGGAGCACGGCGCGCTGTGGCGGACGATGGACGAGCTGACCGACCTGATCGCCGCCGACGCCGATCCCGACGTGATCCGCAAGACCTGCCGGAACCTGCTGGAACAGCTCGATCAGCACAACGGCAAAGAGGAGCCGGTCATCTACACCCACGCCGACGCGGAACTGCCGGAGCCGCTGGAGGCCGAGATGGCCCAGTTCCTCGCGGACGGGCAGATGCCACCGGGCTGGGTCTGCGGACACGCGGTGGCCTGACCCGCCGCCGGCTCTACCAGGACCGTGACGTGACCCCTCCCGCACAGGGGTTTCCCTCGGCCTCGTTGTCACCTATATTTATCACAAGTCGCAATTGTAATAATTACGACGGCAACACCGGACTCTGCGGAGCCCGTCGACAGACGGGCCGGCGACCGCCTGTGCGCGGGCGATTTCCTGCCTGATCAGCTGACGGGCCCAGCCGACAGGAGGAGCCGTGACCAGTACCACCCCGGATCTGCGGATACTCGAGGCCCGGCGGCCGTTCCCGGCCCGCCCCGGGCCACGCGGCAGCCTCCTCTACCGGCTGATCACCACCACCGATCACAAGATGATCGGGATTCTCTACGTGGCAACGTGTTTCACCTTCTTCTTCATCGGCGGGCTGATGGCGCTGCTCATACGGGCCGAACTCGCCGCTCCGGGGCTGCAATTCGTCTCTAATGAGCAGTACAACCAGCTGTTCACGATGCACGGCACCATCATGTTGCTGTTCTATGCCACCCCGGTGGTGTTCGGGTTCGCCAACCTGGTGCTGCCGCTGCAGATCGGCGCTCCCGATGTGGCGTTCCCCCGGCTCAACGCGTTGAGCTACTGGCTGTTCCTGTTCGGCGCCGCCACCGCGCTCGCCGGTTTCCTCACCCCCGACGGTGCAGCCGACTTCGGCTGGACCGCCTACACCCCACTCAGCAGCGCGGTCTACTCCCCCGGCGCCGGCGTGGATCTGTGGATCTTCGGGCTGGCCGTCGCCGGTCTGGGCACCATCCTCGGTGCGGTCAACATGATCACCACCGTGGTGTGCATGCGCGCCCCGGGCATGACCATGTTCCGGATGCCGATCTTCACCTGGAACATCCTGGTCACCTCGGTGCTGGTGCTGGCCGTCTTTCCCCTGTTGACCGCCGCGCTGCTCGGCCTGGCGGCCGACCGCCGGCTGGGGGCGCACATCTACGACGCCGCCAACGGCGGGGCGTTGCTCTACCAGCACCTGTTCTGGTTCTTCGGGCATCCGGAGGTGTACATCGTCGCGCTGCCGTTCTTCGGCATCGTCACCGAGATCTTCCCGGTGTTCTCCCGCAAACCGGTATTCGGTTACACCGCACTGGTGTATGCGACGGTCGGTATCGGCGCGCTGTCGATGGCGGTGTGGGCGCACCACATGTTCGCCACCGGCGCCGTGCTGCTGCCGTTCTTCAGCTTCATGTCGTATCTGATCGCGGTGCCGACCGGGATCAAGTTCTTCAACTGGATCGGCACCATGTGGAAGGGGCAGCTGACGTTCGAGTCGCCGATGCTGTTCTCGGTCGGGTTCATCCTCACCTTCCTGATCGGCGGATTGTCAGGGGTGATGCTGGCCAGCCCGCCGCTGGACTTCCACGTCACCGACACCTACTTCCTGGTCGCGCACTTCCACTACGTGCTGTTCGGCACGATCGTGTTCGCCACGTTCGCCGGTGTGTACTTCTGGTTCCCGAAGATGACCGGCCGGATGCTCGACGAACGGTTGGCCAAGCTGCACTTCTGGCTCACCTTCATCGGCTTTCACACCACGTTCCTGGTGCAGCACTGGCTGGGTAACGAGGGCATGCCGCGGCGTTATGCCGACTACCTGCCCGCCGACGGGTTCCAGCCGCTCAACATCGTGTCGACCGTGGGTGCGTTCATCCTCGGGGCGTCGATGCTGCCGTTCATCTGGAACGTGTTCAAGAGCCGGCGCTACGGCGACCCGGTGACGGTGGACGACCCGTGGGGGCACGGCAATTCCCTGGAGTGGGCGACCACCTGCCCGCCGCCGCGGCACAACTTCTACGAGCTGCCGCGGATCCGCTCGGAGCGTCCGGCGTTCGAACTGCACTATCCGCACATGGCCGCGCGGATGCGGGCCGAGGCCCACATCGGCCGCCGCAGCCTCACTCCCGGCGCCACCCCGGAGTGGTCGACAGGTGGGCCACGCACAGATCCGGTTCGACGAGCGGGTCGAGACCGGCGACACTCACCGGCCCGCGGATCGCGGCCAGCACACCCTGCATCAGGCCCAGATGCAGGCCGCAGATGGTCTCCCCGTAGCGGGTGACGAGTTCATAGAAGGGACAGTGCCGCAACGTGATCCGTGGCCGTGACCGGCCGACGGGCGGGTCGGGCCGGAATCCGACGTCGGCGAGGACATCGGTCAGCTCGGCGAGCGTCTCCTGCCTCGACGGTTCCCCCTGCGGCTGGCGTCTGACCAGCGACGGCCCCCAGCGCCGGCCCAGTTCGGCGGCCGCGGCGCGGGGGTCGTCGGTGTTCGTCTCGAAATGGCTGGTCATGATGTCGGCGAGCAGTCGGTAGTTCGTCGGCCCGGCGGGGTCCATCCGGCGGACCGCGCGGAACAGGACCGGCGGCCGGCCGGGACCCGCGGTCCCCCCGGACACCTGTTCGACGTCGCCGGTTCGCACCAACGCGTTGAGGTGGAATCTGACCGTGTTGGGGTGCACCCGCAGTTCGTCGGCCAGGCCGGCGACGCCGCGGGCGGTGTCCGATTCCTGCAGCAGCCGCAGGATCTCATTCCGCCTGCCGCCGGTGTCCGGCTCTGCCACCGCGGGCATCAGCCGTCCCGCGGCGGCAGGTTCGCCACCATCTCGGTGTCGGCCGGTATCGGGCCCAGTTTCATCGCCCCGCCGGGTGAGCCGAGCGGTTCGCTGCGGCCGGGCAGCGTCTCGGTGAAGAACTTCGCGTTCTCCTCCAGATACGGCTGCAGCGGCTCGGGCAGGTCATCCTCGTAGTAGATAGCCTCCACCGGGCACACCGGCTCACAGGCGCCGCAGTCGACGCATTCGTCCGGGTGGATGTAGAGCATTCGCCCACCCTCGTAGATGCAGTCCACCGGGCACTCTTCCACGCATGCCCGGTCCTTGACGTCCACGCAGGGCTCGCCGATCACATACGTCATACGCCGTGATATTACTCCAACACCTGCTTGTAAAAAATACTTTCAACAGCAGGTTCTCAGGCCGCCCGGCCGGTGTCGTAGTTCTCCGGGTCGGCGGTGGCCAGCACCCACGCGTACTGGAACGCCACCTCTTTCCACCGCTCGTACCGGCCGCTGATGCCGGCGTGCCCGGCGGTCATCTCGGTCTTCAGCAGCACCGGACGGTCATCGGTCTTGTGATGGCGCAGCGCGGCGACCCATTTCGCCGGTTCGACGTAGTACACCCGGGTGTCGTTGAGCGACGTCATCGCCAGGATCGCCGGATAGTCCTGCGCGGTGACGTTCTCGTACGGCGAGTACGACTTCATGTACTCGTAGACTTCCTTGTCCTCCAACGGGTTGCCCCACTCGTCCCACTCGGTGACGGTGAGCGGCAGGGACGGGTCCAGGATCGTCGTGAGCGGGTCGACGAACGGCACCTGCGCCAGCACTCCGGCGAACAGCTGGGGTGCCATATTCGCCACCGCGCCCACCAGCAGGCCACCGGCGCTGCCGCCGTAGGCGACCAGGTTCTGCGGCCGGGTGACACCGGTGTCGATGAGATGCTCGGCCACCGCGATGAAATCGGTGAAACTGTTCTTCTTCTCGAGCATCTTGCCGTGTTCGTACCAGGGCCGGCCCATCTCACCGCCCCCGCGCACATGGGCGACGGCGAACACCATGCCGCGGTCCAGCAGCGACAACCGGGCGATCGAGAACCGCGGATCCTCACACGCCTCGTAGGAGCCGTAGCCGTACAGCAGCGTCGGCGCCGGGAACTGCGCCCCGGCCCGGTGGACGATCGACACCGGGATCCGGGCACCGTCCGGGGCGATGGCCCAATCCCGGCGCTCCACATAGTCTTCCGGCCGGTAGCCGCCGAGCACCGGCTGCTCGCGCAGCAGCGTGCGCTCACCGGTGGCCAGGTCGATGTCGTAGACGCGCACCGGGGTGATGAACGACGTCACCCCCACCCGCAGCTTCGGTGCCGCCCAGTTCGGGTTGGCGCTCAGGCCGGCCGAGGTGAGCTCGGTGTCGAAGGTGATCTCCTCCGGGGTGCCGTAGCTGCCGTCGTCGCGGATCGGCCACAGCTGGATGCGGGGCAGCGCCTCGCCGCGGTAGCTGACCACCAGATGGTTGGCGAACGCGTCGACGGCGTCGAGCCGGACGTCGTCGCGGTGCTCGATCAGGGTGCGCACACGGCCCGAGTCCGGGGCCGGGTCGGCCACCGGCACCTCCACCAGGGTGAAGTTCACCGCGCCGTCGTTGTGCAGGATCAAGAACCGGTCCTCGCCGCCGATCACGGCGTGTTCCACGGAGTACTCCACCCGGTCGCGGCGCGGCCAGATCACGGTGAACTCGGCGTTCGGGTCGGCGGCGTCGGCGTAGCGCACCTCGGAGGTGACGGCGCTGCCGGCGACGATCATCACGTACTTGTCGCTGCGGGTGCGGCCGACGCCCAGCCAGAACCGTTCGTCGGGTTCGTGGTACACGAGCTCGGCGTCGTCGCCGGATCCCAGGCGGTGCCGCCAGATGCGGTCCGGGCGCCAGGCGGCGTCGACGGTGGTGTAGTAGATCGTGCGGTTGTCGGCGGCCCAGGTGGCTCCGGCGGCGATCCCGGTGATGGTGTCGTCGTACATCTGGCCGGTCCGCAGATCCTTGAACCGCAGCGTGTACCGCTCGTCGCCGACGACGTCCACCGAGTAGGCCAGGGTGTTGCCGTCCAGACTGACGGTGGCCGCGCCGAGCGCGAAGAAGCTGTGCCCCTCGGCTTCGACGTTCTCGTCGAGCAGCACCTGCTCGCCGGGGATCTCGGTGTGCTCGTCGAACTGCGGCGGGGTCCAGTCGTCGGAGTCGGCGACCGGGCAGCGGCAGTGCACCCCGTACTGCTTGCCCTCGAAGCTGCGCGCGTAGTACCACCAGTCACCGCGCCGGACCGGCACCGACAGGTCGGTCTCCTTGGTGCGGGACTTGATCTCCTCGAAGATCTGCCGGCGCAACGGTTCCAGATGCGCGGTCACCTGCTCGGTGTAGTCGTTCTCCGCCTCGAGGTGGGCGATCACGTCGGGGTCGGATTTGTCACGCAGCCATTCATAGGGGTCGATGAACACGTCGCCGTGGTGTTCGCGGCGGTGCTCCACCCGTTTGGCTACCGGCGGATTGATCTGCGTCATGCTGAGGGTCCGATCCATTCGTCGAAGTTGAGGCCCGAAATTCGTTCGTAGGCTTCGATATAACGTTCGCGGGTGGCGTTGACGATGTGCGGCGGCAACGGTGGCGGCGGTTGATCGCCGTACCGGTCCCAGCCGGACTCCGGCGAGGTCAGCCAGTTGCGGACGAACTGTTTGTCGAAACTGGGCTGCACCTGCCCTTCGGTGTAGCTGTCGGCCGGCCAGTACCGCGAGGAGTCCGGGGTGAACACCTCGTCGGCCAGCCGCAGCGCTCCGCTGTCGTCGACACCGAACTCGAACTTGGTGTCGGCGACGATGATGCCCTTGCGCAGCGCATGCTCGGCGCCGGCGCGGTAGGTCCGCAGCGTCAGCGTCCGCAGTTGTTCGGCCCGTTCCCCGCCGACCAGCGCGACCACGTCATCGAAGGTGATGTTCTCGTCGTGGTCACCCTGCGCGGCCTTGGTGGCCGGGGTGAACAGCGGCTCGTCGAACTTGCTGGCCTCCACCAGCCCGGGTGGCAGCGGGATACCGCACACAGCGCCGGTCTTCTGGTAGTCGATCAGCCCGGACCCGGTGAGGTAGCCGCGGGCCACGCACTCCACCGGCAGCATCTGCAGCTCCCGCACCACCAGCGCGCGGCCCAGCACCTCGCCGGGGATGCGCGGATCGTCGGCCGGGCCGGCCAGGTGGTTCGCCACCCCGTGCTCGCGTTCGAGCAGGTCGAAGAAGAACACGCTCATCGCGGTCAGGATGCGGCCCTTGTCGGGTATCTGCGTGTCGAGCACATGGTCGTATGCCGAGATCCGGTCGGTGGCCACGAACAGCAGGTGATCGGCGTCGACACGGTAGAGCTCCCGAACCTTGCCGCTGGCCAGATGTTGGTAGTCAGACAGAGCAGGGCGCATCGGGCCAGCTTAGTGGGCCGGATCCGGGCGGATCTGTGCTGGGATCGAGCCATGCGATCACGCTATGTGCCCTACGCCACAACCCCGGCCCGGTTGTTGGCCCAGTTACTGAGCGACATCGTCATCGCACTGTGGATCGCGGTGTGGGTGCTCGTCGGTATGGCCGTGCACACCGCGGTGTCGACCATCGCTGAGGTCGGCCGCAACGTGCACACCGGCGCCACCGGGGTGTCGGAGAACCTCGAGTCGGCCGGTGACCGGGCCGACAGCTTCCCGCTGATCGGCGACGCCCTGGCCAACCCGCTACGCGCGGCCAGCGACGCGGCGCTGGACATCGCGGGGGCCGGCCACACCCTCGACACCACCGCGGGCTGGCTGGCGTGGGTGCTGGCGCTGGCGGTGGCGTCGCCGCCGATCCTGGCGGTCGCGGGGCCCTGGCTGGTGCTGCGACTGCGGTTCGCCCGGCGCAAGTGGACCGCGCTGTCGCTGGCCGCCACCCCGGCCGGGGAGCAGCTGCTGGCGCTGCGCGCGTTGGCCAACCGGCGGCTGGCCGCGCTGGTGGCGGTCGACGACGATCCGGTGGCCGGCTGGCGCCGCCAGGATCCGGCGGTGGTCCGGGGGCTGGCCGCGGTGGAACTGCGTGCCGCCGGTATCCGCTGAACAGCGATTTCGGCGTGCAAACGATCGCTGAGCGACGGTATGCACGCCGAAATCACGGTTCGGAACGGCCGGTGAAGCGACGCCAGGCCGCGCCGAAGCTGTACCGGACGGTGACGGTGGCCAGCCGGACCCTGCCGCGGATCACCAGGTGCAGCCGTTGGGACGGCGGCGCCGCCGGCACCCGGCCGTTGACGGTGCTGGCGAAGGTCTCCACCGCGTTGACGTCCCCGGTGGCCCCGTCCGGCAGGATCAGCGTGGTGGTGCTCAGGTAGTCATCGATGTCGACGTGCACCACCGGGCTGCGCAGCATCGCGACGGTGAAATCGAGGGTGGTGTCGCACATCCGGGTGTCCACCACCACCCGCGCCGGCACGGACCACTCCCCCTTGCGCGACAACGTCGAGAACCGGCCGCGCAACAGCAGCGGCTGCGTACTCTGCGCGAGGTCCGGTCGCCGCGCCATCGGCAGGTCGGCCAGCACCTTGTCGAGCTCGCCGCGGGTGCGGGCGGCCAGCGCGACGTCCACGCGTTCGGTGTACTCGTCGAGTGTCAGCATGCCCTCGCCGACCGCACGCTCCAGCAGCTGCCGCACCGCCGCCCGGTCCGCATCCGAGGCCCGCAGGTGGGCGTCATGATGGCCAGAATCCATGCGTTTCAGGCTAGGGCTTCACGCTTCGGGTTCAGTCGTTCGGCCCGAACTCCACCATCAGGTGTCGCAACCCGGTGTGCCGGTTGCTCCGGGTCCATTCCGGGGCCGCGGCCAGCCGCACGGACCCGAACCGCCGCAGCAGTTCCCCGAACAGCACCCGGATCTCCAGCCGCGCCAGGTTGGCGCCCAGACAGTAGTGCACGCCCTGACCGAATCCCAGGTGCGGGTTGGGTTTCCGGGTGACATCGAAGACGTCCGGGGCGTCGAACACCGTGCCGTCGCGGTTGGCGGAGGCCTCCCACACCAGCACCTTGTCCCCCGGTTCGATGTGCTGCCCGCCCAGCGTCGCAGGCCGGGTGGCGGTGCGGCGTTTGGACGGGGACGGCGACGTCCAGCGCACCATCTCCTCGACCGCGGTGGGCAGCAGGCCGGGGTCGGCGCGCAGCGCCGCGAACTGGTCGGGCCGCTCGGCCAGCGCCAGCAGCCCGCCGGCGATCGCGTTGCGGGTGGTCTCGGCGCCGGCGCTGAACAGCAGGTTGAAGAACAGATACACCTCGAGGTCGGTGACCGGGTCGGGCAGGTCGGCGTTGGCGACCACCGACAGCATGTCGTCGGTCGGCGTGCGGCGTTTGGCGGCGATCAGCTCCTGACCGAAGGCGTAGATCCGGGACCCGGCCTCCTCGACAGACAGCCGGGTGATCGACGCGCTGCGGGCCGCCCCGAAGTCGAAGCTCGGTTCGATCGCGGCGAACAGCCAATGCCGTTCGCTCTCCGGAATTCCCAGCAGGATGCAGATCATCTGCATGGGAAGTTCCACCGCCACCTCGACGACGAAGTCGACGGGCCGGCCGGGTTCGATCGCCTCGAACAGCCGGGCCGCACGGGACCGCAGATCGTCTTCGACCCGGGTGATCATGCGCGGCGTCAGCCCGGAGCTGACCAATCGGCGGATCTGGGCGTGCCGCGGATCGTCCATCATGTTGAGCACCTGCCCGGCGATCGGCAGATCCTGCAGCAGGGTGCCGCCGTATTGCCGGTCGCCACCGGTCACCGACGAGTAGGTGACCGGATCTCGCAGCACTGCAAGGGTTTCCAGATAGGTGGCCACCGACCAGAACCCTTCGCCGTCGGGGGTGTGCTCGGTGGGTTCATGCCAGTACACCGGGGCGGCCGCGCGGTGCTCGGCGAACAGCTCGTGCGGGAACCCGGCGGCGAAGTTGTCCAGGTCGGTCAGGTCCACCCCGGCCAGACTCACAAGATGGCCCCCGAGGTGTACTTGGCGGCCTCCGGATACCGGCTGACCAGTTCGTCGACCGCGCCGACCACGGTGTCGACCTGCGATGCCGCGGCTCCGGTGAACGCCTGCCGGTCGGCGAGCGCGGCGTCGAGCGCCGGGCGGTCCAGCGGCAGCCGCGGATCGGCGGCAAGCCGGTCCAACAGGTCTGGCTCCGAACCCTTTTCGCGCATGTCCAGCGCGACGGCGACGGCGTGCTCCTTGATCACCTCGTGCGCCGCCTCGCGACCCATACCCGCGCGCACCGCGGCCATCAGGATGCGGGTGGTGGCCAGGAACGGCAGGTACCGGTCCAGTTCCCGCTGGATCACCGCCGGGTAGGCGCCGAACTCGTCGAGCACGGTCAGGAACGTCTCGATCTGGCCGTCGATGGCGAAGAACGCGTCGGGCAGCGCCACCCGGCGCACCACCGAACAGAACACGTCGCCTTCGTTCCACTGCGCGCCGGCCAACTCGGCCGCCATCGACGCGTAGCCGCGCAGCACCACCTGCAGTCCGTTGACCCGTTCGCAGGACCGGGCGTTCATCTTGTGCGGCATCGCCGAGGAGCCGACCTGACCGGGCGCGAAGCCCTCGGTGACCAGTTCGTGGCCGGCCATCAGCCGGATGGTGGTGGCCAGCGAGGACGGGGCGGCCCCCAGCTGCACCAGCGCGGAGATCACCTCATAGTCCAGCGATCGCGGGTACACCTGCCCGACGCTGGTGAAAACCTCCTTGAAGCCCAGGAATTCGGCGACCCGCCGCTCGAGTTCGGCCAGCCGCTCCGAGTCGCCGCCGAACAGGTCGAGCATGTCCTGCGCGGTGCCCATCGGGCCCTTGATGCCGCGCAGCGGGTAGCGGGCGATGATCTCCTCGAGCCGGGTCAGCGCCCCGAGCATCTCCTCGGCGGCCGAGGCGAACCGCTTGCCCAGCGTGGTGGCCTGGGCGGCGACGTTGTGGCTGCGGCCGGCCATCACCAGGTCGCGGTAGCTCAGCGCGCGTTCGGCGAGCCGGGCCACCACCGCCACCCCGTGCGCGTGCACCAGTTCCAGCGAGCGGCGGATCTGCAGCTGCTCGACGTTCTCGGTGAGGTCGCGGCTGGTCATCCCCTTGTGCACGTGCTCGTGGCCGGCCCGGGCGTTGAACTCCTCGATCCGTGCCTTGACGTCGTGGCGCAGCACCCGTTCGCGGGCGGCGATCGCATCCAGGTCGACGTCCTCGACCACCCGCTCGTAGTCGGCGATCACCTCGTCGGGGATGTCGACACCGAGCTCGGCCTGGGCCCGCATCACCGCGATCCACAGCCGACGCTCGGCGACTACCTTGGCCTTCGGCGACCAGATCGCCGTCATCTCGTCGCTGGCGTAGCGGTGGGCCAGCACATTCGGGATCGTCACAGATACACAGCTTACGGGGGACGAAAGGGCGGACCGGCGGATGCGCTTTGTCGGACTCGACCTGGCCTGGGGTACCCGCAACCCGTCCGGGGTGGCGGTGCTGGCCGCCGACGGCACGCTCGACCATGTCGGCGCGGCGCGGGATCACCGCACGGTGCTCGACACCGTCCGTCCGTTCACCACGGGTGCGTGCCTGGTCGGCATCGACGCACCGCTGATCGTGCGCAACGCCACCGGGCGGCGGCCCGCCGAGGCCGCCCTGAACGCCGACTTCGCCCGCTTCGACGCCGGCGCACATCCGGCGAACACGTCGCTGCCGGTGTTCGCCGCGGGCCTGCCGGGGGCGCGGATCGCCGATGCGTTGGGCCTGGACGTCGATCCGCGGTCCACCGCCGAACGCCGGGCGATCGAGGTGTACCCGCATCCGGCCACCGTCGCGTTGTTCCGGCTGGGCCGCACACTGAAGTACAAGCGCCGCGGCCGCCGCACCGTCGAACAGCGCAAATCCGCTCTGCTGCAGTTGATGTGGTTGCTCGAAGGGCTCGACACCGCCGACCCGTCGCTGTATGTCGACCATCCCCACTGGCGGGCGCTGCGCCGGCAGGTGGCGACGGCGACCGGGCCGGTTCAGCTGGACCGGGCGGAGGATCCGGTGGATGCGGTGTTGTGCGCCTACATCGCGATGTTCGCCCACCGGCGTCCCGGTGACGTCGTGGTGTACGGCGACGGCGCCACCGGATACATCGTCACGCCACGGCTGCCTGCGGACCTGACGCCGGCTCCGCGGGTGCGGGCGGTCAGTCCGGCGGCAGCACCATCTTGGCCGGATCGCCGACGGCGCGGGTGGGGATGCCGAGCTGACGGTTGATCGCCATGGTCACGCCGAACAGCAGCACGCCGATGACGATCAGCACGACCGACAGCAGGTACTGCTGCGCCGGCCGGCCGGACAGCGGGGTCACCAGATACAGCGACGCCACGAATCCCACCACCGGGAGGAAGGTCGGGGTGCGGAAGTGCCGCCGCGCCACCACCGGATCGCGCGACTCGTCGCGGCGCAGCACCAACACCGCCACGTTGACCATCGCGAACACCGCCAGCAGCAGCAGCGAGGTGGTGCCGCCGAGGACGGCGATGGCGGTGCTGTCGGCGAACGCGGTCACGTAGAAGATCAGGCCGAAGGCGATGAGGGTGGTGAAGATGATCGCCACCCACGGGGTCCGGCGGCGGGGGTGCACCGATCCGAGGACCGGCGGCAACACCCGCTGGCGGGCCATGCCGTAGATGAGCCGGCTGGCCATCAGCATGTTGATCAGCGCCGTGTTGGACACCGCGAACATCGAGATCCACGGCAGCAGCTCCTCGATGGGCAGTCCGGGCGCCCCGGCCTTGACCACCTCGACCAACGGGACATCGCTGGCCTGCAGGGTGCCGACGGGCACGAGGGCGACCGCGACGATGGCGACGACGACGTAGACGGCGCCCGCGATGCCCAGACCGGTCAGCAGGGCGCGAGGGAAGATCACCACCGGGTCCCGCGTCTCCTCGGCCATGTTGACCGAGTCCTCGAACCCGACCATCGCGAAGAACGCCAATGACGTTGCGGCGCTGACCGCCAGGAAGACGCTCTTGTCGGTGGTGGTCTCGAAGGCGACCACCCGGGTGAAGTCGACGTCGGCGCCGCCGCCGGTGAAGGCCCACAGCCCGACGAAGATCACCAGCAGCAGACCGGAGATCTCGACGATGGTGAGCAGGACGTTGAGCCGGACGCTCTCCCCGACGCCGCGCAGGTTCACCATCGCCAGCAGGGCCATGAACAGCAGGGCCACCCCGGCGACTCCGAGCCGGCCCCACTCCTGGCCCAGCCCCACCTCCAGGTTGGCGGCGAAGAACCGCGATGCGGTGGACGCCGACGTGATGCCCGAGCACATCACGATGAACGCCACCAGGAAGGTGACGAACTGGATTCCGAACGCCTTGTGGACGTACAGCGCCGCGCCGGCGGCCTGCGGGTATTTGGTGACCAGCTCGAGGTAGCTGAACGCGGTGACGGTCGCGATGAGGAAGGCGATCAGGAACGGCAGCCACGCCGCTCCGCCGACCTCTCCGGCCACGTCTCCGACCAGGGCGTAGATTCCGGTGCCCAGGATGTCGCCGACGATGAACAGAAGCAGCAGGCCGGGCCCCAGCACCCGGCGCAGCTCGGGCTGTGCCTGCTCGGTTCGCGTCCCGCTCATCGCCGGCCTTCCGGTCGGTGGACGGCGTTGATCATCGCTCAAGCGTACGGTGCCAGCACGTCGATCACGTCGATCAACGTCGAACGCGCCGTCGCCCGCGGACCGTCCCCGTCGCCGACCAGGGCCGCGACCACCGCCCCGTCGACCGCGCACACCAACGCGCTGACCAGTTCGGGGCGCACCGCGCGGCCGGACCGCTCCACCACCTTGACCACGGCGTCGGTGCGCTGCTTGCGGATCTGCCGCTGGATGTCGCGCAGCGCCGGCTGCCGGGCGCAGGCGATGTAGCGCTCGTAGCGGGAGATCAGCTCCTCGGTGGCGGTGATGCCCGAGGCGGTGCCGACCAGCACGTCGACCAGCACGTCGGCGGTGGTCTCGGCGCCGCGGCGGCGCCGGGCCACCGCCGCCACCCGCTGCTCGAGCTGCCGGGTCTCCCGGGCGCCGATATGGGTGACGGCCTGCACGATCAGATCGTCGAGCGAGGAGAAGTAGTAGGTGGTCGACGCCAGCGGCAGCCCGGCCCGCCGGGCCACCGCCCGGTGCCGCACCGCGTCGAAGCCGCCTTCACACAGCAGCTCGGCGGCCGCACTGATCAGTGCGTCCCGCCGCCGCTCTCCCTTCGGAGTCACCGCTGCCGTCACGTTTAGCATGCTGCCAGCAATAACGCTGCGGCATGGAGCTTTCGACGGAACACTCAGCGATCACTCAGCCGGGTGCGGGCCGGCGCCGGCCGCCGTCAGCCGACTTCGGCGCAGACCAGTTTCGGTTCGTGGTGATCGCCCTCGCCGCCGGCCTCGTGCACGACGACGGTGAGCGCCTCGCCGTCGGGCAGCGGCCGGTCCACCTCGGTGACGGCGAATCCGCTGCCGACCGCGTCGCTGGTGAAGGTCAGGTGCACCTCGTTGGGCGGCATGTCGTCACCGTTCGGGTCGAACTTGAAGTGCGGGCCACCGGGATCCGGCGCGTCACACGGCGAGGTGTGCAGATGGGCCACGTAGTCCACCCGGGGGCCCAGGCCGAACATCGTGAGCGTCACCGTCGCGCCTTCGGGGGTGCGCACCTGCTCGGCGACGCCGCCGATCTCCTCGGCGCCGGCCGGGGCGTCCGGCACGGGCGCGAACTCACCGCGCAGCGTCACGGCGTCGGTCTCGGCCTCGACGGAGGTGGTGGTCTCTCCGGTGTCCGGGGCGGCCTCCTCGCTGTCACCGCCGCCGCAGGCGGCCAGCGGCAGCGTCAGGGCCGCCAATGCACCGAGCGCCAAACGGGTTCGTGTGGTCATCTCAAGACTCCTTCTGTCGGGTGCCGGGCAGTTCGATGCGGTTCTCCGCCGCAGCGAGGGCGATATCGGACCGAAAGTGGCTGCCGGGCAACCGAATCGATTTGATCACCCGGTAGGCCTGGTCCCGGGCGGCGGCCAGGTCCTCGCCGGTGCCCACGATGGACAGCACCCGCCCGCCCGCCGACACCACCGAGCCGTCGGAGCCGCGCGCCGTCCCCGCGTGCAGCACGCCGTCGGCCTCGGCCCCGACGATCACATCGCCGACGCGGGGACGTCCTGGATAGTTCTCGGCGGCCAGCACCACCGTCACCGCGGCGCCGTCGCGCCAGCGCAGGGCGGGCTGCTCGGCCAGCCGCCCGGTGGCGACGGCGTGCAGCAGCTGCCCCAGCGGGGATTCCAGCAGTGCGAGCACGGCCTGGGTCTCGGGATCGCCGAAGCGGCAGTTGAACTCGACCACCGCGGGTCCGGCGGAGGTGATCGCGAGCCCGGCGTACAACACCCCCGAGAACGGGCTTCCGCGCCGGACCAACTCGGCGGCAACGGGTTTCACGATGTCATCGACGATCCGGGTGACGGTCTGATCGGGCAGCCACGGCAGCGGCGCGCAGGCGCCCATACCGCCGGTGTTCGGCCCGGCGTCGCCGTCACCGACGCGTTTGAAGTCCTGCGCGGGCAGCATCGGCACCACGGTCTCGCCGTCGACCAGGCACAGCAGCGAGACCTCCGGGCCGTCCAGGAAGGTCTCCAGCAACACCGGGTGCCCGGCGTCGAGCAGGGCGGCGGCGTGGGCGCGGGCCGCCGCGCGGTCCGCGGTCACCACCACACCCTTGCCGGCGGCCAGGCCGTCGTCCTTGACCACCCACGCGGGGTCACCGGCCGGGGGCCCGAACCGGTCCAGGGCGGCGTCCAGATGGGCGGGGTTGTCGATGAGTTCGCTGCCGGCGGTGCGCACCCCGGCGGCGGTCATCACGTCCTTGGCGAACGATTTCGACCCCTCGATGCGGGCCGCCTCCCTGGTCGGGCCGAAGCAGGCGATGCCCGCCGCGCGCACCGCATCGGCAACGCCGAGCACCAGCGGCACCTCGGGTCCGATCACCACCAGGTCCGCCTGGATCTCCTTGGCGAGTCGGGCGACCGCGTCACCGGAGGCGATGTCGACGTCGTACTGGTCGGCGATGGCGGCGGTGCCCGCGTTACCCGGCGCGATGGCGAGGCTGTCCACGCCGGGGTCGCGCCGCAGCGCCATCAGTAGGGCGTGTTCACGAGCTCCTGAGCCGATTACGAGGACGCGCACAGTTCTCAACCCTAATGGCACAGCCAGGCCATACACCTTCACCATTAGTGTATGGTCGGTGTCGAGCGTGTCCCGTGTCACACGAAGGAGGTGGTCGCCATGTCGGCAGCCCACAGCAGCCCCGCCCTCGGTCAGAGCCCATTCGGCGCCGGTTTCGATTTCACCGATCCGGACGTTCTGCTCCGCGGTATCCCGGTCCGTGAGTTCGCCGAGCTGCGCAAGACCGCGCCGGTGTGGTGGTGCGAGCAGCCCGAGACGATCTTCGGCGACACCGGTTACTGGGTGATCAGCCGCCACGAGGACATCAAGAACATCTCGCGCAACAGCGATCTGTGGTCGACCAACCGCAAGGGTGCGGTGATGGTGATGCCGGAGGGCGCCACCCCCGAACAGCTCGAGCTCACCAAGGCGCTGCTGATCAACCACGACCCGCCGGAACACACCCGGCTGCGCAAGCTCGTCTCGCGGCTGTTCACCCCGCGCGCGGTGGCCGAACTGGAGTCGAAGCTGGCCGTGGCCGCCCGCGACATCGTCGCCCGGGCCCGGGAGCGGGGCAGCGGCAACTTCGTCGAGGACATCGCGATGAATCTGCCGCTGCTGGCGATCGCCGATCTGATCGGGGTTCCCGAGGAGGACCGGGAGAAGGTCTTCCACTGGTCGAACTGCATCATCAACACCGACGACCCGGACTTCGACTCGGATCCGACGGCGGCCAATGCCGAGCTGATGGGCTATGCGTACACCATGGCCGAGCAGCGCCGCCGCCATCCGCAGGACGACATCGTGACCCGGCTGGTGCAGGCCGACCTGGAGGACGGCAGCGGTGAGGCGCTGGGCGAGGTCGAGTTCGCGTTCTTCGTGATCCTGCTGGCGGTGGCCGGCAACGAGACCACCCGCAACGCGATGACGCACGGGATGAACGCGTTCTTCGAGAACCCGGATCAGTGGGAGCTGTTCAAGCGGGAACGGCCGGAGACCGCGATCGACGAGATCGTGCGGTGGTCCACACCGGTGCACTGCTTCCAGCGCACCGCGCTGGCCGATGTCGAGATCGGTGGGGTGACGATCCGGGAAGGCGAGCGCGCGGGCCTGTTCTACAGCTCGGCCAACTACGACGAGGAGGTCTTCGACCGGCCGTTCGAGTTCGACATCCTGCGCGACCCGAACCCGCACCTGGGGTTCGGCGGACACGGCGCGCATTACTGCATCGGCGCCAACCTGGCCCGCATGGAGATCAAACTGATCTTCAACGAGATCGCCGATCAGATCCCTGACATCGCCAAACTGTCCGAGCCGGTGCGGCTGCGGTCGGGCTGGCTCAACGGTGTGAAGGAGCTGAGGGTCTCCTACGTGGGCTAGCCATCCCGCCCACGCAGTAGCATTCCCACCATGCGCACCCACGGCTGGGGCGGTTCGGCGCCGGCCAGTGACGAGGAGGCGATCGCGCGGATCCTCGAGGCCGCCAAGCGGACCATCGAGGAGCGCGGCGCCGAGTTCAGCATCGCCGACGTCGCCCGAGCCGTCGGGGTGACCCGGCAGACGGTGTACCGGTATTTCCCCAGCACCGACGCCCTGCTGGTGGCGGCGGCCATGCATGCGGCCGGTGACTTCCTGGACCGGCTGGCGGTCCACCTGCAGGGCATCACCGATCCGGTGGAGGCGGTCGCCGAGGCGATCGCCACCACCCTGGAGTGGCTGCCCGAGGACACACACATCGGGCTGCTGGTGGCGCCGGGCCGGCCCACCGCGCACACCGAGTCGGTGACCTCCGATGTGGCGATCGACTTCGCCAACAGGATGTTGCGCCGGTTCGACGTGGACTGGGCGGCGGTCGGCTACTCCGACGCCGACCTCGACGAGCTCGCCGAGCACCTGCTGCGGGTCATCCAGTCGTTCGTCATCGATCCGGGCCGGCCGCCGCGGGACGGCCAGAGCCTGCGCGCCTACCTGCGCCGGTGGGTCGGCGCGGCGGTCACCGGAGCACGGTGAGCGGCAACGACTTGCGCGGCTGAAACTCGAACGTCGCGCCGCCGCTGACCTTCGCCACCGCGACCTCGCCGAATTCCTCGGCGGGGGTGCCGGTTTCGAATATCCTGGCGGTCCATCCGTCGGCGCCGCCGGTGAGCTCCACATCGAGGCGGGGGTCCACCGCCCGCACGATGGCCTGCAGGGGTCGCGGCTCACCGGGGTTGACCAGCGACACCCACGCCCCGTCCTGATGCGCCGGCGACCGGCGCACGGTCAGCACGTCCGGCCCGAACTCGGCGTCGACGTAGGCGGCGGGGTTGACCAGCGGATGCAGTTCGAGCACCCGGCGCGCGCCCTCGACACCGCCGGGCAGCCCGAGCGCGCGGTGGATCCGCTCGGCGCCCAGCCCCGCCACGCCGATCAGCTGTCTGGTACAGATGTCGGTGGCCAGGTCGGTGTCGGAGCCGGCCCGGTTGCCGACCGCGATCACGAACGACAGGTTCAGCAGGTGCATCTGCACGCACACCTCGTCGGCGATGCGCACCAGCGCCGAATGGGAGAACGCCCCGAAATCAAGATCGCTGAGCAGCGGGCCGGCGTAGTCGTTCTCGCCGTCGCCGCCGGGATCGATGGGGTCGAGTTCCAGTGTCGCGGCGCGGGTTCGGCGCATCACCTCGAGCACCGGGTGGTCCGCGACCTCCGGGTTGCTGTCATCGATGGTCACCGTCCACGCGCAGTGCGGGTGACGGTCGGCGGGTTGGCGGGGCGGCCGGTGGATGGGCCGGATCTGCGCCCGCCGGTTGGTCGCCACCGCGGTGGCGTCGAAGGTCGGATCCTCGATGTCGTGGCACATGCCGCGCACATAGTCCTCGCCCATCGGTTCGACGTCGAGCAGGGCGCCGCAGTGGTCCAGGTGGAACTCGCCGTGGTACCGGTCGTGCACGGTGTAGCGGAAGTCCATGAACTGCGGTGGCGCGCCGATGTCGAGCTGCATCCCCTTGAAGATGGTGACGACGTCGTCGCCCTCGAAGTCCAGTGCGCGCTGCATCCGTTTGGTGTAGATCGGGCTTGCGCCCATCCACTCCTCGATCGCGATCTGCAGCATCTCCTCGCGACCGAAACTACTGATGCACCAGGCCATTCCGGACCTGTCGATCATCTGGCCGATGAGCAGCAGCTCGGGCACGAGCACGGCCAGCTGCTCGCGCGTCAGCGTGGCGTACCTACTGGTCATGCTGGTCATGGATCGTCTCACCGGAATGCATCCGCACCGCCGCGTCGACATTCGCCTTGCGGTCCTCACCCTTGCCCTCGGCGGCGGCCTTGCGCCGGTTCTTGATCACCTTGCTGACCGCGCCGTCGAGCTTGGAGCCCAGCGGGAAGCCGAGGTAGTGGGTGAGGAAGACAGCCATCTCCTTGAGTTCGTCCTCGGTCAGCTCGCCGTTGGCCAGCGCGGCGTTGGCCTGGATCTCGGCCAGGTCGGAGTTGCCGACGGCCGTCACCGCGGTCAGCGTCATGATCCGCTTGTCCCGCATGGACAGACCCGGGCGGGTCCAGATGGTGCCGAAGAGGTGGTCGACGGTGAGGTCGAAGTACGGATCGCCCTCGATGTTCGGCATCTCCCAGCCGTAGACCTCGTTCATCTTCTCGAGGCCCCTGCGGCGCAGCTCGTCCATCTGACTCACTCCTTCGTGTGTGGCACGCCCAGCGCGGCGGCCAGGTTCTGCAGGGCGATCCGCGCCAGCGGCAGGTCGACCCCGGTCTGCCGGCCCAGATCCAGCGCCAGGCTCAGGTCCTTCTCCCCCAGCCCGCGGGTGTGGGTGAACGCCTCGTAGAGCCAGTGGTCGGGCTCGAGGTCGCGCATGTCCTCCCGCACGATGATGGCGCCGGGCCCGCCGCTCTGGGCGTCGCTGTGGCGCACCACCCGTCCCAGTGCCTGCAGGCTCAGCCCGGCCGCCTCGGCTAGTTCCATCGCCTCGCAGGCCGCCACGTAGCTGGTGAACGTCAACATGTTGCGGGCCAGTTTCATCCGGGTGCCCGCGCCGGGTTCGCCGGCGTGCACGACGAGCGAGGCGAACCGTTTGAAGGCGGGTTTGATCCGCTCGTAGACGTCGCGGTCGGCGCCGACCATCACCGCCAGTTCGCCCTTCTCCGCCGCGCCGCCGCCACCGCTGACCGGTGCGTCGACGAGGTGAATGTCTTTCGGCCGCAACTGCTCGGCGAGTTCGACCGCGGTCTCGGGGCGGATCGTGGAGTGGATCGCGATGACGGTGCCGGGTCCGGCGCCGGCGGCCAGTTCGTCGACCACCGCGCGCACCTGCTCGTCGTCGAGCACGGTGACGCTGATGATGTCGGCCTTCGCGACGTCGGCGACGCTGTCGGCGAGGTTGGCGCCGACCTCGGCCAGCGGCGTCATCGCCTCGGTCCGCACGTCGTAGACGATGAGCCCGCCGGGCCAGTCGACGAGGCGTTTGGCCATCGGCGCGCCCATGTTGCCGAGGCCGATGTACCCGAGCTTGAGGTCACTCATCGGATGATCTGCCCGCCGTCCACGTTGAAGATCTGCCCGGTGATCCACTTGGCCTGATCCGACAGCAGGAACAGGCACATGCCGACCAGATCCTCGGGTTCACCCAGGCGCGACAACGGGATTCGCTTCACGATGTCGTCGACCATCTCCTTCGGGGTGGTCGACCGGTTGGCCTCGGTGTCGATGGGCCCCGGCGCGATCGCGTTGACGCGGATGTTCTGCCCGCCGAGTTCGGTGGCCAGCTGCTGGGTGAGGCTGTTGAGGCCCGCCTTGGCCAGTCCGTAGTAGTTCGAGTACAGCCACGCCGCGGTCGACGACTGGTTGACGATCGCACCGCCGCCGCGTTTGGCCATCTTCTTGTACACCGCCCGGGTGCACACCAGCGCACCGTCGAGGTTCACGCTCATGAACCTCTTGTAGTAGTCCCAGTCGACGGTGATCAGGAAGTCCAGCTTCATCCCGCCGAAGATCGCGGCGTTGTTGACCAGGTAGTCGATGCCGCCGAACTCCGAGACCGTCTGCGCGGCCATCTCTTCGGCCGACTCCGGGTCGGACACGTCGACGGGCACCGCCAGCGCGTCGCCGCCCTCACCCTTGATGCCGTCGGCGACCTTCTGGGCGCCTTCGGTGTTGATGTCGGCCACCACCACCGCCGCGCCCTCGCGGGCCAGCGCCTCGGCGTAGGCCTGGCCGATACCGCCACCGGCTCCCGTGACGATCGCGACCTTGTCGTCGAACTGCCCCATCAGCGTTCTCCTCTGCTCCCGAAAGCCACATTCACCGCCGTGGCCACCCCTATTGCGCCACCGCCGTGGCGATGACCTTGAGCTCGGTGTACTCCTCGAACCCGGCCACGCCCATCTCACGGCCGATGCCGGACTGCTTGTAACCGCCGAACGGGGCGTCGGCGGAGTACCAAATGCCGCCGTTGACGTTGACCGTGCCCACCCGCAGCCGGGCGGCGACGGCCTGTGCACGCTCGTCGTCACCGCTGAACACGGTGCCGCTCAACCCGTACGGGGAGTCGTTGGCGATGCGCACGGCATCGTCGTCGCCGTCGTGGGCGATCACGGTGAGCACCGGGCCGAAGATCTCCTCGCGAGCCACCCGGGCGTCGTTGGTCAGCCCGGCGATCACGGTCGGCTCGATGAAGAAGCCGACGTCGCGGTCGGCGGGTCGCCCGCCACCGCAGGCGAACCGGCCGCCTTCGGCGACGGCGAGGTCCAGATAGCCCTGCACCCGGTCGCGCTGCCGCGCGGAGATGACCGGCCCGCACACGGTGCGCTTGTCGGTGGGGTCCCCGGGCTTGAGCGAGCCCATGGTGGCCGCGGCGGCCTCGACGGCCTCGTCGTAACGGGCCCGCGGTACCACCAGCCGGGTGGTGATCGCGCAGCCCTGACCGGCGTGCATCGCGGCGGTGAAAGCCGCCATCGAACAGGCCCCGGCCAGATCGGCGTCGTCGAGCACCAGGAAGGCCGATTTGCCCCCGAGCTCGAGGAACACCTTCTTGATGGTGGCGGCGGCGTCGGTCATCACCGACCGGCCGGTGGCGGTGGATCCGGTGAACGACACCATGTCGACCCGCGGATCGGAGGCCAGCACGGCCCCGACGGCGTGGTCGCTGGAGGTGACGATGTTGATGACGCCGGGCGGGAAGTCGGTGTGCCCGGTGATGAGCTCGCCGAGCACCGCGCCCGCCCACGGGGTGTCCGGTGCGGGTTTGAGCACCAGGGTGTTGCCGGCGGCGAGCGCCGGGCCGATCTTGGCCAGGTTGATCTGGTGCGGGAAGTTCCACGGGGTGATCGCGCCGACCACGCCGACCGGCTCTCGCACGATTCGTCGGTCAGTGGGGATGCCCTGCGGGGTGGCGCGCCCGAGATCGGTTGACCACCGGTAGTTCTCGGCGGTGTCGGCGGCGAACGACAAGTCCTCGACGGGGGTTTCCAGCTGCCCGCCGGAGGTGAGCATCCGGGGCGCGCCGACCTCGGCGATGGTGAGCTCGCGCAGCTCCTCCAGATGGTCTCGCATCGCCTGCTGCAGCTGCCGCAGACAGCGCACCCGCAGGGCGGTGTTGGTCGACCAGTCGGTGTCGTCGAAAGCCCGCCGCGCCGCGTCGATCGCCCGCACCATGTCATCGGCGTCGGCGTTGGCGGCGACCCCGAGCACGTCCTCGGTCGCCGGATTGATGGTGGTGAAGGCGCCGGCGCTGCCGGCGACCAGTTTGCCGTCGATGAGCAGGCGGCTCTCGCGATCGGCCAGTAACGACATTCGAACTCCACTTCCGGAATCGCTGGACAACTGTCCGGCTCGGTTGCGTCGAACATAGTCGCATCGCCACCTCCGCGGCAAGGCAGAGCCGCTGAACTGCCCGTGCAGATCGCTTGATCTCGGTGCTTTTCAGGGCATTCAGGGGCCATGCTTGCCTGGCGCAGACCGCGTCGGCTACGTTGGACATGTGTCCAGCGAAGCGGTGTCCGCCATCACATCCGAGGCGGGAGCCACCGGTGATACCCGCCGCAACCGGCGCCAGGAGGAGACCTTCCGCAAGGTCCTGGCGGCCGGTATGGAGACGCTGCGCGAGTCCTCCTACGCGGATCTGACCGTGCGGGCGGTGGCCGCGCGCGCGAAGGTGGCCCCGGCGACGGCCTACACCTATTTCTCGTCCAAGAACCACCTGATCGCCGAGGTGTATCTCGACCTGGTCCGCCAGGTGCCCTACTTCACCGATGTCAACGATCCGATGCCGACCCGGGTGGAGAAGGCGCTACGCAGCCTGGCGCTGGTGGTCGCCGACGAACCCGAGGTGGCGGCCGCCTGCACCACCGCGCTGATGAGCGGAAACGATCCCGCGGTGCGCAAGGTCCGGGACCGGATCGGCGCCGAGATCCACCGCCGCATCCGCTCCGCGGTCGGACCGGGGGCGGATCCCCGGCTGGTGTCGGCGCTGGAGATGACGTTCTTCGGCGCCCTGGTGCACGCCGGTAGCGGCGCCTTCACCTATCACCAGATCGCCGACCGGCTGAGCTACGTGGTGGGGCTCATCCTGGGCGAAGACCAACATGCTCCCACCCCCGGAGGGGATGAATGACCGTCACCGAACTGATCCTCGACCCGTACGATTACGACTTCCACGAGGATCCCTACCCGTACTACAAGCGGTTGCGCGACGAAGCCCCGCTCTACCACAACGAGGACCTCGGGTTCTGGGCGCTGTCGCGGCACGCCGACGTGCTGAAGGGGTTCCGCAACAGCGTCAACCTGTCCAACAAGTACGGCGTCTCACTGGATCCGGCGTCCCGGGGCCCGCACGCCAGCAAGACCATGTCGTTTCTGGCCATGGACGACCCGGAACATCTGCGGCTGCGCACCCTGGTCTCCAAAGGGTTCACCCCCCGGCGGGTCCGCGAGCTCGAACCGCGGGTCACCGAGATCGCGACCCAGCACCTCGACACCATGCTGGCCAGGGCCGGTGACAACGAAACCGTCGACTACGTCGACGAATTCGCCGGCAAGTTGCCGATGGACGTGATCTCGGAGCTGATGGGGGTGCCCGAGCCGGACCGCGCCCAGTTGCGGGCCTGGGCCGACGGGGTAATGCACCGCGAGGAGGGCGTCACCGACGTGCCCCCCGCCGCGGTGGAGGCCTCCATCAACCTGATCGTCTACTACCAGCAGATGGTCGCCGAGCGGCGCAGGAAGCCGACCGACGACCTCACCACCGCGCTGCTGGAGGCCGAGATCGACGGGGACCGGCTCACCGACGACGAGATTCTCGGGTTCATGTTCCTGATGGTCATCGCCGGTAACGAGACCACCACGAAACTGCTGGCCAACGCGATGTACTGGGCCCACCGGAATCCGGACCAGATCGCGCCGCTGTACGACGATCTGGACCGGATCCCGCAGTGGGTGGAGGAGACGCTGCGCTACGACACCTCCAGCCAGATCCTGGCCCGCACCGTCGTCGGGGACCTCACCCTGTATGACACCAGGATCCCGGAGGGCGATGTGGTGCTGCTGCTGCCGGGCTCCGCCCACCGCGACGAGCGGGTGTTCGACGATCCCGACCGGTACCTGATCGGTCGCGAGATCGGTTCGAAGCTGGTGAGTTTCGGCAGCGGCGCGCATTTCTGCCTCGGCGCCCATCTGGCCCGGATGGAGGCCCGGGTGGCGCTGACCGAGTTGTTCAAGCGGATCCGCGGCTACGAGGTCGACGAGGCGAACGCGGTGCGCGTGCACTCGAGCAACGTACGCGGATTCGCCCATCTGCCCATCACAGTGGAGGTTCGTTGATGCCCCGTTTCGACCCGCACCCCGAACGTCGTCCGGCGATCGTCGCCGGCGCCTCGTCGGGAATCGGAGCGGCCACCGCCAAAGAACTGGCGGCGCGCGGCTTCCCGGTCGCGCTCGGCGCCCGCCGGGTGGAGAAGTGCGAGGAGCTCGTCGAGCAGATCCGCGCCGACGGCGGTGAGGCGGTCGCACTGCACCTCGACGTCACCGACCCGGATTCGGTGAAGAGCTTCGTGCACGGCGCCGCCGAGAAGCTCGGCGACATCGAGGTTCTGGTCGCCGGTGCGGGCGACACCTTCTTCGGCCGGCTGCACGAGATCAGCACCGAGGAGTTCGAGTCGCAGGTGCAGATTCATTTGATCGGCGCGAACCGGCTGGCCACCGCGGTGCTGCCGGGCATGGTGGAACGCCGCCGCGGGGACCTGATCTTCGTCGGATCCGATGTCGCCCTGCGCCAGCGGCCCCACATGGGCGGCTACGGCGCCGCCAAGGCGGGCCTGCTGGCGATGGTGCACAACCTGCAGATGGAGCTGGAGGGCACCGGGGTGCGCGCCTCGATCGTGCACCCGGGGCCGACGAAGACGGCGATGGGCTGGAGTCTGCCCCCGGACCGCATCGAGCAGGCCCTCAACGACTGGGCGAAGTGGGGGCAGGCCCGCCACGACTACTTCCTGCGGGCCTCCGATCTGGCCCGGGCGATCGCGTTCGTCGCCGAGACCCCGCGCGGCGGTTTCATCGCGAACATGGAACTGCAGCCGGAGGCTCCGCTGGCCGACGCGCCGAAGGAACGTCAACAACTCACGTATCCGGAGACATCATGACCAGCCAGCAGCTCAAAGAGGTCCCCCGGGTTTCCGGCGGAGAAGAGGAACACGGCCACCTCGAGGAGTTCCGCACCGACCCGATCGGCCTGATGCAGCGGGTCCGCGACGAGTGCGGTGACGTCGGGTATTTCCAGCTCGTCGACAAGCCGGTGATCCTGCTGACCGGTGCGGAGGCCAACGAGTTCTTCTTCCGCGCCGCCGACGAGGACCTCGACCAGGCCGCGGCGTATCCGTTCATGACGCCGATCTTCGGGAAGGGTGTGGTGTTCGACGCCAGTCCCGAGCGGCGCAAGGAGATGCTGCACAACTCGGCGCTGCGCGGCGAGCATATGAAGAGCCACGCCACCACGATCGAGGGCGAAGTGCGCAAGATGATCGCCGACTGGGGCGATGAGGGCGAGATCGACCTGCTCGACTTCTTCGCCGAGTTGACGATCTACACCTCGACGGCGTGCCTGATCGGGTTGAAGTTCCGCAATCAGCTCGACAAACGCTTCGCCGAGTACTACCACCTGCTCGAACGCGGCACCGACCCGCTGTGCTACGTCGACCCGTACCTGCCGATCGAGAGTTTCCGGCTGCGCGACGAGGCGCGGGCGAAACTCGTTGAGCTGGTTCAGGAGATCATCGATCAGCGGCTGGCCAACCCGCCGAGAAGCAAGGCCGACCGCGACATGCTCGACGTGCTGGTGTCGATCAAGGACGAGAACGGCGACCCGCGGTTCTCCGCCGACGAGATCACCGGCATGTTCATCTCCCTGATGTTCGCCGGCCACCACACCAGCTCGGGCACCTCGGCGTGGACGCTGATCGAGCTGATCCGGCATCCGGAGATCTACGCCGAGGTGCAGGCCGAGCTCGACGAGCTCTACTCCGACGGGCAGGCGGTGAACTTCCACGCGCTGCGCCAGATCCCCAAGCTCGACAACGTGGTCAAGGAGACGCTGCGGCTGCATCCCCCGCTGATCATCCTGATGCGGGTGGCCCAGGGTGAGTTCGAGGTGTGCGGCTTCCCGATCCACAAGGGCGATTACGTCGCCGCCTCCCCGGCGATCAGCAACCGGATCCCCGAGGACTTCCCCGACCCGGACGCGTTCCGGCCGGACCGCTACGACAAGCCCGAGCAGGCCGACATCGTCAACCGGTGGACGTGGATCCCGTTCGGCGCCGGCCGGCACCGCTGCGTCGGCGCGGCGTTCGCCCAGATGCAGATCAAGGCGATCTTCTCGGTTCTGTTGCGGGAGTACGAGTTCGAGATGGCTCAGCCGCCGGAGAGCTACCGCAACGATCACTCCAAGATGGTCGTGCAGCTGCAGCAGCCGGCCAGGGCCCGCTACCGGCGGCGCGCCAAGGCCGCCAAGGCCGCCAAGGAATAGTGCCAGGAGAGCAGCCATGGGTTCCTACCGAGTCGAAGTCGACCTCGACCTGTGCCAGGGGCATGCGATGTGCGAGGTCGAGGCCCCCGACTACTTCCGGGTGCCGAAGCGGGGGCAGGTCGAGATTCTCGACCCCGAACCCCCGGACGAGGCCCGGGGCGAGATCGAGAACGCGGTCGAGATGTGCCCGACCCGGGCGCTGATCATTCGAGAAACAGGAGAGTAGACAATGCCGTCACTGCCCCGTGAGCAGCTCGAGAAGTGGGTCGAGGAGTGGCTCGAGGCCAACCGGGAGGCCGAACGCAAGGGCGACTGGAGGGGACTCGCCGACTTTTTCGCCGACGACGCCACCTACGGCTGGAACATCGGCCCGAAGGAAGACGTGATGTGCGTCGGCAAAGACGAGATCCGCGAGATCGCGCTCGGTCTGGAGATGCAGGGCCTGGAGAACTGGGTCTACGAGTACCAGAAGGTGCTCATCGACGAGAAGCAGGGCGAGATCGTCGGGTTCTGGAAGCAGATCGTCACCAAGTCCGACGGCAGCACCGACGCGATCTACGGCATCGGCGGCAGCTGGTTCCGGCTCGATGCGAACCTCAAGATCGAGTGGCAGCGCGACTTCTTCGACTTCGGCCACGTCTCCCGCATGTACATGAAGCTGATCGAGTCGGGCGACCTCAGCGAGGGCATGCAGAAGCGCATCGAGCGCAGCATGGCGGGCGAGAAACTGCCCGGGTACTACCCGCTGGGCCAGGCGCCGGTGCCGCTGTGGTGACACACGGACGATCAACCAACCCGGTGGTCGACCTGTGACCTAGATAACTTAGGCTGTCGGCAGAGGTCATCGGAGGAAGGCAGGTTGCGATGAAGACAAAAGGCGCCCTCATCTGGGAGTTCAATCAGCCGTGGTCGGTCGAGGAGATCGAGATCGGTGACCCCGTCAAGGATGAGGTCAAGATCCGGATGGAAGCCTCGGGCATGTGCCACTCCGACCACCATCTGGTGACCGGCGGCATCCCGATGGGCGGGTTCCCGGTGCTCGGCGGGCATGAAGGCGCCGGGGTGGTCGAGGAGGTCGGCCCGGGGGTCGAGGAGGTGCAGCCGGGCGACCACGTGGTGTTGTCGTTCATCCCGTCGTGCGGGCAGTGCCCGTCGTGTCAGGCCGGGCTGCGCAACCTCTGCGATCTCGGGGCCGGTCTGCTCAACGGCGCCGCGGTGTCCGACGGGACCTTCCGCATCACCGCCCGCGGGCAGAACGTCTACCCGATGACGCTGCTGGGCACCTTCTCGCCGTACATGGTGGTGCACAAGAGCTCGGTGGTGAAGATCGACAAGGACATCCCGTTCGAGGTGGCCTGCCTGGTCGGCTGCGGTGTCACCACCGGCTACGGCTCGGCGGTGCGCAGCGGCGACGTCCGCCCGGGCGACGACGTCGCGATCGTCGGGGTCGGCGGCGTCGGCATGGGTGCGCTGCAGGGGGCGGTCAACGCCGGGGCCCGCTACATCTTCGCGATCGACCCGGTGGAGTGGAAGCGCGATCAGGCGCTGAAATTCGGTGCCACCCACGTCTATCCGGACATCGAGTCGGCGATGGCGGGCATCGCGGAGGTCACCTGGGGTCTGATGGCCAAGAAGGTCATCGTCACCGTCGGTGAGCTCAAGGGTGAGGACATCGACGCTTACGTCAACCTCACCGCCAAGGGCGGAACCTGCGTGCTGACCGCGATCGGCAGCCTGCTGGACACCCAGGTCAACCTGAATCTGTCCATGCTGACGCTGCTGCAGAAGAACCTGCAGGGCACCATCTTCGGCGGCGGCAACCCGCATCACGACATCCCGCAGCTGCTGTCGATGTACAAGGCCGGCAAGCTCAACCTCGACGACATGGTCACCCGGCAGTACAAGCTGGAGCAGATCAACGAGGGCTACCAGGACATGCTCGAGGGCCGCAACATCCGCGGCGTCATCCGCTACACCGACGACGACCGGTGACCCCACGCCCGGTCGCCGGCCAGTGAGGAGTGAGAAATTTGTCCGAAACCCCTGTAGCTGAAGCCGAAACACCGGTCCGGATCGCATCGCAGGCTTCGTGGCGGTGCGTGCAGGCCGGCGACCGGGAGGGCTGGCTGGCCCTGATGGCCGACGATGTGGTGATCGAGGACCCGATCGGGCAGGCCATCACCAACCCGGACGGCACCGGGGTGCGCGGCAAGGCCGCTGTGGGCGAGTTCTACGACACCAACATCGGGCCGAACCGGCTGACGGTCACCTGCGAGGAGACCTTCCCGTCCAGTTCGCCCCAAGAGATCGCCTACATCCTGGTGCTGCGCACCGAGTTCCCGGACGGTTCGGCGGCGACCGTCCGGGGGGTGTTCACCTACCGCGTCAACGACGAGGGGTTGATCACCAATCTGCGCGGCTACTGGAACATGGACGCGATGCAGTTCAGCAAGGGGCCGGGCAGCTGATCGGCGCGGTCGTCGTCGGCGGGTCGCGCGGGATCGGGCTGGCGGTCGCCGAACTGTTGGCGGCTCGCGGTGTCGGGGTGGTGGTCAACGGACGTGACCCCGAGGTCGTGACCGAAGCGGCACAACGCATCTCCGGTGTGGGGCACGCCGGCTCCCCCGCCGACCCGGCGGTCGCCGACGCGCTCGTCGACACCTGCGTGCAGAACTTCGGCAGCATCGACATCCTGATCAACTGCGCCGGCACCGCCGAGCCGCCGGGCTCGTCGATCCTCAACATCAGTTCCGGGCAGTTCCGGGAACTGCTCGACGCGCACCTGGGCACCGTGTTCGAGACCTGCCGTGCCGCCGCGCCGCGGATGGTCGCCCAGGGCGGCGGCGCGATCGTCAACACCAGCTCGTTCGCGTTCCTCGGCGATTACGGCGGCACCGGTTACCCGGCCGGCAAGGGCGGGGTCAACGGTCTCACGCTGGCGATCGCCGCCGAACTGAAGGAGCACTCGGTGCGCGCCAATGTGGTGTGCCCGGGAGCGCGGACGAGGCTGTCCACCGGCCCGGAGTACGAGGCGCACATCGCCGAGCTGCACCGACGCGGGCTGCTCGACGAGGTGAGCATGCAGGGCGCGCTGGACGCCGCACCGCCGGAGTACGTGGCGCCGACGTACGCCTACCTGGTCAGCGATCTGGCGAAGGACATCACCGGCCGGATCTTCATCGCCGCCGGCGGCTTCCTCGGCGAATTCGCCCGGCCCACCCCGGATTTCCTCGGGTTCCGGGACGCCAACGACTCCCCGCCGTTCTCGGTCGAGGAGATCCACGACATGATCAACCGCTGACTCAGCGGCGGTCGATCCGCACGTCGGGCCAGGGCGGCGGCCCGTCGAGCAACGCGGCATCGCCGTCGCTCGCCTCACCGAGGAAGCGGTTGAAGAACGCCACCGTGTACCGGGCGACGATGTCGTGACCGCGTTCGGCGCCGACCGGTCCGGACATGCCCAGCCTCTGCGCCAGCGGGGTGTACCGCGGCGCGTCGGTGTAGTTGAGGTGGAACATCCCGGGGATCTCCACGTGGTAGCCGTGCCCGGGAGCGCTCCCGGCGAAGGTCTCACGCTGGGTGGTGATGGTCTCATCCACCTCGTGGTCCGGCCAGCCGCCGTTGCGATCACGTTCGGCCAGAATGGATTCGGTGTCACGGGTCAGCCACATGGCGGGACGGCGCAGCCCGGTGCGCACCACCTCCGCGGGCATCGCGGCGTCCATCATCAGGCAGGCGCGCAGCCGTGAGTCGTCATGGCAGGCCTGGCCGACCGTGATCGCCCCCAGCGAGATGCCGAACGCCCCGGCGCGGTCGAGATCGAGCCGGCCGGTGAACAACCCGTTCGGGTCGTCGGCGTCGAGCCCGCCGAGCCGATCGAGCGCGAAGCCGATGTCCGCGGCGAGATAGGGGAACAATCCGGCGGGGAGCGGGACGTCGCCGAGAGCCGGCGGCGGTGTCACCGGGGTGATGCTCTGCTGGATGACGTCGACGAGCCGGTCCTTGGGCCAACCGTCGACGGCGCGCCCGTCGGCGAGCACGGTGACCGCGGAGGTGTACGGCTGATCGAGGCCGACGACGACGAAACCGTGCGACACCAGTTGCTCGACCTGGAACATGTTGGACTGGCGGAATCCGTTGAGCCCGGAGACGAAGACCAGAACCGGGTAGCGCGGGCGGTCCGGCGCGAGCGGCGGCTGCCGGGTGGCGTGGGTCGGGACCACGCCGAGGTGGCTGAACACGAATCCGGGGACGCCGAGCAGCCGGCCGGCCGCCGGGGCGAGCGTCGCCGCATCCGAGACATAGGGCTCGACCGGGGCGTCGGCGCCCGGCTCGGCGGGATACCAGACCTGCGCGACGATCTCCCGGCGCGCCGCCGGGTCGGCATCGAAGATCTCCCTGCGGTCGTCGTCGCGCCAGTGGTAGGTCACCGTGCCGATCGCGTACGGGCCCGTCGGCGGCGGAAACCGGAAGACCGGCACCGCCACCGGCACCACCACCGCCGCCGCGAGCAGCACGACGCCCACGGTCAGACCGAGCAGCCGCCGCCACCCCGTGGGCGGGGCCGGCCGGCGCACACGCACGGCCCACCACAGCGTGACCCCGGCGGCCAGCGCATAGGCCGGTACCAGTTGCCACCGGTAGCCCTCGCCGATCAGCTGGGCGAGCGCGACCAACGCCGGCGCCGACGCCAGATGCCGTGCCCGGCGAGCACCCGCGGGTAACGGCAGAACCAGCATCGCGAGTCCGATGGCGTTCACGACACACAACAAGATCTCGCCGAACCGCACCCGGCCGATTATGCCGACGCCCCGGGCCCGCCACCTGTCCACCTGTCACGGTCACCTGCCGTCGAATCGCCCGTTCTAAGCTCGGGGTATGGCGACTGTTTTCACCAAGATCATCAACCGTGAGCTGCCCGGCCGGTTCGTCTACGAAGACGACGAGGTGGTCGCGTTCCTGACCATCGAGCCGATGACGCAGGGCCACACCCTGGTGGTCCCGCGCGAGGAGATCGACCACTGGCAGAACATCGAACCCGAGAAGTTCGCCAAGGTGATGGGGGTGGCTCAGCTGATCGGCAAGGCAGTCACCAAGGCGTTCGACGCCGAACGGGCCGGGGTGATCATCGCCGGGCTGGAGGTGCCGCACCTGCACGTCCACGTATTCCCGGCCTACAACCTGACCGACTTCGGATTCGCCAACGTGGACCGCAACCCGTCGCCGGAATCGCTCGACGAGGCCCAGCAGAAGATCAAGGCGGCGCTGGCCGAACTCATCTGAGCCGCACCGGTCGGCCCTAGACTGACGTCATGAATCTGGGTAAGAGCCTGATGCAGGTCGCCACCGCGCCGGTGCGCATCGGGCTCGCCGTCGCCGACGCCGGTCTGGAAGTCGCGGCCGCCGGCCTCGGCATGGCCCACCGCACGCTGGGTGAACCCACCGCCGGACCAAGCTCGGTCGCCGGCATCCTCGGGCTCGAGGACACCCTCGAACGGGCGAACCGGCTGGCCAAACTGCTCGACGAGGACGCCCCGCTGGGGCGTGCGCTGGCCCCGGACGGCCCGCTGGACCGGCTGATGCGGCCCGGCGGGGTGATCGACCGGCTGACCGCACCCGGGGGCGTGCTGGACCGGCTCACCGACGAGGAGGGCGGCCTGATGCGGGCGCTGGAGCCCGGCGGGCTGGTCGATCAGCTGCTCGCCGAGGACGGGCTGGTCGAACGGGTGCTCGCCGAGGACGGGCTGGCGGACCGGCTGCTCGCCGAGGGCGGCTTGATCGACCGGCTCACCGCCCGCGACGGGCCGCTCGAACAGCTCGCCGATGTCGCCGACACCCTGAACCGGCTCGCGCCCGGGCTGGAGGCCCTCGAACCCACCATCGCCGCGCTGCGCGAGGCGGTCATCACGTTGTCGCAGGTGGTGAACCCGCTGAGCAATATCGCCGACCGGATCCCGTTCCCCCGCCGCCCACCGCGGCGGATGCCGCCACGGGCCGTGCCGTCACAGCGGATCATCGAACCCGACGACGAGTGATCGAGCCCCCCGTCGGGATCGAACCGACGACCGCTCGCTTACAAGGCGAGTGCTCTACCACTGAGCTAGGGAGGCGCTGCTGTTGCGCCTGACAGGTTACCAATCCGTCATCCGGCGCCATGATCTTCGCCCATCGAAGCGTCAGCGCAGCCGCCCGGCCAGGACGGGTTTGCCGGGGCCGCCGAGCTCGTCGACGACCGCAGCCCGGCCGGTCATCGCCATGAGCAGCGCCTCGCCGGTGCCGCTGACCTCGGGACCCTCTCCGTGGGTCCAGTCGATGTCGGTGGCGTGTAGTCGCAGTCCCCGGATGCGTCGTCCGGCGCCGAGGCGGGGATTGCCCGGCACGGACCGCAGCACCCGCAGCAGACGATCCGCGGCGATGGTGCGTGGCCGGCCCAGGGGGCGCCGGATGTCCTGATGGTGCACGGTCCCGTCGACGAGGGCGATCATGCCGCCGAAACCGGCGGTGAGTCCGCGTGGCCACAGGTGCCGGTTGAGGAAGTCGAGCAGTTGTTCGGGGCTCAACGAACCGAACTCGTCGACACCGACTTGATTGGCCCGGACCACATACCCCTTGGCGAACCGCTTCAGCAGACCGAACGGACCCAGTTCCTCATAACTGATCACGTGGGCGACAACGTCTTTCACCGTCCATCGGGCGCACAGGCTGGGCGTCGCCCACTGCTCGGGGGTCAGTGTCGCCAAGAACTGAGCCAGCTCCGTCCGCTCGGCGTATGCCATGTCCATCATGGGGCGCTTCTTCCCTGCCGGTTCGGCACGCCTCGATCCGGCCGGCTCACCGACCGAACAAGGCATGTGCGCCGCTGCTGCGACAATGCCTCCATGGTCGAGAAGAGTCTGTGGATGCGCAAGGTCGAGGCCGATCCGGGCCACTCGCAGTGGTACATCGAACGCTTCCGGGCGATGGCCCGCGCCGGGGAGGATCTGGTCGGTGAGGCCCGCCTCGTCGACGCGATGGCCCCACGCAACGCGCACATCCTGGACGCCGGCTGCGGTCCGGGCCGGCTCGGCGGCTACCTGTCCGCGGCCGGTCACCGCGTCGTCGGGGTCGATGTCGACCCGGCCCTCATCGAGGCGGCGGAACAGGATTATCCGGGTCCGCAGTACCTGGTCGGCGACCTCGCCGAACTCGACCTTCCGGCCCGCGGCATCCCGGACCCGTTCGACGTCATCGTGATGGCCGGCAATGTGATGGCGTTCCTGGCCCCGAGCACCCGCACCACGGTGTTGAGCCGGCTGCGTGCTCATCTGGCCGAAGACGGCCGCGCCGCAATCGGATTCGGCGCCGGCCGGGACTACGATTTCGACGAGTTCCTCGCCGACGCCGCCACCGCCGGGCTCACCCCGGACCTGCTGCTGTCCACCTGGGATCTGCGTCCGTTCACCGAGGACTCCGAATTCCTGGTGGCGCTGCTGCGCCGGGCGTAGCCGCCGCACCGCGCAGATTCTTTACCAAGCCAACGATCCGTTGCGCCAGTTCATCATTCGCCCCCAAGCCCGGTTCTCGCGGCGGATAATTCGCTACGTGGCGATCCGTGGACAGCCGGTTCCGGATGCCGTTCGGGGGGAGGAATCGACATGAAGTTCGTGATGACGTGGACCACCCGGCTGACCGGGTCCGCGCAGGACAACGAGGCGTCGGTGAAACGCGGCCTGGAACTGTTCTCGAAGTGGGCACGTCCGGCCGGCACGACGTTTCACCAGTTCGTCGGCCGTGTCGACGGCACCGGCGGTTTCGCCGTCGTGGAGACCGACGACCCGAAGGATCTGCTCGACGGTGCGACGAAGTTCAGCGCGCTGAACGAGTTCGCGATCCACCCGGTGGTGGACATCGAGGAATGGGTGCACAGCGCCCAGGAAGGCATCGACTTCCGGGAGTCGATCTCTTGACCTCGGCGTCTGACCGGGGCCGTTTCGACCGGTGCTACACCTTGCCGCTGTGCTGCGGACAGAAGTACAGCGGCGCCCCGGCCACGATGAAGTTGGTCAGCGCCTCGTCGTCGGTGCGGGCGTCGAGTTCCTCGACGACCGTCTCCCAACCCGCGCCGCTGTCGTACTGGGCGCACACATCGGTGGCGTAGCCGACGATCGTCGCGCAGTCACCGGTGTAGCCCACCCCGGTCATCGCCTGGCAGAACTCCGCGTCGGGACTCGCATTCGCGGCCGGCGCGGCGACGAACAACGTCATCAAACCGACGGAGAACAGGCCGGCGGATCCCAGTGCGAGTTTCATGACATCCATCGTCCCCGGCGATGGTGAGAACGTCTGGAACATCGGCCAGAAATGTCTGATTCGTGACCGAAAACACCGATCGGCCCGCCACCGCGAACAGTGGCGGGCCGGCCGGGGGACCGTTTGCGCGCATGCCCCCTCTGCGTCTCCTCCTCTGCGGTCCCCTCCTCTGCGCCCCCTCCTCTACGTGGAAGCCACCTGCTTCCTGCCGTAGATGCGTTCCATCATCGCCGTGTCGGTGTAGACCTGCGCACGGACGGTCTTGCCGTCACGCAGGGTGAACACATCGGCGTCCTGGGCCGACTCACTGCCGAGGGCGACGTCGGTGAGGGCGACCACCGTGTCCCCGTCGGCGATCAGCCGGTTGACCTTGACGGTCGCTCCCTTTTCGGCGAGTTTGCCGAGGAAGTCGAGGAACTCGGCCTTGCCGTGATAAGTGCCGCTGATGGCGCTGTCGCCGGGTTGCACCCACTCCACGTCGTCGTCGAACAGGCTGAGCACGGTTTCCATGTCACCGGCCGCGAAGGCCTCGTAGCCGCGCCTGATGGTGTCGATGTTCTGTTCAGCTGACATTGCGGTTTCCTCTCGTGCGCATCCGGATGGTCGGCCGTGACGGTTGTTCGGCCGGTCCGGTGAGTCGCACGAGCGCGGCCCCCCGGATCGGTCAGATTCCCCCCGCCGCTCCAAGTATCCGCCCCTGACCAGCGCCGATGGCCCGATCCGACCGCAGAGATCCACCGCTGCTGCCGTTCTCAACATCCGGCGCCGACCCCACCGCGGCCGAGCTACCGCGCGACCGCCGGACCGGCCCCCAGATCGGTTGTGGCACAGGTTCATCGCTGATGTTTCGGCATGGTCAGTTACGCCGCGGCCAGGACCGGCCGCCCGCGAATTTCCCGGCCCGTCCGGCCACCCGCGGGAGCCGATCGGTGGCGGATCCGAGCCTTGTCGGCCCGGCGGATCCTGCGTAGCGTCGACCCGGGCCGGGTTGCGAGTCAGCCCACTGTCGATACCGCCTGTGACTGGCGACACCTCTCGGGTACGCTGCTGCTGAGCGACTGCTTAGCATGTCCGACCGGCTCGAGATGACGATGGGAGCAACCACCATGACCGTGTCTTCTGCTGGGCCTTCAGCGGGGACGGTTCCGGCCCGCTACGCGGGCAGCCGGGTGCCGCGAGTCGAGGACACCCGGCTGCTGACCGGCCGGGGCACCTTCGTCGACGACATCATCCGCCCCGGGATGCTGCACGCCTGCTTCGTCCGCAGCCCGTTCGCCCGCGCCACGATCAACGGCATCGACGCGTCCGCCGCCCTGGCGATGCCCGGGGTGCGCGCGGTGTTCACCGCCGCCGACATCAACCCCGAGGTGAAAGAGGCCTGGCACGCGGTGGCCGGCAAGGACGTCCCGGACACCCCGCGGCCGCCCCTGGCCGAGAGTGAGGCCAAGTTCGTCGGCGATCCGGTGGCGCTGGTGGTGGCCGACAGCCGCTACATCGCCGAGGACGCCATCGAGCTGGTCGACGTCGACTACGAGCCGTTACCCGCGGTCGCCGACTTCCGTCAGGCGGTGAACTCCGACGTCGTGGTGCACGAGGAGTACCCGGACAACGTCGCCGGCGGAATGGCCGGCGCGCCCCCGGACGAGGAGACCTTCGCCAACGCGGCCCACGTGGTCTCCGAGCACATCTACCAGCACGCCCACGTTCCGGTGCCGATCGAGTGCCGCGGCATCGTCGCCGAATGGCAGTCCGCCTCCGACGAGCTGACGATCTGGGCGTCCACTCAGACCCCGCACGAGCTGCGCGCCTTCGCGGCCCGGCTGCTGGGCATCCCCGCATCGCGGGTGCGGGTGATCGTCAAGGACACCGGCGGCGGGTTCGGGCAGAAGGTCGTCCCGATGCGCGAGGACATGTGCATCATGATCGCCGCCCGTAAGGTGCCCGCCCCGCTGAAATGGATCGAGGACCGCCGGGAGAACCTGATGGCGGCCAGTCAGGCGCGGCACGTCGACGGCGACGTCCGGATGGCGTTCGACGCCGACGGCACCATCCTGGCCGCCGACATCGACTTCATTCAGGACATCGGCTCCTATCCGACGCCCTACCCGGTGCTCACCACCGCGGCGATCGGCATGTTCTTCCCCGGCCCGTACCGGGTGCCCAAGGCCAGCTTCAACTACAAGACGGTGTTCTCCAACACCGCCGGGCTGGCCGCCTACCGCGGGCCGTGGCAGTACGAAACCCTGTCCCGGGAGATCCTGCTCGACATCGCCGCCCGCAAGATGGGCATGGACCCGGTCGATCTGCGCCGCAAGAACCTGCTGCGCCGCGATGAGATGCCGTACTTCAACCCGAACGGCATGCCCTACGACCACGTCGCCCCGATCGAGACGTTCGAGCAGGCCGTGAAGATGGCCGACCACGAGGGCTTCCGCAAGGAGCAGGAGGAGGCGCTGGCTCAGGGCCGCTACATCGGTCTGGGTTTCTCCACCTACATCGAACCCACCGGTGCGGCGACCGGGCACCTGGCCGGCGAGGGCGCGACGATCCGGATGGAGTCCACCGGCAAGATCAACGTCTACGTCAACGGCGGGTCCTCGGGTAACAGCATCGAGACCACCGTGGTGCAGTTGACCGCCGACGCGCTCGGCGCCGACATCGACGACGTCGCCACCATCCAGGGTGACACCGCGGTGACCCCGTACGGCGCCGGGACACAGGGCAGCCGCAGCGCCCCGATGACCGCCGGCGCGGTGCACGAGGCCGGATCGATCCTGCGCAAGCAGATCGTCACGATCGCCGCGCACATGCTCGACACCGACGAGTCGCAGATCGAGCTGGCCGGGTCGCGGGCCGTCGTGCGCGACGATCCGGACAAGAGCGTCAGCTTCGCCGACCTGGCCTACCGGGCCTACTACGAACCCCAGATGCTGCCGCCGGGTACGTCGGCCACGCTGGAGGCCACCGCCCGGTTCACCTCCCAGGCGCCGATCCACTGGGCCAACGCCACCCACGCCTGCACCTGCGAGGTGGACACCGTCACCGGCCACGTCACCCTGACCAACTACGTCGTCAGCGAGGACGTCGGGCCGATGATCAACCCGAACGTCGTCGAGGGCCAGATCGCCGGCGGCACCGTCCAGGGCATCGGCGGTGCGCTGCTGGAACACCAGGCCTACGACGCCGACGGCAATCCGTTGTCGTCGACGTTCGTCGACTACCTGCTGCCGACGGCCACCGAGGTGCCGCTCATCGAGTACGGCCACATCGAGGTCCCCGGCCCGGGCGTCGGCGGCTACAAGGGCGCCGGCGAGGGCGGCGCCATCGGCTCCACCCCCGCGGTGATCAACGCCATCAACGATGCCCTGGCAGCCCTCGGTGTCACGGTGACCAGACTGCCGGCCACCCCCGCCACGATCGTCGAACTGATCGAACAAGCCACCAGTAAGGACCAGAAGTGGAACTGATCAACGAGTTTCGGGTTCCGGTACCGGCCGAACAGGCCTGGGACGTGCTCACCGACGTCGAGCGCATCGCCCCCTGCATCCCTGGGGCCACGCTGCTCAGCGTCGACGGTGACGATTTCACCGGCCAGGTCAAGGTGAAGGTCGGACCGATCACCGTGCAGTACAAGGGCAAAGCCAGCTTCGAGCAGAAGGACACCGCCGCCCGCCGCGCGGTGATCAGGGCCAACGGCAAGGAGACCCGCGGCCAGGGCAACGCCGCCGCGGTGGTCACCGCCGAACTCAAGGAGGAGGGCGACAGCACGCTGTGCATCCTCACCACCGACCTCACCATCTCGGGTAAGGCCGCCCAGTTCGGCCGTGGCGTGCTCGCAGATGTCGCCGGCAAGCTGATCGGCCAGTTCGCCGAACGGCTGGAGGCCGACGTGCTGTCGCAGCACACCACCGCACCCGCCCCGCAGGGCTCGGCGGACGAACCGGCGGTGCAGCCGGCTCCGGTGGCGGCCCCCACCCAGGCGCCGGCGGCCGACGCCTCGGTGAACATGCTTGCGCTGGTGGCGGTTCCGATCGCCAAACGGGTGGCGCCGGTGGCGGCCGGGCTGGCCGTCGGGCTGGCGCTGGGTTGGGTGTTGGGCCGGCGCTCGGGTGGGGCGGCATGAAACCCGCACCGTTCGCCTACCACCGGCCGGCCGACCTGACCGAGGCGACGCAGCTGCTCGCCGAGTTCGGCGATGAGGCCAAGGTGCTCGCCGGCGGGCAGAGCCTGGTCCCGATGCTGAATCTGCGGTTGGCGTTCTTCGACCACCTGGTCGACATCTCGCGGCTCGACGAGCTCAAGGGCATCGAGCGCAGCAACGGCTCGCTGACGATCCGCGCCGGCACCACCGATGCCACCGTCGGCGCCGACGACCAGGTGCGCTCGGCGGTGCCGCTGTTGACCCGGGCGACGCCGCACATCGGACACTTCCAGATCCGTAACCGCGGAACGTTCGGCGGGTCAATCGCGCACGCCGATCCCGCCGGGGAGTATCCGGCCGTCGCACTGGCGCTCGACGCGCAGATGGAGGCGGTCTCCCCCACCGGCCGGCGGGAGATCGCGGCGGCCGACTTCTTCCAGGGGTTGTGGGAGACGGCGCTGGAACCCGACGAGATCCTGGCCGCGGTGCGGTTCCCGGTATGGGACGGCCGGTGCGGTTTCGCTGTCCACGAATTCGCCCGACGCCACGGTGATTTCGCGATCGCCGGGGCGGTGCTGGCGGTGCGGCTCGACGGCGACGACCGGATCAGCCGGTGCGGTATCGGCCTGCTCGGGCTGGGCTCCACCCCGCGCCGTGCCACCGCCGCCGAACAGGCCATCCTGGGCCGCCCGGTCAGCGAGGTCGACGCCGACGAACTCGGCGTGCTGGCCATGGAGGGCCTCGACGACATCCCGGCCGACCTGCAGGGGTCGGCCGACTACCGCCGCCGGGTCGGCGCCGCGATGGTGGCGCGGGCCTGGACCGATGCCAGCAGGGAGGCAGCCAGTGCATGATCATCAGGTCGAGTTGACGGTCAACGGGCAGCGCACCTCGGCCCCGGTGGAATCCCGGTTGACGCTCGCCGATTTCCTGCGGGAGCGGTGCGGCCTGACCGGAACCCACCTGGGCTGTGAGCACGGCGCCTGCGGAGCCTGCACCGTCATCATGGACGGCGCCGCGGTGCGGTCCTGCCTGGTGTTCGCGGTGCAGGCCGACGGCTCCGAGGTGACCACGGTCGAGGGCATCGCCTCACCCGACGGTGAGCTCTCCCCGGTGCAGCAGGCCATGCGGGACTGCCACGGTCTGCAATGTGGTTTCTGCACACCAGGATTCGTCACCACCATCACCGCGATGCTGCAGGAGAATCCCGACCCCACCGACGAGGAGATCCGCGAGGGGTTGTCCGGGAACTTCTGCCGCTGCACCGGATATCAGGGCATCATCAAGGCGGTCCGGCAGGCCGCCGAGGCGATGCGGGCCTGACGTTTCGCATCTTTGCGGCGGATCGGTGTCAACGGTTGGCACCGATCCGCCGCACAGACGATTGTCACGCCGCGCGGGTCGCGCCCAGCTCGCAGTGCGGCCCACACGGCCGGGCTCGGGCCGGGATGCCGTTGCGGCGCAACACCTGCGCCACCTTGGCCGCCGTTCGGCAGGGCCGGTCGAAGACCTGGCGATAGGACAACCGCACGGTCGACCGCCCCTCCGCGGCGGCGTCCAGATCGCGTTCGAAGTCGGCGTCGCGCCGCTCCGGTGAGTCGTGGTACAGGCGGCCATCCAGTTCGACCAGCAGCCGGTCGCCGTACACGGCGTCGCGATAGCGGATGCCCGTCGAGGACCGGGCCGGCTGCTGGCGCACCGCCCGCGGCAGGCCGTGCGGCCGTTCGACCCGGTTGAGATAGCCGTGCTCGAGCACCGAGCAGGTGCCGTCGGCGATGTCGACGAGGACGGCGCGCAGCCAGTTGCGCCGTCGCACCCGTCGGCGCCCGGACAGGCAGGCCAGCAGCCGGGTCGCGGCGGTGCGCCGCGACTGACACGACCGGGCCAGCACCGCGACCGCGTCGGCGTCGGTCACCGCCCGCGCCGCCACGTCGAGCACCGCCTCCTCGTAACGCATGCGCGGCGGCCCGACATGCCACAGCACCCGGTCGTCGAGATGTGCCATGCGGTGGATGCGCACACCGTCGGGTGTCACCGGGGCGGACCGCTCCCGGCTGATCGCGACATGGATCACCGGCGACTCGACATCCAGCGCCGACTCCAGACACAGCGCGGCCGGTTCGGCGTAGAGCACCGCACTCCAGGCCCGTTGCAGCCAGGTGAGCGGGCCGGTGTGATCGACGTACACCCCCGCGTGCACCCGCACCCACTCGCGACGGCGCAGCTGCCGCCGGATGCTGTGCACGGGCATGCCGGCCGCCACCGCCTGCCGACGTGAGATGACCCCGGCCTGCCGCTCGAGGATGTCATCGACGGCGGGCACGAAGTCGTCGGCGGGCACGTAGTCGATGCTCGCGCAGCCGAAGACGGTTTACCAGACCCGATCGTCGAGCCTGTGGACAACGTCAGTGCGGCGGATCGGTGTCAACAGCTGGCACCGATCCGCCGCACTGATGCCGCGTCGACGCCGTAAGTCATCCCTCGACGACGCCGCGCAGGCCGTCGGCGCCGAAGACCGGTTCGAGCATGCCCGACATGTCCGGGCCGCGGCGCAGCCCGTGCCCGCCGTCGACGTTGATGATCTGCCCGGTGATCCAGCTCGCGGCGTCGCTGAGCAGGAACACCGCCAGGTTCGCGATGTCGGAGACCTCACCGAACCGGGGCAGCGGGGTGCAGGCCCGGTAGTCGTCGACCACCGCGGGGGTGTCCATGATCGGCGCGACCAGATCGGTTTTCGTCAACCCGGGCCGGATGCCGTTGACCCGCACCCAGGACGGGCCCAGCTCGTCGGCCGCCACCATCAGCAGATGATCCAGCGCCGCCTTGCTCGGACCGTAGGCGCCGAACCACCGGTGGGTGTTGCTCGAGGCGATCGAGGACACCCCGACGAACGATCCGCCGCCCCCGCGCACCATCTCCCGCGCGGCGTGCTTGATCAGGTACATGGTGCCGTTGACGTTCAGGTCGACGGTGCGCCGCCACGCCTCGGAGTCGACCTGGGTGATCGGCCCGATCGTCTCCGAGCCGCCGGCGCAGTGCACCACCCCGTGCAGCCGCCCGTGCCAGCCGGCGGCCGCCTCGACCGCCTTCGCGACCTCGTCCTCATCGGTGACGTCGGCCGGATGGGCGCGCACCTCGCCGCCCGCCCCGGCGAGTTCGCCTGCGGCGGCGGTCAACCGGTCGGCATTGCGTCCGACGATCAGCACCTGGCCACCGGCCGCGGCGACCGCGGCGGCCACCCCTTTGCCGATACCGCTTCCGCCGCCGGTCACCAGATACGTCCGGTCGGTCAACGACAGTTGCACGGTCATCCTCCGTTCAGATCACGGGACATCACGGCGGGCGGGCTTCGGCGGACCGGCCGACCGCCAGTCGGGAACATCCGGCGGCATGCCCACCGGCCACCGATTCTCGTTGGCCGATGCCCAGTGTGCATGGCCGAGCTCGTGGATGTGGAAGGCGTGCCGCAACGCCTCGGTGAAGCCCATCGCATCGCTGGCCGCGTTCACCGAGTCCTTGATCAACAGCGCCGCCATGGTCGGGCGTTCAGCGATACGGCGGGCGAATTCCAGTGTCTTCTCCTCGAGTTCGGCGCGCGGGAAGACCTTCGACACCATGCCCATCCGATACGCCTCGTCGGCATCGATCGAATCACCGGTCAGCAGCAGCTCTTTCGCCTTGCGTGGGCCGAATTCCCATGGGTGTGCGTAATATTCGACGCCCGGCATCCCCATCCGGACCCCGACCACGTCGCTGAACCTGGCGTCGTCGGCGGCCACGATCAGGTCGCACGCCCAGATCAGCATCAGCGCCGCGGAGATCGCATTGCCCTGCACCTGGGCGATGGTGATCTTGCGCAGATCACGCCACCGGCAGGTGTTCTCGAAGTAGAAGTGCCACTCCTGACGGTAGGTGCGTTCGGCGATGCCGGTCGCGGTGGCGCCGTGTGAGCGGAACGTCGGGTGCTGGTCGGGGCCCGGTTGCCGCTCCAGCAGCGCCTCCTCCGAACCCAGATCGTGGCCCGCGGAGAAGTTCCTGCCGCGGGCGGCCAGGATCACCACCCGCACCTGATCGTCGGCCTCGGCCCGCAGAAACGCCTCGTCGAGCTGGACCAGCAGGGTCCGGGACTGCGCGTTCTGGGCCTCCGGCCGGTTCAGCCAGATCCGGGCGATGCGACCGTCGTCGAGAGTCTCGTAGGTCACCTGCTCGGATGCGTCCGGTTTCGCCACCGCCGACCACCCCATTCACCTGAGAAATCACTGGAGGACACCTTTACAGAAAGCACAGTACGTGTAGCCCCGCGGGGGTCGACAGCCTCCCTCCCCGACGATCGGAGGAAACCGGCCGGGAAACCGGGTGGGCAGCAAACCGCAACAGGACTACGATGAGTTTGCAGGCACCGCGCATTATCGAATGCGGATTCGAGCATGTTTCCCTACAATCCTCGCGAACAAGATCATCGACAACAGAAGGCGCGATCATGGCGACATTGACCCTTCAGACACGACGGCTCCTGGTGGCCGGTGGATTCGCGGTATCGGTGGTCGCCGCGCCCGCCTTCATCGAACTGCTGGCCGATACCGAACGGGAGCGCATCACGCCGCTGGCGTCCTGCCCCGCCGGTGAGGAACCCGATCACTTTACCGGCCAGTGCGTTCCGCACACGGTGCCGAACTCACCGGCCTCGACCTCGCCGTTCCAGAGCATCCCGGGCAACCCGAACATCCCTGCGGTCAGCCTGCCGGGTGGCGGCGGCGCGATTCCGTGCACCGGCCGCAACGTCGGTCAGTGCATCGCGTTGTCCGAGGTCGGCGGACCTCCGCGGGTGACTCCGGAATCACAGGTCGGCGGCAGCCCCACGGTGACCGGACGCGTCAGCCCGTAGATCTCGAGCCGGTAAACCTGCCATTGACCGGTGGCATTTGGGAATAAATCCAGCTCCAGCGGTGTAGCTGTATGTGTACCCCCGCGTGTGTACGCGGACCCCAGCTAACCCGACGCTGTCGGCTGCGCAGAAAGAGTGCACACATGGCTACCCAACACGGATTCGTCAGACGCCTGATCACCGCCGGTGGCCTCGCGCTCGCCGTGCTGGCTGCGCCGGCCCTCGGGGCCCTCGCGGCTCCCGGGACGCCGACAGCCGTGGCGGCCGAGGACGAGTGTCCCGCCGGCGAGGAACACGACTTCTTCACCGGTGAGTGTGTGCCGTTCGTGGTGCCCAACTCGCCGCGGTTCACCGCCATCCCCGGCAACCCGAACGTCCCCGCACTGGACACCGGCACCGCGGCCATCCCGTGCCCGATCCCGCAGAACTGCATCGGGCTGGGTCAGTCGCAGGCCACCGGTCCGCGGGTCGGGGCGGCGCCGGAGTCCACCATCGGCGGCACCCCGACAATCACCGGCCAACTCGGCCGCTGAGGGCGCTGGCCGGCCCCCTGAGCTGGGCGTTCGTGTCACGTTTGGGTGCGTCGGGTAGCACCGTTCACATCACGTCCCCGAAAGGTCGAACAGACGTCCCCGAAAGGTCGAATAGACGTCCCCGAAAGGTCGAATAGAGTTAAGTCCATGGCTGCTAAATCAGACCCCGCCGAACTCGGCGAAGTGGAACCCTTGGCCGACGACACCGCCAGCCAGGCCCGGCGCGTGGTGGCCGCCTACGCCAACGACGCCGACGAATGCCGTATGTTCCTGTCCATGCTCGGCATCGCGCCCTCCAAACAAGAGGCGTAGATGGCTGACCGGGGCGACTCCGGCGACTCTGATTTCGTCGTGGTGGCCAACCGGCTGCCCATCGACCTGGAACGAGCGCCGGACGGGACGACCAGCTGGAAGCGCAGTCCCGGCGGCCTGGTCACCGCCCTGGAGCCGCTGCTGCGGCGGCGGCGCGGGGCGTGGATCGGATGGCCGGGGATTCCGGACTCGGACGAGGACCCGATCGTCGACGGTGATCTGGTGCTGTATCCGGTCCGGTTGTCCGCCGACGACGTCGCCCAGTACTACGAAGGCTTCTCCAACGCCACGCTGTGGCCGCTGTACCACGATGTGATCGTCAAACCGATCTACAACCGCCAGTGGTGGGAGCGCTACGTCGAGGTGAACCGCCGGTTCGCCGAGGCCACCTCCCGCGCCGCGGCGCGCGGCGCCACCGTGTGGGTGCAGGACTACCAGCTGCAACTGGTCCCGAAGATGCTGCGGGAGCTGCGCCCCGATCTGACGATCGGGTTCTTCCTGCACATCCCGTTCCCGCCGGTGGAGCTGTTCATGCAGCTGCCGTGGCGCACCGAGATCACCGACGGTCTGCTGGGCGCCGATCTGGTCGGGTTCCACCTGCCCGGCGGAGCACAGAACTTCCTGTTCCTGGCGCGACGGCTGGTGGGCGCCAACACCTCCCGCGCATCGGTGGGTGTGCGGTCGAAGTTCGGTGAGGTTCAGATCGGCTCGCGCACCGTGAAAGTCGGCGCCTTCCCCATCTCGATCGACTCCGCGGATCTGGACCGGCAGGCCCGGCAGCGCTCGATCCGCCAGCGGGCCCGGCAGATCCGCGCCGAATTGGGCAACCCACGCAGAATTCTGCTCGGCGTGGACCGGCTCGACTACACCAAGGGCATCGACGTCCGCCTGCAGGCGTTCGCCGAACTGCTCGCCGAGGGCCGGGTGAACCGGGAGGACACCGTCTTCGTCCAGCTGGCCACCCCCAGCCGCGAGCGGGTGGAGGCCTACCGGCTGCTGCGGGACGACATCGAGCGTCAGGTCGGCCACATCAACGGTGAATACGGCGAAGTCGGCCATCCGGTCGTGCACTACCTGCACCGGCCGGTGCCGCGTGAGGAACTGATCGCGTTCTTCGTCGCCGCCGACGTCATGCTGGTCACCCCGCTGCGGGACGGGATGAACCTGGTCGCCAAGGAGTACGTGGCCTGCCGGAGCGACCTCGGCGGCGCCCTGGTCCTCAGCGAGTTCACCGGCGCCGCAGCCGAACTGGGTCAGGCGTACCTGGTGAACCCGCACAACCTGGACCATGTCAAGGACACCATGGTGGCGGCCCTGAACCAGACCCCGGAGGAGGGCCGGCGCCGGATGCGGGCGCTGCGCCGCCAGGTGCTGGCCCACGATGTCGACCTGTGGGCCCGCAGCTTCCTCGACGCGCTGGCCTCCACCCGCACCGGGGACGCCGACGCGGTTCCGGTGTGAATCAGATCGGCGTGATGTAGTCGATCAACCACTTGCCGTCGATCTTCTCGTAATCGACGCGCAACCGGCTGCCGTCATACACCGACTGTTTGGACTTGTCGGTCACGGTGCGGTTCATGTAGACCATCACCGATCCGCTGTTGCGTTGTGCCGCAAGCACACCGACACCCACCACATTGGCCTGACTGACCACCTCGCGTTCCCGCGCCTGCGGGATGATGTCCTTGGTGGCGCGGTCCCGGAACTCCTCGCGGTAGCTCGGGGTGAGCAGGTCGTAGGCCTCGGTCAGGCTGCGCTCCACGGTCTGATAGTCGTAACCGAACACCGCCGGGATCTGCTCCTCGGCCAGCGGGCCGAGGGTCTCCCGGGTCAGCTGTTCGGCGCGCAACTCCACCCGGTTCCAGTACAGCCCGCCGCCGACGGCGGACAGCACGACGAATGCCACCGCGAGCAGGATCGCGCCCCCGGCGACCAGCCGCACAGCCCAGCGCGACATCAGTTCCCCCCGTCCGGGTACATCAGGTCATAGCCGGTCATGTTGCCGTCGTCGTCCTCGCTGACGATGACCCGCATCCGGTACGGCTGCGACGGTTTGTTCACCCCGTCGATGTCGGTCACCGTCACCCGTACCGACACCAGCACGGCGGCCTTGCGCCCGATCGGGTCGTGGCTCTCCAGGGCCGCCCCGTTGACCACCGCCTCCGAGGAGGCGTTGGTGTCCCGGAACATCGCCTTGAGGTTCTCGGTGTTGTTGTTGTGCATCAGCATGTCCCGCAACGGACCGCTGGTGCTGTCGACGAACCGGTTGACGCTCTCCTCGACGGTGTCCTGGGTGAAGCTGAACATGTTCACCACCATCTGGCTGGCGGTGTCGACGAACCGCTGTTTGTGGTCCAGGTCGGCCTGCACCCGGTTCTGCTGCACCGTCATGACCGCGACGGCACCGACCACCACCGCGACCAGCAGCGCACCGACGCTCAGCGCCAGTACGGCCACCAACCGCGAGTTGGCGGGCCGCCGCGGCGGTGGCCCCAGCGGCCCCGCGGGCGGCCGGGTCACCGGCGCGCTCACCGGGGTCACCGGTTTGGGAGCGCTCTCGGTCTTGACGACGATGTCGGCGGCCGTTTCACCCGCCGGGCCCGGGGCCCGGTAGGCACGACGGCGCTGCCTGCTGCTGCTGGTTGTCATGGTGTCTAGGCCTGCCTCGGATCGAGCATGAGGTCCACCCACGTTTCGGCGGGCCGGATGTTGTCAGCCCCCGGTGCGTACACCCCGACGTCACCGTCGGGGGTGACGAACGTGCCGGTCTGCTGATCGTACGTTGCCACCGTCGGCGCCCCGCTGGCCAGTGGTTGGTCCCCGGAGGCCTGCGGCGCCGGCCCGGTGCCCACCGGCGGCGGGGGCGGCGGGATCTCCGCAGGGTACGGCAGCATCGGCGGCTGCGGCGGGAACGGATCCGGCGGCAGATACGGCGTCACCGCGGGCGGCGGACCGTCCGGCGGGGGCGGGAACGGCTGCCACGGCTGATGGGGCGCCGGCCCGGGACCCGGCGGCGGGCCTTCGGACGGATAGAAGCCCGGCGCATACGGCCGGCCCGGATCCGGATCGTTCTCCGGCGGGATGTACGGATAATGGTTCGGCGGCAGGATGTTCCGGCCGTCGGTGACCGGTGTGCCGGGCGGGATCGGCGGACCCCGCCACGGATTGCTGCCGAGCGGCTTGTACCCCTCCGGGTCGCGGCACAGCTGCACCGTCGGGGCGCGTTTGCCCGGGAACTCCATGCACGGATAGTTGCGGGCGCCGCGCACCGTACTGGGATCGTTGTGCGGCACCTTGCAGTACATGTCGTACGGCAGGTCACGCACCGTGGTGTCGGCCGGCGACCGGATCTGGGTGGGCGGCAGGAACCCGACCGAACACGGCGGCGGGTCGCCCAGGTCGATCTTGAAGTCCAGCTTGCCGCCCTCGTCCTTCGGGACGCCGTAGGCGACCGTGATCAACGCCTGGAACAGCGCCGGGAACACCACCAGCACGTGCTCGATGGAGTCGCGGTAGATGACGCCGATCCGGCCGAAGTTGGCCAGGCTGGCGGCCAGCACCGGGAACGACGGCCGGATACCGGCGAACGTCTGGTGTGCGGTGTCCGCGGCGCCCGGGGCGGTGGCCAGCACCGCACGCACCTGCGGATCGGCCTGCCGCAGTTCGCTGGTGAACCGGGCCAACCCGTCGGCCAGCGACCGGATGTCGTCGCCGGCGCGGATCTGCGCTTCCAGGAGCGGACCGGCCTGGTCGATCAACCGCTCGGTCTCGGGCCAGTTGGCGTTGGCCTCGTCGACCAGCAGCCGCGCCGACTCGATGAGCCGGGCCAGCTCCGGTCCGGAGCCGTTGAACGCGTTGAACGTCTCGCGCAGCAGTTCCCGCAGTCTGGTGTTGCTCAGGCTGCTGACCAGCTCGTCGGCCTCCCTGAGCAGCCCCGCGACGTCCTGGCCGATCGCGGTGCGGTCCTTGCCGATCACCGCGCCGTTGGCCAGCACCGACTCGGTCGCCTCCCCTTCGGGCGGGACCAGGTCCACGTACTGCTCCCCGACCGCCGACATGCTCTTGACCGTGGCGGTGACGTTGCCGGGGATCCGCACCCCGCTCTCCATCCGCATGCGGGCGGCCACCCCGTCGTCGGTGAGCTCCACCTTCTCCACCCGCCCGACGGTCACGCCGCGGTAGGTGACGTTGGCGTGGTCGTACAGGCCGCCGGCGGCGTCGAACTCCGCGGTCACCCGGTAGGCGCCCAGGCCCAGCCGGGCCGGCAGATGCAGGTAGTACGTCGCGAGCAGCCCGACGGTCACGGCGGTCACCACCGCGAAGATCAGCAGCTGGATCCGGGTCAACCGGTCGATCATGAGATCGGCTCCTCCTGGCCCGACGCGGTGCCCGGCGGGATCTTGAACGGGTCGGCCGCCTGCCCGGACAGGTTGGCCTGCTGTCCGATCAACCAGTCCGGCGGGTTCACCACCTCATGTAGATGCGCCATGTTCGGGTCGAAAGGCGAAGTCGTGAAGATCGATTCGCCGATCCGGCGCAGGGTGAGGTCGAAGGTGGTGAACACGTTGAGGTAGTCACCCCGCACGGCGCGGCGTAGGAACTTCGTGGTGAACGGGAACGTCGGCAGCAGATCCAGCCCGGTGACGAAGTCGGCGCGGTTGTCGTTGACCGCCTTGATCACCGGATACAGATCCTTCATGTCCGCGGCGAAATCGTCCTTGGTCTCGGCCAGCACGTGCGCGGCGACGTTGGCGAAGCGCTGCAGCGCGGCGAAGGTGTCGACGATGTTGGCGCGGTTCTCGTTGAGCACCCGCAGCGCGCCCGGCAGCGTGTCCAGGGTGCGTCCCAGGCTGTCGGTGCTGTCGGCCAGCAGCGCGGCGAACCGGTCGATGCCCTCGGCCGCGGCGATGATGTCGTCGGTCTGCTGGTCCAGCGCCCGGGTCAGCTCGGCCAGCCTGGGCACCAGGTCGGCGAAGTCCATCGAGCGGCCGGCCACCGCGGCGTACACCTCGTCGGTGAGGTCCTGCAGGGAGGCCAGATTGCCCTTGTTCACCACCATGCCGAGCGAGGACAGCACCTCCTCGGTGGTGGGGTAGCGACTGTCGGCGTCCAGCTCGATGTGGGAGCCGTCGCGCAGTTCCCCGACGGGCGCCACCCCGGCCGGCGGGGGTGACAGCTCCACGTGCTGGGAGCCCAGCAGTGACGTCTGGGCGATCTTGACCCTCGAGTTGGCCGGCATCCGGACATGGCCGTCCAGGGAGAGCTGCACGGCGGCGTAGAAGCTGCCGTCCGGCCGTTGCACCGCATCGATGCCGGACACACTGCCGACCGTGACGTCATCGATCATCACCGGCGAGTTCTGCGGCAGCGTCGCGATGTCGGGCACGTCGACGGTCACCACGTAGGAGCCCGGGCCGTGCCCGGCGGTGCCAGGCAGGTTCAGCGAGTTCAGTCCACCGAACTGACAGCCGGCCAGCAACGCGGCCCCGGAGACGATGGCCACCGCGCGGACTGCGCTGCGCCGCAGAGTGTTTCGCATCTCCGTCATCCGCCCGCCTCCGACTCTTCCGGCGCCGGCGGCAGGATCAGCTCGGACAGATCGGTGTCCGGCGGCAGATCGGGCGGATTGGCGCCCGGGTTGGGCTGCCACTGCAGCTGCGGAATCGGGGTACGCGCCTTGGCCTCGGTGGCCGGGGTGTCGTAGATGATCTGCCCCTTGTAGGCGGTGATGCTGTTGATCGGGTGGAACATCATCGGTGGGTAGTTCATCATGATGCGCCGCAGCACCGGTGCCATCCGCTGCCGGCAGATCTCGGTGCGCTTGTAATTGTCGGTGGTGGCACCGGATTCGAACGAGCCGGCGCAGATGAACTGCACCGGGTTGGCGAAGTTCGGCAGCGACAGCAGCCCGGCCATCGAACCCTGAGCGGGGTTGTAGATGTTGTAGAAGTTCGACAGCCCGTTGGGCGCGACGTGCAGCAGCTGCTCGATGTCGTCGCTGTGACTGGTCAACAGACTGGACAGGTCGGTGATCTTCTCGACGCTCTCGATCAGGGTGGAGTTGCGTTCGTCGAGGAACTCCCGCACGTCGTTGAGCGCCTGATTCAGCGTGGCGAGCGTGCCGTCGAGGTTCGTCGAACTCTCCGCCAGCACCTGTGACACCGACGCCAGATGCCCGGAGAACTGCACGATCTGCTCATTGCTGTTGGACAGCGCGTCGATCAGGATCTGCAGATTCTTCACGGTGCCGAACAGGTCCGTGCGGCTGTCGCCGAGCCGGCCGGCGGTCTGGGCAAGTTCGCGCAGCGCGCTGCGGAACGAGTCGCCGTTGCCGTCGAAGGTGTCGGCGGCCTGGTTGACGAATGCGCTCAACGGCCCCTGCACATCCTGCCCGCCCGGGCCGAGCTGGGTGCTGAGCTTGGTCAGTTCCTCCTTGACCTGGTCCCACTCCACCGGCACCGCGGTGCGGTCGGTGTCGAGCACGGCGCCGTCCTCGAGTGTGGGCCCCTCGGTGTAGGCCGGGGTGAGCTGGACGAACCTGGCGGACACCAGGTTCGGCGCCATGATCACCGCCCGCACATCGGCCGGCACCTGGACGTCGTTGTTCACCCGCATGGTGATCTTGACCGAGTCGGGTTGCGGTTCGATCGCCTCGATCCGTCCCACCGGTACCCCCACCACCCGCACGTCGTCGCCCGGATAGATGCCGACGGCCGAGGAGAAGTAGGCCACGAGGGTCCGGCTGGTGGCCTTCGGCCACACCTGCAGCGCGCCACCTGTCAGCGCGATCGCCAGGATCGCGACGGCCAGGTAGCGCAGGGCTCTGCGGTTGCGCTGTGTCGTGGTGTCGGTCATGGCGACTTCGGCCTCAGGATCAGACGTTCGGAGATGAACCCGCGCAGATAGTCGGCGAGGCTGTCAGGCAGCTTGCCGGGCTGGAAGTACACGTCGAGCAGCACCTCCGCCATCGGTCCGGGCGGCAGCCCGTAGAGGTTGATGTGGAAGCCGGGCCCGGAGCCCACCACCTCGCCGAGCGCGGTGGCGTAGGCCGGGCCCCGCTTCAGCGCGGCGCTGATGTGTTCCCTGCGCTCCAACAGGTTGTCGAGCACCAGGTTGAGTTTGGCCAGCGCCGGCCCGAACTCGCGGCGGTTGTCGGCCACGAACCCGGAAAGCTGTTCGGAGACATCGTCGATGCCGGCGATCAATGCGCTGAGCGCGGCGCGCCGCTCATCCAGCGCGGCGAGCAGCCGGTTGCCGTCCAGCACCAGCTGGTTGACCTGACCGGCGCGTTCGGCGAGCACCTGGCTGACCGAGCGGGCCCTGGCCAGCAGCTGCGCGATCGCCGCGTCGTTGGCGTTGATGCTGGCCGACAGCGCGGTCACCCCGTCCAGCGTGCTGCGCAGATGCGGGGTGGCGTCCTGCAACGCCTCGGTGAGCAGCCCGAGCGCCTCGGTGAACCGTTCCTGATCCAGGTCGCCGACGTTGGTGGTGAGATCCTGCAACGCGTTGTTGAGTGTGTACGGCGAGGTGGTGCGTTCGGCCGGGATGACGGTGACCTGCCCGCTGCCCGCCGGTTTCAGCGCCAGCGACTTCTCCCCCAGCACCGTGTCGGTCTTGATCGACGCCAGGGACTGATCGCCGACCCGCACCGTGCGGTCCACGGTGAAGGTGACCTTGGCCTTGTCGCCGGCCAGGTGCACACCGGTCACGTCGCCGACCTTGATTCCGGAGATGTTGACCGCGTTGCCCGGCGTGATACCGCCCGCGTCGGCGAAGTACGCCGCATACGCCCTGCCCTGTTTGAGGAACGGCAGCGTCTGGAAACCGAACGCGACCAGCACCACGCACATCACGATCGCGATGCCGAATATGCCGGTGCGGAGCGGATTCCGCTCGCCGGTGTCAGCCATCTTCGGAGCACCTCCCCTTCGACGGGTCCGGTGGGCCACCGAACGGGATCAGGATGTCGCTGCCCGCGGGTCCGTTGATCTTGATCCGGGTCGAGCAGTAGAAGATGTTGAAGTAGGCACCGTAGGCGCCCAGCGACTGCAACCGCAGGTAGTTCTCGGCCAGCGGTTCGATGACCCGGTTCACCTCCTCCTTGCGGTTGTCGATCTCGGTGGCCAGCGGCCGCAGGTTCTCCAGCACGCCCTGCACCGGCCGGCGGCCGTTGCGCAGCATGTCGGTCAGGTCGTTCTCGGCCGACGCGAGCGGCGGCAGGGCGCCGGCGATCGGATCGCGGCCCTCGGCCAGGCCGGTGATCAGTTGCTGCAGTTGATCGACGCTGGCATCGAATTCGGCGCTCTTCTCGTCGAGCGTTCCGACCACGGCGTTGAGGTGGGTGATGACGTCGTTGATGACGTAGTAGCGGTCGGCGAGGCGCTGGGTGAACGAACCGGTGTTGGCCAGCAGTTCGGACAGGGCGCCGCCCTGGCCCTGCAGCGCCTGGATCACCGCGGTGCTGATCTCGTTGACCTTGTGACCCTCCAGGCCCTTGAGCACCGGTCGCAGGCCGCCCAGCAACGCGTCGAGGTCCAGCGCCGGCTGGGTGTTGGTCTGCGGGATCCGCCCGCCCGGCGGGAGTTTCTTCAATTCACCCGGGCCCGACGCGATTTCGAGGTAGCGATCGCCGACCAGGTTCTCATAGCGGATCAGGGCGCGGGTCGAGGTGTAGAGCTGATACCGCTTGTTGACGTCGAAGGAGACGTCAACGGTGTTGTCCTCGTTGAGTTTCACGCTCTTGACGGTGCCCACGGGGACACCGGCGATGCGGACGTCGTCGCCGGTCTCCAACCGCGACGCGTCGGTGAAGGTGGCGTGATAGGTCCGGCCGGAGGCGAACCGGAACTCGCCGAAGACCACCACCAGGCCGGCGGCGACCAGCACCATCGCGATGGTGAACACCACCACCTTGATCATGGTTGCCCGAGGATTCATCACCAGTCATCCCGTTCCGCGAACGCGCCGTTGAACAGGAACTGCAGGGTCGAGGGAGCGTCGAGCTGCAGCTCGGTGAACGGCTGATAGGGGATATAGGCGTTGTCGGTCACCAGGAACGGCGCCTTGTACCAGGAGCCGCCGCCCTGCTTGCCGGGCATGTCCGGCAGGCCCCGGCAGTTCGGCCCGCCCTTGGCGTTCACGATCGGCAGGCTCTCCGGGTAGGTGTACGACGGCGAACCCAGCAGGAAGTTCGACGAGGTGAACAGACCGGGCCGGGTGCCGCCGATCACCGGGGCGAACTCCCGGATGGCGCGGTCGATGGCCTGCAGCAGACATCCGTACTGCGGTGAGTAGTCGGCGGTGACCTTCAGCGGCGCCCGGAGGCGCTGGATCGCCGCGATGTAGTCCTCGGCGCCGGGTTCCAGGGTCGCCACCGCGGTGTCCGACAGCCCGGTTGCGGCCAACAGGGTTGCGTTCAAATCGTTTTCGCGTTCGGTGATGGTGGCGCTCAGGGTCGGGGCGTTGTCGATGATCGTCACGATGTCCGGCCCGGCGTCGGAGTAGACCGCGCCGACCGCGGCCGTCCGCCGGAAATCCTCCTGCAGCGTCGGCATCTTCGGATTCAACCGCGCCGCAAGCTCGTTGGCGCCGACCAGGGCGGCACCGAGGTTGTCACCGTTGCCGCGCAGTCCCTCGGCGAGCGCGGTGAGGGTGGCGTTGAGCTCGATCGGATCGACCTGGTTCAGCACCTCCATCAGGGTCTGGAACAAGGTGTTGACCTCGAGTTGCACATCGCCGGCCGACACGTGTGCGCCGGGCCGCAACGCGGTCGGTTCGGGCCGCTCCGGCGGCAGGAACTCCACCGACTTGGCGCCGAAGATGGTGTTGCCGGCGATCTGCACCGGGGCGTTGGACGGGATGAACCGCATCTGATCGCGGTTGATCGCCAACGTCAATTTCGCGTCGTCACCGGTGTATTCGATGTCGTCGACCTTGCCGACCTGCAGGCCGCGGTACTTGACCTTGGCACCCCGCTCCATCACCAGGCCCGCGCGCGGCGCGGTCACCGTGACGGTGTCGGTGCGCACGAAGGCCGCGGAGTACGCCAGGTAGGTGAACACGACGAACGCCACGATGACCGCGGCGAGGATCGCCGCGGCGATCCTCACGTGCAGTCTCCTGGAGCCGGTGTCCGCCATTGTCCCCCTTATCCGGAGAGGTTGAAGTTACCGGACGCCCCGTAGACGGCCAGTGAGATGAACAGCGTCAGGACGACGACGACGATCAGCGAGGTCCGCACGGCCTGACCGACCGCGATGCCCACGCCGACCGGGCCGCCGGAGGCGTTGTAGCCGTAGTAGGTGTGCACCAGCATCACCGCGACCGCCATCACGATGGCCTGCAGGAACGACCACAACAGATCGTCGGGGTTGAGGAAGGTGTTGAAGTAGTGGTCGTACAGGCCGCCGGACTGGCCGTTGATGTACACGGTGGTGAACCGGGCGGCGAAGAACGCCGCGAGCACCGACAGCGAGTACAGCGGGACGATCGCGATGAGACCCGCGATCAGCCGGGTGGACACCAGGTAGGACACCGAGTGCACCGCCATCGATTCGACCGCGTCGATCTCCTCGGCCACCCGCATCGCCCCCAACTGGGCGGTGGTGCCGGCGCCGATGGTCGCGGCCAGCGCGATACCGGCGATCACCGGCGCGATGATGCGCACGTTCAGGAACGCCGACAGGAACCCGGTGAGGGCCTCGATGCCGATGTTGCCCAGCGAGTCGTAGCCCTGCACCGCCACCACACCACCGGAGGCCAGCGTCAGGAACGCGGCGACCCCGACCGTGCCGCCGATGATCACCAGGGCGCCGGTGCCCAGGGTCATCTCGGCGACCAGCCGGATCGTCTCCTTGCGGTACTTGGTGACCGCGTTGGGGATGTAGCGCACGGTCTCGCCGTAGAACAGCGCCTGTTCGCCGAAGGCGTCCACCGCCTTGGGCACCATCCGGAACGCCCGGCGCAGCCGCAGGGTCACGTCATAGCTCATCGGCGACCCCCATCAGTCCAGCACCTGCGTACCGAGCGCCGTCATGACGACGTTGATGACGAACAGACAGATGAAGGCGTAGACGACGGTCTCGTTGACCGCCTCACCGACGCCCTTGGGGCCGCCCTTGACGGTCAGACCGCGGTAGCAGCCGACCAGACCGGCGGTGACCCCGAACAACAGCGCCTTGACTTCGGCGAGCAGCAGTTCGGGCAGCCCGGTGAGCACGGTCAGACCGTTGACGAACGCGCCGGGGTTGACCCCCTGCAACAGCACCGAGAACACATAGCCGCCGGACAGCCCGATCGCGCAGACCAACCCGTTGAGCAGCAGTGCCACAAAGGTCGAGGCCAGCACGCGGGGCACCACCAGCCGCTGGATCGGATCGATGCCCAGCACCCGCATGGCGTCGATCTCCTCGCGGATGGTGCGGGCGCCCAGGTCCGCGCAGATCGCCGTGGCCCCGGCCCCGGCGACCACCAGCACGGTCACCACCGGACCGAGCTGGGTGATGGTGCCGAAAGCGGTTCCGGCCCCGGACAGGTCGGCGGCGCCGATCTCCCGCAGCAGGATGTTGAGCGTGAACGCGACCAGCACGGTGAACGGTATGGACACCAGCAGGGTCGGGATCAGGGAGACCCGCGCGATCATCCAGGTCTGGTCGAGAAACTCCCGGAGCTGAAACGGACGCCGGAAGATCTTGACGAAGGTTTCGCCGGACATCTCCATGAACCCGCCCACGGCCCGGGCCGGGACCGCGAGCTGTTGGATCAATCTCGGCTCCGTTCTAGAAACACGGGACTCCACAGAATCGCCACGGCCAGCATGTTCGAATGCGCGGACACAAGCCGGCTCCCCGAACTGGCGTGGACGTTGCTCTCGGTGAGCGGGATCATAGTAACTAGAACGAGTTCACAGTGTCAAAGCTGCTATTTTGCAGCAAAATCGGCCTCTTTTTGCTGGTCAGAGCAAATGTGACCGACATCATTCTGGAACACGTTCTAGTCGCATTTACCGTCGTCCGTTCAGTCCCGGTCAGTCCGTCACGCCCATCAGTTCGGTGGCCGAGAACCCGCGGTTCGGATCACGGTCTGCGAAATAGGACCGCAGCGTCTCGCTCAGGTCGGCCGGATCCCAGGCGTCGGCCCGGGCCTCGAAGCGCCGCTCGGCGGTGGGTGCTGCTACCAACGTCACAGTCGGACCATAGACGATGAACAGTTGCCCGTTGACCGCTTCGGACGCCGGCGACGCCAGGAACCGCACCAGGGTGACGACGTGCTCCGGTGACAGCGGATCGATCTGCCCCTCGGCGAGCTCGGGCTCGTCGCCGAACACCGCTGCGGTCATCGCGGTACGGGCCCGCGGCGCGATGGCGTTGGCCCGCACCCCGTAGCGTTCCAGCGCCCGCGCCGCCGTCAAGGTGAGCGCGGTGATGCCAGCCTTGGCGGCGCCGTAGTTGGCCTGCCCGATCGGACCGGAAAGCCCGGCCTCCGAGGAGGTGTTGATGATCCGGCCGTACACCTGCCCGCCGGACTCCTTGGCCTTGGCGCGCCAGTAGGCGGCCGCATTGCGGGTCAGCAGGAAATGACCGCGCAGGTGCACCGCGATGACGGCGTCCCAGTCCTCATCGGACATGTTGAACAGCATCTTGTCGCGGGTGATCCCGGCGTTGTTCACGACGATGCCCAATCCGCCCAGGTTGTCGGCGGTCTGAACCAGTTCGTCGGCGGTGGCCCGCTGGCTGATGTCGCCGGCGACCGCCACCCCCTTGGAGCCGGCGGCGGCGATCTCGTCGAGCACGTCGGATGTGTCCAGTGCCGACGCGATGTCGTTGACCACGACGGTCGCACCCGCACGGGCCAGGCCGATCGCCTCGGCCCGGCCCAGGCCGGCCGCGGCGCCGGTCACCACCGCGACCAGCCCGGACAGATCGTTCGTGGCTGGCGTATTGGTCGTCAATTTATGAATACCTCTAGTCTCTGCGATTCAGGGCTGCCCGAGGGCATTCGTCGATGGCCTGGAGTGCCTTCTGCTCCAACTCCGCCGGGATGGGATCGAGCTTGACCACCGCGTAGTCGTCATCGTCGAGCTCGAAGATCTCCGGGGAGATGCCCACGCAGATCGCGTTGCCCTCACAACGGTCCCGGTCCACTTCCACTCGCATCGCAACCTCCTTGCCCTCGCGGTTGCCGTCTGTGCAGCCGCGGATGATGGTCAGAATACGACCCGCCGGACCCCCGCCTCGGCGCATTGCCATCTGGACCGCCAGACTAGAACGTGTTACAACCGGGTGAGAATCTGGGTCACCCCTCCCGTCGAGGCAAAGGACACTCATGCGGATCGGCTACACGCCCGAGCAGGAGGAGTTGCGCCGCGAACTGCGGGCCTACTTCTCGAAACTGATGACGCCCGACCGGGTGGAAGCGCTGAACTCCGCCGAAGGCGAATACGGGCGCGGCGACGTCTACCGCGAGACCGTCGCCCAGATGGGTCGCGACGGTTGGCTCGCGCTGGGCTGGCCGAAGGAATACGGCGGTCAGGCCCGGTCGGCGATGGACCAGCTGATCTTCACCGATGAGGCCGCGATCGCCGGCGCACCGGTGCCGTTCCTGACCATCAACAGCGTCGCGCCGACGATCATGCACTTCGGCACCGAGGAGCAGAAGAAGTTCTTCCTGCCCAAGATCGCCGCGGGTGAGCTGCATTTCTCGATCGGTTACTCCGAGCCGGGCGCGGGCACCGACCTGGCCTCGCTGCGCACCACCGCGGTGCGCGACGGCGACGAGTACGTGATCAACGGTCAGAAGATGTGGACCAGTCTGATCCAGTACGCCGACTACGTGTGGCTGGCGGTCCGCACCAACCCGGAAGCCAAGAAGCACCGCGGAATCTCGATGCTGATCGTGCCCACCACCGCGGAGGGCTTCTCCTGGACCCCGGTGCACACCATGGCCGGTGTCGACACCAGCGCCACCTACTACCAGGACGTGCGGGTGCCGGTGAGCAACCGCGTCGGCGAGGAGAACGAGGGCTGGAAGCTGGTCACCAATCAGCTCAACCACGAGCGCGTGGCGCTCGTCTCCGCCCAACCCATCTTCCTGGCGCTCGACGGGGTCCGGGAATGGGCGCAGAGCACTCACATCTCGCCGGACGGACGGGGCCCCCGGGTGATCGACGCCGAGTGGGTGCAGCTGAACCTGGCCCGTGTGCACGCCAAGGCCGAGGTGCTCAAGCTGATCAACTGGGAACTGGCGTCCAGCGACGCGGCGGCGCCCTCCCCGGCGGACGCGTCGGCGGCCAAGGTGTTCGGCACCGAGCTGGCCACCGAGGCGTACCGGCTGCTGATGGAGGTGCTGGGCACCAGGGCGACACTGCGCCCGGACTCCCCCGGCGCGCTGCTGCGGGGGCGGATCGAACGGATGCACCGCAGCTGCCTGATCCTGACCTTCGGCGGCGGCACCAACGAGGTTCAGCGCGACATCATCGGCATGGTCGCGCTCGGCCTGCCCAGGGTGAACCGGTAGGAATCGAGGACTCACATGGACTTCACATCGACAGAGGCCGCCGAGGAACTGGGCGGGCTGGTGCGCACCATCACCGAATCGGTGTGCACCCACGAGCATCAGCGTGAGCTCGACAAACTCGAGCAGCGCTTCGACACCGAACTGTGGGCCAAGCTGATCGACGCCGACGTGTTGTCGACGGCGGCGCCGGAATCGATCGGCGGCGGCGGTTTCGGTGTGCTCGAGCAGGTGGCGGTGCTCGTGGCGCTGGGCCGTCAACTCGGGGCGGTGCCCTACCTGGAGTCGGTGGTGCTCGGCGCCGGCGCGCTGGCCGAGTTCGGGTCGGATGCGCAGCGGGAACAGTGGGCAGCCCCGGCCGTCGGCGGACAGCGCATCCTCACCGCCGCACTCGAGGGCGAGACGGGTGAGGGGCCGGTCCGGGCCGAGGTCAATGCCGACTCCGGCCACACCCTGACCGGCACCCGCACCCTGGTGCGCTTCGGCCCGGTGGCGGACGGATTCCTGGTTCCCGCCGAAACCGACTCCGGCACCCGGGTTTTCCTGGTGGCGGCCGACGATCCCGGCGTCACCGTCACGGCGCTGAACACCACCGGACGCGGCAGCGTGGGCCGGCTGGAGCTGGCCGGCACGGTATTGCCGCCGGATCGGACCGTCGGTGCCGACGAAGCCGCGCTGCGCTGGATAAAGATTCGCAACATTCTGGGCCACAGCGCTTTTCAGCTCGGCGTGCTGGAGCGGGCGTTGGAGATGACCGCGGCCTATGCGCGCGAGCGCGAGCAGTTCGACCGCCCCATCGGCAGCTTCCAGGCGGTGTCCCAGCGGCTCGCCGACGGTTACATCGACATCAAGGGTCTGCGGTTGACCCTCACCCAGGCGGCGTGGCGGGTGTCCGAGCAGATGCCGGCCGACGTGGACGTGCACACCGCTGCGTTCTGGGCCGCCGAGGCCGGCCACCGGGTCGCGCACACCGCGGTTCACGTGCACGGCGGGGTCGGCATCGACATCGATCATCCGGTGCACCGGTACTTCCTGGCGGCCAAACAGACCGAGTTCACCCTCGGCAGCGCCACCGGGCAGCTGTTGCAGATCGGCGGTCAACTGGCCGACACACCGGTGTGATCCCGCGGATCTGATGGCCGAAACCGTCACCGCACTGCTCGAACCGCTGATCGACGTCGAGGACCGGGGCGTCTGGTTCGAGGACGAGTTCACCCCGTGGCGGGCCCATCTCGAACAGGCCTCGGCGCTGGCGGCGGCGCTCACCGCGCGGCTGGACCCGAACCGGCCGCCCCATGTCGGGGTGCTGTCGGGCAACACGCCGATGTTCTCGGCCCTGCTGGTCGCCGCCGCGATGACCGGGCTGGTGCCGGTCGGGCTCAACCCGACCCGGCGCGGCGCGGCCCTGGTCCGCGACATCGAGCGGGCCGACTGCCGGCTGGTGCTGGCCGATGATCCCGAATCGGTGCCCGCCGGTGTGGATTTCATCGACGTCACCGCACCGCGGTTCGCCGACGAGCTGGCCGCCCACCGCGGCGCACCGGTCCGGTTCCGGCGCGCGGCGCCCGACGACCTGTTCATGTTGATCTTCACCTCGGGCACCAGCGGCGACCCGAAGGCGGTCCGGGTGACCCACGACAAGGTGGCCCATCCCGGCACCATGCTGGCCACCCGATTCGGTCTGGGTCCGGCCGACACCTGTTATCTGTCGATGCCGCTGTTCCACTCCAACGCGATCATGGCCGGCTGGGCAGTCGCCGTCGCGGCCGGCGCGTCGGTGGCGTTGCGGCGCAGATTCTCGGCATCCCAGTTCATTCCGGATGTGCGCCGCTACCGGGCCAGCTACGCCAACTACGTCGGCAAACCGCTGTCCTACATCCTGGCCACCCCGCCGCGCGCGGACGACGCCGACAACCCGTTGAGGATCCTGTACGGCAACGAGGGCGCGCCACGCGACATCGCCAGGTTCGCCCGCAGGTTCGACGTGCTGGTGGTGGACGGTTTCGGATCCACCGAGGGCGGGGTGGCGATCGCCCGCACCCCCGACACCCCGGACGGGGCGTTGGGACCGCTCACCGACGAGGTCGCGATCATCGACGTCGACACCGGGGAGCCCTGTCCGCCGGGAAAGATCGGCGAGATCGTCAACCCGACCGGGCCGGGGTGGTTCCGGGGCTACTACAACGATCCGGACGCCGAGGCCGAGCGGATGGCCGGCGGCGTCTACCACACCGGGGACCTCGGCTACTGCGATGAGAACGGCTACATCTATTTCGCCGGCCGGCTCGGCGACTGGATGCGGGTCGACGGGGAGAACCTGGGCACCGCGCCGATCGAACGAATCCTGTTGCGCCACCCCGATGTCGTCGAGGCCGCGGTGTATCCGATCCCCGATCCCGCGGTGGGCGACCGGGTGATGGCGGCGCTCGTGCTGACCGACGGCGCGGAGTTCGACCCGGGACGGTTCCGGGACTTCCTCGCCGACCAACCCGATCTCGGCCCCAAACAGTGGCCGTCCTTCGTGCGGGTGGCCGAGGTGTTGCCGCGCACCGAGACGTTCAAGGTGCTCAAACGACAGCTGTCCGCCGAGGCGACCGACTGCGCCGACCCGGTGTGGCCGATCGAACGACCCCGAGGAGACCGATGCGCATCGCCGTGACCGGCGGAACCGGATATGTGGGCACCCACACCGTGCGGGCCCTGCTGGCAGCGGGCCACCGGGTCCGCCTGCTGGTGACCGACTCCCCCACCGACACCGCCATCGCCCGCGGCCTGGCCGAATACGGTGAGGTCGACACGCTGCGCGGCGACGTCCGCGACGAACGGACCGTCAAGGAACTGCTGCACGACTGCGACGCGGTGTGGCACGCCGCCGGCGTGGTGGGCACCGACCGGCGGCGGGAACAACTGATGTGGGAGATCAACGCCTACGCCACCGAGCGGCTGCTGCGCACCGCCGTGGACGCCGGGCTGGACCCGGTGGTGTCGGTGAGCAGCTACAGCGCACTGTTCCCGCCACCGAACGGGGTGATCGGCCCGGACACCCCGCCGGCCGCCGGCCGCAGTCCGTACGCCCAGACCAAGGCGTACGCCGACCGGGCCGCCCGGCGGCTGCAGGCCGACGGCGCGCCCGTCGTCGTCACCTATCCGTCCAGCGTGGTGGGCCGGGCGCTGCTGAGCGCACCCGGGGTGACCGAGCGGGGGTGGGCGCCGATGGTGCGCTGGCGGGTCGCCCCGCGGATGCGCGGCGGCATGCAGATGGTCGACGTCCGCGACGTCGCCGAGGTGCACGCCCGGCTGATGCAGCCGGGCCGCGGCCCGCACCGCTACATCTGCGGCGGCGTCATGCTCACCTTCGACGAGATGATCTCCGCTCTGGAGTCCGGGCTCGGCCGTCGGATCCGGCGGATCCCGGTGACCCCGGCGGTGTTCCGCGCCTTCGGCCGGTTGTCGGACGCGGTCGGTCAGGTGGTGCCGGTCGGGGACGGTCTCAGCTACGAGGCTGCGATGCTGCTCACCGCCGCCACCCCCACCGACGATTCGGCGACCCGGCGCGACCTGGACATCAGCTGGCGGTCACCGGTCGAGGCGATCCGCGAGTCGTTCGGCTGATCCCCGGGAAGCCGACGGGAGATGCTCCCGTCAGGTCCGGACGTTCTGGTCGTCCAGCCGGGTGACGTCGCCGTCGTCCGGACCGTGGGACCGGCCGATGTGGGCCTCGGCCCGCATCCGCTCGATCATGTGCGGATAGTGCAGCTCGAACGCCGGACGCTCGGAGCGGATCCGCGGCAGCTCGTAGAAGTTGTGCCGCGGCGGCGGGCAGGTGGTCGCCCACTCCAGCGAGTTGCCGTAACCCCACGGATCGTCCACCGTCACCGGATCACCGTAACGCCAGCTCTTGAACACGTTCCAGATGAACGGCAGCATCGACGCGCCGAGGATGAACGCACCCACGCTGGACACGATGTTGAGCTCGGTGAACCCGTCGGTGGGCAGGTAGTCGGCGTAACGCCGCGGCATGCCCTCGTTGCCCAGCCAGTGCTGCACCAGGAAGGTGACCCAGAACCCGATCAGGGTCAGCCAGAAGTGCAGTTTGCCGAGTTTCTCGTCGAGCATGCGGCCGGTCATCTTCGGGAACCAGAAGTACACACCGGCGAACGTGGCGAACACGATCGTGCCGAACAGCACGTAGTGGAAGTGCGCCACGACGAAGTAGGTGTCGTGGACGTGGAAGTCCAGCGGCGGGCTGGCCAGCAGGATGCCGGTGAGCCCACCGAGCAGGAACGTCACGATGAACCCGACCGAGAACAGCATCGGCGTCTCGAACGTCAGCTGCCCCTTCCACATGGTGCCGATCCAGTTGAAGAACTTGATCCCGGTCGGCACCGCGATCAGATAGGTGGTGAACGCGAAGAACGGCAGCAGCACGGCGCCGGTGGCGAACATGTGGTGCGCCCACACCACCATGGACAGGGCCGCGATGCCGATGGTGGCGTAGATCAGCGTGGTGTAGCCGAAGATCGGTTTGCGGCTGAACACCGGGAAGATCTCGCTGACGATGCCGAAGAACGGCAGCGCGATGATGTACACCTCGGGATGCCCGAAGAACCAGAACAGGTGCTGGTAGAGCAACGCCCCGCCGTTGGCCGGGTCGTAGATGTGCGCGCCGACGATGCGGTCGGCCGCCAGGCCCAGCAGCGCGGCGGTCAACAGCGGGAACACCAACAGCACCAGGATCGAGGTGACCAGGATGTTCCAGGTGAAGATCGGCATCCGGAACATGGTCATGCCCGGGGCGCGCATGCACACCACGGTGGTGATCATGTTGACCGCACCGAGGATGGTGCCCAGACCGGCGACTGCCAGCCCGAAGATCCACAGGTTGCCGCCCACCCCCGGCGAGTACAGCGAATGGCTCAACGGGGCGTAGGCGGTCCAGCCGAAGTCCGCCGCGCCACCCGGGGTGAAGAAACCGCCCATCGCGACCAATGCGCCGAACAGGAACAACCAGTAGCTCAACGCGTTGAGCCGGGGGAACGCCACGTCCGGCGCGCCGATGTGCAGCGGCAGCACCAGGTTGGCGAACCCGAACACGATCGGTGTCGCATAGAACAGCAGCATCACCGTGCCGTGCATGGTGAACAGCTGGTTGTACTGCTCATTGGACAGGAACTGCAGCCCCGGCGCGGTCAGCTCGGCCCGCATGAGCAGCGCCATCAGCCCGCCGATGAAGAAGAAGACGAAGCAGGTGACGACGTACATGATCCCGATCAGCTTGTGATCGGTGGTCGAGATCAGCCTGTAGATCAGATTGCCGCGAGGGCCCATCCGATCCGGGAACGGACGGCGCACCTCCAGCTGTGTGACCTGTGCCGGCGCTTCTGCGGTCATGGGACCCCCAGTCGACCTGTGTGACGTGGCTTACCACAGATGGTATGCCGCGCCGGCGTCACAAGGGAAGGAACCGGGAAAGCGCTGCTCAGGCCCCGTGAAACCGGATCGGGTCCGGTCAGCCGTCCCGGATGGTGTCGAGGCGGCGGGTGGCCTCCTCGAATTCGGCGACGAGGTCGGCGATGATGTCGCCCACCGGTCGGATCTCGTTCATCCGGCCGACGATCTGCCCCACCGGCATCGCCACCGTGGTCGGATCGGTGGAGTAGTTCATCCGCTGATGAGCCTCGCTGACCAGGATGTTCTGCAGCGGCATCGGCAGCGGTTCCGGCGCGTCCGGGGCATCCCAGGCGTCGGTCCAGCGGCTCTTGAGCAGCCGGGCCGGCTTACCGGTGTAGATGCGCCGCCGCACGGTGTCGGCCGAGGTCGCGTCGAGCAGCGCCTGCTGGATCGTGGAGATGCCGGACTCCCGGCGCACCCCCAGGTCGTACTCTGCGGAGGTCAGGAACGCCGATCCCATCCACACGCCCTGCGCACCCAGCGCCAGCGCCGCGGCGACCTGTCGGCCGGTACCGATACCCCCGGCGGCCAGCACCGGGACCTGATCGCCGACCGCGTCGACGATCTCCGGCCACAGCACCACCGAGCCGATCTCGCCGGTGTGCCCGCCGGCCTCATGTCCTTGCGCGACAACGATGTCCACACCGTTGTCGACATGCCGCTGCGCGTGTTTGGCACTGCCGGCGAGCGCGGCGACCGGCACCCCCGCCTTGTGCACCCGCTCGATCACATCGGTGGGCGGCGAGCCCAGCGCGTTGGCGATCAGCTTGATCGGATGCTTGAGCGCCACATCGACGTGGCTGCGGGCCACCGAGTGCAGCCAGCCCAGCACGCCCTCATTGCGCTGCTGATCCTCCGAGAGCGGCGGCACGCCCAACTCGGTGAGCGTCTTGTTGACGAAGTCGCGGTGGCCCTGCGGGATGAGCTTGTCGATGTCCACCGCGCTGCCCTCGGTGGGCACCTTGGCCGGCATCACCACGTCGACCCCGTAGGGCAGGCCGTCGGTGTTGTCGTCCATCCAGCACAGGACGTTCTCCAGGTCGTCGGGGTCGTTGAACCGCACGCAGCCCAACACACCCAGCCCCCCGGCCCGGCTCACCGCCGCGGCGACCTTCTCCGACGGGGTGAACACGAAGATCGGGTAGCGGATCCCGAAGCGCTCGCACAGTTCGGTGCGCATCTGACTACTTCGCTCCTCCACCGGCGCCGGCGTGGCTGCTGTGCACCTCGTCCGGCTCGCGGGCCTCGGTCTGTTCCTTCGCCCAGCGGTAATCCGGCTTGCCGGCCGGGGTGCGCTGAATCTCGTCGACCCACCAGATCTTGCGCGGCACCTTGTATCCGGCGATCTCCTGGCGCACGAACGCGTCCAGATCGGCCAGGGTCGGGTTGGTGCCGGGCCGGCGCTGCACCACGGCGGCCACGCACTGGCCGAAGCGTTCGTCGGGCACGCCGACCACCAGCGCGTCGAACACGTCGGGATGGCCCTTGAGCGCACCCTCGACCTCTTCGGGGTAGATCTTCTCGCCGCCGCTGTTGATCGACTGTGAACCGCGGCCCAGCATCGTCACAGTGCCGTCGGCCTCGACCGTGGCCCAGTCGCCCGGGATCGCATAGCGCACCCCGTTGATGGTCTTGAACGTCTCGGCGGTCTTCTTCTCGTCCTTGTAGTAACCCAGCGGGATGTGGCCGCGTTTGGCGATCAGGCCGCGCACCCCGGAGCCGGGCTTGACCTCGTTGCCGTCCTCGTCGAGCACCACGACGTTCTTGTCGATGGTGACCCGCGGACCACCGGTGTGGGTCTGCCCCTTGGTGACCACACTCGAACCGCCGAACCCGGTCTCCGAGGAGCCGATCGAGTCGGTGATGATCCGGTTCGGCAGCAGTTCGAGCAGCTGATCCTTGAGGCTCGGCGAGAACAGTGCCGCGGTGCTGGCCAGCAGGAACAGATTCGACAGGTCGTAGTTCGCGCCCGGCGCGGTGAGCGCGTCGACCAGCGGCCGGGCCATCGCGTCGCCGGTGAAGAACAACAGGTTGACCTTGTGCTTCTCACAGGTCCGCCACACCTCGGCCGGGTCGAACTCCGGCGCGAGCACCACGGTGCCGCCACCGAACAACGCCATCCAGGTCGCCGACTGGGTGGCACCGTGGATCATCGGCGGGATCGGGTAGCGGACCATCGGCGGGTTCTCCTTGGCCTGCCTGGCGTGGTCGTACTCGTCGGCCACGTACTCGCCGGTGGCGAAGTCGATGCCGCCCAGCAGCACCCGGTAGATGTCCTCGTGGCGCCACATCACGCCCTTGGGGAAGCCGGTGGTGCCGCCGGTGTAGAGCAGATAGATGTCGTCGGCGCTGCGCGGGCCGAAGTCCCGCTCGGGCGAGCCCTGGGCCAGCGCGGCCTCGAACTCCACCCCGCCGTAGCGCTGGTAGTCCAGATCGCTGCCGTCCTCGATGACCACGATGGTCTTGACCTTCGGAGTCTCCGGCAGCACATTGGCCACCCGGTCGCTGTACTGACGTTCGTGGACGAGCGCGACCATGTCGGAGTTGTCGAACAGGTAGCGCAACTCGGCCTCGACGTAGCGGAAGTTGACGTTGACCGCGATGGCGCCGGCCTTCACACAGGCCAGGGCGGCGACCACGATCTCGTTGCGGTTCCGGCAGTACAGGCCGACCTTGTCATCCTTCCGCACCCCCTGGTCCAGGAGGTAGTGCGCCAGCCGGTTGGCCTTTTCCTCCAGTTGGGCGTAGGTCAGTTGATCGTCGCCACAGATCAGCGCGACGCGGTCGGGAACGGCATCGATTGCGTGCTCGGTGAGGTCGGCGATGTTGAGGGCCACGCACCCAAATTAGAACGTGTTACATTTTCTGACAAGTCGCTGACTCGAGCGCAGGAAGGTGGACCAACCCGTGAGCGCACTCGGATCGCAGCCGCACGCTCTCATCGAGCAACGCGGCCACACGCTGATCCTGACACTGAACCGGCCCGAAGCGCGCAACGCGCTGTCGACCGAGATGCTCGCCACCATGGTCGAGGCCTGGGACCGTGTCGACAACGACCCGGAGATCCGGACGTGCATCCTCACCGGCGCGGGCGGTTACTTCTGCTCCGGCATGGACCTCAAGGCCGCGACGGCCAGGCCGCCCGGCGACTCGTTCAAGGACGGCAGCTACGACCCGTCGACGATCCCCGCGCTGCTCAAGGGCCGGCGGCTGACCAAACCGCTGATCGCCGCGGTCGAGGGTCCGGCCATCGCCGGCGGCACCGAGATCCTGCAGGGCACCGACATCCGCATCGCCGGGGAGAGCGCGAAATTCGGGATCTCCGAAGCGAAGTGGAGCCTGTATCCGATGGGTGGGTCGGCCGTGCGGCTGGTGCGCCAGATCCCCTACACCATCGCCGCGGATCTGCTGCTGACCGGCCGGCACATCACCGCCGCCGAGGCCAAGGAGATCGGGCTGATCGGCTACGTCGTGCCGGACGGCACCGCGCTGGACAAGGCGCTGGAGATCGCCGAGGTGATCAACAACAACGGTCCGCTGGCCGTGCAGGCGATCCTGCGGTCGATCCGGGAGACCGAGGGCCTGCCGGAGAACGAGGCGTTCAAGATCGACACCAAGATCGGCATCGAGGTGTTCCTCTCCGAGGACGCCAAGGAGGGCCCGCGGGCGTTCAAGGAGAAGCGCAAGCCGGTCTTCAAGATGAAGTAACCGCGCACCCGACCGGATTACGTCCCTAGAGCCACTTCCCTTCCCATCCGCCCTTCCCTTGGGCCGAACGTGCATTCCGTGCGGTGATCCGGCGGATTTTCCGCACGGAATGCACGTTCGTGAGGGGGTGTCGGTGGCCGCTGGCACGCTCCGGCCATGGGGCACCCGTTCATCGGCAGTGCGGCGCTGGCCGCGGGGCAGCTGACGTCACACGCGCTGCGCAGCCGATTCGTCGCCGTCTACCGGGATGTCTACGTCCCCCGCGGAACCGAGATCACCGCGGAGGTCCGCGCCCGGTCGGCATGGTTGTGGTCGCGGCGACGCGGTGTGGTGGCGGGTCAGTCCGCGGCCGCACTGCACGGCGCGAAATGGGTCGACCCGCGTCGCCCCGCTGAACTCCTCTGGCCGAACCGACGGCCGCCCGACGGCATCCGCACCTGGTCGGACCGGGTGACCGACCTCGAGATCGACGTCGTCGACGGCGTGCCGGTCACCACACCGGCGCGTACCGCACTCGACCTCGCCTGCCGGTATCCGCAGGACCGCGCCGTCGCGGCCATCGATGCGCTGGCCAATGCGACGCGTCTGAAGCTGGCCGACATCGAACTGATCGCCGAGCGGTTCCGCGGCCGTCGTGGAATCCGTGACGCCCGTGCGGTTCTCGACCTCGTCGACCCCGGAGCCGAGTCACCCAGGGAGACCCGGCTGCGGCTGTTGGTGATGCGCCACGGATTCCCCCGCCCGCAGACCCAGATCCCGATCCACGACGAATACGGCCGGCTCGTCGCGGTCGTGGACCTGGGCTGGGAGGACCTGAAGATCGCCATGGACTACGACGGTCATCACCACCGCGATCCGGACCGATTCAACCGGGACATCCGCCGCCACGACGAGATCACCGAACTCGGCTGGACGCACCTCCGGGTGACGTCCCGGGACACCGACGGCGGTGTCATCCGGCAGTTGCAGACCGTCTGGGCCCGGCGAACGTGAAACCGCTGCGGAAAACCGCGCCGCGCGCCGCACGGAATGCACGTTCGCGAGGAGACGGCGCCGGTTGCGTGAAGTCCCCGAGTGTTCTCTCTTGACGCCCGAAATGCCGTTGATCCCGTATCGGTTTCACCGACTCCTTGCGATCGGCCCGATCCACGGTTTGCCGCGCACCGCTACGCCGACACCGGTTCGGTCGGGGTGAACACCACCGGCATGGCCTCCGGGCCGCTGACGAAGTTCGCCGGCCGCAGCGGCAGCGGGTCGTCGGAGGCCAGCCGCAGATCGGGCAGCCGCTGCAGCAGCCGGCGCAGCATCAGCGTCAGTTCCAGCCGGGCCAGCTGGTTGCCCAGGCAGAAATGGGTGCCGAAGCCGAACGCGATGTGCGGGTTGGGATCCCGGTCGATCCGGAAGTCATCGGGATTCTCGAAAACCGTCTCGTCGAAGTTGGCCGACTCGAACAGCAGCAGCATCTTCTCCCCCTTGCGCAGCTGGGTGCCGTGGAACTCGGTGTCGGCCGTCAGCGTGCGGCACATGTTCTTCACCGGGGAGGTCCAGCGCAGCATCTCCTCGATGGCGCCGGGCACCAGGTCCGGATCGTTCCGCAGCCGCTGCCACTGATCCGGGTGGCGCAACAGCTGTTCGACGCCGCCGGAGAGGGTGTGGCGGGTGGTCTCGTCACCGCCGATGAGGATCAGCAGCGTCTCGAAGACGATCTCCTCGTCGCTCATCCGCTGCCCCTCGACCTCGGCGTTGATCAGGATGCTGAACAGGTCGTCGGTGGGCTCGGCGCGGCGCTTGCCGATGATCTCCATCGTGTAGGCGGTGTAGCCGGCGAACGCGTCCATCACCGCCTGAACGGTCGCCTCGTCGGCGGTGGTGCTGAGGCCGGTCACCAGATCGTCGGACCATTTCAGCAGCTGACCGCGGTCCTCCGGCGCCACCCCGAGCATGTCGCCGATCACCGCCATCGGCAGCGGCGCGGCGATGTCGCGGACGAAATCGCACTCGCCGCGTTCACAGACGTTGTCGATCAGGGTGTCGCACAGGCGCGCGATCGAGTCCTCCCGGTCGCGCACCCGCTTGCGGGTGAAGCCGTGGTTGACGAGTTTGCGCCGGACCAGATGCTCGGGATCGTCCATGTCGATCATGTACGGCATCCCCGGATGTTCGGGCCGGATCCCGCCGGTGTTGGAGAACAGTTCCGGATTGCGTTCCGACTCGATGATCGCCTGATAGGTCGCGGCGGCGGCCAGGCCGTTGCGATCGCGAAAAACCGGCTGGTTCTGCCGCATCCACCGATACGCCGCACGGGCCGAGGCGCTGTCGGCGTAGAACCGACCGTCGGTGAGATCGATGTCGGGAGCGGTACTCGTCATCTGATTAGCCTCCGGAACGGATTACAGTGAGCGGCATGTCTGTTTCACAGCACACCATTGCTGGAACCGTGCTTACCATGCCGGTCCGGGTTCGGAAGGCAGATGTCCATACTGCGATGTTTTCGGTCTCCGCCGATGCCGCACAACGGATGATCGACTACAGCGGGCTCGAGGTCTGCCAGTACCGGCCGGGCAAGGCGGTGGTGAACCTGATGCTGGCCCGCTACTTCGACGGCGATCTCGGCCAGTACCACGAGTTCGGCACCGCGGTGATGGTCAACCCGCGGGGCTCGCACGGGCACGGCCTGAAGGCGTTCGGCCGGGCGGCGGCGTTCATCCACCACCTGCCGGTCGATCAGGACTTCACCCTCGAGGCCGGGCAGAAGATCTGGGGTTTCCCCAAGATCATGGCGGACTTCACCGTGCGTGACGCCGGCACGTTGTTCGGGTTCGACGTGCGCGAGGGCGACGAGCTGATCGCGAGCATGGACTTCGCCCGCGGCCTGCCGGCGCCCGCCCGCCTCACCGCCAAGCCGCGCACCCTGCAGGCTTACACCTTCGCCGACGGCACCACCCGCGAAGTTCCCTGGGAGATGAGGGTTTCGGGGCTGCGGGGGCGGCCCGGCGGCGTCACGCTGCGGCTCGGCAGCCACCGCTACGCCGACGAACTGCGGTCGCTGGGGCTGCCGAAGAAGGCCATGTTCAGCGGCTCGGTCGCCAATGTGGAGATGACCTTCGGCGACGCCGTCCAGATCTAGGGCCGCCGGAGATGTCGGAGCTCTAGATCAGGGCGGCGAGGTCGCGGATCTGCTCGACCGAGCGCGCCCCGACGACCATCATCGTCACCCCGGCCGCCTCCCACGCCGCGATCTGCTTGCGCACGTAGTCGATGTCGCCGACGATCGCGGCGTCGTCCACCAGCTCGTCGGGAATGACCTTGGCGGCCTCGTCTTTGCGGCCCGACCGGAACAGCCTGGTGACGTCGTCGACGACCTCGGAGTAGCCCATCCGCCGGTACACGTCGGCGTGGAAGTTCATCTCCTCGGCGCCCATCCCGCCCATGTAGAGCGCCAGGAACGGCTTGATCATCTCCATCGTGCCGGCGCGGTCGTCGGTGATGACGACCTGCGCCGTCGCGCAGATCTCGAAGTCCTCGCGGCTGCGGCGGGCGGTCGGGCGGGCGAAGCCCTCGTCGAGCCACTCGTTGTACATGTCGGCCAGCCGCGGCGAGTAGAAGATCGGCAGCCAGCCGTCGGCGATCTCGGCGGCCAGGGCGACGTTCTTGGGCCCCTCGGCGCCGAGCATGATCGGGATGTCGGCGCGCAGCGGGTGGGTGATCGGCTTGAGCGCCTTGCCCAGCCCGGTGGTGCCCTCCCCGGTCAGCGGCAGCGGATAGTGCGGCCCGGCGCTGGTCACCGGCGCCTCCCGCGCCCACACCTGGCGGATGATGTCGATGTACTCCCGGGTGCGCGCCAGCGGTTTGGGGAACCGTTGGCCGTACCAGCCCTCGACGACCTGCGGGCCGGACACCCCGAGGCCGAGGATGTGCCGGCCGCCGGACAGGTGATCCAGCGTCAGCGAGGCCATCGCGCACGCGGTCGGGGTGCGGGCGGACAGCTGCACCACCGAGGTACCCAACCGCATCCGGGTGGTCTGCCGCCCCCACCAGGCCAACGGGGTGAACGCGTCCGACCCCCACGCCTCCGCGGTGAACACGGTGTCGAAGCCGGCCTCCTCGGCGGCAGCCACCAGCTCAGCGTGGTTTTCCGGGGGTTGTGCACCCCAGTATCCGAGCTGAAGTCCCAATTTCATTAGTCTGCCTCCCGACCGATCCTTGCCACGATTCCTAGAACCTGTTCTACTCAATGCTGTGACAGCCAGCCAAAGCCGCCCGGCCTCGACAGATCATCGAGAGCCGCCACTTTCTGCGCCCCTGAAACTGTCCTTCGACTACACCCGTTCAGTCGGACCCGTCCTCAGTCAGTTCTTCACCGCCCTGCGTGAACGCCGCATCGTCGGCGTGCGGGGGTCGGACGGACGGGTGCACGTGCCTCCTGCCGAGTTCGACCCGGTCACCTATGAACGGCTGACCGAGATCGTACCGGTGAGCAGTGTGGGCACCGTGGTCTCCTGGACCTGGCAGTCCGAGCCGGTGGAGGGGCAACCGTTCGACCGGCCGTTCCCCTGGGCGCTGATCAAACTCGACGGCGCGGACACCCCGATGCTGCACGCCGTGGACGTCGAGAGCGCCGACGCGTTGTCCACCGGCGCCCGGGTGCGCGCGCACTGGGTCGACGAACCGGTCGGCGCGATCACCGACATCGCCTACTTCACCCTCGGTGACGAACCCGAACCGGCGCCGGACGGCCCCGCCGACGAACGGGATCCGGTCACCATGCTGGTCACGCCGATCAACATCGAGATCCAGCACTCCGCATCGCATCCGGAAAGCGCCTATCTGCGCGCGCTGCAGGAGGGCAGACTGCTCGGCGCGCGGACCCGGCGCGGCCGCGACGGCAAGCCGGGCAAGGTGTACTTCCCGGCCCGCGAAGCCGATCCGGCCACCGGGCTGCAGCTCGATGAGTTCGTCGAACTGTCCGACAAGGGCACCGTGACGACGTTCGCGATCGTCAACATCCCGTTCGCCGGGCAGCGCATCAAACCGCCCTACGTCGCGGCGTACGTGCTGCTCGACGGGGCCGACATCCCGTTCCTGCATCTGGTCACCGAGGTCGACGCGTCGGAGGTCCGGATGGGCATGCGGGTGGAGGCGGTGTGGCGGCCCCGGGAGGAGTGGGGCCTGGGCATCGACAACATCAGCCACTTCCGCCCCACCGGCGAACCCGACGCCGACTACGAGACCTACAAACACCACCTGTAAAGGGACTTTTCGCATGACCGAACGTTCAGTCGCGGTCGTCGGATTCGCGCACGCACCGCACGTCCGCCGCACCGACGGAACCACCAACGGCGTCGAGATGCTGATGCCGTGTTTCGCCCAGCTCTACGACGAACTCGGGATCAGCCAGCGCGACATCGGCTTCTGGTGCTCCGGTTCGTCGGATTACCTTGCCGGGCGCGCCTTCTCGTTCATCTCTGCGATCGACTCGATCGGCGCGGTGCCGCCGATCAACGAGTCGCACGTCGAGATGGACGCGGCCTGGGCGCTGTACGAGGCGTACATCAAGATCCTGACCGGCGAGGTCGACACCGCGCTGGTGTACGGCTTCGGCAAGTCCAGCGCCGGCGACCTGCGCCGGGTGCTGGCGTTGCAGACCGATCCGTACACGGTGGCGCCGCTGTGGCCCGACTCGGTGTCGATCGCCGGCCTGCAGGCCCGTCTCGGGTTGGACGCCGGGAAGTGGACCGCCGAGCAGATGGCCCGGGTGGCGCTCGACGCGATGGCCGCCGCGCCGCGCACCGACTCGGTGCCGCCCGCCGAAACCGTCGACGAGCTGCTGTCCCGCCCGTACTTCGCCGATCCGCTGCGGCGGCACGACATCGCGCCGATCACCGACGGTGCGTCGGCGATCGTGCTGGCCGCCGGGGACCGGGCCCGTGAGCTGCGGGAGAACCCGGCCTGGATCACCGGCATCGAGCACCGCATCGAGACCCCGGTGCTCGGCGCGCGCGATCTCACCACGTCACCGTCGACGGCGGCCTCGGCACAGGCGGCCACCGGCGGCGACGCCGGGTCGATCGAGGTGGCCGAACTCCACGCCCCGTTCAGCCATCAGCAGCTGATCCTCACCGAGGCGATCGGCCTGGGCAGCGGGACGAAGGTGAACCCGTCGGGCGGGGCACTGTCGGCGAACCCGATGTTCTCGGCGGGCCTGGAACGCATCGGCTTCGCCGCCCGGCACATCTTCGACGGCTCAGCCCAACGGGTGCTCGCGCACGCGACGAGCGGGCCTGCGCTGCAACAGAATCTGGTGGCTGTGTTGGAGGGCAAATGACCAAGCAACTCGCCGCGGTGCTGGGCACCGGGCAGACCAAATACGTCTCCAAGCGCCACGACGTGTCGATGCACGGTCTGGTGCGGGAGGCCATCGACAGGGCTCTGGCGGACTCCGGTTCGACGATGGACGACATCGACGCCGTCGTGGTCGGCAAGGCGCCGGACTTCTTCGAGGGCGCGATGATGCCCGAACTGTTCCTGGCCGATGCGGTCGGGGCGACCAACAAGCCGATGATCCGGGTGCACACCGCCGGATCGGTGGGCGGTTCGACCGCCGTGGTGGCCGCCAGCCTGGTGCAGTCCGGCAAGTACCGCCGGGTGCTGTCGATGGCCTGGGAGAAGCAGTCCGAGTCCAACGCGATGTGGGCGCTCTCCATCCCGGTGCCGTTCACCAAACCGGTCGGCGCCGGCGCCGGCGGCTACTTCGCCCCGCATGTGCGGGCCTATATCCGCCGGTCCGGGGCGCCGACCCACATCGGCGCGATGGTGGCCGTCAAGGACCGGCTCAACGGCGCCCGCAACCCGCTGGCCCACCTGCAGCAGCCTGACATCACCCTGGAGAAGGTGCTCGACAGCCAGATGCTGTGGGACCCGATCCGGTTCGACGAGACCTGCCCGTCCTCGGACGGCGCGTGCGCGGTGGTGATCGGTGACGAGGCCACCGCCGACGCCCGGGTGGCCGACGGGCATCCGGTGGCCTGGATCCACGCCACGGCGCTGCGCACCGAACCGCTGGCGTACGCGGGCCGCGACCAGGTCAACCCGCAGGCCGGCCGGGATGCGGCCAAGGCGCTGTGGGAGGCGGCCGGGATCACCAACCCGCTCGAGGAGATCGACGTCGCCGAGATCTACGTGCCGTTCTCCTGGTTCGAGCCGATGTGGTTGGAGAACCTCGGTTTCGCCGCCGAGGGCGAGGGCTGGAGACTCACCGAGGCCGGTGAGACGGCGATCGGCGGCAAACTGCCGGTCAACCCGTCGGGCGGGGTGTTGTCGTCCAACCCGATCGGCGCGTCGGGCATGATCCGGTTCGCCGAGGCCGCGATCCAGGTCATGGGCAAGGCCGGCGACCACCAGGTGGAGGGCGCCCGCAAGGCGCTCGGGCACGCCTACGGCGGCGGCTCGCAGTACTTCTCGATGTGGGTGGTGGGCGCCGACAAGCCGGTTCTCCGATGATGTCGGGGTGACGATTCCGGCGTGACAGATTTTCAGGTGACGCCGGACACCTGCGACGACCGACGCGCGGCGGTCTGCGGCCGGTGATCGGCCTGTACGTTGGGGAACTGAGACCGAACGTCCCCGACGGAAAGCAGAAGCGATCCCGTGCTTGCAGACCGCCGTACCGTCAAGTTCATATCGATAGCCGCTGCAGCGCTGATCGGTGTCGCCACCGCGGGGTGCGAGATGCCCGAGACCCCGGTGGGCGCCGGGGGCGATTTCCAGCAGGAGTCGACCACCACGTCGCCCCAGGACAGATCGGGTCAGGCCAAGCCGACGACCGGTTCCGGAGACACCGCCGACACCTGCGACTACTCACAGTTGCTGCTGCAGCCCAACGACCTCAGTGACGGTGAGGACACCTTCACCGTGCGCTCGACGAACCCGGCTCCGGACGGGCTCGCCGGCGCCAGCGCGCTGTTCGTCAACACCGACGACACCCGGGCGATCTCCAACACGATCGTGATCTATCCGGACGCCCGGACGGCGACCCGCACGCTGCGTGAGGGACTGCCCCAGATCGACAGTGTGATCACCGGCGGCACCCCCCAACCGGTGCCGGTCGGCACCGACGGCACCATGATCGTCGGCACCTCGGCCGACGGCACCAAGGCGGCCACGCTGCTGATGTTCACCGAGGGTCCGGCGCTGGCCCAGCTGCAGTTCGAGAGCGCGTTGGGCGACGTCACCGACGAGCGTTATGTGATCAGTGCCGGGAAGATGCAGCAGATCGCGCTGCGCACCGGCCTGGGCCTGTGCGGTTAGCCGGCTAAAACTCGTTCAGATTCGGCCGATGGCGGGTATGCCGCAGGTCACGCGGCAAACATTGCCAGAGCGAGGCCGAAAACTGTAACGTGTTCTAGTTAGAAGCTACGAGTTGGAGGCGCGAGGTGAGTACCCACACCGCCGGCAGCAGCGGCATCCGTGAGATCGACACCGGCACCCTGCCGGACCGGTACGCCCGAGGCTGGCATTGCCTGGGCCCGGTGGAGAACTTTCTGGACGGCAAGCCCCACGGCATCCGGGCCTTCGGCACCAAGCTGGTGGTGTTCGCCGATTCGTCGGGCGAACTGAAGATTCTCGACGCGTACTGCCGCCACATGGGCGGTGACCTGTCGCAGGGCACCATCAAGGGTGACGAGGTGGCCTGCCCGTTCCACGACTGGCGCTGGGGCGGCGACGGCAAGTGCAAGCTGGTGCCCTACGCCAAGCGCACCCCGCGGCTGGCCCGCACCCGCGCGTGGCACACCGACGTCCGGGGTGGGTTGCTGTTCGTCTGGCACGACCACGAGGGCAACCCGCCGCAGCCGGAGGTGCGGATCCCCGAGATCCCGGAAGCGCACAGTGACGAGTGGACCGACTGGCGGTGGAACTCGATCCTGATCGAGGGCGCGAACTGCCGCGAGATCATCGACAACGTCACCGACATGGCCCACTTCTTCTACATCCACTTCGGGATGCCGACGTACTTCAAGAACGTCTTCGAGGGCCACATCGCCAGCCAGTACCTGCACAACGTGGGCCGGCCCGACGTCGGTGACCTGGGCACCGCCTACGGCGAATCCCACCTCGACTCGGAGGCGTCGTACTTCGGGCCGTCGTTCATGATCAACTGGCTGCACAACACCTACGGCGAGTTCAAGGCCGAGTCGATCCTGATCAACTGCCACTACCCGGTGACGCAGGATTCGTTCGTGCTGCAGTGGGGCGTCATCGTCGAGAAGCCCAAGGGCCTGGACGACGAGACCACCCAGAAGCTGGCCGACGCCTTCACCGACGGGGTGAGCAAGGGCTTCCTGCAGGACGTCGAGATCTGGAAGCACAAGACCCGCATCGACAACCCGCTGCTGGTCGAGGAGGACGGCGCGGTCTACCAGATGCGGCGCTGGTATCAGCAGTTCTACGTCGACGTCGCCGACATCACCCCGGACATGACCGACCGGTTCGAGATCGAGGTCGACACCACCGCGGCCGTCGAGTACTGGACCAAGCAGGTCGAGGAGAACCTGGCCCGCCAGGCCGAGGAGAAGAAGGCCGAGAAGGCCGGGGACGCCCGGACGGAGAACGCGACCAGACAGGGAGCCGATCAGTCGTCATGACCTCCGACGGCGGGCAGCGACCCGATGTCGACCGGCTCGCCCGGTCGATGCTGCTGCTGCGCGGTGTGCACGACGACGAGCACCACCATCCGGTCGCACCCGAGGGGCCGGCCGGGCCCTGGTCGAAGGCGCCGCGACTCCCGGCGGACCGGGCGGCGGCGCTCGAGGAGGCGACCCGACGGGACCGCGAGCGGTACCTGACATCCGGTCTGGTACCCATCGACTGCCGGTTCTGCCATGTCACCGTGCAGGTCAAGAAACTCGGCCCGACCCACACCTCGGTGCAGTGGAGTTCAGAGGCGACCCGCCGCTGCGCGCACTTCACCGAGATCCGCGAAGCCGGCGGGGATCCGGCGCGTGTCCCGACCTGCCCGCGGCTGGCGGACAGCATCAAACACGCGGTCGCCGAAGGGGTGCTCGACGAGGTGCCCTCGGCGCCGCCCCCGGGTGACGGCTGACTCCTACACTGACCGCATGCGGCTGACCCCCACCAGGCTGACCCGGGCCGGGGCGGTGGCTGCGCTGCTGGCGGTCGTCGCGTGCGGCTGCACCCGCACGCTCGACACCGCGACCCCCGATCCGGGCGGCCCTCCGGTGGCGCCGATCACCGCCGGACAGGTCGGCGACCTGCTGAGCCCGGAGGTGGCCGGCGGTGAGGGCAGCCTGTTCACCACCGTCGAACCCGAGGACTGCGCCGGGGTGGCCCGGGAGGTGGATCCGCCCTTCATCGAGGACTTCGACCCGGCGGCCACCACCGGTGGACACTGGCGCGACGACGTCGGGGGCGGAGTGGTGATCGAGGAGATGGTCGGGGTGTACCGGGCCGACTTCGATCCGCAGGAGGCGCTCGCCCGGGCGCGGCAGACCATCGACTCCTGCCGGGACGTGCCGATCACGGTCACCGCGATGAGCGGCGACACCTACGACTTCCGGCTGTTGCCCCCGGTGGACTCCGGTTCGCCGGACATCCTGGTGTGGGCGTTCCGGGCCGACAACTGGGCGTGTGACAACACGCTGGTCGCCGCGCACAATGCGGCCGTCGAGATCACCACCTGCAGTCGCACCGGCGGCTACGACGTGCTGTCGCTGGCGCAGCAGGCGCTCAAACGCATCGAGGCCCTGGCGAACACCACGGTCTAGACCGGCCGACAGACCGGCTCACAGACCCGAGAAAGCGTCGCGCACCGATTCGGCGGTGAGGCCGTAGTCGGCCAGCGAGTAGCTGTGCCGGGGTGCCCGCGGTCCCCGCTGACTCTCGGTGTGCAACCGGGTCATGGCGTCGCGGGCCGCGTCGGTGAACTCGAGGCCGAAATGCCGGTAGATCCCCTCGACGGTGCCGATCGGATCCTTGACGAAGTCGGCGTACTCGACGTCGTGGAACTGTGCCGGGTCGTAGTTGGCCCGGGCCTCGTTGAACAACCGCAGACCCCGCGTCCAGGTCTCCATGGCGTCCGCACCGATCTGCGCGCCGACGAAGGTGTTCGACCAGCCCGCCGTGGTGTGCTGCGACAGTGAGCACATCGACGCCATGATCGTCTCGGCCGGCCGGTGGCACTGCACGACCAGCGCGTCCGGATAGGTGGCGAACAACGCGTCGAGGGCGAACAGATGGCTGGGATTCTTGAGCACCCAACGCTTCTCGACGTCATTGAGGCCGATGAGCTGCAGGTTGCGGCGGTGCCGCTGATACGGTTTGGTCCAGTCCTGCCGGGCCAGCCAGCGCGCGTAGCTGGGCACGTGGGCGAGCGTCTCGTAGGACACCGAATGCACCGACTGACGCAGCAGCTGCCAGCACTCCTCGACCTCACCGGCGGTCATGAAGTGCAGCCCGGTGTAGTCGGGGTTCTCCTGGTGGGCCTTGGTGAACTGGGCCTCGAGCTGCCGGTAGATCGGGTTGTCGGGCCAGGTCTCCCGCGGCGGGCGGGGTTGCGGGAACTCCGCCAGCCACAGTTCCAGTCCCTGGTGGGCGGGGTCGGCCGCCAGCAGACGGTGCAGTGCGGTGGTGCCGGTGCGGGGTAACCCGGTGACGAAGATCGGCCGTTCGATCACCACGTCGGCGTGCTGCGGGTACTGCTTCCACGCGGCCTCGCTGACCAGCCGGGCGACCAGCGCGTTGCGCAGGAAGAACCGCGACATCTTGCTACCCAGCTCGGTGAGGTCGGCCTCGCGCTGATAGGAGTCGAGCAGCACCGCGAGCGCTTCTTTGTAGTTGTCGTCGTCGCTGCCGAAATCCTCCAGCCCGCAAGCCTTCACGGCGGAGGCGTGCAGATCCTCGACGGTCCCGACATCGGTACGGGGTGTCATACCTTGTACTCCCCGCAGTTGACGTCCAGCGTCTGGCCGGTGATCCCGCTGGACAGGTCGCTGGCGAAGAACAGGATCGCCGAGGCGACCTCGTCCTCGGTCGGCAGCCGTTTGAGGTCCGACTGCGCCGCGGTGGCCTGGTAGATCTGGTCCACGGTGGTGTTGTACTTGCCGGCCTGGTGCTGGAAGTAGCCCTTGAGGGTCTCCCCCCAGATGTAGCCGGGCACCACCGAATTGACCCGGATGCCCTGCTCCCCCAGCTCGCTGGCCAGCGACTGTGACATCGCCAGCAGGGCGGCCTTGGCCATCTTGTAGGCGCCGTACTTGGGCTGGGAGTGCCGGATGACCATCGAGTTGACGTTGACGACCGATCCGTTGGCCTGCGCCAGCGCCGGGGTGAGCGCCTGGGTGAGCCGCAACGCCCCCAGCACGGTCAGTTCGATCGCCTCGCGGATGTGGTCGAACCCGGTGTTGGCCAGCGGTTTCATCGACGGCACCCGGAACGCGTTGTTGATCAGCACGTCCACCCGGCCGTAGGCCTTGTTCGTCTCCGCGACCAGGTTGGCCACCTGCGCCTCGTCGGTGATGTCGGTGGGCACCGCCACCGCCCGCCGACCGGTCGCGGTGATCTGCCCGGCCACCTCCTCGAGTCGTTCGGCGGTGCGGGCGGCGAGCACCAGATCCGCACCCGCCGCCGCGCAGCGGCGTGCCAGCGTGGTGCCCAGCGCCGGACCCACCCCGCTGATCACCACGACCTTGTTGTCGAGGCTCAACATCGTCATCCCAACATCCTGTTCGCGATCTGAATCTGGCGCTGCGCGATCCGCGCCCGCCAGGCCTCCTCGGAGATCCGGTTGCTCTCGTAGTACGGCAGCGCCGCGGGCACCTGATCGAAGTCCACCACCTCGACGGTCGGCCCGTCGGCCTCGGTCAGCGGCCGCGACACCCGCTGCCAGCGGAACTGCATGATGCCGCGGCGGTGGCCCAGCGTCTCCACCCAGTTGGTCACCCCCGGGTTGGCCTCGGACACCACGATACGGATCCTGCCGTCCGGATCCGCCTGCGCCTGAGTGGCGTTCAGCGATGTCTGGTGGTTGATGTAGTCCAGCGAGATGTACCAGAGGCTGCCCAGCTGGAATCCGAGATAGGGGGCGTCGGAGACCGGCACGGTGATGATCATGGCCTGATCGGGTTCGAGTTCGTAGTGGCCGGCCGACGAGTACTGGGTGGACAGACCGCCGGGGGTGAGCCGCGGCGGGACCATCGTGTTGACCGGGATGTTGAAGTAGAACCACTGCGGGAACTGCAGCCAGGTCTTGACCCGCTGCACCAGCTGTCTGCCGGCGACGGCGTAACGCTTCTCGATGGTACGGCGGGTCGGCGGCGGCGGCGCGGTCCCGGCGGTGTCGGTGCGGGCGATCGCGATGGTGCCGCGCTGTTGCGACCAGTCGCCGTACACCTCGCGAATCACCAACTGGGACGGCTGCTCCGGGGTGAACCGCCATTCGAAACGCCCGTCCTCGCCGATGTCGAGTTCGCGGTCGTCGAACGCGGCCTGACTCTCCGGCACCCCCTCGTCGGTGTACTCGCCGCCGAGCAGCTGGAAGCTCAGGTCGGTGGTGGTGCCGCGGGTGCCGGTGACGACGTACTCGTGTCCGGGCAGCACCCGGGTACCGAAGTACAGCGTGTCCGGGTTGTCCAGGCCCATCTTGGTGAACGGCCCGGTGCCGCTCTGCAGGAACGGATGGTCGCGTTCGTAGTCGAACGCCAGGTGGATGCAGGCCGAGATGCAGCCGGCCAGATAGTGCAGCCCCTCCAGCAGATCCGCCTCGGTCTCGATGTGCGGGGCTTCGGTGACGATCCGCTCGGCTTCGGCGATCGCGTCCAGTAACGGCTGGGAGTACATCCGAGCACCTCTCATGGTCCAATATTGGACCGGGCCGGTAGATTATCTACGAGCCTGACATTAGAACGCGTTCTAACCGTGCGTCAACCGGAGGTGTCCGAATGGTCGAAACCGGCCCGGTCGGCCGCACCTCCCCTCCCACCGAGCGGGTGGTGCAGGTGCTGGAGCTGCTGGCCCGCCACCCGCATGAGCGGTTCGGCGCCTCCGAGGTGGCCCGCCGGCTGAACCTCAGCAAGCCCACCTGCCTGGGCATCCTCGCCACGCTGGCGCGGCATGGCTACGCGGTACGCGAACCGACCGACAAGACCTACCGGCCGGGGCCGGCGCTCATCGCACTCGGCCATGCCGCGCAGGAGTCGCTGCGGGTCAGTCCCGACGCCCGCGCCCAATTGCGCGAGCTGTCCGGCGCCTTCGGTGGCACCGCGGCGCTGTCCGCGGTCGTCGACGACCGCATCACGGTGCTGGAACTGGTGGCCCCGCCGGGCGCCACGCCGCCGGTGCACGTCGGGCAGAGCTACCCGTTCGCCCCGCCGGTCGGGCTGATGTTCGTGTTGTGGGACGACGAGGCGGTGACGGCCTGGCTGGCCAAGGAGCCGACGATCCCGCTACGCACCGACAGTGAGCGGTTACAGCGGGTCATCGCCGAGTGCCGCGCCGACGGCTACCTGGTCGAACGGCAGACCCCGGCCGGCCAGCGGCTCTACACGTTGATGGCCGGCATGTCCGCCACCCTGCCCGAGGAACTGCGGGCGCTGTTCGGGGAGATGGTGTCCGACATCGGCGAGCGGGTGTATCTGCGTTCCGAGCACTCCCCGGCGGGCGGTGCGAAGTTCGACATCAGCGTGATCTCCGCCCCGGTGTTCGACCGGGACCACCGCCAGGTGATGGTCACATCGCTGCACGTCGGAGATGCGCTCTCGGAGAACGAGATCCGCCGTCGGGCACGGGCGGTGGTCGCGACCGCCGACGCGGTGACACGCCAGCTCGGCGGTGCGAAACCGCGCTGGGCCGGGCTCACCGACCCCGGGCGGCGCGTCCGCTAGTTGATGGCCGCCAGCGCGAACGGCAGCACCTCGGCGGCGCCGGCCTGACGCAGCGCCCGGGCCGCGGTGGTGAGCGTCCACCCGGTGTCGGTGACATCGTCGACCAGCAGCACCGGGCCGCCGACGGCGGCCAGCGTCGCGGAATCCGGCGACTCCCAGCAATCGTGCAGCGCGGCGACCCGGTAGGCGGAATTCGCGGCGCGCACCGGGCGGTGTTCGGGGCGGTAGCGCAGCGTGCCGAGGTCGGTCAGCCGGCCCAGCTTCGCCAGCCGCGCCGCCACGGATCGGATCAGCCGCGGATGACTCACCGAATCCACCGCGATGACGGCGGCCGGCCGGGCCGCCCAGTTCCAGGCCGCCAGCACGTCGACGGCGGCACGCAGCACATCGTCGGGCACCTCGCCGTCCGGCCCGTCCAGCAGCGCCCGCAGCCGGGGCCCCCACCCCAGGTCGGTCAGCCGGCCGATGACCCGGCCGGGCGCGGCGGCGGTGATCCGTCCGGTGAGCTGGACACCCAGCTTCGGCAGGCCGGTCGGCCACTGTTTGCGCGGGGTGATCTCCACCCCGGGGCGCAGCAACTGCTGTCTGGTCGCGTCCGCCGCAGCGGCGTCGACATCGGCCGAATACCGGCGGCCGGCGCAGTTGTCGCACCGCCCGCAACGTTCCCCGTCACGCAATTCCGGATCGTCGAGCTGACTGCGCAGGAACGACATCCGGCACGCGTCGGTGTCCAGGTAGTCCAGCATGGCCTGTTGTTCGCCGCGGCGGGCCTCGTCGAGGCGGCGGTAGCGCTGTTCGTCGTACTCCCAGGGTGCGCCGGTGCTGACCCAGCCGCCCTTGACCCGGCGCACCGCGCCGTCCACGTCGAGCACCTTCAGCACCATCTCCAGCCGGCTGCGGTTGAGGTCGACCAGCGGCTCCAATGCGGGTGTCGACTGCGGACGGTCCGGTTCCAGCGCGTCGATCACCTTGCGCACCACGGCTTCCGACGGGAACGCCACCGAGGCGAAGTAGCGCCACACCTCCTGATCCTCCGGGCCGGGCAGCAGGATCACCTCGGCCGACGCGCCGTCCGCCAGGGCCCGGCCGGCCCGCCCGACCTGCTGGTAGTAGGCGATCGGTGAGGACGGCGCTCCCAGGTGCACGACGAAACCCAGGTCGGGTTTGTCGAATCCCATCCCCAGGGCCGAGGTGGCGACCAGCGCCTTGACCCGGTTGGCCAGCAGATCGGCTTCCAACTGCTCGCGTTCGGCGGCCTCGGTGGCTCCGGTGTAGGCGGCCACCTCATGGCCCTGTTCGCGCAGCACGGCCGCGACGTCATGGGCCTGGGCGACGGTCAGGGTGTAGACGATGCCCGATCCGGGCAGCGATCCGAGGTGCTGGGCCAGCCACGCCGCACGCTGGGCCGGGTTGCCGACCTTGACCACCGACAACCGCAGCGATTCGCGGTCCAGCCCGCCGCGGAGCACCAGGGTGTCCGGATCGCCGACGCCCAGCTGGGCGACGACGTCCCGCACCACCCGGTCATTGGCGGTGGCGGTGGTGGCCAGCACCGGGATGTCGCGGCCGAGTTCGGCGATCAGGGTGCGGATGCGCCGGTAGTCGGGCCGGAAGTCGTGTCCCCAGTCCGAGACGCAGTGCGCCTCGTCGACCACCACCAACCCGGCGTCGCGAGCCAACGCCGGAAGGACGTTGTCGCGGAAGTCGGGGTTGTTCAACCGTTCCGGGCTCACCAGCAGCACGTCGACCGCGCCGTGGAGCACCCGCCGGTGGATGTCGTCCCAGTCGGCGACATTGCTCGAGTTGATGGTCGCGGCCCGCACACCCGCGCGTTCGGCCGCCGCGACCTGATTGCGCATCAGCGCCAGCAGCGGAGACACGATCACCGTCGGGCCCAGCCCGTCGCCGCGTAGCAGTTTGGCCGCGATGAAGTACACCGCCGACTTGCCCCATCCGGTGCGCTGGACGACCAGCACCCGTTTCCGCCGCACCACGAGGGCCTCGATCGCGGCCCACTGATCGTCGCGCAACGTGGCCTGCGGCCCCGCCAGTCGCTCGAGCAGGGCCTGGGCCTGTTCCCGGGTCGCCATGGCACCATCGTGCCCGGCGCCGCCGACAACCGGTGGCTCGACCTGTCGGGTGCCGTCGGCCCGGCGCCGGGAGTTCCCCCACGACCCCTCGTCCGGCGATCGCCGTCACGTGGTCAACCCCCGGCGCCGGGTTCGGCGGCCGTCGAAACGGCCATCGACAGTGTCCGGCCGCCGGGCCGGGACGCGATAGCGTAGTGCGCTACTCGATTCGCGCCGCGCAGGCGGATTTGTGTAACGGTGTGGCGGGAAATCGGCGTTCACACCGCCACAGCGTTACGCAACGCGCTCGTCTGCTAGGCCGTGCTCCCGGCCTGCTCCTCCAGTTCGCGCTTGATCTCCAGCGCGATGTCGATGAGCTGATCCTCCTGACCGCCGATCAGCTTGCGCTGGCCCGCGCGGTGCAGCAGTTGGTGCGCGGGCACCCCGTAGCGTTCGGACTGGCGAATGGCGTGCTTGAGGAAGCTGGAGTACACGCCCGAGTAGCCCATGATCAGGGCGTTGCGGTCGAGCAGGCATTCGGACGGCATCGCCGGTGCGACGACCTCCTCGGCGGCGTCGGCGATGTCGAAGAAGTCGATCCCGGTCTTGACGCCGACCTTGTCGAACACCCCGATCAGCGCCTCCACCGGCGCGTTCCCGGCGCCGGCACCGAACCGGCGGCAGGATCCGTCGATCTGTTTGGCGCCGGCGCGCACCGCCTCGACGCTGTTGGCGACACCCAGCCCCAGGTTCTCATGGCCGTGGAAGCCCACCTGGGCGTCGTCACCGAGTTCGGCCACCAGCGCGGCCACCCGGTCCCGCACCCCCTCGAGCACCAGCGCACCCGCGGAGTCGACGACATAGACGCACTGACAGCCGGCGTCGGCCATGATCCGGGCCTGCTCGGCGAGCTTCTCCGGCGGAATGGTGTGGGCCATCATCAAAAAACCCACGGTCTCCAGGCCCAGTTCGCGGGCCAGCCCGAAGTGCTGGATCGACACATCGGCCTCGGTGCAGTGGGTGGCGATCCGGCAGATCGAACCGCCGTTGTCCTGCGCCTCCTTGATGTCGTCCTTGGTGCCGACCCCCGGCAGCATCAGGAACGCGATCTTGGATTCCTTGGCCGTCTCGGCGGCCAGCTTGATCAGCTCCTGCTCCGGGGTCTTGGAGAACCCGTAGTTGAAGCTCGATCCGCCCAGCCCGTCGCCGTGGGTCACCTCGATGACCGGGACACCCGCGGTGTCCAGCGCCGCGACGATCGAGCGCACCTCGTCCTTGGTGAACTGATGCCGTTTGTGGTGCGACCCGTCCCGCAGTGACGTGTCGGTGATCCGCACGTCCCAGACCGGGTTGAAGAAAATGTCGGTCGTCATGCCTGGCCTCCTGCCGTGGCTGTCAGCGACTCCCTGGCGATCTCCTCGCCCACCTTGGTGGCCGCGGCGGTCATGATGTCCAGATTCCCAGCGTAGGGCGGCAGGTAATCTCCCGCACCCTCCACTTCGATGAAGGTGGTGACCAGGTGGTTGCCCCCGTTCACCACCGACGGCTCGTCGAACTGCGGTTCGTTGAGCAACCGGTAGCCGGGCACGTAGGTCTGCACCTCGGCGACCACATCGTGGATCGACTCGGTGATCGCGTCGTGGTCGGCGTCCTCCGGGATCGCGCAGAAAATGGTGTCGCGCATGATCATCGGCGGCTCGGCCGGGTTGAGGATGATGATCGCCTTCCCGCGCTGGGCGCCGCCGATCGTCTCCACACCCTTGCTGGTGGTCTTGGTGAACTCGTCGATGTTGGCCCGGGTGCCCGGCCCCGCCGACACACTGGCCACGCTGGCCACGATCTCCGCATACGGCACGGTCCCGCCGTGCGCGGCCACCGCCCGGACGACGGCATGCACGATCGGGATGGTGGCCTGCCCGCCGCAGGTGACCATGTTGACGTTCGGTGCGTCGAGATGCTCGCGCAGATTGGCCGGGGGAATGACGCCGGGGCCGACGGCGGCCGGGGTCAGGTCGATCGCCCGGATCCCGGCCTCGGCGTAGCGGGGAGCCGCCTCCCGGTGCACATAGGCGCTGGTCGCCTCGAACACGATGTCGGGTTTCTCGTCCTGGGCGAACAGCCAGTCGACACCCTCGTGGGAGGTCTCCAGGCCGAGCTTGCGGGCTCTGGCCAGCCCCTCGGAGGCGGGATCGATGCCGATCATCCACCGCGGTTCCAGCCAATCCGACCGCAGCAGTTTGTACAGCAGGTCGGTGCTGATGTTCCCGGACCCGACGATCGCGGCCTGGAGTTTGCGGCCCGTCGTGGCTGTCATTGCGATCCCCTCAGTAATGAAACGTCGTTCAGAAGTCGTCGTTCACCGTCATTCGAAGCTCAGCTGAACCGAACCTAGTCCGCTGAAGTCGGCGACGAAATGGCTGCCGGCAGGTGCGTCTATCGCACGTGTGCACGAGCCCGGCAACACGATGTCGCCGGCCTTCAGCCGCACGCCGAAGCTGTCCACCTTGCGCGCCAGCCAGGCCACCGCGGTCACCGGATTGCCCAGCACCGCATCGCTGCGGCCCTGCGCGACGACCTCGCCGTTGTTGGTCAGCGTGGCCTCGATGGTCGTGATGTCGATCTCCTCGGGCGACACCCGCGCCTCACCGAGCACCCAACCGGCCGAGGAGGCGTTGTCGGCGATGGTGTCGCACAGCTTGATCTTCCAGTCGGTGATGCGGGTGTCGATCAGCTCGATCGCCGGCGCGAACGCCTCGGTCGCGGCCAGCACGTCCTCCTCCGTGCAGTCCGCCCCCGGCAGATCGGCGGCCAGGATGAAACCCACCTCGACCTCGACCCGCGGATACAGGTAGTTCGCGGATTTCACCGGCTTGTCCTCGAACACCTGCATATCGTCGAGCAGATGCCCGTAGTCCGGTTCGTCCACACCCATCATCTTCTGCATGGCCTCGCTGGACAGGCCAACCTTGTGTCCCACCACGCGGGCACCTTCGGCGACCCGCTGCCGGATGTTGATCAGCTGGATCTCGTAGGCATCGACGACATCGATGCCGGGGTGCCGATCGGTCAGCGGCGTGATCGGAACGCGGCTGCGTTCGGCTTGTGCGAGTTCGGCCGCCAACTGTTCACGGACCTGGGCACTGAGCATACGCGCTACTTTCCTTCGTCCTCGGCCCGTTTCCTCAACCGGGCGGATTGTGCCTCAGTTGTTTGAATGCCGGGCAATTCTATAACGTGTTCTACATGACTGGTCAGGAGTTCGATGTCGTCGTGGTGGGCAGCGGCGCTGCCGGCATGGTCGCCGCGCTTACCGCCGCTCACCAGGGCCTATCCACAGTAGTCGTGGAGAAGGCGCCGCACTACGGCGGCTCCACTGCCCGGTCCGGGGGTGGGGTGTGGATCCCGAACAACGAAGTGCTCAAGCGTGACGGGGTCACCGACACCCCCGAAGAGGCCCGCAGATACCTGCACGCGATCGTCGGCGACGTGGTCCCGGCGGAGAAGATCGACACCTACCTGGACCGCGGCCCGGAGATGCTGTCGTTCGTGCTCAAGCACACCCCGCTGAAGCTGTGCTGGGTGCCCGGGTACTCGGACTACTACCCGGAGACCCCGGGCGGCAAGCCCACCGGCCGCTCGGTGGAACCCAGGCCGTTCGACGCCAAGAAGCTCGGCCCGGACATGGACACGCTGGAACCGCCGTACGGCAAGGTGCCGATGAACATGGTGGTCATGCAGCAGGACTACGTCCGGCTGAACCAGCTCAAGCGGCACCCGCGCGGTGTGCTGCGCAGCCTCAAGGTGGGCATCCGCTCGATGTGGGCCAACGCCACCGGCAAGAACCTGGTCGGCATGGGCCGGGCGCTCATCGCGCCGCTGCGGATCGGCCTGCGCGAGGCCGGCGTTCCGCTGCTGCTCAACACCGCGATGACCGACCTGTACGTCGAGGACGGCGTGGTCCGCGGCATCTACGTGGTGGACGCCAGGGACCCCGAATCCGCCGAGCCCCGGCTGATCCGCGCCCGCCGCGGCGTCATCCTCGGATCCGGCGGGTTCGAGCACAACGAGCAGATGCGGGTCAAGTATCAGCGCCCGCCGATCACCACCGAATGGACGGTGGGCGCCAAGGCCAACACCGGTGACGGCATCCTCGCCGCCGAGAAGCTCGGCGCCGCACTGGAGATCATGGAGGACGCCTGGTGGGGTCCGACCATCCCGCTGCCCGGTGCGCCGTGGTTCGCCCTGTCCGAACGCAACTCGCCCGGCTCGATCATCGTCAACATGGCCGGCAAGCGGTTCATGAACGAGTCGATGCCGTATGTCGAGGCCTGCCACCACATGTACGGCGGCGAATACGGTCAGGGCCCCGGCCCGGGCGAGAACATCCCTGCCTGGCTGATCTTCGACCAGCGCTACCGGGATCGTTATCTGTTCGCGGGATTGCAGCCGGGACAGCGGATCCCGAAGAAGTGGCTGGACTCCGGCGTGATCGTCAAGGCCGACACCCTCGCCGAGCTGGCCGCCCGGATCGGGGTTCCCGAGCAGGACTTCCTCGCCACCGTCGAGCGGTTCAACGGGTTCGCGCGCGCCGGGGTGGACCAGGACTTCCGCCGCGGCGAGAGCGCCTACGACCGGTACTACGGTGACCCGACCAACAAGCCCAACCCGAACCTGGGCGAGATCGATCAGGCGCCGTTCTACGCGGCCAAGATGGTGCCGGGCGACCTGGGCACCAAGGGCGGCATCCGCACCGACGTGCACGGCCGCGCGCTGCGCGACGACGGCTCGGTGATCGACGGTCTCTACGCCGCAGGTAATGTCAGTTCGCCGGTGATGGGGCACACCTATCCCGGCCCGGGCGGCACCATCGGCCCGGCCATGACCTTCGGTTACCTCGCGGCCCTGCATGTGGCCGGAGCCGCCACCGCGACATCTGACCCTGGAAAGAGTTGACGATGCCCATCAATCTCGACGAAGCACTCGGCGCCGAACTGGATCCCATCGAATTCTCCTGGACCAGCAGCGATGTCCAGCTCTATCACCTGGCGCTGGGCGCCGGCGCCGACCCGATGGACCCGCGCGAGCTGCGCTACCTCACCGACGGCACCCCGCAGGTGCTGCCCACCTTCGGCAACGTCGCGGCCAGCTTCCACATGACCGAGCCGCCGCAGGTGAAGTTCCCGGGGATCGACATCGAGCTGAACAAGGTGCTGCACGCCTCGGAGGCGATCAGCGTGCCGGCGCCGCTGCCGCCCAGTGGGACCGGTCGCGCGGTGCAGAAGTTCACCGAGATCTGGGACAAGGGCAAGGCAGCGGTGATCTGGTCGGAGACCACCGTCACCGATCCGGACGGCACGCTGCTGTGGACCCAGAGGCGCTCGATCTACGCCCGCGGCGAGGGCGGGTTCGGCGGTGAGCGTGGACCGTCGACCAACACCGCGCCGCCCGACCGCGCCCCGGACGCCAAGGTCACCCTGCCCACCCTGCCCCAGCAGGCACTGCTGTACCGGCTGTGCGGCGACCGCAACCCGCTGCATTCGGACCCGGAGTTCGCTGCGGCGATGGGCTTTCCGCGGCCGATCCTGCACGGGCTGTGCACCTACGGCATCGCGTGCAAGGGCATCGTGGACCACTTCCTCGACGGTGACGTCAGCCGGATGCGCTCCTACGGCGCCCGGTTCGCCGGGGTGGTCTACCCGGGTGAGACGCTGCAGGCCAACGTCTGGAAGGAAGACGACCGTTACGTCGCCGTCGTCACGGTGCCGGAGCGTGGCGACGAAGTGGTGCTGTCGGGTGTGGAGCTGGTCCCGGCCTGAGCACAGCTGCCATGAAAGGAAAGCCGTTGCGGATCTTCCGCAACGGCTTTCCTTTTCGGTCCGTGGGACCGGTCCGTCAGCCCAGGATCAGCCCGGATGTCGGCACCCCGGTGCCCGCGGTCACCAACACGTGTTCGACGTTGTCGACCTGGTTGACCGAGGTGCCGCGCAGCTGACGCACGCCCTCGGCGATGCCGTTCATGCCGTGGATGTAGGCCTCCCCCAGCTGACCGCCGTGAGTGTTGATGGGCAGCCGGCCGCCGATCTCGATCGCCCCGTCGGCGATGAAGTCCTTGGCCTCACCCTTGCCGCAGAAGCCCAGCTCCTCCAGCTGGATCAGGGTGAACGGGGTGAAGTGGTCGTAGAGCACCGCGGTCTGGATGTCGTCGGGGGTCAGCCCGGACTGCGCCCACAGCTGCCTGCCGACCAGCCCCATCTCCGGCAGCCCGTCCAACTCGGGCCGGTAGTAGCTGGTCATCGTGTACTGGTCGGCGCTGGAGCCCTGCGCTGCCGCCTCGACGACCACCGGCCGGTGCTTGAGATCCCTCGCCCGCTCCACCGACGTGACCACGATGGCCACCGCGCCGTCGGTCTCCTGGCAGCAGTCCAGCAGCCGCAACGGTTCGGCGATCCACCGCGAGTTCTGGTGATCCTCGATGGTGATCGGCTTCTGGTAGAAGTAGGCCTTCGGGTTCTTGGCCGCATGCTTGCGGTCGGCCACCGAGATGACACCGAAGTCCCGGCTGGTCGCCCCGGACAGATGCATGTACCGGCGCGCGATCATCGCCACCTGCGCGGCCGGCGTGGACAGCCCGTGCGGGTAGGAGAAGCTGTTGTCCACGCTGGTGGAATCCGCCCCGGTGATCAGCCGGGTCTGCACCTGCCCGAACCGCATTCCGGACCGTTCGTTGAAGGCCCGGTAGGCCACCACCACGTCGGCCACCCCGGTGGCCACCGCCATCGCGGCCTGCTGCACGGTGGCGCAGGCCGCACCGCCGCCGTAGTGGATCTTGGAGAAGAACTTCAGTTCCGGAATGCCCACCGCGCGGGCCACCGCCACCTCGGTGTTGGTGTCCATGGTGAAGGTGGTCAGACCGTCGACGTCGGCGGGAGTCAGCCCGGCGTCGTTCAGCGCGTCGAGCACGGCCTCGGCCGCCAGCCGCAGTTCACTGCGCCCGGAGTCCTTCGAGAAGTCGGTTGCGCCGATGCCGACGATGGCGGCTTTACCGGACAACATCAGCTCTCTCCCATGGTCAGAGTCGTGGTCGCGATGATGTGGTCGCCCAGGCTGTTGGAACCCACCACCTTCACCGTCACCAGGCCGTCCACCACGTCGGTGACCTCGCCGGTGAACGTGACGGTGTCGTAGGCGTACCACGGCACCCCGAGCCGCAGCTTGATCGACTTGATCCGCGCCGCCGGGCCCGCCCAGTCGGTCAGATACCGCTGCACCAGCCCGGTGTCGGTGAGGATGTTGACGAAGATGTCCTTGGAACCCTTGGCCTGCGCCTTGTCCCGGTCGTGGTGCACGTCCTGGAAGTCGCGGGTGGCCAACGCCGTCGACACGATGAACGTCGGATCGGCATGGATTTTCAGTTCGGGCAGCTTGGTGCCCACCTCGACGACGGGTGTGCTCATGTGTCCGGCTCCCAGGCGTACAGCGTCCAACTCGGACCACTCTCGGTTTCGGGCAGGTCGATGAACATCACCCGCACCGGCATGCCGATCTGCACGGCCGCCGGATCGACGTTGCGGAGTTCACCGAGCATCCGCACCCCCTCGTCCAGCTCCACCAGCGCGATGACGAACGGCAGGGTGCGGCCCGGGACCTTCGGGGCATGGTGCACCACGAAACTGAACACCGTGCCCCGGCCGCCGGCGACGACGTAGTCCACCTCCTCGGACTTGTCCTGCCACACCGCGGGCACCGGGGGATGCTGCAGCGTGCCGTCCGGGAGGCGCTGGATGCGCAGCTCGTGGGCGTTGACCCCGTCCCAGAAGAACTGGGTGTCGCGGGACGGCGCCGGGCGCATCAGCTTCTCCGGGTCCAGGTCGTCGGGGACCACCGGTCCGGTGGTCTTCTCCCGGGGCCGGAACTTCATGATGCGCCAGTCCATCTCGGCGACGGTCTCACCGCCGTCGACCTGCCAGGTGATGTGCTGGTTGATGAAGTAGCCCTCACCCAACGCGGTCTGCTTCGGCCCGATGACATCGGTGATCTCGGCGTTGATGGTCACCTCTTCGCCGGGGCGCAGATACCGGTGGTAGGTCTGGTCGCAGTTGGTGGCGACCACTCCGACGAACCCGGCGTCGTCGAACAACCGCATCATCTTCGACAGCGGATCGTCGTCCGGGCGGCCCTCGCCGAGCCCGCCCATGGTCCACACCTGGATCATCGCCGGTGGCGCCACCACACCCGGATGGCCGACCGCCCTGGCCGCCTCGTCGTCGACGTAGATCGGGTTCCTGTCGCCGATCGCGTCCACCCAGTGGTGAATCATCGGCTGGTTCACCGGGTCGCGGCCCTTGCGCGGTGCGCTCGTCCCCGCCGCCTTGATTTCGTCGATGGCCGACTGCAATTCACTCATCTACCGTGGCACCCTCGGAACCTTCAGCCCGGACGCGGCGATCATCTCCCGCATCACCTCGTTGACCCCGCCACCGAAGGTGATGACGAGGTTGCGTTTGGTCTGCTTGTCCAGCCAGTCCAGCAGTTCGGCGGTCTCCGGATCGGCCGGGTCGCCGTATCCGCCGACGATCTCCTCGGCGAGCCGGCCGACCTTCTGAATCCGCTCGGTGGAGAACACCTTGGTGGCGGCCGCGTCGGCGACGGCGATCGTCTCACCGGCCGCGGCGACCTGCCAGTTGAGCAGTTCGTTGATCCGCCAGATCGCCCGGATCTCACCAAGGATCCGGCGCACGTTGGCGTCGTCGATCGGGGCCCCGCCGGAGGGGCCGGGTTTGGTCGCCCAGGCGTGCACCTTGTCGTAGATCCCGGCCACCTTGCCCGCCGGCCCCAGCATCACCCGCTCGTGGTTGAGCTGGGTGGTGATCAGCTTCCAGCCACCGTTCTCCTCGCCGACGAGCATGTCGGCCGGGACGCGCACGTCGTTGTAGTAGGTGGCGTTGGTGTGGTGGGCTCCGTCGGACAGGATCATCGGCGTCCAGGAGTAGCCCGGATCCTTGGTGTCGACGATCAGGATCGAAATGCCCTTGTGCTTGGCCGCATTCGGGTCGGTACGGCAGGCCAGCCAGATGTAGTCTGCGTCGTGGGCACCGGTGGTGAACACCTTCTGCCCGTTGACCAGGTAATACTCGGCAGACCCCTCCTTTCGCCGCACGGCGGTGGTGCGCAGCGACGCCAGGTCGGTGCCAGCCTCGGGTTCGGTGTAGCCGATCGCGAAGTGCACTTCACCGGCCAGGATCGCGGGCAGGAACTTCTTCTTCTGTTCCTCGGTGCCGTACACCTGCAGCGTCGGGCCGACCGTCTGCAGGGTCACCGCCGGCAGCGGGACATCCGCCCGGGCCGCCTCATTGACGAAGATGCTCTGCTCGACCGGGCCGTAACCGAGCCCGCCGAACTCCTTGGGCCACCCCACACCGAGCTTGCCGTCGGCGCCCATCCGCCGGATCACCGCGCGGTAGGCCTCGTTGTGCCGGTCGACCTCCATCGCCCTGCGCTCCTCGGGCGAGATGAGGTTGGCGAAGTATTCGCGCAGTTCGGCCTGCAGTTTCTTCTGTTCCGGAGTCAGTTCGATGTACATCTCAGTTCCCGTCGTCCCCTGGCCCCCGGCCGCCCACGGCGGCATCCGCCAGATCCAGGCCCCCGAGGCGATCCAGACACCGCGACGGGCCACCCACCAGGCGGGTCAGATCCTTGATGGTCGAGTAGTAGCGGTCCATCGGATAGTCGATGTCCATACCCATCCCGCCGTGCAGGTGGTGGCACAGTTGCATCACCGGTGGCGCCTCGGCCGCCAGCCAGTACCCGAGCACGGCCAGATCCTCCCGAGTCTGCGGATCGTCGGCCGGCCCCTCGGACAGCCGCCAGATCACCGACGTCGACGCCAGATCCAGTGTGCGCGAGGCGATGTAGACCTCGGCGAGGTGGGCGGCGACGGTCTGGAAGGTGGACAGCGGTTTACCGAACTGCTCCCGGTTGGCGACGTAATCCGCGGTCAGCCGCAGCGCACCGGCGACCAGCCCGGCCGCGTAGGCGCCGATCGCCGCGAGCGCGTACTGGTTCAGCCGAGCCACCGTCGCGCCGTCGAGCACATCGGCGTCGGGCACCTCGACGTCGGTGAACGTGACCGAGTATTCGTCGGTGCCGTTGGCGGTCGGCGACTTGGTGATCTGCACGCCGGCGGCGTTCGGCGACACCACCACCACACCGGCGTCGGTGCTCACCACCATCCACTGGGCCTGCGCCGCGTAACCGACGGCGACCTTGGTGCCGTTGAGCTTTCCGCCGCGCAGGCTGGTGGCCGGCCGGTCGGGCAGCGCCGCCCCGGGCTCATTGAGCGCGGCGGTCAGGATCGCGCCCTCGGCGACGCCGGCGAGGTAGCGGTCCTGCTGTTCCTCGGAGGCCAGCTCGAGCAGCGGCGTGACCGCCAGCCCCAACGTGGCCAGTGCCGGACCCACCGCACCGTGGCGGCCGATCTCGGTGAGCGCGGTGGCGACCTCGGCGAGGCCGACACCGTCGCCGCCCAGCCGTTCCGGCACCGGAAGGGCAGCGACACCGCCGGACACCAGTGCGTCCCAACTGGTTTCCCGGCTCAGGACCGAGGTGACCACGTCGGCGACAGCCTGCTGCCCCTCGTTCGGACTGAAGTCCACCCGATTCCTCCTTGAAACGAGCGCGCCTGTGACGCTACTTGGCGACCGGGCACGTGCCGGTGTAGTCCACCTGCCAGTGCTTGATGCCGTTGAGCCAACCAGACTTCAACCGCTCCGGGGTGCCGATCGGGGTGAGATCGGGCATGTGGTCGGCGATCGCGTTGAACATCAGGTTGATCGTCAGCTTCGCCAGGTTCGCCCCGATGCAGTAGTGCGCCCCGGTGCCACCGAAGCCGACGTGCGGATTCGGGTCGCGCAGGATGTTGAACGTGTGCGGGTCCTCGAAGACCTCTTCGTCGAAGTTGGCCGACCGGTAGGACATCACGACCCGCTCGCCCTTCTTGATCTTCACACCGCTGAGCTCGACGTCCTCGAGGGCGGTGCGCTGGAAGGCCGACACCGGGGTGGCCCACCGCACGATCTCGTCGGCGGCGGTCTCCGGGCGCTCCCGCTTGTACAGCTCCCACTGATCGGGGTTCTGCGAGAACGCGATCATGCCGTGGGTGATCGAGTTGCGGGTGGTCTCGTTGCCGGCCACCGCGAGCATCACCACGAAGAAGCCGAACTCGTCCTCGGAGAGCTTCTCCCCGTCGATGTCGGCGTGGACGAGCTTGCTGACGATGTCGTCGGTCGGGTTCTTGATCCGCTCGTCGGCCATCGCCATCGCGTACTGGATCAGTTCGACCGAGGACATCGCCGGGTCGATGTGGGCGTACTCGGGGTCCTCGCCGGCGGTCATCTCATTGGACCAGCGGAAGATCTTGTCCCGGTCGTCCTGCGGCACCCCGAGCAGCTCGGCGATCGCCTGCAACGGCAGCTCGCACGCCACCTGCTCGACGAAGTCACCGCGCTCCTGGGAGCGGGCGACCTCGGCGATGTTCTGGGCGCGGGCGCGCAGCTCGTCCTCCAGCCGGCCGATCGCCCGCGGGGTGAACCCGCGCGAGATGATCTTGCGCAGCCGGGTGTGCTGCGGTGCGTCCATGTTGAGCAGCACGTTGCGCTGCACGTCGATGGCCTCGCGGGTCATGTCCTGCGGCCAGACCGGGATCGCGCCGTCCGGCGAGCTGCCGAAGACGTCGCTGCGCCGCGAGACCTCCTTGACGTCGCGGTGCTTGGTTACTATCCAGTAGCCTTTGTCGCCGAAACCGCCGGTGCCACCCGGCACGTCAACCCAGTGAATGGGCTCGGACTTGCGCAGTTCAGCGAGTTCTGCGACCGGCAGACCCTTGAGGTTCAGTTCTGCATCGAGGGGATCGAAGCCCTTGGGCAGATTCGGGCAAGGCATGAGCGTGCTCCTTACTGCAACGTGTTCTAGTGTCATTGAAACATGCCTTCGTCCCAGATCAAAGGCATGGTCACATCCCCGCTTGTCAGGCTAATGAAACGTGTTCTAGCCTGGGGTAATGGGTAACCCGGTCATTGTCGAAGCCACCCGCAGCCCCATCGGTAAGCGCAACGGGTGGTTGTCAGGTCTACACGCCACCGAGCTGCTGGGCGCGGTGCAGAAGTCGCTCGTCGACAGGGCGGCGAGCCAGGGCGAGCTGCAAGCCGCCGACGTCGAACAGGTGATCGGCGGCTGCGTCACGCAGTACGGCGAGCAGTCCAACAACATCACCCGGGTGGCATGGCTGACCGCCGGCCTGCCCGAGCACGTCGGCGCCACCACGGTGGACTGCCAGTGCGGCAGCGGTCAACAGGCCAACCACCTGATCGCCGGGCTGATCGCCGCCGGCGCCATCGACATCGGCATCGCCTGCGGCGTGGAGGCCATGAGCCGCGTCGGCCTCGGCGAGAACGCCGGGCCGGACCGCTCCAAGATCCGCGCCGCCTCCTGGGACATCGACATGCCCAACCAGTTCGAGGCCGCCGAGCGGATCGCCAAGCGGCGCGGCATCACCCGTGAGGACGTCGACCAGTTCGGTCTGCAGTCGCAGCTCAAGGCGCAGCAGGCGTGGGCGGAAGGCCGGTTCGACCGGGAGATCTCGCCGATCGAGGCCCCGGTGCTCGACGAGCTGAAGCAGCCCACCTCCGAACGGCAGCAGGTCAGCCGTGACCAGGGCCTGCGGGAGACCACCCTGGAGGGGCTGGCCGGACTCAAGCCGGTCATCGAGGGCGGCATCCACACCGCGGGCACGTCGTCGCAGATCTCCGACGGCGCCGCGGCGGTGCTGCTGATGGACGAGGACGTCGCCAAGGCGCGCGGGCTGAAGCCGCGGGCCCGGATCGTCGCCCAGGCGCTGGTCGGCGCCGAACCGTACTACCACCTCGACGGCCCGGTTCAGGCCACCGCCAAGGTGTTGGAGAAGGCCGGCATGAAGATCGGCGACATCGACATCGTCGAGATCAACGAGGCGTTCGCGTCGGTGGTGCTGTCCTGGGCCCGGGTGCACGAACCGGACATGGACCGGGTCAACGTCAACGGCGGCGCGATCGCGTTGGGTCACCCCGTCGGCAGCACCGGCAGCCGGTTGATCACCACCGCGCTGCACGAGCTGGAACGCACCGACAAGAGCACCGCGCTGATCACCATGTGCGCCGGCGGCGCCTTGTCCACCGGCACCATCATCGAACGCATCTGACGGCTAGACCCGCTGGATGCCGGGACGGATCCGGGCCCGGATGTGGTGGATTGTGCCGTCGGGGATCAGGAATGTCTCCTCGACGTGCGCGACCACCCGCCGGCCGGCCACCCGTGGCCTGGTGACGATGGTGAACCGGGCGTGCACCTCGTCACCCGCCACGGTGAACTCCCGATCCGTCGCGGCCGCGATGACCCGGAACTGCGGACCGCGATTGAGGCTGCGGCGCAGGTGATTCCCGGAGAACCCGGTCTTGAGGCCGTTCTCCACCCGGGTGCAGTCCGGCGCGAACGGCACCTCGTCGGCGCGGTGGCTGACCAGCGCGTCGATGTAGGCCCCGGCCGCCGCGATGCGCACCTCGTCGGTGATGTCGGGATCGGAAGTTCCGCTGCCGCAATCCATGTCCACCGCCCGAGCATAGGATGACCGCCATGGCAAAGTCACCGCCGCCGAACCTGAATTCGCCGTGGGCCGATGTGTTCATCAAATGGATGGCCCGGCTCAACACCTGGGCCTACCGGGCCAGCGGCGGCCGGCTCGGCGGCACCATGTTCAGGGCGCCGGTGGCTCTGCTGACCACGACCGGCCGCAAGACCGGACAGCCCCGGGTCAGCCCGCTGCTGTACCTGCGCGACGGCGAGCGGATCATCGTGGCGGCGTCGCGGGGCGGCAGCGACAAGAACCCGATGTGGTACCTCAACCTGAAGGCGAACCCGGAGGTGTCGGTGCAGATCCGCCGCGAGGTGCTGGAACTGACCGCGCGCGACGCCACCGAAGCCGAACGGGCGCGCTACTGGCCGCAACTGGTCGCGATGTATCCGACCTTCGAGGACTACCAGCGCTGGACCGACCGGGTGATCCCGCTGGTGGTTTGCGAGCCCCGCTCGGCGGCTAATCAGGAGCCGTGAGCGCCCGCGGGATCCGCAATTCGCGCTGGCTGGCATCGGCGCTCAAGCACTTCGCGCGCGGCCACATCCGGGTGTACCGGCGCAGCAACGGTGTGCTGGGATCGCGGCTGCTGTGGTTCCCGGCCGCCCTGCTGACCACCATCGGCCGCAGAACCGGTGAACCCCGCACCACACCGACGTTGTACCTGCGCGACGGCGACCGGGTGATCCTGCCGGCCTCCTTCGGCGGACGATCCGAACACCCGCAGTGGTACCGCAACCTCAGGGCGAACCCGCGTGTGCACGTCCAGATCGGTGCCCGGCATCTGGATCTGGTGGCCCGTGATGCCACCGCTGCCGAGCGGGACCGCTACTGGCCCGAGTTGACTCGCATCTACCCGCCGTACCGCGGCTACCGCGACGCCACCGACCGGGTGATCCCGCTGGTGGTCTGCGAGCCCTGACCGCCGGGCTTTACAGATTCGCGCCCTTTTGACACGTCGGCGGGTTAAGGTCTGAGCCGCACAGGCCGGACAAGGAGCAGCCCGATGCGGGACAGTCGAATCCTCCGTGTGGTGGTGGCCGCGATCTCAGCGGCGCTGTTGTTCATCGTCTCCGCGATTCCGGCATGGTCGATGACCGTGACGTTCGTACGGCACGGGGAATCGCAGGCGAACGCCGCGCACATCATCGAGACCGACATCCCGGGCCGGGGCCTGACCGAACGGGGGCACGCCGAGGCGGCGGCCGTCGCGGAGATCCTGGCACGAAACGGGCACGACAAGGCCTACTCGTCGCCGCTGTTGCGCACCCTGGAGACCGCCCGCCACTTCGCCGACGACGACTCCGAGATCACCCGGCTGGAGGGAATGCGGGAGATCCCGGGTGGATGGTTCGAGGGCGCGCGCGACGACTCCGGCCTCGAACGACTGCTCTACGGCCTGCCGGGCATCGCCTGGGCGTTGGGCTTGCGGTTCATCCCGGTGCTCGGCTCCGAGGACGGCAACGCCTTCGACGCCCGGGTGGACGCCGCGCTGCGTCAGATCCACGCCGACTACCTGGCGGGCGAAACGCAGAACCCGGTGGTGTTCGGGCACGGCGGCACGATCATGTTCTGGACGATGATGAACGTCGACAACCCCGATCTGCTGCTGATGCTGACCCACACGCTCGGCAACACCGAGACGGTGGTGATCGAGGGCAGTCCGGACGAGGGCTGGACGCTGGTCTCCTGGGCAGGGGTGGAGGTCAGCCGGACTCCGTCACTGCCCACCACACTGTTCGTCCGCACCCGCGATCTGCTCGTCGCGCCGCAGACCGCGCTGTACAACCTCGGTCAGGCGTTGCGCACCGGCGACGTCGTCACGGTCGTCGAGGCATTGCGCGACGGCATCCTCGACGTCGTGACCACCGCCGTGCGGTATGTGCCGAACGTGGTCCGCGACATCGTCGACTCGGTGTTGGAGCGCGAGGCTCAGCAGCCGCCGCAGACCTCGGCGGAGCGGCTCGAGACGGCCGGCGACCGGTCCCGGTCCGACACCGGGCCGGGAGTGACGGCGCCGGCGAGCGGCGCGCCGGCCGCAACGCCGGAGGCACGACCGGCCCGCGCAGAAGTCACCACCGAACTCACCGCAGAGCTCACCACCGAACTCACCGCGGGGCCGCGTCCCGGGCCCGGGGCCGAACCGGAATCTGCGCCGGGGTCCGCGGAGGAGACCGACCTCGCCGCCGTGCCGGCCCTCAAGCCCCATGGCGCAACCGATCTCAGCACCGGCAACAAGGTGGAGCCCGAGCCGGTCAGGGGGGTGAGCCGGCCCCGCGCCACGCTGCGCGACACCGCGGGTCAGCCCACCTCGGTACCGGCCGGAGCCGGGGCCGCCGCGGCGGGAACGTCAAAGGCGGGTGCTGTCACGCGGTGTCGCGCCTGTGCGTGACCAGATCGCTCAGGCCCCCCAGAGCGCTCCGGCCCCCCAGATCACTCAGGCCCCGTAGACCGGCACCGGCTGGCGCGCCTTGGCGAGCAGATCACGCACCACCGGGCCGAGTTCGGCCGGATCCCACCGGGCGCCCTTGTCGGCCTCCGGGCCGTGGGCCCAGCCCTCGGCCACCCGCACCTTGCCGCCCTCGACCTCGAACACCCGGCCGGAGACGTCCTTGGACTCGGCGCTGCCCAGCCACACCACCAGCGGTGAGATGTTCTCCGGGGCCATGGAATCAAATTCCTGATCCTGCGTGGCCATCATCTCGGCGAACACCGTCTCGGTCATCCGGGTGCGCGCCGACGGCGCGATCGCGTTGACCGTCACGCCGTAGCGGCCCAGTTCGGCGGCGGCCACCAGGGTCAGCGCGGCGATGCCGGCCTTGGCGGCGCTGTAGTTGCCCTGTCCGACACTGCCCTGCAGGCCGGCCCCGGAACTGGTGTTGATGATGCGCGCGTCGACGGCCTTGCCCTCCTTGGCCAACCCGCGCCAGTACGCCGCGGCGTGCCGGGTGGTGGCGAAGTGGCCCTTGAGGTGGACCGCGACGACGGCGTCGAACTCCTCCTCGCTGGTGTTGGCGATCATCCGGTCCCGCACGATGCCGGCGTTGTTCACCAGCACGTCCAGGCCGCCGTAGGTGTCGATCGCGGTCTTGACGAGTTCCTCGGCCTGGGCCCAGTCCGCCACGTTCGATCCGTTGGCGACGGCCTCCCCGCCGGCCGCCTTGATCTCGTCGACGACCGCCTGCGCCGCGCTGCCGCCGCTCGCCGGCGAGCCGTCCAGGCCCACCCCGATGTCGTTCACCACGACCCGGGCGCCCTCGGCAGCGAAGGCCAGCGCGTGTGCCCGGCCGATGCCATTGCCCGCTCCGGTGACGATGACCACCCGGCCGTCAACGATTCCCATCCATGCTCTCCTTAACTAGGCCTTGATTCGGGGCTACTTGATCGCGTCCGCGTTCGTCGCCGCCAGATAGTGCGGCGGCTCGCCACCGCCGTGCACCTCCAGCGACGCACCACTGATGTACGAGGCCACGTCGGACGCCAGAAACGCGGTCGCCCAACCCACGTCGGCCGGTGTGGCCAGCCGGCCGAGCGGCACGTTCTTCGAGATCGCCGCGATGGACTCGGCGTCGCCGTAGAACAGATCGGCCTGTTCGGTCTCGACCATGCCCACCACCACCGAGTTCACCCGCACCTTGGGCGCCCATTCGACGGCCAGCGTGCTGGTCAGGCTCTCCACCCCGGCCTTGGCCGCACCGTAGGGCGCGGTGCCCGGGGTCGGCCGCCGGCCGCTGACGCTGGCGATGTTGATGATCGACCCGCCCCGCGGCTGCTTCTGCATGTGGGCGTTGGCGTGCTGGGAAACCGACAGCGGGCCCAGCAGATTGAGTTCGATGATCTTGCGGTTGAACTTCGCCGACGATTCCGCGGTCAACACGTACGGCGAACCGCCGGCGTTGTTCACCACCACGTCGAGGCGGCCGTGCCGGTCGACGATGGTGTCGATCATCGCCGCCACGGCGTCGTCGTCGCGCACATCGCAACTGTGGAACTCATAGGGCAACCCGTCGACCGGGCGGCGGGCACAGGTCACCACGGTCGCCCCCTGGTCGGCGAAAACCGCGCTGATCCCGGCGCCGACGCCGCGGACACCGCCGGTCACCAACACCACCCGGCCGGTCAATCCGAGGTTCACGGGTTCTGGCTCGCTGGTCACTGTGCTAGCGTACCAAGCAAGTGCTTGCTTAGGTAGCGACCCCAGGAAGCGGAAGATCCGATGCCGATAACCACCACCAGTCCCGAACCGGGCATCGTCTCGGTCACCGTCGACTATCCGCCGGTGAACGCCATCCCCTCGCGCGGATGGTTCGAACTCGCCGATGCGATCACGGCGGCCGGCCGTGACCAGCAGACCCACGTGGTGATCCTGCGGGCCGAGGGCCGCGGGTTCAACGCCGGCGTCGACATCAAGGAGATGCAGAACACCGAGGGCTTCACCGCCCTGATCGACGCCAACCGCGGCTGCTACGAGGCGTTCCGCGCGGTGTACGAGTGCGCGGTGCCGGTCGTCGCCGCCGTCAACGGATTCTGCGTCGGCGGCGGCATCGGGCTGGTCGGCAACTCCGATGTCATCGTCGCCTCCGACGACGCGAAATTCGGCCTGCCCGAGGTGGAACGCGGCGCCCTCGGGGCGGCCACCCACCTCTCCCGGCTGGTGCCGCAGCACATGATGCGGCGGCTGTTCTTCACCGCCGCCACCGTCGACGCGCACACGCTGCACCATTTCGGTTCGGTGCACGAGGTGGTGCCCCGCGCCGAACTCGACGAGGCGGCGCTGCGGGTCGCCCGGGACATCGCCGCCAAGGACACCCGGGTGATCCGGGCCGCCAAGGAGGCGCTGAACTTCATCGACGTGCAGCGGGTGAACTCCAGCTACCGCATGGAGCAGGGCTTCACCTTCGAGCTGAACCTGGCCGGTGTGGCCGATGAGCACCGCGACGCGTTCGCGGGGACGAACAAGGGCAAGAAGCAATGAGCGACAAGAGAACCAGCCTGGACGCGGTCGTTGCCGAACTGCGTGACGGCATGACCATCGGCATCGGCGGCTGGGGCTCCCGGCGCAAACCGATGGCGTTCGTCCGGGCGATCCTGCGCAGCGACGTCAAGGATCTTACCGTGGTGACCTACGGCGGGCCCGACCTCGGTCTGCTGTGCGCGGCCGGCAAGGTGCGGCGGGCCTACTACGGCTTCGTGTCGCTGGACTCTCCCCCGTTCTACGATCCGTGGTTCGCCAAGGCCCGCACGTCGGGCGCCATCGAGGTCCGCGAGATGGACGAGGGCATGCTGCGGTGCGGACTGCAGGCCGCGGCCCAGCGACTGCCGTTCCTGCCGATCCGGGCCGGGCTGGGGAGCTCGGTGCCGGATTTCTGGGAGGGTGAGCTCAAGACGGTCACCAGCCCGTATCCGGCCCCCGGCGGTGGCCACGAGACGCTGATCGCGATGCCGGCGCTGAACCTCGACGCCGCGTTCGTGCACCTGAACCTCGGCGACGCCCGCGGCAACGCCGCCTACACGGGCATCGACCCGTACTTCGACGACCTGTACCTGATGGCCGCCGAGCGCCGGTACCTGTCGGTGGAGCGGGTGGTGTCCACCGAGGAACTGGTCAAATCGGTTCCGCCCCAGGCGCTGCTGGTGAACCGGATGATGGTCGACGCCGTGGTGGAGGCGCCCGGTGGCGCCCACTTCACCACCGCCGCACCCGATTACGACCGTGACGAGAAGTTCCAGCGGCACTACGCGCAGGCCGCCGGATCGGAGGACACCTGGCGGGAGTTCGTCGACACCTACCTCTCCGGCAGCGAGGACGACTACCAGGCCGCGGTCCGCACATTCGAACAGGAGGCTTCCTCGTGAGTTCCGTCAGCAGAGCCGAGGTGTGCGCGGTCGCCTGCGCCGAACTCTTCCGCGACGCCGGGGAGATCATGGTCAGCCCGATGACGCCGATGGCCTCCATCGGCGCCCGGCTGGCGCGGCTCACCTTCGCCCCCGACATCCTGCTCACCGACGGCGAGGCCCAACTGTTGGCCGACACCCCGCCGCTGGGGCAGACCGGTCCGGTCGAGGGCTGGATGCCGTTCGGCCGGGTCTTCGAGACCCTGGCCTGGGGCCGCCGCCACGTGGTGATGGGCGCCAACCAGATCGACCGCTACGGCAATCAGAACCTGTCGGCGCTCGGACCGCTGCAGAAGCCCACCCGCCAGATGTTCGGCGTGCGCGGGGCGCCCGGCAACACCATCAACCACGCCACCAGCTACTGGGTCGGCAACCACTCCACCCGGGTGTTCGGCGAGTCGGTCGATGTGGTGTCCGGAATCGGCTGGGACAAGGTCGATCCCGACAACCCGGCGTTCCGGTTCGTCAACATCCACCGGGTGGTGACCAATCTCGGGGTGTTCGACTTCAGCGGGCCGAACCGCCAGATGCGTGCGGTCTCACTGCATCCGGGAATCACCCCGGACGAGGTCGCCGAGAACACCGGCTTCGAGATCCACGACCTCGACAAGGCGGAGCCGACCCGGCTGCCGAGCGACGAGGAACTCCGGCTGCTGCGCGAGGTCATCGACCCCAAATCGGTGCGGGACAGGGAAATCCGGCGTTGAGCAGGATCCGCACCCCCCTCACCGATCTCGTCGGCATCGAGCATCCGGTGGTGCAGACCGGGATGGGCTGGGTGGCCGGGGCCCGGCTGGTCGCGGCCACCGCCAACGCCGGCGGCCTGGGCATCCTGGCGTCGGCGACGATGACGCTGGACGAGCTGCAGACCGCGGTGGACAAGGTCAAGGCCGCCACCGACAAGCCGTTCGGGATCAACATCCGCGCCGACGCCGGTGACGCGAACGAACGCGTCGACCTGCTGATCCGCGAGGGCGTCAAGGTGGCGTCGTTCGCGCTGGCGCCCAAACCCGAGCTGATCGCCCGGCTCAAGGACGCCGGCGTGGTGGTGATCCCGTCGGTCGGCGCGGCCAGGCACGCCGAGAAGGTGGCCGGCTGGGGCGCCGATGCGGTGATCGTGCAGGGCGGCGAGGGCGGCGGCCACACCGGGCCGGTCCCCACGACGCTGTTGCTGCCGTCCGTGCTCGACGCCGTCAGGGACACCGGCATGCCGGTGGTGGCGGCGGGCGGATTCTTCGACGGGCGCGGGCTGGCTGCCGCGCTGGCCTACGGCGCCGCCGGCGTCGCGATGGGCACCCGGTTCCTGTTGACGAAGGACTCCACCGTGCCCGACGCGGTCAAGCGCCGCTACCTGGAGGCCGGGCTGGACGGCACCGTCGTCTCCACCCGGGTCGACGGTATGCCGCACCGGGTGCTGCGCACCGGGCTGGTCGAGAAACTGGAGAGCGGTTCGCCGATCCGCGGCTTCACCGCGGCCGTGCGCAACGCCCAGAAGTTCAAGAAGATGACCGGGATGACCTGGCGGTCGATGATCCGCGACGGCCTGGAGATGCGCCGCGGCAAGGATCTGACCTGGGCGCAGGTCATCATGGCGGCCAACACCCCGATGCTGCTGAAGGCCGGTCTGGTCGAAGGCAACACCGAGGCCGGCGTGCTCGCCTCGGGTCAGGTGGCCGGAATTCTCGACGACCTGCCGTCGTGTGCGGAACTGATCGAGCAGATCGTCGCGGACGCGGTCCGCCACCTCAAGGGCGCTGTCGCCCTGGTCGAGGAGTAGGCCACCCCGGCCAGTGAAGCTGATAGCTTCATTTTCGCTGAATGAAGCTATGCTCTTCATATGGCGGAAGTGAAGTTCAGCGCTTCATCAATGCGGGCGCCGGTGATCGGCGACATCATCGGCTCCCGGCAGGCGGCCGACCGCCGGGAGTTGCACCGCCGCGTCGAGGCGGCGCTGGCCGGCACCGGCCTCGCCTTCACGGTCGGCGACGAGTTCCAGGGCAGCTTCGCCACCGTCGGCGCCGCGATCGACGCCGCGCTGCGGGTGCGGCTGGCCGTCGCGCCCGACATCGACATCCGGTTCGGCATCGGCTGGGGCGCGGTCACCGTGCTCGACGCCGAATCCGGCATCCAGGACGGGCCGGGCTGGTGGGCCGCGCGGGACGCCATCGAATGGACGGCCGCGGCGCAGCGCCAACCGGGTCTGGCCCTGGTCCGCACCGCGTACCGCCGCCAGCCCGACGGCACCGGCCCGGACCCGGATGCGGTCAACGCCGCGCTGATGTGTCGGGACCACCTGCTTGGATCACTCGATGACCGATCGATACGGATCATGCGGGGACTGTTGAGCGAGCAGGCGAAGAAGGACATCGCGAAAGCCGAGGGCATCAGCGCGTCGGCGGTGTCCCAGCGCGCCGGGCGCGACGGTCTGGACCTGATCGTGCTGGCCTCGCGACACCTGCGGGGCATCCGATGAGCGCGGTGGCGGTGCTGCTCATCGCGGTGGGCGTCGCCGACGTCTGCCGGCGGTTGACCGACCGCCTCCGGGTCGCGGTCGCCGCCGTGCCCGTGGTGGTCGTGGGCTGTGCCGCGCTGGCCGGGCTGTGGCACCGCGGCGACGTCGCCCTGCTGCTGATCGCGACGGCGGCGGGAGTGCTCTGGCAGGTGCTGTGCGCCCGCGCCGAACGCACCGGCAGCCACCAGCCGGCCGCGTTGGCGGTGTTCGGCGGCGCCGTCGGGGTGCTGTTGCTGCTGTCCGGCTGGGCCTCCCCGGTCGGAGGGCTGGTCGCCGGATGGGCGGGCTGGGTGGATCTGCCCGGGGGCACCGCCGTCGACGCGGACCGGATGCTGACCATCGTCGGTGTGGGGCTGCTGCAGCTCGTCACCGGTAACCAGCTGGTGCGGTTGGTGCTCGCCGCGGTTGGGGCGGTGAAACCCGTCGGCCAGCCACAACCGTCCGACCGGCTCAAGGGCGGCCGGCTGCTGGGCCCGATGGAACGGCTGCTGATCCTGGGGCTCGGGCTGGCCGGCCACCTGGCCGCGGCCTCGCTCGTCGTCGCCGCCAAGAGCATCATCCGGTTCCCGGAGATCAACGCCCAGAAGGCCCGGGAGAACGGCAAGAACGGTATCGCCATCGGAATCGACGAGGTGACCGAGTATTTCCTGGTCGGCAGCTTCGCCAGCTGGATCCTCGCGCTGGGCGGGCTGGCGCTAGCTGTAACTCCCAGACAGGTTGTGAACGGCGTGGTGAGCGGAAGTAGGTGAGGACCTCCGGTATCGGTGTGGTTACCAAACACGCACATCCGATTACCGAGAGGTCCTCATGGTCCACGCTAATGCTTCGTTGACTCCTCGTGGGCGGTTGCGGCTTGCGCAGGCTGTTGCTGTTGTTGATCAGGGCTGGAGTTTGCGGCGCGCTGCTGAGCGGTTCCAATGTTCGGTGGCCACAGCCAAGAAATGGGCCGACCGTTATCGCGACGGTGGCGAAGCAGCGATGGTAGACCGGCCCAGCCGGCCGCATCGCAGTCCGTTGCGGTTGCCGAAACGACGTGAGCGGCGCATCGTCAACCTGCGCTTCACCCGGCGGTGGGGCCCACATCGTATCGCCGCCCATTTGCGGTTGGCGCGGTCAACGGTAGAAGCGGTGTTACGCCGCTACCGCATGCCATTGCTGCGGCACCTGGACCAGAACACCGGGTTGCCGGTACGCCGGCCCAAACCCCGCCGCTATGAGCACCCGGCTCCCGGCGACTTGGTCCATGTCGACGTCAAGAAACTGGGCCGCATCCCCGACGGGGGCGGCCATCGCAAGCTGGGTCGCCAAGCCGGCCGGCGCAACCGCTGCGGCATGGGATACACGTTCTTGCACCACGCCGTTGATGACCACTCCCGGCTGGCGTATTCCGAGGACCTCGCCGACGAACGCAAAGAAACCGCCGCGGGGTTCTGGAAACGCGCCAGCGCGTTCTTCGCCGACCATGGCATTACCGTCAAGCGGGTGTTGACCGACAATGGATCCTGTTACCGGTCAAAGAATTTCGCTGAAGCGCTCGGCCCCGACATCGCCCACAAGAGGACCCGGCCCTACCGGCCGCAGACCAACGGCAAAGTCGAGCGATTCAACCGCACCCTGACCACTGAATGGGCCTATGCGCAGACCTACCGCTCTGAGGCCGAACGCGCCGGAACCTACCAGCACTGGCTGCATCACTACAATCACCACCGACCCCACACCGGCATCGGCGGAATGACACCTATCGACCGCCTACGCGTTCACAACCTACCCGTGAAGAACACCTAGCGCAATGATCCGTCACGAGAATCAGAAACCGGGCGAATCCCCGCAAGCCGGCGAATGAGGTTGGCGATCCGGCGGTTTCGGAGGTTTCGGACGTTTCTGCGGTTTCGGAGGTTTGGGAGGCATCGGCTTCCTAGACTCCGGGCCATGAAGATGAATGCCGCGGTGCTGTGGGACGTCAACGGCGACTGGAGCATCGAAGAGGTCGAACTGGACGGCCCCCAGGAGGGTGAGGTCCTGGTGTCGTTCACCGCCACCGGGATGTGCCACTCCGACCATCATGTCCGCACCGGTGACTTCCCGGCGCCCCTGCCGATCATCGGGGGCCACGAAGGCGCGGGCGTCGTGCAGGAGGTCGGGCCCGGGGTGCGCGACCTGAAACCCGGTGACCACGTGGTCGCCTCATTCCTGCCGGCGTGCGGGCGCTGCCGGTGGTGTGCCACCGGCCGGTCCAACCTGTGCGACCTGGGCGCGATGCTGCTGGCCGGCACCCAGCTCGACGGCACCTACCGGCGGCATCTGCCCGACGGCCGCGACGTCGGGGTGGCGCTGCTACTGGGAACGTTCGCCCAGTACGGCGTCGTCTCCGAGGCCTCCCTGGTCAAGATCGACGACGATCTGCCGCTGACCCGGGCCTGCCTCATCGGCTGCGGGGTCACCACCGGTTGGGGTTCGGCGGTCAACACCGCCAAGGTGCAGCCCGGCGACACCGTGGTGGTGATCGGGTTCGGCGGGGTCGGCAGCGGTGCGGTCCAGGGCGCCCGGCTGGCCGGGGCGGAGAAGATCGTCGTCGTCGACATCGTCGAGGACAAACGCGCCAAGGCACTGGAATTCGGGGCTACCCACTTCGTGACGTCGATGGCGGAGGCCACCGCGCTGGTCGGGGACCTGACCCGCGGGGTGATGGCCGACTCGGCGATCCTGACCGTCGGCCTGGTCGAGGGACCGATGATCGGGGAATGCATCGACATCATCCGCAAGGGCGGCGCGGTGGTGCTCACCGGGATCGCGGCGCTGGCCGATGTGACGCCGACGCTGCCGATGGCGATGTTCACCCTGTTCCAGAAGCGGCTGCTGGGCAGCCTGTACGGCGAGGCCAACCCGCGGGCGGACATCCCGCGGCTGCTCAGCCTCTACCGCGAGGGCAAGCTACTGCTCGACGAGACCGTCACCCACGAATACAAGCTGCACGACATCAACCAGGGCTACGACGACATGCTGGCCGGCCGCATCATCCGCGGCGTGATCGTGCACGACCACTCTTGACCGAACCGGGCACCGACCGGCCGTCGCGGCGCTCCCACGTCCGGACGGTGCTGAGCTCGGAACTCGACCACGTCCGCCACGGCGATCTGGACCTGAAACCGGCCGACCTCACCCGGTTCAGTTTCCCGCTGCTGCTGCGGTTGGCCGGGGTCCTGGCGTTCGGGGCGGTGCCGCTGATCGTCGTACGCAGCGGTGTGGACGCCGACGATGTGCTGGTCTCGCTGCTCGGGTCGGCGGCGCTGGCGGCGGTGTGCACGGCGGTGGCGACCTGGATCGTCGCCCTCGCGGTATCGGGTCTCGTGCTGGTGATCTTCTACCGCACTCCGCCCGGGCGGGCGTCGCAAGTGGTGACCCGCACCGTCGTCGATTCGTTCGAGCGGGTCGCCGACACCACCGCACGACTGGCCACGCTGGCGCTGCTCGCCGGCCTGCTGGCGCTGGCCATCGGCCTGCCGGTGCGTCGCGACGACGCCGCCGCGCATTCTGTGCTCGACGATCTGCTCGCAGCCCAGATCGGCATGCTGCTGGCCGCACTGGGGTTCGCCTATCTCGCCGAGACGGTGCGGTGTTCAGCCGAACTCATCGACAAGCAGGCGCTGCTACTGGCATGGCCGTGGTCGCTCGGAGTCACCTGTGCCAGTTGGGTGGTGGCCACCAACATAGGACCGTTCGAGACCACCCGGCTGCTGACGATCCTGCTCAACGAATGGTTGCCGAGCACGGTCGACGGCATCGACCGCGCGCAGGTGATCGCCGAACTGGTACCCGCGGGCGCCAACTGGTGGGCGGCGTTGGCGCCGTTGCCGGTGATCGCTGTCATCTGGGCACTGGAGGCGCAACGCCACGGTGGCCTCCCGCGGCGCGAGCGTGCGTGAAATCGCACGCCAACTCGGCGTGTCGGCCGCAGACACGCACGCTCGCGCCAGGCGGATGATGGTTGGCATAAGAACGGCAGCACCATTCAGATCGGCCAGAACTGCGATACCCCTGGCTGTGCAGGACGCGGTGGGACGGACGGAGGACTTGTGGTGGAACCCGACTCGGTTGATGGGAGCGGAACGGGCACATCGTCCCGGGGATTCCACCCGCCGACATTAAATGGCTCGAACGCGCTTCTGCCTGCGCCAAACATCGTGGCGCTGAGGGAGGTGAACTTTTAGGCCTACGGAGCCGCAAACCCTTTTGCCAAGACCTCCGTGAAAGCGTCGATCTCGTTTCGGCGCCGGTTGCTCTCATCCTCGACCGATCCTGGCGACTCTTTCCCGGTCAGACCTGAGTTAGGACATTTGGCTTAGTAAGCCATGTGGGGTTGCCCCCTGATGGTGGACACCTGACTGGTGGGACTGCTGGTCCCGCGGGAAGGATGTCCGTATGTCGGCTCTTCGATTTTAAACGGGCAGTTGTGATTTCGCTCTCATAGGGCGTGTCGTTGCATGGGGAGGCCCTCGGTCTTCCGAAGTCTGAAAGTTGCGAAGCATTCAGGCTGAGGAAGGGGACCGAGGGCCGTGTTTGACGGTACGACATTGTTGTTTGGGCTGTCAGGAGTACGGGTGAAGCGTGTCGAGCGACTCCCCGATGGGGCGCGAGTGGTGCACGTGGTCACCGTCGACGAAGCCGCCGCGGCATGCCCGCAATGCGGGGTGGTGTCGCGCTCGGTCAAGGAGTTTGTGACGACCTCACCGAAGGACATTCCCTATGGTGATGGCGACATCGTGGTGCGCTGGCACAAGACCCGCTGGCGTTGCCGCGAGGACTACTGCCCCAGATCCTCATTCACTGAGGCCATCGCCCAGATCCCGTCACGGGCACGCACTACCGCGCGGCTGCGCACTGCGATCGGGCAGGCAATCGGCGATGCCGGCCGGGCGGTGTCCGAGGTCGCCGACGCCCATGATGTGTCGTGGCCGACCGCGCACCGCGCGTTCGTCGCCCACGCCGAGACACTGCTGCGCGAGCCCGAACCGGTCAAGGTGCTCGGCATCGACAAACCCGCCGCGGCAAGCCGTCGTGGGTCCAAGGCGTCGATGGCCGATGGGTGCGTATCGACCCGTGGGACACCGGATTCGTCGACTTGTCCGGGAATCAAGGCCTATTGGGACAACGCGAGGGCCGCACCAGCGCCGCGGTCATCGACTGGCTCAACGAACGCACCCCGCAATTCCGGGAGGCGGTGCAGTTCGTGGCGATCGACCCGGCCGCGGTGTACGCCGCGGCGATCCGCACACCCGGGTTGTTGCCCAACGCCACGATCGTGGTCGACCACTTTCATCTGGTCAAGCTTGGCAACGAGGCGCTGACCAAGGTGCGCCGCCGGGTGACCTGGGACCTGCGTGATCGCCGCGGCCGCAAAGCCGACCCGGAATGGGCCAACCGCCGCCGGCTACTACGAGGACGAGAACGACTGTCAGACAAAGCTTTCGCGAAGATGTGGAACGCCATCGTCGACGCCGACGACAGCGGCCAGATCTTGTCAGCGTGGATCGCCAAGGAAGAACTGCGCACCTTGCTGTCCACTGTGCGCCTCGGCGGTGACCCGCATCTGACGCGGCATCGGCTGCACCGCTTCCTGTCTTGGTGTATCGACTCGAAAATCCCCGAGTTACTGGCTCTGGCCAGCACCGTCGACACCTGGTGGCCCGAAATCAACGCCTTCCTCGTCACCGGCATCACCAACGCCCGCACCGAGGGCTACAACCGGCTCGTCAAGCAGGTCAAACGCGCCGCCTGCGGCTTCCGCAACCCCACCAACTCCGCCCGCCGGATACGATTCCACTGCACCCGCAAACAGCGGGCCGCAACCCGGACTTGCAGCTGATTGCCCGCTCAAAGTCGAAGAGCCTCTTTGCGGGCCACCTGCACCGCGACCGCGCCCGAAGCAGTGCGCACTTTCCGCACGTACGCCACCGCCCGAACCTACCGGTTTAGTACCCCAAAACAACCACCCGCACGCGAAAACATGCAGGTCAGGGAACTATCCAACACCGAAACCAACACAGGTGTCCAAACTCAGGTTCGCTGACGAGAACCACCTCGCCGTCGAGCTGTGCTGGGGCTTCTACCAACGACTGATCGCCGCCTACGCCCACCCCGACCGGCACCGCGGCAAAGCCATGATGACCGCGATCATCACCACGCTGCGCAGCGGTGTCCCCGACGCCCTGGAGGAACTGGCGCAACTCGGCCGCACCCTGTGGCGCCGCCGCCACGATGTACTGGCCTACTTCGACCACCACGCCTCCAACGGACCCACCGAAGCCATCAACGGACGCCTCGAAGCACTCCGCCGCAACGCGCTGGGATTCAGGAATCTGACCAACTACCGACTGCGCTCACTGCTGCACTGCGGCGACCTCGCCCAACGAATCGATGCACTCTAATTCCGGAAGAGCGGTCAAACCGGGCCTACCGCACCTGCAATAAGATAGGCAGGGATGAAGACAACTAATGCCGCGGGGATCGAAAGTAAACCAATCAACATTCCTCGTCCGATCTGACCGGATTTGCCCAATCGCCTCATCAGGATTACCGATATCGCCAGATCGGCCAGTAAAAATACGTAAAACTGCGGGAAGAATATCGTGTACGGCGCAAAAACCCACATAATGATACCGACAATAAAGATATTTGCGGCTGCGGCTACAAAGGTAACCGGACCATAACGATATTCCAGCGCATTCGCATCAACGCTATCGGCCACGGGCCCACCTCACCATTGAAGAACCAGAAACGAATAGGTAATCATCCCTGTAGCAACGATTACCGATGATCCAGCGATGGCAACCGCCAGTCCGCGAACGCGCGATGACTGCAACATCAGGAGGAGAGCACTCATCGGTAGCGTGAAGAGCAACGTTATTGCCGCCGCAGAAACGAACCAACCTCGCTCATGCGCATCAGCAAAATATGTTGCCTTTCCCAATATCCATAGCATGACAACGGACAGCAGCAGTACAAATTGGACGGTAAATGGAATCGTCCATGTAGCCGTAGCCCATGTACGGGAATCAAGATCGCGCAGTTGCGGAATCTTTTTCATGCTGTATGCCACTACTTCGTTCTGGCTAAAATTGGACTACCCCCGGTTGCGGCGGACTGGGTGAAACTGGAACAGTAGGCGGGTCGTCTGTCGGCCCCAACTCGGTAGACGGCAACGGAACACGCACATCGTACTTGGCGTTCCACCCGCCACCGGTATCGAACGGTTCGAATGCGCTTCCACCTATTCCGACATCGTGGTGACGAGGAAGATTCGCCATTGGTCCCCACGAGCGCCCAGACTCCGCAGGATCGATGAGAACTGTCTTCGTCGTACCGTTGGGCAGGTCTTGATAAACTTCCATTGATGGATAGTTCGTGCGCGTACCGTCGACTCGAATGCCGTTTTCTGTGGGAGTGAACACGAGGTCACCATTGACTGTCCAAGGGTTATCCTCTAGCGGCCACGGAGGACTCGAAGAAGGCCATGGAGCGAATGGGTTACCTGCCTCGTATTTGACGCGAACCGCCCCGTCGCCGTTCTGTTGTATCACCGCCTCTGGCACGCCAATCTTCACTTCGCCAGGCCCTCCGTCGCTGTTTAGTTCCACCGATGGGTTCTGTCGCACCACGACAAGGCCGTTTTCGTAGTCGATGTAGGTGGTAACTTTTGTATCCGCCGGATCGAAGTTCGGGTCGGCCGTCCTGTTGTTCCCGAGGTCCCGCTTGTGTGGGGGGAAGCCTGTCACATCGCGTTGTTCGATCCATTGCGACACTCGGACCACACCTTGGCCTGGTACCGGCTCGATCTCTGCCACTCGGATTTCAGCGTCGACACCTTGGTACATCGGATCATAGCTGTGCGGATCAAGAGCAGCGGCCGTCGTCCAATCCGCCGCCGACGACGGCTCTCGCCCAAAGACCTCCGTGAAAGCGTCGATCTCGTTTCGGCGCCGGTTGCTTTCAGCCTCGGCCGATCCTGGCGACTCTTTCCAGGTCCGAAGATCAACTGCTTGAATCGTCCGGTCACCGCGCTCCTCACCAAGAACGACGTTGATGACATCGGTGAGCTGCTCGTCGACCGCATTGGCATCGGCGAGGAGATCATTCAGCGCCGGCTGCAACATCAGTCTGGCCGCTGAAATCTGCGACGCGTCGATCATCGAACCCGGCGCACGCTCAAACGCCGTCCCCGCAGCGTTGAGCTGCATACCTAGCTGGGCGGCCTGCTCCCGCAGCTCGGCGAGCTTGTTCTTCACCGCCTCCACACCGTCGGCACCCAGCTTGACAGCACGAGAAACTGCCGCTGATTCCTCGCCTTGGGCGCCCAGTGCGCTACGGCGTCGGGTGGTGGCCTCGTAGGCCGCATCGGACGCTTGCCCAACCCAACTTTCGAACGCCGGCAGAAATGCGATACCGCCAGCCGCATCATGGGCGGCCCCACCGCGTTGTTTCGCGGCGTCAAACACTGCACGCAGGTCGGCGACGTTCCATCGGTCGATGTCGGCGACCGTGATCGACATGGCCCTTTACCGCTGCGCGCCAAACGCGTCTAGTTCGACGCCGGCTTGCGCGACTGCTTCCGCAGCGCGCGCATCGGTGTCCCGATAGGCCAGCCCGGCGGTGCGCAGCGCTTCGGCATGCCCCGACAAATCAGTGGTCATGGCAGCTGTGCCGGCTCGCCATTTTGCGACAAGGCTTTGCAGTGCCACCGCTGAGCGTCCTGCCCAACCCGCTTGCGCCGCCTCCATCAGCGTGTGCGCGGCGTCGTGTGCCGTCTTGAGTTTGCGGGCGTGGCGCTCGACTGATCTGCCGAATCAAGCAAATCTTGAGGATTCACCTCCATGGGCGGCGGCGTCGATCGGTGTCCTCGTGACACGAGCGGCATAGATAAGACCTCGCTTGCGTCCAAAAGATCTACAGCAAACATGCACTCCGATCAGATACTACCCGGGCACTCGCGAGGCGAGTCACACCAATTTCCCGGGCCGTGCACCTCGCAGCCTGGCTGCCTCCCGCGCCGCGAGCGTGCGTGAAATCGCGCGCCAACTCGGCGTGTCGGCCGCAGACACGCACGCTCGCGGCAGTGAGGGGGACAGTCAGAGGCGTTCGATGATGGTGACGTTGGCGGTGCCGCCGCCCTCACACATCGTCTGCAGACCGTAGCGACCGCCGGTGCGTTCCAGCTCGTTGAGCATGGTGGCGAACAGTTTGGCGCCGGTCGCGCCCAGCGGATGCCCGAGCGCGATCGCCCCGCCGTTCGGGTTGACCTTGGCGTGGTCGACCTTCAGCTCCTTCTCCCAGGCGATGACCACCGGCGCGAACGCCTCGTTGATCTCCACGACGTCGATGTCGTCCATCGACAGCCCGGTCTTCTCCAGGGCGTAGCGGGTCGCCGGGATCGGGCCGGTCAGCATGAGCACCGGGTCGTCGCCGCGGGCGCTGATGTGGTGGATGCGGGCGCGCGGCTTCAGTTTGTGCTCCTTGACCGCCTTCTCCGAGGCCAGCAGCACGGCGCTGGCGCCGTCGGAGATCTGGCTGGCCACCGCCGCGGTCATCCGGCCGCCCTCGGTCAGCGTCGGCAGCGCCGCCATCTTCTCCAGCGACGTCTCCCGCGGGGTCTCGTCGATGCGGAACTCGCCACCGTCGACCGGGACCCCGATGATCTCGTTGTCGAACCGCCCGGCGCGGATCGCGGCCAGCGCCCGCTCATGGCTGGTCAGCGCGTACCGCTCCATGTCCTCCCGGCTGATCTCCCACCGCTCGGCGATCATCTCCGCGCCGCGGAACTGCGAGATCTCCTGATCGCCGTACCGGTGCAGCCAGTACTTCGACTCGTTGGTCGGCGAGGTGAACCCGAACTCCTTGCCGACGATCATCGCCGAGGAGATCGGGATCTGGCTCATGTTCTGCACACCGCCGGCCAGGATGATGTCGGCGGTCCCGGACATGATCGCCTGCGCGCCGAAGGAGATCGCCTGTTGGCTGGAACCGCACTGGCGGTCCACCGTCACCCCCGGCACCTCCTCCGGATAGCCGGCGGCCAGCCACATCAACCGGCCGATGTTGCCGGCCTGACCGCCGATCGCGTCGACACAGCCGACCACCACGTCGTCGACCGCGGCCGGGTCGACGTCATTGCGGTCGAAGATGCCGCGGAACGCGTGCACCCCCAGGTCGATCGGATGCAATGCCGCCAGCGAGCCGTTGCGCTTGCCGGTCGGCGTGCGCACGGCGTCGATGACGTAGGCCTCGGACACAGCCATGGGATCTCCTCTTAGTTCGCTCCGGCGGTGATGCCGCCGAGGACAATGGACAGGTACTGCCGACCGACCTCTTCGGCCGTCAGCGGTCCGCCGGGCCGGTACCAGCGCACCGAAACCCAGGTGGTGTCACGGATGAACCGGTACACCAGGTCGACGTCGATATCGGAGCGGAAGTAGCCCTCTTCGATGCCCTGGGTGAGCACGTCCACCCACATCTTGCGCTGTTCGCGGTTGCGTTGTTCCACATAGGCGAACCGCGGCTGCGACGACAACCGTTTGGCCTCGTCCTGATAGATGACCACCTGGGCGTGCCGGTGTTCGATCGCCTCGAACGACGCCATGAACAGGCCCTTGAACCGTTCCAGCGGATTGGGTTCGGTCTCCACGATCGACCGGTACCGGTCGAACAGCCAGTCCAGGAAGCCGCGCAGCACCTCGTCGACCATCTCCTCCTTGGAGGCGAAATGGTGGTACAGGCTGCCGGACAGGATGCCCGCCGAATCGGCGATGTCGCGCACCGTGGTGGCCTTCAGGCCACGCTCGGCGAACATCTGCGCGGCGAGCTCGAGCAGTTCGTCGCGGCGGGTCGGCGGACCGGAGTTCGTCATGGGTGCTGGCTCGACACGGAGATGACTTCGCCGGTCAGGTAACTGGAGTAATCGCTGGCCAGGAACGCGATGGTGGCCGCGACCTCCCACGGTTCGGCGGCACGGCCGAACGCCTCCTGGTCGGCCAGCCGGTCCAGCAGATCCGCCGAGCTGGTCTTCTCCAGGAACTTGTGCCGCGCGATGCTGGGCGAGACCGCGTTGATCCGCACCCCGTACTCGACCGCCTCGATCGCGCTGCACCGGGTCAGCGCCATCACACCGGCCTTGGCGGCGGCGTAGTGCGACTGCGAGTGCTGCGCCCGCCACCCCAGCACACTGGCGTTGTTGACGATCACCCCGCCGTGACCGGCATCGCGGAAATACCGCAGCGCGGCCCGGGTCGCCCGCATCACCGAGGTGAGGGTGACGTCGAGGACCCGGTCCCACTCCTCGTCGGTCATGTCGATGACCGGCGTCGAGCCGCCCAGCCCGGCGTTGTTCACCAGGACGTCGAGCCGGCCCATCTGCTCGGCCGCGGTGGCGATCAGCGCGTCGACCTGCTCCGTCGACGTCACATCGCACACCGCGCTGTGCACCCGGCCCAGGCCGAGCGCCGCGAGCTGCTCGCGGGTCTCGCCGAGCCGGCGTTCATGGTGATCGGAGATCAGCACGTCGGCGCCCTCCAGCAGCGCGCGGCGGGCCACGGCCGACCCGATACCGGTGCCGGCGGCCGCGGTCACCACCACCACCTTGCCGGTCAGCAGACCGTGGCCGTCGATCTCCTTCGGTGCTTGCGAAAGATCCGTCGTCACCCTTTTGGTTCCCTCGGTAGGCCGAGCACCCGCTCGGCGATGATGTTGCGCTGAATCTCGTTGGACCCGCCGTAGATGGTGTCCGACCGGGAGAACAGGTACAGCCGCTGCCATTCGTCGAAGTCACCGTCGGTCAGCGTCAGCCCGGCCATCCCGACCACGTCCATCGCGATCTCCCCGAGCTCGCGATGCCAGTTGGCCCACAACAGTTTCGAGATGTTGTCCTGTCCGGGCCGCTCGTCGTCCATGGTCGCCAGCGCATACGACCGCATGGTGCGCAGCCCCACCCAGGACCGGGTCAGGCGTTCACGGATCAACGGATCGTCGATCGCGCCGGTGCGTTTGGCGAGTTCCACCACGCCCTCGAGTTCGCGGCGGTACTGGATCTGCTGACCCAACGTCGACACCCCGCGCTCGAAGGTCAACGTGCCCATCGCGACCCGCCAGCCGTCACCGGGCTCGCCGACCACCATGGAGGCGTCGGTGCGGGCGTTGTCGAAGAACACCTCGTTGAACTCCGAGTCGCCGGTGAGCTGGACGATCGGGCGGATCTCCACGCCCGGCTGGTCCAGCGGCACCAGCAGATAGGACAGGCCGTGGTGGCGTTTGGAGCCCCTCTCGGTGCGGGCCACCACGAAGCACCACTGCGCCCAGTGCGCCAGCGAGGTCCACACCTTCTGACCGTTGATCACCCACTGATCGCCGTCGAGCACCGCGGTGGTGGACACATTCGCCAGGTCGCTGCCGGCGCCGGGTTCCGAATAGCCCTGCGCCCACAGTTCGGTGACGTCGAGGATGCGCGGCAGGAAGCGCTGCTGCTGCTCCGGTGTGCCGTACTCGATCAGCGTCGGACCGAGCAGTTCCTCACCGAGGTGGTTCACCTTGGCCGGAGCATTGGCCAGGGCGTACTCCTCGTAGAACGCCACCCGGTGTGCGACGCTCAGCCCGCGACCGCCGTGCTCGACCGGCCAGCCCAGACAGGTCAGCCCGGCGGCGGCGAGCTTGCGATTCCATTCCAGGCGTTCCTCGAACGCCTCGTGCTCGCGACCAGGTCCGCCCAGCCCCTTGAGCGCGGCGTATTCGCCGACCAGATTGTCGGCCAGCCACTGACGGACCTCAGCCCGGAACTCATGGACCTCTATCACCCTTGTAGGCTAACCTACCAAGCACTTGCTTTGTTAGGAGCGTCGATGATCAGGGGCCGAACCCCGAGCGAGGGAAGGCTATGAGAACCATCCCCGCAGTTCTCGACCGGGCCGCCGAGCGGCTTCCCGACCACGATGCGCTGGTGACCGCCGCGACCGGCGGCGCCGAAGCGCGCCGGTTCAGCTACGCCGAACTGCGCGCCGAGGTGCGCCGGGCCGCGGCCGCGATGATCGCCGCGGGCATCGCGCCCGGCGACCGGGTCGCGCTGTGGGCGCCCAACACCTGGCACTGGGTGGTGGCGTGTCTGGCCACCCACTACGCCGGGGCGGTCATGGTGCCGCTCAACACCCGCTACACCGCCAGCGAGGCCGCCGACGTGCTGGCCCGCACCGGCGCACCGCTGCTGGTGGCCGCGGGTGAGTTCCTCGGCGCGGACAAGACCGCCGATCTCGACCGCGACGCGCTGCCGGCGCTGCGCCGGATCGTGCGCATCCCCGTCGACAAGCCGGACGGCACCTGGGACGAGTTCATCGCCGGCGGCTCGATGTCCGGCGCCGCGCTGGCCGAGGTCGACGCCCGCGCCGCGGCGGTGCGCCCGGACGACGTGTCCGACATCCTGTTCACCTCCGGCACCACCGGCCGCAGCAAGGGCGCGCTGTGCGCGCACCGGCAGTCGCTGGACGCCTCGGCCGCCTGGGCGGAGTGCGGGCGCCTGTCCAGCGACGACCGCTACCTGTGCATCAACCCGTTCTTCCACAACTTCGGCTACAAGGCCGGCATCCTGGCCTGCATCCAGACCGGGGCGACGCTGTACCCGCAGCTGACCTTCGATCCGGAGCAGGCGATGCGGGCGGTCGCCGAGCACCGCATCACCGTGCTGCCCGGGCCGCCGACGATCTACCAGACCATCCTCGACCACCCGAAACGCGGTGAGTACGACCTGAGTTCGCTGCGGTTCGCAGTGACCGGCGCCGCGGTGGTGCCGGTCGTGCTGATCGAGCGGATGCAGTCCGAGCTGGACATCGACATCGTGCTGACCGCCTACGGCCTCACCGAGGCCAGCGGTTTCGGCACCATGTGCCGGCCCGAGGACGACGCGGTCACGGTGGCCACCACCTGCGGCCGCCCGATCGCCGGCTTCGAGCTGCGCATCGACAATCCGGCCGAGGACGGCACCGGTGAGGTGTTGCTGCGCGGCCCCAACGTGATGCTGGGCTACCTCGACGACCCGGAGGCCACCGCCGCCGCCATCGACGCCGACGGCTGGCTGCACACCGGCGACGTCGGCAAGGTCGACGAACGCGGCAACCTGACCATCACCGACCGGCTCAAGGACATGTACATCTGCGGCGGGTTCAATGTCTACCCCGCCGAGGTCGAACAGGTCCTGGCCCGCCTCGACGGCGTCGCCGAGGCCGCGGTCATCGGCGTGCCCGATCAACGGCTGGGCGAAGTCGGCAAGGCGTTCGTCGTGCGCAGACCCGGTGCGACACTGGATGAACAGGCTGTGATCGCTTACTGCAAGCAGCATCTGGCGAATTTCAAGGTGCCGCGCTCGGTGGAGTTCCTCGACGCGTTGCCCCGCAATCCGGGCGGCAAGGTGGTCAAGCCGCTGCTGAGGGAGAGAGCCTGACATGGATCTGCACATCGACGACGCCACCGAGGAGTTCCGGGCCGAGGTCCGCGAATTCCTGGCGAACAACCGGAAATGGTTCCCCACCAAGTCCTATGACACCGCCGAGGGTTTCGAGCAGCACCGCCAGTGGGACCGGGTGCTCTATGACGCGCGGCTGAGCGTCATCACCTGGCCGGAGAAGTACGGCGGCCGCGACGCGACGCTGCTGCAGTGGGTGGTGTTCGAGGAGGAGTACTTCCGGGCCGGCGCGCCGGGACGGGCCAGCGCCAACGGCACCTCGATGCTGGCGCCCACCCTGTTCGCCCACGGCACCGAGGAGCAACTCGACCGGGTGCTGCCGAAAATGGCCACCGGCGAGGAGATCTGGGCTCAGGCCTGGTCCGAGCCGGAGTCGGGCAGCGATCTGGCGTCACTGCGCTCGACGGCGACCAAGACCGACGGCGGCTGGCTGCTCAACGGACAGAAGATCTGGAGTTCGCGGGCGGTGTTCGGCGAACGCGCCTTCGGCCTGTTCCGCTCCGACCCGCAGGCGCAGCGCCACAAGGGCCTGACCTACTTCATGTTCGACCTCAGGGCCGACGGGGTGACGGTGCGGCCGATCGCCCAACTCGGTGGTGACACCGGGTTCGGCGAGATCTTCCTCGACAACGTGTTCGTGCCCGACAACGATGTGATCGGCGAGGTCAACGAGGGTTGGCGCGCCGCGATGAGCACGTCGAGCAACGAACGCGGCATGTCGCTGCGCAGCCCGGCGCGCTTCCTGGCGCCGGCCGAACGGCTGGTGCGGCTGTGGAAACAGAACCCCGACCCGGCGTTCGAGGAGCGGGTTGCCGACGCCTGGATCAAGGCGCAGGCCTACCGGCTGCACACCTTCGGAACCGTGAGCCGGCTGGCCCGCGGCGGTGAGCTGGGCGCGGAATCGTCGGTGACCAAGGTGTTCTGGTCGGAGCTGGACGTCGCGCTGCACCAGACCGCGCTGGACCTGCGTGGCCCGGACGCCGAACTGGCCGACTCCGCCGACCGCGACGAGGACGGCTACTCCTGGACCGACGGTCTGTTGTTCGCGCTCGGCGGCCCGATCTACGCCGGCACCAACGAGATCCAGCGCAACATCATCGCCGAGCGGCTGCTCGGACTCCCCCGCAAATAGACTGCCCGAAAGTAAACCGACGTGAATTTTGAACTCGACGAGCAGCAGCGAGACTTCGCGGCCAGCATCGACGCCGCGCTGTCGGCCGCCGACGTGCCCGCGGCGGTGCGGGCCTGGGCCGAGGGGGATGCCTCACCCGGCCGCAAGATCTGGTTCCAACTGGGCGAATTGGGTGTCACCGCCCTGATGGTGCCGGAACGTTTCGACGGTATCGAGGCACATCCGGTCGACCTGGTGGTCGCGCTGGAACGGCTGGGCCGGTGGTGTGTTCCCGGACCGGTGACCGAATCCATCGCGGTGGCGCCGGTGCTCCTGGCCGGCTCGGCGCAGGAGGCGGACCGCTACCCGGCGCTGGCCGCCGGCGAGCTGATCGCCACCGTCGCGGCGCCACCGCACACCCCGCGGGCCGTCGACGCCGACACCGCCGGGCTGATCCTGCTGGCCGCCGACGGGCAGGTGCAGGACGCCACCGCCGGCGCGGCGCACGAGTCGGTCGATCCCAGCCGAAAGCTGTTCGACGTCAACGGGACCGGCGTCACCCACAGCGCCGACACCGGCCGGGCGTTCGAGTTCGGGGCGCTGGGCACCGCCGCACAACTCATCGGTGCCGCCCAGGCCATGCTCGACATGTCCGTCGACTACGCCAAACAGCGCAGCCAGTTCGGCAACGTGATCGGCAGCTATCAGGCCATCAAACACAAACTCGCCGACGTGCACATCGCGGTCGAACTGGCCCGCCCGCTGGTGTACGGCGCGGCGCTGTCGCTGGCCGGCCGGAAAGAGGAAGCCTCCCCGGACACCGCCCGGGATGTCAGCGCCGCGAAGGTCGCCGCCGGTGAGGCCGCGCTGCTGGCGGCCCGGTCCTCGCTGCAGACCCACGGCGCCATCGGGTTCACCGCCGAACACGACCTGTCGTTGTGGCTGCTGCGGGTCCAGGCGCTGCGTACGGCGTGGGGGGATCCGACCACCCACCGGCGCCGGGTACTGGAAGGCATCTCATGAGCGAAGAACGAGATCTGCTGCGCGACACCGTCGCCACGCTGGTGGACAAGCACGCGACATCGGCCGCGGTGCGGGAGGCGATGGCCTCCGAGCGCGGATATGACGAATCGCTGTGGCAGCTGCTGTGCGAACAGGTGGGCGCCGCCGCCCTGGTGGTGCCCGAGGACTTCGGCGGCGCCGGCGGTGAACTCGGGGACGCCGCGGTGGTGCTCGGCGAGCTCGCCCGCAACCTGGTGCCCACCCCGCTGTTCGGTACCACCCTGGCCGAGCTCGCGCTGCTGGCCTCCGACAGTCCCGACGCCGACGCGCTGGAGGCGCTCGCCGCGGGCGCGTCGATCGGCGCGGTCGTCTTCGACCCGGACTACGTCGTCAACGGCGACGTCGCCGAGGTGATCATCGCCGCCGACGGCGAACGGTTGACCCGCTGGACCGGCTGCACCGTCGAACCGCATCAGACGATGGATCCGACGCGCCGGCTGGCCAGGGTGACGCCCGGTGAGACCACCGACATCGGCGCCGATCCGGGCCTGGCCGACACCGCGGCGCTCCTGCTGGCCGCCGAGCAGATCGCGGCGGCGGAACGCTGTCTGCAGCTGACCGTCGACTACACCAAGGAGCGGGTGCAGTTCGGCCGGCCGATCGGCAGCTTCCAGGCGCTCAAGCACCGGATGGCCGACCTGTACGTGCGGGTGCAGTCCACCCGGGCGGTGGTCGACGAGGCGATCGCCGAACCGTCGGCCACGTCCGCGGCGCTGGCCCGGTTCAGCGCCAGCGAGACCTTCAGCGCGGTGGCGGCCGAGGCCGTGCAGATGCACGGCGGTATCGCGATCACCTGGGAACACGACATCCAGCTGTACTTCAAACGGGCGCACGGCAGCGCCCAGCTGTTCGGCCCGCCGCGCGAACACCTGCGGCGGCTGGAATCCGAAATCCTCTAGCCTGGAACACATGAACGATCGCACCGCCCTGCGGGCGGGCATCCCACCCTTTTACGTGATGGATGTGTGGCTGGCCGCCGCCGAACGGCAGCGCAGCCACGGCGATCTGGTGAACCTGTCCGCCGGACAGCCCAGCGCCGGCGCCCCCGCCCCGGTGCGCGCCGCCGCGGCGGCCACGCTGGAGCGCAATCAACTCGGCTACACCGTGGCGCTGGGCATTCCCGAACTGCGCGAGGCGATCGCCGCCGGGTACCAGAGCCGGTACGGGTTGTCGGTCGGCGCCGACGAGGTCGTCATCACCACCGGCAGCTCGGGCGGATTCCTGCTGGCGTTTCTGGCCTGCTTCGACGTCGGCGACCGGGTGGCGATCGCCAGCCCCGGGTACCCGTGCTACCGCAACATCCTGTCCGCGCTGGGCTGCGAGGTGGTCGAGCTCCAGTGCGGTCCGCAGACCCGGTTCCAGCCGACGGCCCGGATGCTGGCCGAACTCGACCCGCCGGTGCGCGGCGTGATCGTGGCGAGCCCGGCCAACCCCACCGGCACCGTCATCCCGCCCGAGGAACTCGCCGCGATCGCGCGGTGGTGCGAGGACAACGACGTGCGGCTGATCAGCGACGAGGTGTACCACGGGTTGGTGTACCCCGGGGCGCCCGAGACCAGCTGCGCCTGGCAGACCTCGCGCGAGGCCGTCGTCGTCAACAGCTTCTCCAAGTACTTCGCGATGACCGGCTGGCGGCTGGGCTGGCTGCTGGTACCGCCGGCGTTGCTCCGCGCGGTGGACCGGCTGACCGGCAACTTCACCATCTGCCCGCCGGCGCTCGCGCAGGTGGCGGCGGTCGAGGCGTTCCATCCCGAATCAATCGCCGAGGCCGAGGCGCTGCTCGACCACTACGCCACCAATCGGCGGCTGCTCATCGACGGGCTGCGGTCGCTGGGCATCGACCGGCTCGCCCCCGCCGACGGCGCGTTCTATGTGTACGCCGACGTCTCGCGCTACACCGAGGACTCGATCGAGTTCTGCTCGAAACTACTGGCCGATACCGGGGTGGCCATCGCGCCCGGGATCGACTTCGACACCGTGCACGGCGATCGCTTCGTCCGGTTCTCGTTCGCGGGGGCGACCAGCGACATCGAGGAGGCGCTGCGCCGCATCGGCGGATGGCTGGCGTAGAGCGGCCTGACGGTCACGGCCGGCCGTGGGTCAGCGGGCGCTCCAGCCGCCGTCCATGGTGTAGGACGCGCCGGTGACCATGCCGGCGTCCGGGGAGGCCAGCCAGCCGACCAGTGAGGCGACCTCATCCGGTTCGATGAGGCGTTTGATGGCGCTCTCCTTCAACAGGATCTGCTCGAGCACCTCGCCTTCGGAAATGCCGTGGGCGCGAGCCTGATCGGCGATCTGCCTGGTGACCAACGGAGTGCGGACATAGCCGGGGTTCACACAGTTGCTGGTGACGCCGTGCGGGCCGCCCTCCAGTGCGGTCACCTTGGACAAGCCCTCCAGGGCGTGTTTGGCGGTGACGTAGGCGGCCTTGTACTCCGATGCCCGCAACCCGTGCACCGAGGAGATGTTGACGATCCGGCCGAACCCGCGCTCGAACATGTACGGCAGCGCCGCGCGGATCAGCAGGAACGGCGCCTCCACCATGAGCGTCAACATGTCCCGGAACTGATCGGGCGGGAACTCGGTGACCGGGTCGACGTGCTGGACGCCGGCGTTGTTCACCAGGATGTCGATGTCGAGTCGCAGATCGTGCAGCGCCGAGCGGTCGAGCAGATCCAGGTGCCAGGCGGCCCCGCCGATCGCGGCGGCCACCTCGGCGGCGCCCACCTCGTCGACGTCGGCCACGGTGACGGTCGCGCCGAGATCGGCGAGCTCCCGGGCACAGGCGGCCCCGATCCCGCCGGCCCCGCCGGTGACCAACGCCGTCCGCCCGACCAGCGCCGTCACGTCTGCGCCGCCCTCAGCAGCCGCGCGCTCTCCTCCGCGTCGGCGCGGTCCACCCCGGCCAGGTCGATGCCGTTGGTCTCCCGGGTGAAGGCCAGCGCGATCAGCGTCACCACCGCCGCGCCCGCCAGATACAGCGCGATCGGCACCGCCGAGGAGTACACGTCCAGCAGTCGCACCGCGATGATCGGCGCCATCGAACCGGCGACGATCGCGGTCACCTGATAGCCGACGGACACCCCGGAGTAGCGCATCCGGGTCGGGAACATCTCGGCCATGAGCGCCGGCTGCGGTGCGTACATGAACGCGTGGGCGATCAACCCGAGCACCACCGCGCCGGTGATGATCACGTAGTTGGCGCTGTTCATCATCGGGAACGCGATGAACCCCCAGGCCCCCGCGGCCAGCGTGCCGACCAGGTAGACCGGGCGCCGCCCGAATTCGTCGGCCAGCCGGCCGACGGTGGGGATCGCCACGAAGTGCACCGCATGCGCGGCCATCAGATACCACAGGATGTCGCTGGTGTCGGCGCCGACGTGCACCTTGAGATAGGTGATCGAGAACGTGACCACCAGGTAGTACATGATGTTCTCGGCGAACCGCAGCCCCATCGCGGTGAGCACCCCGCGCGGATAGCGCCGCAGCACCTCGACCACGCCGTACGAGGTGGATCTGGCCTGCTCGACCTCCTGCTGGACGGCCAGGAAGATCGGGGCGTCGCTGACCTTGGTGCGGATGTAGTAGCCGATCAGAACCACCACCGCCGACAGCCAGAACGCGACCCGCCACCCCCACGACAGGAACGCCGACTCCGGCAGCGTGGTGGTCAGCACCAGCAGCACCACGGTGGCCAGCATGTTGCCGACCGGCACCGCCGCCTGCGGCCAGCTGGACCAGAACGCGCGGCGGTCGTTCGGGCTGTGCTCGGCGACCAGCAGCACCGCGCCGCCCCACTCCCCACCGACCGCGAAGCCCTGCACGAAGCGCAGCAGCACCAGCAGCGTCGGCGCCCAGTAGCCGATCTGGCCGAAGGTGGGCAGACATCCCATCAGGAAGGTCGCCGCACCGACCAGCAGGATGCTGAACTGCAGCAGCTTCTTACGGCCGTACTTGTCGCCGAAGTGGCCGAACACCACCCCGCCGAGCGGGCGGGCGACGAACCCGACGGCATAGGTGACGAACGCCGCCAGGATCGCGTCGAGCTCGTTGTCGCCCTGGGCGAAGAAGACCTTGTTGAAGACCAGGGTCGCGGCCGTGCCGTAGAGGAAGAACTCGTACCACTCCACCACGGTGCCGGCCATCGAGGCCGCGACCACCCGCTTGAGTCCGGACGCCGGTGCGCTCACCGCAATCTCTCCCGCATGCGCAGAGAGAGTACTCACGGCGCCCCGCCGCCGGGGCAGCGAGGGTGCCGGTCGTCACAACCAGGTGTCCGCCGTGGTCGCGGTCAAGAACGCCTCGAGATCGTCACGCCACTGCGCCGGGGTGTTCTTCTCCGGTTCGATCCCGGTGTATTCACCGCGGTAGAACAGCAGCGGGCGCGGCTTGCGTTCCGGCACCTCCGACAGCCCGTGCACCTTGCCGAACACCACGAAGTGGTCACCGCCGTCGTGTACGTCGTGCACGGTGCAGTCGATGTGGGCCAGCGAGCCGTCGATGATCGGCGATCCCAGATCCGAGGGCCGCCAGTCGATACCGGCGAACTTGTCCGGTTCCCGCGATCCGAACCGCGCCGAGACGTGCTGCTGCTTCTCGTGCAGGATGTTGACGCAGAACCGGCCGCTGGCCTCGATCGCCTTCCAGGACCGCGACACCTTGGTCGGACAGAACAACACCAGCGGCGGGTCCAGTGACAGCGCCGCGAACGACTGACAGGCGAAGCCGACCGGGTTGCCCTCGTGCACCGTGGTGATGATGGTGACCCCGGTGCAGAACTGCCCGAGCACCCTGCGGAAGGTGCGCTGATCGATCGCCTCGGCGGTCACCGCACCATCAGCCCTTGAAACCGATGCTGAAGTCGTGGCCCCACAGGCTCACCGCGGTCGACTCCCGGGCGACCCACTCCTCGTCGTCGACCTGCAGCCCCTCACAGCCGAATTCGACGTCGAAGCCGCCGGGCGTCTTCATGTAGAACGACAGCATCTTGTCGTTGACGTGCCGGCCCAGCGTCGCCGACATCGGCACCTTGCGCCGCAGCGCGCGGTCCAGGCACAACCCGACGTCGTCGGAGTTCTCCACCTCGACCATCAGGTGGACGATGCCGCTGGGCGTCTCCCCGGGCATGAACGCCAGGCTGTGGTGGCGCGGGTTGCAGCCGAAGAACCGCAGCCACGCCGGCTCCCCGTCGGCCGGCCGCCCGACCAGCTGCGGTGGCAGCCGCATCGAGTCGCGCAGGTAGAAGCCGAGCACATCGCGGTAGAAGCGCAGCGACTCCGCGTCGTCGCGGGTGGTCAACACGACGTGGCCCAGACCCTGCTCACCGGTGACGAACCGGTGGCCGTACGGGCTCACCACCCGGCGGTGCTCCAGCGCCACGGTGTGGAAGGCCTCCAGGGTGTTGCCGGACGGATCCTGGAAGCGGATCAGCTCCACCACCCGGCGGTCGGCCAGCTCGGCGGCGGTGCCCTCCTTGTACGGCACCCCGGCGGCCTCCAGCCGGCTGCGGACGTCCTGCAGCCCCTCGGCGTTCGCGCACTCCCAGCCGGACTCCAGCAACCGGTCCCGTTCACCGGGCACGATCACCAGGCGGGCCGGGAACTCGTCCATCCGCAGGTACAGCGCACCCTCGGTGGGCCCCTTGCCCTCGACCATGCCGAGGACCTTCAGCCCGTACTCCCGCCACGCGGCGACATCGGTGGCCTCGATACGCAGGTAGCCCAGAGACCGGATGCTCATGACTTCGCCTCCTTGGCGCCATCTTCCAGGAAGTCGATCGTGAGGCGGTTGAACTCGTCGAACTTCTCCACCTGAGCCCAGTGACCGCACTGCCCGAAGACGTGCAGCTGCACCCGGGGGATCTGTTTGAGCGCCACCAGCGCGCCGTCGAGCGGGTTGACCCGATCCTCACGACCCCAGATCAGCAGTACCCGTTGCCGCAGCTTGTACGCGTCGCGCCACATCATGCCGAGCTCGAAATCGGGACCCATGAACGATTTGCCCATGGCCCGGGTGGCGGCCAGCGACTCCGGCGTGGCGGCGATCGCGAACCGCTCGTCGATCAGTTCCTCGGTGATCAGGCTCTGGTCGTAGACCATGATCCGCAGGAACGCCTCGAGGTTCTCACGGGTGGGTTCGGCGTTGAACCGGGCCAGCAGTTTGACGCCCTCGGTCGGATCCGGCGCGAACATGTTCACGCTCAGACCGCCGGGACCCATCAGCACCAGCCGCCCGGCCCGCTTCGGGTGGTCCAGCGCGAACCGCACCGCGGTCCCGCCGCCCAGCGAGTTGCCGACCAGATCGGCGCGTTCGATGCCGAGGTGGTCGAACAGCGCCAGCAGGGCCGTGGCGCTGTAGCGGTTGTACTGCTCGTGTTCGGTGTGCTTGTCGGAGTGGCCGTACCCGGGCTGATCCACCGCGATCACGTGGAAGTGCCGGGCCAGCACGGCGATGTTGCGGCCGAAGTTGGACCAGCTCGACGCGCCCGGCCCGCCGCCGTGCAGCAGCACCACCTTCTGCGCGTGGCCGATCCCGGCCTCGTGGTAGTGCAACCGCATATCCCGGTCGCCGGCCTTCACCTCGGCGTAACGGGACGTCGACTCGAAGGTGATCTCGACCTGGTTCTCGGCTTCTTGGATGTAGGAAGTCATCAGGTCCCCGTCTAAACCATCGTGTCCTGGGGCGGCAGGCCGAACTCGTGGTTGCCGAAGATCAGGTAGGCGCGTTCCGGATCGTTGGCGGCGTGCACCCGGCCGGCGTGCGCGTCACGCCAGAACCGCTGGATCGGCGCGGTGTTCTGCAGCGCCGTCGCGCCGGAGGCCTCGAACAGCCGGTCGATCGAGGCGATCGCGCGGCCGGTGGCGCGCACCTGGTCGCGCCGGGCGCGGGCCCGCAGCTCGAACGGGATCTCCTTACCGGCCTTCAGCAGCGCGTACTCGTCGCCGACATTGCCGATCAGCTGCCGCCAGGCGGCGTCGATGTCGCTGGCCGCCTCGGCGATCCGGATCTTGGCGAACGGGTCGTCCTTGGCCTTCTCACCGGCGTAGGCCGCCCGCACCCGCTTGCCCTGATGTTCGACGTGCGCCTGGTAGGCGCCGTAGGCCATCCCGACGATGGGCGCCGAGATGGTGGTGGGATGCACGGTGCCCCAAGGCATCCTGTACACCGGCGCGGTGTTGGTCCGATAGCCGCCGGCGGTGCCGTCGTTCATCGCCTTGTAGGACAGGAACCGGTGCCGGGGCACGAAGACGTCCTTGACGACGATCGTGTTGCTGCCGGTGCCGCGCAGCCCGACCACATGCCAGACATCGTCGATCGTGTAGTCGGTGTTGGGGATCAGGAAGCTGCCGAAGTCGACCGGCCGGCCGTCCTTGATCACCGGCCCGCCGACGAACGTCCAGGTGGCGTGGTCGCATCCGGAGGACCACTGCCAGGCCCCGCTGACCAGGTAGCCGCCGTCCACGACCTGACCGGAACCCATCGGCGCGTAGGAGGACGACACCCGCACCGACGGGTCGTCACCCCAGACGTCCTCCTGGGCCTGCTGGTCGAACAGCGCCAGATGCCAGTTGTGCACCCCGATGATCGAGGCCACCCAGCCGGTGGACCCGCAGGCGCTGGCCAGCCGCCGCACGGCCTCGTAGAACAGGGTGGGATCGCACTGCATACCGCCCCACTGTTCGGGCTGCAGCAGCTTGAAGAACCCGATCTCCTCCAGTTCCTCGACGGTTTCGTCAGGCAGACGGCGCAGTTCCTCGGTCTTGGCGGCCCGTTCCCGCAGTCGCGGCAACAAGTCGTCGATACCGGCCAACACAGCCTGCACATCGCGCTGTTCAATAGACGTCACGGATTGCCTCCCGGGGAGTACGGACCTAGGACTGAGATTAGAACACGTTACGATTCGTGTCGAGAAGCGCGTTCCTGCAGCGGCTAGACCAGCGCAATCGCAATTCTGTAACCTGTTCTAGTTATCGCAGGAAGGAGTGTCGCCGACGTGACCGACGAACCACTCGGGAGCCACGTGCTCGAATTGCAGGTGGCCGAGGTCGTCGAGGAAACCGCGGACGCCCGGTCGCTGGTGTTCACGGTGCCCGACGGCGTCGACATTCCGCCCGAACGCCTGCGCTACGCGCCCGGACAGTTTCTCACCCTACGGGTGCCCAGTGACCGGACCGGTTCGGTGGCACGGTGCTATTCGCTGTGCAGCTCACCGTTCACCGGTGATCCGATGACGGTGACCGTCAAACGCACCGAGGACGGCTATGCGTCCAACTGGTTGTGCGACAACGCGCATCCGGGCATGCGCATCCATGTGCTGGCGCCGTCGGGCACCTTCGTGCCCAAATCGCTGGACGCGGACTTCCTGCTGCTCGCCGCCGGCAGCGGCATCACGCCGATGATGGCGATCTGCAAATCGGCGCTCGCCGAGGGTTCCGGTCAGGTGGTGCTGGTCTACGCCAACCGCGACGAGAACTCGGTCATCTTCAGCGCGGCGCTGCGGGATCTGGCGGCCAAGTATCCCGACCGGCTCACGGTCGTGCACTGGCTGGAGTCGGTGCAGGGTCTGCCGACGGTCGCCGCGCTGACCGGGCTGGTCCGCCCGTACGCCGCCCATGACGCGTTCATCTGCGGTCCCGCACCGTTCATGGCCGCCGCCGAGGAGGCGCTCACCAACGTCGGCGCACCCGCCGACCGCATCCACATCGAGGTCTTCAAATCGCTGGAGTCCGATCCGTTCGCGACGGTCGTCGTCGACTACGACGAAGCCGGCGAGGGCGGCGAGGGTCCGGCCACCGCGATCGTCACCCTCGACGGTCAGACCCATGAGGTCACCTGGCCGCGCAGCGCCAAACTGCTCGACGTGCTGCTCGACAAGGGCCTCGACGCGCCGTTCTCGTGCCGCGAAGGTCACTGCGGCGCATGCGCCGTCGTCAAGAAGAGCGGTGAGGTCGAGATGGAGGTCAACGACGTGCTCGAGCAGTCCGACCTAGACGAGGGTCTGATCCTGGGGTGTCAGGCCCGGCCGCTCTCGGATTCCGTCGAAGTCACCTACGACGAGTAGGCCCCGGCTAGCATTCGGCCCACGAAGGGAGCATCTGTGAGGCAGTTCGCCGGAGTCTGGGCACTGTCGGCGGCCACGTGGTTGACGCTGGCCCTGATCACGCCCGCCGCCCCCGCATCGGCCGCGATCGACACCGCACACGTGTCGTTCCCGGTTCCCGGGGGGAGCGTCGAAGTGCACACCACCGCCAACTGTGTGCTCGCCGAGAACCAGTGCCATTTCACCGCGTCGGCCAACATGCTGACCCCGGACGGCCCGACCGGGTTCCCGCCGGATCTGTGGGCCCGGCAGACCACCACGCTGCGGTCCATGGATCGGTTGAACTATCTGGGCGACACCCATTTCGTCGGGGAGAACACCCGGATGTTCAAGAGCATCGGGCCGATCGAGTTCACCACGATCTATTTCGGCGCCGGCCCGGTGGAGAAGTACCGGCTGTCCGGCACCACCCGCACCGTGCACTGGCAGACCGGGCAGCCCAAGACCGACGCCGACTACATCGTGTGCTCACACATCCAGGTGGTGTACAACGGCGTGAACATCACCACCCCGGACGCCTGCGCGCAGACGACCTACAGCTGAGCTGCCTCACTCAAGACCCTCAGCTCACTCAAAACGAAGGGCTCCGGCGCCCCACGGGACGACGTCCACCTCCGGGCCGTAGCTGAATTCGTCGCCGCGCAGATAATCCCCGGATACGGTGACCGTCTTGACAACTTCACCGTCGAGCTCGAACACCAGCAGACTGCCCGACTGGTGACGGTCGGCGGAGATCACCGGCTGCCCCACGTGTTCCTCGATCACCTCACGGCGGGTGTACTCGTTGAACAGATGTACCTCGTCCCAGTCGAACTCCGTGAGGTCGCGGAGCGGTGCGGACTGCCCGCGATCCTTCAGATCGCCGAGCTTTGTCTCGAGCGGATCGTCGGCGACGATCACACCGCAGCCCTGCACCGCGAGCGCGAGCACGATCACGATCAGCCAGCGCGGCACCCACCGATGACGCCCCAGACCGGTCATTGCAGCCTCAGCGCACCCGCACCCCACGGGACGACCGCCACGTCCGACGTCCAGGTCGGTTTGTCGGCCCGCAGGTAGTCGCCGGTGATGCTGAGCACGTTGACGATCGAGCCGTCCTTCTCGAAAACCAACAGACTGCTCGACGACTCCCAGTACTTGTCCTTCAGTACCGGCGCGCCGACCACCTGCTCGACCCGGTCCCGCGACGCCCCCTCATTGAACAGATGCACTTCATCCCAGTCGAAATCGGTCAGATCCCGCAGCATGGCCGGCTGCCCGCTGTCCAGCACCTCGCCGAGCTCACCGTTGAGTGGGTGACCGAAAGTGATATCCGCCGACGGCCTAATCAAGCCACACCCAACCAATGCGCAGAACAGCACTGCACCGATGAGGACACGAACCAACGCCATGTCTAACTCCTCTCGAAGCGGTCATCTGACCGACCAGCAATCTCTCATCATCCGATCTCGTACCCTCCGTGTGGATTTGGCTGACCAGCGGGAGTCGGTATCTGACCATCGACCGGAGCGCTCCTACTCGAATCGCCGGTCGACTCCGGCGTGATCCGGTCACTCCATTCCAGCCCCTGCCCGTCCGGCCGGACGACCACAGTGTCGCCGTTGCGCACCGCCTGCTCCACGAGGTCGGCAAGCTCATCCTTGGAGGCATCCGGGTTGGCGACCGCTAAGTTGCGGCCCACCTCGTTGTTGAAGAGGTCCATCGCCTCACTGGCGGCATAGTTACGCGGAATCCCCTCGTGCGCGGTGGCGAACTTCTCGGCCCACTCGTCACCGAAGCGCTGTGTCATCAGCGCATTCCAATAGGCATGGCGGAAGGCGTCGTTGTGGTTGTCGATCTCTCTGCCCTCCGGCGGCGGGAAGCGCTTGTTGGCTTCCTCCCTCGCCTGCTCAACGATCTGTTGCATATCACGCTGACCGAACAGACCCAGTTCGTCCATCATGCGACCCTCGGTGGCCGTCATCTCTTTCGAACCGGTCAACATGCCCACCAGCCCGCCGGACTTCCACTCGATGACTCCGTCCGGATCCTCGCCGACCTGGTAATCCCGCATGATCTCCTCGAGCCGGCGGTCCCGTTCCGCTTCGGCCGGGTCCTCATCCTCGTGCTCGGGTTCCTCTCCCGGCGCCTCGCCGGCCGGCTGCTCGGGCAACCCGCCGCCGAACTTCTGCTCGCTCAGTTGCCGGTACTCCTCGCCGATCCGGGTCAACTCGGCGCCGATCTGGCTCAGATCACCGCTGCTGCGCCGGACGATACCGGTGATCTCGCCGAGACCCTGCGCCACGATCGGCCACAGCATCCGCTCGCCGACGGTTCCGGTGGGTAATGCGGCGGCCGCGGTGGTCACCGCCTGACGTATCGACTCGAGGTCGCGCCGACCGGCCGAGACGACCTCGGCAGCGCTGTCGACCTGCGCGCGAAGCCGCACGTCGAGGGCAGCGAGCCCGCCGAGCACCCCGATCATCTCGGAGTTGACCGCTCCGTAGGCATCGGCGGCGGTACCGGTCCAGACGTCCCCCGGCGCTGCGGTTTGCGCCTCGGCCTGCAGCCGGTGGAACAGGGCACTGTGATCGAAGCGCTCACCGGTTCGGGGCGTGCCCTCACCGAAGGTCGCGCGGGCCGCTGACCACGTCGTCAGGAAGGCGGCGAGCGCGCTCACCAGAGCACCAGCCGGGTCATTCGATCATTATCACCGAGCCCACTCAGGCCCCGGTACACGAATTTGACGGCCGAGCGCGGTCAGCTCAGCGTGGCAGGCCGAGCAACCGCTCGCCGGCGAGGGTGAGCAGGATCTGCTCGGTGCCGCCGGCGATCGTCAGGCAGCGGGCGTTGAGGAAGGTGTGCACGGTCGGGTTGTGCACCACGCCGGCGCCGTCGGACAGTTCCATCCGGAACTCGGACAGCTCCTGGCGGTGGCGCACCCCGATCAGCTTGCGGGCACTCGACTCGGCGCCCGGATCCTGCCCGCCGACCGCCTTCTGCGCGATGCGCTGGTCGAGCAGCGAACCGACCTGGGCGGACACGATCAGGCCGCCCAGCCGATCCTGTTCGGCCACATCGAGTTCGAGGTCGGTGACGGTGCGCAGCAACTCCTCCATCGGATTACCCAGCGCCGTGCCCTGGGCCATCGCCACCCGTTCGTTGGCCAGCGTGGTGCGGGCCAGCCGCCAGCCGTCGTTGACCTGCCCGACGACCATCTCGTCGGGTACGAAGACCTCGTCGAAGAACACCTCGTTGAACAGTTCGTCGCCGGTGATCTCGCGCAGCGGGCGGATCTCGATGCCCGGCGACTTCATGTCCACCAGGAAATAGGTGATGCCCTTGTGTTTCGGCGCATCCGGGTCGGTGCGGGCCAGGCACACACCCCAGTCCGCCTTGTGCGCCGCCGAGGTCCACACCTTCTGGCCGGTCAGGCGCCAGCCGCCGTCGACGCGAACCGCCTTGGTGCGCAGCGCGGCCAGGTCCGAACCCGCACCCGGCTCGCTGAACAACTGGCACCATTCCAGCTCGCCGCGCAGGGTCGGCGAGACGAACCGCTCGATCTGCTCGGGGCTGCCGTGCGAGAGGATCGTCGGCACCGCCCACCAACCGATCACCAGGTCCGGCCGCTCCACCCCCGCGGCGGCCAGCTCCTGATCGATCAACAGCTGCTCCGCCGGGGAGGCGTCGCGGCCGTACGGCCTGGGCCAGTGCGGCGCCTGCAGCCCGGCGTCGGCGAGGGCGGCCTGGCGCTTCTCCACCGGCAGGGCGGCGACGTCGGCGACCAGGCTGCGGATCTCCGGCCGCAGATGCTCCACGGACTCCAGATCGATGCGCAGTTCGCGGCGTACCCCCCGCTGAGTCAACGCCGCGACCCGCCGCAGCCACCGCGGCCGGCCGCCCAGGAACTGGGCGATCCCGTATGCCCGCCGCAGGTACAGGTGCGCGTCGTGTTCCCAGGTGATGCCGATGCCGCCGAGCACCTGGATGCAGTCCTTGGAGTTGGCCTGTGCGGCGTCGATCCCGGCGGCGGCCGCGACCGCCGCGGCGATCGACAACTGGTCGTCGTCGTACTCTGCCGCGGCGCGGGCGGCGTCGGCCGCCGCCACCGAGATCTGCTCCGAACGCAGCAGCATCTCGGCGCACATGTGCTTGACCGCCTGGAAGCGGCCGATCGGCTGGCCGAACTGCTCACGCACCTTCGCATACTCGGTGGCGGTGTGCAGCAGCCACCGGCTGATCCCCGCGGCCTCGGCGGCCAGCACGGTGGCCGCCAGATCCTCGAACCGCTGGGACGGGATCGACAGCTGCTGGGCCGCAACCGAATCGAGGGAGACCCGGGCCAGCGGCCGGGAGAAGTCCGTCGCCTCCAGCGGTTCCAGGGTGACACCGTCGGCGGCGGCGTCGACCAGCACCCAGCCCGCCGTCCCGGCCGGCAGCAGCAGCACTCCGGCCGGATCGGCCCCCAGCACATACGGCACGGTGCCCGAGGCCCGTCCGTCCGCGAAGCGCACCTCCCCGCCCAATGCGACCCCGGCCGTCCGCTGCCCGGCGGCGAACGCCTCGAGCAGCTCGGGGTCCGACACCGTCAGGGTGGCCAGCGCCGTGGTCGCGACCGGCCCGGGCACCAACGCGGCCGCGGCCTCGTCGACCATCGCGCACAGGTCGGCGATGGTGCCGCCGGCGCCGCCGTGTTCCTCGGCGACGGCGACGCCGAACGTGCCCAGCTCGGCGAACCCGGCGAACGGGCCGCGCCAGCTGTCCGGGCGCCCACGCTCGACCTCACGCACCGCGGACACCGTCCCGGCGCTCGTTGCCCAGCTACGGACCAGCTCGCGGGCGGCGGACTGCTCATCAGTGGTGGTCGATGACACCGTGGACTCCTAGCGTCGGGACGAGAAGGCGGCGCTTCTCACTAGAACGTGTTCTAATAGTGCCAGCGGGTGGCAGTCAAGTCGATGCCAAGCCAGCTGGACACACCGGTGTTCTCGGGACCACGAAGGTGAGAACAACTCATCGTCATGCGTATCGTTTTCACCGGGCGCGCGAGATGAAGGAGCTTTCCGCCGGATGTCGTCATCAACAGGCACCAACCCCGGGCGCGGGTCGGACTCGACGGGGTCGGAGACCAACGGCGCCGCCGCGACCGGTGCCGGTTCCGGGTCCACCGGGACCAGCCGCACACGTGGGCGCCAGGTGACGAACGTCGCGGTGCTCACCGACTCCGAGCTCGGCTCCGAGGCCCAGCGCGAGCGGCGTAAGCGCATCCTGGACGCCACGCTGGCCATCGCCTCCAAGGGCGGCTACGAGGCCGTCCAGATGCGGGCGGTGGCCGAGCGGGCCGACGTCGCGGTGGGGACGCTGTACCGGTACTTCCCGTCCAAGGTGCACCTTCTGGTGTCGGCGCTGGGCCGGGAGTTCGAGCGCATCGACGCCAAGACCGACCGCTCCACCCTGGTGGGCGACACCCCCTATGAGCGGCTCAACTTCATGGTGAGTCGGCTCAACCGGGCCATGCAGCGCAACCCGCTGCTGACCGAGGCGATGACGCGGGCTTTTGTGTTCGCCGACGCCTCCGCCGCCGGTGAGGTTGATCACGTCGGCCGGCTGATGGACTCGATGTTCGCACGCGCCATGGCCGACGGCGAACCCACCGAGGACCAGTACCACATCGCCCGGGTGATCTCCGACGTCTGGCTGTCCAATCTGCTGGCCTGGCTGACCCGCCGGGCCTCTGCCACCGACGTGAGCAAACGGCTGGAGTTGGCTGTGCGGTTGCTCGTCGGCGACGGCAAGAACCCCAAGGTCTGAGCCCTGCGGGTCGCCGGCCGGACCCCCGGCTCTCCGGCGCCTCCCCACCCTCCGGGCCGTCGCCCGGCTCCGGTGAGCTTTCCCGAACTGTTCGCGGTGCGCGTTTAGTATTACCCTGCGCTACAGTGAATGAAAACCGTTTTCATTAGTTGGGAGAGTGATGCGCGCCCTCTGCGCCGTCGTAGCGGTGAGCGCCGTGGCGTTCGGAAGCGCCGCGTGCGGACAGGACCGAGACGTCCACCAGGAGCACCGGGCTGCGACCGTCGTCGCATCCACCGACGTGTGGGGCAGTGTGGCCGCCACGGTGGCCGGCGACCATGTGCCGGTCACCTCGATCATCTCCGGACCGCAGCACGATCCGCACTCCTATGAGGCGAGCCCCGCCGACGCGGCCGCGCTCACCGACGCCGCACTCGTCGTCTACAACGGCGGCGGATACGACCGGTGGGCCACCGAGGTGCTGGCCGGCCGGCCCGACGTCCGGGTGGTCGACGCGTTCGCGCTGCTGCCCGCCGACGAACCGGCCACCAACGAGCACGTCTTCTACCACCTCGATGTGGCGGCGGCGGTGGCCGAGAACATCGCCGAGGAACTCGCCGAGATCGACCCCGAGCACGCCGACGACTTCCGCGCCAACGCCGCCGAGTTCACCCGGCAGGCCGGCGAGATCGCCGCCACGGCACGGGCCGTCGGCGAGCAGCACCCCGATGCGTCGGTGGTGAGCACCGAACCGGTGGCCTACTACCTGCTCGCCAACGCGGGGATCTCGGACCGCACCCCGGCCGGCTTCGCGGTGGCGGTGGAGGAAGGCGCCGACCCCTCCCCCGCGGACGTCGCCGCGATGCTCGATCTGCTCGAGTCCGGCGAGGTTTCGGCCCTGTTGAGCAACCCGCAGACCGAGACCCCGGCGACCCGTCAGATCGAGGCCGCCGCCGAGCGCGCGTCGGTGCCGGTGGTCTCCGTCACCGAGACGCTGCCGGCCGACACCGACTACCTCACCTGGCAGCGCCGAACCGTCGAGGAACTCGCCGCAACCCTGTCACGACCCGCCCCTGCGCACCGATGATCGAGCCCCGTGAGCAGTGATCCGCACGCCGTCGTCTCGCTGCGCGGCGCCCGGCTGGCCTTCGGCGACCGGGTGCTGTGGGACGGCCTCGATTTGACCGTGCGGGCCGGCGAGTTCATCGCCGTACTCGGCCCCAACGGCACCGGTAAGACCTCGCTGCTCAAGGTGCTGCTCGGTCAGCTGCCGCTGAGCGCCGGTCAGGCCCGGGTGCTCGGACGCCCCGTCGGGGCCGGTAACCGACACGTCGGCTATGTGCCCCAGCACCGTTCGCTGGACTCCGGTCTGACGCTGCGCGGGCGCGATCTGGTCGGGCTGGGGTACGACGGGCACCGCTGGGGCCTGCCGGATCCCCGTGGACGGGACGCCAAACGCACAGCGGTGCGACAGGCGCTGCAACAGGTCAACGCCGACCACCTGGCGGACACCCCGGTCGGGTTGATGTCCGGCGGTGAACTGCAGCGGGTGCGCATCGCGCAGGCCCTGGTCACCGACCCGGAGCTGCTGCTGTGCGACGAACCGCTGCTGAATCTCGACCCCGGCCATGCCCGGCTGGTGGCGGCGCTGATCGACCGGCGCCGCCGCACCGCCGACACCGCGGTCCTGTTCGTCACCCACGAGGTCAACCCGGTGCTGCGGTACGTGGACCGGGTGCTGTACCTGGTCGACGGTCAGTTCCGGATCGGCACCGTCGAAGAGGTCATGACCTCCGAGACGTTGTCGGAGCTGTACGGCGCCGACATCGAGGTGCTGCGGGTCGGTGGCCGCTACGTCGTGGTCGGCGAACATCTCGACCATTCCGGACACATGAGCGGACATCTTCATGAATGAGCGCCTCACCGAGTTGTTCCGCAATCTGTTCGCATTCGATGTGACCGCGGATCTGCTGGGCCGTTCCTTCGTCCAACAGGCCCTGCTCGCCGCGGCGCTGCTGGCCCTGGTGGCCGGCCTCATCGGACCGTTCATCGTGATGCGGCAGATGTCGTTCGCGGTCCACGGCTCGAGCGAGTTGTCGTTGACCGGGGCGGCGTTCGCGCTGCTCGCCGGTTTCAACGTGGGCGTCGGCGCGCTGATCGGCTGCGCACTGGCTGCGGTGCTGTTCGGTGTCCTGGGACAGCGTGCCCGCGAACGGGATTCGGCGATCGGGGTGGTGCTCGCATTCGGCCTGGGTCTGGCGGTGCTGTTCATCCACCTCTACCCCGGCCGGGCCGGAACCAGTTTCGCCCTGCTCACCGGGCAGATCGTCGGGGTGAGTTACACCGGGCTGGCCATGCTGGTGGCGGTCACCGTCGCCGTCGTCGCGGTGCTGGCCGTCAGCTATCGGCCGCTGCTGTTCGCCACCGTCGACCCGGAAGTGGCCGCCGGCCGCGGTGTTCCGGTGCGGGCGCTGGGGATCGTGTTCGCGGCACTGGTCGGCGTGGTGGCCGCCCAGGGTGTGCAGATCGTGGGTGCGCTGCTGGTGATGTCACTGCTGATCACCCCGGCGGCCGCCGCGGTGCGGGTGTTCGTCTCCCCGGCCGCGACCATCGCCGCATCGGTGCTCTTCGCCGCGGTGTCCGCGGTCGGCGGGATCATCCTGTCGTTGGCGCCCGGGGTTCCGGTGTCGGTGTTCGTCACCGCCATCTCGTTCGCGATCTACGTGATCTGTTGGGTGATCGGTCGATACCGTCACACCTCGGCGGCCTAAGCTGGACTCGGTGACCGAGCATGCGTTCAGCCCCGCCGATCGACGGGCCGTGTACCGAGCCATCCACACTCGCCGGGACATGCGCCGATTCATCCCCGGCACAACGATTTCCGACGATGTGCTGAAGCGGTTGATGCACGCCGCCCACGCCGCTCCCAATGTGGGCCTGATGCAACCGTGGCGGTTCATCCGGATCACCGATCCGGACCTGCGGCGCGCCATCCACCGACTGGTCGATGAGGAACGCCATCACACCGCAGCGGCACTGGGCCCGCGCGGTGAGGAGTTCCTGGCACTGAAGGTGGAGGGCATCCTCGAGTGCGCGGAGCTGCTCGTGGTCGCGCTGGGGGACGATCGTGAACGCCACATCTTCGGCCGCCGCACCATGCCCGACATGGACCTGGCGTCGGTGTCGTGCGCCATCCAGAACCTCTGGCTGGCCGCCCGCGCCGAAGGTCTGGGCATGGGTTGGGTGTCGTTGTTCGAACCGCGGCGGCTGGCGACCCTGCTCGACATACCGGCCGACGCCGAACCCGTCGCGGTGCTGTGCCTGGGTCCGGTGCCGGACTTTCCGGACCGTCCGGAACTCGAGATCGAGAACTGGACGGTGGGCCGTCCCCTCGACGAGTTCGTCTCGGAGAACGGCTGGACCGACTCGGGAGCCCGGGCCTAGCGAACGGCTGCCGGGGCTAGTTCATGTTCCAGGGTTCGCCGTAGGTGGTGACGCTGTCGCCGGTGGAGGCGATCAGCCGGGCGAACGGCCGCAGCAGCACCCCGCCGGCCGCACCGGTGACGGTGCCGTGGGCGTTGGACACCGCGACCCCGCCCTCGGGGCCGGCCACGTCGACGGAGAACGTGGCGACCTCCTGGATGCCGGGACCGTTGCCCAGATCCGCCGAGATCGACACCCCCGGGAACAGGTTCGGGGTGATCACCGAGTCCAGCCCGAACGGCGGGCCGGTGATGTCGCCGCCGTCGATGAGGATGTTGGGGGTGGTGTAGCTGAAGTTGATGCCCACGCCCAGCGACCACGGGAACCCGATCTGATAGCCCAGTTCCAGGGTGCCCTCGAAGTCCTCGGCGCCGGGTCCCTCGACGCGGTACTTGGCGCGGCCGGAGTGGAACCACTCCCGGGTCAGCCGGTTGCGGTCCAGCGGAAACACCCCGTTGAGGAAGGTGTCCCACTGCTGCACCGTCAGCGTCCGGTCCTGCCCGTCGACCAGCGACAGCTCATTGTCCAGGCCCGCATGGGCGACGGGCGCTGCCAGAAACAGCCCGCTGACCGCCAGGACAACGGCCATCAAGATTCGACCCATGAGCGTGCGCACTCCCCTTCGACGTGCACCGGACCCGTCTGGTGGGCATTCGGCCCGATGATGCTATCCCGGCACGTTCGGCTTCCGCATGGCTACGACCGCGGACGAAACGGCCTCTCCATGAATAACAGAAGTGACAATCGTTTTCAATAACGATCGTCACCGCCGTGACTCACCGCGTCAGTTCATGTTCCAGGGTTCGCCGTAGGTGGTGACGCTGTCGCCGGTGGAGGCGATCAACCGGGCGAACGGCCGCAACAGCACCCCACCGGCCGCACCGGTGACGGTGCCGTGGGCATTGGACACCGCCACCTTGCCGGACGGACCGGCCACGTCGACGGAGAACGTGGCGACCTCCTGGATGCCCGGACCGTTGCCGAGATCCGCCGAGATCGACACGCCCGGAAACAGGTTCGGGGTGATCACCGAGTCCAGCCCGAACGGCGGACCGGTGATGTCGGCTTCATCGAGCAGGATGTTGGGGGTGGTGTAGCTGAAGTTGACCCCCACGCCCAGCGACCACGGGAACCCGATCTGATAGCCCAGTTCCAGGGTGCCCTCGAACTCCTCGGCCCCCGGGCCCTCGACCAGGTACTGGGCCTTGCCCGAATGGAACCACTCCCGGGTCAACCGGTTGCGGTCCAGTGGGGCCACACCGTTGAGGAAGGTGTCCCACTGCTGGATCGTCAGTTTCCGGTTCTGTTCGTCGATCATCGACAGCTCGTCGTCGAGTCCGGCGTGCGCCGCCGGCACCGCCGTGAACAGCCCCGCGACAGCGAGCACGACGGCGATCAACATCCGAGTCATGACTGGCGGTTCTCCTTCGGGGGTTGACGAGCCAGGGCCCAGTCCTCAATGCGCCCGCCGATGCTATCCCGACAAGGCCCTGCGCGCAGTACAAGTTGGCTCCGTTCGCGGCCCGGGCGGGCGGTGAGCGGACCGCATCACCACCCGATTACCGGACGGTATGCGGTAAGCCACCCGGGGGTCACCCGGCGTTCGCCTGCCGGCGCCGGTGTGAGCACCACATAGGCTTGGCTGCGTGCCGACCGTTGACCTCAACGCCGACCTCGGGGAGAGCTTCGGAGTGTGGCGACTCGGTGACGATGAAGCCATGCTCGACGTGATCACCAGTGCCAACGTCGCATGCGGTTTTCATGCCGGCGACCCGGCCGGGCTGATCACCACCTGCCGGGCGGCCGCCGAACGGGGTGTGCGCATCGGCGCGCAGGTCAGCTACCGCGACCTGGCCGGCTTCGGCCGCCGCTTCGTCGACGCCGACCCGCGCGACCTCACCGCCGACGTCATCTATCAGATCGGTGCGCTGCAGGCCATCGCCAAGGCCGCGGGAACCCGGGTGTCCTATGTGAAACCACATGGCGCGCTCTATCACTCGCTGCTGAGCAACCATGCGCAGGCGCGTGCGGTGGCCGAGGCGGTCCACACCGTCGATCCCGAGCTGCCGGTATTGAGCCTGTACGGGTCGGTGTTCTTCGCCGAAGCACACCGCCTGGGGCTGCGCACCGTGCCGGAGGCGTTCGCCGACCGCGCCTACCGACCCGACGGCAAACTGCTGGACCGCAAGCTGCGCGGCGCCCTGCTGCACGACGAAGCCGAGATCGCCGAACGGGTGGCGATGATGGTGACCACCGGACGCGTCGTCGCCGTGGACGGTTCGACGATCCCGATCACCGTGGAGTCGATCTGCGTGCACGGGGACACCGCCGGTGCGGTGGCGATCGCCTACGCCGTCCGGGACCGGCTGCGCCGTGAAGGCGTCGAACTGGCGGCGTTCACCTGATGCGGATCCGTCCCGGCCGACCGTCGCTGACGCCGTACGCCCACCGCTTCGACGTGCCCGCCGCCGCGGCGACGTCGAGGCTGACGGTGACCTGGGCGGGGGTCACCACCCTGCTGATCGACGACGGGAAGTCGGCCCTGCTGACCGACGGGTTCTTCTCCCGGCCCGCCCTCGCCACCGTCGCACTGCGGCGGCTCGAGCCGGACACCGCCCGCATCGAGGGTTCTCTGGCCCGGTTGCGCCTGCACCGGCTGGCCGCGGTGATACCCGTGCACACCCACTACGACCATGTGCTCGATTCGCCGGCGGTCGCCGACCGCACCGGGGCGGTGCTGATCGGTGGGGCCTCGGCCGCCCAGGTCGGCCGCGGCGCCGGTCTGCCCGACGACCGCATCGTCGTCGCCGCCGACGGTGCGTCGGTCTCGGCGGGCAGTTTCGACATCACGCTGATCGACACCGGTCACTGTCCGCCGGACCGGTTTCCCGGCACCATCGACGCGCCCGTCGCCCCGCCGGCCCGGGTGTCGGCATACCGGTGCGGCGAAGCGTGGTCGCTGCTGGTCGGGCACCGCCCGTCCGGCCGGCGCCTGCTGATCGTGGGCAGCGCCGGCTTCCGGCGCGGCGCGCTCGCCGGACAGCACGCCGAGGTCGCCTACCTCGGCGTCGGACAGTTGGGGCTGCAGCCCGAGCGCTATCTGGTCGACTACTGGACCGAGACGGTGCGCACGGTCGGCGCCCGCCGCGTCGTGCTGACCCACTGGGACGACTTCTTCCGCCCGCTGCACAGACCCGTGCGGGCCCTGCCGTACGCCGCCGACGACCTCGACTTCTCGATGCGGGTGCTGGGCGGGCTCGCGGAAACGGACGGAATCCCACTGCACCTGCCCACCGTGTGGCAGCGCACCGACCCATGGCGGTGACGGTCGCCTCGGCCGCGCTGATCGCGGTCCTGGTGTCCGCGCTGACGCGGCCGCGGGGCTGGCCGGAAGCCGTCGTCGCGGTGCCGGCGGCCGCGCTGGTGGTGCTCACCGGGGCGATAGCGCTGCCCGACGCGCTCGCCGTGGCCGACCGGCTGTTACCGGTGGTCGGCTTCCTGGCGGCGGTGCTGGTGCTGGCGCGGCTGTGCGACGACGAGGGGCTGTTCCGTGCGGCCGGTGCGGCGATGGCGCGGGTCAGCTCCGGCAACCCCGTCCGCCTGCTGGCGATGGTGTTCGTCGTCGCCGCGGCGACCACCGCGATCCTGAGCCTGGACGCGACCGCCGTGCTGCTGACGCCGGTGGTGCTGGCCACCGCCCGGCGGCTGGGGGTCGCACCGCGGCCGCACGCCTACGCCACCGCTCATCTGGCCAACAGCGCGTCGCTGCTGTTGCCGGTGTCGAACCTGACCAACCTGCTGGCGTTCGGCGTCTGCGGGCTGTCGTTCACCCGGTTCACCGCGCTCATGACGCTGCCCTGGCTGGCCGCCATCGCCTGCGAGTTCGTGCTGCTGCGCCGGTTGTTCCGCGCCGACCTGTCCCCGGCGCCGTCCACCGGGGACCGGCCGGCGGAACCGGTGGGTGTGCCGGTCTTCGTGCTCACCGTCCTCGGCCTCACGCTGACCGGCTTCGCGGTCACCTCGTGGCTGGGAATCGCTCCGGCCTGGGCCGCACTGGCCGGAGCGCTCGTGCTCGGTGTGCACGGCCTGGCGAGGGGCCGCACCACCGCCGAGGGTGTGCTGTCCGCGGCCAATCTGCCGTTCCTGGCGTTCGTGGTGTGCCTCGGCATCGTGGTGGAGGCCGTGCGGACCGCCGGCCTGGACGGTGCGCTGGCGGCGGTCCTGCCCGATCCCGGGTCGCTGTGGGGACTGCTCGGCATCGCGGCCGCCGCCGCGGTGCTGGCCAACGCCGTCAACAATCTGCCGGCGGTTCTGGCGTTACTGCCGCTGGTGTCGGCGGCCGGCCCCGCGGCGGTGCTCGCGGTGCTGATCGGGGTGAACATCGGCCCCAACCTCAGCTACCTGGGATCGCTGTCGAATCTGTTGTGGCGCAACGCGGTGCAGCCCGACATCCCGGCCGGATTCGGCGAGTTCTCCCGGATCGGGCTGATGACCGCACCGCTGACGCTGGTGGCGTCGGTACTGGCGTTGTGGGTCAGCCTGCAGCTGTTCGGCACCTGAACGCCCGCACGGGATCCCGCGCAGTCAGCGTCGGCGCTGGCGGGCGATGTCGGCCAGCACCACACCGGCGGCCACCGAGGCGTTCAGCGATTCGGCCGGGCCCGCCATCGGAATCGACACCACCAGGTCACAGTTCTCCCGCACCAGCCGCGAGAGCCCCTTGCCCTCCGAACCGACCACGACGACCAGCGGTGTGGTGCCGTCGAGCTCGTCGAGCGTGGTGTCCCCGCCGGCATCCAGGCCGACGATCATCAGCCCGGCGTCCGCCCAGTTCTTCAACGTGCGGTTCAGATTCGTCGCGCGGGCCACCGGGACCCGCGCCGCGGCGCCGGCACTGGTCCGCCACGCCACCGCCGTCACCGAGGCCGACCGCCGCTGCGGGATCACCACGCCGTGCCCGGCGAACGCCGCCACCGAGCGCACGATCGCACCCAGGTTGCGCGGGTCGGAGATGTTGTCCAACGCCACCAGCAACGCCGGCTCGGTGTCGGTCGTCGCCCGCTCCAGCAGGTCGTCGGGATGCGCGTACTGGTACGGCGGCACCTGCAACGCGATGCCCTGATGCAGCCCGTTGGCGCTGATCCGGTCCAGATCGTGGCGGGGCACCTCCAGGATGGAGATCCCGGCGTCGGCGGCCAGCCGGACCGCCTCGGTCAACCGCTCATCGGCCTCGGTGCCCAGGGCGACGTACAGCGCGGTGGCCGGGACCTCGGCACGCAGACACTCGACGACCGGGTTGCGTCCCAGCACGATCTCGGTCTCGTCCTTCTGCGCGGCGGCGCGGCGCTGCTTCGCCTTCGCCGCCTGCGCGGCCCGCTTGGCCGCCGGATGGTTGGGCCGCATGTGGGCGGGTGGGGTGGCGCCACGCCCCTCCAGGCCGCGCCGGCGCACCCCGCCGGACCCGACCGTCGGCCCCTTCTTGGTGCCGGGTTTGCGGACCGCGCCGCGGCGGCGGGAGTTACCGGCCATCGCCGTCCCCGCTGCGGGTCGTGGCCTCCGTCGCCGTGACATCCAGCAGCGACCATTGCGGGCCGTCGGGGGTGTCTGTGACCTCGATACCGGCCTCCTTGAGCCGGTCGCGGATGGTGTCGGCCTGCGCCCAGTCCCGTCTGGCCCGGGCCTCCTCGCGCTCCTCGAGCGCCCAGCGCACCAGCACATCCAGCGCGGCCAGCGCCGCGGAGGACTCCCGGTCCGTCTCCCACCGCTCGTCGAGCGGATCGCAGCCGAGGATGCCCATCATCGCCCGGATGGATCGGGCGTGTTCCAGCGCCGACTCGTGATCGCCCGCGTTGAGCGCCCGGTTGCCCTCCGCGCGGGCGTGGTGCACCTCGGCCAGCGCGATCGGCACCGACAGGTCGTCGTCGAGCGCGGCGGCGAACTTCGGGGTCCACTCGCCGGGTTCCACCCCGCCGACCCGGATCCGCACCCGGTGCAGGAAGTCCTCGATACCGCGGTAGGCCTTGGCGGCGTCCTGCAGGGCGGTCTCGGAGAACTCCAGCATCGAGCGGTAGTGGGCGCTGCCCAGGTAGTAGCGCAGTTCGGCGGCGCGCACCCGCTCCAGCACGGCCGGGATCGCCAGCACATTGCCCAGCGACTTGCTCATCTTCTCGCCGCCCATGGTGACCCAGCCGTTGTGCAGCCAGTACTGCGCGAACCCGTCGCCAGCGGCGCGGCTCTGCGCGATCTCGTTCTCGTGGTGCGGGAAAACCAGATCCATTCCCCCGCAGTGGATGTCGAACTCCGAGCCCAGATAGGTGTGCGCCATCGCCGAGCACTCCAGATGCCAGCCGGGACGGCCCCGGCCCCACGGCGTCGGCCAGGACGGCTCACCGGGTTTGGCCGACTTCCACAGGGTGAAGTCACGCTGATCTCGTTTGCCGGTCGCCACCCCCTCGCCCTGATGGACGTCCTCGATGCGGTGCCCGGACAGCCGGCCGTACTCCGGGAAGCTCAGCACGTCGAAGTAGACGTCGCCGTCGCCGTCCGGGTTGGCGCGGTAGGCGTGGCCCTTCTCCAGCAGCCGTTCGATCAACTCGACCATCTGGGTGATGTGGCCGGTGGCCCGCGGCTCGGCCGACGGGGGCAGGACCCCGAGCGCGTCGTAGGCGGCGGTGAACGCCCGTTCGTAGGTGGCGGCCCACTCCCACCACGGCCGGCCGGCCTCGGCGGCCTTGGCCAGGATCTTGTCGTCGATGTCGGTGACGTTGCGGATGAACGCGACGTCGTAGCCCTTGGCCATCAGCCAGCGCCGCAGCACGTCGAAGGCGACCCCGCTGCGCACATGGCCGATGTGGGGCAATCCCTGGACGGTCGCGCCGCACAGGTAGATCGAGACATGACCGGCCCGGACGGGCACGAATTCACGCACGGCACCGGCCATGGTGTCATGCAGTCGCAGGCCGGCAGGGCTGTTGGTCACGACGTGCCAGCTTACCGGCCCACGGCCGGGCGGTTCTCACCCCCGACCGCCCCACCGACCAGCAGGGCCGTCGCGATCGCCGCGAGCCCCTCCCCGCGTCCGGTCAGACCGAGTCCGTCGGTGGTGGTGGCGGACACCGAAACGGGAGCCCCGAGCAGTTCGGTGAGCAGCCGCTGCGCCTCGGCACGCCGCGGCCCGACCTTGGGCCGGTTACCGATGACCTGGACCGCGGCGTTGCCGATCCGGAAACCTTCGGCCTCCACCAGGCCCCGCACGTGCCGGAGCATGTCGGCACCGGTCACCCCCTGCCATTCGGGGCGACCGGTGCCGAACACCTCACCGAGATCGCCGAGCCCCGCCGCACTCAACAGTGCGTCACACAGGGCATGCGCGGCGACATCCCCATCGGAATGACCCGCGCAGCCGTCGACCCCGTCGAACAGGAGCCCCAGCAGCCAGCACGGCCTACCGGGCTCGATCGGGTGGACATCGGTGCCGAGCCCGACCCGCGGGATCGACATCACCTGATCAGGATGCGGCGGCAAGAACCTCGTCGAGGATCGTCTCCGCCTTCGCGTCGTCGGTGTTCTCCGCCAACGCCAGCTCACCCACCAGGATCTGCCGGGCCTTGGCCAGCATCCGCTTCTCGCCGGCCGACAGGCCGCGCTCCTGGTCCCGACGCCACAGATCGCGGACCACCTCGGCGACCTTGTTCACGTCGCCGGAAGCCAACTTCTCGAGGTTGGCCTTGTAACGCCGCGACCAGTTCGTCGGCTCCTCGGTGTGCGGCGCCCGCAGCACCTGGAAGACTTTGTCGAGGCCTTCCTGCCCGACCACATCGCGCACGCCGACGTACTCAGCATTCTCGGCGGGCACTCGAACGGTGAGATCCCCCTGGGCGACCTTCAAGACGAGATACTCTTTCTGCTCGCCTTTGATGGTTCGGGTTTCGATCGCCTCGATCAACGCAGCACCGTGATGTGGATAGACAACGGTGTCTCCGACCTTAAAAATCATCAGTTTCGAGCCCCTTTCACCCCTTGATTCTAACACGGGGCCAACCGGCGTGCGGATCAACTGTGCAGGTCAGGGGCTATACCGGCGAAGATCGGGGGTTGACAGAACGGGCAATCCGTGCAATGCCGGAACACCGCCGCGGTGTTCTGCAGGTCACGTCGCGGGCGGGCTGTGACACCGGAGAGCACCGTTAAACCCTTGGCACAGTCGGCATGCGGGCCACCACGCGCCCGGTGGCCCGGCGCCGCGCGCGGGTTGCCGGGGACCTCCGCTACCGTCGCCATCCGCCACCTACTACTGTGCATAGTCGAATCACGGCGACCCAACCGTGACCGTCCTATCGTCGCCGTAAGCGTCGGCCGAGCAGGAGGCTTCCGTGAACCGCAGCAGAAGGCGCACTTGGTCCGTCATGTCACTGGCCGCCTGCGGGCTGGCCGCCACCGTGGCGCTGACCGGATGCAGCTCCGGGCAGATATCCCAGATGGCCACCCAGGAGCCCGCGGTCAACGGCACCCTGGCAGAAGTCGGTGACATCGCGCTGCGCAACATCCATCTGCAGGCCGAGCAGAGCGGTGACTTCATCGAGCCGGGCACCGACGTGCAGCTGATCTTCGTGGCCGCCACCGAGAACCCCCTCACCGAGGACAAGCTGGTCTCGATCACCTCCGAGGTGGGCACCGTCACGCTGACCGGCGACACCACCCTGCCGCGCGGCGGGATGCTGGTGGTCGGCACCCCCGCCGGCCAGGCCGAGGCGCTGGAGGACATCGAGGCGGCCGAGGTCGCCGAGGCCGAGGTGACGCTGTCCGAGCCGATCGCCAACGGTCTGCTCTACGACTTCACCTTCACGTTCGAGAAGGCCGGCGAGACCACCGTCTCGGTGCCGGTGTCGGCCGGCGACGCACCCCGCCGCAACTGACGCCCGCCGGGTGACCTCCGCCGATTCTGTCGGTCCCGCCGGATAGCGTCACGGCGTGGCCAGGCCAGGATCGAAGACGCGCCCGCAGTACCGCTGCTCGGAGTGCCACCACGTCACCGCCAAATGGGTCGGACGCTGCCCCGAATGCGGCACCTGGGGCACCGTCGACGAGATCGCCGGGCCCGTCGGGGGTGCCAACGGCAGGCACCGGGCGGTCGCGCCGGCCTCCCCGGCCGTGCCCATCAGTTCCATCGATCCCGGCACCACCCGCCACTTCCCCACCGGGGTGACCGAACTCGACCGGGTGCTGGGCGGCGGCCTGGTGCCGGGTTCGGTGACGCTGCTGGCCGGCGATCCGGGCGTCGGGAAGTCCACGCTGCTGCTGGAGGTCGCGCACCGGTGGGCGCGGGCGGGCCGGCGCGCACTGTATCTGTCCGGTGAGGAGTCCGCCGGTCAGATCCGGCTGCGGGCCGAACGCACCGGCTGCACCCATGATGAGGTGTTCCTGGCCGCCGAGTCGGATCTGCAGACCGCCTTGGGGCACATCGACGCCGTGCAACCCAGCCTGGTGGTCGTCGACTCGGTGCAGACGATGTCGACCACCGAGGCAGACGGGGTCACCGGCGGGGTCACCCAGGTGCGTGCCGTCACCACGGCGCTGACCTCATACGCCAAGGCCTCCGCTGCACCGGGGGTGGCGATGCTGCTGGTCGGCCATGTCACCAAGGACGGGGCGATCGCCGGTCCCCGTTCGCTGGAACATCTCGTCGACGTGGTGTTGCACTTCGAGGGGGACCGGACCACCGCGCTGCGGATGGTCCGCGGCGTCAAGAACCGGTTCGGCGCGGCCGACGAGGTGGGCTGCTTCCTGTTGCACGACAGCGGCATCGAATGCGTCGTCGACCCGTCCGGCCTGTTCCTCGATCAGCGTCCGGCGCCGGTGTCCGGTACCGCCGTCACCGTGACCCTGGACGGCAAGCGGCCGCTGATCGGCGAAGTGCAGGCACTGATCGGCGCCCCGGCCACCGGCACCCCGCGGCGCGCGGTCAGCGGTATCGATTCCGCGCGGGCCGCCATGATCACCGCGGTGCTGGAGAAACGGGCCCGGTTGCCGGTCGGCAGCAACGACATCTACCTGTCCACCGTCGGCGGCATGCGGCTGACCGACTCGTCCTCGGATCTGGCGGTCGCGTTGGCGATCGCCTCGGCCTACACCGATCTGCCGCTGCCCACCACCGCGGTCGCGATCGGTGAAGTCGGTCTGGCCGGGGACCTGCGCCGCGTCACCGGGATGGACCGGCGGCTCGCCGAGGCGGCCCGGTTGGGTTTCGGCACCGCGGTGATACCGCCCGGGGTGACGTCGGTGCCCCGGGGTCTGCGGGCGATCACCGCCGACAACATCACCGCGGCATTGCGGGTGTTGCGCGACATCGCGGACAATGGCGGCCGACAATAGCCGCGCCGGAAGCACCGACTCGGGAGGGCGGATGGCCGTCACATCGGGCAAACGCGCCGGCCGCACCGTGGTGTCCCTGGCGAGGCCGACCATGCGGGAGACGCTGGGGCGACTCGCACCCGGCACACCGCTGCGCGACGGGCTGGAACGCATCCTGCGCGGCCGCACCGGCGCGCTGATCGTGCTCGGCTACGACGACAGCGTCGAGGCCATCTGCGACGGCGGCTTCCCCCTCGACGTCCGCTACGCCCCGACCCGGCTGCGCGAGCTGTCGAAGATGGACGGCGCGATCGTGCTGTCCAGCGACGGATCCCGGATCCTGCGCGCCAATGTGCAGTTGGTGCCCGACCCGTCGATCCCCACCGACGAGTCCGGCACCCGGCACCGGTCGGCCGAGCGGACGGCGATCCAGACCGGCTATCCGGTGATCTCGGTGAGCCACTCGATGAGCATCGTGACGGTCTACGTCGCCGGAGAGCGGCACGTGATGCCCGATTCGGCGACCATCCTGTCGCGGGCCAACCAGACGATCGCCACGCTGGAGCGGTACAAGACCCGCCTCGACGAGGTGCTGCGGCAACTCTCGGCGGCCGAGATCGAGGACTTCGTGACCCTGCGCGATGTGATGACGGTGGTGCAGCGGTTGGAGATGGTCCGCCGGATCAGCCTCGAGATCGACGCCGATGTGGTCGAACTCGGCACCGACGGCCGACAGGTGAAGCTGCAGCTCGAGGAGCTCGTCGGGGACAACGACACCGCCCGCGAATTGATCGTGCGCGACTACCACGCCAACCCGGATCCGCCCGACGCCGCGCAGATCGCCGCCACCCTCGACGACCTCGACTCGCTCAGCGACAACGAGTTGTTGGACTTCACGGTGCTGGCGGCCGTCTTCGGCTATCCGTCCACCCCGGAGGCCCAGGATTCGGCGGTCAGTTCCCGGGGGTACCGCGCCATGGCGGGCATTCCGCGACTCCAGTTCGCCCACGTCGAGCTGCTGGTGCGGTCATTCGGGTCGCTGCAGGATCTGTTGGCCGCCAGCGCCGCCGACCTGCAGTCGGTGGAGGGCATCGGCTCGATGTGGGCGCGACACATCCGCGAAGGGTTGTCACAGCTGGCCGAGTCGACGATCGCCGACCGGCTGGCCTGACCGGTGTCGGCTCGGCCGGCGGCTCAGTTCGTCCCGGCTGCCGCCGGCTGCTCCTGCTGTTGCGGCGCCGGGCCGGGGGCGGGGCCATGACCCACCGGCGCGGCTTCGGACAGGATGAACGGCACCGGTGAGGACCGCAGATTGCCCAGCTGCACCACCAGGTTGTAGGTGCCCGGACCGATCGGCTCGCGCGGCAAGGGGCAGTTCGGCGCGGAACCCATACCGGTCCAGGTCACCTCGGTGGTCACCTGCTCACCGGGATTGAAGGTCTTGACCAGTGTCTCGTTCGACGGCGCGCAGTCCAGGTTGGACCACAGCCGGGTGTTGTCCAGCGAGTACACGTAGGCCGCCAGCACGGCCGCCCCGACGTCCCGCTTGCAGGCCACCAGGCCGATGTTGGTGACGACCATGGTGAACTTGGGCTGATCGCCGACGACGTACTCGGGCTGACTGGTGATGCCCTTGACCGCCAGCGTGGAGTCCGGGCAGTCGTCGCCCTCCCGTAGCACCGGCGGCGGCGTCACCGCCGCGGTCGGGGTGGGTGTGGGCGGCGGCGCCTCCTGCGGCGGCGGTTGGATCGGGGTCTTGACCTCGGGATCCGAGCCTGGCAGCGGGGTGGGACCGGCCTCGGCCTCCTCGGTGGCCGCGGGCTGCTCGGCGTTGGCGGCCTCGGTCTCGGCGTCCGGCCCGCCGCTGACCATCATGGCGACCACCGCGACGATGATGCCGATCACCACAACCGCGATACCCAGGGCCAGCGCTCTACGCCGCCAGTAAATCTGCGCGGGGAGCGGGCCTTGCGGTTCTAGATCGAGCACGTCCTCACAGTAAGGGCAGGTCACGCGCAGTCATGTGACCCGCCTCGGCGTGTCGCGCCTCAGGCTTCGCCGATATCGCCCAGGTATTCGCGCAACTGGGCCCGGCCGTCGGCCAGATGGTAGGTGACGCCGGCGATCGCCACATCGCCCGCGGCCACCCGCTCGGCGATCACGGTGGAACGATTACGCAGCTGATAGGTGGTTTCGTTGACGTGCCGCTCCTCGAACTCGTCCACCCGGGTCAGCCCGTCCCGACGCCCGAGCAGGATCGACGGGGTCACCCGCTCGACCACGTCGCGCACGTATCCGCCGGGCACCACACCCTCGTCGAGCGCCTCCAGCGTCGCCTTGACCGCACCGCAGCTGTCGTGGCCCAGCACCACGATCAGCGGGACCTCGAGCACGGTGACCGCGTACTCGACCGAACCCAGCACCGCGGCGTCGATGACATGCCCGGCGGTGCGCACCACGAACATGTCGCCCAGACCCTGGTCGAAGATGATCTCGGCGGCGACCCGGCTGTCCGCGCACCCGAACACCACGGCGGTCGGACCCTGTTCGTCGGTCAGCGTGGCGCGGTGCTCGATGCTCTGGCTGGGATGCAGCGGCTTACCTGCGACGAAGCGCTCGTTACCCTCCTTGAGTGCTTTCCACGCGGTTACCGGGCTGGTGTTGGGCATGGTGGCCATTGTGCCGCACCCGACGGTGAATATGCGCGCGACCGAGCTCCTGGGCTGGTATGAGCACGCCCGGCGGGATCTGCCCTGGCGCCGCCCCGGGGTGACTCCCTGGCAGATCCTGGTCAGCGAGGTGATGCTGCAGCAGACCCCGGTGGCGCGGGTGGCGCCGGTCTGGACCGAGTGGGTGACCCGCTGGCCCACCCCGTCGGCGACGGCCGCCGCCGGAGTGGCCGATGTGTTGCGCGCCTGGGGCAGGCTGGGATATCCGCGGCGCGCCAAACGCCTGCACGAATGCGCGGTGATCATCGCGACCCGTTTCGACGACGTGGTGCCCTCCGATGTCGACACCCTGCTCACCCTGCCCGGGGTGGGCAGCTACACCGCCCGCGCGGTGGCGTGTTTCGCCTACCGGCAACGGGTTCCGGTGGTCGACACCAACGTCCGGCGGGTGGTGACCCGGGTCGTCCACGGTGTGGCCCACGCCCCGCCGAGCAGCCGCGACCTCGACGAGGTCGCCGCGCTGCTGCCCGATGACGACACGGCGCCGCGGTTCTCGGCGGCGCTGATGGAGCTGGGTGCGACGGTGTGCACCGCGCGCAGCCCGCGGTGCGGCGACTGTCCGTTGAGCCGATGTCGTTGGCGGGAAAGGAAATACCCGCCGGCAACCGCGCCACGTCGGGTGCAGCGCTACGCCGGCACCGACCGGCAGGTTCGCGGACTGTTGCTGGACGTGCTGCGCAACAGCTCCGCACCGGTCGAGCGCGCCGCGCTGGACATGGTCTGGCTGACCGACACCGCCCAGCGCGATCGGGCGTTGCACTCGCTGTTGGCCGACGGCCTGGTGGAGCAGACTCCGGACGGCCGGTTCGCGCTGGCCGGGGAAGGGGAGCCGGATCAGTCCGTCACCTCGGCCCCGGATTCCGTTGACCCGGATGTGGTTGAGCCGCAGGCGAACCGACGCCGATAGTCCGACGGTGTCACCCCGATGACCCGGCGGAAGTGGTGGCGTAACAAGGTGGTGCTGCCGAATCCGCACCGGGCGGCGATCCGGTGGATGTCCAGATCGGTCTCCTCCAGCAGTCGGCGGGCGTAGAGCACCCGCTGATCGGTGACCCATTGCATCGGGGTGCGGCCGGTCTCCTCGACGAACCGTCGCGCGAAGGTGCGCGGCGACATGTTGGCCCGCCGCGCCAGCGACGCCACCGTATGCGTCTTGTCGAGGTTGCTCAGGATCCAATCGAGGTGGGGAGCAAAGCCTTCCGAGTGCCGAACCGGTATCGGCTGATCGATGAACTGTCGCTGCCCGCCGTCTCGTTGTGGCGGCACCACCATGTGCCGGGCGATCGTGTTGGTGACCTCGCTGCCCAGTTCGCGGCGCACCAGGTGCAGGCACGCGTCGATCCCGGCGGCGGTGCCGGCGCTGGTGATGAGGTCGCCGTCGTCGACGTAGAGCACGTTGCGGTCCACCCGCGCGGTCGGATAGCGGCGCGCCAACTCCTCGGTGAGACCCCAGTGGGTGGTGCACGGCCGGCCGTCGAGCAGGCCGGCCGCGCCGGCCAGGAACGCCCCCGAGCACACCGTGAGGATGATCGCCCCGGCGTCGGCGGCGGCGCGCACCGCGTCCAACGCCTCGGGCAGGTAGTCGTCCTGACGGATCGCCGGGATCGCCACCAGGTCGGCCCCGGCGAGTCCGTCCAGCCCGGAGTCGGGGGTGAGGGTGGCCCCGAACGAGGTGCGCACCGGTTGACCGGCCCGCGGCCCGCACACCGTGAAATCGACAGGCGGGACACCGTCGTCGGTGCGATCCACCCCGAACACTTCGCAGATCACCCCGAACTCGAAGATCGCCAGACCGTCGAGCACCAGTGCCGCCACCCTCCGCAAGGCCATGGCAGCATCTTATCGATGAGGCAGAAACCTGCCACCGCACGCGGTGTGTCAGCGGCCGGCGCACTCCGCGAACTCGGCCAGAAACGCCTCCACCGCTGCCCGGTAGGCCTCCGGGGCGTCGTCGTGGATCAGATGCCCCGCACCCGGGACCGCGACGTGTCGGGCGCAGTGACCGCACTCGGCCATCCGGCGCATCTGCCCGGGCGGGGTGACCGAGTCACCGGCTTCGATGAGCAACGCCGGCACCCGCACCGACCGCCACTGCTCCCAGTACTCGCGCACCCCCCATTCGGCGGCGATCTCGATCCAGAACCTCGGCTGGCCGTGCAACCGCCAACCGGTGTCGGTGCGGTCGAAAGCCTCCAGGAAGTACCGCCCGGCGATCGGCCCGAACTCGTCGTAAACCTGCTGCTCGGAATGGAATTCGACGGGAAGGGCGTGCAGCCACGGCTCCCACGGCCCGGTGGTGCGGCCGCGGAAGTCCGGCGCCATGTCCTCCACCACCACGGCGCTGACCAGGTCCGGCCGGGCAGCGGCCAGACACCAGCTGTGCAGGCCGCCCATCGAATGGCCGATCAAAATCGCCGGCCCGCCGAGTTCCCCGACCGCCGCGGCGAGATCGTCGACGAACCGTTCGGTGCTGATCGGGTGCGGATCGAGGACATCCCGGCCCCGGTGCCACGGCGCGTCATAGGTGTGGACCGGGCCGAATCGGGCCAGCCACGGCACCTGGCGCGACCAGGTGCTGCCCCGCCCCATCAGCCCGTGCACCAGCACCAGCGGCGGGCCGCCGGACGCGCCGCCACACGCGGTCAACAGGGAACCGGTCACGGCAGACATCATGCCGAGGACCCCGCCCCGCGGACCGAACCGCCCTGCCCGGAACCGGTAACCTGATCCGCATGGCCGTGGTGAAGATCAACGCAATCGAAGTCCCGCCCAACGCCGGGCCCGAACTGGAGAAGCGGTTCGCGAACCGGGCGCATGCCGTGGACAAGCAGCCCGGGTTCCTCGGGTTCCAGTTGTTGCGGCCGGTCAAGGGCGAGAACCGGTACTTCGTCGTCACCAAGTGGGAGTCCGAGGAGGCGTTCCAGGCCTGGGCCACCGGACCGGCCATCGAAGCCCACGCCGGTGAACACCGCAACCCGGTGGCGACCGGGGCGTCGCTGCTGGAATTCGAGGTCGTGCTCGACGTTGCCGGAAGCGGCGCCGACGAGTAACGCCCGGCGGTCACGACGGCTCATCGGCCTGCTGGCCGCCGCTGTCCTGACCGCTGCCTCAGCCGGGGCCTGTGCCGACCGCGGCACGCCGCCGGCCGATGCCGCCTACGGCACCCACATCCCCACCGGCACCCCGCAGGGTCTGCGGGCCAAGCAGACCATGGACATGCTGAACTCCGACTGGCCGATCGGCGAGCCCTCGGTCAGCACCCTGGCGGCGCCCGAGCACGTCGCCGAGGTCACCGAGAGCATGGAGACGCTCTGGTGGGACCGGCCGATCACGCTCACCGCGGTCGACATCGGAGCCGGCACCGCCACCCTGCGGGTGCGCAACTCCTACGGCGCCGAACAGGACATCGAACTGCGCGTCGACGACGAGAGCCTCGTCGACCAGTTCGAGGTGACCCTGCGCCCGCCCACGATCGAGAACTGGGCGGACATCGACACCGAGCTGACCGAATCCGGGGCCCGGTACTCCTATCAGGTGTCCAGGGTGCTCCCGGCCCCGGGTGGCCGGCGGTGCGAACCGATCGCCGGCGCCAACACCGACCTGTCGCTGCCGCTCGCCTCCATCTTCAAGTTGTACGTGCTGTTGGCCGTCGCTGAGGCGGTGCGGGCCGGCACCCTGGACTGGGACGACCGGCTGACCGTCACCGAGCGGGCCAAGGCGGTCGGCTCGGCCGCACTGGACCATCTTCCGCCCGGCGCGCAGATCTCGGTGCGCGAGGCCGCCCAGCAGATGATCTCGGCCAGCGACAACATGACCACAGATCTGCTGATCGGCCGGCTGGGCACCGACGCGGTGGAACGCGCGCTGGTCGCCGCGGGCCATCACGATCCGGCCAGCATGACGCCGTTCCCCACCATGCACGAGCTGTTCTCGGTCGGCTGGGGTGAACCCGACCTGCGGGAGCAGTGGCAACACGCCTCCCCACAGGACCGGGCCGAGTTGTTACGGCAGGTCAGCTCCCGGCCCTACCGGCCGGATCCCCAACGCACCCACACCCCGGCGTCGAACTACGGCGCCGAATGGTTCGGCACCGCCAAGGACATCTGCCGGGTACACATCGCCCTGCAGGAGGCCGCCGTGGGACCGGCGGCGCCGGTCCGCGACATCCTGTCGGCCATTCCCGGGGTGTCGGTGGACCGGTCCACGTGGACCTACATCGCCGCCAAGGGCGGCAACCTGCCCGGTGATCTGACGTTCAGTTGGTACGCGGTCGATCACACCGGCCAGCCGTGGGTGGTGAGTTTCCAGCTGAACTGGCCGCAGTACCGCAGCAAGACCGCCGCCGGCTGGCTGCTGTCGATCGTGCATCAGGCGTTCGAACTCATCCCGGTCGGATGACCGCGCCATCCGGGCGGCCGCAGCGTCCGCCCGGTGTACGCTCTCACTGCCGCGGTGACGGGAACCCGGTGGGAATCCGGGGCGGCCCTCGCCACTGTGAGCGGGAAGTCGGTGTTCTCGATGCCACTGCCGGCGCGCACGCGCAGGTGGGAAGGCGAATACCGGCGTTCCGGCGCATCTCGACGCGCCGGTGCACCCGTCAGCCAGGAGACCGGCCGCGGGCACGGACACTATGCCCACGAGGTGCTGGGCAGAAAGGTACGCCTTCACCATGCACATCGCCGAAGGTTTCCTGCCGCCGGTACATGCGGTCGCCTGGACCGTGGCGGCGGCGCCGTTCGTGATCTACGGGGCCCGGCAGGTCGTCATCACGGTCCGGCGCCAGCCGTCGTCCGGGCCGCTGCTGGCGGCGGTCGGCGCGTTCTCGTTCGTGATGTCCGCGATCAAACTGCCGTCGGTGACGGGCTCGAGCTCGCATCCGACCGGAACCGGACTCGGCACGGCGATCTTCCGGCCACCGGTCATGGCCTTCCTCGGGTCGATCGTCCTGCTGTTCCAGGCGCTGCTGCTCGCCCACGGCGGGATCACCACGCTCGGGGCGAATGCGTTCTCGATGGCGATCGCCGGCCCGTGGGCGGGCTTCGCGGTCTACGTCGCGCTGCGCCGGGCCGGCGTGGGTGTGTTGCCGGCGGTGTTCGCGCTGGCCTTCGTCGCCGACCTCGTCACCTACATCGTCACGAGCATCCAGCTCGCGCTGGCGTTCCCGGCCGCCGAGGGCGGCTTCACGGAGAGCCTGGTCGAGTTCCTGGGGGTGTTCGCGCTGACGCAGGTGCCGCTCGCGGTCGTCGAAGGACTCATCACCGTGGTGCTCGTGCGCATCCTCATGCACGTGGCCTCCTCCGAGTTGCTGAGGCTGCGCTTCCTCAAGAGCCACGAAGTCCCCGCCGGGGCCGACGTCGAGCCCGGCTCCGAACGCGAGGAGGTCCAGCGATGAGCACCCGATCCGGTCGACCTGCCACCCGCAGATCCGTCGCACTCCTTGCGGCGCCACTGCTGATCCTGGCCGCCGTGATCGCCGTCGGCTCGATGTGGTACGGCTACGCACAGGACGCCGACGCGGAGTTCTCCGGTGCCGACGGGCAGGCCGAAGAGGTGATCGGCGCGATCGAAGAGGGCTACGAACCGTGGTTCTCGCCGCTGGTCGGCGAGCTTCCGGGTGAAGTCGAGTCCGGGCTTTTCGCACTGCAGGCGGGCATCGGTGGTATCGCACTGGGCGCCGCGGTCGGCTGGTACGCCGGGCGTGCACGCGGGCGCCGCGAAACCGCGCCGGCCGGTCCCGGACCGGTCGGGGAATCCGAAGGGGACCGTGGCGGCCACTGAGTCGCAACCGTGAATCCCCTCGATCTCAGCGCGGCACACAACCGGTGGTCGGGCGTCCCCGCGGCCGAGAAGCTCTGCTTCTACGGCGGGCTGTTGCTCTGCGCGATGCTGCTTCCGCCGCGCACCGGAGCGCCGTTGGTACTGCTGGTGGTCGCGGTCTCCACCCTGGTGTTCGCCCGGGTGCAGGTCCGGCTCTTCCTGCTCGCGATGCTGGGCCCGCTGGTGTTCATCATGCTCGGCGCGTTGCCGATCGCGGTGAGCCTGCGCGGCGGGCCGCACTGGGAGCCGGGCGGGGTCGATCTTGCGCTCGACACCGCTCTGCGGGCACTCGCCGCATCGGCCGCGACGATCAGTCTGGCCATGACCACGCTGATGGCCGACCTGCTCGACCTGGCCCGGCGGGCCGGGACTCCCCCCGCTCTGTGCCACGTGGCCGATCTGACCTACCGTCTGGTCGGCATCCTGTTGCGGTCCGCGCTGCGGGCCAGGGAAGCCGTCGGCCTGCGGTTGGGGCTGCGTCGGCCGCGTGACGCCATCACCGTGATCGGCACCCAGTTCGCACTCATCTTCATCCGCGGCACCGACCGCGCCAGGGCCATGTCGGAGGCGATGTCGCTGCGGGCGGATCCGGGGGCGACCGCCGTTCTCACCTCGGCCCGCCCGGTCCGCGCATCCCGTCTGGTGGGCACGGCGGCGCTGCTCGCCGCGATCGCCGCGGTGGCCACGCTGACCTGGCTGGGCTGGAAGGGGTGGCACGGTGTCTGACGACGATCCCGCCCTGCTCGCCCTGCGCGACGCCGGATTCCGCTATCCCCGCGGACCACGGGTCCTCGACGGCGTGCAACTGTCCATCGGCCCAGGTCAGCGGCTGGCTTTGGTGGGGGCCAACGGTTCCGGCAAGACCACGTTGTTGCGGCTCCTCGTGGGCCTGGCCAAGCCGACATCGGGAACCCTGCTGCTCGACGGCAACGTGGTCACCGGGTCCCGGGCGGACCGCAGACGGCTACGCACCCGGGTGCAGATGGTGCTGCAGGAACCCGACGATCAGATCATCGGCGCCACGGTTCGGGCGGACGTCTCGTTCGGGCCGCTCAATCTCGGCCTCGACCACACGGAAGTGCACGACCGGGTCGACGCGGCCATGGCCGCGCTGGGAATCACCGAACTCGGCGACCGGACTCCGCACCACCTGTCGTTCGGACAACGCAAACGGGTCGCCATCGCCGGCGCGGTGGCCATGCGGCCCAGCGTGCTGCTCCTCGACGAGGCGACGGCCGGTCTCGATCCGCGGGCGGTCGAGGACCTGTTGCGCACGCTCACCGAACTCTCCGACGCGGGTACCGCCGTCGTGCTGGCCACCCACGATGTCGACGTCGCGTGGCGCTGGTCGCAGGAAACCCTCGTGCTGCACGACGGGACCGTGCGCCGGGGCCCGACCCACACCCTGTTGTGCGACGAGGCACTGCTGACCAGGGCGAGGCTCATGCTGCCGTGGGGCGCCGCGGTGTCGCGGCGCCTCAACCGCCTCGTGCTCCACCCGGGCGAGGTGTGAGCTGCCGTAGACGGAATTCGGGCGGTCACCGATACCGGTGACCGCCCGAATCCGGTCGTGTTCAGTCGCCGGGGGTGCTCACTCGGTGGGAGCGCCCGCCGCCCCGGCGGCGGCACCGGCTGCCCCGGCCTTGGCGAGATCCGGTTCGGCCGGTGCGGCCGGCTTGGGCCCACCGGTGAAGGTGAACCGGGCATCCTCGCCGGCACCCTCGCCGTCCCAGTTCTCCACGTCGACCGTGATCAGCTGTCCCGGACGCAGCTCCTCGAACAGGATCTTCTCCGACAGCTGGTCCTCGATCTCCCGCTGGATGGTGCGGCGCAGCGGCCGCGCCCCCAGCACCGGATCGAACCCGCGCTTGGCCAGCAACTGCTTGGCCTTGTCGGTCAGCTGCAGATCCATGTCCTTGGCCTTCAGCTGGTTGCGCACCCGGTCGATCATCAGGTCGACCATCTGGATGATCTGCTCCTGCGTCAGCTGGTGGAAGACGATGATGTCGTCGATGCGGTTGAGGAACTCCGGGCGGAAGTGCTTCTTCAGTTCGTCGTGAACTTTCTGCTTCATCCGCTCGTAGTTGTTCTCGCTACCACCCTGGCTGAAGCCCAGCCCCACGGCCTTCGAGATGTCCGAGGTGCCCAGGTTGGAGGTGAAGATCAACACGGTGTTCTTGAAGTCCACCGTCCGGCCCTGACCGTCGGTCAGCCGGCCGTCCTCCAGGACCTGCAACAGAGTGTTGTAGATCTCCTGGTGGGCCTTCTCGATCTCGTCGAAGAGCACCACGCTGAACGGCTTGCGCCGCACCTTCTCGGTGAGCTGGCCGCCCTCCTCGTAGCCGACGTAGCCCGGAGGGGCACCGAACAGCCGCGAGGCGGTGAACCGGTCGTGGTACTCGCCCATGTCGATCTGGATCAGCGCATCCTCGTCGCCGAACAGGAACTCCGCCAGCGCCTTGGACAGCTCGGTCTTCCCGACCCCGGACGGGCCGGCGAAGATGAACGAGCCCGAGGGCCGCTTCGGATCCTTCAGGCCGGCGCGGGTGCGGCGGATCGCCTTGGACACTGCGCGGACCGCATCCTCCTGCCCGATGATCCGCTTGTGCAGCTCCTCCTCCATGCGCAGCAGCCGAGTGGTCTCCGCCTCGGTCAGCTTGAACACCGGGATGCCGGTCCAGTTGCCCAGCACCTCGGCGATCTGCTCGTCGTCGACCTCGGCGACCACATCGAGGTCACCGGCGCGCCACTGCTTCTCCCGCTCGGCGCGCTGAGCGACCAGCTGCTTCTCCTGATCGCGCAGGGCGGCCGCCTTCTCGAAGTCCTGCGCGTCGATCGCGGACTCCTTCTCGCGGCGCGTCTCGGCGATCTTCTCGTCGAACTCGCGCAGATCGGGCGGCGCGGTCATGCGGCGGATCCGCATCCGGGCGCCGGCCTCGTCGATCAGGTCGATCGCCTTGTCCGGCAGGTACCGGTCGTTGATGTACCGGTCGGCCAGGGTGGCGGCGGCGACCATCGCGCTGTCGGTGATCGAGACGCGGTGGTGCGCCTCGTACCGGTCGCGCAGACCCTTGAGGATCTCGATGGTGTGCTCCACCGTCGGCTCACCGACCTGAACCGGCTGGAACCGGCGCTCCAGGGCGGCGTCCTTCTCGATGTACTTGCGGTACTCGTCGAGCGTGGTCGCGCCGATGGTCTGCAGCTCACCGCGGGCCAGCTTCGGCTTGAGGATGCTCGCGGCGTCGATCGCACCCTCGGCGGCGCCCGCACCGACCAGCGTGTGCAGCTCGTCGATGAACAGGATGATGTCGCCGCGGGTGTTGATCTCCTTGAGCACCTTCTTCAGGCGTTCCTCGAAGTCACCGCGGTACCGGCTGCCGGCCACCAGTGAGCCCAGGTCCAGCGTGTACAGCTGCTTGTCCTTGAGCGTCTCCGGCACCTCGCCGGCGACGATGGCCTGCGCCAGCCCCTCGACCACGGCGGTCTTGCCGACGCCGGGCTCGCCGATCAGCACCGGGTTGTTCTTGGTGCGGCGGCTCAGCACCTGCATGATCCGCTCGACCTCTTTTTCCCGGCCGATGACGGGATCGAGCTTTCCTTCGGCAGCCGCCTGGGTCAGGTTGCGGCCGAACTGGTCGAGCACCAGCGACGTGGACGGATTGCCCGATTCGCCGCCCCGCCCGCCGGTGCCGGCCTCGGCGGCCTCCTTGCCCTGGTAGCCGCTCAGCAGCTGGATGACCTGCTGGCGGACCCGGGTGAGTTCGGCGCCCAGCTTCACCAGCACCTGGGCGGCGACGCCCTCACCCTCTCGAATCAGGCCGAGCAGAATGTGTTCGGTGCCGATGTAGTTGTGCCCGAGCTGCAGCGCCTCGCGCAGGCTCAGCTCCAGCACCTTCTTGGCGCGCGGGGTGAACGGGATGTGTCCGGACGGAGCCTGCTGGCCTTGGCCGATGATCTCCTCGACCTGGCTGCGCACCCCTTCCAGCGAAATACCGAGCGATTCCAGCGACTTGGCCGCTACACCCTCACCCTCGTGGATCAGTCCCAGGAGGATGTGCTCGGTCCCGATGTAGTTGTGGTTGAGCATCCGGGCTTCTTCTTGAGCCAGGACGACCACCCTGCGGGCGCGGTCGGTGAATCTCTCAAACATCGGTGGTTACCTGCTCTCCGTTACATAGCGCGGTACTCATCGCGACAACGCCGCGACAGCACCTGCCGTCCACTCTAATGGGCGGCGGCCCCAGGCGTCGGGTTGCCTTTCGGTTCGGCTCACCCGTCGGGCAGCCGCGGCGAATTGTTCGTCGCGCTATTTGCCCTGTACCCGGTGCTGCAGATGACCAACGTATGCGCCCGGGGGTTTGTTTCCACCCCCGGGCCGCCCGAGTTCGCCGCTAGCGAAAGCGCTCATCTCGTCGGATCCGCGCCACATCCGGCAACAGCGGCACCGGTTGCCGATCAGCTCGCCGCGGCGTGGAACGCCTCGATGATCTCCGCCGGGATGCGGCCCCGCGTCGACACGTTGTGGCCGTTGCGGCGTGCCCATTCCCGGATGGCCGCGCTCTGTTCCCGGTCGATGGTGCCCCGCGCCTTGGCCGCACTCGCGGAACGGCCACGGCGGCGACCGCCCACCCGCCGGCCGGCTTCCACCCACTTCTTCATGTCGTTACGCAGCTTCTCCGCATTCTTGGCGGACAGGTCGATTTCGTAGGTGACCCCGTCGAGGCCGAATTCAACGGTCTCATCGGCTTCGGTTTCACCATCAAAATCATCGACCAACGTGACGGTAACTTTCTTAGCCATCAGCCGCTGCCCCTCCGCCTAACTAGAGATTGCACGCATCGATTTCCGAATCCCGTCTCAATGTGTCATGAGGTGTCATGACTTCGAGACCAATTCACGGAATAGCGTACCACTCAAGATCGGTCGCAGTGGTCCGACGATCGGAGTTCGACTATCGGGCGTTCGACTATCGGGCGTTTCTCTTTGGGGAGTCGCCGATCGTTTCGTGTCTAACGAGGTTTGACTATCGGGAACAAAACGGTCTCCCGGATTGACAGTCCGGTCAACGTCATCATCAATCGATCGATCCCCATTCCGGTTCCGGTCGACGGCGGCATCCCGTACTCGAGGGCGGCGAGGAAATCCTCGTCCAGCGCCATTGCCTCGTCGTCACCGGCGGCCGCGGCGCGGGCCTGGGCCTCGAAGCGCTCCCGCTGAATTATCGGGTCGGTGAGTTCGGAATAACCGGTCGCCAACTCGATACGGCGAACGTAGAGATCCCATTTCTCGGTCACCCCGGGGATACTGCGGTGCGATCTCGTCAACGGCGTGGTCTCCACCGGGAAATCCTTGACGAAGGTGGGCGCCCACAGTTTCGCACCGACGGTGTGCTCCCACAGCTCCTCGACGAGCTTGCCGTGCCCGTAACCACGATCCCTGGGAATATCCAACCCCAACCGGTCCGCGATCGCCCACAACGTCTCGGCCGGCGTGTCGGGGGTGATCTCCTCGCCCAGCGCCTCCGACAGGGAGGGATACATTTGAATCGACTCCCATTCCCCGTCGAGGTCGTAGACCGTGCCATCGGGCAACGGCACTTGTCGGGTGCCGATGGCCTCGTCGGCGACTTCCTGAATTAATTCCCGGGTCACCACCGCGGAATCGTCGTAGGTGCCGTACGCCTGATAAGTCTCCAACATCACGAATTCCGGGGAATGTGTGGAATCCGCGCCTTCGTTTCGGAACACCCGATTCAGTTCGAAGACCCGCTCGAAACCGCCGACCAGGCAGCGCTTGAGGAACAACTCCGGCGCAATCCGCAGATAAAGCTCGGTGTCGAGGGCATTTGAGTGGGTGACGAACGGGCGGGCCGCCGCACCACCGGCCAATGTCTGCAACATCGGCGTCTCGACTTCGAGGAATCCGCGCCGCTCCAGCGCCGAACGGATCGCGCGCATCACCGCGATTCGTTGCCGCGCCACCTTCCGGGCCTGATCGCGCACGATGAGGTCCACGTAACGCTGCCGGACCCGGGATTCCTCCGACATCTCCTTGTGCGCGACCGGCAATGGCCGCAGCGCCTTGGCGGCCATTTGCCAGGAGTCGGCGAGCACAGACAGCTCGCCGCGTTTCGAGGTGATCACCTCGCCGTGCACGAAGACGATGTCGCCGATGTCGACGTAGGTCTTCCAGTTGTCCAGCGCTTCCTGCCCCACCTCGGCGAGACTGATCATCGCCTGTAGCTGGGTGCCGTCGCCTTCCTGCAGGGTCGCGAAGCACAGCTTGCCGGAATTCCGGGCGAACACCACCCGGCCGGTGACGCCTACGATCTCGCCGGTGCGCGCGTCGACGGGCAGGTCGGGGTAGGCCTGCCGGATCTCGAGCAGGGTGTGCGTCCGCGGCACGTCGACCGGATACGGCTGCCGGCCCTGAGCGAGCAGGTCCGCACGCTTGGCCTGGCGAATGCGGAATTGTTCGGGCAGGTCAGGATCAACCGATTCGGGTGGAGTCACAGTGTGGGAGCTTAGTGAACGCGTCTCCAGCGGCTGTGCCCAGCGCTCACTTGTCGGTGGCCGGGTCTGTGGCCGGGGGTTCGCCGACCGGTCATCGGGCCTGGCGCAGCCGGCCCCGGCTGCTGTCGCGGTTGCGTTCGAACACCAACCGCAGGCCGTCCAGGGTCAGATACCGGTCGTAGTGTTCGACGGTTTCCAGATCGGGCAGCAGGATCGGCGCGATGTGGCCGGTGGCGACCACCGCGACGTCTCCGGTGAATCCGTCGACGTCCCGGCGGACGCGGTTGACCAGCCCGTCGACCAGGCCGGCGAAGCCGAACACCGCACCGGCCTGCATGCATTCGACGGTGTTCTTGCCGATCACCGATCGCGGCCGGGTCAGCTCGACGCGGCGCAGCGCCGCGGATCTCGCGGCGGCGGCGTCGGAGGACACCTGCACGCCCGGGGCGATCGCACCGCCGAGGAACTCGCCCTTGGCCGACACCACGTCCACACAGATCGACGATCCGAAGTCGACCACGATGGCCGCGGTGCCGAACTTGTGGTAGGCGGCGAGGCAGTTGACGATGCGGTCGGCCCCGACCTCCTTGGGATTGTCGACGAGCAGCGGGATACCGGTCCGCACCCCCGGCTCGATCAGCACGTGCGGCACCGACGGCCAGTACTGCTCGAGCATGATGCGCACCTCGTGCAGCACCGACGGCACCGTGGACAGCGCCGACACCCCGGTCAGCCGCTCCCCGTCGTCGCCGATCAGGCCGTCGATGGTCAACGCGAGTTCGTCGGCGGTGACCTCCGGTTCGGTGCGGATGCGGAAGTGCTGCACCACTTTGGCGTGACTGCCCGACCCCGATATCAGTCCGACGACGGTATGGGTGTTCCGGACGTCGATCGCCAGCAGCACCGCACTACCTCGGCGACATCAGTTCGGCTGCGTCGGCGGGCACGTAGGCCGGATCGGAGGCGTGCACGCCCAGGTCGATCGGCTTGTTGTCGGCGTCGACGAACACGATGCGGGGCTGATAGGTGCGGGCCTCGGCGTCGGACATGGTGCCGTAGGCGATCAGGATCACCAGGTCCCCGGGATGCACCAGATGCGCGGCGGCGCCGTTGATGCCGATCACCCCGCTGCCGCGTTCGCCGGTGATCGCGTAGGTCACCAACCGGGCGCCGTTGGTGATGTCGACGATCGTGACCTGCTCACCCTCGAGCAGGTCCGCGGCGTCCATCAGGTCGGCGTCGATGGTGACCGAGCCGACGTAATGCAGATCCGCCTGCGTCACCGTGGCGCGGTGGATCTTGGACTTGAGCATGGTTCGGAACATCGAATCTCTCTCAGTTTCTCCAGGGCAGTTCGCTGCCGCGGTCGGCCGCGACGAGCGGGTGACCGTCGATGCCCGCACTGGCACCGATGTCGATGGCGATGTTGTCCAACAGCCGGGTGTCTCCCAGCCGCGCGGCGACCAACATACGGCCCGGACCGTACGGCGGCGCCGGCCCCAGCATGGGGTCACGAAGTTCCAGGTAGTCGACCTCGATCTCGGGAACCTCGTCGAGCACCGCACGGGCGGCGTCCAGCGCGGCCGCCGCCCCGCCCGGCGCGGCGTAGCTGCCGGCCAGCAGCGCCGCGGACAACGCCCCGGCCTGCTCCCGCTGCTCGTCGGTGAGGTAGCGGTTGCGCGAGGACATCGCCAGTCCGTCGGCTTCGCGCACGGTCGGCACCCCGACGATCTGCACGTCGACGTTGAGATCTTTGACCAGCTGCCGGATCAGCACCAGCTGCTGGTAGTCCTTCTCCCCGAAGAACGCGCTGTCCGGCCGCACGATCTGCAGCAGCTTGAGCACCACGGTCAGCACACCGGCGAAATGTCCGGGCCGCGAAGCGCCTTCGAGCTCATCGGCGAGCGGCCCGGGTTGCACCGAGGTGCGGGGGCCGTCCGGGTACATGTCGTCGACGGTCGGGGTGAACGCGATCTCGACCCCTTCCTCGCGCAGCGCGGCGAGGTCGTCGTCGAGGGTGCGCGGGTATGTGTCGAGGTCCTCGTTGGCGCCGAACTGCAGCGGGTTGACGAAGATCGACACCACCACCACGGCGCCCTGCACCCGTTTGGCGGCGCGGACCAGGGCCAGATGCCCGTCGTGCAGCGCCCCCATCGTCGGCACCAGCATCACCCGCCGTCCGGTGGCGCGCAGCGCCCGGCAGACCTCGCCGACCGCCCGGGGCTGGGTGTAGACGTTCAGTTGGCCGGCGGTGAACGTGGGCGACGTGCGCACCGTCATGGCTGCCCCTCCTCGGCGAACACCGCGAAAACCTCCTCGGGCGCGCGGGCACGCTGCGCGGTGCGCAGCGAATTGCACCGGTATGCCTGCGCCAGTTGCGGATCCACATCGGCCAGGGCGCGCAGGTGCCGGGCGACCGCCGCTCCGTCGCCGCGGGCCACCGGCCCGGTGAGCGCCGCCTGACCACGCTGCAGGGCGTTCTCCAGGGAGGCCCGGGCCAGCGGTCCGACCACCCGTTCGGCCAGCCCACCGGGGGCGTCGTCGATCAGTTGCTGGCCGAGCAGTTCGTGTCCGGCCAGCGCGGACCGCAGCGCCTCCACGGCGTCGAGGACCACGGTGATCACGTGGTTGCCGGCGTGTGCGAGCGCCGCGTGGTACAGCGGGCGGACGTCCTCGGCGACCCGGAACGGCTCGCCGCCGATCTCCAGCACCAGCGACTGGGCGACCGCGTATCCGACGTCGTCGGCGGCGGTGACGCCGAAGCAGCTGCCGGCCAGCCGTTCGATGTCCTCGTCGGAGCCGGTGAACGTCATCGCCGGATGGATGGCCAGCGGGGTGCAGCCCTGTTCGGTCAGCGGCGCCAGCACCGCGATCCCGTTGGCGCCCGAGGTGTGCGCCACGATGGTTCCGGGCCGCACCGCCTCGGTGGCGGCCAGTCCGCTCACCAGGCCGGGCAGCTCGGTGTCGGGCACCGCCAGCAGCAGCAGTTCGGCGCGGGCGGCGACATCGGGCACCGGTAGGACGGCGGTGTCGGGCAGCCGTTCCTCGGCGCGCCGCCGCGATGCGTGCGAGACGGCGCTACACGCCACCACCACGTGGTCGACGCGTTCCAGCGCGACACCCAGCGCCGTGCCGACCCGGCCGGCGGAGATGATGCCGACGGCAAGCCGCGCCGGACGAAGTCCGTTGGGGGCACCCATGCAGCAGCGACCTCGCTGATCGATAGTTCTCGTTCCGGTCCTGCGATGCGGGTACCGGACGGTCGCCCCAGCCTAACTCACCCCTCATGGCGGGGCGCAATGTCATCATCGTCACGGTTGCGGCGGCTGCGCCGGCCGGTGGCGGTGCCGTTGGCCTGCAGCCGGGCCAGCAGCTCGGCGACGGACTGGCCGCCGGTGTGCTGCCCCGATTCGTCGCGCTCGGCGGCGCGTCGCCGGGACCGCGGCACCGGTGTCCCGGCAGGCCGGGATCCCGCCGGCTGGGATCCTGCGGGCCGCGAATCCGCCGGGCTGTCCGGGCGCGGGGGTGGTGGGACCGGGCCGAACGTCGGCACGCCGGATACGTCCGGGCCGGTGGCGGCGCCGGGTGCGTAGTGCCGCCCCCGGGGTGGCTCCGGCGGGGAGGACGGTGCCGCCGGCTCCGGCGCCGGCGGGGTGTCCGGTTCCGGCTTGCGGCGGCGGCCGACGTACTCCCGGGGCGGTTCGGGCGTCCGTTCCGATGCCGGCTGTGCGGCCCGTGCCGGGTCCGGGCTGGGCGCCGGGCCCGGTTGCGGGGTCGGTTGTGGGGCCGGCTCAGGGACGGGCGCGATCGGCTCCTCACGCTCCCCGAATGTCGGCTCGGCCCGGTCTTGAGCGTGGTCGGGGCCCCTGTCTTCAGCGTGGTCGGGGGCCGTGTCTCCGGCCCGGGCGGGTGCGCCCTCGTCGACCGGTGCGACCCAGTTGCTCCCCGGTGTACCCGGTGGGGCCCACCGACCCTCGGACGGCGCCGGACGCCACTGCCCCGCACCGGCGGTGTCACCGGGCTCAGCGGTCTGCGCGGGCTCGGCGTAGCGGGCGGACCGGGTGGGCCGCACCGGCTCCGATTCGGTGTGCGGCTGTTGCGGTGGCAGCCACGGGAACTCGACGTCCTGGTCGGCCCTGCGCCGCCGCCCGCCCTCCGGGGCCGGCGGGGGCGTCCGGGCCGGCTCCGCCGGTGGGGTGGGCTGTTGGGCGGATTCGGGCTGTGCCGCCCGGCGATCGGACGGGGCCGGGGACGGCCGCCATCCCGGCTGCGGATCGGTCACCCAGTTCGCCGTCGCGCTGCGCCCGGCGGGCTCCTGCGATGTCCCGCCGGCCGCGGCGGCGTCGTCGGCCGCGGGCTCGTCGTCGGCGTAGCGCCGCCGGCGGCGCCGCGGCGGCGCGCTCTGCCCGGCATCCGGGGTCGCACCCGGGGTGGCATCCGGGGTCGCATCCGAGGTGGCACTGTGTGCGGCACTGTGGGCGCCGGGCACGGGTTCGGGCCGCCCGGCTCGGTTCGTGGCGCCGCCGGCGGTGTCGTGCACCGGCGCCCAGTCCCCCTCCGGTGAATGCGGTTCGGCCGCCACATCGATGATCGCGCTGTCGTCGTCGCCGTCCTCGGGGCCGGTCGCGTCGTACCGGCTGGCGACCAGCCGGCCGGCGGGTTCCTCGCGCGCCCAGTCGCTGTAGGCGCGGACCGTGGTGCGTTCGGTCTCCAACGCCGGCCGGTGGGCCAGATCGGTGTCGAACAGGATCTCCAGGTTGGCGCGCAGCGCGGCCAGCTCGGCACGCAGCGCCGCCACTTCGTCGGACTGCTGTGCCTGCAGTTCGGCCGCCAGCTCCCGGCGCAGCTGGGTCTCCAGCGTGAGTTCATACTCCCGGCGGGCCGAGATCTCCCGGTCCAGCTGCAGGTCGTAGACGAGTTTCAGATCCCGCGCCTTGGCCTGGTCGATATCGCTCTGCCGGCGGTAGATGACCGAGACGAACGCCGCGGCCACCGCGGCCCACAACGACAGGATGACGGCCAGTTTCAACAACTCGACCCGGTTCGTGAACACCAGAGCCGAGCTGGCCGCGATGGCGAGCACCAGCAACGCCGTCAGCAACACCCAGCCCGGCCTGCGGCCACCGCGGCGGGGCCGGGAACCGCGGGTCAGAACCGTCATGGGCCGACTGTACCTGGCACTGCTCACCGCGCGTGTCGACCACGAACGGCGATTCGGCGGTCGGCGGGCCGACGCGGTCACTCCGGTGCCGGATCGGCCCCGTCCGGCGGTTCGGGCGGGGACTTGCAGCAATGCTGTAACCACAGTGCCGCCGCCCCGAGCGCCAACCCGCTCAGTGCGGCCACCACCGCTCCCGGGGTGTCGGCGGCCGCCACCCGCAGCGTGTCCCGCAGCGGCAGCAGATAGCAGAGCGTGCCCGCCCACCAGCCGAACATCAACGCCCCGACCCACGCTGACGCCTTGGCGATGTACACCGAACGGGCCACCCACAACGGGTCCAGCCGGCCACCGCCGATTCCGATCTCCCCGTTGTTGATCTTGGCGCGCACGTAGAACGCCCAGCCGGCCTCCGGGAGGGCGAGAATCAGCAAAGAGATGCCGCTCAGCACGGTGATCGGTGGGAACCACCGGTACAACAACAGCACCGTGATGTAGCCGACGACGGCAGCCGCCACCGCTGCGGCGGCCAGATAACGCAGTCTGGTCGGCCCCATCAGCGGCGCCTCACGCCCCGCGCCGCGGATCGATCCGCAGCGTCAGGTCCGTGCGGTGCACCCCGGCCCGCTCGGCGGGGTCCAGTCCGGCCAGCAGACCGGCGACCGGCCGCGGGGTGCCGGCCACCGTCAGCACGGCGCCCGGGTCGATCGCCAGCCACGGCACCAGTACGAACGCCCGCTGATGCGCGTAGGGGTGCGGCAGGATCAACCGCTCGTCGTCCATCCGCACTTCCCGGTCACCGTCGTGGCAGGTGATCAGGTCGACGTCGAGGGTGCGTGGCCCCCAACGCCGTTCGCGGACGCGGTCGGCGGCGCGCTCCAGCTGCTGGGCGGTGTCCAGCCAGCCGTGGCAGTCCAGTGCGGGCGTCTCGGCGATCAGCGTCGCATTGAGGAAGCGGCCCTGCTCGACACCACCCCAGGCCTCGGTCTCGTACACCGGTGAGACCGCCGACACCGCGGCGCCGAGCGCGTCGACGACCGACTGCAGATGCGCCAGCCGGTCCCCGAGGTTCGAACCGATCGACAGCACCACTCGGCTCATCGGCGCCCACCGTGTCGGGTACGTCGCACCACCACGGCGACGTCGGCGAAATCCAGCGGGATCGGCGCGGCCGGTTTGTGCACCGTCACCTCCACGGCGTCGACACGGTCATCGGTCATCACATCGTCGGCGATCGCGCCGGCCACCGACTCGATCAGGTTGCGCGGCGGCCCGGCGACGATATCGGCGGCCCGGGTGGCCAGGGCCCCGTAGTCGAGGGTGTCGGCGAGATCGTCGCTGCCGGCCGCCGCGGTCAGGTCCAGCCATGCGGTGATGTCGACGACGAAGTCCTGCCCGTCGCGGCGTTCGTGGTCGAAGACCCCGTGATGACCGCGCACCCGCAGGCCGCGCAGTTCGATCCGGTCAGCCATCGGCCGACCCCGCCTGCCAGGCCCGCATCACCCGCAGCGCATCGACGGATGCGCGCACATCGTGCACCCGCACCCCCCACACCCCGGCCAGCCCGGCCAGCGCCGAGATGACCGCGGTGGCGGTCTCCCGGCCGTCCGGTGGGCGCGGTTCGCCGTCCGGCCCGGCCAGCAGCGCGCCCAGGAATCGTTTCCGGGAGGCGCCGACGAGCACCGGGATGCCGGTGCCGACGAACTCCGGCAGCGCGTGCAGCAGCGCCCAGTTGTGTTCGGCGGTCTTGGCGAATCCCAGACCCGGATCGATGATCAGATTGGCCGGGTCCACCCCGGCCGAGGTCGCGGCGTCCACACTCTCCAGCAGCTCGGCGCGCACCTCGGCGACCACATCGCGGTACCGCGGGGGGCGGTGCGGGTGCGTGGCGCCCACCGAACGCCAGTGCATCAACACCCACGGCACCCTCGCCTCGGCGACCAGTTTGGCCATGTTCGGGTCGGCCCGCCCGCCGGACACGTCGTTGACGATGTGCGCGCCGTGTTCCAGTGCCGCGGACGCGACGTCGGCGTGCATGGTGTCGATGCTGACGGTGACTCCCTGGGCGACCAGATCGGTGATCACCGGGACCACCCGGGCGGCCTCCACCGCGGGGTCGATGCGGGTGGCGCCGGGGCGGGTGGACTCACCGCCCACGTCGATCACCGCCGCGCCCTGTTCCGTCAGTGCCAGACCGTGGGCGACGGCGCGGTCGCGGTCGAGGAACAGGCCGCCGTCGGAGAACGAGTCGTCGGTGACGTTCACGACTCCCATCACGACGGTCGACCCGGTCGTCGACGTCTGCGGGAGGACGGGCAGCGGCGTCACTTGCGCAGGATGAGTTCCAGTGCCTCGGCCCGGGAAGCGTTGTCGGTCTTGAACTGACCGCGCACCGCCGAGGTGGTGGTCAACGCGCCGGGTTTGCGCACCCCACGCATCGCCATGCACAGATGCTCGGCCTCCACCACCACGATGGCGCCGCGCGGGTTGAGTTTGCGCATCAACGCGTCGGCGATCTGGGCGGTCAGCCGCTCCTGCACCTGGGGTCGTTTGGCGTACAGGTCGACCAGCCGGGCGATCTTCGACAGGCCGGTGACCCGGCCGTCGTCGCCGGGGATGTATCCGACATGGGCGAAGCCGTGGAACGACACCAGGTGGTGCTCACAGGTGGAGTACAGCGGGATCTGCCGGACCAGAACCAGTTCGTCGTGCTGCTCGTCGAAGGTGGTGTCCAGCACCGCGTCCGGGTCGGTGTAGAGCCCGGCGAACACCTCCTTGTAGGCACGAGCCACCCGGGCCGGGGTGTCGCGCAGACCGTCGCGGTCCGGGTCCTCGCCCACGGCGAGGAGCAGTTCCCGGATGGCCGCCTCCGCGCGTGGTTGGTCGAAGACCGGGGTTTTCGTGGTGAGCGTCGCCGAGTTGTGGTGCGCCCGCGTCATCAAGTGCCTCCGTTTCCGCTCAGCCCTGGCCCGGGGGGTTGGTCCGGTTGGGGTCCTGGCCCGATTCCTGGTCGTTCGGGGCCGCCCCGCCCGGCGGTGCGGGTGGGCTGGGCTGCGGGTACGGCTGGTAGGGCGAGTACTGCGACGGGTACGGCTGCTGCTGTTGCTGCCATCCCGGCTGCTGCTGCGGCGGATACCACTGCCCGTGCGGCTGCTGGTAGGGCGGTGGCTGCTGCTGCGGTGTCGGCTGCGGCGGCCAGCCCGGCGCATGCCATCCGGCCGGGGCGCCGTAGTCGGGCACCACCGGGGCGGGCTGCTGCGCCGGCGCGGACGGAGTCCCGTTCGGACCGGTCGGACCCGGCGTGCCGTTGTGGCCGTTCTGACCGTTCTGCCCGGACGCCGCCTCGGCCGCCCGGGTGGCCTCGGCGATGGCCACCTTGAACGCCGGTTCCGGCTCCGGCTTCGGCCACGGCTCGCCGCGCTCCATCGCGAGTTCGCCCGGGGTCTTGATCGGCGGCTTGTCCGACGGTGTCCGGCCGCCGAAGTCGTCGAACATGGTCAGCCGCGGCCGCTTCTTCACGTCGGCGAGGATCACCTCGAGTTCGCGCCGGTGCAGCGTCTCCTTCTCCAGGAGCTCTCCGGCGAGCACGTCGAGCACATCGCGGTATTCGGTGAGGATCTCCCACGCCTCGGTGTGTGCGGCCTCGATCAGCTTGCGGATCTCGTCGTCGATGTCGCGGGCCACCTCGTGGCTGTAGTCCGCGTGGGTGCCCATGGTGCGGCCCAGGAACGGGTCGCCGTGTTCGGTGCCGTAGCGCACCGCGCCGAGCTTGGAGCTCATGCCGTATTCGGTGACCATCGCGCGGGCGATCTTGGTGGCCTGCTCGATGTCGGACACCGCACCGGTGGTGGGTTCGCGGAACACCAGCTCCTCGGCGGCCCGCCCACCCATCGCGAACACCAGCCGGGCGATCATCTCCGAGCGGGTCATCAGCCCCTTGTCGTCCTCGGGCACGGCGACGGCGTGGCCGCCGGTGCGGCCGCGGGCCAGGATGGTGACCTTGTAGATCGGCTCGATGTCGGGCATCGCCCAGGCCGCCAGGGTGTGGCCGCCCTCGTGGTAGGCGGTGATCTTCTTCTCCAGCTCGCTGATCAGGCGGCTCTTGCGGCGCGGCCCGCCGACCACCCGGTCGACGGCCTCCTCGAGCGCGGGCCCGGTGATCATCGTGCCGTTCTCCCGCGCGGTCAGCAGCGCGGCCTCGTTGATGACGTTGGCCAGGTCGGCGCCGGACATGCCGACGGTGCGCTTGGCCAGCCCGTCGAGGTCGACGTCGGGGGCCAGCGGCTTGCCCTGCGCGTGCACCCGCAGCACCGCCTTGCGGCCGGCCAGGTCCGGATTGGTCACCGGGATCTGACGGTCGAAGCGGCCGGGGCGCAGCAGCGCCGGGTCGAGGATGTCGGGCCGGTTGGTGGCCGCGATGAGGATGACGCCCTGGCGGTCGCCGAAACCGTCCATCTCGACCAGCAGCTGGTTCAGCGTCTGCTCACGTTCGTCGTGTCCGCCGCCCAGACCGGCGCCGCGCTGCCGGCCGACGGCGTCGATCTCGTCGACGAAGATGATGCACGGGCTGTTCTGCTTGGCCTGCTCGAACAGGTCGCGCACCCGGGAGGCACCGACGCCGACGAACATCTCGACGAAGTCCGACCCGGAGATGGTGAAGAACGGCACCCCGGCCTCCCCGGCGACGGCGCGGGCCAGCAGCGTCTTACCGGTGCCGGGCGGGCCGTAGAGCAGCACCCCCTTGGGGATCTTGGCGCCCAGCGCCTGATACCGGCTCGGGTTCTGCAGGAAGTCCTTGATCTCGTAGAGCTCCTCGACCGCCTCGTCGACGCCGGCGACGTCGGCGAAGGTGGTCTTGGGCATGTCCTTGGACAGCTGCTTGGCCTTGGACTTGCCGAACCCGAAGCCCATCCGGCCGCCGGACTGCATGCGCATGAAGAACACGAACAGCGCCACCAGCAGCAGCAGCGGCAGCATGTAGATCAGCAGGGTGCCGAGCACGCTGCCCTGGTTCACCACGGTGTTGACCTTGGCGTTCTTGTCCTGCAGCGCGTCGAACAGCGGAACCGCGTATCCGGTCGGGTACTTGGCGATGATCTTGTCGCTGTCGCCGGTGTCGCTGTTGGCGTTCTTCAGGTCCAGCCGCACCTGCTGCTCGCGGTCGTCGATCTGGGCGCTGTCGACGTTGTCGGCCTGGATCTGGGCCAGCGCGACGGACGTGTCGACCGGTTTGTATTCGCGGGTGTCGTCACCGAAGTAGAAGAAGGACCAGCCCAGTAGGAGCACCACCGCGACGATGGTCAGTGTGCGGATCACAGTTTTCCGGTTCATGGGGTATCGGACGTCCTCGACTTCATCTTTTCGGCCACCCGGGGCGAGGCGCGGCGCTCGCCCGCGGCCGGTGTCCTTCCTCTACGCGTAGCTGGAGTTAGTTCAGGCTACCGCTAGACCAACGAACTGCGGTTCCCGGCGGTTTCCCGGTCGTTCCCCGAACCCCCTGTCGTCGGTGCCATCACTGTGATTTGGTGAGATCGTGATCACACCCAGCGAACGGTCAGTGGAGACAAACGGTGTCCGGTTACGCCTCGTCGAGGCCGGGGAACGCGGCGATCCGCTGGTGGTGCTGGCGCACGGGTTCCCGGAGCTGGCGTACTCGTGGCGGCATCAGATCCCGGCGCTGGTCGACGCCGGCTACCACGTCATGGCCCCGGATCAGCGCGGCTACGGCGGATCGTCGGCGCCCGAAGCGATCGAGGCCTACGACATCACCCGGTTGACCGCGGACCTGATGGGCCTGCTCGACGACATCGGCGCCGAGAAGGCCGCGTTCATCGGCCACGACTGGGGCGCGCTGGTGGTGTGGAACGCGGCGCTGCTGTATCCGGACCGGGTGGCGGCCGTCGCCGGGTTGAGCGTGCCGCCGGTGCCGCGTTCGTTGACCCGGCCCACCGAGGCGTTCCGCGCGCTGGTCGGCGAGGACAATTTCTTCTACATCCTGTACTTCCAGGAGCCCGGGGTGGCCGACGCCGAACTCGACGGCGACCCGGCCCGCACCATGCGCCGCATGTTCGGCGGGCTGACCAGCGACCCGGACGCGGCCCACAGGATGCTGCAGCCCGGCCCCGCCGGATTCATCGACCGGCTGCCCGAACCCGAGGCGCTTCCGGACTGGCTCACCGCCGAGGAGCTGGACCACTACATCGCCGAGTTCACCCGGACCGGATTCACCGGCGGGCTGAACTGGTACCGCAACATGGACCGCAACTGGGAGCTGACCGAGCATCTGGCCGGCGCCACGATCACCGCTCCGGCGCTCTTCCTGGCCGGGGCCGCCGATCCGGTGCTGGGCTTCATGCGTCCGGAACGGGCCACCGAGGTGGCCGTCGGCCCGTACCGGCAGGTGCTGCTCGACGGGGCCGGCCACTGGGTGCAGCAGGAGCGGCCGCAGGAGGTCAACGCCGCCCTGATCGATTTCCTGCGTGGGCTGGAGCTGCAGTGACGCCCCCGCATCCGACATCGTCCGCGGCTCCCGCCGGGGTGGCGCGCCCGCTGAACTTCGGGGTGTTCATCACCCCGTTCCACCCGGTCGGGCAGTCCCCCACCCTGGCACTGGAATACGACCTGGAACGCACCGTCGCGCTGGACCGGCTCGGCTACGACGAGGTGTGGTTCGGTGAGCACCACTCCGGCGGCTACGAGCTGATCGCCTCCCCGGAGGTGTTCATCGCCGCGGCGGCCGAACGCACCAGACACGTGCGGCTGGGCACCGGGGTGGTGTCGCTGCCGTACCACCATCCGCTGATGGTGGCCGACCGCTGGGTGCTGCTCGACCACATCACCCGCGGCCGGGTGATGTTCGGCGCCGGGCCGGGGGCGTTGCCGTCCGACGCCTACATGATGGGCATCGACCCGGTGAACCAGCGGCCGATGATGCAGGAGGCGCTGGAGGCGATCCTGGCGCTGTTGCGGGCCGCCCCCGACGAGCGGATCAGCCGCGAGACCGACTGGTTCACCCTGCGCGACGCGCAACTGCACATCCGCCCCTACACCTGGCCGTATCCGGAGATCTCGACCGCGGCGATGATCTCGCCGTCCGGGCCGCGGCTGGCCGGATCGCTGGGCACCTCGCTGCTGTCGCTGTCGATGTCGGTGCCGGGCGGGTACGCGGCGGTGGAGAACACCTGGGACGTGGTGGTGCAGCAGGCGGCGAAGGCCGGGCGGCCCGAACCGGACCGGGCGAACTGGCGGGTGCTGGGCATCGTGCATCTGGCCGACACCCGCGAGCAGGCCCTGCAGGACTGCACCTACGGTCTGCAGGATTTCGCCAACTACTTCGGGGCGGCCGGGTTCGTTCCGCTCGCCAACGAGGTGGCGGGCGGCCAGTCCCCGCGCGAATTCGTCGAGGCGTACGCCGAGAAGGGCAACTGCTGCATCGGCACGCCGGGCGACGCGATCGTCTACCTCTCCGACCTGCTGGAGCGGTCCGGCGGCTTCGGCACCTTCCTGATGCTCGGCCACGACTGGGCGTCGCCGCAGGCCACCTACCACTCCTACGAGTTGTTCGCCCGCGAGGTGATACCGCATTTCAAGGGTCAGCTGACCGCTCCGCGCGCCTCACACGACTGGGCCAAACAGATGCGCGGGCAGTTGCTGGGCCGGGCCGGCGAAGCGATCGTCAAGGCGATCGGGGAACACACCAGCGAACAGGAGCAGCGTTGATGCGGGCGACGGTGCTGCGCGCCGGCCGGATGGTGGTGCGCGACGACGTCGAGGAACCCCGGCCGGGTCCGGGGCAGGTGCTGGTCGGGGTGAAGGCCTGCGGGATCTGCGGCTCGGACCTGCATTTCGCCGCACACGGCGACACCATGCTGCGGCTCGGCCGGGACATGGAGGGGATGCCGCCGATCGACGCGGACATCGACCTCGCCGGGGATGTGTTCATGGGCCACGAGTTCAGCGCCGAGGTGCTCGAGGCCGGCCCCGGCACCGACGCGCCACCGCCGGGCACGGTCGTCACCTCGCTGCCGGTGCTGCTCTCCGGCGGTTCGGTCACCCCGATCGTGTACTCCAACCACGTCATCGGCGGATTCGCCGAACGGATGCTGTTGTCGGCGCCGCTGCTGCTGCCGGTGCCCAACGGGCTCGATCCCCGTCACGCGGCGCTGACCGAACCGATGGCGGTGGGGTTGCACGCGGTGAACCGGTCGGCGATCGGCCGCGGCGAGACCGCCCTGGTGATCGGCTGCGGCCCGATCGGTATCGCGATCATCGCGGCGCTGCGACTGCGTGGCGTGGAACACATTGTGGCCAGCGACTTCTCGGTGAAACGTCGGCAGCTCGCCGAGTTGATGGGCGCCCACGAGACGGTGGATCCGGCCGAGGCGTCACCGTTCACCGCCGGCCCGGCGGTGGTGTTCGAGGCGGTCGGCGTGCCCGGCATCCTCAACGATGTGCTGCGCAGGTCCCCACAGGGGACCCGGGTGATCGTCGCCGGGGTGTGCATGGAACCCGACACCGTGCTGCCGTTCTTCGGCGCCGCCAAGGAGATCAGCATCTCCTTCGTCTACGCCTACGACCCGGCCGAGTTCGCCGAATCGCTGCGCGCGATCGCCGACGGCGACATCGATGTGGCGCCGCTGATCACCGGCGAGGTCGGCCTGGACGGCATCGCCGCGGCGTTCGACGAACTGGCAGACCCCGACCGGCACTGCAAGATCCTCGTCACCCCGTGACGTAGGGTCCAGGCATGCCTGACGTCGGGAGAGTGCACGCGATTGTCCGACGCGCGGCCGCCACCGCGGCCGCAGCCGCGATGGCCGCGGTGGCGGCGGCGGGGTGTGACGCCACCGCGGGTCCCACCGGCTCCGGTGACGGCGGCGCCCGCCAGGTGACCGTCGTCGGTTCCGGGGAGGTGGAGGGCACCCCGGACACGCTGACCGTCAACGTGGCGATGGAGTTCATCGCACCGGATGTGACCGGGGCGATGAACCAGACCAACGAACGGCAGCGGGCGGTCATCGACGCCCTGCTCGAGGTAGGCGTCGACCGCTCCGACGTGACCACCACCCAGGTCAGCCTGCAACCGCAGTTCGACAACACCGAGATCGTCGGTTACCGGTCCACCAACACCATCGACGTCAAGATCCGCAGACTCGACCGGGCCTCCGATGCGTTGGCGCTGATCGTGGAGACCGGCGGTGACGCCACCCGGATCAACTCGGTGAACTATTCGATCGACGACAACTCGCAGCTGGTGCGCGACGCCCGGGCCCGCGCGTTCGAGGATGCCCGCGACCGCGCCCAGCAGTACGCGCGGCTGTCCGGTCTGGAGCTCGGTGAGGTGGTGTCGATCACCGAGTCGCCGGGCAGCCGGCCACCGACCCCGCTGCCGGGACCGATGCGCGCCGAAGCCGCCGCGGTGCCGCTGGAGCCGGGTCAGCAGACCGTCAGTTTCTCCGTCGAGGTGGTCTGGGAGCTGCACTGAGCCCCCGAGCCGGCCGGCTAGTGCTGTTCGTAGACCTTGGGGTCCAGCGTGCCGATGTAGGGCAGGTCGCGGTACCGCTCGGCGTAGTCCAGGCCGTAGCCGACCACGAACTCGTTGGGGATGTCGAACCCGACATAGCTGATGTCCACGTCGGCGCGCACCGCATCGGGTTTGCGCAGCAGCGTGCACACCTGTAGCGACCGCGGATTGCGGGTGGCCAGGTTGCGTGACAGCCAGGACAGCGTGAGCCCGGAGTCGACGATGTCCTCGACGATCAGCACGTCGCGGTCGTTGATGTCGCGGTCGAGGTCTTTGAGGATGCGCACCACACCCGACGAGGACGTCGACGATCCGTACGAGCTCACCGCCATGAACTCCAGCTGGGTCGGCAGCGGGATGGCCCGGGCCAGGTCGGTGACGAACATGACGGCGCCCTTGAGCACCGTGACGAGCAGCAGGTCCTCACCGGCCGGGAGCCGGCCGCAGTAGTCTTCACCGATCTTGGCCGCCAACTCGGCGGTGCGGGTCTGAATCTGCTCCTCGGACAGCAGAACGGATTTGATGTCACCCGAGTACAGCTCGCCAGCCACGCTCACAGCGTGCCATGGTCGCCGCGGCCGATTCCACACCGGGTTTGGCCGCACCGGCCGGCCGTGGGTGATATACGGGACGGCTAGACGGGTTCGCGGTGCAGCCGCAGCACCCCGTCGCGGCGGGCGGCGATCAGCCGTTGCCGGCGCAGCGGAGATCCGACCGCCACCCCGCCCTGCCCCCGCCAGCCGGTGACCAGGGTGTCCACCGCCCGGATCTGGTGATCGCTGAGGTTGGCGGCGCCACCGTCGAGCAGCCACACCCGGATCACCCGGCGCCGGATCGCGGTCGGCAACCGCTCGAGCGCCCGCGCGTCCAGACCGGTGGCCGCCCCCGTCTCCCCGCCCTCCTCGCCGCCGACGACCACCCGGCGCAGTTCGCGGGCGGCCAGCTCGTCGAGGGCGTCGGTGTCCTCCCGCAGCGCGGCAGCGGTGCGGGCCAGTGCCTCGGCGACCCCGCCGCCGAGCACCTCCTCGAGCAGCGGCATCACCTCGGTGCGCAACCTGCTGCGGGTGAACCGGGGGTCGGCGTTGTGCGGGTCCTGCCACGGGGTGAGGCCGAGTTCGGCGCAGGCGGCGACGGTGACGCTTCGGCGCACCCCCAGCAGCGGGCGGTACCACGGCGGGTCGTGTGGGCGCATCCCGGCGATCGACCGGGGTCCGGAGCCGCGGCCGAGTCCGAGCAGCACCGTCTCGGCCTGATCGTCGAGGGTGTGTCCGAGCAGCACCGGGGCTTCTCCGCGGGCGGTGGACAGCGCCTCGTAGCGGGCCGTGCGGGCGGCCGCCTCCGGACCGCCGGCGGTGCCGACCTGGACCCGCAGAATCCGGGCGGCGACGCAGCCCAGCTGCAGCGCTTGTCTCCGGGCGGTCTGCGCGACCTCGGCCGAACCGGGTTGCAACTGGTGGTCGACGATCAGCGCGGTGGTGGGCTTGAGCTCGGCCGCCACCGCGGTCAGGGCCAGCGAGTCCGCACCGCCGGACAGCGCCACACACCAGCGGTCGTCGGCGCCGGCCCAGGCGCGTTCGAACGCGGCCAGCGCCGACCGCAGGGCGGCTACAGCACCCGGTCGATCCATCGGTGCGGCTCTTCGATCTCCGCCGGCAGCGGCAGGGTCTCCGGGCTCTCCCAGACCCGGTTGAACCGGTCCATGCCCACCTTCGCCACCACGTGGTCGACGAACGCCTTGCCCCGGGTGTACTGGCTGATCTTGGCGTCCACCCCGAGCAGGGCGCGCACCAGCCGTTGCAGCGGCGGCTGTCTGCGCTGCCGGCGTTCGTCGAACCGGCGCCGGATCACCGAGACGGTCGGCACGACGGCGGGGCCGACCGCGTCCATCACGTGTTCGGCGTGCCCCTCCAGCAGGGTGCCCAGCACCAGCAGCTGGTCGAGCGCCCGGCGCTGCGGTTCGGCCTGCACGGCCCGGACCAGCCCCAGCACCCCGGTGGAATTCGGTTCCGTCTCAACGTAGGTGCGCCGGTTGCGCAGGAACTCGGCCAGCCGGGCGATCACCGCGGTGGCCTCCTCGGTGACGTCCTGGGTGAGCACCGCCAGCGCCCGGGACATGTGCTCGGCCAGCCACGGGTTGGCCCGGAACTGCACCCGGTGGGTCACCTCGTGCAGACACACCCACAGCCGGAAGTCGGCCGGCACCACCCGCAACTGCCGCTCCACGGCGATCACGTTGGGGTACACCAGCAGCAGCTCGCCGCCACTCCGGGGGCCGCCCGGATCGTCCCCCGCCCTTCCGCCGTCGGCCCCGCGCTCCCGCCCGCGGGGGGCGAACGGGTCGTACTGCCCGAGGATGCCCGAGGAGATGAACGCCAGCACCGCCCCGGTCTGCGCGCCGGTCAGTTTCCCGGCGATGAATCCCGCTGCGGCCCCGCTCTTCTCACCGTTCGTGTCGGCACTGGTCGCGCCACCGGTCATCACCCGCATCGATGCGCTGGCAGCCCGGATCCACTGCGGGCGGTCCACGATGCGGGCCTCGGGGATCTCGTCGCCCTCGATCAGCCCGGTCACCTCGCGGACCGGCACCTCGGCGGTACGGGACAACTCGGCCAGCTGTTCGATCGCCTGGCGGCGGGTGTAGTCGGTGGTGGTCGGGCCGGGACGCGCCAGCCGCGCGCCGACGTCGGCGGCGAACTCCCAGTCCACGGCGCGGCCCACGGTGAGCCGGCGCTCGCTGGTCATGTCCGGCACCCGCAGGACCGCAGCACCGCGGCGACCGCGTCGAGCGCGGTGCGGCCCATCGGTCCGGCGTCGTTGGAGATCAGGGTGAAGGTCAGCACCCGCCCGCTGACCCCGGTGACGATGCCGGCCAGGGCGTTGGTGCCGGTCAGCGACCCGGTCTTGGCGCGCAGCCATCCGGTGGCGGCCCGCCCGGCCGCGGTGTCGTGGTAACGGTAGGACAGGGTGCCGCTGCCCCCGGCGACCGGCAGCATGTCGACCAGCGGCCGCAGTTCCGCGTGGTCGTCGCCGACCGCGGCGGCCAGCACCGAGTCGATGGTGTCGGCGGTGAGCCGGTCGTCGACCGACAGTCCGCTGTTGTCGAACAGTTCGGCCTTGTCGATGTCGATGCCGGCGTCGCCCAGGGTGTCGAGCACCGCCTCCACCGCGCCGGCGAAACTCTGCGGCCGGCCGGTCGCGGCGGCGACCTCCCGGCCGATCGTCTCGGCCATCACGTTGTCGCTGGCGTACATCATCACCCGCAGCCGTTCGATCAGCGGCGCGGACTCGACGGCGGCGATCTCGGTGCCGCCCCGGTAGGCCGACGGCAGCACCGTGACCGTGGCGGGGTCGACGTCCAGGGCGGCCGCCAGCGCCCGGCCGGCGTCCAGGGCCGGGGTGTGGGACCGGCGGGACTCCTCGCTGACCGGTTGGGTGCGGCCGCCGTCGAGCATCACCGGTTCGATCGGGGCGACGTCTCCGCCGTCGATGTCCAGCGGGTCCCAGCCGGGCGCGAGGGTGGGGCCGCTGTAGGCGCCGACGTCGACCTGCACCGCGGTCACCTTGATGCCGCTGCGGCGCACCTGCTGGGCCAGATCACTGATCCGGGCGGCATCGCGGTACCAGGTGTCGCGGCCGGGCGGGGCCGCCGACAGTGTGGGGTCGCCGCCGCCGCGCAGGATCACCAACCCCGGTGACCTGCGTTGATCGGCGGCCAGCACGGTGGTTTTCACGGTGGCGTCGCGGTCCAGCGTCAACAGGGCGGCCGCGGCGGTCAGCACCTTGTTGGTGGAGGCCGGCTGCATCGGCCGTCCGGCGTCCTGCGACCACAGTTCGGCACCGGTCACGGCATCGGTGATCCGGCCGGTCAGGATGCCCAGGTTCGGGTCGGCCAGCGCGGGGGCCAGCGCCGCGGCCAGGCCGTCCGGGGTCGGTTCGGGCGCCGAGTCGCCGAGCGGACGCACGCCCGGATCCGCCGTCACCGGAGCCGGCAGCGGTTTGATCGCGGCGTCGCTGGTCGAGGCGCCGCCGGACAGCAGCGCCGCGGCAGCCACCACCGCGGCCACCACGAACAGGACCGCGACACCGATCAGCACATGGGTGGATCGCCGCCACCGAGTGGGCCGCATACCCCTCCCTCACGTCGATGCGCCAAGCCACCTCTGTAGAGCAGCGTATCGCTCGTTTAGTGTTGAGCCCCGTCGTCACCCGACGACCCTTGACTTCAGCACATTCGTAAGGAGCCGAACCGGTGCAGTTCGATGTGGTCATCGAGATCCCGAAGGGTTCACGAAACAAGTACGAGGTGGATCACGAAACCGGGAAGATCAAGCTCGACCGGTACCTGTTCACCCCGATGGCCTATCCGGCCGACTACGGATTCATCGAGGACTCCCTCGGCGAGGACGGCGACCCGCTGGACGCGCTGGTTCTGCTGCCCGAGCCGGTGTTTCCCGGGGTGGTCGTGGAGGCCCGGCCGGTCGCGATGTTCCGGATGACCGATGAGGCCGGCGGCGACGACAAGGTGCTGTGTGTGCCGGCCGGCGATCCGCGCTGGGATCACATCACCGACCTGGCCGATGTGCCGTCCGCCGAACTGGAGGCGATCAAGCACTTCTTCGTGCACTACAAGGACCTGGAGCCGGGCAAGTACGTCAAGGCCGCCGACTGGGCCGGCCGCGCCGAGGCCGAGGCCGAGGTGCAGCGGTCGTTCGAGCGGTTCGCGGCCACACAGCACTAGCGGTTCACCGCTGAACGCCGCCAGCGGCCCCCGGCGCGACACCGGCCGCCTCATCAGGCCGTTTCGGCCGGCCGCTTAGTAGCTTGGTAGCCGTGGCGCGCCCTGGAATTCCCGATCAGTACCTGCTGTCGACCAGCGCCCCGCCGCCCCGCACCCTCATCGACATCCTCTACGACACCGCCGCCCGTTTCCCGGACGCCGCGGCCATCGATGACGGCACGGTGGCGCTGACCTACCGCGAGCTGATCGCCGACATCGAGGACAGCGTCGAGTGGCTGGCGGCCCGCGGTATCGGCCGCGGCGACCGGATCGGCATCTGTATGCCGGCCGGCAGCTACGCGCTCTACGTCGCGATCCTGGCCACCATGGCCGCCGGCGCGGCGTACGTGCCGGTGGACGCCGACGATCCACCCGAATACGTCGATCTCGTGTTCCGGGAGGCCGCGGTGGTCGCGGTGCTCACCGAGGCCGGCATGGTGCGCGGCCCCGGCACGTCACGTGGCTGGCGCGCCACCCGGCCGCTGGCCCGCGACGACGCGTGGGTCAGCTACACCCCGACCGGCTCCGGGACGCTGCAGGGGGTGGCGGTGACGCACCGCAGCGCCGCCGCGTTCGTCGACGCCGAAGCGCAACTGTTCCCGGCCACCGGGCCGCTCGGGCCCGGCGACCGGGTACTGGCCGGATGGCCGGTGGTGCTGGACGCCTCCTGTGCGGAGATGTGGCTGGCCTGGCGGCACGGGGCCTGTCTGGTGCCGGCGCCGCCGACGCTCATGCGCAGCCCCGCGGACCTGGGCGCATGGCTGGTGTCCCGCGACATCACCGTGGTGTCCACGGCGCCGTCGACGGCCGCGCAGTGGCCGCCGGAGGCGTTCGAGTCGGTGCGGTTGCTGCTGCTCGGCGGCGAGGAGTGCCCGCCCGAGCTGGCCGAGCGGCTGACGACGGCGGGTCCGGAGGTGTGGAACACCTACGGCCTGCCCGAGACCACGGTGGTCGCCTGCGCGGCCCGGCTCTCCCCGCACGGCCCGGTGCGCATCGGGCTGCCGTTGGCCGGCTGGGATGTGGCCGTCGTCGACGGCGAAGGGGTTCCGGTCGACACCGGCGAGGTCGGCGAGCTGGTCATCGGCGGGGTGGGGTTGGCCCGCTACACCGACCCGTTCCTCGACGCCGAGAGATTCGCGCCGATGCCGACACTGGGTTGGACGCGGGCGTATCGCAGCGGCGACCTGGTGCGGTTGGAGCCCGATGGCCTGTATCTGGTCGACCGCACCGGTGATCGGGTCGAGGTGAACGGGCGGCGGGTCGACCTCGGCGCGGTCGACGCCGCGTTGTCGCGGCTGTCCGGAGTCAGCGGTGGCGCCGCCGCGGTCCGCCCGGGCGCCGCCGGCGCCCCGGTGCTGGTCGGCTACCTCGCCGGCCCGCACCCGGACTTCGACCTGACGGAGGCGCACGCCGAACTGGCGCAGAAACTGCCGGCGGCGCTGCTGCCGTCGCGGCTGGTGTTGCTCGACCAGCTGCCCACCGGCAGGCGCGGCGTCGTCGATCGGGCGGCGTTGCCGTGGCCGGTGGACGGCCCGGCCGGCGACACGCCCGAACTGGACGGCACCGCGGGCTGGCTGGCCGGGGTGTGGCGGGAGGTGCTCGGCGCGCCCGTGCACGGCCCGGATGCCGATTTCTTCGCACTCGGCGGCGGGTCGCTGTCGGCCGCGCGGCTCGTGGCTTCGCTGCGGCGGCGCTATCCGCAGGTCACCGTCGCTGACGTGTACGACCATCCACGGCTCGGGGCGCTGGCCGCGTACCTCGACGGCCTGCAGACGCCGGGCCGACCCCCGGAGCGGACGGTGCGACCCACCCCGCGGTTGACGCAGACCGCGCAACTGCTGGCGGCGCTGCCGCTGGCGGTGTGGACCGGGCTGCCGTGGCTGGTGTGGCTGGCGTTGGCCAACAACGTCGCCGCCGCCTGGCAGCTGGTGGACTGGACGGTGCCGCTGAACTGGTGGTGGATCGTCGCGGGCCTGGTGTTCGTGGTGTCCCCGCCGGGCCGGATGGGCGTCGCCGCCCTGGCCGCGCGGACGCTGCTGTCCGGTCTGGAACCGGGCAGCTACCGCCGCGGCGGTGCGGTGCAGCTGCGGGTGTGGCTGGCCGAGCGGCTGTCCGCGACGAGCGGCGCCCAGCATCTGGTCGGCACGCCGTGGCTGGTGTTCTACGCCCGCGCGCTGGGCAACAGGATCGGCAAGGGGGTTGATCTGCACTCGGCTCCCCCGGTGACCGGGATGTTGACGCTCGGGCACCGCTGCGCGGTGGAACCGGGGGTCGACCTGTGCGGGTACTGGGTCGACGGTGACGCCTTCCATGTCGGCCCGATCCGGATCGGCGACGACACCGTGGTCGGCGCCCGCTCCACGGTGCTGCCCGGCGCCGTCATCGGCGACAACGTCCGGATCGCCGCCGGCTCCGCGGTGCTCGGCAGCGTCGGCGACAACCAGTTCTGGCGGGGGTCGCCGGCCCGCAAGGCCGGCGCCGTCGGCCGGTCCTGGCCGGAGCAGCGGCCGGCGCGCAGCCCACTGTGGGCCGTGGTGTTGGCGCTGTCCGGCCTGCTGGCCGCCGCGTTGCCGCTGACCGGGGCCGTGGCGGCGCTTGCGGTGCTGGGTTGGGCGGTGCGCGACACCGCCTCCCTGGAGGCGGCGCTGGTCCCGGCGCTGATCTGGCTTCCGGCCGCCGCGGCGGCGGCGCTGGGCGCCTATGCGCTGGTGACGGTGCTCGGGGTGCGGCTGCTGGCGGTGGGTTTGCGGGAGGGCCACCACCCGGTGCGCAGCCGGGTGGGCTGGCAGCTGTGGGCCACCGATCGGCTGATGGATGCCGCCCGCCGCTACCTGGTCGTCGTCTACGACGGTCTGCTCACCGCCGCCTGGCTGCGGGTGCTGGGCGCGAAGATCGGCCGCGGCGCGGAGATCTCGGCGGTGCGGCTCATCCCGAAGTTCACCGAGGTGGGCGACGGTGCGGTGCTGGCCGAGGACGCGACGGTCGGCTGCTTCCGGCTCGGCGGCGGCTGGATGCACGCCGCCCGGACCACCGTCGGCCGGCGTGGGGTGCTCGGAATCTCCGGTGTCGCCGAACCCGGCCACCGGGTGCCCGACGACGCGGTGATCGCGGCGCTGTCGGTCACCCCGCCGCACGCCGGGGCGGGGTCGTCCTGGTTGGGCAGTCCGCCGGCACGGTGGCGTCGCCGGCCCGCCGGGCATGCGGTGCACGATTCCGCGGCGCCGGCGCGGCGCACAGTGTCGCGCGGGCTGTGGGAGAGCTGCCGGCTGATCCCGGTGCTGCTGACCGTCGGCCTCGGTGCCGCGGTGTCGGCGGTGGCGCAGGCGGTGGTGCTGCGCTTCGGTTACGGGTGGGCGGTGCTGGGGGCCGGCGGCGCGGTGCTGGCCGCGGGTGCGCTGGCCGCGGTGTTGACGGTGCTCGCCAAATGGGTTGTGCTGGGCCGGATCCGGGCCGGCGAGTATCCGTGGTCGTCGGTGGTGTGGCGCACCGGTGTGTTCACCACGTTCGTGGAGACGGTGGCCGCACCGTGGTTCGCCCGGGCCGCGACCGGCACCCCGGCGCTCACCCTGTGGTGGCGGGCACTGGGCGCCCGCATCGGCCGCGGGGTGTGGTCTGAACCGTATCGGGTGACTCACCCCGATCTGGTGACGCTGGAGCGCGCCGCCGCCGTCAACCGTGGCTGCGTATTGTCGACGCAGACCGCGCACGGCTCCACCGTCCAGCTGGATTCCGTTGTGCTGGAGGAGGGTTCGACACTCGGACCGAACACGGTGGCACTGCCGGCGGCGCGGGTGGGCGCCGGCGCGACGGTCGGCCCGGGGTCATTGGTGCTGCGCGGCGACGAGGTGCCCGCACACACCCGCTGGCTGGGCAATCCGATCGCGCCGTGGCCGTCCGTGCGGCGTCGCGACGCCTCGGCCGCGAAACCGGTCAGGGAACCGGCGGCGTGACCGCCCGCCACCGAGTCTTGGGCGCGGCGCCGTTCGCGCCGGCGGCGGTGTCGCCACTGTGACCGACGCGACCCCGGCGACCGGTGCGATCACGCGGGCCAGCGTGATGCGGGTCGGTGTGGCCACCGCCCTGTCCGCGCTGTGCGGATACGCGGTGATGTACCTGGCGGCCCGCGATCTGGCGCCGGAGGGCTTCTCGGTGTTCAGCGTGTTCTGGGGTGCGTTCGGGTTGGTCACGGGCGCGGCCAACGGCCTGTTGCAGGAGGCCACCCGGGAGGTGCGGTCGGTGCGGCACACCCCCGACCCCGCGGTCCGGCGCACCCGACCGATGCTGATCGCCACGCTGGTGGCGGGGCTGGCCGCGGCCGCGATCGTCGGCACCGCGCCGGTGTGGGCCGGTCACGTGTTCGCCGAGGCCCGCCCGCTCAGCGTGCTGCTGCTGGCGGCCGGGGTGGCGGGGTTCTGCCTGCACGCCACCTTGCTGGGCATGTTGGCCGGGGTGAACCGGTGGACGCAGTACGGCTCGCTCATGGTCACCGACGCGGCCATCCGGGTGGTGGTCGCGGCCGCGACGTTCGCGGTCGGCTGGGGCCTGGTCGGGTTTCTGTGGGCGACGGTCGCCGGGGCGGTGGCCTGGCTGCTGATGCTGCTGGTCTCCCCGTCGGCCCGGCAGGCCGCCCGGGTGCGCACGGCAGGGGGCACGGTGGCGTTCCTGCGCGGCGCATCGCATTCCATCGCCGCCGCCGGGGCCAGCGCGGTGCTGGTGACCGGGTTCCCGGTGCTGCTGAAGGCGACCTACGGGGATCTGGGCGCGGCGGGCGGTGTGGTGATCCTGGCGGTGATGCTGACCCGGGCGCCGTTGTTGATTCCGTTGACCGCGATGCAGGGCAATCTGATCGCCCATTTCGTCGACGAGCGTGCGCGACGGCTGCGCGCTCTGGTGGCCCCGGTCGGGGTGGTGGTCACGGTCGGGGCGGTCGGGGTGGTGGGGGCCGGCCTGGTCGGGCCGTGGCTGCTGCGGGTGGCGTTCGGCCCCGACTATGTGGCCGACGGCTCGGTGCTGGCCTGGTTGACCGCGGCGGCCACCTCGATCGCGGTGTTGACGGTGACCGGCGCGGCCACCGTCGCGGCTGCCCTGCACCGGGCGTACGCGGTCGGCTGGGTCAGCGCCACCGTCGCCTCGACGTTGTTGCTGTTGGTGCCGTCGGCTCTGGAGACCCGCGCCGTGGTGGCGTTGCTGTGCGGTCCGTTGGTGGGGATCGGGGTGCACCTGCTCGCACTGCTCGGGCACGGGCCTGATCGACGGGCCGGGACGGCGGCTAATACCCTGCCCACATGACTTGGCTGGTGACCGGTGGCGCGGGCTACATCGGATCGCATGTGGTGCGTGCGTTGCTCGAGGCCGACCTGCCGGTCGTGGTGATCGACGACCTGTCGACCGGGCTGGAGAAGTTCGTCCCGTCGGAGGTGCCGCTGGTGCGCGGCACCCTGCTCGACGCGGACCTGGTGGCCCGGGCGTTGCGGGAGCACCGGGTGTCCGGGGTCATCCACATCGCCGGGTTCAAGTACGCCGGGGTGTCGGTGCAGCAGCCGCTGCACACCTATGAGCAGAACGTGTCGGCGATGGTGACGCTGCTCAAGGCGATGCAGGACACCGGGGTGGACATGATGGTGTTCTCGTCCAGTGCCGCCACCTTCGGCACCCCGGACGTCGACCTGGTCACCGAGACCACCCCCACCCGGCCAGAGTCCCCTTACGGGGAGAGCAAACTCATCGGGGAATGGCTGTTGGCCGACGTGGGCCGGGCGACCGGGCTGCGGCACACCAGCCTGCGCTATTTCAACGTGGTGGGGTCGGGGTCGCCGGAGTTGTTCGACGTCAGCCCGCACAACCTGTTCCCGCTGGTGTTCGACATGCTGTATCGCGGTGAGACGCCGCGCATCAACGGCGACGACTACCCCACCCCGGACGGCACCTGTGTGCGCGACTACATCCACGTCGCGGATCTGGCGCTGGCGCATGTGGCGGCGGCGCGGCGGCTGCAGGCCGGGGAACCGGTGGAGCCGGTGTACAACCTGGGCAGCGGGTCGGGCACGTCGGTGCGCGAGATCATGACCGCGATCCGCAAGGTGACCGGCGTGGATTTCGTGCCGGAGATCGCGCCGCGCAGGCCCGGTGACCCGGCCCGCATCGTCGCGTCGGGGGAGCTGGCGGCCCGGGATCTGGGCTGGCGGATGCGCCACACACTGGAGGACATGGTCAAGTCCGCGTGGGAGGCGCGGCAGCGAGCCGGAGACGCCTATCCGCGGTAACGCCCTGCCGGGGTCGTCCTGGGTGGCGCGCGCCGCGGTCGGGCTGATCGCGGCGCAGCTCGTCGTGCGGACGGTCCTGGCGTTCGGCGGCTACTACTACTGGGACGATCTGATCCTGGTGGGCCGGGCCGGAACACACGACCTGCTGTCCTGGCAGTACCTGTTCGACGATCACGACGGTCACGTCATGCCGGCCGCGTTTCTGGTGGCCGGCGTCATCACCCATCTGGCGCCGTTCAACTGGGCCGGGCCGGCGCTGAGCCTGGTGGTGCTGCAGCTACTGGTGTCGTTGGCGCTGCTGCGCACCCTGCACGTGATCCTGGGATGGCGACCGGTGTTGCTGCTGCCATTGATATTCGCACTGTTCACCCCGTTGGCGGTGCCCGGATTCGCCTGGTGGGCGGCCGGATTGAACTCGCTGCCGATGCTGGCTGCGTTGGCGTGGGTGTGCGGTGACGCGATTCTGCTGGTGCGCACCGGCCGTGCACGCTACGCGGTGACCGGCATCCTGGTGTTCTTCGGCGGGTTGCTGTTCTTCGAGAAGGCGGCGGTGATCCCGTTCGTCGCGTTCGCGGTGACCGCGCTGCTGGCCTACGTGACCGGGGAGCGGTCCGCGCCGGCCGGGGTGTGGCGCCGCGGGCTGCGGTTGTGGGCACCGACGCTGGCGCTGGTCGGGGCGTGGATCGTTGTCTATCTGCTGGTGGTCGACTCGCGGCGGTGGAGTTTCGACTGGGCGATGACGTGGGATCTGGTGCGCCGCTCGGTCACTCACGGCATCGTGCCCGGGCTTGCGGGTGGGCCGTGGGACTGGCAGCGGTGGGCGCCGGCCTCGCCGTGGGCGACCCCGCCGCCGGTCGTGATGGTGCTGGGCTGGCTGACCCTGACGCTGGTGCTGGTGCTGTCGGTGTACCGCAAACAGCGCATCTGGGCGGTGTGGCTGGTGGCGGTGGGCTATGCGGTGGCCTGCCAGGTGCCGATCTATCTGCTCCGATCGTCGCAGTTCACCGCACTGGAGTTGGCGCAGACACTGCGGTACTTCCCGGATCTGGTGGTGGTGTTGGCACTGCTCGCCGCGGTCGGGTTGCGCGCCCCGAACCGGCCGTCGCCGCTGCTCGACGCCTCCCGCGGCCGAGCCGTCGCGGTGGCCGGCGTGACCGCCGCGTTCCTGGTCAGCAGCCTGTATTCGACGGTGACGTTCCTGTCCAGTTGGCGGGACAGCCCGGTGCCGGCGTATCTGGACCATGTGCTGACCGGGTTGGCCCAGGCCGCGGCCGAATCCGATGCGCCGCTTCTGGATCAGGAGGTGGACCCGCTGATCATGCAGCGGGTGGCGTATCCGGCGAATCTGGCCAGCCACATGTTCGCGCTGGCGCGGCCGCGGCCGGATTTCGCCGACGCCACCACCCGGGTGCGGATGTTCGACCGCACCGGTCGACTGCTCGACGCGCAGGTGACCTGGGTGCGCGCCATCGTGCCGGGACCGGAACCGAATTGCGGATACCTGGTGCAACCGGACTTCCCGGTTCGCATCCCCTTGGACGGTCCGCTGCTGCCGGCCGACTGGACCGCTGAGATCAACTATCTGGCCAACAGCGACGGGTCGTTGACCATGTCGTTGAGTGAGGGCACCGAGGCCAAGGTGCCGGTGCGGCCCGGGCTGAACCGGGTGTACGTGCGGCTGCCCGGGGCCGGGGAGGCGATCGACGTGGCGGCCAACACCGCGGCGCTGTCGGTGTGCATCTCCCCCGGCCCGGTCGGTTTCCTGGCCCCGAAATGATCTGCATCGGGGCCGCCGAACCCGGGCGATGATGACAGCGTGGGGTCTGCTGACAGGGCTCCGCGATGAGTGCGCTCGACGCGTTCTTCCTGACGTGGCGCAAAGCCCGCGAGACCTACGGGGTGGGCACCCCGCAGACCGGTGAGCAATTCGACCACAGCACCACGTTCCGTGAGCTGGCCTCACGGTTGGAATCCACCGCACCGGGTGACAAGTGGACCGGCACCGCGGCCGATGCCTACGACGCGGTCAACACCGAACACCGCTTAGTCATCGGCGAATTGGCCAACCTCGACCGTCGCCTCGGCGCTCAGATCACCCGCGCCGCCCAGATCGTCACAACCGGCCGCAACGATCTGCAGACCGTGCACGATACAGTGGCGGCCATCGCCGACAGGCTGCCGCCTGGTCCCAGTGACGACGCCATGCGTTACGCCCTGGTGAGCCAGGGCACCGGAAAGATCATCGAAATCATCCGGGACTCCAACACCGACCTGAACGCCGTCGGCGCTGACCTCCGCGCACTCGACAGCGCGTACCAGGAATTGGGCAACCAGAAGTTCGCCAACGGGCCCAAGGAAAGCAACACATGAAGGACATCTCCGCGATCGTCCGGGACGGAGACCCCGAACTGCAGACCGGAACGCAGGTCGACCGGCACATGATCGACAAGGCCGACCGCATGATGGACGCGCCCATCTGGGAGAAGGATCCGGCAAGCAACGGCGGCAGTCTCGATCAGCGTGATCCGTATCTGGACGGGGTCGTCTCGGATATCTTCACCTCAGCGGGCCGAGACCACATCGCCGTCGGTGAGCACCTTCTCAGCGAGAAGGGCGACGACTTCCAGGGCGTGGAAGTGCAAGCGATGCCTCCGAGGTGGATAACGCACGACCCGGAAGGGCGAGTTCGAATCCTCTCGTATGGCGAAGTTCATGACCTGCCATGCGCCACTCCGAGTTTCAGCGAGTACAACCGGACCCTCGCCGAGGCGACCGAACAAACTCTCGGACAAGGCTCATCAGAGCACATGAAGAGCGCGCCGACTTACCGCTATAACCAGGTTTCTGAGGTGATGAATCCACAAACCGATCAACCGGAGCCACCATGATGATGCGTCGACGAGCTGCCGCGGCTTGTTGCGCGGCAGCACTATTCGCGATCCCGGGGTGTTCTCCTGCGCCGCCCCCGTTGCCAGATGACAGTCCTACCGCGGTAGCAGAACAGATCACCGGTTCCGACGGAGACGCTTTCCTCGCAGAGATCACCACCTTTGATTGCAGCGGAAACCGTCTCAGACGGTACCCAGGCGAGCAATTCGCCGGCTTGTTCTCCGTCGTCAGGCCTGAGTGAGTACCCCCAGATCGACACCGCGCTTGGTGAATTCGCCGACACATTCGAGCATCAGCGGACTGCACGACGACAGCGGATACTCCAGCCAATCCTGTTCTGTGGCAGAGATATTCAGAAAGTCTGATGCCGTACCTCGGCGCGATGGTCGGAGACGACCGCAATACCGCGGGGTTCACGCCTCTTGACGGCCTGCATTCGGAGATGCCCCGTAGTGCGGCCCTGTTCGCGCCGGCAATCGATGTATCCGGCGACTGGACCATCACCGGCTACCTGAACTGGTTCTGGGTGTACCAGACCCCCGAATGGCCGCACGGCCAGGAGGACCTGAACGCCCGCATCGACCGCGCTCCGGACTCCCACCAACACCGGCAGTTGCTGATCGTGGGCCCACACCCCCGCGATTACTTCCCCACCGAACCCGCCTGGCCCGGCTGGCCGAGGGCGGTGAAATGAGTCCGGCGTGTCACCCTTTACCGCATGACGGATATGCGCGAACAGGGTCTTCAGGTCTTCCGGGAACTGCTGCCGGGGGTGCTGCCGGACGGCGACGTCGACTTCCGGGACGGCAGTTTCGGCGATGAACTGCTCGAGATCGGCATCGACAACGTGTTCGGCCGGCTGTGGACCCGCGACGGGCTGAGCCGACGGGACCGCAGCCTGGTCACCCTGGGCATCCTGATCGCGCTGCGCGCCACCGACGAACTCCGGTTCCACGTACAGATCGCCCGCAACAACGGACTGACCGAAGACGAGATCGCCGAGGTCATCTACCACGCCACCGGCTACGCCGGGTTCCCGAATGCCAGCACCGCGATGAAGGTGGCCAAGGAGGTGCTCGCGGAGGAACACAGCCGCGCTGCCGACGCGGACAAACAGAGCCGCCTAGGGGAATCGAACCCCTGACCTATTCATTACGAGTCCACCGGTTGCGGCTGAATCGGCTAACTAATCCGGACAACGTACTCCCCTTCCCAGGCCACAATGACGATGCTGAGCGGCAAGACGTCGCATGATTTTTTGCCAGGCTCGACATCCGTTGCTGCATTCCGCAGCATCCGCCACGGATCCCCCAGTCACACTGCTTTTCTGTGCCCGAAAGGTGACTGAACAGTGACCATGAACCAGCCACAAAGTGCTGTTATCCAGGCCATTCTGCATGCTGATTCAGCAAACATCGGGGAGGGCTTGGAATCCGTGCAGTATCCGCTTGTCAACACTTGGCGCACCTGGCAGTTTGCCCAATCGCTGTCGAAGCGGACCGTCGATGAACGTGTCGCCACCGTCACCCGCATGGCGAACTGGTGCCAAACAAGCCCGGAGAGCGCCACCAGCGAACAGATCGCCGAATGGCTCGCCGCCGGCGACTGGATGCCGCGCACCCGCTGGACCTACCACCGGGCACTCAGCGCCTGGTTCACATGGCTGCAGCTCCAGGGCCACCGTCTCGACAACCCGATGCTCCGGCTCGGCGACCCAAAGCGGCCGAAGAGCGTGCCCAGGCCACTGTCAAACGCTGACGTCGCCCGCCTGCTCACCACTCGAATGCACACGCGTACACGCGCGATGGTCCTGCTCGCAACCTTCGAAGGTCTCCGCACATTCGAGATCGCCAAAGTCCGGGGCGAACATTTCGACCTGGTCAGCCGCACCATGACAGTCACCGGGAAGGGCGGCATCACCGCCACCCTGCCGCTACACCACCGCGTTGTCGAACACGCCTACCGGATGCCACGCAAAGGCTACTGGTTCCCCGGCCGCAACGGTGGACATCAGCGCCGCGAATCCGTGGGGCAAACCATCAAAGAGGCCATCACACGGGCCGGCGCAGTAGGGTCCGCCCACCAGCTACGGCACTGGTTCGGCACCGCGCTCGTCGAGGCCGGGGTTGATCTACGCACCGTCCAAACGCTGCTGCGGCACCAGAATCTCTCGAGTACCGAGATATACACGCAGGTCAAAGAACCACGCCGCGCGGACGCGATTCAGCTGCTCGACCCGTTCCAGCTCGACATGGTTGCGCTGTCTGCTTCACCGTGGAAGGAAGCGGCATGACGAGCAGCATCCCCTGGCGTCGTAGGCTGCCGGGCATGGCTCGCCGCTCACCGTGGATCAACCCCAAGGCACAGCTGCTGGTTCGGCTGCTCGCCGAACGCTACGGACTGACGCTCACCGAGGACGCAGCACGCGAAACGATCTCAGACCAGGTCGACCACGTCGCGGCCATGATGCGGATCGGCCGGCAAGCCGCCAAACGCTACGTCACCGACGACGCGATCACGCGGATGGCTGATCGGATCGCGGCAGCAGTCCACGAAGCCGAAACCACGCCCGAACCATCTCAGCCGCGGCCACAGCTACGCATCGTCAAATAGCAAACAGGCCGCCTGGCAAATCAAGGTCAGTTACCATTCCGGGTCATGAGCAACGGTGCAGAGGTCCGGGATGGGTAGGCGCGAACGTAAAGCGTTGAAGAATCTCAAGGCGCAGCGGGCAGCCGAGGAGAAACTCGCAGCAGAGGACGCGAAGAAAGCCGAACGCCAACGCCAGATGGAAGAAGCCGCAGCTGCATGGGCTGCCAAAACTCCTGAAGAAAAACGTCAGGTCTACAAGCTGGCGGGCATCGCCGCAATCGTCATCGTGCTGCTGCTGGCCATAATCGGCGCATGCAGCGGCGGCGCAGACAATAAGGACTCGAACACAGCCACTACCACGACGAGGACCACTACGACGACGGCTCCCCCAGCCCCCGTTGATGCTCCAATCGTGATCTCGATGCCCCTCGGGTTCGCCGAGGAAAGAAACGGCATCCGCATCGACGCGATCGATATCGGGCAACACATCGTCGACGACGTGAACCGCGAACGCGCTATTTTTGACCGGAACAACTGGCGCGTCGCCGCGCAATGCGATCAGATGGTCGGCAATCGGTTGAAGGTCGGTGCGATCAAAGCCGATGAGGCGGCGATCATCTCCAACGCACGGCAAGGCACGTCGATCGCGGAGAACCGACTCCAATTCCTTCTGGACTGCCCATGACTGATCAGCAGTTCGCGAAACTCGTCATCGCCATCATCGGCGCGGCGCTCCTGGTCATCGGCGTGATCTTGATGCTCGCCTTCTGAACGCCGCTCACTGGACTGTGCCGTCCTTGCGCTGCTGGTTGAGCGTCGCGGTCGGCCATGCAGGCCGTTACCGCCGAGGCGCGGCACCTACACGCGGTGTGACCCTCATATTTTTGCGCAAAACCAGACAATCAGCAGTTCAGACGCTACCGTCACGACCCGACGCGTGCCGCCACCGCGTGATCGGCACCTACGCGCGGTGTGAGCGACGCAATGTAAGGCCAACGGGTGAGGCCCGGGCCCGGACGCTGCGTTGCGAATTTGTTACGGTTCTGCCGCGCGACGCGCATAACGTGCTGCTGGAACGCGTCCACAAGGGGTACGTTTTTGTTGGTGAGAGGCGATGCTGTAGAGGGGGTGTGATGGGTACCGCCAAGGTAGACGACGCCCGGTTCACACAGGGCATCCTCAACATGGCAGATGCCGCCCGATTTCTAGCGCTCAGTCAGCCGACTTTCCATAGGTGGGCAAAAGGGTATGAGCGGGGCGAACCACTCATCCACGTGATTCACGGCGTGCCTACCCGGAAGGCGAACGTCTCGTTTATCGCACTGACAGAGGCATATGTGCTCGCGGCGCTACGCGACGCTGGGGTGCAGCTCCGACGTGTGCGACCCGCGCTTGACAAACTCCAGAAAGAGTTTGGGCGTGAGTACGTGCTCACCGCTCCCAACCTTGCAACGGATGGCATCGACGTGCTTTGGGACTTCTCCAAGTCAAGGGAAGGTGCCGGTCTTATAGAAGCGCGTACAGGGCGTTACGTCATCCGGGAGATTGTCGAAGACTACCTGCAATACATCTCATGGGATAGCTCCGAGATTCCGTATCAGCTCGTTCTCCGGCAGTGGCAGCCCGCGAAGATCGTCGTTGATCTGCGCCACTCTTTCGGACAACCAAGATTCGGGGTTTCAGGACCACGCGTGGCGGATGTAGCTGCCATGCTCAAGGCTGGAGAACCGGGGGAAGTCGTTGCCGATGAGTTCGGGATCTCACGAGATGAAGTCCGAACCGCCGCACGCGTCCTCCTGGGCCGCGCCGCCTGAGTTCTATCTCGACGAGAACCTCGCGGGCAAGACCCTCCGTAGAGCGATACAGCGATACGGTTATGTCGTCCATACGCCTCCTGAGCTCTACGGATCACGAGAGGCTTCGGAGGGGATCCCGGATGAAAGGTGGTTACGTGACGTCGGCAAGAAGGGCTGGGCTGTAATTGGCCGTGACACGACGATTCTAAAGACTCCGAGTGAGCTAGCGGCTTATAAGGCCGCCAAACTACATATGTTTCTGTTCGACGGGGAGGCTAACCGGGAGCAGCTGGTCGTTGCGGTCACCGCGACTTTGCAGGAAATCTGTACGCATTGCATGAACGGAACACCGTCCGTTTGGCGTGTCCGCGGCCGCCCACACCCGCACCTCGTCCTACTCTGAGCTGCCCTGGGAGGAAAGCGGCCCCACCATGTCGGAGTGGGGCCGCTTACCGTTCGTCGCGTTTGCCAGACGCTGACACCCATGATGCTATCCGCGCCAGGTGACGATTTCGACGCCTGGCACTTCGTGGGCGGCGCAGGCGACGACGTGCCGCCACCACCAGCATCTCCCGCAGCTACTCCGCCTCGCGGCCAGGACGGCGCCGATGCCGCCGGACCCGAGCACGACCGCCAGGGTGCTCAAGCGGCGCCGCCCGGATGTTTCCGTTCGAAGGCGGCACTGTCTGGGTTGCCGCTGATCCGCGTCGCCGCGAGGCATTTCGCGAACGTGGCCGCCGCCATGCCGGCGGCGGTGCCCAGCGCAGCCACCCAGGGGAAATACCGGGCATCGACGGCCTGGGCAGCTTCGGCGCCGACGCCGAGTCCGCCGCCGACGAGAAAGCCCTGCCCGGCCGATGAGGCGACTCGCTCTGCGGTGTCCCGCCAGAACTTTCGGGTGAAGATCGACATCGAATGGTCCTTTCTCACGGGAGTTTCCAGGCGGTCCAGGCGGGTGGTCCGTCGTTCCATCCGGCCCAGGTGCCGGGGATGGTGTAGACGACGGCGCTGTCGACGTGTTCGGTGATCAGGTGCGCCGCCCGATCGACACCGGTGAGGCCGCCCCACTTCGGCATGGGCAGGTCGTGGTAGCGGACGTGGGCGTTGGTGTGCACGAACTTGATGGCGTCGACCAGGAGCCAGATCAGTTGCGGCAGCAGCGCGAAGATCGACGTGACGCCGAGGACGTTTCCGCCGCGGCCGAGGACCATCGGCGCGATCGGCGCGAGCGCGCCGGCGCCGGGCTGATCCGACGGCTGCACCCCGAGGAGCAGCTGCCCGGCCGCCGTGGACAGCCGTTGCACCAGGAACATGGCGAACTCGAGGGACAGTTCCATGCGGGTCAGCAGCTCGTAGAGCAGGGGGAGGAGTCCTCTGGCGGCGGGATACCAGTCGCCGTCGAGGATGAAGTCCCATGTGCGGGGGCGGGCCCAGGCGGGGGTGTAGACGCCGGAGATGCCGGCGCCGTGGAAATCGGTGCCGAACAGGGTCGGCCCGGGCGCCCGGCCCGGGGAACCGAACGTCACGACCATCGCGATCTCGTTGCGGCGATCCGCCGGCCACTGGTGCAGGGCGTGGGTGGCGACGTCGGCGCCTTGGGAGTAGCCGATCAGCACCTTCGGCCGCGGATCCGGCAGCGCGAGGCGCAGCAGCTCCGCGACACCAGCATCGCGTGATTCGACGTAGGACACCTGCGGATCCGGGGTGAGGAATCCCATCGCGGGGTAGCCGACGCCCTGTTGAATGAACCGCTTGGCCGGTGGGGCGTTACCTCCGGCGGGAACGACCGCGCCGAGGGCGATCTGAACGCGCCAGTCCGCGATCCCGTCGGTGCGCAGGATGTGGCCGCGGGCGTGCAGCGGTTTGTGGTGCTCGGGGAGGTCGTTGATGTGGCGGCAGATGTTGATGACCGCCTGGCGGGTGGCGGGGGTGTAGACGCCGGATTCGGTGACGCCGAGTTCCTCGGAGCGGGAGTACGTGGGGTAGGCGTACAGCAGCCGGTGCTGCAGCCGCGCCACGCCCGGCCCGGTGTCGCCGTCGCCGAGGCCGATCCAGTTGCCGTGCTCGTCGTGGGCCATCAGCGGGCCTCGATCAACCGCTCGATCCGCTTCAGTGCGCGAATCATCCCGTCACGGAGCGTCAGTGGCTTGCCGTCGACGCTCTGGTCCGCCCACTTCTCGGGCCACGCGCTGTGCTCGGGGCCGAGTTGGGCGGCGATGTACTCCAGCAGCTCACGGTCGGACCAGTCCTGCGGGAACCGCTTCGCCGGGGCGGGGGCGGGCTGGCCGCTGGCGTACCTGGTTACCGCGGCCGTGAACACGTCCCAGGGGAAGTTGGGGCCGACGTCGGTGTGTGTGCCCCAGCCGAAAACGTCGGTGACCCACCGGTGATCTGAGATACCCGGGGTGCCGTTCGTATACGGCGGCGGCACCACCAGCGTCGAGAAGCCGTACTTCTTCGCGTCCTGGACGGCGAGGTATGCGGCGACGTCAATCGCGTTGCGTTGCTTGAGCCATTGGTCGCGGGTCCAGGCTGCGCGGGAGCCGGCGAAGCACAGGTTGATGCTGATGCTGTTTGCGTTGCCGACCGACCATGAGCTGAAGTCGGTGTCGACGCAGTCCACCACCGTGACGCCGCCGTCGCTGGCCTGGCTGATCGTGTAGTGGTAGCTGACCTGGTTGGCGGTCTGGAACCACTTCGCCAGGTTCTCTGCGGCGTCGTCCCCGCCGCCCCCCTCCTGGGTGTGGATCAGGAACATGGTTGGCTTCTTGCCGGACCGCGATGAGAAGTTCTTCGACCAGATCGGGAACTCGTTGAAATCGGGTCGCATGGTGTCTCCTGTGTGGTGGTCGTAGAGTCGGGCGGCCTGGTCGACGTGGCGTTTGATCTCGTCGAGGTAGGCTTTGCGGCCGCGGTCGTAGGCGGTCTGCGCGGACGGGTCGGAGGGCCGCTGCTGCAGCCAGAAGATGTTGAGCCAGATGTCCGGGGAAGCGCCGGCGCTGGAGCGTTTCTGGTCGAGGCGGTCGAGGAACTCGAGGATGTTGCCGTTGGGGTCGAGCCGGTCCGGATAGCTGGAGTCCTGCTGGAAGTATCCGTGCCAGCGGCCATTCGAGTGCCACACCATGCGCAGCCCGGACTCCTGGATAGCCGTCGAGAGCACGGCGATCGACTCGTCTCGGCCGTAGCCGCGGCGGCGGGTCTCCACGACGATCGCTCGAGCGACCTGGTCGAACGTGCTGGTGTTGGTGAGGCCGAGGCTCAATTCAGTGCCTCCCCCTTCATATGTCGGTGCCGAATCCTTGGCCGCCGTCGGTGAACTCGACGGCGAGGACGAGAATCGCAGCGGCAAGAACGGGCGCGCAGATGATGGCGCCGCAGATGATCAGCAGCAGTCGTCGCATCATGCGAACCCCCTCCCTGCCGGGTTTCGCGGCTGACGCTACGAACGAGGGGTGAAGTGCGCGGTCAGACCATGTCGATGTAGTCGATCGCCGGGCCGAACCGGCGCGGCCCCAGGAGGTCCTTGCTGGCCATCACGGCCAGCCCGAGGGAGCGGTAATCGGGTCCGCGGGCCGCGGTTTGGCCGGTGTCTTCCCATTCGCCGGCGAACTTGCCGTTGCGGCGCACGGTGTGCAGATCGCCCCGGAAGTCGTAGCGGATGATGTCGCCTGCCGAGAAGGCGCCGCAGTTCTCTGTCACGGTTTCGGTGTTGTTGACGCGGCGCACGATCCGAATCGTGGACGAGTCCAGACCGATGCCGACGCCGTGAGTGAATCCGTTGTTGGAGACACGGGCGAACACCGTCGTGCGGCACAGGTCGCCGGTGATCGAGGGTCCCGAGCCCTGGGAGCCGATGCGGAACTCGATGTAGCCGTCGTCCTTGTCGAGGATCGCGGCGTTGTAGCGCTGCCGGGAGGTGATCAGCGCGAGCGCAAGCAACCCGTCCGGCACGGCGAGGCGACACATGCCGTTGACCACGCCGGCCTTGTATGTGGCTGATGGGCCGTGGTCGGTCCAGTCGGGTCCGAGGGTCGGCGCGTCGGGGCGGTTGAAGTGGTCACCGATCCGGGCGGAGGACCAGACGAGTTGGTCTCCGAAGTAGCGCGCCTTGATCGGGATGCTGCCGAAGTATCGGCGGGCCACCGGCTGGTCACCGAAGTAGCGTCTGGCCACGTCAGGTGTCCAAGACCTCGTAGAACGTGTTCGGAGCGGGTGTAAGCGATGACCATTCCTGGTCGGTCACCACAATGGTGGCGGCCTGGATCGGGTTGCCCGACGAGTCGAACACTGTCATCACGCCCGGCCCGGCCTTATCGGGGGTGACCGCCTCATCGTCAAGCTGGTCGGTGCCCACCGCCTGATCATCGATGTTGGCGGTCTTGACCTGTTTGGCGCCGATACTCTCGGATTGGACTGCGCCGAGCGCGATCTTTGGGCTGGTGACCGCCCGATCGTCGAGCTTGTTGGTGGTGATCTCGCCGTCGTTGACCGTCGACGGGGCGACCTCAGCGATCTCCTCCCGCACCTGCGGCGCGAACCGCTGCCCGGGCGGTTTGTCCATGTCGAGGTTAGGCACCAGGATCTTCGACATGCCCGGCAGGTTATGGGCTCAGCGTGCACCCAGCGCCCGGGAGAACGCATCGAAACTGGCCTCTACCTCGGCGGGGTCCTCGAACCCGGCCGGAGGCGGCTGATACTGCTCGCCGTTGAGGTCTTCGGCGCCCTCCGGGGCGGGCGCGTACAGCTTGTCGAGCAGCTCTTGGCGTTCGCGGCGGGCCCGGTCCGGGTCGTCAGTGCCCGCACCGGCGGCCTCCAATGCGAGGGCTTCGGTTTCATCGATGATGGCGTGCATCGACGGCAGTGCCATGGGATCGGTGATGCCGTTGGCGCGCATCCGTTGCCGCAGGGTTCTCCAGTGGTAGGCCGCCATCAGCGCGAGGCTGATGACGGCAACATAGGGCGCGCCGTGCCCCAAGTGGAGATAGATCGCGCGACCCTGCCGAGGGTGTCCGGCGGCGCTTCGCCGTTGATCATCGCAACCGTCAGCCGCTCGTATTCGCCGTCAGCCAGATGGTTGCGCACGAAGAGGGTGAGGTAATCCTGGCGGGCGGTGGCATCGATTTTCGCGTTCGCGCTCATGGCCAGCGCCGCAGTGGATCGCGGCATCGGCCTGCGTGCCAGCACACTGCCGACCCCTGGCACCTCGAGTGGCCGGAACGGGCCTTCCATGGGGACGAGCTCAGCGTCGCCGAGCATGTCATCGAAACCGGGTGGCGGTTCATACATCCGAGGCGATTCTCCCTTTCAGATCCACTCCGATTACAGTGTCGGCGCGCCCGGCACCAAGATGGTCAGCGCGATCGAGCGTCCCGACCACTGCGGGGTTTTCGTCGGCACGAACATGCGCTCTCCGGTGGGGCGCGGCGGGTTCGCCAGGACGGCGACCGCGCAGGAACTGCCGTTAGCGTCTACATCGGACAGCTCAGTCATGCCGTCTGGCGGCTCCTGGTTAATCGGCGCCTGCAGCGGTGAGTGCGCGAAGTAGGAGGCGCAGAGCAGCAGTTGGCCGGCACGGTCGATAGAGGGGCAGATGTGCCCTTCGGCGCGTTCCCAGAAGAACCTGCGCAGGCTGGACGCGAATTGCCAGCCGTCGGTGAGGAACGGGCTGGCGTCACGGATCACGACGAGGTGGGCGATAACTTCGGCGAGGATGCCGGTGGTGAACCGGTACGACGCCGGCTCGTCATCGGTGGCGGTGCGCATGTAGACCTTCATGTGCACATCCCCGATGCCGGCCAGGCCGTCGTTGCGGACGTGCACCTGGGTCCAGCCCGGTTCCTGCGGGGTGATGTCGGAGGCCAGGCCGATGTTGTTGGCGACGATCGCCAGGATGATGTCGCCCTCTTGGGTGCCGGCGGGCACGTCAACATCGGCTGGGAAGGTGTTGTTGACGCCGTGCTCCACCCCGACGATCGTCGGGGTCGGCCGCGGCGACGGCGGGATGACCGCGGGGATCCCGTAGAGGTCGAGTCGGGTGTCGCCGGAGATGAACTGGCTGACGGTGTTCTGGTCGCCGCCGTCGATCATGGTGTTTTCCCAGAACTCGGAGATGAACCGGAGCTCGACGCGGGCGTGGAACGTCTCCCCTGGCGCGACGGCTGGCCATCCGGTGCGCTGCGGCAACAGAGGTGCGGACGCGCTGTTGGCGCGGACCTCGTGCACTCCGAATCCGGTGCCGATCGCGAGCAGCCCGCCGCGGCCAACGTCCATGCCGCCGCCGAACCGTGACACCTCGATCATGTCGAACGACCCCGGCGGGTCGGGTGTGGGTGTGATCTCGATGCCGTGGCTCATGGCGAGGTAGCCGCGTGAACGGGCCTGCAGCGCCACCTGGGCGCCGCCGCGGGTGACCATGCCGTACACGTACTGCGGCACCGGTGTGTCGTTCGTCCACGCCAGCGAGACTGTGTGGACGGGGTCGTTCTTGTTGCCGCCACCCGAGGTGTCGTAGGAGCGGGAAACCGACGCTGTGGTGCGGGAGGCCAGCAGTCGGTATTGCGTCCACGGCTGCGGCGAGATCGTCTCATCGATGATCTGGAAGTGCTCGTTGCTCACGACGCTCCGATCGGCCCGGCGAACACCAGCAGTCGCGCCCAGCGGGCGTGCGCCTCGTAGCGCGGTTCGTACTCGGTGGGCGCAGTCCACGTGCCGGGGGTCTGCACCGCGCACAGATACCGGAAGTGCAGGGAGCGTTGTGGGGCCAGTTCACCGATCGGCACCCATGATTGCGAGCTGTCGCCGTCGATGAACAGGCGTCCGAACCGCAGGTCCTCGCCGCGGGTTTCGGGTCGGTCGACCTGGGCGCGGCCTCCGAACGCGTCTTGGACGATGCTCGGGTAGTCGGCCACGGGGGACACGCCGGTGGCGAATGACCAGGCGTCGTGGATGACCACGGTGGACGGGTTTTGCGCCACGATGGTGCGGGGTGCGCGGTTGACCTGGACCGCCACCATCTGCGGATCGCGGGAATTGTTGTGCCAGGTGACGTCGCCGTCGATCATCGTGACCGGATCGGGGGCGCGGCTGATTGGGCCGTCTTTGGTGGAGCCGAGGAACCGTTCGGCGACGACGCGGGGGAACCAGTTGCGCCGCATACCCATGCCGTCGACTGTCGACAGCATGTATTCGGCGGTGCAGGGTTTGACGGTCATTGCGGCACCGCCTGGTGGTTGTCGTCGAGCGTCGACAGGACGTGCCGGTACTCGCCGGGCACCGGCTCAGCGATTCTGGCGCCGCACCGCTTACAGAACATCATCCGGTCACCACGTTTTCTTGCTGCCCGAACGCGATCAGCTGCAGTCGCGCCCAGCGGGCGTGCGCCTCGTGGCGCGGCTGATTCTTGTTCGCGTTGTCAGACCAGGGCGGCGGCGTCCACACATAGCAGCGGTACCGCAGCCGGAAGTGCTGGCCGGGCTCGATCGGATACGGCACCCATTCGTCGGAGCTGTTGGTGTCGGTCCACATCCACTCAACCCCGGGCTGGGGTTCGGCCACGCTGTTCGTACCGAAGTCGATCGCGGATCCGGTGTGGCCGTTGTAGATGCCGGTGGTGATTGGCTCGGCTGGTTCGGCGTCGACCGCGAACGTCCAGCGATCCCGGAACTGGATCGCGTTCGGATTCGACGTGATCCAGGATCGTGGTCCGCGGGTGATCCGAATGAGGATGCGCTGGTCGATTGGGGTGTCATTACGCCAAGCGACGCGGCCATCGATCAGCAGTTTCCCGGGCAAGGTCGTGGCCGGGTACACCCGGCCGTCGCCGCCAGAATTCGCCCGGACGTCGGCGACCAGACGGGGAACAGCCCACGGCTGCAGGCGGAGCTGGCCGGCGTCGTCTGTCGTGAGGTTCTCATCGATGCAGACGTTCGGCTCTGTGTACTCCAGGTACGCCACGACCCGCAGGTTACGGACCAGGGGTGTCCCAGCAGAAGCCTCTACCGGCGTATCAGGAAGCGATTGGCGTGAAGCCCAGCGGCGCAGTGGTGACGCGGATGATGTCTCCGGCCACACCACCTTTGGCCACCGTGGCCTCGGCGCTCCACAAAGGATTTCCGCCACTGGACGCGTCCCAGAAGCTTCCGTGGCTGATCGTCTGAGTGCCGGCTAACGTGACTTCGGGGGTGTTGTCGAGCTCGATCTGTCCTGAGGACGCCGCGGCGAACGAGCATGCAACCCGGGAGGTGCCGGTGGCGACGTTGGACGTCATGTTCGCGCCCGGCTGGCCGGTGTGCGCTTGAAAGTACACAGTGGTCGGCGGTGTGTAGGGCATGTTGCGGCACACGTGGTCTAGTAGCTTGTTCGCCAGGTAGACGCTGATCCCGGTCGCCATGGGGGCGAGGCTACTGGTCAGGGGTGTGTGCCGGTCGGGCTCATACGCTGCGGTGCATGCGCATAGCGGTGACAACTCTGCCGGTTGCCCCTCAGCAGCCGATCAGCTGGCCATCGACCGGATACCTGTTGACCGCGTTCGTTAACGACGCCGACCCTGGATACGTGGATTTCCACATCTTCGACCCAGAGGACGGCTCACCGGAGTTGCAAATGAATGTGTACATGATCGAGGTCGACGAGCCGTTCCCACCTGGGATGGAAGCAGATTTCGCGGCCGGAAACGTGCAGATGGGCGGATTCTTGCGGTTCCCCGACAAGGTGATGTGGGCGGCGTTCCAGCGGGCAGTGGCTTAGTAGGCGCGGCCCCAGCAGCGACCGTCGGCGCCGTCGCCGCCGCGGGAGCCCGGCAAGAATCCGACATCGCCATTGCCGCCGGCCCCGCCTCCGCCGGGTGCGGTGCCGTTGCCGCCGTTGCCGGTACCGCCCGCGCCGCCGGTGTAGGTGATGCCGTTGTGGCTGTAGTTTCCTGCGCTTCCTCCGTTTTGGGAGCCGGACTCGGGTGTGCCTCCCGGGGCGGTGATGGACCCGCCGGGCCAGCTCCATCCGCTGTTTCCGCCATTTGCCGGATCTTGGACGATGGCGATCGCGCCGGCTGATCCTGCGGAACCCGCACCGACGATGGCGGTGATTTCGGTGACGCTCCAGGCAAGGTCTTCGCCGCGCTCGAGCGTGATGGAGTTCCATCCGCCCGCTTTGCCGCCGCCACCGGCGAGCAGCCCGCCGCCGCCTCGGCCGCCGCAGCCGCCTCCGCATGCGATGAGGTCCAGGAAGTTGCTGTTGCGGGGGAAGACGTAGGGGGTTCCGGCTGTGGGGGTGGTGAACTGCTGGGTGACCGGGGTGAGTGGCGGGAAGGCAAGGCCCATCGTGCGACCGACGGTGATCGCGTGGGACAGGGCAAGGGGCCGGACCAACTCGACGCCTAGCGTGCGGGCTGCGGTGAGCGCGCGGGGCAGGCTGAGCGGCCGGACGATGCCGAGGGTCATTTGCCGATCCAGGTTCACGGCCTGGTGCAAGTCGATCGTGCGGAGTTTGGTCAGCTCAAGGACGCGGTCTAGGTTGATGGTTCGCGTGAAGTCGGCTCCGGTGAGCCGCGTCATGGTTAGTCCACGGGTGATCGCGACGGTGAGCGCGTAGTCGAGTAGGTAGATGCCGTGTAGTTCGACTGCGCGGGTGACGGTTACCGGGCGCTCGAAGGTTATTTTCGCGACTTTTTGAAGCGCGAGTTGACGGGTGGCGTGGATCGACGCGACGAGGTTGAGCGACTTGAGTGCTTGCAGTTCGATTTCGTTGACGAACTGGACGGTGGTGGCCATGTCGAGGGTGATGACAGCCCACCAGCCGATGTCGGGTGTTGCGGCAGATGGTGGCTCGAGATGGGTGAACCATCCCCGCGGCCGCACCGCGGAGAGCGTGGGTACGTCTGGCCACCAACCGGTCATCGGTGGCGAAACTACAGGTCAGGTAGGCAGTTAGCGGCAGCCGATTGCGTCGCGTAGCTCGTTGAGGAAGGCGATGGCGCGTTCTCGCTGCGCCTGCCCCTGAACGATTCGCGGATCGATCGGACGGTTGGGACTGTGGGTGGCTACTTTGTCCGAGGGTCTTTTACTGACAGTCGATTCCGGCGACTGGCTAGTGGACACGTTCGATCGGTCCGAACGCATCTTGGGTTCCTTCGCTGCGGCGGTCGGCGCCGGACCGAGGAAAAGGAGTCCGGCAATGACCGCGGCGGCACACTTTTTGATCACGGAATCCTCCACTTTTGTTGCTATACAACGACATTAGCTTTCCGTTCTGACAATTCTGCGCCCCCAGAAGTGGGCGCCGTGCTCACATAGCGCAGGGCCAGTCGCGAGCATGGCGCGGCTGGCGCAGCGAAAAACCCAGAAGCGCTAGCTGGTGTCGTGCAGGTCGACGGTGCACGACACCCAGCGCCCCCCGGTCGTGGTAACCCTGTGCTCAACCGTTGCTGCACCAGGTGCGTCACCGCCGTACATGCCGCCTCTCTGCCCGGGGCTGAACGAGAAGCGAACGGCTTTCTGATAGCCGTCGATCACGCCCTGGCCCGGAGTGCCACCGCCTGTCCAGGTGCTGGCAATGGCGTTGGCGACCCGTCGTCCCGGCGCACTCGGCACGGTGATGGGCATCCCGCCGTCGTTGTTGGTCTTGGTGTATCCGGTGTAGCCGCCAACCCCGGTGTAGCTGACGGTGTTACCACGGAACTGCTGCAAGGTGCCGGACTGTCGGGTGACGGTGACCGTTTGTGTCGTGGTCGGCGGGTCGAGCAGGATGTACGCCGCCATTGCGCCCTCATTCGAGGCGGTGCTGTTGTGGCGCGCCCATGCCACCAGGTCCATCGGTTGCCCGCCGTATGTGACTGTCGGCGGGTTGCTGAGGATGTCGCGACCCCACTGCACAAAGGCGACCACTGCCCGGTCTGTACCGGATGCCTGGTGCTGCCATTGCAGGGTGGTGCTGCTCGGGTTGCTCGCACCGTCGCCGCGGTTGTCGTATTCGACGGGCGGGATGAACGTCGAGTCCGGAATGCGTTCGCCTACGTACAGCGCCTTGACGACTGTTTCGTCGGCCAGAACGTCCAAGGCGCCGCCCGAGTTCTGCCATACCCGCACATCGAAGTAGTCGCCGTAGTTGAACTCACCGGAGGTGGACACGTCCAGCAGTCCGTCGGTGTTGGTGCGGAGCGGCCACAGCCCCACCATCGCCGGGGTGGCGTCCACCTGCTCCAGTCGCAGCGACGAGTTCACGAGGTGTCGGGTCAGCGACGATTGACGCGATCCGTTGGAGTTGCTTTCCCACGCCACGGCGGTGTCTACATACCACCATCCCGCGCCGTCGAACCGCCATCGGGTATTTGTGGAGTCCTCCCATAGGGGTTCGACACTGCCGGCCACCTTCCACCCTGATAGCACCGTTTCGGTGTTGTTGGGCACCGGCACGTTGTCGTCCAGCGTCAGTACGAAGTGCGGGTGGGTGACTTCAGAGGGGGTGAATCCGTCAGGAAAGTACTCGATCGGGATCTTCTGGTTTGGTCCGAGCGGAGTGACACCGTTGGGCGCGCCCTTCTGAGACAAGGGGATAGCCTGGTTCGATCCGCCACCGAACCACTGGTTGAACCAGTCCTTGACCGCTTGCACCAGACTGTTCACTGGAGTGACGATTCCGCCGGCCAGGATCTCGATGATCTGATTCGTCTGCGTCGCAAGGTCACTCAGTCCAGACACAATGGACTGAGGAATGGTGCCGATCACCGCTGCCGGATCAGTCAGCAGATTCGTCATCAACTGGCCGACATTCGACAACGCCGTCGTCGCGTCCGTCCAAGCAGTCTCGGCTCGATCCTGGATCCACTCCAGCGCATCACCGAGATCGAAAATCCGGTCGAATAGGTCCCCCAACGGTTCGATGCCCAGATGTATCAGCAGCCCATCGACCATCCCGGACAAGCCATTCCACAACGAGTTCAGATCGGTGGGAAGGTTCAGAATCCAGGACTGCGGCATGCCATCCCGGGTCTTGGTTACCGAGCCGTCATCGAACCACACCGTGCCAGCCGTGAGGTCCGCGGTGACGCTGATCTCCATCACGATCTCATCGACCGACGTCGTCGGCTCCGGCACCGTATAGCTACCCGCCAGCCGTAGCCACCCGTCGTCGGCGCCCGGCACGTCGTCGCTCTCCCCCGACGGTGCGGCCACCGCATCTATCACGGTCGTGTCGACCAGCGTGCGGGTGCCGTCCTCTTCAACGTGATAGCCGCGCACCACCATCTGGATCGGGTCCGGCCCGGTGGCGGTCACGCCCTCGTAGAACACGTGAACCGACATCGGCATGACCTCACCGGCGGCCACCGAGATCAGATTCGACACCGCAGTCTTGGTTGTGCCGTCCGCGTCGATTCGCGCCGAACCTGGCTTCAGCCGGCCGAAGTCGGGGTCATAGGTGATCGCAGGGTTGTTGGCGAACGTCGACGGGTTATCGAACGACGGGTCGTCGAGCAGCTCCTCGGCGCCGTCGAACAAATGCGCCCATGGCAGCCCCGGAATCCGAGATGGCGGGATCTTGCCGAACAACTGCTGCAACACCCACTGCCGCACATCATCCAGCGACGGCGGGTCCTCCTCATCGACCTCCGGGTAGCCGACCGCTGTTGCGATCGCGGTGATATCGGAGACGACCGAGCCACGCGCCGACAGGTCGATCTCTACCGGTGCGGGGACCTGTCCGACCTCCAGCGGCGTTTCGCCCGGCTTGGTGGCCACCAGGCGGCCGTCCCGCGACGACAGCACGTACTCCCCCGCGCGCGCGGTCCGTGCCCGCTCCAACGCGCGCAGACGCCGCTCCGTCTCCCGCGCCCACTCCGCATCCGAGCGCGGTGTCCGACCAACCCGGGTGTCGCTCAACGCTGGGCCTCCATGATCTCCACCAGCTCCGGCAGATCGTCGTCGACCGATTCGAGGTCCACTCCGACCGACGTCTCGTTCTGAGTGCACGTCACGGTCACGCCTTCCAGCTCCATCGTCGAAAGCAGCCCGAACGCTTCGACATTGATCCGCACAGAGGGCACCAACTCGCGGATACTGATCGGGGCGTCCGGGTGCAGCGTGGCGCCCTCCGGCACGCTGATGGCGTCCCGGATCGTGCCGGTGTGCCGCACTGCTTGATGGGCTGCACGGTCAGCGTTGGACACCCCGAACATCGAGTCGATATTCACGATGGTCTGCAGATTCAGCCCGCCCATCGGCAAGCGGGCACGCGACACGCTGTCGCCGGTACGTAACATCACATCGTTGAACGTGTTTGCGCCGTCGCGGATCACCGACAAACCGCCCTCGATGAAGTCGTGCTCGCCGAGGGTGGCGACCGGCTCTCGCTTCGCGGGCCCGAGCAGTGGAATGCCGGCCACCACCGACCAGTAGAGGCCGAGATCGACCAGTTCGCCGACGACTTCGTCGGCCATCGTCTCATCAGCGACACAGTCGTAGCCGAATCGGTCGCCTCGCGGATCCCTACGGGCGAGGCTGCGGATGTTCAGGCCGTGATGCTCGATCACTGCGGCCCAGAGTTCGGCGGCGATGTCAGCGGGGTCGGCGGCGTCCCACCGTTTCGTCAGCGGGCAGCGTGTCCGTGCCAGCAGCGCGCTGACGTCGCGGGCGGACAGCGACAGCCAGTCGCGGCCCTGCTCGGCCCGGGTGATCGGTCCCGACCAGTACAGCTGCTGCCCTTGGTCGTCCCACACGTCCACCCAGTGCAGCCAGGGGGTTATATCCGGGATCCGCACGTAGCCGTCAGCCGGGGGCACGACCAGGTCACAGATCGACACCTCACGCAGAGCCCGCGTCCATTTCAGATGGGAATATCCGCTGGCTAGGAACTGGTAGAGCTGCACACCGGCGATAGTGCGCACCGCCACGATCTGCTCCGCGGAGACAATCATCACGGCTCCCGGTCGTAGAGACTCATCTCGACCTCGAACTTGCTGCTGCTGGCGGTTTGAACGATGAAGTCCCAGCACGTTTCACGGTCGATGATCGGGGGCCGCCACGGCGCACCGTTCGGCGTGCCGACCACTCCGACGACGCGGCGTTTCCGGCCGTCGTAGTGCGCCCAATACCGGCCGGTGATGCCGTCCAAGTGCAGCTCCGCGGTCGGCGGCAAACCCGCCACCTGCAGCGGAAACTGGTTGTCCTCACACCGGATATCCGAGCCGCACTCCCGCCAGAACGCCTGCAACGTCAGCGGCGCCTCTCCGAGATTCCGGATGATCGTGGTCACCGCGGTCTCCCGGCACCGGAACGCGTACTCCATCGTCGGCACCCGGAACGAATACTTGTCGATCTCCCCGACCGGCAGGCAGCCGCCGCACACCGGCGGTGGCGTGGTCACCACCGCGATCTCCTCCGGAACACACTCCGTCGAGAACAGCGTCGGCATGTCCTCACACGTCTCCGGCCGCCGGCAATCCGCGGCATGCACCCAGTTGATCGGCTGGCGGACGATCTCGTCCCAATCCACCACGACCGGGACAGCCGGCAGATACGCATACGGACTGAGCACAGCCATCTCCCAGGTGACCCGGTACATCGTGGCCTGCTGATGCGCCCGCGGCTCGGTGTTGAACTCCTGCGATATCGTCGGCGCCTTCGTCAGGACGACGTTGTGCACCTCGCGCACCAGCGTCGCCGGGTCCACACCCGAATATGACGGGGAGGCAGCCAGATAACGCAGCGTGGATCCGGTATCGGTGTTGGTGTCTCGCAGCAGACACGTCAGCCAGTCCAGCCCGTATTCGACGCCGACATGGGTGCAGCCGATCAGCAGCGCCTCAAACGTCACGGTGCGGGATGCGTCGCGGGACGGACCGGCCGCCGCGCCAGCACCCGCCATCTGCGTGACCGTGCGCTCCACCGGTGTCGGGCCCAGCCCGTCAACCTTCATCACCCACACGCCGCCGAACTCGCCGGACTCCGGCAGCTGTGTGGTGTACCAGGGCGCCAGCTCCGGCCGGTACATCGTGTCGCCGAGGAACTCCCGAAGCCCCGGCCATGAATCGTCATAGGCGACGTGGGTGGAGCACGACGAGCAGATGGCGGCCGGTCCCCAGCAGGTGCCGTCGAATTCGAGAAGCCCAGGCCCGTAGCGGCGCGCACCGTTGGGCGGGGCCCACAACCCGGGCGCGACCTCGGTGGCGGTGTCCGGGAGCTCGTACAGGCCTGGGTACTCGGTGGATTCGACCAGTCCGCAATCCGCGGCAGCCTGCGTGAAGATGCCCAGGTCGCTGGTGGGGACGTCTCGCCCCAGGTGCGCGACAACCCGCGCGGTGTTGGCGAACTCCACACCGTTGAGGGCGAACCATCCGCGATAGGCCATCAGTGCATCAGCTCCATGAGTCCAGCGCGCACCCGCTCACCGGCCTCCGGCCCGCCGGCCACGGTGATACCTCCGACGTCAACGATGGTGGTCGAACCGGTGGCGGCGCGCGGGTTACGTTCCAGTGCAGCGACCATCCGCTCGAACAGCTCGGTTTGTCGCGGCGACAGCACCCGCTCAGGCGCGATCGTGGCCTTCGGCATCAGCCCGGTGCCGTAGGCGATGCCGCCGCGGTCGAACGGCAAACCGGGGATCAACGTGGCCGCACCACCGAACAGGCCTGCGAGCAGGCTGGTGATGCCGCCGAGCAGCCCACCGAAGGTGTTGCCGAGGATGTTGCCGATCGGGTCGAGCAGCACCGACAGCAGCCCGCCGCCGAAGATGGTGGTCATCAGGTCGGGGAACAGCGACTGCAGCCCCTCGGCAACCACGGCAATCACGGTTTCGCTGATCGCCAGCGCCAGGTCGGTGCCGACGTCGGCGATGATGTCCACACCGGCCTGGCCGGCCGCCGTGATCAAGCTCGACACGATGCCGCCCACGCCCGGCGCCTGGGTGTTGATCGCCGCGCCGGCCGCCGATGCGCCGGCGGAGATAGCGGCGTTGGCCACCGCCTTACCGATCGGCACGATGACCTTCTCGATGATGTACCGAATCAGCGCCTCGATGACGATCTTGAGGATTCGAATACGCTCCTGGGCGGCCATCTCCTCGCTGGATTGCGCGCGGTCCACCAGTGCGCTGGTGTCGTTGAGCAGGCGACCGGACGCGTCGAACGCCTGGAAGTCGCCGCGGAACTGCCGGAACTCGTCGGTCATCTGCAGCAGCGTGTCCCGCGCTTGGATCTGCACGCCCAGCACCGACAGCAGCACCCGGATCAGGATGTTGACAACCAACCCGATGATCGGGATCTGGGAGACGCCGAAGAACTCCGCCCCGACTACATCGTTGACGACCGCCCCGCCGGTGGCGAACCCGCGCACGCCGCCGGTGCGGGCCAACGCGGCCCGGAACGCATACACGCCGGACTGGCCGCCCAGCCGGGCCACGTCGTCGGTGGTCAGCACATGCTCGCCCGGCATCAGCAACGCCGGCACCGAGTCCCTCCCCGCGACGCCGCCGTAGACCGGGCCGCCGGACGCCATGCCGGGGATCAATCCGGAGAACGCATTCCCGCCGCTGTCTCCGCCGGAAGTGGCGATGGGCAACGACGCCATGCCTTGCCGCACCGCATCAGCGATCGGCGGGGCGGCGGCCTGGCCCATCGCCGTGCCGATCGCATGACTGACGCTGTCCTTCAACCCCTCCAGGGCGGACTGCACACCGGCCTTGACGATCGGTTCCAGCGCGGCGTCGTTGAGCTTGTGCGACACCTGCTCGATGACCGACACCATCTGATCGCGCATCGCGGCCAGTTGCGCGTTCAGGCTGGTGAACGTGCGATCCAGCAGCGCTGCGGTGTCGGAGTACAGACGTCCGGACGAGTCGTAGCCGGGCCCGTCGTTAGCCGTGATGTCGCCGTGGCCGCCACCTTGGCGGGTGAAGTCCTCCACATCAAGACCGAGTGCCGCGGCGAGAGCCATCGGGTTGCGGTCCCGCACCAGCTTGTTCAGGGTCGCGTAGCTGGCATCGCGTTTGGCCCAATCCTCCTGGCCGAGACTGGCGACCGCGCTCATGACGTCGCCGAGCACGTTCGACGCGGCTTCCCCGCTGCCTTGTGCCGCCGCGTCGAGGATCGGCTGCAGCCCGGGCGGCATCCCCATGCCGCCGGTGCCGGGCCAGTTCGTGACGAATACCGGTGTCGCCCCACCCGTGGCTGACAGCCCACCGAGGCTTGCCGCCGGCGTGCCAGCGGCAGCCGGGATAAGCCCCGCCTGAATCGCAGCGTTCTCCATCCCCTCCGCGATCCGGGCATGAATATGGTCGAAGTGGTCACCGCCCACATCGGTCTTCCACAGGCTGCCCTTGGGGTCCACGATCCCGGTGGACATCAGCCAGTTCCAGATCTGGTCCCCGAGCGCCTCGCCGGCGGGGTTGCGGCCACCGCGTGTGGTGCCGCCGGGGATCATGATGTCGATCGCCCGCCCGGACGGGTGGTCTGGGTGTGGGTCTTGCCGGTATCCACCGATCTCGCGGATCTGCGGGAACATTTGGAGCACCGCCTGGCCCAGCGCGGCGGTGGCAGGCATCAGACCCGACGTGCTGAACGTTGCGGCGCCAGTGTGGGCGGGCAGGCCCGCCACCAGCGCACCGCCGGTCATCGTGCCGGAGCCCTTGGCGACCTTGTCGCGGAACGACTGCAGGCTCTTGACCAAGGACGCGTTGCGTTCGTCGAGCACCCCCACATAGCCGGACGGGCCCAGCGTCTGCTCAATCAACGCGCCGATCTCCGTATCGGACAGGCGGCCCGTCTTCTTGTTGCGGGCGCTGGTGATGGCGGTGATCACCGAATCGGTGGCGGACAACCCGACACCCTGGACAGCCGACAGGTCACCGGTGCGTGCGAACTCCTGCAACGCCTCCACATACCGGCCCATGTCCGACACCACCGGGCCCATCGCAGAGGTGGCCTGCTGCACCGCCTGCACCGACTCGTTGATCCGCTCACGCCAGTACGAGACCGGCTCAGCACCTAGCCACTTCTCCGGATCCCCACCCAACGCGGAGATCGCGGCGGCGGCCATCTCGTAGCCGCGGTGCCGTGGTGCGATCGGCGTGCCGAACGGGCCAGTCCCGCCGGGTGTCATACCCGCCATCCGCCCGACCGCCCTGTCCGCGAGCGTGGACACCTCGCGGGCGGTGACGTTCAGCGGCGCGGTTGTGGGCCCGGCGCCGGCCAGCAGGTCGCGGATGTCCTCGAGCAGCTTGAGCGGTTCGTCATCGTCGCGGGTGTCGAACACTGGGCCCGGCAGGGCGCCGCTGCCGCGATGCACACCACCATCTGCGTAGCCTCGGCGCGAGATGCCGGGCCGGAACCGCGAGTTCAGCTGGTAGAGCCACGACCCGCCGAGCGCCCGCATCGCCTCGGGGATGATGATCCCTTCGCCGCCGGACAGCGGCACCAGCATGTTGTCCCGCCCCGGGCTGTAGCCGGGCAGCACACCACCATCGGCGCGGCCGCCAGGAATGAAGAATCCTGGGTCCAGGGCGTTTCCACCGGCTGTGGGGTTGGGTCTGGGCTGTCCGGCGGGAATTTCGCCCGTCAGCTGAGGGGTGATCCACAGTGTCGTGAATTTCTGCATTTCGGTGGTCATCTGCGAGATGAACCGCTGCAGCGCTGCTTCGTCAGTCTTGACAGTGATCTCGATCTGCTTGGTGTCGGGAACCTGCTTGATCGCCCAGCCGAGGCTGTCAACAACCGTGATCGCGTCCCGGACCCTCTCGTCGTTGACGTCGAGATGGACGGTGCCGTCGCCCAGCACCTCCACCGCCGCGCCCGCCTCGCGGAGCAACCCCACCAGCGCTTCGGCGCCGGGCATGTCCATGTTCAGCGGGATGTTCTGTGGGACAGCCTTCAACGCCACCGACAGATCATCGGCCGCCTGCAGTACGTCCACGCCCATCTTCTGCGCCATCTCGGACAAGGCTGGGGCGGCCGCCTCGGCTCGAGTCCGAGCATGATCGAACCGGGCAGCGACGCCGAGGAGTGCGTCGGCGGCGCGCTCACCGTCCGGGCCGCCCATCGCCCGCAAGGCGGCCAGTGTGGCGTCCAGGGCCGGGCCGCCCCGGGTCAGCTGCGAGGCAAGACTTTCTGACGACACCCCGAGCTTTTGGATCGACTCGACGACACCTTGGACCTGTTCGTCACTCAGCCGCCCTCTGAGCATCTCGGGAAGGTTGTCGATGGTCCGGGCGACCGCTGCAACCGCGGCTTCGTCAACGACACCGGCCGATTCCAGCAGCGCCGCATTGAGTTCCTTCTGCGCCCCGAGCGATGCCAGCTGTGCCTCTTTGGCACGTTGGACCTGCTGGGCGAGCTCGGCTTGCGCGGCCGCCGCCGCGCGTGCAGCGCGCGCGTTCTCGCCCAGCAGATACGACGCCAACGCGATCCCGCCGCCGATGCCCGCGCCGATGGCCGCCCCTGCCGGCCCGAAGATGCTGCCAGCCAGCGCACCTCCCGCGACGCTGGACAGGGCGCCGATGGTCTGGGCGATACCGCTGCTTGTCGCGGTGGCGGCTGTCCCGGCCATGAGCATCGTCGTGCCGATCTCACCGCGCAAAGCCTTCAGGCTGCGCAGGGTCTCGCGCATCCCCTTCTTCGTTCGTTCTCCCAGCCCACCCATCGAGCTCCCGAGCCCATCAGCGTCGGTCGCAACCGTCGTGAGCGTCGTGGACATGACCGTGCCAGCGGCAGTGGTCACACCGATCAGGCCCGTCATCCAGCCAGTAACCGTTTTGATGACCGCGAGCCCCTTGGCGGCCACGGCGGCGCCGATGAACCCGGTTTTCAGCAACGCATACGCGGCCACCAGGGCGGTGACCACGCCCTGGTGGCTGGTGATGAGGTCAGCGATTGTGGTCAGGATCGGCACCAACGCCTCGGCGGTGCGCAGGAAGATCGTCCACGCCGAGACACCCACTGCGGCGGATGCTTTGGCGAATGACGCGGCGATACCGGCGAGCGCCGGCCCGAGCTGCTTTGCGATATCCCACACCCGCGCCAGCGAGTCCCGAACGAAATCGACGGCTTTCGTCGCCCAGTCCGCCGCTCCATCGTCGCCGCGCCAAGCGGCCTGCAGCTCCTCGAACCCGTCACGGACCTGCCTCGCCACCGTCCGCACCCGCTCGAGGCCAGCCAATACCCGGCGAGACATGTCGCCGCGGCCGAACACATCCCGGAACGTGTCGGTCACCTCACCGGTGCGCAGGTATGTGACCATGCCCTTGACGGCATCGGTGGCCACGTCGATGCCTTCGGTGACTCGGCCGATCACCGCGGGTGCGGACTCGAACGGGCCCTTGAGGATCTCGGCGCCCAGCCGGCCGAGCGCGGCCCTCATGTTCGCCATCGCGCCTTCGAAGGTTTCGCCGGCCTTGAGCGCCGCGCCGCCCATGCCGCGTTCGATGGCGTTGCGGAACGTCTCGAAATCGATCTTGCCGTCCGAGGCCATCTTGGCGGTTTCCTCAGCGGTCTTGCCGATTTCCTCGCTCAGTAGCTGCAGGATCGGGATGCCTCGGTCGTGCAGCTGCGCCATGACCTCGCCCTGCACCTTGTTCGATGTGGCGACCTTGTTGAAGATCGCGCCCATCGACTGCATGTCGGTCTTGGCGATCGCGGCGGCGTCACCGACCAACTTGAGGGTGCGGGTCAGATCCTCGCCGGGCTGGACACCGGCGGCCACCGCGGAGGCGGCCACGGTAGCAGCCTCGCCCAGCCCGAACGCGGTGCCCTTCACCGCGGTGAGCGCGGAATCCATGATGCCCTCGACGCTTCGCGCGTCGTGACCGAGCCCTTGCAGCGTGGATCGCGCGTTCTCGATCGAGGTGAGCCGATTCATGCCGAGCTGCAGCACGCTGAAACTGCCTGCCACACCACCGATCGCGCCCGACACGGCGGCGCCGATGCCGGTCCACTTTGCGAACTTGCCGACCGCGCCCAGCACCGCGTCACCGGCGCGCACGAAACCAGACGCTGCTTGACCGACACCTGAACCGAGTTGCTTGCTGACGGCCGATGCACGCTCCGCGGCACGGCTGAACCGACCGAACTCGCCACTGGCCTGGCTGGCTGCGCGGCCGGCCTTGCTCGTCCTATCCGCCGCACCGTCGCTGGCGCGGCCCATGTCGTCCATGCCACTGCCGGCGGCGCGGGCAGCATCCCCGGCAGTCTTGGTGGCTTGGGCCGCGGCCTGGCTGGCCTGCTGCATGTCGCTCATGCCGCCGGTCGCTTCGCGTGCCGCCTTGCCGGCCTGGCCGACGCCGGTAGCTGCGGATGCGCTGGCGCGGCTGGTGGATTCCATCTGCGCCTGAACCTCGGCCAGCACCTCGTTGAGTTCGCCGAGCGCGGCCTTCACATGCTTTTGAACCGCCGCGGTGATCTCGTCACCCAGGTTCGACCCGTCAATCGACAGGTCAATGCGAATCGAACCGACGGGCGTGGTCACGCGGTCAAGCTAGCGAGACAGGGTGCTACTCCGAGGTCTCTGGATTTGCTGAGCCCGTCTGCTGCTTGTACTTCTCCACACCGGCGTTGAGCAGCGCCCCGACGAGCTCCCCGATCGTGTTCGGGTCGTAGTCGGCGTCGTCTGGGTCCATCAGCCGAGAGAACACCCGCGCATACGCCTGCGGGGACAGGTGGCGGGCGATGAACAACCCGCTGATGTCGTTCTGCTCCTGCGGTGGGATGAACTTTCCGAGCCCTTGGGAGAGCGCGGCCATGGCCTGTGGGGTCGGGACGCGAACGGCGAGCGTGTCGCCCTTGAACTCGAGCCAGTCGTGCGGCCAGTCATCCTCCGGGGCGGCGACGTCGGTGTTTGCGGTCTGCACAGCGGGCAGCGATTCGCCGGTGTCGGCGCCGCTGGCCGCGGGGACGGCGGCCGGGACAGGCTCGACGGTCGACGGGTCGGCGGCCGGCTGGGGCTCTGCAGGTTCAGGTTTGGGGGTTCCGTCCGAGGCAAACGTGGTCATGGCTCGTAGCCTGCCGACCCCGGGTGCAACAGCAGTCAGCGCTCTTGGGAGGCGATGCGCTGGGCCGCGTTACGCAGGAATGGCCGTGCCTTCGTCCCAGGATGCCGCACCATCCGGGCGAACACCGTGCGGCCACCGATCTGGAACCGCAACGCCTTGGCCTTGCGCGGCCGAATCACATGCGCCGCCGAGCCTTCATGGACGGGGGCCGCGTAGTCGGCGGTCGCCTCCACCCCACCAGTGACCACCCGTGGCCCCGACACCTTGATCGGAAGCTCCCGGATAGAGCGGCCCAGATGGCCGGTCAGCACCGGAACGTCGGCGCGGGCCTGGGTGGCGATGCGGCGCTGCAGCGACGCCAGCCGCCGCCGCCCGATCGACTCGACCTCGCTATCGAGCGCGGCCTCATCGAGCCGGAAGGTGACTCTAACCGTCGCCACCTGAGTGGTTCTCCCAGATCTCGATCAGGTCGTCGCGGATCGCATCATCATCGAACTCGATGCCGCGGCTGGTCAGAAACTCCGCCCAGGCGCGCCGGCTGGCGTTGAGTGCCGGCGGCTCGATCATGAGCGGTTCGAGCGGCGTCAGATCGGCAGAGTCAGCGAGGTTCGGGCCCGGCGGCAACAATCCTCCACCGTCTGGCGTGCTGTCGGCCTGCTCCACCGGTTCGGTAGCCGGATTGTCGTCAACGACCACGACGGCGCCGATCGCGATCAACCGTCGCACGCGGTCGGTCAGTTCCACGGTGCGCCGCTCGCCGCGGCCCAACGCGTCCGACGGGGTGATCCTGCTTCCCTCGATCGTCACGTGCTGCGCCATCGTTTGCTCCTCACAGTTGGACGTATGCCATGCCTGTCCATGCGATCAGGCCGCCTTCGGGCCCGAACGGTGCGACCGTATCGATGGCCACTGCACGCTGCGGCGATTGGAGACGCTTCGCCGCGTGGCACAGGACTTGCTCGATCCGCCACGAGTCGTCCAAGCTGATCTCGGCTTCCTGCGACAGAGTGTCCCAATCCGGGTCGGCGTCCATCGTGGTGCACCGGCCGACCCCGACCTCCACCGCCAACGCCCGGCGTATGTCAGCGTTACCGCAGGAGGCGTCACCCACATAGGCGGTTGGAAACGACCCGATTTTCGATCGATAGCGGTGCGCGACCCGCACCCACAGCATCGGCTCGTCGCAGCCGGTTCCGTGCGGGTTCCACGATGGCAGAGCACCATCTCCGGCGAAGAACCGCACTGTGGTCGACCCGCCACCCAGCGGTGGGCACTCCGAGTTGGGGTCGAACGCCTTGAGCATGGACGAGATGAACTGGTTCACCACCGCGCTGGCGTCATCGACGCAGTGGGGCGCGGTCACAGCACCACCGGTCCCGCCGCCAGCTTGTTGGGGTTGACCGCCGCCAGCCACAGATCAACCTCCGGTAATCCGGTCTTGCCGGCCGCATGGATCACCGACGCCAGCTCGTAGCGGTATGTCACGCCCTGGCGGGCGATCTGGGCGACGTTGCGCGGCAGGCGGCACTTCTCATCACCGTGGCAGGCGGCCAGGAACTCCTTGGCCAGCAGTCCGGTCAACCTGTCGACGCCGGGAGGTACCGGGGTGCCGCGCCAGTAGGTCACCGACCATGTGCCCGACTCACCGAGTGGGCGGGCGAGATTCTGGCCCGGCCAGGACTTGCCGCCGCCCCGGTACAAGACATCGCCCTCGACCACGTACTCGGCCGGGTCGAGGGTTTCCCCGGCGATGGTGACCTCGAGCGGGTGGTCGTCGGTCGGCGTCGCGACCGGGCCAGGCAGATGCACCATCGACGGACCCGACCGCACACAGTTGCCGACGCAGCCGCAACCCGCAGTCGCCCAGCCGGTTCCGTCCCAGAGTGCTATCGACGTCGACCGCGGATATCCCAACGGCGGGCATGGCCGCACCGTGGCCTCACACACCCCGAATTGCCGCCCCGATAGCGCCCACAGGACGTGCACGGCCAGGTCCTCAGCTGAGGACCGCTGCGCGACCGCCAGGTCGTAGGCGGCCTGCTCCTCAGGTGTCGGCTCGTCGCCGAGATTCGGAGGCTCGGGCAGGCATGCCCGGTCGATTGGCCAGTCGCACGACATGGCGCTCACGGTACGAACCGAGGGTGCTCAACGCCGCCAGCGTGCGGCCAATGCTGGATCGACCTGGCGGCAGGTCATGCACTTGTGGCACGGCTGACCAGCGCGGGGTCGGCGGCACCACCAGCACAGCCGCAGCAGATCCTCCGGCATCGCCGCCACCGCTTCGGCCTTCGTCAGATGCGCCATCGGCAGCGACAGCCTCGGCTCGCGTCCGCAGATGAGCTTGATGTGTCCGCGGTATGCGGCGTCGGACTTCCGGGCGCCGGGCGAGTTGGGTCCGCCGCGGAACGCGTCGGAATGCCGGGGCAGGATCACAGTGGTGATCGACTGGCCGCGCGGTGAGGCCATGATCGCGCCGGCCCAATAAGCCCAGGCGTGAAAGTTCTTCGGGATCCACATGTCCCGAAAATCCATGGCCGAGCTGGTGTGCTCGATCAGACCCTCGCCACCGTTGCGGCGCATCCAGTCCAGGATCTGCTGCACGGCGCGGTCCTCCACGTCGCGCCGGCCTTCGTGATCGGCCAACGACACGTGGTGCGTACGGGTGTACTGGCCGGCGCGGACACGCTGCCACAGGCAGTATGCGGAGTCGATGCCCCCGCTGAGCATGAGCAGCGTGTCCGGCCGCCGTTCAGTCACCTGCGGGCGGGCCAGGGCTATCCTTCGCCCTCACCCTCACCGGAACCGTTGTCGGGCTGGTCCGGCGCCACGTCCGCGGCCGGCTCACCGCCCGGGCCGCCGAAGTAGTAGTTCGGGGGCGTGAAGGTGCTGGTGATGTCCAGCGGCACAGCGCCGTCGGTGACCTCCGGCGGCGCGACCGGTGTGCGGAAGTGCACGATGTGGTTGTCATCGTCCGGGTCGTAGGCCGGCACCAGCAGCCGACCCGCCGTGCCGGAGCTGTCGATTGCCGCGACGTTGTACGGTCCGCGACCCCAGTTCTTCGGGGCGATCGTGCGACCCGTGAGGGTGAACGTCGACGCCGCAGCTTCCACCGTCAGCGGGCCGGATACGAACTCCGTGCCGGCGAACGCCACGTAGCCGTACTGGCGTCCGGAAGCCGCCGCGGAGAAGATCGAGTCGTCCTCCGGCGGCGGGCAGTCGTCGTCGCCGTCGCCGCCAGTCCACAGCTCGAACATCACACCGGTATCGGTGTCGACCTTGGCGCGGTCCCGAAAGCCGATGGGCTTGCCGTCGTAGTCGAGCACCCGAGCCCAGGACGCGACCAGCGCGTAGAGGTCCGGATCAACCCGGCACAGCTGGATTTCGGTGTTCCACCACTTCCGCTCCGGCGGGGTGCGGTCAGCGACGCAAATCTCGCCGGCGGCGTTGGCCTGCTCGATCTCCTCCGCGTCCCGCATGTTTGGGTCGAGGTTCACTCGGATGAAACCGTCGGTGACGAGCCGGTTCGCTGGCCCCTCGATCGGAAGCCCGCACGAATCCACCTTGGTTGCGCGGAGCTTGTAGCCCTTGACGACTGCATGAGCCATGTGCTGGCTGTCCTCCTGCTATGGGGCGCTGCGCGCCGGGTGTTCAGGTGCTCCGAGGCTGATCCGCACAGTAAGAGGGGTGGGTGCATCCGACCGGTCAGTGCTGTGGGGATGGCCGGCCGGGCCGCCAGCCCTGGCGCCACCGCTCCTTGAACTGGTCGAACGTGTACCTGGGCGCCGGTGTGCATTCGGGGTTTCGGACAGCGGCCATCTCGTCGGCGAAGTGCCAGTGCTCGTCGTAGATGATGTAGGCCCGCTGAATTTGATCGGATTCTTCGAGCACCTTGATCCGGCGGTCCATGTTTGCCAGCCGGCGTTCCATCTCGGCGTAGTCCGGCGGGGTGACCTCGGCGACAATCGCTTTCGCCAACTGGCGGGCTTCACGCTGCACTTCGGCGCGGTGCTGTTCAGCGCGGGTCAATCCTCGTTCGCGCCAGTACCGGCCGATCGGTCCGAGCAGTTTGGCCGCCGCCTCTGATGCTTCCGCGATTCGCGGCAGCGTGTAGGCCAGGAACACCACGATCGCGAGAATCAGCAGCAGGGATGGCGGGAGGTCCGACAACAACACGCGTTCCGGGTCAGACACGCTCTCTCCTCCGCACGAATATCGCGTGCATGGCTGCGATGAGCAGCCATTCGACAGGGGTGCGGAATCCGTAGATCGGTTGTCGGCTGAGGATTTCGATCAGCGCACCGACGCCGACGGCGGTGTAGACGCTGGCCAGCGCGGCGTGCGCTACGTAGGACGCCAGCCACCGATGCGGGCTGGCGCCGAAGCCGATCCACCATTCCCCGGCTATGCCGACGATGCCGAGGGTGATGAACATCAGCGCCCACACCGGCAGCGGCGCGGCGCGCTCGATGAAGTACAAGACCGCCGACGACCCGGGTGGGGTGATGAGATAGTCGACGCCGCGAACCACGGCCACGGCCAGCAGGTAGAGCTGAACGAACTGCAGCGCGTCATCGCGGACCAGTCGCCACGTCACGGTGACACCTCACCCGGCGTGTCTGATCGCGTTGAGGACCGCTTCCTTACTTCGTAGCTTCTCCGGTGATTCGATGCCGATGCTGACCGCGTACGCGTTCAACTCCGCGCGGCTCCAGCTGTCGTCGGGCGCACGGCGATCCGGCGCGGTCGGAGCGGGCTGCGCTGGTACGTCGAGCAGCCCCGCTGCTCGAGCGTTGCCCTCCGGCACCCGGTACAGCCGTCGCGGGCCCTCCCGGGTCAGCGTCTGCACCAGATCCGGGCCGCCCACCTCGAGCAGCGCCGCCAGCCCTGGTCCCCGTTTGGACCGGTCCACGAAATCGATGGTGGCGAACCCGTCAACGACGGTGACCTCAACACCGGCAGGCATGTCACTCCCCGTCGCTTCCCTGATCCTGCGTGATCTCCGCCGCGCCGATCACGGATTCGTAACCGAGCACCAGAGACCGCTCCGCGATCGCTCCGAACCGGTTGCGCTTCAGCACCATCGCATCGCGCACCTCGACCGGGCCGCGCCACCCCAACACCGGGGACGTCGCCACCAACACATCGTCGAGTGCATCGACGTAGCCGCCGCCGAACACCCACGTATGACCCAGCGGTGTCTTGAGCCCGGCGCCGGAACGGACGATCAGCCCGGCTTGCGCCGCCGGCGCCGCCCACTGCGCACCGGCGTGAATCACGCCTACGGTGTTGGTGCGCGCCAACCCAGCCTCCAATGCGGCCAGCGCGGCGGTGATGTCGGCGGCCGGGTCGGCGGCACCCGTATCAGCCAACAGACGGGTGGCGAACTCGGTTTCGGCGGCGTTGGGTTCCTGCAGCCGGTGGACCTGCTCGGCTCGGGTGAGGACCTCCTCACGGCTGCGCTTAGTCAGGTCGCACTCGTCGTATGCCCAGGTGGTCATCGCCGTGAACGTGTCCGGCATCGTGGGACGCTCACCGGTTTTCACATCCGTGGGCTCGAGATCCTTTGAGGTGGTGCACCAGTCGGCTCGCCACACCCCGAACGATTCGGCGCCGCCGTAGTTGAACACGGTGATGTCGACGCCCTCGAGGAACCGCAGCGGCCCCTCCCACGGCTGCCAAATCACCGCGGCGAACAATCCGTTGGGCGCTGGGTTGACCAGCGGCGCGTCGAACTGCACCGGCATCAGCGCGGTAGTCATACGTCCCGTCCTCTCAGATTGGGGAAGGCGGGCAGACGTGAACCGCCTCGGAGAGATTCACGCTGCCCGCCTCGCTCATCCGCGGCCGGCTTAGCCTTCGCCTTCGCCCTCACCCGAACCGTTGTCAGCTCCTGTGCAGACGATCTGCTCCCGCGCGCCGACAGCGCCGTTGACGCACAGCGGCACAGTCACCAGCAGCGACGGGTCGCACCGCTTCCCGACGAGGAACGCATCCTCGACGAACCCGTGGGTATAGCGGTTTTGCTGCACCTGCTCCATCGGGTACTGGACGCCGAGCGTGATGACGTTGTCCAGGCTGCGGAAGAACGCGCCGGCCGGGTACAGCAGCACCTGCACGCTGTCCGGCCACCACGTGGTGTCCAGGTGCCCGGGCTTGCCCTCATCGAGGGACTGCCAGGTGTGCTCGTACTGCAGGTAGATACCGCGTACCGCGAGCCAGTTGTCGATCTGCGCGTCGGTCACGGCCAGCACGTCCAGGCCCTCGCGCAGGGCGAGGTCGGCCCGCAGCACGTCGCGGAACCACACCGGCGCGACGCCTTCGATGGTGGCCTTGCGAGTCTTGAGCTGCAGGTTTCGCGCCTGCACGTGAAGACCGTTGAGCACACCCGAGGTGGCGCCCAGCACCGCATCGGTCGGAACAGTCTTCGCCACCGACGCCGCAACCATCTTTGACACCGTCAGCGCCGACACCCGGTACTGGTGCGCGACCAGGAATTCGTCAATGAACTTCTGGATCAGCTCCGGCCAACCCTGCCGCTGCAGGATCCCGGCCTTGACGCACCAGCCGATCGCCTCGAGCCGGTACTCGACCATCTCGTCGGGGCAGGGCACCTCGACGCAATCCTTGATCGCCGTCGGATTGCCTTCTTGGTCGGTGGCTTCCAGCTCCGTCTCAGTGAAGTGGAACCCGGTCAGCAGCTCGGAGAAATCCGGCTCGGCGGGGAACCGGATGCCGCCACGGCGGATCGTGATCTCCGGCAGCGAGATCAGGTTCGCCGCGGCCGGAGTATCGCAGAAGTCGTACAGCTGCTCGCTGGGTGCGCACCAGCCGCCGGATGCGACCAGCGTCTGCGCGGACACCGCACCGTGGCCGGGGATCTCGTCGGCGAGACGGTCCAGCGCCACGTGCAGCTGCTGCGGGTCTTCGATGATCGTGCCGTGCGGGCGTTCCATCTTCGCGATCGCCTGGGTGGCGAACGCCACGCCGGCCAGATCACGGCGGCCGGTCGGCTGCATCCCGGTGCGCTGCCCGGGCTTCACGGAATCGATCGCCAGCGCGATCTCCCGGGAGGTGACCTTCTCGGTGCCGAAGCTGGCGTACCGCGGCGCCGATGGCAGCAGCTCCCACCGCTTGGCAGGCTCACCGGTGTCCTCCGCGGCGTCAGGCAGCTGATCCGCTGGTGCGGCTCCGGCGAACGTCACGGGACGCTGCGCGGACGCGGCAACCGCCTGCTGCTCCTCGGCGGCTTCCTCGGTGATCTGCTCGGCTTCGGCGATAACCTCGCCGGACTCGCTGGCGTCGTCGCTGTCCGCGTCGGTGGTGTCCTCAGCAGACTCCTCGGCGGCCGGGGCGTTGGCTCGGTCCAGCAGGCTGGCCAGCCGGCTGGTGTGGTCCTGCTCGGCGCTGGCGGCCTCGTCGCGGGCCGCGATGATCTTGTCCCGCGAATCCAGCAGGTACTCCAACCGTTCGGCGTCCTCGACCGACAGCTCGTCGCCAGCTTCGTGGCGGGTCTGGTACACGCGGATCTCTTTGGTCGCCTGGTCGGCGAGTTCGTCCAGCTCGGCGACAGTGACGGGCAACTGATCGGGCAGGGTGAACTTCACTGCGGTAACTCCTGTCTCAAAGGTGTGAAACCTTGCCTGTCGGATCGCCCCTCGGCCCGCAGCCAGCAGGAACTCTCTGCCGCAACAAGCTATGAGCACAGGGTGCAGCGGGAACACCAAAACCCTTGCGCACCCTGTTTTAGGGTCGTGGGAGGCCGGCCGCGACCCCATCCCCGCACGCATCCGCGACGAAGTTGAGCAGATCGAGGCGATCACGGCGCAGGCGGTGACCGAGCTGGTCGACGCGCTACGCCGCGACCCCGTGGTCGCGGTGTACCGCCGGGACGAGGACATGCACGCGTCCCGCCCCGACACCGGGCATCTGCCTGCGCGGTGGTGGCGGCACGTCGTCGCCCGCGCCGCCCACGAAGTGCCAGGCGTCGAAATCGTCACCTGGCGCGGATAGCATCATGGGTGTCAGCGTCTGGCAAACGCGACAAAAGCGGCAAGCGGCCCCCACCATCCAAGGTGGGGGCCGTTCAGCGGGTCGGCATCAGCTGCATATCCATCCGAGGGGCCGGCACCCGATTCCCGCCGTACTGCAGGAAGCTATGGCAGCACTCTGCGCGCCAAATGGGGTTGCGTCCCAACCCCACCCCCAGGTGAGGTCGATCCCCTGCGCGATCGCTCCACATGCGTTGGAGAAGTGGACCACCGCAACGCAATCGAACGCGGCGCACTGGCTTACGGCGGCCGTCTCGGCGGCGAACCGAGTAGGGAAATACTGTGTGTAGCCAACGTTTCCGGTATAGCGCGAGAATGCGATCGCGCCCCAGTTTCCGACCGTCGGAGCCGGCTGCGGCGGAACCACCACGGCCGACGGAGGCGCAGGAGTTTGCACGATCACCGTGGTGACAGTGGAAGGTGGTGATTCAGCTGGTTTCGTGACCTCGGGTTCCGCCGCAGGAGGTGGAGGCGCGATCGGCGGCGGAGGCGTCGCGAGCGTGGTTACTGTCGTAGTTTCCGAAGAGCGTGATTCTGGTTTCGGAGCACTGGGGGTGTGCAGTTGTATAGCTGCCACTACGCCAGCGGCCCCGATTGCAGTAAGGCTGGCTGCGAGCGCGCCGGCCGTGATTCGGTGCGGTGTCCACTTCGGTTCCGGCTCCTCGTCCGCAAGCGACCACGCCAGGTTGGTTTCAGTCGCGTCTGCTGACGGTGCAAGCTCGGTTGGCGCCTGATGAAAATTAGGCACCTCATCGTGTGTAGGCATTCCCCCCAGCCCTCAACGGATTCTTTCAGGCGTGCTCGCGGTCACCCCGTAAGGGGTATCGTAGCTAACTCTTGACGAGCAGACAGTGAAACGGCAGTCGATCTTCCAGCAAACCATCTCTTGAATCTCGGGCCCGAACGAGGGCACGCTGCGCGCGAAGGTCGAAGTCAGTCGCTGGTGACTTGGTAGATGGTGCCGCCGCCACGTTTGCGCTGCTCGAGCAGCGCTTCCATCGAGGTCATGAACCGGATCGGATCACCACCACCTGGCGGCACATAGTCGAACCCCACGACCTTCGCGCCAGACGATGCTCGCGTCCCGGCGCGCTTCTTGCCCCGGCATCCGCAACCCATCGGGTCAGATCCTTTCCAGCAGCGCGGCAACTCGATCCGCATGCGTCGGTGGCTTGGGCGGTGCGCCGACCGCCTGCTCGGCGCGGGCCAGGACCTCGGCCCTCCGCTGCGCCAGCTCGTGGTTGCGGCGTTCCTCAGCGATCGCCTCCGCCATCGCCGCCTTAATGTCCGCCAGCGTCAGATGGCCGGCCGAAGCGTCGGCGCCCGGGCGTGGTGACAACGACGCGACCAGTGCTGTCGGGTTGCCGCGACTGTCCGTCGAACCCCGGCACAAAAACCCGGGGGTATTCACCGACAAGACCGCGACCAGCTCCAGGTCGCGGCCGAACGGCCGCCAATCACCGGACAGCGGAGACGCTAACCCCATCTCCACCTGCTCGGGAGTCGCCCACGGCGCCACCACACCTGACACCCAGATCCCGTGCGTATCCTCACCCGCACGCACCAGCGCCCAGCAGGCGCCCGTGTTGTCGTAGTGAGCAGCCGCCGCGGCCGGCCCGAGCCGCGTATCCGCGTGACCGGTGCCCACAGTGAGCCGGCCGACCGGCAGCAGTGTGCCGTCCGACAGGTGCACCGGCGGGCTGGAGTGGAAATGCTCGTAGCCCGACTTCGACCGCGGCGGGTGCATGTGCCCCAGCCCGACCGACCGGTGCCGTTCTGCCCAGCACGCCACATGCCCGAATACACGGCCGGTCTCGGGGTCCATCTGGATCGGTGTCGGACCCGACAACTGCGGATCGGCGAACATCTGTGGGTCGTACACGCGCGGCCGGAATCCCTCGGCGGACGCGACCAGCGTCTTGTCGCGGTGCTCCCGTTCCTCGTTAAGCGCGATCCTGGTCTCCCCGAACGCCGGGATGGCCACGATAGTGGTGGCCAACACCTCGGCTTTCGTGACCGTCATGTAGACGGTCATTCCGTCTTCGTAGTTCTCCTCGGTGACGACGTTGCCGTCCTCGTCGGTGGCCACCCACTCGACGCTGCCCAGATCCACCGACGGGTTGCACACACCGTGGGCGATGAGGTCGATCGCCTTGACCGCGTGCTCGTTGTTGAGCAGGTACCCGGACGCCCGCACCTCACCGTCCTTGAGCGCGATCGACTCAATAACACCGACGGTGACGGATCCGTGATGCCCGCCCTCCATTTCCTCGCACCACTGCAGCGGCATCGGGGTGTCACGGAACGACAGGTCGATGTCAGCGGACAACATGCGCCCATCCGACGTCGGCACACCGGTGACCGCGAACAGCGCGTCGGTGAACGTCAGGAATGTCTCGTCGTTGCTGGTGTCGTCAGCGGCGGCGGCCAGCTCGTTGACCATGTCGTACTCCTGTTCACTCAGTGCGGTCCACCCAGCGGACGCCACACGTCCGATCCCGTCCTCGTCGTCACGCGCCCGCACATTGCCGGCCTTGGCGCGGCGCTCAATCTCCTCTGCCTGGGTGCGGCCTTGCCGGTGGATCACCACGCTGTCGCGGCCATCGAGCCGCTCAGTGTGCCGGTCGACCTCATCGGGCAGCGGCTCATCCGGCGCCAGAATCCCAACCCGACACCGGCAGTTCTTCCACTCCCGCGGATGAGCCGACTCATCACCCGGATACGCCAGCTGCTCGGTGCCAATCGTGAACTTCCCGTCCAGCGGCACCCGCTGCCCATCGGCCGCCCAATGTGTCGGCCGGGTCTTGCCGTCGATCGTGCAGATCCAGGTCTTCTCCAGCTCCTCATCTGAGCCGCGGGCAGCCTCCACGACCGCGTGGTTCATGACGCCGGCGGCCTGGTAGCCCTCGTTGCGGGCGATATCGCGCATGGGCTGCGAATCCGGGTCGAGCACGTCGGCAGCCACCGCACGCACCGCAGCAGCCTGGCCGGCCATCGTCTCCGGGACTGCGGCCACCGCGACGGACACCGTTTTCCGCACCACACCGAGCGTCGCGGAGACGACCGGCCGACGCGTCGCGGTGAAATCGTCCACCGCTTGACGGGGTGCAGCAACTGCCCGGACCGCCGCAGCGGCCTCACGCACTTCGGTCGGCGTCGCGTCCGCGGCGCGGGCCACGATCGACAGCGCCGACGCGTCCACCGGGACGCTGTCGGTATCGAGCACCTCGTCCACGTCGCCCGATTCGGGCCCGTCCAGGCCGAGCGCACGCCGCGCTCGCACGAACGTCACCGCCCACAACAGACCCAGCCCGCCAAGAATCACCGCCTCAGCGATCTCATCCCAGATGCTTTGCGTCCGCTCCAACGCATCCGGGTCGGGCGGCAGCGTCGACGCCACAATCCCCGACTCCCCCGTGACCACCGTGGCGTCGAGGCTGGGCAGCACCGCCGCCCGCCCGTGCGGCGCCCACCGTCGCAGCGCCTCCGCATACAGATCCGCGACCGCGGCCTCTGCATCGATCGTGTGCGACAGCGCCTCACCCGGTGTCGGCCACATCAGACATCCACCACCTGAGACGTCAACTGGCGCCGCGCCTCACGCTGCACCACCACACGCAACTGATCGGCATCGAGCCCGTAGCGGGCGGCGATCTCATCCAGACCGAGGTCCCAGCCCTTGATCAGGCCCGGCACGTCTGAGTCGGCGACCGGATCCATGTACCGGTGGTATTCGTACTCAGGCACGTCACGGAGCCGCTCCATATCGGATCGCCGCCGCCGGCGCTTGCCCGCCAGCTCCAGCGCCCGCGTGACCATCAACTCGACCGCCATCGACACGCCGTCCGCCGCTGACGCTGAATCCCGCCCCGACGGCTCGTTGTCCTCCGTGTCAGGCTCCTGCCCACGCTCGGATCCCGACCGGTCATCCCTGGGCGGCTCAGATCGGGCGGGAAGCGCCGGCGGCGGCTCCGGGAACTCAATCTCCTGCATCGACGGGTCCAGCAGCGGCAGTAGTTCACGGATCCACCGCGGGTCCTGGCTGACCCTGTCCTGCGCCCACTTCCGGCGCCCCTCGGGGGTTGTGAAGTCGTAGGCGGCGTCGTCTGGCAGCCCGTAGATCCGCAGCAGCGCCTCGGACGAGATTGCGCCCTTTTCGAACGCGTCCCGCGCCTCGTCGGTCAGATCCGGGTCGGCCGTCAGCCGCGACGTGTCGTACCACAGCGTGTACCGGTCCGGGTCGATCCCCTCGGCGTCGAGCATGCCGCGCAGCACGTTGTCGTAGATTGCCGAGCAGATCGTCTCCATCACCGGCGAGACATGCAGCTGCACATCTTCGTCGGCCAGCATGAACGCGGTCCAGTGGTTCGAATTGCGACCCAACCCGAGCAGCTGCTCCGGCGCCATGTCCAAACCCATCGCCAGCCGTGCGATCCCATCGTTGCGGGTCTTGATCGCCACGTCAGTCACATCATCGGACAGCTTGACGTGCTTGATCTTGTCGACATGCTCGGCCGGCACCGAGGCGACGATCGGGATCAGCGACGCCAACGAGTTCTCGCCCTCTTCCGCGGCGACAGTGGCGACACTCACGATCATGTCCTGCAACGCCCGGGCCGCATGGCCGCCCTGCGAAAGCTCCGGCGCGCCGGCCGGCTTGTCAGCCGCCGTCGGGGCTTGCGCCGACGGCAGCGACGCCTCCTGCGGGATCGCCAGAATCCCATTATTCAACAGCCGCGAGTTGTCGGCGTTGGTGATCTTCTTCGTCGTGCGCACGATCTCACGCAGCGAATCCAGATTCGCCCGCACTGGGCTGTCCGGCTCAGATGCCCTCTTGGCGTGCGGATTCCACACCCGGAACATGCCGTCCCCGGCGCCCGTGTCGAACCGGTGCTTGGTGCCGTCGGGCAGGACGATCAGGACCGCCTTCGAGTTCTGGGGGTCGCGCTCGATCTCTTCCCGCGTGACCGCGTACCACTTCTCGCCTTCCGGCCGGACGAGTATCGCGACCCAAAACTCGCCAGGCACCGTCAAGCACTGAACCGACCGTTTGATCAGCTGCGCCTGGCCGAGCTGTCCACCGGCGATGCTGCGCACGATCTGGGCGAACCGCTGCCCCGCCGGATCATCATCGGCGACACTACCTGTCGGTTCACCGGTCAGCGGGTCGATCTCGGAGGCGACCAGCCGCACCCGGGAGCAGGAGTTGGCGCGCCACCGCACATACCAGCCGAGCTCACCGACCCGGTCCAGCATCTCCCACGCTTCGGTCTGCCACTCCGCACCCCGGCGGCCCACCACGCCGGCCTTGAAGATCTGTGCGGGATCGTCAACCGGCGCGCTGGCTGCCGTCAACGCCCGCAGTGCACCGGAGGCGACCAGAGCCGCGCCTTTACGGCGCCGAACGACACGCATTTCCGGAGCTGCCACGACCGCGACGGTAACCAAGCTGGGTGTTTACGCCTCGACGATCTCGATCTCTTCATCAGCCGAGAGCGGCGCCATCAACCCCACCACGTGGCTGGCTGCCAGTGCGACACCGAACACCGCCCACCACGGCCACCCCATGATCCCGACCGGGATGGGCGCGGTCGCCAGCGCCAGCCAGAACCCCACGCACCAGGGGCATGCGACGAAGTACGCCAGCGTGTTCCAGCGGCCGGCGCGACGGCGGTACAGTTCGGCGCTGGCCTCCCGGCCAGCATCCCCTGCCTCGGCCGCCGCACGATCGGCCAGGGCGGCCCGGCGGGCAATGAGCACCCGCACCGGATCCAGCACCGTGTCGAAGTTCACCAGCCGCACCAGCCGGGCGACTGCCAGGACGTAGATGACGAGAACGAGGATCGTGAAACCCATGGCCGCAGACGGTAAACCGTTGCCGTGCAACGCAACCATAGTTACCCGGTAACTATCCCGCTGCGCGTCGGGCTGCTCGGTGCTGCGCCTGCCAGTTCCGCCGGCACTCCCGGCAATACTTCTTGCCGCGATGCGCGTAGACGTTATATCGCACCTTCGGATGCCCACACCGCGGAAACGTCTCGATCCGGCCGTCCGTCGTCAACGCGTCGAGCAGCTGATCCACCTGCATCCGTAGCCGATCGGCTTCGTCCCGGGCCCGCGCCAACTCAAGCCGGGTGGCCGCGTGGTCGATCTGCTCGCCGCGCAACGAATCTGAGAGCGCACCGACCTGTTGGTGGGCGTACACGCACACCTGGGTCATCGGTTCGGCACGGATCGCCCGAATCAGCCGCAGTGAGCAGCCGGTGCGGTCCGCGATGTCCTGCGCGGTCATCCCCGCCAACGTCAGGCCCGCGACCAGCCAGCAACGGTCCGGGTCAGCGAGTTCAGTCATCCGCCGCGACGCCTTCGGGCTGGACATCACCGCCGCGACGAGCTGCTCGTCAGGCTCCCACCGATCCGGCGCCGTCACAGCCAACCACCAGCGACCAGGAGAACCCAGCGTCCCACAACCCCCACGGTAGACACGCGATCTGACCGGGACAGAAGGGACGAAACCCGCTGCTACCGAACCGTTACCGCAGCTGTGCCGCCGCCCACCCTCAGTGGCGGCCGGTCTGCGCCCACCGCTGCCCCCTATCCACCGAGTCGAGCAACCGGATCGACTGCGCCAGCTCCGGATCCAACGCCGCCATCACCGCGTCGAATACACCGCGGCGCCGCAGCTCATCAATGAGCACCGACACCCGCCCAGCGTGCCGAGCGTCCGGCTGCGCCACCGACATCCCCAACGCCAAACCGATCGCCGCATCCGGCAACGCGGCCAACCGTGATTCAGGGGCGGTCATCGCCGAATACCAGTCCGCAATCCGCGCACTCGGCCGGATCGTCACGCAGCACCTCGCCGGCAAGATTCACCTGGCGGACACCCTCGTAGACATGCTCGTGCAGACACTCAGCCACCGCCCACCGCGGACCACACATCAGAACACCCCGACCCCGCGGCCATCGCCGGCATCGACCACCTGCACCGGGTCGCCGTCACGCCCCTCCACTGGCGCATCCCAGCCAACCCGCTCGGCCAGCTCGGTTAACGCGTCCACCAGCTCACGAATCGACACAGGCGGGCGCGGCGCGGGCGGCGGCTGCTTTGCTGGCGGATCACCCGACCACGACCGACGACGGATAGCACGTAAATCAGGTTCCGAGGCCATACCAGCAGACTACGACCTGGCAGTGACCGGGTTCACCCAACTTTGCGGCGCATCCAATCATCCACCGACGTCACCGACCCGCCAGCCACCCCGACCGGCGCCGCCAACTCCCACGACCGGCCCCGCGAGTTCAACAACACGTCATCAGCGACCACCAGCGCCGCCAGCGAGTCCGGCTGATGCCGACCCGCCAACCACCCGACAGCGGCCTCCTCGAAATCCGGGAAATAGCCAGCCAGCCGCGCCATCCCCGTCTCCAACCCCTGCAACAGCGCACTCGAACGCGCCACCGCATCACCCACCCGCGCCCGGCCCTTCGGCGGCCACCCCGACACCCTGATCGGCCAATCCACCCGAGCCCGCCGCAACGCCTCCCGAACCACCCGCGTATAGGTCTCCCGCGCCGCGAACGCCTCCACCGCAATCTCCGACGCCCCCACCTCGACCGCCAGGTCCACCGCGGCCCGCGCCCACTCATCCGACGTCATCGGCGCCGACTTATCCGCAATCAACACCCGCACACCATCCGGCATCAACGACGCCGCCACCAGCCCGCACGCATCACCCGAACCCGAATCCGACGGATCCACCCCCACTACCGTCAACACCGGATTCTGCGGCGCAACCTTCAACCGCCACGCGTTCAACCACTCCCGCTTCACCAGCCCGCCCTCCGGCGAAGACGGCACCCCCTGATACTGCGCCCACCACATCCGCTCCCCCACCGAGCGGCGCCGATCCTCAAAATCCCTCGGCGTAAACCCCAACGCCGACACCATCGTCACCCCCGGCGGCCGGCCCAACGCGTCCGGCACACCCGGCTCCGACACCGCCGGCACATTCGTCGCACGCCACCGGTCCGGCTCCAACTCCAACAACGACCCCGCCAAATCCTGCTGATGCCAACGCGTCATCACCAAAAACACGCTGCCGCCCGGGTGCACACGCGTCGACAACGACCCCTGATACTCATTCAGCACCCGCCGCCGATGCGCCGCCGAATCCGCCTGCGCCGCATCCTTCACCGGGTCATCAATGATCATCAGATCCGCGCCAAACCCCACCACACCCGAGTTGATACCCGCCGCCAGCATGCCGCCACGACGCCCCTCCACCCGCCACCGTCCAACCGCCGTCTTATCCTGCGCGATCCGGTATCCCAGAAAACCCGAATGCTCCCGGATGATCTCCCGCACCTCACGCGAATGCTCCTGCGCCAGATCGTCACCATTCGAAATGATCACGATCTGCATATCCGGGTCCTCACCCAACGCCCACACCGGCAGCCACACCGCCAACAGCTTGCTCTTCCCCGTCCGCGGTGGCGTGTTCACAATGTCACGCTGATTCCGCTGCCTGACCGCCCGCACCGCCAAATCACTCAGCAGCCGGATCGTCGGCGTCACGTTGAACCGCGGATCCAGACGGCGCGCCAACTCAGCCGGCGACCCAGGCCACCTACCAGCCCGCCGAGCCCGGACATACCGGGCCGCCACCAGCAGCGCGACACTCACCGCACACCGCCACCAGACCGACCAGCAGCCGGCTGCGTGAACGTGTCCGTCCCGCCACACCGCGGGCAGACCGCCCGCCCCGACGGCTCATCCACCCGCAACGCCGACACAGCACCAACCCATACGCCCACGCAGGCCGCGCAACGAACTTGAGCATCCACGACACCGAGCGTCGCAGCACAGGGTGATCAGTCGATGTGATACGGCGGCTGCCCCAGCGGCAACGGCGGAATCCGATCCGGGCCGGGCACGATGAAACAGTTCTGAACCGGTGGCGTGTACACGCCACCCCCATACTGGCCATGCGCGAACAGGCACCGCTTCCACGACCCGTCCTCACGGATCGGCCCATCACACCAGTTCGCGAACACCTGCGTCTCACAACCCGGCATCGGATCACCCGGCACCGCCAGAGCCGGCCCAGCCGCCGTCAGACCGAACGCCAACGCCGCGGCGCTGGCAAACATCAAACCCACACGCATGGGCGAACCATAACCAGGCCCTCTCCGGCCAGGTGGGCAATTCTCGGATTGCGCCGAACTTAACCCTCCAAAAGGCAGCCACCGCCGCCACCGGAGCGATCCTCACAGCACTCCACGCCACCATCGGCCTCCCCTGGTGGATGTGGGCCGCCTACGCCACCCTCGTCGCCGCCCAACTCGGCAACCGCATCATCCGCGGATGGGCACGATGAGCACCCGCAAACCACGCCACTACCTGAACCAGGCGCAGTTCGCCGAACGTATCGGCGTGACACCCAGCGCCATGGGCCGATACAAGCTGCCCGAACCCGACGTCATCGTCGGCCCCATCAACGAAGACGGCACCATCCCACGCGGCACCGTCCGCGGCTGGACCCGCGAAACCATCGACCAATGGAACGCCACCCGCCCCGGCCGCGGCGCCCGCACCGACCTCCACTGACGCAAAGGGGGCCCGACCAACCCGGCCGGGCCCCCTCAAGTCGCCGCTACGATGACGACGGCCTATAGCCAGGCAACCGCCCACGATTCGCGCCCAACGTCATGGCTAATGCAGTCGCCAACTGCTCGAGCTGCGTGCAATTAGCAGCCGACGCCTTATTGGCGATCGCCTTCAGCAGTGCCTCCCGGGCCTGCGTCTCGAGGTTCTCCGAATCGGCCACGTTGTCCTCCTTTCCGCCGCGACGCCCTGCCGCAGCAAACGCCAACATAACCCCGCAGTGCGACAATCCGAGAGGTACCGGGGAACCCAACACCCGGGCGCTGAGTCAAACCCGGCATGCGCGACCACGAAACCATCGACGCCGAACTCCGCCTCATCGCCGCCATCCGTCACGCGTGCCGAAACGCCGGCGGACCACCGCCAAATCCAGCCATGATCGATCAACTACTCGACGAACGCAGAGGAGACCCATGGCACAACTCAGCGGATGCCTCCAACTTGCAGGCGCCGGCCTGACCCTGCTCGGCGCGATCATCACCGCCGCGGGGATCGCCAGCGGACTGAAACGCACCGATGACCGCTTCCAAAGATTCCTCCAGGGCGTGCGTGAACTACCACAGGCTTTGCTCGCCCGCATCCAGCAGGTGGTCGATCGAATGGCCGACGCCTACGACATCAGCCCCCAGGAGCCACACAAGGCGTCGTTCACCGTCGGCGTCGACGTCGACGTCACCATGGACGCAAGAGCTGGTATGTACACCCCACGGATCCGCGGCGGCACCGCCGAGAAACAACTGGAAACCATCTGGAACGACATCACCCAGCTCTACGACAACCTGCGACAAACTCAGCAGGCCATCGCTGCCATCAGGGTCGACACCGGACCGATCTATGCAACCATCGGCGCCGTCAAAGAAGAAGTCAAAGAAGAAATCGCCGAGGCGCAGAATCTCGTCGCAGCCCGCGACTTCTGCGTGGCGATCATCGGCGCCGCCCTCGTCGTCGCAGGCACCGGACTCAGCTTTGCGGGCATCCTACTCGGGCTGTGACGTTGCCGCCGCCGGCCAGTCAGTCCACCGCTGGGTCTCGATCGGCTCGTCAGTCATCACGCCGCGCCCCTCGCACGGTTTCTCACGTTGTAGACCGTCGCTCGGCTGACGCCGTACTCGCGGGCCAGCTCCGTCGCCGACTCGCCAGCCGACAGCCGCTGAGCGACCTCGGCGGCCTGGGCATCGGACAGTGCCGGCTTGCGGCCCTTGTACACGCCCTTGGCCTTCGCGATCGCGATGCCCTCACGTTGGCGTTGCAGCATCAGCGACCGCTCGAACTCGGCGACCGCGCCCATCACCGACAGCATCAGCACTGAGCACGGATCGGACTCATCGCGGGTGAACGTCAGCCCCTCTTTGACGAACCGAACTGCGACGCCGCGAGCGGTCAACTCATCGACCAGGCGGCGCAGGTCCGGCAGCGACCGGGCGAGCCGGTCCATGCTGTGGACGATGAGGGTGTCGCCTTCGCGGACGTAGCGGAGGCACTCGTCGAGCGCCGGCCGGTTGGTGTCCTTGCCGCTGGCTTTGTCGGTGAACACTTTGTCGAGGTCGATGCCGTCGAGTTGGCGTTCGGTGTTCTGGTCGAGCGTTGAGACGCGGATGTAGCCGACGAGCTGGCCGGTCATCTTTCACCCCGTTCTGTCTAAGTAGGTTCTTAAACCAGAGTAGATGACTGTCTAACAATGCGCAGCAGATTTCAGATATACGCGATACACAGCGTCATCGACCGTCCACCACGGGCACGCCCCAGATAGACGCTCAGCCGTCCTCGTCGCCGTCGCCCAGCTGCGCGAGCGCCCGCTCAATCCACGACCCACCGACCTCCGCCTCCGGCTCCGCTTCGGCTTCGGCGGCTCGCGTCACCGCCAACCACTCCGCCAGCTCGTTGGCCGGCACACCGCCGAGCGCGAGCACCTGACGCGCAACATCGACGTGCAGCTCCCACAGCGCGTCCCCGGCGCCGACCACCGTGCCGAACAGCGCCCGGCACTCGTCGGCGGCCAGGGCGTCGAGCTGGTCAGGCTGGAGTCGCCCCTCGGCGACGTCGCGCGCCACGGCCATGGCGGACTTGATCGCGGCTTGCTGGGCGCTCACTCAACGACCTCGGCGTCGACGATCTCGGACTGTGGCTGCTGGGCGATGGCGAGCAGCTCTTGCTCGGCGCGTTCGAGGACCGCGGCAGCGGATCGGACGTTGAGCTCGATCTGCTGGGGGATCGCGATGTGCAGTCCGGCCAGTTTGGCCTGTTTCTCGATGGTGTCGGCGGCGGCGCGGCCGAGGGTGGCGACGGCCTGGTGGTCGCCGGCCTCTTCGGCTGCGTCGAGGGCGTCGAGGAGTTTTTGGCGGATCATGGTCAGTCCGTCGCCCATTGCGCGGCGGAGGGTCTCGGCGTCGGTGGGTGGTGTGCGAGCGAGGAAGTCTTCGACGGCTTTCTGCGCGGAGCGGGGTGAGCGGTAGCCGAGTTCTTCGGCGATTTCGCGCCAGAGTCTGCCGCGGACGCGGAGTCGCCAGGCGTTTTCGGCGCGGGCTCTGCTGGATTTTCGGTCCATGACGGGTGGCATGTTTTGGGATTTTGGTTGTGGTGGGTGCTGGGTGTGTGGGTTGTGGGGTTGTGTTGGTTGGTGTTTGCGGGGTGGTGGGTGTGTGTTTGGGGGTGGCTTGTTGGCGCTGTGTTGCGTTTTGGCGGGTTTTGGGCGCCTTCTGAGGGTGTGTTGGTAGCGGGGTGGTGTTTCGTCACGGGTTTCGTCACGGTGCCGGCCCATGGTTTTGGCGGATGGGGTTCATGCCGCGTTTGGCGGTGGCGGCGTAGTCGGTTTCGGGTTCGGGGGGTGTGTCGCGGCCGGGGCGTGGGTCGCCGTATTGGTCAGGCATGGATGGCATTCCAGTCGTGGAGGGGGCAGCGGGTGAGGGCGTCGCCGGTGGGGTTGTCGATGAATCCGTCTTGGTCGCATTCGGGGCAGTCGCGGACTTGGTTCCAGAATTCGGTGAGTGTGTCGCGGCGGCGGGTGGTGTGTTCGCGGTCCCAGCGTTCGCGGCGTTTGCGGTGTGCGGCGCAGGCTCCGCATGGGGGTGGGTCGGGGTGGTCGGTGTGTTTTGGGCAGGTTTCGGGTGGGGGTTCGTTGTGGGCGGGGGTGGGCTGGGGGTGGCCGTTGTGGTCGGTGTTGGCGGCGACCCTCTCCACGTAACCACCTACGGAAGGTGAGGAACCGGAACCAGAACCGGAACCAGAAACAGAATTGGGACCCTCTGGAGAGGGTCTCGAGAGGGTCTCGAGAGGGTCTTGCCGACCTGGGGAAACGGGACCCTCTGGAGAGGGTCTCGAGAGGGTCTCGAGAGGGTCTAGCTGGGAGGGTTGTTCGTAGTGTTGGGCGAGTGCCTGGAGGTGGGCGCGTGCGGTGTCCCAGGCGGACTTGAGGTTGGCGCGTAGCCGGTTGGCTTTGTCGGTGGTGCTGGTGATGGTGGGCAGGCTGATGCGGTCGAGTTCGGTGAGCATGACGGCCGCGAATTTCGGGGAGTCGAAGGCGGCCATGATGCGTAGCGCGGACAGCAGCACGGTGGGTTGTTTGTCGAGTTCGTCGCGGCGGACGCGGGAGCGGATGAGTCCTTCGCCGGTGTTTTCGTCGATGTAGATGAAGCGGCGCTGCTCCATGCGGTGCAGGGCCTCGGTGAGCTGGGCGTCTGTGGGTTCTTGGTCGCCGTCGCGCATGGCTTTGCGCCAGCGGGTGTAGTTGATGGGGAACACGCCAGCGGTGTTGACGGTGCGCTGGCCGCAGATGACTTGGAACAGCAGCTTGTCGAAGATCGGCTGGTTGCAGAAGTCTTCGTCGGACCACTGTGCGAAGAGGTTTTTCGCGTATTCGCGTGTGCTCACGGCTGGTGCTCCTGGCGCTGTAGGTGGGGGTGGTGCGGGGTGGTGCGGGGTGGTTCCGGTGGTCGGCTAGTGGTCGGCTAGTCGTCGGCGGTGGTCCAGGTGTGTCCGCAGTCGCATTCGTGCGGCCCGACATGGCCGGGTGTGTGCGTGCAGTCGTGGACCCAGGCGTGGTCGTCGTGGTGGTTGCAGTGGCCGACGGTTTCGTCGGGACAGCGGTTTTCGTCGCTCATGGGGTTCTGGCCTTTCGTGCGATGCGGGCAGCGATTGCGCGCTGCTCGGCGGGGGTTTGGTGGGTGAGGTGCCAGTGGTCGCAGCCGGGGCAGCGGTATGGGTGGAGGCGGTGTTTCCCGGTGCGGATATAGGAGCGGCGCCAGAATCGGCGTGCCGCGGCGGCCGATCGGAATGCGCGTTTGTCGGGGGTTGGGCAGTCGGTCACCGTTTCCCCTTCCGTCGGCGCGGGCAGTTCGGGTGGTGTTGCTGGGTTTTCGGGTGCCAGCCACATGTGGTGCAGCGGCCGAGGCGCCGGCATTCGGCTGGCGTGAACAGCGGGCGGGGCGGGCGGTTATTCATCGGCCTGTGGGTTGGTGCAGTCGGCGCGGTGGTGGCCGTTGGCGGTGCGGTAGTAGCCGCAGCCGGGGCAGAACGTTTTCGGGCGGTCGTGGGCGGACGTGTGGAGCTGGTGCCAGCGGTCCCGCGGCTTGCTTTCCTTAGACACCGGGCACCGGCCGATCCCAGTCGCCAGAGATTGCTGTGGGCGGATGTCACCAATTCGATCGCCTCATCCGCGGCTATCCGTTAGTGTCGCGCCCTTCGAACGCGATGTCAGCGACACGCACGATGACGTAGCCTGCGGCACGAAGCGCGGCCTTGATCTGGTGCGCATTGCCGAGGTTGGCCAGCCCGTCCTGACCGCCGTCGCCCTCAGGCATGAACCCGGCGATGGCATCTGCGATTACCGCTGTTGGCTGTTCCATGTCGTCTTCCTCTGGTTGTTCATTGAGTAGTCGTCGCCCCAGATCGCGAGGTTGATCGTGGCGTAGTCCTTAGCCATCAAGCAGCTCCAGCTCATCAAGCTCGTCCAGGATTGAGGCTTCGCGCTGAGTCATGGCACCGGGACCGCCTCACGCGCCTCGTGCGGCTGCGCCAGCATCCGCACCGCCCGCTCGGGCCGCTCAAACAATCCGTCCATCCCTGGCGGGTCGGGGCGTGGTCGCGGCTCACCGCTGCCGCCGTCAGGACCGCGAAACTCGATACAGTGGAACCGATCCGCGATCGGATACGGGCCTGTGCCGCCCCACTGGTCAATCCACTCAACAGGCGTCTTACCGAGCAGCGCGGCTTGTATAAGCGGGCAGCCGCCGGGATAGTCCTTGGGTGGAGTCTTGCGCTCACCGTTCTCGTAACGCCGCCAAGCCACCTCTACCGGATTCATGCAAGGCCGGTAGCACCAGTTCTCCATCCAGCCGTAACCTTCGGTTCCATTCGAGAACGGCGCCTCGTCCCGCGCCGAAGCTATGACCTCGTCGTAGCTACGCATCAGATTTCCTCCCATTCGCTGATGGTGATTTGGCGTTGCATCAGGCGGGCGTTCGCCTGGGGTGGTAGGTGTTCGGTGGCGTACCAGTCCAGCCATTCCCGGGTGTGATGCCGGGTTTGCGGCTGATACACCCGCTCGCCCTTGTTCGGCCCACCTTGCGCCGTGAACACAACCGCCACCTGAACATGCGTGCCACTGTCGACTGGTAGGGAGTCGTCACCGAACAAAGCCAACTGCGCGGTCATGGCGTCACCTCGAACAGTCCGGGCTCATGGATAGCGGTGATGCGTTCCAGCGCTTTGCCGTAGTCACGTAGGAACTGCTGCCGTATCAGCGGCAGATGGTGTTCACGTGGCGGGCGCACACACTGCCCGAGTACACGCCGCAGGTTGTCGTCTGTTGGCTGAAGCGGCCGGGGCGGCTCCACATAGAGGGTGTCGGCGGCGAACTTCGCCGAATACGCCACCACTAGGAAAGCTGCCTTCCGATCAGCACCGCTCACCGGTCCTCCTCGGTTCGGATGGCGTAGGGGCATGGCTGATCCGGCGGCACCTGGCGGCGCAGTTCAGCGCGGTAGTGGCCGGCTTCCTCGTAGGTGTCGAACACGGCGACCGTGCGGCCGGTGCGCTGATGGATGATCCGGGCCGTCATAGGGCCGCCTCGAATAGGTCGAGCTGCCCGGACGGTTCGAGGTCGTGGGCGGTGAGGCGCAACGCTTTCGCGAGATACACCTTCTCGTAAGCGCGAATCCGCAAGTAGTCGGCTCGGGCGTCGCTTTCCTGCCGCTCGGTCGGCGGGCAGATCCGATCCCCCATGTAGGCGTATCCGCACGGCTTCGAACCGCAGCCGCAGAACCGGCCACGCAGCACAGCGTTCGCGGTCGACTGCGCGCGGATGTCCCGCAACTGGTCCTTGATCTCATCCGGGATGGTCGTGGCGTACCGGTCGATCTGCGCCGCCGTCACGGCCACCCGAGGCTCAACACCACGCCCATAGGGGGACACGATCCGGCCATTCCCGGTGAACCAGCTGGTCATCCACGCCGGCGCACCCGGTATGGGCTTCTGCCGGAAGCCACCCCACCGGGACTGCATCAGATGGCTCACGCCGCCGGGGCCGATGAGCGCGTCGACGATCTGCCAGCCACCCATCGTCATCAGCAGCCACCGCTGATCCAACGTGAGCATCACGACAGACCCCACTTACCCTCCGCTCACTTCGGCGGGGGCGGGCCGGGCGTCAACGCGCTGCGCGTAGGTCTGCGCCAGCTCGAGCGAGCCGAGGATCTGCCCGCCAGGCGGCAGCCCGGGCATCCACAGCCCGTCATGACCAACACCGGACAGGTGCCACGCCGGGCCCACCTTCTGGATCGTGTACACGCCTCGCACCCCTACCGAGGTGATCGCGCCGGCGATGTCGTCGTGAGCGGTCCATGTCAACATCAGCACCGCACCCGCTCGGTGTGTTGGATGAGCTTGCCGCGGCTGGTGCCAGCCTTCACGCTGGCCGGGGTCGGACCCGACCAGTAGGTGAACGACACCGGGGCGGGTGCGATCGACGTGATGAACGCGCGCGCCGCCCGGACGGCGCGCCATCGCTGTCGGTACATCTTCGACGTCAGCACGGTCTCGCCGTTCGCGCCGCGCACCGCGTACCAGAAGTCGCCCTTGCGGTTCTCGCGCTGGTCAACATAGATCGGACGTCGGTTCATGCCAGTTCGCCTTCCACTCGGATGTTCACGCCGGCGGACCGCTTACGTGCCCGCACATCGGCCTTCCAACAGTCGCGGCACCGTCCCCCACGCCTGTGCGTCAACTCCTTGCCGCAATCAGCGCATCGCGAGAACGGCGCGGATGCCGCTTTTCGCGCGTTACGCCGCGAATCAACGCGGCATCCCTCGCCACAGAACTTCTGCGTACGTACTCGGCGCCGGTAGCGCCGACCGCAGTGCCCGCATGGCACCAGTTCCGCTAAATCGGGGTAACCGAGGGACTTTTGGCGACATGCACGCGAACACGTTTTTGGCGGCTGATCACGCGCTCGTGAACCTCTACCGACAAGCTTCCCGCAGGATCTGCATGGCACCGAATCGTCGCTGCCACGCTTAAGCGTGCTGATGTGCTCCCCAACGACGACGACAGTCCGTGGCCGTTCGGCGTCCAGCTCGACAACACCCATGAGCGCGGTGCACTGGGAATCATCCAGCCACAGGATCCCGTTGGCGGCGTCGCACACATGCTTGAGCAGATTGTCTACGTCGATGCGCTGCCGGTTCGGCCGGAAGAACAGACACGCCAACCCGACATTGCCGGTGAACGGCTCCCGCACGGCGCGGCGCAGATATGCCGCTGTGCGCTTCTCCGCGTCCAGGTCCTCCGACCTCGAGTAGACATGACCGTTGCGAGCGAACCGAGGCCGGGCTTTCGACCACGGCGCACCTGGAATCGTGATCATGTACTGGGTGTTGGCGGTCTCTCCGAGCCCGAGCGCTGAGAACATGTCGAGCATCCGGTCCACGTCCGACCGAGTCGCCGCTTGGCCGGTCACCGCGCCGCCTCGTCGGCCTCGGCCATGCGCAGCACTTCGGCCTGGATCAGGTCGGTGACAACCTCGCCCAACCGACCTTCCTTGCTGGCCGCGTTGAGCGCGGTGACGACCGTGCGCAACTCGTCGTCGGTGATGGCGTCGCGGTGCTCCGGCCGGTCCTGCGGCATGCGGCCAGCCAGCGCGGTGATGACGGTCAGCTGGTCCTCTTTGTCAGGGCAGTCCCCCTCGGCCAGGAGCGCAAACATGCGGTTCAGCCACTTCTTCCGGGTGGTTTCCGACATGCCGCTCGCTGCTGGCTCCTCCTGCGCCTGCTGCTCCGCTGGCTCGGTGGGCTGCTCGGGCGGCCGGCCGGCCTCAAGCTCCGGCGCGGCGTCGGCGCCGCCCTGACCCTGCTGAGCCTGTTGCCGCAGGGCGGCCAATCCGCGGCCGCCGCGCTCCGATCGCACCCGCATGGGCTGCTGCTGCGCCAGCTCCAGCTCCAACTCCTCGCGCGCATACGGGATACCGAGCAGCACGTCCGGTGCGATCCGGCGGCACACCTCCATCGCCGCCTTCGCGTACAGCATCGCCTGCGGATCGGTCTCGTACTTCTTGTTAGACGTGTACCCGGCTCGCTTGGCGCGCGGGATATCCCAGGTCGATTCCTCCACCTGCCCGGTCCGCGGATCCGTGGCCCGCACTGTCACCGCCTCGTCGGTGGACGACACGGTCTCGACGACGACCCCGGCGCGTTTGACCAGCGCGACCGCGGTGCGGGCGTAGATCGCGGGCTGCCCGTGCACCACGAAGACCTGCTGCAGAGACTGGATCGGGTTCAGGCCCAACTCGGCGCCGTAGAGGATCGCCGCCGCGGCGTTGGCAGGCTTGCCCTTGTAGTCCTTGGGCACCATGTCGGTCTGGGACAGCGCGTCACCGAGCTGTTTGGCGGCGCTCATGGCCTGGGCGTGCTGCATCAGCTGCCCGATCGACTCGGAGGCCATCGGCCGGGCCGGGGGCAGCACCTCGATCTCGGAATCGGTCGGCGCGGCGCCGGTGCTGGTGGCGGCGATTTCGTTCATGCAGACATCTCCTGTGCTCGTTCGGTGATCTGGTCGATGTTCTTGTGGGCGAGCGAGAGCGCGACCCCGCCGCGGCTGTGCGGGCGGCGGTCCGCGATCCGAACGCCGGCCGCCTCGGCGTATTGGGCGTTGCCCATGACGTCCAGCAGCCGGGTCTTGGCGCCCCGCAACTGCCGTTCGAGGTCCTTATGCTCGGCGGCCAAGTGCAGCAACTCCGCTGCGGCGTCGAGGTCGTATTGCACGGTGCTGCCGTCGATGTCGGGGTGCAGCTCCCGCACGCACTCGTAGGTGGCGACCGAATCGTCCAGCAGCGGCGGCTCGTCGCCCTGCAGCGATTCCCAGAACTCGCGGCAGCGCTGCACGATCCAGTCCGCGACCTGCTGGTCGAACTCGATGACGTAGGTGTGGGCCTTGAAATAGGGGCCCAACACCATCAGGTGCGCCGGATGCTGGGTGTAGCCGGTGAACAGCATCTCGGCGGTCACCTGCGCCACGTAGTCGGCCGGGGCTTCGTCAGTGAATTCGTCGCCCCATTCCTCCAGCGAGCGGGCGGTTTTGAACTCCACGACCCGGCGGGCCCGGCCCCGCGCGGCGCGACGGTCGATCGTCGCCGTGCACGGAAACCCGAACTTGTGGGTGTCGCCGTGGATCTGGACCTCACCACGGGACAGCCGCCAGCCGGGGTTCTCGCGGCGCCAGATGTTCGCCATGGCGTCCTCGAAGTCGTGGCCAAGGTCGAAGATGTCCTTCGGCGGCTCCGGGTCGACCAGGCCCTTGATGCGGTGCCACAGCCGGTATGGCGATTCCCAACGCGAGACACCGAGGATCGCCGCGACCTTGCTCGGAGTGATGGTCTGCGTCCATTCCTGCGAGCCGGGCTGCATGGTGACGGTCACAGGTCCTCCCGATCAGGTCGGTGGCCGCAGTCGGTGCACACGCCGTGTTGGCGTGAGGTGTGCCCGCAGGCGGCAGCCAGTTCGGCTTCGGTGCTGTGCGCGACGGCCCGGCGCCATTCGTCGCGTTCGTAGCCGTAGGCGCTCACCGGGCGTCCTCCAGTTCGCCCTCGCCCCACCACTCGTCGGCGCTCCAGTCGTCGGGGTCGCGGTCCGGCTCGGTGCAGTAGCCCCACGCGAGCGTGGCGACCGCGCTGGTGATCCCGGCGGCGAGGAACAGGTCGCGCCACAACAGAATCAGTGCGGCCCAGGCAACCCCACCGGCGATCCAGGAGACGTACAGCAGGACGCGGCTCATGACGCACGCTCCTGGGATCGGCCCTCGACCAGCCGCCAAACCCACCGCTCGTTCGGTGCGCCGATGAGCCAGGCGACAATCGCGGCCGTGACGCCTTTGTCGAGGAGTCGGCGGGCGGCGACCGCCTGCTCTGGCGGCGCGAGCTTCATCGGAAACCCCTGCACTGCGGCATCGATAGCGAGCTCGTCCAGCCGAGCCATTAGGCCACCCCCACGATCCGGCCTGCGTGCGCCGCGGCGATTGATTCCACGCGCTCCCACAGGCATCGGACGGGTTCGTTGGGGTTGAACCACGCGGCCAGGCACATCGCGATCTGCGCAAGCTTCGCCGGGTGCCGGTAGGCGAGGTAGGCCAGCTCCCCGTAGAGGCGGCACGGGTCGTCCTCGCGGATCTTCTCGGCGATGCCGAGCGCGATTTCAGCGACGCGGTCCAGATCCGGGTCGGGTGCCCAATCGATCACGTCGCGCGCGGTCATCGGGCACCTCCCCACAGCTCGCTGCTGGTGGGGCAGGGTCCGCCGCACCATTCACGGTGGGTGCCGTGGTCCACCCAGCCAGCGGCGGCTGCTGCCGGTACAGCTTCGTGTGCTGCGGCGGCCGCCAGCAGTTCCGCGGTATCGGCCGGCGACCAGATCGGCGTGAGCTTCACGGCACGCTCGCGGCGGGCCTGCGCAGCGAGCAGGGAGTGAAAGGCGATGAGAGCCTGTTCATCACGGCGCCGTTTCTTCCGGCCGAACAGCCCACACGCCGGGCAGAAATGCAGCCTGTTCACTGGTCACCGCCTTCGCCGGGCAGCATCCCGCCAGGTGCGTTGTAGCGGGCCGAAACCTCGGCGTACACCGCGGGAAACGCGCGCTGCAGCTTGGCCATGTTGAAGGTGTCGGCCTTGCGCATCGCGGCCATGATCAGTGCGTAGAACGGCGGGTCGCCTTCGCTGATCTGCTGGGAGACCTGGTAGTCGTACAGGCTCATCGGTCACCGCCTATCTGCGGCGGCAGCAGCAGGTCCACCCACGACGTTGCGGTGCTGACACCAGAATCCGCGGCCCCAGTGATCACACTGATGTAGCTGTCCCAGTCAAACTCGGTGCCGGTGTCGGCGTGGGCGTCTACAACCCATCCGATACCGGTGCCGGCCAGGATGATTCCGGCGGCCGCCGCGAGCACGCGGCGGACAGTGTGCCGCGACGGCGGGAACGTCGCGCCGAGATCGGCCGGGCTCGGGCGGCCGGGCGACCACCGGTGCCGGGGCCGGTGCGGGTTACTCTTGGTTGACACTGGATTTCCTTTCCTGGTGGTGATTTCCGGTGTTGGCCCGCCGCTCGCACCGGCGGGCCACTCTTTTCAGTCGTCTTGGTTGGCGAACTGCTCGGCGCGGGCACGAAGCTCCGGGATCAACTCACGCAGCTCGTCGGCACGGCATGGGCCGCCGAACGACAGCCATGGGCCGCCGAACGACAGCCAGACCTCAAGCTGGGCGGCTGCATCTCCCAGCAAGCGAGAGGTTGGTCGCCCCGGGGCGGGTGCGGGGGGCTCACCCACCCCGGGGCGGTCATCACCCACCACGCCGGGGGCAGCGGCAGTGGGCGACGGGATCGCAAGCTCGTCCGGCCGGTGACCAAGCCATGCCTGTTCGGAGACCGGTTCGTGGGCCTTGCCCTGGACGCGGGCGAGCCTGGCGTTCTCCTGAACGAGGATGTCCAGGGCGGCCTGCGCATCACACAGTTCGGCGACCTGTTGCTCGACCGCGCCGGCCAGGGCGGCGTTGTGGGCGGTCGCGTGCCGCAGCAAGCTCGCGAGATTCACCAGCTGGTCGCGGTGATCGTCCGTGTCGGCCCGATCCAGGTAGCGGCGCACCAGCTCCGCCATGTCGCGACGGGTGGCGTCGGACACCACGGCGCTCACGACACCGCCCCCACCAGCGGCAGCTGACCCGAACCGCCCAACCGCTTATGCAGCTCAGCCAGGCCCTTCGCAGTGATCCGGATCGTCGGATCAGGCAACCGCATCTCACCCGACGGCTCATGCAGATACGGGGAGCCCAGCTTCTCCACCAGGCGGCCGCAATCGACCTGGGTCTGATACGCCTTCCAGCAGCCACGGCCACGGTCCCGGAAAATCCAGCCCTCCGCGGCCATGAACCGGAACAGCCGGTCGCGGCCGATCCGGATCGCGGGATCGCGGGAGAGCACCTTGGCGGCGTCAGCCACTGAGTAGTCGCCGGCGCTGTCGGCCATGTGGGTCCACGCCGACGCCGGCGCGGCAAGCTCACGGGCGCGCTGCTCGGCTTCGAGCCGGGCGGCCGCCTCACGCTCGGCGCGCTCCTCGGCGTCGACAACCCACTGCGCGAGGGTCTTGCGGTCGGGTAGCGCGGCCGGGGCGCCGTATCCGCCGGTCTTGCGGATCTGAGGCAGCACCTCGCCGGTGATCCAGCGCTTGAAAGCGCGCGCTTCTGGCTTGCGGCTGAGGAAGATCACCTCGTACATGCCGGGCTCTGAGACGATGCGCGCGCGCTGGGTGCGGCCGAGCGAGTCGGTGACCTCAGTAGTGCTTAGGGCATCATCTTCGATTCGATCGGCAACCATCGACGGGTTCGTCAGATCAAGGACCTTGCAGAGGTCGGCGAGGACGAACCACGGCCCGCCGTCGATCATCACGACCCGGACAGCCGTTTCGCCGTAGTTGAACGGCACCAACTCGTCAGTCGCGGCCTGCACGCTCATGCGCTCTGCTCCACAGGCTCAGTTGCGAACAGGGCGGCAACTGGTACATCGAGGCAGCGGGCGATTTCTGCGATTTCGTCGACGGTGAATGGTGTTCGGCCAGACAGTCGGCGCGATAACGCTTGTTGCTTCATTCCGATGCTGTGAGCCAGTGCTGACTGCGTACGCTTGGTGCGGGCCATCTCCGCGCGAACATTCGCAGCTACACGCTGAGATTGTGAGTCACAGGGCATGCATGCGGTTCTACACGTTCACATTGTGACTTGCAAGAGGATTACCGGCGTGTCGACAACTCAAAATCGACGTGATCCACACAAAGATGAGTTGCATTCACACGTTTAGCGCGTAAAATACGCGCCATGACTACTTTGATGGTGGTAGACGGCGACCGCGGCGAAAGCCGCTCATTGGCCGTAGCGCGCCGGCTCCGCGAGGAACTGGCCGGGCGACGCATCTCTGTCTCTGAGGTTGCGCGCCGCATCGGAACGACTCAGCAAAAGCTATCCCGCCGCATGACTGGACTTACGCCGTGGGATGTCAACGAGCTCGATGAGGTCTGCCGAGCCGCGGGAATCTCGTTCGTGTACGTCACGACCGGCATCCGTGAAGTTCCGGCGCCGGGTGGGCCCGACGGGGGTGGCGTGGAGCCGCCTGCCGGAATCGAACCGGCGACCTATTCATTACGAGTGAATCGCTCTACCGACTGAGCTAAGGCGGCGTGCCCGGCGACGAGCGCCTGCGCGAGGGGCAAGCCTCTAGAACCGGGCGGCACGAGTCTACGGCAGCGCCTGCCGCATCCCCAAGCCAGGTTAGCCTCGCAGCGCCTGCCCCACCGTGGCGACCATCGCGTCGACGGCGAACTTCGGCTTGACGTTCACCGCGAGCGCTTCCCGGCACTCCAGCACCGCCTCGATGCACCGCAACAGCTTCTCCGGCGGGGCATGCGCGGCCAGCGCGGCGACCTTGTCGGCCATGTCCGGATGCTCCCGGCGGATGCCGTCGGCCCCGGTGGCGACCAGCAGCGCGTCCCGGAAGTACATCGCCAGATCGATCAGCGCCCGGTCCAGCGCATCGCGGGAGGCGCGGGTCTGCCGCGATTTCTGCCGGCGCTCCAGCTCCTTGATCGCGCCGGCCGATCCGCGCGTCGCCGACGCCGCACCCTTCCCGGTGCCGCCGGCTCCCAGCGCGGTGCGCAGCTCCTCGGTTTCAGCTTCATTGCGGTCCTCGGTCAACGCCCGGGCCTCGGCCTCGGCCGCCGCCACCAGCTCCTCCGCCGCGGCGTACGCCCGTGACGGGGTGGCGGCGTCGCGCGCCAGCCCCAACGCCCGCAACCGGCGCTGCCGGGCCTCCTCGTCGGTGGCCAGCCGCCGGGCCCGCCCGACATGGCCACCGCTCACCGACGCCGCCCACTGGGCCTGCTCGGCCGGGATGCCGTCGTTGTCGACCAGCACTCGGGCGATCGCGTCCACCGGCGGGGTGACCAACGCCACATGCCGGCAGCGGGACCGCAGTGTGATCGCGATGTCCTCCGGATCCACCGACGGCGCGCACAGCAGGAACACCGTCGACGGTGGCGGTTCCTCCACCACCTTCAGCAGGGCGTTCGCCGCGCCCTCGGTCAACCGGTCGGCATCCTCGATCAGCACGATCTGCCAGCGTCCGGTGCTCGGCCGCCGGGACGCGATCTGCACGATGGCGCGCATCTCGTCGACACCGATCGACAGTCCCTCCGGAATGATGCGCCGCACGTCGGCGTGCGTCCCGGCCATCGTCGTCGTGCAGGCCCGGCACTCGCCGCACCCCGGCACCCCGTCGGAGGTGCACTGCAACGCCGCAGCGAAACACAGCGCCGCGATCGACCGGCCCGAACCGGGCGGGCCGGTGATCAGCCAGGCATGGGTCATCGCCCTGCGCGACCCCGGGCTGTGATCAGAATCCCCGCGGGCGGCCTGCGCAGCGGCCACCAACTCGGCTTCCACAGCGTCCTGACCGACCAAACGTGAGAACACCCCACTCATCACCGCCACACTAACGCCCGGCTGTGACGTCGGACTGATCACAGGCCCGCTATCGGTCGTCGCGGCCGGATACGGTAAACGAGTGACCACGAACGCGACTTCTACCGGACGGATCACCGCATTCGTCCGTTGGGTGGCGCGTACCCCGTGGCCGGTGTTCGCGCTGGGCATGGTGCAGGCCGACATCATCGGCGCCCTGTTCGTGCTCGGCTTCCTGCGGTTCGGCCTGCCCCCGGGGGACCGGCTGGAACTGCAGGACCTGCCGGCCTTCAACCTGGCGCTCTTCCTGGGCTACCTGGTGGTGTCCTTCACCGTCGGCGCCTACGTCACGCTGCGGCTGCTGCTGCCGGTGATCCGCTGGCAGCGCCGCGACACGCTGCTGGCCGACCCTGACCCGGCCGCGACCGAACTGGCGCGCGCCCGCGCGCTACGGATGCCCTTCTACCGCACCCTGATCAGCGGCACCAACTGGTTCCTCGGCACCATCGTGTTCATCGTGGCCAGCTGGCCGGTTGCCGGCCATTCAGCGCCGGTGATCGCGGTCGCCACCGGACTGGGCGCGACCGCGACCGCCATCATCGGCTATCTGCAGGCCGAGCGGGTGCTGCGGCCGGTGGCCGTCGCCGCGCTGCGCGGCGGTGTGCCGGAGAACTTCCGCGCCCCCGGTGTGGTGCTGCGGCAGGTGCTGACCTGGGTGCTGTCCACCGGGGTGCCGGTGCTGGCCATCGTGCTCGCGTTGGTGGCCAGCAAGGTCGGCATCCTCACCGCACCGGCCGAACAGCTCACCACACCGCTGCTGGTGCTGGCCATCGCCACGCTGGTGATCGGGTTGTCCGGCACCGTCCTGGTCGCGATGTCGATCGCCGATCCGCTGCGCCAGCTGCGCTGGGCGTTGGGCGAGGTGCAGCGCGGCAACTTCAACGCGCACATGCAGATCTACGACGCCAGCGAGCTGGGCCTGCTGCAGGCCGGGTTCAATGACATGGTGCGCGATCTGGCCGAACGGCAGCGGCTGCGGGACCTGTTCGGCCGCTATGTGGGTGAGGACGTGGCACGTCGCGCGCTGGAGCGCGGCACCGAGCTGGGCGGGCAGGAACGCGACGTCGCCGTGCTGTTCGTCGACCTGGTCGGGTCGACGCGGCTGGCCGCCACCACCCCGCCCGCCGACGTGGTCAACCTGCTCAACGAGTTCTTCCGGGTGGTCGTCGACACCGTCAACCGGCACGGCGGGTTCGTCAACAAGTTCCAGGGTGACGCCGCCCTGGCCATCTTCGGCGCGCCGATCGAACATCCCGACGCCTGCGGTGCGGCGCTGGCCGCCGCCCGCGAGCTGCACGACGAGCTGATCGCGGTGCTCGGCGAGACCGAGTTCGGCATCGGCGTGTCGGCCGGCCGGGCGATCGCCGGGCACATCGGCGCGCAGGCCCGCTTCGAATACACCGTGATCGGCGACCCGGTGAACGAGGCGGCGCGGCTGACCGAGCTGGCCAAACTCGAGGAGGGCCACGTGCTGGCGTCGGCGATGGCGGTCAGCGGGGCGCTCGACGCCGAGGCGCTGTGCTGGGATGTCGGCGAGACCGTCGAACTTCGGGGCCGTACGGTGCCGACCCAGCTGGCCCGCCCGGTCAAGCTGGCGTTCTCGAACGGGCCCGGCCCCAGCAACAACAGCGACGCCCCGGGCACCCGGACAACGGGCAGCGTGAGCCGCGCCGACGCCGAGACGACCGCGCCGGAGAGTTAACTCTTCTTCGCCGCTTTCTTGGCGGCGGTCTTCTTGGCCGCGGTCTTCTTGGCCGCGGTCTTCTTGGCCGCGGTCTTCTTGGCGGCGGTCTTCTTCGCGGCGGTCTTCTTGGCCCGCTTCACTGGGCCGCGGGCCCGCCGGTCGGCCAACAGCTCGGAGGCCCGCTCCACGGTCAGCGTCTCCACGTCGTCACCCTTGCGCAGGCTGGCGTTGGTCTCCCCGTCGGTGACGTACGGGCCGAAGCGGCCGTCCTTGACCACGATCGGTTTGCCGGTGGCCGGATCCTCACCCAGTTCGCGTAGCGGCGGCGCCGCGGCGGCCTGCCGGCCCCGGCGCTTGGGTTCGGCGTAGATCTTCAACGCCTCGTCCAGCGTGATGGTGAAGAGCTGCTCCTCGCTGGCCAGCGACCGGGAATCGCTGCCGCGCTTGAGGTATGGACCGTACCGGCCGTTCTGCGCGGTGATCTCCTCGCCGGTGTTCGGGTCGACGCCGACCACCCGGGGCAGCGACAGCAGCTTCAGCGCGTCGTCGAGCGTCACCGTCTCGATGTCCATCGACCGCAGCAGCGAGGCGGTGCGCGGTTTCGGGCCGGTCGGCTTCCTGCCCTTCTTGGCCGGGCTGCCCGCCGAGCCGTCATCCCCGCCGTCGTCGGGTTCGGGCAGGATCTCGGTGACGTACGGTCCGTAGCGGCCGTCCTTGACGACGATCTCGTGGCCGGTCTCCGGGTCGATGCCCAGCGACCGCCCCTCCTGCGGGGTGGCGAACAGCTTCTCGGCCAGATCCAGGGTGAGCTCGTCGGGGGTCAGCGCCTCTTTGAGGTTGGCCCGCTGCGGGGTGGGCTCACCATCCTCTCCGATGACCATCCGCTCCAGGTACGGCCCGTTCTTGCCCACCCGGACGTAGATCGGGCGGCCCTGATCGTCGTCGAAGAGCTTGATCGAGTTGACCTCGCGGGCGTCGATCTCCTCGAGGTTGACGCCCACCAGCTTCTTCAGCCCGCCGGCGCGGGCGATCGAGCCCTCCACACCGTGCTCGCCGCCGAAGTAGAAGTTGTGCAGCCAGTTGGTCCGCTGCTCGTTGCCGGCAGCGATCTCGTCGAGTTCGTCCTCCATCGCCGCGGTGAAGTCGTAGTCGACCAACCGGCTGAAGTGCTGTTCGAGCAGTCCGGTGACCGCGAACGCCACCCACGACGGCACCAGCGCGCTGCCCCGTTTGTGCACGTAGCCGCGGTCCTGGATGGTCTTGATGATCGACGCGTACGTCGACGGCCGGCCGATGCCGAGCTCCTCGAGCGCCTTGACCAGCGACGCCTCGGTGTACCGCGGCGGCGGATTGGTCTGATGCCCGTCGGCGGTCAGATCCACCGCGTCGACCCGCTGCCCCTCGGTGAGGTTCGGCAGCCGCCGCTCGGCGTCGTCGGACTCCCCGCCGGCCAGCTCGTCGATGCTCTCCACATAGGCCTTCAGGAAGCCCGGGAAGGTGATGGTGCGGCCGCTGGCGGTGAACACCACCTGCCGGCCGTCGGCGGTGGTGCCCGAGATGCGCAGGCTCAGCGTGGTCCCGCGCGCATCGGCCATCTGCGAGGCCACGGTCCGCTGCCAAATCAACTCGTAGAGCCGGAACTCGTCGGGAGCGAGCTCATTCGCCAGCTGGCCCGGCGTGGCGAACACGTCGCCGGCCGGCCGGATCGCCTCGTGCGCCTCCTGGGCGTTCTTGACCTTGCGGGAGTACTGCCGCGGCGTGGGGTGGACGTACTCCTCGCCGTAGAGCTGGCGGGCCTGGTTGCGGGCGGCGTTGATGGCCGACTGCGACAGCGTGATCGAGTCGGTCCGCATGTAGGTGATGTAGCCGTTCTCGTAGAGCCGCTGCGCGATGCTCATCGTGCGTTCGGCGGAGAACCGTAGCTTGCGGCCGGCTTCCTGCTGCAGCGTCGAGGTCATGAACGGCGCATAGGGCCGCCGGGTGTAGGGCTTCTGCTCGACGGAGGTCACCGTCAGCTGCACATTGCGCAGCCCGGCGACCAGCGCGTTGGCGTCGGACTCGTCCAGGACGAGCACCTCGTCGGGCTTCTTGACCACGCCGCGCGAGTCGAAGTCGCGGCCGGTGGCCACCCGCCGGCCGTCGACGGTGCTCAGCTTGGCCGCGAACACCGGCGGGCTGGCCTGCGGGTCGGAGACCGAGGCGTCCAGCTGCGCGGTGACGTCCCAGTAGGAGGCGCTGCGGAACGCCATCCGCTCGCGTTCGCGCTGCACGATGATGCGGGTCGCCACCGACTGGACCCGGCCCGCCGACAACTTCGGCGCGACCTTCTTCCACAGCACCGGGCTGACCTCGTAGCCGTACAGCCGGTCCAGGATGCGGCGGGTCTCCTGGGCGTCGACCAGCGCGGTGTCGAGGTCCCGCGGGTTCTCGGCGGCGTTGCGGATGGCCGATTCGGTGATCTCGTGGAAGACCATCCGCTTGACCGGCACCTTGGGTTTGAGGGTTTCCAGCAGATGCCAGGCGATGGCCTCACCCTCGCGGTCACCGTCGGTGGCCAGATAGAGCTCGTCGGCCTCTTTGAGCTTGTTCTTCAGCTCGGTGACGGTGCTCTTCTTGTCCGGACTGATGATGTAGAGCGGCTGAAAGTCGTTGTCGACGTCGACCCCGAGGCGGGCCCACGGCTCGGACTTGTACTTGGCGGGCACGTCGGCGGCATTGCGCGGCAGGTCGCGAATGTGTCCACGCGACGATTCCACGATGTAGTCGGAGCCCAGGTAACCAGCAATCTTGCGGGCCTTGGTCGGTGACTCGACGATGACGAGACGCCGGACGCTTCCGTTCCTACCGCTACCGCGGTCCTGTTCAGCCAACTGTGCCTACGCTCCACTTCCATAGTTGCCCACGGCCTGCGCGGATGTCCCGATCCGGCCCGTCGGCAACTGACAATTTCGCACCCCCGCCCAGCCGACGCAAACCGGCCCCCGCGTCCCGCGAGCTTAGATCCGCGGCCACGAGGAAAACGCCTCGATGTGGTCGGGTGGTTCCCCCACACTCTCTACCAGCCGCGATAGGCGGCGTCGACCACTGATGCGCAGCGCCGGCCGGGGCCCGCGGGTGCCGATGAGGGTCGGGGCGATTCCGATGCGCATGAGCGCCGACGCCAGCGGGGCGTGCGTGTCGGGGGCGTGCGGGTCCAATCCGAGCAGATAGCGGTCGTCCGCTTCGGGGCTGCCGGCGGCCAGTACCCAGGCGCGCAGCGCACGCGGCCCGGGCAGCCATTGGGCCGGGACGGTCTTGACGGCGCCGCGGGTCCACTGGGCGGCCATGTCGACCAGCCGGGCGTCGAACGCGGTGCGCACCAGCGGGGTGTTCTCCTCGGTGCGGGTGATCTCCGGCTCCAACCCAGCCTCGGTGATCATCACGGCGATGCCCTCGGCCCGCCACCGGGCGTCGACCACCACCGAGAGCCGGGCGCCGGGCGCATCGCCGCCGCCGGCCATCAACACCTGGCCGGGGGCGGCCAGCAGGCCCGCCAGGTCGGCGACGTCCGGCGGCACCGACTCTGCCGAGAAGAACGACAGCTGCTGGCTCACACACCAGACAGTAGGGCAGCGTGGGGCCGCACCGCGGTCATCCGCGCCGCGGGCGGCGGTGTCGGGTGGCCGAACGTGCCGTCAGGGCGCCGAGCGTGCCGTCAGGGCGGTCAGTGCGCCGTCAGGGCGGTCAGTGCGCCGTCAGGGCGGTCAGTGCGCCGTCAGGGCGGTCAGTGTGCACACGCTGCGCCGGTTGTGCGTGTGCAGCGCTGAAACGGCCGAAACTCGACACCACGCACACGGTCAGCGCGCCGAACGCACCCTCGGCGCGGTGGACACACGGTCAGCCCGGCCGCCCACCCCATCCGGCGAAGAGGAAACCCCCGCGGTTCCTACTGGAGCCCGCGGGGGTCTGTCAGGTTCGATTGTTCAGATTGTTCAGATTGTTCAGATGGACCGAACACCCGTGGCCTGCGGCCCCTTGGGGCTTTGGCCGACCTCGAACTCCACCCGCTGATTCTCTTCGAGAGTGCGGAAGCCGGAGCCCTGAATTTCCGTGTAGTGGACAAAAACGTCCGCGGAACCGTCTTCAGGCGCGATAAAGCCGAAGCCCTTCTCCGCGTTGAACCACTTCACAGTTCCCTGTGGCATTTCCTTGATCTTTCCTTTTCTTTCTCCGGGTGCGGTCCACCGAGGCTTTCGGTACACCGGGCCCGTTCCGACCGCCATACCTTGTGAGCCGTCGGAACTCGACCCGACCAGAACCTCGCAGGAACCGCGATCGCAACGTCGATCCTGCGGGTGTAGAACACGAACACAGAAGCTGCGACCACCCTTAGTCAACCACGTTCTGGGCCGGTGCGACAGTCGAAACCCGATCATGGGCAAAACTCGAGACCGGCGCCGGGCGGGACAGGAGGTTGTCAGTGGAGGAGACGGGGCCGAATTTCGGCCGCGAACTGCTCGCATGCGCGGTGGCGGGCACGGCGCCCGACGAACGCCCGGTTCGGCATATCGCAGACGTACCACCCCGGCGGGGACGGACCCGGCCGTGGCCGTCGTGGGCCGATCCGGACGTGGTGAGGGTGTTCGGCGACCGCGGCATCACCGAGCCGTGGGAACACCAGGCCGTCGCCGCCGACCTGGCCCACAGCGGCCGGCACGTGGTGCTGAGCACCGGCACCGCCTCCGGCAAGTCGCTGGCCTACCAGTTGCCGATCCTGTCGGCGCTGGCGGCCGATCCGCGGGCCCGGGTGTTGTACCTGTCGCCGACCAAGGCGCTCGGGCACGATCAGCTGCGCGCCGCGCAGGAGCTGACCGGCGCGGTGGAGCGGCTGGCCACCGTCGCGCCCACCGCCTACGACGGTGACAGCCCCACCGAGGTGCGCCGGTTCGCCCGGGAACGCTCCCGCTGGATCTTCTCCAACCCGGACATGGTGCATCTGGCGATGCTGCGCAACCACGGCCGGTGGGCGGTGTTCCTGCGTCATCTGCGCTACGTCGTCGTCGACGAATGCCACTACTACCGGGGCATTTTCGGCTCCAACGTGGCGATGGTGCTGCGCCGGCTGCTGCGGTTGTGTCAGCGCTACTCGGCCGGCGGGTCGCCGACGGTGTTCTTCGCCAGCGCCACCACCGCCGCGCCGGCGGACACCGCCTCGGAGCTGATCGGCCAATCGGTGACGGAGGTGACCGACGACGCCTCCCCGCACGGAGCACGCACGATCGCGCTGTGGGAGCCGCCGCTGCTGCCGGACCTGGTGGGCGAGAACGGCGCCCCGGTGCGGCGGCCCGCGGGCGCCGAGGCGGCCCGGGTGATGGCGGATCTGGTCGCCGAGGGCGCCCGCACCCTGACGTTCGTGCGGTCCCGGCGCGGCGCGGAGTTGACCGCGCTGGGCGCCAGGAGCCGGCTCGAGGAGATCGCGCCGGAGTTGGCCCAGCGGGTGGCGTCGTACCGGGCGGGCTATCTGGCCGAGGACCGCCGCGCGCTGGAGCAGGCGCTGGCCAACGGCGAGCTCCGGGCGCTGGCGACCACCAACGCGCTCGAGTTGGGGATCGACATCGCCGGGCTGGACGCGGTGGTGCTGGCCGGCTTCCCGGGCACCGTGACGTCGTTCTGGCAGCAGGCCGGCCGGTCCGGGCGGCGCGGGCAGAGCGCGCTGATCGTGTTGATCGCCCGCGACGACCCGCTCGACACCTACCTGGTGCACCACCCCTCGGCGCTGCTGGACCGGCCGATCGAGCGGGTGGTCATCGACCCCACCAACCCGCACGTGCTGGGTCCGCAATTGCTGTGTGCGGCCGCCGAACTGCCGTTGACGATCGAGGAGGTCCGGCGGTGGGACGCCGAGGAGGTGGCCGAGTCCCTGGTCGATGACGGGCTGCTGCGCCGCCGGGCCAGCGGCTACTTCCCCAGCCCCGGGGTGGATCCGCATCCGGCGGTGGACATCCGCGCCGCGGCGGGCGGGCAGATCGCGATCGTGGAGACCGGCACCGGCCGGTTGCTGGGCAGCGCCGGGGTGGGCCAGGCGCCGGCATCGGTGCATCCCGGCGCGGTGTATCTGCATCAGGGTGAGAGCTATCTGGTCGACTCGCTGAACTTCGAGGAGGGCGTGGCGTTCGTGCACGCCGAGGATCCCGGATACACCACCTCGGCGCGGGAGATCACCGACATCTCCGTCACCGGTGTGGGCGAACGGAAGACGTTCGGGCCGGTGACGATCGGGCTGGTGCCGGTGTCGGTGACCAACACCGTGACCGGATACTTGCGTCGGGAAATGTCTGGTGAGGTGATCGATTTCGTCGAACTCGACATGCCGTCACGCACCCTGGACACCATGGCGGTGATGTGCACGATCACCCCGGAAGCGCTGGCCGACAACGATATCGACCCGGTCCGGATACCGGGGTCGCTACACGCTGCCGAACACGCCGCGATCGGTCTACTGCCGTTGGTGGCGAGCTGCGACCGCGGCGACATCGGCGGGGTGTCGACGGCGGTGGGCCCGGATTCGGGGCTGCCCACGATCTTCGTCTACGACGGCTATCCGGGCGGAGCCGGTTTCGCCGACCGCGGGTTCGACCAGTTCGAGACCTGGTGGGGAGCCACCGCCGACGCGATCGAGTCGTGCGAATGCCCCGCCGGCTGCCCGTCGTGCGTGCAATCACCGAAGTGCGGCAACGGTAATGACCCGCTGGACAAGGCCGGAGCGGTGCGGGTGCTGAGATTGGTACTGGACGAATTGGAAAAGGGAAATACATGATCCGGCCGAAGTCGACCGACCCCTCGACGGTCGTCCCCTGCGGACCATGTGGCCCCACCGCGACAGTGAGCGCACTGACTGGAATGCGGTGGCACCGACGATCGGCCGCCCGGCCGGATCGGTGCCGTCGTTCCAGTTCAGTCCCCTTTTCAGGGTGCGATGAAATTACCCACTCGTCGCCGTCCGCGCAACTGGAATCGCGAGGTTTGTCACAGCGGATTCCGGCCGGCCCGCCGGTAGCATCGCGGCATGGGCCACGACTGGCTGCTCGTGGAGACGCTCGGGGCCGAACCCGCCGTGGCGGCGACCGGTCGAGAACCGGTGAATCTGGTGCCGATCAGCGGTTTTCTGCGCCGGAACCCGCATGTGATGGCGGTGCTGGCGGCGATCGGCGAGAGCGTGCGGTCGGGTCAGGGGCTGAGCACGATCACGCCGATGACCGACCGGGTGATCCGCACCGAGGTCGTCACCATGACCGACGGCCGGGTGCACGGCGTGCACGTGTGGATCGGCCCGCCCGACGACGAGCCGCCGGAGCGGCCGATTCCCGGTGCGCTGACCTGGAATCTGACCACCGGGATCGCCACCCACACCCCGGAATCGTTGGCCAACGCCGGGCACGACCCGCACACCGATCCCCCCGTCGGCCGGATCTTCCTCGAACAGTTGCCGCCGCGCGGTCTGACCACCGGGGAAGCCCGGTTGCTGGCGATGGTGGTCAACCCGCAACCGGGCAAGACGGTGGTGACCACCTGGGCGGGCACCGATCAGACGGGTCAGCCCATCGCCGAGGGGTTCGTCGCCCGGTCGGTGCTGCACACCGCCGAGGACGGCCGGGACGAGGTGATCTGCCGTGCGATGAACTGGCGGGCCGATCCCGGGGTGCCGGCAGTCGACGATGAGGTGGCCGCCCCGCAGGTGGCCGACAACATGGCCGGGCCGGGGTGCCACCGGCTGCTGATCGACATCGACAACTGGCGGGTGCTCAAGTGGCTCGACGCGCCACCGGCGTTTCTGGACCTCAACGCCCGCGGCCGCGGGGATCAAACCGTGCACCCCGACGATGCCCGTGAGATGGCGCGCATGACAATGGAATTCGTCGACGGCTACACCTCGGGCGTGTTACGGCTGCGCAGCGTCGACGGCGGCTGGTCTCCGGTGCGGTTGACGGTGCACCGGGTCGAACTCGACGAGGACACCTACGCCGGGATCGTGTCCCTGCGCCCGGCGTGACGGGCGTCAGCCGGCCCGGCCCGGTCCCGCACGTGCCACCGCCCGTGCCGCTTGACCACCCGCCAACCGCACCGCGGTATCCACCTCCACGGTGACGATCACGTCGAGGCCCTCCACCGAGCAGGCACCGACGCGCGCGCCCATCTCCCCCGCCAGGGTCGCGGCGCGCCGGCAGGCCACGCCCGCACCGGCTCCGACCTGCGCGGCCGCGGCCAGCGCGGCCAGGTCCGCAGCGGCCTGCGCCCGGTGCCGGGCCACCACCGCCGACCCGAATCCCAGCGCACCGACGGTCACCGCGACGAGCACACCCACCGCCGCGACGGCCGGCAGACTGGCCGAGCCGCGCTCCTCACCCACCGGGCTCGGCCGCCGAGACCGCCTCGGCCGCGATCGTGACACGGGGCAGCAACGCCGACCGGGTGCTGATCCGCGCCCGCACCCACTGCCCGTCGCGGCGCAGCTCCACCCCCGCCCCGTCGGGTGCGACGGTCCGCGCCGCCCGCATCGCGGCGGCGTCGTCACCGCGAGCCGCCAACCGCGCCGCCTCACGGGCCGCGTCGATGCACCGCACCTGCATCGACACCGCGGACAGCCCGGCGACGCACAGCACCAGCACGGCCACCACCGCCGCCAGCGCGAACGCGGCTTCCACGGTGACCGCGCCACGATCACTCACACGCTGGTGTTCAACGCCCGACTGATGATGTTGGTCAGCGCGCTGACGATCGAATCCCCGGTCACCACGGCGTACAGAATGGCACCGAACGCCGCCGCGGCGATCGTCCCGACCGCGTACTCGACGGTCGACATCCCGGCCTCGTCGACCATCAACATCGTCGTCCTCGCTTGAAGGATGCGGATCAGTTTCGGCATCGGTCTCCCCCTTCTCTTTCGGTTTCCGCAGGCGATGTCGCGGACGGTCCGCGACGGATGTCGGTGCCCCGGAGTTCACAGCAGCCCGGACTGCAGCACATCTCCGGTCAGGCCGGCGACAACCGGGACGATGCCCAGGCAGAAGAACGCCGGGAGGTAGCACAGCCCGAGCGGTCCGGCGATCAGCACCCCGGCCCGCTCCGCCGCCGCCGCGGCGCTGTGCTCTGCCTGCTGACGGATCGTGGCCGCCAGTTCGGCGACACCGTCGGCCAACGCGGCGCCGGAGGTCGCCGACCGGCGCGCCAACCGCATCAGCGCATCGGTACTGCTGTCGGCCGCCGGCCCGGTTCCGGACCACGCGGTGGCGGGATCGGCGCCGAGCGCGAGCAGACCGGCGGCGCGGTTCAGCAGCCGAGCCAGCGTCGGCGGCGCCGCGGGCGCGGTCGCCACCGCCGCGGTGGCGACCGCCATCCCCGATCGCAGACAGGCCACAAAGACATCGAAAGCCGTTGCAGCGGCGAGCGGGTCGGCATCCCCACGGCTGCGCTCCCGGGGTCCACGGCGCGACCCGTCCGGCCGTCCGCCACGCTCGAGGATGCGGCGACGGTCGGTTCCGATCAGCACCGCGGCAGCCAGTAGTACTGCAGCCCAGCTCATTTCACGACTCCCTCGATGATGCGATCCGACCACAGCTGTCCGCAGCACAGCAGCGCGGCACCGGTCACCAACAGCCACGCTCCGATACCGTCGGTGCACAGGAAGCGCACCGGCTCGGCCCCGATCGCCTGTCCGAGACCGATTCCGAGAACCGGGAGTGCGGCGAGCAGGGTCGCGGTGGTCCGGGCACCGGCCAGATCGGCGTGCACCTTGGCCGAGAAGCGCTCCCGCTCGCGGATGTCGTGCTGCGCCGTCCGCATCAGCGTGGCCATCGCCAGGCCGTACCGCTCAGCCAGCCGCCAGCACACCGCGAGCCGCTCCCAGTTACCGGGTGATGCTGAACGCGCCGCCACACTGCGCAATCCGGAGGACACCTCACCGCCCAACCGGGCCCGGGCGGCGACCTCCCGCAGTGCCAGACCGGTCGTCCCGGACACCTCTCGGGCGGCCACCTCGACGGCGGACACCGGGTGGGCGCCCACGCGCAGCTCGCCGATCAGCGCGTCCAGCGCCTCCTGCAGCGCCGCCGCCTCCATCGCGCGGCGGCGCATCGCCGTCCGGCGTCGCCGCCGCAGCGCCCAGCATCCCGCCACCAGACCCGCGGCGAGCGTGGCGGGCATCGGCAGCAGTGCCAGTCCCGCGACGATGCCCGCCGCCCCGACCAGCGCGCCGGGCAGCCACCACCGCACCGGCGGACCGCTCCCGGTGACCGGCCGTAGCCGGCGTACCGGTGCGCCGGGGGCGACGAGCACCGCCAGCGCCAGGCTCAGCGCGGCGGCGGTCATCTCGGGCCCCGCCCGGCCAGCATCTCGGTGAGCGCTGGGGCGCCCGCACCCGCACCGCTGTCGGCGTTCCATGCCGTGACGGTGCGCACCGAACCGTTGTCGTCGCGTTGCAGCACCGCAATCTCCCCGAGCCGACGGTGGCCGCCGCGGTCGCGGTGCACATGCAGCACGACCTGAAATGGTTATCTGTAAGGAGAGCGGCAGTTTGCTGAATATGGGCTGGTCAAGATGAGTTATACATGTGGTGATCGAACTGCTTGATGGCCCGCCAGGTGCACATGTGTAGGTCGCGGCTGGGCGCGGAGGGTTCTGGATTCCGTGGCGGCGCCGATCATGTCGGCGACGGCTGGGCATGCTAGCGGCGCTTCCGAGTGTCGTGATCACTGCGCGACCGCGAGTGGAGATGCAGATCTCGTAGATGCCGCAGTCGGTACCGGAATCGCCTAATCGACCATTTCTAACTGCTTCGCCAAAGCGGACATTCTGGCGTTTCTGCTTGCAGTGCCCCCAAGATGTCGCCTGCCAACGAGATGTCCTCCGATCGCGTCCGCGCGCGGTTCCCCGAAAACTAGTACTACTGGTAGCGCACCGCTACTAGTAGTAGCGTGATTGGTGTAGATAGCTGGCACTCAAGGGGGAGCACGGGCCATGTCGGCAGAAGATCCGCCGGTCGACGCCATCGCCGGGGCGCCATTGACTGGTGCCGGTGAGATGTTTGGCGATACCCGCATCACTGGTGGGCTGGATGGCTCAACTTCTATGTGGCGCCGTCATGAACCCGACAGCCTTCGCTGACTTGCGGTCTGCCGCCACGCCGATGCGGGGGCGTCGCGCCCTGATCCTGGATGCAGTTGTGGCGATTGGGTCGCGGGGCGGCTATGACGCGGTTCAGATGAGGGAGGTCGCCGAGCGGGCTGACATCGCCATCGGAACGCTCTACCGCTACTTCCCATCCAAGGTGCATCTGTTGGTATCGGCGCTGGGACGTGAGTTCGAACGCTTCGACACCAGCTACGACTGGGCGGCGAGCGGCGCTACGGCGCAGCAGCGGCTGCGCCGGTTGATCGACCGCGTCAACGAGGAATGGCAGCGCAATCCCGGGTTGACGGAAGCGATGACGCGAGCGTTCGTGTTCGCTGACGCCAGTGCGGCCGCGGAGGTTGATCATGCCGCCAACGTCTTCGAAGGCATGCTGGCACGCGCCATGAGCGGCGGTGAGCCCACCGAGGAGCAGCATGCTATCGCGACAGTTATCTGCGATGTTTGGCTGTCAAATCTGACCGCCTGGCTGAGCCGGCGGGTGTCGACGGCCGAGGTCGGTCGGCGACTGGACCACGCGATGCGCCTGCTGATCGGTGACGATGAGCACTCGAAAATCTGAATCGAAAGGCCGGGATAATGAAACTTGCAGTAGCGTAGCGCTACCAGGAGTAGTCTTTGGAGTGAGGACCTGACGTCGCGTCGAAGGGACGATGATGTTGAGCCAGTGGATCGAGGGGTGCGCCGTGCAGCGCGTCGCGGTCAAGGATGGCCTCGCCCTTGACCTCGACGAGTACAACGAGCTGGTCATTTGGGGGCCGCTGCGCTTGACTGTGCCTCCGGTGGGTGACTGCCCGCTCGAGGAGGTCGTCATCGATCCGAACGATGTGCCGGTGGCGATGCGTCCGCTGTTGGATTTTTCGGGATCGACGTGCACTCGGGCGCTCTACGACGAGGATGGTCACCTGCATCTGGAGTTTTCCAGTGGTCACCGGATCGACGTCGCGGGTGACGAGCATCGGACGGCGTGGGAGTTGTATGGCAAGTACCACGGTTATATGGCCTGCCTGCCCCGGGGCAGGGTGCGCGTCGTGCGCCACGATATACCCGACGAGTACGACAGCACCGCGGCGGTGGCGAGATAGCGCCACGCTGCAGAGCAGGACTGTTAGGTAGGAGCGTGTCCGCCGATGGCCGCAGTTGACCCCGCCGAACCGTCGGCACGCGGGTCAGATGACGCGGTCGACGATGACGACGTCGACGTCGACCCGCGCAAACTTCGTTCACGCGCCCGGCTGCTGGATGCCGCCACGTCGCTGTTGACCAGCGGCGGGGTGGAGGCGGTCACTGTGGACGCGGTGACGCGGTTGTCGAAAGTGGCGCGTACCACGCTGTATCGGCACTTCGAGAGCACCACGCATCTGCTGGCGGAGGCGTTTGAGCGGCTGCTTCCCCAGGTGACCTCGCCGCCGGCCACGGGGGATCTACGTGACCAGCTGATCGAGCTGGTGCATCGGCAGGCTGCCCTGATCGATGAGGCGCCGCTGCATCTGACCGCGTTGGCCTGGTTGGCGCTGGGGCCCGATCCCAACAGCGACGCGCGCCAGCCCCTGGCCGGTCTGAGCGCTCGCGTCATCGAGCAGTACCGGCAACCCTTCGACGAGCTGTTGGCCGGCGCGGCGGCTCGTGATGAACTCGACGACTTCGACACCACGCTGGCCATCATCCAACTACTCGGACCCATCGTGTTCGCCAAACTCACCGGGATGAAAACACTGACACCAGCGGACCGTGTCCGCATCGTCGACGATTTCCTGGTGGCCCACCGACCACCGACGCCAGAAACCGCCTGACGATGACGGCGCTGCCACCACTACAGGGGCATCGCGTCGGCAACCTCGGGTGCATGCCGTTCCCCACAAAGGGGTACTCATAGTAGCGTTGCGATACCGATAGTCTCTTTTCCATAGTCTCTCTTCCAGGGAGAGGCGCTTCCCTTTCGGGAGTAGATGCGATGACAGACGGCCGACCAGGTTCGACGGCCACGGCGAACGCGCGCCACACGGCACGAACCGGGCAGACCCGGCCGCCGGCCGCCGGGAGGGAATACAGCGGGCGGCTGGCCGCCCTGGGCGGATTCACCGTGCGGCATAAAGTGCTGGTGATCGGGACATGGCTCGCGGTCGCGGTCGTGTTGGCCCTGCTGTTTCCGCAGTTGGAGACGGTGGTGCGGCAGCAATCGGTGGATCTGATCCCCCGCGACGTGCCGTCGTTTCAAACGCTGGACCGGATGAGCGCCGCGTTCGGCGAGCAGGGATCCAAGACCACAGTCTTCGTCGCGATGGAAGACCCCGCCGGGTTGACTCCGGCAGCGCGTGACCGCTACGAGGCGATGGTGTCGCGGCTGCGCGCCGACACCGACCATGTGCTGCTGGTCCAAGACCTGCTAGCCGACCCGGTCACCGCCACCCAAGCGGTCAGCCAGGACGGCAAGGCCTGGTATCTGCCGGTCGGCGTGGCCGGCACCTTAGGTGACCCCACCGCGGCCGAATCCGTGCAAGCGGTGCGCGCCCTCGCCGCCGAGGCCTTCGCCGATTCGAGCACCACGGTGCGGGTGACCGGTCCACCGGCCACTTTCAGCGACCAAATCGGTTCGGCCGAACACGATCTGGTGCTCATCTCGATCGCCACCGCCGGGCTGATCGCGCTGATTCTGCTGATCGTGTACCGGTCGGTGTTCACCGCCCTGCTCCCACTGCTGGTCATCGGTGTGAGCCTGGCCGTCGGGCGCGGTGTGCTCTCCGCGCTCGGGGAGATGGGCATGCCGGTGTCTCAGTTCACCGTGGCGTTCATGACCGCGATCCTGCTCGGCGCGGGCACCGACTACACCGTGTTTCTGATCAGCCGCTACCACGAGCAGCGCCGCGCCCAGGTAGCGCCCGAGCAGGCCGCGATCTACGCGACCGCCAGCATCGGACGGGTCATCTTAGCCTCGGCGGCCACCGTGGCGTTCGCGTTCCTGGCGATGGTGTTCGCGCGGCTCAGCGTGTTCGCCGCTTTAGGCCCCGCGTGCGCGATCGCTGTCCTGTTCGGATTCCTGGCCACCGTCACGCTGCTGCCGCCGGTGCTGGCACTGGCCGCCAAACGCGGCATCGGCGACCCCAAACCCGACCGCACCCGCCGCTACTGGAACAGCGTGGCCGTCGCCGTGGTCCGCCGGCCAGTCACACTGTTGACCATCAGCCTGGCCGTCCTGCTGGCCCTGTCGGCGGTCGCGGTGACCATCAACATCAGCTACGACGACCGCAAAGGCCAACCCGCCGACACCGCCAGCAACCAGGGCTACCAGCTGCTGGACCGCCACTTCCGCAAAGACGTCGTCTTCACCGAATTCCTGGTGGTCGAAAACCCCACCGACATGCGCACCGGCAAAGGGCTGGCCGATCTCGACGAGATGGCCTCACGCGTGGCCCAGATCCCCGGCGTCACCAAGGTCTCAGGGGTCACCCGCCCCACCGGCGAGCGACTCGACCAAGCCAAATTAGCCTGGCAGAACCAACAAATCGGGGACAAGATGGCCGACGCCGTCGCCGACGGCAACGCCCGCAAAGCCGACCTGGCCAAACTCACCAACGGCGCCGACCAACTGGCCGCCGGGTTGGCCCAACTCGACACCACCCTGCGCACCGCCCTGGCCCCGCTGAGCGGAATCTTGAGCCAAGCCCAATCCGCCGGCACACAAATGCAGCAGTTCCGGCCGCTGCTGCAGCAACTTTCGGCCACCGCACCCGCGGTCGACCAGGCCATCCAAGCCGGGCCGGGCCTGCGGCCATGGGCCGACCAAGCCGCCCACGCCATCGCCATCCTCGATCCGCTCGTCGGTGCCCTCAACACCGCTCCGTGGTGTGCCACCACACCCCAATGCGCCCAGATCCGAGACCAGGTCCAGGTCTTGGTGACCCTGCGCAACAGTGGCTTCTTCAACCAAGTCGCCGACCTCGGCGACCGCTACAATCCCGCCACCGGCGCCACGGTTGCCGAAACCCTCGCCGACATCCGAAACGCCGTCACCGCCATGGACAAAGCATTCGGAGCCCTCGGCGATCCCGCCGACCTGGCCGGCAACATCGGCCGACTCCAAGACGGCATCAGCCAACTGGCCTCCGGTGCCCAAGCCCTGGCCACCGGCGTGCACACCCTCGTCGACAGCAACCTCGAAATGCTCTCAGGCATGAGTCAGATCGCCACCCAACTACAAAACTCCGCCCGCGCCAGCGCCGACTCCGATTCCTCAAGCGGCTTCTACCTACCTCCCAACACCTTCGAGAACCGCCAATTCGCCGACGTCGCCAAGCAATTCCTGTCCCCCGACGGCAAGACCGCCCGCTTCGCCATCGAATCCAGCCACGACCCCTACAGCGTCGACGCGATGAACCTCGCCCACACGATCACTGACGTCGCCGACGCCGCCCGCCCCAACACCTCCCTGGCCCACGCTACGGTGTCAGTGGCCGGATTCCCTGCCGTCAACTCCGACATCGCACGCCTTCTGTGGGCCGACTTCGCCCAACTCGCCATCGCCACCATCGTGATCGTCGGCCTCATCCTCGTGCTGCTGCTGCGTGCCCTGCTGGCCCCGATCTACCTGCTGGGCACCGTCGTGCTCAACTACCTCGCCTCCCTGGGCATCGGCGTCCTAGTCTTCCAATACCTGCTTGGCCACGAAATCGCCTGGCCGGTGCCGCTTCTGGCGTTCATCATCCTCGTCGCGGTCGGCGCCGACTACAACATGCTGCTCGTCTCGCGGCTACGGGAGGAATCCGGCACCAACATCCGCGTCGGCGTGCTGCGCACCGTGGCCAACACCGGCTCGGTCATCACCTCCGCCGGAGTCATCTTCGCCGCCAGCATGTTCGGCCTCATGTTCGGCTCGATCGCCATCATGATCCAAGCCGGATTCATCGTCGGATGCGGCCTACTGCTGGACACCTTCCTCGTCCGCACCCTCACCGTCCCCGCCATCGCCACCCTGCTGCGCGAAGCCAGCTGGTGGCCCCAACCCAACCGTGCGCGGTAAACGCCGTGGAGCCCAAGAGGTGCCCGGCGGGCACTGACCCCACCAGCGGTCCACGGCCCGGCCGACGAGCCTCCTTTTTCTGATTTCACGATTCAGCAGTCAGGTCCACCGTTGATGCCCCTAAGGCCATCTACCGTCGGCAATCGGAGATTCGGGGTCGAATCGCAAGATGGCCTCGGCGGGGTTGGTGCCCAGTGCTCGGGCGATCTCGGTCCAGCCGTGGCCGTTGGCGCGGGCGTCGTGGACCAGTTGGGGCAGGCAACGTTCGGCTTGCTGGATGAGGCTGGCGACCAAGGCGAGGCTGCGCAGATCATCTCCTAGCCAGACGCCGCGGCGATCGGCGAGGGCGGCGACGGCGTCGTCGATGAGGTCGAGCGTGTCTTCGCCGGTGCGCGGATCCTGGGTGGTCACCGTCTCACGTTACGTCGGCGGCGGCGGGGGCAGGAGCACGCCGATGTCGCGGTACCGCAACAAGCGTGTCGATGTCATGGTTCCGTGACATCGACGCCGAGAAGGTGCTCAAGCTCCCACCGGACAAGGTCCAGCGCCGCTTGGACCGGCGGGGCCTCAGGGTCTAATCCCGGCATCAGTCAATGCTTGTCTGTCGTCGGGATCCATGCTCGTAGGACGCACTGCTCGCTCGACCGGTTCCAAGGGATCACGCGGGTCTGGTCGATGACGACGGCTCGACAGAATCAGGCGGCCCGATATGGATTCGCCGTGCGGCAACACGCCCAGCGCTTCACCGGCCACACGAGTCACATGGGACCGGCGATTATCGCGACCGCCCCGTTGTCTTGTTGCGTGGCATGGAGTCGTGGGAGCGCACCCGCTGGACGGTTGCCCATGAGATCGGGCATTTGGTGTTGCACCGCTATGGCGATATCAGCGATGAGGAGGAACGGGAAGCCTCGCGGTTTGCCTCCGAGCTGCTCGCGCCCGCCGAGGCGATCGCCGCCGAGATCCCGGACGCCCCGACACTGAATGACTTGATCGAGGTGAAGTTGAAGTGGCGAATCTCCATTGGGGCGTTGATCATTCATCTTCGCGAATCGAAGCTGATCGACGACGCCCGCGCACTGACGCTGCAGCGTCAGCTCTACACCAGGATCAACACCGACACCGGGCACACTTGGGGCAAAACCGAACCGGGCTGGGACACCTACAAGCCCGAGCGGCCGCGGCTGCTGCGGCGGTGGATGGGGGTCTGCTACGCCGGGGCCGATTCGGCCGAAGCCCTGGCCGCCCACAATCTGATCTATCCCACCGATCTGCTCGCCGACATCTTGGCCGGTCAAGGCGATGCACCCGGCCGGTCTCGCACCGAGCACGCCAGGACCGCTGACGTCGGTGCCGGACAGGGCGACATCGTGGTGCCACTGCACCGGGCTCCCCGGCAGGCCTAGCAGAACGCCACGGGTCGGTCAGCACACGATGGCACGCACGCAGCGGATCGCACTGACCGATCGCCCCGACACCTACACCGTGCTGGGCGCCGATCACCTGCCCGTCGACCCGGCTGAGGAGTACCTGCAGTTCCTGCGCGACGACGCGGCCTCCCCGAACACGGTGAAGGCCTATGCCGCCGGGCTGGCGGCCTGGTGGACCCTGCTGGAGTACACCGGCACCGACTGGCGCGAGGTCAGCACCGCGATGTTCGGTCAGTTCCTGGCCTATCTGCGCAGCGGGGATCTGCCCGGCACCGCCCGCATCGGCGCCCCGCCGACATGGTTGGGCCCGGCCAGCACCCAACTGCGGGCCGCAGCGGTTCTGGCCTGCTACCGCTACCACGCCGACGCCCACGGACTGCCCGTCCCGTATCGGCGGCTGTTCACCAGCCGCGGCAAACGCGGTCGCTCCCGCTACATTCCGATGCTGGCCGGGGTGGGCCCACCTCGAACCAAGGATCGTCCGGTCTACACGGTGCGCCGCGGTAACCTCGCGGCCACCCCGGTACTGCTGCCCAGCCAAGTCGCCGCCATCCTCGACGGGTGCGCCACCCAGAATGGGCATGTCTGGTCCGGACCCGCGTCCGGCCTGCGTGATCGGCTGCTGTTCGCCACGCTGGCCGAGACCGGGATGCGGCTGGGCGAAGCACTGTCGTTGCGCCACCACGACTTTCACCTCGGCACCGGCGCCACCCCCTACATCGAGGTGGGCACCCGCCAGGACCATCCACGCGGAGCCCGCGGCAAGACACTGCACGGGCGACGGATCTACATCGGCGACGACCTGGAAGCCCTGTATTCGTCCTATGTCTGGCATCTGGTCGACCACGGCGCTGACCTTGCGATGCCGAACCTGGATACCCATTTCGTGTTCGTCAACCTCGTCGCCGGTGAACGGTTCGCCCCGATGCGAGCCGAAACCGTCTACGCCAAAGTCGATTCCCTGACCCGACGGTCCAACGGTGTGCTGCCCGAAGACTGGACACCGCACTGGCTGCGTCACACCCATGCCACCGCGCTGCTGCTTTCCGGGGCACCGCCACACGTGGTGATGCGCCGACTCGGGCATGCCGACATCCAAACCACGCTGTCGACCTACGGCTGGGTCACCGAAGACGCCGAAATGCGCACCGTGGCCCAGTGGCGCAACTACGTGGCCGGATGGAAAGGCCTGCACCATGACGACACCCCCTGAGCCACCACGCCCAACCGCGAGCGATGCGGGGCCATTGGTGGCTGGGCTCGGCTCGTGGGAGGCCCAGTGGGCGCAGGTTCCCGCCGCGTGGCGCCGTCCCGTCTACCCGATCTATGCGGCCCCTTACGACGAAGTCTTCCTGCGCAACCAGTTCTATCTGCGCGCCAACCGCGCCACCGCCGCACACGATTTCACCCCGGCGGCCCCATCGCGGTTCGCCGAGGAGATCGCCTGGTGGGTGTGGTTGTGCTGGGATCAGCAGCTGCGCCGGATCGAGCCCTCCTTGCTGGCCTGGCTGGTGCGGACCCTGCCGGGCGCGGTCGCCGAACACAGCGCCCGCACGGGTCACCCACCGGTCAGCATCGCCGATCTGGATCCCACCGAGCTGATCCGCCAGGCCGCCCTGGCGTTCCAGCGACGCAACAACCGGCTACCGTCAGCGGGGTCGCGGCGCAACATCCGCCATCTCATCGAGCATCTGCACCTGGCCGTAGCGGTGCGCTGCACCGACGCCCCGTGGTGGAGCCACGACATCTGGGATCTTCGCGCCGACCCCCGCATCCCGCAACGCCCGCACGAACCTCACCACGACCAAGCGGTGCGGCTGCGCGGCATCGAACCGGTGTGGCTGCGAGAAGGGCTGCGGTTCTGGCTGCGCAGCGCCCTGACTTATGACTTGCTCACCTGGTCTTCAGTCGTCTCGCGCGCACGCAACATCGGCTCGCAGCTGGGCCGCTTCGCGCGCGACCGGGGGTATTTGCACGACCCGCTGATCAGCACCGACCCCGACGAGCTGCGGGAAGCGTTTCTGGGCTACCTCGAGTACCTGCGATCACCGCAGGCCGCAACACAATCCGAGCGGCTGACCCCCTACACCGTGGCCAGCTTGCAAAGCGAAACCCAGTCGTTCTACACGTTCATGCACGACCACGCCGCCGAGGCCGCTGCCGGCACCGGCAATCTCCGCTGGCGCGAGGCCACGCTGACCCACACTGCGTTGTGGTCACCGATCCACGCGCCCCGACGCCAGCGCAGCGAACGCGACCTGACCTGGTATTCCACCGCCGACCTGCAACGCATGCTCACCTACCTCGACGTGTTGGCCGCCGACCGCAAGCAGAAGGTCGTCATGACCCGGCCCGACGGCACACTGACCGTCCTGCCCGGGCTCGGTGACCCCCAGGCCGCCCGCATCTGGCTGCTGCAAGCCCTGACCGGCCGGCGGGCCTCGGAAATCCTGATGCTCGACTACGACCCGCTCGAAGCCATCCCCGGCCGCGACCGCCCCACCGACGCCGCCGAACCTGACAGCGGGGCGTTCGTCGCGCGGCTGCGGTATCAACAAACCAAAGTCGACGGCGTCATACCGACCATCCTGGTCGAGCAGGCCATCGTCGACATCATCACCGAGCAACAGGCCTGGCTGAAATCCAAATACCCTGCGCTGCAACCGAAATACTTGTTCCTCGGCATCAAGAATCAGCACCGCGGGCAACGGCCACGGTCCTACACCACCTACCGGGCGATGCTCGACAAGCTCGACCAATGCCACGACCTCACCGATAGCGCCGGGCGCCCGCTGAGATTCACCCAAACACACCGGCTGCGCCACACCCGGGCCACCGAACTGCTCAACGACGGTGTGCCGTTTCACGTCGTGCAGCGTTACCTCGGCCACAAGAGCCCTGAAATGACCGCCCGGTATGCCGCCACCCTGGCGGCCACCGCTGAGGCGGAATTCCTCAAACACAAGAAGATTGGGGCACACGGCGCCGACATCGACATCACCCCACACGACATCTATGAAATGACCCAACTCGCGAAGCGCACCGACCGTGTGCTGCCCAACGGGGTCTGCTTGCTGCCGCCGCTGAAATCCTGCGACAAGGGCAACGCCTGTCTATCCTGCGGGCACTTCGCTACCGACGCCACCCACCTGGCCGAACTGCGGCAGCAGCTCGCCTCCACTCAAACCCTCATCGCGCAGCGTCAAGACCAATACCGGCAACGCTCCGGTCGCGAACTCGGCGAGGACAACATCTGGATCATCGAACGCCGCCGCGAAATCGCCTCCCTCCAGGCGATCATCGACCGGCTCACCACAGAGGAAGCCGGTTCGGTGGCCGGCGCCGGCGCCGCCAAGCGACTGCCGCTGCTGCAGATCCAAACCCGCGGCGCGCACCAATCCGCACTCGACAAAGCCCGCCGCCGCCGCACCGGAGAACCGTGACCCCACCGCGATCGACCGAAGGCCTGCTGGACAGCACCAAACGGCGCAAGGCTGCGACCCGCGTCAAGGTCCGAAAAGCGCTGCGCGAGATGAAGAAAAAAGGGCGCACCATCAACATCAACGCTGTCGCCAACTACGCCAAGGTCGCGCGCAAGACCATCTACAACCACCCAGACTTGCGCGACGAGATCCGCGCGGCAGCCACTGCGCCGAGGCCACGGCCGACCACCCCACCCGGCGACGAGGCCAACGGCGAGACCAGCATCACCGCCGCACTGCGCGACCAACTCCGCAGCCAGAAAACCCGCTACGAAACCGACATCGCCACACTCAAATCCCAGGTCAAGCAACTGCAACAAGAATTGGCCACCGCACACGGAGAACTGCACCGACTCCGCAATGCCGGCGGCCGTCCACAACGAGGAACGTCATGAAGTTCAAACGGCGAAACGCCGCCGACCTCGCCGACTTGATCTGCGGAAACGTCGGCTCCGACGATCCAGGCTTCGGCGAGAAGCCCAAGTACTTCCCCTACCGGTCAAGCAGCTACATCACCGAGTTCTTCGCCGACCTCGACACCGACTGGGTGCATGGCGGCTCGACTCGACAGTGGTGGGTCGCCGACGTCATCGAATCCATCCTTAACGAACCCCACGACGGGCCACACCAACCTCCGCAGACCTTCTGCCGTCTCATCGACCAACTGATGGACCCGCGCGAGGCGCTCAACGAAGGCGCCGACCGTCCCCGCGCACTGGCGCAACTCAACGACGTGCTCACCCGAGAAGGATTCGAAGCGTTCTACGCCGAAGACCGTCACTGCTATCTACGCCACCTCGGCAGCGACACCGTCACCATGCTGCAAGCCAATCCCCACCGACCACTCACCCCCGCCGAAAACCAAAGGCGCACCGACTTATCCGCATACCTCGACACCTGCAGCGAAGATGCCCTCATCGAACACGTCCTCCTGCCACTCTTCCGGCAACTCGGCTTTCACCGCATCACCGCCGCAGGCCACAAAGACAAGGCACTCGAGTACGGCAAGGACATCTGGATGCGCTACACCCTGCCCACCCAGCACCCCCTCTACTTCGGAATTCAAGTCAAGAAGGGCAAACTCGACGCCTCCGGAGTCACCAAGACCGGCAACGCCAATATCGCCGAAATTCACAACCAGGCACTGATGATGCTGGCCCACGAGATCTTCGACCCTGAACACAACAAACGGGTTCTCGTCGACCACGCCTTCATCGTCGCGGGCGGCGAAATCACCAAAGCGGCACGCAACTGGATCGGTAACGCCCTCGACGCCTCCAAACGGAGCCAAATCATGTTCATCGACCGCAACGACATCTTGAACCTTTATGTCGTGACAAACCTCCCGCTACCCGACGCTGCCGTGGCGCCCTCCGGTCCGTGGACCACAGATACCGACGAACCGCCCTTCTAGGCGAACAGCCAACGCAGCGTCAAGGAGCTACTCGCCACCCCGGCGGCCCTCGGAGACTACTCACCGTCAATGCGCATGCGATACAGCAAGCCGCGACAGGTAACCACGAAGGGAACACCGTTACAGATAAGACTGACACCGACGAGATGCTCGGCATTCCAAATCCACGTGGGTACCTGTCTTACACATCCCAATCGACGTTACAGATAACACCGCCGCGGCGAGTTGGCTGTGTAGCGCCGCGCGGTCCAGACCGCCGAGCGCGGCCAGTGCCTCCAACCGGGCGGGCACGTCGGCCGGACTGTTGGCGTGGACGGTGCCGGCGCCGCCGTCGTGGCCGGTGTTCAGCGCGGCCAGCAGATCGACCACCTCGGCGCCGCGCACCTCCCCGACCACCAGCCGGTCCGGGCGCATCCGCAGCGCCTGGCGCACCAGGTCACGCATGGTCACCTCGCCGACGCCCTCGACATTGGCGGCGCGGGCGACGAGTTTCACCAGATGTGGATGACGCGGCGCCAGTTCCGGTGCGTCCTCGACGCAGACGATCCGCTCGGCGTCCGAGATCGCGCCCAGCAGCGCCGACAACAGGGTCGTCTTTCCGGCGCCGGTACCACCGGAGACGAGGAACGCCAACCGCGCCCGCAGCACACCGGCGAGCAGGTCCGCCGCCGGCGGAGCGATCGTTCCGGCCCGGATCAGCGCTCCCAGATCCTGCGTGGCGGGCCGCAGCACCCGCAGCGACAGCACCGTCCCGGCGGCGGCGATCGGCGGGAGCACCGCATGGAGCCGCACCGTGAACATTCCCTCACCCAGCCCGGTCAGCTGTCCGTCCACCCAGGGCTGGGCCTCGTCCAGCCGCCGGCCGGCCGCCACCGCCAGGCGCTGCGCCAACCGGCGCACCGCCTGCTCGTCGGGGAACCGCACCGCAGTGCGCCGCAACCCGCCGCCGTCGTCGACCCACACCGCGTCCGGGCCGGTCACCAACACATCGGTGACCCCGTCGGCGCGCAGCAGCGGTTCGAGCACCCCGGCGCCGATCAGTTCGGTCTGCAGTTCCCGAAGGGTCGCCAGCACCTCGGTGTCACCGACCACACCGCCGGACTCGGCGCGGATCGCCGCTGCGACGACATCGGGCCGCAGTGACGCCCCCGCGGTCAGCGGCCCGGCGGCCAGACGTGCCCGGACCCGGTCGATCAGTGACGACGTCATGCGGCATCCACCACCGGGTGCTGCTGCACCACCGCCAGCACCCGCCGCGCCGCACCGGCCAGTGGCGAGCGAGCGCGCAACCGCAAACCCCCCAGCTCCAGCGTTTCGGCCAGCCGCGGCTGCGGACGCATCCACGCCACCAGCGGCACCTCGACGATGCGGGCCACGTCCCGCGGGCTCAACCCGCCCGGCGCCGGCCCCCGGACCACCAGCGCCACGTTCGGGTTGACACCGCCCACCCAGCGAGCGGTGACCGCCGCGGCCGCACAGGACCGGACATCGGCGACGGTCACCAGGATCGCCAGATCAGCTGTGTGCAAGGCGGTTTCCACCACCCCACCGGGGTGGCGCGGCACGTCGCAGATCACCGTGACACCCGCCCGGCTGCCGGCGTCGATCACCGCGGACAACGCCTCGGAGGTGATGTCGGCACCACCCCGCCCGGCCGACAGCACGCTGACGTCGCCGCACCGGGGCAGCGCATCACGCAGCGCCGGATAGGCCAGCCGACCGGTCTGCACGGACAGATCCGGCCACCGCAACCCGGGTGCGCACTCTCCGCCCAGCGCAAGGTCCAGCCCGCCGCTGCACGGGTCGACGTCGACCAGCAGCGTCTCCCCGGCGCTCTTCGCGAGCGCGGCCGCGAACAGCGAGGCACCGGCGCCACCGCGCCCGCCGATCACCGCCACCACCGGCCCACGCCGGCGGTGCGCCCGTGCCGATTCGGCGGCGTCGGCGAGGACGGTGACGAGGTCGCTGTCCTGCCCGGGCAGGGTGAGCAGCTGCTGGGCGCCCACCGCGATGGCTGCCCGCCAGTCGGCGGGGCAGGGTTCGGTCCGGCCGACGAGCACCACGTGACGCCGACGCGGCAGCGCGCGTTCGGCACAGCGGCCGGCGGCGGCGGCGTCGAGGAGCACCGCCGCCGCGCCGGCCCACGCCTTGCGGCTCGACACGTCCGGGCTGTGCACGATCGGCACACCCGCGGCAGCGGCGGCCCGGTCGGCATCGTCACGCAGCGCCGGCTCGCCGACCACGGCCAGCACCGCGGGGGTTGTGGTCACGAATCCACCCTGTGGCGGCGCGGGAGGCCGCGCCAGGGTCGCCACCGAGATTGGGGATCGAATCGGGATTGTGGACCAACCGCCCACCGCCCGAGGCCGCCACGCGAACGCAGTGAGAACGGCATTCCGCAACGACGAGTAGCTTTGCCGATTTCGACGAAACGGGAAGTGCGGAAAAAGAGACGACCCCCGCCAGGGGGGGAGGAGGCGGAGGTCGTCGTGTATCAGTCCCGGGGGGTCGGACTGATGCACACCCGGCATAACCCGGGTAATGCTCACTATACACACGACCCTGGCCCGCGGCGCAAGCCCCGAATCGCGACACGCCCGACACCGACCGGGAAAAAGTTGCGTTCGCGGACACCTGTCGTGAACTGCCAGTTTGTACAGATCTGAAGGAAGTGTCACCCAGTGATGCTTATGGTGGACACGTGACCGATTCCGAGCAGCCCGAAACCATCGACGGCGCGCCGCGGGCAGAGGTGGCAAACGACCGACCGGTCCGCACCGCGGCGTTCTTCGATCTCGACAAGACCGTGATCGCCAAGTCGAGCACGCTCGCTTTCAGCAAACCTTTTTTCGAGCAGGGGCTGATCAATCGGCGGGCGGTGCTCAAGTCCACCTACGCGCAGTTCCTGTTCATGATGTCGGGGGCCGACCACGATCAGATGGACCGGATGCGCAGCTACCTGACCAACATGGTGGCCGGTTGGGATGTCGATCAGGTCAAGTCGATCGTCGCCGAGACCCTGCACGACATCGTCGACCCGCTGGTGTTCGCCGAGGCCGCCGAACTGATCGCCGACCACAAGCTGTGCGGCCGCGACGTCGTGGTGGTGTCCGCCTCGGGTGAGGAGATCGTGGCGCCGATCGCGCGGGCGCTGGGCGCCACCCACGCGATGGCCACCCGGATGGTGGTCGAGGACGGCAAGTACACCGGGGAGATCGCGTTCTACTGCTACGGCGAGAACAAGGCCGAGGCGATCCGCCAGCTCGCCGCCCGGGAGGGGTACGCACTCGAGCACTGCTACGCCTACTCCGATTCGATCACCGATCTGCCGATGCTCGAGGCCGTCGGACATCCCACCGTGGTGAACCCGGACCGGGCACTGCGCAAGGAGGCAGCCGCCCGCAACTGGCCGGTGCTGACGTTCACCCGCCCGGTGTCGCTGCGGGACCGCATCCCCGCCCCGTCCGGCGCCGCGGTGGCAACCACCGCCGCTGTCGGCATGAGCGCACTCGCGGCGGGCGCGCTGACGTATTCGTTGTTGCGGCGCTTCGCATTCTGAGTTCGGCCGCCGCCACGGCGGGCCGCCCGGCCGCATCCGCTCCCCGAGACCTTGATGTGACGGCGATCACGTAGTACAAAGGAAGCACGGCGGCCCGGTGAGGCCAAGGTCGAGCCGGAAGAGAAGGCCCGACCCCCCGAACCGGGCTACCCAGCACGGGTCCCGGTACCCACGCGTAGCACGTGCCGCTATGAAGGCAGAAGTGTTGCGGGCCTGCGTAATTGCGGTAAGCGGGCGACGAGTCGGCCCTTTGGGTTGGGGCCGCAGACGCAGCGCATCGCGAGGACGCCGAGGCCAACCCACGCAACCCACCTGAGCACGCCTGGTAACCGGCGCCCCGTGCTAGCGGGCGGCGAATCGAGCCAGTTTCGAAGCGCCGCCCGCTTCGTGTGCGGACCCTCTTCCCGACCCCGCCTCATTCGCCTCCGCCTGCGCTTCGGCCCCGCCTCATTCGCCTCCGCCTGCGCTTCGGCCCCGCCTAATTCGCCTCCGCCTGCGCTTCGGCGATCGAAATCGCTTCCCGCGCACCGGCATGCAACGCACGCGCGGTCAACATCAACCAGGTGGTGAGCCCGTCCCGGGTGCCCGAGGCGAAGCCCTGCGCCGCCGCCCGGTAGTCCCGCTGCTGGGTCATCCAGAACACCTCCGGCACCCCCAGACCGTGCGGGTCCAGACCGCTGGCCATCGTCACCAACCGCGACGCCGCGCGGGCCACCACCCCGTCCGCGGTGCCGAACGGCGCCAGCGCGAGCAGCTCACCGTGCACCACCGCCGCCAGCACCGTCGCGGGCGCCCGGGTGCCGCCGGTCACCAGATGGGCCAGCAGCTCCAACCGTTGCCCGGTCTCGGTGTCACCGCGCGGGCGGCCCAGGTGGTCGTCGTCGGTGAGGTCCGCGGCCGCCAGCGCGTGCAGCCGGGCCAGCGCCTGCAGCGGCGCCCGCCGCCACACCCCGACCAGGGCGGTCTCCCCGCCCTCCAGCGCCTGCGCCACCCGCAGCGCGCCCGCCAGGATCGGATCGGGCGGATCGTCCGGTGCGATCTGCAGCGGCCCACCGTCGAGCACCGAGGAGGCCCGGGCAGCGCGCAACGCCGCCTCGGCCGCGGTGGTCGGCCAGCCGCGCAGGTTGACGCGGTGCCGGTGGGCCTTGCCCAGCGCCTCCCGCGCCAGCTCACCGGCCGATGTCACCCCGGGAAGCTCGGTCAACGGCGCCAACGGATCGGTCACGAAGCCACGCTAACCCGGTCCAAGCCCGCACCGGCCGGCCGGGCCGCCGGACCGGCGAATCCACCCGATGGATGTGGTGACCCAGCCGACTTTCGGCATCCGCAATGGATAGGCTCACACCATGTCCGAGACGCACACTGAAGCCCAGTCGGTCTACCCTCCCCCGGCTGAGTTCGCAGCCCAGTCCAACGCGACCGCAGACCTGTACCGGGAGGCCGAGGCCGACCGGCTGGCGTTCTGGGCCAGACAGGCCGAGCGGTTGACCTGGGCGAAACCGTTCGAGCAGGTGCTGGATTGGTCGGAGGCACCGTTCGCCAAGTGGTTCGTCGGCGGCCGCCTCAACGTCGCCTACAACTGCGTGGACCGCCACGTCGAAGCCGGCAACGGCGACCGGGTGGCCATCTACTGGGAGGGTGAGCCGGTCGGCGATTCCCGCACCCTGACCTACGCCCAACTCAAGGACGAGGTCAGCAAGGCCGCCAACGCGCTGACCCGGCTCGGACTGCGCACCGGGGACCGGGTCGCCATCTACATGCCGATGATCCCCGAGGCGATCATCTCGATGCTCGCCTGCGCCCGGCTGGGTGTGCTGCACAGCGTCGTGTTCGCCGGGTTCTCCTCCTCGGCGCTGACCGCGCGTATCCAGGACGCCGAGGCCAAACTCCTCATCACCGCCGACGGGCAGTACCGCCGCGGAAACGCGGTGCCGCTCAAGACGAACGCCGATGAGGCGGTGCAGAACCAACCCACCGTCGAACACGTTCTGGTGGTGCGGCGCACCGGCCTGGACGTGCCGTGGACCGAGGGTCGCGACGTGTGGTGGCACGACGCCGTGGACAACGCCTCCACCGAGCACACCCCCGACGCGTTCGACTCCGAACATCCGCTGTTTTTGCTGTACACCTCGGGCACCACCGGGAAACCGAAGGGCATCGTCCACACCACCGGCGGGTTCCTCACCCAGACGGCCTACAGCCACCACTACGTCTTCGACATCAAACCGGAGACCGACGTGTTCTGGTGCACCGCCGACATCGGCTGGGTCACCGGGCACAGCTACATCGTGTTCGGGCCGCTGGCCAACGGGGCCAGCCAGGTGGTGTACGAGGGCACCCCGAACTCGCCCGATGAGCACCGGCACTTCCAGATCATCGAAAAGTACGGTGTCACCATCTATTACACGGCCCCGACATTGATCCGCACGTTCATGAAGTGGGGCCGGGAGATCCCGGACGCGCACGATCTGTCCAGCCTGCGACTGCTCGGTTCGGTGGGTGAGCCGATCAACCCGGAGGCCTGGCGGTGGTACCGCAAGGTGATCGGCGGTGACCGCACCCCGGTGGTCGACACCTGGTGGCAGACCGAGACCGGCGCCATCATGATCTCCCCGCTGCCCGGCGTGACGGCGGCGAAGCCGGGCGCGGCAATGGCCCCGCTGCCCGGCATCTCCGCCCAGATCGTCGATGACGACGGCGATCGCATCCCGAACAGCCCCGAGGGCGGCGAACCGATCACCGGGTACCTGGTGCTCGACCAGCCGTGGCCGGCGATGCTGCGCGGCATCTGGAACGATCCCGAGCGCTACCGCGAAACCTATTGGCAGCGTTTCGAATCCAAGGGTTGGTACTTCGCCGGTGACGGCGCCCGCTACGACGCCGACGGCGACATCTGGGTGCTGGGCCGCATCGACGACGTGATGAACGTGTCCGGACACCGCATCTCGACCGCTGAGGTGGAATCCGCTCTGGTCGGCCACTCCGGGGTGGCCGAAGCCGCGGTGGTCGGCGCCAGCGACCCGCAGACCGGCCAGGCGATCTGCGCGTTCGTCATCCTGGAGGCCGACGCCAAGGACAACGACAACATGGTCGAGGAACTGCGGGCGCAGGTGGCCCGGGAGATCTCCCCCATCGCCAAACCCCGGGAGATCCATGTGGTGCCCGAGCTGCCCAAGACCCGCAGCGGCAAGATCATGCGCCGGCTGCTCCGCGACGTCGCCGAGGGCCGCGAACTCGGGGACACCTCGACGCTGGTCGATCCGAACGTGTTCGAAGCCATCCGGGCCACCAAGGGTGGGCCGAGCTAGCTGCGCCGTCCGGCCGGGGCGATCAGGGGACGGCGCCGATCGGCACGAACCCCGCACCCGGCCGGTTCTTGGCGTTGATGTCGGCGAGCTGGGTGTTGAACGAGATGGTGACCGCCGGCGTGTGCAGCGGGATGAACTTGACCACGCACGTCGGCAACACCTCGCTGAACGCGCCGTGGATCATGCCGACCAGCCGGTTGTTCACCGTGACCGGCGCACCGGAGTCACCCGGCTGACCGCACACCTGGTTCACGATGGTGCCCGGCTGCTGGCCCGGGCCCCAGGTCACCCCGCAGGAGTGACCGGTGGTGCGGCCCAGCTTGCACGCGATCTCCCCGAACACCGGGTCCGGCCCCAACCCGTCGATGCGGAATCCGTTGACCTCGTTGACCGGGATCACCTTCTGCGGATCGAACTCGATCACCGCGTAGTCCAGCGCGTCGTTACCGGCGACCATGGTGCCCAGCACTCCGGCGTCCTCGGCGCCCTCGGCGGACACCACCGCGCCCGGGCCGCCGCAGTGCGCCGAGGTGAATCCGACCAGCGCGCCACGGTTGTCGTGACCGATCGTGGTCAGCGTGCACAACGTCTCACCATTGACCACCAGGCCCGAACCGCCGCCCAGCGGCACCGGGCCGGCGGCGTGGGCGACGACGGACGGCACCAGCGCCGCAACCAGCAACCCGGTCAATGCGACGATGGGCAACATCCAGCGGCGTCTGGTCGCCAAGTGTCCTCCCGAAAACCGACGTTCCCCGACCCGCTACAACACGCTCGACAGCCAGTCTAACCGCGACCGGCATCGTTGAGCGGGTCTGCGCATGGCAACATGAACCGCGACCCACCGACATCGGAGGATGTTCTCGTGAGCACTGGCGAGCGTAAGAATGGCGTGCCGACCACCGTCACCTCGATCCCCTTGGTCGACCCGCACGCGCCCAAACCCGATCCGTCGATCGGGGATCTCGTCAAAGACGCGACGGCACAGGTGTCGACGCTGGTGCGGGCCGAGGTCGAACTGGCCAAGGCCGAGATCACCCGCGACGTCAAACGCGGTCTCACCGGCAGCGTGTTCTTCATCGCCGCGCTGACCGTGCTGTTCTACTCCACGTTCTTCCTGTTCTTCTTCCTCGCCGAGCTGCTCGACACCTGGTTGTGGCGGTGGGCCGCGTTCCTGATCGTGTTCGGGATCATGGTCGTCGTCGCGGCCGTGCTCGCGCTGTTCGGATATCTGAAGGTGCGCCGCATCCGCGGGCCGAAGCAGACCATCGAATCGGTCAGGGAGACCCGCGAAGCCCTCACCCCCGGCCACGACCGGGCCGGGGCCCCGACCGCACCCGAGGCCACGGCCGGTAAACCGAGCGACCCATCCGGTTGGTGATGCCGCCGCCCGACCCGTCGGTGACCCGCATCGACGGTCCCTGGCGTCACCACGAGGTGCACGCCAACGGCATCCGCTTCCACGTGGTGGAGGCCGAACCGGATGAGGCCGACCGGCGGATCCCGCGGACCGAGCGGCCGTTGGTCATCCTGCTGCACGGGTTCGGGTCGTTCTGGTACTCCTGGCGCCATCAGCTGACCGGCCTGACCGGACTGACCGGGGCGCGGGTGGTGGCGGTCGATCTGCGCGGCTACGGCGGCAGCGACAAACCGCCGCGCGGCTACGACGGCTGGACCCTGGCCGGTGACACCGCCGGGCTGGTCCGCGCACTCGGACATCCGCGCGCGGCGCTGGTCGGCCACGCCGACGGCGGGCTGGTCTGCTGGGCCACCGCGGTGCTGCATCCCCGGGTGGTGCGGTCGATCGCGCTGGTCAGCTCCCCGCATCCGGCGGCGTTACGGGCCTCGGCGCTGTCGAACCGCGCACAGGCGCGCGCCCTGCTGCCGTCACTGCTGAGCTATCAGCTGCCGCGCTGGCCGGAACGGATGTTGACCAAGGACGACGGCGCCCGGCTCGAGCGGCTGGTGCGCAGCCGGGCCGGCGCGCAGTGGCCGGCGACCCAGGACTTCGCCACCACCGTCGGGCATCTGCGCCGCGCCATCCAGATCCCCTCGGCGGCGCACTCCGCGCTGGAGTACCAGCGCTGGGCGGTGCGCAGCCAGCTGCGCAGCGAGGGACACCGGTTCATGCGGTTGATGACCCGGCCGGTCCGCGTTCCGGTGCTGCACCTGCACGGCGAGTCCGACCCGTACGTGCTGGCCGACCCGGTGCACCGGACGCAGCGCCACGCCCCGCACGGCCGCTACGTATCCGTGCCGGGCGCAGGGCATTTCGCCCACGAGGAAGCCCCCGCTGTGGTCAACGAGGAACTCGGCCGCTTCCTGACCGGCCGCACCGGCCGTTAAGGGGCCGGCGCGCCCACGCACTGCCCGGTCGGAACCGGTTCGGTGTTGCCGACCCGGGCGATCTGATGCTCGACCTGCTTGGCGGTGAGCACGAAGCCGGTGTCGTCGTCATCGACGGCCGCGCCGAACACCACCCCGAGCACCTTGCCGCTGCGGTCGATCATCGGTCCGCCGGAGTTGCCCTGTTTGATGCTGCCGCGCACCGTGTAGACGCTGCGGGTGACGGTCTTGCTCTGGTAGATGTCCGGGCCCTTGAGGGTGATGGTCTCGCGCACCCGCACCGGGGTGGCCACGAAGTCACCGCCGCCCGGATAGCCCATCGCCACCGCGTCGGTGCCCGGCGGCGCCTCGTGATCGACGAACTGCAACGGCCGCAACGGAAGATCTGGCACATCGAGGATGGAGATGTCGATGTCCGGGTCGTAGGACACCACGGTGGCCGGATACTCCTGGCCGTCGGCGTCGATGGTGACCTGATCAGCCCCCGCGACGACGTGCGCATTGGACATCACCCGGTTGGGGGCGATGACGAAACCGCTGCCCTCCAGCACCTTCCGGCAGACCTCGGCGACACCGCGGATCTTGACCACGCTCGGCGCGGTCAGACCGACCACGGTGTCCTGGGCCAGTGCCGGATCGGGTTCGTCGACGGCGGCGATCGGGGTGCGGCCGAAGGGTTCCAGCACATCGGGCAGCCCGGAGTCGTCGAGCAACGCCGAGATACGCTGCGGCACCGACCGCAACCATTCCGGCGCGACCTTGTCGACCTCGGAGAGCAGTCGTGAATCGCTCACCGCGGCGGCCACCGCCGGCTGACCCGACGTCGACGCCAGCGGGGTGGCCAGCAGCCAGGCCGCGAGCAGCACCGCCACCAGTTGCATCGCGACGCCGGTCACCGAGTCCAGCGCGCGCACCGGCCCGCTGCGGAGTGCGCTGCGCGCCGCGCGGCCCAGCACCACACCGGCGATCTCGCCGATCACCACCAGCGCCAGGATCAGGAACAGGGTGGCGAACAGCCGGGTTCGGGCGCCGTCGATGTAGGTGACGACGTGCGGGGCCAGCAGCACCCCGGCCACCGCGCCGAGCACCACCCCCAGGAAGGACATCAACGAACCCACCGCGCCGGAGCGCCACCCGGAGATCGCGGCGATCAACGCCACGGCGAGGATGGCGAAGTCGAGCCATTGCGCCGCTGTCATTGTCGAGCCTCAGTCATCGTGGGCATCACCGTATCTGCCGGGCGACCGATCCGGGCTTCCGGCAAGGGCCATGGCCTCGTCGAGTTCGCGAACGTCGTCGGTGTTCCAGGGTCGGGCCCAGCCGGCCACGTCGAGCATCGCGGAGATCACCTGTCCGGTGAAACCCCACACCAGCATCTCGTTGAGCACGAACGCGGGCCAGGCGAGGCGGTGGGTCCGGGCGTCGCGGTGCACCATGATGCGGTTTTCCGGGTTGACGAAGGCGCGCACCGGAATCCGCGACACCAGTGCCGCCTCGGCCGGATCGACGACGCCGACCGGGCCGGGATCCGGTGAGTAGGCCAGCACCGGCACCACGTGGAACCCCGACGGTGGGATGAACATCTTCTCCATCGTCGCCAGCGGCTGCAGCCGGGCGGTGTCGATTCCGGTCTCCTCGGCGGCCTCCCGAAGCGCGGTGTACACCGGGTCCGGGTCGGTGTCGTCGGCGGCGCCGCCCGGGAACGCGGCCTGCCCGGCGTGATGCCGCAGCGTCGACGCGCGCACCGTCAGCAGCAGGTCGGCGTCGTCGGGCAGTTCACCGGCCGGCGCGTCCGGCGGGCCGGAGAACAACACCAGCACCGCGGCGTCCCGCTTGGGCTTCCCGGCGGGGCCGGACGTGTCCCGGCCCGCGGCCCGGTCGGCTTCGGCGTCGGCCTCCAGGATCGCCGACACCACCTCCGCGGGCAGCCGGCGCCGGTACGCCCGCCGGATGTGGTCGACGTTGTCGACCAGCTGCTTGAGCCAGGGCGGCGCAGCATCGGGAGCCAGCCGGCTCCGTTCCCGCTCCCACCTCACCGCGACTCTCCTAACTCCCGCTCGACCGCCGCGGCGATCTCATCGGCGGTGGTGAACGCGCGCGGCAGAACCTCGCCCACGGTACCGTCCGCCCGCAACACCACCGTGGCAGGCATCACATTCGGCACCCGCAGCGCCGCGGCGATTCTGCGCTCACCGTCCTGCAGCGTCGGCAACCGCACCCCGAGTTCGGTCAGCAGGGCCAGCCCGGCCGCCTCGTTGGGATCCTGGTGCACGGTCAGCACGGTCACCTCGGGGCCGGCCCGGTGCTGGTATTCGGCCATGGCGGGCAGTTCGTCGCGGCACGGTCCGCACCAGTAGGCCCACAGGTTGAGTACCACCGGCCGGCCGGCCAGCGCGGGCGCCACGTCGATCGGGGCGCCGTCGGCGGCGCACCGCACCTCGATGCCGCGCAGCGGCTCCGGGCCCGCTCCGCCGTCGCCCTCCGGACACGGCGCCAGATCCGCGGCGGCCCGCACCTCGGCCGGCGCCGCTCGGTCCCCGGCCGGTTGTTCGGCGACCACCGGCGGACCGCCGCGCTGCGCGGGTGGGGCCGGGCTGTCGAGTTGCCGCCACAGTCCCACACCCACGGCCAGCGCCACGATCAGCGCAGCCAGGCTCCAGCGGGTCGTCGCACTCATGGGCCGCGGCCTCTACAGGCCGGCCAGCGCCAGCAGGTGGTCTCGTTCCGGTCCCCTGACCAGTTCGGCCGCGGCGAGCTTGTCGGTCTCCCCGATCCCGTAGGACGGGCAGTCGTCGGCCAGCACGCACACTCCGCACGCCGGTTTGCGGGCATGGCACACCCGGCGGCCGTGGAAGATCACCCGGTGGCTCAGCAGGGTCCACTCCCGGCGTTCGATGAGCTTGCCGACGGCGTGTTCGACCTTGACCGGATCCCGCTCGTCGGTCCACCGCCACCGCCGCACCAACCGGCCGAAATGGGTGTCCACCGTGATGCCGGGGACGTCGAACGCGTTGCCGAGGATGACGTTGGCGGTCTTTCGGCCGACCCCGGGCAGCGTCACCAGGTCCTCGAGGTTGTCGGGCACCTCGCCGTCGAAGCGCTCGACCAGCTCCTGACCGAGCCGGATCAGCGAGTTCGCCTTGGTGCGGAAGAAGCCGGTCGGCCGGATCAGCTCCTCGAGTTCGGCACGGTCGGCCTGCGCGTAGTCCAGCGCGGTCCGGTACTTGCGGAACAGCGCCGGGGTGGTCAGGTTCACCCGTTTGTCGGTGCTCTGCGCGGACAGGATCGTCGCCACGGTGAGCTCGAGCGGGTTGGTGAAGTCGAGTTCGCAGTACACGTGGGGGAAGGCCTGCGCCAGCTTCCGGTTCATCCGCCGGGCCCGCCGCACCAGGCCCAGCGGGGTTTCGGCGTCCCAGTTCTTCTTCGATCTGGCCTTCTTCGCCGTGGTCTTCGAATCTGCCGAGGTCTTCGAATCTGCCGAGGGGGCGGACCGCCGAGTGCGCTTGACCGGTGCCGACTCCGCGGCCGAGGACGCTCCCGTTGTCACGGCTGCCAGCCTACTGAACCCGGTCCGGGGCCCGGCCGCGCTCGAGCCGCGTGTGGTTTCGGGGGTGCATCCCGGGCGGATCCGTCGAACCGTTTGACGGTAGTGGCGCCGGTGACGTTTTGTGATCACCCTGAGATCTTCGGCGTGTTTACTTCAGCCTTGTGTCTTGGTTGCTCGTCGCGTTCATCCCCGGGTTGCTGATGCTGGCGACCTTCGGGCTGGAACGCCTCGAAGCCGGTCTGGTCGACGACGCCGCCGCCGACCATCCGGTCCGGGCGCCCCAACGGAACCCTACCGCCGGCGTCGAGGCTGATCGGGCGGCTGCCGCCGGGCCGTCGACCAACGGTGTGTCGCGTACCATCGTCGGGTGGGCCGCTGACCTGGACAAACCGGCGCTGCCCACCCGCATATATGTCCATCACCAGCAGAAAACGAGTTTTCAGCCGCCCCGACATGCAGATCGTGTGTAGCGTGGGTAAGTCACGCACGTGACATACCTCTAGACTGACTTCGCTAACCGGAACAGGGGTCGGCTGGCGCATGTCACATCACCCAACGGCGTAAGAGGAACAGACTGTGGACGAGATCCTGGCGAGGGCCGGAATCTTCCAGGGGGTTGAACCCAGCGCGGTAGCCGCGCTGACCAAGCAACTGCAGCCCGTGGACTTTCCACGTGGTCACACCGTGTTCGCCGAGGGGGAGCCAGGCGACCGGTTGTACATCATCATCTCCGGCAAGGTGAAGATCGGCCGGCGGTCACCGGACGGACGGGAGAACCTGCTCACGATCATGGGCCCGTCCGACATGTTCGGTGAGCTGTCGATCTTCGACCCGGGCCCGCGGACGTCGAGCGCCACCACGATCACCGAGGTCCGCGCGGTGTCGATGGACCGCGACGCGCTCCGGGGGTGGATCAAGGACCGTCCGGAGATCGCCGAGCAGCTGTTGCGCGTGCTGGCCCGCCGGCTGCGCCGCACCAACAACGCGCTGGCCGACCTGATCTTCACCGACGTGCCGGGCCGGGTGGCCAAGCAGCTGCTGCAGCTCGCGCAGCGGTTCGGCACCCAGGAGGGCGGCATGCTGCGGGTCACCCACGACCTGACGCAGGAGGAGATCGCCCAGCTGGTCGGCGCGTCGCGGGAGACCGTGAACAAGGCGCTGGCGGACTTCGCCCAACGGGGCTGGATCCGGCTCGAGGGTAAGAGCGTACTGATCTCCGACTCGGAGCGGCTGGCCCGCCGAGCCCGCTGACATCTCGCGATTTCGGCGTGGTTGCGATCGCTCAGCGGTCGTGACCACGCCGAAATCGCAAGTAATCGAGCTGGGCGCGCACCGACGACTCGGCGGCGTCCCACAGTTTCTCGTCGACATCGGTGTAGACGTGTTCCACCACCTGACGCGCGGTGGCGTCCTCGCCGAGTTCCCGCAGCGCCGCGCGGACCTGTTCGAGACGTTCCTCGCGGTGCGCCAGATACATGTCGCTGACCGCGGCCAGATCCGGTAGTTCGGGCCCGTGGCCGGGCAACACCACCCGCCGGCCCAGCCCCCGCAGCCGCCGCAGCGACTCCAGATACGCCGCGAGGCTGCCGTCCTCGTCATCGATCACGGTGGTGCCCCGCCCGAGCACCGTGTCGGCGGTCAGCACCGCGTCGTCGAGCACGAACGACAGCGAGTCGACGGTGTGGCCGGGTGTGGCCAGCACCGTGATCCGCAGGCCGGCGGCTTCGATGACCTCACCGTCGGTGAGCGGACCACCCAGCCCGCGCAGGAATCCGCTGCCGACCGACCGCACCACCGCGCCGGTGGCGTCGACGATCTTGTCGATGCCCCCGGTGTGGTCCTCGTGTTTGTGGCTGATCAACACCAGCGGGATCGGCCCCAGCTCGGCCAGCCGGGCGATGTGGTCGGCGTCGTCGGGCCCCGGGTCGACGACCACCATCTCGTCGCTGCCCGGTCCGCGCAGCACCCAGGTGTTGGTGCCGTCCAGCGTCATCAGGCCCGGGTTGTCGGCGAGCAGCACCGAGGCGGTCTCGGTCACCGGGCGCAGCAGCCCGTAGGCCGGATGCTCCAGATCGCTCACCTGATCTCGGCAATCAGCTCGACTTCCACCGGGGCGTCCAGCGGCAGCTCCGACACCCCGACCGCCGAGCGCGCGTGCGCGCCGGCGTCCCCGAAGATCTCCCCGAACAGTTCCGACGCCCCGTTGACCACCCCCGGCTGACCGGTGAAGCCCGGCGCGGACGCCACGAAGCCGACCACCTTCACGATCCGGGTGACGGCGTCGATCCCGGCCAGGTCGTGCACCGCCGCCAGCGCGTTGAGCGCACACACCCGGGCCAGCGCCTTCGCCTGCTCCGGGGTCACCTCGCCGCCCACCTTGCCGGTGGCCGCCAGGTTGCCGTCGACCATCGGCAGCTGACCCGAGGTGTAGACGAGGTTGCCGGTGCGCACCGCCGGTACATACGCCGCCACCGGCGCGGCCACGGCGGGCAGGCTGATGCCCAGTTCGGTGAGTCGGTTCGACCAGGTGCTCACTTCGGACGCTTCAGGTAGGCCACGTGCTGTTCGCCGGTGGGTCCGGGCAGCACCGACACCAGTTCCCACCCGTCTTCACCCCACTGGTCGAGGATCTGCTTGGTCGCATGGGTGAGCAACGGCACTGTGGCGTACTCCCACCGGGTTGGTTCGGTCATGTTCTGAGCTTATCGGTCGGTCAAATCCTGCTTGGCTAGCATGCAGTGGTGAGTTCTTCACCCAGCGGCAACAAACCGGTCGGTTGGCCGTCGCGCCTGACCAGGGCCCGGCTGCATTTCGTCACCGGCAAGGGCGGTACCGGCAAATCCACCATCGCGGCCGCGCTCGCGTTGTGCCTCGCGGCCGGTGGACGCAAGGTGTTGCTGGTCGAAGTCGAAGGCCGCCAAGGTATTGCACAGCTGTTCGACGTCCCACCGCTGCCGTACGAGGAAGTCAAGATCGCGACCGCCGAGGGCGGCGGCGTGGTCAACGCGCTGGCGATCGACACCGAGGCCGCGTTCCTGGAATACCTCGACATGTTCTACAACCTGGGGCTGGCCGGCCGCGCGATGCGGCGCATCGGCGCGGTCGAGTTCGCCACCACCATCGCCCCGGGCCTGCGCGATGTGCTGCTCACCGGCAAGATCCGCGAGATCGTCACCCGTAACGACAAACCGGACAAGCACGCCAAGCAGCAGATCTACGACGCCGTCGTGGTGGACTCACCGCCCACCGGGCGCATCTCACGCTTCCTCGACGTCACCAAGGCGGTGTCGGATCTGGCCAAGGGCGGCCCGGTGCACGCGCAGGCCGAGAGCGTGGTCAACGTGCTGCATTCCGATCTGACCGCGATCCATCTGGTGACCCTGCTCGAGGCGTTGCCGATGCAGGAGACCATCGAGGCGATCGAAGAACTGCGCGAACTCGACCTGCCGATCGGCAGTGTGATCGTCAACCGCAACATCCCGGCCTATCTCGCACCCGGCGATCTGGCCAAGGCGGCCGAAGGTGACATCGACGCCGACACGGTGCGGACCGATCTGGCCAAGACCGGGATCACGCTGTCCGACAAGGATTTCGCCGGTCTGCTCACCCAGGCCATTCAGCACGCCACCCGGATCCGGGCGCGCGCCGAGAGCGCCACCCAGCTGGACCGGCTGGACGTGCCCCGGCTGCAGCTGCCCGCGCTGCCGGAGGGTATCGACCTCGGCAGCCTCTACGAACTCGCCGAAGCGCTTGCCCACCAAGGTGTCCGATGAACGGTCGGCTCGACGCGCCGATCCGGCACCCGCAGGCACACAGATTGGGGAGGAATCGATGAGCACCGCACCACCCGCCCTCGACATGGGCTCGATCCTCAAGGACACCAGCAACCGCGTGGTGGTGTGCTGCGGCGCCGGCGGCGTCGGCAAGACCACCACCGCGGCGGCGATGGCCCTGCGCGCCGCCGAATACGGGCGCACCGTCGTGGTTCTCACCATCGACCCGGCCAAACGACTGGCCCAGGCACTGGGCATCGACGACCTCGGCAACACCCCGCAGCGGGTGCCGCTGGCCCCGGAGGTGCCGGGCGAACTGCACGCGATGATGCTCGACATGCGCCGGACGTTCGACGAGATGGTGATCCAGTACTCCGGGCCCGACCGCGCCAACGCGATTCTGGAAAACCAGTTCTATCAGACCGTCGCCACGTCACTGGCCGGCACGCAGGAGTACATGGCGATGGAGAAGCTGGGTCAGCTGCTCGCCGAGGACAAGTGGGATCTGGTGGTGGTCGACACCCCACCGTCGCGCAACGCGCTGGACTTCCTGGATGCGCCGAAACGGCTGGGCAACTTCATGGACAGCCGGCTGTGGCGGTTGCTGCTCGGGCCGGGTCGCGGCATCGGCCGGCTGGTGACCGGCGCGATGGGCCTGGCCATGAAGGCGATCTCGACGATCCTGGGCTCCCAGATGCTCGCCGACGCCGCGGCGTTCGTGCAGTCCCTGGACGCCACCTTCGGCGGGTTCCGGGAGAAGGCGGACCGCACCTATGAGCTGCTCAAGCGCCGCGGCACCCAGTTCGTCGTGGTGTCGGCGGCCGAGCCGGACGCGCTGCGCGAGGCGTCGTTCTTCGTCGACCGGTTGTCGGAGGAGCACATGCCGCTGGCCGGGTTGATCCTCAACCGCACCCACCCGACGCTGTGTGATCTGCACCCGGACAAGGCGATCGAGGCCGCCGAGCAGCTCGAGGCGGATGACCCCGCATCGCTGACCGCGGCGGTGCTGCGGATCCACGCCGACCGGTATCAGACCGCCAAGCGGGAGATCCGGCTGCTGTCCCGGTTCACCGGGGCCAACCCGCATGTGCCGATCGTCGGGGTGCCGTCGCTTCCGTTCGACGTCTCCGATCTCGACGCGCTGGGCGCGATCGCCGATCAGATCACCGGAACGACGGAGCCGGCGGCCTGATGTCGGCCGCCGGCTCGTGCGGGTCGGTGAAGTCGGCCGGGGTCGGCCGGTGACGTTGTCAGATCTGCGAGGCGGTCAGACCGCGTTGCGTTGTTTGCGCTGCGCGGCGAAGAAGTCCGCCCAGGAAACCACCTCAGGATGCTGTTTGAGCAGGGCTCGACGTTGGCGCTCGGTCATTCCACCCCAGACGCCGAACTCGACCCGGTTGTCGAGGGCGTCGGCGCCGCACTCGAGGATGACCGGGCAGTGCCGGCAGATCACCGCTGCCTTGCGCTGCGCGGCACCGCGGACGAACAGTTCATCGGGGTCGGTCTGCCGGCACCGGGCGCGGGACACCCACGCAATCCGGGACTCCGACGAGGTACTGGGTTTGAAACCAGGGGCAGTGGACTTGCTCCTGCCGGGTGCGGGCCGATTGCTTGACACCAGCGATCCCTTCTTCATGACCGTTCGAGGCGGTCCTTTCTACCTCGGCGTAAATCGTAATGCGATCTACGCCACATTGCCCAGCGGATTGTTACGTTAATCGCACTGTGCATAGAAGCTACGTGGTCAGCGCTGGTTTATGCAAGACGGAGACCGGCACAATTTTGGGACGAGCGTGCAGGGCCAGTCACTTCCGTTACTCGCGCACCTCGCCGTGACGCCGGATTCGCGGTATCTGCACAGCTCGGCAGATCAGGTCCGCCACCGTCGCTACGCTGTACGTCATGCCGGAGGATCCGCCGACCGCCCCGACTGAATCGACCCGGGCGGCCACCGTCATCAAGCTGGCCTGGTGTTGCTTGCTGGCGGCCGTGATCGCCGCTGCGCTGATGTTCCCCGTCGTGGGGGGCATCGGGCTGTTGTCGAACCGCGCGTCCGACGTGGTGGCGAACGGCTCGGCGCAGCTCGTCGAAGGCGATGTCCCGGCGGTGTCGACGATGGTCGACGCCGAGGGCAATCCGATCGCCTGGCTGTACAGCCAGCGCCGCTGGGAGGTGCCCAGCGAGGAGATCGCCGACACGATGAAGCTGGCAATCGTGGCGATCGAGGACAAGCGCTTTGCCGAGCACAACGGTGTGGACTGGCAGGGCACGCTGACGGGCCTGACCGGGTACCTGCGTGGCGACTCCGACACTCGCGGCGGCTCCACGCTGGAACAGCAGTACGTGAAGAACTACCAACTGCTGGTGGTCGCCCAGACCGACGCCGAGAAACGCGCCGCGATCGAGACCACCCCGGCCCGCAAGCTGCGGGAGATCCGGATGGCGCTCACCCTGGACAAGACGCTGACCAAGCCTGAGATCCTCACCCGGTACCTGAACCTGGTGTCGTTCGGCAACGGCGCGTACGGCATCCAGGACGCCGCCCAGACGTATTTCGGCATCAACGCCTCGGAGCTGGACTGGCATCAGGCCGCGTTGTTGGCCGGGCTGGTGCAGTCCACCACCGCGCTGAACCCGTACACCAATCCCGACGGCGCGCTGGCCCGGCGCAACCTGGTGCTCGACACGATGATCGACCAGCTGCCCCAGGAGGCCGAGGCGCTGCGCGCCGCCAAGGAGCAGCCGCTGGGCATCCTGCCGCGGCCCAACGAACTGCCCCGCGGCTGCATCGCCGCCGGTGACCGGGCCTTCTTCTGCGACTACGTGCTGGAGTACCTGGCCCGGGCCGGGATCAGCAAGGAGCAGGTCGCCAAGGGCGGGTATCTGATCAAGACCACGCTGGACCCCGAGGTGCAGCGTGCGGTGAAGTCGGCGATCGACCAGTACGCGCGTCCCGACGCCAACGGCGTGGCCAGCGTGATGAGCGTGATCCGGCCGGGTAAGGAGTCGCACCCGGTGCTGGCGATGGCGAGCAGCCGGCACTACGGGCTGAACTCCGAGGCCGGCGAGACCATGCAGCCGCAGCCGTTCTCGCTGGTCGGTCACGGCGCCGGGTCGGTGTTCAAGATCTTCACCACGGCCGCGGCGATGGAGATGGGCATGGGGATCAACACCCAGCTCGAGGCGCCGGCGTTCTTCCAGGCCAAGGGGCTCGGCAGCAGTGACACCCCCGGCTGCCCGGCGGCCACCTGGTGTGTGCGCAACGCCGGCAGCTACCGCGGCTCGATGAACGTCACCGACGCGCTGGCCACCTCCCCGAACACGGCGTTCGCCAAGTTGATCTCGCAGATCGGCGTGCCGCGCACCGTCGACATGGCGGTCCGGCTGGGGTTGCGGTCCTACGCCCAGCCCGGCACCGCCCGCGATTACGACCCGAACTCCGACGAGAGCATCGCCGACTGGGTGAAGCGGCAGAACATCGGCTCGTTCACGCTGGGCCCGATCGAGGTGAACGCGCTGGAGCTGTCGAATGTGGCCGCCACGCTCGCCTCGGGCGGGGTGTGGTGCCCGCCGAACCCGATCGACAAGGTCTACGACCGGCACGGCAACGAGGTGTCGGTGACGACCGAGACCTGCGAACAGGTCGTCCCCGAGGGGCTGGCCAACACGCTGGCCAATGCGATGAGCGAGGACGACCGGGGTGCCGGTACCGCGGCCGGCGCCGCCGCGTCGGTGGGCTGGGATCTTCCGATGTCCGGCAAGACCGGTACCACCGAGTCGAACCGCTCCTCGGCGTTCTTGGGCTTCACCAATCAGCTGGCCGCCGCCAACTACATCTACGACGATTCCAACAGTCCCGGTGAGCTGTGTTCGTTCCCGTTGCGGCGGTGCGGGTCGGGCGACCTGTTCGGCGGCAATGAGCCGGCTCGCACCTGGTTCGCCGCGATGAAGCCGATCGCCGAGAAGTTCGGCCCGGTGGCGCTGCCGCCCACCGATCCGCGTTATGTCGACGGCGGACCCGGCTCCCGGGTGCCGAGTGTGTCGGGGCTGAGCGAGGAAGCCGCGCGGCAGCGTCTGCGCGACGCCGGTTTCCAGGTCGCCGACGGGGTCGCGACCGTCAACAGCAGTGCGCGGCGCGGAACCGTGGTGGGCACCAACCCGTCCGGGCAGACCATTCCCGGGTCGATCGTGACGATCCAGGTGAGCAACGGCATCCCGCCGGCTCCACCACCGCCGCCGACGATCCGGGTGCCCGACATCCCCGGCGGGCCGCCACCCCCGATCGGCCAGACCGTGGTGGAGATCCCGGGTCTGCCGCCGATCACGGTGCCGGTGCTCGGGCCGCCGCCACCGCCACCGCCGCCGCCGTGATCGACGGGCCGTGCTCGGTGGGCACCGGCTCACCAGCACCGGCTCATCGGCACCGGCTCACCAGTACTGATGCGGGTGCACGGGCCCGTCGCGCCGTAGCGCAGTAGGCTGCCTGCATGCCCGTTGCATCATCCCGATCGGTTGCGCGGAAGTCGGCAGCGCTGGCCGTCGGCTCGCTGGCCGCCGGAATCGGTTACGCGTCGTTGATCGAACGCAACGCGTTCACGCTGCGTGAGGTGACCATGCCGGTGCTGGCGCCGGGCTCGACGCCGCTGAAGGTGCTGCACATCAGCGACATCCACATGCGGCCGACCCAGCGCCGCAAGCAGGCCTGGCTGCGTGAGCTGGCCCGGTTGGAGCCGGACCTGGTGGTCAACACCGGCGACAACCTGGCGCACCCGAAGGCGGTGCCGACGGTGGTGCAGGCACTGAACCCGCTGCTGTCGCTGCCCGGGCTGTTCGTCTTCGGCAGCAACGACTACTTCGCGCCGCGGCTGAAGAACCCGCTGAACTACGTCGTCAAACCGTCGCACCGGGTGTTCGGCGAACCGCTGCCCTGGCAGGATCTGCGGGCGGCGTTCACCGAGCGCGGCTGGCTGGATCTGACCCACACCCGCCGCGTCATCGAGGTGGCGGGGTTGCGGATCGCCGCGGCCGGGGTGGACGATCCGCACCTCAAACGGGACCGCTATCCGACCATCGCCGGGCCGGCCGACCGCACCGCCAATCTGACGCTGGGCCTCACCCACTCCCCCGAGCCGCGGGTGCTGGACCGGTTCGCCGCCGACGGCTACCAGCTGGTGCTGGCCGGGCACACCCACGGCGGTCAGCTGTGCCTGCCGTTCTACGGCGCGTTGGTGACCAATTGCGAACTGGACCGGTCGCGTGCCAAGGGCGCGTCCCGATGGGGCGCGAACATGGCGCTGCACGTGTCCGCCGGCATCGGCACCTCGCCGTACGCGCCGGTGCGGTTCTGCTGCCGCCCGGAGGCAACGCTGTTGACGCTGGTGGCCGCGCCTAGCGGCGGCGCGGACAGCGGATCGCATGCCGGCCGCGCCCATCCCACCGTCTCGGCGCAGAAGACCACCGGTTGATGGGACGCGGGGCGGTGGGCCGGTCGACGGCCGGCGCGTCCCGCACCCAGCCGCGGGAGTGGGTGCACCGCGCGATCCGGTTGATCGAGGCCGATGCGCGGCGCAGCGCCGACACCCATCTGCTGCGCTACCCGTTGCCGGAGGCGTGGCGCTCGGCCGATGTGCAGCTGTATCTCAAGGATGAGAGCACGCACATCACCGGCAGCCTCAAGCACCGGTTGGCGAGGTCACTGTTCCTCTACGGGTTGTGCAACGGCTGGATCGGTGAGCACACCACGATCATCGAGGCGTCGTCGGGGTCCACGGCGGTGTCGGAGGCCTACTTCGCGGCGCTGCTGGGGCTGCCGTTCATCGCGGTGGTCCCGGCGTCGACGAGCAGCGCCAAGATCGAACTCATCGAAGCCCAGGGCGGGCGGTGCCATTTCGTCGCGGAACCGTCCCAGGTGTACGCCGAGGCGGAGCGGCTGGCCGAGGAGACCGGCGGCCATTACCTCGACCAGTTCACCAACGCCGAGCGGGCCACCGACTGGCGCGGGAACAACAACATCGCCGAGTCGATCTTCCAGCAGATGAGCGCCGAGCCGCATCCGATTCCGGAGTGGATCGTGGTGGGCGCGGGCACCGGCGGCACCAGCGCCACCATCGGGCGGTATGTGCGCTACCGCTGTCACGACACCCGGTTGTGTGTGGTCGACCCGGAGAACTCCGCATTCTTCCCGGCGTATGCGCAGGGCCTCGACGATGTGGTCACCACCGAGTCGTCGCGGATCGAGGGCATCGGCCGGCAGCGGGTGGAACCGTCGTTCCTGCCCGGGGTGGTCGACCGGATGATCGCGGTGCCCGACGCCGCGTCGGTCGCCGCGGCGCACCATGCCAGCCGCGTGCTGGGCCGCCGGGTGGGACCGTCGACCGGCACCCATCTGTGGGGTGCGTTCACCCTGCTGGCCGAGATGGTGGCCGAGGGGCGCCGTGGTTCGGTGGTGACGTTGCTGGCCGACAGCGGCGACCGCTATCACGACACCTACTTCAACGACGAGTGGCTCACCAAGCAGGGCCTCGACGTGTCGGCGGCCGATGCGGTGCTCGACGAGTTCGAGCGGTCCGGCCGCTGGCCGTGATCCCCGGTCAGATACAGCCACAGCGCCGCTGCGACGAAGAATCCGATGTAGAGGGCGGCTCCCAATGTTGTCATCCCCGACGCCTCCCTTCCCGCATGCGTCAGGCCAGCTGCGATCACGTGGCTCAACGTCGGGCGGCGCCGGTTTCTTCCCGGCTTCTCGGTACTTCTCCGGGACTTCTCCGGGACTTCGACGGGGTGAGGGGAAACCCGTTTGGCTTCCCGCCGCAGCGGTGCGATACCCTGTCATAGCTTCATCGGGGTGTGGCGCAGCTTGGTAGCGCGCTTCGTTCGGGACGAAGAGGTCGTGGGTTCAAATCCCGCCACCCCGACTCGGTGATTTCACGAGAGGCCCGCTCCTCGGCCTGGTAACCCAGGCGGGAGCGGGTTTTTCGTTTTCATGTGGTTTTCATGCGGTTTCAGTGGCACCGGTCGCAACAGTCGCAGCCGCATGTGAGTGTGCTGTGGCTGCGATGAATGTCCGCCGGCTGACGTGACGGTGTCCCGGCTGTCGAGAATCGGCCGAATAGGCCCGGTGGCCGCACCCTCAGCACAGCCGCCACACATCCGGCGCACCACCCACACGGTCGCGACAGCACCGACACACTCGCGGCGGCGGATGCACTCGGCGCGGACCTTCCTCGACGTTGCGGGACCGTCAAAAGCGTTTGACGAACGTCGAGGTGGGGAACGATAGAGGCCGTGACCGTGCCTTCTTTGCCCTCGACGTCCGCGGCCCCCCGGAAGTTCGCCGAACCCCGCCTGCCGACCGCGGTCGGGCCGTTGTCCGCAGCGGTGATCAACGTGCTGGCCGAACGTCCGCCCCGCCGCACGTTGATCCGCATCGACGCGCCGATCGGCGACGCCGACCCGTACGGGCTGGATCTGCAGCTGGCGCTCTACACCTGCTACGAGTTGCACTACCGCGGCTTCGCCGGCGTGGACCCGCGTTGGGAGTGGAATCCGGCGCTGCTGCACCTGCGCGGTCAGCTCGAGGACGCGTTCCTGGCCGCGGTGCGTCGCGACGTCGGGCCGATCGAATCGGACGTCACCGCCGCCGACGAGATGGAGCGGCTGGCCCGCGAACCGGTCGACGGCCATCCCGATGCGACCGGCCCGTCGTACCACCTGCGCGACTCCGGCACGTGGGAGCAGATGCGGGAGTACTTCATTCACCGCTCGCTGTATCACCTCAAGGAGGCCGATCCGCACGCGTTCGCGATCCCCCGGCTGATCGGGCAGGCCAAGGCGTCGTTCGTCGCCGTGGAGTTCGACGAGTACGGCGGCGGCCGCGGCCCGCGGGTGCATCAGGAGTTGTACGCCGATCTGCTCGAGGCCGCCGGCCTGGACACCACCTACCTGGGCTACATCGACGCCGTCGGCGCCGACACCTTGGCCACGGTCAACCTGATGTCGTTGTTCGGGTTGCACCGGGAGTTCCGCGGCGCGGCGGTCGGGCATTTCGCCTCCACCGAGATCACCTCGTCGCCGGGGTCCCGCCGGCTGGTCCAGGCATTGCAGCGGCTCGGCGCACCCGAGGCGTGTATCGCGTTCTACGCCGAACACGTCGAGGCGGACGCCGTGCACGAGCAGGTGGTGCGCACCGACGTGGTCGGGGATCTGGTGGCGCGGGAGCCGCGGCTGGACCGCGATGTGGTGTTCGGGATCCGCGCGCATGCGGTGGTCGAGGACCGGCTTGCCGGGCATTTGATGGCGTGCTGGAACGCCGGCCGCAGCTCGCTACGTCACTGAGTGACGTCAGTTCTGGGTCGCCGCGCTCTGGGACACCGCGTTCTGGGGCACCGCGTTCTGAGCCGAGCTGTCGGCGGGCGGTTTCTGCCGACGGCGGTGGCTGGTGTCGCACAGCGGATAGTTCTTGCTGCGCCGGCACGTGCAGATCGCGACCATGAACCGGTCGGACTCGACCACCGCGCCGTCGGGCAGCTCGATACACACCGGGCCCTCCACCAGGATCGGTCCGTTGGGCACCACCCGCACGATGCGGGCCTCGCGAGCGGTCACGGCTTGTCCGCCCGGATCACCACGAGTTGTTCCTCCCGACGCCCGGGATCGAGCATGCCGAGACGTTCCAGGAACGCGGCCCGGGCGGTGAGCACCGGGCCGAAGGGAATCCACTGCTCGGCAATGACTTCGGCGTTCAGCCCGCCGGTGCGCAGCGCGGCCAGGCTCTGGTCGACTCCGGAGAACTCCGAGTGCACCACCAGCAGCGATCCGCCGTCGGCCAGCAGGGCCGGCGCGGCGGCACACAGCGGATCGAGCACCATCCGGCCGTTCTGGCCGGCGTTCCAGGCCTGCGGCGGGCCGGCGTGCGGGGGAATCCGGTCGGTGTCGTCGTCCCCGCCGTGCGGCACGTACGGCGGATTGCACACCACGGTGTCGTACGGCCCGAACTCCACCGCGCGGGCCCACGAGCCCAGCCGGACGTCGACGTCCACACCGGCGGACAGTGCGTTCGCCCGGGCGCAGCGCACCGCGCGGTGGCAGATGTCGAAGGCGCTGACGTGGAACGCTCCCTGCCTGGCGGCGTTGATCGCCACCACACCGCTTCCGGTGCACAGATCGACGACTCGACGGTCGACGGCCAGCCCGGTTCGGTCCAGCACATCGACGAGCAGCCGGGAGTCCTCCTGCGGGGCGTACACGCCCGGTGGGGCGGAGATACCGCCGGACCGGCCGGCGGTATCCAAAGCGTCGCGGACATCGGTGTATGCGGTTGTCACATCGGCCTTTCGACGGTCCAGCAAGCTCATCATCGAGCTACGCGGGAACTAATGCCCTGTTTGACCGCGGTTGAAACGCGCCGCGACGTTTGCCGACCGGCGGGCCCGGGCACCTGAGACACATGAGTGCCTCTGACCTTGCCGCCCTACCCGTCCGGTTGGGGTCCGCGATCCGGCACCGCCGCCTGTTCCATCCGGCCGGGGTGCTGGCCGGCGGAACCCTCGAGCGGCTCGCCGCGCCGGGTGACGGTCTGCCGATGGTGTCCGGCGAGGTCATCGGCCGGGTGTCGAAGGGCATCGGCCTGCCGGGGTCGGTCCCCGACATCGTCGGCCTGGCCTGGCGGATGCCCCCGCACCCGCCGCCGGGCCCGCCGTGGGACGTGCTGTTGGCGTCCACCACGGGCGGCCCGCTGGGCCGGCTGCTGCTCCGCCCGGCGATCGGCTGGACCGGCGTGACGACGTCGAGCCTGATGCCGGTCCGCTACGCGGGTGGCACCTGGTGGCTCCGCGGCCGGGTGGCGTCCGTCTTCGAGCAACCCGGTCTGTCGCTGGACGCGGTCGCCGAACGCATCGCCGACGGCGGCATGGTGTTCGACATCGAGCAGGCGGCCGGCACCGGCCGGTTCCGCCCGCTGGCCCAGCTCACCCTGCACGACCTGATCACCGGGCGCGAGGTGTCGTTCGACCCCGTCCTCAACACCGCGCCGGGGGTGCAGTTGTTGCCCGGGTGGTTGGCCGATTTCCGGCGGGCCGCCTACCGGCGCAGCCGCGAAGGCCGCTCAGCCGAGTGATCCGGCCGATGATCCGGAGGGGTCGTCAGGCGGTGGGTTCCTCCCCGCTCTCGACCACGTCAGGGGCCTGTTCCCGGGTGGCCATCCCACCTTCGCGGCCCTGATCGGTCGGGCCTGGGCGGCCACCCTTCGGCTCGTCCTTCGGGGCGTTCTCCTCGTCGTAAATACCCTTACCCTTGGGCATCCTCATCCTTTCCTTTCGGGTGAACCGAGCGGATCGCGGTTCACCGGGGAGCCGCGGCACGCAACTTGTCCAGCAACGCTTCCGCGGCCTTCTCCAGGAACAGGTCCTGGTTCTCGTCGCCGATCTGGATCAAACCGATGTCGGTGAACCCGGCGTCCCAGTAGGCGCGCACCGCCTCGACGATGGCGTCCAGATCCGGTCCGCACGCGATGGCCGCGGCGGTGTCCTCGGGCCGGACGAACTGCGTCGCCCCGGCGAATCCGGCGGTGGTCGGCAGATCCGAGTTCACCGCCCAGCCGCCGGCGAACCACCGGAACTGCTCGTGGGCCCGCTCGACGGCGGCGTCGCGGTCCGGGTCCCAGCAGATCGGCACCTGCCCGAACACCCGCGTCTCGACCGGTAGCCCGGTGGCGCGGCGCAGGTGATGCCAGGACCCGACCAGGCCGGCGTCGGGTTCGGTGGTCACCAGGTGGTCGGCGATCGGGGCGAACATCTCCACCGAACGGTCGCCGGACACCGCGACCGCGATCGCGACCGGCACTTCCGGGATGTCCCACAGCCGGGCCGAATCGACCTCGAAGTATTCACCCTTCCAGTCCACGACCTCACCGCTGAACAGCCCGCGGATGATGGTGATGGCCTCACGCAGCATGTCGTGCCGCCGCGCCACCGTCGGCCATCGCCGGCCGACGACGTGCTCGTTGAGGTTCTCCCCGCTGCCGAGGCCGAGAGTGAACCGCCCGTCGGCCAGGATCTGCAGTGTCGCGGCCTTCTGGGCGACGACGGCCGGGTGGTACCGCATCGTCGGGCAGGTGATGAAGGTCAGCAACTCCACCCGGTCGGTGGCGTGCGCGACGGCGCCGAGCACACTCCAGGCGTACGGGGCGTGGCCCTGTGCGGCCAGCCATGGGGAGTAGTGGTCGCTGCACAGTTCGAAATCGAACCCGGCCCGCTCCGCCGCCACCGCGTAGCGGATCAGATCCTTCGGTCCGCTCTGTTCGGTCAGCAGGGTGTAACCAAAACGGGTCATGGCCCCTGGGTGCCCCGCGGCCGGCCCGGACAAACGGCTACAACCGGGCCTTGACCGCCTCCGCGAGCCGGGCGCCGTCCACCTTGCCTGCCGCGATCGCGGTCGCGGCCTTCATCACCTGACCCATCTGCCGCTTGCCGGGCCGTTCCCCGAGTTCCTCGGCGACCTGGGCGATGGCGGTGTCCACCACATCGGCCAGCTCGGCTTCGGTCAGTGGAGGCGGCAGGTATTCGTCGATGACCCGCATCTCGGCGTGTTCGGTCGCGGCCAGCTCGCCGCGCCCGCTCTGGGTGTAGATCTCCGCGGCCTCGCTGCGCCGGCGGGACTCGCGGGCCAGCACCTTGATCACGTCCTCGTCGGACAACTCGCGCTGGGTCTTACCCGCCACCTCCTCGGCCTGGATCGCCGCCAGCACCATCCGTAGCGTGGCCGTGCGCAGCCGGTCCCGCGACTTCATCGCGGCGGTCAGGTCTGCGCGGATCCGTTCTTTGAGTTCCGCCATGGTGCAACGCTACTGTCCGAGTCCGCGACGCGCGCCCGTGTGCGTTGTCAATTTCGATCGTGATCGCGAGGATGGACGCCATGAGCAACGACGCCGGCGGGTATCCACCGCCCGACCCGCCGCCGGGTCCACCGCCGGCCGGTCCGCCGCCGGCCTACCCGGCACCGGGTTACGGACCGCCGGCCTACCCGGCACCGGGTTACGGACCGCCGGCCTATGACACCCCGGGATACGGACCTCCCGGGAGCTACCCGCCTGCCGGCCCACCACCCGGCTATCCGCCGGGATATCCGCCCGGATGGGGTGCGCCCCCACCCATCCCGGTGAACCCGATGGCGCCGATGCGCCAGACCGCTCTGAAGCCCGGCGTGATTCCGTTGCGTCCGCTGACGCTGTCGGACATCTTCAACGGCGCGGTGGCCTACATCCGCACCAATCCCAAGGCGACGCTGGGGTTGACGGCGATCGTCGTGGTGGTCGCGCAACTGCTCGCACTCGTCCTGCAGATCGGGTCGCTGGCCGCCACCGGTGATCTCGTGTCGAGCGTGCGGGGTGACGATGTGTCCACCGTCGGGCTGTCCTGGGCCGATCTGGCCAGCGTCACCACCGCGGTCGCCAACACGCTGGCGCTGCTGGTGCTCAGCGGCATGCTCACCGTGGTGATCGGGCGTGCGGTCTTCGGCGCCGGCATCACGATCTCGGAGGCCTGGGAACGGTTGCGGGGCCGGCTGTGGGCATTGATCGGGTTCAGCGTGCTGGAGCTGCTCGCCGTGGTCGTCATCGTCGTGCTGGCCGTCGTCATGGGTGCCGCGCTCGCCGCGGCCGGCGGAGCGGGCGCCGGGGCCCTGATCGTGCTGCTGTTCCTGGGCACCGTGGCGCTGCTGGCCTACCTGGCCACCGTGCTCAGTTTCGGTCCACCGGTGATCGTGCTGGAACGCCTCGGTGTGTTCGCCGCGATAGCCCGCTCATTCGGTCTGGTCAGGAATTCGTTCTGGCGGGTGTTCGGCATCCGGCTGCTGGCCTGGCTGGTCGCCGGGGTGATCTCGGTCGCGGTGGCGGTGCCGTTCAGCGTCGCCGGCGGATTGTTCGGGCTGAGCGCCGACTCGTCGGCGCTGGCGATCATCTCGCTGACCCTGATCGCGATCGGCGGTGCGGTGGGCCAGATCATCACCACACCGTTCAACGCCGGTGTGATCGTGCTGCTCTACGCCGACCGCAGGATCCGCGCCGAAGCGTTCGACCTGGTCCTGCAGACCGGCGCGACGGCCGGCCCGGCACATGCCGAATCCACCGACCAGCTGTGGCTGCCCCGACCGACCACGCCGTGGGCGGCGCACCACCCACGATGACCCCCGACACCGAACCGACCTGACGTGCCGACCATAGACATCGAACGCGACACCGCCCGGGACGCCGCGGAAGCCGAACTGGCCAAACCGATCTACTCCGGCCCGTCTCTGCTGGAACGGTTGAGCGACTGGCTCGACCAGCTGCTGTACCGGATCGCGATGGAGGGTGCGTCACTGCCGGGCGGCTGGTTCACCCTCAGCGTGCTGTTCCTTCTGGTCGCCGCGGCGATCGTGATCACGGTCCGGGTGGCCCGCCGCGCCATACGCACCGGCCGGACCGAGCCCGCACTGTTCGACACCCGGGAACTCACCGCCGCCCGACACCGCGCCACCGCCGAACAGGCTGCCGCAGCTGGAGATTGGGCTACGGCCATCCGGCACCGGCTCCGCGCGGTGGCCCGCCAGCTCGAGGAGACCGGAGTGCTCACCCCGGTCGCCGGACGCACCGCCACCGAACTGGCCCGCGACACCGGCGTCCTGCTCCCCCACCTCGCCGGCGAGATGCGCCGTGCCGCCGAGGTGTTCAACGACGTCACCTATGGCGACCGGGCGGGCACCGAAGCGGCGTACCGGATGATCGCCGACCTCGACGAGCGGATCCGCAACCGGCCCCCGGTCGGGACACCGACGGCAGCCGCGCCGGCCGGCAGTGGATGGGCGGAGCTGCGATGAGCCGGCCTTCCACCGCGGTCGGGCCGACCCTGCGGGAGCGGTGGCGCACCGCCCGTTGGGTGGTTCTGGTCGTGTCGGTCCTCGCCGTGGTCGCGGTGCTCGGGGTCCTGCTGAGCCCACCGCAGTCCGGCGGCCGGATGGATCCGGAGGCCACCACTCCCGAGGGTGCGCACGCGCTGGTGACCCTGCTGGACGAGCAGGGGGTCGAGGTGGTGACCGCCGGAACCGTCGACGAGGTCGTCGACGCCGCCCGTCCGGACACCCTGCTGGTGCTGGCCCAGTTGTTCTACCTCGACGAAGATCAGCTGCGCCGCCTCGACGGCCTGCCCGGCGACCGGCTGCTCATCGCCCCGTCCGCACGTGCCCGCGAGATCCTCGCACCCCAGATCCGGACCGACGGTCTGCTCACCTTCGGCGGGACACCGGACTGCGATATGCGCGAGGCCACCCGCGCCGGGGACGTGAACTTCGGGATCGCCGAGACCTTCACCGCCGCCGACGATTCCGATGTCGACCTGACCCGCTGCTACGACGGCGCGGTGGTGCGTTTCACCGACGGTGACCGGGTCACCACGGTGGTCGGCAGCAGCGGCTTCATGTCCAACGGCGCCCTGGCCGACGGCGGCAACGCCGCGTTGGCGCTGAACCTGGCCGGCACCCAGCCCCGGGTGGTGTGGTTCGCGCCGCAACAACCGCCGGCCGAATCCACCGGGGATGCGGCGCTCTCCGATCTGATTCCGGAACACGTCGGCTGGATCGTGTGGCAGCTGATCGTCGTGGTGGTGTTGCTGGCGTGGTGGCAGGGCCGCCGGCTCGGACCGCTGGTCACCGAACCACTTCCGGTGGTGGTGCGCGCCTCGGAGACGGTGGAGGGCCGGGGCCGGTTGTACCGGTCGCGCCGCGCCCGCGACCGGGCCGCCGAAGCGCTGCGCACCGGCGCCGTGCAGCGCCTGGTGTCCCGGCTGGGCTTGCAGACGTCCGCCACCCCGTCCGAGGTCACCCTGGCGGTGGCCGCCCGCTCCGGCCGCGACCCCGCCGCGGTGAACCATGTTCTGTACGGACCGGTTCCGGCCACCGACGCCGACCTGGTCACCCTCGCCCACGAACTCGACGACATCGAAAGGCAGGTCGCACAATCGTGACGCAGCCCCCACCGCAGTCGGTGCCCACTCCGCCCACTCCGCCCCCTTCCGGCGCGTCTGCTCCCGGCGACCACAACGCCGCCCGCAACGCGTTGCTGGCCCTGCGGCAGGAGATCGCCAAGGTGGTCGTCGGCCAGGACGCCGTGGTCAGCGGTCTGGTGATCGCCCTGCTGTGCCGGGGACACGTGCTGCTCGAAGGTGTCCCCGGGGTCGCCAAGACGCTGTTGATCCGCACCCTGGCGGCGGCGCTGCAGCTGGATTTCAAACGGGTCCAGTTCACCCCGGACCTGATGCCCGGCGACGTCACCGGATCGCTGGTGTACGACGCCAAGACCGCCCGGTTCGAGTTCCGGCCCGGGCCGGTGTTCACCAATCTGCTGCTGGCCGACGAGATCAACCGCACACCGCCGAAGACGCAGGCGGCGTTGTTGGAGGCGATGGAGGAACGGCAGGTCAGTGTCGAGGGGGAGGCGCGTCCGCTGCCGGATCCGTTCATCGTCGCCGCCACCCAGAACCCGATCGAGTACGAGGGCACCTATCAGCTGCCCGAGGCGCAGCTCGACCGTTTCCTGCTGAAGCTGAACGTCCCGCTGCCGCCCCGCGATCAGGAGATCGCGATCCTCAGCCGGCATGCGCAGGGCTTCGATCCCCGCGATCTGTCGGTGGTGCGGCCGGTGGCCGGCCCCGCCGAACTGGCGGCCGGGCGGGAGGCGGTGCGTCAGGTGCGGGTGGCCGACGAGGTGCTGGGTTACATCGTCGACATCGCGGCCGCCACCCGGCAGTCCCCGGCGCTGCAGCTGGGGGTGTCGCCGCGCGGCACCACCGCGCTGCTGGCCACGGCTCGGTCCTGGGCGTGGCTGTCCGGGCGCGACTACGTCACCCCCGACGATGTGAAGGCCATGGCGCGGCCCACCCTGCGGCACCGGGTGATGTTGCGGCCGGAGGCCGAACTGGAGGGGGCCAACACCGACACCGTGCTCGAGGCCATCCTGGCGGCCGTCCCGGTCCCGCGCTGACGGTGGGACGATGATCGTCACCGGCCGAACTGCCCTGGTCGCCGCGGTCGCGATCCTGCCGATCGCGGTGTCGCCTTGGCCTGCAATGGCTTTCGCTGCCCTCCTGAGCCTGCTGGTGGTGGCGGTGGTGGTGGACGCCGCCCTTGCGGCCAACCCGCGGCAGCTGCTGTTCAGCCGCTCCGGGGAGAGCACTGCACGGTTGGGCCAGTCGGTGGACGCCCTGCTGGAGGTCGCCAACGGCGGAGGGCGCCGGCTGCGCGGCCGACTGCGCGACGCCTGGCCGCCCAGCGCCCGGGCCGAACCGCGGCTGCATGCGCTGCACCTCGATCCCGGGCAGCGGGTGCGACTGCGCACCACGCTGCGGCCGACCCGGCGGGGTGATCAACACTCGGCGCTGGTGACGGTGCGGACGTTGGGTCCGGCCGGTCTGGCCGGTCGGCAGCGGTCGCACCGGGTGCCCGGCCGGGTGCGGGTGCTGCCGCCGTTCCTGTCCCGCAAGCATCTTCCGGCCCGCCTGGCCCGGCTGCGGGACCTCGAGGGTGCGGTGCCGGTGCTGATCCGCGGTCAGGGCACCGAGTTCGACTCGCTGCGCGAGTACGTCGTCGGTGACGATGTGCGGTCCATCGACTGGCGCGCCACCGCCCGCAAGGACGACGTGGTGGTGCGCACCTGGCGGCCGGAACGCGATCAGCGGGTCGTCATCGCATTGGACACCGGCCGCACCTCGGCGGGCCGGGTGGGGGTCGACCCGACCGGCTCCGAACCGGGCGGCTGGCCCCGGCTGGACTGGTCGATGGACGCCGCGCTGCTGTTGGCGGCGTTGGCGTCCCGCGCCGGCGACCGGGTGGACTTCCTGGCGCACGACCGGGAACTGCGGGCCGCGGTGTTCAACGCGCCGCGCACCGAACTGCTGGCCAGACTGGTCGACGCGATGGCGCCGCTGCAACCGGCGCTGGTGGAATCCGACGCCTCGGCGCTGGTGGCTGAGGTGCAGCGGCGGGTGCGGCGCCGGGCGCTGGTGGTGCTGCTCACCGACCTCAACGCCAGCGCACTCGATGAGGGCCTGATGGGGGTGCTGCCGCAGCTGACCGCCCGGCACAAGGTGCTGCTGGCCGCGGTGGCCGATCCCCGGGTCGACCAACTCGCGGCCGGCCGGGCCGATGCGGCGCAGGTCTATGACGCCGCATCGGCCGAACGGTCACGCAACGAGCGGCGGGCCATCGCGATGCGGCTGCGCCGGCACGGCGTCGAAGTGGTGGACGCGCCGCCGGAGGAGCTGGCCCCCGCCCTGGCCGACCACTATCTGGCGATCAAGGCCGCCGGCCGGCTCTGAGCCGCCGGCCCATCAGCCCGCCGGGACGACATCGGGGGCGTCGGCGATGTCGCCGCTCTCCCCCGCCCGCGCCGCGCGGCGCCCGAAATACACGATGTAGGCCAGAAATCCGGCCTCGGCGATGATCCCGATGCCGATGCGGACGGCGGTGGGCAGCGGCGACGGCGTCACCAGCGCCTCGATCAGCCCGGCCACCGCCAACACCGCGACCAGCCCGATGGCGACCGACATCACCGCCCGGCCCTGTTCGGCCAGCACCTGGGTGCGGGGACGGTCCCCCGGCGCGATCACCGACCAGCCCAGCCGCATCCCCACCGCCGCCGCCAGGAACACCGCGGTCAGCTCCAGCAGGCCGTGCGGGGTGATCAGCCCCAGGAACACATCACCCTTACCCGCGTCGAACATCAGACCGGCCGACAATCCCACGTTGGCGGCGTTCTGGAACAGCACGTACGGGATCGGGATGCCCAGCAGCACCGCGAACACGATGCACTGTGCGGCCACCCAGGAGTTGTTCACCCACACCCGGAATCCGAACGACGCCGCGGGGTTCTCGCTGTAATAGGCCGCGAAGTCGTGATCGACCAGTTGTTCGATCTCCGCGGGGGTGCCCACCGCGGCGCGGACCTCCGGCGAACCGGCCACCCACAGCGCCACCAGCGCGGCGACGAACAGGAAGGCGATGGCCGAGCCCAGCCACCACCGCCCGGCGCGGTAGGCCACGACCGGGAAGGACACCGTCCAGAACCGGGTGAACTCGCTCCACAGCGGGGCGTGCGCGCCGGTCACCGCCGACCGCGCCCGGGCCACCAGGCTCGACAACCGGCCGACCAGCACCGGATCGTTGGTGGCCGACCGCACCATCGACAGATGGGTCGACACCCGCTGATACAGGTCGACCAGTTCGTCGACCTCCGCGCCGGAGAGCCGTCGCCGCCGTTTCACCAATTCCTCGAGGCGGTCCCAGGTGGGGCGGTGGGCCAGCACGAAGGCGTCGACATCCACCCGGCCGATCCTAGTAGCGTTGTGCGCTATGGCCATGCAGCCCGAGACGGTCGTCACCGGAGACGCCGTCGTCCTGGATGTTCAGATCGCCCAGTTGCCGGTGCGGGCGGTGTCGGCGCTGATCGACGCCGCGGCGATCTTCACCCTGTACGTGCTGGGCCTGATGTTGTGGGCGGTGGCGCTGGCCTCCTTCGACGACGCGCTCAGCGCGGCGGTGCTGATCGTGTTCACCGTGCTGACGCTGGTCGGTTATCCGCTGGTGTTCGAGATGGCCACCCGCGGGCGCACGCCGGGCAAGATGGCGATGGGGCTGCGGGTGGTGTCCGACGACGGTGGCCCGGAACGCTTCCGGCAGGCGCTGTTCCGGGCGTTGTCGTCGGTGATCGAGATCTGGATGTTCATGGGCGGCCCGGCGGTGCTGTGCAGCCTGATCTCGCCGCGGGGCAAACGCATCGGGGACTACTTCGCCGGCACCGTGGTGATCAGCGAACGGGCGCCCCGGCAGACACCGCCGCCCCCGATGCCGCCCCAGCTGGCCGGGTGGGCGGCCACCCTGGAGTTGTCCGGGCTGAGCGCCGACCAGTTCAATCTGGCGCGGCAATACCTCTCGCGGGCACCGCAGTTGGAGCCCGCGGTGCGCGATGAGATGGCGTACCGGATCGCCGCCGACCTGGCTCCGCGGATCTCCCCGCCACCGCCGCCGGGCACCCCGCCGCACCATCTGCTGGCCGCGGTGGTCGCCGAGCGGCACCGTCGGGAGCTGGCCCGGTTGCGCCCGCAGGCGGCGGTGCCCGCAGCGCCGGTCTGGTACCCGCCCCAGCAGCCCGGCCATCCGGTATATCCCGCCCCGCCGTACCAGCCGCAGTACCAACCACCGCAGCAGCCGGCGCAGCAGCCGCCGGATCCGTCCCCCGGCGGGTTCGTACCGCCGAGCTAGTTGTGATTTCGGCGTGCTCACGATCGCTGAGCGACCGCCGGCACGCCGAAATCACCCGACGTCGACCCAGTCCAGGGTGCGTTGGACGGCTTTCTTCCACCCCCGGTAACCGGCCTCGCGCTGCTCGTCGGTCCACTGCGGGGTCCACCGCCTGCCCTCCTGCCAGTTGGTCCGCAGATCGTCGGCGTCCTCCCAGAACCCGACCGCCAGCCCGGCCGCATACGCCGCGCCCAGCGCGGTGGTCTCCGACACCACCGGTTTGATCACGTCGACGCCGAGCACATCGGCCTGGATCTGCATGCACAGCTCGTTGGCGGTGATGCCGCCGTCCACCTTCAGCGACTCCATCCGCACCCCGGAGTCGGCCACCATCGCGTCGACGACGTCGCGGCTCTGGTAGCAGATCGCCTCCAGCGTCGCGCGGGCGATGTGGGCGTTGGTGTTGAACCGCGACAACCCGACGATCGCCCCGCGGGCGTCCGAGCGCCAGTACGGCGCGAACAGCCCGGAGAACGCCGGCACGAAGTACACCCCGCCGTTGTCGGGCACCTGCCGCGCCAGCGACTCGCTCTGTGCGGCGCCGCTGATGATGCCCAGCTGGTCCCGCAGCCACTGCACCGCCGCACCCGTGACGGCGATCGAACCCTCAAGGGCGTAAACGGGTTCGGCCGGCCGGCCGTCGGCGCCGGTGAACTGGTAGCACACCGTGGTGATCAGCCCGTTCTTGGACCGGACGATGTTCTCCCCGGTGTTCAGCAGCAGGAAATTACCGGTGCCATAAGTGTTCTTGGCCTCCCCGGCAGACAGGCACACCTGTCCGACCATCGCCGCCTGCTGATCGCCGAGGATCCCGGTCAACGGCACCTGACCGGCCACCGGGCCGTCGTCCAGGGTGATGCCGTAGGACTGCGGATACGACGACGGTTTGATCTCGGGCAGCATGGCACGCGGAATCCCGAAGAAGGACAACAACTCATCGTCCCAGTCCAGCGTCTCCAGGTTCATCAGCATGGTGCGGCTGGCGTTGGTGACGTCGGTGATGTGCCGGCCGCCGCGCACCCCGCCGGTCAGGTTCCACACCAGCCAGGTGTCGGGGGTGCCGAACAGCGCCTCCCCCTTCTCGGCGTCGGCCCGCAGCCCGTCGACGTTCTCCAGCATCCACTGCAACTTGCCGCCGGAGAAGTAGGTCGCCGGCGGCAGGCCGGCCTTCTGCCGGATCACCTCACCACGGCCGTCGCGCTCCAGCGCGCTGGCGATCCGGTCGGTGCGGGTGTCCTGCCACACGATCGCGTTGTAGTACGGGCGGCCGGTGCGCTTGTTCCACACCAGGGTGGTCTCACGCTGATTGGTCACCCCCAGCGCGGCCAGATCGGTGGCCGACAACCGCGTCTCGTTCAGCGCCGACATGATCACCGCGGAGGTGCGCTCCCAGATCTCGATCGGGTTGTGTTCCACCCAGCCGGCCTGCGGCATGATCTGCTGGTGTTCGAGCTGGTGGCGGCCCACCTCGGTGCCGGCGTGGTCGAAGATCATGCAGCGGGTGCTGGTGGTCCCCTGATCGATCGCGGCTACGAATTCGGCCACTCGGGCTCCTCTCGGACGGTGTTGACGACGCGCACCCGCCATGATGGTGCATATGTCCGCCCCGAACGTCGACATTGACCGCATGCCGCGCGGCGGGCCGGACGCGTCCTGCCTGGACCGGCTGCTACAGACCGACCGCCCCGAATACCTCGACCGCGAGGACGTCGACGAGTCGGTCAAGCGCAGCGTGGTCGACACCCTGCAGCGGGTCGGCGAGCTGTTCGGCCATCACCAACGGTTCGCGCACCTGGTGCTCGACGAGGTCGCCGACGTGCCCGATCCACGCATTCTCGAACTCGGCGCCGGCCACGGCGAATTGTCCCGCCACCTGCTGGAGCAGCATCCCACCGCGCACGTCACCGTCACCGACCTCGACGCCCGGACGGTGGCGCGGCTGGCCGACTCCGATCTGGGATCGCATCCGCGGGCGACGGTCCGGCAACTCGACGCCACCGCGATCGACGCCGGCGACGGTCGGTTCAACCTGGCGGTGTTCGCGGTGTCGTTTCACCACCTGCCGCCGGCGGCCGCGGCGGCGGCGCTGGCCGAGGGCACCCGGGTGGCCGACACCCTGCTGGTGATCGATCTGCCCCGCCCGCCGTCCCCGCTGCATCTGGCGCGGTTGGCGACGATGCTGCCGTTGGCCCCGTTCGTGCCGTTCATCCACGACGGGGTGATCAGCTCGCTGCGCACCTACAGCCGGTCGGCGTTCCGGGCGTTGGCCGAACACGCCGACCCGCCGGTGCGGGTGTCGTTCAGCGGCGGTCTGTTCGGTCCGCAGATCGTGCGGGCACGGCGGGCCGGATCGGCGGCCGGGTGAACCGGTGCAGCAGCCAGGCCACCGGGATGGTCAGCGCCAGCGTGGTCGCGAACAGTCCCAGCACCGACCCGGTGTAGACCGGCCAGCGCAGCACCGACACCATCGCGATCTCCATCACGATGACATGCACCAGGAAGATCTCGTAGGAGATCTCGCCGAGCCACACCATCGGCCGGCTGCCCAGCATCCGCGTGTACCACCCCCGGTTCCCCAGCGCCGGCGGCGCCACCACCAGCGTGGCGATCACCGCGTAGAACATCACCTTGGCCAGGTCCTGGCCGAGATTCAGCACCGGGGCGCCGGTGTCCCCGGCGATCGGGGTGGCGACGATCAGGTAGGCCGCCACCGCGACCGGGACGGTGGCGGCCGCATAGGCGCGCACCCCCTGCGCCTGCAGCACCGCCAGCACCATGCCGCCGACGAACCAGATCAGGTAGTGCGGCAACCAGAATCCCGCCCCCAGCGGTAACCAGTCGGTGCGATGCAACACCACCACCCACAGTGGGCTGACCACCGCGAGCACACCCAACCCGGTCAGCAGCGGCACCGGCCGCCACCGTCGCCGCGCCAGCACCACCAGCAGCAGCCAGGCCAGCACCGGCAGCGCCGCGTAGAACGCCACCTCCACCGCCAGGCTCCACATCTGGGTGAGCCCCTGATGCGCGTAGGCCGTCAGATAGTCGTCGCTGTAGATCTGGGTCAACGTCAGGTTGCGCAGCAACCCCACCCAGGTGTGGCCCGGATTCGGTTCGAGTTCGCGGACCGCGTAGATGCCGTAGGCGGCCAGCACCGTCACCACGTAGGCCGGCATGATGCGGCGCACCCGGTTACGGGCGTACCGGCGCACCGACGGCGCCGCGGTGCCGTCGGCGGCGGCGCGCACCCAGGGCCGGAACAACAGAAACCCCGACAGCACGAAGAACACCGCCACGCCGATGTCCATCCGAGCGAAGATCAGCCCGACGTAGCCGTGGTTGTAGGTGCCGGTGCCGTAGGCGGCGTGGGTGCCCATCACCGACAGCGCGGCGACGGCCCGCACCCCGGTCAGCGCGGCCACCCGGTCGACGGTCGAAACCTGTTCCAGCCCGCCCTGGTCCAGGTCTGTCTCCGGTGATGGCCTCACCCGGCCAGTATGCGCAGTGACCGAACGTCGAACGTGCGGCTGCTGCGGTCGGCGGGCCGATTTTCCGCACGGAATGCACGTTCGCGCGGCATCGGGCAGCGCGCCTGCCGCCGGTTACTTGCGCGGACGTCACCGACCCTGTTCCATCGGCGGTGTGGGCGAAGAGGTGAAGGGCGGCGACTTCAGCCGCGCACAACGCCGCGAGTACCGGCGCAAAGTGCAACTGTGCCTCGACGTGTTCGAAACCATACTCGCGCAGTCCACCTTCGAGACCGACCGCCCGCTGATCGGCATGGAGATCGAGTGCAACCTCGTCGACGACGACTACCAGCCGGCGATGACCAACCGCGAGGTGCTGGCCTCGATCGCAGATCCGGCGTATCAGACCGAATTGGGCGCCTACAACATCGAATTCAACGTGCCGCCGCGGCCGTTGCCGGGGCAGGCCGCCCTGGAACTGGAGAACGACGTGCGGGCCAGCCTCAACGTGGCCGAGTCCCGGGCCAATCAGAGCGGCACCCACATCGTGATGATCGGCATCCTGCCGACCCTGATGCCCGAACACCTCACCTCCGGATGGATGAGCGAATCCACCCGGTATCAGGCGCTCAACGACTCCATCTTCACCGCCCGCGGTGAGGACATCGTGATCGACATCGAGGGTCCGGAACGGCTGACCCTGCAGTCGGCGACGATCGCCCCGGAGTCCGCGTGCACCAGCATGCAGCTGCATCTGCAGGTGTCGCCCGCCGACTTCGCCCCGAACTGGAACGCCGCGCAGCTGCTGGCCGCCCCGCAACTGGCGCTGGGCGCCAACTCGCCGTACTTCTTCGGCCACCAGTTGTGGGAGGAGACCCGCATCGAGCTGTTCACCCAGGCCACCGACACCCGGCCCGATGAGCTCAAGGCGCAGGGGGTGCGCCCCCGGGTCTGGTTCGGTGAACGGTGGATCACCTCGATCTTCGATCTGTTCGAGGAGAACGTCCGGTACTTCCCGTCGCTGCTGCCCGAACTCTCCGACGAGGACCCGGCAGCCGAACTGGCCGCCGGCCGCACCCCGCAGCTGCACGAGCTGCGGCTGCACAACGGCACCATCTACCGCTGGAATCGCCCCGTCTACGACGTGGTGAACGGCCGACCGCACCTGCGGGTGGAGAACCGGGTGCTGCCGGCCGGCCCGACGGTGCTGGACATGTTGGCCAACTCGGCGTTCTACTACGGCTGTCTGCACATGCTGTCGCGGGAGGACCGGCCGCTGTGGACCCGGATGAGCTTCGGCGCCGCGCACCACAACTTCGTCGAAGCCGCCCGGCACGGGATGCACGCGCGGCTGTACTGGCCGGGCAGCGGCGATGTCACCCCGGATGAGTTGGTGTTGCGGGAACTGCTGCCGCTGGCCCACGAGGGTCTGCGGCAGCGCGGCGTGGCCGCCGCGGTGCGGGAACGCTATCTCGGTGTCATCGAGGGCCGCGCCAAGACCGGACGCAACGGCGCCCGCTGGCAGGTCGCCACGGTGGAGGCGCTGCAACGGCGGGGGCTGTCGCGGCCCGATGCGCTGGCCGAGATGCTGCGCCGGTATTGCCAGGAAATGCACAGCAATGAGCCCGTGCACACCTGGGCGGTCCCCGCTTAGGGTGAAACCATGGCCACAGAGGATCCAGGCACAGGGGACCCGACGGACACGATCGACTGGGACAGCGTCTACCGGCAGGAGGCACCGGGTTTCGACGGCCCGCCCCCGTGGAACATCGGTGAGCCGCAGCCGGAACTGGCCGCGCTGCACCGGGCCGGCGCGTTCCGCAGCGATGTGCTGGACGCGGGCTGCGGCCACGCCGAGATCTCCATGGCTCTGGCCGCCGACGGCTACACCGTGGTGGGTATCGATCTGAGTCCGACCGCGATCGCCGCGGCCAACCGGACCGCCCAGGAGCGCGGGCTGGCCACCGCCAGTTTCGTGCAGGGCGACATCACGGACTTCGGCGGCTACGACGGCCGGTTCAACACCATCATCGACAGCACCCTGTTCCACTCCATCCCGGTGCAGGCCCGGGACGGCTATCTGCGCAGTATCCATCGGGCCGCCGCGCCCGGTGCCCGCTACTTCGCGCTGGTGTTCGCCAAGGGCGCGTTCCCGGAGGAGATGGAGCAGGGGCCGGGCCCGAACCCGGTCGACGAGGACGAGCTGCGCGAGGCGGTGTCGAAGTACTGGGAGATCGACGAGATCCGCCCGGCGTTCATCCACGCCAACATGCCGCCCGACGTGCCCGGGGTCGAGTCGTTCGACACCGATGAGAAGGGCCGCACCAAGTTGCCGGCGTTCCTGCTCAGCGCACACAAGGCCTGACCGGCCCCCTCGGCGGACACCCTCAGCGAAGCGCCGCCGTCACGTCGGCCAGCGCGGCCGCGAACTGCTCGAGCTCGGCGGTGGTCGTGTCGATGTGCGGGGACAACCGCAGCACCGGGGTGCGCAGTTCGAACGGGGCCCGGGCCGGTTCGGCCGCGGTGGTCACGATGCCGCGCTCGATCAACGTCCGGCGGACCGCCGCCGGGTCGGCCCCTGCGGTGGGTTCCAGGGTGGTGATGGCGGTCGGCTCGTCGGGCGGTTCCACCACCCGCCAGCCGGGCACCTGCGCCAGCACGGCGTGGGTCTGCCGGCCCACCTCGGCCAGCCGAGCCCGCACCGCCGCCGGCCCGGCGGCCAGATGCTCCCCCACGGCCACCGAGAACCCCACTCGCGCGGCGATGTTGGCCTCACCGTGGGCCAACCGGTCGAGCACGCGCAACGTCCGCGCCACCGGCCAGTCCGGAGGTGGCAGCCGGGGGCACAGCCGTTCGGCGAGCTCGGGCCGGATCGCCAGTACGCCGACCCCGCGCGGCCCGGCCAGCCATTTCCGGGACGACGAGTACACCGCGTCGGCGCCGACGGCGCAGTCGAGATGCCCGAGGGCCTGCGCGGCGTCGATCACCAGCGGCACCCGGTAGGCCCGGCACAGTTCGGCGATGCGGGCCGCCGGCTGGGCGATGCCGCGGTGGCTGGCCAGCGCCGTCAGGTGCACCAGCGCCGGCGGGTCGGTCCGCAGCAGGTGCTCGGCGCGGTCCGGCCGCACCCTGCCGATCTCATCCACCGGCAGGGCGCGCACCTCGAAACCGTTGGCCGCCATGATCGCCAGGTTGGGACCGAATTCCCCGGGCAGGCAGGCCAGGCTGCGCGGCTGCGGCCAGCTGCTCAACAACAGGTCCAGCGCATGGTTGGAGCCGGTGGTGAACACCACGTCGGCGGCGTCCATGCCGACCAGGTGGGCGACGGCGGCCCGGCCGGCGTGCAGCACCGGGGCGGCGGCCTCGGCGGCGACGTAACCGCCCGCCGCCGCCTCGTGCCGGGCGTGGTCGGCGACGGCGTCCAGGGTGGCGTTGCTCGGCCGCGAGCAGGCCGCACTGTCGAGGTGCAGCCCGAGGGGCGCGACCCGCGCCGACCGCCACCGCGCGGCCAGATCGGCACCGCTCACCGGACCGCCAACGACAGTCCGAAGTCACCGTCCGGGTCGGTCCACCAGTGACTGCGCCGCAGCCCGGCGGCGGCCAGCTCCTCGCCCACCCGGTCGGGATGGAACTTGCACGACACCTCGGTCAGCATCTCCTCGCCGGCGCCGAACTCGACGGTCAGCCCCAACGCCCGCACCCGGACCCGCTGCGCGGTGGCCGCGCGCAGCCACATCTCGATGCGGCTCTGCCCGGCGTTCCAACGGGCGACGTGTTCGAATGCGGTGAGGTCGAAGTCGGCGTCGAGTTCCCGGTTGATCACCGCCAGCACATTGCGGTTGAATTCCGCGGTCACGCCGGCGCTGTCGTCGTAGGCGCGCACCAACCGGTCGGCGTCCTTGATCAGATCGGTGCCGAGCAGCAGACTGTCCCCCGGCTTCAGGGTCGCGGCGAGATCCGCCAGGAACTGGGCCCGCGGCGCCGCGGTGAGATTGCCGATGGTGGATCCCAGGAACACCACCAGCCGCCGGCCACCGCGCGGGATCTTGTCCAGGTGATGTTCGAAATCCCCGCACACCGCGTCGATGTCGACGCCGGGATACTCGGCGGCGATCGCGGCGCCGGAGCTGCGGAGCACCCCGGCGTCGACGTCGAACGGGACGAACCGCCGCAACACTCCCCGGGTGTGCAGCGCATCGAGCAGCAGCCGGGTCTTCTCCGAGGTGCCGCTGCCGAGTTCGACGAGGGTGTCGGCGCCGGACACCGCGGCGATGGCGCCGGCCTGCGCCCGCAGGATCTGCGCCTCCGCACGGGTCGGATAGTACTCCGGCAGCCGGGTGATCCGGTCGAACAGCGCGCTGCCCACCGAGTCGTAGAACCATTTGGGCGGCAACGACTTCGGGGTGGCGGTCAGACCGGTCAGGACGTCGCTGCGCAGCGCTTCGGCGACGGAGTCCTCGGCCAGGTAGTTCGCCAGGGTGACGGTCACGCGGTTCCTTCCAGGGCCATCATCTCGACGCCGGCCCCGGTGACCTCCACCAGATGCCGGTCCGGCACATCACGCCAGCGCGGGTCGTCATCGTACGGTTCGCTGGCCAGCACCACCCCGTCGTCGCCGGCCAGGACCGACAGTGTGTCCCCCCACGTGGTGGCGAGCAGCCGGGTCCCGTTGCCGGCCAGGATGTTCAGCCTGGCGTCCGGGTCGGCCGCGGCGACGTCGCGGAGGGTCTCGCCGAGTCGGTCCAGCCCTCGCTCGAAGATCGTGGCCGCCAACAACGCGCTGTCCACGGTGGATTCGGCCCGCGCGGCGGCCGTGTCCAGCACCGCGCGGTCCACCCGGCCGTTGTGCGACAACAGCCAGTGCCCGTCGGTGAACGGCGCCGACGCCGACGGCTCGATCGGCATCCCGACGGTCGCCGACCGCACCGCGGCCACCACACAACCGCTGCGAAGCACCGGGGCGATCGACGCGAACGAGGCGTCCCCCCACAGCGGGGTGGCGCTGCGCCACCGCCGGGCCACCCCGTCGTCGTCGAAGAACCCGACCCCCCACCCGTCGGCGTTGAGCAGCCCGTACTTCTGGCGGCGCGGCGCATACGACTGCACCAGCAGCCCGTACGGCGGTTCCAGCATCAGCTCCGCGATCGACCGCGGGCGTCCCAGCCAGCCCAGGTGCCGACACATCAGCAGCCCCCGACCGGCCCGGGCCGGGCCGTCTGACGATCCACGTCCCAGGCCAGCCTGACCCCGGCGAAGATCTGCCGCCGGATGGGGTGGTCCCAGTTGCGGAAGCTGGGCCGCAGGATGTCGGCGGCGACCGCCCACGATCCCCCGCGCAACACCCGGTAGTCACCGGAGCCGGCGCCCTCGAAGAACGGTTGCGAATACCGCTGATAGATCATCGGGGTGAAACCGGGCCACGGCCGCAGCGGTGAGCTGGTCCATTCCCACACGTCGCCGAGCATCTGTTCGGCGCCGCAGGCCGACGCGCCGGCCGGATAGGCGCCCACCGGGGCGGGCCGCAGCGCGTCGCCGCCCAGGTTGGCCAGCGCCGCGGTCGGTGCGGCGTCACCCCACGGGTAGCGGCGGCGCCGGCCGGTGGCCGGATCCCACGCGCAGGCCTTCTCCCATTCGATCTCGGTGGGCAGCCGGGCGCCGGCCCACGCGGCGTACGCCTCGGCCTCGAAGTAGGTGACGTGCTGCACCGGCTCATCGGGCGGGATGTCCTCGACATGGCCGAACCGGGTGCGGGTGCCGTCGGGATTCCAGAACTGCGGAGCGGTCAGCCCGGCCTCGCAGCGGTACGCCCAGCCTGCGTCGGACCACCACCGCCGCTGCCGGTATCCGCCGTCGTCGATGAACGCGCGCCACTCGGCGTTGGTGACCGGCACTCGCCCGATCCGGAACGCCGGCACGTCCACGACGTGGGCGGGCCGCTCGTTGTCCAGCGCGTACGGCTCGTCGGCAAGGTCGACGCCGAGCACGAACGGGCCGCCCGGCACCAGCACCGAGGTGCCGGCCACGCCGGGCCGCCCGGGCGGCAGCGCGGTGCCGGAGCCCAGCAACGGCTCCCCGGACCGCAGGTTGAGCGCCTGCAGCATGGTCTCGTCGTGCTGATGTTCGTGGCTGACCACCATCCCGAACGCGAACGTGTCGGCGTCCTCGGGCAACCGGTCGAGAGCGTCGAGCACCGCCGAACGCACCGTCGCGCAGAACCGGCGCGCCTGCGCCGGGGACAGCAGCGGCAGGTGCACCCGGCTGGCCCGGGGGTGCACGAACGCGTCGTAGAGCTGTTCGACCGCGGGTTCGAGCAGCCCGGGGCGGCGCGGATCACCACCGCGCAGCAGCCACAGCTCCTCCTGCTGACCGATATGGGCCAGATCCCACACCAGCGGACTCATCAACGGGTCGTACTGACGCCGCAATTCGGCGTCGTCGAAGTCCACCAGCCTCAGGGTGCGGTTGCGGGCGTCGATCAGCTGACGGGCCAGCTCGGCCCGGTGCGGTACAGCCACCCCGGTCACCAGTCACCTCTTCCGTGTCGGTCCACCGCGTCGCCGATGCCGCGGCGGACCACCAGATCCGCGAAGTCGTCGGCGGGACAACGCCCCCGCTCGACCGACCGCACCAGCCGCTCCATCGATTCCAGCAGCGGGGCGGGCGTGCGTTCGGCCGCGGTGCGCACACATCGGTTCGCGGCGGTGAACAGCCGCCGGTCGGCCAGCCCGTCGCGGGCGGCCCGGCTCCACGCCGAGCTCACCGGTTCGGTGGCCTCCGCGGCGATGTCGGCGGCGGACGGATCGTCGAGCAGGGTGACGAGCGTGAACACCACCGCCGGCCACAGCGCGTCGGGCACACAGTCGAGGTAGCGGATCTCCAGCCAGCCCCGCGGCCGCACCGGTGGGAACAGCGTGGTCAGGTGGTACTCCAGATCCGCCACCGTGGGCCGCCGCCCGCCCAGCGCGGTGCGGCCGTCCGCCCAGTCGGCGAACGGCACCCAGTCGGTCACCGGTTCGGCGGTCCGGTCCCCGGCGCCGTTGACCAGCATGACCGGCGCCCGCAACGCGTACCGGGCCCAGTCCCCACCGGGTGTCCGGACACCGTCGCGGCCGCCGAGGATCGGCCCGCACCGCGCGGAGTCGAGTTGCCCCCAGATGCGTTGGCGACTGCTGCGCCAGCCGGAGAATCGTCCGCCGAGCAGCGGCGAGTTGGCGGCGATCGCGACCATCACCGGACCCAGCGCGTGCGCCAACCGGATCCGCTCGGCCCATCCGGTGCGCGGCCCGGCCTCGACGTTCACCTGTATCGACGCGGTCGAGGTCATCATCGCCGATCCGGCGGCGGCGGTGCCGCTGGCGGCGAAGAACGTCTCCATCGCCCGGTAACGGGACCCCGGATTGACCCGCTGCGGCTGCCGCACCGGGTCCGCGCCCAGCATCACCAGGGCGTACCCGGCCCGGGCGAACGCGGCCCGCAGCACCGCCTGATCGGTGAGCATCGCCGTCGCCGCGGCCACCGGCCCGTCCAGCGGCGGGCCGGACAGTTCCACCGCGCCGCCCGGTTCGACGGAGATGGCGCTGCCGCCGGGCAGCTCCCCGACGGTGGCGATGACGTCGGTCAGTTCCGCCCAGCCCGGCCGGCGCCCCGGGTCGGCGACGTCGAAGCAGTGCGCCTCGATCTCCAGCCCGACCCGCCCGACCGGACCGTCACGCAGGCAGGACGCCTCGATGTGCGCCGCGGCGCGCCGGGCGCTGTCGACGGTCGCAGGGGCTTCGGCCGTGACGGGCAGGGTCATGGCGGTGTCCTCGCAGTCCTCCCGGGTTGTGCGGCTCGGGCAGCAGTTGCCAACCATCTTCCCGCAGATGTCCGACAATCCCGCCGGTCTTCTCCGGGCTTCCGGGTGGCTCTCGGGTGACTCCCCGTCGAGCCGCTACTGACCGAGCGTGTTCTGCATCGCCCCGGCCAGCACGTTCACCGCCGGTCCGCCGTTCCCGGATTGGCACACCTTGGCCTGCAGCAGCACGTTCTCCCGCAACCGGGTGGTGTTGAAACACCGCCGGTCGGTGCCGGCCTGCTGCTTGACCCAGTCGACCTCCGCGGCGGTGGCCGGTCCCGCGGTGAACGACCACACCTCGGTGGTGAAGTTGTCCAGATGCATCGCGGTGTTCTGGCCGGCGCATCCGGCGGCCCGGTCCACCACCCGGTGGAACGCCCGGCCGGCGGCCTCAGTGGTGGCGAACACGCCGACGGCCTGTTTGACCAGATGGGTGCGGTCGGTGGCCGACGTCTGGGTCAGGGCGCTGTTGAACGATGCGAGATCGGGGTCGAGGTAGACCTCCGGCAGCCCGATGTCGGCCCAGTTGTTGCACACCGGGTTGTCGACGTAGAACGCCTGCACCGGTTCGGTGAACACCGCTTCCCAGCGCAGCTGGGCGCCGACGATGTTACTGACCGAACCCTTCGGCAGCACCGCGTAATTCACCACGCCCGGATCCGACGGCCGGGCCTGCGCCGGTGCCACCGCACTGATGAGGGCCGTCGCGGCAGCCAGTGCGATGGTGGTCGCGATGGTGGCCAGGGCCGCGCCGACCGTTGTGACGGCACGCAAGCGCTAGACCTTCGCCGACGTGGTGACGTCGATGTTGCCCCGGGTGGCCTTGGAGTACGGGCACACCTGGTTCGCCTTGCCCATCAGCTCCTCGGCCTGCTGCTGGGACAGCCCCGGCAGATAACCGATGATGTTGGCGCTCAACGCGAAACTCGTGTCGTCCTTGCCGATCCCGATCTGCACCGTGACCGAGGTGGCGTCATCAAGTTGGACGTCGGAGTTCTTGGCCACCAACCGCAACGCCCCGAGGAAACACGCGGCGTAGCCCGCGGAGAACAACAGTTCGGGGTTGACGCCCTCGCCGCTGCCTCCCATCTCCTTGGGCGGGCGGGTCTGAAGGTCGAGCCTGCCGTCCGAGGACCGGACCTTGCCGTCGCGGCCTCCTCCGGTCGCAGTGGATTCCGCGGTGTAGATGGCTTCGATGCTCATGGTCCGATCCTCGCGATTCGGGGCGCGAACGGCAAGGGCCGGACGCACCCCGGATCCGGGAACATCCGATTCCCGCGCTACACGCCGTTGGTGTGGTTGAGCCTGGCCCGCACTCCCTCCTCGACCTTCTTGCCCAGATCGGCGTCCACATTGCGCCAGTACTCGAACACCCGGGACAGCACCGGCTCCTTCACACCGTTGGAGACGTGCCCGATGATGTTGTTGGCCAATCGTTCCCGGGCCGCGTCGTCGAGCACCTCACGCACCAGGGTGCCGGCCTGACCCCAGTCGTCGTCCTCCGCGTGCAGGGTGTAGGCACTGCGCACCATCTCCCCGTCGGACATCCAGCGCACCTCGGCGGCGCGGGACTCGTCGGCGACCGGTCCACCGTAGGAATTGGGTGCGTACACCGGGTCTTTGACGTTCTGAATCCGCATCGCCCCGTCCTTGGAGTAGGAGTGCACCTCCACCCGCGGCGAATTCACCGGGATCTGCTTGTAGTTCACCCCCAACCGGGCGCGGTGCGCGTCGGCGTAGGAGAAACCACGGGCCAACAGCATCTTGTCCGGGCTCAGCCCGGTCCCGGGAACGAGGTTGTTCGGCTCGAACGCCGCCTGCTCCATCTCGGTGTGGTAGTCCTCGACGTTGCGGTTCAGCGTCATCGTGCCGACGTCGATCAGCGGATAGTCGCCGTGCGGCCACACCTTGGTCAGGTCGAACGGATTGAACCGGTAGGTCTTGGCCTCCTCGAACGGCATGATCTGGACCTTGAGGGTCCAACTCGGATACTGACCGCCCTCGATCGCCTCGTAGAGGTCGCGGGTGTGGTAGTCGGCGTCCTCGCCGGCCAGCCGGTCGGCTTCCTCCTGGGTGAGGAATTCGATCCCCTGGTCGGTCTTGAAGTGGTACTTCACCCAGAAGATCTCCCCGTCGGCGTTGATCCAGCTGTAGGTGTGGCTGCCGTAGCCGTTCATGTGCCGCCAGGTCTTCGGGATGCCGCGGTCACCCATCAGCCAGGTCACCTGATGCGCCGACTCCGGCGACAGCGTCCAGAAGTCCCACTGCATGTTGTGGTCACGCAGATTGTTGCGGGCCAAGCGCTTCTGCGAACGGATGAAGTGCTGGAACTTCATCGGGTCGCGCATGAAGAAGATCGGGGTGTTGTTGCCGACCAGGTCGAAGTTGCCCTCGCTGGTGTAGAACTTCAGCGCGAAGCCGCGCGGGTCCCGCCAGGTGTCGGGGCTGCCGCGCTCCCCGGCGACGGTGGAGAACCGGGCCAGCATGTCGGTCTTGACGCCCGGCTGGAACACCGCCGCCCGGGTGTAGCGGCTGACGTCGTTGGTCACCTCGAAGATGCCGAACGCCCCGGCGCCCTTGGCGTGCGGCTGCCGTTCCGGGATGCGTTCCCGGTTGAAGTTGGCCATCTGCTCGATCAGGTAGTGGTCCTGCAGCAGGATCGGGCCGTCCGGGCCGACGGTGAGCGACCGTTCGTCGCTGGGGGCCGGTGCACCGCCGTCTGTCGTGGTGAAGGGTCGAGTGGTCATCGTCATCTCCTCGGTAACCGGCGGCAGGGCTGACCGCCTAGGGACACCCGTAAATCTGGATGTGAATCCAATAGAACTGGGCGGCAACACTTTTCCCGCCCGGTATGAACTGCTCAGCGGCGCGTGACCAAGCCGCCCGGGAAGGGGCCTTGGGGACGGGGACGTGTCGCGCCGCGGCCACACGCCCAGTATGCGCCGCTTTCTGGATCAATTGAGGAAAATGAACTAATCGTTACCGACGGTGGCATCGTCACCGACCGGGGCGGCGGTGCTGCAGTCCGGGCAGATGCCCCAGAACACCACTTCGGCCTCGTCGATCTGATACCCCATCACATCGGCGGGCTCCAGGCAGGGCGCGGCTCCCACCACGCAGTCCACGTCGGAGACCCGTGAACAGACCCGGCACACCAGGTGGTGGTGGTTGTCACCGGCGCGGGTCTCGTACCGGGCCGAGGAGCCCGCGGGCTCGATGCGGCGCACCAGCCCGGCGCTGACACAGGCCCGCAGCACGTCGTACACCGCCTGGGTCGACACCGAGCCGAGAGCCTCGCGCACCCGCTGGGCGACCTCGTCGGCGGTCGAGTGCGGATGGTCGATCAGCGCATTGAGCACGGCGACCCGCGGCGCGGTCACGCGCAGACCCGCCGCGCGCAGGCGGGCGGGTGGATCGAAATCGGTCGCCGGATTCATCCTTCCAGTATGACCGTTCTCTGGAATGAGTCAAGAAAAGGCCGCGTGGCGCGGGTCACGGTCGCGGCGTCGCGGTGGGGCTTGGGGCCGCCGGTTCGGTCGGCGGCGCCGGCCGGGTCCCGGGGGCGGACGGGCTGAACCGCGGTCCCGGGCCGGGATGGTCGAAATAGCGCGACGGCATCCGGTCGTGCCAGTGCATGCGGTGGTGATGGCCGCCGAAACCGTCGGACACCCGGCCCAGGAAGAACCCGGCGAAGAAGATCACCGCCATGATCACGAGCACCCCCGCGACGATCGCGATCCATGCCGCCACCTGGGGTAATCGGCTCGACCTGGGAGCGTTCGACACAGCCGGCGGCGCGGCGGCCGGCTGTGCCGGTGGTGCCTGCGGTTCGGTCGGACGCGGTTCGGGTGCGTCGGTCATGGAGAGATCATGCCTGCGGCGGGCGCCATCCGGCAAAGGGCGATTCCCATGATGTGTGCCCCGGTTCGTCCCAGGGCTTGTAGGGGTTGACCGCGAATTGGATGACCCGGTACGGTGACCCGCCCCGCGGGCCGGTGTTCCACTGGCTGATGAACACCCGGACCTCGTCCAGGGTGGACCCCGGCGAGATGTAACCGCCGTAGGGCTGGGCCAGCCGGTTGTCGTCCGGCGGCGGCAGATGTTCGGCGGGGTCGGGCCACTCGCTGGCCACCACCACGGTGGTCACCGGGGCGGTGCCCAGCGCGGTCGGCTCGGCCGCGACACGGATCTCCATGTTGCCGGTGGTGGCGTTGAAGTAGCTCAGTACCGTCTTGCCGTCGATCTGGCGCACGCTCATCTCCCCGACCCGGTCCGGCCACAGCGGGGTCGGGGGTTTGCCCCAGCCGCCGTCGGGCCCGGGCAGCCCGGACCAGCCCTGCCAACTGGACCGGTCGGTGAAGTTCTCCGGCGCCACCCGGAACAGCAGCACCGGCGAGCTGCGGTCGAAGTTGTTGGTGACGATGTACACCCACCCGGTCTCGGACTCGGCGGTGGGGATCGGATCGTAGTACCCGCTGAGCTGTGACTGCCGGCCGTCCAGATGGTCGAAATCCCGCTGCGACCCGGGCACCGTCTGCCAGCCCCCGCGCCCGGCCTCGGCCTTCACCAACCGGGAATGCTGCGGGACCAGGTCGCGCACGGTGGTGACCAGCAGATAGTTCTCCCGGTTGATCTGCACCACCCCGGCGGGCAGCTGGGAACCGCCGGGCGGGGTCGGGTCCGCCAGCAGCGGGGTGTGCACCCCGGTGACCCCGTCGTAGCGCACCCCGGCGGGGTCGCCGATCGACTCGGGGTCGACGTGCAGGGCGATCGGCGAGTACCAGCCGCCGTATCCGACGCCCTCGCCGGCGAAGCTGTCTCCGCACACCTGCAGGATCCCGCTGGGGAACTCCATGAAGTCGCACAGGTCGGTGGCGCCGATCCCGTAATCCCGGGTTCCGGTGCCGGTCCCGGCCACCGGGCCCAGCCGCACCACCTGCCCCGGGGCCAGCGGCGGCAGCACCGGAGCGGGCCGCGGGGCCGGGGCCGGCGGGTCGGCACGCGCCACCGGAGCGGCGGCCGCCGCCACCGTGCACACCATGGTGACCACCACCGCGACCGACGCCGGAATCGACTTCAGGGCATGCGCGGTCCGCGCGTCGGTGATTCGGCGCAGCCGCAGCACCGGGCCGGGTCAGAGGTCGGCGGCCAGCATCTCGGCGATCTGAATCGTGTTCAGCGCCGCGCCTTTCCGCAGATTGTCACCGGAGACGAACAACGCCAGCCCGCGCCCGTCCGGCACACCGGGATCCTGCCGGATCCGGCCGACCAGGGATTCATCGACACCGGCCGCGGCGAGCGGGGTCGGCACGTCGACGAGCTTGACACCCGGCGCGTCGGCCAGCAGTTCGGTCGCCCGGGCCACCGACAGCGGCCGGGCGAACTCGGCGTTCACCGACAGCGAGTGCCCGGTGTACACCGGCACCCGCACACAGGTGCCGCTGACCGCCAGCTCCGGGATGTCGAGGATCTTGCGGCTCTCGTGGCGCAGCTTCTGATCCTCGTCGGTCTCGCCGGACCCGTCGTCGACCATCGAGCCGGCCAACGGCACCACGTTGAACGCGATCGGCGCGACATAGGTGCTCGGCTCGGGGAACGACACCGCCGAGCCGTCGTGCACCAGCGCCCGGCTGTCGTCGGCGACCGCGCGAACCTGGCCGTAGAGTTCCTCGACCCCGGCCAGACCGCTGCCGCTGACCGCCTGATAGCTCGACACGATCAGCCGGACCAGGCCGGCCTCGTCGTGCAGCGGTTTGAGCACCGGCATCGCGGCCATCGTGGTGCAGTTCGGGTTGGCGATGATGTTCTTGGCGAGCTTGCGGCCGCGCACATCGCGGTCGAAGTTCACCTCGCTCACCACCAACGGCACCTCGGGGTCCTTGCGCCAGGCCGACGAGTTGTCGATCACCACCGCCCCGGCCGCGGCGAACCGCGGGGCCTGCTCCCGCGACATCGCCCCGCCGGCCGAGAACAACGCGATGTCCAGCCCGGACGGGTCGGCCGTCGCGGCGTCCTCGACCTCGATCTCCTGCCCGCGGAAGGTCAGCTTCTTGCCCTGGGAGCGGGCCGAGGCGAAGAACCGCACCGACTTGACCGGGAAGTCACGCTGTTCCAGCAGGGCCCGCATGACCTGACCGACCTGGCCGGTCGCACCGACCACACCGAGATTGACGGCCCCCATGTCAGCGCCCCGTTCCGGCGTAGACGGTGGCGGTCTCCTCGCCACCGAGCTCGAACGCCTCGTGCAGGGCCGCGACCGCGGTGTCCACGTCGGTGTCCTTGATCAGCACCGAGATGCGGATCTCCGAGGTGGAGATCAGATCGATGTTGACCCCGACGGCGGCCAGCGTCTCGCAGAACTTGGCGGTCACCCCCGGATGGCTGCGCATCCCCGCACCGACCAGCGACACCTTGCCGATGTGGTCGTCGTAGAGGACCTTGGTGAAGCCGATCTCGTCCTGCACCGAGGACAGCTTCTCCACCGCGGCCGGTCCGGCGTCGCGCGGACAGGTGAAGGTGATGTCGGTCTTGCCGTCCTCGACCTTGGAGGCGTTCTGCAACACCATGTCGATGTTGATGTCGGCGTCGGCGACCGCCCGGAACACCTTGGCGGCGAAGCCGGGGGTGTCGGGGATACCGACGACGGTCACCCGCGCCTCGCTGCGGTCGTGGGCGACTCCGGTCAGGATGGCGTCTTCCATGGGAATGTCCTCTATCGAGCCGGTCACCAGCGTGCCGGGCTTGTCCGAATACGACGAGCGGACGTGGATGGGAACGTTGTAGCGGCGGGCGTACTCCACGCAGCGCAGCATCAGCACCTTGGCGCCGGCCGCGGCCATCTCGAGCATCTCCTCGAAGGTGACGTTGTCGAGGTGGCGGGCGTTGGGCACGATCCGCGGATCGGCGGTGAAGATGCCGTCGACGTCGGTGTAGATCTCGCAGACGTCGGCCTTCAGCGCGGCGGCCAGCGCCACCGCGGTGGTGTCCGAACCGCCGCGGCCCAGCGTGGTGACGTCCTTGCTGTCCTGGCTGACCCCCTGGAAGCCGGCGACCAGCACGATCTGTCCCTCGTCCAGCGCCGAGCGCACCCGGCCGGGAGTGACGTCGATGATCTTGGCGTTGCCGTGGCTTCCGGTGGTGATCACCCCGGCCTGCGAACCGGTGAACGACCTGGCCTGCGCGCCCAACGAGTCGATCGCCATGGCGACCAGGGCGTTGGAGATCCGCTCACCGGCGGTGAGCAGCATGTCCATCTCCCGGGCCGGCGGCGCTGGGGCCACCTGCTTGGCCAGGTCGAGCAGTTCGTCGGTGGTGTCGCCCATCGCGGAGACCACCACGACCACGTCATTGCCGGCCTTCTTGGTCTCCACGATCCGCTCGGCGACCCGGCGGATCCGTTCGGCGTCGGACACCGACGATCCGCCGTACTTCTGTACGACGAGCGCCACAATTACCTTTCAGCGGTACGGATATTGAGTCTCACCAAGGATAGAGGCTCGCACGCCCCGGGCCCTCTTCCGGTGTCGCGGCCGCAGCACGTCGACCTTGCGGTGAGGGCGCGATCACGCGAGAAATCGAGCCCTGGGTGCAAAGTCGACGGAGAAAACTATGCGGGCACCGAAAGGAACGTGAACGGATCGGCCGGCTCGAACCGGGCACTGGCATCTCCGGCGTAGATCGTCTTCTCGCCCTCGCCCAGACTCAACCGTCGCACCGGTGCGTCCTCGCTGAAATCGAGGTTCTGCAGTTCGACCCAGAACGTGTTCGGCGACAACGCGGACTCGAAGAAGTACCGCTGGGCCTTGTGGTCGACCACGGTGCGCCACCGAGTGGAGGAGATGTTGGGCTCGTCGGACGTCGCGATGCCGTACGGGGTGGAGACGTTGCGCATCACGCTCATCACTGCCGCAACAGAAAGCTGCGGGTCGTCGGACTTGGGCACCGCGTTGATGTAGAACGACGCCCGCACGAACCGGTCCGCCGCCCGGTTGGTGCCGGGCAGCATCACCGTCCCGCCGATCTGCTCCCAGTACTCGGTGATGGCCAGTTGTTTGTCGAAGGTCGGCGAGTTGGTCATCACCTGGTACTGCCGGCCGTGATGTACGGTCTGGCGGCCGTCGATGTATTCGACCACGGCGCTGTCTCCGGTGGCATCCGACATGGCCAGGTGCAGGGTGGCCATCCGCTGCTCACCGGGCACTTCGGCGGTGGCGACGCGCAACGGGGTGGCCGCGAGTGCGGTGACCGCCTCGGCCACGGTGGCGAAGTTGTCCAGCACGTACTGTCCCCACAGCGCCAACGAGATGGCCGGACCGCCTGCCCCGTCGGCGGGGTACTGCGATTCGGCCAGCCACAGCAGGTTGACGGCCAGACCGGCCTCGTTGACACCGTCGGTGGTGCAGATGTCATAGCCGGTGGCGACCACGCTGCCGTACTTGGCGGTCCATTCCACCGAGTCGGGACCGGCCTGCCCGGTTCGGTTGATTCCGCGGGGCAGCGCCCACAGATTGGTCGCGATCTCGAACTTCCAGTCCATCGACCGTCCGGTGATGACGCGATCACTGGTTCCGAGATAGACCACCCGTGTGCACATGATGCGGCACTGTAGCGCAGATCACCTGTCCGGCGACTACGGGCACATCGGATGCCTTGGTAAAGTGGGCACCACTGTGTTCTCAGTGCGCCGCGTGCTCCTCCTCGGACGCCGCGACGGGATCTGACCAGACCGGCTCCCCGTCGCGGGTTTTCGCGATGCGCCGGTCGCCCGTCCATTTCCCCGGAGCGCGGAGCAATCGATCGTGACCAATCCCATTCCCAGCCCTGACGCGTACAGCTCGGTACGTGCCATCACCACCCCGTCCGGCGGCCGCCGCGAGGGTCAGCCGCCCTGGAATCCCCAGCAGAACAGCTCGATGCCGGTGAGCCGGTACCGCAGCTTCGCCGACGAGGTCGAGCACATCACGCTGCCGGACCGCACCTGGCCGGACAAGGTCATCGACCGCGCCCCGCTGTGGTGTGCGGTGGACCTGCGCGACGGCAACCAGGCGCTGATCGACCCGATGAGCCCGGCCCGCAAGCGCCGCATGTTCGACCTGCTGGTGCGGATGGGCTACAAGGAGATCGAGGTCGGTTTCCCGTCCGCGTCGCAGACCGACTACGACTTCGTCCGCGAGATCATCACCGACAACGCGATCCCCGACGACGTCACCATCCAGGTGCTGACCCAGTGCCGCCCGGAGCTGATCGAGAAGACGTTCGAGGCGTGCCAGGGCGCGCCGCGGGTGATCGTGCACTTCTACAACTCGACGTCGATCCTGCAGCGGCGGGTGGTGTTCCGCGCCGACCGCGAGGAGGTCAAGCAGATCGCCGTCGAGGGCGCCCGGATGTGCCTGGCCGAGGCCGAGAAATACCCGGGCACGCTGTGGCGCTACGAGTACTCGCCAGAGTCCTACACCGGCACCGAGCTGCAGTACGCCGCCGAGGTGTGCAATGCGGTCGCCGAGGTCATCGAGCCCACCCCCGAGTGGCCGCTGATCGTCAACCTGCCCGCCACCGTGGAGATGGCCACACCGAACGTCTACGCCGACTCCATCGAGTGGATGAGCCGGCGGCTGACGCCGCGGGATTCGATCATCCTGAGCCTGCATCCGCACAACGACCGCGGAACCGCCGTCGCCGCAGCGGAATTGGGCTACCAGGCCGGCGCGGACCGGATCGAGGGCTGCCTGTTCGGCAACGGTGAGCGCACCGGCAACGTCTGCCTGGTCACGCTGGGGCTGAACCTGTTCTCCCGCGGCGTCGATCCGCAGATCGACTTCTCCAACATCGACGAGATCCGCCGCACGGTGGAGTACTGCAATCAGCTGCCGGTGCACGAACGGCACCCCTACGGCGGCGACCTGGTCTACACCGCGTTCTCCGGAAGCCATCAGGACGCCATCAACAAGGGCTTCGACCAGATGAAGATCGACGCCGACACCGCCGGCGTCGACGTCGACGATCTGCTGTGGCAGGTGCCGTATCTGCCGATCGACCCCAAGGACGTCGGCCGCACCTATGAGGCCGTCATCCGGGTGAACTCGCAGTCCGGCAAGGGCGGTGTGGCCTACATCATGAAAACCGATCACGGGCTGGTGCTGCCGCGCCGGCTGCAGATCGAGTTCTCCCAGGTGGTGCAGGCGATCACCGACGGCGAGGGCGGCGAGGTGTCGGCCAAGGAGATGTGGGACGTCTTCGCCGAGGAGTACCTGAACCCGATCCGCCCGCTGGAACGGATCCGGCAGAAGGTGATCGCCTCGGAGGTCGACGACGGCGTGGACCGGATCGAGGCCGTCGTGAAGGTCGACGGGGTCGAGAAGGAGATCGCCGGTAAGGGCAACGGGCCGCTCGCCGCGTTCGTCGACGCCCTGGGCACCGTCGGCTTCGACGTCAGCGTGCTGGACTACTCCGAACACGCCATGTCCGCCGGTGAGGAAGCGCAGGCCGCCGCGTACGTGGAGGCCGCCGTCAACGGGACGACGGTGTGGGGTGTCGGCATCGCCACCTCGATCACGACCGCGTCGCTGCGGGCGGTGGTGTCCGCGGTGAACCGGGCCGCCGCACGTAGCTAGTCCGGGCAGGACCAGCCGGTCCGGGCTAGAACAGCGCGTACTGTTCGCCGGCCTTGGTGGTGTCGACGAACTCGTCGATCTCCACCCCACCGACGACGCGGTCCAGCGCGGCCATGAACTCGGTGTCGGACATCAACGGCACCCCGAGGTCGGCGGCGTGAAATCCCTTCCCGTGCTCCGGATTCGGTTCGTTGCAGACCACCAGTGAGGTCTGCCCGGTGATGTCGTCGGTGTAGGCCAGGCCGGCGTGCAGGATGCGTTCGATGAGCTCCTCGTGGGTGTGGGTCACCTCCGCGGACAACGCCACCTGCATGCCCTGCACCAGCGGCCGGCCGGCGATGTAGCGCCCCGGATTGGTGTACCGGCACGGGATGCGGGAGGCCAGCGCCTTCAACGGCCGCAGCTGCTCATGGGTGGTGCGGCCGTTGGGCCAGTGCCGCCGGGTGACCGGCCGCAGCGGCAGCCAGGTCCGGCGTTCCCGCGCCAGCGCCAGCGTCGGTTTGAGGATCTGGGTGAGCACCAGCGCGTCGTCGAGCGCGTCGTGGGCGCGCAACTGGGTGACCCCCCAGTGCGCGGCCAGCGTCTCCAACCGCAGATTCTCGGTGCCCAGCTGCATCCGGCGGGCCAGTTCGATGGTGCACATCACCGAGTCGATCGGCAGTTCGGCGTCGATCAGCTCGGCCTCGGCCACCAGGAACGCGTAGTCGAACGCGACGTTGTGCGCCACCAGGGTGCGCCCGCGCAGGATGTCGATCAAGTCGTCGACGATGTCGGCGAACTGCGGCTGACCGGCCAGCATGTCGGCGGTGAGGCCGTGGATGTGGGTGGGGCCCGGGTCGACACCGGGGTTCAGCAGGGTGGCGACACTGCGTTCGACGTTGCCGTCGTCGCCGACCGCGAGCGCGGCGATGCTGACGATCCGGGCCTGCCCGGGCCGGAACCCCGTCGTCTCCACGTCGACGACGGCCCATCCGGCGCCCGCCTCCGAAGCCGGGCGGCCCCAACCCTGTGGAGCCCAACCCTGTGGAGTCCAGCCCTCTGGAGCCCAGCCCTGCCTCACACCTCGAGGATGACACGGGGTACCGACAATCCTCGGATCGCCGCCGCGCGTGTCGGCTTCTAGACTGCCGGGAATGGTCACCCTGCGTGGACGGCTCGCGCTGGCCGCCGGCACCGCCGCCCGTTGGGCGTCGCGGGCGACCGGCCGCGGTGAGGGCGCGATGATCGGCGGTCTGATCGCCATGACGCTCGATCGGTCGATCCTGCGTCAGCTCGGGCAGGGCCGCCGCACCGCGCTCGTCACCGGCACCAACGGAAAATCCACCACCACCCGCATGCTCGCCGCCGCCCTGGGCACGGTCGGCGGGGTCGCCACCAACGCCGAGGGCGCCAACATGGACGCCGGGCTGGTGTCCGCGCTGGCGGTCAACCGGGATGCCGGGCTGGCCGCCCTCGAGGTGGACGAGATGCACACCCCGCAGGTGGCGGACGCCCTGCGGCCCGCGGTGGTGGTGCTGTTGAACCTGTCCCGGGATCAGCTGGACCGGGTCGGTGAGATCAACCACATCGAACGCACGCTGCGCGCCGGGCTGGCCCGGCACCCCGATGCGGTGGTCGTCGCCAACTGTGACGACGTGCTGATGACCTCGGCGGCCTACGACAGCCCGAACGTGGTGTGGGTGGCCGCGGGCGCCGGCTGGGCCAACGATTCGGTGAGCTGCCCACGCTCGGGTGAGGTGATCGTGCGCGACGGCGCGCACTGGTACTCGACCGGCACCGACTTCAAGCGGCCCACCCCGCAGTGGTGGTTCGACGACACCTCGATCCACGGGCCCGACGGGCTGTGCCTGCCGATGCGGCTGGCGCTGCCGGGCGTGGTGAACCGCGGTAACGCCACCCAGGCGGTGGCCGCGGCGGTGGCCATGGGCGCCGATCCGGGCGCCGCGGTGTCGGCGGTCTCCGGTGTGGACGAGGTGGCCGGCCGGTACCGCACCGTGTCGCTCGGCGACCACACCGTGCGGGTGTTGCTGGCCAAGAATCCGGCGGGCTGGCAGGAATCGCTGTCGATGGTGGACAAGACGGCCGCCGGGGTGGTGATCGCGGTGAACGGGCAGGTCCCCGACGGTGAGGACCTGTCGTGGCTGTGGGATGTGCGGTTCGAGCATTTCGAACGGACGTCGGTGGTGGCCGCCGGGGAACGCGGCACCGATCTGGCCGTGCGGCTGACCTACGCGGATGTGGCGCACACCCTGGTGCACGACACCGTCGCGGCGATCAAATCCTGCCCGCCCGGCCACGTCGAGGTGATCGCGAACTACACGGCGTTCCTGCACCTGAATCGGCGGCTGTCATGAGTGACTCGGTTGTTCGGATCGGGCTGGTGCTGCCCGACGTGATGGGCACCTACGGCGACGGCGGTAACGCGCTGGTGCTGCGGCAACGGCTGCGCTGGCGCGGCATCGCCGCCGAGATCGTGGAGATCTCACTTGACGATCCGGTGCCGGCCACGCTCGACCTCTACACGCTCGGCGGGGCCGAGGACTACGCGCAACGGCTGGCCACCCGCCATCTGCGGCGCCATCCCGGCCTGCAGCAGGCCGCCGAACGCGGCGCCCCGGTGCTGGCGATCTGCGCGGCCATCCAGGTGTTGGGCCACTGGTATGAGACCTCCGCCGGGGAGCGGGTGGACGGGATCGGCCTGCTCGACGTGACGACGGCCCCCCAGGAGCGCCGCACCATCGGCGAGGTGGTGTCCCAGCCGCTGGTGGAGGGGTTGTCCCAACGGCTGACCGGGTTCGAGAACCACCGCGGCGGCACCGTGCTGGGGCCGGCGGCGGCGCCGTTGGCGCGGGTGATCACCGGTGCCGGCAACCGGGCCGGCGACGGTTACGACGGGGTGGTGCAGGGCAGTGTGATCGCCACCTATCTGCACGGCCCCTGTCTGGCCCGCAACCCGGAGTTGGCCGACCTGCTGCTGTCGCGGGTGGTGGGCCCGCTGGCTCCGCTGGACCTGCCCGAGGTCGAGCAGCTGCGCCGGGAGCGGCTGGCCGCCGCCCGCCGCTAGCTGTCCCCCCGCACGCATGTTCTGCGGGAAACCGCAGGATCAGGTCATGGCGCGACGGCCGACCAGCGCCCGCCCCAGGGTCAGCTCGTCGGCGAACTCCAGGTCGCCGCCCATCGGCAGCCCGGACGCGATGCGGGTGACGGTGAGCCCCGGGATGTCCCGCAGAATCCGCACCAGGTACGTCGCGGTGGCCTCCCCCTCGGTGTTCGGGTCGGTGGCGATGATGACCTCGGTGATGTCCACCCCGTCGACCCGTTCCCCGATCCGGTTCAACAACTCCCGGATCCGCAGCTGCTCGGGGCCGATCCCGGACAGCGGGTCCAACGCCCCGCCCAGGACGTGGTAGCGGCCGCGGAATTCGCGGGTGCGTTCGACGGCCTGCACATCCTTGGGTTCCTCCACCACACACACCAGCGACGCGTCGCGGCGGCTGTCGCTGCAGATGCGGCAGCGCTGCGCGTCGGAGACGTTGCCGCACACCTCGCAGAACGTCACCCCGTCGCGCACCCGGTTCAGCGCGGCGGTGAGCCGGTCGATCTCCGGCGGTTCGACGCTGAGCAGGTGGAATGCGATCCGTTGCGCGCTCTTGGGCCCGATACCGGGCAGCTTGCCCAGTTCGTCGATCAGATCCTGGACAGGTCCCTCGAACACCTAGAGTCCACTCACATCCCCGGCAGCCCGAAGCCGCTCATCCCGCCGGCCAGCGGACCCAGCCGGTCCTGGGCCAGGATCGTCACCTGCTTCGACGCGTCCGCGATGGCGCCGACGATCAGATCCTGCAGGGTCTCGACGTCGTCGGGGTCGACGACCTTCGGGTCGATCGTCACCGCGACCACCTCGCCGCTGCCCTTCATGGTGACCTGGACCAGACCGCCCCCGGCCTGTCCGTGCACCTCGCTGTTGGCCAGGGCCTCCTGCGCCTCCATCAGCTGCTGCTGGACCTGCTGTGCCTGTGCCAGCAGCGCTGACATGTCGGGCTGACCTCCGGGCTGCATGACTAGTCCCCTCGCGTCGTGATCAAGAACGGGTCTCGACTTGGTTTCACCCGCAGATATCGGGCGCTTAGGCCTTTCAGCGTAATCGTCGTGCGGGCTACGGTGACGGCCGTGCCTGCCTGCCTGCGTGTCGGAGCCGCGTTCACGATGCGCGGCGTAGCCGTTGCCGTCGCCACCGTGTTGATCGCCGCCTCGGTGCCGGCGTCCCCCGCCGCCGCGGCGCCGTCGGCTCTGGCCGGGCGCATCGTCTTCCTCGACCCGGGCCACAACGGCGCCAACGACGCCTCGATCAACCGCCAGGTGCCCACCGGCCGCGGCGGCACCAAGGAGTGCCAGACCTCCGGCAGCAGCACCGACGACGGCTATCCCGAGCACACCTTCAACTGGGACACCACGCTGCGGATCCGGGCCGCGCTGCATCAGCTGGGTGTGCGCACCGCGATGTCGCGCGGCAACGACAACGCGCTCGGGCCGTGTGTCGACGAACGCGCCGCGATGGCCAACAGCCTCAAGCCGGACGCGATCGTGTCGATCCACGCCGACGGCGGCCCGCCCACCGGCCGCGGGTTCCACGTGCTGTACTCGTCGCCACCGCTCAACGCGGTGCAGGCCGGCCCGTCGGTGCAGTTTGCCAAGATCATGCGCGATCAGCTCGCCGCGTCCGGCATCCCGCCGTCGACCTACATCGGTTCGAACGGGCTGAACCCGCGTGCCGACATCGCCGGGCTCAACCATGCGCAGTATCCGGCGATCCTGGTGGAGCTGGGCAACATGAAGAACCCGGTCGACTCGGCGTTGATGAAAGCCCCGGAGGGCCGGCAGAAGTACGCCGACGCCGTGGTCCGGGGGATCGCGGCGTTCCTGTCCGCCCAGGCGCGGGTCCGCTGAGCCGCGCGTCAGGTTCCCTTCTGCTCGATCTCCCTCTTGAGGTTCTCCAGCACCTCGGCCTGGATCTTGCGCAACCCCAGCGGGGCGAAGATCTTCTCGAAGATGCCCTTGACGCCGCCCGCGCCGGTCCAGCTGGTCTTGACGGTCACCGTCGAACCGGCCGGTCCCGCGGGTGCGACGGTCCAGTTGGTCACCATCGAGGAGTTGGCGTCCTTCTCGATGACGGTGCGGCCGGCCACGTCGACGGTGGCTCTGACGTCCCGCACCCGCGACTCGGTGGCCTGCAGTTTCCAGGTGACCACGGTGCCGGCGCCCTGACCGCCCTCGAGCACCTGATACCCGCTGTAGTGCGAGGTGAGGATCTTCGGCCGCACCGTTTCGTAGTCACTGATCGCCGTGAGCACCGCCTGCGGTTCGGCATCGATCAACACCGTGTTCGACGCGCTGACCTGTCCCATCGAATGCACACTCCTCGTGTCGTGATGCGGTCGCATCGGCCGCGACTGCCGACTAGCGTATATCCGTGTCTGCTGTGACGACCGATGCGCGGGCCGCGCATGCGGCGGGGGTGCGACGGCTGCTGGAGAGTTACCGCGCCATCCCGCCGGATGCGACGGTGCGGCTCGCCAAACCCACCTCGAACCTGTTCCGCGCGCGTGCCAAGAACACCGTCAGAGGCCTCGACGTGTCCGGGTTGACCGACGTCATCGCGGTGGATCCGCAGACCCGCACCGCCGAGGTGGCCGGTATGTGCACCTACGAGGATCTGGTCGCCGCCACCTTGCCGTATGCGCTGGCGCCGCTGGTGGTTCCGCAGTTGAAGACGATCACCCTCGGGGGCGCCGTCACCGGTCTCGGCATCGAATCCACCTCGTTCCGCAACGGTTTACCGCATGAGTCGGTGCTGGAGATGGACGTGCTGACCGGTGCCGGCGAGGTGCTCACCACCTCCCCCACCCGGCATCCCGACCTGTTCCGGGCGTTTCCGAATTCCTATGGCACGCTGGGTTATGCGGTTCGGCTGAAGATCGAGCTGGAGCCGGTCCGGCCGTTTGTCGCGATCAGACATCTGCGGTTCGGGTCGGTGCCCGACCTGGTCGCGGAGATGGACCGCATCATCGCGGCCGGCGAGTATGACGGCATCCCCGTCGACTACCTCGACGGCGTGGTGTTCAGCGCCCAAGAGAGTTATCTGACACTGGGTTTCAAGACCACCACGCCGGGCCCGGTGAGCGACTACACCGGACAGCAGATCTACTACCGGTCCATCCAGCACGCCGAGGGAGTCAAGCACGACCGGCTCACCATCCACGACTACCTGTGGCGCTGGGATACCGATTGGTTCTGGTGTTCAAGGGCTTTCGGCGCGCAGCACCCGACGATCAGACGGCTCTGGCCACGCCGGCTGCGGCGCAGCAGCTTCTACTGGAAACTGATCTCCTACGATCAGCGGTTCGGCATCGCCGACCGCATCGAGCGGTGGAACGGGCGGCCCCCGCGCGAACGGGTGGTGCAGGACATCGAGGTGCCGCTGGAACGGTGTGCGGAGTTCATCGACTGGTTCCTCGAGTACATCCCGATCGAGCCGATCTGGTTGTGCCCGCTGCGGTTGCGGTCCACCGATCCGGACGGGGTCTGGCCGCTGTATCCGCTGCGTCCGGGCCGCACCTACGTCAACATCGGGTTCTGGTCCTCGGTGCCGGCCGGGGACACCGAGGGTGCCACGAACCGGTTGATCGAACGCAAGGTCAGCGAACTCGACGGCCACAAATCGCTGTATTCCGACGCGTTCTACTCCCCCGACGAGTTCGATGAACTTTATGGTGGTGAGACGTACAAGACCGTCAAGAAGACTTACGATCCCGATGGACGTCTTCTCGACCTGTATGCCAAGGCGGTGCTTCGACGATGACAACGTTCAAAGAACACCCCGGGTTCAAAGAACACCCCGGCCGGTTGGCAACCGACCGCAAACTCTCCCTGGCTGAGATCTTCGAGATCGTGGCCGACGGTGATCTGCCGATCCGGTTCACCGCCTACGACGGCAGCGCGGCCGGGCCGGAGGACGCGCGGCTGGGCATCGACCTGCTCGCTCCGCGCGGCACCACGTATCTGGCGACCGCGCCGGGCGATCTGGGGCTGGCCCGCGCCTACGTCTCCGGCGACCTCGAGCCGCGCGGGGTGCATCCCGGCGATCCGTACGAACTGCTCAAGACGCTGGATCAGGTGAGTTTCCGGCGTCCCCCGGCGCGGGTGCTGGCCCACATCGTCCGGTCCATCGGGTTCGAGCACCTCAAACCCATCGCACCGCCGCCGCAGGAGGCGCTGCCCCGCTGGCGCCGTATCGCGGAAGGGCTGCGGCACAGCAAGACCCGCGACGCCGAGGCGATCCACCACCACTACGACGTGTCGAACACCTTCTACCGGTATGTGCTCGGACCGTCGATGACCTACACCTGCGCCTGCTACCCGGACGCGGACGCGTCGCTGGAGGAGGCGCAGGAGAACAAGTACCGGTTGGTGTTCGAGAAGCTGCGGCTGCAGCCCGGTGACCGGCTGCTCGACGTCGGCTGCGGCTGGGGCGGCATGGTGCGCTACGCGGCCCGGCACGGGGTGAACGCGATCGGCGTGACGCTGTCGCGGGAGCAGGCGCTGTGGGGCCAGAAGGCGATCGCCGAGGAGGGTCTGGGCCAGCACGCCGAGATCCGGCACGGCGACTACCGCGATGTGGTCGAGACCGGGTTCGACGCGGTGTCCTCGCTCGGGCTCACCGAACACGTCGGGGTGCAGAACTATCCGGCCTACTTCCGGTTCCTGCAGTCCAAGCTGCGTCCCGGCGGTCTGCTGCTCAACCACTGCATCACCCGCCCGGACAACCGGTCGGCCGCGACGGCGGGCGATTTCATCGACCGGTACGTGTTCCCGGACGGTGAGCTGACCGGCTCGGGCCGGATCATCACCGAGGCCCAGAACGTCGGGCTGGAGGTGCTGCACGAGGAGAACCTGCGCCACCACTACGCGCTGACGCTGCGGGACTGGTGCCGCAACCTCGTCGAGAACTGGGACGAGGCGGTCGCCGAGGTGGGGCTGCCGACGGCCAAGGTGTGGGGCCTGTACATGGCCGGCTCGCGGCTCGGGTTCGAGACCAACGTGGTGCAGCTGCACCAGGTGCTCGCCGTCAAACTCGACGAATCCGGGAACGACGGCGGGTTGCCGTTGCGGCCCTGGTGGACCCCGTGACCGCTGCGCCGGTCTAGCGTTCGTCGATCGGACGGGCGCCGAGCTCGTTCTGCAGCAGTTCGAGGGCGACCTCTTCGGGGTCGCGGACCGGCGCGTCGGACGCCGCGTCGGCCGCGGCCTCGGCGAGCATGCTCTCCTCGTCGTCGGTCGGCTCGACCGGCGGCGTCGGCGACTCCGCCGGTGGCGGCGGTGGCGGGGGCGCGCCGGTCTCGCAGCGGATCTGCCAGTCCACCCCGAGCGCATCCTTGAGCGCCTCGCGGATCACGTCGGCGTTGCGCGGCTCGGTCAGCCGCCTGGCCAGCGGTGCCGACTCGTGGCTCAGCACCAGGGTGTTGCCTTCGACGGCCAGCACGGTGGCGCCGGCCAGCATCACCTCGGTGGTGCGGCTGCGTTCGCGGACCTTCTCCCGCACGGTGGACCACATGCTGCGCACCGCGGTGGTGTCGAGCCGACCGGGCGCACCGTTGGGCGGCGCGGCGGCGCGTGGTCGATCCGTCCGCGCCGGGCGCTGCTCGGGCTCGGGCGCGGAGCGTTGCGCCACCGCCGCGGTGGGGGGTGCGACGACCGCGGGATCCGACGGTGGCCGCACCGGCGGCGGCGACTCGGGGGCCCGTTCCGTCCTGGGCGCCCCGGCCCGTTCGGCCGGCGGGGTCCGTTCGGCGGGCGGGGCGGTGTCCCGCGCTGCGGCGCTGCGGCGGGTGAACTCACGGGCCGGCCGGGCCGGGGCGGAGGCCCCGCCGGGCACCATGTCGGTGGCCGGCACCGCCATGTCCAGCCGCTTCTCGATGCGTTCGATGCGGTGCAACAACGCCGATTCGGTGTCACTGGCCGACGGCAGCAGCAGCCGGGCGCACACCACCTCGAGCAGCAGCCGGGGCGCGGTGGCGCCCCGCATCTCCCCCAGACCGGCGTGTACCACCTCGGCATAGCGGGTCAGCGTCGCGGCGCCGATGCGGGCGGCCTGCTCCCGCATCCGCTCCAGCACATCGCCGGGCGCATCGACCACGCCGCGCGCCGCGGCGTCCGGCACGGCCTGCAGGATCAGCAGGTCGCGGAACCGTTCCAGCAGGTCGCTGGCGAACCGGCGCGGATCGTGGCCGGAGTCGATCACCGACTCGACCGCGCCGAACAGCGCGGCGGCGTCACCGGCTGCCAACGCGTCGACGGCGTCGTCGATGAGCGCGACATCGGTGGCGCCGAGCAGCCCCAGCGCCCGCTGGTAGGTGATCCGGCTGCCGTCCGGGCCGTGCTCGGACCCGGCCAGCAGCTGATCCAGCACCGACAACGTGTCGCGCGGCGAGCCGCCGCCGGCGCGGATCACCAGCGGCAGCACCGCGTCGTCGACGTGCACCCGCTCCTGCGCGCAGATCTTCTCGATCAGCCCGCGCATGGTGCGCGGCGCGAGCAGCCGGAACGGATAGTGGTGGGTGCGGGACCGGATCGTCGGCAGCACCTTCTCCGGTTCAGTGGTGGCGAACACGAAGATCAGATGGTCCGGCGGCTCCTCGACGATCTTGAGCAGCGCGTTGAAGCCCGCGGTGGTGACCATGTGCGCCTCGTCGACGATGAAGATGCGGTACCGCGACTGCGCCGGGGCGTAGAAGGCGCGGTCCCGCAGTTCGCGGGTGTCGTCGACACCGCCGTGGCTGGCGGCGTCGAGCTCCACCACGTCGACGTTGCCCGGGCCGTTCGGGGCCAGCGCGACGCACGAGTCACAACTGCCGCACGGGGTCGGCGTGGGACCTTCGACGCAGTTCAGCGAGCGGGCCAGGATGCGCGCCGACGACGTCTTGCCGCAGCCGCGCGGTCCGGAGAACAGGTAGGCGTGGTTGATCCGGCCCGAGGACAGCGCGACCGACAACGGTTCGGTGACGTGTTCCTGGCCGACCACCTCGGCGAAGGTGGCGGGTCGGTACTTACGGTAGAGCGCCACGAATGCAGGCTATCGATTCGCGCCGACAAGCGACTCGGTGGCCGCCAACAGCGCGCACGTCGCCAATCCGTCGATCGCATCGCGCAGTTCGTCCAGCCCCGGGAAGGTCGGTGCGATGCGGATGTTCTTGTCCTCGGGATCGTTCCGGTACGGGAACGAAGCCCCCGCCTCGGTCACGGCGATCCCGGCGGCCTTGGCCAGGGCGACGGTGCGCTTCGCGGTACCGGGCAGGACGTCGAGGTTGACGAAGTAGCCGCCCTTGGGTTCGGTCCAGGACGCGATCTTGGATTCGCCGAGCCGGTTCTCCAGGATCTCGGCGACCAGCGCGAACTTCGGCGCCAGCAGTTCGCGGTGCCGGTGCATGTGCAGCCGCACCCCGTCGGCGTCGCCGAAGAACCGCAGATGCCGCAGCTGGTTCACCTTGTCCGGGCCGATGGTCTTCTTGCTCGCGTGCTGCAGGTACCAGGCGATGTTGGCCAGCGACCCGCCGAAGAAGCTGACCCCGGCGCCGGCGAAGGTGATCTTGGAGGTCGACGCGAACACCAGCGGCCGGTTCTGGTTCCCGGCGGCCGCGGCCAGCCCCAGCACGTCGATCTGCCGTTCGAACTCGTGGGTCAGGGTGTGCACCGCGTAGGCGTTGTCCCAGAACACCCGGAAGTCGTTGGCCGCGGTCTTCATCTGCATCAGCCGCCGGGCGTTCTCCCAGGACACGGTCACCCCGGTGGGGTTCGAGTAGACCGGGATGCACCACATGCCCTTGATCGCCGGGTCGGCCGCGACGAGCTCCTCGATCATGTCGACGTCCGGGCCGTCGTCGCGGATCGGGACCGGGATCATCTCGACGTCGAGGTTCTCGGTGATCGCGAAGTGCCGGTCATAGCCGGGGACCGGGCACAGGAACTTGACCACCGGTTCCTTGAGCCACGGCCGGGTGGAGTCCGGGGCGCCGTGCAGCATCGCGAACGTGAGGATGTCGTGCATCAGCTCGAGACTCGCGTTGTTGGCCGCGATCAGATTCGGCACCGGGATGCCGAGCAGCTCGCCGAAGATGGCCCGCAGTTCGGGCAGCCCGTGCAGGCCGCCGTAGTTGCGGACGTCGGTGCCGTCCGCATCGCGGTAGTCGTCGTCGCCGGGCAGGCTCAACAGCCGGTTGGACAGGTCCAACTGGGCCGGTGATGGCTTGCCGCGGGTGAGGTCCAGCTGCAGATTCTTGGCCTGCAACTCGGCGTAGCTGCGCCGTTGCAGTTCGTACTGGGCAGTCAGCTCATCACGGCCGAGGGAATGGAACGACACCCGTGCGCCTTTCACCTAACGCCGCGATCAGGAAACTCAAGGGGACCCCGCGCACCCGCCAGAGCCCGCTGACCCTTGCTGCCTTCCGGCCCTGGGGGAGTTCACAGGATGGACGCCGCGCGGGGTCCAGCAGCGAGTCTAGTACGCCGAACCGGAGAGGTTGGGGCGGGCTGGACAGGGTTCGCTAATATAGCGATCGGAGGATTCGCCTAGTGGCCTATGGCGCTCGCCTGGAACGCGGGTTGGGTTAATAGCCCTCGCGGGTTCAAATCCCGCATCCTCCGCACCTGGGACGGGGTGCGATCGCCAGTCGGCGATCGCACCCCGTTCATCAAGTCAGGGTTCATCCAATAGGCTCGGGGTTCGTCCCCGGACGTTCCCCTGCGGACGTCCATCCACAGACCTGAGGAGGAGCATGCGGCGGACCGGCGCGGTGCTCTGGCACGCATCGTTCTCGGTCATCGCCGCGGTGCTGTACTTCTTCTTCGTCCTGCCCCGGTGGTTCGAGCTGACCGGCCAGCTGTCCGAGACGCTGGGCACGGTGCTGCGCATCGTCACCGGTGTGCTGATCGGGCTCGCGGCGTTGCCGGTGGTCTTCACGCTGCTGCGCACCCGGCGGCCCGAGTTCGGCACTCCGCAGCTGGCGCTGACACTGCGCACCGTCTCGATCGCCCTGCACGTGCTGGCCGGGGTGTTGATCGTCGGCACCGCGGTCACCGAGATCTGGGTGAGCCTGGACGACGCGGGTCAGTGGCTGTTCGGCGTCTACGGCGCGGCCGCCGCGATCGCGCTTCTCGGCATGTTCGCGTTCTACCTGGCCTTCGTCGCCGAGTTGCCCCCGCCGCCGCCGAAACCGGTGAAGGCGGGGAAGGCGAAGAAGGCGAAGAAGCGCACCCGCCGCGGCCGCAGGCCCGCCGGCGACACCGAGGACACCGAGCCCGGCGACACCGAGGACACCGCCGAGGCCCCGGCAGAGGATCCTGCGGAAAGTCCCCCGGAGGCTGAACCCACCGATGGGAAGCTGCGCAACCGGCGCCCCACGGGCAAGGCGCGCACACGCCGTCGGCTCCGCAGCGACACCGCCGCCGACGACTAGTCTTTTCTGGCGACGGGTTCATTCATCGAAGGCTGGGTATCTGACGGCCAGGATGGCCGACAATATCGGTCTCTCGACATCAGCCCCGGGGAGGAAACAATGGGTGCACACCGGCTAGTTCGACGGCCGTGGCTGTACCTCATCGCGCTGGTGGCGACACTGGGTCTGCTGAGTCCGGCGTTCCCCGTCACCTCGGTGGCGCAGCCGCCGGATGTGCTCGCCGCGGCGAGCCGGGTCGAGCCCGCGGTCGCCCGCATCGACACCCGGATCGACTACCAGCGCGCGATCGGTGTCGGCGCCGGAATCGTGCTGCACCCCAACGGGGAGGTGCTGACCAATTTCCACGTGGTGCAGGGCGCGGACACCATCACCGCCACCGTCAACGGCCAGCCGTTCCCCGCGGAGCTGATCGGCTACAACCGGCGCCAGGACATCGCGGTGCTGCAACTGCACGGCGCCGCCGGCCTCCCGGTGGCCCCGATCGGCGACTCCGACAACCTGGCGCCCGGCGAACCCGTCGTCGCCCTGGGCAACGCCAACGGCACCCATGCCCCGCTGACCCGGGAGACCGGCACGGTCACCGAGTTCGGCCGCACGGTGACCGCCGAGGACACCCTCACCGGTTCGTCGGAGGAGCTGAGCGGGCTGTTCGAGTTCGCCGCGCCGGTGCGCGCGGGTGACTCCGGCGGGCCGGTGGTCAACACCGCCGGCGAGGTCGTGGGCATCACCACGGCGGCGTCGGTCAGCTTCCGGATGGGTCCGGGCGGTCGCGGGTTCGCGATCCCGATCAACGATGCGATGGCGATCGCCGATCAGATCCGCGCCCGGGTGCCGTCGGATTCGGTGCACATCGGACCGCCCACGCTGCTGGGCGTGGGAGTGCGCACCGCACCCCTGCGCACCCGCCCCGGGGTGCTGATCCAGGACGTGCTGCGGGGCGGTCCCGCCGAAGCGGCCGGGCTGCGCTCCGGTGACATCCTCATCGAGCTGGACGGCACCCGGCTGGACTCGGCCACCACCCTCACCTACACCCTGGACCGGCACTATCCCGGCGACGTGGTCGACCTGGTCTGGATCGATGCGTCCGGTCAGACCCGCACCGGGAAGGCGACGCTGACCGCGCATCTGTAAGCGCTGCGCTTAGCCCGAAACGGCCGCCACGGCACCGCCCACCGACCTATGCTGAGCGAGTGCCCAACACTCCCTATCGGGTCGTCCAGTGGACGACCGGAAACGTCGGTAAGAGTTCAGTCCAGGCGCTGGCCGCCAACCCGCTCTACGAACTGGTCGGGGTGTACGCGTGGTCACCGGACAAGGTCGGCCGCGACGCGGGCGAGCTGGCCGGCATCGAACCGCTCGGGGTGAAGGCGACCAACGACGTCGACGAACTGCTCGCGCTCAAACCCGACGTCGTGGTCTACAACCCGATGTGGATCGACGTCGACGAACTGGTCCGCATCCTGTCGGCCGGGATCAACGTGGTGTCGTCGGCGTCCTTCATCACCGGACACAATCTGCGGGACGGACGCGACCGCATCGAGGAGGCCTGCCGGCAGGGCGGCTCGACCATGTTCGGCTCCGGCATCAGCCCCGGCTTCGCCGAGCTGTTGGCGATCATCGGCACCCAGATGTGCGACCGGGTCGACAAGGTCACCATCTGCGAACAGTCCGACACCACCTTCTACGACTCCCCCGCCACCGAGAAGCCGGTGGGGTTCGGCACCCCGATCGACGATCCGAACCTGCCGCAGATGGCCTCGCAGGGCACCGCGATCTTCGCCGAGGCGGTGCAGTTGATCGCCGACTCGCTGGGCGTCGAGCTCGACGAGATCGTCTGCGAGGCGGAATACGCCCAGACCACCGAGGACCTCGACCTGGGGTCGTGGAAGATCGGCGCCGGATGTGTGGCCGGGGTGTACGCGAGCTGGCAGGGCCGTATCGGCGGGCGCACCCTCATCGACCTCAACGTGCGGTGGAAGAAGGGGCAGACCCTCGAGCCGAACTGGCAGCTCGAACGGGAGGGCTGGAAGATCACCGTGGACGGCCGGCCGACGGTCAACATGGAGATCGGTTTCCTGCCCCCGCCGGACTTCGGCGCCACCACCATGGAGGAGTTCATGGTGCTGGGCCACATCATGACCGCGATGCCGCCGATCCACATGATCCCGGCGGTGGTCGCCGCGGAACCCGGGATCGCCACCTACAACGATCTGCCGCTCCCACAGGCCCGCGGCGTGGTCCGGGTGTGAGCCTGACCGACCCGGTCAGGTCTCCTTGCGGTCGGTGTCCCGCGACGGCTGCACCCGCTTGGGCTCGCCCGGCATCTTGGGATAGTTCGGCGGGTACGGCAGATCACCCAGGCCGCGTTCCTGGTCGGCCTCGGCCATCGCCAGCAATGGTTCGAGGGAGTGCGCCACCGAGTCGATGCCGGCCCACGGATCCGGCCGGGCGGCAATGAGATCCGGCACGGTGGCCATGGTGTAGTCATCGGGGTCGGCGTCGCGCAGTTCGTCCCACGACAGTGGGGTGGACACGGTGGCGATCGGTGTCTTGCGCACCGAATAGGGCGAGGCGAACGTGCGGTCGCGGGCGTTCTGGTTGAAATCGATGAAGATCCGCTCGCCGCGCTCTTCCTTCCACCACGACGTGGTGACCAGATCCGGTGCGCGACGCTCGATCTCACGCGCCAACGCGATACCCGCGCGGCGGACCTCGATGAAGTCCCAGTCGGTGGCGATCCGCAGGAAGATGTGGATCCCCCGGCCGCCGGACGTCTTCGGGTATCCGGTGAGCCCGAGTTCGTCGAGCAGCGGCTTGAGCACGTCGACCGCCACGGTGCGGGCTTCGGCGAAACCGGTGCCGGGCTGCGGATCCAGGTCGATGCGCAACTCGTCGGGATGTTCGGTGTCCGGGCAGCGCACCTGCCACGGGTGGAAGGTGATGGTGCTCATCTGCGCCGCCCACACGATCGCCGCCGGATGGGTGATCTGCAGCGCGTCGGCGGTGCGGCCGGATGGGAAGGTCACCCGGCAGGTCTGCAGGTAGTCGGGATGCCGTTGCGGGATCCGCTTCTGGTAGATCTCCTCACCCTCGATACCGTCCGGGAAGCGCTGCAGGTGGGTGGGACGGTCGCGCAGCAGCGCCACCATCGGCCCGCTCACCGAGCGGTAGTAGTCCACCAGCGCGGCCTTGGTCCCGGCGGCACCGATCTTCGGGAAGTACACCTTGTCCGGGCTGGTCAACCGGACCTTGACCCCGTCGATGTCCAGTTCGGTTGCCGCCCCGTGCTTCTGCGCCATCAGGCCTGCTCCAGCACGTCGTACAGATCGTAGTGCAACGGCACCTCGAGCTGAGCGAACGTGCAGCTGCGCGGATCGCGGTCCGGTCGCCACCGCACGAACCGCACCGCATGGCGGAACCGCCGACCGTCGACGCTGTTGCCCTCCATCTGGTCGTAGACGACCTCGCACACCTTCTCCGGACGGACCGGGATCCACCGCTTGTCCGCCGCGGAGTTCCACCTGCTGGGCTCGCCCTCGCGCAGTTCGTTCCCGATGCGCAGCGGTTGCAGATCAGCGAGCAGTCTGAGCCGGTTCCTGGCCGTGAACGACGCCGCGCCGCCGACCATGCGCAGCTCCCCGTCCTCGGTGTACAGCCCGAGCAGGATCGACCCCACTCCCTCTCCGCTCTTGTGGATGCGGTATCCGATCGCCACACAGTCGGCGTCGCGGACGTGTTTGACCTTCACCATCTCGCGTTTGCCCGGCAGATACGGTCCGTCGAGCCGTTTGGCGATCACCCCGTCGAGGCCGGCGCCCTCGAAGGCTTGCAACCACTCGGCGCCCAGTTCGGGGTCCTCGGTGGTGCGCGTGACATGGCACCACTGCTTGCTCCGCACCGCCTCGTTCAGCGCGTCCCGGCGCACCCGGAACGGTTCGTCGAGCAGTGATGTCGCGCCGGTGGCCAGGGCATCGAACCCGATGAAGTGCGCCGGGGTCTGCTCGGCGAGCATGGCGACCCGGCTCGCGGCCGGGTGGATGCGTTGGCTCAGCGACTCCCAGTCCAGCCGCACCCGGCCGTCGATCTCACGCGGCACCACCACCTCGCCGTCGAGCACGCAGCGGTCGGCCAGTTCGTCGCGCAACGCCTCGACGAGTTCCGGGAAGTAGCGCCCGAGTTCGCGTCCGTTGCGGGACTGCAGCATCACCTCGTCGCCGTCCCGGAACACCAACGCCCGGAAGCCGTCCCATTTGGGTTCGTACGACCACACGCCGGGTTCGTCGGGGACTTCGGCCTGCGCCTTGGCCAGCATCGGTTCCAGCGGCGGCAGCACGGGGAGATCCACCCGTCCCATTATTGCCTTCATGCCGGTTCAGACCATCGTTGCGGCGCCGAGTCATCGGTCCGGGCGGCCCGGACCAGACGGGTCAGCGGTTGCCCACCAGGTCGTACTCCACCGGCGGCGGCGCGTCCTCGGTGCCCGGGATCTCGGTGCCACCGATCGGGCAGCGCGCGGTCTCGGGCAGCTTGACCAGCGCGAGCATCCCGACCAGACAGGCCGCCATCATGTAGAAGGCCGGCATCAGGTTGTTCCCGGTCTGCTGGATCAGCCAGTCGTTGGCGGCCGGGGCAGTGCCGCCGAACAGCGACGTCGACACGTTGTAGGCGATCGCGAAGCCCGCGTAGCGCACATGGGTGGGGAACATCGCCGGGAAGGTGGCGGAGATGGTGGCCAGCTGCGGCACGTAGAGCAGCCCCAGCACCGCGAACCCGATGATGGCGCCCGGGACGCTGGTGGACATCAGCATGAACATCGGCACGACCAGCGCCAGCAGCCCGCCCAGCGAGATCCACCACATCGGTTTGCGGCCGAACCGGTCCGAGAGCAGCCCCGCGAACGGCAGGAACACCATCATCGACAGCATCCCGATGATCGGCACCACCAGCGCGGTGTCGGTGGACAACCCGATCGAGGTCTGCAGATAGGTCGGCATGTAGCTCAGCAGGGTGTAGTTGACGACGTTGAGCGCCACCACCAGCCCGCCGAGCCGCAGGATCTGGCCCCGGTACTCGACCAGCAGATCCTTGAACTCGGTCCAGATCGACTTCTCCTCGCGATCCGACTCCTGCAGTTCCCGGAAGATCGGGGTGTCGTCCAGCCGGCTGCGCAGATACAGGCCGATCAGCCCGAGCGGTGCGGCGATCAGGAACGGCACCCGCCAGCCCCAGGTGTTCATCTGGTCGTCGGAGAGCATCAGCGAGACGCCCAGCATCATCAGCGCGCCCAGCGAGAACCCGGCGAGGGTGCCGAACTCCAGGAAGCTGCCCAGCAGGCCGCGGCGCCGCGACGGTGCGTATTCGGCCATGAAGGTGGCCGCCCCGCCGTATTCGCCGCCGGTGGAGAAGCCCTGGATCATCCGCAGGATCACCATGAGCACCGGCGCCCACAGCCCGATCGAGTCGTAGCTGGGCACCAGGCCGACGCAGAAGGTGGCGCCGGCCATCAGCAGGATCGTGATCGCCAGCACCTGGCGGCGGCCCAGCCGGTCGCCGAGCGGCCCCCACACGAAGCCGCCGAGCGGGCGCACCAGGAACGACACCGCGAAGGTCATCAGCGCGAGCAGGGTGGCGGTGGCCCCGTCACCGGGGAAGATCGCCACCGAGATGTAGGTGACGCCGTAGGCGTACAGGCCGTAGTCGAACCACTCGGTGGCGTTTCCGACCGCCGACGCCGCGATCGCCTTGCGCAGCACCCCGGGTGGCTGCTCCTGCTCGACGGACGGATCCTGCGGCGGGTCGGTGCGCTCCGTGGTCAAGAGATCTCTCCTGTTGTCAGTCGCCATCAACCAGCCGTGACGACACGGCCTGTTCTGGTTCCCACCGCGGGCCGTCTGCTAAACCTCGATTCAGACCCGGGTGGAGAACACCGCGTCCCGCAGCCAGTTCCGGTCCCCGAGGTACCGGTGAGCCAACTGCACCGTACCCTCCGGGTAGCCGTCGCGGTAGGTGATTGCGGCATCGGCGTCCGGATGCGAGGCGATCCATCCGGTGAGCATCAGCCGGCGCAGCATCACGAACGTCGGCACCATCTCCAGATCCGCCTGCGGCAGTTCACATACCTCCCGGTAGCCACACAACCAGTCGGCAATGATGCTCTCCGCCAACGGAGTGTGCTCGATGAACGACACCACCGCGCCGAGATCGGCCAGATACCAGGACCATCCGGAATCGTCGAAGTCGATCACGGTGATCGGCGCGCCGGGATCGGCCGGGTCGATCATCAGATTCGCCATCCGCAGGTCACCGTGAATGAGACCGAATTTGTCTGGAGCATAACCGAACTCGGTCAGCCGGGCGGTCACGGCCGCGGCGGCCCGCTCGACCACGTCGATGTCGCGGGGGGTCAGTCCGGCGGCGTGCCGCCAACTGCCCCACCGGGGATGCGCTCCGATCGTGGTGTCGATGTCCCAGCGGAACCTGGTGAAACCCGCTGGTGGAGACCAGCTCTGCACATGACGGTGCATGACGGCCGTGATCCGCCCGAGGTCCTCGAACCCGACCGCGTCGGGCTGCTCCTCGGCGGTGCAGCCGGGGATGAACGTCACCGCGTCCACGTACACCGGGGATCCGCGGGAACCGTCCGGTTGCGCGGCCACCACGTCCCGCCCGTCGACGGTGCGCAACGCCCGCGGCGTCGCCACCGTGGTCTGCTCCCGCAGCGCGGTCATCCAGCCCAGTTCGGAGCGGATCGCGGCCGGCGAGTGGTAGCCGGGCCGATGCACCCGCAGCACCATGGGATCGGGGTCGTCGACCAGATAGATCGCGTTCTCCGACACGCTGAGCAGTCGCAGCGGGGTGTCCGGATCCCGCCCGTAGGCCGGCAGCACGGTGCGGGCATGGCGCTCATGGTCGCGCGGGAGTCCGGACATGCACACAGTCTGAACCAGCCCGCCACCGGTCCGGAACGAACCCCGGCCGAAGGGCTTGACCTGAACTTCGGTTGAGGTTGCACGCTGGTCCCATGCACCAAGTCCTCCCCACCCTCTGGCAGACCCGCACCGACTCCCCGTTCCCCGGCCTGACCACCCACGCGTTCCTATGGACCGGCGGCCGCCGCAACGCACTGTTCTACTCGGTGGCCACCGACGCCGACTTCGACGCGATCGAACAGCTCGGCGGCATCGCCGACCAGTACCTGTCCCACCGCGACGAGGCGGGCCCGATGCTGGCCCGGATCGCCCGGCGGTTCGGGTCCCGGCTGCACGCGCCGGCCGCCGAATCGGCGGAGATCAGCGCCCACGCCACCATCGACGTGCCGCTGGATCGACGGCATGTGGACGACAACGGGATCGAGGTCATCCCGACGCCGGGCCACACCCCCGGCAGCGTCTGCTATCTGGTGGCCGGGTCGGGCGGTGCCCGCTACCTGTTCACCGGCGACACCCTCTACGTCGACGCCTCGGGCGCATGGACGGCCGGTTACCTGCCGGGGATGAGCGACGCCCGCAGTCTGGATCACAGCCTGGAGCTGCTGGCCACGCTGACCCCGGACGTGGTGATCTCCAGCGCCTTCGCAGGCGATTCGGCGGTGCACCCGGTGAACCGCAACCGGTGGCCGGAACATGTCGAGCAGGCCCGGGCCGGTCTGGCCACCCGCCGGTGACCGGCCACCGCGCCGCGCGGTTTAATGGCGCGGGTGAGCAGTTCCCCCGGTGCGGGCCGGTTCGCGCCGAGCCCGTCGGCTGACCTGCACATCGGCAATCTGCGCACCGCCGTGTTGGCCTGGTTGTTCGCCCGCAGCACCGGCCGCCGATTCCTGATCCGCGTCGAGGATCTCGACGAGCGCACGGATGCCGGGACCGCGGCCCGCCAGTTGCGCGACCTCGAGGCGATCGGCCTGACCTGGGACGGTCCGGTGGTGTGGCAGTCGCGGCGCCGGCCGATCTACCAGGCCGTCGTCGACAAGCTCGTCGCCGACGATCTGGTTTACGAATGTTATTGCAGCAGAAAGGATATCGCCCAGGCGCCGCGGGCTCCGCATGCGCCGCAGGGCGCCTATCCGGGCACCTGCCGGGATCTCACCCGCAGCCGGCGGGAGCGGCGGCGCCGGGAGACCGGGCGCCCGCCGGCCCTGCGGCTGCGCACCGACGTCACCCACCATGCGGTCACCGACCTGCTGCACGGCAGCTATCACGGCCACGTCGACGACTTCGTGGTGCTGCGCGGCGACGGGGTGCCCGCCTACAACCTGGCGGTGGTGGTCGACGACGCCGCCCAGGGCATCGATCAGGTGGTGCGCGGGGACGATCTGTTGAGTTCGGCGCCGCGTCAGGCGTATCTGGCCCGGCTGCTGGGCCACCGGCCCCCGCAGTACGCCCATGTGCCGCTGGTGCTCAACACCGCGGGTAAACGGCTGGCCAAACGCGACGGCGCGGTGACGCTGCCGGAGCTCGGGGTGCGGCGGGCATTCGAACTGATCAGCGCCTCGCTGGGCTGGCCCGCCTCGAACCTCGCCGAACTGCTCGACCAGTTCGATCCGGCGGCGCTGCCCCGCTCACCCTGGATCTGGCCCGCTACACCGTGATGTGCAGGCTCTGCATTCCGCGCAGAGTCAGATTCGGCTTGTACACCGGCTGCCCGGCCAGCCGGGCCCGCGGGAACCGGGCGGTGATCTGCTGCAGGGCGATCGCCGCCTCCAGGCGGGCCAGAGGTGCGCCCAGGCAGAAGTGGATGCCCCGCCCGAACCCCAGATGCCTGATCGGCCCGCGGTCCGGGTCGAACACGTCGGGCCGGTCGTACATCGCCGGGTCGCGGTGCGCCGCGGCCAGCAGCAACAGCATGCTGTCCCCCTCGGGCACGCTCACGCCGCCGATCGTCATGTCCGCGCCGGCGACCCGCGCCACCAGCTGCACCGGCGGGTCGTAACGCAGGGTCTCCTCCACCACCGCGGAGACCCGCTGCGGGTCGGCGGCCAGCGCCGCCCACTGGCCGGGCGTGCGCAGCATGGCCAGCACGGCGTTGGCGATCAGGTTGACGGTGGTCTCGTGGCCGGCCACCAGCAGCAGGTTGCAGGTGGCGATGATCTCCTCGGTGCTGAGTTGATCACCGGACTCCACGACCTCGATGAGCGCCGACATCAGATCGTCGCGCGGGTCGGCCCGCCGTGCCTCGAGGAGTTCACCGAGGTAACCGCGCAGCCACTGGCCGGCAGCCACCCGCTGCTCGTGTCCGTCCGCCGCCTGCCCGGTGACCGTCAGGAACGGGTCGAGCCCCTGCGCCAGCAGCGCGGAGGCGTCCCGGAATCTCGGTTCGTCCTCGATCGGCACGCCCAGCAGCCGGCAGATCACCGTCACCGGGAGCGGATAGGCCAGCCCGGAGATGACGTCGAACGGTTCGCCGCCGGGCTCGGCGGCGGCGAGCAGTTCGTCGACCATCGCGGCGATGTCGGCTTCCAGCGCCCGCACCACCTTCGGGGCGAACGCCTTGCTCACCAGACCGCGCAGCCGGGTGTGGTCCGGCGGGTCGAGGAAGAGGAATCCGGGCGGCCCGAGCGGGCGCACGTCCTTGCCCTCGGCGAGCTGACGCCGGGTGATGGTGGACTTGAGTCCGTCGCTGCAGGAGTCCGGGTGGCGCAACACCGCGTCGCAGTCGGCGTAGCTGGAGAACACCGTGACGTTGCCACCCGCCGGCTGCACGGGTCCGCGTTCGCGGATCCGCCGATACACCGGATACGGATCCGACCGGTTGGCCGGATCGAGCATCTGCATCAGGAGTATCTGCGGATCGGCCTCGACGGTCATGTGGCCATTGTTCCGTAGCGGCGGCGGCCCCCGTAGTACCGCCCCAAGGTGTGCTCACGCAGTTCGTCGAACTCGCCGGCGACGATCGACTCCCGGATCCGGTCGACGAGCCGGATGATGAAGCGCTGGTTGTGGATGGTGGCCAGGGTCGCCGACAACAGCTCCCTGGCCTTGAACAGATGGTGCAGGTAGGCACGGGTGTAGTGGGCGCAGGTGTAGCAGTCGCACCCGTCGTCGATCGGGTTGAAGTCGCGCCGGAAGCGGGCGTTGGTGACGTTGAACCGGCCGGTCGACGAGTACACCGCGGCGTTGCGCGCCACCCGCGACGGCGAGACGCAGTCGAAGGTGTCCGCGCCCGCGGCGACGGCGGCGAACAGGTCGTCGGGTTCGCTGATGCCGAGCAGGTGGCGGGGTTTGTCCGGCGGCAGTTCGCTGCTGACCCAGCCGACGATGGTCGCCAGATTCTGTTTCTCCAGGGCACCGCCGATACCGTAGCCGTCGAAGCCGAGCCCCTCGGCCGGTCCGGGGCCGGCTCCGATCTCGGTGAGCCCGCGGGCGGCCTGCCGGCGCAGATCCTCGTACTGGGCGCCCTGCACCACCCCGAACAGCGCCTGCCGCGGCAGTTCCGGGTGTGCGGCACGGAGGCGGTGGTGTTCGACCAGGCAGCGCACCGCCCACTCGTGGGTGCGCCGTACGGATCGTTCCTGGTAGCCGCGGGTGTTCACCAGCGTGGTGAGCTCGTCGAAGGCGAAGATGATGTCCGCGCCGAGCCTGCGCTGGATGCCGATCGACTTCTCCGGGGTGAACCGGTGGGTGGAACCGTCCAGATGTGACCGGAACGTCACCCCGTCGTCGTCGACATGGGCGAGACGTTCCTTGCCCTCGGCGATCACGTCATCGGCCTGGACCCGGTTGGCGTCCATCGCCAACACCTTGCGGAACCCGGCTCCCAGCGACAGCACCTGGAATCCACCGCTGTCGGTGAACGTCGGCCCCGGCCAGTTCATGAACGCGCCCAGTCCGCCCGCCTCCGCCACGATGTCCGGGCCCGGCTGCAGATAGAGGTGGTAGGCGTTGGCCAGGACAGCCTGTGCGCCAAGCTCTTTCATTGTCTCCGGCAGCACCGCCTTGACGGTCGCCTGGGTGCCGACCGGGATGAACGCGGGTGTGTGGATCTCACCGTGCGGGGTGCGGATCACACCGGTACGTCCCAGCCGCCCGGGCAGCTCTGTGCCGACACTGAAGAACGGTCCGGATGAATCGCTGGTCACGCCAGTATTCATACCCCACCGCCACCCGGCCGCCCGGCGCGGTGCACCCGCCGCCGCCATCTACCGCCGGATTGGTTGCGGTGCAATCGGTTCCGCGAGTACGTAGAGACATCCAGTCGACTCCGAAACGCTTGCCGCATCAAGAGATTGGCACCGCCTGACGCATTCGTGCTCAGCAGTCACAGAATTCGCCCGGCCGCCGACTGTTCACGCCGATTTTTGTCCGTTTCGCCGCCTGCCGGCGGGCCGAGCATCATACTGGGCCACGATGTCCCGCCGATCTTGATGGGTCATCTCACAACAGGAGGAGGACTGTTCATGTATCGAGGTTTACTGGCCGCGATCGGGGGCGCCGCCCTGGTCGTCGCCGGTCTGGCCGGCTGTTCATCCAATGACGAGGGCTCGACCGCGGCGGACGAGACCACAACCGGGGAGGCCGTCGACGAGGTGATCGTCGAGGAGGAGGAGGAGACGACCACCACCGGCGCGGCCGCCGAGGGCGCGGCGACCGTCTCCATCGACGGTCAGGAGCAGGAGATCCAGGGCACCGTGGCGTGCACCCAGACCGGTGACACGGTGATGATCGCGATCGGCGACGCCACCCAGGGCATCAGCGCGACGGTCTCCACCGGCGACGAACCGCAGGTCAGCCAGGTCGCGCTGGGCAATGTCGACGGTGTGGCGCTGACATACCAGGAAGGCACCGGCCAGGGTGAGGCGGCGGCCGAGAAGGACGGCGACACCTACAAGATCACCGGTACCGCGACCGGGGCCGATATCGCCGATCCGGGCGCGGGGATGGTGAGCAAACCGTTCGAGATCGAGGTGACCTGCCCCGGTTCCTGAACATTCGAGCCGGTCAGCGACTGGCGAGCACCGGCGGCGTCCTGACGCAGGGCGCCGCCGGCGACGTTGCCGACTGATCGCCGGCCCTGTGGGCCGGTGTGGCGGTGGCGGTGGGATTTGAACCCACGGAGGGGGTTGCCCTCACACGCTTTCGAGGCGTGCTCCTTCGGCCGCTCGGACACGCCACCGGGTCGAAGCTTACCGACGCACCCGGCGTCAGCCCAAACCGCGGGGTGAATCGGGGTCGCGCTGCCGGGCGAAGAACTCCTCCAGCGGGGCCGCGCACTCCGCGGCCAGCACCCCGCCCCGGACCTCCGGCCGGTGGTTGAGCCTGCGGTCGCGGACCACATCCCACAACGATCCGACGGCGCCGGTCTTGGGTTCCCAGGCGCCGAACACCAGCCGCGCCACCCGGGCCAGCACCAGCGCACCCGCGCACATCGTGCACGGTTCGACGGTGACCGCCAGGGTGGCGCCCTCCAGCCGCCACCCGTCGCCCAATCGCCGTGCGGCCGCCCGCAACGCCAGCACCTCGGCGTGCGCAGTCGGGTCGCCCAGTTGTTCGCGGGCGTTCGCGGCGCGGGCCAGCTCACCGCCGTCCGGCCCGAACACCACCGCCCCGATCGGCACATCACGCGGCCCGGCCTCGCGCGCGGCGGTCAGCGCAGCCCGGATCATGTCCTCGTCGGTCACCGACCCGATCATCCCGTCGGTTCACCGACCCAGCCGCTCGAGGACCGCCGCCAACTCCTCGGCGAATCCCATCTCACCGGCGATCCGGCCGAGCTGCTCGTCGGCGTACAGGTCGATCTCGTCGAGGATGACGCTGAGCACCGCATCGGGCAGCCCGATGTCGGCCAGCACCCCGAGGTCGCCCTCCTCGAACGGGTCGGCACTCTCCAGGTCGTCCTCGTCGATGTCGGCGTCGAGTCGTTCCAACGCTTCGGCGGCGATGTCGTAATCCAGCGCGGCAGTGGCGTCCGACAGCAGCAGCCGGGTCCCCGACGGCGCCGGCCGCACGATGATGAAGAATTCGTCGTCGATGTCGAGCAGTCCGAAAACCGGTCCGGCGGCGCGCATCTCACACAGCTCCCGTTCCGCGGCGGCCAGGCTGCGCAGTGCGGCGCGACGCATCGGGAAGCACTGCCACCGGCCGTCTTCGCGGACGACGGCCACACCGAAGCCCTCGATATCGTCGGCGCCGGGTTTGCGCGCCGGTGCACCCTGTGCTCCCATGTGCGCCTACGGTAGTCCGCGGCCAGGGGATTGACTAGCGCCGCGAACGGACCCGACCTGGGCGACCTGACCTCCGGCGACCGGAGTGGTTGTGCCAACCTTGGAGCGTGACGAAGGTCCCGATCTGTGTGCTGGGGCTCGGCCTCATCGGCGGGTCGATCATGCGTGCCGCCCGGGCCGCCGGACGTGAGGTGTTCGGCTACAACCGGTCCATCGACGGTGTGACGGCGGCGCGCGCCGAGGGGTTCGACGCCACCGAGCACCTCGACGAGGCGTTGGCCCGGGCCGCGGAACAGCGGGCGCTGATCGTGTTGGCGGTGCCGATGTTCGCGGTGCCGATGCTGCTGGAACGGATCGCCCAGGAGGCCGCCGACTGCCCGCTGACCGATGTGGTCAGCGTCAAGGGCGCCGTCCTCGAGGAGGTCCGCGCGCACGGGCTGCTCGCGCGGTTCGTCGGCGGCCATCCGATGACCGGCACCGCACACTCGGGCTGGAGCGCCGGGGACGCCGACCTGTTCGCCGGCACCCCGTGGGTGGTCAGCGTCGACGACCACGTCGACCCGGCGATCTGGGCGATGGTGATGGAGTTGGCGCTGGACTGCCGCGCGGTGGTGGTGCCGGCCCGCTCCGATGAGCACGACGCCGCCGCGGCGAGCGTCTCGCATCTGCCCCATCTGCTCGCCGAGGCGCTGGCGATCACGGCCGGCGAGGTGCCGTTGGCGTTCTCCCTGGCCGCCGGTTCCTTCCGGGACGGCACCCGGGTCGCGGCGACCGCACCCGATCTGGTGCGGGCGATGTGCGAGAACAACGCCGACCAGCTGTTGCCGGCGCTGGACCGCACCCTGGAACTGCTGACCGCCGCGCGTGAGGCGCTGGCGCACAACGGCTCGGTGGCCGAGCTGGTGGAGGCCGGTCACGCCGCGCGGATGCGCTACGACAGCTTCGGGCGCACCGACATCATGGCGGTCGTGATCGGTGAGGAGGGCTGGCGGGAGGAACTGGCCGCCGCCGGTCGGGCCGGCGGGGTGATCAGATCCGCTCTGCCAGTCCGGGATAGCTGAGGATGAAACCGTCGTCGTCGACGGTGACGGTGGTGTCGGCCACCGGGGAGACCACCTTGATGCCGTCGGGGGCGCTGCTGTAGCTGATGGTCGCCGCCTCCACGGTGACCTCCGGCAGCCGCACGTAGACGACCGGCAGGGTGATGGAGTCGGTGCGCTGGTGCAGGCCGGTGCGCCGGATCGGCAGCGCGTTGAAGAACGGGCTGAAGATCACGTCCACGTCCAGCGCGCCGTCATAGGGTGCGCGTTTGGTCTGGTTCTGGTGATCCTGCACCAGCCACATGTTCTCCTCGTCGCGGGAGATCGACAGTTGGCGTTCCCGCTCGGCGAGCGTGACCGTCATCGACAGCCGCCGGGTCGCCCCGGCCTCATCGGTCACCAAATCGTAGGAGGCACTGAACGCCGGGTGCAGATCGGACGCGCCGGCGACGATCCGGCCGTAGGCCTTGATCCGGTTGCCGGATACGTTCACCCGGACCGATTCCATCCGCGGGTCGTCGTAGGCGCGCCAGGTGAACACCGCCGGCCAGACGCTTGCCTTCGCTTCAGACTGGGCACCACTCACCCATCTACCGTATGCGACGACGTCCCCGGCTCGTAGCCCGCTCCGCACGTTCGACGCCGAAACGGTTACCTTCGCCGCGCATTGCGGCGAAGATGGGGCCATGAGCAGCGATCCCTCTGAGCGGCCCACGCAGCATCCGCCGTTGCCGGCCGAAGACCTGCCCGCCGGCGCCGGCGACGAGCCGGCCCCCGCCGAACACGCACACGCGGACGCCGACTCCGGGTTGACCCGCACGCGGGCGGCCGCGATGTGGTCGGCACTTGCGGGCGGTTTCCTGGTGCTGATCGTGCTGTTGATCTTCATCGCGCAGAACACCGAGTCCGCCCGGTTCCAGTTCCTCGGTTGGCACTGGAGCCTGCCCCTGGGGGTCGCCATTCTGGGGTCGGCGGTGTGCGGCGGGCTGCTGGCGGTCGCCGTCGGCACGGCCCGGATGTATCAGTTGCGGCGCGCCGCCAGGAAGAACGCCCGCACCCGCAGTCAGCGCTGACGCCCGATTCAGGCCCTGAGGGTGCGCAGACCCGCGTCGATCAGCGGCGCGACCGCCTCACCGACCCGGTCGGTCGACCCGCCGGCCCCGCTCTCCCGCGCCCGGTAGTCGATGCCGGCGGCGATGATGGCCAGCTTGAAGTAGGCCAGCGCCATGTAGAAGTCCCAGTGGACCAGATCCTGTCCCGCGGCCGTCGAGTACTTCTCGGCCAGCGCGTCGGCGGACGGGATCAGCTCTGACGCCCAGGCGGCGTCGCTGTGCACGTAGTTGAACGTCGGGTGGCGGTACACGCACATCAGCGCCGCGTCGCTGAGCGGGTCGCCGAGCGTCGACATCTCCCAGTCCAGCACCGCGACCACCTCGGTCGGGTCGTCGGCGTCCAGGATCGTGTTGTCGATGCGGTAGTCGCCGTGCACGATCGACGTCCGACTCTGCGGCGGCACCGCCTGCTCGAGCCTGGCGTGCAGCTTCTTGACGTCGCCGTCGCGGGCGTCGTCGGGATGTTTCACCAGCTCCCACTGGGAGGCCCAGCGACGCACCTGCCGCTCCAGGTAGCCGCTCGGCTTGCCGAAGTCGCCGAGCCCGACCGCCTCGTAGTCCACCGCGTGCAGATCGGCGAGCACCCGGATCAGCGAATCGACACAGGCCTCGATCGCATCCCGGTCGCCGACCGACTTCAGATCATCGGTGTAGCGCACCACCAGCCCGGGCACGTGCTCGACCATCTGGAACGGCGCGCCGAGCACCGAATCGTCATTGCTCATGGTGACCGCCCTGGCCACCGGCACCGGGGTGTCGGCCAGCGCGGCGACCACCCGGTACTCCCGGGCCATGTCGTGGGCGGACGGGGTCAGGCCGTGCAGCGGCGGGCGGCGCAGCACCCACCGGGACTGATCATCGAAGACCAGGAACGTGAGGTTGGACCGGCCCCCGGCGATCAATTCGGCGCGCAACTCCCCGCTTCGCGGAACACCGACTTGGCGGAGGTGGCGATCCAGTGCGTCGAGGTCAAGTCCGTCGAGGGAGGTCACGGCCATTGTCTATCACTTCCTTGTTGTCGGACACCGCAGCGGTCCCCTGCAGCCGGCCGTCCCGGTTCCGGGGCAGCAGATCCCACACGTGTTCGACGGTGTTGATCCCGCCGATCGACAACCGTCCGCTGCGCGACGCCAGCACGCGGGTGACCGAGGCGTAGTCGATGTGGAACGTGATCAGCCGCTCGGTGCGGGCGATCCGGTGCAGGATGGCGTTGATGACGCCGCCATGGCTGAACACCGCCACCGTGTCGGTGTGCGCCGAGGTCGCGACGACCTCGTCGAGCGCCGCGGCGACGCGGTCCTGGAACTCGTCCGGATCCACCGCGCCGGGCAGTTCGCCGTTGAGCAGCCGCTCCAGCTGCTCCGGGTTCTCCCGGGCGACCTCCTCGATCGGCACGTAGTGGGCGAGACCGCGGTCGTACTCGGCGAACCGCTCGTCGATGTGCACCGGCAGCCCCAGCGCGTCGGCGACCGGCTCGGCGGTCTGCACGGCACGGCGTTGCGGGCTGCTGATCACCCGGGCGATCGGGAACCGCTCCAGCGCGGCGGGCAGTCGCCGGGCCTGCTCGAGGCCGACCTCGGACAGGTCCGGGTCGGCGCCCTGCCCGGGTTCGCTGCGGCGCGGCAGCGCGTGTCGAACCAGAATCAACTGCACCGTGCCACCATAGGACTCCCGTCGACGTGGAGGAGTGGTGCACGTGGGTTACGCCGACGAACTGTTCGACCTCACGGACCGGGTGGTGCTGATCACCGGCGGCAGCCGCGGCCTGGGCCGGGAGATGGCGATGGCCGCCGCGCGGTGTGGCGCCGATGTGATCATCGCCAGCCGAAAGATGGACAACTGCGTCGCAACCGCGCAGGAGATCACCGAACAGACCGGACGCGCGGCGTTGCCCTATCAGGTTCACGTCGGCCGCTGGGATCAACTCGACGGTCTGGTCGAGGCCGCTTACGACCGGTTCGGGAAGGTCGACGTGCTGGTCAACAACGCGGGGATGTCGCCGGTGTACGACAAGCAGAGCGACGTCACCGAGCAGCTGTTCGACGCCGTGGTGAACCTGAACCTCAAGGGCCCGTTCCGGCTGTCCGCGCTGATCGGCGAGCGGATGGTCGCCGACGGCGGCGGGTCGATCATCAACGTCAGCACCCACGGTTCGCTGCGTCCGCATCCGACGTTCATCCCGTATGCGGCGTCCAAGGCCGGCCTGAACGTGATGACCGAAGGGCTGGCGCTGGCGTTCGGCCCCACCGTGCGGGTGAACACCCTGATGCCCGGACCGTTCCTCACCGACATCAGCAAGGCGTGGAACCTCCCCGAGGGCAGCAACCCGTTCGCCGGTTCGGCGCTGCAACGTGCCGGGCAGCCGGCGGAGATCGTCGGCGCCGCGTTGTTCCTGATGTCCGACGCGTCGAGTTTCACCACCGGTTCGATCGTGCGCGCCGACGGCGGCAGCGTCTGACCGGGACGCGAAATGCCCGGCGGCTGGAAATTGCACTCAGGGTCGTGTGTGCCGCGAAACCACAGCCCTGAACGCAATTTCGCGCAGCTGAACTACGGCGTGACGATGTCGAACGCCGGGTCGGGCCGGTCCAGCACATCGAGCAGCGCCTGCAGCACCTGCAGATCACCGGTGATCTGCAGGCCGGGTGAGCTGACGTCGCCGGCCGTCAGCGCCAGCAGCCGTCCGGTGCCGGCCACCCGCACCCGCGCCCCGGCCCGCCCGTCGGCGGGCGCGCGACGGTGCACCAGCACCCCGTGGCGCAGCGTCAGCCGGTGGTTCACGTCGGTGTCAGTGAAGTTGGGGTCGGCGAACGTGATGTCGATAGCCAGGTCCAGATCCCAGGCCCGCGGACCGTCGACGTTGATCGCCAGGCTGTCGAAGATCTGCTCCGGCCGCAGCTGCGCGAGCATGGCGGGTGAGGCGGTGCCGGTGCCGGTGCCGAAGTTGCCGTGCCGCAGCTCCGCCGCCCCGGACAGGAAGAAGTTGCGCCACGTCGCATTCTCCGACCCGTAGCCGAGTTGTTCGAGGGTGTCGGCGTGGAGTTCCCGCGCGCCGGCGTGGTTCGCATCGGTGAACACCACGTGATCCAGCAGTGTCGCCGCCCAACGGAAGTCACCGTCGTCGAAGGCCTGCCGGGCCAGTTCGACCACCCGGTCGGCACCGCCCATCGCTGCGACGTAACGCGGCCCGGACGCCTCCGGTGGGTGCGGCCACAGCCGGGCCGGGTTGCCGTCGAACCATCCCATGTACCGCTGATAGATCGCCTTGACGTTGTGGCTGACCGACCCGTAGTAGCCGCGGGTGTGCCAGGCCCGCTCCAGCGCCGGCGGCAGCGTGAGCTGTTCGGCGATCTCGATTCCGGTGTGACCGCGGTTGAGCAACCGCAACGTCTGATCGTGCAGATAGGCGTACAGATCCCGTTGCAGCGAAAGGTATTCGACGATCCGGTCGGTTCCCCAGGTGGGCCAGTGGTGGGAGGCGAACGCCACCTCGCTGCGGTGTGCGAACAGGTCGATCGCCTCGGTCAGGTAATTCGCCCAGGCGTGCGGGTCGCGGACCAGGGCGCCGCGCAGGGTCAGCAGGTTGTGCAGATTGTGGGTCGCGTTCTCGGCCATGCACAGCGCCCGGTAGCGCGGGAAGAAGAAATGCATCTCGGCGGGCGCCTCGCTGTTCGGCGTCATCTGGAACTCGATCTCGATTCCGTCGACGGTGTGGTGCTCGCCGGTGTGCCGGATGTCGAGGGTGGGCACGATCATCCCCACCTCACCCGTCGAGGTGCGTTGGCCCAGCCCACAGCCGACCTGACCGCGCGGCCCGACCTCCAGCATGGTGCCGTACATGTACGACGCGCGACGCGCCATCGCGGTGCCGGCGTAGACGTTCTCGGCCACCGCGTGTTCGACGAATCCCTCCGGGGCGATCACCGCGACCCGCCCGGATTCGACGTCGGCGGGGGTGGTCACACCGAGCACGCCACCGAAATGGTCCACGTGGCTGTGGGTGTGGATCACCGCGCGCACCGCACGGTCGCCCCGGTGCCGGCGGTACAGCGCGAGCGCCGCCGCGGCGGTCTCGGTGCTGATGAGGGGATCGATCACGATGACGCCGGTGTCGCCCTCGACGAAGGTGACATTGGACAGGTCCAGTCCGCGGACCTGATAGACGCCGTCGACCACCCGGTACAGCCCCTGTTCGGCGCACAGCCGACTCTGCCGCCACAGGCTGGGATGCACGGAGGTGGGCGGCTCCCCGGCGAGGAAGGCGTAGGCGTCGTTGTCCCACACCACCCGGCCGTCACCGGCCGTCACCACCCCCGGTTCCAGCGCGGCGATGAAGCCCCGGTCGGCGTCGTCGAAGTCGGTGGTGTCGTCGAACGGCAGCGTGCGCAGATGGTCCCGGTGCGCGGCTTCGACGCTGTCGGTGGGCGGTCTGGGCTCCATGCAGCGAGAGTGCCAGTTCTGGCCGCATTTCTCGTCGATTCCGCACACAGATCAGGTGTCGGCCCGGATCCGCGATCTGCAGGCACGGTCAGAGTCGGTGCAGCGTCACCTCGGCGAGTTCGCCGCCGGCCAGGTGCGCGGTCAGATAGGTGCAGTGCGGCTGGCGGCGCCGGTCGGTCGGTGAACCGGGGTTGAGCAGCCGCAGGCCCGTGGGCGCGGTGGTGTCCCAGGGGATGTGGCTGTGCCCGAACACCAGCACATCGGTGTCGGGGTGGCGCTTCGCCATCCGGGCCTCCCGCCCGGCGGCCGCTCCGGTCTCGTGCACCACGGTGAACCGCAGCCCGTGCAGCGTGGCCTCGGCGCATTCCGGCAGCCGGTGCCGCAGGTCGTCACCGTCGTTGTTGCCCCAGCAGGCGATCAACCGGGCGGCCCGCGCCTGCAGCGCGTCCAGCAGTGCGGCGTCCACCCAGTCACCGGCGTGGATCACCACGTCGGTGCGGTCGACCTCCTCCCACACCGGCGGAGGCAGGTCGCGGGCCCGCTTCGGCACGTGGGTGTCGGAGATCAGCAGCAGCCGCACGCCGCCAATCTACTGCTGGTGTTGTTCCCGGGCCGCCTGCCGGGCCTGGCGCTCCTCGTAGTTGCGGACCAGTTCCCGGAAGCCGATCCGGTCGTACTTCGGCACCGGCTGGATACCCCACTCGTCGCGGGCGGTGTCCTTGCCCTCCGCGCCCTCCGGCGGGCCGAGCGGCGGATACGGCACCTGGCACTCCAGGGTGTCGTCGGAGTAGCGGACCTTCATCAGCTCGCTGCAGATCTGGGTGAGGCTCAGCGTCGGGAAGCCGTACCACACCGCCATGAACGGCAGTGTGAACGCACCCTCGATGACCAGCGCGATCAGGCAGACCAGCACCGCGCGCTTGATCCACGTGTGCATCCGGGCGTAGTAGGGCGTGGTCCCCGGCGGCAGATCCTCGGCCGGATCCTTCTCCTCGGCGCCGGCCGGGTTGGGTGACGTGGTCATGGCGTGCTCCTAAACCTGTTCAGTCCGAGAAGATCTCGCGGTTGACGGTGTGCAGGTACGGGATGGCCAGGAACGGGGTGATGTAGAAGATGTCGTAGATCCACCAGCCCACCACGGGCAACAGCACCCCGGCGTAGCGGACGTCGGCGTACATGGTCATGTTGAACACGTACGCGCACCAGATCACCACGCCCATCCAGCAGGTGATGATCATCCACTGGTGCCCCCAGCGCTTCATCTGCAGGAACCCGATGGCGGCCGCGCAGCGCATGGCGAACACGGTCAGGATCAGCCCTGCGACATAGGCCTTCTCGCCGGGCACCGCGGAGCCGCCCACCCAGGGTTCGTTGTAGTGCCAGAAGTAGGCGGCGTCGAACATCGCGCCCCAGCCGGTCATCAGCACCCGGTTGATCAGGGTGTGGTTGCCGATCAGATCCAGCGCCCAGCCCAGGCTGTTGAGGAACCCGTCGATGAGCACGAGATATCCGATGAGCGTGACGATCATCGGCCGCACGCTCAGCCCGGCGCGGGCGGCCTCGCGTTGCAGCCACACGCCGCGCATGAAGATCGGGAAGCCGATGATGCCCGGGGCCCACATACCCATCAGCGCGGCGCCGACGATCATCCACTTGTCGGCGCGGCGCTGGGCCTGACGGGACAGCGCGTGGTGGTCTTCGAGGCTCACCGCCTCGGTGGCCGCGTCGGCGGGCACGCTCACAACGACCACCAGCCGCGTTCGATCGACATGTACAGCTGAATTCCGAACATCGCCAGCAGGTAGCCGTAGATGACGATCTGCAGGATGATCAGGGCTCGTTTGCGCTGTCTTTCTTGGGGATCCATCGGTCGGGCGCTCCTTTCTCACGATGAGCTGTCGGCACCGGTGAGGCAGGCGACCGCGACCTCGCGCAGACCGTCGCCGACGGCGCCGTCGCTGGACAGCGGCGCCAGGATGCAGGCCTCCGCGGCGTCGAGTTCGCCCGCCCCGGCGGCGATCAGGTGGCCGGCGGTGACCAGGACGCGGGTGGACGGCGGTTCGAAGTGGAACGCCGCATCGGCGGTGCGGATGGCGACAGCGCACTGGACGAGTCGCCGCGCGACGGCGAGCGGTACCCCGGTCTCGGCGACGATCACCTCGGCCTCCCGCTCGGGCGGCAGATAGCTCATCGGCAGCGTGACGAACCGTTGCCGGAACGACGGTTTGAGGTCCTTCAGCGAGCTGCGGTAGGCCGGGTTGTACGAGCACACCAGCATGAAGTTCTCCGGTGCGGCGACGACCTCCCCGGCCCGGTCGAGATACAGGGTGCGCCGGTGGTCGGTCAGCGAGTGCAGTACCGCCAGCGAGTCGTGGCGGGCCTCGACCACCTCGTCGAGATAGCAGATGGCGCCCTCTTTGACCGCCCGGGTCAGCGGCCCGTCGGTCCACACCACGTCACCCCCGGTCACCATGAACCGGCCCACCAGGTCGGCACTGGTCAGATCGTCATGACAGCTGATGGTGACGACGGGCCGGCCCAGCAGTGCGCCCATGTGCTCGATGAGCCGGGTCTTGCCGCATCCGGTGGGGCCGGTCAGCATCACCGGCAGCCGCTGCCGGTAGGCCTGCTCGAACAACCGCACCTCGTCGCCGTTTGAGAAGTAGGTCTTGGCGGTCAATGTGAGCTCCTCACGTCGGTTCGACTGATCGTCAGGCGGCGACCAGTTCGCGGTGCACGTGCGCGAGCACCCGCGGTAGGTCCTCGACCCGCCGGATGCGTTGGGACCGGCTGGGGCCGAATACTTCCGGCAGCGGGTCGACCCGGGTCGGGCCGACGCCGATGTAGTAGACCGACACCCCGGCCTCGTTGGCCTCCTCGACGGCGTGCGCGGCGTCGGCCCAGGCGTAGCGGCCCTCATAGCCCTCGTCGGAGATCAGTCCGTCCCCGATCACGATCAGCAGCCGCCGCTCCGACGGTTGCGCCAACAGCCGGCTGGTCAGATGTCGCAGCGGCGCGCCGAGGCGGGTGTAGCCACCGGCCGACAGCCCGAGCCGGCTCGGCGGGACGAAGCGGCGGTCGGTGAAGTCCTTCAGGCAGGTGACCTCGACCCGGTGGCGGGTGTTGCCGGTGAACACGAAGATTCCGTGCCGTTCGCGCGCCGCGGTCATCGCGCGGGATAGCGCGTCGGCGCAGGCCAGTTCGAGCCGGAAGATCCGTCCGCCGTGCACCCCCAGGGACGAACTGCCGTCCAGCAGTAGCGCGGTGGTGACGTCGCGACCGGCGGGCAGCAGCTCCCGGAAGATACGGGGTTCGATCGCCTCGCCGGTGCACAGGTCGACGTAGTGGTTGACGTACTGTTCGACGTCGAGGTCGCAACCGTCCTCGAGCCGGTTCTTCATCGCGCGGTGGGTATGCTCCTCGAACCACTTGCGCAGGTCGGGCGCCACCGGCGCGGGCCGGTGGTCGCGGGCGGGACGGGCCCGCTCCAGCACCGCGACGTGGTCGGGCAGAAAGCTCTTGGTCCAGGCGTTCCACTCCGGGTACGGGATTCCGGGTCGGTGTTCCGGGGTGACGTCGAGGTCGTTGTCGTGGGGCCGGCTCGGTGGCGGCAGGTTGGGGTTGCGCACTCCGCCGTCACCGCCGACCGGCACCGAGTACGGCCTGGGCAGCCGCTTCTGGGTGGACGTCCACGGCATCCGGCCGAAGCTGCGCCGCAGCCGATCGGTCAGACCCTGCGGCGCGGTATGGGACCTCGGCAGCCGGCCGGCGAGCAGCGGGACGTTGAGCGGGGTTGCGGTGCGGGCCAGCGTGACCGCGCGTTCGAGCATCTGCCCGGCCGGGGTGTCGGCGGGCAGCATCTGCACACCGGGCAGCAGCCGTCGGGTCTCGGCGACCAGGCCGGGCCAATGGTCGGCGACCCAGCCGAACGCGACGCCGGCCTCCACCAGGGTCAGTGCGCGCAGTTCCCGCTCGGTCAGCTCGTTGAGCCGGAAGTGCGCGAGCCGCTCCTTCGACGGTGCGCACTGCAGCGCCATCCCGCAGGTCAGGGTCCGGCGGGTCCAGTCGGGGCCGAGGCCGGGATGGGGGACGTGGACGAAGTCCAGGGCGGGGCTGACGCCGAATCCGCGGTGCTCGCCGGTGACCAGCCGCACCCCTTCCCGGCGCCGGCCGCTGAGTGCGACGGCGGTCAGCGCGCAACTGCGCTCCAGCGCCAGGGCGGATGCGTCGGACAGTTCGGTCATCGTCGCCTGATCCCCCGTCCTCGGTCCCGCGTCAGAACGTGCCCAGGGAAGAGAACATCCAGTACCAGAACCAGATGACCAGCGCGGCGCCTCCCCACGCCCCGACGTAGCGCAATATCTCCCAGATCCAGGCCCACATGCGAACTCCTCAGTCGCGATCGGCTCTTTGTAGCGCAGAAATTGACTTGGGTCAATGAGTCACGTCAGCGAGATCAGTCGGAGAAGATCTCGCGGTTGACGGTGTGCAGGTAGGGGATGGCCAGGAACGGGGTGATGTAGAAGATGTCGTAGATCCACCAGCCCACGACCGGCAGGATCACTCCGGCGTAGCGGACGTCGGCGTACATGGTCATGTTGAACACGTAGACGCACCAGATCACCACGCCCATCCAGCAGGTGATGATCATCCACTGGTGCCCCCAGCGCTTCATCTGCAGAAACCCGATCCCCGCCGCGATCCGCATGGCGAACACGGTGAGGATCAGACCGACCTCGAGCGCCTTCTCGCCCGGGCCGGCGGCGCCGCCGATCCACAGTTCGTTGTAGTGCCAGAAATATCCGGCGTCGAACATCGCGCCCCAGCCGTTGAGCAGCACCCGCGCCAGCAGCGTGTGGTGGGCGACGAGGTCCAGCGCCCAGCCGAAGACGTTGATCGCCGCGTCGATGATCACGCAGTAGCCGATCAGGGTGACCAGCATCGGCCGGACGGAAAGCCCCGCGCGGTGGGCCTTTCGCTGCAGCCACACACCCCGCAGGAAGAGCGGCAGGCCGAAGATCCCGAGCGCGGCGGTGCCGATGAGCACACTGCCGGAGATCAACCATCTGTCAGCCTGGCGCTGGGCCAGTCGCGACTCCTCCACATGGTCGTCGTAGGACAGCGTCAGAGACCCGGACATGGCCGGGACGGTATCCGCTTGACTGACTGGAGTCAACGACGTGTCAGACGTGGGCGGAGGCTCCGCAGGGTGTTCGCGACGAAGTCGTCGACCATCCCGGCCCGGTTCGGCCAGGCGTGCGTGGTGGTCAGCAGGGCGTAGAGACCGAGCAGGAAGAACACCGCACTGTTCCACGGGTTCACCTCGGCGTCGACCTCGCCGGCGCGCTGGGCCCGTTCGATCTCCTCGGCCACCGACACGATGAGCGGATGGTCCTGTCCCTCCTCGGCAGGCGGTCGGGTCGGCGAGAAGTGCAGGGCCAGAAAATCCTTGAACAACACCGGGCCGAGACGGTCCTCGATGTCGAGCACCAGGCGCACCGCCTCCTTCAGGGTGCCAACCAGATCGTGTTCGGTCTCGAGGAACCGGCTGAACTGGCGGGCGATGCGCTCCTCTTCGCGCCGTTCGAGCTCCAGCAGCACATGTTCCTTGGTGGGGAAGTGAAAGAAGAAGGTGCCGTGGGCGACACCGGCCGCCGCGACGATCGCCCGGACGTCGGCCTCCGCCATGCCGGTGCGTTTGAACTCGGCGATCGCCGCACCCAGCAGCCGCTCCCGGGTCTGCAGCCGCTTGGCCTCGCGCGCCGAGGGTTTCTCCGCCCGTGCCATGTCAACCCTGCAGCAACTCGGCCATCTTCGGTATCACGATCTGAAGTGCCTTGTACGGCCGCAGCATGACCTTGACCGACACGATCTGGCCGGATTCGTTCCACTGGATCATGTCGATGCCGTTGACGTGGACGTCGTCGATCTCGGTGGTGAATTCCAGCACCGCGGAGTTCTCGGCGTACCACTGCCCGACGTACCGGAAGTCGGTGCCGCCGAACAACCGCATCGCCGCGGTCAGGTACATCGACGTCAGCTTCTTACCCTGTTGCGGGGTGAACACCGCCGGCGAGGTGAACACGGAGTCGTCGGCGAGCAGATCGTCCAACGCCTCGGTGTCACCGCTCTCGACGATCTGCAACCAACGCTGAATCACCTCGGGTGTCATGCCCGCCATTGTCGCGGATGATGACCTCGAGTGGGCCCGATGGGCATGCCCCGACGTCACATCGTGGTGGGTTCGCTCACCTTCACCAGCATCTTGCCGATGTTGGCACCGGTGAACAGGCCGTTGAGGGCGTCCACGCAGGATTCGATGCCGTCGAAGACGGTCTCGCGGTGGGTGATTCGGCCCTCCGCCGCCCACTGCCGCAGTGCGGCGAAGGCCTCGTCGAAGCGGCCCCACTGGTCGAGGGCGTTGAAGCCCTGCATCAGCGCGGTCTTGGCCAGCAGGTTGACGTAGTTCGCCGGGCCGGGCTGCTTGCCGGTCAGATAGCCGGAGATGACCCCGCACAGCACCACCCGCGCCCTGGGGGCGAGCCGGCCCAGCACCGCGTCGAGAATCGGCCCGCCGACATTGTCGAAGTACACGTCGACCCCGTTCGGGCAGTGCTGCCGGAGTTCCGCCGGCAGGTCACCGGCCTTGTAGTCGATGCACGCGTCGAAGCCGAAGTCCTCGACCACGGCCCGGCACTTGTGCGGCCCACCGGCGATGCCGACCACCCGGGCGCCGGCGATCTTGGCGATCTGCCCGGCGATCGACCCGGTGGCGCCCGCGGCCGCGGACACCACCACGGTCTCCCCGGGTTGCGGCCGGCCGATGTCGGTCATGCCGAAGTAGGCGGTGGCGCCGGTCGGGCCGTACACCGACATGATCGCCAACTGATCGGTCTCCCCCGGCATCGGCGTGCTGAACAGGTCGTCGCGGATCAGCACGTACTCTGCGAACCCGGACAGCGTGGTGACCACGTCGCCGACGGCGTAGGCGTCACAGCGCGACTCCACCACCTCACCGATTCCGGCCGCCCGGATCACCTCGCCCACCCCGACCGGTGGCAGATACCCGGGCTTGTCGTCGAGCCAGGTCCGGACCGCGGCGTCGATCCCGATGTAGGTGACGCGCAGCAGCGCCTCCCCATCGGCGGGTTCGGGCGCCGGTGTGGTGATGAGTTCGGTGTCGGCGGGTTGCAGCATTCCGGTGGGCCTGCGGCGCAGCACGATCTGGCGGTTGGTGCGGGTGGACGACATGGCGCCGAAGTTACCGGGAGCCGACGCGATCCCCGACCTGCGACACCGGCCCGAGACACCGGTGGGGACGAAAAGCGCGCCCGGAGAGACTCGAACTCCCAACCTTCTGATCCGTAGTCAGATGCTCTATCCGTTGAGCTACGGGCGCAGGTATTCAGTTGTGGCTGACGGATCAGCCGTGTGGCGGAGGCGAGAGGATTTGAACCTCCGGTCCCGCGTTAACGGGACAACTCATTAGCAGTGAGCCCCATTCGGCCGCTCTGGCACGCCTCCTGAACTTCTCGAGGGTACCGGATTCGCGGTGAACCCGGTCCCGCCGAGGGCACAGAGTACACAGCAACAACACCGGAAGGCAAAGTGGCATTCCCGGCCGCTCCACCCGGCCGGACCGTCCGGCGAAATAGACTGGCCTGGTGACCGCCCGCCTCCGCCCGGAACTCGCCGACATCCCCGCCTACGTCCCCGGCAAGATGGTGCCCGGCGCGATCAAGATCGCCAGTAATGAGACCGTGCACCCGCCGCTGCCGAGCGTGCGGGAGGCGATCGCGCGCGCCGGCGAGACCCTCAACCGCTACCCGGACAACGGCTACCTGGACCTGCGGGACCGACTGGCCCGCCACGTCGGGTTCGCCCCCGAGCACATCTCGGTCGGCTGCGGTTCGGTCAGCCTGTGCCAGCAGTTGGTCCAGATCACCGCGGGGGCCGGCGACGAGGTGCTGTTCGGCTGGCGCAGCTTCGAGATCTATCCGCTGCAGGTGCGCACCGCCGGGGCGGTCCCGGTCCAGGTGCCGCTGACCGATCACACCTTCGACCTGGACGCGATCCTGGCCGCGATCACCGACCGCACCCGGCTGATCTTCATCTGCAACCCGAACAACCCCACCAGCACCGTCGTCGACCCCGACGCGCTGGCCCGGTTCGTCGCGGCGGTGCCCGAGCACATCCTGATCGCGCTGGACGAGGCGTACATCGAGTACGTCCGCCCGCCGTTCGTGCCGGACAGTCTCGGTCTGGTCCGGGCCCACGACAACGTGGTCGTGCTGCGGACGTTCTCCAAGGCCTACGGGTTGGCCGGGCTGCGGGTGGGCTACGCCGTCGCCGCCCCGGAGATCGTCACGGCGCTGGGCAAGGTCTACGTCCCGTTCAGCGTCTCCACGCTCGCGCAGGCGGCGGCGATCGCCTCGCTGGACGCCGCCGACGAACTGTTGGCCCGCACCGATGAGGTGGTCGCCGAACGGGCCCGGGTCACCGCCGCGCTGCGGGACGCGGGTTACACCGTGCCCGAGTCCGGGGCCAACTTCGTGTGGTTGCCGTTGGCCGAGCGGACGGTGGACTTCGTCAACAGCGCCGCCGAGGATCGTCTGCTGGTGCGGCCGTACGGCACCGACGGGGTCCGCGTCACGGTGGCGGCGCCGCACGAGAACGACGCGTTCCTGTCGTTCGCCACCCGCTGGATCTCAGAGCGATGACCCGCCGGCTGACCCGGTCGCTGACCGGAAGGGGCATTCGATGAAGGGCAGGTTGCAGTGCATTCCAGGAGGCGACCGGCCACCAGCCCCGGTCGGGCGACACCGTGTGGATTCAACCGTGTGGATTCAGCAGCAGGACACGACGCGGGGACGGCGACGGTGGTCGTGACCGGCATGAAGTCTCGGGCCGCGGCGATCACGGGTCTGCTGGTGGCCCTGGCCGCCGGGCTGACCACCGCCTGCACCCAGGTCACCGGCGGCACGGTGGCCATGACGACCGAACCGGGACCGCCGCTGTCCACCACCACGACTCCGACCACCACGTCACCGCGCAGTGCGCCGGAGTTGCCGAGGCTGCCCCGGCGCACCGGAACCCCGAATCCCGCCGTGCCGGCTCCGCCCGACGCGCTGACGATGACCTGCGCCGAGTACACCCGGCTGGACGAGGACACCAGGACGGCGGTGATCCAGGTGCACATCGCCGAGGAGGACAATCCGTTCGGCCTGCTCGGTCCGGAGGCCGCCAAGTCGGTGGCCGACACGATGTGCGAGTTCATGCCGGACGCCACCGTGAAGCAGGTGTTGCTCGGCGGCTGACGGAGTCGGCTCGCTAGCCTTTCGGTATGGCTGATACCTACGAGTCCGTCACGGTCGACGTCGACGGACATGTGGCCCGCGTGACGTTGATCGGACCGGGCAAGGGCAATGCGATGGGTCCGGCGTTCTGGCGGGAGCTGCCGGAGGTGTTCACCCGGTTGGACGAGGATCAGAACGTCCGGGCGATCGTGCTCACCGGGTCCGGCAAGAACTTCAGCTACGGCCTCGACCTGCCGGCGATGGGCGATTCGCTCGCGGGGGTGATGGGCCCCGACGCGTCGGCGCGCAGCCGCGCCGAATTCCACGCCACCGTGCAGCGGATGCAGGCGGCGATCAACGCGGTGGCCGACTGCCGCACCCCGACCATCGCCTCGGTGCACGGCTGGTGCATCGGCGGCGGGGTCGACCTGATCTCGGCGGTCGACATCCGCTATGCCAGCGCCGACGCCAGATTCTCGGTGCGTGAGGTGAAGCTGGCGATCGTGGCCGACGTGGGCAGCCTGGCCCGGCTGCCGCTGATCCTCAACGACGGGCACCTGCGGGAACTGGCGTTGACGGGTAAGGACATCGACGCCGGCCGCGCCGAGAAGATCGGCCTGGTCAACGACGTCTTCGCCGACGCCGAGGCGTCGCTGGAGGCCGCTCACCGCACCGCCGCGGAGATCGCCGCCAATCCGCCGCTGACCGTCCGCGGCATCAAGGATGTGCTCGACCAGCAGCGCATCGACCGGGTGTCGGCCAGCCTGCGTTACGTCGCGGCGTGGAACGCGGCGTTCCTGCCGTCGAAGGATCTGACCGAGGGCATCGCGGCCACGTTCGAGAAGCGGGCCCCGAACTTCACCGGCGAGTAGCCGCGATGCAACACCGGCGAGTAGCCGCGATGGCACGCGCGCATCAGCGGTGGCGGAGGGATTTGAACCCCCGGACGGTGTTAGCCGTCTCTCGCTTTCAAGGCGAGTGCATTAGGCCGCTCTGCCACGCCACCGCCGTCAAGGGTACGGTGTCACGGCTCGTGACCGGCGCGGTGGGGCGGCCGACGACGGACTCCGCGACGATGCGGGCGTCAGACCCGGCCCAGCCGGGCGGGTGGGCCGTCCGCCCGCAACCCGGCGCTGATCCGGCGGCAGTTCTCCCCCATCGCGGCGATCTGCGGGCGCGACAACCTGCTCAGGAAATGGACCCGCACCTCGTTGCCGTAGGTGACCATCGCCTTGCGGACCTCTTCGCGGCCGGCGTCGGTGATGATCGCCAGCACCCCCCGTCCGTCGTCCGGGCTGGCACAGCGCCGGACCAGGTTGTGCGCCTCGAGCCGGCGGATCTGCCTGGTGACCCGGCTCGGCAAAGACATCAGAGCGTCCGCCAGATCCCCCATGCGGGCCGAACCGCTCGGCGATTTGTCGAGCATGTCCAGCAGCCGGACGTCATTGAGCGTCAGGTGGTGTTCGTCCACCAGCGTCTTGTTCAAAGTCGCGTAGAGCCGCAGAGCGGCATCCAAAAAGTTTTGCCAGGACCGTTGCTCAGCGATGTCCAGACCGGGCATATCGCTGGCTGTACGCCCCCCAATCATCCCCTCCATGCCGAACATGGTAAACGACCCGGCCCTTGCTGGAACAGCATTTCGATCTAGGAGTAGCGGAACCCATGCGTGCGATCTCGGTGCAAACCTCGGGCCAACTCAGCTGGGTGGAGGTGCCCGACATCGAACCCGGCGAAAGTGAGGTGCTCATCGCGGTACACACCGCCGGCATCAACCGCGCCGATCTGCTTCAGGCCGCCGGCAAATATCCGCCGCCGCCCGGGGCCAGCGAGATCCTGGGGCTGGAGGTGTCCGGCACCGTCGCCGCCGTCGGCGCCGGGGTCAGCGGGTGGACCGTCGGGCAACCGGTGTGCGCACTGCTCGCCGGGGGCGGCTACGCCGAGTACGTCGCGGTGCCCGCCGAGCAGGTGATGCCGATCCCCGAGTCGGTGGAAATACGTTACGCCGCAGCGCTGCCCGAGGTGGCGTGCACGGTGTGGTCGAATCTGGTGATGACGGCCGGACTTTCGGCCGGCGAATGGGTCCTGATCCACGGCGGGGCCAGCGGGGTGGGATCGCATGCCGTGCAGGTCGCTCGCGCGCTGGACGCCCGGGTGGCGGTCACCGCCGGCACCCGGCACAAGCTCGAGTTGTGCCGCGAGCTGGGCGCCGAGGTGACGATCTGCTACCGCGAGGAGGATTTCGTGGAGCGGGTCCGCGCCGAAACCGACGGCGCCGGTGCCGATGTGGTCCTCGACATCATGGGCGCGGCGTATCTGGGCCGCAACGTCGACGCACTGGCCACCGACGGCAGGCTGGTGGTGATCGGCATGCAGGGCGGGCGCAGGGCCGAACTCGACCTCGGCAAGCTGGTCGCCAAACGGGCCGCGGTGTTCGGCACCGCGCTGCGGGGCCGGCCGGTCACCGGACCGCACGGCAAGGCCGACATCGTGCGGGCGGTGGTCGAAAACGTCTGGCCGATGGTCGCATCCGACCAGGTCCGGCCGGTGGTCGGGGCCGAGTTCCCGATTCAGGAGGCCCAGGCCGCCCACGAGTTGCTCGCATCCGGCGATGTCTACGGCAAAGTCCTTCTGTGCGTGGAAGATTGAGCGACCGGCCGGATCGGTCCGGGCGGCTCAGACCAGCGCGGCCAGCGCCCGGATCAACTGGTCGACCTCGGCGGTGGTGGTGTAGTGCCCCAGCCCGAGGGTGACCGCGCCGCCGATGTCGTTCACCCCGATGACGTCGAGCACCCGGGAACTGGTGTTGGCGATGGCCAGGATTCCGTGATCGGCCAGGTGCTGCACCACCCGCTCGGCCGTGACGTCGTGCACGGCAAAGCTCAGTGCCGGGATGCGGCTCTCCGGATTGCCGATCACCATCACCCGCGGCAGCGACTGCAGCGACGCCAGCAGGTAATCGAACACCCGGTCGACGTAGGCGTTGGCCGACTCCATCGAGATGGCCAGCCGCTCCCGGCGGGATCCGGTGGCGGACTCGTCCAGGCCGGCGAGATATTCGATGCTGGCCACCACGCCGCCGAGCAGCCCGAACTGGTGCAATCCGAGCTCCAGACGGGCCGGTCCGGTCGCGAACGGGTTCAGCGACATCGAGCTGAACGAATCGATTATCGCGGGATCGCGGAACACCAGCGCACCGATCGGGGGGCCGCCCCAGGCGACCGCGTTCAGCGCGATCACGTCGGCGTCCAGGTCGTCGATGTCGATGAGCCGGTACGGGGCGGCGGCCGAGTGGTCGAGCACCACCAGCCCGCCGACGTCGTGCACCAGTTTGGTCATCAACTGCAGGTCGGTGATGGTGCCCAGGGTCGACGAGGCGGAGCTGACCGCGACCAGCCGGGTGGACCGGCCGATGAGGGACTCCCACTGCCAGGCCGGCAGCTCACCGGTCTCGATGTCCACCTCGGCCCATCTGACCTTGGCGCCGTAACGGTTCGCCGCGCGCAGCCACGGCGCGATGTTGGCCTCGTCGTCCAGGCGGCTCACCACCACCTCGTAACCCAGCCCGACGCGGGAGGACGCCGCATCGGCCAACAGGCTCAACAGGATCGCGCGGTCCGCGCCCAGCACCACCCCGCGCGGGTCGGCGTTGACGAAGTCCGCGATGGCCTGACGCGCCGCGTGTAGCACCGCCGCGCTGCGCCGGGCCGACGGATGCGGTCCGGCTGTGGTAGACATCGATCCGCGGAAGGCGGTCGACACCGAGGTGGCCACGGCGTCGGGTAGCAACATGCCGTTCTGGGCGTCGAAGTGCACCCAGCCACCGCCCAGCGAAGGGTGCAATCCCCGCACACGGGCGACGTCGTATGCCATGCCAGCCACCTTAAGTGTCTGTGAAAGGTCTCACATCAGACGATGCGTCGGTGCCCGCGCCGCACTGCGGTGTGCCGTTCCGGGTCACCTGCGCAGCCATACTAGACCAGTGAGTAACCGGCATGAGGTGCGATCGGCGGGCCGTTTGCCCGCAGCGCACCGGGCGCGCCGAGGTGCCGGTGAAAGCCCATAGGCTTGTTACCGGTGGGGCGGGTGTTGTTTGCCTTCCCGGGTCGAACGTCCCGCCGCCGGCGCCGGTCACCGGCCGCCCGGGACCGGTTGCGGCCGGTGGAGAGGTTAGTGTCGCTGGAAGGCCCCCGGACGGCAGGCGGATCGCCATTGCCGTCGGAGCGGGCCGCATCGAGACTGGATACCGAATAACCCCGGAAATGTAGAGGCATGATGACAACAGGCAGCGACGACGACAACATCGAGGTCCTCGGACGCGACAGCGGCGCGGCCGCGGACAAGGACGACGAGGACTCGGATCGCAAGGCGATCACCGATCTGGTGGAGCAGCCGGCCAAGGTGATGCGGATCGGCACCATGATCAAGCAACTGCTCGATGAGGTGAAGTCCGCACCCCTGGACGAGGCCAGCCGGAACCGGCTGCGGGAGATCCACCGCACCTCGATCACCGAACTCGAGGAGGGCCTGGCCCCCGAGTTGCGGGAGGAGCTGGAACGGCTGACGCTGCCGTTCAGCGACGACAGCGTACCGTCCGACGCCGAGTTGCGGGTCGCGCAGGCGCAGCTCGTCGGCTGGCTGGAGGGGCTGTTCCACGGCATCCAGACCGCGTTGTTCGCCCAGCAGATGGCGGCCCGTGCCCAGCTCGAGCAGATGCGCCAGGGTGCGCTGCCGCCCGGGGTGATCGTGCCCGGTCAACAGCGCCAGTCCGGTCAACACGGCCACGGGACCGGTCAGTACCTGTAGGGACACGGTGTCGCACCCAAGCATCGAAACCCGCAACGCGTGGGTGGAGTTCCCGATCTTCGACGCCAAGTCGCGGTCGCTGAAGAAGGCGTTCCTCGGCAAGGCCGGCGGGGCGATCGGCCGTAACGCGTCGAACGTCGTCGTCATCGAGGCGCTGCGCGACATCACCATGTCGCTGAAGCTGGGCGACCGCGTCGGCCTGGTCGGCCACAACGGCGCCGGCAAGTCGACGCTGTTGCGGCTGCTGTCCGGGATCTACGAACCGACCCGCGGTTCGGCCGTGGTGAACGGCCGCGTCGCCCCGGTGTTCGACCTCGGCGTCGGGATGGATCCGGAGATCTCCGGGTTCGAGAACATCATCATCCGCGGGCTGTTCCTCGGGCAGACCCGCAAGCAGATGCTGGCGAAGATCGACGAGATCGCCGAGTTCACCGAACTGGGCGAATACCTGTCGATGCCGTTGCGCACCTACTCCACCGGTATGCGGGTACGGTTGGCGATGGGCGTGGTGACCAGCATCGATCCGGAGATCCTGCTGCTCGATGAGGGGATCGGCGCCGTCGACGCCGAGTTCCTGAAGAAGGCCCAGTCCCGGCTGCAGGCTCTGGTCGAGCGGTCCGGCATCCTGGTGTTCGCCAGCCACTCCAACGAGTTCCTGGCCCGGCTGTGCAACACCGCCATGTGGATCGACCACGGCACCATCAAGATGACCGGAAGCATCGAAGAGGTGGTGCGCGCCTACGAGGGTGAGGACGCCGCGCGGCATGTGCGCGAGGTGATCGCGGAGACCCGCGGGGAGTCGGTCGGACATGACTGAGACGACGGTGGTGGCGGTCGTCGTCACCCACCGGCGCCGGGATCTGCTCGTCAAATCGCTCGATGCGCTGACGGGCCAGACCCGGGTCCCCGACCACCTGATCGTCGTCGACAACGACAACGATCCGGCGGTGCGCGATCTGGTGGCCGGCCAGCCGATTCCGAACACCTATTTCGGATCACGCCGAAACCTCGGTGGCGCAGGAGGTTTCGCACTCGGCATGTTGCAGGCTCTGGCGCTGGGCGCGGACTGGGTGTGGCTGGCCGATGACGACGGCCGGCCGGAGAACTCCGATGTCCTGGCCACGTTGCTGGCCTGCGCGGAAAGGCATGGGCTGGCCGAGGTTTCACCGATGGTGTGCGATATGGACGATCCGCACCGGCTGGCCTTCCCGCTGCGGCGGGGGCTGGTGTGGCGCCGCCGGGTCGACGAATTGCGCACCGACGGCGGGGATCTGCTGCCCGGGATCGCCTCGCTGTTCAACGGTGCGCTGTTCCGCGCGTCGACGCTGGAGGCGGTGGGGGTGCCGGACCTGCGACTGTTCATCCGCGGTGACGAGGTGGAGATGCACCGGCGGCTGGTGCGGTCCGGACTGCCGTTCGGCACCTGCCTGACCGCGTCGTACCTGCATCCGCAGGGCGGCGACGAGTTCAAGCCGATCCTGGGCGGCCGGATGCACACCCAGTACCCCGACGACGCCGGCAAACGCTTCTATACCTACCGCAACCGCGGTTATCTGTTGTCCCAACCCGGGTTACGCCGGCTGCTGCCCCAGGAGTGGCTGCGGTTCGGCTGGTATTTCCTGGTCGTGCGGCGCGACCCGGCGGGGCTTCGGGAATGGGTGCGGCTCCGTCGATTGGGCCGCCGGGAGAGGTTCGCACGTTGACGATCACCGACGCCACGGCACAGTCCAGGACCTTCCGTCGCGCCTGGCGCGACCTCACGGAGGGGTTCGGCAAGTACGAACTGTGGCTGCACCTGGGCTGGCAGGACATCAAACAGCGGTACCGCCGCTCGGTGCTGGGCCCGTTCTGGATCACCATCGCCACCGGGACCACCGCCGTGGCGATGGGCGGCCTGTACTCGGCGCTGTTCAAACTGGAACTGTCTGAGCACCTGCCCTATGTCACGCTCGGGCTGATCATCTGGAATCTGATCAATGCCTCGATCCTCGAGGGCGCGGAGGTGTTCATCGCCAACGAGGGTCTGATCAAGCAGCTTCCGACGCCGCTGAGCGTGCACGTCTACCGGCTGGTGTGGCGGCAGATGATCCTGTTCGCCCACAACATCATCATCTTCGTGATCATCGCGATCATCTTCCCCAAACCGTGGTCGTGGACGGTGCTGACGGTGATCCCCGCGCTGGGGTTGATCGTGCTCAACTGCGTGTGGGTGTCGCTGTGCTTCGGCATCCTGGCAACCCGCTACCGCGACATCGGCCCGTTGCTGGCGTCGATCGTTCAGTTGCTGTTCTTCATGACGCCGATCATCTGGAACGAGGCCACCCTGGACCGGCAGGGCGCGGGCACCTGGGCGAAACTGGTCGAATTGAACCCGTTGCTGCACTACCTCGACATCGTCCGGGCGCCGCTGTTGGGGGCCGATCAGGAACTACATCACTGGGTCGTCGTGATCAGCCTGACGGTCGTCGGCTGGGGCCTCGCCGCCATCGCGATGCGCAAGTACCGCTCCCGGGTGCCGTACTGGGTCTGACCTGGCCACACCACCGCTCGGGCCGGGTCAACCTCGACGCCCGTCGCTCAGATGATTCTCAGCTCTTGATTCTTTGCCGGTTTTGATTGCCGTTCACGGCGGATGTGGGTGTACTCGCCACCCGCTCGAGTTGGACGTCGAGGACGCCTTCGCCACCCTGTTCCGCATCCCGGTCGCCATGACCGACGTCTTCCTCAATGGCGGGCAGACGCTGAAATTCGCAACGACGACACGGGCCACACCGAGACGGCGCTCGCCCGCGGCTAGCTGATCAGCGCGGTCCGTTCGGGTTCGGGCCCGAACACGAAACGCCGCCCGCTGATGTCGTGCGGAGTGATCCGCACGTAGTGCGGTTTGGTCGTGGCGATCCACGGCCGCAACCCGGCTGCCTCGGCCTCCTCGATCTCAGCGAACGTGGACAGCGTGCGGGCCGTTCCGCGCACGATCACGCTCCACGCCTCGGTGTCGGTGTGGTCGTCGGCCTCGAAGAGCACCTGGTCATTGACAACGGTGCTGACCAGTTTGGTGCCCTCGGCGGTCCGGAAGAGCACGGTGCGGTTCTGGACCGCGAAGTTGACGGGGAAGATGTCCGGCCTGCCTTCCACATCGGTGACGAGGCGCCCGAGGTTGATGCCGGACAGCAGTTCCCAGCACTGGTCCTCGGTGAGGACGGTGATGGCTTGGCTTTCGGTCGACATAAGCCGATGGTGACCGTGTTCGCCCGCCTCCGCTAGGGCCGATTGGCACCTAACCGAGGTGCCGGTTATCCCCAATGCGACTTTTATCCACAGATTCCGAATTGCGCCTGGTCACCTCACCCGCCGGACACGACAATCGAAACTATGTTCGAAGGACGGACCACGGGGCGATCGGACGCCGAACTGCTCGACACCATGCGGGAAGCGCAGCGTGCCGAGCGGCGGGCGATGGCGCGGTATGTGTTGGCCGCGGGCCGGCTCTGCCGACAGCGGGCCGCCCGCGCGGACGCGGCCCGCGAACTGTGGTGTGTGGACGATTACGACGTGGTCGCAGCGGAGATCAGCGCCGAACTCGGCATCAGCCGCGGGCGGGCGGCCTCGCTCATGCATCACGGGCTCACCCTCCTGGAACGGCTCCCCAGGCTGGGGGCGAGATTCGCGGCCGGTGACATCGATTTCCGCATCATCACCACGGTGGACTACCGCACCGGATTGATCACCGACCCGGAGCTGCTGACCCGCCTCGACGGGATGTTGGCACGGTACGCCCCGAACTGGAACAAATTGTCCCGCCGCAAACTGACCGATTACATCGACCGGCTGGTGGTCGACGTCGATCCCGAGGCGGTGCGGTTGGCCCGCCAGAGTGACGTCGACCGGCACGTCGAGGTCGAGATGACGTCCGACGGGATGGCCGACGTCTCCGGCAGCGTCCGGGGTCCCGATGCGGTTGCCTTCGACCGTCGGCTCGATGAAATCGCGGCCACGGTGTGCCGGAACGACCCCCGGACCAAACAGCAGCGGCGGGCCGATGCGATCGGCGCGCTGGGGGACGGGAAGGATGCGTTGGCCTGCACCTGCGGCGCCGACGACTGCCCGGCAGCCGACGCAGACACCGCCGATGCCGCACCCGGCGGGATCGTGATCCACGTACTCGCCGAGGCGGAGTCGGTCCACGGCGACGGCGCGACCCCGGGATACCTCGTCGGGCACGGCGCCGTGCCGGCCGCGACGCTGCGAGAGCTGACCGACCGCGCCAAGCTGCGTCCCGTCGTTCACCCCGGGGACGCCCCGCCCGAGCCGCGGTACCGGCCGTCGGCGGCGCTGGCCGACTTCGTCCGCTGTCGGGATCTCACCTGCCGGTTTCCCGGCTGCGACCAGCCGGCGCAGATGTGCGAACTCGATCACACCGTGCCGTACCCGGCCGGGCCGACCCACGCGTCGAACCTCAAGCTGCTCTGCACCGTTCACCACTTGATGAAGACGTTCCACTGCGGCGCCGACGGCTGGCGCGATCTCCAACTGCCCGACGGGACGGTGCTGTGGACCTCACCGAGCGGGCGGATTCACCCCACCAAACCGCACGGCGCAATGCTCTACCCGCAGCTGGCCGCGCCCACCGGCGAGCTCGACCTGCCGGCGGCGCCCACGCCCACGAAACCAGGCCGCGGGATGGCGATGCCCACCCGCCGCCGGTCCCGGGCCGACGACCGGGCCTACCGGGTGGAGTGGGAGCGCGCTATCAACCGGGCCCGGTACGAGGCCAATCCACCGCCCTTCTGACGTCGGCCGCCCGGGACGTAAGCTGCCCGGGTGGCCGAGACCGCAGCACCGACGACGTCCCTGAGTCTCAAGACCCAGGTGTGGCGTTTCCTGGTCACCGGCGGCTTCTCCGCCGTCGTGGACTTCGGGCTGTATGTGTTGCTGCTGGTGGCCGGCCTGCACGTCAACATCGCCAAGACCATCGGTTTCATCGCCGGCACCACCACCGCCTACCTGATCAACCGCCGGTGGACCTTTCAGGCCCCGCCGAGCACCGCACGATTCATCGCGGTGTGTGCGCTGTATGCGACCACCTACGCCGTCCAGGTCGGCATCAACTACCTGCTCTACATGGCGTGGGAGGAGCAGTCGTGGCGGGTACCGGTCGCGTTCGTCGTCGCGCAGGGCACCGCGACCGTCATCAACTTCGTGGTGCAGCGGACGGTCATCTTCCGGCTGCGGCAACCGGCCGCCGGCAGGCGATCGAACCGGTGAGCAACGATGCTTCCTTCGACCCGAACACCAACGTGCGACCATCAGTGCTGCTGAATCGAATGTCGCGGTTGCGACTGGAGTTCGCCATCGCCGAAACCTCGGTCAACCCCGCTTCAGCTGCCAACCGCTGCACTGCGGGATAGACCAGAGTCCACTGCTCGTCCGAGAAGGAGATCGAAGACCCGAACTTCGCCAGATGAATCATTACCCCCTTACGGCCGGTCGACTCTTGTGTGCACCCTGAGCGGCGCTCTTCATACGCTTGTCGCCATGGATCACTTTCCGGCACCAGCCGCGTCACTTCGGCCCGGACCCGCTCGATCAAGTCGAGCATCTGCACCTTGGTCTGTTCGATATCCGGCAGATCCGCAATATCGACCACAGGAATATCCTCATTCAGAAGCGGTGAGTCATAGCCACCGTCATCGCCGCCGAGCAATGATCAGAACCTGTGGATGAGCCTCGGGGTGGGGGCGTGAAAGTGGGCGCACCTTCCCGAGGATGATCTGAATGTCAGTAGGTCCGATCATGAGCCGGCGTTGGCGCGCTGGTTCGGGAAGGTACGCCCATGCTCACCGTAGTTCACGACGCCGAGGACGCCAACGACAGCGACACTCCCGGTCGCTCGTTGTTGGATGAGATCGTCCGCGACGGGGCGCGACAGATGCTGGCCGCCGCGTTGCAGGCCGAGGTCGCCGCCTACGTGGCCCAGTACGCCGACCAGCTCGATGAGAACGGCCACCGCCTGGTGGTGCGCAACGGCTACCACCAGCCCCGCGAGGTGCTGACCGCAGCCGGTGCGGTGCAGGTCAAAGCGCCGCGAGTCAACGACAAACGTGTCGACCCCGACACCGGCGAACGCAAACGGTTCTCCTCGGCGATCCTGCCGGCCTGGGCGCGCAAGTCTCCGCAGATGAGCGAGGTGCTGCCGCTTTTGTATCTGCACGGGCTGTCGACCAGTGATTTCGGGCCGGCATTGGAGCAGTTCCTGGGTTCGGGTGCGGGGTTGTCGGCCACCACGATCACCCGGCTCACGGCGCAGTGGCAGGACGAGGCCCGCGCGTTTGCGGCCCGGGACCTGTCCGGCACCGACTACGTCTACCTGTGGGTCGACGGTATCCACCTCAAGGTCCGCCTGGACCAGGAAAAACTCTGTTTGCTGGTGATGCTGGGCGTGCGCGCTGACGGCCGCAAAGAGCTGGTGGCGATCACCGACGGCTACCGGGAATCGACCGAGTCGTGGGCTGATCTGCTGCGCGACTGTAAACGACGCGGCATGACCGCCCCAGTGTTCGCGGTCGGCGATGGCGCCTTGGGGTTTTGGAACGCGGTGCGCGAAGTGTTCCCGGCCACCCGTGAGCAGCGGTGCTGGTTTCACAAGCAAGCCAATGTCCTTGCCGCGGGGGGTGTCAGATGGTCTGTGTAAGTCCTGACGGAAGGATCTCAGGGCATGGCGACAGGCAAGGACGCGGATTTGGCATTGGGTGAGGTGGGGTCCACCGTGGAGATGGCCGAGGCGCTTCGGGTGTCGGGCGTGGTGGACGATTTGCTGGCTCAGGTCGATTCCGGCGAGGTTGCGTTGACCGGTGAGGGGGGCTTGCTGCCCGGGCTGATCAAGCTGGCTCTGGAGCGTGGGCTGGCTGCGGAGCTGACCGATCATCTGGGCTATGAGAAGGGCGACCCGGTGGGGCGGGCGCTGCCCAATGCCCGCAATGGCACTTCGGCGAAGACGGTGCAGACCGAGGCCGGCCCGGTGCCGTTGGATGTGCCGCGTGATCGTGACGGCTCGTTCACTCCGCGGCTGGTGCCCAAGGGCGCCCGTCGCCTCGGCGGGCTCGATGACATGATCATTTCGCTGTACGCCGGTGGAATAACCCTGCGTGACATACAGTTTCACCTTGCGTCGACGATCGGGACCGACGTTTCGCACGAGACGATCTCCAAGATCGTCGACGAGATCTTGCGAGGAGGTCCTGGCCTGGCAGCGCCGGCCGCTGGACCCGATCTACCCGGTGATATACCTCGACGCGATCGTCGTCAAGGTCAAAGACGGCGGCCACACCCGCAACAAGGCCGCTCACATCGCCGTGGGCGTCGATATGGCCGGGATCAAGCACGTCCTGGGCATCTGGGTCCAGCAGAACGAAGGAGCGGCGTTTTGGGCCTCGGTGTGTGCCGATCTGGCCAACCGCGGCATCCGCGACGTGTTGATCGTATGCTGCGACGGGTTGACCGGCTTCCCCGAGGCGATCGCGGCCACCTGGTCGCAGGCCGCCGTTCAGACCTGTGTGGTGCATCTGATCCGCAACGCGTTGCGGTTCGTGTCCTACAGCGACCGCAAGGCCGTGGCCGCAGCACTCAGACCGATCTACACCGCGGCGAACGCCGAAGCGGCCCGTGCCGAGCTCGACGCGTTCAGCGCATCCGAACTGGGCACGAAGAATCCCACGGTGACACGGGTTTTCGATCGATCGTGGGAACAGTTCACGCCGTTTTTGGCGTTTCCGCCCGAGTTGCGCCGGGTGATCTACACGACCAACTCGATCGAATCGCTGAACTACCAGTTACGCAAGGTCACCAAGACCCGCGGCCAGTTCCCCAACGATGCCGCCGTGGTGAAACTGCTGTGGCTGGCCATCTGCAACATCGAGGATAAACGCGCCGCCGAACGGGCCAAGGAACGCAGCCAGAAACGTTGCCGAACAGCTCCCGGACGCCTCGTGGAAGGACAGGTGGTCACCAACTGGAAGAAAGCACTCGAACAACTCTCGCTGGTCTACCCAGACCGCATCGAGCCGTATTGAAGTACCCCAGGTTTTGTTCCGATCCGTATAGGAGGATCAGGAACATGCCACGTAAGTATTCGCCGGAGTTTCGTGACCGTGCGCTTCGGTTGTTGGACACCACGATGGAAGACTCAGGGGTTTCTGAGTTCGAGGCCATCAAGTCTGTAGCCAGCAAACTTGGTGTATCGCAGGAATCGGTGCGCCGGTGGCGGCGCAAGGCCGAGATTGACGCCGGGCAGCGCCCCGGCGTGACCAGCACTGAGCACGCCGAGATCCGCAAGCTCAAGCGCGAGAACGCCGAATTGCGCAGAGCTAACGAGATTTTGAAGTCTGCGTCCGCGTTTTTCGCAGCGGAGCTCGACCGCCCCGCGACGAAATGATCGCCTTCATCGATGCGCATCGCGATCAGTTCGGGGTCGAGCTCATTTGCCGTGTTCTGCGGGCAGCAATCGCCGGTTTCCTCACCTCCCGGGGCTATCGGGCCGCCAAGGCCCGCCCGCCATCAGAGCGGGCGATGCGCGATGAACTCCTCATCGCCGAGCTGCGCACCGTCCACGAGCAGAACTTCTCGGTCTATGGCGTCAAGAAGATGCATCACGCCATGAAACGCCGCGGCTGGCGGGTCGGCCGCGAGCAGACCCGCCGGTTGATGCGTAAAGCCGGCCTGCGCGGCGTGCAGCGCGGTAAGCCGGTGTTCACCACGATCAGCGACCCTGCGCACTGCCGGCCTGCTGATCTGGTCAACCGGCAGTTCAGCGCTGAGGCCCCAGACCGGCTGTGGGTTGCTGACATCACGTTCGTACGGACCTGGCAGGGGTTCTGCTACACCGCGTTCGTCACCGACGCCTGCACCAAAGCCATCAAGGGATGGGCAGTCGCGGCCAGCATGCGCACCGAGGACCTACCGCTGGAAGCATTCAATCATGCTGTGTGGCACTCGGACTCAGACCTGTCTGAGTTGATCCATCACTCCGACCGAGGGTCGCAATACTTATCGTTGACATACACCGACCGGTTGGCCGAGCTCGGGATCGCCCCTTCGGTGGGGTCCCGCGGCGATAGCTATGACAACGCCCTCGCCGAAGCGGTCAACGCCGCCTACAAGACCGAGTTAATCAACCGCGGCAAACCCTGGCGCAGCGTCGACGACGTCGAGTTGGCCACCGCCGGATGGGTGGCCTGGTACAACCAGGAACGCCTGCACGAAGCCCTCGGCTACGTCCCACCAGCCGAGTACGAGGCCGCCCTCACCGGCACCTCACACCCCGCGAGCCAGCCAACCCCGGCCCTCGCAACCAACTAGGAACAAAACCTGGGGTACTTCATATCTGTAACACCGACGATCGACAGGAAACCAAACAAGCGACTTACACAGAAAACTTGACACGCTCTTGCCGCGCTGCCGAAATCAGCACACCCGTCGGCGTTGGCAGCGCTCAAAGAGATCTACAACGCCGAGGATATCGACAAAGCCCAGGTCGCGGTCAAAGCCTTCGAGGTCGACTTCGGCGCCAAATATCCCAAGGCGGTCGCCAAGATCACCGACGATCTGGACACCCTGCTGGGATTCTACCGCTATCCCGCCGAGCACTGGATCCACCTACGCACCACGAATCCGATCGAAAGCACCTTCGCCACAGTGCGTTTGCGCACCAAAGTCACCAAAGGTCCGGGGTCACGAGCAGCTGGTCTGGCCATGGCCTACAAGCTCATCGACGCCGCCGCGGCCCGCTGGCGCGCCGTCAACGCACCACACCTGGTCGCCCTGGTGCGCGCCGGCGCGGTCTTCCACAAGGGCAAACTGCTCGAACGCCCCACCGAGATCACCCCACCAACCCCGCCCTCAGACGGCGATCAGCAAGCCGGAACGGAGGTCGCCTGAAACACCCCGATCCACAGGTCTTGACAATTCCTCATCGCCGCCACATCCAGCTGCGAACAGCATCGCAAGCACAACGGTTGCAACGCACTGCCGAAGTTGCACGTCTACCGCACCGAGGTGTCGAGCGCACCGCTGGCTTCAGCATCCTGCTGCTCATAAACATCCGCGGCCGCACGCAGCTTGTCACCCAGATCGGTCAAATCGGTGCGCAACCGCTCCGCCTGCTGCTCAAGGATATCCACGAACTTCGCAAACCCTGGCTCACCCGCTTGTTTCCACGCCGCCTCCTGGGTGGAGATGCTGTCGGCGACCGCAGCCCGACTCGACGACGCTTCCTGCGCCACGACCTCCATCTGAGCAGCTGAGCGGCGCACCTCAACAGGATCGACCTCGACATCACTCATGGCGCCGGGCTCTCCGCTGCGCGGCGGCATCCGATCGTAGCGCTGATCAGTGACGCCTCCTTTGACCCGAACACCAATGTCCGACCGTCTCCGCTGTGGAACCGAACTTCGCGGTTCCCTGTCGAATTGGCGAACACCCGGGCCTCTGTCAATCCCGCTTCAGCGGCCAACCGCTGCACCGCGGGGTGCACCAGACCCCACTGCTCGTCGTTGAAGGAAATGTCCGATACCAAGTTAGGGGTGTAGAGCAACACACCCTTTCGCCCCGTAGCCTCTTGAGTACACCCAATGCGGGATTCATCACGGTTCCACCCCGACGGTTCGCTTTCCGGCACCAACCGAACCACCTCGGCCCGCACACGTTCGATCAAATCAAGCATCTGCACCTTGGTCTGCTCGATGTCTGGCAAATCCGCGATATCGACCACAGGGATACCCTCATTCAAAAGCGGTGAGTCATAGGCACCTTTACCGCTGGTACACCCGATCGCTAACAGCGCGGCCAGCACAACGGCCGCAACGCGCCCCCGCACCTGCACGATCACCGCACCGAGGTGTCGAGCGCATCGCCGGCTTCCGCATCCTGCTGCTCATACACATCCGCCGCCGCACGCAGCTTGTCACCCAGATCGGTCAAATCGGTGCGCAACCGCTCCGCCTGCTGCTCGAGAATGTCGACAAACTTCGCGAAACCCGGCTTACCGACCTGCTTCCACGCCGCCTCCTGGGTCGAGACACTGTCCGCCACCGCATCTCGACTCGACGACGCTTCCTGCGCCACGACCTCCATCTGAGCAGCCGAGCGGCGCACCTCAACAGGATCGACCTCGAGATCGCTCATGCCGGCGGGCTCTCGGCCGAGCGACGACAGGCGATCCGGCCGGTAATCAGGGCGGCCTTCCATGACGCGAAGATCAGAGTGCGCCCATCGTCACTGCTGAACCGCACATCATGATTGCCGCTGGAATTCTGCATCGCATCGTTACTCGTCAACCCCGCCTCAGCGGCCAATCGCTGAACCGCCGGTAAAACATGATTCCACTCCCCCTCCGTGAACGGTCTCGTCGAAACCAGATTGGCGAAAGAGAGTGATACACCCTTGCGTCCCGTCTTTTCCTGCGTGCATCCTCCTCGTGATTCGTCACGGTTCCAATTCCACGGTGCGCTGGCCGGCACCAATCGGGTCACTTCATCGCGTACCCGCTCGATCAAATCGAGCATCTGGGCTCTGGTTTGGTCAATATCGGGCAGATCAGCGATATCCATCACGGGAATGTCCTCGTTGATAATTGGGGAGTCGTAATCACTGACGCCGCCACACCCCGATATCGCGATCGCACATACACCCATCGCAACAAGCGCCCGCCAGCGGCGAGCCATCCTCGCCACATTCACCGCACCAACCTGTCCTTTCCATCGTCGGTGGGAACATCAGCCAAGCCTCCCGCGATGATCGCCAGGTTATATCCGGAGGTGCGGAGCTCGCCGTTCACCGGACGTGGGTAATCGGCGTGGGTATGTGCACCGTGGCGCGGCACATTGTCGGTCGGCGTCACCGTGGCCTCGGTAGAAAGCTGCTCGAGCGGCAAGGTCGACGGATTCGGACCGAACTGGCCAAGGTCGCCCGCCGACGGCAACGGAATGCCCCACAGGTTTGGATCACCGGATATTGGGTCCTCGGGCGCTGACATGACGAAGGCATGGCCGTCGGCGAGGAACATGTCGGACTCGTCGCGAATGGGCACCCCATGCAGGCTGTACTGCGTCGGAGCGGGATCGGTGAACCCCAGCCCGGGCGAACCGTAAAACGCTGCATTGTCGACGACGCCCGTCTCGCCCAACTCATGAAGCGCCTGCGCCGTCGTCAATGAACCATAGGAATGCCCAAAGGCCGACAGGTTGACGTCGGAGCCGTGTTCGTTCGTGGCGACAATGCCCCGGTAGAAATCGGCGAGATCCGGCGCAGCCTCATTGGCCCGACGGTCGATACCCGCCTCCAGGACGGAGATGTCATTCCCGGGGGGGCTCGTATCCGAGCCAGGCGATCGTCGACACCTGTTCGCCCTCCCTTCCGGCAAAGTCCAGTTGTCTCTGGGACTCCGCCTGCAGCACTGCCGCCTCACTCACCATGCCCGGCAGGCTGGTCGGCGTCGTCCCAACCCCCGGGGTCGTCACGGCCACGTGTTCGGCTTCGTCCGGATTACCCACCGCGATCGCTGCTCGCGGTTCTCGCCCCTCGGGGAACTCCAACAGCATCAGGTACTTGTTGGGGTCGTACCCCTTCGAAGGATCGCCGTCGATGGACATCGCTTCCCGCATGGCCAGTGCTTTCTCGAGCCGCTCCTGAGGTCCTCGCACCATGCGGTCGTACCGGCCTTCTCTGAGGTAACCACCGGGCCCACCTGTTCCATACGGACCCAGGAATTCCTCCCGAGTTGGAAGTGCGTCGACTTCGCCCTGGGCTTCGGCGATCTCCTGATCGAGTTCAGCAAGATTGACCTCCCTTCGCGCCCACGCGGGCACCCCGTCCCGGTCCCCGATCCAGTCTGGATGCTCGGCGATGACCTTGTGTTGCTCTTCCTCAGACAGCGCATCCCACCAAGCCGTGACGTCGCGAGGAGCAACCCCTTCGCCCTCCGGCGGATACGGCGCCGAGAGGCCGGACTGGGCGCGGCCCATCTCCTGAGCGCTTACGGCATCGGCCGCACCTTGCGCGGTGATCTTGCCGTCCGCCAGATTTGCGAACACCTCCACACAGTCGGCGTCGATGTCCTTGGCCTGATGTATGAGGGCCTTCGCGCGGGACTCGATGTTGTCGGCAATCGGCTGCAGCTCGTCATGCAGATCGGCCGGCGCGTCGATGCACACATCCCCGTTGTCCGACAAGCGCAACAACCCGCCTTGCGCGGCGATATCGGCCCGCACGCCCTCCAACTCGGTCTGCAACGTGGCCACCGCCGCGGCCGTCTCCTCGGCAAGCTGGCGAACGGCACCGATCACCGCCGCATCATCAAGGACTCGGTTGGCAGTCGACCGGATCTTGCCGCGCGCCGCATCGGCGGCCGGCGACTCCCAGCCGGGCAGCCTGGAGATCAGCTCAAGATCACTCGCGACGCCCTCGATCGTCGTCAATTCACCGCCCAACTCGGTGGCGATCGACTGCAATGCGCCGACGTTCCACGAGTCGATATCACTCAATAGCAACGTGCGGGCTCCCCGTTGGCCACAGCGGTATCGTAACGCAGCAACATCGGGCCTCGGCGCACCAATTTCCCGGGCCCCCACGTCCGCGGAGAAGGCGCGCGGGAACCGCACGGTACCCTCTTGGACGATGCGGACCACCGAGGTTGAGACGACGCCCCGCCGGCTGACCGGCTGGGGGCGCACCGCGCCGACCGTCGCGCAGGTGCTGTCGACCTCGGACGCCGAGGTCATCGCCGAAGCCGTCCGGCGGACGGCCGAACAGTCCAAGGCCGGCGCCCGCGGTGTCATCGCCCGGGGCCTGGGCCGTTCTTATGGCGACAACGCGCAGAACGGCGGCGGGCTGGTCATCGACATGACCCCGCTGAACAGGATCCACCGCATCGACGCCGAAACCCGCCTGGTCGACCTCGACGCCGGCGTCAGCCTGGACACCCTGATGAAGGCGGCGTTGCCGTTCGGGCTGTGGGTCCCGGTGCTGCCCGGCACCCGCCAGGTCACCGTCGGCGGCGCCATCGCCTGCGACATCCACGGCAAGAACCACCACAGCGCCGGCAGCTTCGGCAACCACGTCCGCTCGATCGACCTGCTCACCGCCGACGGCCAGATCCGCCGGCTGACCCCCGACGGTGACGACCCCGAGCTGTTCTGGGCCACCGTCGGCGGCAACGGCCTCACCGGCATCATCCTGCGCGCCACCATCGAGATGACCCCGACCGAGACGGCGTACTTCATCGCCGACGGGGACGTCACCGCCACCCTCGACGAGACCATCGCCCTGCACAGCGACGGTAGCGAGGACAACTACACCTATTCGTCGGCCTGGTTCGACGCGATCAGCGCACCGCCGAAGCTGGGCCGGGCGGCGATCTCCCGCGGCAGCCTGGCCCGCCTCGACGAGCTGCCCCCGAAGCTGCGGAAGAACCCGCTGAAGTTCGATGCGCCGCAACTGCTCACGTTCCCAGACATCTTCCCCAACGGGCTGGCCAACAAGTACACGTTCGGGCCGATCGGCGAGCTGTGGTACCGCAAGTCGGGCACCTACCGCAACAAGATCCAGAACCTGACGCAGTTCTATCACCCGCTGGACATGTTCGGGGAGTGGAACCGCGCCTACGGCCCGGCCGGGTTCACGCAGTACCAGTTCGTGGTGCCGACCGAGGCCGTCGACGAGTTCAAGGCCATCCTCGTCGACATCCAACGGTCCGGACACTACTCGTTCCTCAACGTGTTCAAACTGTTCGGCCCGGGAAACAAAGCGCCGCTGAGCTTCCCGATTCCCGGCTGGAACGTCTGCGTCGACTTCCCGGTCAAGCCGGGCCTCAACGAATTCCTCACCGGGCTCGACCGGCGGGTCCTGGAGTTCGGCGGCCGGCTGTACACCGCCAAGGATTCCCGGACCACCGCGGAAACCTTCCACGCCATGTACCCGCGCATCGACGAATGGATCGCCGTGCGCCGCAGGGTCGATCCCGAAGGGATCTTCGCCTCCGACATGGCCCGACGTTTGGAGTTGCTGTAGATGGTGCACACACATGGTTCTTGATGCCGTAGGTAACCCGCAGAGCATTCTGTTGCTCGGAGGCACCTCCGAGATCGGGCTGGCGATCTGCGAGCGCTATCTGCAGAACGCCCCCGCCCGCATCGTGCTGGCCGCACTGCCGGACGACCCGAACCGGGACGCCGCCGTCGAGCAGATGCGCAGGGCCGGAGCGAAATCCGTCGAACTGATCGACTTCGACGCCGTCGACACCGAGAGCCACCCCGCCGTCATCGACAAGGCGTTCGCCAATGGCGACATCGACGTCGCGATCGTGGCGTTCGGTCTGCTCGGCGACGCCGAGGAGCTGTGGCAGAACCAGCGCAAGGCCGTGCAGATCGCCCAGATCAACTACACCGCAGCGGTTTCGGTCGGTGTGCTGCTGGGCGAGAAGATGCGCGCCCAGGGCTTCGGCCAGATCATCGCGATGAGTTCCGCCGCCGGCGAGCGGGTGCGCCGCTCCAACTTCGTCTACGGCTCCACCAAGGCCGGTCTGGACGGCTTCTACCTCGGACTCGGAGAGGCTCTGCGCGAGTACGGTGTCCGCGTCCTGGTGATCCGGCCGGGCCAGGTGCGCACCCGGATGAGCGCGCACATCAAAGAGGCCCCGCTGACCGTCGACAAGGAGTACGTCGCCAACCTGGCCGTCACCGCGGCGGCCAAGGGCAAGGAACTGGTGTGGGCGCCGGGCGCATTCCGGTACGTGATGATGGTGTTGCGCCACATCCCGCGGCCCATCTTCCGCAAGCTTCCCATCTGATGCAGCGCCCTGCGCCGGCCTCCGCGGCCAGAGTGCTCGGCCACATGGCGACCGCCACCCTGGTGGCCACCGTCGTGACCGTGGTGTCTCTGGTGGCGATCGCCGGGGTGGAGTGGCCGGCCTACAACTCGTCGAATCAGCTGCACGCGCTGACCACCGTCGGTCAGTTCGGCGCACTCGCCGGGGTCTTCGCGGCGGGTCTGCTGTGGCGACGCGGCCACCGCCTGGCGGCCCGCCTGGGCGCGGTGGTGTTCCTGTCGGCGTTCTCGGTGGTGACGCTGGGGATGCCGTTGGGCGCCACCAAGCTGTACCTGTTCGGGATCTCGGTCGACCAACAGTTCCGCACCGAATACCTCACCCGGTTCGCCGACACCGCCGCGCTGCGGGACATGACCTACCTGGGGCTGCCGCCGTTCTATCCGCCCGGCTGGTTCTGGCTCGGCGGCCGGGCGGCGGCGCTGACCGGCATACCGGCCTGGGAGATGTTCAAACCGTGGTCGATCCTGTCGATCACGATCGCCGCCGTGCTGGCCCTGGTGCTGTGGGCGGCGCTGGTCCGCTTCGAATACGCGCTGATCGTCACCACCGCGACCACCGCGGTGATGCTGGCCTACTCGTCGACCGAACCGTACGCGGCCATCATCACGGTGCTGCTGCCACCGGTGTTCGTGCTGGCCTGGTCCGGGCTGCGCGGTAGGACGCGTAACGGCGGTCCCCCGCAAGCGGGAGGTGCCCCCAGGGGGGCCGTCGTCGGGGTGGGGATCTTCCTCGGAATCGCGGCGCTGTTCTACACACTGCTGCTGGCGTACGCGGCGTTCACCCTGGTGATCATGGCGGCGGTGGCCGCCGTCACCGACCGCGACTGGGGTCCGGTCCGGCGGCTCGCGGTGATCGCCGCGGTGTCGATACCGATCGCGCTGATCGGCTGGGGCCCATGGCTGCGCGCCGCCCTGCACGGCGAACCGGCCGACACCGGCACCGCCCAGCACTATCTGCCCGCCGACGGCGCCGAACTGACCTTCCCGATGCTGGACTTCACCCTGGTCGGGGCATTGTGCATGATCGGCACCATCTGGCTGGTGGCGCGGGCCCGCAACTCCGCCCGCGCAGCCGCTCTGGGCATCGCGGTGCTCGCGGTGTACGCCTGGTCGCTGCTGTCGATGCTGACCACGCTGGCCGGCACCACCCTGCTGTCGTTCCGGCTGCAGCCCACCCTGACCGTGCTGTTCACCGCGGCCGGGGTGTTCGGGTTCATCGAGGGCGCCCGCGCCCTCGCCGACAGCTTCTCCAGCCGCCGGCTGCTGGCCGTCGCCGCCACCATCGGCAGCATCGGGGCGCTGACGTTCAGCCAGGACATCCCCGACGTGCTGCGCTACGACATCGTCGTCGCCTACACCGACACCGACGGCAACGGGGAACGCGCCGACCGCCGCCCCGCCGGCGCCGAACGGTACTACTCCGAGATCGACGCCCGGATCCTGGAGGTGACCGGCAGGCCCCGCGACGAGACCGTGGTGCTCACCGCCGACTACAGCTTCCTGTCGTACTACCCCTATTACGGTTTCCAAGGCCTGACCTCGCATTACGCCAACCCGTTGGCGCAGTTCGAGCAGCGCGCCGCGGCCATCGAGAGCTGGGCGGTCCTCGAGGACGCCGATCAGTTCATCGCCGCGCTCGACGCCCTGCCGTGGGAGCCGCCGACGGTGTTTTTGCTGCGCGGCGCCGGTTCCGGGGGCGCCGATGACACCTACACCCTGCGGTTGGCCGAGGACGTCTACCCCAACCAACCGAACGTGCGCCGCTACCACGTCAGGCTGGACCGGGCGCTGTTCGACGATCCCCGCTTCGACGTCTCCACGATCGGGCCGTTCGTGCTGGCGATCCGGGTCGGCTGATGGGCCAGATACGATCAACCCCCGTGATCGCCGCGGGAAGCAACCACCGGGCGGCCCGCCTCATCGCCATCGTCGCTGGTTTGCTCGGCGCGCTGATGGCCTTGGTAACGCCGCTGTTGCCGGTGAATCAGACCACCGCCGAGTTGAACTGGCCGCAGGACGGGGTGCTGCGCAGCGTCGAAGCCCCGTTGATCGGCTACGTCGGCACCGAACTGACCATCAACGTGCCGTGCGAGGTCGCCGCCGGGCTCACCGGCGGCCGCACCGTGCTGCTGTCCACCGTGCCCAAGCAGGCCCCCAAGGCGGTGGACCGCGGCCTGCTGATCGAACGGGTCAACGACGACCTGCTGGTCATCGTCCGCAACACCCCGGTGGTCAGCGCCCCGCTCAGCCAAGTGCTCAGCCCGCAGTGCGACCGGTTGGAGTTCACCGCGCACGCCGACAAGGTCACCGGTGAGTTCGTCGGCCTGACCCAGGGCCCCGACAGCGAGACGCCCGGCGAACCGCTGCGCGGCGAACGGGGCGGCTACGACTTCCGCCCGCAGATCGTCGGGGTGTTCACCGACCTGTCCGGCCCGGCGCCGCCCGGCCTGGAGTTCTCCGCCACCATCGACACCCGGTACAGCAGCAGCCCCACCCTGCTGAAACTGCTGGTGATGATCGCCGGGGTGGTGCTGACGGTGATCGCGCTGGGCGCGCTGCACGTGCTCGACGCCGCCGACGGCATCCGGCACCGCCGGGTGCTGCCGCGCCGGTGGTGGTCGCTGACCCCGCTGGACGGGGTGGTGACCGCCGTGCTGGTGTGGTGGCACTTCGTCGGCGCCAACACCGCCGACGACGGCTACATCCTCACCATGGCGCGGGTGTCGGAGAACGCCGGCTACATGGCCAACTACTACCGCTGGTTCGGCACCCCGGAGTCGCCGTTCGGCTGGTACTACGACCTGTTGGCGCTGTGGTCGCACGTCTCCACCGCCAGCGTGTGGATGCGGCTGCCGACGCTGGTGATGGGCCTGGTGTGCTGGTGGGTGATCAGCCGCGAGGTCATTCCCCGGCTGGGCCACGCCGTCAAGACCAACCGCGCCGCCGCGTGGACCGCCGCGGCGATGTTCCTGGTGTTCTGGCTGCCGCTGAACAACGGGTTGCGCCCGGAACCGATCATCGCCCTGGGCATCCTGCTGACCTGGTGCTCGGTGGAACGCGGGGTGGCCACCAGCCGGCTGCTGCCGGTGGCGGTCGCGATCATCATCGGCGCGCTCACCCTGTTCTCCGGCCCCACCGGGGTGGCCGCCATCGGCGCGCTGCTGGTGGCGATCGGCCCGCTGAAGACCATCGTGGCCGCCCACGTGTCCCGGTTCGGCTATCTGGCGCTGCTGGCGCCGATCCTCGCCGCCTGCACGGTCACCGTCATCCTGATCTTCCGGGACCAGACACTGGTCGGCGAACTCGAGGCCAGCACCTTCAAATCCGCGGTCGGACCCAGCCTGGCCTGGTTCGACGAACACATCCGCTACTCCCGGTTGTTCACCACCAGCCCGGACGGCTCGGTCGCGCGCCGGTTCGCGGTGCTGTCGCTGCTGCTGGCGCTGGCGATCTCGGTGGCGATGTCGCTGCGCAAGGGCCGCATCCCGGGCACCGCGGCCGGTCCGAGCCGCCGCATCATCGGCATCACCGTCATCTCGTTCCTGGCCCTGATGCTCACCCCGACCAAGTGGACCCACCACTTCGGGGTGTTCGCCGGGCTGGCCGGCTCGCTCGGGGCGCTGGCCGCGGTGGCGGTCACGGCGGCGGCCATGCGGTCCCGCCGCAACCGTGCGGTGTTCACCGCCGCGGTGCTGTTCGTCACCGCGCTGAGCTTCGCGACCGTCAACGGGTGGTGGTACGTCTCCAACTTCGGCGTGCCCTGGTCGAACCAGTTCCCGTCGTGGCAGTTCGCCTTCACCAACATCCTGCTCGGCTTCTCGGTGCTGGCGCTGCTGGCCGCGGCGTGGTTCCACTTCTCCGGCCGCGACACCGGCGCACCACTGGCACGGCCCTCCTTGTGGCAGCGGATCGGTCAGGCGCCGCTGGCGGTCGCCGCGTGGGCGCTGGTGGTCTTCCAGGTGGTGTCGCTGACCTGGGCGATGATCGGTCAGTACCCGGCCTGGACGGTGGGCCGGTCCAACCTGCAGGCGCTCACCGGCAAGACCTGCGGCCTGGCCACCGATGTGCTGGTCGAACCCGACCCCAACGCAGGCATGCTCACTCCGGTGGGCGCGTCCCTGGCCGACGCGCTGGGTGCGGACGGCGCGGAGGGCTTCGACCCCAACGGCATCCCCACCGACGTCTCCCCGGACCCGGTGATGGGACGGCCCGGCGCGGACAACTTCGCCGACTCCGACACCGGATCCGGTGACGACACCGAGAACCGGGCGGGCACCGAGGGCGGCACCACCGCCGCCGCCGGTGTCAACGGCTCCCGCGCCCGGCTGCCGTTCCATCTCGACCCGGCCCGCACGCCGGTGCTGGGCAGCTGGCGCAGCGGCACCCAGCAACTGGCCCGGCTGCGGTCGGCGTGGTACCGGCTGCCGGACGGCTGGGCGGACCGGCTGGACACCCACCCGCTGCTGGTGGTGTCGGCGTCCGGACGATTCGATCCCGACGAGGTCCAGCTGCAGTGGACCACCGCCGCCGACCCCGCCGACGCCGAGGCCGAGGGTTCGGTCGAGTTCGGCGATATCGGCGCGGCGCCGGCATGGCGCAACCTGCGCACCCCGCTGGCCGCGCTGCCACGGGAGGCCACCCACGTCCGGCTGGCGGCCTCCGACGACGATCTGGCCCCGCAGCACTGGATCGGGCTGACCCCGCCGCGCATCCCCGAGCTGCGCACCCTGCAGGACGTCGTCGGATCCGAGGACCCGGTGCTGCTGGACTGGCTGGTCGGTCTGGCGTTCCCGTGTCAGCGCCCGTTCGACCACCGCCACGGGGTGATCGAGGTGCCCAGGTGGCGCATCCTGCCGGACCGGTTCGGCGCGGAGGCCAACTCGCCGGTGATGGACTACCTCGGCGGCGGGCCGCTGGGCATCACCGAGCTGCTGTTGCGCGCCACCACCGTGCCGACGTACCTCAACCACGACTGGAACCGGGACTGGGGCTCGCTGCAACGGCTCACCCCGTACCAAACCGACGCCCAACCTGCGCGAATCGACCTCGGTTCGGCAACGCGTAGCGGCCTGTGGAGCCCGGCACCGCTTCGTCATTGATCCCGTGGCATACCATCGAGCCTCGTGTCGCGCGATGGTGCTGAACGGGCCCGGCGCGGTTTCGGTGTCGCCAGGCTGATTGCAGCCCTCGCCGGGATCGCCGGTGTACTGCTGTGTGGATTGGTGCCGCTGCTTCCGGTGCAGCAGACCACTGCGACGATCCTGTGGCCGCAGGGCACCGATGCCGACGGCCGGGTCACCGACATCACCGCCCCGCTGGTGTCCGGCGCTCCGCAGGCACTGGACGTGTCGATCCCGTGCCCGGCCGTCGCGACCCTGCCCGAAGACGGCGATGTGGTGCTGTCGACCGTGCCGGCCGGCGGAATCGACGCCGGACGCAACGGGCTGTTCGTCCGCGCCAACGACGAGATCGTCGTCGTCGCGTTCCGCGACTCGGTGGCCGCGGTGGCGCCGCGGGCCGCGGTGGACGCCGGCGAGTGCAGCGTGCTGCACATCTGGGCGAACCCGGCCAGCGTGGGCGCCGACTTCGTCGGGATCCCGGGCGCGGCCGGCACCGTCGGCGTGGAGAAGAAGCCGCAGGTCGCCGGGGTGTTCACCAACCTGGAGGCGTCCCCGCAGGACGGCCTGGCCGTGCGCGTCGACGTCGACACCCGGTTCATCACCGCCCCGACGGTGTTCAAGCTCGCCGCCATGCTGCTCGGCGTGGCCTGCGTGCTGGCCTCGATCCTGGCGCTGGCGCGGCTGGACCGCGCCGCCGCCCACCGGGTGCGCGGCCTGCGCCGGATCGGGCGCGCGAATCCGTTCACCTGGTTCGTCGACGTCGCGGTGATCGGCACGCTGGCGCTGTGGCATTTCATCGGCCCGCTGACCACCGATGACGGCTACAACACCACGATCGCCCGGATCGCCGGTGAGGCCGGCTACACGGTCAACTACTACCGCTACTTCGGCGCCGCCGAGGCCCCGTTCGACTGGTATCAGTCGGTGCTGGCGCACCTCGCCGCGATCAGCACCTCCGGGGTGTGGCTGCGGGTGCCCGCCACCCTCGCCGCGATCGGCACCTGGCTGGTGATCAGCCGGTGGATGCTGCCCCGGCTGGGTCGGCGGTTGGCCGCCAACCGGGTCACCGTGGCCACCGGCGCGGCGGTGTTCCTGGCGGCGTGGCTGCCGTTCAACAACGGGCTGCGGCCCGAACCGCTGATCGCCTTCGCGGTGGTGACCGCGTGGGTGCTGGTGGAGAAGGCGATCGGCACCCGGAGGTTGTGGCCGGCCGCGGCGGCCGTCGTCGTCGCGGTGTTCTCGGTGACCCTGGCCCCGCAGGGGCTGATCGCGCTGGCTCCGCTGCTGGTCGGCGCCCGCCCCATCGCCCGCATCATCGGCGCCCGCCGCCGCACCGACGGCCTGCTCGCCCCGCTGGCCGCGCTCGCCGCGGCCGCCGCACTGATCTTCGTGGTGGTGTTCCGCGATCAGACGCTGGCCGCCGTCGCCGAATCGGTACGGATCAAGTACTCGGTCGGCCCGACCATCCCGTGGTATCAGGAGTTCCTGCGCTACTACTTCCTGACCGTCGAGGACAGCGTCGACGGATCTCTGACCCGCCGCTTCTCGGTGCTGGTGCTGCTGCTGTGCCTGTTCGGTGTGTTGACGGTGCTGCTGCGGCGCGGCCGTCCACCGGGGGTGGCCTACGGCCCGGTGTGGCGGCTGATCGGGGTCACCGCGGTCGGGCTGCTGCTGCTGACCTTCACCCCCACCAAGTGGGCCATCCAGTTCGGCGCGTTCGCGGGGCTGACCGGCGCGCTGGGCGCGGTCACCGCGTTCGCCTTCGCCCGGGTCGGGCTGCACAGTCGCCGCAACCTCGCGCTGTACGTCACCGCGCTGCTGTTCGTGCTGGCCTGGGCGACCTCCGGGATCAACGGCTGGTTCTACGTCGGCAACTACGGTGTGCCGTGGTACGACAAGCAGCCGGTGATCTTCGGCTACCCGGTCACCACGATCTTCCTGGTGCTGGCCATCGCGACCGGTCTGCTGGCCGGCTGGCTGCACTTCCGGATGGACTACGCCGGGCACACCGAGGTCGCCGACACCCCGCGCAACCGGGTGCTGGCCTCCACCCCGCTGCTGGTGGTGGCGGTCATCATGGTGGTGTTGCAGGTCGGCTCCATGGTCAAGGGCGCGACCCAGCGCTACCCCGTGTACACGATCGCCAAGGCCAACGTCGCCGCGCTCACCCGGGACAGCTGCGCGATGGCCGACGATGTGCTGGTCGAGGCCGACACCAACGCCGGGATGCTGCAACCGGTTCCGGGCCAGCCGTTCGGCGAGTACGGTCCGCTCGGCGGCGCCGACCCGATCGGCTTCCACCCCAACGGGATCAGCGACACCCTCGAACCGCCCGAACCGGTCGTCGCCAACCCGGGCATGGTCAACTCCGACGGTGATCCGTCCAAACCCAATGTGGGCATCGGCTGGGCCGCCGGCACCGGCGGCGGCTACGGCCCGGAGGGGATCAACGGCTCCCGGGTGTTCCTGCCGTTCGGGCTGGATCCCGCCCGCACCCCGGTGATGGGCAGCTACGGCGAGAACTCGGTGGCCGCCAAGGCCACCTCGGTCTGGTACGCCCTGCCCGACGACTGGCCGGCCACCATCGCCGAACGGCCCCTGGTCACCGTCGCGGCGGCCGGCGCGATCTGGTCCTACGACGAAGAGGGCGAGTTCAACTACGGACAGTCGCTGAAACTGCAATGGGGCGTGCGCCTTCCGGACGGCGGCTTCCAGCCGCTCGACGAGGTGCAGCCGATCGACGTCGGGGCGCCCCAGACCGCCTGGCGCAACCTGCGTTTCCCGCTGAGCTGGGCGCCGCCGGAGGCCGACGTGGTGCGCATCGTCGCCGACGACCCCAACCTCAGCGACGACCAGTGGTTCGGCTTCACCCCGCCGCGGGTGCCGATCCTGCAGACCGCCCAGGACTTCCTCGGGTCGGACACCCCGGTGCTGATGGACATCGCCACGGCCGCGCACTTCCCCTGCCAGCGCCCGTTCGCCCACCATCTCGGCGTCGCCGAACTGCCCGAGTACCGCATCCTGCCGAACCACAAACAGGTGGTGGCGTCGTCGAACATGTGGCAGTCGGCCGAGGACGGCGGCCCGTTCCTGTTCATCCAGGCGCTGCTGCGCACCGCGACGATCCCGACCTATCTGCGCGACGACTGGTACCGCGACTGGGGGTCGATCGAGAGCTACCACCGGGTGGTCCCCGCATCCGAAGCGCCGACCGCCATCATCGACGAGGGTTCGATGCGGGTGTTCGGCTGGACCCGGCAAGGACCGATTAGGGCCCTCCCATGACGACTCCCATGAGCAAGAACGTACGGACCACCCGGTGGGTCGCCATCATCACCGGACTCCTCGGATTCCTGCTGGCGGTGGCGACCCCGCTGTTGCCGGTCACCCAGACCACCGCCACCCTGAACTGGCCGCAGGACGGCCGGCTGGCCAACGTCACCGCGCCGCTGATCTCCCAGGCGCCGGTGGAGATGTCGGTGACCGTGCCGTGCGACCTGATCGCCGCGATGCCCGCCGACGGCGGCATGGTGCTGGGCACCGCACCGAAGGAGGGCAAGGAGGCCGCCCTTCAGGGGTTGTTCGTCAACGTCACCGACGACCGGGTCGACATCACCGACCGCAACGTGGTGATCGCCAGCGTGGAGCGGGACCGGGTGACCGGGGCCGCGGGCACGCCGGGGTGCTCGCGGATCGAGATCACCTCGTCGATCGACGGCACCTGGGCCACCTTCGTGGGGTTGACCGGTGACGACGGCGCCGACGGCGAGGATCTGCGCAGCGGATTCGCCGATCCGAACCTGCGGCCCCAGATCGTCGGCGTGTTCACCGATCTGACCGGACCGGCGCCGCCGGGCCTGTCGCTGTCGGCCACCATCGACACCCGGTTCACCACCACGCCGACACCGCTGAAGCTGGCGGCGATCCTGCTGGCCATCGCCTCGACGGTGCTGTCGGTGCTGGCGTTGTGGCAGCTGGACCGGCTCGACGGCCGCCGCATGCAGCGGTGGATCCCGGAGCGGTGGCGGACCTTCACCCTGGCCGACGGCACCGTGGTGTCCGCGTTCGTGCTGTGGCACGTCATCGGCGCCAACTCCTCCGACGACGGCTACATCCTCGGGATGGCCCGGGTCGCCGAACACGCCGGCTACATGTCGAACTACTTCCGCTGGTTCGGCAGCCCCGAGGACCCGTTCGGCTGGTACTACAACCTGCTGGCGTTGATGACGCAGGTCAGCACCGCGAGCATCTGGATACGGCTGCCCGACCTGGTGTGCGGCCTGATCTGCTGGCTGTTGCTGTCCCGGGAGGTGCTGCCCCGGCTCGGCCCGGCGGTGGTGGCCAGCCGTCCGGCACTGTGGGCGGCGGCGCTGGTGCTGCTGGCGGCGTGGATGCCGTTCAACAACGGGCTGCGCCCGGAGGGGCAGATCGCCACCGGCGCGCTGATCACCTACGTGCTGATCGAGCGGGCGATCATCTCCGGACGGCTGACCCCGTTCGCGCTGGCGATCGTCACCGCCGCATTCACCCTGGGCATCCAGCCCACCGGGCTGATCGCGGTGGCCGCGCTGATCGCCGGTGGCCGCCCGATCCTGCGGATTGTGATGCGCCGCCGCCGGCTGGTCGGCACCTGGCCGCTGGTGGCGCCGCTGCTGGCCGCCGGAACGGTCGTGCTCACAGTGGTTTTCGCCGACCAGACCCTGGCGACCGTGCTGGAGGCCACCCGGATCCGCACCGACATCGGCCCGAGCCAGGAGTGGTACACCGAGAACCTGCGCTACTACTACCTGATCCTGCCGACGGTCGACGGGTCGCTGTCGCGGCGGTTCGGATTCCTCATCACCGCGCTGTCGCTGTTCGTGTCGATCTTCATCATGTTGCGGCGCAAGCGGGTTCCCGGGGTGGCCCGCGGCCCGGTGTGGCGGTTGATCGGGATCCTGTTCGCCACCGTGTTCGTGTTGATGTTCACCCCGACCAAGTGGGTGCACCACTTCGGGCTGTTCGCGGCGGTCGGGGCCGCGATGGCGGCGGTGGCCACCGTGCTGGTGTCCCCGGCGGTGCTGCGCTGGGCCCGCAACCGGATGGCGTTTTTGGCCGCGCTGCTGTTCATGCTGGCGCTGTGCTGGGCCACCACCAACGGCTGGTGGTATGTGTCGAGCTTCGGCGTGCCGTTCAACAACGACATGCCGGAGATCGCCGGAATCCCGGTCAGCGCGATGTTCTTCGCGCTGTTCGTCATCGCGGCCTGCTATGCGTTCTGGTTGCACTTCGCGCCCCGCGACCGCGGCGAGAACCGCGTCGTGCGGGCACTGACCACCGCGCCGATCCCGGTGGTCGCAGGCTTCATGGTGGTGGTGTTCGTCGCCTCGATGCTCACCGGCGTGGTGCGCCAGTACCCGACCTACTCCAACGCGTGGGCCAACATCCGTGCGCTCGCCGGCGGCTGCGCGCTGGCCGACGACGTGCTGGTGGAACCGGACCCCAATGAGGGTTTCCTGACCCCGCTCGACCCGCCGGCCGGCGAGTCGTGGGGCCCGCTGGGCCCGCTCGGCGGGGTGGACCCGGTCGGGTTCACCGCCAACGGGGTGCCGGACCGCATCGTGGCCGAGGCGATCCGGCTGAACCTGCCGCGGCCGGGCACCGACTACGACTGGGACGCCCCGCGCCGGCTGGACACCCCGGGGGTCAACGGGTCGATCGTCCGGCTGCCCTACGGCCTGGACCCGGCCCGGGTACCGGTGGCCGGCAGCTATGTGGAAGGCCCGCAGCAGCAGAGCCGGTTGACCTCCGCATGGTACGAACTGCCCGCACGCGATGACGCGCATCCGCTGGTGGTGGTGACCGCCGCCGGAACGATCACCGGCTACAGCGTGTTCAACGGCCGCACCGAGGGTCAGACGGTGCAGCTGGAGTGGGCCCGGCGCGGACCCGACGGCACACTGGTGCCGGAAGGCCGACTGGAACCCTATGACCTGGGGCCGATCCCGTCGTGGCGGAACCTGCGGTTCGACCGCGCCGAGATCCCCGACGACGCTGTCGCGATCCGGCTGGTGGTCGAGGATCTGTCGCTCACCCAGGGGGACTGGGTGGCGGTGACCCCGCCGCGCGTGCCGGAGTTGCAGTCGGTGCAGGAGTACGTCGGCTCCGAACAGCCGGTGCTGATGGACTGGGCGGTCGGGTTGGCGTTCCCGTGCCAGCAGCCGATGCTGCACGCCAACGGCGTCACCGAGGTTCCGAAGTTCCGGATCACCCCGGACTACAACGCCAAACGGCTCGACACCGACACCTGGCAGGACGGCGTCAACGGCGGGCTGCTCGGCATCAGCGACCTGCTGCTGCGCGCCCACGTGATGGCCACCTACCTGTCCCGCGACTGGGGCCGGGACTGGGGTTCGCTGCGCAGGTTCGAGACGATCGTCGACGCCGAACCGGCGCGCATCGACCTCGGCAGCGCCACCCGCAGCGGGCTGTGGTCGCCCGGGGAGATCCGGATCAAGCCCTAGGCGGCAGGGGTCTGGCCGGATTCGTTGGCGTCCTGGATGTCCTCGTGGCACTCCATCTGCGACTGTCCGGTCTGCTCCACGCACACCAGCACCGGCGCCTCCTCATCGGCCGGCAACGGCTGTGCACCCGGATCGCGGGTGACGGTGGGATGCGAGATCCGGCCCGGATACAGCGACCAGATGTCGGCGTCGACCGACGGTAGGTGCGCACAGTACGCCTGCGTGCCGTCCTCGGTGATCCCGGCCGCGCCCAGAGTGGCGCAGTCCGCACCGACCACCACCACCGGCAACGCAGGCTCACCGGGGGCCGCCGGCGGTGGTGAGGCGGGGGCGGGCCGGTCGCTGTCAGGTTCGTGGCCGTCGCCGCGCAGCACCAGGAAGGTCCCGGCCGCCCCGGCGATCACCAGCAGCCCCGCGGCCGCGGCGATGACGGGCCTGCGCCCGCGGCGGCCCTTGCCGGCGGCCGGTAGCGCCAACCGGGTGGGGTCCTCGGCACCGACCCGGTCGACGCTGCCGTACCGGTGTTCCAGAGCGCGGGCGAAGTCGATGCAGCGGTCATAGCGGTCGGTCGGATCCTTCGCCAGCGCCTTGGCGAACACCGGATCCAGGTCGGCCAGTTCGGGCCGGCGGTCGCCGATCGGCGGCGGTTCGGCCGTCAGATGCTGGCTGATGACCACCGCCGGATTGCTGTGCTGAAACGGCGGTGCACCGGTCATCAGCTGAAAAGCGGTGGCCGCCAGGGCATATTGGTCGGCACGCCCGTCGATGTCCGCAGCCCGCAACTGCTCCGGCGCGGCGTAGGCCACCGTCCCGACGGTCATGTCCGTCTCGGTCAGCCCGCTGCTCCGGTCGATCCAGCGGGCGATGCCGAAATCGGCCAACAGCACCCGCTCGGCGCCCTGCTCCCCGTCTCCGGCGGCGAGCAGGATGTTCGCCGGTTTCACGTCGCGGTGCAGCAGATTGCGGGAATGCGCATGGTCCAGGGCGTCGGCGACGGCGGTGATGATGCGGATCACCGCATCGGGTGGCATCCCGTTCGGATACTGTTCGCCGAGCAGCCGGCCGACATCGGTGCCGTCCACATGGTCCATCGCGATCCACAGCTGACCGTCGTATTCACCGCGGTCGTGCACCGCGACGATGTGCGGATGCCACAGCGTGGCCGCGATGTCGGCTTCCTGCTCGAACCGGCGCCGGTACTCGTCGTCCGCGCTGACCTCGGCCGACAGCACCTTCAGCGCATCGTTGCGGGGCAGCCGCGGATGCCGGGCCAGATACACCTCGCCCATACCTCCGGCACCCAATCGCCGCAGGATCGTGTACTCGGCGAACTGTTGGCCGTCGGCGAGCGGCATCGCCCCCGATGGTAACCGACGACTCAGATCGGGATCAGGCCGTGCTTACGCTGCACCCGCTGGATCTGCTTGTCCCGGAGCAACCGCATCGCGCTGCGCAGCTTCAGCCGGGTCTCGTGCGGTTCGATCACCGCGTCGACGTACCCGCGCTCGGCGGCCACGTACGGCGTCGCCATGTCGCGGTTGTACCCCTCGATGAACTGCCGGCGGATCTCCTGCACCTCCGGCGCGTTCGGGTCCGGGAACCGCTTCATGATCAGCTGGGCGGCTCCCTCGGCGCCGATCACCGCGATGCGCGCGGTCGGCCACAGGAAGTTGAAGTCCGAGGTGAGCTGCTTGGAGCCCATCACCGCGTAGGCGCCGCCGTAGGACTTGCGCACGGTGATGGTCACCTTCGGCACGTCGGCCTCCACCACGGCGTAGAGGAACCGGCCGCCGCGTTTGATGATGCCGTTCTTCTCCTGCTCCACACCGGGCAGGAAGCCCGGGGTGTCCACCACGAACACCAGCGGGGTGTTGAACGCGTCGCAGAACCGCACGAACCGGGCCGCCTTGTCGGAGGCCTCGTTGTCGATCGCCCCGGACAGCACCATCGGCTGGTTGGCGACCACGCCGACCGGTCGGCCGTCCACCCGCGCGAAGCCGGTGATGATCGCCTGCCCCGCCTGCCCGGCGACCTCGAGGAAGTCGCCGTCGTCGAAGATCCGCAGCAGGATCTCGTGCATGTCGTAGGCGGTGTTGTCGTTGTCCGGGACGATCGAGTCCAGCTCCAGATCGTGCGGGGTGATCTCGGGTTCCAGGCCGGGGTTGACGATCGGCGCGTCGTCGAAGGTGTTGGCCGGCAGGAAGCCCAGATAGTCCCGGACGTACTGGAAGGCCTCCTTCTCCGAATTGACGACGGTGTGGATGTTGCCGTACCGGGCCTGCGCGTCGGCGCCGCCGAGCTCGTCGAGGGTGACCTCCTCACCGGTGACGTCCTTGATGACGTCCGGCCCGGTGACGAACATGTAGCCCTGATCCCGCACCGCGACGATCAGGTCGGTCTGGATCGGCGAATACACCGCTCCCCCGGCGCATTTGCCGAGGATGATGGAGATCTGCGGGACCAGACCGCTCAGCAGCTCATGGCGCCGGCCCAGTTCGGCGTACCAGGCCAGCGAGGTCGCCAGGTCCTGGATGCGCGCACCGCCGGAGTCGTTGATGCCGATGATCGGGCAGCCGACCATGGCCACCCACTCCATCAGCCGCGACACCTTGCGGCCGAACATCTCCCCGACCGATCCGCCGAACACCGTCTGATCGTGGCTGAACACCCCGACCGGCCGGCCGTCGATGGTGCCGTGCCCGGTGACCACCCCGTCGCCGTACAGCGCGTTGGGGTCTCCGGGGGTCTTGGCGAGCATCCCGATCTCCACGAAGCTGCCCGGATCGAGCAGCGCGTGGATCCGTGCCCGCGGGCTGGGAATACCCTTGGCGTCCCGCTTCGCCGCCGCCTTCGCGCCGCCGGGTTCCTTGGCCTGCTCCAGCTTCTCCCGGAGTTCGGCGAGTTGTTCGGCGGTCGTCTTCGGCGGGCGAAGACCGGACTCTTGACTCACTTGACTTGCTCCTCCGCCTCGATGCGGTTGATGGCCTCGCTCATGTGCGCGCCGACCTTCGCGATGTACGGCTCGTCGATCACCTGGATGTGCTCGCCGCCGATGTGCACGATCTCCAGATCCGAGACGTACTCACCCCAGCCGCCGTCGGGCTGCCGGATGGCGTAGCGCGGCTCGAAGTAGATCGCGTCGTCGTGGTAGCGGTCGGCCATGTACAGGGTCACATGTCCGTCGTACGGCTGGATCTCGGCGGTGTCGATCATCCGGTTGTCCAGGTACGAGGTGCGCTGATGCTCGATGATGCCGCCCGGGATCTGCACCCCGCTCTCGGCGATCGCGTCCAGCACCAGCTGCACCTGACCCTCGTCGTCGAGCTCCTCGAGCTGCTCGTACGGGATCTCCGGGATCTCGACGTTGAAGGTGCGCTCGGCGAACCGGGCGTACCGCTCCCAGCGGGCCCGGGTCTCCTCCTTGGTCTGCGGCACCTCCTCACCGGCGCGGACCGCGTCGATGAGGCCGACGAACCGGACGTCGGCGCCGGCCTGCTTCAGCCCGATCGCGCAGGCGTAGGCCAGCACCCCGCCCAGCGACCAGCCGGCCAGGATGAACGGCTCGCCCCGTCGGCCGTCGATCCAGCCGTTGAGCTCCAACAGCTTCGGCACGTACTGGCGGGCCCGTTCCTCGATCGAACCCTCGACCCGTTCGAAGCCGTACATCGGGGTGTCCGGCGGCAGCCTGTTCAGCAGCGGCTCGTACACCACGGTGGATCCGCCCGCGGGGTGGAACACGAACACCGGCAACCGATCCGAGCCCTCCTGCGGGGCGCGGATGGTGCGGACGAACCCGTCCACCTTGCCGCCCTCGAGGTATTCGCGCACGGTGGTGCCGAGTTCCTCGATGGTCTTGGCGGCCTTGACGTCCTCGGCGCTGATGGTGCCCTCGTCGACGCGCTCGGTGAGCCGTTCGGCGATCTTGGCCGCGGTCGCGTCGTCGATGGCGGGCAGCTCGTTGAAGATGCCGCCCGGCGACTTTCCGGTGACGATCGCCCAGGTCGCGAACGTGACCCGTTCCGCGGCGTCCCGCGGCGGCACGTCGGCGCCGAGCGCCTCGGTCACCGCCTCCTGGGTGAGCACTCGGCGCTCCGCGGCCGGCGGCTTGTTCGGTCCGCTCGGATCCGTGGGCGGCGGCGGGATGTTCGCAACCGGCGCGGGCGCCGAATCAGACACCGGCCCGCGCGGATCGGTCGGCGGGGGCGGGATCGCATCGTCCTGGGTGCTCGGCTCGGCCTGCGGGTCCACCACCGCGGTGGTGGCGGTCGCCTCGGTCGCTCCGGACAGCACGGCGGCCTGCTCTGCGGCCTGGTCCGGGGCCTGCTCGGAGCCGTCCTGTCCGGTGTCGACCGCAAGTCCCGCGGCGACGAGCTTCTCCTGGATCTCGGCGACGGTCGACGCCCCGCCCATCAACTCGGCCTGCTCGGCGGCGATCTCCTCGGCCGTCTTGCCCTTCTGCGCCTCGGCCAGTTGATCCACCTCGTCGCGATGCTCGATCGCATAGGTGATCAGCTGCTCGACGTCCCGCAGGCTGGCGTCGCGCACCGCGGTCAACTGGATCGGCGGCAGGTCGAAGTCGTACTCGACCCGGTTCTTGATCCGCACCGCCATCAGCGAGTCCAGCCCGAGTTCGATCAGCGGCACCTCCCAGGGCAGGTCCTCGGGCTCGTAGCCCATCGCCCCGCCGACGATCAACGCCAGCCGGTCGCGCACCGTCTCACCCGAGTCCGGCGACCACTTCGCCACCTGCGCACCGAGATTCGCGCCCTGCGTGAGGTTGTCGGTGAGGATCTCGGGTTGTTCCTCCGGCTCCTCCTCGACGCCCGACCCGACCTGGGGCGCCCCGATGGCCGCACCGGCCCCGACGGCGGCCGGCAGCACGCCGGGCTGATCACCGCGGGTCACGATCGCGTCGTAGACCAGCGTGAACGACTCGTCGATGCGAGCATGCACCTGCACCGACGCGCCACCGGGATGGCGGGTCAGCGTGGTCACCAGCCGGGCCCCCTCGGCCGGCACCGCCCGCTGCTCGTACGCGACCAGCTTGGCATCCGGAAGCACCTGCGCGGCAGCCGATTTCACCAGCGCCGCCAGGTCGGTCTCACCCTTGGGCGCGTACTCCCAGACATGGCGGCCGTCCGGCGTCGCGACATGGTTGCCCGGCATCAGCACCGAACTGTCCCCGGTGAACTTCGCGTCCAGCCAGTGTTCCTTGCGGCGGAACCGGGTCGGCGGGATGTCGGCGAACTCGCCCTTGCCGAACAGCGTGCGGATGTCCAGATCGTGACCGTGCACGAACAGGTGCGCCATCGCGGTCGTCATCGAGTCGACCTCGTCCTGCTTGCGCGCCAGCGTCGCGATCAGCTGCGCATCGTGCAGACCCGCTGCGGCCGTGGTCAATCCGACCTGCATCAACGCCACCGGGTTCGGGGCGAGCTCCAGGAACGTGGTGTGGCCGTTGTCGACGGCGTTGCGGACACCCTGGGTGAAGTAGACGCTGTGCCGCAGCCCCTTCTTCCAGTAGTCCACGTCGTGCACCACCGAACCGGGTCGCACGAAGGTGCCCTCGTGCACCGTCGAGTACAGCCCGACCGTGGTCGGCAACGGCTGGATGCCCTGCAGTTCCGCCGCCAGCTCACCGAGCAGCGGATCCATCTGCTGGGTGTGGCTGGCGCCCTTGGTCTGGAACTTGCGGGCGAACTTGCCCTCCTGCTCGGCCCGGGCGATGATCGCGTCCACCTGATCGGGCGGACCGCCGATCACGGTCTGGGTGGGCGCCGCGTAGACGCACACCTCCAGGTCCGGATAGTCGGCGAACACCGTCTTGATCTCGTCGGCGGAGTACTCCACCAGCGCCATCAGCCGGATGTACTCGCCGAATAGCATCGCCTCGCCCTCACCCATCAGGTGGCTGCGCGAGCAGATGGCGCGGGTCGCGTCGGCCAGCGACAGCCCGCCGCAGAAGTAGGCGGCCGCCGCCTCACCGAGCGACTGCCCGATCACCGCGGCGGGTTTCGCGCCGTGATGCCTCAGCAGCTCACCCAGCGCGATCTGGATGGCGAAGATCACCAGCTGCACCACCTCGATGGGGTACTCGCAGGTGGCGTCGGTGTAGTCGACCGAGTCGTCGAGGATCAGCTCGAGGATCGAGTAGCCGCGCTCGTCCTGGATCAGCGCGTCCACCTTGTTGATCCACTCGGCGAACACCTCGTTGCGCAGATACAGGCTCTTGCCCATCTTGCGGTGCTGGGCGCCGAACCCGGCCAGCACCCACACCGGGCCGTTGGCGACCGGACCGTCGGCGGTCAGCAGGCTGGGGTGCTGCTTGCCCTCGGCCAGCGCCCGCAACCCCTTGATCGCCTCGTCGTGGTCGCGCGCCAGCACCACCGCCCGGGAGCGGGCGTGGTTGCGCCGCGACAGCGACCGCCCGATCGACTCCAGCGAGGCCGCCCGGCCCGCCGGGCTGTCGATCCAGTCGGCCAACTCCGCCGCGGCGGCCTTCTTCCGCGAAGTCAGGAACGCCGAAACCGCCAGCGGAACAAGCGGTTTGGACTGTTCCTGGGATTCCAGTTCGGCGCGCGCGGCCTCCAGCAGGCGCTGCGCCTCCTCGGTCATCCCGGGCAGTTCGGGTTCCGCGTCGGACGGGACATAGGTGTCGTCACCGTAGAAGTCCATCCGGTCGCGGCGCTCGGCGTACTCGGCCCCGTCGGCGTCATGGTCGGCTGCGTCGTCATGGTCATCGGCGTCGACCCGGACCCCGCCGATGTAGACCGCGTCGGCGTCGGATTTCGCGGGCTTGTCGGCGGCCGGTTCCGGTGCGGGTTCCGGCTCGACCAGATCGCTGGGCAACACCTCGCGCAGCACCAGATGCGCGTTGGCGCCCCCGAATCCGAAGCCGGACACCCCGGCGATGGCCTTACCGCTGTAGCGCGGCCAGTCAGTGACGGTGTCGGCGACCTTCAGCCGCAGGCCCTCGAAGTCGATGTACGGATTGGGCCCCGCGAAGTTGATCGACGGCGGCAGCTTGTTGTGCTTGAGCGCCAGCGAGACCTTGGCCAGGCTGGCCGCCCCGGCCGCCGACTCCAGGTGGCCCAGATTGGATTTCACCGCGCCCAGCAGCGCCGGACGGTCCGCCGGCCGGTTGCGGCCGACCACCCGGCCCAACGCGTCGGCCTCGATCGGGTCGCCCAGGATGGTGCCGGTGCCGTGCGCCTCGATGTAGTCGACGTCGCGCGGGTTGATCCCGGCGTCCTGGTAGGCCTTGCGCAGCACATCGGCCTGGGCGTCCGGGTTCGGCGCCAGCATGCCGTTGGACCGGCCGTCGTGGTTGACCGCGCTGCCGGCGATGATCGCGTAGATCTCGTCCCCGTCGCGGCGGGCGTCGGCCAGCCGCTTGAGCACCAGCATGCCGCCGCCCTCGGAGCGGGAGTAGCCGTTGGCATCGGACGAGAACGACTTGATCCGGCCGTCCGGCGCCAGCACCCCGCCGACCTCGTCGAAGCCGATCGTCACCATCGGGGTGACCAGTGCGTTCACCCCGCCGGCCACCACCACGTCGGCCTCCCCGGAGCGCAGCGCCTGCACACCCTGGTGCACCGCGACCAGCGAACTCGAGCAGGCGGTGTCCACCGCCACCGACGGGCCGCGGAAGTCGAAGAAGTAGCTGACCCGGTTGGCGATGATCGAGCTGGCGGTGCCGGTGATCGCATACGGGTGCGCCACCGTCGGGTCGGAGACCGCCAGGAAGCTGTAGTCGTTGTTGGACGCGCCGATGTACACCCCGACGTTCTCGCCGCGCAGCTCCGACGCCGGGATCCGGGCGTCCTCCAACGCCTCCCAGGTCAGCTCCAGCGCCATCCGCTGCTGCGGGTCGAGGTTGTCGGCCTCCATCTTCGACAGCGCGAAGAACTCGGCGTCGAAACCCTTGATGTCGGACAGATAGCCACCACGGGTGGCCGCCTTGGCCACCCGTTCGGCGATCCGCGGTTCGGACAGGAACTCCGACCAGCGGCCCTCGGGCAGATCGGTGATGGCGTCACGGCCCTCCAGCAGCGCCTGCCACGTCTCGGCCGGGGTGTTCATCTCGCCCGGGAACCGGGTGGACAGCCCGACGATCGCGATCGCCCGCTCATCGGCGTCCGGGCGGCTCCAGTCGGCGTCGTCGTCGTCGGCGCCGGTCTCCTGCTCACCCTCGATGATCACGGTGGCCAGCGATTCGATGGTCGGATGCCGGAACGCGACGGTGGCGGTCAGCGTGACACCGGTGAGGTCCTCGATGTCGCTGGCCATCGCGACCGCGTCCCGCGACGACAGGCCCAGTTCCACCATCGGGGTGGAGTCGTCGATGCGGTCCGCGGGCTGACCGGTCGCGTTGGAGATCCAGTTGCGCAGCCAGTCCTTCATCTCGGCGACCGTCATGTCGGTCTGCGCCGGCTGCAGCGGACCGTCCGCCGGCAACACGTCGGCCAGCCGGACCTCTTCGGCCGGGTTCTGCGGGCCGGCCTCGTCGCCGGTGACCGGCGGTTGCGAATCGTTGGGGTTCTCAGTCATCTACGGTCACTTCCGCCGCGGGGTGGTCGAGGTGATACGGCCGCCGACTCCTCGAGTCAGTCAGTGGCATCCGGGAACGCATTGGCGACCTTTCCGGCGCGCAGGCTGCCGTCGAGGTAAGCGGCGCGGCAGGCCCGGCGGCCGATCTTGCCGCTGGAGGTACGCGGGATGGCGCCGGCCGGCGTCAACAGCACATCGCGCACCGTGACACCGTGCCGCACCGCGATGGCGGCCCGGATGTCGTCGGTGATCGGACCGATGTCGAGCTTGTGTGCGCCCGGGGCGCGTTCGCCGACGATGACCAGCTGCTCGGAGGTGTCCTCCGGGTCGTACTTGATGCCCGAGTGGGCGTTCTCGAACACCTCTTTGGGCAGCTGGTTGGCCGGCACCGAGAAGGCGGCGACGAAGCCGGTCCGCAGCGCCTTGGTGGCCTCCTGCGCGGAGTGCTCCAGGTCCTGCGGGTAGTGGTTGCGGCCGTCGATGATCACCAGGTCCTTGACCCGGCCGGTGATGTACAGATCGCCGTCGTAGTAGGCGCCGTAGTCACCGGTGCGCACCCAGGTCGCATCGTCGGGGGCGCCCTCGGCGTGGCTCGGGTCGGTACGCGACTTCAGGATGTTCTGGAAGGTCGCGACGGTCTCCTCGGGCTTGCCCCAGTAGCCGGTGCCCATGTTCTGTCCGCTGATCCAGATCTCACCGATCTGGCCGTCGGGCAGCTCGGAGGCGGTCTCGTGGTCGACGATGACGGCCCATTCCGCGACACCGACCTTGCCGGCCGAGGCCTGCGGCACCGCGTTCGGCGAATCCTCGGGGACCGGCACGAACCGGTGGTTGTTGAGCTCCTCGCGGTCGACGGTGACGATCTTCGGCGGCTCGCCCATCGGCGTGGTCGACACGAACAGCGTCGCCTCGGCCAGCCCGTAGGACGGTTTGATGGCCTTCGGCTGGAAGCCGAACGGCCCGAACGCCTCGTTGAACCGGCGGACGGTCGCCGCGGAGATCGGCTCGCTGCCGTTGAGGATGGCCTTGACGTTGGACAGATCCAGCGGCGGCTCACCGTCCTTGGGCACCCCGCGGGCGGCGGCGTGGTCGAACGCGAAGTTCGGCGCCACCGAGTAGGTCATCCCGGTGTCGCCCTCCTTGCGGGCGAGCTCGCGGATCCAGCGGCCCGGCCGGCGCACGAACGCCGCCGGGGTCATGAACGTCACGAAGTGGCCGATCATCGGCGACAGCATCACCGTGATCAGGCCCATGTCATGGAAGAACGGCAGCCACGTGACACCACGGTCGCCCTCCTCCCCCTCGAGGGCCTCGATCACCTGCACCACATTGGTGGCCAGGTTCAGATGGGTGATCTGCACACCGGTCGGGATCCGGGTCGAACCGGAGGTGTACTGCAGGTAGGCGATGGTGTTCTCGTCGACGTCGGTGTAGAGCTCCCAGGTGGAGCCGACCTCGTCGGGAACGGCGTCGACGGCGATGACGCGGGGCCGCTCCTTGGCGGGACGGGTGCGGAAGAACTTGCGCACCCCCTCCGCCGCGGCGGTGGTGGTGAGCACCGCCGCCGGCTTGCAGTCGTCGAGCACCGCGTGCAGCCGGCCGACGTGGCCGGGTTCGCCGGGGTCGAACAGCGGCACCGCGATGCGGCCCGAGTACAGGGTGCCGAAGAAGGAGATCAGGTATTCCAGGCTCTGCGGGCACAGGATGGCCACCCGGTCGCCGGGCTCGGTGACCTGCTGCAGCCGGGCCGCCACCGCACGGTTCCGCGTGCCGAAGTCGGCCCAGTGCAGATCCCGTGCCACCCCGTCGCGCTCGGTGGAGAAGTCCAGGAACCGGTAGGCGAGCTTGTCCCCGCGCACCTTCGCCCAGCGTTCGATGTGCCGGACCAGGTTGCCGTTGTCGGGAAACTCGATCCGTCCGTCCTTGATGAACGGGTTGTGGAACGCCATCTCAATCTCCTGTCAAAGCCGCGCTCGTCACGCAACCTGTCCTGCATATTCAGAGCGGGGCCGCGCGGGCTGGTGAAACCACGCCAACCCCAAACCCCGAAGATGGTACCGGGGTGCGGACCTCGCTGCGGCTTCGCTGGTCACCGACCTTCTCAAGCCGGTTACCGAATACCGTTCTTAAATTGCTCTTAATGTTAGGCGACCGCTTCCCGGCCACCAAATCTCAGCCGTGTTTCGGATGCGGTGCGTTCCGGACCAGATCACGCGCCCAGTTCAGTGTCCACTCCGTCGCCGACTGCCCGTCGAGGTTCCAGAACTGGGGGGTGGCGTACATCGCGTGGACCGGTTGTCCCGCGCCGCCGGCCAGTGTCTCCAGCGTCCTGGGCAGGTTGACGATCGAGAACGCCGACTCCGGTGCGGCGCAGATCAGGTCGCCGCGGGCGCAGATCTGGAAGGTCCGGTTCTGCAGCGCGCCGAAACCGCCGGGCCGCGGGCCGGTCATCGCCAGCCCCAGCGACGACAGGGTGGGCACCTCGTGCAGGGTGATCTCCGCACCCTGCCCAGGCGGGTTGGGTGGCAGATCCTGCCCGACGTTCGCCTGCCGGCGCCCGTCAGCGATCAACGTCACACCCAGCACCAGATCCTCGTCCACCGGGCCGCGCCCGTTGCCGATGTCGCTGGCGATGTCACCGGCGATGACCGCGCCCTGCGAGAAGCCGATCAGCACATAACTGGTCAGCGGGCAGCGTTCGTTCATCTCGATGATGGCGCGCACCGCCGCCTTGGTGCCCTCGGCCCGGCTGTCGTTGTAGGACATCTGCCCGTCGGCGGCGAACGGATTGCTGAACTCCGCGGTGTAGGGAACCGTGTACACCTCCAGCCGGCCGTTGTCGAACTCCTGCCGGATCGGATTGGTGACGTTGAGCAGCAGCGCTATCGGGAACTCCACCGGGTTGAACGGGTCGAGCCGCGGCGACGACTCCCAGGTGCCCGGAATCGACACCAGCTGCACGTCGGGGCAGCTGGCGTCCTGGAACTCCGGCCGCGGCTTCTTGGTGGGCTCGGTGGTGGGCGGAACGATCGTCGGCGGGATCGCGGTGGGCGGCGGTTCGGGGCGGCGGACCACCACCACCACGATCAGGACGACCAGGAACACCACCAACGCCATCGCCGCCGCGGCGATCACCGCGAGTATGCGGCGCCGTTTACGTCGGCTGTTCTTGGCCATCGTCGTTCTCGTTCCTCACCTTTTCGATACTTTCTCGGACCTTCTCGGACCTGCGCCACGCCCGCGCCACGCCCGCGCCGGGCCCGCCGGACCCGCGTGTGCGCTAGCAGAGCTGTTCGGACGCGATCCGAATGTACTCGGCCGTCGCCGCGGTGACATCGGCCCGCGACGGCACCAGCGCCGCCGAGTGGGTGTCGCCGATGTCGTTGCGCACGAGCGGGTAGACGAACTCCCACATCGCCTGTTCGCTGAGCCGGGCGGCCCGGGCCTGACATACATACGAGCCGATGGACAACGCCACCAGATCCTCCGAGGGCTGCAGCCCCGCCTCCCGCACCGCGTTCAGATATGCGCGCTGTTGACCGGTGATGGTGATCAGATGGGATTCGCCGTCCGGGTGCCGCGGCACCGGTTCGGCCGGAGCCGTGGCCGAGGTCGGTTCGGGCATCGGGGCGATCATGCCACTGCCCACCCCGCACCCGGTCACCAGGGCGGCGATGGCGACCGGGGCCAGGGCGAAGACAGGGCCCGCCGTCGACTGCCGCACCGTGTGTTGCACGCCTCCACGGTACCGGTTCATCCGCAGAAGTCGGCTTAGCTGAATCTCAGCTTGGACTCATCTGATCGCGGCGACCAGATCGCCGGACATCTTGCCCAGCTCCGGTCCCCACGACGACCATCCATGATCACCGCTCGTCGGGAAATCGAAGTGGCCGTTGCGCCCTCCGATCTGGCGATAGTGCGCATAGAACGTCCGGTTGCTGCCCTGAGCCTGGTCGGCGTAGCCGATCATGGCGGCCGGGTCCGCCGCGGTCAGGGTTTGCGGGCTGAACACCCACAGCCTGGTGTTGTTGTTCACTAGCAGCTGAGCGTGCACATCGGGGTCACGCCACTTCCACCGGCCGGCCTGCGGCAGGCCCCACATGTTGGTGGTCTCCACCCCGCCGAACCGCTGCAGACCGGCGGTGATGGCACCGTTCAGAGCGGTCGCCGACGGGGTGAGGAAACCCGACATCGAACCGGCGTAGCGGTACCGATTGGGGTAGAAAGCGGCCAGCGTCAGCGCCGCGGTGCCGCCCTGGGAGGCCCCGACGATGCCGTGGCCGCCCGGCGCCAGCCCCTTGTTGGCCGCCAGCCAGTCCGGCAGCTCGTTCGCGAGGAACGTCTCCCACTGCTTACTGCCGTCGTTCTCCCAGTTGGTGTACAGGCTCCAGGCGCCGCCGGCCGGGGCGACCACCGAGATGCCCTTACCGGCCAGCGTGTTCATCGCGTTGCCGACGGTCACCCAGTTGCTCACGTCCGGCGCGGCGTTGAACGCGTCCAGCAGCACCACCGCGTGCGGACCGCCCGCCATGAACGACACCGGGATGTCGCGGCCCATCGCGGCCGACGGCACCATCAGCTGTTCGACCGCCGGCTGGGCCGTCGCGGTGGCGGTCGAGACCGTCACCCCCACCGCGGCGAGCACGGCCGCACACATCATCCGGAAAAACACCGAGAGCAGGTTCATCTGTCCCCTTCAGTCGTGTCCCTCGCCCCGCCGTCCCGGAGTAGTGAACCACATCGCTGTGATCGGGTGCGCACAAAACGGCCGACGGCGACGATCCCCACACGGGGACCGCCGCCGCCGGCGCTGTTCGTCTGTCGTTGTGTCCGGGGCTATCCCCGGGTGGCCGTCACGCCGCGGACACGCCGAGCACCCGCTGGATGTCCGGCTTCATCTGCTGCAGCTGCTGACCCCAGTAACCCCAGCTGTGGGTACCGGCGTCCGGGAAGTTGAACACACCGTTCTTCCCGCCCGCGGCGATGTACTCCTGCTGGAAGGTCTTGTTGGTCCGCAGGGTGAAACTCTCCAGGAACTTCGCGTTGAAGTTGTCGCCCTCGGGCACACCGGCGCCGATGTCGGCCGGGGTGCCGTCACCGCAGAACACCCAGATGCGGGTGTTGTTGGCGACCAGCTTGTCGATGTTGACCATCGGGTCGTTGCGCTTCCAGGCGCTGTTCGGATCCTCGGTGCGGCCCCACATGTCGTTGGGGTCGTAGCCGCCGGCGTCACCCATGGCCAACCCGACCAGCATCGGCCACCAGCCCTCGGACAGGTTCAAGAAGCCCGACAGCGACGCCGCGTACTGGAACTGCTGCGGGTAGTAGATGGCCAGCACCAGTGCGGCGGACCCGGCCATCGACAGGCCGACGGCGGCGTTGCGGTTGCGGTCCACGCCGTAGTTCGAGGCGAGGTAGGCGGGCAGTTCCTGGGTCAGGAAGGTCTCCCACTTGTAGGTCTGGCAGCCGTTGTTGCCACAGGCGGGCGAGTACCAGTCGCTATAGAAGCTGGACTGGCCGCCGACCGGCATGATCACCGACAGACCGGACTCGTAGTACCACTCGAACGCCGCGGTCTCGATGTCCCAGCCGTTGAAGTCATCGCGGGCCCGCAGACCGTCGAGCAGGTAGACGCCGGGCGAACCCTCGCCCCCGCTCTGGAACTGCACCTTGATGTCCCGGCCCATCGCAGCCGACGGCACCATCAGATACTCGACCGGCAGACCCGGGCGCGAGAACGCCCCCGCAGTCGCCGAGCCGCCGAATGCGCCGACCAGCCCGGGTAGCAGAGCGGCCGCCAGGGCCGCCACCGTGAGCCGGCGCGGCAGGGCTCGCGCCGCACCGCGGAGTTTCGCAACCAACTTCATACTGCTTCCTTATCCCATCTGTCGTATCTGCACCGACCTGTCTGATGGCCCCCTCTGGTGACCCGATGGCCGTAGTGCCCGGTGTAGTCAACCACACGTGGTGGTGTGGTTCCTCTTCCTGATCGATTCCTCGATCGCTTCCCTGAGCGATTCGCAGACCGTTCTCCGGTGCGGAGCGCGAACCCGGTTCCCGCCCGCGGCTCACCCATTGAGGGTTGCGAGCAGGTCGGGTTTGAGGGCCTGCAACTGGGTTGCCCAGTACGGCCAGGAGTGGTTGCCCGCCGGCGGGAAGTTGAAGGTGGCGTTCCGGCCACCGGCCGCGACGTACTTCTCCTGGAACTTCTTGTTGCCGTTGATCGCCATCGACTCCAGGCTGTTGGCGTTGAACGACTGGTTCGGATCGGCGTTGACGTCGAGCTCGGTCTCACCGCCCGGCGCGCAGTAGATCCACAGCCTGGTGCCGTTGTTGACCAGGCGTTCGACCTGTTCGACCGGGTCGTTGCGCTTCCAGGCCTGGTTCCACGGCGGGCCCCACATGTTGTCGACGTTGTAGCCGCCGGCGTCGAGCATCGCGACCCGGATGGCCTGCTTCATGAATGTCGACGAGGGGTTGAGGTAGCCCGACAGCGAGGCGGCGTAGCGGAACTGCTGCGGATAGTAGGCCGCCAGGATCAGCGCCGAGCTGCCCGACATCGACAGCCCGACCACGCCGTTGCCGGTGGACGAGACCTGCTTCTCCGAAGCCAGGTACGCGGGCAGCTCGCGAGTGAGAAATGTCTCCCACTTATATGTGTAGGTCTGCTTGTTGAAGTTCGACGGCGAATACCAGTCGGTGTAGAAGCTGGACTGGCCACCGACCGGCATGACGACCGCGATACCGGAGTCGTAGAACCATTCGAAGGCCGGGGTCTCGATGTCCCAGCCGTTGTAGTCGTCGCGGGCGCGCATCCCGTCGAGCATGTACACCGCCCGGGCGCCGGCGATCACCTCTTTGCCGTCGGAACCCGGTGTAGTGGCGGGCTGGAACTGCACCCGGATGTTGCGGCCCATCGAGGCGGAGTACACGTCGAGGTACTCGACCGGCAGACCCTCCCGGGAGAACGCGTGTGCGCTGGGAGTTCCGGCCACCATCGCCAACGCGGGGGCCGACAGGGGCAGCATCAACAGCGCGGCTGCGGCGATCACCAGCCGACGAAAGCCGATCTGCGCAGCACGAACCGTCCAGGCTTTCAGCATCTGTGGCTCTTACCATCCATTCGTATGTCCGGCGCCGCGTTCGACCTCGTCGAATCGGCGATCTCCGTGGCACAACAAGTGGCAAGTGTCAGGAAACCCATGGACACCCGATGGGATATCGACCGACTGCCGCCGTCCGTTACACCCGCTTTCCGGGTTACGGGCCCGTTGCCGGTAGGCCAGTGTAAGGGGGCTGTTTGGGTGGCGGCATCTCGAGTCCGCACCGCAGCAGTTCGTAACGCGGCACCCGGTCGATGCGGTAGCGAGTGAACTCCAGGGCGTGCACCAGATTGGACACGAACAGCCGTGGGGTCAGCCGGCCGCGCACCGAGTTCAGTTTCGCGTCGGTGGCCGGGCAGGCCAGTGCGGCCTCGGCCTGGGCCACCCAGTCCTCGTCGAGATACGACGGGATCCACGGGTAGGTCTTGAGGAACGGCCCCTCGGCCACCGCCCAGTCCGGGAACAGGTTCTTGTCGTGGCCGATCCGGCCGTCCTCCACCCGCTCGGTGTGCGCGGCCAGCGGGTTGGCCAGCCCGATCTGGTCGATCACCCGCACGTCGAGGCCCACGTTCATGCCGAGCATGCCGAGGTTGGTGAAGAACACCGTGTGCGGGGCGTTGTCCGGATCCCGCGCCTCGGGCGGGGCGTCGGGCGGCGGCGGGATCGCCGGCACCACATCCCACTGGTCGTAGTTGCCGGACGGCAGCAGCAGCGCACCCTCCGGGGTGTTGTTCAGCGTCACCAGGACCGCCCGCATCCGCGGATAGTCCAGGTAGTCGGCGGCGGTCAGCGGATGCGCGTGCCCGGTGGCCTGGGCGTAGAACCGCCGCTCGTCGACGATCCCGGAATAGGTAACCTTGGTGGCGTCCGGTCCCATCCCCGGCGAGTTCGCCGCCCACAGCGCCCAGCCCGCGATCGCGACCCACAGCACCCCGGTGGCGCCGGCCAGCACGTACTGGTGCCGCCGCCGCTCATCGCTGTCGGCCGCGGCCGTCCCGCCGGGTAGTCGCAGCGGAACCACCGCGACCGGCAGCAGGATCAGGAACAGCGGGGTCAACAGCACCCGGCCGTGCATGAAGTCGCCGCCCTGCCGGATCCAGTAGATCGCCTGCAGCACACCGCCGGCCACGAAGAAGGCGACCACCACCGGCGGGCTCTGCAGGGTGCGGGCCACCCAGCCCAGGTTGCGCGGCACGGCGTGGCGCCGCCACGGCCGCAGCCGGGTGGCCAGCAGCACCGCGCCGAGCGCGGCCACCAGCAGCATCGGCAGCCACAACAGGTACGGCGAGGTGAAATTGGTGAGGTACGCCAGTCCCTGGGACCATTTCGCGCCCCCGGCCTCCTTGGCCACCGCGGTGCCCGGCACCACCAGGGCGTAGTAGCCCATCCGGAAGATCTGGTAGGCGACGGGGACCAGGCCGCCGGCCACCACGATCAACAGGCGCCGCCGCCGGGTGCGGGCCGCGATCAGGATCATGATCAGTGCCAGCCCGCCGATCAGCGCCAGTTCCGGACGCACCAGCACGCTCATCCCGGCGACGAAGGCCAGTGCGGCGTGGAAACCCGCGCCGACCGTCTCACCGGTGTCGGTGGGGTTCGCGGCCGCGGTTCTCGGGGTTGTGCCGGCCCCGGCCGGGCGGCGCCGCGGCGCCTGCGCCCAGCACACCATCATCCACCACAGCAGGGCGAGATACGCCAGCACCAAACCGTTTTCCAGCCCCGAGGTGGCGAAGTCGCGGGCCGGGGGAACCGCGATGTAGACGAGGATCCCGGCGGGCAACAACAGGGCCGGGCGGCCCTGCAGTCCGGGCGCGTACAGCCGGCCGGCGCCCAGCATCGCCAGGATCACGCCGAGCACACTGAGCCCGAACGCCAGCACCAGGATCACGTATTCGAGCCGGACCGGTCCGGCCAGCAGGGCGCCGAGATAGTTCAGGTACGTCCACACCGTGGAGGTGTTGGCCTCCACCCGCTCACCGGCGTTGAACACCGGACCGTTCCCGGCCAGCAGATTGCGCACGGTGCGCAGCACGATCAGCCCGTCGTCGGCGATCCACCGGCGCTGCCAGGCGCCGTAGCCGAACAACCCGGCCACCACCAGCACACCCGCCCACAGGCTGATCCGGGCGGACGTGCTGTAGGGATACGGCGGCCAGGCCGCCAGCCGCCGCGCCGCCGCGACGGCGGCCCGGTCAACTGAAGAACGCGGCTGCACCGACAGTCCCGATCCACGCCACCGCAAGCAGTTGCAGCACGCGGTCGCGAAGCGCGATTTCCTCTGGCTCACCGGCCATTCCACTGTCCACGTCGACGGCATAACGCAGGATTGCGATGGTGAACGGGATCATCGACACCACGAACCACACACTGGTGCGGGTGGGATCCGGTTCGAAGGCCCACAGCCCGTAGCACAGCACCACCGCCGTCGCCGACATCGTCCACACGAACCGCAGATACGTGGTGGTGTAGTTCTCCAGGGATTTGCGGATCTTGGCGCCGGTGCGTTCGGCCAACTGCAGTTCGGCGTAGCGCTTACCGGCCGCCATGAACAGCGACCCGAACGCCATCACCAGCAGGAACCACTGCGACAGCCAGATGCCCGCCGCCACACCACCGGCGATCGCCCGGATCAGAAAACCCGACGAGACGATGCAGATATCCAGCACCGCTTGGTGTTTCAGACCGAAACAGTACGCCAGCTGGACGGCGATGTAGATGGCCATCACCACCGCCAGGTTGGGGGTGACCAGCCAGGACAGCAGCAACGACCCGGCGCCGAGCACCGTCGCCAGCGTGTAGGCCAGCCGTTCGGACACCACTCCGGCGGCGATCGGGCGGAACCGTTTGGTGGGGTGCTGGCGGTCGGCCTCGACGTCGCGGGCGTCGTTGACCAGATAGACGCTGGAGGCGGCCAGGCAGAACACCACGAACGCCATGCCGACCCTGAGCAACACGCCGACGTGGTCGTCGGGCATGTTGCCACCGGCCAGCGCCGCCAGCGGGGCGGCGAACACCAGCAGGTTCTTCACCCACTGCCGGGGCCGTACGGCCTTGACGATTCCGGCGGCCAGGTTCTTCGGCGGGCCGGCGACCGGCGCCGCTTCCTCGCTCATCGGTCCGCCTCACTCAATCCGTCAGCCTCCTTGCGGGTGACCAGATCCACGGCCGTGGCGGTGGCCGCGCCCACCGCGACACCGGTGAGCACATCGGTGGGATAGTGCACGCCGAGCACCAGCCGCGACACCGCCATCGGGGGGATCAGCAGCAGCGGCAGCACCGACCCGGTGGTGCGGGCCAGCAGCAGCGCGGCCGCCGTCGTCGAGGTGGCATGCGCGGAGGGGAAACTCAGCCGGCTGGGCGTTGCGACGTGCACCCGGATCGCCTCGTGTTCGGGCCGGCGGCGCCGCACCACCCGTTTGATCAGCACGGCGGCCGCATGTGCGGCGAACGCCCCCACCCCGACGGCCAGCCAGGACCGGCGGCGCGCCGGCTGGGTCAGGGCGCCGAGGCCGGCCAGCCCGAGCCAGCCGAGGCTGTGTTCACCGAAATGCGACAGCGCCCGGGCCGCGGCCAGCACGCCGGGCCGTCCGGCCAGGGCAGCCTGAATGGTGACGAGGGCGGCTTCCTCGCGCCCCAGCGGTTCGGCCATCTGCTCACGCATTTCTTTCGGTGAGCAGCACCGTTTCCCACTTCTGTTTGCTGGTCAACATCGGCAATGCCTCCCGGTACACCCGGCGCATCTCGTCGAAGCGCTTGATCAGCTGCCGTTGCCGCCGCAGCGACTGGGTCAGCAGCGACAACATCTTGGCCCGGTCCCGCTTGCGGTAGACCACCCCGCGCCCGTCGGCGGTGGTCACCGTGACCCCGTCGTACTTCGACAGCAGGAACCACCGGGAATCCTGGGTCGGCACGTTGAGCTGCGGCCGCTCATGGTGCCGCGGGTCGGCCGTCTTGGCGTTGTGCAGGATTCCGAGCGCCAGGTGGTACAGGATGGCCGGCTTGGACACCGGCGGCGCGATCTGCCGCGCCGGTTCGGACGGCGGCGGGAGTTCGGTGGCGGCGGGCAACACCACCGCGTCCGGATACTTCTTGCGGATCCGGTGCACCTCCGGCAACGCGGATTCCAGGATCGAGAAGATGTGCTCCGGGCCGGCCAGGAAGTCGTCCATCGCCTTGTTCTGGATCGCGACGGTCGAATATTCAAGGCAGGCAAGGTGTTTGAGCGTGGCCTTGAAATGGCTGCGGACCAGGCCGCGGATGTCGCCGTCCCAGTGCAGCGCCGCCACGATCAGCCGGTTCCGCAGGTGGAAGTAGGCCTGCCAGTCGATCGCGTCGTCCTTGTCGCTCCAGGCCATGTGCCAGATGGCGACCCCCGGCAGGGTGGCGGTCGGGTAACCGTGTTCGCCCGCGCGCAGGCCGTAGTCGGCGTCGTCCCACTTGATGAACAACGGCAGCGGCTGACCGAGTTCCTCGGCGACCTGCCGCGGGATCATGCACATCCACCAGCCGTTGTAGTCGGCGTCGATGCGCCGGTGCAGCAGATTGCTGAGCGGATCGGAGTCGTCGTAGAGCGGATGCTTGGCGAAGTCGTGGTCGTACTCGGTGAACGGCGCCGCGGTCCACATGAAGTTGGACCGGTCCACCACCTCACCCATGATGTGCAGGTGCGACGGCTCCTGCAGGTTGAGCATCTGCCCGCCGACCAGCATCGGTGACTTCGCGAACCGGTTCATCGCCAACGCCCGCAGAATCGAGTCCGGCTCGATGCGGATGTCGTCATCCATGAACAGGATCTGTTCACAGTCGGTGTTCTTCAGCGCCTCGTACATCACCCGGCTGTACCCGCCGGAGCCGCCGAGGTTGGGCTGGTCGTGGATGCTCAACCGGTTGCCCAGCGGCGCCGCCGCCGCGGCGAAGTCCGGGTGCTCGCGCACCTTGCGGGTGCCCTGATCCGGCACGATCACCGCGGTGATCACCTGATCCACCAGCGGATCCGACGTCAGCGCCTGCAACGACTTCACACAGTCGTCGGGCCGGTTGAAGGTGGGGATGCCGATCGCGACACTGGCCACCCCCGGCGCCGGTATCGGCGCGTACCACCCGGCGTGGTGAACGGTCACCGGGTCCTCGGTGGTGATGTCGAACCAGATCCACCCGCCGTCCTCGAACGGCTGCAGACCGATCTCGAACTCCACCGCCGTGGCGGTCCCGTTCTCGCCGGCGAAGTTCTTGCCGTCGACGTGGATCCGCACGCCGGTGGCCTTGCTGCGGTACACGTCCACCCGGCCGCTGCCGGTGAGTTCGGCACGCAGCACCACCGACGTGAGGATCGACCAGCGGCGCCAGTAACTGGCCGGGAACGCGTTGAAATAGGTCGCGAACGACACCTCGGACTCGGCGCCGATCTCCAGACTCGTCCGGCTCGGTGCGACCGCCCGTCGCGGATTGGTGGTCGACTCCTCGATGTAGAGCTTGCGGACGTCGAGCGGCTCGCCCGGACGCGGCAGGATGACCCGCGCCAGCAGGCTCACTGCTTTGCTCTGCTGCTCTGATTGCACTAGCGGCTGCTTTCCGGTTCACCGGCGGCGCCGGTCGAGGTGAGGGGCACACCATCACGCAGGTGGGGCGCCAACACGTTGTCATACATGTTCAGCGCACTCGCGATGGCCATGTGCATGTCCAGATACTGGTAGGTGCCCAGGCGTCCGCCGAACAGCACCTTCGCCGTGGCGGTCTCCTCCTTCGCCCGGGCCCGGTAGGCGGCCAGCACCGCCCGGTCGGTTTCGGTGTTGATCGGATAGTAGGGCTCGTCGTCGTCACCGGCGAACCGCGAGTACTCCCGCATGATCACCGTCCTGTCGGTCGGATAGGACCGCTCCGGGTGGAAGTGCCGGAACTCGTGGATGCGGGTGTAGGGCACATCCAGGTCGCTGTAGTTCATCACCGACGTGCCCTGGAAGTCGCCGGTGTCGAGCACCTCGAGTTCGAAGTCGAGGGTCCGCCAGCCGAGCCGGCCCTCGGCGTAGTCGAAGTAGCGGTCCAGCGGGCCGGTGTACACCACCGGGGCGTCCGGGTTCGCGGCCCGCAACTCGTCGCGCACCTCGAACCAGTCGGTGTTCAGCCGCACCTCGATCCGCTCGTCGGCGGCCATGTTCTCCAGCCACGCGGTGTAGCCGTGGACCGGCAGCCCTTCATAGGTGTCGTTGAAGTAGCGGTTGTCGAAGGTGTAGCGCACCGGCAGCCGGGTGATGTTCGACGCCGGCAGTTCCTTGGGATCGGTCTGCCACTGCTTGGCGGTGTAGTTCTTGATGAACGCCTCGTACAGCGGCCGGCCGATCAGCGAGATGGCCTTCTCCTCGAGGTTCTTCGCCTCGGCGGTGTCGATCTCGGAGGCCTGTTCGGCGATCAGCTTGCGGGCCTCGTCGGGGGTGAAGTAGCGGCCGAAGAACTGCGACACCAGGCCCAGGCCCATCGGCAGCGGATAGGCCTGGCCGTTGTGCAGCGCGAAGACCCGGTGCTGGTAGTTGGTGAAGTCGGTGAACTGGCGCACGTAATCCCACACCCGCTTGTTGGAGGTGTGGAACAGGTGGGCGCCGTACTTGTGCACCTCGATACCGGTCTCGGGTTCCGGCTCGGAGTAGGCGTTCCCGCCGATGTGACCGCGCCGCTCCACGACCAGCACTCGCTTGCCCAGTTGGGTGGCCACCCGCTCGGCGATCGTCAAACCGAAGAAGCCGGATCCGACGACTATGAGGTCTACGCGCTCGGTCATCGGCAGCTAGGGTATCCGACCGCCACCGCACACCCCGAATCGCGAATCACCACACCGTCCGATGTCGAGAGGTCGCGATTCGCTCACGATTCCATATCGTCACACCAGTACCAGCTGTCACACCCCTAACATCGATCTCGTTGGCACTGATGGGCTCCAGAGTTCGGGTCCGTAGCCGCCGACGCGGGCCTCGCGCATCCGGCCGAATGCCCACGACGAGCACACCAGACGTAACCATGTATTGAGGAGACTTCCGTGCCGAACCGAGGTCGACGCAAGCTCTCGATGGCCATGAGCACTGTCGCCGCGCTGGCCGTCGCAAGTCCGTTCGCAGCGATCGCGGTGACCGAGTTGGTGTCCAGCACCCAGCCGGCCCCGCAGCAGCGCGAGTTCGTCCAGGCTTCCCTGCTCACCGATCTGCCCACCGAGTTGATGGGCGCGCTGTCCGAGGGCCTGGCCCAGTTCGGGATCAACCTGCCCCCGATGCCGAGCCTGACCGGTTCGGGCGCATCGATGTCGCCGGGTCTGACCAGTCCGGGCCTGACGAGTCCGGGTCTCACCTCACCGGGCCTGACGAGTCCGGGGCTGACCAGCCCGGGCCTGACGAGTCCGGGCCTCACCTCACCGGGGCTGACCAATCCGGGGCTGACCAGCCCGGGGCTCACCGATCCCGCGCTGACCACCCCGGGGCTGACCAATCCGGGGCTGACCAGCCCGGGGCTCACCGATCCCGCGCTGACCACCCCGGGGCTGACCACACCCGGTCTGACCACACCCGGTCTGACCACACCCGGTCTGACCACTCCGGGGCTCGATCCGGCCCAGACCACGCCCGGGTTGACGACTCCCGGGGTGTCCACCCCGGACCTGACCAACCCGGCGCTCACCAGCCCTCTCGGTGAGGCGCCCGGCGGGCTGACCACCCCGTCGGTGGGGCTGGACCCGGCGCTGACGCCGATCTCGAACACGGCCGGCCTGCCGGCGCCCGGCGAGGTTCCGATCACCGCGCCGCTGGGTCCGGATCCGACCCTGGGCACCTACCCGATCCTGGGCGATCCGTCGCTGGCGATGGCGCCGCCGGTGGCCACCAGCACCGGTGGCGGCGGGCTCATCAGCGAACTGTCCACCGCCGCCAACCAGTTGGGCGCGGGACAGGCGATCGACCTGCTCAAGGGCGTGGTGATGCCGGCCGTCACCTCCGCGATCAAGTCCGCGGCCCAGCCGCCGGGTCCGGACGTCGCGCCGCCGCCGGCTCCGGAAGTCCCGGCGCCGGACGCCTGATGACCGGCCCCGACCGGTAAACCTGCCACCGAACGGCACCGCAGAAGCCCAGCGCTCTGCGGTGCCGTTGCAGGTTCGGCGCTTTTTCCATCGGGTCAATACCGTGTCGAAACACTAGTAACACTGGACTCATACGTAACATCAGTCCGTGCCTTCTCGACGCCCCGCGCCGTCGTTGCTGTTCACCGCCATCGCGGCGACGATCGTGGTGTTGCCGTGGGCGATCATGGGAACCCCCGGCGACGATCCCGACACCGGGCCGGACGCACCCCAATTGGTCGAACAACCCCTCGCCGGCCTGGGCGGCGGCGAGACCATCCGGGAGATCCACCAGGACACCCCGTTCTCGATCGTCGCGCTGACCGGAAACGATCTGGCCGGCACCTCGGCCCGGGTGCGCGCCCGACAGCCCGACGGCTCCTGGGGCCCCTGGTACGAGGCCGAGACGCTCGACAGCGTCAACCCCGAGGACGGCGGCCGGGCCGGCACCGAGCCGGTGTACGTCGGCCGCACCAACACCGTGCAGATCGCGGTGACCCGACCGCCGGACGCCGAACCCACCGGCACGCAAACGACCAACAGCCCAAGCGATCTCGGATACGTGCCGGCGGCGATCGAGCAACCGGTCACCCAGACCGTCAACGCAGTGCTGATCAGCCCGCCGCAGGCCCCGGTGGACGTCCAGCTCCCACCCCCGGCGGCGGTCATCACCCCGGGGCAGCCGCCCAACATCATCACCCGCGGCCAGTGGGGCGCCGACGAAGGTCTGCGCTGCGGCGAACCTCGCTACGACGAGGGCATCCGGGCCGGTGTGGTGCACCACACCGCGGGCAGCAACGACTACGCGCCGCAGGATTCCGCCGGGATCGTGCGGTCGATCTACGAGTACCACACCCGCACCCTGGGCTGGTGCGACCTCGGCTACAACGCGCTGGTCGACAAGTACGGTCAGGTGTTCGAGGGCCGGGCCGGCGGCATCGACCGCGCGGTGACCGGCTCCCACACCGGCGGTTTCAACCGCCACACCTTCGGGGTGGCGATGCTCGGCAGCTTCGACGTCGAACCACCCACCCCGATCCAGTTGCGCACCACCGGCCGGCTGCTGGGCTGGCGGTTGAGCCTGGACGGCGTCGACCCGCTCGGCACCGCGGTGTTGCCGTCGGCCGGGGGCGGGGACACCGCCGTCCCGCTCGGGGCCGCCCCGACGCTGCCGGCCGTCTTCGCGCACCGCGACGTCGGCAACACCGAATGCCCGGGCGACGCGGCGTACGCCCTGATGGACCGCATCCGGCAGATCGCGGCCCGGTTCAAGGAACCGCCCGGACCCGAGGATCTGGCCGACACCCTGCGCGGCGGCGCGATCCACGCCCGCTGGGAGGCGATGGGCGGCATGGCCAGTGTGCTGGGCGGTCCGACCTCGCCGGAGACGATCGGCGCCAACGGCTCCCGCTACGTCACCTTCGAGAAGGGGGCGATCTACTGGTCACCGGAGACCGGTGCGCAGCCGCTGACCGGCGCCATCTACGCCGTCTGGGGTTCGCTCGGCTTCGAACGCGGCCTGCTCGGCCTGCCGACCAGCGCGGAGATCCACGAGCCGCAGTGGATCGTGCAGAACTTCCAGCACGGCACGCTGAACTTCGACCGGGAGAACGGCCGGGTCGTCCGGGTGGTCGACGGGGTGGAGCTGGAGATCCCGCTGCCGGAACCGGACGCCTATCCGGTTCAGCTGGAACGCTTCACCCCGGCGATCAATCCCTGACAGGTACCGGCCCTGGCTCTCGACCGCACGGGACCCGGTACTACATCCACCACCGCTCCAGCACCCGGGCCAGCCCGTCATCGGTGTTCGGCGCGGTGACCTCGTCGGCCGCCTCGATCGCCTTCGGGTGCGCATTGCCCATCGCCACACCCAGCCCGGCCCACCGCAGCATCGGGATGTCGTTAGGCATGTCCCCGAACGCCACCACATCGGCGGCGGTGAGCCCCAACGGTCGCGCCAGCTCCTCCACCCCGGTGGCCTTGGTGATCCCCGGCGACACCACCTCCAACAGACCGTTGTCGGTGGAGAAGGTGATCTCCCCGTAGGGCCGGATGTGCTCACCGAGCAGCTCGGCCATCTCCGAACTGGTGGCCCCGGGCTTGCGGATCAGCAGTTTGATCGCCGGCGCGCTGAGCAGATCCTCCAGCGAGACCTCGGTGTTGTCCGGGTTCAGCCAGGCGTGCTCATAGCCCGGTGAGCTGACGAACTGCGGCGTCGCGGCGTCATGTGCCTGCTCCCCCACCCGTTCGACGGCCAGGCCGGCCCCCGGCAACAGCCGGCTGACCAGATCGGAGAGCTTTTGCAACGTCGCAGCGGACAGGGTCCGCGCCGACACGATGCGATCGGTGTCCGGGTCGTAGATCACCGCGCCGTTGGCGCACACCGCCATCGGCGCGAACCCCAGCGCGTCGACCACCGGGGCGATCCAGCGCGGCGGCCGGCCGGTGGCCAGCACGAAATGTGCGCCGGCGTCGCGCGCCGCATAGATCGCGTCGCGGGTACGGGGCGTGAGCCGCTCCTGATCATCCAGCAGGGTGCCGTCCACATCGCTGGCGATGAGCGACGGGAGCGTCACGGCGACCCGCCTCGGTCACGCGCTGGAGTCACGGCGCTCATCGCGCCCGCTCAGCACGCCGCCGGGCCCGTTCGGCCAGCTCGGCCTCCTCGATCCGCCGGGCCTCGGCCGGCGTGGGCGCACTGCCGCCCAGCCGTCGCGGCACCCAGAACGCCCCCGGTTCATTCGGATAATCCTCCTGGACCCGGTGCAGCAGCGCGGTCATCGACTCCCGCAACTCCGACTGCATCTCGTCCACCCCGCCCTGCGGCGCGATCGGCGCCCCGACCGCGACCGTGATCGGGATGCGCCGCTGGCCCAGCGCCCTGGGGTGGTCCTTGGTCCACAATCGCTGGGCGCCCCACACGATCAGGGGCAGCACCGGGACCCGGGCTTCCAGCGCCATCCGCACCGCACCGGTCTTGAACTCCTTCAACTCGAAGCTGCGGCTGATGGTGGCCTCCGGATACACCGCCACGAGCTCGCCCGCCCGCAGCGCCTCGACCGCCGCCACATAGGCGTCCGTCCCCGCCGTCCGGTCCACCGGGATGGTCCCGGTGCGTTTGATCAGGTAGTTGACGCTGCGGACCTCCTGCATCTCCTGTTTGATCATGAACCGCAACCGCCGGCCGCGACGGTGCGCGGCCAGACCGGCGGGCAGGAAGTCGACGTAGCTGGTGTGGTTGATCGCGACCACCGCGCCGCCCGTCGAGGGGATGTGTTCCAGGCCCTGGTAGGTGATCCGGGTGCCGGTCGCCTTGACCGCCACCTTGGCCGCGATTTCCAGCGTGCGATAAACCGGCTCCATTCCGCTACCCCGGTGACTCCGACGTTCCGGCGCCCTCGGCGTCGCGCGCAGCCCGCCGGGCCGCCTTCTGTCTGGCTTCCTCCACGTCCATCTGATCGGCCTCGGCCAGCGACGGCGCACCGCCGCCGAGCCGCTTCGGCACCCAGAACTCACCCGGCGGGTGCGGACCGTAGCTGTCCTGCACCTGTTCGAGCAGATGCTGCATCCGGGACCGCAGCAGCGCGGTCAGCTCCGGGGCCGGCAGCGTGGGCTGGATCGGCTCGCCCACCGCCACCGAGATCGGGACCTTCGGCCGCAGCAGTTTGCGGGGATGACCTTTCGTCCAGATCCGCTGGGCGCCCCAGACGATGTGCGGCACGATCGGCACCCCGCACTCGATCGCCATGCGGGCGGCACCCGACTTCAGCTCCTTGATCTCGAAACTCCGGCTGATCGTCGCCTCCGGGTAGACACCGACCAGCTCCCCCGCCCGCAGCGCGTCGCAGGCCGCCGCGAAGGAGTCCGCCCCACTGTCCCGGTCCACCGGGATGTGGCGCAGGCTGCGCATCAACGGCCCGCCGATCTTGTGATCGAAGACCTCTTTCTTGGCCATGAAGCGCACCTTGCGACCCAGCCCCTGCTGATAGGCGGGCAACCCGGCGAAGGTGAAGTCGAAGTAGCTGGTGTGGTTGATGGCGATCACCGCGCCACCGGTGGTGGGCAGGTTCTCCACCCCGGTGACGGTGAATGTCAACCCCTGCAACCGCCACACCAGGCGGGCGGTCTGGATGACCGTCGCATATACCGGTTCCACAGGAGCAAGCGTAGTGCTCCGGCCCGCCGACGGGCCCTGCCTGTGCGCAGCCAGTAAACTCGGCACAACAGCCGTCACCGTACAGAAGGGTCATTTGTGCAGGTCACCAGCATCGGGCACGCCGGTTTCCGGCTCGACACCACGGCCGGGAGCATCCTGTGCGACCCGTGGGTGAACCCGGCGTACTTCGGGTCCTGGTTCCCGTTCCCGGACAACAGCACGCTGGACTGGGACGCGCTCGGCGATGTGGACTACCTCTACGTCTCCCATCTGCACAAGGACCACTTCGATCCGGAGCTGCTGCGCGCGCACGTCCGCAAGGACGCGGTGGTGTTGCTGCCCGACTTCCCGGTGCCCGATCTGCGCCGGGAGTTGGAGAAGCTCGGGTTCCACCGGTTCTTCGAGACCACCGACTCGGTGAAGCACACCGTCAGCGGGCCCAAGGGTGAGCTGGAGGTGATGATCGTCGCGCTGCGTGCCCCGGCCGACGGCCCGATCGGCGACTCCGGCCTCGTCGTCTCCGACGGCACCACCACGGTCTTCAACATGAACGACGCCCGGCCGGTGGATCTGGACGTGCTGGCGGTCGAGTTCGGCCACATCGACGTGCACATGCTGCAGTTCTCCGGCGCCATCTGGTACCCGATGGTCTACGACATGCCGAAGCGGGCCAAGGCGGCGTTCGGCACCCAGAAGCGGCAACGCCAGATGGACCGCTGCCGGCAGTACATCGATCAGGTCGGGGCCACCTGGGTGATCCCGTCGGCGGGTCCGCCCTGCTTCTTGGACCCGGACCTGCGCCACCTCAACGACGATTCCGGTGATCCGGCGAACATCTTCCCCGACCAGATGGTGTTCCTGGATCAGCTGCGCAGCCACGGACACACCGGCGGACTGCTGATGATCCCGGGTACCAAGGCCGAATTCACTGGCCCGCAACTGGATTCACTCGTGCATCCACTGCCGGAACACGAGGTGACCGCGATCTTCACCACCGGGAAGGCCGACTACATCGACGCCTACGCGCAACGGATGGCGCCGGTGCTGGCCGCCGAGAAGGCCCGGTGGGCGCCGGCCGCGGGACCGTCGCTGCTGGAACCGCTGCGGGCCAAGTTCGAGCCGATCATGGCGCAGTCCGATCAGGTCTGCGACGGTATCGGCTATCCGGTGGAACTGCGGCTGCACGGCCCCGAACACCGCGAGACGGTGGTGCTGGACTTCCCGAAACGGATTGTCCGCGAACCGATCCCGAATGAGAAGTTCCGGTACGGTTTCGCGATCGCCCCGGAGCTGGTGCGTACCGTGCTGCGGGACGACGAACCCGACTGGGTCAACACCATCTTCCTGTCCACGCGGTTCACCGCCTGGCGGGTCGGCGGGTACAACGAGTATCTCTACACCTTCTTCAAATGCCTGACCGATGAGCGGATCGCCTACGCCGACGGCTGGTTCGCCGAGGCGCACGACGACACCGCGTCGATCACCCTGGACGGGTGGGAGATTCAGCGCCGCTGCCCGCACCTGAAGGCCGACCTGTCGAAGTTCGGCGTCGTCGAGGGCACCACGCTGACCTGCAATCTGCACGGCTGGCAGTGGGATCTGCGCACCGGCCGCTGCCTGACCACCAAGGGTCACGAACTGCGCTGCGCCTCCCTCCCATCCTGATCCGTCGGCGGGATCGGATGCGGCGCACCGCCCCGGACACTCCGCGGGGGCGACCTACCCGTGAAAGAACACCTAGCCGGTGACGGTCTGACGCAACTCCGATGCGGCGCCCGTCGCGGTGTCGTAGACGCGCACGATGGCCTCGTCGCCCGGCTGCAGGTAGGTCGATTCCCCGAGCGGGGTGTAGCGGGTGGCGCCGATACCGATAAGCGCGTGCTCGGGCCGCCCGCTGGCCACCATCAGAGCGCCGACGTCCTCCAGCGGGGTGTCCGGCGCGCCCTTCTGATGGGCCAGCCGTTCGACGATCCAGTCCAGCAGCACCTCGCCGTAGTAGGAGTAGCCGACCAGCGGGCTGTCCACCCCGTAGGCGTGCATCTCACCGTTACCGTCGCGCAGATGGCATTCCAGCCGCATGGTGGCGGTCGGGCCGTCCGGGGTCAGGTCGGAGATCGCGAAGAACTTCCGGGCCACCCCCTTGGACGCCTCGCCCCAGTTCTTCTTGTGGCTGATCTTGGGGGCGCCCGGGCGGCGGATCGAACAGTCGTTGAACGCGCCGAGCGCGAAGGGTTCCAGGGTGACGACGGTGTCGCCGTTCCACACCACCCGGCAGGCCAGGCCGACCTCGGGTTCGATCTGCAGATTCAGCGGTTCACCGCTCTCGGGATACGAGATCACCTCGTCGGACAGCGGGAATTGCGACAGGAAGCCGTCCACTCCGGGGGCATACCAGGGGAACAGGCCCTTGGGGGCGTACCCCTCGGTGACCACGGTGACGAAATCGCCTGCCTCACCGGCCTGTTCGAGATGTCCGGCGAAGTTTCCCGCCACCCCGAACCCGAACCAGGACCGCATTTCCTGCAGATCCAGCTCGATCACGGCTCCAGCACCTCCACCCCCACGTAGGGACGCAACGCTTCCGGGACGCGCACGCTGCCGTCGGGTCGCTGATGGTTCTCCAGGATCGCCACCAGCCAGCGGGTGGTGGCCAGGGTGCCGTTCAGCGTCGCGGCGATCTGCGGCCGGCCGTTCTCGTCGCGGTAGCGGGTGGCCAGCCGGCGGGCCTGGAAGGTGGTGCAGTTCGAGGTCGAGGTCAGCTCGCGATAGGCCTGCTGACTGGGCAGCCAGGCCTCGCAGTCGTACTTGCGCGCCGCCGAGGCGCCCAGGTCGCCGGCGGCGACGTCGATCACCCGGTAGGGCACCTCGATGTGCGCCAGCATCTTCTTCTGCCAGGCCAGCAACCGGTCGTGTTCGGCCTCGGCCTCCTCGGGCCGGCAGTAGACGAACGCCTCGACCTTGTCGAACTGGTGCACCCGGATGATGCCGCGGGTGTCCTTGCCATAGCTGCCGGCCTCGCGCCGGAAGCAGGACGACCAGCCGGCGTAGCGCAGCGGACCGTTCGACAGGTCGAGGATCTCGTCGGCGTGGTAGCCGGCCAGCGGGACCTCCGAGGTGCCGACCAGGTACAGATCGTCGGACTCGATCCGGTACACCTCGGCGGCGTGTGCGCCGAGAAAGCCGGTGCCCGACATGATCTGCGGGCGCACCAGCACGGGCGGGATCATCGGCGTGAACCCGTTCTGGGTGGCCACCCGCATCGCCAGTTGCAGAAGGCCCAGCTGCAGCAGCGCCCCGGCGCCGGTCAGGAAGTAGAACCGGGAACCGGACACCTTGGCGCCGCGTTCGACGTCGATCAGCCCGAGCGATTCGCCGAGTTCGAGGTGGTCCCTGGGGTTGTCGATGGGGGTGGGTTCACCCACGGTGTCGAGCACCACGAAGTCGTCCTCGCCGCCGGGCGGGACCCCGTCGATGACGATGTTGGAGATCGCCATGTGCGCCTCGGTCAGCGCCTGCTCGGCCTCGGCCTGCCGCGCCTCGGCGGCCTTGACCTGCTCGGCGAGTTCCTTGGCACGTTCGAGCAGTGCCGGACGCTCGTCCGGGCTCGCCTTTCCGACCGACCTGCTGGCGGCCTTCTGTTCGGCGCGCAGGTTGTCGGCCGCCGACACCGCGGCGCGGCGGGCCTCGTCGGCGGCCAGCAGTGCGTCGACGAGGGCGGGATCTTCACCACGGGCGCGTTGCGACGCCCGCACCACGTCAGGGTTCTCGCGAAGCAGCTTGAGGTCGATCACGGCCGCCACACTACTTTCGTGATGTCAGGCGGTCGTTGCTGGGCCGGTCGACGCGCCCCGTTCGGGCAGGTCAGCTCGGGAAGGCACAACCCCATAACGTTACATTTTCATCACTTGTCACACCGGCTGACACGCCTGTCACAATGGACATCGATGTTGGACGCACCTGGGGTCGACGGACCCGGCGCTGAGCCGGACGCCGGAGACCCGCTCACCGAAGACGAGCCCGCGAAATCCGGGCAGGCCGCAGAACGCCGCCGGTGGTGGCGCCTTCGGTCGACCCGCGGGTCGGGGCCGAGAGGGGAGCCGAGATGGTCCCCCCGGCAGTGGCTCCAGACGCCGTCCGCCCAGCGACTGCGCAGCCTGCAGGCCACCCCCACCAGCCGGGCGCTGCTGCTGACCGCGCTGGGCGGGTTGCTCATCGCGGGCACGGTGACCGCGGTGCCCGATCAAGACCGCACCGCCGGGCGGGGCCTGACCAGCAGCACGATCTCGCTGGGCGCGCGTGGCAACGCGACGTTCGACAAGGCGTCCAGCGGTGACTGTCTGACCTGGCCCGACCGCACCCCGGATGCCGCCGAGATCGTCGACTGCACCGAGGAGCATCGTTTCGAGGTCGCCGAGGCCATCGACATGGCGACGTTCCCGGGCAGCGAGTACGGGCCCGACGCGGCACCGCCGTCCCCGGCCCGCATCCAGCAGATCAGCCAGGAGCAGTGCGAGTCCGCGGTCCGCAACTATCTGGGCCCGCAGTACGACCCGAACAGCAAGTTCACCATCAGCATGCTGTGGTCCGGCGACAAGGCCTGGACCCAGTCCGGCGAGCGCCGGGTGCTGTGCGGTCTGCAGCTGCCCGGTCCGAACAACCAGCAGCTCGCATTCAAGGGCAAGGTCGCAGACATCGACCAGTCCAAGGTGTGGCCGCCCGGCACCTGCCTGGGGATCGACCCGGCCACCAACCAGCCCACCGACATCCCGGTCGACTGCGCGGCGCCACACGCCATGGAGGTCACCGGCGCGGTGAACCTGGCCGAGCGGTTCCCCGACGGGTTGCCGCCCGACCCGGAGCAGGACGCGTTCATCAAAGAAGAATGCACCCGGATGACCGACGAGTACCTGGCGCCGATCCAGCTCCGGGACACCACGCTGACCCTGATCTACAGCACCATCTCGCTGCCGTCGTGGTCGGCCGGTAGCCGGCAGGTGTCCTGCAGCATCGGCGCCACGCTGGGCAACGGCGGATGGTCCACCCTGCTGAACAGTGCCAAGGGCCCGCTGCTCATCAACGGTCAGCCGCCGGTGCCGCCGCCGGAGATTCCGCCCGAGCGGCTCTCGCTGCCGCCGATCCCGCTGCCGCAGCCGCCGGCGTCCTCGTCGTCCGGATCCACCTCCGGCTCGTCGGGCGCCGGGTCATCGGGCGCTGGGTCATCGGGTGCCGGGTCGGGAGCGGGTTCCTCGGGAGCGGGGGCCGGCAGCGGAAGCAGCAACCAGACCCAGCAGTCACACGGTCAACAACACGCCCCGCAGCAGCAGGAGACCGGGGCGCCCGAGCCGGAGCCGGGCGCACCACCGCCGCCGGCGGATGCCGCCCCGCCCCCACCGCCCCCGGGTGCACCGGCGCCACCTCCCCCACCGGCACCGGCCCCCGAGCCGCCCCCGCCACCGGCGGCCGAGCCGCCCCCGCCGCCGGCACCGTAGTCGGATGGCGGTGCGGATGAGCCCGCAGCGGTTCGAGGAACTGGTCTCTGACGCACTCGACCTGATCCCGCCCGACCTCGCTGCGGCGATCGACAACGTGGTGGTGCTGGTCGAGGATCGCAACGACGAGGAGCCGGACCTGCTGGGGCTGTATCAGGGTGTGGCGCTGACCGAGCGGGACTCCTGGTACGCGGGTTCGCTGCCGGACACCATCACCATCTACCGGGAAGCGCTGCTGGACATGTGCGACACCGAGGAGCAGGTGGTCGAGGAGGTGGCGATCACGGTGATCCACGAGATCGCGCACCATTTCGGGATCGACGACGACCGGCTGCACGAACTGGGTTGGGGCTGATTCGAAACGGCCGGGGCGCGGCAACCACGATGCGTCGGCGCCGGGTGTTATGAACGGAGCATGAGCGGAGAATGCCGGGAGTGCCGGGCGGGTCTGCAGCACTGCCACGGCACGGTCATCCACCACGTCCGGTACCGGTCGGAGTGCACCGAGGATGGCTGCGACACCCCGGATGCGCTGCACACCTTCGTCGTCGACTGCGAATCGGTCGGTTGCGTGTGCAGCCGGTCGGAGGTGTCGGCGTTGCGGGCCGGGTGAGCCGCCTCAGCCCATCGGGTCCACGGAGTGCAGCGCGTCCTCGACCGGCTGCACATCGGGTTCCGGATAGAACGGCGGGGATTCCTTCCCCCACTGCAGGCAGCTCCAACGACCGTCGGTGATCGGCGCCAACACCACCGATTCGGTGTTGCCCAGATGCCGGTCCAGCGCGAACGTGCTGTCCACCCCCGCCAGGGTGGCCGCCACCAGCCGGATCGCGGCACCGTGGCTGACCACTACGATGTCGTCGGTCCACGCGTCGTTGTCGAGGTAGTGCAGCCGCAACTGGGTGATCACCGACACGTAGCGGTCGAGCACCTCCACCCCGTTCTCCCCGCCGGGCATGTTGACCTTGAGGTTGCCCTGATGCCACTGCTGGTAGACGGTCTCGAATTCGGTGATCGCCTCGTCGTCGTTGCGGTTCTCCAGTTCGCCGGCCTGCACCTCGTGGATGCCCTCGAACACGTGGGCCTGTTGCCCCAGGTGTGAGCCGGCCTCCCCGGCGGTCTGTTCGGCGCGCACCGCCACCGAGTGCACCAGCAGTCCCGGTGGACGTCGGAGCTGGCGGGCGAAGGCGCGCGCCTGTTGGCGGCCCAGGTCGGTCAGTTCGGCGCCGGGCGGGGCGGTGTCCAGCCGGCGCTCCACATTGGCCTGCGACTGTCCGTGCCGCACCAGCACCAACCGCCCGCTCATGGGCCACCCCCGGTTTCGCTCACCGGCTTGCCCTCCCGCAGCCGGGCCAACCAACGTGCCTGTTCATCCAGTGGCGGTGGTGGGGCGCCGACCACCGACCCCGTCGGCCAGGAACCCAGATATCTCACATCTGCACAACGACGGTGCAGCGCCATAAGTGCCCCGGCGACCGCATCGTCGTCGATGTGGCCCACCATGTCCAGGAAGAACATGTAGCTGCCCAGCCCGGTCCGGGTGGGCCGGGATTCGATCCGGGTCAGGTCGATGTCGCGGACGGCCAGTTCGGTCAACGCGGTGACCAGCGCCCCGGGAACGTTCGCCAACCGCAGCACCACCGACGTGCGGTCGGCCCCGGTGCGCCGCGGTGGCCGGGCCGGTTGACCGACCAGCACGAATCGGGTGCGCGCGTTGGGTTCGTCGACGACGTCGGTGGCCAGCACGGCCAAGCCGTACCGTTCGGCGGCCAGCGCGGTGCTGACCCCGGCATCGGCGGCGCCCGCGGCGACGTCCTGGGCGGCGGCGGCGTTGGAGGTGGCCGGCACCAGTTGCGCGTGCGGCAGATGGTCGGCCAACCAGTGCCGCACCTGGGCGGCGGCCACCGGAAAGGCCGCCACCGTGGCGATGTCGGGGGGTTCGGTGCCGGGCCGGGTCACGATCGTGAAGGCGACGTCGAGGGTCAGCTCGGCGAAGATCTGCAGGGGGTTGCCCACCGCCAGGTTGTCGAGCGTGGGCAGCACCGAACCCTCGATCGAGTTCTCGATCGGAACGCAGGCGTAGTCGGCGTCGTGGGACCGGACGGCGGCCAGCGCGGCCGGTGTGCTCTCCACCGACACCGCGGTCATCCCGTTCGGATCTCCGGAGGCGTCTTTCGGGACGGCCCGGGGCACCATGCCCCGCGCCGACATCTGCAGCAGCGCCGATTCGCTGAACGTTCCCTCCGGCCCCAGATACGCGATGCGCGGCATCGCTTCACCCTATCGATTCCCGCGATCTCAGAGAGCCCGGTGAATCGGTGTGGCTCACTCCGGGGAAGGTCTTGCGCCGCCGACCAGGACATAGTTAAGTAAGGCTTACCTCACTTTGGATGGCCTTACTTCGGACGGAAGGCGGCGCGAATGACAGTTGCGGCACCCACGGGACCCACGACGGCGGAGCGGATCCGCAGCGCCTGCGCGCGGGCAGGCGGCGCGATGCTGGCGGTGGAGGGCATCGAACCGGTCGCCACGCCGGTGCACCACCTCCTCGAGGACGGATCGGTGGCGATCACCGCCCCGGTCGACGGTCCGCTCAACGCCCGGGTCGTCGCGGCCGGCGCGGGCGGCATCCAGGCCGTGCTGGAATTGACCGACTACGCGCCGGTGCCGCTGCGCGAACCGGTGCGGGCCCTGGTGTGGATCCGGGGCCGGCTGGTGCGGGTTCCCTCCGGACAATCCGCCGAACTGCTCGACACCATCGCCGCCGAGAACCCGAATCCCGCTCTGCTGCAGGTCAATTCCGATGCCGCCGGAGGGGACGGCGAACCCGCCGCGACCCTGCTGCGGTTACGTATCGACTCCGTGGTGGCCGCCGACTCCACCGGCGCGGAGGCGGTTCCGGTCGACGCGCTGCTGGCGGCGCGGCCCGACCCGTTCTGCACGATGGAGTCCACCTGGTTGCAGCACCTTGAGGTCGCCCACCGCGAGGTCGTGGACCGGCTCGCGAGCAGGCTGCCGGTGGCGCTGCGCCGGGGCCGGGTCCGTCCGCTGGGCCTGGACCGCTACGGCGTGCAGTTGCGGGTGGAGGCCGACACCGGCGATCACGACGTGCGGCTGCCGTTCAACCAGCCGGTCGACGATGTGACCGGCCTGAGCCGGGCGATCCGGATCCTGATGGGCTGCCCGTTCCTCAACGGCCTGCGGGCGCGGCGACCCTGACCGCGCCGCTACCGTATGTGCGGTGAGCGGTCCGGCCGAGGAGTTGACCGCCCCGCAACGGCGGGCGCTGCGTCTGGAGATAGCCGTCGTCCTGCTGGTGACCTTCGGGCTCACCGCCTACAGCGCGCTGCTGCGCCTGACCGAATCGGTGTTGCTCGGTCTGTCCGGTCAGATCGTGGCGCTCAACCCGCGCCGGTCGCAGTTCAGCCTCATCGACCTGGGCCTGAACCTCGCCGCGGTGTTCCAGCTGATGGGCTGGGGCGCGCTGGCGCTGTACCTGCTGTGGCGCAGCGGATCCGGTCCGGCCCGGATCGGGCTGGGCCGGTTGCGGTGGCGGCCGGATCTGCTCGGCGGCCTCGGCCTGGCCGCGCTGATCGGGCTGCCCGGCATCGGGTTGTATCTCGCCGCCCGCGCGCTCGGCCTCAGCGCCGCGGTCGAACCGGCCGAACTGTACGACACCTGGTGGCGCATCCCGGTCCTGCTGGCGATTGCGTTCGCCAACGGGTGGGCCGAGGAGATCGTCGTGGTCGGGTTCCTGGTGACCCGGTTGCGGCAGCTGCGGGTCACACCGGTGGCAGCGGTGCTGGCATCGAGCCTGCTGCGCGGGGCCTATCACCTGTATCAGGGGTTCAGCGCGGGCCTGGGCAACCTGGTGATGGGTCTGATCTTCGGCTGGCTGTATCTGCGCACCGGCCGGCTGTGGCCGCTGATCGTCGCGCACGCCGTGATCGATGCGGTGGCATTCGTGGGCTACGCGCTGGCCGCCGACCACCTGACCTGGCTCACCTGACGAGATTCCGGTCCGGCACACCGGTGGCGGCGCACCCGGCGGCTACATTCGGGGCGTGACCCAGCGACGGCCGCCCGACCCCCGACGACGCGAACCGTCGCAGGTCATCCGTCGCGACCCGAACTTCCGGCCGCCGCCGGTGTGGCCGCCCAATCCCCCGACCCCGCCGCCGGCCCAGCCGCCGCACCGCCGGCCACAACCGCCTCCCCGCCGGTCGGCCCCCGCCCGTCGGCAACAGCCGGGCGGGCCTCCGCCCCACCCGGCGCCGGTGCCGGCCCGTCCGGTCCGCCCGCGCCGCCCGTGGGTGCTCCGGCATCTCGGCCGGATCGTGCTGACCACGGTGCTGGTGTTCGCGGTCGCGGTGGTGGCCGGTGTGGTATGGATCGACACCGAACTCCAGCGGGCCCCGGTGCTCGGCCAGTACTCCGGCCGGCCGGCCGCCGGCAAGGGCACCAACTGGCTGCTGGTCGGATCCGACAGTCGGCAGGGGTTGACGCCCGACCAGCAGGCGGCGCTGACCACCGGCGGCGACCTCGGCAACGGCCGCACCGACACCATCCTGTTGGTGCACGTGCCCGCCGTCGGCTCCGGCGCCCCGTCCGCGATGGTGTCGATCCCCCGCGACTCCTACGTCGAGATTCCCGGTTACGGCGGCGACAAGATCAACGCCGCATACTCGCTGGGCGGCCCGGCCCTGCTGGCGCAGACCGTCGAACAGGCCACCGGGTTGCGCCTGGACCACTACGCCGAGATCGGGTTCGGGGGTTTCGCCGAACTCGTCGACGCCGTCGGCGGGGTCCGCATGTGCCTGGCCGAGCCGGTGACCGACCCGCTGGCCGGTATCGACCTGCCCGCCGGCTGCCAGAAGCTGGACGGCCGCAACGCGCTGGGGTTCGTCCGGTCCCGGGCCACCCCGCGGGCCGATCTGGACCGCATGGTCAACCAGCGCGCGTTCATGTCCGCCCTGCTGGACCGGGTGGTCAGTCCCGCGGTGCTGCTCAATCCGCTGCGTTGGGAACCGATGAGGACCGCGGCGATGACGGCGCTGACCGTCGACGCCGGCGACCACGTGTGGGATCTCGCCCGGTTGGCGTTTGCGCTGAGCCGCGGCGCGGTCACCGCCACGGTGCCGATCGGCGGATTCGGGTCCGGGTCGACCGCGCAGTGGGACCACGCCGCGGCCGACCGGTTGTTTGCTGCGCTGGCCTCCGACACCCCGATCCCGCCCGAGTTGCTGGACGATCCCGTGCCCTGATGACAGCTCGACCGAGCCCGGGTCCAGCAAACTCAAATCCGGCTTCAGCAGGGGCATCACGCCTTAGGATTACCTTGCCTCAATTAGGTTGACCTTCCCTGACAACCCTGTTTGACCTGGCATATCCTGGCCGCATGTCATCCGTGGACGTACTCGACACCAAGTTCCACCAGCTCGTGCAGGAGCAAATCCGGGCCGAGTTCTCGGCCGCCCAGCAGTACCTCGCGATCGCGGTGTACTTCGACGGCGCCGACCTGCCCCGGCTCGCCGACCACTTCTACGGACAGGCGGTCGAGGAACGCAATCACGCCATGATGCTGGTGCGGTACCTGCTCGACCGTGGGGTCGAGGTCGAGATCCCCGGCGTCGACCCGGTGCGCAACGGCTTCGAGTCGGCGGCCGACGCGGTCGGCCTGGCGCTGCAGCAGGAACGCACCGTCACCGAGCAGATCACCCGGCTGGCCGGTGCCGCCCGCGACGAGGGCGACCATCTCGGCGAGCAGTTCATGCAGTGGTTCCTGAAGGAACAGGTCGAGGAGGTGGCGCAGATGTCCACCCTGGCGCGGGTGGCCGAACGCGCCGGGGACAACCTGTTCCACCTCGAGGAGTTCGTCGCCCGCGAATTCGGCGACCGCCGCGCCGGCGACCCGACCGCGCCACCGGTCGCCGGCGGCGCGCTGTAACCCACAGTCAGTCCCGGCCGGCGCCGGTCAACCCGTCCTGCAGCCACTTCTTGGTGCGGCCCGGGTAGTTGGTCGAGATCCACGGCACCCCGAGATCGCGGCAGAGCGCCACATCCTCGTACTGGTCCACGGTCCAGCAGTAGGTGGACCGGCCCTGTGCCGCGGCCCGGTCGACCAGCTCGGGGCGGGCCCGCAGGGCCGCGATCGACGGTCCGACCGCGGTGGCGCCGACCGTGGTGGCGGCACTGCCGCCCAGGTAGCGCGACGTCGGACCGAGCAGCACCGTCGGCAGCAGCGGTGCCGACCGGCGGACCCGCCACAACGCGGCGGGCGAGAAGGACATGATGACCGCCCGGGACAGCCGCGCGGACGGCGGGGAGGCGATGCCGAACCGGTGCAGCATGGCCAGCACCTTGCTCTCCACCAGCCCGCCGTAGCGCACCGGGTGTTTGGTTTCGATGAACAGCTTGACCGGCCGCTTCCAGCCCAGCACCAACCCGATCAGCTCTTCGAGGGTGAGCAGACCGAACGTGCCGTAGACCGGCTGCCAACTGTCATGCCACGCCCCGAAGTCCAGCCGCCGCAGCTCGTCCAGCGTCATCGTGCTGATCACACCGGAACCGGTGGACGTCCGATCGACGCGCCGGTCGTGCACACACACCAGCTGACCGTCCCGGGTCAGCCGGACATCGCACTCCAGACCGTCGGCGCCCTCCTCGAGAGCGAGTTCATAGGCGGCCAGCGTGTGTTCCGGACGGTCCGCCGACGCCCCGCGATGTGCCACCACATAGGGGTGGCGGCCGAGCGCCTCCCCGCCCGTCTCCATACCGCTATGCTGCCGGGTTCTGCCCGCCGGCCTCAACCGGAGGCGCGGAGGAGCCGTCGGCGTGTTCCTCCGACCCGCCGGGCCGTCCCGGTTCCGCGGTCTGGTCGGGCACCACCACCCATCGCCGGGCCGGCCGCTCGACGGGGGTGCGGTCGAAGCTGTCGTGCACGCGGGCGACCAGCACCACGACGGCCAGTGCCGCCAGGTAGGCGACGACGGTGATCACGGTGTTGTCCGCGATGCCCTGGGCGTCCCGGGCGAAGCTGGTGAAGAACGCGCACCCCGAGATCACGTGGCTTACCAGCCACGCCGCCCAGAACACGTAGACCGGCCGGCGCAGCCAGCTCAGCCGATCCTCGGCCTTGGCCAGCTCGAAGATGAACACCGGCGCGACGATCAGGTTCACCACCGGCAGCACGCATCCCGTCCACAGCATCCACACCGGGCGCGGATCGGATGTCCCGAGCCGGCGGTAGGTCGCCGCCCGCCGCGCGATCAGCCAGTTCGTCAGCACCAGGATCGTGGTGACCACAGCGAACATCGCCGCCACCGAGAGCGCCACCGGCAGCCAGGTCGCCACGGCCGCCACCCACGGATGCAGCAGGGTGCTGCGGTTGATCAGCAGCAGGACGTACCGCACGATGTGGGCGAACGCGGCGGCGCCGAGGATCACCATGGTCAGGATGAGCACCCCGCGCACCAGCGCCGCGCTGGCGCCGGGCTCGGGTCCGGCGTCCTGCGGGGCGGTGTCGAAGTGCTCCACCAGTCCCCACCGGGGGACGGACTCGTACCGCGGTGTCGGCCCGAGTGGTCGCGGGCCGGTGCGGCGTGGTGGCGCCGCGCCCGGGCGGACCGCGATCCATCGGTACCCGGGAGGCAGCCGGGGCGGCGCGGCGCCCGGACCCGCCGATGCGGTGGTCGACCGGGCACTCCACGGCGACGGTGCCGGTGGTGTGGCGCCGGGCGCCAGCAGGGCGCCGTTGCACCGTGGGCACCACACCCGCCGGCGGTCGCGCACGTTCCACCGCGTTCCGCACTGGGAACACACCTGGATCATTCGACCAGCCTAATGGTGAGCGGTCGCCGAGCACTCGACGCGGACGCGGCCGTCACCCGCCGCCGGCCGCTCAGCAATCGCAGGTTATCCACAGTTTCCACAACGTAGTCCACAGGGGCTGGAATCGCCGGGTCCGAGCTGAACGGCGCAAACCTCCGGGCACCGTACCGATTGGGGACAACCGGCCGAGCCGGATCAGCAAACAAAGATCACCGTCAGCCGACGGGCGATGATGCGGCCCGGTTACCCCGGGTGACAGGGGTGGAAACGAAATCTCCGGACCGGGTTTTCCTGATCGGAATCAGCGGGCTATGATCACGCCCACAACCTCGCGTTGTGACAATCTTCACGGTGTGAAACCGCAAGGGAGTGTCGTTGAACGAGTCAAGCGGGCACGCCCGATGACCCCACCTCATTTCGGGCGGCAGGCCGGACCGGCGTCGGAATGGCAGCCCTCGGGACACCTCTATACCCGCAGCCAGCTCATCGCGTGTCTGCGCGCAGGCATCATCGCGCTCGCCCTGCTGGTGGTATTGGCGCTGATCGTCCTGTCATAACCGGCGTACAGGTCGGGTGTGCCGGGTAATCCGAGCAGGTGTGGGCCGCCTCCTTGCGAGGCGTCCGTCGATGGAGCAATGTTGAGGTCGGACGCTTTCGAACCTCGGATGCTCGAGCTCCACTGATTACTGAATAGGAAGGAATCTCGTGGCCGAATACACCTTGCCCGATCTCGATTGGGACTACGGTGCGCTTGAACCGCACATCTCGGGCCAGATCAACGAGCTGCACCACAGCAAGCACCACGCCACCTATGTGAAGGGCGCCAACGACGCACTGGCGAAGCTGGAGGAGGCCCGCGCCAACGGCGATCACTCCGCCATCTTTCTGCACGAGAAGAACCTGGCTTTCCATCTCGGCGGCCACGTCAACCACACCATCTGGTGGAAGAACCTCTCCCCCAACGGGGGTGACAAGCCCACCGGTGAGCTCGCCGCCGCCATCGACGAGCACTTCGGCTCGTTCGACAAGTTCCGCGCACAGTTCACCGCGGCGGCCAACGGCCTGCAGGGCTCGGGCTGGGCGGTGCTCGGCTACGACACCCTCGGCCAGCGGCTGCTGACCTTCCAGCTCTACGACCAGCAGGCCAACGTTCCGCTGGGCATCATCCCGCTGCTGCAGGTCGACATGTGGGAGCACGCCTTCTACCTGCAGTACAAGAACGTCAAGGCCGACTACGTCAAGGCGTTCTGGAACGTCGTCAACTGGGAGGACGTGCAGAACCGGTTCAACGCAGCGGTCAGCAAGGCCCAGGGCCTGATCTTCTGACGGTCTTCTGACAGCTGCCACCGCAGCGCTCGGACGGGGCGTCGCACCGAGGGTGCGGCGCCCCGTTTCGTTGCAGCCCGTACCGGCGGGACCCGACCGCCGTACCGGCTCAGTTCGCCAGCGGGGCTTGACTCTTCGGCGTCAGCGACCGCCGACCCGTTAGCACTGTCCGCCTCTTGTCTGCCAGCGCGGGTTTGGCGCATTCTTAGCCACTGCGTAGAGCCACGGAGGCGAGATGGACAAGGGGTCAGACCGGGCGATCGAGATCGCGCCGTTTCACTTGCGTGGAGCACTGAAAGGGTTTGTGGTGTCCGGCCGTTGGCCGAACTCCACCAAGGAGTGGGCACAACTTCTCAAAGCCGCGGTCCGGGTGGCATCGGTTCCTGGATTACTGCCCACCACAACCGTTTTCGGAGTCCGAGAGGAACTCCCGGACGATCCCGAGCCGGGCACCGTGGGTCTGGTCGTGGCGGAAGGCCCGGTGATGGGCGAGTCCGCCGTCCCGCCAGGGCATTTCGCGGACAAGCAGCCACCGGCCCTGATGTTGCTGCATCCGCCCTCGGAGACCACGCCGTCGCTACCGGAATGCGCCGGCGCCGCGTCGGGATGCGTGCTGCTGCCCGGGATTCCGCATCTGGGCCTGGAGCACCGTGCGGCCTGGGTGGAGGCCGAGGCCGACGGCACCGTCACCTCGATGATGAGCCGGGTGGGCGTCGACCCGATCAGCCACCCCGACACCGCGATATTGGCGATGCTGCTTGCGGCGTAAGGAATTTCGAATGTAGTTGACCCGGACCGGCGAAGTATCGGTTACGGGTGCCCGAAATCCCGGGAGCACTGGCGCGGCCCCTGCCGGCACGCTATGGTCGGTGTCGTCAGCGAAGGGGAGTAGCCCCCAATCGTCGTGTCGACATACTGGCGCACAGCCCGGCCGGCGAACCGCACCTCCTCTCAACCGGTGCGGTGGGCGAGACCTTCGACCCCTGTCGGCGGGTCGCGCATCCGTGACCTGTCGGCAATGTGTCGAGAGGTCGTTGCCCATGCTCACCGCCACACTGATCAGCCTCGGCGTGGTGTTCGTCGCCGAACTCGGCGACAAGTCCCAGCTCATCACCATGACCTACGCCCTGCGCCACCGCTGGTGGGTGGTGCTCAGCGGGGTCGGGATCGCCGCGCTGCTCGTGCACGGCATCTCGGTGGCCGTCGGCCACTTCCTCGGGATGACGCTTCCGGAGCGGCCGATCGCCTTCGCGGCCGCGGTGGCCTTTCTGCTGTTCGCGGCGTGGACCTGGTGGGACGGCCGCGACCCGGGCGGCGACGGGGCCCCGTCGGTGGCCCAGACCCGGCATGTGCTGTTCGCGGTCGTCTCGTCGTTCGTGCTGGCCGAGTTGGGTGACAAAACCATGCTGGCCACGGTCGCGCTGGCCAGCGAGCACGCCTGGGCCGGGGTGTGGATCGGCGCCACCGCCGGAATGGTGCTGGCCGACGGCGTCGCCATCGCCGTCGGCGCGGTCCTGAACCGCCGGCTGCCGATCCGGTCGCTGCACCGGTTGGCCGGACTGCTGTTCCTCGTGGTCGGGCTGTGGTTGCTGTTCGACGCCGCGCTGGGGTGGCGCGGGGTTGCGGTGGCCGCGGTCGGCGGGGCCGTCGCGCTGGCCGGTCTGGCCGCGACGGTGGGTTACCTCCGCGGCCGCGCGGCGCCGGAACCAGCGCCGATCACGCCGACGCAGGACCGGTGACCGGCTGGCAACGTTCAACCGCACCGTAAACAACTGTCACGGCTCCGTTCCCCCGCCCGGCGGCGCAGGAAATGAGACCGCACACATTACGTCAAGCCATTTGGCGATGGCATTAGCAAATGGAATTCACCCCGGGAACAGATCGGTTGCGCTGCACCGGTGGTGAACACGTCCCATCCGCGCCGCGCCGCCGTCGCCCCTGCCGGAGAAGCTTGCTGAGCATCGGTAAGATGCACTTCGCTGCACCATACGGTGCTACCTCGGGTGTCAAGCGAGGAAGCCGCCACGGCTGTGGAGACCCAGGAGGCTGCGCGGTTAGTTAACTTTTATCGGGTTTGCACTTGGTTGGACGCACAACTCTCGCTACGATGATCAGCAAATACCCCGCCCAATTGCCCGCTCAACAGATCATGTGGAGGTCAATTCGATGAGCAAGACGTTCGCCGACCGGCTGAACCGGCTGTTCGAGACGGTTTACCCGCCGGGTCGGGGCCCGCATACGTCGGCCGAAGTGATCGCCGCACTCAAGGCGGAGGGCATCACGATGTCCGCGCCGTATCTGTCGCAGCTGCGTTCCGGCAACCGCACCAACCCGTCGCAGGCAACGATGGCGGCGCTTGCCAGCTTCTTCCGGATCAAGCCGGACTACTTCACCGATGACGAGTACTTCGAGAAGCTCGACAAGGAGCTGACCTGGCTGGCGCAGATGCGGGACGAGGGGGTCCGCCGCATCGCTGCGCGCACCATCGGCCTGTCCCCCGAGGCGCAGGAGGACATTGTGAAGCGGGCCGAGGAGCTCCGCCGCAAGGAGAACCTCGACGACTGACCCGTTGCCCCGGGTGCGCTGACACCGGTCTCATACCGTCCGGCGGCGCGGCGCTCGTTCGGCGCGCCGCCGGACGAGCCGGTGGTACTGCTCCGCGATCGCGAGAATCCAATCCCGGTCGGAGAACGTCTCCGGTTGCCGTAACCAGTTGAGGCCGGGGAAGAGCTTTCGGGCCGAGCCTTCCTGGCCGTTGCGGCCGGCGTGAATCCATTCGGCGATCGCCCGGGCCTGCTCGTCGGCCGACACCGGCGGGGGGTCGAGGTGTCCGACCTCGTCGACCAGATCGTCGTCCGGGCTGTCAGGCCCGTCCGACGCCCCGCGCCCAGCCGGTGCGTCGACCCGGTCGCGATCACCGACGGCCAGGGTGGCCTCGAGGAACAGTCCGTCGGAGATCAGCGACATCCGCTCGGCCACGCGGAAGACCAGCGGACCGCGGGGCCGCTCCCCCACTCCCGCATCGGGATGGCGTCGGCTCAGCTCGGCCAGCAGCGGATCGATGATCCGCAGCTCACGGCGGGCCCCGAACCAGTCCTCGATGCTGGGCACCAACGCGGCCGCCGCCACCATCACCATCGCCAGACCGAGCATCGTGGCCACCGTCCCGATACCGGGCTCGTCGGTCTGGCCGACTGCCCTGATCAGCAGCAGCACGCTGGCCACCACGATCAGCGCGGCGCCGAGGGCGAACCCGAACAACGCCCGCCCCCGCCGGCTGCGGTTGGAGTGGCGGATACCGGCCCCGGCCACCACCGTCAGGGCGAAGATCACATACATCAGCGGCAGCAGCCACACCCACACCGCGCCGCCGGGACCGACATTGTGTCTGAGGTATTCCTCGGTGGTCATCTCGGGCTGCTGACCGGATGACAGGAAGACCACCAGGGTCAGCGTGGCGACGGCGACGGCGACCACGTACTGAACGATGGCGATGCGCCGCACCGTGGTGGTGTCACGCCCGGAGGCGACGGTGGTGATCATGACGCTGCTGCCGGCGGCACAGCCGATCAGCCCGACCTGGCTCAATCCGATCACGATGTTGGGCCAGCCCAGCGCGGTGTCCACCAACAGGGTCAGCGGCGGCCAGTTCAGCGCCGCGACCAGGGCCAGGCTGCCCAGGGCCACGATCATCGCGGTGCTCACCACCGACTGCTTGTTCGCCAGGGCCCAACCGATACGTAAACCGGTGGCCAGGCCCAACAGACCGGCGATCAACCAGACGATCAACCAAACGCCTCTCCGAGGCGGACCTGCACCAGCGAGGACCGGTCGGACGGCAACCGGCCCAGCCGGTAGATGAGCAACGCGGCGAAATCCTCGGCTTCCTGCTCGGCGTCCTCACCGCTGGGCCCCATGCACCCGGTGCGTTGGTTGAGCATGTAGCTGATCAGGTCGTCGCCGGCCACCTCGGTGCCGGCCTGGGCCGCCTGCGCGACCGGGATGCCGTCATGGCCGAGGACCAGGTGGCCGAGTTCGTGGGCCAGGGTGCGATCCCACGCCGGCAGGCCCTGCTGGATCAGGAAGACGTCACGGTCGGCGTATTCGCGCCACTGTCCACACACGCCGGGCGGCAGGTCGGCCATCTTCAACTCGATCGGACGGCCCCGCTGCTCGGCGACCGCCTGCACCAGCTTCAGCAGGGAGACCTCGCCGCGCCGCGGCGCGAGATCGAGAACCGCGTTGACGGCTCGTGTGACACGTCGACTTGCCGGCATCCGACCCCCTGTCTGCCCTGCTGTACAACGGGTGCCCAAAGCGGTCCAACCCTGAACCGAGAGATACCACCCCCTGGCGGCGCGGGCGGCGTTTTCGTCGACTCGCCGGGTGTCGTCCCGGCCCCGCCCGAATGGCGCCGTGTCGCGGCCCCTACGTCACGGCGATTCTCGCACAGCCGGGCCGACCCGGGCGCGGCACCGGAGCGAACGTCCGGAGCGATAGTGTTGGGCTGGATGATCAGCTGTGGCAAGGTGCCGCGGCCAGCGACGGCACCAGCGAAGTCCACGCCGCACGAGATGACCGAGAGGCAGCCGGGATGAGCCTGTTCAAGCGACGCAAGAGCCGCGCTACCCGTCGAGCCGAGGCCCGGGCCCTGAAACACAAGGCCAAGCTCGAGGCCAAGCTCGCCGCGAAGAACGAGGCCCGGCGGATCAAGTCCGAGCAGCGCGCGGAGGCCAGGGCGCTCAAGGCTCAGCTGCGCGCGCAGCAGAAGAGCGACCGCACCGCCCGCAAGGTCGCCGAAGCCCAGCTCAAGGCGGCACAGGAGGGCAAACTGTTGTCGCCGACCCGGATTCGCCGGGCATTGACCGTCACCCGGCTGCTGGCGCCGGTGGTGGTTCCGGTGGGCTACCGGGTGGCCATCGCCGCGCGCGGTTACCTCGATGAACGCCGTGCCGACCGGCTCGGGGTCCCGCTGGCCCAGCTCGGCCAGTTCTCCGGGCACGGAGCCCAGTTGTCGGCGCGGATCGCGGGCGCCGAACGGTCGCTGCGGCTGGTGGTCGAGAAGAACCCGAAGGACGCCGAGACCAAACAGTTCGCCGCCGCGATCACCGATCGCCTCAGCGATCTGTCCGCAGCGGTGGCGGCCGCGGAGAACATGCCCTCGACGCGGCGCAAGGCCGCGCACGCGGCGATCGCCGAACAGCTCGACGGTATCGACGCGGATCTGCTGGCCCGGCTGGGAGTGTCGAGCTGACCTGACGATGCCGTGACGGGGTTGACGTGAGGTGAGGGGTGCGACTGTGGGTGCGGACGGCTCCGCACCGCTGCGCGGCACCGCGACGGGTTTGTTGACCGCCGCGCTGGCGGTCGCTGCGCACGGTGCCGCCGGCGGTGCGCTGCCCACCGGCGCGCTCGGCGCCCACCTCGTCGTGCTCGCGGCGACCGTCGGCGCGCTGACCGTCGGCCTACGGTCGGCGGCCTCGACCCCGGTACTGGTCGGGTTGCTCGGTGTCGGCCAACTGCTGGCCCATCTGCTGTTCACCGCCGCCGGGCATGCCCACGGTCCGGACACCGCGAGCCTCCCGCCGCACCGGGCGTGGGTGATGGTGTTCGCCCACACCGTGGCGGTGGTGGCCGGTGCGATGCTGGTCGCGGCGGTCGGCAGGCTCGGTGGCGCGCTGTCGCGGGCGGTGCGTGCGGCGCGTCCGGTCGATCTCCCACCGGTGGCGCCGACGGCGCCGACGGTGCTGGTGTGCAGCGCCGATCAGCCGTTGCGGGCGTTGACGCTGGCCTCTTCGGTGGCGCGGCGCGGCCCGCCGGCCGGCGTCGCGTCCTGACCGACAGTCCCAACGACAGAAAGTCCGATCTCATGTCTTCGACCTCTCGCGCGTTCACGCGCACCCGGGTCGGCCCCGCCCGGATTCTCGGGGCCTTCGCCGGAATCCTCACCGTGATGGGGATCGTCATGGCCCCGCCCGCGGCGGCGCACGCCACCCTGATGTCCACCGATCCGGCCGACGGGGCGGTGCTCGAGGAGGCGCCGGAGCGGGTGTCGGCGACGTTCAACGAGCCGATGCAGGACACCTTCGCCGCGATGACGGTGGTGGGTCCGGACGGCAACCTGTGGTCCACCGGCGAGGCCGAGGTGGACGGTCCGGTGGTGAGTGTGGCAGTCAAACCGCTCGGGCCGGCCGGCACCTACACCGCCAACTACCGCGCCACCTCGGCCGACGGCCATGTGGTGCAGGGATCGTGGACCTTTGAGCTGAAGGTCGCCGGCAGCGGGGAGCCCGGTCCGCCGGCCACCCTGCCCGCCGATACCGCCGACGGGGAGTCCGACGGCGCCACCGACGGCGCGGCAACCGGGGCCGATCTGCCGGTCTGGGTGTTCGTGCTGATCGCCGCGGTGATCGTGGCGGGTGGCCTGGTCTGGGCGGTGCGGCGCCAGCAGTGAGCCGCCTGCGGGCGGCGGCCGTCGGCGTTCTGCTGGTGGCCGCCGCCACGGCAGCCGCCTGGGCGGTGGCGTTCCCGCAGGTCGTGCCGGCCACCGCGGCGACCCGCGCGCTGGCCGACTGCGCGGCGGTGGTGACGCTGGGGTTGGCGGTGGTCCCGCTGCTGGACACCGGCCGCCGGCGCGGCGAGCTGGCCCGGACCGCGGCCGGGCCGCTGGCGGTCAGCGCCGGATGCTGGCTGCTGGCCGAGGTGGTGCGGCTGGCGGTGCAGGGCGCGCAACTGGTCGGGGTACCGGTGTGGCGGCTGCGCACCTCGACCGTGGTGGAGTACGCGACCGTGACCGCGGCGGGCCGGTCGGCGCTGCTCAGCATCGCGGCCGCGGCGACGGTGGCCGGTCTGGCGTTGGCGGCGCACCGGCGGTCGGCGGCGTGGATGGTGGCGATCGGCGCGGCCGCGGCCGGGATGCTGGCGCGCACTCTCACCGGCCATCTGGCGGCGAGTCCGGTGGGCGGGGCGGCGGTCGCGGTCCATGCGCTGGCGGCGGCGCTCTGGTGCGGTGTGCTGGCGGCGCTGGTGCTGACCGTGGCGCACCGGGGCCGGTGGGCGCGGGTGCTGCCGCGGTTCTCCCAGGTGTCGTTGTGGTGTGTGATCGTGCTGCTGGTGTGCGGCGTGGCCGGCGCCGCCGTCACTCTCGCCTCCCCGGCGGCGTTGTTCGACACGGGCTATGGCCGGGTGTTGTCGGGGAAGATCGCGGTGACGGTGGCGCTGATCGGGTTGGCGTGGCGCAACCGCACCGGCTGGGTGCCGGCCGCCCGCGCGCACCGGACCACCGCCGAGGTGTCGACGGCCCGCTCGCTGACCGAACTGGCGTTGATGACGGTGGCGTTGACTTTCGCGGCGGTGCTGACCGTCACGGGGTGAGACGTACGGGCGGGACCCGGGCGCCTGGCATGATAGGTGCCGCCGGATCCACCGGCCCGCACCGCCCAGCTGAGACATGACACTGCAAAGGAGCAGCCACATGGCAGACCCGCAGGACCAGCCGGCCGGGACCGGAGACTCCGTGTCGTCGGGGCCGGATCCGGCAGCCGGTTCTCCGGAGCCGGCCGAGAAGGCGGGCGCCCCGGCCGAGAAGAAGACCGAGCGGGCCCAGAAGGCCACCAAGAAGACACCGGCCCAGAAGACACCGGCCAAGAAGGCGGCCCAGAAGACACCGGCCAAGAAGGCCACCAAGAAGACACCGGCGAAGAAGGCGGCCCAGAAGACACCGGCCAAGAAGGCCACCAAGAAGGCACCGGCCCAGAAGGCACCGGCCAGGAAGCCCGCCGAGCCCGAACGCCGGCAGACGGCCGGGGCTGCGCCCCCGGCCGATCTCACCTCGGCTGCCAAGGAAGTCGCCGCGCATGCCAAGTCCACGGTGGCCTCGGCGCCCAATCCGGTGGCGACGCCGGCGCCGATCTCCCGCCCCGACGACTCCCGGCTGCCGTTCATGATCGCGGTGGCGTCCGGGGCGCTGATCCTGCTCATCGTCCTGTTGGTCAACCGCCGCGGCAAGTAGCGCGCAATCGGCTGACAACGCCTTGACCCTGACGCCGCGTCAGGGTCGATAGTGGTGCCCATGGACCCTGCACCACTACGACCGCATCGGGCTGCCGGTGCCCAGTGTGCGGACCGCGGCGGGATACCGCGGTGACACCGATGCCGCCATCGAACGGCTGCACCTGATCCCGGTGTACCGCTCGGCCGGTCTCCCCCTGGAGGAGATCCGTGCGCTGCTCGACGGCGCCGCCGATCCCCTCGCCCGTCTGCAACGTCAGCATGCGCTGCTGCTCGAGCAGGCGGACCGGTTGCAGCACACCATCAAGGCAGTGGAGGAACTGATGAACGCACACCGCCACGGCATACAGCTGTCGGCGGAGGAGCAGGTCGAGATCTTCGGCAGCGCGGTGTTTCGATGAACACGCCGCCGAGACCGAACGGCGTTGGGGCGGCACCGAGGCGTTCCGGCAGTCCCGGGAGCGCATGCATCGCCGGCTGGCCGAGATGTATCTCGCCGACGAACGGTTCGCCGCGTTCTACGACGACGCCGAACCGGGATTGGCCCGGTTCGTGCACGACATCATCATCGATAACATCGAGCGGTGATCGTAGAACCTCGACCCACCGCCGATCTGGTCGATGAGATCGGTCCCGATGTCCGTAGTTGCGATCTGCAGCTCCAGCAGTACGGCGGCCGCGCCCAGTTCGCCGGTCCGATCAGCACTGTGCGCTGTTTCCAGGACAACGCGCTGCTCAAGTCGGTGTTGTCGGAGCCGGGCAACGGTGGGGTGCTGGTGATCGACGGTGACGGTTCCCTGCACACCGCCCTGGTCGGCGACGTGATCGCCGAGTTGGCCCGCGGTAACGGCTGGGCTGGTCTGATCATCAACGGCGCGGTGCGCGATTCGGCCACCCTGCGCACCCTCGACATCGGCATCAAGGCGCTGGGCACCAATCCGCGCAAGAGCACCAAGACCGGCGCCGGCCAGCGCGATGTGGCGGTCGAGTTCGGTGGGGTGACCTTCGTGCCCGGTGAGATCGCCTACGCCGACGAGGACGGCATCGTGGTCGTGCCACCGCCGTCCCCGTCGGCCGAAGGCTGAGTCAGTCGGGTGTCAGGCGGTCGCTGACAGCGCGGCGCGGCGTCTGCCGAACTGCAGACCCTCGTCGTCGACCCGGCCGTGCCGGATCAGCCCGAGGTCGAACAGATAGTTCTGCTTGAGCCGCCACGGGGTACGGGATCCGGCCTTGGGCAGCCGGTCCAGCGCCCGCAACACGTACCCGGGGGTGAAGTCCAGCAGCGGCCGCTCCTCGACGCTGTCGCCCGGATGCTGCGGTTCGACGACGTCGTAGCCGTGCTCGTCCATGTGGTTCAGGACGCGGCAGACGAATTCGGACACCAGATCGGCCTTCAGTGTCCAGGACGCGTTGGTGTAGCCGATGGTGAACGCCATGTTGGGCATCCCGCTCAGCATCATGCCCTTGTAGGCCATCGTCTCGGTGAGCTCGACCGGCTGCCCGTTGCGCTTGATCTCCGCGCCGCCGAACAGCTGCAGATTCAACCCCGTCGCGGTGATGATGATGTCGGCTTCCAACTCGGTGCCCGATGTCAACCGGATACCGGTCTTGGTGAAGGTGTCGATGGTGTCGGTGACCACGTCGGCCTTGCCGTGCCGGATGGCGCGGAACAGGTCACCGTTGGGCGCCAGGCAGAGTCGCTCATCCCACGGGTTGTAGCGCGGACCGAAGTGCTTCTCGACGTCGTAGCCCGGCGGCAGCCGGCGCTCGGCCATCCTCATCAACGTCCGGCGCATGTAGTTGGGGAACTTGCGCGACAGCTGGTACTGGAAGGTGCTGAAGATGATCGCCTTCCAGCGGTTGACCACACTGGCCATCTTCGGTGGCAGGTACTTGTTCACCTTGACCGCGATCGGGTCCACCAACGGCAGCGAACCGATGTAGGTGGGCGACCGCTGCAGCATGGTGACATGCCCGGCGCCGGTCTCGGCCAGGGCCGGGATCAGCGTCACCGCGGTCGCACCGCTGCCGATCACCACGATGCGCTTGCCGGCGTAGTCGAGATCCTCGGGCCAGTGCTGCGGGTGCACGATGGTGCCCTCGAAGTCGTCGGCGCCCGGGAACTCCGGCGAGTAGCCCTCGTCATAGTTGTAGTAGCCGCTGCAGGCGAACAGGAACGAACACGTCATCTCGACCTGCTCACCGTCGCGTTCCACCTGCAGGATCCACTTGTTGTCCGGATCGGACCAGTTCGCCGACACCACCCGGTGGCGGTACCGGATGTGCTCGTCGATGCCGAACTCCTCGGCGGTCTCCTTGAGATAGGCCAGGATGTCCGGCCCGTCGGCGATCGCCTTGGGGTCGGTCCAGGGCTTGAACCGGAACCCGAGCGTGAACATGTCGGAGTCCGACCGGATGCCCGGGTATTTGAACAGATCCCAGGTGCCGCCCAGATTGTCGCGGCGTTCCAGGATCGCGTAACTCTTCGACGGGCAGCGGTCCTGCAGATGCCAGGCGGCGCTGATACCGGAGATTCCGGCGCCCACGATGAGGACGTCGAGGTGCTCAGTCATGACCACAAGCTATCAACACAGTGTTGAGATAGTCAACACACTGTTGAGAACGTCAACGCTGTGTAAAGTGGGGCGCATGAGCACAGCCAGTCCGGTCCGCAGTCGGGGCCGCCGCAGCACCCGTCCCTCCGGCGACGACCGGGAGCTGGCGATCCTCACCACCGCGGAGAAATTGCTCGCCGAGCGTCCGCTCGCCGAGATCTCCGTCGACGACCTGGCCAAGGGCGCCGGGCTGTCGCGGCCGACGTTCTACTTCTATTTCCCGTCCAAGGACGCCGTGCTGCTGGCGCTCGTGGAACGGGTGATCGCCGAGGCGGACCAGCGCGCCGATGCGGCGCTGAACGGCATGGACGCGCGCGCGGTCGATCCGGCCGGGGTGTGGCGGGCCATCAACGCGCTGTTCGAGACCTTCGGCGCGCACCGGGCGGTGACACTGGCCGGTGCGGCGGCCCGCACCACCAATACCGAGGTGGATGCGTTGTGGTCGCGGTTCATGAAGAAGTGGATCGACTACACCGCCGAATCGATCCGCGCCGAGCGTGAACGGGGCGCGGCCCCGGACACCATCCCCGCCGAAGACCTCGCGGTGTCGCTGAACCTGATGAACGAACGCACCATGTTCGCGGCGTTCGCCGATGAAAAGCCCGCGGTGCCGGAGGACCGGATCGTCGACACACTGGCCCATATCTGGCTCACCAGCATCTACGGCACCGGCCGCTAGCTCGCCGGCGCGGGGACCGTCGACCATCGCCGCGTTGTCGGCCCGGCATGCGAACATGTGTTCGTGTCCGGTCCGGCTGGTCACGGCGCGACGATCCTGCACGCCGATCTCGATGCGTTCTACGCATCGGTGGAACAGCGGGACGACCCGGCGCTCCGCGGCCGACCGGTGATCGTGGGCGGCGGGGTGGTGCTCGCCGCCAGTTATGAGGCCAAGGCGTACGGGGTGCGCACCGCGATGAGCGGCGGTCAGGCCCGTGCGCTGTGCCCGCACGCGATCGTGGTGCCGCCGCGGATGGCGGCGTATTCGCAGGCCAGCGCGGCGGTGTTCGACGTGTTCCGGGACACCACACCGCTGGTGGAGCCGCTGAGCGTGGACGAGGCCTTCCTCGATGTCGGCGGGCTGGGTCGGCTGGCGGGCACGCCGGTGCAGATCGCCGCCCGGCTCCGCGAGCGGGTGCGTGCGGAGGTGGGGCTGCCCATCACGGTCGGGATCGCCCGCACCAAGTTCCTCGCGAAAGTCGCCAGTCAAGAAGCCAAACCCGATGGTCTGCTGCTGGTGCCGCCGGACCGCGAGCCGGCCTTCCTGCATCCGTTGCCGGTCCAGCGGCTGTGGGGGGTGGGCGTCAAGACCGCTGCCAGACTGCGGGCGCACGGCATCGAGACGGTGGCCGACGTGGCCGCGCTCCCCGAGACGGCCCTGACCTCGATGGTCGGGGCGGCGATGGGCAGGCAGCTGTTCGCGCTGTCGCACAACATCGACCGGCGGCGGGTCGCGACCGGGGTGCGGCGCCGGTCGGTCGGCGCGCAGCGCTCGCTGGGCCGGGCGGGCAGTGCTATGTCGGCCGCCGAGATCGACGCGGTGGTGGTCAACCTGGTCGACCGGATCACCCGCCGGATGCGTGCGGCTCACCGCACCGGGCGGACCGTGGTGCTGCGGCTGCGGTTCGCCGATTACAGCCGCGCGACACGGTCCCGGACCCTGGCCGCGGCGACCGCGTCCACCGATGTCGTGCTCGCTACGGCGCGCGCCCTGGTGTCCGCGGCGGCACCGCTGATCGCCGAACGCGGCCTGACCCTGATCGGGTTCGCGGTCACCGACATCGACCGCTCGGGTGCCACCCAGCTCGAACTGCCGTTACCGTGTGGTGGGACCGAAAGCCGCACCGCCGCCGGTCAACTCGACTCCGCGGTGGACAACGTCCGGCGCCGGTACGGCACCGCGGCACTGACCCGCGGGGTGCTCCTCGGCCGCGACCCGGGCTGGGAGATGCCCCGGCTGCCCGATGAGCACCGGTCGGCCCCTTCCTGGACCTGAATCAACTGGGCCTCGAGGAACTGGACCTGGATCAACTGGGCCTAGAGGAACTGGGCACTGACGAACCCGGCGAGCAGCACCGCGAATCCGCCGATCTCCCCGGCGATCAGCGCCACCATGGCGCCGTGCAGTGCCGTGGTGGAATGTTCGAACTGGTTGGTGGTGTCGCGGCGGGCGCCGTGCAGGACGTAGGACCCGATCGCCACCACGAAGAAGAACACCACGACCATCGCCGCGGTCAGGTTAACCGCCGCGGGCCAACCGCTCAGCTCGACGAACACCGCGATCAGCAGCGTGGCGAACGAGTACAGCAGCGCCGCACGGTGCGCGATGTCGACATACGGGTGCGCCAGATGGTTCTGGGCGGTCGCCATCTGCCGGTACTTCCACACCCCGAGGATCAGTGCCCACAGGAAGATCAACCCGGCGGCGAGCAGGGTGATGACGGTGTCGGTTCCGAGGTCGGCTCGCATCCCGCGAGTCTAGGACCCCGCCCGAATCGCCGGATCGCCGAATCAGCGCCTCAGTTGCGCACCGGACGGTCCCACACCCGATGCGCACCGAGTGCGGTGATGAGAGTTGAGGCGGCACGGGCCGGATCGGACTCCAACGCCACTCCGGCGGTGTCGACGGGCACCCCGGCCGCGGTCACCAGGTTCTCCCCCGCCGGCAGCACCGCCACCGGCTTGAGGTGGCGGTAGGACTCGTCGACCATGATCCGGGCCCGCATGTCGGCCGGTGAACCGGCCACCACGATGGCGTCGAACTCCACGGACCGTCCGGTCAGATACGTGCGGGAGACCGGCACGCTCACCTCCCCGTTGCCCAGTTCCCCGCCGTGGACGGCGGTGACGTGCGGGACCAGATCGGCGGCGAGCAGCGCTTCGACCAGCGTCGCCACCGCGGCGACGTCGGTGTCGGGCCCGGTGAGGATGCCGACCCGGCGGCCCTCGATCGGCCAGGTGCTGCCGAGCTGCGACAGCGCCGGGCTGAGCGTCTCCGGATCCACCGGCGGCACGCTCGGCCTCGGCGCCTCCAGCCCCAGCGCCGCCGCGACGGTGGCACACAGTTCGGCGTCGATGTTGGCCAGCACCGCGAGCGCCCGCTCCTTGATCGTCTGCTCGTAGCATTTTCCGATCTCGAAACTGAACGCGGCGGCCACGTGGGCCTGTTCGACCGGGTGCAGGCTGCGGTAGAACAGCGTGGCCTGGCTGAAGTGATCGTCGAAGGTCGCCGGGTTGGCCCGCCGTTTCGCCGAGGCCGGCAGCGGATGCGGCGCCTCGATGAACGCGCCGGTCTCCGCCGACGCCATGAACGGACACCCGCCGTCCAGTGAATTCGGTTGGTAGGGAGCCACTCCGGCATGGACCCCGTGCTGGTGGAAGCCGTCCCGGAGCATGTCGTTGACCGGGGCGTGCGGACGGTTGATCGGGATCTGCGCGAAGTTCGGCCCGCCGAGCCGCAGCAGCTGGGTGTCCAGGTACGAGAACAACCGGGCCTGCATCAGCGGGTCGTCGGTGATGTCGATGCCGGGCACCAGGTGACCGGGGTGGAAAGCCACCTGCTCGGTTTCGGCGAAGAAGTTCGTGACGTTGCGGTTGAGCTGCAGGGTACCGATGATCTGCACCGGGGCGAGTTCCTCGGGCACGATCTTGGTCGGATCGAGCAGGTCGATGCCTTCGAACATCTGCTCCGGATTGTCCGGGAACACCTGCACGCCGAGGTCCCATTCCGGAAAGGCCCCGGCCTCGATCGCGTCGGCGAGGTCACGACGGTGGAAGTCCGGATCCACCCCGCCGATGATCTGGGCCTCCTCCCAGATCAGCGAGTGCACCCCGAGGCGCGGCTTCCAGTGGAATTTCACCAGTGAGGTCGTCTCGTCCGGTGCGATGAGCCGGAAGGTGTTGACGCCGAACCCCTCCATCGTCCGGTAGGAGCGCGGGATGCCCCGGTCGGACATGGCCCACATGGTGTGCGCCGCCGACTCGGTGTGCAGGGAGAAGAAGTCCCAGAACGTGTCGTGGGCGGTCTGCGCCTGCGGGATCTCCCGGTCCGGATGCGGTTTGGCGGCGTGCACGACGTCGGGGAACTTGATGCCGTCCTGGATGAAGAACACCGGGATGTTGTTACCGACCAGATCGAAGGTGCCCTGGCCGGTGTAGAACTTGGTGGCGAAGCCGCGGGTGTCGCGGGCGGTGTCCATCGATCCGCGGTTGCCGATCACCGTCGAGAACCGCACGAAGACCTCGGTCTCTACGCCGGACTTCAGAAACTCTGCCTTGCAGATCTTCTCGGCCGCGCCGTTGGCGCGGAACACGCCGTGCGCGCCGGCGCCGCGGGCGTGCACGACCCGCTCCGGGATGCGCTCATGGTCGAAGTGGGTGATCTTCTCGCGGAAGTGGTGGTCCTGCAGCAGGGTGGGTCCGCGGTCGCCGGCCTTCAGCGAGTGGTCGGTGTCGTAGAGACGGGCGCCCTGCGCGGTGGTCAGGTACCGACCCTGCTGCGCCCGGGTGTCGGCCGGCCCGTCCGCCGGGGTCCCGGTGGCGCTGCGCAGTTCGGGTGCGCCCTGATCGGGCTTGGGTGGCAACGGTGGCCGCGGCTCGGTGGGCTCCTCGAAGGACGGCGGCTGCGGGGCCGGCGCTCCGGCCAGATCGGGGCGGACCCGTTTGCCCTGTTCGGCCCGGCCCTCGTCGACGAGGTCGTCGCGGCCGGTCACCGCTCCCACGACTTCTTTGGCCATTCCCTTGGCCTGTTTGAGTGCGTCTTTGGGCGCGTTGCTGTCAGCCATCGGATCCTTACCTTTCTTGGAGGGTGTTCGGGGCCGCTGGCCTTAGGCTTCGATTCACCCAGGGACAGCGGGTATGGCTTTCATTGGTCAGCCCTTGATGGCCGAGGAGGATTGGCCGCCCGCTGTCCCGCGACGACTCGACCGCTAATTGAGAGATGCGATTCGATCGCTGTGTAAGGACACGACGGCGTGGTCGTCTGCCGGGCTGGTGGAAATGGTGATGAGCACGGAGGCGGTAGTGACACAAGCTGTTTGGGCGGGTATCGATGCTGGGAAATCGGACCACTTCTGCGTGGTCATCGATGCGCAGGGAAAGCGACTGCTCTCGCAGCGGGTAGCCAACGACGAAGCGACTCTGTTGAAGTTGATCAGCACTGTCGCAACCATGGCTGACGGCGGTGAGGTCACCTGGGCCATCGATCTCAACGCTGGCGGTGCGGCCCTGCTGATCACGCTGCTGATCGCCGCTGACCAGCGGCTGCTCTACATCCCCGGCCGCACCGTGCACCACGCCTCGGGCAGCTACCGCGGGGAGGGTAAGACCGACGCCAAAGATGCCGCCGTTATTGCGGATCAGGCCCGGATGCGCCGCGATCTGCAACCGCTGCGCCCCGGAGATGACATCACAGTGGAGCTGCGCATCCTCACCAGCCGGCGCACCGATCTGGTGGCTGATCGCACCCGCACGATCAATCGACTGCGTGCCCAGCTGCTCGAATACTTCCCAGCCCTGGAACGCGCGTTCGACTACAGCACCAGCAAGGCCGCGTTGCTGCTGCTCACCGGCTATCAAACTCCCGATGGGCTGCGACGAGCCGGTGCTGCTCGACTGGCAGTCTGGTTGGGTAAACGCAAGGCCCGCAACGCCGATGCCGTCGCGGCCAAAGCCCTGCAGGCCGCTCACGCTCAACACACCGTCATACCCGGACAACAACTCGCTGCGGCCATGGTTGCCCGCTTGGCCAAGGAGGTGATGGCCCTCGACACCGAAATCGGCGACACCGATGCGATGATCGAGGAGCGGTTTCACCGCCACCGCCACGCCGAAATTATCGTGAGCATGTCGGGCTTCGGCGTCACGCTCGGCGCCGAATTCCTCGCTGCCACCGGCGGAGACATGAGTGCCTTTGACTCCGTCGACCGCCTCGCCGGCGTCGCCGGCCTGGCTCCGGTACCGCGTGACTCCGGCCGCATCAGCGGCAACCTTCAACGACCCCGCCGCTACAACCGGCGCCTGCTGCGCGTCTGCTACCTGTCGGCGCTGTCTAGCATTCGATCCGACCCCGCCTCGCGCACGTATTACAACCGCAAACGCGCCGAAGGCAAACGCCACAGCCAAGCCGTCCTGGCCCTGGCACGTCGGCGTCTCAATGTTCTGTGGGCAATGCTGCGCGACCACACGACCTATCAACCCACCACGCCTACTGCCGCCGCAGCGGCTTGACAACCTCATTGAGAATCCTCCTGCTTGTTCCGCCCCACGCGGGGCCGCCCGGCCTACGGCCGTTGCGCGCCTTCTTCCCCGCGCGGGTGGGAACTAAACGTCGGTCCAGGCCAACAGCTGGTCGGCGGACCAGGTGTTGACGATCCGTTCGGCGGGCAGCTCGGCGTCCAGCGCCCGCTGGGCGCCGTAGCCGAGGAAGTCGAGTTGGCCCGGCGCGTGCGCGTCGGTGTTGATGGCGAACAGACATCCGATGTCGCCGGCCAGGTTCAGCAGGCGGGTCGGCGGATCGCGGCGTTCCGGACGTGAGTTGATCTCCACCGCGGTGCCGTGGTCCCGGCAGGCGGTGAACACCTTCTCGGCGTCGAACCGGGATTCCGGGCGCAGGCCGCGGTTTCCGCTGACCAGCCTGCCGGTGCAGTGGCCGAGCACGTCGGTCAGCGGGTTGGTCACGGCCCGGAGCAACCGACGCGTCATCGCGTCGGCGTCCATCGACAGCTTGGAGTGCACACTCGCGACCACGACGTCGAGCCGTTCGAGCAGGTCGGGATCCTGGTCCAGGGAGCCGTCCTCGAGGATGTCGACCTCGATCCCGGTGAGGATGCGCATCGGCGCGAACTTCTCCCGCAGTTCGTCGATGACGTCGAGTTGGTGGCGCAGCCGGTCCGCGGAGAGTCCGTTGGCGATGGTGAGCCTCGGTGAGTGGTCGGTGAGCGCACAGTATTCATGACCGAGCTCACGGGCGGTCCGCATCATCTCCTCGATCGGGGCGGAGCCGTCCGACCAGTTGGAGTGCAGATGCAGATCGCCCCTGAGCGCGGCCCGGAGGTCGCCGCCGCCGAGGTCGGCCGCGGCTTCGCGCAATTCGACCAGGACGTCGGGTTCCTGTCCGGCCCAGGCCTGGGCGATCACCCTGGCCGTCTTGGGTCCGATGCCCGGGAGCGACTGCCAGCTGTTGGCGCGGCCGTGCCGTTCCCGTTCGGCGTCGCTGAGCGCGTCGACGACGTCGGCGGCGCGACGGTAGGCCATCACCCGCCGCGGGTCCTCGCGGGCGCGGTCCTTGTAGTACGCCACCTGCCGGAGTGCCGTCGCCGGGTCCATACCCCCAGTGTGCTCGGTTTGCGGCAGATTGCCCACGCCGGTACAGTGGATTGAGGTTTTGTTCAATTCATCAACTGATCAAATCACAAAGGTGTTGGTTTTCGCGTGCCCAGTTCCGTGTCCGACGGCCCCGAACGGCCGTTGTATGAGATCAAGGCCAACCTGTTCAAGGCGCTGGCCCATCCCGCCCGGATCCGGGTACTCGAAATCCTCTGCGCCTCCGGCGAACCCACCCCGGTGAGCGACATCCTCGCCGACACCGCGATCGAACCGACCCTGCTCTCACAGCACCTCGCCGTGCTCAAACGACATCATGTGGTTCGCGCGCAGCGCGTGGGTAACGCGGTGTTCTACGAACTGACACATCCGAAGATCTCCGAATTGCTGGTGATCGCGCGCACCTTCCTGGCCGACACCCTCGGCGCACAGCGCGATCAGCTGGAGACGTTCAAACGACTTCCACCATTGGGACGGTCACAGTGATCGCCACTGCGAAAGAGAATCTGATACGGCTGTTGCCCAGCCGCCGTGACTACGCCGAGTTGCCCCGGTCGTGGCGGCGTGACATCCTCGCCGGCATCACCGTCGGCGTGGTGGCCCTGCCGCTGGCGTTGGCCTTCGGCATCAGTTCAGGCGTGGGGGCGGCCGCCGGCCTGATCACCGCGGTGGTCGCCGGCCTGGTGGCCGCGGTGTTCGGCGGTTCCCACATCCAGGTGTCCGGGCCCACCGGCGCCATGGCCGTCATCCTGGCGCCGATCGTCGCCCAGCACGGGCTGACCAGCATCGCGCTGGTCACCGTGTTGGCCGGGTTGATCGTGCTGGCGGCCGGCATCACCGGGTTGGGGCGCGCGGTCACATTCATTCCGTGGCCGGTGATCGAGGGGTTCACGCTCGGCATCGCGGCGATCATCTTCCTGCAGCAGGTGCCGGCGGCGTTCGCGACCGAGGCGCCGGCGGGGCAACGCACGCTGGTCGCGGCCTGGCATGTGGTGACGCACGCCGACTGGACCGCGGCGGTGAAGACCCTGAGCGTGGTGAGCCTGGTCGCGCTGCTGATGGTGGTGTTGCCGCGGCTGCACCGCAGCATTCCGGAGTCGCTGACGGCGGTGGTGGCGGCGACGGTGATCGTCACGGTGTTCGGCATCTCGGTGGCCACCATCGGGGAGTTGCCGTCGCAGCTGCCGACCCCGGTGTTGCCGCAGGCCGACATGGGCGCCATGCAGACCCTGCTCGGCGCCGCGTTGGCCATCGCGGCGCTGGCGGCGATCGAGTCGCTGCTGTCCGCGCGGGTCGCGGCGACGATGTCGGCGACGGGGCCGTACCACCCGGACCGGGAGCTGGTCGGACAGGGCATGGCGTCGGTGGCATCGGGTCTGTTCGGCGGGATGCCGGCGACGGGCGCGATCGCCCGCACCGCGGTGAACGTGCGCTCGGGTGCCCGCACGCGCCTGGCGGCGATCGTGCATTCCCTGGTTCTGCTCGCGGTGGTGTATCTGGCCACCGGCCCGGTGTCGGCCATTCCGTTGTCGGCGTTGGCCGGTGTGCTGATGGTGACGTCGTTCCGGATGGTGTCGTTGCACACCGCTCGGCGGATCCTGCGTTCGACCCGGTCCGATGCGTTGACGTTCGTCCTGACGGCGCTGGTGACGATCACCTTCGACCTGATCGAGGCGGTGCAGATCGGTGTGCTCGTCGCGGCGTTCTTCGCGCTGCGCAATGTGGCCCGCCGGTCGGGTGTGACCAGGGAGGAACTGCCCGGAGAACCGCAGCCCGGCGATGAGAGGATCGCGCTGCTGCGGCTCGAGGGGTCGATGTTCTTCGGTGTGGCCGAACGGATGTCGTCGACCATCTCGGAGATCGAGGCCGATGACATCTCGGTGGTGATCATCCGGTTGTCACAACTGGGGACCCTGGACGCGACCGGGGCGAACTCGCTGGCCCAGATAGCCACCGAACTCGAGCGGCGTGGAATCACGGTGATCATCAAGGGAGTTCAGCCCGAGCACTCCAAGCTGCTGTCCAATGTCGGTGTCTTCGAGTCGCTTCGGCACGAGAAGCATCTGATCGACTCGCTCGAGGACGCCATCGAGCACGCGCGCAGCCACGTCGCACGCCAGCAGACGGCCCGGACCACCTCATAGTCGGCGGCGGACAGACATCCACTCCCCGACATTGGTGTCCAGGACCCCACTCGAGCACTGACAGGCTCCCGGCGAACGGAAGAGGTGGTCTCGTGGGGCTCTTCGACTTCGTCGGCGACGCGGTGGACTCACGGCTGGTTCGATCGCGGCTTTACTTGTGCCTCTATGCGTGTGCCGCCGGTGCCGGGATGGCAAACGTCCATCAGTCAGCTGGGTTTGCCTCCCGACAGCCGTATCGCCACGAAAGACCATCCAGCACGTTCAGATCCGTTCATCGGCCATCTCGATGACCACGCCTACTTTCTCGCCACCGACGGAGAGGTCGCGGTCCCGGCGGTCAACAACCCCGGCGCCCCGGTCGTGCTGCGCGCCGCCGACCTGACCCGTTGCGGAACCTCTGGCGGCTACCCGAACAACCCGATACCTTCGGTCGCGTCTGGCGGGCGAACACCACCCCGGGTCCGGCTCTCCGACGACGCCACCGAACTGATGTCACTCGTCGCGCCGTGACAAGCGGTCAGCCGCAGCCGGCCGCCGGAGGCCTCCTTCGATGGGTCGGATCTCCGGTGTCGGTTCAGTCGGCGAGGAAGGTCAAGAGCTCGTTGGTGACGAACGCCGGGTTCTCCTCGACAAGCCAGTGCCCCGCTCCGGGGACCTCTACGGCTCTGGTGATGTTGGCCATCCGGGGTTCGACGGTGAGCCGGGTGGATTCGAGCAATCCCTCGGCGGTCATGAGCAGCGTGGGCGTGGTGATGGGGCCGGCCGCCACGTTGTCGTGTTCGTCTTGGTCCAGCGTCCGGTACAGGTCGAATCCCCCCGAGAGGACGTCGGGCCGGTTGTAGGTGCGCGCGAACTCGTCGACCTGTTCGTCGGTGAACGGTGACTGTGCGCCCGGCCCGCCGAAACTCGTCCCGCCGTATGCGACGTAGGGGTAGAACAGGGCGAGGTACTCGCGCACGTCGTTGGCGACGACCGCTTCAGGGACCCTCGGCTGATGGTGAAAGGCCATGTGCCAACTGAATTCCCGATAGCGTGCCGCGCTCAGGGCGGGGCCGGGGAGTGGGTAGTCCAAGTGGGCGTATTTGCTGACCTCGGTCGGGTATTGCGCCGCGTACTGAAATCCGACGCCGGCGCCGAGGTCATGGGCGACCAGCCTGATGGACCGCAGGCCGAGCTGGTCGGCCAGCAGACGATGCACGAACCTGGCCAGCGTGGCTTTGTCGTAGCTCGGCGGGGCGCCTTCGCTGTCGCCCAGTCCGGGCAGGTCCAACGCGTACACCGTGTACTTCTGCGCCAGTGCGGGAATGATCCCGCGCCAGGCGTACCACGTTTGTGGCCATCCGTGCAGCAGGACCAACGGATCGCCGCTCCCGCCGGTCACGTAGTGCATCCTCACACCGTCGACATCGGCGAACTCATGGCGGAACAGGCGGTTGAATTCGTCGTCGTCGCGGGTGGCGGAGTCGAACGCATGGGCACCTGTATCCACCACCGCGGCACCGGGAGCGTTCTGGCAAGGTGACGCTCCCCCAACGCAGCCGCTCACCAGCAATACCGACGCCATCGTCACACCGAGGGTCCATCGTGCTCGGCCACGCCGCCGCGCAGTGTTCAGACGGCCACCGGCGGCCGCTTCGGCACCGATGCGCTCCTCACGTTCTCGTGCAGTCACTGACCTACCTCCGTGGGCTTGTCGACCCCTCGATGGCAGCACGGGCCTTGAACTGCTTGCAAGAAAAATTGCAGATCTGCAAAATTGCCCACGTGGATCGAGGTGACAAGGACGTGCTGGCTGGAGTCGGGCCTCGTTTGCGTGCGATCCGTCGGTCACGGGGCGTGACGCTGGCGGCGCTCGCCACGGAGACCGGTCTGTCCGAGAGCACGTTGTCGCGGCTGGAGAACGGGAAACTCCGGCCGACCCTGGAGCAACTGCTTCCGTTGGCTCGCGCACACGGCGTGCCGATCGACGACCTGGTGCAAGCACCGCTCACCGGTGATCCGCGTATACATCTGCGACCGATCCGGCGTTTCGGGTTGACCGTCATCCCGTTGACACGACGGGCCGGTGGAATCCAGGCCTACAAGATCGTGTACCCGCCGGCAGACCGGGCAATGACGACGCCGCTGCAGACTCAAACGCACGAGGGCTATGAGTGGTTCTACGTTCTCAACGGCCGTGTCCGGTTCGTGCTGGGGGAGCAGGAACTGCTGCTCAACCCGGGAGAGGTCGCCGAATTCGACACCCGCATACCCCACTGGATCGGCAGTGCAGGACCAGAGCCCGCCGAACTGCTCACCTTGTTCGGACCCGAGGGTGAGCGCGCACACCTGTTGACGGCCGGTGACTGACTGCCCTGAACAGTGAATTGTCCGGTTGTCACCGCTTCGCGTCGTGACAACCGGTCAGCCGCAGCCGACCACCGCGTTATCGGGCCGGCAACCCGGAGTCGCGGATCGCCTCGGCGAGCGGCTCCAGCACCGCCGGGGTGTGCGGAGTCGGCAGGTAGACGATGGCCAGATCCAATCCTTCGGAAGCGAGGGCAGCCGCCTCGTCCACCACCTTCCGGCAGTCGCCGTCCTCGCCGAGCCGGACGTGCGCCGACAGCCTGATCTCCCGTGGATCCCGGCCGACGTCGGCGCAGTGTGCGGCGAGCACATCGCGCTTGCGCGCGAACTCCTCGGGCGGTCCGCCGACGAAGTTCCAATGGTCGGCGTACTTCGCGGTGATCCGTAGGGTGCGTTTCTCACCACTGCCGCCGATGCAGATCGGCGGATGCGGCTGCTGCGGCCCCTTCGGCTCGTTACGCGCCGACTTCAGTCGGTAGTACGCGCCGTCGAAGTCCGTGGTCTCTTGACTGAGCAGGCTGATCAGCACCTGACACGCCTCCTCGAAACGGTCGAAGCGTTCTTTGAGGGTGCCGAGTTCGATGCCGTACGCCCCCGACTCCTCCTCGTTCCAGCCGGCGCCGATGCCCAGTTCCAACCGCCCGGCCGAGATGATGTCGAGGGCGGAGGCCATATTCGCCAGCACGGCCGGATGGCGGTAGTGGATACCGGTGACGAGCACGCCCACCCGGAGCCGGGTGGTGGCCTGCGCCAGCGCGGTCAGCGTGGTCCACCCCTCCAGGCACGGTCCCGTGGGATCGGAGAAGATCGGATAGAAGTGATCGAAGGTCCAGCCCGACTCGAAGACGTCGATGTCGTCGGCGGCGCGCCAGACAGAGAGCATGTCCTGCCAGGTGGTGTTCTGCGGCGACGTCTTGAATCCGAACTGCATGGCTGCCAACGCTACCCGCCGGCCACGTCAGGGTCCTGCCATTCGCCTGCCACGACATCGGACCGCAAAGGGTGCGACGGGCCGCCGCCCGCCGGGTGCCAGACCGCCTCAGTAGCCGTAGCGAAGTAGCTCGTCGGCGGTGATCAGGCGTTCGTTCTTCGCCGGGAACTCCCGGCTCTTGACCGGATGCCGAAGCAGTGACCAGGCGATTCGTCCCATTCTGGATCGGGTCAACGGGTTGCGGAACACGAGAACCACCCCTGCGGTAGGCGAATAGCTGTGCCGTGGGTCCACACTACCGCACGACCCACCTTTTCCATTAGATCCGGTTGCGACGGCAAACGCCATGAGGCACGCCGACAAATGTGGCCGAAGTTACCGGTGATGTTCCGGCGCCCTGCTCACCGCTGCGGTGCGGCAGTCGGCTCGATCGGCCGCGGCAGCGCGGTCCGGCGCATCAGGTAGCGGTCCACACCGGCCGCGGCGGCCCGCCCCTCGGCGATCGCCCACACGATCAGGGACTGACCCCGCCCCATGTCACCCGCGACGAACACCCCGGGCACGCTGGTCTGGAAGTCCTTGTCCCGAGCCACGTTTCCGCGGTCGGTCAGCTCCACCCCGAGATCGGTGAGCAGGCCTTCCCGCTCCGGCCCGACGAAACCCATGGCCAGCAGCACCAGGTCCGCCTCGAGTTCGAAGTCGGTGCCCTCGACCTTCTCGAATCTGCCGTTCACCATGGTGACCTCGTGCGCCCGCAGCCCGGTCACCCGACCGTCCCGGCCGACGAACTCCTCGGTGTTGACCGAGAACACCCGCTCGCCGCCCTCCTCATGGGCCGACGAGACCCGGAACATCAGCGGATAGGTCGGCCACGGTGTCGACGGGGCGCGGGTCTCCGGCGGGCGCGGCATGATCTCGAACTGGTGCACGCTGACCGCACCCTGGCGGTGCGCGGTGCCGAGGCAGTCCGCACCGGTGTCGCCGCCGCCGATGATGACGACCTTCTTGCCCTTGGCGGTGATCGGCGGCTCACCGTGCTCGTCGACCACCGGGTCTCCCAACTGCACCCGGTTCGCCCACGGCAGGTACTCCATGGCCTGATGGATGCCGTCGAGTTCGCGGCCCGGGATCGGCAGATCCCGCCACGCGGTCGCGCCCCCGGCGAGCACCACCGCGTCGAACTCGGCGCGCAGCCGCTCGACCGGCAGATCCACCCCGACGTTGACCTTGGTGCGGAACTCGGTGCCCTCGGCCGTCATCTGTTCCAGCCGGCGGTCGATATGGCGCTTCTCCATCTTGAACTCGGGGATGCCGTAGCGCAGCAGCCCGCCGATCCGGTCGGCCCGCTCGAACACCGTCACCGCGTGCCCGGCCCGGGTGAGCTGCTGGGCCGCCGCCAGCCCGGCCGGACCGGACCCGACGACCGCCACCTTCTTGCCGGTCAGCTTCTTCGGCGGCAGCGGCACCACCCAGCCTTCATCGAAGGCCTTGTCGATGATCTCGACCTCGACCTGCTTGATGGTCACCGCATCCTGATTGATGCCCAGCACGCAGGACGCCTCGCAGGGCGCCGGGCACAGCCGCCCGGTGAACTCCGGGAAGTTGTTGGTGGCGTGCAACCGCTCGATGGCGTCGCGCCACCGGTCCCGGTAGACCAGGTCGTTCCACTCCGGGATCAGGTTACCCAGCGGGCATCCGTTGTGGCAGAACGGGATTCCGCAGTCCATGCACCGGGACGCCTGCCGGCGCAGCACGTCGTCGGAGAAGTCCTCGTAGACCTCTTTCCAGTCCCGCAGCCGCAGCGGCACGGGGCGCCGCTGCGGAGTCTCCCGCGAGGTGATCTTGAGGAAGCCGCGTGGATCAGCCATTGGCGGCCGCCATGATCGCCTCGTCGACATCCGCGCCGGACGCCTCGGCCTCTGCGATGGCGGTCAGCACGCGCTTGTAGTCGCGCGGCATGACCTTCGCGAAATGTGTCACGTGTTCATCCCAGTCGTTCAGAATTCGTTGGCCGATGGCCGAATCGGTGGCGTCCACATGGGCCGCGATGAACCCGCGCAGCCACTCGCGGTCCTCGTCGTCGAGGGATTCCAGTTCGACCATCTCCCGGTTGAGTCGTCCGGGCAACACACCGTCGGGGTCGTAGACGTAGGCGATGCCGCCGGACATCCCGGCCGCGAAGTTGCGGCCGACCGGACCGAGGATGACGACCCGGCCACCGGTCATGTACTCGCAGCCGTGGTCGCCGACGCCTTCCACGACGGCCAGCGCACCGGAGTTACGCACCGCGAACCGCTCCCCCACCTGACCGCGCAGGAACACCTCACCGCTGGTGGCGCCGAACAGGATCACGTTTCCGGCGATGATGTTGTCCTCGGCGACAAAGGATTCCGGGACGTTGTCCGGTGGCCGCACCACGATCCGCCCGCCGGACAGCCCCTTGCCGACGTAGTCGTTGGCGTCGCCGTACACCCGCAGCGTGATGCCCCGCGGCACGAACGCGCCGAAGCTGTTGCCGGCCGATCCGTCGAAGGTGATGTCGATCGTTCCGTCCGGAAGTCCCTGGCCGCCATAGGCCTTGGTGACCTCATGGCCGAGCATGGTGCCGACGGTGCGGTTCACGTTGGCGATCGTGGTGCTGAATCGCACCGGCGTACCGTTGTCCAGCGCCTCCCGGCACATCGTGATCAGCTGCTGATCCAGCGCCTTGTCCAGGCCGTGATCCTGCCGGGAGCTGCAGTACAGGTCCTGGTTCATGAACGCCGACTCCGGTTGGTGCAGCACCGGCGACAGGTCCAGCTTGTGCGCCTTCCAGTGTTCGGCGGCGCGGGTGGTGTCGAGCATGCCGACCTGACCGACCATCTCGTTGACGGTGCGGAAGCCCATCTTCGCCATGTATTCGCGGACCTCTTCGGCGATGAACAGGAAGAAGTTCTCGACGAATTCGGGCTTGCCGGTGAACCGTTGCCGCAGCACCGGATTCTGGGTGGCCACCCCGACCGGGCAGGTATCCAGGTGGCACACCCGCATCATCACGCACCCGGACACCACCAGCGGTGCGGTGGCGAATCCGAACTCCTCCGCGCCGAGCAGCGCGGCGATCACCACGTCGCGGCCGGTCTTGAGCTGCCCGTCGACCTGCACCACGATGCGGTCCCGCAGCCCGTTGAGCAGCAGCGTCTGCTGGGTCTCGGCCAGGCCGAGCTCCCACGGCGCGCCGGCGTGCTTGAGCGAGGTCAGCGGCGAGGCGCCGGTGCCGCCGTCGTGGCCGGAGATGAGCACCACGTCGGCATGCGCCTTGGAGACGCCGGCCGCGACGGTGCCGACACCGGCCTCGCTCACCAGCTTCACGTGCACCCGCGCCTGCGGGTTGGCGTTCTTCAGGTCGTGGATCAGCTGCGCCAGGTCCTCGATGGAGTAGATGTCGTGGTGCGGCGGCGGGGAGATCAGCCCGACCCCCGGAGTGGAGTGCCGCACCTCGGCCACCCACGGATACACCTTGTTACCCGGCAACTGGCCACCCTCACCGGGCTTGGCGCCCTGGGCCATCTTGATCTGGATGTCGGTGCAGTTGGTCAGATAGTGGCTGGTCACGCCGAACCGGCCGGACGCCACCTGCTTGATCGCACTGCGCCGCCAGTCACCGTTGTCGTCCGGATCGAACCGGGAGACGTGCTCGCCGCCCTCACCGGAGTTCGACCGGGCGCCGAGCCGGTTCATCGCGATCGCCAGCGTCTCGTGCGCCTCGGCGGAGATCGAGCCGTAGCTCATCGCGCCGGTGGAGAACCGCTTGACGATCTCGCTGGCCGGTTCGACCTCTTCGATCGGCACCGGCGGGCGGACGCCCTCCTTGAATTTGAGCAGACCGCGCAGCGAGGCCATCCGCTCGCTCTGGTCGTCGACGAGCCTGGTGTACTCCTTGAAGATCTCGTACTGACCGGTGCGGGTCGAGTGCTGCAGCTTGAACACCGTGTCCGGGTTGAACAGGTGGTACTCACCCTCCCGGCGCCACTGGTATTCGCCGCCGACCTCCAGTTCGCGGTGCGCCCACTCCTCGGGCCGGTCCAGATAGGCCAGCTCGTGCCGGCGGGCCACGTCCGCGGCGATGTCGTCCAGGTCGATGCCGCCGGTGGGGCAGCTCAGCCCGGTGAAGTACTCGTCGAGCACCTCCTGGCTGATGCCGATGGCCTGGAACAGCTGTGCACCGGTGTAGGAGCGCAGGGTGGAGATGCCCATCTTCGACATCACCTTCAGCACGCCCTTGCCGGCCGCCTTGATGTAGTTGTTCAGCGCGGTCTCGCGGTCCAGCCCCTCCAGCAGATTCCGGTCCAGCATGTCCTCGATGGACTCGAACGCCAGATACGGGTTGATCGCCGACGCGCCGAAGCCGATCAGCGCCGCCATGTGGTGCACCTCGCGGGCGTCGCCGGCCTCCACCACCAGGCCGACCTGGGTGCGGGTGCGGTCGCGGACGAGGTGATGGTGCACCGCCGCGACGCTCAACAGCGACGGGATCGGCGCCAGCTGCTCATCGGACTCCCGGTCGGAGAGCACGATGATCCGCGCGCCCTCGCGGATCGCCGCGGACACCTTGGCCCGCACCCGGTCCAGGGCTTCCTTCAGCCCCTGCCCGCCGCGGTTGACCGGGAACAGGCAGCGCACCACCGCGGCACGCATCCCGTGTTTGCGGCCCCGGACCTCGTGGTCGGGGTCGACGTTGATGAGCTTGGCCAGTTCGTGGTTGCGCAGGATCGGTTGCGGCAACACGATCTGCCGGCAGGATTCCGGACCCGGGTTGAGCAGGTCGCCCTCCGGTCCGATGACGCCCTGCAGGCTGGTGATCACCTCTTCGCGGATGGCGTCCAACGGCGGGTTGGTCACCTGGGCGAACATCTGCTGGAAGTAGTCGAACAACAGCCGCGACCGCTGCGACAGCACCGCGATCGGGGTGTCGGTGCCCATCGACCCGAGCGGCTCGGCCCCGGTGCGGGCCATCGGGCCCACGATCAGGTTGAGCTCCTCGGAGGTGTATCCGAAAACCCGCTGCCGCAACACCACCCGGTGGTGCGGCATCCGCTGGTAATCGCCCTGCGGCAGCTCGTCGAGCGGGAACAGGCCGGCATCGAGCCACTCCTGATAGGGGTGTTCGGCGGCCAATTCGGCCTTGATCTCCTCGTCGTCGATGATGCGGCCCTGGGCGGTGTCCACCAGGAACATCCGGCCCGGCTGCAGCCGCATCTTGCGCACCACAGTGGCCGGATCGAGGTTGAGCACACCGGCCTCCGAGGCCATCACCACCAGGCCGTCGGCGGTGACCCAGATCCGGGAGGGTCGCAGGCCGTTGCGGTCGAGCACCGCGCCGATCACCGTGCCGTCGGTGAAGCACACCGACGCCGGGCCGTCCCACGGTTCCATCAGCGAGTCGTGGAACTCATAGAACGCCCGCCGGGCCGGATCCATCGACTCGTGCTGCTCCCACGCCTCGGGGATCATCATCAGCACCGCGTGCGGCAGGCTGCGGCCCCCGAGATGCAGCAGTTCGAGCACCTCGTCGAAACGTGCGGTGTCCGAGGCGCCCGGGGTGCAGATCGGAGCGACCTTCTCCAGGTCCTGCCCCCCGAACAGATCGGTGCGGATGAGCGCCTCCCGGGCCCGCATCCAGTTCTCGTTCCCGGTGACGGTGTTGATTTCCCCGTTGTGGGCGATCCGCCGGAACGGGTGGGCCAGCGGCCAGGACGGGAAGGTGTTGGTGGAGAACCGGGAGTGCACGATGGCCAGCGCGCTGGTCAGCCGCTCGTCCTGCAGGTCCAGGTAGAACGCCTTGAGCTGCGGCGTGGTCAGCATGCCCTTGTAGACGAAGGTCTGACCGGAAAGGCTTGGGAAGTAGACGGTTTCCCGGCCAGGACCGTCCTGGCCCGGGCCCTTGGTGCCGAGTTCGTGCTCGGCACGCTTGCGCACCACGTAGGCGCGCCGCTCCAGGTCTATTCCCGTTGCCCCACCGAGGAACAGCTGCCGGAACGTCGGCATGGCGTCGCGGGCCAGGGCGCCCAGCGACGAGTCGTCGATCGGCACCTCACGCCAGCCCAGGACGGTCAGTCCCTCGGCCTCGACGATCTTCTCCACCGCGTCGCAGGCCTGGGCGGCGTCCTTGGCCGACTGCGGCAGAAACGCGATGCCGGTGGCGTAGCTGCCCGGCGGGGGCAGTTCGAAATCCCCCTGCTCCTCGACGACGGCACGCAGGAATTCGTCGGGTACCTGCAGCAGGATGCCGGCGCCGTCGCCGGTGTTCGGTTCGGCGCCCTGCGCGCCGCGGTGCTCGAGGTTGAGCAGCGCGGTGATGGCCTTGTCGACGATGTCGCGGCTACGACGGCCGTACATGTCGGCCACCATGGCCACGCCGCATGCGTCGTGCTCGAATGCCGGGTTGTAGAGGCCCTGAGCCTTGGGCGTCATTCCCACCTGACCCTTCACGAAAGCGTTATGAAGCCTGGCTACCGCCGAGACGACGGCGATCCAGCCTGGCGAGGAAGGTGCCTCCGTGCAGCACTGAACGGCTGGTATGTCCCACTCACCACGGGTGATGAAAACGATAAGGCAAAAACCGGCCTGCGCGCCAACTTAGATGAACCTAATTGAATTCGGGACTGATGCCCGCCTGATCGGCGCTGGTCGCGGCCGCGTACCGAATGTGGAAGTCCGGGTGCAGTTTTCGTAGTCAAACAGATTCGGACGGCGATGCGCGTGCCTGTCCGAATGCCGGGGATTTCACCAGTGCGATTTTGCCCACATCTCGGATTACCCGTGTGCCACCTGCGTCAACCGTCACGAATTTGTTTGCAGAAAGCCTTGCCAGATTCTTAGGAATCGCTATCTGCGGGCCGCGGCCAGGCTCTGCTCCGGACGCAGGTCCAGTCGCCGTAGCAGTTGGGCGTTCAACGCCACCACCACGGTCGACAACGACATCAGGATCGCGCCCACCGACATCGGCATGACGAACCCGGCCGGGGCCAGCACACCGGCCGCCAGCGGAACCGCGATCAGGTTGTAACCCGCGGCCCACCAAAGGTTTTGCTTCATCTTCCGGTACGCGGCCCGGGATAGTTGCAGCACCGAGAGCACCGAGCGGGGATCCGAGCCGGCCAGGACCACACCGGCCGAGGCGATCGCGACGTCGGTGCCCGCCCCGATCGCGATCCCGACGTCGGCCCGGGCCAACGCGGGCGCGTCGTTGACGCCGTCCCCGACCATGGCGACCCGACGGCCTTCTCGTTGCAGCTCCACGACTTTGGCGGCTTTGTGTTCGGGCGGCACGTCGGCGAGGACCCGGTCGATGCCCAGCTCGGCGGCCACCGATTCGGCGACCGAGCGCGCGTCGCCCGTGATCAGGGCGACGTCGATGCCTTGCCGGTGCAGCGCGTCGACGGTCGGACGGGACTCCGGGCGGATCTCGTCGGCCAGCGCCACCGCTCCGGCGATCATGTCATCGACCAGCACGTACAGGACGGTCGATCCGCGGGCCCGCCACCCTTCGCTGCCGGCCGGCGCGGTCTGACCGGTCTCGGCCAGCAGCCGTGGACCGCCGACCCGGACCGTCCGGCCTGCCACGCGGGCCCGTACCCCGAGCCCGGGAGTGGAGGCGAAGTCGGTGGCGGGCGGGAGATCTGTGCCGTGCCGCTGCGCCGCGGCGACCAGCGCCCGTGCCAGCGGATGCTCGGACGGCGCCTCCGCCGCCGCGGCCAGCCGCAGCACGTCCTCCTCGGAGTGAGCACCGGCCGCGGTGATTCCGGTGACCGCGGGTTGCCCCTTGGTCAGCGTGCCGGTCTTGTCGAACAGCACCACGTCGACCGTGCGCATGTTCTCCAGCGCTATCCGGTCCTTGATCAGCACTCCGCCGCGGGCCGCGCGTTCGGTGGCGATGGCGACCACCAGCGGGATGGCCAGTCCGAGCGCGTGCGGGCAGGCGATCACCAGCACCGTGATGGTGCGGACCACCGCGAAGTCCGGCCGGTGGAGAACGGCCCAGACCAGCGCGGTGAGCAGCGCCGCGCCCAGGGCGAACCAGAACAGCCAGCCGGCCGCGGTGTCGGCGATCCGCTGCGCCCGCGACGACGAGCTCTGCGCCTCGGCGACCATCCGCCGGATGCCGGCGAGCGCGGTGTCGTCGCCGACCGCGGTCACGGTGATCCGCAGCCCGGAGTCGGTGGCCACCGTCGCGGCGACCACCCGATCCCCCACGCCGCGCCGAACCGGGACCGACTCCCCGGTGACCATCGATTCATCGACGTCGGCGACACCGTCGATGATCCGCCCGTCGGCCGGGATGCCGGCGCCCGGCCGCACGATGACGGTGTCCCCGACCCGCAGGTCCGCCGGCGCGACGACGGTGACCGTCTCACCGTCCGGCCCCTGCTCAACGCGTTCGGCGGTGTCGGGCAGCAGCGCGGCCAACGAGTCGAGCGCCGAGGTGGTCCGCGCCAGCGACCGCAGCTCGATCCAGTGCCCGAGCAGCATGATCACGATCAGCAGCGCCAATTCCCACCAGAACTCGAGCCGATGGTCGAGCACGCCGAGGCTCGCACCCCAGGACGACAGGAACGCCACCGTCAGGGCCAGGCCGATCAGCAGCATCATTCCCGGTGTGCGGGAACGGATCTCCGAGATCGCACCGGTCAGGAACGGCCGGCCGCCCCAGACGTACATCACGGTGCCGAGTACCGGTGACACCCATTGCGCGCCGGGGACCCGGGGCACCTGGTAACCCAGGATCATCGCGAACATGCCGGAGAACGCCACCGTCGGGACGGCGAGTAGCAACATGACCCAGAACAGCCGCCGGAATTCGGCGACATGGCCCGCGTGATCCCCGTGGCCGTGCCGGTGGTGGTCGCGCCCGGTCAGGTGCTGCGCGCGCCCGTCTGCCGCGACGGTTCCGTGGTGCGCGGGGCCGACCATCTCACTACCTTATACCCCTAAGGGGTATATGCGTGTGGCGTTGCCGCAAAGCTTGACGCCGATGCCACATCCACCGAACACACCGCTGGGCCGATTCGGCGTCGACACCGTCACCGTCGACCCTGCTCGCTGTGTGGGCTCCATCCCCGCCGGCGGGGTGGTCAATCCCCTCACCGGTACCCCGACACTGGCGGTGCTGGCGATGCTGGTCGACCACATCGGCGGCGTGGTCAACCACATCCGCCGCGGCCCCTCGGAGTGGACCGTCACCAGCGAACTCGTCCTGGAACTGACCCCCGATGCGGTGGACCGGGTGGCCGAGGCGCCCGACGAACCCGTGTTCGCCACCGGCCGGCCGTTCGGTCCGCGCACCGGCACCGCGCTCAGCCGGTGCGATCTCACCCACCGCGATCAGCTCGTCGGCACCGCGACGGTGCGATCGTTCTACATCGACGCACCCGACGAACACGTCCCCTACCCCGCCGCCACCGAGGACACGACCCGGCCGACGGATCTCGCCGAGATGATGGCGGTTCGGGTGGGCACCGCGGAGGGCGGCGCACAACTGCTGCACCAGCTGCCCGACCCGGTGCTCAACAACACGCTGGGCATCGTGCACGGCGGGGTGTCGGCAGCCGCGCTGGAACTGGTCGGCGCGGCTGCGGTGAACGCCGGCCGCACCGACGAACTCCTCCAGACGGCGTCGCTGCGGATCAACTTCCTCCGGCCGCTGCGCACCGGACCTGATTCGCACTATCGGGGCGCCGCCCGGCGGGTCGGGCGGCGCAGCGCCCTCAGCGAGGCCGAGGCCGTCGACACCGACGGCCGCGTGGCGATCATGGCGCGGCTCACCGCCTATCGCTGAGGTCCAGCGCCCGCTACCATCCGCGCATGCGGGAAGTCGCCGGCGGCGGACGGATCGGGGGATACGTCAACCGGCTGGGGTATCTGCCCCGGTGGCTGCTGCTGGGGGTGGTGATCGGTGTCATCGCCGGGCTCGGCGCGGTGGTCTTCTATCTCGCGCTCGACTACAGCACCCGGTTGCTGCTCGGTCACCTCGGCGGCTATGACATCCCCGAGGCTGTCGGCGACGGCGGCGATCCCGGATCGGCCGGGTTCCAGCGGCCCTGGGCGATCCCGCTGATCGCCTGCACCGGCGCTCTGGTGTCCGCGTGGCTGATCGCCCGATTCGCACCGGAGGCGGAGGGCCACGGCACCGACGACGCGATCGAGGCGGTGCACACCGATCCGCGTCGGATCCGCGGTCGCGCCATCGTGGTGAAGACCGTCGCCAGCGCGCTGACGATCGGCTCGGGCGGTTCGGGTGGCCGGGAGGGCCCGGCCGCGCAGATCTCCGCCGGCTTCGGCTCCCTGCTGACACGCCGGCTGGACCTGTCCGACGACGACGGGCGCATCGCGGTGTCGCTGGGCATCGGCGCCGGCATCGGCGCCATCTTCGGCGCCCCCCTGGGCGGCGCGGTGCTCGCGGCGTCGATCGGGTACCGCAAGGACTTCGACTACACGGTGCTCGTTCCCGGCTTCATCGCCTCGGCGGCCGCCTATGCGGTGTTCGGCTCGATCCTCGGCTTCGATCCGCTCTTCGGCCATGTCGCAGCGGATTTCCGGTTCGATCACGCCGCCCTGTTGCTGTGGTTCGTGGTGCTCGGCGTGCTCAGCGCAGGCGTCGGCTACCTGTACGCGCGCACGTTCTACGGCATCCGGGCGGTGACGGCGGACCTGCCCGGCGGCCGGATCGTCAAACCCGCGCTCGGCGGGCTGGCGGTCGGTCTGCTGGGGCTTGCGCTGCCGCAGGTACTGTCCAGCGGCTACGGGTGGGCGCAGAAGGCCACCGTCACCGACACCCTGATGGCCCTGCCGCTGTGGCTGGTGCTGGTGGTGCCGTTCGCGAAGATCCTGGCCACCGGCCTGTCGATCGGCACCGGCGGATCGGGCGGGATCTTCGGGCCCGGGGTGGTGATCGGCGCCTTCGTCGGGGCGGCGCTGTGGCGCTTGGGTGAGGCGGTCGACGCGCCCGGGCTGCCGGAGAGTCCCGGTGTCTTCGTGGTGGTCGGGATGATGGCCTGCTTCGGCAGCGTCGCGCACGTGCCGTTGGCGGTGTTGCTCATGGTCGCCGAGATGACCGGGTCCTTCTCGGTCGTCCCCGGCGCGATGGTGGCCGTCGGCCTGGCCTACCTGCTGATCACCCGCACCGACGTGTCCATCTATGCGGCGCAACGGATGGACCGGGAATCCGCGGCCGCCGAACGGGCCCGCCGCGGCGCCGGCGGGGATTCCTGACATCGATGCTCGGCAAACGGTCAGGCCCGCGTCACCGAGGACGCGGGCCTGATCGGGGGATCTCAGCGGGCTTTCGCGGCCGCCTGCTTCTCGGTGGTGGCACCCTCATGCTGGAGTCGGCCGCCGGCGTTCTCCAGGTGGGCGCGCACGAACCATTGGAACTTCTCCATCTCCGCGGCGTGCCCGATCAACATGTCGTTGGTGACCGGGTCGAGTTCCTCGGTCTCGTCGATGGCCTTGCGGGTGTCCTCGATGACACCGTTGTAGACCAGATCCAGTGCGGACAGATGCGCCTGCACGCAGTCCCGGCCGATCGAATAGTCGTCCCAGGTGCGGTCGTCGAGGATCGCGCCCGGGGTGCCCTTCGGCGAGCCGCCCAGCGTCGCGATGCGCTCGGCCACTTCGTCGGCATAGCCGCGGATCAGCGCCACCTGCGGGTCGATCATCTCGTGCACGCCGATGAAGTTCGGGCCCACGACATTCCAGTGCACATGTTTGAGCGTCAGGTGCAGATCGTTGTAACAGCTCAGCTGCTTCTGCAGCAGTTCGATCACCTGATCGGCGTCCTTGTCGGTCATGCCCGGAACGGTGTAATGGGATTTCGACATCGACAGCTCCTTCTTCTCGCGTCGACGCCACGCATACCCCACATCCAGCTGCGGTAACCGCCGGACGGCTCACGGATCCGGCGCGGTCGGACGCCCCTCACCCGCCGCTCACAGGGCGCGCAGATCGGGGATCGCCATCCGCGGGCCGAACCGCGGGTTTCGGGCCAGACCGCTGACCTCCAACAGCCGCACCGCCCGGTGCCGGTGCGGCCGGATCGGCTCGAGGAGTTCCAGCATCGCGGCATCGTCGATCGGCCGCCCGAGCAGGCTCCAGCCGACCATCGCGGCCAGGTGGTAGTCGCCCACCGACAGTGCGTCGGCGTCGCCGAACGCCCGCTGCAACGTCTCCGCCGCCGTCCACTGCCCCACCCCGGGCAGCGACATCAACCCGGTGCGGGCGTGTTCGACGGAGCCGGTGGTCAGCCGTTCCAGCGCGTCCGCGCGGCGGGCACACCCGACGATGGTGCGGGCCCGGCCCGGGTCGACGTTGGCGCGGTGGTACTCCCACGACGGGATCCGCTGCCACACCTCCGGCGACGGCGGCACCCGCAGGTGGGCCGGGGCCGGACCGGGCGCCGGGCTGCCGTACCGGGTCACGAGCCGCCGCCAGGACCGGCGGGCGTCGGCGCCGTGCACGCGCTGTTCGAGGACGGCCGGGATCAACGCCTCCAACACCCGGCCGGTCCGCCCGAGCCGCAGATGCGATACCCGGCGGGCGGCGGCGGCCAGGGTGGGATGGTGCGGCCGGAAACCGGACGGATCGTCGTCGGCGCCCAGGAACGCGGGCAGGGACTCGGCGAATTCCGTTGCCCCGGCGCCCCACATCCGACATTCCACCGACCGTTCGCCGGTCCGCGCGATCCGTACGGTGACCGGCCCGTCGGCCATCAGCGACGTGCGCCAGATCGACCCGTCGGGGCTGTCGTGATGGCACGGGTCGCCGCGGCCGCGGCGCAACGGCGCGAGCGTGAGGCCGGGACTGACCGGTCCGGCGAAGACCACGCTGCGGCGCACGGCGGCGTCCACCCAACGACTCCCCTCGGTTTTGCCGTGCCGTCGGCGGGGTAGCTACGCCGTATGAAGTCAGCGCACACCGACGACGAACCGAGCCCCGACCATCAGCGGCCGGCCGATGCCGACGATACCGCGGTCGAGGCGGCCGGTCTGATGTCTGAGGCACTGGAGACCATCGAACAGGCCCGCGGTCATCTGTACGCCTTCCACCAACTCACCGGCCGCGCCGACGGGATGCTCGACGACGTGGTGGCCAAACTCACCGATGCCGGTCACCCCGAACTCGCCGATCTGGTCGACCACGAGCTGATCGGCCGGAATGTGCTGCCGGGCCGGTGGACTTTCCAGGTGGTCGAGGACTACGACGACGGCTACTACGACTGCTTCCGCGGCATCGAGCGGCAGATCCGGGACCGGCTGATGCGGGGACGCCGGCACGTGTACGAGGCCGAGATGAAGGAACGCCGCCGCACCCACGGCCACCCTGCCCACACCGCCCGACCTCCCGAGCAGGAACGCCTCCTCACCGGGGACTCCGGCCGACGCTGACGGCGGGCAGACATGTCGGCGGCCGTCACGCTGTTCACCCGCGACCTGCGGGTCCGGGACAACCCGGCGCTGGGGCGGCAGACCGGGACGGCACCGACGTGCTGCCGGTGTCCATCCTCGATGACCGTTTGCTCGCGGGCCGGATCGCCAACCCGAACAAGGCGGCGTTCCTCAGCGCGGCGCTCGCCGATCTCGACGGCGACGTCGCCGACGCCCCGGATCGTCGACCACCTGGACGGCGCCCGCCGGTTCCGCGCGGTCCGGACGGGAGCGTGAGCCGATGCGCACCGTGACCGGCCGCCCCGACCACATCGTCGTGGTGGGCGCGGGGCTGGCCGGACTGTCCGCGGCACTGCACCTGGCCGGTCGGGGGCGATCGGTGACCGTGGTGGAGCGCGGCGCCCATCCGGGCGGCCGGATGGGCCGACTGGATGTGCACGGTTACCGGCTGGACACCGGCCCCACGGTGTTGACCATGCCGGAGATCCTCGATGAGACGTTCGCGGCGGTCGGCAGCTCGGTGGCCGACCGGCTCGACCTCAAACCGGTCGTCCCGGCCTACCGCGCCGAGTTCGCCGACGGGTCCGGCCTGGATGTGCACACCGATCCCGCCGCGATGGCCGACGAGATCACCCGGTTCGCCGGCGGCGCCCAGGCCGCCGGATATCTGCAGCTGCGGAACTGGCTGGACCTGCTGTACCGCACCGAGTTCGACCGGTTCATCGCCGCGAACTTCGACTCGCCGCTGTCCCTCGTCAGCCCGCACCTGGCGAAGTTGGTGGCGCTCGGCGGCTTTCGCCGCTGGGAGAAGGTGATGCGCCGGTTCATCACCGACGAGCGGCTCCTGCGGGTGTTCACCTTCCAGGCACTCTACGTCGGGGTGCCGCCGCAGCGGGCGCTGGCCGTGTACGCGGTGATCGCCTACATGGACACCGTCAACGGGGTGTATTTCCCTGCCGGCGGTGTCCGGGCGGTGCCCGAGGCGCTCGCCGCCGCGGCACGCGACGCCGGCGTCGAGTTCTGTTACCGGGAACGGGTCACCGGCCTCGAGCGCAGCGGCGACCGGGTCACCGCGGTGCACACCGACACCGGCCGCCGACTCGCGGCCGATGTGGTGGTCCTCACCACCGAACTGCCCGACAGCTACCGGCTGTTGGGACGTCGGCCGCGCCGGCCGGCGCGGTTGCGGCCGGCTCCCTCCGCCGTGGTCGCCCATGTCGGGTGCCGGCGGGCCGAGCCCGCGCCACCGCATCACACCATCCTGTTCGGCAGCGCCTGGGAGCAGACGTTCCGCGACATCATCGACGACGGCCGGCTGATGCGCGACCCGTCGCTGCTGGTGAGCCGGCCCACCGCGGGGGATGCGAGCCTGGCCCCCGACGGGCGCGATCTGCTCTACATCCTGGCGCCGGCGCCCAATACCGCGGCGGGCAGGATCGATTGGGATCTGCTCGGCGACGGCTACGCCGAGGAGATGCTCAACGCGGTCTCCGCCCGGCTGCCGGAGTCGACGGTGGACGCCGAGATGCTGCATGTGGTCAATCCGGCCGACTGGGAACGTCAGGGCATGGCCGCGGGCACCCCGTTCGCGCTGGCGCACACCTTCAGCCAGACCGGGCCGTTCCGGCCCGGCAATATGGTGCGCGGTGTCGCCAACGCGGTGCTCGCGGGCGGGTCCACCGTGCCCGGGGTGGGCATCCCGACCGCACTGCTGTCCGGGCGGCTGGCCGCCGACCGGATCACCGGGGCGGCGAGGTGACCGGCCGGCGGCGACATCTGGACCGCGCCGCGGTACCGGCGGCGTTCGACGCCGGCGCGGCCTCCTACGACCGGCTGGTGGCCGCCAACCCGGGATACCATGAGCACCTTCGCCTCTCGGCCCACCGGATGGGGCTGCCCGGATGTGCGGCCCGGGGCCGGGGGTTACGGATCCTGGACGCGGGCTGCGGCACCGGCGCCTCCACCGCGGCCCTGCTGACGTACGCACCGGACGCCGAGATCGTCGCGGTGGACGCGTCGGCCGGTATGCTGGCCGCGGCGGCCGCGAAGCCCTGGCCGGCGACGGTGCGGTTCGTGCACAGCCGCGTCGAGGATCTCGCCGGCGCCGGGGTGGGCGGGCCGTTCGACGCGGTGTTCGCCGCATATCTGCTGCGCAACCTCCCCGACCCGGACACCCAGCTGACCGCTTTCCGGGATCTGTTGCGGCCCGGGGGGATCCTGGCGGTGCATGAGTACTCGGTCCGCGATTCCGCCGTGGCCACCGCGGTGTGGAATGTGGTGTGCGGCGCGGTCGTCATCCCGCTCGGCCGGCTGCGCACCGGCGACGCCGCCCTCTACCGCTATCTGCGCCGCAGCGTCAACACGTTCGACGGGGCGGAGCGGTTCCGGAACAGATTGCGCGCGTGTGGTTTCACCGACGTGCGCAGCGCGACGATGCCGGGCTGGCAGCGCGACATCGTGCACACCTTCCTGGCCCGGCGACCGGGCTAGGGTCTCGTCAGCCGGCCTTGGCGCGCCGCCTGGCATCGCGCAACTGCACCCAGAACCGAGCCGCCTCCCGGATCGACTCCTCGACCGGGCGGGGATGCCAACCCAGTTCCCGCACCGCCTTGCTGTGGTCGAGTTCGGCTTCGGCGCGCATCAGCCGCAGCGACGCCAGCGACAACTGTTCGTCGGTGCCGCGCAACCGGCCCCGCACGGTGCCCAGCGTGGCCAGGGCGTAGGACACCGGCAGCGGGATCGACCGGGCAGGGGCCGGCACCCCGGCCGCCTCCGCGGCGATCCGCGCCACCTCGGCGTTGCTGATCATCTTCTCCGAGACCAGGTACCGCTCACCGGGCCGGCCACGCTCGGCGGCCAGGATGAGCGCGCGTGCGGCGTCCTGCACCCCGACGGCCTCCGCGGCGATGCCGCGCATCACGAACGGCAGCTTGCCGAACGCCGCCGCGGCGATGATCTGGCCATGCGGGGTGCGGCCCCAGTCGCCGCTGCCGTAGGTGGTCGACACGCACATCGCGACCGCGGGCAGACCACGTTCGCGGGCGTACGCCAGCACCAGGTTCTCGGCCAGCACCCGGGATTTCACGTAGGGCGTGACCCGGCGGTTGCCGATCTGGTCCTCTTCGGTGGCCCGCCGGCCGCGGCGCCGCCCCACCGTCACATAGCTGCTGGTGTAGACGAACCTGCGGAGCCCGGCCTTCTCGGTGACGTCCAGGGCGACGTTCAGGACGTTGCGGGTGCCCTCGACGTTCGTCTGGAACAGCGGGGTGGGGTCGCGCAGCCAGCCGCGGGTGTCGACGACGCAGTAGTAGACGTCGTCCACACCGTCCATCGCGGCGCGCAGCGTCTCGGTGTCGAAGACGTCTCCGTGAAAGCGGTGCAGCGCAAGGTCGTCGATGCCGACGGTGTTGGCTCCCGGCCGCACCATCGCCCGCACCTGATGCCCGTCGGCGACCAACTGCCGGGTGACGTGCGAACCGAGGAAACCGTTGGCGCCGATGACGAGCTTCGGCCGTGCCGTCACGCCCGGCCTCCGTACTGCTCCATCCAGGCGGCCGCCTCATCGGTCAGGGTGCCCAGCTCCCGGGCCTTGCGGCACCACTTCATCGCCGCCGAGGCGAACCGCAACGGGTTGTACACATCCTCCTGCCGACACCACAGCCCGTCGCCGGCGTAGGTGAGGATCGACAGGTTGGTGGCGCTGATGACGGTCCCGTCGCCCGGGTCGATCATCGGGTTGTCGAGTTCGCAGATGATCCGGCCGGTCGGCTCGTCGATCACCGACCACAGCGACGGGAACGCGGTCATGTGGCTGCCGGGGAAGGTGGTCATGGTGCGCCAGATCCACTCGCGCACCTCCTCGCGGCTGCGCATGGTGCCCGCGGCGTGTTCCACATAGGTGACATCGACCGTGTACTGGTTTGCCCAGGGGTCCCAATCCTTGGTCCGGGCCGCCCGGTCGACGGTGGCCTCGAAGTTCGCGAACGCCTCGGCCAGCTCCTCGCGGCTGAACTGTGGTGTCGTCACATACAGAACTAGAACACGTTCTATCGAGCTTGTCGAGGGGTCAGCCGGCGGCGCGGACCTGCCGGACGCCGACCGGCTCCCGCAGCGGCACGTCGAGGGTGCCCAACAGGGCGATCGCGATGCATGCCCGGCCGACCGCCTCCGGCAGCGTGCCGCTCCACAGCTCCACGGTGACCGTCTCGGGGGTCTCGACGACGTGCGCATGAACGCCGTAGCACTGCGGGGTGCCGGTGGTGAAGTGCACCGCGAGCCCGTCGTCGGTGCGGGTCCACGACTCGACCGTCAGCGGCCGGGGGTCGACGATGTGCGGGTTGTCGGTGAACACCGTGCGGGCGGGGTCCGCCGGCACCTCCGGCGGGGAGGTGACGGGCTGTGCCGCCGCACCCGGCGCTGCGGTGATGGCGGTCGCGGTGAGGACACCGGCGAGCATCGCGGTCCCTGCTGTTCTACGGGTCAGCATGGCCCCACGGTAGATCCCGGCGCACAATGGGGGAAGGGTTCCGAAGGAGGACGCGCGTGAGCGAGTACAAGAAGGCGATCCTGGCCGGCGGCTGCTTCTGGGGTATGCAGGAGCTGATCCGCAAGCAGCCCGGCGTCGTCTCCACCCGGGTCGGCTACACCGGCGGCGAGAACGACCACCCCACCTACCGCAATCACCCTGGGCACGCGGAGGCGATCGAGATCGTCTACGACCCGGCGCAGACCGACTACCGCACGCTGCTGGAGTTCTTCTTCCAGATCCACGATCCGACGACCAAGGACCGGCAGGGCAACGACATCGGCTCGAGCTACCGGTCGGCGATCTTCTACCTCGACGAGGAGCAGAAGCGCATCGCCGAGGACACCATCGCCGATGTCGACGCGTCCGGGCTGTGGCCGGGCAAGGTGGTCACCGAGGTGACGCCCGCCGGCACGTTCTGGGAGGCCGAACCGGAGCATCAGGATTATCTGCAGCGCTTCCCGAACGGCTACACCTGCCATTACCCGCGGCCGAACTGGAAACTAACTGTTCGGTCGGGCATTCGCGGTCGGTGAGCGGCGCGAAAGCCACACTATGAGGCCTGCGTAGACGACGACTGCGATCAGTGGCATCAGCCATCCCGACGGCGCACCAAGCGCAACTTCCGCTCCGATTGCGAGTACCTGGGTGGACACACCCAGGCTGACGATAGCGATCCAAAGGGTGTCGTAGTCAACCGCCGTTTCGTGCACCTTGGCGGGGGGTTGGCGCCGTCGCATCCACCAGAGCAGCGCCAGCGCACCACCGACGGCCGCCATGAGTGCCCCGGCGATCGCCGCTGCCGGCAGGGTTGCGCCGTTGGAGAACTTGCCATCGAAGAACACTGCGTAAGCCAGCGTCGATCCAAAGACGCCGACAATCAGGACCGCGATGGTTTGCCGAATGTTGACCAACTCAGACCTCCATCGGGTTTACAGGCAGTCCCAAGCGGATGTCACCGCAGTCCGGGCGGGACCCGAGATCAGTGCGCCGCCGGCGGCACCGCCCACGAATCCGAGCACTCCACCCCCGAACACGCCTATCGGACCTCCCAGGATGCCCATGAGAGCGCCGCGGGCTGCTCCGATTGCACCACCGACGAAAACACCTTGAACCATGTTCTTTCCAACGTCCTCCTTGAAGCTCTCGGCGAAGCAGGTCCCGAAGTGGTGCTCGTCGGAATCGGTGGAGAGCGGTTGGATGATCGGGTTCCGAGCAAAGTCGAAACTATCGAAGTCGTCTGTAGCTTCTCGCAGTCGTTGAGCTACCGCGTGATCCGTACTCACCAATTGTGCGGCGCCGACCCGAACTGTCGCAGCGAGCACGTTGGATTGCTGGAGGCGCACTGCCGTGGCTGCCGGGGATCCGGTGGCCAACCGGTCGACTAGAGAGAGATCCTCTCGGACATCGAACGCGAGGGCCCCCGCGACTCGGACGACTAACAAGGCCTCTTCTTTGGCCTGATCGACCATGGCCGCACCGGATTCTGCAATAGACGCACCGAAATACAATCGCTCGGCCAGCAACTCAACGGTGTCGCGGTCCCTCTTGGTTCGAGCCTGCGCGGCGGTACTCGCGTCTCCCTCCCACACGATTTCGCTTTTTGCCGACAGGTCTGCAGCGATGTCGTCGTAGATAGAGGTCCAGGTGTCGGCCGTAACCCGCCACCGCCGTGCCGCAGAACGGAGGTGTGCAGTCTGCCATCCCTGAATCTGCGACAGAGTGGGCAGTCCGGAGGCGGGTAAAGCATCGATCATGGAAAGATCCTCATCGCCTTCTTCACAGACACAGCCGAGGATTCGTCCTCCCCGAGGTACATCGCGGCGGCCTCAGCGACCTTGATGGCCAGCTCCTCCGCTCTTACCGCCAATGTCCCGCACGCAGATTCGATACTCGAGTCAGCGGTTGTCAGCGACATGGACGTCGCTTGGTAGTGCGGTCCGGGTTCGCCAACCGGAAGCGCGTGGCGCAGTTCATCAGCTCTCACCCCGCACACCGACGCAAATGCTCTCAGACTGTCGGGGGCCACCCGCAGAGTCGCCATGTTCGCATTCTATGGCCGGGCGTCAGCGGGCCAGTGCACCTTTTCCCCTCGCAGCGAACCCTCAGCGGCGGTGCAGTGTGACGCGGCCACCGTCCTTGGGCGTGTAGGCCACCCCGCGGGAATGCACTTTCTCATCCGGTGCGGTGGTCGTCTCAAGAGTGAAGTGGCGCAACACCGTCCGCAGCACCACGTCCATCTCGACGTTGGCGAACACCGCGCCGACGCATCGGCGGGTGCCACCGCCGTAGGGCAGCCAGGCGAACATCGGCGGTCGGCTGCCGACGAACCGGTCGGGATCGAACTCGTCTGGACGCGGGAACTCCGCCGACCGCTCATGCAGCTGGGAGATGCTCACCACGATCGAATACCCGCGCGGAATCACCCAGTCGCCGAGCTCCAAGGTCGGCGCGTAGACATGTCGGCCGGAGAAGTCGATGACCGTGCGGGCCCGCTGCACCTCCAGGATGGTGGCCTGCCGGTAGGTGTTCTCGTCGGTGTCCGCCTCGGCGGCGAGCCGGGCCAGCACCTCGGGATGGCGGGTGATGCGCTCGAACACCCAGCCCATCGTCGATGCGGTGGTCTCGTGACCGGCGGCCAACAGTGTCAGCAGTTCGTCGGCGATGTCCTGCCGGGTCATCGCGGTGCCGTCCTCATAGGTGCTGCGCAGCAACAGCGCGAGCACATCGTCACGCTCCTCGAAGTGCGGGTCGGCCTGCACCTTGTCGATCAGCCGGCCGATCACCTCGTCATAGCACCGCCGGTAGGCGGCCAGCCGTCCCCACGGGCTGAACCGGCCGTAGTTGCGGGACGGGGTGGGCAGCGTGGCGACCCGCGAGCCGAGCGTCACCCAAGGCGGGATGATCCGGCGCAGTTCGTCGAGGTGTTCCCCCTCGGCGCCGAACACCGCGCGCAGGATCGCGTTGAGGGTGATCCGCATCATCGGCTCGAGCGTCGGGAACTCCCGTCCCTCAGGCCAGTTGGCGGCTTCGGCGAGGGTCTCCTCCTCGAAGATCTTCTCGTAGTTCTTGATGCTCTTGCCGTGGAACGGCGGGGTGAGCAGTTTGCGCCGCCTGCGGTGCTCGGCGCCGTCGAGCGCGAACACCGAACCGGGGCCGAGCACTCGGGACAGGTTGGGCTGGATGTTGCCGACGTCGTCCGGATTGGCGCTGAAGACCTGTTTGGCCAGCACAGGGTCGGAGACGACGACGGTGCGGCCGAACACCGGGATGTTGAGCCGGAACACATCGCCGTAGCGGCGGGTGGCGGTCGTCAGTGTCCAGCGGCGCGACGCGATGAACGCGATGCCCTGCAACGACTTCGGCAGCGGCACCGCCGGTGGCAGCTTCTGCGACCGGACAGCGTGATCGACGTCGGGGGCAATCGTGGCTTCAGTCATGACGCTCCAGCCATCCTTGGTACTACCGTGTACCGCCGGTGATGGGTGTACGGTACCGCTAGGTACCGGTAAGGGCAAGGGGGTGACGCGATGACGACCGCGGTGCAACCGGCCGATGTCGGCGCCGGCGACGACGCTTTCCGGGGACGGCTGCTGTCCGGCCTGGCGGCCTCGATCGCCGAGCGGGGCTACCGCGAGACCACCGTCGCCGACATCGTGCGCCATGCCCGCACCTCCAAACGCACCTTCTACGACCAGTTCGGCAGCAAGGAAGAGTGCTTCCAGGAACTGTTGTGGGCCAACAACATCGATATGATCGGCGCGATCAGGGCGGCGGTCGATCCGGAGGCCGACTGGTCCGAGCAGATCCGCCAGGCCGTGGTGGCCTACGTGGACCACATCGAATCGCGCCCGGCCATCACCCTGGCGTGGATCCGGGAACTGCCCGCGATCGGCGCGTCGGTGCGCCCGATTCAGCGGGCGATGATGCACGAGCTCACCGAACTGCTCATCGAGCTGAGCCGCAGTCCCGGCTTCGCCCGCGCCCAGATGCCGCCGCTCACCCGCCAACTGGCGGTGTTCCTGCTGGGTGGCCTGCGGGAGCTCACCGCGCTGTTCGTCGAGGACGGCCGGGACGTGCGCGGGCTGATCGCACCCGCGGTGTCGGCGTCGAAGGCCCTGCTCTCCGCCGGTGCGAGCGAATGATCACCGCAGGATCAACCGGGCGGACTTCTCCAGCCGCCGGGTCATGTCCTCCTGCGACGAGTACCCCATGCCGACCCACACCAGCACGCCGATGTAGAGCAGCTCCAGCGCCTCGATGACGTCGTAGTCGGTCTGCGGCCCGAGCGCTGCCAACAGCCTGTCCCTGATGTCGCGGCCGATGCGCTGCCGCAGCACCTCGACGTCGGGATCGCGCCCCAGCAGCGCCGTCGTCACCGCGCCCGCGAACTCCGGTTCGTCGGCCACCAGCAGGGCGATGTGGCGCAGCACCTCGATCACCCGGGTGGCCGGATCGTCGGACTTGTGATCGGCCGGCGGCGCCGCGGCCAGCCGTCGCCAGAACACCTCGGCGACCAGGTGTTCCTTAGATGAGAAATAGGTGTAGGCGGTGGCTGCCCCGACACCGGCCTCGGCCGCCACCCGCCGGATCGTCAGCCCGGCGAACCCCTCACGTTGCAGCAACTCGACCGCGGCCCTGCCGAGACGGTCGACGGTGTCGGCCTGCTTGGCGGTCAGGCGACGCCGAGTCGACTCCAGAGCCGGATCGGACACATGTCTGGACGCTACTACAACGCCTCGTGGCGGGCAACGCTAAGTTGGTTACCCATGACGTCCGACCACACCACGCTGCCGCCTGCCGCGGCCCGACTGTTCGCCCTCGCCGACGAGACCACCGGATTCATGCCGGCCGACGAGGGCCGCGCGCTCTACGACGCGGCGATGCGCTTCCTCGGCGACGGGATCGGTGTGGAAATCGGTACCTACTGTGGGAAGTCGACGCTGCTGCTCGGCGCCGCCGCGCAGCAGACCGGCGGGCTGCTCTACACGGTGGACCACCATCACGGCTCGGAGGAGCATCAGCCCGGTTGGGAGTACCACGACCCGTCGCTGGTCGACCCGGTCACCGGGCTGTTCGACACCCTGCCGTCGCTGCGCCACACCCTGGACGCCGCCGGTCTCGACGACCATGTGGTGGCGGTGGTGGGCCGTTCCCCGGTGGTCGCACGGGGCTGGCGAACACCGTTGCGGCTGTTGTTCATCGACGGCGGACACACCGAGGAGGCCGCCCAGCGCGACTTCGAGGGATGGGCCCGGTGGGTGGACGTCGGCGGGGCGCTGATCATCCACGACGTGTTCCCGGACCCGGCCGACGGCGGCCAGGCGCCCTACCACATCTACCGGCGCGCGCTGGACACCGGCGCCTTCCGGGAGGTCGGCGCGACCGGTTCGATGCGGGTGCTCGAACGCACCGCCGGGGTCGCCGGCATGCTCACCGGCTGACGGCCCGCCGTCAGCTGCCGGCGGTGGTGGCGCAGGCGCAGTCGAACTCGTCCTCCAGGCCGCGGGGCAGATCCTCGGACCGGAAGATGTTGTTACCAGGGGTGGTGCGGGACAACGCATCCGCGGCCAGGATCACCGCCGCGCCGGTCCAGGTGGTGCGCTCCACCGGCCACCGTTTGCCGTCGGCGTAGACCAGCCCGGTCCAGTACGACCCGTCCTGCTCGCGCAGGTGGTGCATGGCCGCGAACTGTTCGTGGGCGCGCCGCGAATCACCGATCGCGTCCAGCGCCAACACCAGTTCGCAGGTCTCCGCGCCGGTCACCCACGGGCGGTCGTCGACGCAGCGGATTCCCAGGCCGGGCACCACGAAGTCGTCCCAGCGTTCGTCGATGCGTTCCCACGCGGCCGGACCGCGCACCGCACCGGTGAGCACCGGGTAGTACCACTCCATGGAATGGCGGTCCTTGGGCACGAACGAACCCGGATGCGCGACGATCGCGTGCCCCAGCCGGCCGACCGCGACCTCCCATTCGGGCTGCGGGTCGTCGAAGTAGTCCGCCAGCGCCAGTCCGCAGCGGATGCTGTGGTAGATGCTGGCGCAGCCGGTCAGCAACGCCTCCTCTGCGGGTCCGGATTCGCCCGATGCCCAGGCGATCTCACCGTTGGGCCGTTGCAGGCTGAGCACGAAGTCGATGGCGCGGGTGACCACCGGCCACATCGTCTCGGCGAAGGCGCGGTCACCGGTGATCAGCAGGTGGTGCCACACACCGGTGGCGACATAGGCGCAGAAGTTGCTGTCGCTGTTGGCATCCTCGACGACGCCGTTGCGCACCTGCAGCGGCCAGGACCCGTCGGCGCGCTGCGTGGTGCGGCACCAGTCGAACGCGGCGCGGGCGGGCTCGATCAACCCGGCCACGGTCAGCGCCATCGCGCTCTCCACGTGGTCCCACGGATCGGTGTGGCCACCCTCCGACCACGGAATCGCCCCGGAGGGCTCCTGTACGGCAGCTATCGACTCGGCGGTCTGCAGACACTGCTCCGGAGTGAAAACTCCTGGCACGCCGGGTAATTCAGCTGTCCGCACCGGCCACCTCCGGCTTGTCGAAATACAACGCCACGCTCTTGCCGATCAGCGGGTTGAGCATCTCCTCGGCCCACCGGGTGACCCACGGCCGGCGCACCATGTCCCACACCAGCAGCTGATGGTAGGCGCGCACCGCGAAGTGGCGGTCATTGTTCGTTCCGACAGCGCATTTGAGCCACCAGAACGGCGAGTGCAGAGCGTGTGCGTGGTGCCGGTGGGTGAGACGCAGCCCGTGCCGGGTGATCTTGTCGCGCAGTTCGTCGGCGCGGTAGATCCGCACGTGCCCACCCTCGTTGGCGTGGTATTCGTCGGACAGCAGCCAGCAGATCCGCTCCGGCAGCCAGCGCGGCACCGTCACGACGAGCTTTCCGCCCGGCTTGAGCACCCGGACCAACTCGGCGATGGCGCGGTCGTCCTCCGGCACGTGTTCGAGGATCTCCGAGGCGATCACCCGGTCGAAGGTCCCGTCCGCATACGGCAGGTCCAGTGCGTCGCCCTTGACCACCTCGGCCCTGGCGCCCGCCGGCGCCTCCCTCTGCTCGGCCATGGCCTGCAGGATGGTGTCGACCTCGTTGAGTTCCTCGGCGTTCTGGTCGAAGGCGACGATGTGTGCCCCGCGCCGGTACGCCTCGAACGAGTGCCGGCCCAGCCCGCAGCCGACATCGATCACCGAGACACCGGGCCCGATGCCGAGCCGGTCATAGTCAACAGTCAGCATATCGCCCGCTCGTATATCGAAACCGTTTGTGCTGCAACAGATTCCCAGCTGAACACATCGAGCGCGCGCTGCCGTCCGGCGGCACCGAGACGACTGCGCTGGTGCGGTGAGTCCAACAGTTCGCCGAGGACACGGGTCAGCGCGTCGACGTCGGCCGGCGGTACCAGCCGCGCACACTCGCCGTCCGGGCCGAGCACCTCGGGGAGGGCGCCGGCGCGGCTCGCCACGATCGGCGTCCCGCTCGCCATCGCCTCCACCGCCGGCAGCGAAAACCCTTCGTAGAGCGAGGGAATGCAGGCCACCTCGGCGGAGGCCAGCAGCCGGGCCAGTTCGGAGTCGGACAATCCGCTGGAGGCCTGCACGATGTCGGAGATGCCCAGTTCGGCGATCAGCTTCTCGGTGGGCCCGTTGGGTTCGAGCTTGGACACCAACTGCACGTCGAGATTCCGTTTGGCGCGCAACCGGGCGACGGCGTGCAGCAGGTGGCTGATCCCCTTGAGGGGCACGTCGGCGCTGGCGATCGCGATGATGCGGCCGGGCACCCGGTGTTCGGACGGGGTGAACAGCTCGGTGTCCACCCCCAGCGGCACCACGTGCAGTTGTCCGGGTGAGACGCCGAAGTCCGCGGAGATGTCGGCCGCCGACGACGAGGACACCGTGATCAGTTCCGGTATCCGGCGCGCGACCCGCTTCTGCATCTCGGCGAAGCCGTACCAGCGGCGCACCAACGGTTTACGCCACCACTTCGCGGCGGCCACCTCGACCACCTTGTCCCGGGTGATCGGATGGTGCACCGTCGCGACCACCGGCAGCCCCAGGTCGGCCAGCTCCAGCAGACCGGTGCCCAGGCTCTGGTTGTCATGGACGACGTCGAACTCGTCGCGGCGCTCGGCCAGGATGCGGGCCATCCGCATGGTGAACGTCTTGGGTTCCGGGAAGCCGGCCGTCCAGGTGGTCAGCAGTTCGAGCAGGTCGATCCGGTCCCGGATCTCGCTGGGCCGCGGAATCCGGAACGGGTCCGGTTCGCGGTACAGGTCGAGGCTGGGCACCTTGGTCAGCTTCACCCGCGGATCGAGCCCCTCGGGATAGGGCTGGCCCGAGAACACCTCGACCTGATGCCCGAGTTCGACCAGGCCACGGCTGAGATGCCGGACATAGACGCCCTGCCCGCCGCAGTGGGTCTTGCTTCGATACGACAACAACGCGATGCGCATATCAGCTCTTCACGCTCGGCCCCGACGGCTGCGGGGTTCGGGCGGTCGGGCTCGGAACCGGCGAATCGGGAGTCATGCGCGCTCCGGGCCCTCTGGACATGTGTCCAGACTATAGTTTGACGCTCTAGCGGTCGCAATGTGTCGGCGCCGGGTTCCGCTCACCGCATCCTGTCGGACCCCCGCCGTATTCTTCGAACATGGATTCGAACATCTCCGGCCCCGAGCCGTCCGGCGCCCCATCGGCCCGCGCCCAGTGGGCGGCGGTACTGGACGAGCTGGAAGCGGCCGAGGCGGCTCTGCTGCGGGCCCCGGTGCACAGCCTCAGCGGCCCACAGCTGCTCGAGCTCATCCGCCGCCTGGAAATCCTGGAACGCCGGACGCGGGCCCATCAGCAACGGCTGCTCGGACGGCTCGTGGCCGAGTCGGTGGCCGGGTCGGTGGCCGGGTCGGTAGGCAAGGCGCTGCGTATCTCCCCCGCGGAAGCGCACCGCCGCATCACCGAAGCGAGGGGGTTGGCCTCATGAACCGCACACTCATGAACCGCACACTGAAGCGGCGCTGCTGAAGCGCTCAATCCGAACGTTTGAGCATCCAGGCCGGGATCCAGTGGGTCACCGTCCGGCGCCGCGCCCCGAAGGCGATGGGATAGCTGACCAGCCCCCACCAGAAGCCCTGCTCGCACATCCCCCAGCAGGTCAACCGCCCCTCCACCACGGTGTGCATCTGCAGCCCGGCCGGGTTGTAGCCGCCCCGACGGTGGGGCTCGCGGGGAAACAGGGCGGCGAGATCGACCAGCACGGTCACCGGTGGGTCGACCCGCCGGAACGGCGGCTGTACCGGCTGACCGTTGTAGCCGATCGACTGCAACGCACCCACGCATTCGATCATACGTTCGAATGACCTCGCGTCGAGGGTCGGACGGGTTTCGAATCCCGGTGGCCGGTTATCTCCATGGCGATGGCCTTCGACCTCACCCCCACCGTGGCGCAGCACGACCTCGCCGCGCGCACGCACGAGTTCGCCGAGCAGGTGATCCGCCCGGTGGCGTCCGAGTACGACCAACGCCAGGAGTTCCCCTGGCCGGTGCTCGAGGAGGCCGCCACCCGGGGGTTCTACAGCCCGCTGTTCTACCGCGATCTGATCGGCGATCCGACCGGGTTGTCCCTGCCGATGTTCATGGAGGAATTGTTCTGGGGCTGCGCCGGCATCGGGCTGGCGATCGTGATGCCGGCCCTGGCGCTGTCGGCGATCGGACAGGCGGCGACCCCGGAGCAGATGCTGCGATGGGCCCCGGAATGCTTCGGCACGCCGGGCGACCTCAAACTGGCCGCGCTGGCGATCTCCGAACCCGAGGGCGGCAGCGACGTGCGCAATCTGCGCACCCGGGCGGTGCGCGCCGACTCCGGCCCGGACGCGGACTGGATCATCGACGGCCACAAGATGTGGATCGGCAACGGCGGCATCGCGAATGTGCACGTGGTCAACGCCGTTGTCGACGAAGAACTCGGTCACCGGGGACAGGCATTGTTCGTGGTTCCCGGCGGCACTCCCGGGCTGCAACTGGTGCGCAAACTCGACAAGTTGGGCTGCCGTGCGTCACACACCGCCGAGCTCAGGTTCACCGGGGTGCGGGTGCCGGCCGACCATCTTCTCGGCGGGCAGGACAAGCTCGAGTACAAACTCGCCAAGGCCCGCGAGACCGCCGCGGACGGCCGCAGGTCCGGGTCGGCGACGCTGGGCACCTTCGAACAGACCCGTCCGATGGTGGCTGCGCAGGCCCTCGGCATCGCCCGGGCCGCCCTGGAATACATGACCGACTACGCAAACCGCCGGGAGGCGTTCGGGGCGCCGATCATCGACAACCAGGGCATCGCGTTCCCGATCGCCGAGATCGCCACCCGGATCGACGCGGCCCGCCTGCTGACGTGGCGGGCATCGTGGATGGCCGCCACCGGGGTTCCGTTCGGCCGCGGTGAAGGGTCGATGGCGAAGATGGCGGCCAGCGAGATCGCGGTCCGCGCCACCGAACAGGCCATCCAGACCATGGGCGGCTGGGGGTACATCACCGACCATCCGGTGGAGAAGTGGTATCGGGACGCCAAGCTGTACACCATCTTCGAGGGGACCAGCGAGATCCAGCGGGTGGTGATCTCCAACGCGCTGGGCGCCGCCGCCGGCAAGCCGCCGCTGCACTTCGAGCTGGATCCCTCCGGCGGTCCGCTCAACCGGTATCTCGGTCGTGGAACTCCGCTGCGCGGACGCGCCTCCGATGCCATGCTGGCTGCCAGGGACCGGATCCCCGAACCGGTCATGCGGCTGGCGATGAAGGTGTTGCGGCCACCTCGCAGGTGAACCCGCCCACCACGGGACACCGACCACCGCAGAACAGGAGATGTGATGGCGGTCCGGATGAGTGCGCACCTCGGTGAGGCGCATGAGCTGCTGCGCTATGAGCCGACCGCGAAACGGGTGCGGGTGCGGCTCGGCGGTGATCTGGTCGCCGACACCACCGACGCGGTGTTGGTGTGGGAGCCGCGGCGGCTCGTGCCGACCTACGCGGTGCCGCGGGCCGCGCTGCGGGCCCAACTGGTGCCGGCCGGCGCGGCCACCGGCGCCGACGAGGAGGTGAGGACACGGCTGCCGGCGATCGGCTCCCGCCCGGTGCTGGACCCGACGGTGCCGTTCGCCGCCCACTCCTGTCCGGGCACCGCCTTCGACGTGCTCACCGGCGACGACGCCGGCGACGCGGCGGCGTTCCAGCCGCACGACCCGGATCTGGCCGATTACGTGATCCTCGATTTCGGGGCGTTCGAGTGGTGCGAGGAGGACGAGCCGGTGGTCAGCCATCCGCGGGATCCGTTCCACCGCATCGACGTGTGCCGCACCAGCCGCCCGGTGCGGGTGGAACTGGACGGCACGGTGCTGGCCGAATCCGACCGGGCGGCGGTGCTTTTCGAGACCGGGCTGCCGCCGCGCTGGTATCTGCCGCGCGACGACGTCGTCGCCGAACTGCTTCCCAGTGACACCGTGACCTACTGCGCCTACAAGGGCCGGGCCTGCTACTACTCCCTGCCCGACGGCCCGGCCGATGTGGCGTGGAGCTACCGCGAGCCGCTGCACGATGCGGTGCCCGTGCGGGACCGCATCTGCTTCTTCGACGAACGGGTCGACGTCGTCGTGGACGGGCAACGCCGGCAGCGGCCCACCACGGTATGGAGCTGACCCACCCGCGACGGTTGAGGTCCCCCCGCGGTGGGCATGCCTGCACCTGACACCCGACGCGAGGGGCAGGCATGCGAGCAGTGACGTGGCACGGTCGCCGCAAGGTTTCGGTCGACACCGTGCCCGACCCGGCCATCATGGAACCGACCGACGCGATCATCCGGGTCACCAGCACCAACATCTGTGGCTCGGATCTGCATCTCTACGAGGTGCTCAGTGCCTTCATGAGTCCGGGCGACATCCTGGGCCACGAGGCCATGGGCGTGGTCGAGGAGGTGGGGCCGGAGGTCGGTGCGCTGCAGGCCGGCGACCGCGTGGTCATTCCGTTCAACATCTCCTGCGGCACCTGTTGGATGTGTGCTCAGGGTCTGCAGAGTCAGTGCGAGACCACCCAGAACCGCGATCAGGGCACCGGCGCCGCATTGTTCGGCTACTCGAAGCTCTACGGCGAGGTCGCCGGCGGGCAGGCCGAGTACCTGCGGGTTCCACAGGCGCAGTACACCCACATCACGGTGCCGCACGACGGCCCCGATGACCGTTATGTCTACCTGTCCGACGTGCTGCCCACCGCCTGGCAGGGCGTCGAGTACGCCGCGGTGCCCGACGGCGGCACGCTGGTGGTACTCGGCCTCGGCCCGATCGGATCGATGGCCTGCCGGATCGCCGCCCACCGCGGCAACTGCCGGGTGATCGGTGTCGACCGGGTCCCCGAACGCATCGAGAAGGTACGGCCCTACTGCGCCGATGTGCTCAACGTGGACACCGACGACGTCGAGGCCGCGGTCCGGGAGCAGACGGGCGGGCGCGGCGCCGACTCGGTGCTCGAGGCGGTCGGGATGGAGGCGCACGGCTCGCCGGTTGCCGCAACCGCGCAGAGCGCCGCCGGATACCTGCCCGCACCGGTGGGCCGGCTGGTGATGCGGCATGCCGGGGTCGACCGGCTGGCGGCGCTGAACCTGGCCGTCTCGCTGGTGCGCCGCGGCGGCACCATCTCACTGTCCGGGGTGTACGGCGGGGCCGCCGACCCGATCAACATGATGATGTTGTTCGACAAGCAGGTTCAGTTGCGGATGGGGCAGGCCAACGTCAAACGGTGGGTGCCGGAGATCATGGACCTGCTCACCGACGACGATCCGCTCGGGGTCGACACCTTCGCCACCCACCGGCTGCCGCTCGAGGCGGCGCCCGACGCCTACGAAACGTTCCAGAAGAAACAGGACGGCATGATCAAGGTGGTGCTCAAACCCTGATCCGGTCACCACAGGTAGATGATCAACACGACGGCGAACAGCGCACCCAGCCAGGCGTCGGTGGACACCTTGAGCCATCGCGGCGCGGTGCGCACCTCCATGAAGTAGCGGATGACCAGACGCGATTTGATCAGCGTGAGGGCCAGCACCAGCACGGTGACCGGCACGCTGGGGTCGACCGTGGTCTTGAAATGGGCCGGCGCCAGCCACCAGGACCCGATCGTGATCGCGGTCAGTGCCACCCATGCCCAGGTCATCGCCCGGGCCGCGCCGGTGTCGTCGTGGTGCCGGGTATCGGTTGTCATGTCACCTCATCACGTAGAGCAGGCCGAAGATGATGACCCACAGCAGGTCCACCATGTGCCAGTAGACGGCGCCGGACTCGACCATCCACACCCGGCGGCGCCCCGCGTTGCGCAGTTCGCGTATCACCGCCCCCAGCACGATGAGCCCGATCAGCACGTGCACCAGGTGCACCCCGGTGAGCACGTAGTAGAACGAGTAGAACATCTGGGAATTGGTGTGGCCGGCAATGATCTTGCTCGCCCACTCGTAGCACTTGAAGCAGACGAACAACACCCCGCCGAACCCACCCAGATACACCAGCCGGATGGCCCGCCGATGCTGTCCGGCACGGGCGGCCAGCACGCTGCGCGCCACGAACAGCGAGCTGGTCAGCAGGATCAGGGTGTTGATCACGCCGATGTTGACGTCGAGATGCTGCTGGGCCCGCAGGAACTCCTCCGGGGTCATCGCCCGGTAGACCATGAAGATCACGAAGTACCCGGCGAAGATGACCAGGTCGCCGAGCACCATCACCCACATGTGGATGTCGCCGGGCAGATGCGCCGCCGCACCGCGGCCGCGCCATGCCGCCTCGGGTGTGCCGGCCGACAGTGAATCCGAATGGGTCATGGAGTTTTTCCTGACGGTCAATCCAGCGGGGGCGCGTCGGCCGGTTCCCGTTCGGCGGCGCGTTTGAGCAGCATGATCAACAGGGCCAGCCAGACGGTGAACACCACGACCGACCACCAGAACGCCAGCGATCCGTTCCAGGCGAACGGACCGGAGTAGAACACGAACATCTGGGTGGCGATGACTTCCGTGATGATCTGCCAGATCGTCACGTAGGCAAACCATTTCGGGAAGATGTCATTCTTGTCGTACAGGATCGCGATGGCGAACACCAGATAGGCGGCCGAGAAGCAGCCCAGCGACCCGTTGTACGACAACATGCCGAGGTCATAGAGCATGCTCACCACTTCCGGGTCCCGGTCGGCGCGGAATGTCGCGGTGAGGAAGCACACCGCCACCAGCAGGAAGCCGGGTAGCGCGCCCACTCCCATACCGCCGATGTAGCCGTAGGCGAACACCGATCCGACCGACATCCGTTTGATCTGGTAGGCGACCAGTCCGTTGGTGATCGGGGCGCCGCCGAGTAGGATCATCAGCAGAACGAAGCCGATCTGGATGGTCAGGCCGTTGGTGGTGAAGAACGACACCTTGTCGGCGGCGGTGACATCCGGGCGCGGCGGCGGGGTCACCCGGGCCATCACGCAGATGATCACCCCGAACGCCAGGTACCAGGCCGGGAAGAACCAGGTCACCAGACGGACGTCGGGTCTCCCCTCGGGTCGCCGGTCGGCCGCCGTGCCGGTGCGGCCGGGGGTCAGGACGCTCACCGCAGCACGCCGTCCGTTTCGGCCTGCCGCAGCACCGCGCGCCGCAGCACGAAGAACATCACCACGACGAACGCCGCGAACGCTGCGTTGCGCAACCAGAAGGTGAGCAGACCGTCCCAGGCCAGCGGCCCGGACTGGAAGACCGCGGCACCGGCCGAGGGGATCATCGCCAACCCGGTCGCCAGCGAGTAGTGGCCGACCCACCGCGGGAAGACCGGTTCGGGACCGGCGTCGAAATAGACGGCCAGGGCCAGCAGGATGAACTGGGCCAGCACCATCCCGATCGGCGCGATGAACACGATCCAGGCGAGGTCGTTGAGTACCTGGATCAACTCCGGACTGCGGTCCGGGCGGAACGCCGCCACCAGGAAGAAGATGTTCGACAGCGCGAAGATGGTCGCACCACTGACGACGGCCGTCAGATAGCAGTAGGCGAAGACGTGGCTCTGCGTTCGCATCCGCTTCATCTGCACCACGATCACCATGAAGAACGGCAGCACCATGATCCCGCACAGGTTGAACGTCACCTGGCTGAACCGGATCCACGCCGTGTTCTCCGCGTAGAACGCCGCCACCTGGTCGGGACTCAACAGCGGCGACATCGGGGGCCAGAACCCCGGGAACGACACCAGCGCCGTCAACAGCACCAGCCCGACCGCCGGGCCGGTCCACAGACTCACCCACTGCGCCTTGATGTTCCCGGCCTTCGGGGAGTCCTGGACCTCCTCCAGAATCTGCACGGGCACTCCTTTTCACCTGACTGTGATCAGCGTTGGCTCATCCGCTCGGACCTGCGCACCCAAAGCGAACGGAGCTGTGATACCCCTGCCCACAGGCGCTTACCTGCTCGGGAGACTAACAACCCGGTACCCGCCCGGTAAAGAAGTTTCTGAGTTGAGTCAGTGATATCTGTCGTAGACTCGCCGTCGGTGTCGCGTCCGGACGCGGCGGAAGGAGCGCCGGTGCTCAACGAGAGGACATCCGACCGGGGAAGCAAGGGCCGGCAGACCCGGGAACGACTGCTCGGGGCGGCGATCGCCGAGTTCAAGCGCGGCGGGATGGCGGCCGCGGACGTCGCCAGCATCGTCGCCGCGGCCGGCGTCGCCCACGGCACCTTCTTCTTCCACTTCCCGACCAAGGAGCATGTGCTCGTGGAATTGGAGCGGCGTGAGGAGGAACGGATGGCCGCCGAACTGAATCGGTACTTCCGCACCCCGCACACCGTCCGGCAGACGCTGGCCGAGATCGTCCGGCTACTCGAGGACCTGGAGCGTCGGCTCGGCACTCGGCTGTTCAAAGACTTTTTGGCACTGCACTTCTCCACCACCCGGCCACCGTCGGAGGAATGGAGCCGGCACCCGGTCATCGCCGCCGTGGTGGAGGAGTTACAGCGGGCCCGGGACCGCGGTGAGATCCCGGAGGACGTCGACGTCATGCACAACGGGGTGTCGTTTCTCACCGGTCTCTACGCGCTGCTGATCACCATGCCCGAATCCCACGACCTACGGGCGCCGGCCCTCTCGGAGTACCTGACCACCTACGTTCACGGCATGCGGGTGCGCAGCGACCCACCGGCGATTGCCCGTTGACCGACCCGGGTACCCGGCGGGTATGGAGCACCGGTCGGACCAGTCGACGCCGCCTGACACATATTCCACCGAAACGCCGCTACCTGGGGTTTCATCTGATGGGATTCCGGAAACATCACCCGCGAGTCAGTTCGAGACCGCGAAGTCGACCGGGCGGAGATGACCAATGAACCACCCAGAGCACGTCGGTACGCTCCCCGCCCCCTCGGTGCTCGCCCAGGCCGATGAGGGCGGCGGCGCGGCGCTGAGCGAGATCATCGGGTTGTCGGTGGCCGCCGCGGTGGTCACCCTGGTGCTGTTGTGGATCGGCTATCTGCACCGGTCACACAAGATCACCTGGCTGACCGGCCTCGGCGACTGGGCGGGCCGCCGCTTCAAACGCCCGTCCTGGGTGGCGCTGCCGATCGCGTTGTTCATCGCGTCGATCATCTGCGCGCTGTTCGGGTTCATCTGGGACGTCAGCCTGCACATCGGCAACGGCCGCGACGACGGGGCGCTGGCCAACCCGGCGCACTACTTCATCCTGATCGGCCTGTTCGGCATCTTCGTCGCCGGGTGCACGGCCATGGTGTTGCCGTTGGGCGGAGCCGACGCCAAACCGGGACCGTCGGCGGTACGGATCACCGATCACTGGTACGCCCCGGTCGGCGGCATCGTGATGGCCGGCTGCGGTCTCTACGCGCTGATGGGTTTCCCGCTCGACGACATGTGGCACCGCATCTTCGGCCAGGACGTCACGCTGTGGGGCCCCACCCACCTGATGATGATCGGCGGCGCCGGGTTCTCCACCCTGGCCGCCGCGTACCTCGAACTCGAAGGCAAGCGGGTCCGCGGCCCGGATACCCCACCCGACGGCCCGGGCCTCAAGTTCATCCAGTACCTCGCGTTCGCCGGTGTGCTGATCGGCGCGTCGGTGTACCAGATCGAGTTCGACTTCGGTGTTCCGCAGTTCCGGCAGGTGTTCCAGCCGATGTTGATCGCCGCCGCGGCGGCCCTGGCGCTCGTCGGTGCGCGGATCTTCCTGGGCCGCGGTGCCGCGATCATCGCCGCCCTCGTCGCCATCGGACTGCGGGGCATCGTGGCGCTGCTGGTCGGCCCGATCCTCGGTGAGCCCATCAACTGGTTCCCGCTCTACCTCGGCGCGGCGGTGGTCGTCGAACTCCTCGCGCTGACCCCGCTGTTCCGCCGACGGGTCCTGTTCGGACTGGTCAGTGGCCTGGGCATCGCCACGGTGGGGCTGTGGCTCGAATCGCTGTGGATCGGCACCGTGTACCACCTGCCGTGGCCGGCCGGCATCTGGCCCGAGGCGCTGGCGATGTCGATCCCGGTGGCCGTGCTCACCGGTGCGTGCGGCGCCATGCTCGGCATGGTGCTGACCGAGGAGCGGCTGCCGCGGCGAGCCGTCGGGGTCGGTCTGGTGGCGCTGACGGTGCTGGCGATCGGCGGCGCCACCGCCAACGGGCTGCGCTACGACGTGCCGGAGACCGCCACCGCCACATTCACCCTCACCGAACAGGAACCCGCCGGCGACCAGCAGCGGGCACTGGCCGACGTACGCATCGACCCCGCCGATCTGATCAGCGCGGACCCGAACTGGGTGGCGGTGCTGGCCTGGCAGGGTGGGGTGGACAACAACCGGGGCATCTTCATCGACCACCTCGAACGGGTCGGCCCCGGCCACTACCGCTCGACCGAACCGATGCCGGTGTCGGGCACCTGGAAGACGCTGCTGCGGGTACACGACGGCCGCACCCTCGCCGCCGTCCCGATCTACCTCGCCGGCGATCCCGGCATCGGCGCCGAGGAGGTTCCGGCCGAGCAGCAGTTCACCCGGCCGTTCGTCGCCGAGATCACCATCCTGCAGCGGGAGCGCAGCCCGGACATCCCCGAGTCGTTGTGGCTCATCGGGTGCCTGGTGGTGCTGGCATGCACGCTCGCGATGGTCGCCGGAATCACCTGGGGCGCCGGACGGATCAACAACACCGAGCCCAGCGGCAGCGCGGCCGAACTGGAGCCGTCGACGCAGGCATGACCACTCGCCCCGACGTCGCGATACTCGCCGACCACCCGATCTGGCTGGCGGTGCCGGCCTTCGCGCCGGCCATCGTGGTGGCGGCGGTGGTGGTCTACATCGCGATGAAGAACCGCCGCAGGCCGGACTCCGACAATCAGAATCCCGCAGACACCGAGAAGTGAACGACACCGAGAAACGAACACAGTCAAGGAGGACCGGTGACGAGGATGCTGGCCGTACTGGCCGTGACCGGGCTGATCACGGTCGCATGTGCCGACGACACCGACACCGGCGGACCCGCCGCTCCCCCCGGCCCCGGCACCACCGCTGACGCGACACAGCCGGTCACCACCGACGCGCACCGGTCCGACGGGCTGGTCATCGACGTCACGATCGAGGACGGTTCGGTCACCCCCACCAACGAACGATTCCAGGGCCGGGTCGGCGAACCCATCACGATCCGGGTGACCAGCGACACCGACGACGAGTTGCACGTGCACTCGATCCCGGAGCACACCTTCGCGGTGGCGCCCCGCGCCGATCAGACCTTCGAGTTCACCGTCGAGGTTCCCGGCCAGGTGGAGATCGAACTGCACGATCTGCATCGCACCATCGCGACGGTGCACGTGCGGCAGTGACATACCTGGCCCACGGCATCGGCGGTTCCACCGATCTGCCGATTCCGTTCACCTATGCGCTCATCGGGGCGTCGTGGGCGTTGGCGATCACCTTCGCGGTGGTGGCGTTCGCCTGGCGGCGGCCGCGGTTCGATCCGGACCGGCCGGGCCGCGCGCTGCCGCGTTGGGTCACCACCGTCGTCGACGCCGCGGCGACCCGCTGGGCGTTGGCCGCCGCCGCACTGCTGTTCACCGGCTGGGTGGCGCTGGCCGCGTTCTTCGGACCACAGGACCGGTCCAACCCGCTGCCCGGCGTGTTCTACGTGTTGCTGTGGGTCGGCCTCGTCGCGCTCTCGGCGCTGATCGGTCCGGTGTGGCGGGCGATCTCCCCGGTCCGTGCGGTGTACCGGCTGCTCAGCCTGCCGCGTCGGTTACCCGACCGCGGCTATCCGCGTCAACTGGGGTACTGGCCCGCCGCGCTCGGGTTGTTCGCGTTCGTGTGGCTGGAACTGGCCGGCCCGAATCCCGGTTCGCTCACCGCGATCCGCACCTGGCTGCTGGTGTACCTGGTGGTCACCCTGGCCGGGGCCCTGTGGTGCGGTCCACGCTGGTTCGGCCGCGCCGACCCGTTCGAGGTGTACAGCGTGGTGGCGTCGCGGGTCTCGGCGCTGCGGCGCAATCCGCAGAGCGGTCGGATCGTGATCGGCAACCCGTTCGACCACCTGCCGTCGCTGCCGGTGCGGCCCGGGATCGTCGCCGTGCTCGCGGTGCTGCTCGGGTCGACCGCCTTCGACAGTTTCTCGGCGACGCCGCGGTGGCGGGATTTCGTCGACTCCACCACCTCGGGGGTGCTCACCGCGACGCTGTTGAACACCGCCGGACTGCTGGTGTTCATCGGCGTGGTGGCCGGCACCTTCTGGGGAGCCGCCCGTGCCACCGGCGGGGTGGATCCCGAACAGCGCCGGCGGCTACCCGGCCGGATGGCGCACTCGCTGATTCCGATCGTGATCGGCTACGTGTTCGCGCACTATCTGAGCTACCTGGTGGAGCGCGGTCAACAGACGCTGTACCAGTTGGCCGATCCGCTCGGCGCCGGGTGGAACCCGTTCGGCCTCGCCGACACCGAGGTGAACTACGTGCTGTCCATGCATCCCGCGGTGTTGTCCACCCTCAAGGTCGGGTTCGTGGTGGCCGGCCATATCGCCGCGGTGGTGGCGGCCCACGACTGCGCGCTGAAACTGTTGCCCAGGGCCCATCAACTCACCGGCCAGTTGGCGATGATGCTGGTCATGGTGGGTTACACGTTCACCGGCCTATATCTGCTGTTCGGCGGGTGAACACCGCGAACTTGCGGTTACAGTGACGGCGTGCCGGGTGATGGTTCGGTGGAAGACGCGCTCGCCGGCGGTTCGCCGCAGCGGGTCGGCTGGTTCCGCTTCTACTTCGCCGACGAACGCTGGGAATGGTCGCCCCAGGTTCAGCAGATGCACGGCTACGAACCGGGCACGGTGACCCCGACCACCGAATTGGTGCTCTCCCACAAGCACCCCGACGACTACGCCCAGATGGTGGCCACGCTGGAGCAGATCCGGCGCAGCCACAACACGTTCAGCACCCGGCACCGCATCGTCGACAAGCACGGCGACGTGCATTCGGTCGTGGTGGTGGGAGATCAGCTGTGCGACGAGAACGGGGCGGTGATCGGCACCCACGGTTTCTACGTCGACGTCACCCCCAACATCGCGGTCGCCGACGATCTGGTCAGCGCCGCCGTCGCGCAGATCGCCGAGAACCGCGCCACCATCGAACAGGCCAAGGGCATGCTGATGCTGATCTACCGGATCGGCGCCGACGCCGCTTTCGACCTGTTGAAGTGGCGGTCCCAGGAGACCAACGTCAAGCTGCGGATGCTGGCCGAGCAGTTGATCGAGGACTTCACCGGCCTGGACTATCAGGACGAGTTGCCCACCCGCGGCACGTTCGACCATCTGCTGCTCACCGCGCACCAACGGACCAACTCCGACGGGCGCCGGGCCGGTATTTCCTGAACCCGTCCTGCCCGACCGGCCTACCGTGGAGACATGACGGCCCTGATCATCGTCGACGTGCAGAACGACTTCTGTGAAGGCGGCGCGCTGGCGGTCGCCGGTGGCGCCACGACGGCGCGGCGGATTTCTGATTTGCTGCGGTCCGAGACGGGGTATACCCACGTGGTGGCGACCAAGGACCAGCACATCGACCCCGGCGACCATTTCTCCGACCACCCCGATTTCGTCAGATCGTGGCCGCGGCACTGCGTCGCCGGCACCCCCGGCGCGGAGTTCCACCCCGACCTCGACACCGGCCGGATCGAGGCGGTGTTCGGCAAAGGGCAGTACTCTGACGGCTACAGCGGATTCGAGGGTGTCGACGAATCCGGAACCCCGTTGGCGCAATGGCTGCGCGACCACGGGGTCACCCGGGTCGACATCGTGGGGATCGCCACCGACCACTGCGTGCGGGCCACCGCGCTGGACGCCGTCCGGCACGGCTTCGACACCCGGGTACTGGTGGACTACACCGCCGGCGTCGACGCGGACGCCACCGCGCGGGCGGTGTCCGAACTTCGCGACGCCGGTGTCGCGGTGACCGGTTCGCTCGCCGCGTGAACTCCGACGGGTGAACCCCTGACATCTGACAACCCCGGTCTAGCGCCAGCCCCTTCGACAACTTCAACCGATTGAGAGCATTCGTGACCCAGTCCACCGCCGCCCGACGGCCGGCGTCCCCCGATCAGGCACAGATCTGGCCGGGTAAGGCCTACCCGCTCGGCGCCACCTATGACGGCTACGGCACCAACTTCGCGGTGTTCAGCGAAGCCGCCGAACGGGTGGAGCTGTGCCTTTTCGACGACGACGGCGCGGGCGGTGTCCGGGAGACCCGGGTGCCGCTGCCGGAGGTCGACGCGTTCGTCTGGCACGGCTATGTGCCCAACGTCGTCCCCGGCCAGCACTACGGATACCGGGTGCACGGTCCGTACGATCCGGCCGCCGGGCATCGCTGCAACCCCAACAAACTGCTGCTCGACCCGTACGCGAAGGCGCTGGACGGATCATTCGACTGGAATCAGTCGCTGTTCGGCTACGACTTCGGCGACCCGGACAGCCGCAATGACGACGATTCGGCGCCGAGCATGCCCAAGTCGGTGGTGATCAATCCCTACTTCGACTGGGGCACCGACCGCCCGCCGGGTCACGAGTACGCCGACACGGTGATCTACGAGGCGCACGTCAAAGGGCTCACCCAGACCCATCCCGATCTGCCCGAGGAACTGCGCGGCACGTATTCGGGGGTGGCGCACCCGGTGATCATCGACCACCTCACCGCGTTGGGCGTCAACGCCATCGAGTTGATGCCGGTCCACCATTTCGCCAACGACTCCACCCTGCTCGACAAGGGGTTGTCGAACTACTGGGGCTACAACACCATCGGCTTCTTCGCGCCGGACCCGAAATACAGCAGCAGCACCGCCCCGGGCGGGCAGGTGCAGGAGTTCAAGGCGATGGTGCGGGCGCTGCACGAGGCGGGCATCGAGGTGATCCTCGACGTGGTCTACAACCACACCGCGGAGGGCAACCACCTCGGGCCGACGCTGAGCTTCCGCGGGATCGACAACGCCGCCTACTACCGGCTCGTCGACGACGACAAGCGCTACTACATGGACTACACCGGCACCGGTAACAGCTTCAACGTCGGCAACCCGCACTCCCTGCAGCTGATCATGGATTCGCTGCGGTACTGGGTCACCGAGATGCACGTCGACGGGTTCCGGTTCGATCTGGCGTCGACGCTGGCACGTGAGTTCTATGACGTGGATCGGCTGGCGACGTTCTTCGAACTGGTGCAACAGGATCCGACCGTCAGCCAGGTCAAGCTCATCGCCGAACCGTGGGATGTCGGGCCGGGCGGCTATCAGGTCGGCGGATTCCCGCCGCAGTGGACCGAGTGGAACGGCAAGTACCGCGACACCGTCCGCGATTACTGGCGCGGTGAACCGGCCACCCTCGACGAGCTCGCCTACCGGTTGACCGGGTCGGCCGATCTGTACGAGAACACCGCCCGCCGGCCGGTCGCGTCGATCAACTTCGTGACCGCCCACGACGGATTCACCCTGCGGGATCTGGTGTCCTACAACGAGAAACACAACGAGGCCAACGGCGAGGACAACAACGACGGGGAGAGCCACAACCGGTCCTGGAACTGCGGCGCCGAGGGGCCGACCGACGACCCGCAGGTCAACGCGCTGCGCGCCCGCCAGCAGCGCAACTTCCTGGCCACCCTGCTGCTGTCCCAGGGGGTGCCGATGCTCTGCCACGGCGACGAGCTGGGCCGCACCCAGCAGGGCAACAACAACGTCTACTGCCAGGACAATGAGCTGTCCTGGATCGACTGGTCCACCGCGGACACCGAGTTGATCGAGTTCACCAGAACCGTCTCGGCGCTGCGCACCGCCCACCCGGTGTTCCGGCGCCGCCGGTTCTTCTCCGGCCGGCCGGTGCGCGGGCACGGCGGCGATCGGCTGCCCGACATCGCGTGGCTGGCGCCGGACGCCTCCGAGATGACCGACGAGGACTGGGAGTCCGGTTACGCCAAATCGATGGCGGTGTTCCTGAACGGTCAGGGCATCCCGGATCTGGATGTGCGGGGGCAGCGGGTCGTTGACGACTCGTTCCTGCTGTGCTTCAACGCGCACTTCGAGCCGATCGAGTTCACGCTACCGCCGCCCGATTTCGCCGGCTCCTGGCTCCGGGTGATCGACACCGCCGAACCCGCGGGCCCGGCCGCCGAGCCGCTCGACGCCGGGGCACCGCTGTCGGTGGAGGGCCGCGCGGTCGTGGTACTCCAGGCCGTTCCGGCCGGCGACTGAGCCCGCTCACCGGGTGGATCTACTCCGCGAGCTCCTCGGCCACCGGGTCCGGGCGTTCGGCCGCCAGTTTCGCGTCGAGGGTCTCCTCCTCGAGATGGCCGTCGGCGGTGACGCCCGCGGCGCCGCTGGAATACCCGGAGCTCCACCGCTCGGGCGGGTCGACGACCTCGTCGCCGTCGTCGTTGCGCAGATCGTCGGAGTCCAGCGCCTCCATCGGGCGCAGGGTGTCGCCGGGCCCGCCGACGTCGTTCGCGCTCGCCGGATCCATCCCCTCGGGATTCATGTGGCCTCCTCGCAGTCACGCTGTCGTCGCCCGCCGGTTGCCCCGCCCGAAGCACCGCTAAACGCCCCGCTCCGTACCGCGAGGTATGGTACGTTTGCTGGTATCGCAGCCGTGGCCGCCACACAGGTTGCTGAGATGTTCGAAGCACCCCGGCCGGGCGGGCCGGTGTCGGCACCGATGAGCGGCGGTAGCCGACCGGCGGCCACGGCTGCAATTCTTTGCTGAAATCCGCCGCGCCGGGGCGGTTGGCCGTATGCTCCCGCGCATGGATCAGCCACCCGGCGGCCGGTTGTCGGTGGACGACTGGATTGCGGCCGGCTTCGCCGAGTTGGCCTCGGGTGGCCCCGACGCGCTGCGCATCTCCCGGCTGTGTGCGCGGCTCGGTGTCACCAAGGGCAGCTTCTACTGGCATTTCTCCGACGTCGCCGGTTACCGCGCCGCGCTGGTGCAGGCGTGGGCAGACGAGCGGGAGCAACGCGACGCCCGGGCCGCCGAGCCGGAGCACCTCGAACCCCGGGAGCGGCTGCGGCGGATGATGGAAACCCAGCTGGACTCGCGCCACTGGGCGGTGTCGCGGGTGATGCGGATCTGGGCGTTGACCGACGACGCGGTCGCCGCCAGCGTGCGCCGCAGCGACGAACGGGTGCTGCGCGCGGCCCGCCAGGCCCTGATCGACTCCGGCTTCGACATGGCCCAGGCACATCTGCGCGCGACGCTCGCGGTGGCCACCAACGCCGGGTTGTTGATGATCGACGCCACCGCCCCCGACATCCCGAACGAGACCCGGGAACAGTTCCTGGACTTCATCTTCCGGCCGTGACACCGGTCGGGGATCCAGAGTCGGGGACCCGGGGTCAGGGCCCGGGTCCGGTCAGGAGATGAGCCGGGCGATGGACTCGAGCGGGATCGGCACCCAGCTCGGGCGGTGCCGCGCCTCGTAGCCGGCTTCATACACCGCCTTGTCGAGCTCGTAGGCGGCCAGCAGTTCGGCGTGGTGCCGCGGGTCGTCCCCGGCCACGGCCGCGTAGCCGTCGCAGAACGCCGCGGTGTTGCGGTCCACCCACTCCCGCGCCCGCGCGGCGAGCTGTTTGTCGTGCTGCAGATCGTCGCCGCCCTGTTCGGCCAGCCGGTGGTAGGCGGCGTACTCATAGGACCGCAGCATCCCGGCCACGTCCCGCAGCGGTGAATCCGGCCGGCGCCGTTCGGACAGCGGATAACCCGGCTCGCCCTCGAAGTCGATGAGCAGCCAGCGTTCCGGGGTCCGCAGCACCTGTCCGAGATGCAGATCGCCGTGGATGCGCTGCACCGTGATGGTCTGTTCGGCCAGTTTGCGGTACCGCTCCTCGATCAGCGCCGCGTAGGGCTGGAGCGCGGGCACGGTCTCGGTGGCCGCCGCCAGCCGCGCCAGCAGCGGCTCCACCGGGAACTCCGCGGTGCCGCGGCCCAGCTGCTCGGCCAGTGAACGGTGCACCGAGGCCACCGCCTCGCCGAGCCGGTAGGACTCCGCCGCGAAGTCGCCACCGACCTCGTCGGCGTACAGGTCCCCCTCCGCGTAGAGGTCGCGGGTGCTCGCCGTGGCCATGTCCCAACCCTCGGCCGAGTTGGCGGCGAACTCGGTGATCATACCCAATGCGTATGGGGCACCGTCGAATTCGATCTCATAGGCCGCCATGAGCCGGGCCACGTGGGGATTGCCGGCCCGGGCCAGCACCCGGTTCAGCTCGATGTCGGGGTGCACGCCGGGGGTGACCCGGCGGAACGACTTGAAGATCACCGCGTCCTCGCCGCCGTGCACATCCTCGTAGATGACGCTGGTGTTGCTCTGCTCGGCCGGTGAGACCCGCGGGCTGGCCTGCAGCGGCAGCGTCACCCCGGGTTCCTTGTCGAAGCGCACCGCGCCGACGGTGGCGGACCGCTCGAACAGTTCCAGCAGGTGCCTGGCGGCGGCGGGATCGTAGAGCGCGTCGTAGGCGGTGCGGTCACCGGCGCTGCCGATCGTCGCGACCGCGCTGTACTCCTCGATCGGTCCGCCGCCGTGTCCACGGTCCGGTCCGCCCTGTGGGCCGTCGGCGTGCCAGCTGACGATGATCTGGTATTTCTCGGCGGACCCGTCGCGGTAGTCCACGTCGAGCAGCACCAGGTCCATGTCCTCAGACAACGCGATGACCGTCGCCGGTTCGGCGGTGACCAGCTCGCGGCTGCGCCCGGCGTACCAGCGCTGATGCGGTAGCCAGTCCTTGAACGGCAGATTCATGGCTGCTCTCCAACCTCTGGTTCGGGCTCGCGCAGCTGGAACCAGTAGAACCCGTGACCGGGCAGCGTCAGCAGGTACGGCAGCTGGCCGATACGGGGGAACTCGACGTATCCGGTCATCTCGACGGGGGTGTAACCGCTCCAGTTCTGCAGCTGCAGTTCGATCGGCTGCGGGAAGCGCGACAGGTTGTTGACACACAGCACGGTGTCCTTCTGCCCGTCCTCCTCGAGCTCGCGGATGAAGGCGAGCACCGACGGGTTGCTGCCGCCCAGTTCGCGGAAGTCGCCGACGGCGAACGCCCGGTGCCGCCGCCGCACCGCCAGCATCTTGCGGGTCCAGTTGAGCAACGAGGTCGAACTGTCCCGCTGCGCCTCCACGTTCACCGACTGGTAGCCGTAGATCGGGTCCTGGTTCACCGGCAGGTACAGCCGGCCCGGGTTGGCCTTGGAGAAGCCGGCGTTGCGGTCGGGTGTCCACTGCATCGGGGTGCGCACCGCATCCCGGTCGCCGAGCCAGATGATGTCGCCCATCCCGATCTCGTCGCCGTAGTAGATGACCGGTGAGCCGGGCAGGCTGAGCAGCAGCGCGGTGAACAACTCGATCTGATTGCGGTCGTTCTCCAGCAGCGGGGCCAGGCGCCGGCGGATGCCGACGTTGGCCTTCATCCGCGGGTCCTTGGCGTACTCGGCGTACATGTAGTCGCGTTCCTCGTCGGTCACCATCTCCAGCGTCAACTCGTCGTGGTTGCGCAGGAAGATGCCCCACTGCGCGGTCTCCGGGATATCCGGTGTCTGGGCGAGGATCTCGCTGATCGGGAAGCGGGACTCGCGCCGGACCGCCATGAAGATGCGCGGCATCAGCGGGAAGTGGAACGCCATATGGCATTCGTCCCCTCCGACGGCGGGATCGCCGAAATAGGCGACCACGTCGGCCGGCCACTGATTGGCCTCGGCCAGCAGGACCCGGCCCGGGTACTCGTCGTCGACGACCTTGCGGCACCGTTTGAGGAAGGCATGCGTCTCGGGCAGGTTCTCGCAGTTGGTGCCCTCACGTTCGAACAGGTACGGCACCGCGTCCAGGCGGAAGCCGTCGATGCCGAGGTCGAGCCAGAACCGCAGGACGTCGAGCATCGCTTCCTGCACGGCGGGATTGTCGTAGTTCAGGTCGGGCTGGTGGCTGAAGAACCGGTGCCAGTAGAACTGCCGGCGCACCGGGTCGAACGTCCAGTTCGATTCCTCGGTGTCGACGAAGATGATGCGCGCTTGGGAGTACTTCTCGGCGGTGTCGCTCCACACGTAGAAGTCGCCGTAGGGCCCGTCCGGATCACGCCGGGACTCCTCGAACCACGGGTGGGTGTCGGAGGTGTGGTTCATCACCAGGTCGGTGATGATGCGGATACCGCGCCGGTGCGCCGCATCGAGCAGGTTGACGAAGTCGTCGACGGTGCCGAATTCGGGGAGCACCTTGTAGAAATCGCGGATGTCGTAGCCGCCGTCGCGCAGCGGTGAGTCGTAGAACGGCGGCAGCCACAGACAGTCCACCCCGAGCCACTTGAGGTAGTCGAGTTGTTCGGTCAGACCGCGCAGGTCGCCGATGCCGTCGGCGTTGGAGTCGTAGAACGCCCGGACCAGCACCTCGTAGAAGACGGCGTGTTTGTACCAGGTGGGGTCCTCGGGCAGCACCCGGGCCTGGCCGAAGTCGTCGGCGGTGGGGTGCTCCACCACGCTTCCGGCGGGACCATGCTCGACATGACTGCCCTCGGAGCGGTGGTGCTCGGTGCGCCGGTCGGGTTCGCTGGTCGACTCCATCAGCTTCAAAACTACCCACGCCCGGCGGATCCAATCGCGAAGATCAACCGCGCGAACGGGTCCCGGGCGGCCACCTGATCCCCGGGTATGACGATCCGGCAAATTTCTTCGCGGTTTTGCTCCGGCATGATCATCGGAGGCATTTAATGTTCTCAGCCGGGGTGGGCAGCGAAGCTGCGACCGGACGGCGTCCGGGTCGTCGCGGCAGAGGGGGACGCAACGAGCCGGACGCCGACCTCACAGTTAATAACTCACAGTCGATGACCGGCGGTTGAATCGGCCGCGCGGACGCGTTAACGTTTCCGCGTCCTTGATCTTGTCCCGGGCCGGGCGGATGCCGGCCCGCTGGAACGATCACCCTGTGGATTCGACGAATCGAGTGCCTGTGGCTGAGTCTGTGCCCAATGATGGTGAAGCTCCTGTAATCGTCGGTATGGCCGATGCGGCGATGCACATGTACGCCGCAGCCATCGACGCTCTGCCCGACCCCGCCGATCCGGAGTATCCCGAGCAGGTGGGCGTGGTGCTGGCCGGCCTGCGCAAGTTGCAGGGCGCCCTGGCTCAGGCGGCCACCCGCAGCCGGACCAACCCCTCGGTGATCGTGGCGTTGAGCGCGGTGCGCAACCGTTACGACGAGGTCATGGCCGCCGCCGCCAACGGACCGAACGCCACCCTGGGCCAGCGTCTCTACATCGCCCGGCAGCGCGCCAAACTGTCCATCCCGGAGGCGGCCAACGGCATCGGGCTGCGTCCCGACATCATCGCGGCGGTCGAGGCCGAGGAGATTCCGACCGAGGGCGAAGAGATCAAGATCAAAGATCTCATCGCCGCCCTCGGCGGCTGATCGGGCCGGGCGATCCGGTCAGGGCAGGAACCGCTGCGCGGCGTTCACCCGCACCATCCGTTCGGCGCTGGCCTGCCGGTATCCGATGATCGCGCCGCCGACCGTCATCAGCACCAGCCCGGCCACCCCGGGCAGGGCCACCGCGGCGATCTCGCCGCTGCGCGCCGACCGCAGATACTGCGGATAGCCGAGCCGGTGCAGGTCGGCCCGGACGGTTCCGGGCGGCACCGGTGCCGGAAGTGCCGGGGTGGGGCCGCGGCCCGGGGCCGGCACCGGGTTCGCCGCGCCGCCGGCACCCGGAGAAGACGGCGCACCGCCCGGGCGACCGGGCACCGGGCCGGCCGGCGGTCCCAGCGGTGGCGCGGCGGCGGGCGGAGGGGACGCGACCGGAGGAACGGTCGGCAGTATGGGCCGCACCGAGGCGGGCGGCACCGCCCGCGGGACCGGCAGCAACGGCGCCTGGATCGGCTGCGGCTCGCCCGGGGCGCGGCCGCCGCCCCCGCCCGGGGCGTTGACGACCGGGCCGCCGACGTCGATCACCGGCGGCTCGTCGGGCGGTGTCTCGGCGATCGGCAGATCCGGCGGAGCGGCCGGCGGTGGAACGGAACCGACCCTGGGCAATGGCGCGGCACCGAGCCCGGGCGGGCGGCCGTCGACCACCGTGGGGGCCTCCTCCTGTCCGGGCGACGGGACCGGCCGGGGTGCCGGCAGGCCTTCACCGGGTCCGTCGTCGGGATTCTCGTCCGCGCCTTGATACGTGCCCTCGTTCACCCCGGGCTGCGCCTCGGCGGGGCCGGTCTGTTCTCCTGGGCCGCTCTGTTCTCCGGGTGCGGGTCCGGGTTCGGGGTCCGGCCCGGCCGCCGCGCCCGCCATCGGATCGGACTGCAGCGCGCCGCGCACCGTCGACCCGGTCGACACCCCGATGCGCACGGTGTTGACCACCATGCCCCGGGTGAAGGGTGAATCGCCGGTCCCGCCGCCGCGGTGGCGCAGCACCTGGGGCACCGTGAGGAACAATGTGGCGCCGCGGCCGCGTACCGCGGCGACACCCGGATTGCCGGCGCCGCGCGCACCGGAACCGGGTTCGCCGGTGTTCGGCCGGGCAGCCGGCCCATCGGATCCACCGGCGCCGGCCCCGGTCCCGGCCGCCGTCGCAGCCGCCACGGCCGACCCGGTGTTCGCTCCCGCCGTGGACGGTCTGCGCACCCCCCACCGGCCGCGTTCGGAATCCGCGCCGGAGATCCGCACCTGCTGCGCGCCGATCCGGACCGCGATGCCGTTCGAGCCGACCTCGACGCTGCCGCGCGAACGCGACCCGACACCGTCGGCACGTGGCGTCCCGGGTCGGCCGCCGGCCCGGGTACCGCCGGGCTGGGCATCGGCAGTGGTCGCGGCCGTCCCGATCGGGCCGCGGCCGGCACCGAACCGCACCGGGGAGCCGTTCCGTCGAGCGTCGGCAGTCCGCGGGGACCCGGCCTGCGAGGACCCGGCCCGTGCGGACCCGGCCTGTGCGGATGCTGCCGGCGTGGCCGACTGGCTGGACCGGCCGGCACCGGAGTCACCGGAGTCGTCGTCGCCGGGTTGCGCACCAGCGACCGGGGCGGTGGCCTGTGCCAACCACACCCCTCCGGCGATCAGACCGGCATAGCCGACGATCCGCCATGCCGTTGCCGACACGATGACCACTCCCCGTTGTCGAGGTTCTCCCCGCGAATATGTTCTGGGATTGTTTCACCATTGGCAATTCCGCATCCGAGCTTTCGGGAGGACAACACAGTGACGGTCCGTGACCACGGCGACCCGGGCGACGCCCCGACGATTCCGCCTCCCCTGCAACCCCCGCGGAACCCGGCCCGCCCGTCGGCCGCCGAGGAAGCGCGCACCATCGTGGCGTCGACCAACACCGCGACGCTTGCCACGTTGACCGCCGACGGTGACCCCTGGGCGTCGTTCGTGACCTACGGCGACCTGGACGGCGCACCGGTGCTGTGTGTGTCCGATCTCGCCGAACACGGCCGCAACCTGGACGCCGACCCACGCGCCAGCATCGCGATCGTCGCCCCGGACGACGCCGGCGCGCAGACCGACCCACTGGCCCGCGCCCGGGTGACGTTGGCCGGGGTGGCCGAACGTCCCACCGGCGCCGAACTGACCGCTGCCCGGGAGGCGCACCTCAACGCCGTCGCCGCGGCCAGGTTCTACATCGACTACAGCGATTTCACGGTGTGGCTGCTGCGTGTGCACCGGGTCCGCTGGGTGGGCGGGTACGGCCGGATGGATTCGGCCACCGGCGCCGACTACGCCGCCGCCGAACCGGATCCGGTGCGGCCCCGGGCGGCCCGGGCGGTGGCCCACCTCAACGACGACCACGCCGACGCGCTGACCGCGATGGCCCGGGTGCTCGGCGGTTACCCGGACACCCGGTCGGCGGTCTGCACCGGCGCCGACCGCTACGGCCTGGATCTCCGGGTGGACACCGAACGCGGGGTGGCCCACACCCGGGTCGGTTATCCGGCCCCGCTGCGATCGATCGATGAATTGCGTTCGGCTGCAGTCGAGTTGACCCGTATGGCCCGCGAGGGCGCCTGACCTCCCGGCGGCCGGGACCCGGCAGGCCGGGCCCCTGCCATACGATCACCGGTATGACTGCCGCGCCCGACCGTCCGGCCTCCTGGCAGGAGGCCTTCGAGTTGATCCGCACCCGCGGGTATGAACGACGCGCCGAACCGTTCCGGCTCGCCAGCGGTCAACTCAGCCACGACTACATCGACGGCAAGTACGCCGTGGACACCGGCACCCGGCTGGAACTGGTCAGCCGGGCGGTCGTGGAACTGGCCGCCGCGCACGACATCGAGTTCGACGCGGTGGGCGGCCTGACGATGGGTGCCGATCCGCTGGCGCACGGCATCGCGATCGTCACCGGCAAGGCCTGGTTCTCGGTCCGCAAGGAACAGAAGTCCCGAGGCCGCGAACAGTGGATCGAGGGCACCCGGTTGGCCCCCGGCACCCGGGTGCTGCTGGTCGACGACGTGATCAGCACCGGCGGTTCGACGCTGCAGGCCTACGAGCGGGTGACCGAGGCGGGCGCGGTCGTCACCGGGGTGATCCCGATGGTCGACCGCGGCGATTCGGCCGCGCGCCTGTTCGCCGAGCGCGGCGTTCCCTTCGTCGCCCTGGTCACCTACCGGGATCTCGGTATCGAACCGGTGCAGGCGGTCGACCCGGCGACCTAGGCTGGCTGCCATGGCCCCCGGCAATCCCAGCGGAGTCCCCTCCAGCGGGCCCGACCCGCACGGGTTCGACCCCGAGGCGATGTTCGCCGCCGCGCCGGTGGCGGCCCTGGCGACGGTCGGGTCCGACGGTCAGCCCCACCTGGTCCCGGTGGTCTTCGCCGTGCACGGCGGCGCCGTCTACACCGCGGTCGACGCCAAGCCCAAGACCACCCAGCGGTTGCGGCGGCTGGTCAACATCGAGGCCAATCCGCGGGTGAGCCTGCTCGTCGACCACTACACCGAGGACTGGACCCAGCTGTGGTGGGTGCGCGCCGACGGTATCGCGACCATCCACCGCAGCGGTGAGCAGATGGCCACCGGCTACGCGCTGTTGCGCCGCAAATACCCGCAGTACCAACGCATCACGCTGGACGGCCCGGTCGTCGCCGTGGAGATCCGGCACTGGTCGTCCTGGCACGCCTGATCCGCGCCCTTGTGCTCTGCGTCACATCGAGGAATGGTTGATTCGTGCGGCGCGTGAGGGCCCGCACCGCACCGGCTGCGCGAGGCGAGGGAGAATGCCGTGGCAGACAGGTCGAACTCTTCCGCAACGGGCACCGCCGTCCCGGTGGCCGACAGCCCGGCGGCGATCCGCAACGTGGCGCTGGTCGGGCCGTCCGGGGGCGGTAAGACCACGCTGATCGAGGCGCTGCTGGTGGCGACCGGCGTGCTGAACCGGCCCGGCTCGGTCATCGAGGGCACCACGGTCTGCGACTTCGACGAGGCCGAGGTCGCCCAGCAGCGGTCCATCGCGCTGGCGCTGGCGCCGCTCAAGTACGACGGGGTCAAGGTCAACCTGCTCGACACCCCGGGCTACGCCGATTTCGTCGGGGAACTGCGGGCCGGGCTGCGGGCCGCCGACTGTGTGTTGTTCGTGGTCGCCGCCAACGAGGGCGTCGACGCCTCCACCCGGGCGCTGTGGCGGGAATGCAGCGAGGTGGGGATGCCGCGCGCGGTGGCGATCACCAAACTCGACCATCCGAGCGCCGACTACGCCGAGGCGCTGGCCGGCGCCCAAGCGGCGTTCGGCGAACGGGTGCTTCCGCTCTTCGTCCCCGTCGACGACGGTCTGCTCGGCCTGATCACCAAGACCCACTACCGGTATTCGGAACGCGCCCGGACGCTGCGCCCGCCCGACGGTGCCCACACCGAACGCATCGACACCCTCCGCGGCGAGCTGATCGAGGGTGTGATCGAGGAGTCCGAGGACGAGACGCTGATGGACCGCTACCTCGCCGGGGAGGACATCGACGAGTCGGTGCTGCTCAAGGACCTCGAACAGGCGATCGCCCGGGGATCGTTCTTCCCGGTCATCCCGGTGTGCTCCACCACCGGGATCGGCACCCTGGAACTGCTCGACATCATCACCCGCGGATTCCCGGCACCGCCCGAACACCGGCTGCCCGAGATGTTCACCCCGGCCGGGGCCCGGCGCGATCCGCTGCCCTGCGATCCGGCCGGGCCGCTGCTGGCCGAGGTGGTCAAGACGACCTCGGACCCCTACGTCGGCAGGATCAGTCTGACCAGGGTGTTCTCCGGAACCATCAGGCCCGACACGACCGTTCACGTGTCGGGCCATTTCACGGCGTTCTTCGGCACCGTGCCGTTCGGGACCGGGTCCTTCGGGACCGGCAGCGGCCCGTCCGGGACGGCCTGGACCGTCGGCCACACCGACCACGATGAGGACGAGCGGATCGGTTCGCTGTCCTTTCCGCTCGGCAAACAGCAGCGTCCCGCCCCGGCGGTGATCGCCGGCGACATCTGTGCGATCGGCCGGCTCACCCGCGCGGAGACCGGTGACACGTTGTCGGACAAGGACAATCCCCTGGTACTCAAACCGTGGACCATGCCCGAACCGCTGTTGCCGGTGGCGGTGCGACCGCGTGCCAAGACCGATGAGGACAAGCTGGCGGTCGGGTTGCAGCGGCTCAACGCCGAGGACCCGACGTTGCGGATCGAGCAGAACCCGCAGACCCATCAGATCGTGTTGTGGTGCATGGGTGAAGCGCACGCCCAGGTGGTGCTCGACACGCTGGCCCGCCGCCACGGGGTCGCGGTGGACACCGTCGAGGTCCGCGTTCCGCTGCGAGAAACGTTCGGCGACAAGGCAAGAGGGCATGGCCGGCATGTCAAGCAGTCCGGTGGTCACGGTCAGTACGCGGTGTGCGACATCGAGGTGGAACCGCTGCCGGAGGGTTCCGGTTTCGAGTTCGTCGACAAGGTGGTCGGCGGTGCGGTGCCGCGTCAGTTCATCCCGAGCGTGGAGAAAGGGGTCCGCGCCCAGATGGAGAAGGGGGTGGCAGCCGGCTACCCCGTCGTCGACATCCGCGTGACGCTGGTCGACGGCAAGGCGCACAGCGTCGACTCGTCGGACTTCGCGTTTCAGATGGCCGGCGCCCTCGCGCTCCGGGAAGCCGCCGCGGCCACCCGCATCGACCTGCTCGAACCCGTCGACGAGGTGACCGTCGTCATTCCCGACGACCTCGTCGGACCGGTGATGAGTGATCTGGCCGGGCGCCGCGGCCGGGTGCTGGGCACCGAGAAGACCGACGAGGACCGCTCGGCGGTGCGTGCCGAGGTCCCGCAGATCGAATTGACCCGGTACGCAGTCGATCTGCGGTCGCTGGCGCACGGCGCCGGGTCGTTCACCCGCAGCTTCGCCCGCTACGAACCGATGCCCGAGGCGGCGGCCGCGAAGATCCGATCCCAGGGCACGTGACGAGGCACGTGATAATGAACCATGCCCTCGGTCAAGCCGTTTCGCATCGCCGTTCCCGACGACGACCTCGACGACCTGCGCCACCGCCTGGCGCGCACCCGCTGGCCCGACCGCGAATGTGTCGACGACTGGGGGCAGGGCGTCCCGCTGGACTATGTGCGGGACCTGGCCGGGTACTGGGCCGACGGATACGACTGGCGGGCCCGGGAGGCCGCGCTGAACCGCTTCGATCAGTTCATCACCGAACTCGACGGGCTCGACATCCACTTCATCCATCAGCGCTCCCCGCATCCGGACGCGTTTCCGCTCCTGATCACCCACGGCTGGCCGGGCTCGATCGTGGAGTTCCACAAGGTCATCGGGCCGCTCACCGACCCGACGGCGCACGGCGGCACGGCCGCCGACGCGTTTCACGTGGTGTGCCCGTCACTGCCGGGTTACGGGTTCTCCGGTAAGCCGACGACGACCGGATGGGGTGTCGGCCGGATAGCGACCGCCTGGGATGAGTTGATGGCCCGGCTCGGCTATGACCGTTACGGCGCCCAGGGCGGCGACTGGGGCGCCGCCGTCACCACCGAACTCGGCCGCCGCGGCGGCCGGTGCGTGGCCATCCACACCACCATGCCGCTCGCCCGGCCACCGGCCGATCTGACCGATCCCACGCCGGAGGAGCAGCGGGCGCTGGCGGCCGCCCGGCACTACCGGCGCTGGGATTCCGGATACGCCAAACAGCAGTCGACCCGGCCGCAGACACTGGGCTACGGCCTGGTCGACTCGCCGGTCGGCCAGCTGGCCTGGATCGTCGAGAAGTTCTGGGCCTGGACGGACTGCGACGGCCACCCGGAGAACGTGCTGAGCCGTGACGAACTGCTGGACAACGTGATGCTGTACTGGGTGACCGGATCGGCGGCGTCGTCGGCACGGCTGTACTGGGAGAGTTTCGCGGTGTTCGGCTCCACGGACCGGGTCCGGGTGCCGACCGGGGTGGCGCGGTTCCCGCGCGAGATCAATCAGGCGCCGCGGCACTGGTGCGAGGCGATCTACCCGATCACCCACTGGACGGATATGCCGCGGGGAGGTCACTTCGCCGCGTTCGAACAGCCCGAACTGTTCGTCGAGGACGTCCGGACGTTCTTCCGCACCATCCGGTGAGCGACCGGCGGCGCGACGCTCAGGTGCGGACCTGCTGCGACCGGGACTGCTGGGCCAGGGCGGCCACCTCGAGGCGTTCCTCATAGGCGCCCTCGTTGCGGCCCAGGGCGACGGTCGCCGCGAACATCGCGGCCCCGGCGAGGGCCAGCGGCACCGGCTCCCAGCCGTTGATGTCGAGATGCTCACCCAGCACCGCGGCGCCCAACGCGACGGCCACCACCGGTTCCAGCACCAGCATGGTGGGCACCGACGCCTGCAGCGAACCGGCGTGGAACGCCGACTGTTGCAGCAAGGTCGCCAGCACCCCGAGCAGGATCAGCAGGTAGAGCAGCGGCGAGGTCACGCCGACCGCGACGCCGCCGGTGAACAGCTTGTGCAACCACACCTTCGTCAGCACCGCCACGACGCCGAACAACACGCCGACCGCGGTGGCCAGCAGCAGCGCCCGCCGCCAGCCCAGACTGCGCACCGCCAACACCACGCAGACGGTCACCCCGGCCACACAGGCCACCGTCACCACGACCGTGCCGGGAATCGACGCCTGGTAGTCGCCGGGTTTGGGTTTGGCGATCAACACGAACGCGGCGAGCGCGACGGTGAGCACGGCCGCCCACGCCCATTCACCGCGGCTGACCCGCCGGGCCCCCAGCCGCGCGCTCAACGGCAATGCGAACAGCAACGCCGACACCAGGATCGGCTGCACCAGGATCAGCGAACCGAACGCCAGGGCGGCGGCCTGCAGGGCGTATCCGGCGACGGCCGCACCGGTGCCGATCCACCACAGCCGGCGCCGGACCAGGGTGGCGATCATCACCGTGCTCACACCCTTCTCGGGCGGCACGTCCATGGTGGCGCGCTGGCGGACCACGATGCCGACGGCGGCGAACACCGCTGCACACACCGCCAGCAGCACCGCCAGTCCTTGGCCCAGCACGACTCATCCCTTCCCGGCGCACGTCTCGATGGCCGACAACCCCACCACGGTAAACCGAACCCGGCCGGCGTTCAGCGCGGCACCCGGATCTCTCCCGGACCGGTGCGGGGTGCGCAGCAGCAGGGACGTGTCAGACGGCGCGCAGATGCCGCTTGGGCCGACCCGGCCCGGAACGCGCGGGGTCCGATCCCGTCGGGCCGGCCGGTTCCGGACCGGTTGCCGGCGGGTCGGACGGGGCGATCCGGTCGTTGACGGTGGCCACCGCGGTGTCCACCCGCTCGACCGCCGCCTCGCACAGATCACGGACGCGATCACCGGCGGTCTCGACATCGTCGGCGGCGCTGCGCAGATAGGCGGTCAGGGTGGTGCGCAGCCGTTCTCCGGCTCGGCGCAGCCGCTGCCGCAACCGGTCGTCGTCGACGTCGACGGTGACGTAGGGCAACAACCGAAATCTCATATCCGCTCCCTGCTCTGCACCTGCGCACAAGAGTAGTCGGGAACAGCACCGGCCGGTCACCACGCGGTGTGGGCCCGGCTTCAGATCGGTTGCAGCTTCGGCACGGTTGCCGCTCGCCTCGGTCCCGAATTGACATCGAAGACAGGAGCCGCGGAGCAGCGGGATACATTGACATCATGGCTGGGGCCGAGGAGAAGCACACCCGGTTGGCGGTGGGCAGCCGGGTGCGCACCACTGATGAGTCACGTGCCACCGGAGAGATCGTCGAGGACTTCGGCGACCTCGCAGGTACCGAAGTCGTCGTCGACGACACACTGACGGCACGGGCGCGGCGCTGGGCGGTCCGGCTCGACGACGGCACCCTGGTATTCCTCGACGACGAGAACCTCGAGCCGATCGACTAGCCGCCGGAGCCGGTCGTGGTCACCCTGGACCGCCTGGTCAACGTCCTCGGCAGTTACGGGGTCCGGCTGCAGTTCTGTCCGGTGCCCCGATCGACCGAGGTCCGCAGCGTCGCCCTGCACGAGAACGCCGGCGGTCTGAGGGTCACCGGCGACGTGTTGCTGGCCGTCGGGGCGGAGTCGGTGGCCGAGGCGGTGCGGTGGGCCGAGACCGCCCAGGCCGTCGTCGTCCTGACCCGGGCCGGACCCGACGCGTCGCGATCCTGCTCCGACGGGGCGGTCGCGGTGCTCACGGTGGAGCCGGAGGTGTCGTGGAGCGAGCTGGCCGCGGTGGTGTACGGGCTGGTCCTGGAGGGCCGGGAGACCGAATCCGGTCGGGGCCCGACGGATCTGTTCGCCCTGGCCGACAACCTCGCCGACGCGGTGGGCGGGCCGGTGACCATCGAGGACCGCATGTCCCGGGTGCTGGCGTACTCCCAGCGCCAGCAGCACGCCGACCCGGCGCGCGCGCAGACGATCCTGGCCCGGCAGGCGCCGGAGCCCCTGCGCCGGCTGTTCGAGCAGCTGGGGGTGTCCGAGCATCTGGCCGCCGGTGACGACCCGCTGTTCATCGCGGCCCGGCCCGGACACGATCTGACCGGGCGGACGGTCATCGCGGTCCGCGCGGGGCGGGAGCTGCTGGGTTCGGTGTGGGTGGTGACGCCCGAACCGCTGGACGACGGCCGGCGGCGGGCGCTGGCCGACGGTGCCCGCACCGTCGCCCTGCATCTGCTGCGCTCACGCGCGAGCGCCGATCTGGAACGGCAGGTGGAATCCGACCTGGTGCTGCGTCTGTTGGAAGGCACCTCCGACGCCGCGGGGGCGGCCGCTCGGCTGGGGCTGCCCCAGGAAGCGTTGCGGATCATCGCGGTGCGCGCCCGGTCGGGCGTCGATCGGCAGGGACCGCTGCTGCTGGCGTTCGAGCACGCCACCACCGGTTTCGGCTGGTCCCGGGCGGGGCGCAGCGCGTTGGCGGGTGACACGGTCTACACCGTGCTGCCCGCCGATCACGCGGCGACCGCGCGGCGCTGGGTGGAGGGGTTGCAGGCGGCCCTGCCCTCGGAGGTGACGGTGTCGGCGGGTATCAGCGGGATCGCCGATCACACCGAGTTGCCGGACGCCCGCCGGGAGGCCGACGAATGCCTGGCCCTGCACGACGCCCTGCACGACGCCCGGCCCGACACCGGCAGCCCCGACTCCGACAGTGACGCCCTCGCCGCGGTGGTGTACGACGAGTCCTGGCATGACGTGCTGCTGCAGCGATTGCGCACCGCGGCCCGCGCCGGCCGGATACCGTCCCGCGGACCGATCGCCGCGCTGCACGAGCATGATCTGCGGCACGCCACCCAGTACGTCGCGACCCTGCGCAGTTGGTTGGCCGCCCAGGGCGATCCGGCGGCGGCCGGCGCGGTACTCGGGGTGCACGAGAACACGGTGCGTTACCGGTTGCGGAAGATGACCGCTGTGACCCAACTCGATTTGCAGGACCCAGACAAGCGGTTGGCGATGATGATCGAGTTGGCCGCGATCGAGGGCCCACCGATATTATCGGGATAGCACAAATAGCGGCATCTCGCTTGTGCGATTTCACCAAGGGGTGACGGGTGCCACAGGGCCATTATTGAATTGAGCCCTGTCGACACCGGTTTCGGCCCGGCTACCACCGGCCGGCGGCCCGTACGGGGCTCGTATGGGTTTCCGACAGCCATGAGTCGTCCACACGCGCAGATGGGGGGAGGTTCGATGTCCCAGCGGTTCGCTGAGCGAGTCGATGGCGGGCCACGGTCGGCCATCGTGATCGGGGCCGGCATCGTCGGGCTCTCGACCGCCTGGTTCCTCCAGGAACGCGGTGTGGACGTGTGCGTCGTGGACCGCACCGGGGTGGCGGCGGGCGCGTCCTGGGGTAACGCCGGCTGGATCTCCCCCGGCCTGGCGATCCCCCTCAACGAACCCGGCGTGCTGCGCTACGGTTTGCGCAACCTGCTGAGCCCGACGGCGCCACTGCATCTACCACTGACCCGGGACCTGCGCCAGTGGGCGTTTCTGACCAGGTTCGCCGCGAACTGCCGCCGATCCTCGTGGACGCGGGCGCTGCTGGCCAACAAGCCGCTCAACGACGAGGCCATCGAGGCCTACGACGTGCTCACCGCCAACGGGGTCGACGCCCCGGTGACCGATGCGCCGATCACCGCGGTGTTCCGGGACCCGCGCGAGGCCGGCCGTCTGCGGGACGAACTGCGGCGGGTGGCGGAGACCGGTCGCGATGTCGAGGTCACCGAGCTCAGCGGAGCCGACCTGCGCGAGCGGGTGCCGTTGGCCTCCGCCGAGATCACCGTCGGCCTCGAGATCCACGGCCAGCGTTATGTCGACCCGGCCCGGTTCGTGCAGGCGTTGGCCGATTCGGTGGTCGACCGTGGCGCGACCATCCACCGGATGGACATCACCGGCGTCGACAGCGGACCGGGTGGGGTCACCGTGCACTCCGCCGGCGGTCAGGAGCTGTCGGCCGGGGCCGTGGTGATCGCCACCGGCGCCTGGCTGCATCAGCTGGCCCAGCGCTGGGTGAGGGTGCCGGTGCAGGCCGGTCGCGGCTACTCGTTCACCGTCCCGGTGGACCGGCCGGTGCCGGCGCCGGTGTATCTGCCGGAGGTCCGGGTGGCCTGCACGCCGTGCGCGGCCGGTCTGCGGGTGGCCGGAACGATGGAATTTCGGGATCCGGACGCCCCGTTGATATCGAAGCGGGTCGACGCGATCGTCGCCGCCGCCCGTCCGTTGCTCGACGGGGTGCGCTGGGACGAACGCGGACCGAGTTGGGTGGGGCCCCGACCGGTCACCCCGGACGGGCGTCCGTTGATCGGCGCGGTGGCCGAGGACGTGTACGTCGCAGCCGGCCACGGGATGTGGGGGTTGACCCACGGCCCCGTCACCGGGCGATTACTCGCCGAACAGATCACCACGGGTAAACAGCCCGACGTCCTGGACGAATTCGACCCGTTGCGCTGAGCGCCGGGCCGAGACTCTCACCAATCGCTGGTAACCGACGTCGATGGGACGGACGCTACCAGCCGACCGGAAAAGGAAGCAGCAGATGACAACTCAACGCATTTGGCTCACCCAGGAGGGCTACGAGCGGTTGCAGCAGGAGTTGCACACCCTGCAGGAGCTGGTGAACACCGCCATCGATGACGACGAGAACACCCTCGACGTGCAACGCGCCCGGCTGGAGCGGATCCACGAGATCCACGAGATCCTGGGCAACGCGGTGGTCGGGGAGGCGCCGCCGGACGACGGTGTGGCCGAGCCGGGCATGGTCGTGACGGTCAGCTACGACGATGACCCGGACGACACCGAGACGTTCCTGCTCGGCGTGCGCGGCGCCGAGGAGGCCGACGACCTCGAGGTGTACTCGCTGGACTCGCCGCTGGGTTCGGCGATCGCGGGTGCCCGGACCGGCGAGACCCGGACCTATCAGGTGCCCAGCGGGGCGACCGTGAAGGTGACGCTGGTGTCGGCGGTGCCTTACGGCTCGCACCACCCGACCCCGGCGGGCTGATTCACGGCGTCCCGGCCAACGGCCGGGCCGCCGTCTCCCGCAGGGTCATGACCACCCCCAGCGACACCACCGCCGCCAGTGTCACGGCGCAGGCCGGTGCCAGCGGGTTGGCGGTGGTGTCGATCAACCAGGTCATCACGTACGGGGTGGTGCCGCCGAACAGCGCGACGCAGACGTTGTAGCCCACCGACATGCCGCTGTAGCGCACCCGGGTGGTGAACTGTTCCACCGCGGTCACCACCGCCACCGAGATCACCACCGACTCGATGGCGGCCAGCCCGGCGTGCGCGATCATGGCCGCCGCCGTCGAACCCGAGTTCAGCAGCAGGAACAGCGGATACGCCAGCACCGCGAACGCGATCGCACCGCCGACCAGCAGCGGCTTGCGGCCGATCCGGTCCGACAGCGCGGCCAGCGGCAGGATAAGCACCAGCGCCACCACGCAGGCGATCGTGCTGGAGATGAACGCGTCGGAGCTGCTGAGGCCTAGTTCTTTGATGAGGTAGGTCGGCATGTAGGCGAACACCACGTAGTACGCCACGTTGAAGATGATCATCAGGCCGATCACCTGCAGGATCGACCGCCACGCCGTCTGCACCGCCTCCCGCAGCGGCGACTGGGCGACCTCCTCCTGCTCGCTCAGCGCGGTGAACGCCGGGGTGTCGTCGAGCCGCAGCCGGATGTACAGGCCGATCAGGCCGAGCGGACCGGCCAGCAGGAACGGGATGCGCCACCCGACGTCGGTCATCACCTGATCCGGCAGCGCCACCTGCAGCGCGGTGACCGTGACGGAGCCAAGCAGGAAGCCCAGCACACCCGACCAGGCCATGAAGGTCACGATCAGGCCGCGGCGCCGGTCCGGGGCGAACTCCGCGAGGTACACCGCGCCGCCGCCGTACTCTCCACCGGCGGAGAAGCCCTGCAGGCAGCGCAGCAGCAACAGCAGCAGGGGCGCCAGCACACCGATCGATTCGTAGGTGGGCAGCAGGCCCATGGTGAGGGTGGCCCCGGACATCAGCAGGATCACCAGGGCCAACACCCGCTGCCGGCCGATCCGGTCGCCCAACGGGCCGAAGAAGAAACCACCGAGGGGGCGTACCACGAACGCCGCCGCGAAGATCGCGAACGTGTTCAGCAGCGCCGCGGTGTCGTCCCCGGCCGGAAAGAAGTTCGCCGCGATGTAGGTGGCGAGGAATCCGTAGATGGCGAAGTCGAACCACTCGACGGCGTTTCCGATGGAGGCGCCGGTGACGGCCTTGCGGATCACCACCGCATCGGGTGCCGGCGGTGCGCTGACGATGCTGGGGTTCTCGGACACGGGTCCAAGTTTTACATGAGCGGTAACGCCGTTACGCATTGGCGGAAACGTTCTTCTCCCATCCCGGGGTGGCCATCGGTCACCGTCGGGCCCTGATCCGCTTCAGTACATGCAGACGTTCGGCGCCGCCATCAGGATCGGCCACAATCCGGCTACCACGCCCATGGCGAGGATCTCCGAGCCGGCCGGGAACAGCCGGTGCAGCTGCGCCTCGAGGTGTCCGACGAGTTCCGGGTGGAAGAACGCCCACACCAGACCGACGACGACGTACGGCAACAGCGCCCACAGCGCGGCCTCCAGGACCGCCTCGACGCTCACCCGGTGGTTCAGCACCCGGCGCAGCAACGTCATCTCGTCAGATCACCCGCTTTCCCCGACGGGCCCGCCGGCGCACGTCGGCGAGCAACACGTGGCTGCCGCCCTGCCGCACGAACGGCGGCAGGAACCGGTTGACGAACGCCACCAGGAGGAACAACTGCTCGAAGCGGCGTTGCCGGCGGTCGGACCACCGCACCCCCAGCGCATCCCGGAACACCGGCGCCAGAAACCCCACGGTCAGGAACCTCAGCAACGGCCGGAAGGGCCGGCCCAGCACGGGCGTGATCATCGTCAGATCGAGCAGATCGGACAGGTATGCCCGGGCCCGGTCGTCCACCACGACCCGCGCACAGGCGTTGTTCCAGTACTCGTCGAAAGCGGCGCGGGTGGGCGGCCACTGCGACTCGGCCACCTGCAGGGTGGTGCCGAGGGGCCGGGCCGACCGGTAGAACTCCTCGGCCTGCCCGGGAGTCATCTCCCCGCGCAGCAGCCGATAGCTGTCCTCCAGCCCGACGAACAGGCAGGCCGCCACCCACATCTGCAACTCGCGGTCGAAAGCGTTGTAACGCACCGGGCTTCGACGATCCGACACGACGTGGCGGTGCACCCCGTCGACCGCCGCCCGGAACATCGCCCGGTCGGATTCCGAGCCGAACACCGCGACCGCCAGATACTGGAACGTGGTGCGGGCCCGTTTCCACGGATGTTTCATCAGGTTGCCGGAGTCGACCCTGCTCTCCATCACGCCGTAGGCCACCTCCGGTCGGGACAGCTGCATGATGACGTTGGCGGCGCCGGCGGCGAACGCCCAGAAGTCCATCGCGTCGGCGACGGTGACCGGCGCGTCACTCCACCGTGCGGTGCGCCGGGTGATGTGGATCCGGGTGTCGGTGACGGTCAGGCCGGATCCGGACGCCGGGTGGGGATCGGACGCTCGGTGGGGATCGAACAGCGACATGTCGACTTCCGTTCACTGCCGGGTGTTCGCAGCGTCTCACACCTCAAACACCCCCGCAAGGCCCGAACCGCTGGGCACATAGGCTCGTCAAAGTGTCGTGGTACCGGGCTTGGATCGGGTTCAAAACAGCCAGCGGGAGGCGAATCGGCATTAACATTACGTGCGATCCGATCCGAAGGCAGGCGATGTCATTGCTGACCAAGCTGCGTCAGTTGCTGAGCTATCAACTGACCATCGCGGAACTGATCGGGCTCGGCATCATCGTCGGGGCGCCGTATCTGATCATCGGGATGGTCTGGTCGAGTACCCACACCGAACATCTGCAGGGCATGCAGGGTGCCGATCTGGTGGTCTCGTTCCTGGGTTCGATCGTGTCCTGGCCGGTGCTGCTGTTCTCCGACGTCTGCATGACCTGAACCGGTCTCAGGCGGTGCGGTGCGCTCCGGTCGTGAGCATCCGCCGGCGGATCGGTTCCCGTCCGGGCGGCTGGGGCGGGGGCGGCAGCAACGCCTTACGCGGCCGCATCGGCACCACCGTCGGTTCGGTGGTCCGCAGCTTCAACGGCTCCCCGGCGTGCCGGATGGTCAACTCCCCGTACGGTCCGTCCCGCAACGTGTAGGTGATCTGCTCGTGGGTGATGTCGACCTTGACCCGGAATCCCCGCCACCGCAACCGGAACCGCAACCGGGTGATGCCCGACGGCAGCGCCGGGTCGAGCTGCAGGACACCGTCGTCGTCGCGCAGCCCGCCGAAGCCCTCGACCAGCGCGGTCCAGGCGCCGGCCAGTGAGGCCATGTGCAGCCCGTCGCGGGTGTTGTGGTGCAGATCGCGCAGATCGACCAGCGCGGCCTCGTAGGTGTAGTCGTGGGCCAACTCCAGATGCCCGACCTCCGCGCACATCACCGCCTGGGTGAACGCCGACAGCGAGGAGTCGCGGGTGGTGCGCCGCTCGTAATAGTCGACGTTGCGGGCCTTCTGCTCGGGGGTGAAGGCGTGGCTCTGCCAGTGCATCGCCAGCACCAGGTCGGCCTGTTTGATCACCTGCGACGGGTACAACCGCACGTATGGTTCGTACTTGAGCAGCGGATACCTCGTGTTGGTGGTGAAATCCCATTCGCGCAGGGTGGTGAACCCCTCGCACTGCTGGTGCACCCCGAGTTCCTCGTCGTAGGGGATGTGCACCGCGTCGGCGGCCGCCAGCCAGGCTTCGGTCTCCTCGTCGGTGACGCCCAGTTCGCGGGCCAGGTCGGGGTGTCGGTTGCAGGCCGCCACCGCGGCCCGCAGATTGGCCGCGGCCATCAGGTTGGTGAACACGTTGTCGCGCACCACCGCGGTGTACTCGTCGGGGCCGGTGACCCCGTCCAGATGCCACACCCCGTGCCGGTCGTGGTGACCCAGCGACTGCCACAGCCGCGCCGTCTCGACCAGCACCGCCAATCCGCACTCGGCTTCCAGCGACTCGTCGCCGGTGACGATCCGGTAGCGCTCGAAGGCCATCGCGATGTCGGCGTTGACATGCCAGCCTGCGGTCCCGGCCGGCCAGTACGCCGAGCATTCCTGACCGGCGATCGTGCGCCACGGGAACGCCGCACCCTGCAGGTCGAGTTCGGCGGCGCGTTCCCGGGCCATGTCGAGGGTGGACGCCCGCCAGCGCAGCGCATCGGCGGCGGCGTACGGGGCGGTGTAGGTCAGCAACGGCAGCACATGACCTTCGGTGTCCCAGAACGCGTGCCCGTCGTAACCGGTGCCGGTGAGGCCCTTGGCCGGGATCGCGCGGCGTTCGGCGCGGGCGCTGGCCTGCAGCACGTGGAACAACCCGAAGCGCACCGCCTGCTGGCAGTCCGGATCGCCCTCCACCTCGACGTCGGCGCAGTCCCAGAAATCGTCGAGGTAGGCGCGCTGGGCGTCCAGCAGCCCCTGCCAGCCGGTGTAGCGGGCGATGGCGATCGCGCCGGCCGCCTGATCGCGCAGCGCCGGACGAGACCGCAGACTCGACCAGCCGTAGGCCAGCCACTTGACGATCCGCAGTCGCTGGCCGGCGCGCAGCCCGCAGATCACCGTGGTGCGGGCCAGGTCGTCGGCCGCCTCGGTGTGCATCTCCATGCGGCCCGGCACCTCGACCTGATGGGCCATCTCGGCGACCATCATCAGTTCGCTGGCGCGGGTGCGGTGGATGAGCACGGCCCCCGAGTCGGTGGTCTCATGGCAGACCGGCTCCAGTGGGCTCTCCAACGCCGCGGCCACCCGCGGGTCCCATTCCGGATGCGGGATGTCCTCGTTGGCGACCAGCTCGGACTGCACCGTGATCAGCGCGTACTCGTCGACCGGCTCCACGATGTACTCGATCGCGGCGACGGCCCGGTGCGCCAGCGAGACCACCCGGGTGGACCGCACCCGGACCTGCTTCCCGGCCGGCGAGCACCACCGGGCGTCGCGGCTCAGGGTGCCGGCCCGCAGATCCAGGATCCGCTCATGCGAGATCAGTTCGCCGTAGCGCAGGTCGAACGGTTCGTCGTCGACCAGCAGCCGCATGATCTTGCCGTTGGTGACGTTGATCAGGGACTGACCGGACTCCGGGTAACCGTAGCCGGCCTCGGCGTAGGGCAGCGGACGGAATTCGAAGAACGCGTTGAGGTAGGTGCCGGGCAGCCCGTGCGGCTCGCCCTCGTCGAGGTTGCCCCGCATCCCGATGTGGCCGTTGGACAGGGCGAACAGCGATTCGGTTTCGTCGAGCAGTTCGAAATCCAGCCGGGTCTCGCGGACCCGCCAGGGCTCGACTGGGATGATGTCCTCGGCCGGGCTCACGGCGTCAACAACTCGGCCAGATCGGTGACGACGATGTCGGCGCCGTTGCGGCGCAACGCTTCCGCCTGCCCCACCCGGTCCACTCCGACGACCAGGCCGAAGCCCCCGGCCCGGCCGGCGGCCACCCCGGACAGCGCATCCTCGAACACCGCGCCGTGTTGCGGCGGCACCTGCAACAGTTCGGCGGCCCGCAGAAACGAGTCGGGCGCCGGTTTACCGGGTAGCTGTTCCTCGCGCATGGTCACTCCGTCGACACGGTACTGCACGAAGCGATCCAACCCGGTGACCTCGAGTATCTGTCGGCCGTTCGCGCTGGACGTCACCACCGCCACCCCCAGACCGGCGTCCACCACCGCGGCGAGGTAGCGGCGCGAACCTTCGAAGACCTCCACCCCCTCGGCCTCGAGGATCTGGTGGAACACGACGTTCTTGCGGTTGCCGAGGCCGTGCACGGTCTCGGTCGCCGGGTCGTCGTCGTAGTGGCCGTCGGGCAGCTTGATGGACCGGCTGGCCAGAAACGACCGCACTCCGTCCTCCCGCTTCTTGCCGTCCACGTAGTGGTGGTAGTCGGCGTCGATGTCGAACGGGACGAACTCGGCGCCGGTGCGCGCCGCACGGTCGCGCAGATACTCGTCGAACATCGCCTTCCACGCCTTGCGGTGGACGCCGGCGGTGTCGGTGAGCACCCCGTCGAGGTCGAACAGACAGGCGCGGATGTGGTCGGGCAGCCCCAGCACGAATTCACCTCGGACTCTCGGACATCGGTCGGACCTGACCCCTTCATACCCGGTCGGTCACCCGGCAGGGCGACAGGAGGGGCTACAGGATGGGCCGCCCGCCGGTGACCGCGATCCTGGCGCCGGAGATGTAGCTGCCCTCGTCGGCGGCCAGCAGCACGTACGCGCCGGCCAGTTCGGCGGGCTGACCGGCGCGGCCCAGCGGGGTGTCGTCGCCGAACCGCGCCACCTTCTCCGGCGGCATGGTCGACGGGATCAGCGGCGTCCAGATCGGGCCCGGTGCGACACTGTTGACACGGATTCCCTTGTCCCCCAACATCTGGGCCAGGCTGGCCGAGAAGTTCGCGATCGCCGCCTTGGTCGCGGCGTACGGCGCCAGGGTGGGCGAGGGCATGTCGGAGTTCACCGACGAGCTCCCGATGATCGAGGCACCCGGCTTCAGGTGCGGCAGCGCCGCTTTCACCAGGTGGAAGTAGGCGCCGATGTTCAGCCGGAAGGTGTAGTCCCATTCCTCGTCGCTGATCTCCTCCAGCGTCGGGTGGGTCATCTGATGGGCGTGGTTGACCACCAGGACGTCCAGGCCGTCGAATTCGCTGACCGCACGGTCGATCACACTGCGGCAGTGGGCCGGGTCGGACAGGTCGCCGGGAACCAGCACACATCTGCGTCCCGCATCGGTGACAAGTTGCGCCACCTCGGCGGCGTCGTCGTCCTCGTTCAGGTAGGAGACCAGCACATCGGCTCCCTCGCGGGCGTAGGCGATCGCCACCGCCCGGCCGATCCCGCTGTCCCCGCCGGTGATCACCGCGCGTTTGCCGGTGAGTTTGCCCGATCCGCGGTAACTGGACTCACCGCAGTCCGGGACCGGATCCATCGCTGACTGTCGGCCGGGCACCTGCTGCTGTTGCTCCGGGAACCCCATCGGTGGTCCTTTCTTCGTCGGTCCCATTTCTTCGGTCGATCCGTGCTGGTTAACCGGCCACCGCGGGAACAAACCTGACGGGCGCGTTCCCGATTCAGCCCGCGCCCGCGGCGCCGGTCGGTGATACTGGTGCCGATCTCGCATCGCCGCCGGAGGAGGGCCATGAAGTTCACGTTCGCGCTGCCGCACATGATGGAACTCGACGCGATGATGCAGCCCTGGGAGATGGCGGTGACCGGCGCGGATCAAACCCGGATGGCCCGGCGCGCCGAGGAGTTGGGCTTCGACATGATCGCGGTTCCCGAGCACATCGTCATGCCGCGCGAACACGTCGACCTGTCCGGCGGGCACTGGCTGCACTCGACGATCGCACAGGCCTACTTCGCCGGCGCCACCGAACGCATCACGCTGAACTCGTGTGTGACGATCCTGCCGCTGCAGCATCCGCTGGTGACCGCCAAGGCGCTGGCGACCGCGGACTGGCTCAGCGGCGGCCGGATGATGGTGACCTTCGGTGTGGGTTGGCTGCAACGCGAATTCGAGTTGCTCGGCGTGCCGTTCCGCAAGCGCGGCCGGATCGCCGACGAGTATCTGGCCGCGATCATCGAGCTGTGGACGCAGGACGAGCCGAGCTTCGCCGGGCAGTTCGTGTCGTTCGAGGACGTGGTGTTCGAACCCAAGCCGATCCAGCAGCCGCATCCGCCGATCTGGATCGGTGGTGACTCCGACGCCGCGTTGCGGCGGGCGGCCCGGTTCGCGTCCGGGTGGTTCACCTTCCTGACCAAACCGGAGGACATCGCCGCGCGGGTGGACATCATCACGTCGCAGCCGGAATACGACGGCCGCCCGTTCGACGTGATGCACGGGCTCGGCACCAACCGCGTCGGCGAAGGGCATGTACCCACCGGCGATCGCGGCGCCTGGCCGGGGATGAGCGCCGCCGAACTCATCGACCGGATCGGTGCCCTGCACGAACACGGGGTCACCTACACGTCGGTGCCGATCCCGCCGGTGCGCGGTGTGGAGGAGTACCTCGACTACAGCCAGTGGGTCATGGAGGAGATCGCGCCGAACGTGCCGTGACGGTGCCGGGCGTGCATTCGTTGCGGTGGGCGTGCATGAGCTGAGCCGACCGTGCATCCACGGTGCGATACGAGGCGATTTCCCGCAGCCGTCTCACCATCGACACCACCACCGCACCATCGACCCAGCCACCGCACGACCACCGCGCTCAGGCCACAGTCATCGCGGGCGGCGCATCACCGATGCGCCCCGGTCCTGCTACCGGTGCTGCTCGAGGAAGAACCGGGCCGCCTTGGCGATGGAATCCTCCACCGGTTCGGGTTTGAAACCCAGTTCCCGTTCGGCCTTGCTGTGGTCGAGCGGTGACATCAGCTCGGCCATCTTGAGTCCGACATGGGCGAACATCAGATCGCGGCGCAGCAGCCGGGCCGCCAGATCGTTCCCGCGGGCGGCCACGCTCAGCACCGGCAGCGGCAGCCCGAACCACGGTGCCCGCCGCCCGACCGCCTCGGCGGCGATGGCGTGCACCTCGCGGGTGTGCAGATAGCGGTCGGAGATGATGTACCGCTCCCCCACCCGGCCCTGCTCGGCGGCCAGCAGCATGGCCCGGGCGGCGTCCTCGATGCCCACCACCTCCGCGGACCAGCCCAGATAGAACGGGAACCGGCCGGTGGCGACCATCGCCAGCAGCCGGCCGTGCGGGGTCGGCTGCCAGTCGCCCGGACCGTAGGTGGTGGAGATGCACAACGCCACCGCGGGCAGACCGCGCTCCCGGGCATACCGCAGCACCAGCTGTTCGGCGGCGACCCGCGCCTCGATGTACGCCCCGCCCTCGGTCCAGTTGTGCGGGTCGTCCTCGGTGACCGGCCGATACGGGTTGATCGCCATCGTGCCTGTGGTACTGGTGAACAGGAACCGGTTCAGGTCGGCTTCGACGGCGGCGTCGAGCACATGGCGCAGCCCCTCGACGTTGGTGCGGAACAACGGGGCCGGATCGCGCAACCACATCCGGGCGTCGACGACGCAGTAGTACACGTCGTCGACGCCGGTCATCGCGGCGCGCAGGGCGGCGTCGTCGAACACGTCGCCGTGACAGCGTTCCACGTCGAGGTCGTCGATGCCGCGGGTCATGCTGGTGGTGCGCACCATCACCCGGACGTCGTGGCCTTCGCGCACCAGCTGGCGGGTGACATGAGACCCGAGGAATCCGCTTGCGCCGATGACCAGCTTCTTCTTCGCCACGCAAGCACTGTCACATGACCTGCGCGACGGTGCCGGTCGTTTCGGTGAAAATGCGGTCCGCCGCCCGGCAGTAGGATCAGCGCTCGATGAGAGCCATCGTGTTGCTGGCCCAGGCCGGGCACCTCGACAAGGCCGGCACCGTGCACGCGCTGGGGCTGGGCTGGACGACCAGTCCCACCCCCACCCCCCAGCACGTGCTGATCGTCTTCGTCGAGGTGGAGTGGTCCGAGATCGGGAAGGAGTTCCCGATCCGGGCGGAGCTGATCGACAGCGACGGCAATCAGGTCGCCCAGACCGAAGAGAACACCATCAAGGCCAGACGCCATCCGGTGCATCCGGCGGGCACACCGGTCACCATCCCGTTCATCGCGACGATCCCGACGCTGAACCTCAAGGTCGGCGAACGTTATCAGTGGCGGGTCACCATCAACGGGGAGATGCATGAGGACTGGCTGGCCGGGTTCACCGTCACCAACGACTGATTTCCGGCTGGGCCGGATCCTCGCGGTGCTGCTGCTGGCCTGCGCCCTGGCGGCACCGGCGGGCATCCCGGGTTCGGTTCCGACGGCGCGAGCGGCTGGTCCGGCGGTGATGACGCTGACCCTGGTCCGGCACGCCGAATCGATGGGCAACGCGTCCGGGGTCATCGACAGTTCCACCCCCGGTCCCCCGCTCAGCCCGCTGGGCTGGGTGCAGGCGCAGGTGGTGGCGGCCGAGCTGGCCGGGGGCGGCCACGACGGCCTCTACGCCTCGACGATGATCCGCACCCAGCAGACCGCGGAGCCGTTGGCGAACCTGACCGGCGAACCGGTCGTGGTGCTGCCGGGGCTGCGGGAGATCGAGGCCGGCGTCTTCGAAGGCCAACCCGAAGCCAGTGCCGGCGACTACTCGGGTGGCTATTTCACCGCGCCGGCCCGGTGGCTGCGCGGCGACCGCAGCGCGCGCATCCCCGGGTCGATCGACGGCAACGAGTTCGACGCCCGCTTCGACGAGGCCGTGCAGCAGATCCACGCCGACGGCGCGGTCAACCCGGTGGCGTTCGCCCACGCCGCGTCGATCATGGTGTGGGTGATGATGAACGTCGACAATCCGGACCCGGACCTGCTGCTGCAGCGGCCGTTGCGCAACACCGGCCGGGTGGTGCTCACCGGCAGTCCCGGGCAGGGCTGGACGCTCGTCGACTGGGACGGCATCCCCGTCCGACACCGGCCCTGAGACCGGGCCTGAGACCGGGCCTCACGAAGACGCAGGTCCCTAGAAGTGCGTCATCCAGGTCGCCAGCAGCACGTCGGTGCGCACCCAGATCAGCACCGCGAACAGCAGCACCAACGTGACGACCGTGGCCGCCTGCACCGCGTTGCGGCGCGCGGGGGGCGGGTAGGCGAACGCCGCGGCCACCAACGCACCGGTGAGCAACCCGCCCAGGTGGCCCTGCCAGCTGATGCCGGGCACCACGAAGGTGATGACCAGGTTCACCACGATGAGCCCGGTGACGAACCGGACATCGAGGTTGAGCCGTTTGGCCACCACGTAGGTGGCGGCGAACAGGCCGAACACCGCTCCGGACGCGCCGGCGGTGGGATTCATCGCGAGCAGGTACACCAGCACCGACCCACCCAGCGCGCTGAGCGCGTAGAGCAGCCCGAACCGCAACCGGCCGAGCGCCGCCTCGAGCGGCCCGCCGATGACGTACAGCGCGAACATGTTGAACAACAGGTGCATCAGCCCGAAGTGCAGGAACGCCGACGTCACCAGCCGGTAGTACTCCCCCGCGGCGACCGCCGGCGCCCACAGCACGAACGCCTCGGTGAACCCCGTCGACGCCCGCTGCAGCACGTACATCAGCACGTTCACCGCGATCAGCGTGTAGGTGAGCACCGGCGGGCCGGTGCTGATCCGGCCGCCGAACGGGGTCGTCGGCCGGCGCACCGTGCGGGCGGCCGCGGCGACGCACTCCACGCACTGATGGCCGACCGCGGCGGCCCGCATGCACTCCGGGCAGATGTAACGCCCGCAGCGGGTGCAGCGGACATAGGTGGTCCGGTCCGGATGCCGGTAACACGTCGGGGTGCCCGCCGGGACGTGCGGGGTGCTGGGCATGCTCATCGCCCCTGAGCCTAGAGCTTGCCGATGACCTCGCTCCCGAACGCCTCGATCGCCTCGAGCGCGTGGTTCAGGCTGTCGCCGGGGATCGGCACCTGCAGCCAGGTCACGCCGAGGGCGCCGAGCTTGGCCACCCCGTCGAGGTAGGCGTCGGCGTTGAAGTCCGCGCGACCGGGCGTCCCTCCGGTCAGGTTGCTGAACACCACGTCGACGTCCGCGGGGTCACGGCCGGTGGCCTCCAGTCTGCGGTGCAGATCGGTGATGCCGGCGGCGAGCGCCTCGGCCGAATCCATGGCGGCGGTGCGCGCGGTCTGGGCCAGCACCGCCGGCGCCGGGAACGGACACCAGCCAGCGCCGTGGTCGGCGACGCGTTGCCGGGCGGCGCCGGTGTTGCCTCCGATCCAGATCGGCGGGTGGGGCTTGGTCACCGGGTGCGGATGGGCGGTGATGCCGTCGGCGGTGAAATGCCGTCCCGTATAGGAGACGTTGTCGGTGGTCCAGATCGCCCGGATCACCTCGAGCGCCTCCTCGAACAGCGCGGCGCGCTCCTCGAAATCCACTCCGAGAGCGGCGAATTCGCGTTTCAGATAACCCACGCCGACGCCCAGGGTGAACCGGCCCCCGGACAGCAGATCGACCGATGCGCCCGCCTTGGCCACCACGAACGGGTTCCGGTACGGCAGCACCACGATGTGCGGGATCAGCCGCAGGGTGGTGGTGTGCGCGGCGGCGAAGCCCATCGCCACGAACGGGTCCAGGGTGTCGTGGCCGCCGTGGTCCAGCCATTTCTGGGTGGGCGCCGGGTGGTCGGTGAACCCGAACCCGGAGAAGCCCGCCGTCTCGGCGGTCGCGGCGACCCGGGCGACGGCGGCTCCGGTGGCCAGGTCCGGGTGGTAGGGGTGGCTGTCCATCGGATAGGTGAACGCGAACCGCATCCAGGGCCCTCCTCGGCGGTGATCGAGCTTGCCGAAAAGCATGCCGTAATACCGACGGCAGCGCGCAACCGGCCTATTTGTTACAAGGAGATGTTGTGTAAACTCAGCGTATGGCACTCGTCAACCGGACCGCGCCGACGGCCACCGTCGGGCGTCGCGCCGAGGTGCTGGCCGTGCTCCGGTCCTCGGACGCGCCGCTGAGCATCGCGCAGATCGCGGACCGGATCGGTGTGCACCCCAACACCGTCCGCTTTCATCTTGACGCGTTGTCGGCGACGGGGCAGGTCGAACGGGCGCCCACCGAGGCCCGGCGCCGGGGCCGTCCCGCACTGCGGTACCGGGCGGTGCCCGGCATGGATCCGGCCGGCCCGCGCCATTACCGGCTGCTCGCCGAGATGCTGGTGACGGCCGTCGCCGCCGAACCCGACGCGCCGGAGCGGGCCGCGGCGACGGGGCGCGAATGGGGAGCCCGGCTGGCTCACACCGCCCCGGCGGCCCGAGGGGAGCCGCCGGTCCGGCGCCTGCTCGATCTGCTCACCCAGGTGGGCTTCGAACCCGACCGCGAATCCGAGGGCCGGATCGGCCTGCGCAACTGCCCGTTTCTGGAGTTGGCCCACACCCACGCCGAGGTGGTGTGCCCCCTGCATCTCGGATTGATGCAGGGGGCGTTGGCAGCCTGGGACGCCCCCGTCGACGTCACCGACCTCACACCGTTCGCACAGCCGGATCTCTGTGTGGCACAGCTGAGTTCGAAGGGAGCACGGACATGAACGCCGGAGTCGCCGTCGCGGTGGCCGTCATCTTCGCCTGGCTCGGGATCGTCATCGCGATCTCGTTCATCGAGGCGCCGTTGAAGTTCCGCGCGCCCGGGGTGACGCTGCAGATCGGTCTCGGCATCGGCCGGTTGGTGTTCCGCGCCGTGAACTCCGTCGAGGTGGTGCTCGCCGTGGCCGCGATCGTCGGGCTGTTGGTGGGTGGCCGGCCGATGGGCGGGTTCATCGCGGCGCTGGTGGCCGCGGTGGCGTTGGCCGCCCAACTGCTCGCGGTGCGGCCGCGGTTGACCCGCCGCTCCGACGCCGTGCTGGCCGATCCGGAGGCCGCCGGCCAGACCCGGTCGCGGGCGCACTACGCCTACGTCGCATTCGAAGTCGTCAAGGTGGTGGCACTGTTGACCGGCGGTGTGCTGCTGCTGGCGACCTGATCGGAAGGACTTGTCGCCGTGGAGGTTTCCACAGATCTGCGGGACCGCGCCGATATCGAGCGGTTGCTGCGCAGGTTCTACGGGCGGGCCCTGCACGACGACGTGCTCCACGGGCCGTTCACCGATCTCCGCGCACGCGGCCTCGACGCGCACATCCCGGTGATGTGCGACTTCTGGGAGACCGTGCTGTTCCGGGCGGGCCGGTACCGCGGGAGTGCGCTCACCGCGCACCGCCACATCCACACCGAGCACTCGTTGACCGGCGAGCGGTTCGCCCGCTGGCTGACGCTGTGGCAGGCCACCGTCGACGAGATGTTCCGCGGCCCGGTGGCGGACCGGGCCAAACTGCAGGCCGGCCGGATCGCCTGGGCGATGCACCGCCGCCTCAACGGCACCGACTCCCCGCTGCTCGACGCCTACCTGGGGCGTGGCGCGGCCTGAGTCACCGGGCCAGCTCGGTGAGGAACCGCTGCACGTCGTCGACGGAGTGGAGCAGGAACTGCGCGGCGGTGTCGCGGTCGGCGACCTCCGGATCGTCGGGGTGGCCGACGAAGATGCCGATGCCGTTGCCGTGTTCCTGTAGCGCTCGGAACGCGTCCTCGTCGGTGATGTCGTCACCGAGGTACAGCGGCACCACATCGTCCCCGTCGAGGCCGAGCACCTCGATCAGGTGCAGCACCGCCTTTCCCTTGTGCCAGTCGATATTCGGTTTCAGCTCGTAGACCATCTTGCCTGGGGTGAGCGCCAGCTCGTCACCGAACTGCTCGAGCAGCTGCTGCACCGCTTCGCCGACGCGCCGGGCGTCCTCCCGGACGGCCAGCCGATAGTGCACCGCGACCGAGGCGCGTTTGGGTTCGACCTGCACCCCCGGCAGCGTCCCGACCGCCTCCCGCAGCCGCTCGGTCACCGTGGCGATCAACTCCGCGTGGGCGTCGATGCGGTCGCTGGAGATCGATCCGTGCTGCGGCGTCCAGATGTCGAAGCCGTGGCTGCCGGCCACGGCCAAATCGTCGACCCCCATCAGGTGTTGCACCACGGCGCGGTCCCGGCCGGTGATGATGCACACCGGGTGCCGCTCGGCCAGCGCGCGCACCGTGGCCCGCATCGGCTCGGACAGCACGGCCTCCTCGGGCCGGTCGACGATCGGGGTGAGCACCCCGTCGTAGTCGAGGAAGACCGCCGGGCGGCGGCCCGCCAGCCGGGATCGGACGGTGTCGTCGTCCAGCGCCGACGGCAGCGCGCTCACTTTGGTGGTTCGCATATCGCCTCTGGCCTCCCGTCCTGCCGGCGCCATCGTCCCGCCGGCGCGAAGAACTGCTGTCGATCCTGCCCCACGCTCCCCGGCGACTGTGATGGACTGGGGCGGTCCAGGTCGGAGGTGAGACGTCGGAGGTCAGATGACACACCCATCGGGGTCGGGGGCGCCGGGTCCGACCCACACCCGGGCCCAGAGCCCCCAGTCCGGCCAGCCCCAGCCCGGCCAGCACTGCGTCGCCTCGTTCGACGACTACGCGGGTGCGCAGCGCCTCGTCGACCGGATGTCCGACGGCGGGTTCCCGGTCCAGTACTTGCGCATCGTCGGTGACGATCTGCGGACCGTCGAACACGTCACCGGCCGGATGACCAAGGCCCGCGCCGCGCTGGTCGGGGCGGGCAGCGGAGCCTGGTTCGGGCTGCTGATCGGGCTGCTGCTGAGCATCTTCGCGGTGGGCCCGATGTGGCTGTGGGTGTGGCTGATCGCGACGGCGATCGGCGCGTTCTGGGGTGCGGTGTTCGGGTTCGTCGCGCACTGGTCCACCGGCGGCGAACGGGATTTCTCCAGCATCAAAAGCCTTGTCGCACAGCGCTACGACGTCTATGTGCCGACCGAGTACGCCGACGCGGCGGCCCGCTTCGTGCAGTCGGTGCAGCCGGGACGGTCCGCCCCGGCGGGCTAGCCGGGCCGCATCGCGCGTCGGTTGATCGCGCCGACGGCCTCCTCGACCAGACCGGCTTCGGTGTCCCCGGGCGTCGGCGGGGTCAGCCGCGCCGGTATCCGCCGGGCGGGAGCGGTCGAGCCGCGCCGACGGAGTTGCTGCACCAACGACCGCACCGGCCGGTACAGGCCACCGGCCAGCGCCGCGAGCACCGCCGCCGAGCCCAGCGCCGCGGCGGGCAGCCCCACCGATCGGCGGCCGCCGATCAGCGCCGCACAGTCATCGGTGTAGCTGGTCCGCTGGAACAGCGAACCGCGCGTCTCGTGCAGTCGCTGGTTGACGGCGTCCTCGCGGGCAGCGGTCTCATAGTCGGGTTTCAGCACGCTGCCGCAGGCGATCCGCTCCCCGCTCCGGTCCACGGCGTAGAGCGACACCGGTGCGGCCAGGCCGAGCACCGACCCGAACACAACGGCGGCCCCGAGGACACCCGCACACCACCGGACGGCACCCATGTGACACCACTCCTACACACCATTGTGTGCCGGCAGCTATACCCATCGGTCCGAATGGCAATCCCTGGTCGGGACAATTTTCCCAGAATCGGCAGCAGGTCATCACGGGGCAGCGGTCGACTGCGGGGCTCTCGACGCGGCGGTCAGCTGATTCCGGATGCTCGCCGGCGCCCGCCCTCGGTGACGACCGGACATCGGCTGCGGGTGTGCGTTCCGGGCGTCGACCGTGCCATCCGGGCGTCGACCGTGAACAGGCCGCGTCGACCGTGAACAGGCCACGTCGAGGGTGAACGCACCGCGGTGTTTCGGCCGAAATCCCGCCGCCGGCGCACACCGACATCCGCCGGCGCACGCTCACCGCGGCGGTGACACACTCACCGCGCGCACCGCACGCGCACCGAGCTACGCCTGGGCGAACTGCTGCTTCTGCTCGTAGAGCTGCGCCCATTCGGCCCGCGACCGGATCGTGGTGTCGACGTCGGTCGCCTTGGCCCGCAACGCGCCGACGGTGGCCTCGGCCCGCGGGGTGTGCTCGAACGGGTCCCAGCTGAAGAACCGGCAGGAGTTCTCCCAGGTGATCTTGTTGATGTCGAAGTCGTCCGCGCCGGCCGCCCGCAGTTCGGCATGCACCTGCTCGGGAGCATCGGGCCAGAAGCAGTCGCTGTGCGGGTAGTCGCACTCCCAGGCGATGATGTCGATGCCGATCTCGTGCCGCAGCTTCAGCGACGTCTTGTCCGTGACGTAGCACGCCAGCGAATGCTCCCGGAACACGTCCGACGGCAGCTTGTCGCCGAAGTCGCGGCGCAACCACTTCTGGTTGGTGTAGTGCCGGTCGCAGCGGTCCAGGTAGAACGGGATCCAGCCGATGCCGCCCTCGGAGAACGCGAACTTCAGGTCCGGATAGTTGCGCATCGCCGGGCCCCACAACAGATCCTGGGCGCACATCGCCGACACCTGGGTGGCCAGGATGATCATGTTGTCGATCGGCGCGTCCGGCGCCATGCTGATCGCCCCGAATCCGGTTCCGATGTGCAGGCACATCACCACGTTCTCCTCGGACAGGGTCCGGAACACCGGGCCCCAGTAGTCCTCGTCGTGGTAGCTCGGAAGGCCCTCCAGGTGCGGCAGTTCGGGCATGGTCACCGCCCGGCACCCCTTGGCGGCGACCCGGCGGATCTCGGCGCACATCGCCTCGGGATTCCAGGTGGGCAGGATCGCGATCGGGATGAACCGGCCCGGATACGAACCGGCCCATTCGTCGATGTGCCAGTCGTTGTAGGCCGACACCATGATCAGCGTGACGTGCTCGCGGTGCATGTTGAGGTGCCGCGCGGAGAACCCGGTGAAGGTCGGGAAGCACATCGACGCCAGGATCCCGTTGCGGTTCATGTCGCGGACCCGTTCGTGAACGTCGTAGACCCCGGGACGCATCTCGGCGAACCGGGCCGGGTTGCGGCCCCACTCCTCCGGTGGCCAGGACACCACCGCGTTGAGCCCGCTGACGCCCTGCGGCCGGCCCTGATACATCCACTGGTCGACACCGTTCTCGTCGGTGACGACGATCGGCGCCTCGTCTCGGTACTTGGCCGGGACGTGGCGCAGGAACATGTCGGGCGGTTCCACGACGTGGTCGTCGATGCTGACGAGAATCAGGTCCTCGGGGCGCAGATCGTGACTCATACCTCAGTAGTACCGTGAGAAACCGTGACCGTCTCTGCGCTATCGGCCAGGAACTTAGCTTCTTCGGCCAAGCCGCCGCAGATCGATCTGCGCCGCGGCGGCCGCGCCCTCGGCGGCAGTTATCTGTACGAGGGCGACAAACTGCAGACCGGCTGGCACTCCCACGACGTCCACCAGATCGAGTACGCCATCGGCGGGGTCGTCGAGGTCCAGACCCGGACCGGTCACTATCTGCTCCCACCCCAGCAGGCGGCGTGGCTGCCGGTCGGCCTGGAACATTCGGCGACGATGAACCCCGACGTCAAGACCGTGGCGGTGATGTTCGACCCGCAGCTGGTGCCCGACGCCGGCAACCGCGCCCGGATCCTGGCGGTGTCACCGCTGATCCGGGAGATGATGATCTACGCGCTGCGCTGGCCGATCGACCGGCCGCACGGCGACGAGATCTCCGACACCTTCTTCCGCACCCTGGCCCATCTGGTGTCGGAGGCCCTCGATCACGAGGCCCCGCTCAGCCTGCCCACCTCAGACCACCCGATCGTGGCCGCGGCGATGGCCTACACCAAGGAGCATCTGCAGTCGGTGACCGCAGAGGAGGTCAGCCGCGCGGTCGCGGTGTCCGAACGCACCCTGCGCCGACAGTTCCGGCAGGCCACCGGAATCTCCTGGCGCACTTATCTGCTGCACGCCCGCATGCTCAAGGCGATGGCGTTGCTGGCCGCACCGGACCAGTCGGTGCAGGAGACCGCCAGCGCGGTCGGTTTCGACAGTCTGAGCGCCTTCACCCGGGCGTTCACCCAGTTCTGCGGCGAGACCCCGTCGGCCTACCGGCACCGAATCAGCACCGATCCGCACAGCAGGCCCACCAGCGCCGATCCGATCGGGTAAGAACACCATATGGTTCTTCAGCACATCTCCGGCCTCCGCAAATCGGCGCAGAGCTCCGGACGGCCGGTCGACTTCAACGGCACGTGGCTCAACGAACTCGGCTCGGAACTGCATCTGGAGGTCGACGGACAGGGCAGGGTGACCGGAACCTTCCAGACCGCGGTCGGCGCCCCGCAACCGACGCAGAAGTTCGAGGTGACCGGGTTCGTGGCCGGTGATGTGCTCGCGTTCTGCGTCAACTTCGGCGCCTACGCCTCGCTGTCGAGCTGGGTCGGCCAGCACACGGTCGAGGACGGCAACGAAGTCATCAAGGCGATGTGGCTGCTGGGCCGCGACATCAAGGACGCCGACGAGCCCACCGATCTGTGGAGCGCTGTGCTCACCGGCGCCAGCAACTTCCGCCGTTGAACCCACGCTGAACCCACACCGCGGGTCGGTCCGACCGGCCTGCTAACTTTCTGGCTGCCAGTCGCACCCCGCACCCGGGGTCAGGGAATCCGGTGCGAATCCGGAGCTGACGCGCAGCGGTGACGGTGACGGGCCGAGCACGATGCCACTGGGCGACACCGCCTGGGAAGGCGCTCGGCCCGGTTTGAGCCGAAGCCCGAAGACCTGCTGGCCCTCCCGGCGTTGCGCCGCGAGGTCGTACCCCCGGCTCCGCGTCACGAGCCCCGGCCTCGAAAGGTCTGTGTATGCCTGCCCGTATCAGGAATGCCCGTGTCACGAAGCTGACCGCGACGTTCGCCGCGGTGCTCACCGTGACCGGTTGTGCCGGATCGGCCGCCACGTCCGCATCCCCCGACACCGCCGACGGCTATCCGGTCCAGCTGGAGAACTGCGGCCGGACCGTGTCGATCCCCGCCCCACCTCAGCGCGCGGTGTCGCTCAATCAGGGGTCGACGGAGATCCTGTTGTCGCTGGGACTGGCCGACCGGATGGTCGGCACCGCGACGTGGACCGACCCGGTCCGGGAGAACCTCGCCGCCGACAACGCCGGCGTCGAACGGCTGGCCGACAACCATCCCTCCCTGGAGCGGGTGCTGCAGACCGAACCGGATCTGGTCACCGCATCGTTCGCCTCCACGCTCGGCCCGGGCGGTGTGACCACCCCGGAGGCGCTGGAGCAGCTCGGCATCCCGTCCTATCTGTCGCCGGCGGACTGCATCAAGAACAACGACACCGACGGTGACGGGTCGCGTGATGCGGCGCTCGAGATGGACACGGTCTACCAGGAGATCACCGACCTGGCCGAGATCTTCGGGGTCCCGGACCGCGGGGCCGCGCTGGTCGAGGAATTGCAGACCCGGATGGCCGCGGCCGCCGACACCGCACCCGGCGCACCGGTGCGGGTGCTGTTCTGGTTCGCCAACTCCGAATCACCGTATCTGGCCGGATGCTGCGGCGCCCCGGGCATCATCGCCCGCACCCTCGGGTTGACCAACGTCTTCGATGACACCAACGCCGAATGGCCGCAGGTCAATTGGGAGACGGTGGCCGACCGCGACCCGGACGTGCTGATCATCGGCGACCTCACCCGCAAGAGTCAGACCGCTGAGAGCGCGGCCGCCAAGATCGAGTTCCTAAAATCCCATCCGGTCACCCGGGAGCTCACTGCCGTCCGGGAGCAGCGCTACATCCCGTTGTCCGGGGCCGCGATGAACCCGTCGATCCGCACCGTCGACGGTGTCGAACAGGTGGCGGCGGCGCTGCGCGAGTTCGGGTTCGGCGGGTGAGCCTTGCCCACCGCGCCTGGCTGCTGGGCGCGTTCGGGCTGGCGGCGCTGCTCGCGTCGATCGCGGTGGCGGTGACGATCGGCCCGTCCACGGTGGGGGCCGGCGAGGTGTGGGCCGTGGTGCGGGCCAGACTCGCCGGACCGCCGTCGGGTCTCACCCGCATCCAGGAAGGCATCGTCTGGGATCTGCGGCTGCCGCGCAGCCTGCTGGCCGCCGCGTGTGGAGCCGGTCTGGCGGTGTGCGGGGTGATCCTGCAGTCGATGCTGCGCAATCCGCTGGCCGATCCGTTCCTGCTCGGCGTCTCCTCGGGGGCGTCCACCGGTGCGGTGTCGATCGTGGTGCTCGGGGTCGGCGCCGGGTCGATCGGGCTGGCCGGCGGCGCGTTCATCGGCGCGGTCGGCGCGTTCGGGTTGGTGCTGCTGCTGACGGTGGCGGCCGGGGGCGGCACCGACCGGGTCATCCTGGCCGGGGTGGCCACCACCCAGCTGTTCTCGGCGCTGACGTCGTTCATCGTGTTCACCGCCGCCGACGCCGAACAGACCCGCGGGGTGCTGTTCTGGCTGCTCGGTTCGCTGGCCAGCGCGTCGTGGCGGGATGTCGCGGTGGTGACCGCGCTGGTCGCGGCGGGCCTGGTGGCCTGCCTGGTGTGGGCGTCGTCGCTGGATTCGTTCACCTTCGGTGAGGACGCCGCCGCCGGCCTCGGGGTGCGGGTCGGCCCGACCCGGCTCGGTCTGCTGCTGGTGACCGCGTCGATGACCGCGGTGATCGTCAGCACCTCCGGGGCGATCGGGTTCGTCGGGCTGGTGTTGCCGCATGTGGCGCGGGCGCTGGTCGGGGTCGCCCACCGTCGGCTGTTGCCGCTCAGCGCGGTCATCGGCGCGGTGTTTCTGGTGTGGGTCGACACCGTGGCGCGGGTGATCATCGACCCGCAGGAACTGCCGGTCGGGGTGGCCACCGCGCTGATCGGGGTGCCGGTGTTCGCGTTGATCCTGCTGCGCCGGAGGCGTGCGGTATGACCGACGTCCGAGACGCGACCGCAACCGCTCAGACGGCGGTGTGCGCCGATCGGGTGTGCTGGACGGTGCGCGGCACGCTCATCGTCGACGGGGTGTCGCTCGACGTCACACCCGGGTCGACGGTCGGCCTGCTGGGCCCCAACGGATCCGGGAAATCCACCCTGCTGCGGATGCTGGCCGGGATCCGCCGGCCCAGCTCCGGGGTGATCCGGCTGCACGATCAGGACGTCACCACCCTGGCCCGCCGGCAGGTGGCCCGCCGGGTGGCCGTCGTGGAACAGGAGTCCGGCACCGACAGCGACCCACGGGTGCGCGACGTTATCGCGCTCGGCCGCATCCCGCACCGCCGGCCGTGGGCCGCGCTGTCCGACCGCGACCTCCGGATCATCGAGCGGGCCGCGGCCGCCACCGACGTGGCGGACCGGCTCGACCAGCACTACGCGACGCTGTCCGGCGGGGAACGCCAGCGGGTGCAACTGTCCCGGGCGTTCGCCCAGGAGCCGGAGGTGCTGCTGCTCGACGAGCCGACCAACCACCTCGATGTCCGCCATCAGCTCGACCTGATGCGGATGGTCCGGGACGCGGAGCTCACCTCGGTCATCGCGATGCACGACCTGAACCTGGCGGCGGCGTTCTGCGATGCGCTGCTGGTGTTGGCCCACGGGAGGGTGGTGGCCGCCGGCCCACCGGCCGGGGTGCTGACCGCCGAGTTGGTCGAACGGGTGTACGGGGTCCGCGCCCGCATCGGGCACGACGACACCGGCCTGTACGTACGGTTCCTGGGCTGACGTTCCCGGTCCGGGCCGGGCACTGGGCCGGCGCCCCGGGCGAGCCGTAGGCTGGCACACGTGCCAGATCTGCATCCGGACGTCGCGCGGCTCGCACCGCTGCTCGGCACCTGGGCAGGTGCCGGCACCGGCGAATATCCCACCATCGAGCCGTTCGGCTACTACGAGGAAGTGACCTTCGACCACGCCGGTAAGCCGTTTCTCACCTACACCCAGCGCACCCGCGCCGCCGACGACGGGCGGCCCCTGCACACCGAGACCGGCTACCTGCGGGTTCCGGCGCCGCACCGCGTCGAGTGGGTGCTGGCCCAGCCGACCGGCGTCACCGAGATCCTGGAGGGCCCGTTGACCGTGACCGACGGGGTCATCGAGATGGAGTTGACGTCCACCACGGTCGGGGTCACCTCGTCGGCCAAATCGGTCACCTCGGTGCGCCGGTCGATCCGCGTCGACGGCGATGAGCTGACCTATTCACTGGACATGGCCGCGGTGGGACATCCGCTGCAGCACCATCTGGCCGCGACGTTGCACCGGAAGACCGCATGACGCGAGACAACACGACCGGCGCCGGCGCCACCCCGGATGGCCGGATCAGGGTCCCGGCCGATCTGGACGCGGTGACCGCGGTCGGCGACGAGGACCACACCGGCATCGATCCCAGTGCGGTGGAACGGATCTGGCAGGCGGTACGGCACTGGTACCGGGCCGGTATGCACCCGGCGATCCAGGTGTGTGTGCGCCACGACGGCCGGGTCGTGCTCAACCGGGCCATCGGGCACGGCTGGGGCAACGCCCCCACCGATCCGCCCGACGCGGAGAAGGTGCCGGTGCGCGTCGACACCCCGTTCTGCGTGTACTCGGCGGCCAAGGCGATCGCCACCACCGTGGTGCACATGCTGGTCGAACGCGGCCACCTCAGCCTCGACGACCGGGTGTGCGACCACCTGCCCGGCTACACCAGCCACGGCAAGGACCGCACCACGATCCGGCATGTGCTGACCCACAGCGCCGGGGTTCCGTTCGCCACCGGCCCGCGGCCGGATCTGCGCCGGATGGACGACAGCGAGTACGCCCGCACGATGCTGGGGAACCTCAAACCGCTGTACCGCCCCGGGCTGGTGCACATCTACCACGGGGTGACATGGGGGCCGCTGATCCGCGAGATCGTCTCGGCCGCCACCGGCCGCAACATCCGCGACATCCTCGCCACCGAAATCCTCGAGCCGCTGGGCTTCCGGTGGACCAACTTCGGTGTCGCGCCGGACGACGTCCCGTTGGTCGCACCCAGCCATCCGACCGGGAAACCGCTGCCCGCGCCGATCGCGGCGGCGTTCCGCACCGCGGTGGGCGGCACCCTGCACCAGATCATCCCGTTCTCCAACACCCCGCAGTTCCTCACCGGGGTGGTGCCGTCGTCGAACACGGTGTCCAATGCGTTCGAGCTGTCCCGGTTCGCCGAACTGCTGCGCCGCGGCGGCGAACTGGACGGGGTGCGGGTGCTGGCGCCGGAGACCCTGCGGGCGGCCACCCGGCAGTGCCGCCGGCTGCGCCCGGATCTGGCCACCGGCGGGCAGCCGCTGCGGTGGGGTCTCGGATACATGTTGGGCTCCAAGCGGTTCGGCCCGTTCGGACGCAACGCCCCGGCCGCGTTCGGGCACACCGGGCTGGTCAACATCGCGATGTGGGCCGACCCGGAGCGCCGGCTCGCGGCGGCCGTGGTCAGCAGCGGCAAGCCGGGGAACCACCGGGAGGCCAACCGGTACCCGGCGGTGCTGGACCGCATCGCCGCGGAATTCCCCCGGGCCTAGAGTCCAGAGCGTGCCCGATCACCCGCAAGACTCCATGCGTCCCGAGCTGGCCGAACTGCTGGGGCGGCGGCGGCTGACCACCGACGCCGCCCGGCCCGAGGCGGTGCAGCGCCGACACGGCGCCGGCGGGCGGACCGCCCGGGAGAACATCGAAGACCTCGTCGACCCGGGGTCGTTCGTCGAGTACGGCCGGTTCGTCGTCGCCGCGCAGCGGCAGCGCCGCGACCTGGCCGACCTGATCGCCCGCACCCCGGCCGACGGGCTGGTCGCCGGCACCGCCCGGATCAACGGACGGCCGGCCGCGGTGCTGTCGTACGACTACACCGTGCTGGCCGGCACCCAGGGCGTGTTCGGGCACTTCAAGAAGGACCGGCTGTTCGACCTGATCGAACGGATGCGGCTGCCGACGGTGTTCTTCGCCGAGGGCGGCGGCGGCCGGCCCGGCGACACCGACCATCCGACGGTGTCGTCGCTACAGGTGCGGGCGTTCAAGCTGTGGGCCGGACTGTCCGGGCTGGTGCCGCGGATCGCGGTGGTCAAGGGCCGCTGCTTTGCCGGGAACGCGGTGATCGCCGGGGCGGCGGATCTGATCGTGGCCACCGCCGACACCTCGATCGGCATGGGTGGTCCGGCGATGATCGCCGGCGGCGGGCTCGGCGATGTGCACCCCGACGAGGTGGGGCCGATCTCGGTGCAGGAACCCAACGGGGTGGTGGACCTCGTGGTCGCCGATGAGACCGAGGCGGTCGCGGCGGCCAGACGGCTGCTCGGCTATTTCCAGGGCAGCACCGCGCCCGGGGAGGTGGCGGACCAGACGGTGCTGCGCACCATGGTTCCCGAGCGGGCGCGGCGGGCCTACGACGTCACCCCGGTCATCGAGACCTTGGCCGACGCCGATTCGGTGACCGTGTTGCGGCCCAGGTTCGCCCGCGAGATGGTGACCGCGTTGGCCCGCATCGACGGCCGCCCGGTCGGGGTGCTGGCCAACGACACCCGTTACATGGCCGGCGCCATCACCGCCGCGGCCTCGGACAAGGCCGCCCGGTTCCTGCAACTGTGCGATGTGTTCGGACTGCCGGTGATCAGCCTGATCGACTGTCCGGGCTATATGGTCGGCCCCGCCGCCGAGGCCGAGGCCCTGGTGCGGCGCGGTTCGCGGCTGCTGGTCGCCGGGGCCGCGCTGCGGGTGCCGCTGATCGCGGTGGTGCTGCGCCGCGGCTACGGGCTGGGCGCCCAGGCGATGGCCGGCGGCGGTCTGCACGAACCGGTGCTCACCGTGGCGTGGCCGGGCGCCCATCTGGGCCCGATGGGCCTGGAGGGAGCCGTCCGGCTCGGGATGCGCAAGGAACTCGAGGCGATCGCCGACGAGGCCGAGCGCGAGGAGCGGGTGCGCCAGGCCACCGCGGCGGCCCAGCGGCACGCCGCCGCGCTCAACGCGGCCATGCACTTCGAGATCGACGACGTCGTCGACCCAGCCGAGACCCGTGGGCTGATCGCGGCCACGCTGGCGGCGGCCACCGCCGCGCCGCGGGACCGCCCGCCGCGCAGGTTCGTCGACACCTGGTGACAAGAGCCTGCCGCCGTCCCGGAGGACGGCGGCAGGACCACGTGGGGGCGGGTCAGCCCGCCATGAACTCGTCGTAGGCCGACGCCAGATCCGGCGGCAGCACCGTGACGTCGCACTGCCGCTGCACGTCACCGATCGGTGCGACGATGTCGCGCAGCTCGTAGTACTCGTTCGGGTTGGCGGTGAAGTAGGCCCGCACGTTGGCCGACGCCTCCGCCCGCGGCTGGCCGGCCGCGGCCGTCAACACCTGATTGGCGCCGGGGTGCCCGGCCAGGTAGTCGCGCGCCGACCCGGTGACCGAGCTGACGGTGTTGGACACCGCGCTCGCGGTGCACTGCTCCGGCGCCGCGGACGCGACCGGCACGGCAACCGCCGCAACCATCGTTCCCCCGAGCAGTGAACCGGCACAGACCGCGGCGAATCGCCGGCGTGTAGAGGTACTGCTGAAATTCATGATCACTTTCCTTCTTGGCACGGAATTGATGTTTTGTCCCCGTCCCGGTTTTCCACGGTAACCGCGCCGAAAACCCGCTCCCGGCGGCTTTCGCGCTCGGTGAACACGCAGGTGAAAGCGTTACGGAGGAGCGGCGTGACGTTCATCTCAATTTGCCGCGACATACCCGGCGGAGCACGACGATTTGCGCTCGAATCGGGCGGATTCTTACATTCCTCGACGCACTCTTAAATGATCGTGATATTCGGTGTGATCGAATTGTTATCTCTGATCGGGTGAAATTCGCCCGATTCTCCGGTGGAGCCGGCAATCGTCGCGGAGCGCCGGCGTCGGCCGACCCGTGCCGGTGGCGGTCGGCCCGGGCTTGTAGCGTCATGAGCCGTGAGCACACCGGCGGCACGGGCGCGGTATCTGCGCGGCGGGTTGGTCGGCGCCTGCTCTGCGTTGCTCACCGGCGCCGCCCACGGCGCCGCGGGCGGCTCCCTGCCGGGCAGTGGCGCGCTGACCCTGCTGCTAGTCGGCTGCGCCACGGTCGGCGCGTTGACCGCGACCCTGACCACCGGCCACCGCGCCGCGCGGGCGGCGGTGCTGGTCGCGGCGCTCGGCGCCGGGCAGTTCATCGGCCACTTCGCGTTGACGCTCACCGCGGGCGGCCACGGACATGGTCTGACCGCGCTGATGGTGGCCGCGCACGCCGCGGCCGCGGTGGCGCTCGGCCTGCTCATCGGGCTGGGCGAATATCTCTACCTGGTGGCCCGCTCGGTGCTGTGCTGGCTGCGGCTGGTGCTGCGCCCTGCCGGGCGGACCCCTGATCGCTCACCGCTGCGGGCGGCCAGACATGTCGCCGCGCAGTCTGTCCTGTGGTGCTCGGGACTGGGGATGCGGGCTCCCCCGCACCGGGGGTACGCCGGCGCCTGACGCCGAAGAGCTCTCCTGAACATCTCCTGACGCCCCGGTTCGTGGCCGGGCGTCTCACTTTGTGACGTCGCCGTCGACCGCCGACGTCTCCCGTCCCCGCCGACCCGGCCCGGCTGCTGCGTCGGCCCGTTCGTTCCGAAAGCACAAATCCCATGACCACCACTGGAGAAGACCGGGTGGACTCCGGCAGCCGCGTCCACCCCGCTACCCGGGCGCACCGTCACCCGGTGTTGGCGCTGCTGCGCCGGCTGCACTTCTACGCCGGCGTGTTCGTCGGCCCGTTCATCCTGATCGCCGCGGTGACCGGGCTGTTGTATGCGCTGATCCCGCAGATCGACGCCGCGGTGCACCGCCATGAACTGACCGTCGACCGGGTCGGCGAGCAGCGGCTGCCGCTGGCCGAGCAGATCGCCGCCGCCCGGGCCGCCCACCCCACGGGCGCGGTGTCGTCGGTCCGTCCACCGGTGACCGCCGAGGAGACCACCCAGGTGACCTTCGCCGTCGACCCGGAAACGTCAGGGGTGCCGGCGGATTACGCCCGCACCGTGTTCGTCGACCCCTACACCGGCGAGGTGCGCGGGACGTTGACCACCTACGGCCAGTGGATGCCGGTGCGGGCCTGGTTCGACGAGCTGCACCGCAACCTGCACCTGGGCGCCGTCGGCCGGCACTACAGCGAGTTGGCCGCCAGCTGGCTGTGGGTGATCGCGCTCGCCGGCCTGGTTCTGTGGGTGCGGCACCGCCGCCGGTCCGGGGGTCTGCGGCGGCTGGCCCTCCCCGACCGGGCCGGCCCCGACGGCAGTCCGAACAGCCGCAACCGGGCGGTGTCCCGGCACGCCGCGGTCGGGGTGTGGCTGCTGGTGGCGCTGCTCGGGTTGTCGGCCACCGGGATCACCTGGTCCCGGTACGGCGGCGCGTCGGTGGATCGGCTGCAGCAGCAGCTCAACTCGAAGGCCCCCGCGGTCGACACGTCGCTGAGCACCCCGGCAACCGGGCAGCACGGCCATGCCGGTCACCACAGCGGGACCGGTTCCGGTGACGAGCTGCTCGCCGGGGTGGACACGGTGCTGCGATCGGCTCAGCAGGCCGGGTTGGCCGGCCCGATGTGGCTGTACCCGCCCGCCGAACCGGGTGAGGCCTGGCGGGCCGCGGAGCGCAAGCGGGACTGGCCGACCCGCAATGACGCGGTGGCGGTCGATCCGGTTTCCGGGGAGATCACCGACCGGGTGGACTTCGCCGACTGGCCGCTGCTGGCCAAGCTGACCCGGTGGACCATCGACGCCCACATGGGAATCCTGTTCGGCGTCGTCAACCAGGTGGTGCTGATCCTCACCGCGGTCGGGCTGATCTACCTGATCGTGCGCGGTTACCGGATGTGGTGGCAGCGCCGGCCGGTCCGCGGAACGGCCTGGGCGGTCGGGCGGCCGCCGCTGCGGGGAGCCCTGCGCGCACTGGGCCCGCTGCCGGCGACGGTTCTGGTGCTGACCGCCGCGCTGGTGGGCTGGTTCCTTCCGCTGTTCGGGTTGAGTCTGCTGGCGTTCGTGGCGGTCGACGCGGCAGTCGCGTGGTACAAGCGCCGACGCACCTGAAGGCCGGGCTGAATACCGCTCCGACGCAGCCGGTCTGGCGGCCCTGCCCGGCGGAATCGCCGGGCAGGGTACCCTGAGCGGTGCAGCTGGTTTGCCGACGCGCCGCGGCGCATCGGCATCGAGTGGCGGATCCCTCCACGGACCGTCATGAGAGGGAACCCGGTGAGAGTCCGGGACTGTCCCGCAGCGGTGTGCAGGAACGACCGCCGTCATCGGCACTGGCCCGCAAGGGCTGGGAAGCGACGGCCAGTAGGAACCGAAGACGAATGCCTGCGAGTCCGAAGACCTGCCGGCTGTGCCGGGCGCGCCGCGTCCGGCGCGCATCGCCTCGTGGACTGGGCTGATGGCTACCGGCTGTCGGTCGGTGGGCGCCCAAAGGCGATGAGCATCCCCCGCACCGAAGGACGCCGAGTGACATCCCAAGCGACATCGCAACCGACATCCCGACCCACACCGCAACCGTTCCGGGCCACCGTACTGGGCACGCCACGCATCGGCCCCAACCGCGAACTCAAACGAGCGGTCGAGGGATACTGGTCCGGCAGGATCGACCGGTCGACGCTGCACGAGGTGGCCGCCGACCTGCGCCGCACCGGCAACGCCCGGCTGGTGGAGGCCGGGCTGGACTCGGTTCCGGTCAACACGTTCTCCTACTACGACCACGTGCTCGACACCGCGGTGATGTTGGGGGCTCTGCCACCGCGGGTCACCGGGAACGCCGAACTGGCCGATGACCTGGACCGCTACTTCGCCGCCGCCCGGGGCACCGACACCGTCGCGCCGCTGGAGATGACCAAGTGGTTCGACACCAACTACCACTACCTCGTCCCCGAGATCGGACCGGACACCACCTTCTCGCTGCATCCGGACAAGGTCCTCGCCGAACTGGAAGAGGCGCTGCAGCAGGGTGTTCCGGCACGTCCGGTGATCCTCGGACCGCTGACGTTCCTGGCGTTGAGCAAGGCCGTCGACGGCGGCCCGGAACCGATCGAACGGCTCGACGAGGTGCTGCCGCTGTATGCCCGGCTGCTGGGCCTGCTGGCCGACGCCGGGGCCGCCTGGGTGCAACTGGACGAACCGATCCTGGTCACCGACAGTCTGGCCGATGCGGCGGAGCTGGCCCACCGGGCCTACATCACCCTGGCCCAAACCCCCACCCGGCCCGGGATTCTCGTGGCGACGTACTTCGGTGAGCTGGGCGGCGTGCTGTCCGCGCTGGCCCGCACCCCGGTTGAGGCGATCGGCATCGACCTGGTCGCCGGCGCCGGTCAGCCGGTCGCCCAGGTTCCCGAACTCGCCGGAAAGCTCGTGGTCGCGGGGGTGGTCGACGGCCGCAACGTGTGGCGCACCGACCTGGAGGCGGCGCTGGGCACCCTGGCGACCCTGCTGGGCAGCACCGCCGCGGTGGCCGTGTCCACCTCGTGTTCCACACTGCATGTCCCGTACTCGCTGGACGCCGAGACGGATCTGGACGATTCGCTGCGCGGTTGGCTGGCGTTCGGTGCGGAGAAGGTGTCCGAAGTGGTCACCCTGGCCACCGCGCTGCGCGACGGCCGCGATGCCGTCGCCGACGCCATCGACGCGGCCAGGGCGGCGTTGGCATCCCGCAAGACCGATCCCCGGCTGCGCAACGAGCAGGTCCGAGCACGGCTGGCGGGCATCGCCGCCAGAGGGCTCCGGCGGGCGCCCGCGGCGGCGCGGCGGGCCGCTCAGCAGGAGCGGCTGCGGCTGCCGTTGTTGCCCACCACGACGATCGGCTCGTTCCCGCAGACCGTGGAGATCCGCAGGACCCGGGCGGCGCTGCGGTCCGGTGCGATCGACGAGGCGGAGTACACGCGGCGGATGCGGGATGAGATCGCCGCGGTCATCCGGCTGCAGGAGGAGCTCGGCCTCGACGTGCTGGTGCACGGTGAGCCGGAACGCAACGACATGGTGCAGTACTTCGCCGAACAGCTCGACGGTTTCGCCGCCACCCGGAACGGCTGGGTGCAGTCGTACGGCACCCGGTGCGTGCGGCCGCCGATCCTCTACGGCGATGTGGCCCGACCGCGGCCGATGACCGTCGACTGGATCACCTACGCGCAGTCGCTGACCGACAAGCCGGTCAAGGGCATGCTCACCGGTCCGGTGACGATTCTGGCGTGGTCGTTCGTGCGGGACGATCAGCCGCCGGCCGACACCGCCAACCAGATCGCGCTGGCCATCCGCGATGAGACGGTGGATCTGCAGGCCGCCGGGATCGCGGTCATCCAGGTCGACGAGCCGGCGCTGCGGGAGCTGCTGCCGCTGCGCGCCAAGGACCGCCACCTCTACCTGGCGTGGGCGGTGTCGGCGTTCCGGCTGGCCACCACCGGGGTCGGTGACACCACCCAGATCCACACCCATCTGTGCTATTCGGAGTTCGGCGAGATCATCGGCGCCATCGCCGATCTGGACGCCGACGTCACCTCGATCGAGGCGGCCCGCTCGCACATGGAGGTGCTCGACGACCTCAACGCCGCCGGTTTCGCCAACAGCGTCGGACCGGGTGTGTACGACATCCACTCGCCGCGGGTGCCGGCCCGTGCGGAGATCGTCTCCTCACTGCGGGAGGCGCTCAAAGCCGTTCCTCCCGAACGACTCTGGGTCAACCCTGACTGCGGGTTGAAGACCCGGCGGACCGAGGAGGTGGTCGCGTCGCTGCGCAACATGGTCGAGGCGGCCGAGGAGGTGCGGGCCGCGTTGTGAGCCCGCGTGCGACGGACCGGGGCCGACGGATGCCGGTCCCGCACCCCGGCGGGTGCGGGACCGGCAGCGTCACCGGGATCGCGCGCTCACCCTCACCGGGTGACGCGGACCCCACCGTCGGGGAGCCGCTCGGCGTGACCGGCCGGCATCGGCTCGGTGCTGCCGTCCGTCTTCACGAACACCCCCGCACTGTCGGGCGGGAGCGATGCGATGTCGAACCCGGGCAACTCGTGCGGAACCTCATCCCGCAACACCACCCGCTCGACCCCCTCGGGCAGTTCGGTGCGCAGCACGGGCCCGGGAGACGGGGCCGGGTCGGGTTCGGCGGAAGCGGCGCCGGCCGCGGCCAGCCCGGCGCAGATCACACCGGCCGTGACCGCGGCCCCACCGACCGCGGCGGCGGCGCGGCGCACCCACGGGTGACCAGGGGCATCTGCAGCATTCATCGGCGTATCTCCTCTCGTGGCGCGGTCCGGACGGTCCGGCCGCAGGGGATAACCAACCACGACGGCTGTTTCGCCGGCGTTTCCTGCCGCTTTTCGTGTGCGGTCACCCCGGCGCCGTCGGCGGCCGGCGCAAACACGAGGGAAACACGTCCGATTGCATCATGGCTGCATGCGGATTCTCGTCGTCGAGGATGAACCCGAACTCGCGGACGCGGTCGCGGACTGGCTGCGCGCGGACAGCCATGCCGTCGACGTCAGCCACGACGGGGACGACGCCCTGGAGCGTCTCGACGTCAACGATTACGACGTCGTGGTGCTCGATCGCAACCTGCCCGGCGTGCACGGCGATGACGTGTGCCGGCGTCTGGTGGCCGACGGTGCCACCGTCCGGGTGATCATGCTCACCGCGGCGGGGGAGATCGCCGATCGGGTGGACGGACTCAGCCTCGGGGCCGATGACTACCTGGTCAAACCGTTCGCCCTGCCCGAACTGGCCGCGCGGGTGCAGGCCCTCGGCCGCCGGACCGGCCCGGCTACGCCGCCGGTGCTGCGCTGCGCGGATATCGTCCTCGATCCGGCCCGTCGCACGGTGTTCCGCGCGGGCCGGTACGTGCCGCTGTCCAACAAGGAGTTCGGCGTGCTCGCCGAACTGATGCGCGCCGACGGTGCGGTGGTCTCCGCCGAGCATCTGCTGGAGAAGGTGTGGGACGAGAACGCCGATCCGTTCACCAGCGCGGTGCGCCTGACGATCCACAAGTTGCGGCGCAAGCTGGGGGACCCCACGGTGGTGCACACCGTCGTCTCGGCCGGGTACCGGGTGGGCTGGTCGTGAGGGGTCGATGGTCCGGTCGGGTGTCTCTGCGCGGTCGCATCACGATCATGAGCGCCGCGGTCTCGTGCGCGGCGGCGGCGCTGCTTCTTGCGATCACCTATGCGCTGGTCGACCTGCAGCTCTCCCGGCGAGGTCCGGTCGTGATGCGGCGGAGTCCGCCGGACACGGCGCCGGCGGAGCCGACCGGTCCGGAAGTGTCCGGGGTGGCGGCCTGGATGGACCGGCACCGCGCCGAATTACAGGAAGCCGCCACCAACTCGTTGTTGCTCTACGGGGCTGTCGCGATGGCGGCGGTGACCGCGCTCGCCGCCGTCGTCGCCTGGCTGGTCGCCGGCCGGGTCCTGTCCCCGCTGCACCGGGTCACCGCCACCGCACGCCGGATATCCCGGGCTCCTGCGTTGAGTTCGGGTCTGCGGGAACGGATTCAGCTCGCCGGGCCCGCTGACGAAGTCAAGGACCTGGCCGACACGTTCGATCAGATGCTCTGCCGGTTGGACCGCGCCTTCGCCGGGCAACGGCGATTCGTGGGTGACGCGTCGCACGAATTGCGGACCCCGGTAGCGGTGAGCCGGGCCATGATCGAGCTCGCGATGCGCCGTAACCCCGGGTCACCCGAGCTGATCCGGCTCGGCACGGATCTGTTGGAGGTCAATGAGCGCCTCGAGCGGCTCATCACCGGACTGCTGGCACTCACCAACGCCGAGAACGGGGTGATCGACGCCCACACCGTCGACCTCGCCGATGTGGCCGGCCATGCCGCGGCACAGCTGGCCGGCACCGCCCGCGCCCGATCGGTCGAGGTCGACACGACGTTGTCGGAGGCCGTCACACGCGGTGACGCGACCCTGCTGGAACGGCTCGCGCACAATCTCATCGAGAACGCCGTGAAGTACAGCGGCGACGACTCGCCACGGGTGGTCGTCACCACCGGATCGTTGTCGGATTCTCAGGTGTTCCTCCGTGTTTCGAACAATGGCGAGCCCATCCGCGACGAGGACCTGCCGACCCTCTTCGAGCCGTTCCGGCGGCTCACCCGCGACACCCGGGCCTCGGGAGCCGGGCTGGGGCTCTCCATCGCCGCGGCGATCGTGCAGGCGCATCAGGGCACGATCGAGGCGACCGCCCGACCCGACGGGGGCCTCACCGTCGAAGTCGTCCTGCCGGCTCCGGCGGCCGCACGACCCTGAGCCGGCCGCGGTCGTTAATGTGACCTCCATGACTACTGACGCGGACCGGGTCGCCGAACTCGCGCGGCGGGTGGTCGCCGAGCACGACCCCAACTCGGTGCCCATTCCGGAGTTCCTCGGCGCGTGTTATGACGCCGGACTGTCCTGGGTGCACTTCCCGGAGGGGCTCGGCGGCCTGGCCCTGCCACGCGGGTTGCAGGCCGTCGCCGACCGGATCCTGCAGGGTGCGGGTGGGCCGGTGCCGCTGGGGCTGAACCCGATGGGTTACGGCATGGCCGCTCCGACCATCCGCGAGCACGCCCAGACCGATGAGCTGAAACGGTTCTGGCTGCGACCGCTGGCCACCACCGAGGACATCTGGTGTCAGTTGTTCAGCGAGCCCGGAGCCGGGTCGGATCTGGCCGGGCTGGCCACCTCGGCGGTGCCGGACGGCGACGACTGGATCGTCAACGGGCAGAAGGTGTGGACCAGCCTGGCGCACCGCGCCCGGTGGGGGTTGCTGCTGGCCCGCACCGACCCCGACGCGCCGAAGCACAAGGGGTTGACCTATTTCGTGCTGGACATGCACGCCGACGGGGTGGAGACCCGGCCACTGCGGCAGATGACCGGACAGGCCGAGTTCAACGAGGTGTACATCACCGACGCGCGGATCCCCGACGCGCACCGGCTCGGCGCGGTCGGCGACGGCTGGCGGGTCGCGATGACCACCCTGATGAACGAGCGCAGCGCGTTGGGCGGCAGCGGCAACCGGCGCGGGTCAGGCACCATCGCCGATGCGGTCGCGTTGTGGGCGTCACGGCCCGACCTGCACACCCCGGTCATGCGGGATCGGTTGACCCGATTGTGGTTACGCGCAGAAGCTCAGCGGCTCACCGCCGAACGGTCCCGTGCCACCGCCACCGTCGGCGGACCCGGCCCGGAGGCGTCGATCGGCAAGCTGGTCGGCGCGGAACTCAATCAGGAGATCTACCAGTTCTGCATGGATCTGCTCGGGCCCGAGGGCGTGCTGTACCACAGCTACGACATGGACGGCGGCTCCGGCGACGACTGGCGCGGCCCGATCCAGCAGCGCTATCTGCGCAGCCGCGCCAACACCATCGAGGGCGGCACGTCCGAGGTGATGCGCAACATCCTGGGCGAGCGGGTCCTCGGATTGCCCGGTGATCTGCGCGCCGACGCCGGCATGCCGTGGAAGGAGATCCCGCGTGGCTGAGGAGCTTGCGGAACAGCCCGACAACGCAGCTGAGGAGCTTGCGGAACAGCCCGACAACGCAGCTGGTCTTTCGCCCACGTTCACGTTCACCGAGGAGCAGCAGCAGCTGCGCGCGGCGGTGCGCAGGTTCTGCACCGAGCACTTCGACGAGCAGACGGTGCGCCGGCTGATGGAGTCCGAGCCCCGTTTCGACCCGAAGGTGTGGGCCCGGCTGGGCGCCGAGCTCGGCGTGCTGGGCATGTCGGTGCCGGAAGCCGACGGCGGCGTGGGCGGCACGCTGGTCGATCAGGCCGTCGCGGTGGAGGAATTCGGCGCGGCACTGGCCTGCGGCCCGTTCTTCGGCACCGTGTATCTGGCCGTCCCGGCGCTGGCGGCGGCCTCGGCCGGCCCGGTGCGCGACGAGCTGCTGGGCCCGTTGCTCGAGGGCGCCCGCACCGCGGCGGTGATCCTCGCCGACCGGGCCGGGGTGTTCGACCCGACCGCCGTGACCGTCACCACCGACGGCGCCACGCTGACCGGCACGGCGTCGCAGGTGGTCGACGTGGACGCCGCCGATGACCTGCTGGTCGCCGCCGACGGTCCGGACGGGGTCGGGCTGTACGCGGTCGACGCCACCGGCCCCGGGGTGACGCGCACCCCGCTGGTCACCATGGACCTGACCCGACCGCAGGCGGCGGTGCGGTTCTCCGGGGCCCCGGCACGGTTGGTCGCCGAACCCGGCACCGCCGAACGGGTGATCACCCGGGCGCTGCAGGTGGGTGCCGCGCTGCTGGCCGTCGAACAGGTGGGCGCGGCCCAGCATCTGCTGGACCTGTCGGTGGATTACGCCAAGTCGCGGCTGCAGTTCGGCCGGCCGATCGGCTCCTTCCAGGCGGTCAAGCACCGGCTGGCCGACATGCTGGTCGACGTCGAGCACGCCCGGTCCACCGCCTACCACGCGGTGTGGGCGCTGGCCGACCCGGCCGGCGAGCTCGACGATCCGGCGCTGGCCACCGGCATCGCGCAGGCCGTCTGTTCGGCCGCGTTCAGCCGGGTCGCCGCCGACACCATCCAGGTGCACGGCGGCATCGGCTTCACCTGGGAGCACTCGGCGCACCTGTACTACAAGCGGGCGGCCACCGACGCCGCCCTGCTCGGCACCGCCGAACAGCATCGGGACCGGGTCGCCGCGCTGGCGTTGGACACCGCGTCGCCGGATCGGGTCCCGCGGGTGGCCACCGGCAGCGGATAGGCTCGGTAACAGCCGCTCACCTGGGAGAAAGGACGTGACGTCGATGATCACCCTCACCAACTGGACCGGAGGCCTGCTGGTCGCGACCGGCGTGATCGCCTACATCGCCAGTGGCGCCGTCAGCGTCACCGCCCTGATTCCGGCGTTCGTCGGTGTGCTGCTGCTCATCGCCGCGTTCGTGGGCGCCCGCTCCGACGGTGCGCGTCAGCCGGCCATGATCACCGCGCTGGTGGTCGCGTTGCTGGCGGCGCTCGGCGCGGTGATGAACGTGCTCAAACTGCCGGCGGTGTTCGACGGCACCGCCGAGCGTCCGGCCGCGGTCGTCACGAGCACGATCATGTTCGTGCTGCTGGTGATCTATCTGATCCTCGGCATCCGGTCGTTCCTGGCGGAGCGCCGCGGCGACAAGGTCGGCTGAGTGTGCGCAGCCGGATCCCGGTGAGGCGACCGGCGCCTCACCAGTTCCAGTCCTCGTCGGTGGTGCTCTCCGCGGTGCCGATGACATAGGCCGCGCCGCTGCCGGAGAAGAAGTCGTGGTTCTCCCCGGCGCCCGGGTCGAGCGCGGCCAGGATCTCCGGAGCCACCTGGCAGTCGTCGGCCGGGAACAGCGGATCGAAGCCGAGGTTCGACAGCGCCTTGTTGGCGTTGAACCGCATGTAGGGCAACACCGGTTCGGTCATGCCGAGCGGGTCGTACAGGTCGTGGGCGTAGTCGACCTCGTTCTCGTACAGCTCGGTGAGCATGTCGTAGGCGAACTCCTGCAGATCGGCCTGCCGTTCGGGAGTCGACTCGTTGTAGCCGAGCTGGAACTTGTAGCCGATGTAGTGGCCGTGGATGGCCTCGTCGCGGATGATCAGCCGGATGATGTCGGCGGTGTTGGTCAGGATCGACCGGGTCGACCAGTACAGCGGCAGATAGAACCCGCTGTAGAACATGAACGACTCGAGCATCACCGAGCTGATCTTCTTCTTCAGCGCGTCGTCGCCGCGGTAGTAATCGTGCACGATCCGGGCCTTGCGCTGCAGGAACCGGTTGGTCCGGGACCACTCGAACGCCTCGGTGATCTCCCTGGTCGAGCACAGCGTCGAGAAGATCGAGCTGTAGCTCTTGGCGTGCACCGACTCCATGAAGGCCATGTTGGTGTACACGGCCTCCTCGTGCTGGGTCTTGGAATCGGCGAGCATCTCGATGCAGCCGACGGTGCCCTGCATGGTGTCCAGCAGGGTCAGCCCGGTGAACACCCGCACGGTCAGCTGCTGCTGTTCCGGCGTCAGGGTGCGCCAGCTGGGCAGGTCGTTGGACAACGGCACCTTCTCCGGCAACCAGAAGTTCGCCGTCAGCCGGTTCCAGACCTCGATGTCCTTCTGATCGGTGACATCGTTCCAGTTGATCGCCTCGAGCGGAGCGACGTCCGTCGTGGTCTTTTCAGCGAGCTCTGTCATCGCGTCACCCTTTCCGATCCATCCGGCCGCCCCGCAACGCGGGCCAACACTCCACATACTGGCGTGCACCTGCTGGTTTTCCTAGCAGAAACGCCAGTTCAGCGAGTTAGCTCGAGTGGTGGGTGGTTGAATGCCCGCGCGGGGTGTGCAGCGCTCGAGGATAGCCGACCCGGCGGGGTGTCGGCCGTCACGCTCACAGCTGCACACCGTCGATCGCCCGGTAGATGCGTTGTTCGCTGACCGGGCGCGCGGTGCCGAGCTGCTGGGCCCACAGACTGACGCGCAGCTCCTCGATCATCCACCGGATCTCGGCGATGTCGGGGCGGGCGGCGCGGGCCGGTGACACCGCGGCCACCAGCTCCTCGTAGGCCTCCTGAACCGCGTGCACCCGGGCCATCCGGTCCCGGTCGGCGGCCACGGCGTGCGGCAGACGCTCCAGCCGTCGTTCGATCGCGGTGAGGTACCGGGTGAGGTCCGCCAGCCGGCCCGCCCCGGAGGCGGTGACGAACCCGGCCGGCAGCAGCCGGCCCAGCTGATCGCGGATGTCGGCCACCGCGTCGGCCTGGGTGGGCGGCGGTGGGTCGGGCAACGCCAGCTGCACCCGCTGCGCGGCGGCCAGCACGTGCTGGACCCGACCGACGACGTTCTGGGTGGTGGCCGCCAGCTTCGCGGCCACCCGGTCCCGCACGGCGAGGAACTCGGCACGGGTCCACACCGGCGTCTGGGCCAGCACGTCGACGGCGGCGTCGGCGCAGTCCTCCAGCAGCGCCGTCGGCGATCCGTGCGGGTTGTTGCCCAGGACCAGCCGGGCGCGCGGGTCCAGTGCCCGTTCCACCGCCTTGACCGGGGACGGCACCGTCAGCCGCAGCAGACGCCGCAGGCCGGGACGCATCGCCGCGGACTGCTCGGCCTCGGTGGGCAGCACCCGCAGGTCCACCGCCGGCCCGGTGTCGACCAGGGCGGGGTATCCGCGCACCGCGCGGCGTTCCACGGTGCGGGGCAGTTCCTCGAGGTCCTCGGGCCAGTCCCGCAGCCCGGTGCGTTCCAGGTCGGCGCCGACGGCGTCGGCGACGGCCCGGCGGGTGGTGCCGGCCAGTCGCTCCTGCAGCGCCGCGAGGTCCTTGCCGCGGGCCACTTCGGTGCCGTCGGGGCCCTCCACCGCGAAGGTGACCCGCAGGTGGGCGGGCAGGCGGTCCAGATCGAACGCGTCGATCGGAACGAGGATGCCGGTGCGACGGTGCAGTTCGCGTTGCACCGCTTCCAGGAGCGGCTCGTCGCCGGGTTGCAGGGTGGTCAGCAGCGCGCGGGCGGTGTCGGGGGCGGGAACGAAGTTGCGGCGCAGGTCCTTGGGCAGCGACCGGATCAGTTCGGTGATCAGTTCCTCACGCAGCGCGGGGACCTGCCAGGCGAAGTCGTCGCCGCCCAACCGGGCCAGCACGTGGACCGGCACGTGCACGGTGACCCCGTCGTCGGCGGCCCCGGGTTCGAAGCGGTAGCTCAGCGGCAGCTCCACATCCCCGCTCTGCCAGGTGTCGGGTTGTTCGGCGTCCGCGTCGTCGGTGCGCAGCAGATCCTCGCGGCGCATGGTGAGCAGATCCGGGGTGCGGTGGCGTTGCTTCTTCCACCATGCGTCGAAGTGACGGGCCGACACCACGGTGTCGGGTATCCGGGCGGCGTAGAACTCGTAGATCTCGTCGTCGCCGACCAGCAGGTCGCGGCGCCGTGCCCGGTCCTCGAGTGCGGCCAGTTCGTCACGCAGCCGGGCGTTGTCGTGGAAGAAGCGGTGCCTGGTGTGCCAGTCGCCCTCGACCAGGGCGTGCCGGATGAACAGCTCGCGGGCCACCTCCGGTTCCACGGTGGCGTATCCGACCCGGCGGCGCGGCACCACCGGCAACCCGTAGAGCGTCACCCGCTCGTAGGCCATCGCCGCACCGCGCTGGGCGTCCCAGTGCGGTTCGCTGTAGCCGCGCTGCACCAGGTGCGCGCCGACACGCTCCACCGTCTGCGGGTCGATGCGGGCCGCGATCCGCCCGTACAACCGGGACGTCTCGACCAGCTCGGCGACGACCACCCACCGCGGCGGTTGTCTGGTGAGCACCGATCCGGGGGCCAGGACGAAACGGGTGTTGCGGGCGCCGAGGTATTCGCGCGGGCCGCGGTCCCGGGCGCGGTCCCGGCTCTTGCGGTCGCGCTGGTCGTCGCGCATCCCGACGTGCGACAGCAGCCCGGCCAGCAAGGCGGCGTGGATCCGGTCGGGCGCGGCCGGTTCGGGGTCGGGCGATTCGCGGATACCGATGTCGCGGGCGATGCTGCGCAGTTGCCCGACCAGGTCCTGCCATTCCCGGATGCGCAGGTAGTGCAGGAACTCCTCCCGGCACATCCGGCGGAATGAGTTGCCGGACCGTTCCTTTCGCTGCTCGGTGAGATACCGCCACAGGTTCAGGTAGGACATGAAGTCGGAGTGCTCGTCGGCGAACCGGGCATGTTTGGCCCGGGCGGCGTCCTCCTTGTCAAGGGGGCGTTCGCGTGGGTCGGGGATGGACAGTGCGGCGGCCAGCACCAGCACCTCGCGCACGCATCCCTCGGTCTCGGCCTGCAGCACCATGCGCCCCAGCCGCGGGTCGACGGGCAGCTGGGCCAGCCGCCGCCCGACGTCGGTGATCTCCCCGCGCTCGTCGAATGCGCCCAGCTCGCGCAGCAGCGCGACCCCGTCGCGGATGCTGCGCTGATCCGGCGGGTCGAGGAACGGGAAGTCCTCCACCGCACCGAAACCCAGGGCGGCCATCTGCAGGATCACCGCCGCGAGGTTGGTGCGCAGGATCTCGGGCTCGGTGAATTCGGGGCGGGACTCGAAGTCCTCCTCGGAGTACAGCCGGATGCACACGCCGGGCGCCACCCGGCCGGATCGGCCGGCGCGCTGGGCGGCCGACGCCTGCGAGATCGGTTCGATCGGCAGCCGCTGCACCTTGGTGCGTCTGCTGTACCGGGAGATCCGGGCGGTGCCCGGGTCGACGACGTAGCGGATCCCGGGGACGGTGAGCGACGTCTCGGCGACGTTGGTGGCCAACACGATCCGCCGCCGTAACCGATGCGGGGTGAACACCTTCTGCTGTTCGGCGGTGGGCAGCCGGGCGTACAGCGGCAACACTTCGACGTCGGGATCCAGGGTGCCCCGCAATGCCTCCGCGGTGTCGCGGATCTCCCGTTCTCCGGAGAGGAAGACCAGCACATCGCCGGGTGGTTCGGCGTCGAGTTCCCGCACCGCGTCGATGATGGCCTCGGTCTGATCGCGGATCTCGGTGCGGACGATCTCGTGGTCGGGGTCGTCGGGATCGTCCGCGGTGTCGGTGCCGGCCGGCACTTCCAGTGGGCGGTACCGGATCTCCACCGGGTAGGTGCGACCGGACACCTCCACCACGGGGGCGTCGAAGTGCTTGGCGAACCGGCGCGGCTCGATCGTGGCGGAGGTGATGATCACCTTGAGGTCGGGCCGCCGCGGGAGCAGCCCCTTCAGATAGCCGAGCAGGAAGTCGATGTTGAGGCTGCGTTCGTGGGCCTCGTCGATGATGATCGTGTCGTAGCGCAGCAGCCGCCGGTCTCGCTGGATCTCGGCCAGCAGGATGCCGTCGGTCATCAGTTTGACCAGGGTTCGGTCGCCGGCCTGATCGGTGAAGCGCACGGTGTAACCGACCGCCTCCCCCAGCGGGGTGCCCAGTTCGTCGGCGATGCGCTGCGCGACGGTGCGGGCCGCCAGCCGGCGCGGCTGGGTGTGCCCGATGGTGCCGCGGATGCCGCGGCCGAGTTCCAGACAGATCTTCGGCAGCTGGGTGGTCTTGCCCGACCCGGTCTCCCCCGCCACGACGACCACCTGATGGTTGGCGATGGCCTCGGCGATCTCGTGGCGGCGCTCGCTGACCGGCAGATCCGGATAGCTGATCTCGGGCACCGCGGCCGCCCGGGCAGCGACGAGCGCCTCACCGGCGGCGATCTGTTCGGCGATGCGCTGCAACTGTTCCGGTTTGGCGCCCCGCACCTGCCTCAGCCGACGGCCGAGCCGGGCGGCGTCGCGATGGGTGAGGCCGTCGAGGCGGGCGCGCAGCGCACGCACGTCGTGAGACGGATCGGACACTGGTACCACGATAGGCCGCCCGCAGATCCGGGCTGTGCCCTGTTCCCGGGGCTGTGACCTGTTGCCCCAACCCTCCCGCGCGCCCCCTCCCCCGCACCCCTCCCCCGCGCCCAACGTGAAACCGCTGCGCTGTGCGGGCGGTTTTTCCGCAGTAGTTGCACGTACGACGGCTCCCGGACCGTTTCCGACGGGATGGTCCCGGCGGTCGGCGGCGGCCGAACTCGTTTCGCACGCAACCGTCCGATGCTCCGGGGATGGACCAGGCTCCGCGGGCGTACCAGGATGGGATCCAGACCCATCAATCAAGGCCGATGGCGGCCGGCACCGGTTCCGGTTCGCGGTGCAGATGACGACTCGCTGTGGGCTGATCGCTCATCCGTAGGACACGTCATGACCGCACCACGCACCCCGTCCGGCCCGACCACCCGGGGCGTCGACCCGGAGAATCTGATGGCTTTCGTCCTCCGCGCCGTGACGGAGGTCGGCGCCGCGCTCAACGCCGCTCTGGTGGTGATGGGCGACCGGCTCGGCTACTACCGGAGCCTGGCCGCGCACGGCGCCAGCACACCGGCCGAGTTGGCCGAGCGGACCGGCACCGATGAGCACTACGCGCGGGAATGGCTCAACGCCCAGGCCGCCGGGGCGTTCGTCAGCTACGACCCCACCACCGGCCGGTACCTGCTGCCGCCCGAGCATGCCGAGGCACTCACCGATGAGACCAGCCCGGCATTCGTCGGCGGCCTGTTCCAGATCGCGCACGGAACCGTCTGCGACACCGCCTCGATCCTCGAGGCCGCCCGCACCGGCGGCGGTGTCGGCTGGGGCGACCACAATGCGGACGTGCACATCGGGTGCGAACGGTTCTTCCGGCCCACCTATCACGCACATCTGCTCGCCGAGTGGCTGCCCGCACTCGACGGGGTGCTCGACAAGCTCACCGCCGGCGCCTCGGTCGCCGACGTAGGCTGCGGTCACGGCGCGTCGACGAGGTTGATGGCCGAGGCGTTCCCACGGTCGACGTTCCAGGGCAGCGACGTTCACGCGCCGTCGATCGAGGTCGCCCGGCAACGCGCCGCCGGGACGGGGCCGGACGCGGTACGCAACATCGCCTTCGAAACGGCCGGTGCGGACGCCGTCGCCGGCGGACCCTACGACCTCATCACGATGTTCGACTGCCTCCACGACATGGGCGATCCGGTCGGTGCGGCCCGGCATCTCCGCGAGGTGATCGCCGACGACGGCACCTGGATGATCGTGGAGCCCGCCGCCGGCGACCGTGTCGAAGACAATCTCACGCCGATCGGCCGGGCCTATTACGGCTTCTCGACCCTGCTGTGCACCCCGGCGTCGCTGTCCCAGCCCGTCGGGTTGGCGCTGGGCACACAGGCCGGACCGGCCCGGATCCGGGAGGTCGTGACCGCGGCGGGTTTCACCCGGTTCCGACTGGTCGCGGACACTCCGTTCAACAACGTCTTCGAGGTCCGGCCGTGACGTTCACGCGCCGTCTTCAGCCCCGATCCGTTCCTGCCTGACGCACGGCCGGGACATGACCTCGTTCCGTAGCCTGGTGATGTGAGTGCCGCACCGGCCGAGGCCGTGACCCTGGACAACCGTTTCGCCCGCGAGCTGCCGGAGCTCGCGGTGGCGTGGCAGGCCGAGTCGGCGCCCGACCCGAAGCTGCTCGTCGTCAACGAGGCGCTGGCCCGCGAGTTGGGTCTCGACCCGGACTGGCTGCGCAGCCCCGACGGGGTGCGGTTCCTGATCGGCACGTCGCTCCCGCCGGGGGCCACCCCGGTGGCGCAGGCCTACGCCGGTCATCAGTTCGGGGGGTTGGTCCCCCGCCTCGGCGACGGTCGGGCGTTGCTGCTCGGCGAACTTGTTGACGAGCAGGGCCGGCTGCGTGACCTGCATCTGAAGGGCTCCGGCGCCACCCCGTTCGCCCGGGGCGGCGACGGGCTGGCCGCGGTCGGGCCGATGTTGCGTGAGTACCTGGTCAGCGAGGCGATGCACGCACTCGGCGTGCCCACCACCCGATCCCTGTCGGTGGTCGCCACCGGCCGGCCGGTGTACCGGGAGACCGAACTTCCCGGCGCGGTGCTGGCCCGGGTGGCGTCCAGCCATCTGCGGGTGGGCAGCTTCCAGTACGCCGCGCTCGTCGGCGATGAGGCGCTGGTCCGTCGGCTCGCCGACCACGCCATCGCCCGGCACCACCCGGCGGCCGCCGACGCGGCCAACCCGTATCTGGGATTGTTCGAGGCGGTGATCTCGGTGCAGGCCCGGCTGGTGGCCCGGTGGATGCTGGTCGGCTTCGTGCACGGCGTGATGAACACCGACAACACCACGATCTCCGGGGAGACCATCGACTACGGGCCGTGCGCGTTCCTCGACGTCTACGACCCGGCGACGGTGTTCAGTTCCATCGATGACCGGGGCCGCTACGCCTACGGCAACCAGCCAGCCATCGCGGGCTGGAATCTGGCCCGGTTCGCCGAAGCCCTGCTGCCGTTGCTGGCCGACGACACCGACCGCGCGATCGCCGTCGCCACCCAGGCGTTGCAGGGTTTCCCGGGCCAGTACGAGGCGGCCTGGACCGCCGGTATGCGCACCAAGCTCGGATTCCGCGCCAACGCGGACATCCCCAAGGAACTGATCGACGATCTGCTCGCCCAACTGATCCAGAGCCACATCGACTACACGTCGTTCTTCCGGACCCTGAGCCGCGCCGCCCGCGGCGACACCGAACCCGCACGGGGAGTATTCCTGGACCTCGCCGAGTTCGACCGCTGGCTGAGCCGGTGGCGCGATCTGGACCCGGATCCTGAGCTGATGGACCGGTCCAACCCCGTCTACATCCCGCGCAACCATCTGGTGGAACAGGCCCTCAGCGCGGCCGTCGACGGAGACATGGAGCCGTTCCGCCGGCTGCTGACGGTGGTCACCGACCCGTTCACGGAACGTCCCGGCCTGGAGCGCTACACCGAACCGGCACCGGAATCGTTCGGCCCCTACCAGACCTTCTGCGGCACCTGACGCCTACCGCTGGGCGGTGACGAGCTCCCGCACCGCCGGGGCGACCTCGGCGGCGAACCGTTCCGTGGTGGCGGTGTCGTCAGAGGCCAGGATGAACGCGCTGATGCCGTGGCTCAGGGCGATGTCGGCCAACTCGTCGGCGGAGGGCTGCCCGCCGACGTTGAGGAGCCGGCGGATCTGCCGGGGGTCGCGTCCGGCGGCGACGGCCGCGTCGTCGATGCGCTGGTTCATCGCGGTCAGGTCGGACACCCCGCCGGACAGGTACTGCAGCGACGGCAGCCAGCCGTCGGCGAGCCGGCCGACCAACCCGAGCATCCGCGGTCCGTACCCGCCGATCCAGATGCTGATCCGGTGCGCCGGCGCGGGCCCGCGTTTGGCCCCGCGGATCCGGTAGTGGGCACCGTCGACGTCGAGCACCCCGGCGGCGTCGACGTCCCAGATGCCGCGGATGACGGCGATCGCCTCCTCGAGCGCCTTGATCGCCGCACCGGGACTGCGGCGCTCACCGCCCATCGCGACCACCCCGTCCCAGAACGCGCCCGCACCCAGCCCCAGCTCCACCCGGCCGCCGCTGAGCAGATCGAGACCGGCGGCCGACCGGGCCAGCACCGCCGGCGGCCGCAACGGCAGGTTCGCCACGTTGGCGCTGAGCCGTACCCGCTGGGTGCGGGCCGCCGCATAGGACATCAGCGTCCAGGTGTCGTGGTACTTCGCCACGTACGGGTGATCCTGGAATGTCACCAGGTCCAGCCCGGCCCGGTCGGCGACCACGGCCTGTTCGACCGGATGGTGCGGCGGATGATTGCTGGGTGTGACGAAGGTGCCGAACAGCAGATCGTGCCCATAGTCGGTCATGACAGGCCTCCTCAGATCTTCAGGTCTACCCGCTTTTCGCATCACACTCCCCGCCGAAGTGCCGGTGCGGCGGGCAGACTGGCAGGTGAAGCGGTCGAGAGGAGACGTGGTGAAGGCGACGGTGCGGTTGGGCCGGATAGCCGGGATCCCGGTCGGGGTGCACTGGAGTGTGCTGGGCATCGTCTTGTTGCTCGTGGTCGGGCTGTCGGTGCAACTGCAGTCGGTCGTGGGCGGATATCCGCAGGCCGCCTACATCACAGCCGCATTCGGCACCGCGGCGTTGTTCGTCCTGTCGCTGCTGGCGCACGAACTCGCGCACGCGGTGGTGGCCCGGCGCAACGGGGTGGAGGTCGACGGCATCACGCTGTGGCTGCTCGGCGGGGTGGCCCGGCTGCGCGGCGACGCGCTGACCCCCGGCGCGGCCTTCCGGATCGCGGTGGTGGGACCGCTGACCAGCCTGCTGATGGCGGCGATCTTCGGGGCCGCGACCTGGCTCGCCGAGGGGGCGGGCCTCGGCGACCTCACCCACGCGGTCCTGCTCTACCTGGCGATCATCAACGTGGTGCTGGCGGTGTTCAACCTGATCCCGGCGGCTCCCCTGGACGGCGGACGCATCCTGCGCGCGGCGATCTGGGCGTGGCGGGGCGACCAGTACGTCGCCACCGTGTGGGCCGCGCGGGCCGGCCGGTTGTTCGGTTTCACCTTGATCGCGCTGGGTCTGGTTCAGGCGATGACCGGCCTGGGCGGGCTGTGGTACATCCTGCTCGGCCTGTTCATCGTGACCATGGCCGGCGCCGAGGAGTATCAGGCCCGCACCACCGCAGCGCTGGCCGGGGTGCGGGTGCGGGACGTGATGACGCCGCAGCCCGAGACGGTGCCGGGGGACCTCACCGTGGCCCGGTTCCTCCACGACGTCCTGCTGTTCCGGCGCCATTCGGCGTTTCCGCTGGTGGACGCCTTCGGCCGGGTGGAGGGGTTGATCACCCTCAACCGCATCCGGTCGTTGTCACCCGAGGAGCGGGCCACCGCCCTGCTACGCCAGGTGGCGTGTCCGGTCAACGAGGTTCCCACCGCCGCCCCCGATGAGCTGCTGACCGATCTGCTGCCCCGCCTCGGTGGCTGCGCCGACGGTCGTGCGCTGGTGTTCGAGCGGGGCCGGCTGGTCGGTATCGTCTCGCCCACCGACATCAGCCGTGCCGCGGCGCTGCACGGTTTGACCGCTGAGATAGGCTCCGGCGGTCCGGACATCAGCCCTGGTCACCCGTGGTCACGCTGACCCACCCAGCAGAATCTGTTTACTCGTCGGGCGATACGGGAACAACAGGCGCTCGATGTCCGTTTGACCGACGGAAACCGAGACTACGAGGCACTGCCATGACTGTTGATTACGACGCTCCAAGACGAAAACAGGACGATCTCGAACCCACCGACTCGCTGGAGGAGTTGGCGGTGCGGCGCGCCGAGGCGGCGCCGGTGCTGGAGGTCGACGACGCCGACCTCCTCGAGGGTGTCGAACTGCCGGGCGCCGACCTGTCCGGCGAGGAGCTGACGGTTCGGGTGATCCCGAAGCAGGACGACGAGTTCACCTGCACGAGTTGTTTCCTGGTGCAACACCGCAGCCGGTTGGCGGCCGGCTCCGATTCGGTGTGCGTCGACTGTGCCTGATGTTCGGGGCCTGATGTTCGGGGCCTGATGTTCGGGGCCTGATGTTCGGGGCCTGATGTTCGGGGCCTGATGTTCGGGGCCGCCTCGGGCTGAGCGCAGCGATCTGGGACCGCGGCTGCCCGGCCGGATCTGCTCCGGCCGGGCAGCCGCGGTGTCTCCGGTGCGCGCAACCCGCACGTCGGCCGCCGTGGCACGACGGCTGAGCGCTCCTGTCGGTGGCCGGTGATATCTCTGTAGGTGATGCCAGGTCGGGGGGACCTGGGACACACAAAACGTGTGGAATCGGCGCCTACAGGGGGGGACGATGACGTCGACGTTCGAGGATCGCATCGACTGGGTGCTGCGGGCGCGCTGCCGCGCAGCCGATCCGGACACCTTGTTCGTCCGGGGCGCGGCCCAGCGCAAGGCGGCGAAGATCTGCCGGCCGTGTCCGGTGCGCACACAGTGCGCTGCCGACGCATTGGACAACCGGATCGAATACGGCGTGTGGGGCGGGCTGACCGAACGGCAACGCCGGGCGCTGCTGCGCAGACACCCGGAGGTGGACTCCTGGGCGGAGTTCCTCCCCCGGGTGATGGACTGACCCCGGTGCTGGATCGGACCCGGCGGCGACCGGCGACCGAGGGCGACTGTGACCTGGGATACTTGCGGTTCGGACGGCTGAAAGTGAAGTAGGTCTGATGGCGAAACCCATTCTGCTGGTGCACGGTGCGTTCTCCGGTTCCTGGGTGTGGGACCAGGTGGTGGCCGAGCTCGCGTCGTGCGGCGTGCAGGCCCGGACCGTCGAGCTGTCCAGCCGGAAGCCGGATGGAACGCTCGCCCGTGACGCGCATGTGGTGCGGGACGCCCTGAAACAGTTCGACCAGCCGGCCGTGCTCGTCGGTCACTCCTACGGTGGCGCGGTGATCACGGAGGCCTCGGCGGACAACGATCACGTGGCGCATCTGATCTACGTCTGCGCGGCCCTGCCGCAGGCCGGCGAGTCCGTCAGTGACGTGCTGGCGCGAGATCCGGACCCGCAGGGTGATCTCGCCCCCGCGCTCGAGGTGCGCGAGGACGGCACCGCCACGATGAAGCGTGACGCGGCCCGGCAGGCGCTGTTCAACGACGCCACCGAGGAGCAGTTCGAGTCGGTGGTGGACAAACTGGGCCCGCACGCGATGGGCACCCTCAGCGAGCCGGTCACCGGCCTGGGCTGGCAGCAGCATCCCGCCACCTACGTGATCGCACTGCGGGACCAGATGTTCTCGGTTGCGCTGCAGGAGGAGTTCGCGAGCCACGTCGGCACCGTCGCGAAGATCGACACCGGCCACGGCCCCATGGCCACCCGGCCGGCCGAGCTCGCCGAGATCATCGCCACCGCAGCACGTTAGGCGCGACATCGCCGGCGAGCCCGCAACCGCCAACGACGGGGCCGCCGTTCGGGTCGAGCCTGACAGTCCGGACGGCTGCTCGGCGGACTCGGTGCGCTCCCGGCGCGCGAGCTGTCGGACGCTGTCCGCGTTTGGCAGTATCTCGCACCGCGGGAAGAATGTGCGCAGCCGATCGAACGAGGAGACCATGGCCTCATCCACCCGGCGTGTCGGCGCCGAGACGTCCAAGACCCGCGACACCCTGCTCAACTGTGTCGAACAGATGATGCTCGCCGAGGGGTATGCCAGTGTCACCTATCGTGCACTTGCGGCCAAGGCCGGTGTCACCCCGAGCCTGGTGCAGTACTACTTCCCGACACTGGACGACATCTTCATCGCCGCGATCCGGCGCTATTCGGAACGCAACATCGCCCAGCTGAACAAGGTGCTCGCCGAGCGGGCCGACGATCCCCTGCGGGCGTTGTGGGAATACAGCTGGGATGAGGCGACCGGTGCGCTCATGACGGAGTTCATGGCGCTCGGCAACCACCGCAAGAACATCCGGTCGGAGATCGCGTCGGCGACCAGGAAAGTCCGCAAGATCCAGTTGGATGCGTTGTCGGCGAAGTTCGGCAAGGACGCCCGACTCGGCGCGGAGTTCGACCTCAGCCTGCCCGCGCTGCAACTGCTGCTGTCGGGGCTGCCGAAGCTGCTCAACCTGGAGGCGGGCGTCGGGGTGAAGACCGCACACCACGAGATGGCGGCGGCGTTCGAACGTTATATGGACGCCCTCCAGCCGACAGCCGGCACGGCAGAGACCAAGACCGGGGCGAAGAGCACACCCCAACGCAAATCCGCTGCGCATCGTCCGAAGTCTCCGGGTCACTGAGCACTTTCCGCTGTCCTGTACGCACGTATGGCAATTGTGCTATACATCCGTACAACAGCGACGGTGGGAGGGACCCATGACCAATTCGGACGAACTCGAACAATTGCGCCGACGGGTGCAGTACCTTGAAGACCGCGCGGCGATCCTGGACTGCGTGATGAATCAGGCCCGCGGTCACGACCGCCACGACGCCGACCTGATGAGTGGCGTCTACTGGGAGGACGGCGTCGACGAACACGGCCCGACCGTGAAATCCGGCCCCGAGTACGGCGAGTGGGCCAACGCCGCGCACAGTGCGGTGTTCGAGGACCATCTGCACAACATCACCACACACACCTGCGAGATCGACGGCGACGAGGCACATGCCGAGAGTTACGTGATCGGCGCCATGCGGGCCAGGGGCGGCAAGGTCGTCTCGTTGATGGGTGGCCGCTACCTCGACCGCCTGGAGCGACGGGACGGCGTGTGGAAGATCGCGGTCCGGCGCTGCACCATCGAGTGGATGATGAGCGGCGATTCATCGATGCTCAATTCCGGTGCCGTCCAGGGCTTCATCAAGGGAAAGTGGGACAAGTCCGACGCCTCCTACATTCGGCCGCTGCAGCTGGAGAGCGCACCGGTCGAGCGGTGGTGACCGGTGCGGCTTGACGGTCGCGCCGCACTGGTGACCGGCGGCGGCTCCGGGATCGGCAAGGCCACCGCGCAACGCCTCGCGGCGGCGGGTATGCGGGTGTGCGTGGCCGACATCGACGCTGACGCGGCCGCCGAGGTCGCCGACACCGTGAACGGGGTCGCGGTTCGATGCGATGTGTCCGATCCGGCACAGGTGGACCGCGTCTTCGCCGCATGCACTCACGAGCTGGGCGGTGTCGACCTGGCTTTCCTCAACGCCGGCATCACCATCGAATGGTCCGGCGACATCGCCGAACTGGACCTGGCCCAGTACCGCCGATCGGTCGGCGTCAACCTCGACGGGGTGGTCTTCGGTGCGCGAGCCGCGGTGCGCTCCATGCGGGTCCGAACCCGGCGGTCCCACGGGGTCATTCTGGCCACCGCATCGCTGGCGGGGCTGATCCCGTGGCACCCGGATCCGGTGTACTCGCTGGGCAAGCACGCGGTGGTCGGGTTCATGCGTTCGATCGCGCCGAATCTGGCGCCGGAGGGAATCGCGGTGCACACCATCTGCCCGGGCATCACCGAGACCGGTGTGCTCGGGGACCGTCGCCCGCTGGTGGAGCGCATCGGGGTGCCGGTGATGGAGGCGGACACCGTTTCCGACGCGGTGCTGGCCGCGGCCCGTGCGCCGATCGGACAGACCGGCGCCTGCTGGGTCACCCAGCATGGAAAACCCGCGTGGCCGATGACTTTTCCCGACGTGCCGGGCCCTGACAGCAAGCTCAACGTGCCGGTTCGCCGCACATCGGGCTGATCACCCGCCGGACGTCAGCCCAGCACGGCGGGCATGCTGTCCCAGCCCCGGACCGTCGCGGTGGGTGCGCGCACCGCGTTGTCGGCGTCGATCGTCCAGTCCGGCCACCGCTTGAGAATCTCCTCCAGCGCCACCCGGCCCTCCAGCCGGGCCAGCGACGCACCCAGGCAGAAATGGGTACCCCGCCCGAACGCCAGATGGCTGCCGGAGCTGCGGTGGATGTCGAATCGGTCCGGGTCCTCGAACCGGCGCTCGTCGCGGTTGGCCGCCCCGGCCATCAGCAACAGGGCGCTTCCGGCCGGCACCGTCTGTCCGTGATACTCGACGTCGTTGGCGACATACCGGGCGATGTTGTGCACCGGCGACTCATAGCGCAGAACCTCCTCGACCGCGCCGGGGATCAGTGCCGGATCGCGCGCCAGCTCGCGTCGTTGATCGGGGTGCTCGCCCAGGAGTTTGCCCAGCCAGCCGAACAACCGTCCGACGGTCTCGGTGCCGGCGTTGGCGATCACTCCGAGGAAGACCAGCAGCTCTTCGGTGCGCAACCGGCGCACCGTACCCGAGACGTCCTCGAATTCGACGTTGAGCAGTTCGGTGACCAGGTCGTCGGACGGGTGCCGTTCGCGCCAGGCCACATAGTCTCTGAACATGTCGCCGTTGAAGTAGTTGTCCCTGCTCACCGGCAGCGGCCGCCCCGGTTGGTTGCGGAGCCGGCGCCCGGCGACCGAGCGCACCTCGCGCTGCAGGGAATCGGGCATCCCCACCAGCATGCCGATCACCCGCATCGGCATCTCGGCACCGAGGTCGCGGGTGAAGTCGAACCGGTCTCCCGCGTTCAGCGGGTCGAGGCAGGCCGCGCAGAACGCCCGCACCTGATCCTCGATCGCGGCCATCTTCCTGGGCGTGAACGCCCGTGAGACCAGTAGCCGATGCACGGTGTGCAGTGGCGGGTCCTCGTGGATGAACACCCCCAGCGGCATCACCGGTTCCGCTTTGACCACCTCGAGGATGTCGCCCTTGGCCGAACTGAGATTCTCCACGTCCCGCAGGGCGGCTTCGACGTCGGCGTAGCGGCTCAGCGCCCAGAAGTCGAACTTGTCGTTGTAATACAACGGAACCTCGTCACGCAGCACCCGATAGGTGGGGTATGGATCCCGGTCGATCTCGATGTCGTAGGGGTCGTAATACAGCCGGCTGCCACCCAGGACGCGCATATTCTCCTCGATTCCGCCGACGCTCCGGCAATGCAGTACGATCGTACAGCACGCTGCCGGACAACCTGGAGAGTTTGATGGACCTCGGCTTCGTCTCGATGAACACTCCGCGGGACCTGTCCCCTGATCGTCTCGGACGGGAGTTGGAGACAAGGGGATTCGAGTCGATGTGGGTCGGAGAGCACCCGAAGATCCCGGTGGCCGCCGGCGACCGGTTCCCTCCCGCTCTGCTCGGCTCACAGAAGCAGATGTGGGACCCGCTCCTCTCGCTGTTGGCCGCCGCGCAGGCGACGAGCGCCCTGCGCATCGGGACCGCGGTGGCACTGCCGCTGGAGCGCGAACTGTTCACATTCGCCAAGGAGGCGGCCACCCTCGATCGGCTGAGCGCCGGTCGGTTGCTGCTCGGTGTGGGCGTCGGGGTTCGTCCTGAATTCGAACTGCTGCAATCAGTTCCGTGGTCAGCACGATACCGCGCTCTGGGTGACATGCTCAACGCCCTGAAGGCGTTGTGGACCGAGGACGAGGCCGAACACCACGGCGAGTTCTTCGCATTCGAGCCGGTGTGGAGCTCACCCAAACCCCATCAGCGCCCTCATCCTCCGCTGCTGGCCGCGGCGACCGGGCCGAAAGCGGTACGGGAGTGCGCGTCCTGGGCCGACGGCTGGCTTCCGGGTGATGCGGCACTGCCCGACGTCGGGACGGCGCTGACCGAATTCCGCCGCGCGGTCGCGGACGCCGGCCGGGACCCCGGAACGCTCGAGCTGACCATCATGGTCTGGGGTGATCCGTCGCCGGGCCGTCTGGCGAGGTACCGCGAGCTGGGATTCCACCGGGCCATCGTGGGTGGGGGACGGCGTGGCGGCAGCGACCCGTCGGCGACGTTGGCGTTCTTGGACCGCTACGCCACGATCGCCCACGAGCTGCGCTGACGTCAGTTCCGCGGCACCGGTTGCCAGCGGGTGTACACCAGCTCGATCAATTGGCCGCCCGGATCCCGGACCATGCAGGCATAGCCCCCGCCCGGGTCGGCGACCACGGTGCCGCCCGTCGCGGTGACCGCGTCCAGTGCGGCGGCCATATCGTCGACCGCGATCGACAGGTGGGTCAGCCCAGCGCCGACCAGGTCCCGTGGGGGTGCTTCCGGCGCCGGATGACCCGACATGGTGAGCAGCTGCAACACGAAGTCGCCCCGCCTCAGATACACCGCTTCGAACCCGATCGGCGGTTCGAGCCCGAGCAGGCCAGCCGCCATCTGGTCGGGCACGGTGAGCCGGTTGGCCTCGGTGAAGCCCAGCGCCGTATAGAAGGGTTGCACCGCGTCGATGTCACGCACCCGCAGTCCGACGTGGCTGACGCTCATCTCGATCAGACCCCCGCCGGCCCGGGCCCGCCGTGCATGTAGAGCGTCTGCCCGGAGCAGTAGCTCGACGCATCGGAGGCGAAAAACAAGACGCCGTAACCGATTTCGTCCGGCTCGGCGATCCGGCCGGACCCGTTGGTCTGGCCGATCATGTCGATGTCGAAACCCTGTCGCTTGGCATCGGCCTCCAGGCCCGGGGTGCGGATGGCGCCGCACGCGATGCAGTTGACCCGCACGCCCTTGCGAGTCCACGCGGCCGCCATCGATCCGGTGAGATTGTTCAGGCCGGCTTTGGCCGCGGCGTACACCGGCGCCTGCGGCATCGCCAGCAGGCCGGCGCCCGAGGAGATGTTGACGATCGCCCCCCTGCCCTGGTCGATCATCGGCTTGGCGGCCGCGCGGGACAGGTACCACGCGCTCGACAGGTTGAGGTTCAACACCTCGTGCCACTCGTCGTCGGTCCACTTCATCAGCGGTTTGGTCGCCCCGCCGCCGGCGTTGTTCACCAGCACGTCGAGGCGGCCGAATTCCCCCACCGTGGCATCGACGAGGGCGCGGCACTCGTCGGGGGCGGTGACATCGGTGGGCACGGCCAGGGCTCGCCGGCCCAGCGCCTCGATCTCGGCGGCCGTCTTCTTCAACGGTTCCGGTCGCCGCCCGGCGAGCACGATGTCGGCGCCGTATTCGGCCAACACCAACGCCGAGGCCCGCCCGATCCCGGTTCCACCGCCGGTGATGACGGCGACCCGCCCCGCCATCGAGAACCTGTCGTCCACAGCACCACTTCCTGTCCGCGACTCGTCGAATGCAGTACGACTGTACAGCATCGGAAATCGCCTCTCGACAACTTCGCGCAGGTCTTGTACACCAATGGGATGCCGCATCCGACCAATGACGTCTGGGAAGTGCTGTCCACCGCGCGGTCGATCCGTCGGTTCACCGACGAACCGGTCGACGACGCGACCCTGCAGCGCTGCCTGCAGGCCGCCACCTGGGCCCCCAACGGGGCCAACGCCCAGTTGTGGCGCTTCATCGTGCTCGACGCCCCCGAACAACGTGCCGCTGTCGCGGAGGCCGCGCAGATCGCCTTGCACTCAATCGAATCCATTTACGGGATGAGCCGTCCCGCCGACGATGATCGAAGCCGGGCGGCCCGCAACAACCGGGCGACCTATGAATTGCACGACCGCGCCGGCGAGTACACCTCGGTGCTGTTCACCGCCTTCAAGAACGAGTTCTCCTCGGAACTCCTGCAGGGCGGATCGATCTACCCGGCCATGCAGAACTTCTATCTGGCCGCGCGGGCACAGGGCCTGGGCGCGTGTTTCACCAGCTGGGCGTCCTACGAAGGGGAGAAGGTGCTGCGGGAGGCGGTCGGCGTCCCGGACGACTGGTTCCTGGCCGGCCACGTCGTGGTGGGCTGGCCGCGGGGTCGGCACGGGCCGGTCCGGCGGCGGCCACTGGGCGATGTGGTGTTCCGCAACCGCTGGGACCCCGACCGCGCCGACATCACCTACGGCCGCGGCGCCCGACCCAAACGGCGCTGAGCGGATCGGTCACCGCATCATGTAGCCGTACTGCCGGCGCGGATGTACGCCGAACAGGTCCCGGTAGGACGGTGGCCGGCGACCGTCCTCGTCGCGGATCCCGTATCTGGCCGCGAGTTCGGCGCCGATCAGGGTCTGCCCGCTGACCGACATCAGCCCCGGATCGCGGTACAGCGCCCAGATCACGTGCCCGGTCAGCTCCGGGGTTTCCGCGGTGTCGAGGATGTGCCCGAATTTCTCGGGTTTGCTCGCGATGATCTTCCGGACCCGCTCGGTCAGCAGTGAGCCCATCCAGATCGACACCGCTGCGATTCCGTACTCCCGGAAATCCACCGCCATGTCGGCGGCCATCTTGTCGGCGCCGGCCTTCGGCACCCCGTAGGCCGGGCCGAACGCGTAGTGCACCCCACCGGATGACGAGGTGAACACCACCAGGCCGCGGCGCTGCGGAAGCATCAGCGGCGCCGCGTACACCGTGGCGACGTAGCTGCTGCGCAGGCCGACATGGAGGGTGTCGATGACGTTGATCGGCTCCTCCCAGAATTTGGTCCGACCCATCATCTCGTCTCGGATGATGGCGGCGTTGTTGACCAGAATGTCGATTCGGCCGTGCTCGCGGCCTATCCGTTCGAACAACGCCCGCACCTGGTCGTCGTCGCCGTGGTCGACCCGCACGGCGATCCCGGTACCCCCGGCCGCCGTCACCCGGTCGGCGGTGTCGTCGATGGTGCCCGTCGCCCCGCCGGCGCCGGACCGCTGGGTTCGGCCGGTGACATAGACCGTGCACCCATGGCTGCCCAACGCATGCGCGATTCCCGCACCGGCGCCACGGCTGGCCCCGGTCACCACCACGACCGGACTGTTCTCGGACATGTTCTCCCTTCTGCGGCGACGGTCAGCGGATGGCGCCGCCGTTGACCCCGATCACCTGTCCGGTGAGGTATCCGGCGGCATCCGAACAGAGAAAGGAACACACGGCGGCGACGTCCTCGGCGACCCCGAGCCGACCCATGGGGATGGCCCGGGTGAGGTATTCGGCGGGCGGGAGTGTGCCCCGCCGCTGCTGTTCGCGCAGCATGGGTGAGTCGATGACGAACGGCGGAACGGTGTTCGCGGTGATGCCCTTGGCCGCGTAGTCCAGTGCCACGGTCTTCGTCAACGCGATCACGCCGCCTTTGGTGGCGGCGTAGTGGCCCTGCCGGTGGGCGCCCTGTTGGCCGGCCGCCGAGGATATGGTCACGATACGGCCCCACCCGTCGGCCACCATGTCGGTGAGGGCGGCCTGCACGCACAGGAACGTTCCGGTGAGATTCACCGCGAGATAGCGGTTCCATTCGTCGAGGGTGATCTCGTCGAATCGGGTGAATCCCGCGATGGCGGCGCTCGTCACCAGGATGTGCACGGGCCCGAGCGATCCCCGTATCGCGGCGAAGGCGTCGTGAACCGCATCCTGATCGGCGACATCGGCGCCGACGGCAACCGCATCGCCACCGTGGGCCCGCAGCTCGGCGGCCGTCTGCTCGGCGGCCGCATGATCGATGTCCAACACCGCGACCCGGTGCCCGTCGTCGCCGAGCCGGGCTGCGATCGCCCGCCCCAGCCCCGAAGCCCCTCCGGTCACAACCGCCACTCGGCTCACCACGCCACCTCCGCCGCGCAGGCAGTCATCGTCACAGGTCCTGCCGGATGAGGTCGGCTGCCCGCCAGGCGACCGCCATGATCGGACCGTTGAGATTGCCGGCAACCATGACCGGCAGGACCGAACAGTCGACGACCCGCAGTCCATCCACCCCACGCACCCGCAGTTGCGGGTCGACGACGTCGTCGTCGCTGGGCCCCATCGCGCAGGTGCCGATCGCGTGGTAGCCGCAGTAACCGCCGTCGAGTGCGGCGTCGACGAGTTCGTCGTCGCTGCGGATGTGCGGGCCCGGAAAGGTCTCGTGGCTGATGCGTTCGGCGATCGGTGACTGCTCGAACACGCTGCGCATCCTCCGCAGCAGGTTCGCCGTGGTCTCGCGGTCGGCGTCGCTGCCGAGGTAGTTCGGATCGATACGCAACGGTGCGGCCGGATCGACCGCGGTGATCTCGACCGTGCCCTCCGAGGTGGGGCGTAGCGCCATGCCCAGAGCCGAGACACCCGCCTGCCGTGGGATGACGACCGGTTCACCGCTCTGGTTGTACGGGGGAATGGTCCACGGGCCGAGCATGATCTGACCGTCCGGCCGGTCCAGGCCCGGTTGCGTCTTGACGAACCCGACGACGTCGAAAGACGGTGCGGCGAGGGGGCCTTTCCGGGTCGCCAGATACTTCGCGCCGGTCAGTGCCTGGCCGGTGCCGGTGGCCAGCAGGCGGTTGTAGCCCAGATCCTCCCGCAGATCGAACCGCAAGGTCGCACAACGGTGTTCGCGCATCCTCCGGCCGACGTTAGCCCGGTCGAGGTAGACCGGCACGCCGGCCGCGTCGAGCACCTCACGCGGGCCGATTCCGGACAATTGCAACAGCTTCGGGGTGTTGAGGCTGCCCATCGCGATGATCACCTCGCGGGTGGCGTAGACCTTTCCTGTTCTGCCCCGGCTCGCGATTTCCAGTCCGACGGCCCGCCCGCCGGCGAGCAGGATGCGTTGCGCGACCGCGCGGGTGCGCACGCTGAGATTGGCCCGGCGCAGTGCGGGTTTGAGGAATGCCCGGGCGGCGCTGACCCGGCGGCCGTTCTTGATCGTGGCGGTGGCGTAGCCGATCCGTTCGTCGTCGGACTCGTTGATGTCCTCGACCCGGTGCAGCCCGGCCACGGTGCCGGCGTCGATCATCTCGTCGCACAGCGGGTCGGCATCGCGGGGCACCGAGATGTGCAGCGGTCCGCCGGCGCCGCGGGTCGGTGACGGCCCGAACTCGTTGTCCTCGAACTGCTTGAAGATGGGCAGGATATCGTCCCAGCCCCAGCCCTTGTTGCCGAGCTGCTCCAGGCCGTCGTAGTCCGCGCGGTTGCCGCGGTTGTAGATCATGCCGTTGACCGAACTCGAGCCACCGAGCACCTTGCCGCGCATCCACTGCTCGGTGTGCCGGCCGGGGCCGAACGGCGTGGTCTCGTAGTGCCACATGTGCCGCTCGCTGTCGAACAGCTTGCCGGATCCCTTCGGGATGGAGAACAACGGATTACGGTCGAATCCGCCGGCCTCGATCAGCAGCACACTGACCTTCGGATCGGCCGAGAGACGGTTGGCGAGCACACATCCGGCCGATCCGGAGCCCGCGATGATGTAGTCGTAGCTACTCATGCGCGCAGCCTATACGGATGTACAGCGTTTGAGCCCGTGTTGCGTCGAATTCGTCAGCCGGCCGCCCGCAGAGTGAGCACGGAGATATCCGGCGGGGCGCCGACGCGCGCCGGCGGCCCCCAGAACCCCGCGCCGCGGGAGACGTAGAGCTGGGTGTCTCCGACAGCGGCCAGTCCGGCCAGGGTCGGCTGCACCGCCCGCACCGCGAGATGGAACGGCCAGACCTGACCGCCGTGGGTGTGGCCGGACAGCTGCAGGTCCACCCCGCGGGCGGCGGCCTCGGTGATCAGATCCGGCTGGTGGGCCAACAGCACCGTCGGCAACGCCGGATCCGTGCCCGACAGCGCCCGGTCGAAGTCCGGCGGATCACCTCTGCGCGCACCGGCGACATCGGTGACCCCGGCGAGGGTGAACGCGGCCGGGCCGCGCCGGATGACGGTGTGGGCGTTGCGCAGCGTCCCCACTCCGAGCCGGTCGAGCTGCTCGATCCAGGCGTCGGTGTCGGTGAGGTAGTACTCGTGGTTGCCGGTAGCGAAGAAGGTTCCGTGGGCGGCCCGCAGCGCGTGCAGCGGTTCGGTGGCCGCGGCCAGCTCGTGCACCTCGCCGTCGACGAGATCGCCGACGATCACGATCAGGTCCGGTTCGGTGTCGTTGACCAGCCGCACGATCCGTTCGGTGAAGGAGCGACCCAACAGCGGACCCAGGTGCAGGTCCGACAGCATCGCGACGCGGAAACCGTCCATCGCCGGGTGCAGTCCGCGCAGCCGCACGGTCACGTCCAGCAGGTCCGGGTCACCCAGCGCCCGGGACGCACCGGCTCCGACCACCCCGGCCGCCGCCACTCCGGCGAGCGCCGCCGCACCGCGCGCGAGAAACAACCGCCGATCGATCACCGGTGAGTGCTCCGGTGTCGGCTCCCGGCGCGGTCGGCGGCGCAGCACCACGCGGAGGGGTTCGAGAACCAGCAGGATCAGCAGCAGATATCCGGCCACCGCGAACCACAGATAGCCCGGCCACGCCAGCCAGCGGGTGGCGGTCACCCCGATCATCCGGGGCAGCAGCAGGGCCGCGATCAGCACCACGAACAGCGCGCCCAGCACGCCGGTGAGCAGCCACCGTGTCCGCCCGGCGACCGTGGTGTCCTTGACCAGCCGTTTCCACAGGTAGAGGTGGATCAGCGCGAGGATCGCGGTGAGAACGAGAATGAACATTGCCGTCCTTTGCCGGTGCCACCGCGACCCTATGCGGCCGTCCCGGCCGGCCGCCCGACCGGGTCGGGTCAGCCGAACTGGCCGGGCTGATAGTCGCCCGCCGGCTGCCCGACGATGACGTTGCCCCGGTTGAAGGCGTTGATCAGCACGATCAGACCGACCAGCGCCGCGAGTTGCTCCTCGTCGTGGTGCTTGGCGGCGCGGGCCCACGCGTCGTCGGTCACACCGCCGCCGTCGGCGAGCCGGGTGCCCTGCTCGGCGAGTTCCAGCGCCGCGCGTTCGGCCTCGGTGAACACCGTCGCCTCCCGCCATGCCGCGACCAGGTGCAGCCGGGTCGCGGTCTCGCCGGCGTGGGCGGCGTCCTTGGTGTGCATGTCGAGGCAGAACGCGCAGCCGTTGATCTGGCTGGCCCGGATCTTCACCAGTTCCCGGGTCGCGGCCGGGAGGCTGGAGCCGTCGATGACGGCGTTGGCCGCGACCAGGTGCTTGAGGAACTTCGCCCCGAGTGGGTTGTCCAGCAGGTTGATGCGAGCGTCCATGGTGACCTCCGGTGTCTGTGGGACCGCCGAATTGCGGTCCACCCTTCAGACACCGGAGCGCACCCGGATGTGACAGGTCCTGCCGAATCCGTCGGATCTATGCGCCGAGCTTGCTGCCCGGGGTGAAGGTGATCGGCATCTTCGAGTAGCCGTAGACCCAGTGCGTGGGCACGAGTTCCGGGGTGCCGGCCAGTCGGATGTCCCTCATCCGGGACAGCACCTCTTCGAAGACGATGCGCAGCTCCAGGCGAGCCAGGCTCGCGCCCAGGCAGATGTGCCGGCCGCCGCCGCCGAACGCCATGTGGTTCGGTTTCTCCCGGTGGATGTCGAATGTGTCGGCGTTCTCGAAGACGGCCTCATCCCGTGATCCGCTGCCGTACCACAGGACCAGCTTGTCGCCTTCGGCGATCCGCTGGCCGCCCACTTCCACATCCCGGGTCGCGGTGCGCGCGAACCACTGCACCACCGACGTCCAGCGCAGGATCTCCTCGATCGCGGTGGGGATCAGCGCCGGGTTGTCGCGGAGCTCCTGCATCGCCTGGGGATGGTCGATCAGGGCGCGCAGACCGGTGGAGATGGTGTTTCGGGTGGTGTCGTTGCCGGCGAAGGCCAGCAGTCCGAACACCGCCACGATCTCCATGTCGTTGAGCTTCTCGCCGTCGACCTCGGCGTTGCGCAACCGCATCACCAGCGAGTCCTCGACGGCCGCCTTCGTCTGCTGCTCGATCTGCGCGGCCAGATAGCCGCTCATCTCCTCGAACACGTCGACGGCGCCCAGCGGGCCGGGCACCCGTTGCGCCTGCTCGAGCCGTTCGGTCCAGTCGGAGAAGACGCCGGCGTCCTGCTGCGGTACACCCATCATCTCCAGCAGCACACCGAGCGGGACCGGGACCGCGAAATCCTCGACGAAGTCGCACGACCCCTTCTCGATGAAGTTGTCAATGGTGCGGTTGACCCGGGCGCGGATGTCATCCTCCATCTTCGCCACCGCCAGCGGGGTGAAGACCTTGGACACGATCCTGCGGTAGCGGGTGTGCTGGGGCGGGTCCATCACCAGCATCATCGAGCGCATCAACTCCAGCGGCACCTGCTGATCCGGATGCAGGTACACACCGCCGCGGGCGCTGGAAAACGTCTCCGTGTCGTGGCTGATGCGATGGATGTCGGCATGGCGGAACACCGACCAGTACCCGATGCCGTCGGGCCGCTCATACCAGTACACGGGCGCTTCGGTGCGCATCCGCTTGAACAGCCCGTGTGGAGGACCGTCGGCCCGCCACCGGAGATCCAACATGTCCATATCAAGGCCTACGGTCACCTCGGGGGCGGCTTGATTCCATTCGGGAAGCATCGAAACCGGCCGGAACAATCCGGCCCCACACAAACCGCAGCGCGGGTCTGAACCGCGGGTCTGAACAGCGAAGACGAGAAACCGGACGGCAACGCTGCTACCTCCACCATAGCGCGGGTCGGCGGGCTTGCGGCAAGGCCGGGGTGGTGGCGCACAATCGCTGTTCCTAGTGGTGACAGGGGGATCGTGGACACAGGGAGGCGTGTGACGGCGAACGAGAACACCGGGCGGGACGACCGGCAGGACGAGTTGCGGTCCGAGCTGGAATATGTGGCCGACCTCTACGCACGGCTGGACGCCGAACGCGCCGGCGCCCAGGAGCGGTACCGCGAGGCGCTGCGGGCTCCGGTCGATCTGCAGGACGGCGGGACGCTGGTGGACCGCGACGCCCGGGTACGTGCGCTGGCCCGCGAGATGCAGCGCCTCGACGTCGCCGACAGCGGGTTGTGTTTCGGCCGGCTCGACACCGAGTCGGGCGAGCGGCGTTACATCGGGCGGATCGGCATCTTCGACCGCGACAACGACCACGAGCCGCTGCTGCTGGACTGGCGGGCGCCGATGGCGCGGCCGTTCTACACCGCCACCGCCGCCAACCCGGAAGGGATGCGGCGGCGCCGGCAGTTCCACAGCCGCGGCCGGCAGCTGACCGGGTTCACCGACGAGATCCTGGGCCGTCCCGACGCCGGCGAGGATCTGACCGGGGACCCCGACGCCGCGTTGCTGGCGGCGATCAACGCGCCGCGCGGGCCGGGGATGCGCGACATCGTCGCCACCATCCAGGCGGAGCAGGACGCGGTCATCCGGCTGGATCATCCGGGGGTGCTGGTCATCGAGGGCGGACCGGGCACCGGCAAGACCGCGGTGGCGTTGCATCGGGTCGCCTATCTGCTCTACACCCGCCGGTCGCAGCTCTCCGGCAGCGGTGTGCTGGTGGTCGGTCCGAACCCGACCTTCCTGGACCACATCGGCAGGGTGCTGCCGAATCTGGGTGAGTCCGACGTGGTGTTCATGACCCCGGGCGATCTGGTGCCGGGCCTGCGGGTGACCGCGCAGGACAGCGACGACGCCGCCCGGGTGAAGGGATCGCTGGAGATCCTCGACGTGCTGCGCGCCGCGGTCGCCGACCGGCAGCGATTGCCCGAGGAACCGCTGCCGATCGAGCTGTCCGATGTGACGGTCCGCATCGACGCCGAGACCGCGCAGTGGGCGCGGCAGGAGGCCCGCGACAGCGGGTTGCCGCACAACGAGGCCCGCGCGGTGTTCGCCGACGTCGTCACCTGGGTGCTCACCGAACGGGCCATCGCCCGGATCGGCAGGGGCTGGCTGACCCGCGACGACCGCGCGGCCTGGGAGGAGCTGCGGGCGGATCTGCTCGACGAGCTCGCCAACAACGCCGACTACGCGGCCGCGCTCGATCAGCTGTGGCCGATCCTCACCCCGCAGCAGCTGCTGGCCGACCTGTACACCTCACCCGAGCGGCTGCGGGCGGTCGGCGCGGATCCGGCGCTGTACCGCGCCGACGGCGAGGCCTGGACGGTGTCGGACGTGCCGCTGCTCGACGAGCTGATCGACCTGCTGGGTCCGGACAAGCCGGCCGACGACACGGCCGAGCGGGAACGGCAGAAGCAGGCCGAGTACGCCGCGGAGGTGCTGGAGAGTCTGGTCCGCCGCGAGGACCTGATGGACGACGAGGACCGGCTGCTGCCCACCGACATGCTCTTCGGCGAGGACCTGGCCGAGCGGTTCGCCGAGCGCGACCACCGCGACCTGGCCGAGCGTGCCGCCGCGGACCGGGACTGGGTCTACGGCCACATCGTGGTGGACGAGGCGCAGGAGCTGTCCGAGATGGACTGGCGGGCGTTGATGCGGCGCTGCCCGAGCCGGTCCTTCACCGTGGTGGGTGACCTGTCTCAGCGGCGGTCGGCGGCCGGCACCACCTCGTGGGACAGCATGTTCGAGCGGTATGTGCCGGGCCGCTGGGTGTACCGCACACTGACGGTCAACTACCGCACCCCGGCGGAGATCATGGCCGTCGCCGCGGCATTGCTGGCCGAGTTCGCGCCGGGGGTGGCCCCACCGGAGTCGGTGCGCGCATCCGGGGTGCCGCCGTGGTCGCGGCGGGTCACCGCCGACGAGCTGCCGGCCGCCGTCGAGGAGTTCGTCCGCGCCGAAGCGGACCGGCCGGGCACCAGCGTGGTGATCGGCCCGCCGGATGTGCCGGGCGCGGTGGCGCCGTCGCAGACCAAGGGGTTGGAGTTCGACGCGGTGCTGGTGGTGGAGCCGGAACGGATCCTCGCCGACGGGCCGCGCGGCGCCGCCGAACTCTATGTGGCGCTCACCCGGGCCACCCAACGGCTCGGGGTGCTGCACATCGACCCGCTGCCGTCGGCGTTGAGCGGGCTCACGCCGCTGGAGGACCCGGCCGGGACCCCCGCGCCCGCCTGACGGGTCAGCGCCAGGCGAAGACCGGTTGTTCGAGGTCGTGCACCGGGTCGGGACGGCCTTCCAGGCCCAGCAGCCGCAGTTGCAGCAGCACCGCCCCGGTCGGGGCGTGGATGAGGTCACCGCCGAGCGGGATCTGCACCACCGGCCGGTCGCTCTCCGGGATCGAGACGAACCGCGGCGAGTCCGGGCGCTGCAGCTGGTGCAGCCCGACCCGGTAGGCGGCCACCACCTCGTCCGGGGCGGGCCGCAGGTCGAGCCGGCCACCGCCCCAGATCACCACCGGGGTGATCACGTAGCCGGACCGGGTCGGGTAGTCGTCGAGCAGGCCGAGCACCGACGATTCGGGCAGGGTCACCCCGACCTCCTCGTGCGTTTCCCGCAGCGCCGCCTCGACGATGGTCTCCCCCGGGTCCACCCGGCCGCCGGGCAGCGCCCACTGTGCGCTGTGGGAGGACAACCGGAACGCCCGCCGGCACAGCACGAACGCGGCGCCGCCGGAGACGTCGACCATCCGGCCGTCGAGGTCGGGCGCCGACAACCCGCGCCCGGCGTTCCAGTCGTCGACCGGAGCCGGGTCGACCCGGTCCTCGCCGACCTCGGAGTCGACCAGCACGATCGCGACCGCGGCGTGGCGCTTGGTGGGATCGGTGACTACCCGGCGGTCGTGACCGGCCAGATTCCTCCGGATCGATTCGCGCAGTTCCGCGTCATAAGGGATCGTCACCTGCTCGACCATAGCCAGCGTCGGGGTGACACCCGTCGGGAAGGTATCGGCGATCAGGCACGCTGTTGAGAGATATGACCGCCACAACCCCTGCCTTGATCGGCGATCCGGCCGACCTCTCCGCGCTGCGCGCGCGGGGCGCCGACCCCGACGCGCTGTTCACGTCGTTCGCGGACTGGGCGGCGGCCAACGGCACGCCGCTGTATCCGGCGCAGGAGGAGGCGCTGATCGAACTGGTCAGCGGCGCGAACGTGATCCTGGCCACGCCGACGGGGTCGGGCAAGTCGCTGGTGGCCACCGGCGCGTTGTACGCCGCGCTCGCCGGCGGCCGGCGCAGCTACTACACCGCGCCGATCAAGGCGCTGGTGAGTGAGAAGTTCTTCGCGCTCTGCGAGGTGTTCGGCGCGGTCAACGTCGGAATGCTCACCGGTGACGCCGCGGTCAACGCCGACGCGCCGATCATCGCCTGCACGGCCGAGGTGCTGGCAAACATCGCGCTGCGGGAGGGCGGCGAGGCCAACACCGACGACCACATGATCGTCATGGACGAGTTCCACTTCTACGGCGATCCGGACCGCGGCTGGGCCTGGCAGGTGCCGCTGCTGGAACTGCCCAAGGCGCAGTTTCTGCTGATGTCGGCCACGCTCGGGGATGTCACGTTCCTGCGCGACGATCTGACCCGGCGTACCGGCCGGCCGACGGCGCTGGTGACCGGCGCCCAACGGCCGGTGCCGCTGTTCTACTCGTATGCGACCACGCCGATCCACGAGACCATCTCCGATCTGCTCGACACCCGGCAGGCGCCGATCTACATCGTGCACTTCACCCAGGCGTCGGCGCTGGAGCGGGCGCAGGCGTTGATGAGCATCAACGTGTGTACCCGGGAGGAGAAGGCCGCGATCGCGGAGATGATCGGTGGGTTCCGGTTCAGTTCGGCGTTCGGCGCCACGCTGTCGCGGCTGGTGCGGCACGGTATCGGGGTGCATCACGCCGGCATGCTGCCCAAGTACCGGCGGCTGGTGGAGCAGTTGGCGCAGGCCGGGCTGCTGAAGGTGATCTGCGGCACCGACACCCTCGGCGTCGGGATCAACGTGCCGATCCGCACCGTGGTGTTCTCGGCGCTGTCGAAGTACGACGGGGTGCGCACCCGGCTGCTCAACGCCCGGGAGTTCCACCAGATCGCCGGCCGCGCCGGACGGGCGGGCTTCGACACCGCCGGAACGGTCGTGGTGCAGGCGCCCGAACACGAGGTGGAGAACCTCAAGCAGTTCGCGAAGGTCGCCGACAATCCGAAGAAGCGGCGGAAGCTGGTGCGCCGCAAGGCTCCCGAGGGGATGGTGCCGTGGAGTGAGGCCACCATGAAACGGTTGGTCGACGCCGCGCCGGAACCGTTGACCAGCAATATGCGGGTGTCGACGGCGATGATCCTCGACGTGGTGGACCGCCCCGGCGACCCGTTCGCCGCGATGCGCCGGCTGCTCACCGACAATCACGAGCCGCGCAAGCGGCAGCTGCGGTTGGTCCGGGAGGCGGTCGGCATCGCGCGGTCGCTGTTGCAGGCCGGGGTGCTCGAACGGCTCGACGAACCCGAACCGGACGGCCGGCGGTACCGGCTGACCGTGGACCTGCCACCGAACTTCGCGCTGTACCAACCGTTGTCGACGTTCGCGCTGGCCGCGATCGACCTGCTCGACCCGGCCTCGCAGACCTATGCCCTCGACGTGGTCTCGGTGATCGAGGCGACGCTGGAGGATCCCCGGCAGATCCTGGCGGCGCAGTTGAAGAAGGCCCGCGGCGAGGCGATCGCCGCGATGAAGGCCGAGGGCATCGAGTACGACGAGCGGATCGAGCTGCTCGACGAGGTCAGCTACCCCAAGCCCCTCGAGGAACTGCTCGAGCACGCGTTCGAGGTGTACCTGCAGAGCAACCCGTGGGCGGCCGACGCGCAGCTGTCGCCCAAGTCGGTGGTGCGTGAGATGTGGGAGCGGGCGATGACGTTCCGCGAATACGTCAGCGAGTACGGGTTGACCCGCTCGGAGGGGGCGGTGCTGCGCTACCTGTCCGACGCGGTCAAGGCGTTGCGCTCCGGGGTGCCGGCCGCGGCCCGCACCGAGGAGCTCACCGACATCGTGGAGTGGCTGGGTGAGCTTGTCCGGCAGGTGGATTCCAGCCTGCTCGACGAATGGGAGGAGCTCACCAATCCGGACCGGCCCGATCCGGGCACGGCCCCGGCCGCCGCGCCGGACCGGCCGCGGCCGCTGACCGGCAACGAGCGCGCGTTCACCGCGATGGTGCGCAACGCGCTGTTCCGGCGGGTGGAGCTGTTCGCCCGGGAACGCTGGGACGAACTCGGTGCGCTCGACGCCGACTCGGGCTGGACCGCGCAACGCTGGGCCGAGGTCGGGGAGGCGTATTTCGCCGAGCACGATGACGTCGGCACCGGTCCGGACGCCCGCGGCCCGGCCATGCTGATCTTCGACCGGCAGCCCGGGGTGTGGCGGGTGCGGCAGATCCTCGACGACCCGGCCGGGGACCGCGACTGGGGCTTCGACGTGGAGGTGGACCTGTCCGCCTCCGACGAGGCGGGCACACCGGTGCTGCGGTTGATCGACGCCGGCCGGATGGACTGAGCGGTCCCTCGAACCCCGATCGTGAACCCCGATCGTGTGAAGCGGGGAACAACGCCGGTCGTAAACTCGATCCTGTCGAGCAATCAGGAGGCAGCCGTGAGCGACCATGAAGTCCGGATGATCGTGTTGTCGACCGACGATCTGGATGAGTCGATCAAGTTCTACAGCGAGACCCTCGGGATGCCACTGAAGTTCCGCGACGGCACGCACTTCGCCGCCCTCGACGGGGGCTCGGTGACGCTGGCCCTGGCGACCGAGGTGGACCACCCGATCCCGGGGCAGGTGGTCGTCGGCATCAAGACCGACGATGTGGACGGAGCGGCCAAGGCCGTGGAGGCCAGCGGCGGCGGCATCGTCAAGGGCCCCTACGACGACGCTCATGAGCGCCGCGCGGTTGTCTACGACAACAAGGGCAACGGCCTGGTGTTCTACAAGCCGCTGAAGCGGTGACGATGCGCCGCCGCCGGCCGGGGCGTCAGGCGACCTGGCGCGCGTCCACCCAGGCGCCGTAGCCGCCCAGGATGTCGCTGACGTCGGTGAAGCCGCTCCGGCGCAGCAGGCTGGCGGCCACCGACGAGCGGTAACCGCCGGCGCAGTACACGACCGTCGGCCGGGTGGGGTCGAGCTCGGTCAACCGGTCCGGCAGCTGACCGACCGGGATGGCGATCGCTCCCGGAATCGCGCCGAGGGCGACCTCACCCGGATTGCGCACGTCGACGATCTGCAGGTCGGGTAGTTCGGCCGCCCGCTGGTCGAACGCCTTCACCGTCAACCGGGAGGCCACCTGGACGCGGTCCGGGTGGGCCATCATCACCTCGAACGGCCGGTCCAGATGGCCGATCACCCGGTCGAATCCGATCCGGGCCAGCCGGTTCTTGGCTTCCAGCTCGTCGCCCGGCTCGGTGAACAGCACGATGTCGACGTCCGCCGGCAGCACCGACCCGGCGAATTCGGCGTAGCGGCCGTCCAGACCGATGTTGATCGCACCGCGCAGATGCCCCTGGGCGAACTCCTCGGGGCTGCGGCCGTCGACCAGGACGGCGCCGCGTTCGACCGCGGCCAGCATCTCGTCGTAGCTCAACACCGGCGGCAGGGCGGTCTCGTCGAGCAGGCCGCGGTTCTTGCGGTTGAGGATGGCGTCGTAGACGAAGTAGCCCGGCGCGGGCGGCTGTCCTTCGGTGACCAGTTCGATGAACGTGGCCTTGTCCGGGGCGCGCAGCGCGTAGTTGGTCTCCCGCTGCTCGCCGATCGTCGACCACAGCTCGGTCGACAGGTTCTTGCCGCAGGCCGAGCCGGCGCCGTGGGCCGGGTACACCCTGGTGGCGTCGGGCAGGGTCATCAGCTTGTGGTGCAGTGAGTCGTAGAGTTTGTCGGCCAGTTCCTCACGGGTGTATCCGATCGAGGCGAGCAGATCGGGACGGCCGACGTCACCGATGAACAAGGTGTCGCCGGTGAGCACGCCGTAGGGGATCTCGTCGTCGGCGTGCTCGTAGACCACGATGCTCAATGACTCGGGCGTGTGGCCCGGCGTGTGCAGGAACTCCAGCGTCACATCACCCAGCGAATAGCGTTCGCCGTCGGCCACTCCCATCGATTCGAACTCGGTCTCGGCGACCGAGGAGTAGACGATCTTGGCGCCGGTGGCCTCGGCCAGTTCCAGATGGCCGGACAGGAAGTCGGCGTGGAAGTGGGTTTCGATGACGAGTTCGATGGTGTAGCCGTATTTCTCGGCGTCGGAGAGGTATTCGGCGACATCGCGTTGCGGGTCGACCACGACCGCACGGCCGGTCTTGTCGTCGGCGATCAGGTACGACGCGTGCGACAGGCAGTCCAGGTAGTACTGGATGAATTTCATCGCGGATTCCTTCCTCGCGCGGATGCCGGTCGATCCGGCCCCGTTAGGTACCCCTGGGGGTATGTGTATCATGATGACGACTATACCCCCACGGGTATATGACGCAACATCGACGACCGGAAGGACGACTCACATGACCGCCACGATCGACTGCCGGCACCTGCGGGACTGCCTCGACTCCGACTCGCCGCCGAGGGTTCTGGACGTCCGCACCCCCGGCGAGTTCGAGACGGCGCACATCGCCGGCGCCTACAACGTGCCGCTGGACCTGTTGCGCGAGCACCGGGACGAGATCGCGCGGCACCTCGACCAGGACGTCATCCTGGTGTGCCGCTCCGGCCAGCGCGCCGCGCAGGCCGAGGAGACACTGCGGGCCGCCGGGCTGACCAACGTGCACATCCTCGAGGGCGGCATCACCGCATGGGAAGCCCAGGGCTTCGACGTGGTCCGCGGCAGGCAGCGGTGGGATCTGGAACGCCAGGTCCGCCTGGTCGCCGGGGCGATCGTGCTGTTCAGCGTGCTGGCCAGCGTGGTGGTACCCGGCCTCCAATGGGTGGCCGCCGCGATCGGGGGCGGGCTGATGTTCGCCGCGCTCACCAACACCTGCGCGATGGGCATGCTGCTGGCCAAGCTGCCGTACAACCGCGGCGCCACCTGTGACGCCCGCACCATCGTCGCCCAGCTGATCGACTCCGGCCCCGAGACGGGCCGATCATGATCGGGCTGATCATCGCCCTGGCCGTGCTCGTCGGCGTGGCGCTGGGCCTGCTCGGCGGCGGGGGTTCCATCCTGATGGTGCCGCTGCTGGCCTATGTGGCCGGGATGGACGCCAAAGCGGCGATCGCGACCTCGCTGCTGGTGGTCGGCGTCACCAGCGCGGTCGGCGCGGTCTCGCACGCCCGGGCCGGTCAGGTGCGGTGGCGCACCGGCCTGATCTTCGGCGCGGCGGGCATGGCCGGCGCCTATGCCGGCGGGATACTCGCCCGCTTCATCCCGGGCACCGTTTTGCTGCTGGGCTTCGCGGTGATGATGGCCGCCACCGCGGTGGCCATGCTGCGGGGGCGCCGGAACACGGCGACGCCGGATACCGGTGGTGACCACCGGCTCCCGGTGCCCCGGATCCTCGCCGACGGCCTGGTGGTGGGCCTGGTGACCGGCCTGGTCGGAGCCGGCGGCGGGTTCCTGGTCGTACCGGCGCTCGCGCTGCTCGGCGGGCTGTCGATGCCGGCCGCGGTGGGCACCTCGCTCGTCGTGATCGCGATGAAATCGTTCGCCGGGCTGGCCGGTTACCTGACCAGCGTGCAGATCGACTGGCCGGTCGCCCTGGCGGTGACGGTCGCGGCGGTGGCCGGGGCGCTCCTCGGCTCCCGGCTGACGGCGCTGGTGAACCCCGACACCCTGCGGCAGGCGTTCGGCTGGTTCGTGCTCACGATGTCCGCCGTCATCCTCGCGCAGGAGGCCCATCCGGCTGTCGGGGCGGCCGCCGCCGTGCTCACCGCGGTGGCCGCGGCCCTCACCTTCACCTGCAGCCGGTACGGCCGGTGTCCGCTGCGCCGGGTCGCGGAGGCACTGAGCTCACGTCCGGCCACCGCATGACCTGTTCGAGCCGGCCGCCGGAATACCCCCACCGGTACCATGGGTTACATGATCCGGGGGTCGGAACCCCCTTCAGAAAGGAGCAACCCATGGTTGGTGACGAGGCCGCGATCGCCGCGGTGCTCAACCGGTTGCGCAGGGCTCAGGGTCAGCTCGCCGGAGTGATCTCGATGATCGAACAAGGGCGTGACTGCAAGGACGTCGTGACCCAACTGGCGGCGGTGTCGCGGGCCCTGGACCGGGCCGGATTCAAGATTGTCGCCACCGGCCTGAGGGAGTGCCTGTCGGGTGAGGGCGCGGACGGACAGGAGCCGATGTCCGAAGCCGAGCTCGAAAAGCTGTTCCTGGCCCTAGCCTGATCGGGACACGGCCTGATCGGGACACGGCCTGATCGGGACAGGGCCTGATCGGGACACGGCCTGATCGGGACAGGGCCTGATCGAAAGAGAAGGGGAGAACCGTGAGCTACGCACTGTCGACAAGACTGCGCACCACATTCGAGGATGCGGTCGAGCGCACCCGTAAAGCGTTGGCCGATCAGGGTTTCGGTGTGCTCACCGAGATCGACATGAAGGCCACGCTGAAGGCCAAGCTCGGTGAGGACATGGAGGACTATCTCATCCTCGGTGCCTGTAACCCGCCGTTGGCGCACCGGGCCGTCAACGCCGATCGGCAGATCGGCCTGCTGCTGCCCTGCAACGTCACGGTGCGTGCCGACACCTCCGCGGAGGGCACGGTGATCGTCGACGCGATGGACCCGAAGGTCATGGTGCAGGTCTCCGACCAGCCCGGCCTGCAGGAGGTCGCCGACGAGGCGGCGGCCAAACTGCGTGCCGCGATCGACGCGCTCGCGGCCGGCGACGGCGGGTGATCCCGGCGCCGGGTCCGAAGGGCTGTCGTGACGACGACCGACACACTGCACGATCCGGTGACACTGCCCTGTGGGCTGGTGCTGCCCAACCGGATCATGAAGGCCGCGCTGAGCGAGGTGCTCGCCGACCGGGAGCACGCGCCGGACGCCCGGCTGGAGCGGTTGTACTCCGCGTGGGCGCGCGGCGGGTACGGCTTGATCGTCACCGGCAATGTGATGGTCGACGGCTCGCAGCTGGCCGAACCCGGCAACATCGTCATCGAGGACACCCGTCACCTCGACGCGCTGACCCGCTGGGCCCGGACCACCAAGGACGGCAACGGCGGCGGTGTGCCCATCCTGGCGCAGCTCAATCACCCTGGCCGGCAGGCGAATCCGTTGGCGTTCGGTCACGTTCCGGTGGCGCCCAGCCCCGTTCCACTGAACTTCCCGGGCGCGGCCACACCCCGTGAACTGACCTCCGCCGAGATCGAGGACATCATCGACCGGTTCGCCACCACCGCGGCGATCTGCGAGGCGGCCGGCTTCGACGGCGTTCAGATCCACGGTGCGCACGGTTATCTCATCACCCAGTTCCTCTCCCCGCTGTCGAACCGGCGCACCGACGAGTGGGGCGGCGACCCGCAGCGGCGCCGCCGATTCGTGCTGGAGGTGGTGCGCCGGGTCCGGGCGCGGGTGTCGCCCGGATTCGCGGTGGCCATCAAGCTCAACTCGGCCGACTTTCAGCGCGGCGGGTTCACCGAGGACGAATCCCGCGCCGTGTTGGAGGCGCTGGCCCCCGAAGGCCTGGATCTGATCGAGATCAGCGGCGGAAGTTACGAGCAGCCCGCCATGATGGGAGCCGTCTCGGAGAGCACCCGGCAGCGGGAGGCGTACTTTCTGGCCTACGCGCGCACCGTGCGCACACTGATCGGCGACATTCCGCTCGCGGTCACCGGCGGATTCCGCAGCCGGTCGGCGATGGCGGCGGCGGTGGCCGCCGGGGATTGCGACGTGATCGGGCTGGGCCGCCCCACCGTCACCACCACCGATGCCGCACACGTCATCCTGACCGGGCGCGCCGACGCGGTGCCGTCGTATCACCCGCGCTACGGGATGCGGAGGATGCTGGGCCGCTTCGTCGACCTCAAACAACTGGACGGTCTGCTGGAACTGGCCTGGCACACCGATCAGCTGCATCGGGTGGGCGCCGGACTCTCACCCGACCTCAACCGGGGACGGCTCGCGGCCACTCTGGCGATGCTGCGCCGCAACGGCCGGGCGTCATTCCGCCGCAAACGCGGGCCGTGAGAGCGGGTCCGCCGGCTCGGGCCGTTCGGCTCAGAACTGAGCGCAGGTGTCCAGCACCGTGCGCATGGCGGTGATCTCGGCCTGCCCCTCCGGGGATTCCTTCCAGGCGCGGATCCTCTCGCGCTTCTCGGGCGGGATCTCGCCCATCCTCTCCCGCATCTCGGCCGCTTTGGCGTGACGTTCCTCGACCGACATGTCGAGCACCTTCTCGAACTTGGCCATCCGCTCCGGATCGGCGGCGAGATCGGGTGCGTGCTGCTGGGCGGCGGCTCGGAACTGCTCGAAGGTGCAGGTGGTGTCCAACAACCGGTGATGCGGTTGCGCGCCGGCGGCGCCGGTGCCGAACAGCAGACCGGCGGCGGCCACACCTGCCACGGTCGCGAACAACGAGGTACGACGAACGGCCACGACGAATCTCCTCCTCGACGGATGGACCGGCAGACACCTCGATTGTCCACGATCCCGCGATTGACAGGCAAGTAAACACTTGCCTATCGTCGTCGTGTGGGGGATGTCTTCAAGGCCCTGGCCGACCCCACCCGGCGCGCCATCCTCGACGAACTGACCGAACGGGACGGCCAGACGCTGTTCGAGATCTGCGCCCGGCTGACCACCAGACACCTTCGTAAGTGGTTTTTGTCAAGGGGTTGGGGGGCTCTGCCCGGTCCTCGTCTCTACGTAGTCATCAAACGGGTTTGGTACCCAACTGCGTGCAACCGAGTTCGGTGAGGACGGGCGGGGCCTGCTCATGGTGTCTGGCGAGGTCACCAAGTGGTGCCTCAGGGGCGCTGGGCTTGACCCCATTTGGTGGACACAGGGTCAGGCGGCTTGTGCCGTCTGAGTGATCCGGTTCTCGTATTCGACCGGGGAGATCATGCCGATCGCTGAGTGGCGGCGGCGGCGGTTGTAGACCCGCTCGATCCAGTCACCGACAGCGAGCTTAGCCGCGGCCTTGGTAGGCCACAAGTGACGGTCATAAAACTCGACCTTCATTGTGCCCCAGAATGATTCATGCTGGGCATTATCCCAGCATACGCCGGTGCGCCCCACTGAGCGGGCCAGGTTGTGCCCGCGGGAGAACCTGGCCAGCTGTGCACTGGTGAACTGACAACCGCGGTCGGCGTGCAACACCACCTGCTCGGCCAACTGCCCGCGCATGGCCACCGCCATGGCCACCGCCGACTCCACCAGGTCGGTGTGCATGTGATCATCGATGGCCCAGCCGATCACCCGCCGGCTGCAGCCGTCACGGACCGCGCATAAGTACAGCCAGCCCTCGCCGGTGCGCAAGTAGGTGATATCCGACGTCCAGACCCGGTCCAGCTCACCGACATCGAAACGACGGTTGACCAGGTCTTTGGGCACCGGGGTATCGAGGTCGACGATCGTGGTCACCGGCGCGAACGTACGCGGGCTGATCCCGGCCAGGCCCTGGCGGCGCAGCGAGGCCGCCACCGTCTTGCGCGACACCTTCTCACCGTCCTCGCGCAAATCAGCCAGAATCCGCGGCGCCCCATACACCCCGTCAGAGGCCTTATGGAAGGCGGCGACCTTGGCGTCCAACTCCGCACGCCTCTGCTGGGTCGGCGTAGGCTCGCGATCACGACGGGCACGCCATTTGTAGAACCCCGAGCGCGACACCTCCAGCAGCGCACACATCCGCTTGATCGGGTAGTTGGCCTTCTCCGCCTCGATCAGACCGTAGGCCTCTACTGGTTCTGTTCGGAGGCGAAGAAGGCCGCGGCTTTTTTTAAAAACTGCCGGTCCAAACGCAATTCGGCGTTCTCCTTGCGAAGCCGTTCCAGCTCGGCACGTTCATCAGCATCAAGCACCGCCCCATTATCGCCGCCGTGCTCACGGGCCTGGCGCACCCAGCGACCTAGCAATTGCTCACCCACCCCGATCTCGGCCGCCACATGAGCAATCGGGCGGCCCGTCTCGATCACCAGCCGAGCCGCCTGCTCCCGAAACTCCGGGGTGTACTTCTTCCGCTTGCCCGACATACGGACATCCTTCCCGCGGGACCAGCAGTCCCACCAGTCAGGTGTCCACCATCAGGGGTCAACCCCAGCGCTTGGAGCTTGGCCCCAACCGTGGTTATTCGAGTGGCTTGGTTAAGCGGCCACGGGCATCACCTGCGCGGCGGCGATGGCGCCATCCCAGCGCACCCGCTGGGTGACCACGACATGCAGCCAACGCAGCAACGCCGCAGCGATCGCTGCTCGGGCCTGGCCGTCGGTGAGCTTGTTGTCGTCGCGGGTCGTCAGATACCGGTAGCGAGCGAGCATCACCGGATTATGTTGAAGGGCACCCCATGTCGCGCGCCAGGCGGCCAGCCGCAGCCGGGGTCGGCCACGCCGGGAGATCCGCGCTCGGCCGTTGAAGGTGCCGCTGGCGTTGTCGCGTGGGCACAGCCCGGCATGTTTGACCAGCGCGCGAGGGCTGTCAAAACGGGTGGGATCGCCGGTTTCGGCCAACATCGCCGCCGCTCCCACCGCCGAGACTCCGGGGATGCTGGTGACCAACTCGGTCAGCTCGAGTTCGTCGAGCACCTCAACCATGCGGGCTTCCACCTCGGCCAGCCGGATGCTGGCCGCGCGCCAATCAGAAAGCACCCAGCGGGCCCGCTCCAGTACACCGCGGCGTTGGACCATCACCCCGGCCGGGTCGACCAGCGCGACGAAGACCGCCTCGATGATGGCCCGACGCCGCCGCTGACCACCCCAACGGCCCAGCTCGCGAACCACCGCGGCCTCAAACCGTGCCAGCCCACGTCCCTTGAGCCGTTCCGGGCGGCCGTCACAGCGGTCGAGCACCACCGCCACAGCCGCACACCAGTTGCTCGAACCGAAGGGATCCGCCGCCGCCTCCAGCACCCCCGGCCAGACGCACTCCAGCAGGTCGCGCAGCTGCTGCACACACGCAGTGGCCTCGGTGACCAGCCGCTCACGGCGCGCTCCCAGCTGGCGCAGCCGCGCCCACGTCTCCTCAGCACGCTCGGGGCGGTAACAATGCAGCTGGGCCACCAGCCGCGCGATCAACATCGCATCCTTGTCATCGCTTTTGTCACAGGTGTAGTCCTCAGCTTCACGTGCCCGACCCACCAACATCGGGTTCACACACATCAACGTCATATCGCGTTGAGTGGCAAGCTGATTGAGCACCATCCAGCGATGCCCGGTCGGCTCACACCCCACCGTCACACCACAGAACCCATGCTTGTGCGCCACGCGCTGCGCCCACTCCAGCACAGGACCCAATTCCCACGCCCGAGCCTTCACCGTCTTGCGGGCCAGCACCTGCGAATCGTGATCACACACCACCACCGCCTGCTTCTTATCCGCCAGATCAATACCGACGATCACATGATCGGCCGGCACCAGCCGCCGCAGCTCGGCCAACTTGGCATTACGGCGCTTGTCACCACGCGACAGACCACTACCCTTGGACACGACGCCCTCCTCCATGTCATTGGGACTCGAACCCGTCAACGACATCAGGAGGGCGTCGCCACTTTCATCACCAACACGCCGCATAGCTCTCTTACTACGGGCGCTCGCGGCAGGCGATCTCCCAGCATCTCGACGTGCTCGAGCGGGCGGGTCTGGTCAAGACCCGCCGTGACGGCCGGTACAAGTTCCACCACATCGACACCACGCCGCTGGAACCGATCATCGAGCGGTGGCTCCGGAAAGGAACGGAACACGATGCGAATCCATCTGACCAGCGTGCTCGTTGACGATCAGGACAAGGCGCTGCGCTTATACACCGAGAAACTCGGCTTCCTGCCCAAGCACGACATCCCGCTGGGCGACGCCCGGTGGATCACGGTGGTCTCGCCCGAGGAGCCCGACGGCACCGAACTGGTGCTGGAACCCGACGGCCATCCGGCGGTGGGGCCGTTCAAGGAGGCGTTGGTCACCGACGGGATCCCGTTCACCTCGTTCGCCGTCGACGATGTGCACGCCGAGTTCGACCGGCTGCGGCAGATGGGCGTCCGTTTCACCCAGCCGCCCACCACGATGGGCAACGTCATCACCGCCGTGCTCGACGACACCTGCGGGAATCTGATCCAGCTGGCCCAGATGATCGGCTGAGTTCGGCCTCTCCCACTCTCAATGTAGCGCGCACCCCCGGGCTTGCCGCAAGGCCCGGGTGCTGCCGCACAATCTCCCCTCGTCCACACTAGAAGGGCTGGGAATCAACGATTCTCAGGAGGGGGGATTCGTGTACGACGTGATCGTCGTCGGCGGCGGGCCGACCGGCATGATGCTGGCCGGTGAGTTGCGGCTGCATGGGGTGCGGGTGCTGGTGGTCGAGAAGAACAGCGAGCCACCGGCCCACGTCCGGTCGCTGGGTCTGCATGTGCGCAGCATCGAGATGCTCGACCAGCGCGGTCTGCTGGACCGGTTTCTGGCGCACGGGCAGCGGCATCCGGTGGGCGGGTTCTTCGCCGCGATCGCCAAACCGCCGGCCGAACTCGACACCGCACACGGTTACGTGCTCGGCATCCGGCAGCCCGTCACCGACCGCCTGCTCGCCGAGTGGGCCGCCGAGCGCGGCGCCGTGATCCGCCGGGGCTGCGCAGTGGTCGGCCTGGACCAGGACGCTGCCGGGATCACCGTCGAGTTGGCCGACGGTTCGGTTCAGCGGGCGCGCTATCTCGTCGGCTGCGACGGCGGCCGCAGCACCGTGCGCAAGCTCGCCGGGATCGGGTTTCCCGGTGAGCCGGCCCGATCGGAGACGCTGCTCGGCGAGATGTCGCTCTCCGCGGATCCGGCGACGGTGGCCGCCGTGGTCGCCGAGGTGCGCAAGACCCAGTTGCGGTTCGGCGCCATGCCGCTCGGGGACGGGGTGTACCGCGTGATCGTGCCGGCCGAGGGCGTCGCCGGTGATCGCGCCGAACCGACCCTCGACGAGTTCCGTCGCCGGCTGAAGGCCTTCGCCGGCACCGACTTCGGCGCGCACACACCGCGCTGGCTGTCCCGGTTCGGCGACGCCACCCGGTTGGCCGAGCGTTACCGGGCCGGCCGGGTGTTCTTGGCCGGAGACGCCGCGCACGTGCACCCGCCGGCCGGCGGGCAGGGGCTCAATCTGGGCATCCAGGACGCGTTCAACCTGGGCTGGAAGCTGGCCGCCGCGGTCGGCGGCTGGGCGCCGGACGGACTGCTCGACACCTACCACGCCGAACGTCATCCGGTGGCCGCCGACGTGCTGAACAACACCCGCGCGCAGATGGAGTTGATGTCGCCGGAACCGGGGCCGCGGGCGGTGCGGTGGCTGCTGGCCGAGCTGATGGATTTCGAGGAGGTCAACCGGTATCTGACCGAGAAGATCACCGCGATCGGCGTGCGCTACCACACGATGGGCGACGGTCATGGGCTGCTCGGCAGGCGGATGCGCGACATCCCGCTGACCGGTGGCCGGCTCTACGCCCGCATGCATGCCGGCCGCGGGGTGCTGCTGGACCGGACCGGAACGCTGTCGGTGTCGGGATGGGCCGACCGCGTCGACCACATCGTCGATCCGGGCGCCGCGCTCGACGTGCCGGCGGTACTGCTGCGTCCCGACGGTCACGTGGCCTGGGTCGGCGCCGACCACCCCGGTCAACAGGACCTGACCGCCCGGCTGTCGAGGTGGTTCGGCGCCCCGGCCTGACGCGGCTCAGGCGTGCCGGATGGCGCGGTAGGCCGCCCGGCCCACCAGCTCGCCGAGTTCGTCGGGGGTGTGATCGTTTTCGTCGGAGAGCAGGCTGCGCACCGCCGCCTCGCCCATGGACACGAACAACTCGACGAGCACCGGGAGTTTGCGGTCGGCGTCTTCGGTGCCCCAGCGTTGCAGATCGGGGGCGATCAGCGCGGCGAACCGTTCGGCCACCCGTTGGCGACCGCGCGCGATCATCGTGGCGATGTCGGGTCCCGGATTGGACCAGAACAGCATTCGCCAGGTGTCGGGTTGGTCGGCCACGGTGCGCAGCAGTGCCCGCATACCGGCGATGAACGCCTCCTCTGCGTGGTGGGTGCGCGGTGTCGGATAGGCGGCGAGCACGCCGTTCAGCAGCGTCTGTTCCTCGCGTTCCAGCAGTGCGGTCACCAGCGCCACCCGGTCGGGGTAACAGGCGTAGACAACCGGGCGGGTCACCCCCAGCCGGTCGGCGACCGCGCCGATGGTGATGGCCGGGATGCCGCCGCCCTCCAGGGCGATGGCCTTGGCCGCGTCGAGCACCTGCGGCCGGCGCCGTTCGGGCCCCAGGTGGGCTGCCCGGCGTCGTGATCTTGCGCCACCACGCTCAGTTGCTACACTCACGTAGGAAAATACTACATGACTGTAGGAATTGGCAGGGACAGGCCGGGAAGGGGAATCAGATGGCCGCCGCCGCTCACCACGTCCAACCCGCGGAGGATTACGGGTTCTTCGGCCCCGACTCGGTGACCTGGAAGGTGTGGAGCTATCCGACCTCGTTCAGCATCGGGTTCATCCGCTCGGTGGTCATCGAGGAGCTCGACCCCGCGCTGGTGGCGGCGGTCGACACCACCCACGACATCTACAAGCGGCCGCGCACCCGCTACGACCGCACCCTGCGGTACTTCGCGATGGTGGCGTTCGGCGACTCCCGGTCCACCTCGCAGGCCGCCGACGTGCTGGTCAAGGTGCATTCCAAGGCGATCGGCACCGAGCCGTACAGCGGCCGGCGCTACGACGCCAACGATCCGCGGTCGCAGCTGTGGATCCACCTGACCGCGTGGCACTCCATCCTCTACGCCTACGAGAGGTACGGCCCCGGCCCGCTGTCGGAGCAGGAGGAGCAGCGGTACTGGGCGGAGTGCGCGCGCGCCGCGGAACTGCAGACCTGCGATCCCGCCGACGTGCCGCGGGATCGGGCCGGCGTCCGGGACTACTTCGACCGGATGCGCCCGCAGCTGTCCGGGTCGCCGATCGCCCGCAAGGCCATGGCGCATCTGCTCGACGGCACCGCGCTGGTCGCCCCGGACCTGCCCCGGCCGTTGACGCCGCTGACCTGGGTGACCAACCGCGTGGTACGGGCCGGTGTGCTGGCCGCCATGCCCCGCTGGATGCGGGAGATGGGCGGGCTGAAGCAGTCCCGCGTCACCGATGTGGCCGTGGCACCGGTGCTGCGGGTCGTGTTCGCCGTGCTCCATGCCGCTCCGGCAACCGTGAAACTGCGGCTGCTGAAGCAGATCTCACCGTCAACGGTGCCGGTCGTGGCACCGGTGTTCCACGGGGTGGCGCCCCGCCGCACCGAGGTGGTCAGCCCCGCCGAGGCGCGGGAACGCCACGGCTACCACAAACCCGCCGAAGCGCATCTGGAGTGGCGGGCCAGACAGCACCGGCGGGTGTTCACCGACCGGCAGGAACCCAGCGATGCGGGACTACTGGAATCGCAGCCGATCCTGGGCGCGCTCAGCTGACGTGGAATCGTCCGCCCCGGTGCCGTTTCCGCACCTGTTCACACCGCTGCGGCTGGGCGCCGTCACCCTGCCCAACCGCGTCGTGATGGGCTCGATGCACATCGGCCTGGAGGACCGCCCGGGTCAGCTGCCCAAACTGGCCGCGTTCTACGCGGAGCGGGCCGCCCACGGCGTCGGACTGATCATCACCGGCGGGTTCGCGCCGAACCGCACCGGCTGGCTGCTGCCGTTCGCCGGCAAGCTGACGTCGGCGCGGGAGGCCGACCGGCACCGGGTCATCACCACGGCGGTACACGACGCCGGCGGGCGGATCGCACTGCAGATCCTGCACGCCGGCCGGTATGCCTACCACCCGTTCGGCGTCAGCGCGTCGCGCACCAGGTCACCGATCACCCCGTTCCCGGCCCGTGGTATGACCGGCGGCGAAATCCGGGGCACCATCGACGATTTCGCGCGGTCGGCCGAACTGGCCCGGCGCGCCGGCTACGACGGTGTGGAGATCATGGGGTCCGAGGGCTACCTGATCAACCAGTTCCTGGCCGCCCGGACCAACCGCCGCACCGACGAATGGGGCGGTGATCCGGCCCGCCGGCGGCGGTTCGCCGTCGAGATCGTCCGGCGGGTGCGGGCCGCGGTCGGCGACGACTTCCTGGTGATCTACCGGATGTCGCTGCTGGATCTGGTGCCGGGCGGGCAGACCTTCGCCGATGTCACGGCGCTGGCGGCCGAGATCGAGGCGGCCGGCGTGACGATGATCAACACCGGGATCGGCTGGCACGAGTCGCGGGTGCCCACCATCGTCACCTCGGTGCCGCGGGCGGCGTTCAGCTGGGCCACCGCGGCGTTGGGCCGGCACGTGACGGTCCCGGTGATCGCCAGCAACCGGATCAACATGCCGGAGGTCGCCGAGGAGATCCTGGCGCGTGGCGACGCCGATCTGGTGTCGATGGCCCGGCCGTTTCTCGCCGATCCGGAGTGGGTGGACAAGGCTCGGCAGGCCCGCAGCGAGGAGATCAACACCTGCATCGCCTGCAATCAGGCCTGCCTCGACCACGCCTTCGCCCGCAAGCGGGCCACCTGCCTGGTGAATCCGCGCGCCGCCTACGAGACCGAACTGCGGTTGGCACCGGCCCGCCGACCGCTGCGCATCGCGGTGGTGGGCGCCGGCCCGGCGGGTCTCGCGGCGGCGACGACGGCGGCGGTGCGCGGTCACACCGTGGACCTGTTCGAGGCGGCCGGGGTGATCGGCGGACAGTTCCAGCTGGCCCGCCGCATCCCCGGCAAGGAGGAATTCGCCGAAACCATCCGCTATTTCACCCGCAGACTGGAGATCACCGGTGTCAAACTGCACCTCAACCACCGTGTCACCGCGGCCGAGCTGCTCGACGCCGGCTACGACGACATCGTGCTGGCCACCGGTGTGGCACCGCGTATTCCGGACATCCCGGGAATCGACCGGCCGAACGTGCACGGCTACGCCGAGGTGATCACCGGGCAGGTCGACATCGGCCGGCGGATCGCGGTGATCGGCGCCGGCGGCATCGGTGTCGACGTCACCACGCTGCTGACGCATGGCGGGGTACGGCCGCAACCCGTCGCGGACTGGCTGCGCGAGTGGGGCGTGGCCGACCCGGCCGAACACCCCGGCGGGCTGACCGGAGCGCAGCCGCCAGCACCGGCGCGGGAGGTGTATCTGTTGCAGCGCAAGCGCTCCCAGATCGGCGCCGGATTGGGTAAGACGACCGGTTGGGTGCATCGGGCGACGCTGCGCCACCGCGGTGTGCACCAGCTGACCGGCGTGCGGTATCACCGCATCGACCAGGCCGGCCTGCACATCAGCGTCGACGGCCGGGACCGAGTGCTCGATGTCGACGACATCGTCGTCTGCGCCGGCCAGCTGCCCCAACGGGAGCTGCACGCCGAACTGTCCGCCGCGGGGATGTCGGTTCATCTGGCCGGCGGCGCCGCGGTCGCTGCGGAGCTGGACGCCAAACGCGCCATCGCCGAAGGCACCCGGCTGGCCGCGCGTATCTGAACCCACCGAGGCGGTCGGCGACGACTGGTCGTGGCTGGTGCTCAGCGATGCGATCATCGACGGCACGCGCCGGTTCGACGCGTTTCGACGCCGACTGGAGATCGCCCGTTCGACGTTGAGCGCCCGGTTGTCACCGCTCTGCGACGACGGATTGATGGTGCAGCAGGATCGCGATTACCTGCTCACCGACGCCGGTGCCGACTTCTTCGCATGCGTCATGACGGCGATGGCGTGGGGGACCGCTGGCATACCGACGGAAACGACGTCCCGACGCGCGTCATCCACATCGACTGCGCCGACCAGGTTCGCGGCGAATTACGTTGCGCAGCATACGATGGCCTGCTGGATGCGCACGCCGTGGCGTTCGACCGGCGGCCCGAGGACAAGGGTCTCGATCTGTATCCGGTGCCGTTGTCGATGATGGCGTGGGGAGATCGGTGGTTGCCGACCGAGCGACCGTCGGTGCGGCTGACCCATCTGGTCTGCGGGCAACGTCTCACCGCCCGGCTGAGCTGCAGCGCCTGCGCTCGGCCGATCGACCGGTCGGCGGTGACGTTCGAACATCGTTGAGGGGCATCCGCGCCGCGCGCAGATGACGAATTGGTGCATCGCCGGGTGCGCCACAGCCGTTACGATGCTTAACCATGGCGGCGGCACTGCAGGTCAACCCCGATGACTTGGGTAGCGCGGCGACAGCGCAGACCGAGGTGGCCGCTGCCGTCTCGGCGTTGACGATCGGCGAGTCGATCAGCGCGGCCGGTGCGGCGCTGGCGGGTCTGTCCTGCGGGTCGGCCTGTCAACAGGCCGGTGCGACGCTCGACGCGGTGGCCGGCGTCATCGCCACCGACCTGTCGGCCCATGCCGAACGGTTGACCCGGGCCGCCGCCGACTATCGCAGCACTGATCAGCAGCAGGCGGAACGGCTCAACCGGATCGCGGGGCGGTGATGGTCACGATTCCGCTGGTCGAAGCGTCCCGACCGGAGGAACTGGTATCGGCTGCGGCGAAGGCCGGCGCGGCGGCGGCCACCCTGCAGGCCCAGATCGCCCGCCAACAGTCCACGCTCACCACATTGCGGACAAGCTGGCAGGGCACCGCGGCAGACGCCGCGCTCGCCAAGGCCGCACCGACCCTGCAGCAGCTTCAACTCCTGCATCAGTCGCTGATCGACTTGCAGACCAGCCTGCACACCGACGGGACGGCGCTGATCGGCCACCGGACAGCACTGCTGGAGACGGTCTCTCAGCTGACGGCGCTGGGATGGTCGGTCGCGCCGCACGGCACGGTGTCGGTGCAGGCGGGCAGTGCGCTGGACCAGTACGCGCGGATAAGCCCGGCCAACGCGATGCGGGTGCAGCAATTGGCCGCCACCCACACTGTCGTGGTGGCCCGACTGCTGGGCGAGTTCGACGCGGCTGACCGCCGGGCCCGGGGCGGCATCACCGCCGCGGTGGCGCCGCTGGACGGCAACGTCGCCCTGGTCTGGAGTGCCTTCGGACCGAAACCACAGACCCCGGCGCGCGACGGCCCGCAGATTCCCGAAACCACCGATCCGGTGCAGATTCGCGACTGGTGGACGTCGCTGACGGACGAGGAACGGGAACGGCTGCTGCGGGAGCATCCGGAGAAGCTGGGCAACCTCAACGGGATCCGCGTCTCAGACCGCAGCGAGGCCAACAAGACGGTGATGAACAACGACATCGACCGGGTGCAGAACCGGGCGGCAGTGCTCGGCGCCGACATCGAGGAGGTGCTCGCCGATCCACAGCGGTACAACCTGACCGACACCGATGTCACCCGGTACCGCAACGCGGTCAAGGTCAGAGAGGGCCTGCAGCGGCAGGCGGAACTGACCGATGAGCCGACCTACCTGTTCGTATACGAGCCAGAGGAGTTCGGTGGACAGGGCCGGGCCGCGGTCGCGGTCGGCAACCCCGATACCGCCGAGGACACCGTGGTGCTGGTGCCGGGCACCGGCAACAGCGTCACCGACGGTTGGCTGGCCAGCGATGACATCACCAACGTGTTCAAGGAAACGAATCTGGCGAACGACGGCGGTCCGACGGCGGTGGTGGCCTGGATGGGTTATGACGCACCGGACTCGCCGATCGATCCGCGGATCGCGATGACCGGCCTGGCCCGCGAGGGTGGCCAATTGTTGGCGTCCGACGTCAACGCGCTCGATGTGACGTCGTTGGGTACCTCCCATGTCACCACGATCGGACACTCCTACGGTTCGACCACGGTCGCCGACGCCGCCGCCGGCTATGGGATGCGTGTCGACGATGTGGTGTTGATCGGCAGTCCGGGCACCGATATGGCCAAGAGTGCGGCGGACTTTCACCTTCCGGAGGGTGGTCACGTCTATGTCGGGTCAGCTTCCACTGATCCGATCACCGGTATCGGTGAAGCGTTCGGCGCGCTCGGCAATGACCCGTCGATGGACGGTTACGGCTCAACCCGGTTCAAGGCCGAGGTGTACGGCTTCAACGCCAACGTCTTCGCCGACCACAGCGCCTACTTCGAGCCGGGTTCGGAGTCGTTGTACAGCATCGGCGACATCGCCTCGGGCAACGGGGACAAACTGCAGGAGCACGGCATGACCGCGCAGCACCGCGGCGCGGGTGTGCTGCCTGACTTCGTGGATCCCGAATTGTTCCGCCGGGCCACAACAGGACATCACCATTGACAGGTCAGACGAGGATCGGAGCATGAGTGCGAAGCTGGTTGGTCCGGGCGGCAGGGATGCTGACCGCGGTAATCGTTGTGACGGGATGTGATTCGATGGCTGCTCCCTTCGGTGGTGTCAGCGAACCGCTGACCCCCGAACAGGCTCGTGACCAGGCCGTGGACGCGGCTCGGGATGTGGTGTCGACGCTCGATCTCCCGGTTGCCGAAGCGCATTTCAGCCGGGCGGCGTGCCGGGACAATGGGGGTGGCCCGTACCGGGGTCAGGTGACCATCAAGTATCCGAAGGCCGACAGTTATGACGCCGCGACCGCGGAGATCGAGCAGATGGTGCAGCGGCTTTTCGCTGCCGGTTGGGACGACAACACCGATTTCCGCACGCACGGCAAGATCGCTCACAAGGACGGTGTGGTCGCGGTGTTCCGACCCCAGAGCAGCACCGCTCAGAACCGGATGATCGACGTCCTGGGTGAATGCCGCGACACCACCACAACCTGGGAAACCCGGGGCGGCCTTGAGACGTTGACGTTGCCGTAGCGGATAAGGTTGTCCCTTACTGGGTTTCGGCTGCCGCCCGGGCCCGTTCTGTCATCGAGGCAATCACCCCGCCGTCATTGAGGATGTCGGTGCCGGTGAGGTAACTCGCCTTGGCACTCGCGCAGAAGGCGAGCAACTCCGCCATCTCCTCCGGGGTGCCCCAGCGCGGAACCGCGGCATCGGCGACCATCGCCCCGGCGCCGGCCTGCTCCTCCAGCCGTCCCATCTCGGTGTCGATCGATCCGGGCGAGACCGACACGATGCGCAGCCCGCGCGCGTTGAACCGCTCGGCCTGGGCGGCGCTGTACCACTTGACGAAGCTCTTGCTGAGCGCATAGGCGATACCTGAGCGGCCCTCCTCGGGGAAGGCGTCGCAGGTGGCGAGCATCTCCGACAGGAACCCGTCCAGATCGGTCAGCGCGCGGGCGAACAGGTTCGTCCGAACCATCTCGGCCGGCAGCATGTGCGCGGCCATCGAGGCCACGTTGACGATCGCCGCGCCCGCGCCCGCGGTCCGGAGGAAGGCCTCGTTGACGTGGACGGTACCCACCGCATTGGTGCGCATGACGTATTCGGCGCTACCCATGCTGGGGCTGACCCCGGCGGTGTGGATCACCGAGGCGAGCTCCCCGATACCCGCCGTCTCCTTGAACAGCCGGTCGACCGCCTGCGGATCGGTGACGTCGCAGTGCACGGGCGTGGCGGTGATGCCGTCGTCACGCAGCACGGCGGCCGCCGTGTCGAGCCGGTCCTGCCGCACGTCGCACAGCACCACCGCATGTTCCCGGCCGACGACCCGGGCGGTCGCCTGCCCCATTCCGCCCGCACCTCCGGTGATGACCGATACCGAAGACATGACGGTAAACCTATACTGGCCGCGCTGCCCGGCACCAGGGCCGGCGCCGGGTAGCCTCGATCCGGTGCATGAGTCGAATCCCGACAAGCTCGATGCGAGCACCCTGAGCGGCGTGTCGGAGACCGCGTTGATGACGCTCTACGGCCGGGCCGAGCAGGCCCGCCACCCGCAACCGATCATCGACGACCCGATGGCCGTCCGGCTCGTCGACCGCATCGACTTCGACTTCACCAAGTTCGGCCGCCGCGGTCAGGAGATGGCGCTGCGGTCGCTGGCTTTCGACCGGGCCGCGCTGCGGTACCTGTCCGATCACCCGCGCGCCACGGTCGTCGCGCTCGCCGAAGGCCTGCAGACCACCTTCTGGCGGGTCACCGACGCCATCCCCGATGCGCGGTTCCGTTGGCTGACAATAGACCTCCCGCCGATCATCGAACTGCGCGAGCGGTTGCTGCCGGCCGAACCGCGAATCGTCACGCTGGCCCAGTCGGCGCTGGACTTCTCCTGGATGGACCGGGTGGACACCGATCACGGCGTACTCATCACCGCCGAGGGGTTGCTGATGTATCTGCAGCCCGACGAGGCCATGACCCTCATCGAGCGGTGCGCCGCCCGGTTCCCGGGTGGACAGATGCTCTTCGACCTGCCGCCGGTTCTGCTGAAGAAGCTGGCACCCAAGGGTTTACGGGCCAGCCGTCGCTACCGGGTGCCGCCGATGCCGTTCAGCCTGTCCCCCGCGCAGCTGGCCAGGCTGGCCGACACGGTGCCGGGTGTGCGGGCGGTGCACGACCTCCCGATGCCCGAGGGTCGCGGGTTCTTCTTCCGGGCCGTGTTCCCGCGGTTCTGGCAGGCCCGGCCGACCCGGCAGTGGCGCGGCGCCTACACCCTGCTGGAGTTCGGCTGACACGCACCCACCAGGATGTCCCCGTGAGCCCCCTCGACCCCACCACCGTCTCCGGCATCCACGGCATGCGCTACGACGGCGCCACCCTGTCGCTGCGGCAGGACCTCACCACGGCGCTGGTCGACCATCGCGGGGAGCTCGAGATGGCCGCCTACGCCGTGCTGGCCGACATCTCCCACACCCGGGCCTGATCGGGGGCGTCGGCCGGTTCCCGGTCCGGCGAGCACCGACTACGCTCTTCTGCTGTGCGGAAACGGGCCAGAGGTGCGATCGAGCGGCCCACCTATCTCCTGGAGTCGGTCGACAACGCCCTGCGGCTGTTGCAGATGCTGCGCGACGGGGGAGCGGTCCGGCTCACGGAGGCGGCCGAAGAGCTCGGCGTCGCGCCCTCCACGGCACACCGCCTGCTGGCGATGCTGGTCTACCGGGGCTTCGCCGTACAGGACGAGAAGCGCACGTACCTTCCGGGTCCGGCGTTGCGCGCCGGGCCGGCCGAGCGGGGCTGGACCCGCGAGTTCACCGACGTCTGCCTACCGCACCTGGAGGCGTTGTCCACGGTGTGCGGCGAGACCGTCAACCTGGTGATCCGGGTCGGCACCGGGGTCCGGTTCCTCACCTCGGTGGAGTCCACCGCGATGTTGCGGGTCGGCGACCGCAGGGGGCAGGTGTTGCCGGCCGAGCGCACCGCCGGCGGTCGGGCGTTGCTGGCCGAGCTCGACGACGAGGTGGTGGAGCGGCTCTACGCGGACCGCTCGGCCGGGCAGCGGGCCGAGCTGCTGACCGAACTGGCCGCTGTGCGTGAGGTCGGGTTCGGCCTCAACGTCGAACACACCGAGGAGGGGGTGGCGGCCTTCGGGGCGGTGGTGCGCAATCGGCTGGGCCGGGCCGTCGGTGCGGTGACGGTCGCGGTGCCGATCGTGCGCTACCAGCGGCATGCCCGCGGGGATCTGGTCAGACAGTTGTTCCGCACGGCCGACGAGATCTCGGTGGATCTGGACGGCCGGTTCGATTCGCTCGAACCCTGACTTGTTTCTGCTGTACAGAAATAGCTACCGGGCGGATGGTGGCCGACCCTAGCTTCGAGGGAGGGCCGTGCCCCGGGTCCGCCGACCGGCGTGACGCCGGAGTCGCGACCGATCCACATCGACTCCACATCGACCGGGTTCTGTCCGGTCCGGGGCGGTGGCGACCGGGCGGCCCACCCCGAAGCAGCTTTCGTGAAGGAGCTTTCGTCATGTCTGCCCACGTCGCCGGCGATCGGCGCGGGTCGAACACGGTCCGGTCGATGAGGACACCGTGACCGGTTTCGTCATCAGGCCGCCCCGGCCGCCGGTGCTGACCCGGCTGTACGGCCGGAACCCGTTGTTGCGTCCGATCGATCGGGTCGAGGCGACGATCATGACGCTGACCGTCGTGCTGTCGGTCATCGGGCTGCCGTTCGCCCTCGCCGTCACCTCGGAGCAGGTCCGCGCCGACACCGCACCGGCTGCGGCGGCCGTCGCCGCGGCGGTCATGGCGGGCGTCGCCGTCACCGCCGCCGCGATGTGCGGGGTGACCCGGGTGGTGTGTGACCGGATCCGCACCGCCCGCTGGGAGCACGGGCTCGACAGCCTGGAGGACGCCGTCTGGCCATGATGGGGTCATGGCCGAGGTGACAGTCGACCCCGCGGTGACATTCGACAGTTCCGGTTGCCGGCTCGCGGGAACCCTGGTGAGCCCCGCCGGGCCGCGCGCCGCCGCACTGCTGCTGTCCGGCTCGGGCCGGGTGGACCGCGACTCCGACACCCGCGGGTTGCGGCTCGGGGTGACCCGGATCCTCGCCGACGAGTTGGCCCGCGCCCGGGTGGCGACGTTGCGGTACGACAAACGCGGCGTCGGGGCCAGCGGTGGCGACTACCTGCGCGCCGGATTCCACGAGCAGCTCGCCGATGCTCGCGCCGCGCTGCGCCGGCTCACCGAGCGGATGCCGGGGTTGCCGGTTCTGGTCGTCGGCCACAGTGAAGGTGGTCTGCACGCCATCGAGTTGGCCGCCGACTCCGCTGTGGCCGCGGCGGTGCTGCTGGGCACCCCGGCCCGACCGGGAGCCGAGGTGTTGCGGTGGCAGGCCGAACAGATCCTCGACACCATGCCCCGGTGGGCGCGCGCACTGCTGCGGGCGGTTCGGCTGGATCCGCTCGAGACCCAGCGAAGGCGGCTGGCCCGCATCGCCGCGTCGTCCCGGGATGTGATGCGGATCCAGGGGGTGCGCGTCAACGCCCGCTGGCTGCGTGAGCTCATCGCCCACGATCCGAGGCCGGCGCTGCGCCGGATCACCGTGCCGGTGCTGGCGATCACCGGTGCGCACGACGTGCAGGTGCCACCGGCCGACATCGACATGATGCGGGAGCTGATCCCGGGCCCGTTCGAGGGCCATGTCGTCGCCGGCGTCAACCACCTGTTGCGGCCGGATCCGCACCGCCGCGGACCTCGCGGCTACCGGCGGTCCGCCCGGGATCCGCTCGCCCCGGCGGTACTCGAGTTGATCACCGACTGGGTGTCCCGCACCGTGCCGGTGCCGTGACCGGCGCCGGCCGCTAGATCCGCCGGCGGAGCGTCGCCGCCCGCAGCGTCAGATGGTTGCGTTCGGCCAGGTTGTCGGCCTTCGCGGCGGCTTCGGCGTAAAGGTCTGCCGCAGTGGCGATGTCACCGGCCTGTTCGTGCAGGTAGGCCGCCGCGGCGGTGTGCCGGGGCAACTCGGGGTCCAGTTCGGCCAGCGCCGCCAGACCCGCCCGTGGTCCGGCGGCGGCGCCGACCGCCACCGCACGGTTGAGCCGCACCACCGGGCTGCCGGTGAGCGCCACGAGCTCGTCGTACCACTCGACGATCTGCACCCAGTCGGTGTCCTCCACCCGCTGCGCATCGGCATGCAGCGCGGCGATCGCGGCCTGGGCCTGATACTCGCCCAGCCGGTCACGGGCCAGCGCGGCCTGCAGGATGCCCACCCCCTCGGCGATCAGATCCCGCCGCCACACCGATCGGTCCTGCTCGGCCAGCGGCACCAGGCTGCCGTCCGCGCGGGTGCGGGCGGGCCGGCGGGCGTGGTGCAGCAGGAACAGCGCGAGCAGCCCGGCCACCTCCGGATCGTCGGTGACCGCGACGAGCCGGCGGGCCAACCGGATCGCCTCCTCGGCGAGGTCGACCTCGCCGGTGTAACCCTCGTTGAAGACGAGATAGAGCACGCGCAGCACGGTGCGCAGATCACCGGGCCGACCCGGTTGCACGTCGGCAATGGTGTGTTTGGCGCGGCTGATCCGTTGCGCCATCGTGGATTCCGGCACCAGATAGGCCTGCGCGATCTGCCGGGTGGTCAGCCCGCCGACGGCGCGCAACGTCAGCGCGACGGCCGACGCCGGGCTCAGGCGCGGATGCGCGCAGAGAAAGTACAGCGCCAGGGTGTCATCGACGGCGGGGACGGGTCCGGGCGGCGGTCGTGTCGCGATGAGTTCCTCGCGGCGGCGACGGGCGGCGTCCGACCGGGTGGCGTCCACGAAGCAGCGCCAAGCGGTGGTGATCAGCCAGCCCTTCGGATCCCGCGGCGGCTTCCCGGCCCAGGTGGTGAGCGCTCTGACCAGAGCCTCCTGGACGGCGTCCTCGGCGGAGGCGAAGTCGGCGCCGCGGCGGACGAGGGTGCCCAGCACGCCGGGGATCAGCTCGCGCAGCCGGCGCCCGTCGATCACTGGTCGACGATGGTCGGCGCGGTGGTCAGGAACGGCCGCAGTTCGAGCCATTCATGGATCGGTCTGCCGCCGGCGCCGGGGGCCGCGGAGAGCTCACCGGCGAGTTCGACGGCGCGTTCGTAGGAGTCGACGTCGATGATCATGAACCCGGCGATGAGGTCCTTGGTCTCGGCGAACGGTCCGTCGGTCACCGGCGGCCGGCCGTCGCCGTCGTGGCGGACCCAGGCGCCTTCGGGCGCCAGCGCGCTCTCGCCGACGAACTCGCCGGTCTCCTTGAGCCGGTCGGCGAAGTCGGCCATGTACTTGATGTGCGCCTCGATCTCGGCTGGTGTCCACCGGTCCATCGGCGCGTCGTTGACGGCCGCCGGCGCCCCGCGGTAGTGCTTGAGCAGCAGGTACTTCGCCATCGGATTCTCCCTTCGGTGTGGCGACCCGATCGGTCGCTCATCCATGGGACGGAGCCGTCACGCCGTTCTCGACATCCTCGACCGTGACCGCAGGCGCCCGCAACCGCTTGCGATTGCTTACGGTCTAACGGTGAATTTCGACGAGTACCGCAGCCACGACGCGACCGGCCTGGCCACACTCATCGCCGACAAAGAGGTGACGCCTGAGGAGTTGCTCACCCTGGCCCGGGACCGGGCGGCCGCGGTGAACCCGCGGATCAACGCGATCGTGCGGGAGGTGCCCCCGGCGTTGCCCACCGAGCTGTCCGGTCCGTTCGCCGGGGTGCCGTTCCTGATCAAGGATCTGTCGCAGGACTACGCCGGTCTTCCCACGTCGGCCGGCTCGCGGGCGCTGATGTCGACGCCCGCCACCGAACATGCCGGCGTGGTGCGGCGCTGGCTGGACGCCGGTCTGGTGATCTTCGGCAAGACCAACACCCCCGAGTTCGGGGCGAAGGGCATCACCGAACCGGAGGTCTGGGGCCCGACCCGCAATCCGTGGAATCTGCGGCACAGTCCGGGCGGGTCCTCCGGCGGGTCGGCGGCCGCCGTCGCGGCGGGCATCGTGCCGTGCGCCGGGGCGAGTGACGGCGGCGGCTCGATCCGCATTCCGGCGGCGTGCTGCGGGCTGGTCGGGTTGAAGCCCGGGCGGGGACTCGTCCCCACCGGACCGGCGGTGGGTGAGTCCATGCACGGCGCGGCCGTGGAGGGGGTGGTGTCCCGGTCGGTGCGGGACACGGCGGCGATGCTCGATGTGCTGGCCGGCGGGGAGCCGTGGGGCCCCTATGCGCCGGCCGTCCCGCCGTCGTCGTTCGCCTCGTGTGTGGGCGCGGATCCGGGCCGGCTGCGGATCGGGGTGCGGGTGCCGACGGCGATCAACCCACAGCCCCACCCGGACGCGTTCGCCGCGGTAGAGGCCACCGTGCGCACGTTGACCGAATTGGGCCATCAGGTCGAGGAACTGCCGCAGGCCCCGTTCGACGACGCGGCGCTGGCCCGCGATTTCCTGCTGACATGGTTCGTCTACACCGCGTGGGAGCTCGCCGACACCAAGCGCCGGACCGGCGCCGGGGACGATGCGTTCGAACGGGACACCCTGATCCTGGCCGCACTCGGCCGGGCTACCGGCAGCGTCGACTATCTCGACGCCGTGCATCGCCGGCATGCCCACACCCGCCGGCTCACCGAATTCTTCGAGACCCACGATCTGCTGCTCACCCCGACGCTGGCCACTCCCCCGCCGCGGATCGGGCAGTTCGACCTCCCGGCGGCGCTGGAACGCGCATCGGACGTGCTGATCAAGACCCGCACCGCCGGGTTGCTGCGATTCACCAAGTTCGTCGACGACGCGGTGGAGCAGAACCTGGCCTGGGTGCCCTACACCCAGTTGGCGAATCTGACCGGGCGGCCGGCGATCTCGCTGCCGCTGCACTGGACCGCCGACGGGTTGCCGCTCGGTGTGCAATTCGTCGCACCGCTGGCCGGTGAGCAGACGTTGATCCGGTTGGCCGCCCAGCTCGAAGAGGCGATGCCGTGGGCCGACCGGGTGCCGCCGCTCTGAGCGGGTCTCAGAGCAGCCCGGAGGCGGTCACCACCTGCCACGTCCCGACGACCGCGAACAGGATCAACAACACCTGACTGCGGTGGTCGCGCGCCCAGTTGTGGATCGGCTGCAGGATCGCCTCGGTGCGGCTGGGCACGAACACGTAGCCCAGCAGCGCGATCTCGAACACCGCCAGCATCACGATGATGAAGACCAGCACCGCCGCCACCTGGGTGCCGATCGGCGCACCGGACGCCACGATGATGGTGTTCACCAACAGCACCAGCGGGGGCGGCGGCACATAGGCCAGACCGAACACCATCGACACCCACACGGCGCCGTTCTCCCATGCCTGCCGGGCCCGGCCGACCAGCCGCCCGACGGCCGCCTTGGCATTCCGGTACCCGCCGCGCAGGCCGCCCGGCGCGGGTTGGTCGGCCCCGGCGCCGGCGCCCGCGGTGTCGTTCCCGGCGGCGGCGCCCGGGGCGTCGGGGTCGAGCACCAGCGTCGAACCGGCACCACCGGCGACGGCCGGCGCCGGTTCGGGCACCCGCCGCCGGCGCAGCAACCGCACCCCGATCCAGGTGGCGACCAGCAGGCAGAACACGCCGGTGCCCAACTGCAGTGGTTGGATCCCGGTCTGTTCGGACGGGGTCGCCAGATCCCGGGCCACCGCCTCGAAGGACGGCACCAGGTGCAGCAGCATCAGCGGCACCAGCCAGACCGGGATGTTGACGATCAGGCAGCCGATCCAGAACGCGACCAGGTTCGGTATCGGCCGGGGCCGCGAGATCATCAGCAGGATCAACGCGAGCAGCATCGGGTTGAGCGACACGAACAGTGCCAGCCCGACAACGTCACTCCACATGGTCACTCCACATGACCGATCCCTGTTCGTCGCGATCCCACGTGATTCCTCGTGTTCCGTCGTGTCACAAGCGCTCTGCCGCCACCGGGTCGTCGTCCTACAGCAGCCCGAGCTGTCGCAGATCGGTGACGTACCGGACGATCACCTCCGGTGTGACATGTGGAATGCCCTGCCCGCCGTTGATGCCGGCCCTCTTCACGGCGGCCTCGAACCGGTCGGCCGGGGCGTCGGAGCCGTGCCGCGGCTCCGGGGGCTGCGGTTCGCCTCCCTGTTGGCGCAGCAGGGTCAGCATCTGCAGCACCGAATGCTGGCGTTGCCGCTCCGGAAGGGCGTGCAGGCCGGCCTCGAACCGCCGCAGCCATTCGCCGAAATCGTCGATCCGCTCGATCGGGTGGCCCGCCTCGATGAGCCAGTCCACGTACTCGTCGATCCCGATGCCGTCGTCGTGCGGGTTCATCACGTGATAGGTCCGGAAGTCGCCGGCCGGCGATCCGGTCGCCGTCCGGGCGATCTGCCATCCGAGCGTGGCGACCGCCTCGGCGACGAAATCGACCGGGAGCCCGTCGAAATGGGCCCGCTGCCGGCTGCCGTCGTCGCCGAGCCGGTAGAACGACTTGGGCGCCACCCCGGTGGCGACGATGCTCAGCACCATCCGGCTGACGGTGTCGGTCACGTTGAGCTGGCCCGCATAGGTGGGATCGACCAGGATCATCCCGGACCGGAACACCGCCACCGGCAGCCCGCACAGATCGTGGGCCTCCCGGAGCAGCACCTCACCGGCCCACTTGCTGTTGCCGTAGCCGTTGGCGTAACTGGCGTCGACCGTGCGGGTGGGGCTGATCGTGCGGATGTCGGCGTCCTCGGTGAACAGGTCCGGTTCGATCTGCCGGCCGATATCGGAGGTCGACACGAAGTTGTACGGCTTGAGTTTGGCGGTCAACGCGAACCGGATCAACTCGGCGGTACCGACAACGTTGGGGCCGAACAGTTCCCGATACGGCAGCACACTGTTGACGAAGGCCGCGGAGTCGACGATCAAATCGACCCGTTCGGCCAGTCGCCGCCAGGTCTGCACGTCCAGACCGAGGTTGGGCTGCCCCTTGTCGCCGGCGATCACCTGCAGCCGCTCGGCGGCCAGCTCGCGGAAGTGCCGCCGCAGCGCCGGGTCGGTGTCGAAGACCGCCTCGAGCCGCTGCCGCGCATCGGCATCGGATCTCCCCCGCACCAGGCAGATCACGGTGTCGTCCACCCGGCGCAGTCTGCGCAGCCATTCCAGCAGCAGGTAGCGGCCGAGGAACCCGGTGGCCCCGGTGAGCAGCACGGTCTGCACCTGCCCGGTCGGGCGGGGCAGGTCCGCCGCGGTCCGCAGGGTGGCGGCGTCGATGAACCTGTCCAGGGTGAGGTCTGCGGCCCTGACCTCGGTCGCGGTGGCACCGTGCACGGATTCGTAGGTGACCGCGCCGAGATCCGCGCCCTGCGGTGCGGTGTCGGCCCCGCCCTCCAGCTGTCTGCTCAGTCGGCGGACCGTCGGCGCCTCGAACAGGGTGCGCACCGCGACATCGGTGTCCAGCGCGGTGTTGATCGCCGCGACGGCCCGCATCGCGGAGATCGAGTCGCCGCCGAGGTCGAAGAACGAGTCATCGACGCCGACCCGTTCCAGCCCGAGCACGTGCGCGAAGATCTCGGTGAGGGTCTTCTCGACCGCCGTCTCCGGCGCCCGGTACCGGTCCGCCCGCTGATACTCCGGCGCCGGCAGAGCGCGCCGGTCGAGTTTGCCGTTGACCGTCAACGGGATCCGGTCCAGCACCACCACCGCGGCCGGAACCATGTAGGCGGGCAACCGGTCGGCGAGCCGGGCGCGGGCCTGATCCGGGTCGGCGGTGCCGGTGATGTAGCCGACCAGCCGTTTGTCCCCCGGCCGGTCCTCACGGGCGATCACCGCGGCCTGCTGCACACCGTCCAGATCGGCCAGCGCAGCCTGGATCTCACCGAGTTCGATGCGGTAGCCGCGGATCTTGACCTGCTCGTCGGCGCGGCCCAGATACTGCAGCTGCCCGTCGGCGCCCCAGCGCACCAGATCCCCGGTGCGGTACATCCGGCTGCCCGGCGGCCCGAACGGACACGCCACGAACCGGGTCCCGGTCAGCTCGGCGCGCCCGATGTACCCGACGCCGATGCCGTGGCCGGCCAGGTACAGCTCGCCGACGACACCGGGCGGGACCGGCCGGAGCCATTCGTCGAGGACGAACGCCGCACCGGTGGGTACCGGTGTGCCGATCGGGGCGACCGCCGCCCCGGCGGTCAGGGGTGCGCTGATGGCGGCGTAGATGGTGGCCTCGGTGGGCCCGTAGGCGTTGATCATCACCCGCCCGGGCGCCCACCGGTCCACCAGGTCGGTCGGGCAGGCCTCACCGGCGACGACCAGTGCGGTCGAGTCCAGTCCCCGCTGGGACAGCATGCCCGCCGCGGACGGGGTCTGATACACCACGTCGACGTGTTCGGCCACCAGCAGGTCGTGCAGGTCGTCGGGGGATCCGGTGATCGATTCCGGCACGATCACCAGTCGGCCGCCGTGCAGCAGGGCGCCCCAGATCTCCCAGACCGAGACGTCGAACACCAGCGAATGCCATTGTGACCACACCTTTCCCGGCCCAGCGGGTAGATCGGCGGGCAGGGTGTGCAGCACCCGGGTGACGTTGGCGTGGGTGATCGCCACGCCCTTGGGCACCCCGGTGGTGCCGGAGGTGTAGATCAGGTAGGCGATGTCGTCGGGCGCCGGAGGCAGCAGGGTGCTGCTGGGATACATCGGCGGCGCCGGATCGTCGACCTCGATGATCGGCACCCCGGTTCCGTTGAACCGGGTCCCGAGTTCCACGGTGGTGAGGGCGACGATCGGTTCGGCGTCCGACAGCATGAATTCCAGCCGGGCGGCCGGCACCGCCGGGTCGATCGGCAGGTAGGCCGCGCCGGTCTTGAGCACGGCCAGGATCGCCACGATCGCGTCGGCGGACCGCGGCATCAACAGTGCCACCGACTCTCCCGGGCCGGCGCCGTAGACGGCCAGCAGGTTGGCCAGTTCGGTGGCCGCGTCGTCCAGTTCGCCGTAGGTCATCGACCGGCCCTCGAAGGTGACCGCCACGGCTCCCGGATCGCGGGCCACCTGCCGGGCGAACACCTCCGGAATCGATTCCAGCGCAGGGCTGTCGGCCAACACCGCGCGGTTCGACCAGGCGTCGAGTTGTTCGCGTTCAGCGGCGTCGAGCACCTCGATCGCCGACAGTCGCCGGGCCGGATCGCCGACCATCGATTCCAGCACCCGCCGGAACCGGTCGGCCAGGGCGTCGATCGCGGCGGTGTCGAACACCTCGGTGTCGTATTCGATGCGCAGTCCGAGCTCGTGTCCGGGCAGCGCCATCACCGACAGTGGATAGTGGTTGAACTCGCGGTTGGTGAAGCCGGTGACCGCCAGCTCCTGCGCCCCGGAGAACGCACCGGTGTCGATCGGGTAGCTCTCGTAGAGGAACAGCGTGTCGAACAGCTGGTCGTGCCCGGCGAGGTGGTGGATCTCGGTGAGGGCCAGGTGTTCGTGCTCGAGGGTGTCGTTGTGGGCGTGCTGCAGCTGGGCCAGCAGATCGGCCACGGTGGTGTCGGCGCCGATCCGGGCCCGCACCGGGATCGTGTTGATCAGCAGCCCCACGATGCGGTCCGCGCCGGGCAGGTCCGCGGGCCGTCCGGACACCGCGGTGCCGAACACGACGTCGCGCTGACCGGTCATCGCCATCAGCAGGTGCGCCCACGCGGCCTGGAGCACGGTGTTGACCGTGGTGCGCTGAGTTCGGGCGAGTTCACCTATGGCCGCGGTGGTTTCGGTGTCGATCCGATACGATGCGCTGCCCCGCGGCCCGGCCTGGCCCGGTGGGGCGATCAGGGTGGGGGTGTCGAAACCGTCGAGCAGTTCCCGCCACGCGGCACGGGCGGCGTCGCGGTCCTGCGCGGCCAGCCAGGTGACGAAGTCGCGGAACCGGGCCGGCGCCGGCAACCGCTGACCGAAATAGCCGGCGAAGATCTCCTGCAGCAGGATCGGCAACGACCACCCGTCGATCACGATGTGGTGCACCGTCAACACGAACCGGTGCTCGGTCGCCCCGGTGCGGATCAATGCCGCCCGGAAGGTGGGCCGTTCGGTGAGGTCCCGCACGGCCGCCCGCTCGGCGGCGCACAGCTGCTGCACCTCGTGTTCGGGGTTCTGATCGTCGCCGCGCAGATCGAGGTAGCGCCACGCCGCCACCGGTTCGGTGGGGATGATCTGCACCGGGTGATCGTGGTCGGTGCAGAACCGCGCGGCCAGGTTCGGATGCCGGGCGACCACCGCGTGCACCGCGTCGCGCAGGCGGTGCTGGTCGACGACGCCGGCGATGGTCAGGTCGAGTTGCACGGCGTAGATGTCGTCCGCGGTGGTCCTGGTGACCGCAGAGTGGAAGAGCAGCCCCTGCTGAACCGGGGTGAGCGGCAGGATGTCGGCGATGTCGTGGCGGTCGGCCAGCTCATCGATCTGCTGCTGGGTGAGCCGGGCCGGCGCGATGTCGGACGGGGTGAGCCCACCACCGCCGCTGCGCACATGCGCGCAGACACCGCCCAGCGCCTCGAACCACAACCGGCTCAACCGGGCGATCTGCGCCTCGTCGACCAGCGACGGCGCCCACGTCCAGGTCGCCTGCAACACCGGACCGTCGGGGCCGGCATCCAGGGTTCCGGCATTCACCTCGACGGTGTGCATCAGCGGCATCCGCACCCGGGAGGCGACCCCGGTCAACTCCAGGGCGTCGGTGTCGATGCGCCACAGTTCGTCGGGCAGGTCGCCGGCTCCGGCGGCGAGCCGGCCCAGGTAGTTGAACCCGATGGCGGGTTCGGCACCCCCCAACTCGACGTCGGGGTTCAGATGGCGCAACAACCCGTAGGTGATTCCGTCAGGAACGCTGCGCAGTTGTTCCTTGGCGGCCTTGACCGCCGCCCCCAACGCGTCCCCACCGGTGCGCACCTGCTCCCACGACAACTTCGGAATGGTCAGCGCCACCGGGTATTTGGTGGTGAACCACCCGACCGTGCGGGACAGATCGACACCTGCCGCCAATTCCTCGGCCCGGCCGTGGCCCTCGACGTCGATCCCGATCGGGCTGTCACAAGCGCCGAGGAACTCCGCCCAGGCCAGCCCGAACGCGATCAACAGGATGTCCTGCACCCCGGCGTGAAACGCCGCCGGCACCGCCCCCAGCAACTGACGCGTGGTGTCGGCATCCAGCGAGACCGACAACTGTCCGGCGGTGGCGTAGGTGTCCCGCTCGGGCCGGATCGCCGGCAGCGCCGACGGGGCGGCGATCACCCGCTGCCAGGCCTCGACGTGTTCGACCACCTCCGGGGCACGGGCATGGTCGGCCAGCAGCGCCGACCAGCGGGCGAACGAGGTGCCGTTCGCGGGCAGGTCGATCGGTTGACCGGTGCGGTGCTGGGCCCAGGCGATGTTGAGGTCCTCCACCAGGATCCGCCAGGACACCCCGTCGACCGCCAGGTGGTGGATCATCAGCACCAGCTGACCGCTGCCGCGAGCCCACACCGCGCTGAGCATGACCCCGGCCGCGGGATTCAACCTCGACCGCGCGGCGATCAACACCTCATCGGTCAGGGTGTCGACGGTGTGCATCACCTCGCGCGCCGATGTCGCGCCGGGTTCGGGGATGAACAGGGACCAGTCGTCCGTCCCGTCCCCGGCGGTCATCCCCTCGGCGCGCATCCGCAGGGTGGGGTGCCGGTCGATCAGCGCCTGCAGCACCGCCACCACATCGGCCTCGGCCGCGGCGGTGTCGGTTCCAGGCGGGGCCTGCAGCACCACGGTCTGGTTGAACTGATCGGTCGGACCGTCGACGCCGCGCAGCCAGCGCATGATCGGGGTGGCCACCACCGCACCGGTACCGTCATCCGCGACATCGGCCTGCCCGTCGGTGTTCTCCGCGACGTTCTCCGCGACCTCGGCCACCGCGCCGACGGTCTGGTGGACGAAGATGTCGCGGGGCCGGCACTGCACCCCCGCCGCCCGGGCGCGGGCCACCACCTGCATCGACAGGATGCTGTCACCGCCCAGATCGAAGAACGAGTCGTCCACCCCGACCCGCTCCACCCCCAGCACCTCGGCGAAGATCCCGGCCAGGATCTTCTCGGTGGGCGTGGACGGGGGGCGGTAATCCGCGGCGGCACTGCGGTATTCCGGCGCCGGCAGCGCGCGGGTGTCCAGCTTGCCGTTGACGGTGAGCGGCAGGGCGTCGAGCATGACGATCGCCGCCGGAACCATGTAGGGCGGCAGCCGGTCGGCCAGTTGGGCGCGGGCCTGGACCGGGTCGGCGGTGCCGGTGATGTAGCCGACCAGCCGTTTGTCCCCCGGCCGGTCCTCACGCGCGATGACCGCGGCCTGGTCCACCCCGTCCAGACGCGCCAGCGCCGCCTGGATCTCACCGAGTTCGATGCGGTAGCCGCGGATCTTGACCTGCTCGTCGGCGCGGCCCAGATACTGCAACTGCCCGTCGGCGCCCCAGCGCACCAGATCGCCGGTGCGGTACATCCGGCTGCCCGGCGGCCCGAACGGACACGCCACGAACCGCGACGCGGTCAACTCCGACCGCCCCACATACCCGACCGCCACCCCGTCACCGGCGATGTACAGCTCGCCGACAACGCCTTCCGGAGCGGGCCGCAACCCTTGATCGAGCACGAACAGCGCCGCCCGCGGCACCGGGGTGCCGATCGGCACCACCGGGGTACCTGGTTGCAGCGGCCCGCTCATGGCCGCGTACACGGTCGCCTCGGTCGGGCCGTAGGCGTTGATCATCACCCGCCCGGGCGCCCACCGGTCCACCAGGTCGGTCGGGCAGGCCTCACCGGCCACCACCAGCGTGGTGGCGTCCAGTCCCTCGGGGGACAACATCCCGGCGGCGGACGGGGTCTGGCACAGCACGCCGACCTTCTCGGTGATCAGCAGGTGCCGGAAATCCTCCGGGGAGGTGCCGACCGACTCCGGGACCACGACCAGCCGGCCGCCGTGCAGGAGCGCACCCCAGATCTCCCACACCGAGACATCGAAGACCAGCGAATGCCATTGCGACCACACCTGTCCCGGCCCGGCGGGCAGGTCGGCGTGCAGCCCGGCCACCAGTTGGGTGACGTTGTGGTGGGTGACCGCCACCGCCTTGGGCCGCCCGGTGGTGCCGGACGTGTAGGTCAGGTACGCCAGATCGTCGGGTCGCGGGCCGGACGGCGCGGTGACCGGCTGAACCGCGAGCGCGGGGTCGGCCACATCGAGGACGGGGATGTCGTGACCGTCGAACCGCGACCGCAGGGCCGCGGTGGTCAGCGCGGCGACCGGGGCGGCGTCGGCGAGCATGAACCCGATCCGCGCGTCGGGGTGTGCCGGGTCGATGGGCAGGTACGCCGCACCGGTTTTCAGCACGGCGAGGATGGCGATGATCGCCTCGGCCGACCGCGGAATGAGCAGTGCCACCGACTCGCCCGGCCCGGCTCCGTACGCGATCAGCCGGTTGGCCTGCCGGTTCGCCGCCTCGTTCAGCTCGCGGTAGGTCCACGACCGGTCCTCGAAGACCAGGGCGACGGCCTGCGGTGCGCGGATCACCTGTTCCTCGAACAGTGTCGGGATGGTGACCGGGGCGGGACCGGGGTCGGTCAGGACCGCGCGGTTGCTCCACTCATCGAGTTGATCGTGCTCATCGTCGTCGAGGAGGTCGAATGACAACAGCGTCCGGGTGGTGGGTTCGGCAGTCATGACTTCTCCCTCGTGTCTGCGGTCATGGCCACCAGTACCCGTCGCATTCGGTCGACCAGTCGTCTGATGCGCGCCGCGTCGAACACGGTGGTGTCGAATTCGACTCGCAGACCCAGTTCATGGCCCGGCACAGCCTGCACCGAGAGCGGGTAGTGGTTGAATTCGCGGTTGCTGAAGTCGGTGATGGACAGGTCCTGCACGCCCAGCAGGGCGGCCGCGTCGATCGGATAGTTCTCGAACACGAACATCGTGTCGAACAACTGATCGTGGCCGGTGGCACGGTGGATCTCGGTGAGCGCCAGGTGCTGGTGGTCCACCGTGTGCGCGAAGTTGTTCTGCAGTTGTTCGAGAATGCCCGCGACGGTGGTCGTCGGGGTGATGGTGGCCCGCACCGGGACGGTGTTGATCAGCAGGCCCACCATCGACTCCGCCCCGGCCAGTCCGGGTGGCCGGCCGGACACCGCGGTGCCGAAGGCGACGTCGGTCTGTCCGGTCAGCCACATCACCACCTGCGCCCACGCGGCCTGCAGCACGGTGCTGACCGTGGTGTGACAGGTGCGCGCCAATTCCCCCAGCGCCCGGGTGGTTTCGGCCGGGATCCGGAACGAGGCGACGTCGCGCCGTCCGGGCAGCCGGCCGGGCGGCCCCACCAGGGTGGGGGCCTGGAACCCGGCGAACACCTCACGCCAAGCCGCGCGGGCGGCGTCGTGGTCCTGTTCGGCCAGCCAGCTGACGAACCGGCGGTAGGGCACCGGTGCGGGCAGTCGCTCACCGAAGTATGCGGAGAAGATCTCCTGCAGCAGAAGGGGTTTCGACCAGCCGTCCAGCACGATGTGGTGGTTGGTCAGCACCAGCCGGTGCTCGTCGGCGGCGGTGCGGATCAGCAGGGTCCGCAGTGTCGGGGAGTTGGTGAGATCGCACACCGCGGCCCGTTCGGCGGCGCTGAGCTGTTCGATCCCCTCGGCGGGCGCCTCCCCGTCGACGTTCGGCGCGGTCATGTCGACGTAGCGCCAGACCGGTTCGGGGTCGGCCGGAAGCACCTGCACCGGTTCAGCGAACTGGTCGTGGAACCGGGCCACCACGTTGGGCCGTCTGCGGATCACCCGTCGCACCGCGTCGCGCAGCCGGTCCGGGTCCAGCGGTCCACGCACGGTGAGGTCCAGTTGCACCGCGTAGAGGTCGTGGTTGTCCGGTGCGGCGCCGGCGTGGAACAACAGACCCTGCTGCAGCGGGGTCAGCGGCAGCACATCGGCCACCGGCTCGCGGCGGGTCAGTTCGTCCAGTTCCTGCTGGGTGAGCCGGGCCGGCGCGATGTCCGACGGCGTCAGTCCGCCACCGCCGCGCCGCACATGGTGGCAGATGCCGGTCAGGGCGTCGGCCCACAGCCGGCTGACCCGGCTGATCTGGTCCTCGCTCAGCACCGACCGGGCCCAGGTCCAGGTCGCGTGCAGCCGCTGCCCGCCGGACCCGTCGTCGGCGTCGAGGATGCCGGCATTGAGTTCGACGGCGTGGCCCAGCGGGGTGTCCGTCGCCGCGGCGGCCGCGGTGACCGCCACCGCGTCGGAATCGATGCGCCACAGCTCCTCGGACAGGCCGGCGCCACCGGCCCCCAGCCGTCCCAGATAGTTGAAGGCGATCGCCGGGTCCGGATCCGGCAGCTGCACGTGCGGATTCAGGTAGCGCAGCAACCCGTAGCCGATACCGTCGGGCAGGGCGCGGAGCTGCTCCTTGGCGGCCTTGATCACCGGACCGAGGGCGGCGTCCCCGGCGACGACCTGTTGCCAGGACAGTCCACCGACGGTCAGCGCCACCGGGTGTTTGGTGGTGAACCAGCCGACGGTGCGGGACAGGTCGACCTCGGCGTCCGGGTGCGAGCCGATGTCTTCGGTCCGGCCGTGTCCTTCCACGTCGATGCCGATCGGACTGCCCGGCGTATCGAGGAACTCCGCCCAGGCCAGCGCGAACGCGATCAACAGGATGTCCTGCACCCCGGCGTGGAACGCCGCCGGCACCGCGCCCAGCAACTGACCGGTGGTGTCGGCGTCCACCGTCATCGACAACTGTCCGGCGGTCGCGTAGGTGTCGGCCGTCGGGTCCGGCGCGGGCAGCGCCGCGGGCACCGCCGCCACCTGTTGCCACACGCCGGCCTGGGCCACCACCTCGGGGGTGTCGGCGTACTCGGCGAGCAGGGTCGACCAGCGGGCGAACGAGGTGCCGCCGGCGGGCAGGTCGATCGGCTGTCCGGTGTGCCGCTGTCCCCAGGCGATGTTGATGTCCTCGACCAGGATTCGCCAGGACACGGCATCGACGGCGAGGTGGTGGACGATCAGGGCCAGCCGGCGGGTGTCCGGCGCCCACAGGGCGCGCACCATCGTTCCGGCGGCGGGATCCAGTTCGGCGCGTGCGGAGCGCAGTTCGTCCCCGGACAACCGGTGCACGGTTCGCAGGCATCCGCGGGCGGTGACGGCTCCGGATTCGGGCACCGTCAGGTTCTCGACGTCCGCGGCGCGCAGCCGCAGCATCGCGTGCCGGTCCAGCACGGCCTGCAGGATCTCGACGACGTCGGCCTCGGTCACCCCGGCGGGCGCCCGCAGCACGACGGTCTGGTTGAACTGATCGATCGGGCCCCGGGTGTCGTACAGCCAGCGCATGATCGGAGTGGCGACCACCGGTCCGGTCCCCGCGTCGTCGACCGCGGCATCGGCGCCGGTGGGCACCGCGACCTGGGCCAGCCGGGCGACGGTGCGTTCGACGAAGATGTCGCGGGGCCGGATGGTCAGCCCTGCCGCCCGGGCGCGGGCCACCACCTGCATCGACGAGATCGAGTCGCCGCCGAGGTCGAAGAACGAGTCGTCGACCCCGACCTTGTCGATACCGAGCACCTCGGCGTAGATGCCGGCCAGGACCTCCTCGACGGCGTGGGTCGGCGCCCGGTACTGTTCGGCGTCCTGGTATTCCGGCGCCGGTAGCGCCCGGGTGTCGAGTTTGCCGTTGACCGTCAACGGCAGGGCGTCGAGCACCACCACCGCGGTCGGCACCATGTAGGCGGGCAACCGGTCGGCGAGTCGGGCGCGGGCCTGATCCGGGTCGGCGGTGCCGGTGATGTAGCCGACCAGCCGTTTGTCGCCCGGCCGGTCCTCGCGGGCGATCACCGCGGCCTGCTGCACACCGTCCAGATCGGCCAGCGCGGCCTGGATCTCACCGAGTTCGATGCGGTAGCCGCGGATCTTGACCTGCTCGTCCGCCCGGCCGATGTAGTGCAGTTCCCCGCCGGTGTCCCAGCGCACCAGATCGCCGGTGCGGTACATCCGGGTTCCGGGCGGCCCGAACGGGCAGGCCACGAACCGGGTCGAGGTCAGATCGGAGCGGCTCACGTATCCGGTGGCCAGACCCGCTCCGGCCACGTAGAGTTCGCCGACCACCCCGGGTGGCACCGGGCGCAGCCAACCGTCCAGCACGAAGAACGCCAGATGCGGCAGCGGCCGGCCGATCGGGCTGGTGTTGTCGTCGAGGTCGGCGGCGCCGATCTCCCGGAACGAGGCGTGCACCGTGGTCTCGGTGATGCCGTACATGTTGATCAGCCGCGGCCGTTCCGGATGGTTCCGCATCCAGGCCGACAGGCGTTGCGGCTCCAGCGCTTCACCGCCGAAGACCACGGTCTGCAGCTGCAGCTGCCGCGCCTGCTCGGGCTGCAGCGAGTCGGCCGTCTGCAACGCATAGAACGCCGACGGCGTCTGGCTGAGCATGCCGACCTGCTCGGCGGCCAGCAGGGCGTGCAGATCCTCCGGGGACCGCACCACCGGATCGGGCACGATCACCACCCGTCCGCCGTACAGCAGCGGGCCCCAGATCTCCCACACCGAGAAGTCGAAGGCCAGCGAATGGCACTGGGTCCACACCTGTCCGGACGCCAGTTCGGCGTCCAGGGCGGACAGCAGGGCGGCGACGTTGCGGTGCGTGACCGCAACACCTTTGGGCACCCCGGTGGTTCCCGAGGTGTAGATGATGTAGGCGATGTCGTCCGGCGCCGGGGCCGGTCCGGTGGTGGCGCCGGCCTGTCCGGGCGCCGCCGGGTCGTCGATGTGGATGACCGGCACCCCGGATCTGTGCAGCCGCGCGCCGAGCTCGGCGGTGGTCACCGCGACGATCGGCGCGGCGTCGCCGAGCACGAACTCGATCCGGGCGTCGGGATGTGCCGGGTCCAGCGGCAGGTACGCCGCACCGGTCTTGAGGACCGCCAGGATCGCGGTGACCGCCTCACCGGTGCGGGGCAGCAGCAACGCCACCCGCTCGCCGGGGCGGGCGCCGCGGGCGGCCAGCACCCGTGCCAGCCGGTTCGCATGCTCGTCGAGCTGACGGTAGGTCCACGCCCGGTCACCGCAGCTCATCGCGACCGCGTCCGGGGTGCGCGCCGCCTGGGCGGCGAACAGGTCCGGAATGGTGGCCACGTCCGGTTCGGGGCGGTCCAGCACGGAGCTGTTGCCCCAGTCGGACAGCCGGTTCCGCTCTTCGCTGTCGAGCAGGTCGACGGCGGCCGTCCGCTGGGCCGGATCGGTGGTCATCGCGGTCAGCACCCGCCGCAGCCGGCCGACCAGTGCCTCGACATCCGCGGTGTCGAACACCTCGGTGTCGTATTCGATGCGCAGTCCGAGCTCGTCCCCGGGCATTGCGACCACCGACAGCGGATAGTGGTTGTATTCGCGGCTCTGGAAATCGGTGACCGCAAGGCCTTGCGCCCCGGCCAGCGCCGCCGCATCGACCGGATAGTTCTCGTAGACGAGCAGCGTGTCGAACAGCCGGTCCTGACCGGCCGCCCGGTGGATCTCGTTGAGCGCCAGGTGCTCGTGCTCGACGATGTCGTTGTGGGCGTGCTGCAGCTGGGCCAGCAGATCGGCCACGGTGGTGTCGGCGCCGATCCGGGCCCGCACCGGGATCGTGTTGATCAGCAGCCCCACGATGCGGTCCGCGCCGGGCAGGTCCGCGGGCCGTCCGGACACCGCGGTGCCGAACACGACGTCGCGCTGACCGGTCATCGCCATCAGCAGGTGCGCCCACGCGGCCTGGAGCACGGTGCTGACCGTGGTGCGCTGCGCACGCGCCAGGTCGGTCAGCGCGCCGGTGAGCTGTCCGGGCAACCGGAAGGACGCGGTCGCACGTGGTCCGGCCTGGCCCGGTGGGGCGATCAGGGTGGGGGTGTCGAAACCGTCGAGCAGTTCCCGCCACGCGGCACGGGCGGCGTCGCGGTCCTGCGCGGCCAGCCAGGTGACGAAGTCGCGGAACCGGGCCGGCGCCGGCAACCGCTGACCGAAATAGCCGGCGAAGATCTCCTGCAGCAGGATCGGCAACGACCACCCGTCGATCACGATGTGGTGCACCGTCAACACGAACCGGTGCTCGTTCGCCCCGGTGCCGTGGCCGCCGGTGTGGACCAGTGCGGCACGGAACACCGGCTGGTCGCCGAGCGTGCACACCGCGGCGCGTTCCGCCGCGCACCACTGCTCGAAGTCCGCGCTGTCGTCGAGTTCGACCTGCTGCCAGGCGATGACCGGGTCGGTGGGGATGATCTGCACCGGGTGATCGTGGTCGGTGCAGAACCGCGCGGCCAGGTTCGGATGCCGGGCGACCACCGCGTGCACCGCGTCGCGCAGGCGGCCGGCGTCCAGTTCGCCGGCGATGGTGATCATCAGCTGCACCGCATAGATGTCTGCGGCCGGAAGGTCGGCTTCCGCGGCGAACGCGGTCTGGAAGAGCAGCCCCTGCTGCAGCGGGGTGAGCGGCAGGATGTCGGCGATGTCGTGGCGGTCGGCCAGCTCATCGATCTGCTGCTGGGTGAGCCGGGCCGGCGCGATGTCGGACGGGGTGAGCCCACCACCGCCGCTGCGCACATGCGCGCAGACACCGCCCAGCGCCTCGAACCACAACCGGCTCAACCGGGCGATCTGCGCCTCGTCGACCAGCGACGGCGCCCACGTCCAGGTCGCCTGCAACACCGGACCGTCGGGGCCGGCATCCAGGGTTCCGGCATTCACCTCGACGGTATGCGCCAGGGGCATCGGGATTTTCGACGCCGCTTCGGTGATCGGCAGACCGCTCGGGTCGATGCGCCACAGTTCGTCGGGCAGGTCGCCGGCTCCGGCGGCGAGCCGGCCCAGGTAGTTGAACCCGATGGCGGGTTCGGCACCCCCCAACTCGACGTCGGGGTTCAGATGGCGCAACAACCCGTAGGTGATTCCGTCAGGAACGCTGCGCAGTTGTTCCTTGGCGGCCTTGACCGCCGCCCCCAACGCGTCCCCACCGGTGCGCACCTGCTCCCACGACAACTTCGGAATGGTCAGCGCCACCGGGTATTTGGTGGTGAACCACCCGACCGTGCGGGACAGATCGACACCTGCCGCCAATTCCTCGGCCCGGCCGTGGCCCTCGACGTCGATCCCGATCGGGCTGTCACAAGCGCCGAGGAACTCCGCCCAGGCCAGCCCGAACGCGATCAACAGGATGTCCTGCACCCCGGCGTGGAACGCCGCCGGCACCGCCCCCAGCAACTGACGCGTGGTGTCGGCATCCAGTGCTGCGGTGAGGCGTCCCGCCGTCGCGTAGGTGTCGCTCTCGGGGCGGACGGCCGGTAGCGCGGCCGGTGTCATCACAAGGTGCCGCCAGGTGTCGACGTGTGCGGTCACCTCGGGTGTGCGGGCGTGTTCGGCCAGCAGGGTGGACCAACGCGCGAAGGACGTACCTCCGGCCGGCAGGTCGATCGGTTGACCGGTGCGGTGCTGGGCCCAGGCGATGTTGAGGTCCTCCACCAGGATCCGCCAGGACACCCCGTCGACCGCCAGGTGGTGGATCATCAGCACCAGCTGACCGCTGCCGCGGGCCCACACCGCGCTGAGCATGACCCCGGCCGCGGGATTCAACCTCGACCGCGCGGCGATCAACACCTCATCGGTCAGGGTGTCGACGGTGTGCAGACAGTCCCGGGCCGTCACGGCACCGGCCGCGGGCACGAGCAGACCGTCCCCGGCGGTCGTCCCCTCGGCGCGCATCCGCAGGGTGGGGTGCCGGTCGATCAGCGCCTGCAGCACCGCCACCACATCGGCCTCGGCCGCGGCGGTGTCGGTTCCGGGCGGGGCCTGCAGCACCACGGTCTGGTTGAACTGATCGGTCGGACCGTCGACGCCGCGCAGCCAGCGCATGATCGGGGTGGCCACCACCGCACCGGTACCGTCGTCGACGGTCTCCGGCTCCCCACCGCTGACCTTGACCACCGACGCCAGTCGCGCGACGGTCTGTTCGACGAAGATGTCGCGGGGCCGGCACTGCACCCCCGCCGCCCGGGCGCGGGCCACCACCTGCATCGACAGGATGCTGTCACCGCCCAGATCGAAGAACGAGTCGTCCACCCCGACCCGCTCCACCCCCAGCACCTCGGCGAAGATCCCGGCCAGCAGACCTTCGAGCGGTGTGCCCGGCGCGCGGTATTCGGCGCCCGTCGCCCGGTATTCCGGCGCCGGCAGCGCGCGGACGTCGAGCTTGTTGTTGGAGGTGAGCGGAATCGATTCGAGCACCACGATCGCCGCCGGCACCATGTAGGGCGGCAGCCGGTCGGCCAGTTGGGCGCGGGCCTGGACCGGGTCGGCGGTGCCGGTGATGTAGCCGACCAGCCGTTTGTCCCCCGGCCGGTCCTCACGCGCGATGACGACCGCGTTCTCGACGCCGTCGACCGCTGTCAGCGCGGTCTGCACTTCGCCGAGTTCGATGCGGTAGCCGCGGATCTTGACCTGCTCGTCGGCGCGGCCCAGATACTGCAACTGCCCGTCGGCGCCCCAGCGCACCAGATCCCCGGTGCGGTACATCCGGCTGCCCGGTGGCCCGAACGGACACGCCACGAACCGCGACGCGGTCAACTCCGACCGCCCCACATACCCGACCGCCACCCCGTCACCGGCGACGTAGAGTTCGCCGATCACCCCAGCGGGGACCGGTCGCATCCAGGAGTCGAGCACGAACAGCGCCGCCCGCGGCACCGGGGTGCCGATCGGCACCGCCCCGGATCCGGGGGTGAGCGGCGCACTGATCGCCACGCACATCGTGGTCTCGGTCGGGCCGTAGGCGTTGATCATCACCCGCCCGGGCGCCCACCGGTCCACCACCGCGGCGGGGCAGGCCTCGCCGACGACGGCCAGCGCCGCATTCTCCAGCCCCTCGGGCGAGAGCATCGCCACCGCAGACGGTGTCTGGGTGAGAACCGTGACCCCTTCGTCCACCAGGACCCGGTGAAAGTCCTCCGGTGAGCCGGTCACCGACTCGGGTACCACGACCAGCCGGCCGCCGCGCAGCAGTGCTCCCCAGATCTCCCACACCGAGACGTCGAACGCGAGGGAATGGCACAGCGGCCAGACACCCGGATAGGGCAGCCCGGCGTCCAGGGGCGCCATCAACTGGGTGACGTTGTGGTGGGTGACCGCCACTCCCTTCGGGTTTCCGGTGGTGCCCGAGGTGTAGATGACGTAGGCGGTGTCGTCGTATGCCGGCCCGGGCAGCGCGGTGGCCGGTTGTTCGGCGATCGCCGAATCGTCGAGGTCGATGACCTCCCCGACCTGACCGTCCAGCCGCGACCGCAGATCCGCGGTGGTCAGGGCGGCAGCCGGGGCGGCGTCCCGCAGGATGAACTCCAACCGCGCGGCGGGCACGGCGGGGTCGATCGGCAGATACGCCGCCCGGGCCTTGAGGACAGCGAGAATGCCGATGACAGCCCGGCTGGATCGTTCCGCGACGAGCGCCACCCGATCTCCGGGACCGACTCCGCGCGACACCAGCAGGTGCGCCACCCGGTTGGCCGCCTCGTCCAGTTCGCGGTAGGTCATGCGCAGACCGTTTCCGCTGACCGCCGGCGCATCCGGGGCATCGGCCACCCGGGCCGCGAACATGTCGGTGATCGCGACCTGGTCAGGCGGCGGCGTGTCGAGCACCCGGTGGTTGCCCAGCACCGCCAGGTCGGACCGGCCGGGGTCGGCGATCAGCTCGATCGAGGACAGCCGCCGGTCCGGGTCGGCCGCCATCGCCGACACCACATGCTGCAGATGCGCGGCGAGCTCGGCGACCTCGAAACCGGCGAAGGGTTGTCCGGCGCCGGCGGTGCTCAGGAACAGTTCGTCGCCGGCACCGATGAAGAACAGGCCGAAATGCCCCATCGGACCGTGGTTGGTGTACGACGCGGTCAGTGGGGCACCGGCGAGATCGAGGGTGAGCCGGGACGGGATGAAGTTGACCGCGACCCGGTTGGAGACCGGTCGCCGCGATCGCCAGTCCCCGGAGCCCGCGTCCGGTCCGAGCGTGTGCACCGGGAAACGTTGGTGCTGCAGCAGTTCCCGGATCCGGATGTCGACCTGTCGGCAGAAGTCCGCGACGGTGAGGTCGGGCGCGGCGTTCAGCACCAGCGGCACCACACCGGCGAGCATCGCCGGCAGGGTCTTCGATCCCGCGTCCACCCGGCGGGAGACCGGGAAGTCCAGCGCCACCTGTTCGCCGTTGCCCGCCCAGGATCTGACCATCAGCGCGCAGGCCGCGGTGGTGATCGCATACCGGCGCACCCGCAGGTTCCGGGCCAGCACCTTGATGTCACCGACGACGGCCGGATCCAGCGGGACCGACGCGGACGGTTCATAGCCGCGGCGCTGAGCGTCCGCGGGCGGCAGGGCGAGATCGAGTCCGTCGTCGGACGGCAGATGGTCGAGCCAGTACGCCTTGTCCTCCCGGAATTCCGGTGAGGCCTCATAGGACGTCTCGTAGTCCAGCAGATCGCGCAATGTCCCGAAATAGGCCGGCCCGATCGGCTTCCCGGACACCAACGCCGTGTAGACCGACGCGATCCGCCGGCTCACCAGCGCCATCCCCAGCCCGTCCACCGCGATGTGGTGGCACAGGCCGAACAGGTAGTACTGATCGGTCCGGGTGCGGAACAGCGCGAACCTGATCAGCCGGCCGGTCAGCGGCATCAGCGTGTGTTGCATGGCCGACGCGACGTCCCGGACCTTCTGTTCCGGATCGTCCTCAGCGGTGAAGTCGTAGAACGGAAGCTCCAGATCCGCGTAGTCGAGCGGCTTCTGCAGCACCCGGCCGTCCGCTTCGAAGAAGGAGGCCCGGGCGGGTTCGGCTTCCTGCAGTGCGATCCGGATCGCCTGTTGAAGAAGGTCTCGGTGAACCGTGCCGTCGATCCGGCCCAGCAGGCCGAGCTGCCATTCGGCCCCCGCGAGTCCGCTTTCCTGCGACAGCCAGATGTCCAGCTGGCCCCGGGTCAGCGGTAACGCTTCATCGACAGGTTCCATTGACCATCTTCCTCAGACGCTTTCGCCTAATGACTGCTTCCCTGCGCCAACCTGTCGCGCAGGCTCTTGGGCCGGATGTCGGTCCAGTTTTGCTCGATGTACTCCAGGCATGCAGACCGGTCCGCTTCCCCGAAGACCACCCGCCAGCCGGCCGGCACATCGGCAAACGTCGGCCACAGGCTGTGTTGCTCCTCGTCGTTCACCAGGACGAGGAAGCGGCCGTTTTCGTCATCAAACGGGTTGGTGCTCACTTTTCTCCAAGCTGCTGCTTTTGGCGGACATCGCAGAGTTATCCCAAACATACCGGCATGTCGCAAGTTGGCGCTTGGCCTTTTTCAAGGACTTCCTCAGGTTTGCGTTCCAGAAATGGGCGGAGACGTTCGCGATTAATTCACCAATACCCATCAGTAGATTTGTTATCGCAGGTTGAAAGCGGTTTCATGGCATTCTCCGCGCTTTGCGCATATTGCATCTTCATGAGTGTTATGTGGCCGCGAGCGGCATTTTTCACGAATCCGGCTTGGAATATGCGGCCGAGTGGCAATCTCAGCAATCGGCAACCAAATAACTGGACTTATTGTCGGATATACATTCCCAAATTCGAAACACCATTATTTACTCCTGCGGTAATTCGCTCCGGCGGCGTTCCGGATCGCTATGCCGTGGTCAATGCCATTGCGCGATGGCATCACTACATTGCGAAGTGTGCGCCTCCGCGACGATGCCGGTCGTGCGTGCCGACGACGATCGCCGACCGAGCCGGCGCCGACGTCACTCCCGCACATCTCAGCAACGTACACAGCGCCGGCACAACGCCCCGGTGACGGTCCGAAGCTGCTCGCTCCGAGGGTGATTCGGGCAACATCAGGCCGGCGCGTGATCGTATGGACACTCAGCCCAGCCGCCGACAACGCGGCACTTTGCTATCCGGCAGCGGCGGCGGAGTCACCGCCTCGAATTATCTTCTGCGTAAGACCCTTTGGCAGACAGACGGCTACGATTCGGTCCGGCCGTCCCGGGGCCCGGCCTCCGAACCGTCGATCGGGGAGGATCCCCGGGGCATCAGCATGACGAACAACGGAATACGCAGTGTCACACCTGCCATGGGTGCCCGGATCGCGAAGGACACCACTTCCAGCTCGAGCCGCTTACCCCGCTGCGTCTCCATCTCCAGACGCCCCGGGAGGCGCTTGGGCGACGCGAGCCAACTCAGGCCGCGTTCCAGCGACTCGACCAGGTTCATGTCACCGACTATACCCATCCCGCTCGGGACGGTCTGGTGAAAATTCTTGTATCAGCGGGTTTTCAGCGGTTTTCAGGGGATGTCAGCGTGTTCCGGCGGTTTGGTGAAGCAGTACATCCGGTACTCGGTCGACCCCTCGGTGCGCAGCTCCTCCCAGGCGCGCCGGGCCGGTGCGAACTCACGCACCCGACGGCGCAGGAATGCCGGTGCGACCCGTTCGATCACGTCCTCCCACACCGGGAGGATCTGTTCCATTCCGCGCACGACCTCGGCATTGATCACCCGCGCGGACACCATGTCCAGCGGCGCGGCGGCCAGCGCCGCCTCCCACTCGGCGAATTCGTGCGGTTGGCGGGCGTCGGCGTACAGGAAATGTCCACCCGGCCGGAGCACCCGTGCGACCTCGGACAAAAAGCGCGAGAAGCGTGGATACAGGTGCGAGGATTCGATGTTGATCACGGCGTCGAACGACTCGGCGCCGAAGGGCAGGTCCTGCGCATCGCCCACCACGAACTCCAGCCCCGGCAGGCGGTGCTTCTTCCGGCAGAACTCGATACCGGCCGGATTCAGGTCCAACCCGACGTAGGACATCGGCCCCAGGGTTCGCATCAGATACGAGGCACCCCCGCCGTGGCCACACCCCACTTCCAACACCCGCTTGCCGGTGAGGTCCGCCTGGCCGGCGGTGCGGTGATACAGCTGGATCGAATACCGGTTCGGTTCGTCGGTTTCCGACAACGGCAGGCCCATCGGGGGGTCCTCCTCGTAGCCGTAGTTCAGGAAGACCACATCGTCGTCGTCGAGTCTGCGGCTGGCGTACGAGTAGATGAACTTCTGACCGTGTTGGGTTAGCTTTTCATTCAGCTTCCGGAAGACCTGGTCGCGAGATTCCCGCACACGATTCCGCAGAGGCATATGCGCCAGTATTGCAGACCCCGTGCAGCGGGTGAAGGCTGTTGCCCATCGGGCTATTGACTTCGACCCGTCCGCAGGCAGGCTGAAAGGCTTTGACCGCTATGAAGTTTGCGTTGGCCTGTTACGGCACCCGCGGCGATGTCGAACCGTCGGTGAGCATCGGCCGGGAACTTCAGCGGCGCGGTCACGAGGTGCGGCTGGCGGTGCCGCCGGACCTGGTCGACTTCGCCGAGAGCGCAGGTCTTTCCGCGGTGCCCTACGGGCCTCGGCTGGCGGACTTCCTGCGCGAGGACTTCCTGCGCCACTTCTGGTCCCGGATATTCGGGAACCCGGTATCGGCGTTACGCGAACTGTGGGCTCCGATCGCCGAGCACTGGTCCGCGACGAGCACGACGCTCATGTCGCTGGCACAGCATTGCGACCTGCTTTCCACAGGTCTGAACTACGAACAGCCCGCCGCCAATGTTGCTGAGTTCTACGGTATCCCGCTGGTGACGCTGCACCACTTCCCGATGCGCCCGAACGGACAGCTGGTGCCGGCGCTGCCGTCGGCGCTGGTCCGCGCCGGCGGCGCCCTCTCGGATTGGCTGTTCTGGTGGTCCACCCGGAGTGCGGAGGACGCGCAGCGCCGTGAACTCGGATTACCGCCGGCACGGGTTCCGGCGACGCGCCGGATGGCGCGGCGGGGCGTGCTGGAGATCCAGGCCTACGACGCGGTGTCGGTGCCGGGACTGGCCGCGGAGTGGGCCGGATTCGGAGACCGCCGGCCATTCGTCGGTGCGTTGACGATGGAGCTGCCGACGCCGTCGGACGCGGAGGTGCTCGAGTGGATCGCGGCGGGCACACCGCCGATTTGCTTTGCCACCGGCAGTATTCCGGTGGAATCTCCCTCGCAGACGGTCCAGATGTTCGCGTCGGTGTGTTCGCGGCTCGGCGAACGGGCGTTGATCTGCGCCGGCGGCACCGACATCGACGGCGTGCCGGAGTACGGACATGTCAAGGTGGTGGGGGCGGTGAACTATGCACGGGTGTTCCCGGCGTGTCGGGCCATCGTGCATCACGGTGGCTCCGGCACCACCGCCGCCGTCCTGCGCGCCGGCGTGCCCAGCCTGGTCACCTGGAGTTCCGCGGATCAGCCCTATTGGGGCAACCAGGTCAAACGACTGAAAGTGGGGACGTCTCGCCGGTTTTCCCACACCACGCCCGACACCCTGGTCGCCGATCTGCGCCGCATCCTCACCCCGGACTACGCCGTCCGGGCACGCGCTGTCGCGGCACGCATGACCGATCCCGCCGACAGCGTCGTCCGGGCCGCCGATCTGTTCGAAACGGCCGTCGAGTGTGCCCCCGGCGTGGCCCACCGGGAATGAGGGAAGCAGAATAGCGGTGCGGGCAAAGATTTTCGTCTACGTTCAACAGCGAACCCCGTCGGCGCGCAAGGCTCCGCCAAGCCCGTCACGCCGCCTTCGGCAACGTCAGATCACGAGATGTCAGATCACGAGATAGGGGGCAACATGGCCGACCACAGATGCCGTATCTGCAACGGTGTCCTGCGTGAGGTTCTCGACCTCGGTCGCCAGCCCGTGTCGAACGCCTTCGCACTGCCGGAGGACGCCGACAAGGTTCCGTTCTTCCGGCTCGCGATGGGGGTGTGCACCTCGTGCACCATGGTGCAGCAGTTGGAGACCGTTCCCCCCAGCGAGATGTACCGGGCCGATTACCCCTACCGGGCATCCGGATCGATGGTGATCCGCAGACACTTCGAACAGGTGGCCCGGCAGATCGTCGAGAACTGCCCGGGCGGCCGGGACGGTTTCGTCGTCGAGATCGGCAGCAATGACGGAGTGATGCTGAAGACGCTCAGCGCGGCCGGGATGCGCCACCTCGGAGTGGATCCTGCCGCCGGCGCCGGGGAGGTCGCCCGCGCGCACGGCGTCAACGTGCGGACCGCGTTCTTCAACGCCGACACCGCGGCCGAGATCCACAGCGAGCACGGTCCGGCAAATCTCATCTTCTCTGCCAACACGTTCAGCCACATCTCCTATCTGGATTCCATCTTCAAAGGTGTGGACCACCTGCTCGCGCCGGACGGCCTGTTCGTGTTCGAGGACCGGTCGTTGGCCGACATCCTGCGTAACAACTACTTCGACCAGATCTACGACGAGCACATCTACCTGTTCTCGGTCAGTTCGGTGCAGGCCATGGCCGCCCACTTCGGGTTCGAGTTGGTCGATGTGGAACACCTTCCGCTGCACGGAGGTTCGATTCGCTACATCGTCGCCCGCAAAGGAGTGCGAGAGCCCGCGGAGGCGGTCGCGGAGTTCCTGGCCGGGGAGCGCGAGCAGGGGCTCGGCGGTGACGAGGCGTTCACCCGGTTCGCCGATCAGATCGCGCGCATCAAGACCGATCTGGTGTCGCTGCTCGCGGACCTGCGCGACGAGGGCCGGCGGGTCGTCGGCTACGGTGCCACGTCGCGGAGCGCCACGGTGCTGAACTACTGCGGCATCGGCCGCGATCTCTTGCCGATGGTGTGCGACTCCACCCCGGAGAAGCAGGGCCGCGTCACCCCCGGTTCGCGGATTCCGGTGTGCCCGCCGGATGCCTTCGCCGATCCCTACCCGGATTACGCGCTGCTGTTCGCGTGGAATCACGCTGAGGAGATCATGGCCAAGGAGACCGAGTTCACGGAGAAGGGCGGACGCTGGATCCTCTACACCCCGCAGGTTCACACGGTCTGACCCGCGGGCGGGCCGGCCTCACCGCGGCGGTTTGAGCAGCAGGCCCTGTCCGGTCGGCAGCGCACAGACCTGCACTCCCAACGCGCCCGCCACCTCGTCCATGGCGATCCGCTGCTCATCGCGGCCACGGTTGGCGTAGTCGTCGAGCAATACCACCGCCCCTGGGGTGAGGCGGGGCCAGAAGTGGCGCAGCGCGGCGACTTCCGGTGGCGCGCAGTTCATGTCGATGTGCAGGTAGGCGACCCTGTCGGTGTCGACCTGGTCCAGCGTCTCGGGCACCGCACCCACGATGATGCGATGGTTACGCCACTGTGCGAAGTTCGCACGCACACCGTCGACCCCGTCGACGTACATGCCGTTGCGGACCAGCTGTTCACTGTGTTCGACGATGCCCGACTGGCGCTCCTCCTCGGTCACGTAGCGCGGATCGATCCCGGCGAACGTGTCGAGCAGATAGAACGTCTTGTCCAGCCGGTCCCAGTCGAGGTACTCCATGATGGCACTGCTCAGGAACCCGTAGCTGACACCGCATTCGACGAAATCGCCGTCCAGCTTGCTGGCGGTGGCGGCCGCCCACAACCCGACGTGGACCCGCCAGTGCCACTGGTACCAGTCCTCGTCACCGAGGGCGCGCGCACCGCGTTGATAGGCGCGTTGGAAATCCGGGTCGTCGATGAACGCGTAGCTGTTGAAACAGATCAGCCCGTCGTTGGAGTAGACCTTGGGCAACAGCTTGCGGGCCAGCCAGTACTCGGCACGGACGGCCCGCAACACCAGCCTTGTCGGCAATGAGAGTTTGCGCCCCACAATGCAAACCCTAGCACCGTCGCCGGCGCGCAGGCGCCCGGTGAATTGATGTGACATTCGGGCTTTTTCGCGTTCGAGACGGTTGCCGCGGCAATTCACACCGCCTGGCGGGCAGCGGCGAATCGCTCGAAGGCGTCCGCCGCCCGCGTGATGCTGTCGGCGGGGCGGGTGACCTGTCGCGCGATCTCGCGGGCTCGCGCGGCGTACCGCGGTTGCAGGATCCGGCGCAGATCCGACACCAGTGTGTCCCGCGTGGTGCTCGCGAAACTGCGGACGGTTCCGACCCCGAGGAGTTTCACCCTCGACGCCCAGATCGGCTGGGCGCCGTCTATCCACAACACCAGCGTCGGCACCCCGGCACGCAGGCTGGCCGCCAGGGTGCCGGCCCCGCCGTGGTGCACCACCGCTCGGCACAGTGGGAAGACCGCGGCGTAGTTGACCGTGCCCACGACCTTGACGTGGTCGTACTGCGGGACGTCGCGGTAGTCGCTCCACCCGGAGCACACCAGCGCCCGCTCCCCCAGCTCCGCGCACGCGGCGGCGATCATGCGCACGGTGTCCGACGGCGACTCGACCGGCATGCTGCCGAAACCGAAGCAGATCGGCGGCGTTCCCGCGGCGATCCAGTCGGTGACGGCGTCGTCGGCCATGGTCGGTTGGGCCATCGTCAGGGTTCCGACGAATGGCCGCTGGTCGGCCCACTGTTCCCACTCGGCGGCCAGCCCCGGGAAGCACACCGGTTCGTAGGCCTGGATCTCCAGGCCGCGCCGGGCGGCGATGCGGCGCGACACCGGCCGGGTTGCCCTCGGCAACCCGAGTTCCCGCCGCTGCGCGTCCTCCACCTTCCGGTTGAGCCGCCAGCCGATCCAGTCGTATGCCCACATCGCGAGCCGGGCCAACGGGGGCGGGAGCCGCCACAACAGCCGGCCGTTCACCCGGATGGGGGTGTTGTGCAGGGTGGCGAAGGGCACGTCGTGGTGTTCGGCGACGTTGGCCGCCACCTCCTGATAGCTCTGACCGGCGAGCACGGCATCGGCGCCGCCGATCAGCGAGTCGAGCGCTGAACTCATCTCCATCCAGGCCCGGTCGCTGGCCGCCCACATCTCCCGCCACAGCGCCCGCAGCCGACGGACGCGCCAGAACCCGTGGAAGAAGCAGGTCCAGAAATCCCGGTAGACGTCGAGCCAGGCCACGGTCTCCAAGCCGTACGGCACCGCCTCCAGACCGGCGGACTCGGCGAAGCCGACCAGATCCGGCGGCACCGCGATCCGGACGTCGTGCCCACGCCGCTGCAGCTCCCGGCCCACCGCGACGGACGGTTCCAGGTCACCACGGGTTCCATAGGCTGCCAGGACGAGTTTCATTGTCCCGTCAGTCCTTCCGCCACAGCACCCCGGTGCCGTCGATTTCCACGATGTCCTCGGTGATGCCGTGGGTCGCGCGGAAGTCCGTCACGGCCTGACGGCACCCGTCGATCGCGTGGTAGTCATCGATGATGCAGAATCCGCCCGGCGACAACCGGGCGTAGAGTCCGTCGAGCGCCTGGATCGTGGACTCGTACAGGTCACCGTCCAACCGCAGCACCGCGATCTGCTCGATCGGGGCCTTGTGCAGGGTGTCCTTGAACCAGCCCGGAAGGAAGCGCACCTGATCGTCGAGCAGGTTGTACCGCTCGAAGTTGGCCCGGACCTCCTCCTCCGACACCGCCAGGATCGGCGCCGCCAGGTGCAGCCGATCACCCTGATCGGCGCGGTACTTCTCGGCGTCCGGTGGCGGGACACCGGCGAACGAGTCCGCCAGCCACACACACCGTTCCTCATCGCCGTAGGCGGCCAGGACGGCCCGCATCAGGATGGACGCGCCACCCCGCCAGACACCGCACTCGACCAGGTCGCCCGGCACGTCGTCGCGGAGCACCGTCTCCACACACTCCTGCAGGCTGGTGAGCCGCTTCATGCCGATCATGGTCAACGCCTCGACCGGCCAGTCCAGGCCCAGGTCCCGCTTGTGTTTGTCGAACGGGCGTCTGCGCACCAGCATGAGGTTTCCGATCTTGAAAACGGGCCGGTGCAACCAGTTCCACCCCACCGGCACCAGTTCGTCGCTGCCGTATCTGGTCAGATCCCGGCGAAGCAGATCCAAATAGGCGGATCGGCTGTCACGGTCGGTCACAGTCACGAGGATCCCATCTCCTAAGCCGGTGAGTTTTGAGCTGAGCCTAACCGCCTCGGGGGACGGGGCCGTACCCCTCGTGGATATTCGATCTGTGTTGTGGCGGTTACGTTTTCAGGAATTCGCCGGTACTCGACGTGCAGGTGCGGATCTGGCGAACGGTTGCCCGGGCGGTTCCCGGTCACGATGAGGCGCTATCCCCGGTGCGCTTCGGGCTGGCAAATCACGCCCAGGTTCCCTTGCGGCCGTGCGCGAGTGCGACGCTCTCGTAGAGCGGTTTCATGAACCTGCGGGAGAACCGGTAGCGGATGTTGAACTGGCCGCGGAAGTCCTCCAGAGCGGTCCGGAAGCCGTGTTCACTCGCACGGAACTCGTCGAGCACCCGGTCCAGCACCGCGGGATCCCACGGTTCGTCGCGGGCCGCGGCCTGCAACGCCTCGTACACCACCGGCAGCCAGTCCGTGCCGAACGTTGCGGTGACCGGACCTGCTTCGCGCTGCCGCCGCAGACCGGGTTCGAGGAACTCGTCGATCTCCGGCGCACTGCCGGTGTTCAACTCGATCGGCAGGATCGCCGAGACCCGGGCCAGTTCCCGGCGCCAGTCCTCGAGGAGGTTCGGGTAGTCGACGAACACCCGCGGCAGCCCCCGGGTATCCCGTTCGGCCAGCAGGTTGTACTTCAACCACAACGCCCCGGACAGCTGCGGCGACGCCTTCATGAACTTCGACAGCGAGGCGTTGACCTCCCGCGGGTCGCGCACCGCGAGCACCGCGGCCACGTCGTATCCGGTGGCACGGGCGGCCGTGAACCAGGCGTCGCACAGCACCGAGATGTGCAGCACCTTGATCACCACCACCGGGGCGGCGGGCAGGGTGCGCAGATAGTCGGCGATCTTCCGGGTGAACGCCGCCTTCTCGGCCGGACTCACCGCACCGGGCTCCTGTAAGCGCAGGGTCGGGTCGAAATAGCTGCTGCCGTGCCGGTACAGGAACTGCTCGTTGATGTGCAGCGCCTTACGCGGCTCCCAATAGCCCCGCGGATTGCCGGCGTCCGCACCCAGCATTCCGGGCGGTAGGGCGGCGCCCGCGAGACCCAGGGCCCGGGTGAGCGCCGACGTTCCGGACCGGCCCATGCCCAGGACGAACAACAGCACCGGCCGCCTCGCGGCCACGGTGCCGCCCGGCGCGATCACCGGCCCTGCTCCGCTGCGGCGGCGACGGTTGACCCACGCAAGCAACACATCCCGGTCATCGACTCTCCATTTGGTTGGTATCACGGGTGCCACAGCTCGCCATGAAGTACCCCAGGTTTTGTTCCTAGTTGGTTGCGAGGGCCGGGGTTGGCTGGCTCGCGGGGTGTGAGGTGCCGGTGAGGGCGGCCTCGTACTCGGCTGGTGGGACGTAGCCGAGGGCTTCGTGCAGGCGTTCCTGGTTGTACCAGGCCACCCATCCGGCGGTGGCCAACTCGACGTCGTCGACGCTGCGCCAGGGTTTGCCGCGGTTGATTAACTCGGTCTTGTAGGCGGCGTTGACCGCTTCGGCGAGGGCGTTGTCATAGCTATCGCCGCGGGACCCCACCGAAGGGGCGATCCCGAGCTCGGCCAACCGGTCGGTGTATGTCAACGATAAGTATTGCGACCCTCGGTCGGAGTGATGGATCAACTCAGACAGGTCTGAGTCCGAGTGCCACACAGCATGATTGAATGCTTCCAGCGGTAGGTCCTCGGTGCGCATGCTGGCCGCGACTGCCCATCCCTTGATGGCTTTGGTGCAGGCGTCGGTGACGAACGCGGTGTAGCAGAACCCCTGCCAGGTCCGTACGAACGTGATGTCAGCAACCCACAGCCGGTCTGGGGCCTCAGCGCTGAACTGCCGGTTGACCAGATCAGCAGGCCGGCAGTGCGCAGGGTCGCTGATCGTGGTGAACACCGGCTTACCGCGCTGCACGCCGCGCAGGCCGGCTTTACGCATCAACCGGCGGGTCTGCTCGCGGCCGACCCGCCAGCCGCGGCGTTTCATGGCGTGATGCATCTTCTTGACGCCATAGACCGAGAAGTTCTGCTCGTGGACGGTGCGCAGCTCGGCGATGAGGAGTTCATCGCGCATCGCCCGCTCTGATGGCGGGCGGGCCTTGGCGGCCCGATAGCCCCGGGAGGTGAGGAAACCGGCGATTGCTGCCCGCAGAACACGGCAAATGAGCTCGACCCCGAACTGATCGCGATGCGCATCGATGAAGGCGATCATTTCGTCGCGGGGCGGTCGAGCTCCGCTGCGAAAAACGCGGACGCAGACTTCAAAATCTCGTTAGCTCTGCGCAATTCGGCGTTCTCGCGCTTGAGCTTGCGGATCTCGGCGTGCTCAGTGCTGGTCACGCCGGGGCGCTGCCCGGCGTCAATCTCGGCCTTGCGCCGCCACCGGCGCACCGATTCCTGCGATACACCAAGTTTGCTGGCTACAGACTTGATGGCCTCGAACTCAGAAACCCCTGAGTCTTCCATCGTGGTGTCCAACAACCGAAGCGCACGGTCACGAAACTCCGGCGAATACTTACGTGGCATGTTCCTGATCCTCCTATACGGATCGGAACAAAACCTGGGGTACTTCACCATGGCGATGTTCTCGACCATTCCGCCTTCCGATCAGTTCCGTGTTCGACGACCGTCCATTGCCGTTCATTATCACCGGTTTTGAGCACTTGACCAGCCGCGTTGCCGGACCCGACGCCGAATTACACGGCGAAACGTCAAGGTAGCGAATAAATTTGCTGCGACGTAAGCGAATGCTGCTCGGGATCCGAGGGAATCGCGAGCCGTCTGGCAATTTCCCGGCCGGTTTCTCTCCCACCCCGCTGCGACCCGGATGCGGCCGCCCGGTTCATCCGGACCGCGGCTTGTTCGTGGCTCGAGCCTGATCCACGTCCCGATCGGCGCGGACCGGATCCGGGCCGGCCGCCGTGGCGGGACCCTGGCGTTAAAGTGACCCAATGATGTGGAGTCGGTGTTCCGTCACCCGGACAGGTCCGGCACATCGCCGGGTTAGGGGATAAGGGCAGATATGCGCGGCATCATTCTCGCCGGCGGTTCCGGTACCCGCCTTCACCCGATCACGATGGGTGTCAGCAAGCAGCTGCTTCCGGTGTATGACAAGCCGCTCATCTACTACCCGCTGTCGACGCTGATCATGGCGGGTATCCGGGACATCCTGGTGATCACCACCCCGACGGACGCGCCGGCGTTCCAGCGGCTGCTCGGCGACGGCTCGGCGTTCGGTGTGAACCTGCGGTATGCCGAACAGCAGGAGCCCGAGGGGCTGGCCCAGGCCTTCGTGATCGGCGCCGATCACATCGGCGACGACACCGTCGCCCTGGCGCTCGGGGACAACATCTTCTACGGTCCCGGGCTGGGGACCAGCCTGCGCCGGTTCCAGAACGTCACCGGGGGAGCGATTTTCGCCTACTGGGTGGCCAATCCGTCCGCCTACGGCGTGGTCGAGTTCGGTCCCGACGGGAAGGCGGTGTCGCTCGAGGAGAAGCCGAAGGTCCCGAAGTCCAATTACGCCGTTCCGGGCCTGTACTTCTACGACAACGACGTCATCGAGATCGCCAGGTCACTGCGCAAGTCGGCGCGCGGCGAGTACGAGATCACCGAGGTCAACCAGATCTATCTGGAACGCGGGCAGTTGTCCGTCGAGGTGCTGGCGCGGGGAACAGCGTGGCTGGACACCGGAACGTTCGATTCCCTGCTCGATGCCAGCGATTTCGTCCGGACCATCGAACGCCGCCAGGGGTTGAAGATCGGCGCTCCCGAGGAGATCGCCTGGCGCGCCGGATTCATCGACGACGAACAGCTCGCCGCCCGCGCCAGGCAGCTGCTGAAGTCCGGATACGGGACATATCTGCTTGAACTTCTGGGCAGGGAACGGCGGGAGCCTTTCTGATCTGGTGCCGCCTCAGGCCCGGTGCGGAAAGAATTTTTCTGCACGCTGATGCGATTTCGGCGAATTCTCCCACCGCGCCGAAAGGCGGTTTTCCGGCGGCAACAGGTCGAATGACTGCACCCAGCACATTCCGTCATCGAATAGTCGCTGCCCGGAACGCTTTTGGCGAGTAACACGGGGATGCCGACGCCGGATATGGCTAGTAGGTTTGGGACGCAGATGCTTGGACCTGAGCTCGCATTCCGATTTCGGGGCTCAGGCGGGTTGACGGCCGACGTCGACACGGCCCGGCCCGGATTTCCGTCAGATGATCGGTGATGTGCAGGAAGTTTCGAGGAGGGGCAGATGTTCACAGCTTCATTGACCAGATTCGCCGCGGCGGCGGGCGGTATGGCCCTGGCTCTCACCGCGGGCGCCGGGCCGGCGGCGGCCCAGCCCGATTACGGCCCGATGGTCGACAGCCCGTGCACATTCGAACAGGCGATGGCCGCGGTGAACACCGAGAACCCCATGGCTGCGCGGTATCTGAACCAGTCACCGCCCAACATCCAGTTCCTGCAGGTGTTCCTGAGCTCGCCGCGCGAGGAGCGGGTGAGTTTGCTCAACCAGATCAAGGACAATCAAGGCGCTGATCAGGCGCTGCCGGTATTCCGGCAGATGTTGACCAGCTGCGTCAACTACTGATCCCGTCCGCGGTCGGATCCCCTGCGCAGCCGTTCACCCCGGTCCGGTCTCGTCGGCCGGCGGTGGGGCGGGTGGCTGGTAGGGGGTGTACCACCACCAGTCGGCGCGTTCGCCGGTGGGCCCGGTGCATGGCGCGACCTGGGGCGGGGGTCGGTCGGGTGGCCGGGCCAGCGATCCCGGGTGCAACCGGTCGCCGTCTCGGTCGGACACGGTGAGGTTGTCGGGAGTGTCGGAGATGGTGATCAGCCCCCGGTGATGCAGCCGGTGGTGATACCGGCAGACCAGTACCAGGTTGTCGAGGTCGGTGGGGCCGCGGTGTTCCCAGTGCCGGATGTGATGGGCATGCAGACCACGGGTGGCCCCGCAACCGGGCACCGCGCAGGTCCGGTGGCGGTATTCCAGGGCACGGCGCAGCCGACGGCTGATCTGCCGGGTGTGGCGCGCGGTTCGAGCTTGGTGGCGGTACGCAGCCGGCTGGCCATCGCATTACGGGCCAGCCGGGGGTAATGCTCATCGCCGCCCGGCCGACCGTGTCGGGCGATCACCCCGACCTGATCCAGCGACAACCGGCCGTCAAGCACGTCGCCGGTGCAGCGGGGCAGCTCATCCCATCACTGCGCGACGGCAACCGTGGTCTTGGCGTTCGCCGGTGATTCACCGGTTTTCCACGCCGGCGTCGTCGAACAGGCATTCCAGCACCGCGTGCACCGCCGGTGAGCGGTCGTCCCGTCGCCATGCCGCCCGGAGGTCGACATCGACGTCGGCCTCGGCTGCGCCCTCGAGCGGAACGAACACGACGTGCGGATCGGTGGCGTTGCGCGCCACCGACGCGAAGGTCAGATGGCAGCCGACCTGGGCGCTGACCAACGCCAGCGCGGTCTGGGTATCCGGTGCGATCTGAACGACTTCGGGCACAAAACCGTTGGCGTGCGCGAGCCGGCGTAACCGGTCCGGCAGCACCGATCCCTCATACGGCGGCAACGACACGAAGCTCTCCCCGGCCAACTCGCCGGCGGACACCCGTCCTCTGCCCGCGAGCGCATGGTCCTCGGGCAACGCGACCACCAGCTCGTCGCGCATCACGATCCGCGACGAGACGTCGGCCGGAATCAGATCCCAGCGCCCCAGGGCGATATCGGTCTCGCTGCGAACGAGTTTCTGCATCGCCGGTTGCGCGAAGTTCTGGCTGGACAACTCCAGCCGGATCCCCGGTCGCTGGGACCGCACCACCCGGGCCAGCCGGGCGACGTGCGGGTGTGTCGACATACCGGGGAATGTGATCCGCACGATCCCGGTCATCCTCTACACCTCGGGGACCACCGGCGCCCCGAAGGGCGCCCAGCTCACCCACTCGAACCTGTATCGCAACGCCCTCGCGTTCACCGGACTGTTCGGTCTGAACCGCACCGACGTGGTGCTGGGCACCCTTCCCCTGTTCCACGCGTTCGGCCAGAGCAACGCGCTCAACGCCTCGATCGCCGTCGGGGCGTGTGTCTCGCTGGTTCCGCGTTTCGACGCCGCGGCGGTCCTGCGCCTCATCGAGCGGCACCGGGTCACCGTGTTCGCCGGCGTCCCGACGATGTACACCGCGGTGCTGCAGGCCGAAGCCGGCCCGACGGACACGTCGAGCCTGCGGATATGCGTCTCGGGCGGGGCGCCGCTCCCGGTGGAGGTGTTGCGCGAATTCGAGAGCACCTTCGGTGCACAGATTCTCGAAGGACACGGGCTGTCGGAGACCTCACCGACCGCCTCCTTCAACCCGGCCGGCCGGACGAAACCCGGTTCGATCGGGCTGCCGCTCGACGCGGGTATCGAGATGAAGGTGGTGGACGGGGACGGCATCGAGGTGCCGACCGGCGACGTCGGTGAGATCGTCATCCGCGGTCACAACGTGATGAAGGGCTACTGGAACCGGCCCGACGAGACCGCCGCCGCGATCAACGACGGCTGGTTCCACACCGGCGACATGGCCGTCCGGGACGAAGACGGCTTCTTCTTCATCGTGGACCGGAAGAAGGACGTGATCATCCGGGGTGGCTACACGTCTATCCGCGTGAACTCGAGGAGGTCCTCTACGAACATCCCGCGGTGCGGGAGGCCGCGGTGATCGGGGTGCCACACCCGACCCACGGCGAGGAGGTCGCGGCGGCCGTGGCGCTACGCCGGGATGCGACCGCCACCGCGGAGGAACTGCGGGCCTTTGTGAAATCCCGGGTGGCGCCGTACAAGTACCCGCGTGTGGTCTGGCTGGTCGACGACCTGCCCAAGGGGCCGACCGGCAAGATCCTCAAACGCGAGATCGCGGTGAACGGTCTCACACCCGCGGTGGTTGATTTACCACGCACCGCTTGATTTACTGAACATAGCGCACCCGCCTGGTGCCGCCACCCATCGACAAGAGGAGTCATCCGGATATGTCGTATGTCGTCGACACCGTGAACAAGATCCACGAACTGCAACTGAAGGCCGTCGCCGACGGGCAGGACGCCGTGATCGACCTGCTGAGGAAGGCCAACGAGTACGCCGACCGCACCGCGGTCCCCGAGCCGTTGGGAAAGCTGGTCGAGCCGATCGAGGCCGTCGTGGGCAGCCCTGCCGAGTTGGCCCGGGCCTTCGCCGAGGTCAACCGGGAATGGGCGCAGGCCTGGCTCGACTTCCAGACCAAGGTCGCCGAGGCCCTCACACCGGCGACCGAGCCGGTGCGCGGTACCGGCGCCTGATCTGACACGCTGTCACGCGCCCAAGGTGATCGGGGGCCGGCCCGGGGGGGCTGGTCCCCGATCTGTTCGAGACGATCACCGGCGGATTCCGGGAGGTTGGCGAGAGGATGGGGTCGATGTCTGACGAGAAGTGGTTTCCGGGCAAGGCCACCATCGGCTCCTATATCCGTGCTCAACGCGAACTGTCGAAGATGTCCCTGCGTGAACTCGCCCGCATGTCGCAGGTGTCGAACGCGTATCTCAGTCAGATCGAACGCGGCCTGCACGAACCGTCGCTGCGGGTGCTGGCGGCCATCGCCGAAGCGCTGTCGCTGCCGCTCGAAGAACTCATGGCGCAGGCCCGCCCCGACTCCCGCCCCACCGACGGGACGACCCGGAGGACCGACGCGGTCGAGGCGGCGATCCGGGCCGAGTCGCGGCTGACGCAGGCGCAGAAGGAGGCGCTGCTCGCGGTGTACCGCAGCTATCTCGCCGAATCCGAAGGCTCGCAACAACCCGGCGACTAGCCAGGTCGGGCCGGAGCCCGCTACGCCCGGTCGGTCACCGGGGGCTCGGGCGGCAACATGAATCGACGGACCACCGGGCGCGGGCCGTCGGACCGGAGCAGACCACTCGCCGGACGCGGGCGCACCCGCTGCGGCCACCAGAACCACCGCCCGAGCACCGCCGCGATCGACGGTGTCAGGAAGGCACGCACGACCATGGTGTCGAACAGCAACCCGAGGCCGATCGTGGTGCCCACCTGCCCGATGATCCGCAGATCGCTCACCACCATGGACGCCATGGTCGCGGCGAACACCAGGCCGGCGACCGTCACCACCTTGCCGGTTCCGCCCATCGCCCGGATCAGACCGGTGTTCAGGCCGGCGCCCATCTCCTCCTTCATCCGCGACACCAGCATCAGGTTGTAGTCCGACCCGACCGCCAACAGGATTATCAGCGACATCGCGAGCACCATCCAGTGCAGGTTGATGCCGAATATGTACTGCCACACCAGCACCGACATCCCGAACGAGGCACCCAACGACAGCACCACGGTGCCGACGATCACCAGTGCCGCGATCGGGCTGCGGGTGAAGACCAGCATGATGACGAAGACCAGGCAGATCGCCGCGACACCGGCGATCCACAGGTCGTACTTGGAGCCTTCCTGCCAGTCCTTGGCGGTCGACGCGGCGCCGGCGAGATAGATGCGCGCATGCCCGAGCGGGGTGCCTTTGAGGGCTTCCTCGGCCGCGGTCAGGATGCGCTCGGTCCGCTCGATGCCCTCCGTGGTCGCCGGGGGTCCGCTGTGCGAGATGATGTAGCGGACCGCGTGTCCGTCGGGTGACAGGAAGAAGCCCATCGCCCGCTGGAAGTCCGGGTTGTCGAACACCTCCGGCGGCAGATAGAAGGTGTCGTCGTTCTGGGCCGCGTCGAACGCCCGCCCCATCGCGCTGGCCTCGCCACCCGACTCGTTCATCTGCGCGATCAGACCCGACATCGTGCTGTGCATGGTCAGCGTCATCGCGCGCATGGTCTTCATGCTCGCGATCATCGCCGGCATCTGGGCCAGCATCTGCGGCAGCAGGGCGTCCATCCGGTCCATGTACTCGACGAGGATCTCGAGCTGATCGTTGATCGTGTCGACACCGTCCATGGCGTCGAAGAGCGAGCGCAGCGCCCAGCAGATGGGGATGTTGTAGCAGTGCGGTTCCCAGTAGAAGTAGTTGCGGATCGGCCGGAAGAAGTCGTCGAAGATCGTGATGCTCCCCCGCAGATCGGACGCGATCTGTTGCAGCTCATGAGCTTTCCCGACCAGGCTGTGGGTGGTGTCGGCCATCTCGCGCATCACCTGATGCATGTGCTCCATCAGCGCGATGGTCTTCTCCATGTCCTCGGCCTGCTTGAGCATGTCGTCGATGCGGTCGGCCTGGAACTCGGTGACCTGTTCCTGGGCGGCGCTCTGCAGGCTGAGCAGGAACGGGATCGACGTGCTCTCCATCGGTGTGCCCTCGGGCCGGGTGATGGCCTGCACGCGGGACACCCCACGCACCGCGAAGATCGCCTTGGCGACCTTGTTCAGCACCAGGAAGTCCGTCGGGTTGCGCAGGTCCCGGTCGGCCTCGATCATCAGCAGTTCCGGCGTCATGCGGGCCTGTGAGAAATGTTTGTCGGCCACCGCGAACCCGACGTTGGCCGGGATGTCCGCTGGGATGTATTCGCGATCGTTGTAACTGGTCTGGTAACCGGGCAGGGTGACGAGCCCGACCAACGCGACCGCGAGGGATGCCGCCACGATGGGGACCGGCCAGCGCACGATCGCCGTGCCGATGCCCCGCCACCGGCGCACCCGCAGTTTGCGTTTGGGCTCGAGCAGGCCGAACCGCGTCGCCACCGCGACACCGGCGGGCACCACGGTCACCGCGACCGACACCGCCGCCAGCATCCCCAGGGCCGCCGGGACGCCCATGGTGTTGAAATACGGCAGCCGGGTGAAGCTGAGGCACAGGATCGCCCCGGCGATGGTCAGACCGGACGCCAGGACGACCGGGGTCACCCCGCGGAACATGGCGTAGTAGGCGGCTTCCGGATCCCTGCCGGCCTGACGCTCCTCCTGATACCGGCCGAAGTAGAAGATGCCGTAGTCGGTGCCCGCCGCGATCGCGAGGAACACCAACATGTTCACCGCGAAGGTGGACAGTTCCAGGACCCCGTTGTCGCCGAGATAGGCGACCAGCGCACGGGCCGCCCCCAGCTGGAAGCCCACCATCGTCAGCAGCAGGACCACCGTGATCACCGACCGGTAGACCAGCAACAGCATCGTGAAGATGACGATGACGGTCACGATGGTGATGGTCAGCACCGACCGGTTCCCGCTGGCCTGCATATCGCTGACCAGGGGTGCGGCGCCGGTGACGTAGACATCGACCCCCGGCGGCGGGTCGGACCGGTCGACGATCTCGCGGATGGCGGCCACCGATTCGTCGCCCATCGTGGTGCCCTGATTGCCGACCAGCGTCAACTGCACGTACGCGGCGCGGCCGTCCGGGCTCTGCACGCTGGACGAGGTGAGCCGGTCTCCCCACAGATCCTGGACGTTGGCGACGTGTGCGGTGTCCGCGCGCAGCGTTCGCACCAGCTCGGCGTAGTAGGCGCGCGCCTCCGCGCCGAGCGGGTCCCGGCCCTCCAGCACGATCATCGCGTAGCTGTCGGAGTCGGATTCCTCGAAGGTGCGGCCGATGTGCGCCATCGCCTGCGCCGACGGGGCGTCGGGCGGCATCAGCGAGACGGCGTTCTCCTCACCGACGCGTTCCAGCAGCGGCGCCGAGAAGGTGCCGATCAGAATCAGCACCAGCCAGCCGATGATGACCACCGGCGCGAAGGTGCGGACGGTGCGCGCGATGAACGGCCGTCCGGTGTCCGCCCGTGACTGCTCGAGACCCATGCGCCGCCGCTAATCCCTCAACAACAGCGAGCGGACCAGGGGGCGGGGGCCCACCGGTCGCAGCATGGCGCTGGCCGGCCGGGTCCGCACCCGCTGCGGCCACCAGAACCACCGACCCAGGATGGCGGCGACCGACGGGGTCATGAAGGCCCGCACCACCATGGTGTCGAACAGCAGACCCAGGGCGATGGTGGTGCCCACCTGGCCGATCATCAGCAGATCGCTGACGATCATCGACGCCATGGTGGCCGCGAACACCAGACCGGCCATCGTCACGACCCGGCCGGTGCCGCCCATGGCCCGGATGATGCCGGTGTTCAGGCCGGCGCCGATCTCCTCCTTCATCCGGGACACCAGCATCAGGTTGTAGTCCGAACCGACCGCCAACAGCACGATCACCGACATCGCCAGGACGACCCAGTGCAGTTGGATGCCGAGCAGATGCTGCCAGAGCAACACCGACATGCCGAAGGACGCACCCAGTGAGAGCACCACCGTCCCGACGATCACCAGCGCCGCGATGACGCTGCGCGTCATGAACACCATGATCATGAAGATCAGGCAGACCGCGGAGATCGCCGCGATCATCAGGTCGTACTTGGCGCCCTCCACCAGGTCCTTCACCCCGGCCGCCGAACCGGCGAGATAGATCCGGGAGCTCTCCAGGGGCGTTCCCTTCAGCGCCTCTTCCGCGGCGATGTAGATCGGTTCGACCAGCGCCATGCCCTCCGGGGTCGCCGGGTCACCGCGTTGGGTGACGAGCATCCGGGCGGCTTTGCCGTCCGGGGACAAGAAGATCTCCATGACCCGCTGGAAGTCCTTGTTCTCCAGCGCTTCCGGCGGCAGATAGAACGAGTCGTCGTTGTGCGACGCGTCGAACGCCTTGCCCATCGCGGTGGCGTTCTCGCTCGACGACTCCATCTGATCGAAGATGCCGGACATGGTGGCGTGCATGGTCAGGATCATGGTCCGGCTGGATTCCATCGTTTCGATCATCTGCGGGAACTGCACCAGCATCTGCGGCATCAGCGCATCGAGCCGGTCCATGTCCTCGACGAGTTCCTCCATCTTCTCGGTCATCTCGTTGATGCCGTCGAGGGCGTCGAAGATCGACCGGATCGACCAGCAGATGGGGATGTTGTAGCAGTGCGGTTCCCAGTGGAAGTAGTTGCGGATCGGCCGGAAGAAGTCATCGAAATCGGCGATGTGGTCGCGTAGATCCCTGGTCGTGTCCAGCAATTCGTGTGTGGTGCCGACCATGCTGTGGGTGGTCGCGACCATCTTTTCCATCAGGCTCTGCATGCGCCGCATCAACGCGATGGTCTCGGTCAGCTCGTCGGCCTGCTTGAGCATGTCGTCCATGCGGGCCCGCTGGAACGGCAATGCGAGCCGCTGACTGGCCTGCGACATGCTCAGCATGAACGGGATCGTGGTGTGCTCGATCTGCCGGCCCTCGGGCCGCGTCACCGACTGCACATTGGCCACGCCGGGCACCTCGAAGATCTTCTTGGCGACCTTGTTCAGAACCAGCAGATCCGCCGGATTGCGCATGTCACGGTCGGCCTCGATGAGCACCACGTCGGGGACCGACATCGCCGAGGCCGGGAAATGCCGGGCGGCCGCCTTGTATCCCTCGCTCGCCGGGATGTCGTCGGGGATGAACTCCTGGTCGCTGTAGCTGGGGTTGTAGCCGGGCAGTGTCAGCAGGCCCACCAGCGACAGCGCCACCGCCGCGGTCAGGATCGGCACCGGCCACCGCACCACCGCGGTGCCGATGCGGCGCCAGCGGTGCGTCATCACCCGCCGTTTGGGTTCGAACAACCCGAACCGGCTACCCAGGGCGATCGTCGCCGGAACCAGGGTGAGCGCCACCGCGACCGCGACGAGCAGACCCACCGCCCCCGGGATGCCGAGCGGTTGGAAGTGCGGCAGTCGGGTGAAGCTCAGACAGGCGATCGCGCCCGCGATGGTCAGACCCGATGCCAGCACGACCTTCGCCACGCTGCGATAGGTGGTGAAGTAGGCGGAGTCGCGGTCCTCACCGGCCTCCCGGGCCTCCTGGTAGCGGCCGAAGAAGAAGATGCCGTAGTCGGTGCCGGCCGCGATACCGACCGACACGAGCAGATTGACGACGTAGGTGGTGAGCCCCACCCAGCCCTGCAAGCCGAGGTACGCCACCAGGCCGCGGGCGACCTGCAACTCGACGGCGACCGTCAGCAACAGCACGATCACCGTGAGGAACGACCGGAAGAAGAACAGCAGCATCAAGAAGATCACCGCGACGGTCACCAGGGTGATGAGGATGACCGTGGCGGTGCCGCTGTCCCCGGCATCCGCGCCCAGTGCGGCCGGACCGGTGACGAACGTCTCCACACCCTCGGGCGCCGGCGTTCGCTCGACGATCTCCTGGACGGCCCGCACCGCTTCGTTCACCTTGGCCTGCCCGAACCTGCCGACGAGGTTCACCTGGACGAAGGCGGCCTTGCCGTCGTCGCTCTGGGCGGCGCCGGCGGTGAGCGGGTCCCCCCAGAAGTCGCGGATGTGCTGGACGTACTGGGGGTGCTCGCGCAGCTGGCTGATCAGCTGGTCGTAGTACTCGTGGGCTTCCAGGCCCAGCGGTTCCTGACCCTCCAGCACGATGATCGCGATGCTCTCCGAATCCGGTTCGTCGAAGAGCTCGCCCATCCGGTGCATCGCGGCGAAGGCCGGCGCATCGTAGGGAATGAGGGACAGGGATTTCTCTCGTTCCACCGCTTCCAGCGGTGGCACCGCGACCGTCGCCAGCACCGTGAGAGCGACCCAGCCCAGGATGATCAGGACCGAGTACCTACGGATGAACGACGCTACGCGCGGTCGTCGAGGTTCGACGCCGACGCGGTCGAGGACGCTCATGCGGCCTGCAGGAGGCAGGAGGCAAAGGCGTTCACCTGGTTCGAGACCTTTTCTTCCTTGACCTCGTCATCGACCATGATGCGGCAACCGATGCTGTTGCTGTCGCCTTGCGCCATGATGCTTCCCAGTGCGGTGGTCTTGCTGATCTCCATCTGCAACGACCAGGGCAGCGCCACATTCTCGATGAACTGCGGATCGGTGTTCTCATCGAAATAGCTGATGCTCGCGGTCGTGCCGGGCGGCCCGAACACCTCGTAGGTCAGCCGCTTCGGGTTGAACGTGGTCACCTCGTTCTGGAGAGCAGCGGCGTAGGTGGGGCGCTTCTCGGAGCCGAAGATACCGTGCAGGCGTGACACGGCGAATCCGCCCGAGCTGAACACCACCAGCGCCAAGAGCGGAATCCAGAAACGCTTCAACAGCCGAAGAATGGTAGCTCTCCTCCCCTGCTACATACCGGGCGTCGCGCGGCCAGATGGCCCCCGACCCGGCGCGTCAGGGCCCGCAACATTGGTCGTTTGAGAGTAAACCATGGGCGATGTCACGCACATAGAAGTCCACCTCACTGCTATCAGAAGTGCTCGTACACAACATGTTCCGCGACATGTCGCCCCGTCGACAAGAGTGTGCCCCAGATGCGCGAGCAGGTGATCGCAGTTACCCGTCGACATTTCGCTGTTTCTGGTGATTCGTGCGCGTTCCGGCGGCGTTCGGAAACCCGGTATCGCTTGCTGAAGGGCGCGGCTCAGCGCGAATCCGCCTGTGATTGCGCGGTTTAGCGGGCAATCAACCGCCGCCGGCCAACGTTGCCAGTTCTCGCGACACGGGAGCCGCGGGAGGGTCTGAGCACCTTTGGTCGCGGGTTGCCGACCATGGATCAGCAAGAATCGCCCGCGCTCACAACGTATTTGACTTCTGTGACGGGCGATCCGCCACCGCGACAGGTGTCCCATCAGTGGCACGCCTGTCCCAGAACAGCGGGCCGTCTCGGTTCGGTCCGGTGCGCTATTCGAGGACTTCCACGGGCCGGGAGCCGGATCCGAGGAAGTCGTCCAGGTAGGCCGGCGGCCGCAGGTTCAGCAGCTGTTCGCGATCGGCGGCCAGATCCTCGTAGGTGAGCGCGGCGATCTGGGCCACCGAACAGGACAGCCGGGAGTCCGGGGTGCCGCGGCGAAGGATCCCGACGCCGAAGTCGCAGTCGAGGACGGCCACCCGCAGATCGTCCCGGGTGCTTCTGAGGTGGACGATCGCCTTCCACACGTCACCGCTCCAGCCGAGGAACCGGGCCTTCCACCACGGTGTCGCGGCGCGGTACTCGGCGTATGAGCCCGCGGGCCGGCCGACCGAGGGAAACCTGGGGTTACAGTCGTGCAGGACGACGATGCCGTCGTCCCGCAGATGGCGCAGGGTGTGGTCGACATCCCGCATCACCTGCTCGTAGGTGTGCAGGCCGTCGATGAGGGCGACATCGATCCCGCGGCGTTCGAGGAACTCCGACCGGGTCGCGAAGAACTCGTCGCTGGTCATCGGGAAGTAATGGGTGGCCGCGGCCTGTGCGTCGGCCCGCCGACGCGTGCGTGCGGTCATCCGGAACCGGGGGTCGACGGCGATTTTCTCGTGTGCGGCGATTCTCCGGAACGCGGCGCCGCGGGAGACGCCGACCTCGAGATAGACCGGATCCGCCCTGCCGGCGAGCGCACGCTGGACGACCGTGATCCGGTTCATCGCCGAGTCGCCTTCAGTGTCCGCATCCCACTCCCCTTCATCCCTTCTCGGATCGACAACTCGCCATCGCGAACTGCTCGAGCAGGTCGGTGGCGGTGGTGAGTGCCTCGTCCGGCGTCGTCGTCCCCGCCGCCAGATCCCGGGCCCGCCCGAGATAGCCTGGGTCGAGGATCTCCCGCAGGTCGCCGACGAGGCTCTCATAGGTAAGATCGGAAAACCGCCGTCCGTAACCGACTTTCAACCGTTTCAGCTGCGCCGCCCAGAACGGCTGATCACCGGCGGTCCAGAAGATCAGCATCGGTAACCCGGCGCGCAACCCGGCGGCGAGGGTGCCGGACCCGCCGTGGTGGACGAGGGCCCGGCATGCGGGCAGTATCCTGCGGAAACGGATTGCTTTGACCACCTTCACCTGATCCAGGCGGTCGATCTCGCCGTAGTCGGTCCACCCGGAGCAGATCAATGCCCGCTCACCCAACTCGTCACAGGCGGCCGCCAGCATCTCGATCAGCTCCGCCGGAGAGTTCACCGGCATGCTGCCGAAGCTGAAGCAGATCGGCGCCGGGCCCGCGGCGATCCAGGCCGCCACCTCGTCGTCGGCGTCCGTCGAGAGATCGAGTGTCAGGGCGCCGACGAACGGACGCCTGTCGGACAGGGCGGCCCACTCGGCTGCCAGGCCCGGGAAGCAGACCTTCTCATATGCCTGGATCTCCAACGTGCCCCGTTCGGTGATGCGCCGGGGTGACGACGAGGTCGCCTTCGGAAGTCCCAGGGCCGACCGTTGGGCGTCCTCGGCCTTCTTGTTCATCCGCCAGATGAACCAGTCGTTGGCCGCCATGGCTGAACGTGCCAGCCGGCGCGGCACCATCGGGAACAACCGGCCGTGCGGCCGCATCGGGAAGTAGTGCAGGGTTGCCAGCGGGATGTCGTAGTGTTCGGCGACGTTGACGGCGAGGTCCTGATAGATCTGGCCGGTGAAGAGGATGTCGGCGCCCTCGGTCAGGGCGGTGAGCTCGACGCTCATGTCCATCCAGAACGCGGTGACCGGTTCCCAGGCCTCGCGTACCAGCCGGATGGGTTCCCGGATCGTCCACAACCGCCGGAAGAACCGCGACATCAGCGTGCTCAGGAAGTCGTCATCCCAGAACTCGCGGACATCCGGCCCGTAGCGCACCGCGGACAGCCCTGCCGCCTCCGCGAACCCGATGAGGTTCTCCGGCACGCCGATCTTCACGTCATGGCCGCGGCGCATCAGTTCCCGCCCCACCGCAATGGACGGCTCTATGTCACCCCGGGTGCCATAGGCTGCCAGTGCGAATTTCATGGGCCCCTATGCGGTTCCGATGCGGGCGTGGGTTTCCATCAGATCGGCCGCCTGCGCCACGCTCACAGCAGGTTCGGTCATGTGCGCTGCGATACGGCGGGCGTGTTCGGCATGGTCCGGGGCCAGGATCCGGCGCAGGTCGGCGATCAACGTATCCGCTGTCGTCGCCGAAAGGCGCCGCTTGGTCCCCACTTTCAATCGTTTGAGCTGGGCTCCCCAGAACGGCTGGTCCCCTGCCGTCCACAGGGCCAGCGCAGGCACCCCGGCGCGCAGACCGGCGGCCATCGTCCCGGAGCCGCCCTGATGGACGACGGCCCGGCAGTGCGGGAACACCGCTCCGTAGTTGACGGCGCCGACGACCTTGACGTCCGGGGATGCCGGCACATCACTCATGTCGGTCCCGCCAGCGCAGATCAGCGCGCGTTCACCGAGTTCCGCACACGCCGTCCGGATCATCCGCACCGTTTCCGCCGGAGACTCCACCGGGATGCTTCCCAGGGCGAATCCTATTGGTGGTGAGCCGGTTTCGATCCATGATCGCACCTCGTCCTCGGCGCCGGTGACCAGCTCCATCGTCAGCGCTCCGACGAACGGCCGGCGCGGCAGCCGGCCCGACCACTCCTCGCGCAGGCCCGGGAAACACACCGCGTCGTAGGCCTGGATCTCGAGCACTCGGCGGTCCGCCACCCGCAGTGACAACGGGCGTCTCGCCGGCGGCAGGCCCAGTTCGAGTCGCTGTTGTTCCTCCGCCTTCCTGGACAACTGCCACGCCATCCAGTCGTAGACGACCATTCCGGTGCGGGTCAGCGGCGGCGGTGACAGTCGGAACAGCCGGCCGTTCGGACGCCAGGGGAACGTGTGCAACGCGACGAACGGGATTCCTTGGTATTCCGCGACATTGGCGACCGCGGCGTCGTACCCGACGCTGGTCGAGATGACATCGGCGCCGTCGGCGAGGGATACCAGCGTCGCGGTCAGCTGTTCCCATTGCTCGGTGTCCCATTGCTGGGTGTAGACCGCCGAGGCCTCCTCGCGTATCCGGTTTCCACGCTCGGCGGAGAACAATCCCCGGGTACCGGTTGTCCACAGATTGCGGTACGCCTCCAGTTTCGGCGCTATCTCGGTGCCGTAGGGCACCGCGGTGAGACCGGCGTCCTCGGCAAAGCCCACCAGGTCGGGCGGGACGGCCAGCCGCACGTCATGGCCCCTGTGCTGCAACTCGCGTCCGACCGCTACGGAAGGCTCGACGTCGCCACGCGTGCCATAGCTGGCCATCGCGATTCTCACAGCGTCGCCGCCCTCCGACTCTCCGGTGAAATCTGGACTCCCCCAGGATGATGTCGCTCATTATCACTGACCGCGGGCGCGGCTGTGAGCGAACAGGCAACCCTGAGCGGGGGCGTGATTTGCGAGAAAACCGTTCAGCAAACGGCAAATTGACTCAATCAACGCTCTGGCCAGCAACGCCGATCGCGGTGGAGATCCGAGCAATGGCCGTCCGGGTTCATCTCGGCCGCGAAATTTCGGGGCGTCCGGTCAGCGCGCCATCCCGAGACGGCGCCGGGCCCGGCGCCGGACTTCCGGGGCCAGGGCGTCCGCGACCAGGATGTCCGGCAGGAGTCCGGGTTCGGACATCATGGCGCGAAACACCAGTCCGATCGTGACGCCGTGGTCGGGGCGGTCGGTGACGGTGACGGGATCGCCGGCGCGGACCCGTCCCGGATTGATCACCCGCAGGTAGGCGCCCGGCTTACCGGCGCGGGTGAAGGTGTCGGCCCAACCCCGGATACCGAGGAATGTGGTGAAGGTCCGGCAGGGCGTCCGGGGGCGGGACACCTCCAGGACCAACCCGTCCGACCCCAGCCGCCACCGCTCGCCGATCACCGCGCCGGTCACATCGACGCCGAGGGTGGTGAGGTTCTCGCCGAACATGCCGTTTGCCAGGTCGCGGTCCAGCGTCCGCTCCCAGCCGTCGAGGTCCTCGCGTGCATAGGCGTAGACGGCCTGATCGTCGCCGCCGTGATATCTACGGTTTCCGATCAGGTCGCCGTCCAGCCCGCTGCCCGGCCCGCTGCGGCGGTCACCCGGCGCGCGCACCGCCACGGCCGCCGTGGTGGGTCGTTTGTCGATACCGGATCGCCCGTTCGGACCATCCGAGTAGCGCTGAGCGATGTTCACCGATACGACAGTCGACACGACGCAACTGTACGGCGGCGGGACGTCACCGCCGACTCCATCGGCCGGCGCAACGCCGCCCCTCGAAAGTGATCCCGATCAGATCGGTCGCCAACGTCGCGCCGGTCGTGTCACAGTGGAGACATTGTGTTCGAGAAAGACACCGCACCTGTCTGGCGCGACCCGCTGTCCCTCGGCTGGCAAGCCCATCGGGGGTTGCTGCTGCTGCGGCTGCGTTGGCACGCCTCATCGAGTCGCCGTGACGAACGGGGAGTCACCACCCTGCTCCGCCCGTCCCGCGTGCTCGGCCGCCTGCCCGTCCGCCCGGTGCTGCGGCCGCGGACCCGTACCACCGGCCACCGGCCGGAGTAGGGCAGCCCGGCGGCACCGGAGCCGCACCGGTGCCGCAGGCTCAACCCGTGCTGACGAAGTCGTCCCAGTTCGACGCGAGGTAGTCGACGAACCGGGGGCCGACCGCCTCGGCGGCGAGGTGCTCGGCTGACACCGGCAGCGGCGCAGCCCGATAGGCCGGGTCGGCCAGCACCTGACGGGCGAAGTCGTGGTGGACGATCGCCGCCTTGCCGATCAGGACGAAATCGGCGCCGCTGTCCAGACACCGGCGCGCCGACTCGGCATCGGTGATCTTGCCGGCCACCCCGACCCGGGTGTCGCCGCGGGGCAGGTCCATGAACAGCTCGATCAGCCGGCGGCCACGGTGGGCCTCCTCGTACGGCTCCTTGAACGCGTCCCACAGCGACAGATCGAGGTAGTCCAGCTGACCGTCGGCCAGCACCTCCCCCGCCAGCGCCCGCGCCTCGTCGAGGACGATGCCGTAACGCTCGGGGGACAACCGCAGGCCGAGTTGGAAGTCCGGTGACGTGGCGGCCCGGATCCCGGCGATGATCTCGTGCACGATGCGGAACCGGTTCTCGGGTGACCCGCCGTACCGGTCGGTGCGGTGATTGTGCCGGACGTCGAGGAACTGGGCCACCAGATATCCGTGGGCGCCGTGGATCTCGGCGCCGTCGAAGCCTGCCTTCTCGGCCCGGACGGCGGCGTCGACGAAATCCTGGACCACCTGCTCGACCTGCGCCGTCGTCAGCGCGGTGACGCCCTTGTCCGGATCGTCCCACGGCGCCACGACCGGCAATCCGGTCAGCCGGGCTTCGGCGCGGCGGCCCCCGTGGTGCAGCTGGACCGTGGCGACCGCACCGGCCGCGCGTATCCCGGCGGCCAGCCGGGTCAGCCCCGGAAGGTGGCGGTCGTGCCACACCCCGAGCTGTCCCGGGAACGCCTGCCCGGCCTGGCTGACGTGGGCCGCGCAGGTCATCACCATCGCGAAACCGCCCTCGGCCCGCCGGACCAGCCAGTGGTGCTCGTCGTCATGCAGAGTGCCGTCGGCGTTGCTCTGCATGTTGGTCAACGGCGCCAACGCCAGCCGGTTGCGCCAGGTGGGCCCGTGCGCGAACCGCAGCGGTGCGGACAGATCGGTCATCGGCACCATCTCATCACGGCGCCGGCCGCACATGCCCGGCGCCGGACGGTGATCGCTCGTCAGGACGCCGACACCAGCAGTTCGGAGTCGCGGGACAGTTCGGCGCGGGCGCGCCGCTCCACGAGCAACGGGACGAATTCGCGTATCGGAGACTGCTCGAACCGGGCGTGGGCGTTGTGCACCACGTCAGCCACCCGCTCGGGCGCGACGTCGGTGTAGCGGGCTGCCAGTCGCTCCACGACCTGGTCGATCAGCATGGACTCGCTGATTTGCGCCACATCGGGTAGCTTGCCCCACGCCCCCGGGCCCGTCAACGGGATCCACGTCACTTTCGGCGGCGTGTCGGCCGGGATCACAGTCGCCCCCGCCGACGGTCCCCCGGCGCTCCTCGGCCCCTACCGGGACTCGCCGACGACGGCGTGGATGCGGCCCCGCGGGTACGGCAGGTCGATGCCGTGTTCGTCGTAGGCGCGCAGGATCTCCCGGCGCAGCCGGCGCTGCACCGCCCACTGCTCGTTGGGGCGGGTCTTCACCGTCATCCGCAGTGTGAGCAGATCCGGGGACAGCTCCTGAATGCCGAGCATCTCCGGCTTGCCCAGCACCTTGTCGGCCAGCGACTCGTCGGCGAGGGCCCGCTCGGCCGCCTCCACCGCCACCTGCTCGGCGCGGTCCACATCGACCGTCAGCGCCACCGGCACCTCGACCCGCGCCACGGCGTACTCCTGACTCATGTTCCCGACCCGCAGGATCTCGCCGTTGCGGACGTACCACAGGGTGCCGTCGATGTCGCGGACGGTGGTGATGCGCAACCCGACGGTCTCCACCTGGCCGACGACCTCGCCGAGGTCCACGATGTCGCCGACCCCGTACTGGTCCTCGAGCAGCATGAACACCCCGGTGACGAAGTCCCTCACCAGGTTCTGCGCGCCGAAGCCGATCGCCAGGCCGACGACGCCCGCCGACGCGATGAACGGGGCGATGTTCACTCCCAGCACGCTGAGGATCGCCAGGCTGACCCAGATGATCAGCACGATCGACACCGTCGACTTGAGCACCGAGCCGATCGTCTTGGCTCGTTGCTGCCGCCGCTCGGCGATCTTCTGGCTGGTCGCGCCGGAGGACTTACGGTCGCGCAGCGGCCGCAGCAGCAGCGGCCTGGTGTGCGGATGTCCGTCGGATCTGCCCATGCGGCCGGTGGCGCGGTCGATCATCCGGTGCAGCACGAGCCTGGCGATCAGTGCCGCGACGAGGTAGGCGACGATGCGGATCGGCACCTCGATCAGCCAGTGCTGACTCGTCTCCGTCCATTCGAGTGCGACCCAGGTGGCGGGCGTGAAGCCAAGATCCATACGTTCGACGGTAGTGGTAACCGCGCCACCGGCCCAGGCGACGGACCCGTTGATCAGGCCCAGACACCCTCCTCGCGGTACCGGATCTCCTTCTGGATCCATTCGTTGTCCTGCGGGAAGTCCTCGACGTCGTTGATCCGGCGCACCTCGAGCCGGGCGCCGGGGCCGAGCGGGCATTTCGCCGCCCACTGCCTGGCCTCGTCCTTGGAGGACACCTCGAGAATCCAGAACCCGTTGAACAGTTCTCGGGCGTCGGGGTAGGGGCCGTCGGTCACCACCGGCGGGTTCTGGTCGAAGTTCACGACGAACCCCTCCTCGGGGCCGGCCAGGCCCTCCCCGCCGCGCATCACCCCGGCCTTGATCAGTTCCTCGTTGTAACGGCCCATCGCCGCGATGATCTCGTCGAAGTCGACGTTCTCCATCTCCTGCCCCGCTTCGGGGGTGGACCGCATGATCAGCATGTATCGCGCCATGGTGTGCTCCTCACTGGCTGTTGGTGTTGCGTTGACTGGTTCGCAGATATGGACACCCCGGCAGGGGATTTCTCATCGCGGCACGTCCCGCTCGGCCAGTTCCTTCAGATGCCGCAGCGAATTCACCAGGTGTTCGGGCGGGAAGGGCGGGAACCGCATCGCGCGGCGATCGGCCGCCGGCACCTGCGACCAGTCGTATGTCAGCGTGACCCGGGTGCCTGCCGGAGCGCCGGGGGCGTGCTGCGGTGCCAGGTCGTAGCGCCAGATCCAGCCGCCGAACTCGACGGGCCCGGTGGCGTCGGCGCCCCGGCCGGGGATGTGCCGCGGTTCGGCTCCGGGCTGCCAGGCGATCGCGTGCGGCGGGTCGAACACCTCGACCCGGTTCGCGATCTCGTAATGCCGGTGCGGATGGTTCTCGTGGTACATGCCCATCCGGAAGATCTGGCCGGCCCCGGTCAGCCGCGCACCGTCGACCGGTTCGCGCACCCATCCGGTGCCGTCGATCCGCGCGTGGGTGGTCGGATCGGCGAGCACGTCGAACACGGTCCGGGCGGGTGCGTTGACGGTGGTGTGGACTGCCAGGCTCGTCCCGGTCGTCTGAATGTCGCTCATACCGGTACCGACCGGTGGCGGCCCGACGACTCATCGCCGGTTCTGCGTGACTGTGGCGGAATCCGGCGCTCAGAACCGCCACCGCGTCACGTAACGCGCGGCGCACACCGCAATACCGTCTAGCTGTCGTCTCGGACGGCGTCCCGCAGCGGCGCCTTGAGCACCTTCCCGGAGGCGTTGCGGGGCAGGGCGTCCACCACCACGACCCGGGTCGGCTTCTTGTAGGACGCCAGCCTGGTCGAGGTGAACTCGATCAGTTCGTCCGATCCGGGCGGATCGTCCGGATCGCGGGGGACGACGACGGCGACCGGCGTCTCGCCCCATTTCGGGTGCGGCGCGCCCACCACGGCGACCTCCCGCACCTTCAAATGTTCGGCGATGGCGGCTTCCACCTCGGTGCAGTAGACGTTCTCCCCACCGGAGATGATCATGTCCTTGAGCCGGTCGACGACGTAGAGGTAGCCGTCCTCATCGGCGCGCACCAGATCACCGGAGTGGAACCAGCCGCCGCGGAACGCCTTCGCGGTCTCCTCCGGGTTGTCCCAGTAGCCCAGCATCGTCTGCGGTCCGCGGTAGACGATCTCGCCGACCTCGCCCTGCGGGACATCGTTCATGTCGGCGTCCACGATGCGGGCATCGACCAGCGGTACCGGCCTGCCCACCGAACCCAGTTTCTCGATCGTGTCGGCGCCGTCGAGAACGGTTGTCACCGGAGACATCTCGGTCTGCCCGAAAGTGCAGACGTTGGCGGCGTCGGGGAACACCTCCGCCATCGCCCGCAGCAGCGCCGGCGTCGCCGGTGAGGCGCCCCAGGAGATGGTGCGCAACCGCAGCTTGCGGTCCCGCACGGTGGGGCTGGAGCACAACGCCTGCCACTGGGTCGGCACCAGGAACGCGTTGGTCACCCCCTCCGACTCGAGCAGGTCGAGGAACTCCTCGGCGTCGAAACCGCCGGTGGGGGTGATCACCGTGGGATAGCCGAGAATCAGATTGGGCACCAGGGCGCCGATCGCGGCGATGTGGAACATCGGCGAGGTCACCGCGACCACCTCGTCGTTGCGCACGAAGTTGTAGGCCCGGGTGAGGGTCAGCGTCTGGCCGAGCAGGTTCTGGTAGCTCAGCATGGCGCCCTTGGGCCGGCCCGTGGTGCCCGACGTGTACATGATCAGCGCGCAGGTCCGCAGATCGTCGGGGCCGGTTCCGGGGTGCGGCGCGGCCGACGCGACCGCGTCGGTGTAGAGCTCGGCGCCCGGCCCGGCGCCGTCCGGGTCGCTGCCGACGACCAGACACGCCACATCGGAGCGTTGCTCACGCACCCCGGCCACCAACGGTGCCAGGTCCTGTTCCACCACCACCGCTCCGGCGCCGGAGTTCTGCGCCAGGTAGGCCACCTCCGCGGCGACCAGCCGGAAGTTCACCGGGACCGCGATCGCGCCGAGCCGGTTCACCGCGACCAGCGTCTCGACGAACTCGGGTCGGTTGGTGAGCAGGATCAGCACCCGGTCGCCGTGGCCGACGCCCCGGCTCTCCAGCGCGGTGGCCAGCTTGCGGGACCGCTCCTCGAGTTGCGCCCACGTGGTGGTGGCGCCGCGGAACCGCAGGGCCGGACGGTCGGGTTGGCTGCGGGCGTGTTTGCCGACCTGTTCAACCCAGGTCAGGGCGGTGTTCGGGTGCGGTGTCGAGCTGCTCATCGGACCAGGAGTCTATGGGCCGCGGCCGGTGTCGCGCCCTGGCCCTGCCCGCCCGGCTACAGGCCCGCGTTGCGGACCAGTTCCACCGCGTACCGGGCGACGAACGTGCCCGCCGGCGGATGCCCGTTGCAGGCGCCGTCCGACTCGCCGGGGCGTTTGATCCACAGGTAGGCGTCGGCGTGCGCGCCGGCGGTGGCCGTGGTCGGGAAGGCGCCCAGGGCCCGGCCGGGTGGATTGCACCACGCGTCGCTGTCGAGTGGTCCGGCGCCGTTGCGGGAGGTGTCGATCACGTAGTGCGCGCCGCCGGTGAGGCCGGAGATCGCCTCGCCGTAGCCGATGGACTCCTCGGTGGTGAAGAAGTTCGCGGTGTTGAGGCTGAAGCCGCGCGCTCTGGCGACGCCGACCTCGTTGAGCATGCCGGCCATGTCCTCGACGCTCACCCAACGTGGGTGGCCGGCGTCGATGTACACCGCGGTCGCCGGGTTGCGGGTCAGCGTGTCCACCGCGTACCGGATCAGCTCGAAGCGTTCCTGGCGCTGCTCCGACGACAGGCAGCCGGACATCGCCAGCGCATCGGGTTCGAGGATGACCGCGGCCGGGCCCGAGCCGATGGCGGCGGCCACTCCGTCGATCCACCCGCGGTAGGCGGCCGCGGAGCCGAATCCGCCGGCGGCGTAGCTGCCGCAGTCGCGGTGCGGGATGCCGTACAGCGCCAGGATCGGCATCTCCCCGGCCGCCTGCGCGTCGGCGATGTACTTCGCGTCGACGGCGGGGCTGGACAGATGGTCCATCCAGTACGCGGTCGGGGTGTTGACGATGATGTCCAGTTCCGGGCTGGGATCACCTTTCGCGGCGCGCGCGGCCTTCGAGTCCGGGTTCACGTAGAAGGTGTGCCCGGCGAGCGGGTTCGCGTCGCTGACCAGCCGGATCGCCGGTGTGGTCCCGGGAGCGGTCCCCGTGAGCACACCCACGGCCACAGCGGCGACGGTCAGGAGGGGAAGGATCGACCGGGCGGCGGCGTGCGCGGCTGTAGACATCACGTCCACAGAACTTAGCGGGTCTCTACAACACCCATCCAGGAGGTGCCCATCAGTCCTTGTGCGCGGACACCAGGAACCCCGGGAACATCAGCTTTCCGTCCGCCGCCCGCTCGTAGGCGGTCGGCGGCCCGTCGAGCAGGTCTCCGGTGAAATCGTTGACGTACAGCTTGGCCGGCCGTATCTCGTCGACCGTCCACAGCACGCCCACCGTGTCGCGGAGCTCCTCGGCGGTGAACCCGTCCGGGCCGTGCCCGTCGCCGAAGGGGCGCTCGGCGAAGGTCAGGATGAACAGCCGCGCGTTCGGCGCGGCCGCCCGGTGGATCGCCCGGAGGTAGGCCTGGCGTCGATCCACCGGCAGCGCATGCAGCAGGCCGCTGTCGATGATCGTGCTGAACCGGCCGTCGTATCCGCCGAACTCGGTGAGATCGGCCTGCGCGAAGGTCGCGGTGGTCAGCCCGCGTTCGGCGGCGGTCGCGGTGGCGGCGGCGACGGCGGCCGCACTGCAGTCCAGCCCGACGACGGTGTGGCCCCGCGCGGCGAGCTCGAGGGACAGGGCGGCCTCCCCGCAGCCCGCGTCGAGCACCTCGCCCCGCACGGTGCCCTGAACGGGGCACTGAGCGGGGCCCGCGTCGAGGAGCGCGGCCAACTCCGGCTGGGGCGCCCCGATGCTCCACGGCGGCGGGACTCCCCGGCGGTACATGTCGTCCCATTCCATGTCGGGTCTGGACATCAGTGCTCTTCCCTGACGTACTCGCGTTCCCGACGTGCTCGAGGCGGTGTGCTGCGGGTACCCACCACTGTGCCCGCTCGCCGGTGTGTGGTCCACCGTGCGGCGCCGACGCCACGGCCGGGGCGGGGCGGCCGATGCCCGGGCGCTAGGGTGCTGGGGTCGGCCCCAGCGAACAAGCCGATGGAAGAGTTGAGCACACCCATGACCACAGCAGAATCACCGGCGCTCGAAGCCCGGGTCGGCCACTGGTACCAGATGGACAACACCTATCTGGTGGGCCGCGAGAAGCTCCGCGAGTACGCCCGCGCGGTGCAGGACTACCACCCTGCCCACTGGGACGTCGCCGCGGCAGCTGAGCTGGGCTATTCCGATCTGGTGGCGCCGCTGACGTTCACCTCGGCACCGGGCATGACCTGCAACCGGGAGATGTTCGAGTCGGTGGTCGTCGGTTACGACACCTACATGCAGACCGAAGAGGTCTTCGAACAACACCGGCCGATCGTCGCCGGTGATGAACTCACCATCGACGTGGAGCTCACCTCGGTGCGCCGGATCGCCGGCCGCGACCTGATCACGGTGACCAACACCTTCACCGACACCGCCGGCGAGGTGGTGCACACGCTGCACACCACCGTCGTCGGGGTGACCGCCGAGGACGTCGACCCGGCGATCAAGACCGCCGTGCAGAACGCGATGATGCACGACGTCGACATCTTCAGCGTCGGCGAAACCGAGTACCGCAAGACCGTCCGACCCGAGGGCGAGGTCCGCATCTCCGACGGCGGCCTGACCCGCACCCCGGGCACCCCGGCGTTCGAGGACGTCCAAGTGGGCGACGAGCTGGGTGTGCACCATGCCAAGCTGTCCCGCGGCGACCTGGTGAACTACGCCGGCGTCGCCGGTGACGCCAACCCGATCCACTGGGACGAGGACATCGCCAAGCTGGCCGGCCTGCCCGACGTGATCGCCCACGGCATGCTCACCATGGGGCTGGGCGCCGGGTTCGTCTCCAGATGGTCCGGTGACCCGGGTGCGGTGACCCGCTACGCGGTGCGGTTGTCGGCACCCGCGATCGTGTCGGCCAAGGAGGGCTGCGACATCGAGTTCAGCGGCCGGGTCAAATCGTTGGACCCGCAGACCCGGTCCGGCGTCATCGTCGTCACCGCCAAGTCCGGCGGGAAGAAGATCTTCGGTCTGGCGACGATGAACATCCGGTTCCGCTGACTCATCCGGTCACCGCATCGACGCCGCCGGTCGGCGTGATCAGGCCGATGCCGCCGTCGTAGCGGGGATACAACAGCTTGCCGCGGCCGCTGTCCGCATCGGTGAAGAACACGAAGTGCAGGCGGTGGTCGCACAGCCGCGCCAGTGCGGTGTCCTCGGTCAGTGTCGGCGCCGGACGGGAATTCACCACCAGCGCATCGGGACCCGGTTCCCGCGGGGGGTGGACATGGCGTTGCCGGACCAACCGCAGACCCGTCGGCCCGGCCCGGTACACCACCGCCTCCTCTCCCGTTTCGACGTCGGTGAACAGGTGCATGTTGTAGTCCATCGCGTCGAGGATCTCCGAGGCGCACCACGGGGTGGTGCGCGCCGCCGCCACCTCCTTGCGACGGACGATGGTCGCGTGCCCGGGGGCGGTGAGCAGGGTGCGCGTCGAATCGGGCCAGGGCCGCGGCCGCCACGGCCCCCACGCCCGGACGATCTGGCGATCCAGCCGCCTCAGCACCGCATCCCAGCGGTGAGGGCTGTCGTTGAGAGTCTGCATCCGCACCGGCTTGTCGCGCACCAGCAGGTTGATCTGGATCAGGATGGGGTCGTCCGGCGCGGTCGGCGTGCTCAGCCGGACCCGTGCGCCGCCGCCGATACCGCGGTGCCGCAACGCCTCCCGCACGAGACGCTCGACGGTCCGGACCATGTCCGCGGTGTCGGCTTCCGGGTCGAGATCAGAGAACACCCGCACCTCGGGGTACGCCGGGTCCGTTCCCGGCTCGGCGGATACCGACAAGCTGGTCATCGCTCTCAGCTTCTCCTTGCTCACCGTTGGCCAGGCCTCGAGTCTGCGGGCCGACGGCCTCCAAGCCCAGGGCCGAAAGTCCCTAGAACTAGCCCCTAGAACTGAAGAAACCGGCAGGTGTGGAACGGATTCGTGTGACCGGGGCCACACCGCCGCGACGGGCGGCTCAGACCGTCAGCCGGCGGATGATCGACCGCAGGCGGGGCAGGTCCCGGCCGCTGACCAGCTCGCAGCCGTGCCGCTCGGCGAGTTTGCGTGCGGCGGGTGTGAAGTCGTGGTTGGTCACCACCATGGTGCGGGTGCAGTCCTGCATCGGCGCGCCGGCGACGACCTCCTGGACTGCTGCCGCACCGACCGGCCGGGATTGACGTTTGCATTGCACGGCAAGTCGATTGGGCCGGTTGCCGATGATGAGGTCGACACCCCAGTCGCCGGTGACCGACGTCATGATGACCGGCACACCGCAGGAGCGGGCGATCCGGGCGATGTGGTCCTCGAACTCCCGGCCGGACATCGCCGCGGTCGGGTCCTCGCCCGGGGCCGGCGTGGTGACACCGTGGAACACCCCGCGGAGAAAATGCGGCGCCGCCGCGACTGCGGCCGGGACTGTGAGCGCTGCAAGAGAACTCGCGATGAGGTCGAGTCCGGCCAGATAGGCGGCGACGCCCGCGAGGACCGCGAGCACCAGGTACCGTTTGAGACGCGACACGGCGGATCGTAACGCGGCTCGCCGACAGCCGGGCCTCTCGGCGGCTCGGGCGGCTTCAGGCGGCCGGCGTTGTCGCGGCCATACCCTGCAGCGCGCGCCGTAGCTGGGAACGTGCCCGGGAGGCGCGAGACATCACCGTGCCGATCGGGATGTTCATCCTGGCAGCAGTCTCCGAGTAGGTGCAGCCCTCGACGTCGGCGTAGTACAGCACCGTTCGAGATCCCTCGGACAGTTGCTCCATCGCGGCGCGGATCCCGCTGTCGGGCAGGGACTCCAGCACCTCGCGTTCCGCCGACGGCGCTGCGGTGCGCGCATGGGTGTCGTGGTTCGCCACTTCCCGATCGGTGAGGACGTCGAGGGACACCTCGGCCGGGCGCCGTTGCCGACGTCGGTGGTCGTTGATCCACTGGTTGTGCTGGATGCAGAACAACCACGCTTTGAGGTTGGTGCCCTCTTCGAAGGATCCGAACCCGACGAAGGCGCGCATCAGCGTGTCCTGGAGCAGATCCTCGGCATCGGCGTCGGTGCGGGCCAGCCGGCGCGCTCCCCGCGACAACACGTCGATCAGCGGTCCGACCTCCGCGGCGAATCTCGCCTTCAGCGCGCTGTCGGGTTGGATCCGGGCAGAGGGGATGGATGCGGTCATGATCGGTACCTCGGCTGTCGATGTCGGGGCCGGCCCGGCGGTGGGCTGACGAATATCAGCCTGGCGACATCCACGCACGACCGAACCCTTGATTGTCCGTGGTCAGCGATCCGTGGTCACCACGTCGCGGTCACCCGGGGCGCGGCCCGAAGCTGTCTGCGTGAGGTGATGCCCAGCTTGACGAACACTTTGCGCAGGTGCCACTCGACGGTGTGCACGCTGAGGAACAACTGGGCTCCGATCTCCTGGTTGGTCAGGCCGTCAGCGGCCAGCCCGGCGATCTGCGCCTCCTGCGCCGTCAGCTCGTCCCCCGAGGTCAACGGCTGTCTGCGCACCTTCTCACCGACAGCGATCAGTTCCCGGCGGGACCGCTCTGCGAAGCCCTGTGCCCCCATCCTGGTGAACATCCCGTGCGCTTCGTTCAGCTCGCGACGGGCTTCGCCCCGTCGGTGCTCTCGCCGGAGCCATTCGCCGTAGGTGAGATGCACCCGGGCTCGGTGTACCACCACCCGAGACCGACTCAAGTGGTCGAGCGCCTCTCGAAACAACCGGTCGGCTTCGTCGCCATCGGCGAGGAGGGCCCGTGCGCCGGCCAACGCCCCGAGTCCCCACGGCGTGCCGCTGGCTCCGGCACGCTCTTCGATGTCACCGAGCGCCCGGTGCGCGGTGTCCGTCTCACCGACACGCGCGGCGGCTTCCACCAGTTCGTGCAGACACCAGCTGTAGAAACCCAGATCCTCGTACTCGCAGGTCGTCCGCGCGGCGGCGAGAGCCTCACGGTATCGGCCGATCCCGTTGTACAGCAGCGCGGCCGCGTAACCGGTCAGCCCCATCAGACGCCCCTCCCCGCGGGCCTCGCCATCGGCCGCGGCCGCCTCGATCAATCGGGCCGCCTCGACCGCGTCGCCCCGCCAGGCGGCGATGATCAGCCGGTGATACCGGACCGGCCCCCGGTGGTCTGTGGCCGCGGTGATCGACTCCGCCTCGGTGAGCAATGTGTCAGCCAGACCGAACTCGCCGAACAGCAGGTGGACACCAGCCCGATACACCAGGGCCTGGGGCAGACCGGCGAGCGCTCCCGCGTCGCGTGCCTGTCTGACCACCGCCTCCGACAAGGCGTCGACCAGATTCTCGTCCCACAGCTCGTGGCCGGCGGACTCCTGAAGCACGGGAAAGGCCGGCACCAACCAGTGCACGACCTCGGCCGGCCGCGACCGGGCCAGTTCGCACATCGCAGTGAGTGCGACACGCAAAGGCGCTGCGGCGGCGCTGATTCCGCCGACGATGCGCTGGGTCATCCCCTGACAGAACGCATCCACGGCCCGCGACCCTTCCGGCGCACGGGCGAACGCAGCCTGAACCGCGTCGGCCGCCTCGAGCAGCGCACCGGACGGCGCGAGACGCCCGGCGTACATCAGCGCGGCGAACGCTTCCAGATAGCTCTCCCTGGCGGCCGGTGCGTCGACATCCTGAAGCAGCTGAGCGGCGGTGAGCAGGGCCGCGGCGGTCTGGCCGACGGGTGGGCCACCGGCGTCACCGGCCCGGCTCCGCGCGAACTCCAGCTGCGCGCGCAGGTGTACCGCGCGGGCCCATTCGAGTGCGGACAGCGGTGCCCGTTCCGCGATGGCGAGCAGGTCGTGGGCCGCGGCGCTGTCGGCGGCGTCGCGTTTGGCCTGCGCCGCGGCCAGCGCCCGGCGACCACGCAGCCCCGGATCGGCGGTGAGCACCACCGCACGCTCCAAGAACGTCGCGGTTGCCGCTATTCCGCCACGTTGTTGCGCCCTGGCCGCCGACTTCTCCAGTTCGGCCGCGACCGCGTCGTCGGTGCCCGTCACACCATTGGCGGCATGCCAGGCACGGCGATCGGGATCGGCGCCCGGGTCGGTTGCCTCGGCGAGTGCGCGGTGGACCGCACGACGGTCGCGAGGGTCCGCGGCACGGTAGGCCGCCGAGCGCATCAGGGGATGGAAGAACCGCATTCGAGGCCCGAATTGGATCACTCGCGCGGCTTCTGCGGGCGCCAACGCGTCGACCGCGATGCCCATCAGCGCCGCGGCCCGCAGAAACAACGCGGAATCACCGATGGGCTCGGCCGCGGCGATCAGCAGCAGTCGGCGGGTCTGCGCGGGCAGGGCCCGAATCCGGTGGACGTAGTTCTCCTCGATCCGGCTCGGCGCACTGCCGGCACCGGGGCTGACGAATCCGCCCGCCAGTTCGCCCACGGCGTAGGTTCGGGGGACCTCGAGCAGGGCCAGCGGGTTGCCCCGTGACTCGGCCACCAGCCGATCCCGGACGTTGGCGTCGATCGCACCGGGGAACATGTGCTCGAGCAGGGTTCGCGCATCGGCGTCGGCGAGGCCGGGCACCGCCAGCGCAGGAACGCCGACGAGTGCCTCGTGGATGTCGTCGCGGAGGGCGAACACCATCGCCACCGGTTCGGCCATCAACCGGCGCGCGACGAATCCCAGCGTCTGCAACGACACCCGGTCCAGCCACTGGGCATCGTCGATCACACACAGCAGCGGTTGGTCGGCGCCGGCGGCCGCGAGGAGATTCAGCACCGCCAGCCCGACGAGGAAACGGCCCGGAGCGGGCCCGGCGCCACGCCCGAACGCGACGTTCAAGACGTCGCGCTGGGGGGACGGCAGGTCATCGAGCCGATCCAGCAGTGGGGCACACAGTTGGTGCAGTCCGGCGTAGGCCAGTTCCATGTCTGATTCGACTCCGGCTACCTGCACGCAACGCATCCCGGCGGCGTCGCCGAGCAGCTGGCCGAGCAGGGCCGTCTTGCCCACCCCCGCTTCGCCGTGTAACACCAGCACACGCGAACTGCCTGCGCGCGCTGTCGACATCACGTCACGCAGCGTCGCGATCTCGGCCGCGCGGCCGTGCAACACGACGTCGCCGTCCCGGCTCGACATGCCGCACCACCGCCGCTCCGGACCGCACCGCGTCGCCTGGTCACAGTCGGCCCTTCGGCAATCCTATCGGGTCGCCGCAGCGCCGAACCAGCTTCGCTCGGCGGGCAACGGCCGGACCGAGGACGGTCATCGTCGGTTCTCGGCTGCGCTTGCCAGCAGCCAATCCTCGAACCGAACGTCGAAATCCGGCGCGGCGTCGCCGGGAACCAGTGTGCGCTCGTCGATGTCGACACCCCAGTACCGCGCGTTCGGGTCGCCCAGCACCTCGCGGGTGTCGCCGTGCGCCGTCAGCGCGGTGCGGATGAGTTCGGGTAGTCGGTACTGTGCGGGTCCACCGACCTCCACGATGCCGTTGACCGGTGGGCTCACGGCCGCGACGGCGACCGCTTCGGCGACATCGGCCGTGGCCATCGGCTGGATCAGCACGTCCGGTAGGCGGACGACACCGTTCAGAGTCGCCGAATCGGCTATGGTGGCGAGGAATTCGAAGAACTGCGTGGCCCGCACGATGGTAAACGGCACCGGGCCGGCGCCGATCAGGTTTTCCTGCAACAGCTTTGCTTGGAAGTACCCGCTTTGACGCGCCAGTGCATCGGTGCCCACGACCGACAACGCCACATGATGTGACGCACCGGCCTCCGCCTCCGCAGCCAAGAGATTCGCAGTGGACACTCGGAAGAACTCCTGGGCGGCAGCGTCGTCGAACGTGGGTGAATTCGAGACATCCACGACCACGTCGGCGCCGGTCAGCGCTGTGCGGAGGCCCTCCCCGGTGAAGGCGTCGACACCCGTTGACGGCGCCGCGGCCACCGCTCGGTGTCCGTGCTCGACCAGTCCGGTGACAACCTGCGCACCGATTCGTCCGGTGCCGCCGATGACGACGATCCTCATGATGGGCCCCTTCTCTGCTGTCGATCGCGGTTCCGATCGCCAGAACAGATGCGGCGACGGCAATTCATCCGGTGCGCTTCATCACGCTCGGATGAGCTGGTCGGCCCCGTGTGGTTCCGGTGGGCAGCACAGTCAGACCAACGAGAGGATCGATCATGGAATTCCAGGGGCTTCATGTGCTGGTGACCGGAGGCACCGGCGGTATCGGGCTGGCCTGCGCCCGCGCGTTCGCCGAAGCCGGCGCCGAGGTCACCGTGACCGGTCGCGACGCCGGCCGCGGCGCGGCAGCGGCCGGAGCGCATCCGCGCCTCCGGTTCATCCGGGGCGATCTGGCCGACCTCGCATCGGTGCAGAACCTCATCCGGTATGCCGACGCCGTGGACGTCCTGGTGAACAACGCGGCGAGCTTCCCCGGCGCACTGACCGTCGAGCAGGACGCCGAGTCGTTCACCCGGACCTTCGCCACCAACGTCACCGGCACGTACTTTCTGACGGCGGGCCTGATCCCGGGCATGCTGGCGCGTGGACGCGGCAGCATCGTCAACATCACCTCGATGGTGGCCACCAAGGCAGTTCCGGGGGCCTCGGTGTACAGCTCGTCCAAGGCCGCGGTCGAATCGCTCACCCGCTCATGGGCCGTCGAATTCGCGGCCCACGGCATCCGGGTCAACGCGGTCGCCCCGGGGCCGACGAGCACCGACGGGGTGGCCACCGAGTGGGGCGAGACCAACGAGGCTCTGGGCCGGGCCCTGCCCATCGGCCGCACCGCCGATCCCGACGAGATCGCCCAGGCCGTCGTGTTCCTGGCATCGTCGCGCGCCAGCTTCATCACCGGAGCGGTGCTGCACGTCGACGGCGGGGGGATCGCGGTCTGACGAACGTCCGTCGTGTGGATGAGTCTGGGTGAGTCTGGATGAGTTCTGTCGTCCATGGATGTTCCGGGAGACGTCAACACCTTCCGCATCGTCGTCACCACAGACGATCGAGCCCGAGGAGAACGCCATGAGCACGACCGCCGTCCGACCCGTCGCACACCCGGAGCACGATGAGCTGGTCCCATCCCGATACGCGCTGCGCGTCGGCGACATCGAGGTGCTGGTGATCAGCGACGGGGTGTTGCCGTTGCCGGCCGCGACCCTGGCCACCAACGCGGACCGGGCCGAATTGGCGGCCTGGCTGCATGACATGTTTCTGCCGGCGGACCTGTTCGACTGGCCGTTGAACGTAGCCGTGGTGCGCAGCGGTGACCGGACCATACTCATCGATTCCGGCCTGGGACTGGAGTTTCCCGAGTTTCCACGGGCTGGCCGGTTGGCCCACCGAATGCAGGCAGCCGGCATCGAGCCCGCAGCCGTGACCGACGTGGTGCTGACCCACCTGCACATGGACCACGTCGGCGGGTTGCTCACCGACGGGCTCATGGGCCGACTACGGCCGGACCTGCGGGTGCATCTGGCCGCTGCGGAGGCCGAGTTCTGGGCCGCACCCGACTTCTCCCGCACCGCGATGCCGCACCCGGTGCCCGATGTGCTCCGGGCGGTTGCGTCACGATTCCTCGACGTGTACCGCGATCGGTTACGGCCGTTCGACACGCAGTACGAGGTGGCGCCCGGTGTGTCGGTACATCGCACCGGTGGACACACACCGGGGCACAGCATTGTGCGGTTGGAGTCCGGCAAAGACCGACTCACCTTCGCCGGTGATGCGGTGTTCCAGGTCGGGTTCGACAACCCGCAGTGGCACAACGGATTCGAACATGATCCCGAGGAAGCGGCGCGTGTCCGGGTTCGGCTGCTGCAGGAGATCGCGGCATCCGGCGAGACCCTGGTGGCCACCCACCTGCCGTTTCCGTCACTGTGCCGGGTGGCGCCGCGGGGCGAGGCGTTCAGGTTCGTGCCCACCGTGTGGGATCACTGACATCCGGGCCGGGCCCCGGTGTGACCGCGTCGCTAGAACACCCGGATCCAGTCGATGATCATGTCCGCCGGATAGCTGCCTCCGGCCGGCTCACGGCCGCCGGACCCTCCGACGGCGATGTTGAAGACCGGCACCATGGTGTAACCGGGATCGTTGAACGGCCACTCCGGCAACGAGTTCGCCAGCACGGTGAAGAAGGGCTCCTTGCCCGGCTCGTAGTCCTGCCAGAAGTACATGCCCGACGGCAGCCAGGTCATCCGCCAGGTGTGCCAGGCACTGTCCACCGGGTAGTTCTGGGTCTGGAACATCGTACCGTCGAGTTTGGCGTGCACCGTTGCGCCCGACGGCCAGTCCCGGTTGCCGTACCACTCGAAGATGTCGATCTCGGCGCCGCGCACCGGGTCGTCGTTGAGCAGCCAGAACGCCGGCCAGGCGCCGTCGGTCAGGCAGTTGAGTTTGACGCGTGCCTCCCAGGTGGTGCCCACCCCGCCACGCCACAGGCCGACGATCTTGGCGCTGGCGTACTTCTCCCGGATGTTCGCCCCCGGGCCGCGGGTGGCACGGATGACCAGGTTGCCGTTGCCGTCGTGGAAGACGTGCTCCTGGTCGGTGACGTAGCGGCCCATGTTGTACGGCTTGTCCCATTCGACCGGGTTCCGGATCGTCTCCCGCTCCGGAACGATGAACCACTTCGCCGGATCCGGGGGCGACCCCGCCGGCCCGTCGAACTCGTCGGCGAACAGCAGACCAGGCCCGGAGGCCGCCTCCGGTGTGTCCGGTCCCGGAGCCGGCGCATCGAGCACCGGCTGCGCGCCGGCCTGCGGAAGCGGCAGCGCGGCGGCGACCGCACCGAATCCCAGCATCATCATCGCTTGACGGCGGTTCATCATCGGCATGGTTGAACCGTAAATGGCGCAGCGTGGTTCGGGCTGCCTATTCGAGCGGATTCGCGGCGTTTCGTGTTCCGGCCCGGGTGACGGCGCGAAATCCGCACCCGCGTGCGAAGAGTCGGTCGCCGTTGCTCGGCAAACCCGGTCAGCTCGGCGCGTTGGCCTTCACCGCCGCCAGCGCATCGGCGCTGAGCTGGGCCAACTCCTGAGCCTCAGCCACCGTCAACGCGGACGCGTAGATCTGGGCCATCCGCCGATTGGTTGCCTGCTCGACCTCGGCGTAACGGTCCTTCTTGTCCGTGCCCTCGGGGTACGGTTCCGGCCAGCCGAACATCTGTGCGTACTGGCGACCCTTGTTGAGCATGTGCGCCTCGATCGGGCTGATGTCGGACAGGGTGAGCGCATTGAAGTGCAGACCCGCGCGCAGCTCCCGCAGCACGAACATGACCTGCAACGCGCGGGCCGGAGCATCGTCGGCCAACGGCATGGTCCGCCAGCCGGCGAACAGCGGGACCCCCGCGGGCGGCGCCGCGGCGATCACCTTCTCCCCCAACCCGGCGAGACGGTCCAGGCCATCGGCACCCGACAGGTACTTGCGGCCGAAGTCGGCGGTCTGCGCCCAATACCGCTGGGCCGCACCCTCGGCGCCGTGCACGGCGACCCCCTCGTCCCACAGTGCCGCCAGGCCGGTGGGCTCGAACACCACGAACACCGACGCCACCGTCGCCCCGCTGGCCTGGCCCAGCACCCCGCCACGCCCGGCGACGTACCCGGCCAACGGATTCTGGTAACCGGCGGCCTGGCTCGCACTGAACGTCTCCGGGTGCAACATGAACAACGCAACGGCCTGCTCCATCGCCGCTCCCGCGTCCGCAACGGCTTTCGTCATGTCGGTGTCGCTCATCGCACGTCCTCTTCCTTCGGCCTTCGGCTTTCTCTCATCCTGACATGCACCCCGGGGACACCTCGATCGAGCCGTCCCCGGGCGGGCGGCCAGGATCGACCTTGTCTGCGCTTTGGGTTCGACGGTTTCGCCGTGGCCGTGAGCCGACCGTTCCCGGACCGCCCGCGCGGCCGTCGAGTGCGTGTACGTGCTTGTCAGACAAACGGATCGGCTGTGTCACCGTGAACCGACACCCTCCCCACCGCTGCGGGGCTAGAGTGAACCCGCGAATGCGCCGCCCGGCATCGTCACCGTGTCGCGACAGCGCACCACCTGTTCGAACGTTCAGAGGACGCCGGATGATCAGCTGGATGAGCCGGCGCGCGAATGCGGCGGCGGCGCTCGTGGCGGCGCTCGTGGCGATGCCCGCTCTGATCACCGCCTCCGCATGCTCGTCGAGCAACTCTCCTCCGCCGCGGCCCGGCACCACCGGCGGTGCGGCCGCTGACGACGTCTCGGCCATCGCGGTTCAGACCTACGTCTACACCTACCCGCTGGTGGCGGTCGAGGTCACCCGACGCCAGTCGACCAACGTTGCGGCTACCGACCCGTCGACGGGCGCAGCCCCGATGAATCAGCTTGCCCACCTGGGGTTTCTGCCGACAGCCGAGTTCACGGGAGTGGTGCGGCCCAACGTCGACACGCTGTACACCTCGATGTTCTTCGATGTGTCGGCCGAGCCGTTGATCGTCACCGTCCCGCCCATGGGAGACCGCTACCACCTGTTCCCGCTGCTGGACATGTGGACCAACGTCGACGCCTCACCCGGGACCCGCACCGTCGACGACGCCGGCACCGGTTATGAGTTCGCGATCGTCGGGCCGAACTGGCACGGTGACCTGCCCGAGGGTGTGCGGGAGTACCGGTCGGCCACCGACGCGGGCTGGATGATCGGCCGGATCCAGGTCAACGGCCCCGAGGACATGCCCGCGGTCATCGACCTGCAGAACGCGATGACGGCGGTTCCGCTCAGCGCCCACGGCACCCCCTACGAGCCACCCGGCAACGCTGACCTGCGGCCGGACTGGCCCCGGGGCCGGGAGGTGTCCCGCTACATTCACGACCTGTCGCCACAGCAGTACTGGGACCTGTTCTATTCGGGGCTCTCCCACGATCAGCCCCGGCCCGGCGACGAGGTCCTGCTGGAGCGGCTCGCCGCCGTCGGTTGGAGTCCGACCGAGAAGCTCGATCTGGCGCAGCTTCCCGACGACGAGCGCGACGTCTGGGAGCAGGCCTGGCCGCAGGCGTTGAGCCAGATCGAGGTGGACCTGGGCAGCGAGGAGGTCAACGGGTGGCTGCTCGCCCGCACCGGCCTGGGGGATTACGGCACCGACTACGCGACCCGCGCCGTCGTCGCACACGGCGGGCTGGGCGCCAACCTGCCCTCCGACGCCGTGTACCCGACGGTCCGCGTCGATGACACCGGTGCCCAACTCAACGCCGCGAACGACTATGTACTGCGGTTCTCCCCTGAGGATCTGCCGCCGGTGCGTGGCTTCTGGTCGCTGACCCTCTACGACGACCGCGGCTTCTTCGTCGACAACCCGCTCGACCGGTACGCCCTGCGCGGCGAACGGCTGACCACGAATCCGGACGGCTCCGTCGACGTCTACGTGCGGCACGAGCCACCCGGCTCGGACAGAGAGGCCAACTGGCTGCCCACACCGGAGACCGGCGACTTCAACCTGATGTTGCGGCTGTACTGGCCCGAAGCGGAGATTCTGGACGGCGGTTGGAATCCGCCACCGGTCCAGATCCTCCAGTAGCCGCGGCCGGCCGGCATCCCGCGGTCTCGAACGGCGGCGGGGTGGGTATCCCGTCTGCCATGACCGATGCCCCACCGCCCGACGAACGACCCGAGAACGCGGTCGTGATCTTCGCTCCCCTGCCGGTTCTCACCGTGACGATCGAGGACCGCTCGGGGGAGGCCGACATTCACGTCCACGCCGGCGGGCAGGGGGTCTGGCAGTCGCGGATGCTGTCCTCGCTCGGGGTGCCGGTGGTGCTGTGCGCCGCCGTCGGCGGGGAGACCGGCGACGTTCTCGGCCACCTGCTGCCGATCCCGGATGTCACCGTGCGCACCGTGCCGGTCAGCTCCCGCAACGGGGCCTACGTACACGACCGCCGCACCGGCGAGCGGCAGGTGATCGCCGAATCCCCCGGCAGCCCGTTGGACCGACACGAACTCGACTCGCTCTACGAGCTGACCCTGACCGAGGGCTTGAAACACGGCCGGGTGCTGCTCTCCGGGCCGCAGGAGTTCGGCACGCTGCCGGCTCAGCTCTACCGGCGGCTGGCCGGCGATCTGGGTGGCAACGGTTGTCAGGTGGCGGCCGATCTCTCCGGTGACCGGCTCGAGGCCGTCCTGGCCGGAGGGCCCGAGCTCATCAAGGTGAGCCATGAGGAACTGCTCGCCGACGGACGAGCCAAATCCGACGACGCCGCGGATCTGGTCGATGCCATGCGCACCCTGCGGGACGACGGCGCGGGCACGGTCGTGGTGTCGCGGGCGGGGTCCGCGCCGGCGCTGGCGTTGCTCGACGGTCAGCGGCCCGGTGGTGACGGATCCCGCGGCGGGTCGGTGGTCGAGATCGTCATGCCGACGTTGGAACCCGCCGATTCGGCCGGTGCCGGAGATTCCATGACCGCCGGCATCGTCGCGGCGCTGGCGCAGGGACGGCCGTTGCGTCGGGCGTTGCAGGTCGGTGCGGCGTGTGGGGCGCTCAATGTGGTGCGGCACGGTCTGGGCACCGGCGGCGCGGAGGCGGTGGAGACGCTCGCCGAACGTGTGGAACTGCGCGCATGGGAGGCAGCGGGGTGAGGCCGGTGACTGCGCGAACGCCGGGGACGACGGGGCCCGGGAGGAGGTGCGACACATGGTGGCACGCGCGCTGGTGACCAATGACGACGGCATCGATTCACCCGGGCTGCATGCGCTGGTGATCGCGGCTCATCGGGCGGGCCTGGAGGTGATCGTCGCCGCCCCGGTCGAGCAGGCCAGCGGTGCGAGCGCGGCGCTCAGCGCCGTCCGGCGCGACGGCCGCACCGTCGTCGAGCGCCGCGACCTGCCCGGCCTCGACGGTGTCGAGGCGTGGGCGGTGCACGCCCAGCCCGGCCACATCGTCGCCGCGGCGCTCAACGGCTGGTTCGACCCGCGTCCGGACCTGGTGCTGTCCGGAATCAACCACGGCGCGAATGTCGGGCGCGCCGTGCTGCATTCGGGCACGGTGGGCGCGGCACTCACCGCCAAGATCAGCGACACCCGCGCGCTGGCGGTGTCCCTGGATGTTGCGCTTCACCCCACCGGCACCCGGCACTGGGACACCGCGGCCGCCGTGGTGGTCCCGGTGCTGGAGCTGCTGTTCGACGCACCCCACGGCACCGTGCTGTCGCTCAACGTCCCGGATCGCCCCGCCGCCGAACTGCGTCGGATGCGCCACGCCCGGCTCGCCCGTGGCGGCGCGGTGCAGACCCGGGTGGAGGAGGTCCGCGGCGGCGGGGTCCGGCTGGCCGAGGTCGAGGTGCCCGACGTGCCGGAATCCGACACCGACAGCGCGCTGCTCGATGCCGGGCATCCCACGCTGACCGAGCTGCGGTCGGTCGAGGCCGACGACGGGGACCTGGTGCGTAAGTGGTTGGCCGGACAGCCGGTGGAGTTGTTCGGAAAGCACTAGCGCACACGGTTTCACGTCATGGATTGGGCGGTGGAGCGCCTACTGCCCGGTTCGGACTCCGGAACGGGCCGGCCACGGCGACCGTGCATCCGTTCTCGCACATCCGACACATCGGCCGCACCTCTGTGTTCGCACCTCGGAGTCGTGGTTGCGCCGGCGTGCGCCCGACCTCCGGCAGATTGCGGTTCCGCTCAGCGCCGTTGGGGAGTGACCCGCATCTCCTGGCCAGGATGTGAGGAGACCGTGACGATGACGGTGCCCGGGCCGGTCACGAACCTGGTGTTGGCGTAGCCGATGAAGCCGTAATGCCCGTCGATCGTCGACACGGCGGTGATGTCGCGGTTGCTGGCGGCGCCGGTGTCGAGGTTCCGCCATGCCGCGGTCACGGTGAGCGCGCAGGATCCGTCGTACACGCCGGCGTCGTACCGGATCACCGCGCGCACCCCGTCCTCGATCCGGTCCCCGACCTGCACCGGCGTCACCTGGGCCTCGGCGCTGGCCGTTCCGCCGCAGGCCGGTGACGCCACCACCGGCACCTCGTCGAGGTACGCCTCGGCGTACGCCGTGCCGGCCCCCGACCAGGCACCGGCCAGTGCGACGGCGAACAGGCCGGCCACGCGCAATGCGGTCATACCCGGATATCGCGGCACGGTACGCATGTGTTAGCCGCGGGCATGCGGCGCGCGCAGTCCGAGCGTGCGGCGACCGGCCGCGAGCAACTCGTCACGCAGGGCCGCCTCGTCGAGGTCGCCGTAGTCGACGCCGGCGGCCGCCGCGATCCCCGCCATCACCACCGCGGCCTTGACCCTCCCGCCGGGTCCGGGTTGGACGTCGCCGAGCAGCGCCATCTGCCGTTGCACCACCTCCGCCCAGTCCGGCCGGGTCCGCAGCAGCGCGACGACTCCCGGGTCGCCGGTGAGCAGGGAGATGACCTCACGGTGCGCCGCCGCCAGGGCCGCGTAGCCGCGCAGGAAGTGGTCGGCCCGGGTCCGGGCGCCGCGGCGCGCCTCGGCGGCCGACACGATCTCGGCGACCTCGGAGATGAGCGGTTCCATCACCGCGGTCAGCAGTTCGTCGCGGGTGCGGAAGTGGTGGTAGATCGCCGATTTGGTCAGGCCCAGGGCGTCGGAGATCATCTGCAGCGAGGTGCCGGCGACGCTGTGCTGTTTGAACAGTTCGATCGCGACCTCGATCAGGCGCTGCCGGGTCGGACCGGTGCCTGCGGACGCACGGCTGGTCAACAGGGCTGCCTCTCTGCTGATGGGCTTGCCGACACCGCTCACTCTAACCGACCATCCGTACAGGCCAGGTCTGTACGTTTGGTCAGGTACCACCTGTACGATTGGTCAGTCAGTCGCGGCGATGGGCCGCGGCGACCCCCGAGGAGAACCATGGCTTTCGACTTCGACCGCAAGGACCGCACGGCCTTCGACCTGTCCGGCAAGGTCGTCGTGGTGGTGGGAGCCGGCCAGAGCCCCGGCCCCGGGATGGGCAACGGACGGGCGATCTCGATCCTGGCCGCCCGCCACGGCGCGGAGATCGTGGCGGCCGATGTCAATGTCGCATCCGCCCGGGAGACGGTTGATCTCATCCGTGCCGAGGGCGGCCGCGCCTACGCCGTTCCGGCCGATGTCGCGAAGAAGGAGGACTGCCAACGCATTTTCGACACGGCGATGCGGACCAGCGGCCGGGTGGACGGCATGGTGTACAGCGTCGCGACGAATCCACCGTTCGACTCGGAGACGAACTCGATGACCGTGGAGAACTTCAACTACGGCATCAACGTCAACATGCTGGGTTGCTACTACTGCAATCTGTTCGCCGCTGGGTGCATGGAGAAGAACGACGGCGACACCACCGGAAGCATCGTGAACATCTCCTCGATCGCCAGTGTCAAGAACGAGCTGGGCCTCAACATCGGCATCATGCCCTACGCGCTGGGCAAGGCCGGGCTCAATCAGATCACCGAGCTGACCGCGGTCCAGTTCGCCGAGGCCGGAATCCGCGCCAACACCCTGATGCTGGGGCCGATCGATTCGGCGCTGGCCAACCGGGAGACCCAGTCACTGTTCGGTGTGGATGCCGACGAGGCCGCCGCCCGGCACAGCGAGGTCGTCAAGCTCAGGATGGGGCGTGCCACTGTGTGGGAATCCGCCTATGCCGCACTGTATCTGCTCGCCGACGAGTCACGGTTCATGACCGGACAGCAGATCCGGTTGGACGGCGGCGCCACGCTGGTGCGCTGAGCCCGTACGGTAGGTGGCCCGTTGTACGGTCCCGCCGAGCACCGCTGACCCGGCGCACGCTGTCGATCATGCTTCACCGGGGATCCTGATCACCCTACGGTCGGAGCTCGACACTGAAAACCCCAGGGGCCGACAAACTCTCAGCGGCGCCCGAGAGATGGATGAGTTTGTCTTCGCGGATCAACATGTACGGGGGACGTTTTTGTCGACCCAGATCCCCTCACCAAATTCCCGAACCATTTCGCGAGGGTCAAAGCGCATGGCTTCGGCATGGATGGCTGCCGCCGTATCGTCCGCCGCAGCCATCACCAACACCTCGATACCGACTTGATATCGATCACTGAAATCGTACGCCGTTCCACCAAGAACCAAGACAACAGCCGCCAAATGTACACTGTCGCCGCGGTGGTTGCCCTTAGCCCGATCTCAGCGCGGTGTAACCAGGCAATAGGTTCGCGGCGGATCTCGATAGACCATGGCTTCCACCTCATCACCGAGGTCGCGCCAGGCATCGGCTCCGCAAACCGCACCATTGGTGGTGCCGTCGATCCGCTCTGCCACCAGAACATTTGCGGCCGGATCGGTGCAGAGCACCGGCCTGACCAGACGGCCAACGTGGTAACACTCACCGGGTTGCAGGTTGAGGGCGAAGCACAGGGTGCGCGATTCATTCACCAGCGGAATGTAGCGAGTTCTCGGAAACGGGTTCTCCGGACAGGTGGCGGAGCCATCACCTTGGGACACCAGTAGAAAAGTCGCGTCCCTCCGATCACACTCGACCGGATCGATAGAAAGCCGGCCCTCGGCGTCGGTATCCGCAGTGATGCACTGGCCGACCTCGATACCGCGCGACTTCAGCCGATCGCCGATCCAGCCGACGAGGTGCAGTGCCCCCAGCAGCAAGAGCACCACGCCGGCCACGATGAGCCCAGCCCCCCTGCTCGCCGGCAGCGGTGTCAGATCGGGGACGTTCGGACTCGCCGCGAGCAACCGCTCGTCGTCCCGCTGGTGCCAACGGTTGTGAGCGATGCGGCGACGCACGCCAATGACCAACAGCAGCGCACCCAGGATCGGAAACAGGAATGCGCCTATCGCGGAGCCGATCCGCAATGTGTCGCCACCGTCGGCGACGAACTGCTCGAGCACGACTCTGTCCCTTACTTGGTCTCGGCCGTCGAGGGTAGAGGATTCCGCAAACCTGATTGACGGATTTGGTGATCTTGTCTGCCCGGCGGCCACGGCCCGTTATACGGTCAGGGCTGGAACAGGATGCCGTCCTCGGACGCCGCCGCCAACAACTGCGGAATCGTCAGTTCCCCGTAACCGGCGTGCACCGGCCCCCGCGCGGTCCCCAGAAACGGCACCACCCCGGGATCGGGCGTGACGTCGAGGTGGTAGGCCTGCACACCGGGCAGGTGGTACTGGAAGAAGTTCATCAGGAACGCCGCCAGGAAGACGGCGCTGCCGGTGATGCTCCTCCCCCACAACGCAGACGCGTTGTAGAGCGGGGTCATCGCGGCGGGGTCGCCCACCATCACGATCGGACCGTAGTGCGGTTTGGCGCCACCGCCGGGCACGAACGGCGGCATGAACGGTTGCAGGCCGGGTAGGTCGGTGGCCAGGTACGGCGCCGAACTGCCGTAGGTGCCGATGTTGACGAACATCGAGTCGGCGCCGTTGCCCGGCACCGTGGTGTTGATTCCGGGCGCCTCGAATCCGACACCGGCCATCCCGGTCTGCTGGGCGACGAACTGGGCCTGCCACCCACCCAGGGAATGGCCGGTGACGAAGATGTCGTCCTCGCTGTAACCCTGCCGCACGGCCTCGGCGCGCACCTGCTCGGCGAAGTCCAGCGCGTCGTGGAACGCCGCCGGGGTGGTCCCGGTGAACACCACCTGCAGATCGGCGATGACCTGGGGGATCACGATGAGCGGATTGAACAGCAGATGGGATCCGCCCGTCGTGCCCTGGTAGGCGATGATGATCTGCCCCTCCGGCGTCACCCAGGTCTTGGCCACGGTTCCGGTCATCAGATTGGTTCGCGACATCTGAAATCCGTTGACGGTGAACGGAACCAGATCGCCGGGCGTCGATCCGAGCACATAGGCGGCGGTGGACGCGTTGAGGAACTGTGCCACCGTCGGGGTCGGTTGGTCGATCGGGCCGGTGTAGGTCATGGTGGGCACCGCGGGCTGCGGCGGCGGTGTCTCCCACAGCCCCAGCAGCCGCTCGATCTCCCGGTACGTTCCGAAGATCAGATCGTTGACCGGCGCCAGGCTGACCGGAAGTGTCGGGGTGTCGGCGGAGGAGGTGAGATCGAGCGCCTCCAGCACGGTGTTGACGATGCGTGCCGGCAGTTCCAACAGCTCGGCCACCGGCGACAGCGGTTGTGGCGCAGTGGGTCCGGGCGCCTCGGACGGTTCGGATACCTCGGGCTCGTCGCTCGTGTCGGAGCCGAGGACCGCTCGCGGCACCAGGGCGTCGGGGTGTGCCCCCGGGGCGAGGGCGCGCTTCCGCACGGGAGGCGCCGGCGTGGTCACATCCGGCAGGTCGATCGGCTCGACCAGCGTCACAACCACCGGCCTCGAGGACGGCTGAGGCGCGGCCGCCGCGGAACGTGTGGGGCTGCGGTGCGGATCCGTTTCGGCCGCACCCGGTTCCGGGCCGGTGTTGTCGACAGGTTCGGCCGGCTTCGTGGCGACGGTCCGCAGCCTGTCGCGGTCGCGCAGCCTGGTCAGCGGTGTGTCGGCGCGTTCGGACCAGCGGCCGACGACCGGTCCGGGCGCGAACCCCGAGACGGCCCGTCGTGACGAACCGGCGAGCCCGGGCTCCTCCGTCACGGCTGGTCTCGACGTGGTGGCGGGCGTGCGCCGAGACCCGGTTCCGACGCGGCCCGGCCTCGTGCCCGAGCGCGGAACGGACGTTGTCTCACCGGATTTCGCGCTCCGCGTGGTATCGCCGCGAAGTGAGTCGCCGGTTTCGGAGACGCTCGCGGAACCACCGGTGTCGGCCCAGGCGACCCCGGGCGCGGGCGCACCCGCCACCGCCACCGCGACCACGAACGCCGCCGGGACGAGTGCGGAGACGTATCCGACCGTCCACCGTTCCCGTATCCGGGTCTGCACCCGCGCACCGTGTTTCACCGCCGACGGCTCCTCGCTGCTCGACACACCGGCCCGGCCGCCGGCACGATGACAACCTACATTGTCAGGTGACCGCGGTCACGCATCCCGGTGTTTGCTGTGCCGTCCGGGTCCCCGCAGCCCCGTCGGGAAGCCCCCGGAGCCCCCGTCCGGTTGGACAACCCGCCGTGCCCAAATAGGCTGGAGACCGGTGGGAGCAGCGTGCCGGCCCGCCTTCTCGTTGGTTCGTTCTGATCAGGAGGGGACGTCATGCGTCGGCTCCAGCCGATACCGGTGAAGACAGGGGCGGCCGCCGCGTGCCTGGCGCTGCTCGTCGGCGGCTGCGCGGCGCACGGGTGGGGCGCTCCCCACGACACCGACCATGCCCCGGAGGGGACTACGCCCGCTGCGCCGGTCTCGGCCCCCGCGCTGCCCGGGATGATCCCCGCCGCGCAGGGGACCCCGCTGGCGCCGGCCATGTCGCCGCCGGCCCTGCCGCTGGCTCCGCCCGCCCAGCCCCCACAGTCGTTCGCCGACCTGAACGCCCGGGTGCAGCAGGCGACCGCCGACGCCGCCGCGTCCGGAGCGGACATCACGATCGCCGTCCTGGACCGGAGCACCGGTCAAGCCGCGTCCAGCGGCGGCGACACCCCGTTCCCGATCGCCTCGGTGGTCAAGCTCTTCATCGCCGATGACCTGCTGCTGCAGGAGTCGGAGGGAAAGACCCAGTTGTCCGACGCCGACCGGGCGGCGCTCGACCTCATGCTGCGCTCGTCAGACGACGGTGCCGCGCAGATGTTCTGGGACCGCAACGGCGGTAACGCGGTCATCTCCCGCATCGTGGCCCGGTACGGGCTTACCGGCACCACCCCGCCCTACAACGGCCACTGGGACGTCACCCTGAGCACCGCCAACGACCTCATCCGCTACTACGACAAGTTGCTTGACGGCTCAGGTGGGCTGCCGCGCGAGCAGGCCGCGATCATCATCGACAACATCGCCCGGTTCACCCCGTCGGGGGTCGACGGCTACCCGCAGCGGTTCGGCATCCCCGACGGGCTCCACGGCGAACGGGTTGCGGTCAAACAGGGATGGTTCTGCTGCTGGAACGGCGCCAACCAGTTGCACGTGTCCAGCGGCACGATCGGACCCGATCACCGCTACGTGATGGTGATCAGCTCGTTGGATCCCACCAGTGAGGCCGCCGCCCGCGAGAACATCACCCGGGCGGTCAAGACGGTCTTCCCCGAAGGCAGGATCTGACCGATCCGGCCGCCGGCCGGGCGGGTGTCAGCGGCCCGGCAACGTGGTCACGTGCACGTGATCGAAGTGGCCGTAGCCGGAGCCCTGCGGCCCGCTGGGGGTGTAATAGGTGCCCCGCCAGATCACGTCCTGAACCCCGAACCGGGCGGCGTTGCTCAACACGAACGCCATGATCTCGTCGCCCAGGGCGATGCCCTCCGGGCTGTGGTGATTGGGGATCATCACGTCGATCGCCAGGCCGCTCGGATGCCACGGCAGGGAGTCCGGCCGCACCCCGCCGATTTCGGCGATCTGCGGGAAGCGGGCGCTGATGGCGCGGGCCACCAGAACCGTGTTGGGCTGCAGACCGGCTTCCGGCGCCACCCCCACGGGCAGCGACTCCAGGTTCAGATCGGCGCGCGCCGCGGCCAGCTCGAGCGGTGAACCCGCCCCCGGCACCGGCGCGGCCGCGTTCACGACCATCTGCTGCTGTTCGGGTGTCAACGCCGCGTACTGAGCCTCCGCGGCGGCGATCTGCCTCAGCAGATCCTTCCACTTGGCCTGCAGCTGTTCCTTCTCGGCGGCGGCTCGTTCGGCGGCGGCGCGGGCCTCGGCGGCCGATCGCTCCGACGCCCGAGCGGCACCGGCCGCGCGTTCACGTTCGGCGCGGAAGGACGCCAACCGCTCGGTGATCTGGACGGTGACCATCCGTTGGATCGCCAGCCGGTCGATCAGCTGCTGCGGGGCGGTGGCGGTCAGCGTGGCGCTGATCGGGTCAGTGCTGCCGCCCATGTAGGTCATGGCGGCCACCTTGTTGACGGCTTCCTGGTGGGGTTGCAGCCGGATGTTCGCGGCCGCCAGCGCCTCCTGGTCGGCGCGGTGCCGCTCCTCCGCCGCGGACTGCTCGGCCAGCTTGGCGTCCACCTCCCGTTGGGCGGCGGTGACCTCTTCCCGACTCTGCAACGCCTGTCGGGACAACTCGTCGAGTCTGGCCATCGCGTCAGCCGCCGGATCGGCCTGCACCTGCCCCATCGAGAGGGTCAGCACCAGGCACGCCGTCGCGATCCCGCACGCCGCGCGCCGTAGTGGCCGGCACACCCTGGTCACTCGAATGGTCACGTTCCTTGCTGTCTGGACGGGCGCTGTCCGGACCGGCTCGGTCCCGCCGGTGGCGCCTCGGACAGGCTACGAAGTGGCCCCGACCATGTCCACCGCGGGGTGCCGGAGACGGGTCAGGCGGCGCCGGTGCGGTCAGCGCTTGTTGAGCAGCCCGGCGTCGACCGGCACGACCGTGCCGGTGACATAGCGCGCGTCGTCGGAGGCCAGCCACGCGACGGCATTGGCGATATCGCGCGCCTCGACGTAGTCGACCGGTATCGCATTCTCCAGCGACCGGGCGATGGCCGGCTCGTACTTCTTGAGCATGCTGAGATCGCCGTTGTTGGCCATCGGGGTCGCCACGGTCGTCGGCGCCACGCTGTTGACCCGGATGTGGTGCGGAGCGAGATAGTTGGCGTACGCCCGCATGATCCCGATCACGCCGTGCTTGGCGGCGGTGTAGGCGATCATCCCGCCGCTGACGACCGGGGTGCCGATGAGCCCGCCGGTGGAGCTGGTCAGGATGATCGACCCGCCGCGGTCCTGCGTCAGCATCGTCGGCACCGCGACCCGCAGGGTGTTCCACACGCCCTTGAGGTTGACGTTGACGACGTCGTCCCACTGCTCGTCGTCGGTGGTCTGCCCGCCGGGCCCGATGCCGGCGTTGGCGACCACGATGTCCACCCCGCCGAGTTGGGCCGCCCCGTCGTCGAACGCCTTCTGCAGCCCCGCGAGGTCGCAGACGTCCACCTCCCGGGCCACGATGCGCCGGCCCAGCGTCTCGACCTGACGCACCGTCTCGGCGAGGTCCTCCGGCCGCGACATCTGATAGACCACGGTGGCGTACTGCTCACAGACGTCGACCGCGATGACGTCGGCGCCCTCCTCGGCCAGGCGTACCGCGTGGGCGCGGCCCTGACCCCGGGCGGCGCCGGTGATGAAGGCGACCTTACCGTCGAGTTTTCCCATGTCCGTCCTATCCGGGTGGTGTCGGCGAGTGGCCACGACCGGACCACCCGGGACAGTTTGGTCGATCGACCAAACTTTGGGCAACAGGTCGCCGCCGCTAACCGGTGAAACCCTCGCCCGTCGTCGACCGGTCGTGGTGGGTGAAGGTCAGCGGGATCTGCCGGTCCGCGGCGATCCGGTCGAGCATCGCGATGCGTTCCCGGGCCGGCGCGCCGGTGCGTTTGCGGTGCTCCCGGATCGGGTTGGCGAACGGCAACCGGTCCGCCAGCGTCGCCAGCCGGACGTTGAGCCGGGTGAGCCGTTCGACGGTGCGCACCCGACGCTCGATGTCGTAGCCGAGCCCGTCGTACATCGAGCCCTCGATCATCGCGCGGATCTGCTCGGCGCCGAACACCACACCCGCGGGTGCGAACGCGATGTTCGTCGTGATCTGGGTGGCGTACTTCGCGGCGAACTTCTTCACCGGGCCGGGCAGCGTCCCGGTCAGGGTGCGCAGATGTTCCGGGCCGGCCACGGCGTCGACGAGCTCGGCGCGCCACGGGGAGGGGTCGCCACCCCGGGCCAGCACGTAATTCAACGATTTGATGAGCTCGAGTCCGTTGGGGGACCGCAACTTCTCCGGGGCGCCCCACAGCTGCCCGGAGTATGACGAGTACTCTGCCAGATCCTCCAGCTGGTCGTGGGTCAGCTTGCGGCCGAAGGCGTGGTCGACCAGGCGACCGAGCAGCATGCCGCTGCCGAACCCGAGCAGCGAGGTGACGGGGATGGGTTCGCCGAACTTCAGGTAGACCCTGTCACCCCACTTGCGGCGTAACCCGCGGCTGGCCAGCGCATGCATCAACCGCACCCGCACCACATCCTGGAACGCATCGGAGCGCCGGTCGAAGATCTCGGGCCGGACGAACTGGGCGAACACCCGGGCGGTCTCGATGAAGCGGCGCGGGCCGTCGTCGGCGAACCGGCCGGTGGCGCCGGTGGCGGCGGAGATGTCGCCGGTCATCGCCGTCTCGTACACCGCCCAGCCGCGGATGACGGTGGTGGCCGACATGGTGGCGCCCATCGCCAGCATGCGGCCGCGTTCGGCGGCGGCGAGGTCGAACCGGCCGGGCAGGCTGTCGAGGTGTTCGAAGAGGTCGACGAACTCCGGCGGCGGATTCTTCACCGAGTCGATGCCCCGCGTGAGGGCCTGTTCGAAGATGGCGCGGGCCTCCCGGTGACCGAGACGTTCGAACGCGTCGACCACGCCGACCATGTGCTCGTCGCCCTGCCAGAAGTAGTCGTCACGCCAGCGGGTGAGGTCGCTGGGTTCGACCTCCTTGTCGATGTCGATCCAGTCGCCGAACATGGATTCGCGCATGCGCCGCCACTGCGGGGCGAAGTGGTCCCGACCCGGCGGTATCGGCCGCAGCGGTTTGTCCGGATGCTCGCGCCGATTGAAATCGACGTCCTCGAGCCGGATCTCTGAACGCTCCCCGGTCACCGTCATGTGTGACATCCCATCCCGTCGGCACCGAATCCGACGTTAGTTCTGTGCGTCGCCGATGTGAACAGCGGTTCGGCGGTCAGAAGCCGAACCGGAGGTCACGCGACCTGGCTGACGTGGGCGGCCGATTCGCCGATGGTGGCCTCGGCGTCGGCGCCGATCATGGTGCGCAGCAACTTCTGGTGCTGACGGCGGCCCCGCTGGTCGGCCCGCTCCAGCCCGCCCGGCAGGGTCAGCGCGGCCACGCTGCGGGCGAGGTTGAGCGGCAGCCGCAGCATCGGGTACCAGGGCGGTGCGTAGTACGGCAGCCCGAGCTCGCGCACCGTGCGCGGGCCCAGGAACGCGCTGGCGATCGACAGGTGCTGAGCCCTCGCGAACCGGCGCCGCAACCCGGGCAGGGTGTCGTAATGCCAGCGCAGCGGGTCATCGACCATGGGTGCGGCCAGTTGCCGGCTGGACTCGTCGGGTTCGGCGAGCGCGGAGAGGGTGTGCGCCAGCACCCGGATGGCGTCCCGGAAGTTCCGCGGCAGCCACCGGTCCTCCACGCCCATCAGCCAGCCGACGTAGCGGGTGAGGTGGGCGACGGCGTCGTACTCCGACGGGGAGAGCACCACCCCCATTCCGATGGCCCCGACCGCGGGCGCCACCAGGGCGCCGACCAGGGTTGCGGCCATGTCGGTCTGGTTGATCGGCACACCCCATTCGTCGGCGCGCCAGTCCGGCATGGCCGACACGTGACGACGCACGAACGAGTGGATCAACCGCACCCGGAGGGTGGATCGGTAACCGACCCCGAGCGGTTCGAGCCCGCCTTCGGCGATGACGTCCAGGGCCCACTGCATGGTTTCGGCGAACCGCTTGTTGGAGCCCTTCTCCAGCGCGCCGGTGCGCAGCAGCGTCTTGTTGAAGCCGGAGAACTGGTAGCCGCCCAGCAGGGATACGTCGCGGGCGATGTACATGCCGTCGGCGCCGCCGCGGCGCAACGCGCGTTGACCCTTGCGCACGACATCGAGGTCAACCCAATCCGGCAGCGGTTCATAGGTTTCGAAAAACCCGCGGAGGAGCTCCGGGGCGTCCGGGACGCTCTGGATGCCGTCGCTGAGCGCGCGGTCGAACAGCATGCGCGCCTGCTCCGTCCCGGTGGCGACCATCCACTCGACCACCCGGTCCATCGGCTCGTCACCGACGGTGAGCCGCTCGCCGAGCAGCTGCCACTGCTGCGGTGTGGGGTTCTTGATCGCGAGGGCTGTCGCGGTGGCGCGCACACCGGCCGGGATCGGCCGCGGCCGGTCCGGGTGGCGTGTCGGAATGGGCACGCCCATGGAATTCCTCCTCGACCCCCCCCTGTTGACAACATGTGTAGTCAACATAAGGTCGGTGTTCGGCGGCTGTCAACGAAGCATCGAGGTCCTCCCATGGCACCCAGCGCACCGGTCGCGAACCCGCTGGAACAGTTGACTCTCGAGCAACTGCGGCTCCGGACGAGCATGAAGTGGCGGGTGCATCCACCGGATGTGCTGCCGCTGTGGGTGGCCGAGATGGATGTGCCGTTGGCCGACCCCATCGCCGAGGCGCTCACCACCGCCGTGGCGCGCGGGGACACCGGATATGCGGCCGGAGCGCGCCGGTACGCCGAAGCCTTCGCCGGGTTCGCGGCGCGCCGCTGGGGATGGTCCGGGCCGGCGGCCGAGCACACCGCGATCGTGCCGGACGTGATGCTCGGGATCGTCGAGGTCTTGAAGCTGATCACCGACCCCGGGGACGCGGTGGTCGTCAACGCGCCGGTCTACCCGCCGTTCTATGCGTTCGTCACGCACGCCGGACGCTGCGTGGTCGAGGCACGGCTCGGCGCCGACGGCCGGATCGACCCGGCGTCGCTGGAGGCGGCGTTCGGCACCGCCGCCGGGATCGGCGACCGGGCGGCCTATCTGTTGTGCAGTCCGCACAATCCGACCGGCGCCGTGCACACCGCGGACGAACTCGCGCACGTCGCAGCGCTGGCGAGCCGGTATGGGGTGCGGGTGATCTCCGACGAGATCCATGCGCCGCTGGTCCTGCCGGGCGCGAGTTTCACACCGTACTTGAGCGTCCCGGGCGCCGAGGACGCCTTCGCTGTCACCTCGGCGTCGAAGGCGTGGAATCTCGCCGGCCTCAAGGCCGGGCTCGTGATCGCCGGCCCCGACGCGGCGGCCGACCTGGACCGGATGCCCGAGGAGGTCAGCCACGGTCCCAGCCATCTCGGTGTGATCGCCCACACCGTCTCCTTCGCTGAGGGTGAGCCGTGGCTGGATGCGCTGCTGGCCGGCTTGGCGGCGAACCGCGACCTGTTGGGCCGGCTGCTCGCCGAGCGGCTGCCGCTCGTCGGCTACACACCACCGCAGGGCACCTACCTGGCCTGGCTGGACTGCCGCCGGCTCGGGCTGGACGAAGCCGGTGGCGGTGACGGTCCCGGCATCGTGTCCGAACTGGCCGGCCCGGCGCGGGTGTTTCTCGATCAGGCGCGGGTTGCGCTGAGCTCCGGGCACGTGTTCGGTTCCGGCGGCGCCGGTCATGTCCGGCTGAACTTCGCCACCTCGCAGGCCATCCTCACCGAGGCGATCACCCGGATGAGCACGGTGCGGGCCGCCCGATGCGAGTGACGCCGCGGTCCCTCCGGGTGTGCATCGCAGCTCTTGTGCTGGCCGCGGCGGTGTCCTGCGGTGCCGTTCCCGCGCCCGATCGGGTTCCGAGCCCGACGGCTTCTCCGGTACCGGCTCCTGCTTCGGATCCTGCTCCGGCCGGGGCGGCGGAGCGGATCGCCGCTGCGCGGTACGACTTCGGGCCGGTGATCGGGCAGGTGGACGATGCGGTCGCGGTGCGCCGGCTGCCGGGGGCGGTGGTGCAGATCGGCCACGCCGGCGAGGTGGTCTTCCGGCAGGCGTTCGGCTCTCGAAAACTCGCCGGTGAGCCGGGACCGACCGGCGAGCCCACGCCGGCCGAGCCGATGACCGAGGACACCATGTTCGACCTGGCCTCGTTGACGAAGAGCCTGGCGACCACGGTGGCGGTGCTGCAGCTCGCCGAGCAGGGCCGGCTGCGGGTCGATGATCCGGTGCAGAGCCATCTTCCGGAGTTCAACCCACAGCACGACCCGCGCCGGGCCCGGGTGACGCTGCGGATGCTGCTCACGCACACGTCCGGGATCGCCGGGGACCTGAGCCTGGACGGGCCGTGGGGGCTGGACCGGCCCGACAAGGCCGAAGGGGTGCGCCGCGCGCTCGGGGCGTGGGTGGTGCACGAACCCGGCCGACTCTTCCACTACTCCGACATCGGTTTCATCCTGCTGGGCGCGATCGTCGAGAAGCTCACCGGCGAGCCACTGGACGTCTATGTGACCGAGAACGTGTTCGCACCCTTGGGGATGGCCGACACCCGCTATCTGCCGGTGTCGAAGGCGTGCGGGCCGATCCGGATGGTCGGGAACGCGGTCGTGGAAGACGAATCCGCCGAGCCCACACCCTGCGGTGAGGACAGGTGGAGCACATCGTTGCGGGCGCGCATCGCGCCGACGTCCTGCGACGGCGACACCCCGGACCTCAACCCGCACCGCGGGCGGCTGCTCCGCGGCACGGTGCACGACCCCACAGCGCGCCGCATGGGCGGGGTCTCCGGCAGCGCCGGGGTGTTCTCGACCGCGGCGGACGTCGGCAGCTACGCGCAGGCGCTGCTCGACCGCCTCGCCGGACGGCCGAGCCGGTTTCCGCTGCGCCGCTCGACACTGCAGATGATGACGTCACCACAACAACCCGGCCACGCTCCGGGACAGCTGGATGTGGCGAACAAGGCCGCCCGGGAGGCGGTGCTATCTGCGTCGGACGATCCCCTGCTGGCGCCGGACTATCCGGCGGTCCCGGGCCGAGATCTGCGCGGGTTCGGCTGGGACATCGACACCAATCAGTCCCGGCCGCGCGGCAGCGTCTTCCCGGTCGGCAGCTTCGGGCACACCGGCTTCACCGGGGTGACGCTGTGGATCGACCCGGGCTCGGACACCTACGTGGTCGTGCTCGCGAACGTGATTCACCAGCCGGGCGGCCCACCCGTGGCGCCGCTGAGCGGCCGGGTCGCCACGCTCGCGGCCCGGGCGCTGCATCTGTACGGAACCTAGACCCGTACCCGCGCACCCGCGCGGCAACACCTTTAACACAATTCACTTTGTTAACATCGCGCGATGCGGGATGCTCCCGAGGAGTCTGATCTGTCGATGTCTCGGTCGATATCCCGGCGTGACGCGCTGCGCTTCGCCGCCGGAGCAGCGCTGGCCGGCATGGGCGCGGCGGCAGCGGGTTCCGGTGCGCCGTCAGCGTCGGCGGCACCTCCCACGCTGATCGATTTCGCCATGCGGCAGATCCCGCCCGAGGCCATCCGGGCTGCGGGGCATGCCGGCGTGATCAACTACGTGTCCACATCCCGGCCGGGTTCGAACTTCGGGGCCAAGCCGATCACGCTGCCCTACGCCAAGGCGCTCACCGCCGCGGGGCTGGTCATCGTCAGCAACTACCAGTACGGCAAGCCCGGCGGCACCGCACCGTCGGACTTCACCCGGGGGTTCGCCGGGGGTGTCGCCGACGCCCGCACCGGCTGGCACCACCACACCGCCGCCGGTGGCGGGCAGAGCGCGCCGATCTACTTCAGCGTCGACGACGACATCGATCGCCACACCTGGAACACGCTGGCACTGCCGTGGTTTCGCGGAATCAACTCCGTTCTCGGCGTACAGCGCACCGGTGTGTACGGGGGAATCAACGTGGTGCAGTGGGCCATCGAGGACGGCGTCATCGGGTTCTCGCGGGTGCAGGGCCGCCGGTGGGCGTGGCAGACCCGGTCCTGGTCGCGCGGACAGATCCACCCGGCCGCGGTGCTCTACCAGCGCATCATCGACACCCCGTCGAATCCCGGACCGGTGGTCGGCGGAATCCGCGTCGACGTCAACGACGTGCTGGCCGCCGACGTCGGGCAGTGGAACCTGCACCCCTGAGACCGGAGTTCGTCGCCGGCCACCGACGTCGGCCTGCAGACAGAGCAGCAGCGTCACGCGATGGCCCAGCTGCTGATCGACCACCTGGGTGTGAACACGACCGATACCGCGAAGCGCCGTCGGAGCCCTCGCAAACGTTGACCCCGGCAGAAGCGGCGTCTTGTGTACCTCGGCCCGAGTTGGGACGACGCCGCCGTTGCCGACCTCGAAGATCAGCGCTGTCCCACGTGTCGATGCAGGAAGTCGATCTGATCGGACACGATCTTTTCGAAGTGTGGCTCGAGATAGGGCTCGAAGTGCCTGCAGTCGTACACCAGGGCCTCACCACGAGGTATGCGACGAGCCACCCTGAGCGCCTTGTCCATTGGTGTCACATCGTCGTACCTCGCGACCTGGATGAGCGTGGGTGCGGTGATCCGCGACGCATACCGGCCCGGTGAGTAGAACGGTACGCGCAACGCGATGCGGGCAGCCACGTTGTTCTCGGTGAAGAGCTTCTCCCGATGATCAGCGGCCATCTGCTCGACGAGATCCATCGCCCCCGGGGAGGTCATCATGGCCAGTTCGCCCGGTCGACCGACGGCCGCCGTGCGGTGTGGTTCCGCGCCGAACCACGCACCTACCTGATCGCGAACGCCGGCGAGGAACAACCGGCTCACCAACCCTATCGGCTGGGCGAACGCCGACGCGGGCCCGTCGACATGGGGCACCTGCGCGATCCCCGCGGCCAGTTCGTGGTCGTGGGCCAGCAGATGCAGCACGTGTCCTCCACCGAACGACGATCCCCACGCCACCAACCGGGTGGTGTCCACACTGTCGAGGCTACGCGCGTAGGAGACCGCGGCCCGCCAATCCGCTTGCTGAGCTTTGATATCCAGGATCCGACGGGGTTCGCCGTCGGAGGCCCCCCAGAACCGGTAGTCGAACACCAGGACCGCATAGCCGGCCCGGGCGAAGCGGTCGGCGTAGGCATCGAGGCGCAACTCCCGGAAAGCGGCGAATCCGTGAGCCATTACGACAAGCGGCGGATTCTGCACCCCGTCGGGCCGGTAGAGCCACGCAGCACAGCGGTCCCCTTCGGAGATGAAGGTGGTGTCGTGCCGGACGTAGGTGTGTTCAGCCATACCTCTCCCCTGAATGATTTCCGGAGCCTATACCCCGGCAGGGCCTTCTAATCCGCGGGTTGCAGCACGGCCTGCTGGAAATGCCTGCAGGCCAGCAGCGCCAGTTCGACTTCAAGGCGATCCTCGCCGATCGGTCGGGCCCGGCGTTCGACCGCGCGGTTCACCCGGTACCGAACCGAGTTCGGGTGCAGCAGAAGCCTCTCGGCTGCGGCAGTGTAGCTCGACCCGACGTGAAGGAAGACGAGAAGGGTCTCCCGGAGCCGTGCATCGTTGGCGGTGTCGCTTGCGAGAGGCCCGAGGGTGTCGAGCACCCATCGACGGGTGTCCGCGAGATTCTCCGTCAGCAGCGCGCTGACGGAGATTCCGTAGTCGTCCGCGGCGGTGATGCGGGGCGGGATCGCCGACGCGGCAGCGACTTTTCGGGCGTCTCGTGCGCGGCGGTGCGAACGGCGGAAACCTTCCAGTCCGTCGTCCACGGTTCCCAGTGCGACATGAACACCGTTGTCGGCGGTTTCCGCGAGTTCCCGGATCGTGCGCACGGGCTCGGTGACCACGTGATTGATTGCCAGCCAGGCCCAGCCGCTGACGGTGTCCTCAGCGACGAACAGCGGGGTGTTGCGCAGCTGAAATGCTTCGGCGACCGCGCGGGCGAACCGCTCCAGCCGCAGCAGTTCACCACCCGGGAGATCGCTGCGGGTCATCCACAGGACCAGCGCGAGGTGGCGGCCCCGCAGGGGATAGCCCAGGGCAGCCGACGCGGTGTCGATGTCAATCGGTTCGTCGCTGTCCAGGATTTCACGGACCCTCACCGCGCGGATGTTGTTGCGGTGCTCCAGCCACCGTTCTCGCTCGGTGTCGTAGGTGTCGGAAACCTGCTGGGATATCCAGTCGATGTACGCGAAGGAGGTGCTGGAGATCCTCTCGTAGACGGAGAGCCTGAGATCCGGGTCGAGTTCGGTTTCCCTGACCTCCCGGAGGATCCGCTCCAGCATCTCCTGCTGGCCGAGACGGTAGGCCCGGATGAGGGCACTGAGCGCGATGCCGTGCTGGGCGGCGCGCCGGGCGTACTCGAGGGCGGCGGTGGGGGGTTCGACGCGGTCGAGGTCGATGCCGTAGCGAATGACGGTGAGGACGGTTTCGACGTTGCCGGCGACGCTGGAGCGCAACAGTTCGACAAGGCGGGGATCGCTGCGCAGCTCGTCGATGTCGGCGAGGATGCGTCGCTGGATGCGTTCGACGTCCTCGCCGGAGTTCTCCAGCAGCCGGTCCACGATGAGCGCGACCGTCGAGCTTATGTCGTCAGCGTTGTATCCGGACACCACCACAGGCTGCACTCTAGCGATTCTTCCTGCTGCTTATCAGAAGTCTTTGTATTCTGGATACAAACCCGCTGACGTGGTTCGTCGCCTGCGCACAGTGTGGCCGCTGTCGCCTCTCCCTACTGTCTCTGGCCATGTTGTCGCAGTCTGTGCACTTGGTGTCCCTGCCCGATCAGCGTGCCGCTTCGGCCCCGGCGGCGCCCTGCCTGGCGGACGACACTGTGGCACTGAGCAACGCCGAGTTCCGACACGCGGTCGACTCCGCCGCCGCCGTCCTACGCGGACACGGCGTCGGCGCCGGCGACGTCGTCGCGGTGATGCTTCCCAACACGGTCGATCTGGTGGTGACGCTGTTCGCGGCCTGGCGACTGGGAGCGGCGGTCACACCGTTGAATCCCGCACTGTCGGTCGACGAGTCCGCCTACCAGATCGCTGACGCCGGGGCGAAGGTTCTCGTCGCCGGCGGAAACCTACCCGCGCCCGCGACTCCGGTGGTGCGCCCGGCCGATCTGAAGACCGGGCACGGCCCGGTCGAGGTCGCGCCCCCGGCCGACGACCGCCTGGCGCTGCTCATCTACACCAGCGGGACGACGGGCCGGCCCAAAGGCGTGATGCTCGACCACGCGAACATCGCCGCGATGTGCGCGTCGATCATCGAGGCCAACGAACTCACCTCAGCCGACAGCAGCCTGCTGATCCTGCCGCTGTTCCACGTCAACGGGATCGTGGTCGGAACGCTGTCGCCCCTGATCGCCGGCGGTCACGTCACCATCGCCGGGCGCTTCGACCCCCGCACCTTCTTCGACCGCGTCCGCCGCAGCCGGCCGACATACTTCTCCGCCGTGCCGACGATCTACACGAAGCTGCTCGAACTCCCCGAGGATCCCACCGTCGACACCTCGAGCCTGCGGTTCGCCGCATGCGGAGCCGCCCCCGCCAGCGCCGAACTGCTGCAACGCTTCGAGCAGCGGTACGGCGTCCCGATCATCGAGGGCTACGGGTTGTCGGAAGGCACCTGTGTGAGCACCGCCAACCCCCTGAGGGGTCCCCGCAAGCCGGGCACCGTCGGACTGCCGCTGCCCGGTCAGCAGGTCCGCATCGTGGACGCGGAGGGACGCACGCTGGGCGCCAACGAGATCGGCGAAGTTCTGATCGCCGGGCCGACGGTGATGCGGGGCTATCTCAACCGGCCCGAGGAGACCGCGAAGACCCTCGTCGACGGCTGGCTGCGCACCGGCGACATCGGTTATCTGGACGACGACGGGTATCTCGTGCTCGTCGACCGCGCCAAGGACATGATCATCCGCGGCGGCGAGAACATCTACCCCAAGGAGATCGAGGCGGTCGCCCACCGACTGCCGGAGATCTCCGAGGTGGCCGTCGTCGGCCGGCCCCACCCGCTCTACGGCGAGGTGCCGGTGATGTACGTCGCCGCCGCACCGGGAGCGGTGGTCGACACCGACGCGGTGCGGCGCCACCTCGCCGTATCTCTTGCGAAATACAAACAGCCCGTAGCGATCAGGGTTCTCGACGTGCTTCCCAAGAACGCCGTCGGAAAGATCGACAAGCCCGCCATCCGCACGTTGGACGCCACCGCCACGCAGACCGCCTGACCCTGTGCCGAAAGGACACCAGTCGAGATGAGCTTCACCCAGCACGACTATCCCGACGTCGAACCCAAGGAATTCCTGCGCAGACCGCTGCTGGAACGGATCCGCATCCTCAGCACCCACTGGGTCGAGCACGGCTTCGGCACACCGTTCATGGTCCCGCTGGTCTACGTGGCGAAGGTGACGCTGCTCTACATCCTCGGCGGCGTGGTCATCGCGACGGTGACCTCCGGACTGCCTGCCTTCTGGCATGTGTCGCAGTGGTGGGACCAGCCGATCGTCTACCAGAAGTTCATCCTGTGGACGGTCCTGCTCGAGGCCATCGGACTGGGCGGCTCCTGGGGACCCCTGGCGGGCAAGGTCAAACCGATGACCGGCGGTATCCAGTTCTGGTTGCGACGCGGAACCATCCGGCTGCGGCCGTGGGCATGGGTTCCGCTCACCGCCGGTAACCGGCGCGGCTGGCCGGACGTCATTCTCTACGCCAGTCTTCTGATCTCCCTCGTCGTCGCACTGCTGTCTCCCGGCGTGACGACCGCCTCACTGTTGGAACGGTTGCCGGACAACACTTCCGGGTTGGTGAATCCGCTGTTGATGGTCGCCCCGATCGTCCTGCTGATCCTGGTGGGATTACGCGACAAGACGATCTTCCTGGCCGCCCGCGGCGAACAGTACCTGCCTGCGATGGTGTTCTTCGCGGTGTTGGGCTTCACCGACATGATCGTCGCGCTGAAGCTGCTGATCGTGGTCGTCTGGGTCTGCGCGGGGGTCTCGAAGTTCGGCCGGCACTTCGCCCGCGTCATCCCGCCGATGACCAGCAACAGCCCCACGGTCGCCACACTGCCGGCGTTCAAACGCGCGATGTACCGGGATCCGCGCAACGACCTGCGCCCCTCCCGGCTGGCCGAGTTCATGGCTCACGTGCTGGGCACCGTGGTCGAAGTGGTGGCACCGCTGGTACTTCTGTTCTCCCACAACAAGACCCTGACGGTGGCCGCCGTCGTGCTGATGCTCGGCCTGCACCTCTACATCATCTCGGCATTCCCGCTCGCGGTCCCGCTGGAGTGGAACGTCCTGTTCTCGTTCGCCACCGTGTTCCTGTTCCTGGGGTTCCCCAGCTGGGAGGGCTATGCCGTCGGCGACATGTCCTCACCGTGGCTGACCGTGGTGATCGTCGCCGCCCTGCTCTTCTTCCCGATCCTGGGCAACGTGCGGCCCGACAAGGTGTCGTTCCTGCCCTCAATGCGCCAGTACTCGGGCAACTGGGCGTGCAGCGTGTGGGCGTTCGCCCCGGGCGCCGAGGCCAAACTCGACAGGGTGAAGCGGCCCGCGATCAACCAGATCGACCAGTTCATCGCCTACGGCTACGAACCGGAGTGGGCTGCGGTGATCATGAACCTGCCCGCCACCTTCCGGGCGATGCACACCCAGGGTCGCGGGCTGCTCTCGGTGCTTGTCAAGAATCTGCCCGACATCGACACCCGCACCGTGCGGGAGGGCGAGTGGGTGTGCAACTCGCTGATCGGCTGGAACTTCGGCGACGGCCACCTGCATGATGAACGGATGATCGCCGCCGTGCAGGAGCAGGTCGGTTTCGAGCCCGGGGACCTGGTGGTGGCCTGGGCCGAATCACAGGCCTGGGGCAGCCCGGTTCAGCACTACAAGCTGATCGACGCGGCCCTGGGCGTCATTGAGACCGGCACGTGGAGAGTCGATGACGTCGCTGAGGCCCAGCCGTGGCTGCCGAACGGTCCGGTGCCGACCACGGTCACCTGGTCCCGGTTCCGCGACGGGCGGGGGGCGGTGGTGTGACAACGGCGACGGTGGTCGGCAGCGGCCCCAACGGGCTCGCCGCCGCGGTCACGCTCGCCAAGGCGGGTGTGGCCGTCACCGTCCTGGAAGCTGCCGACGAGATCGGTGGTGGCACACGCAGTTTCGAAGCGATCGTGCCCGGTCTCCTGCACGACCACTGCTCGGCGATTCATCCCATGGCGGTCGGATCGCCGTTCATCAACGAATTCGGCCTGGACCGCCACGGCCTGCGCTGGCGCTGGCCCGACATCGACTGCGTCCACCCCCTCGACGACGGGACGGCCGGCGTGCTGCGCCGCTCCGTCGACCACACCGCCGCCGGCCTGGGTCCCGACGGTCGCGTCTGGAGGGCGCTCTTCGGCCGCCCCGTCGACCGGTTCGACGCCGTCAACGACGCCGTCATGGGACCGTTGCTGCGCGTACCGAAACACCCGCTCACGCTGGCCCGTTTCGGCGCGCCCACCGTGCTGCCCGCCTCCGCGCTGGCCCGGGTATTCCGCACCCCGGCGGCGCGGGCGCTGTGGGGCGGGGTGGCCGCGCACGCCTTCCGGCCGCTGCACCTGCCGATGACCTCAGCCATCGGGGTGGGGATCATCACCGCCGGGCACCGCCACGGCTGGGCGGTCGCCGAGGGCGGTTCCCGCGCCATCACCGATGCGATGGCCGCCCGCCTGCGGGAGTTGGGCGGCACCATCGAAACCGGGGTCCGGGTCCGCGACATCGCCGATCTCCCGCCGACCACGATCACGGTGTTCGACCTGGCCCCCGAAGCCGTCGCGGAGATCCTCGGCGACCGGCTACCCCCACGGGTGGCGCGGGCGTACCGGGCGTTCCGACGCGGGCCGGGTGCGTTCAAGGTCGACTTCGCCGTCGAGGGCGGTGTGCCCTGGTGCAACCCCGACGCCCACCGCGCCGGCACCGTGCACGTCGGCGGCACCTTCGAGGAGATCGCGGCGACCGAACGCGACGTTAACGCCGGGCGGATGCCCGAGCGCCCGTTCGTGCTGGTCGCCCAGCAGTACGTCGCTGATCCGGGCCGCTCCGTCGGCGATATCCATCCGGTGTGGAGCTACGCGCACGTGCCGCACGGCTACCCCGGTGACGCCACCGAAGCCGTCGTCGCGCAGATCGAGCGCTTCGCCCCCGGCTTCCGCGACCGCATCGTCGGCTACCGCACCGAATCCGCCGAGGGGATGGCGCGGTTCAACGCCAACTTCACCGGCGGCGACATCCTCACCGGCGCCAAGGACATCCGACAGCTGACCTTCGGACCCCGAATCACGTTGTCGCCGTACGCAACCGGTGCGCCCGGCTACTACATCTGCTCGGCGGCGACCCCGCCCGGACCCGGCGCACACGGCATGTGCGGCTATCACGCCGCGCAGACCGCGCTGCGGGAACTGGCCCGCTAGCGGGGCGCTTCGGCCTCGACACGCCCACTCACTACTTCGCCATGTTCGCGAACCGCGACAAATGCAGTTGGTGCGCAACGGTGATCGTCTTGGTCGGCCCGTTCCGGTGCTTACCGAGAATGAGGTCGGCCTCACCGCCGCGCGGATCGTCGCGGTCGAACGCGTCCGGACGGTGCAGCAGGATCACCATGTCCGCATCTTGCTCGAGACTATTATGTAGGCTTACTGCATTTGCGACGAAGTTGTGCGTGCCGGGCACCGTCGCGTCGTAGACGTCGTGCTCGCCGATGCTGGTGATCTCGACGAGCGTATCCCAGTGCACGTCATCGGTCGCGGTGTCGTGCCGTTCGCGGTCCTCGAGCAGAGCAGCGATGCGGTGCAACCGATCCCGGCTGGGGGCTCGCTTCCACAATGCTGATCCGCTGAACTGCGTGCCCATCGCCGCTGCGATCTCCCGATGGATGATCCGCTTGTCCGCCAACGCCTGCCGCACTCGTGTCCACACGTTCGTGGGCACGGTGTCGACATCGGGGTTACGGACAACCCGCTCCAGTTTCGTGATGACCGTCTGTGCGGCAACGTCTTCGAGACCTTTGACCCCGACGTGGCGCAGGAACCGCAGCTGATTCTCCGCACCATGGATCACCAGATGCCAGGAGTCGCGGAATCGGGCCTTCGTGACGCGTTTGATCCGCGCAGCGATACCCAGCCGCAGCAGCAGCAGCATGACGTCATCGACCACGCGCCGGCTCGTCGACGCATAGTAGATCCGTCCCTGACCCGCCCTGCCGTCCCAGCGCACCGAGCCGTCCGTCGCCCACAGGTGCCGCAGGAACAGCGCGATCTGATCGTTCGGCAGACGGAAAACCTCTGCCGGAACGAACTTCTCGTGACCGCTCTTCCCGAACAGGCCCAGCCTGTCCAGCCACGCCGCGATCGGATCGCGTGTGCCGTGGGTCAACCGGTACGGCGCCGGCAACCGCAACGTGGTCACCCGCGCGGCCGCATGGTCGTCCCGGACAGCCGTCACCCCGAAACGCCGCGCCGCAGTCGACAACGCCTGCAGGTTCCACTCGTCAGTGCCGGCGTACCGGACCGGCTGACGCCGCACGCACGAGCCGTCGCCGATCGTGTGCGCCAGCAGCACGACCTCGTCATCGGGCAACCGCTCGGTGTGCACCGGCTCGGGCACCCGCCGCGGCACCGCCACCCGATCCCCGACGGTCAACTCGCCCAACGGGGTCCAGCCGTCGAACGTGAGGAACGGGTGATTGGCGGTGGCTTCGACCTCCCGGCCCGATGCCAGCCGCACCTTGAACACTTCCTTGCGGCCGCTGTAGAAGACGTTCGACACCGGCCGGGCCACCATGCGGTTGCGGTCGTCGAGTGACCACACCAGCGGACGTTCACCGGTGGCCATCAGCTCGCCGAACGTCACCTCGGCGCCGGTGTCCGCGCGCAGGAGCCGGGTGTTGGCCGTCAAGCAACCCGATTCACGCAGGTCAGACACCTGGGGCTTCTTGTCGGTGCGCTGCTCCGGCCCACGGTTGAGCTGGCTGATCGCCACCACCGGCAGGTCGAGCTCCTTGGCCATCAGCTTGAGGCTGCGGGAGAAGTCCGACACCTCCTGCTGGCGCGACTCGTACTTCTTGCCCGAGGTCATCAGCTGCATGTAGTCGACGACCACGAGCCGCAGATCGGCCTTCTGCGCCAGCCGCCGCGCCTTGGCCCGGATCTCCATCATGGTCAGGTTCGGCGAGTCGTCGATGTACAGCGGCGCCTCGCTGATCTCGCTCATCCGCCGCGCCAGCCGGGTCCAGTCGTCGTCGGTCATCCGGCCCGAACGCATATCGGACAGTTTGATTTTCGCCTCGGCCGACAGCAGCCGCATGACGATCTCGGACTTGCTCATCTCCAGCGAGAAGATGATGCTGGCCATCCGGTGCTTGATCGAGCAGGACCGCATGAAGTCCAGACCCAGCGTGGAGTTGTGGGTGGGCACCATCCCCTGGCCCGCCAGATACAGGTGCGCCGGGTTGTCCACCTCGACGCAACGCACCGGCACGCTGTTGATCCGGCGCACCGCGTCGATCTGCAGCACCGGCGCCAGCAGCGCGGCGCCACCCGGCTGCTCGCCGTAGCGGGCCATCGACCCGGCGGCCGCGATGGTGTCCAGCCCGGCCCGCAACCGGGCGGTGGTGCGCACCCCGTACCCGGTCGGCCACTGGTGGTCGGCGTCGGCGACGATCACGGTGCCGTCGGAGAACTCCACCTCGTAGCACGGCCGGCCGAGCATGACCTCGGTCGCGGCGACCACCCGGGTGGGCCGGCCGTCGGCGCCGAGCAGCTCATCGCCCACCGCGACGTCGCCCATCGTGGTCCACCCGTGCGGTGTGGGCAGCGGGGTGTCGAGTGCCAGCGCCTTCCCGACACCGGGCCGGGCGGCGATGATGATCATCTGGCCCGGATGCAGCCCGTTGGTGACCTCGTCGAGTTCGATGAATCCGGTCGGCACCCCGCGGGCCAGCCCGCCCTGCGACGCGATCGCGTCGATCTCGTCCATCGTGGGCTGCAGCAGATCCTCCAGCGGGACGAAATCCTCCGACGCGCGCCGTTCGGTGACGTCGTAGATCTCCGCCTGCGCCCGGTCGACCACCTCGTTGACGTCGGCACCGTCCGCCCCGGCATAGCCGTACTGCACCACCCGGGTGCCGGCCTCCACCAGCCGGCGCAGCAGCGCCTTCTCCGCCACGATCCCGGCGTAGTAACCGGCGTTGGCGGCGGTGGGGACGGTGGAGATCAGGGTGTGCAGATACGGCGCCCCGCCGATCCGGCGCAGCAGCCCGCGGCGGTCGAGCTCGGCGGCCACGGTGACCGCGTCCGCGGGCTCACCCCGCCCGTAGAGGTCCAGGATCGCGTCGTAGACGTTCTGATGGGCGGGCTTGTAGAAGTCTCCGGGTCGCAGCTTCTCCAGGACGTCGGCGATCGCGTCCTTGCTCAGCAACATTCCCCCGAGCACTGCCTGCTCGGCGGCGAGGTCCTGCGGCGGTTGGCGACCGAAGTCCTCACTCGGCGGGGGGACATCCCGTCCGGGGTGGCCGAGATCATCGACGACAGCCACGCTCGGTATCACCTCCTCGCCTCATCGCTCGAACGTGCGTTCGGCGCCGATCCTGACGGTAAGCCAGCACACCGACAGGCCGCCGCTCGCGAACTCCGGACCAGTGCCTGCGACGGCTCACGTTAGGCGTTGCTGGGCGGGGATCAAAACGATGCTGTGGATGGAGTTGTGCATGGGCTGTGGATACCTCGGCGAGCCCATGTTGAGGCCCTGGGGAGAACCTGTGGATCATCCCGCCGTTCGACACTGTTTTCCCAGCTAAGGGCACCACACTCCGGCTGTGGATCTGTGGATGACAAGTTCTTCGGCGTGTCGTGGCGGGTTGCCGTTTCGGGCGTGTTGAGTGCCCTGGGGGTGCCCGTCGGGTGAACATCCGGTGGGGTTCGCTGGCGTGGGACGACCGGACAGTGTTCGCTGGCACCGACAGCAACGCCCGGGTGAAAAGCGGTTTCCCGCTTCACCCGGGCGTAACTGAAATCGTCGGTTGGCTACTCGGCAACCAGGTTGAGCGTGACCGTCGCGGTCACCTCGGGATGAAGCTGCAGGCTCACCTCGTGGGTGCCGACGGTCTTGATGTGCGCCTTGGGCAGCTGCACGACCCGCTTGTCGAGATTGGGTCCGCCGGCCTTCTTCAGCGCCCCCACGACCGTGGCCGGGGTGATCGAACCGAACAGCTTGCCGGTGTCCGGCGCCGCCTTGACGGGGATCTCGAGCTGGCCGAGATTCTCGATCGCGGTCTTCAGCTCGTTGGCGTGCTCACGGTCGCGGACGGCCTTGAGCTCGCGGGCGCGCCGGATCTCGGCGGCCTGCCGCTCGGCCCCGCGGGTGGCGAGGATGGCCAGGCCGCGCGGCAGCAGATAGTTACGGCCGTAGCCGTCCTTGACCTCGACGGTGTCACCGGGCGAACCGAGATGGTCCACCTCGGCGGTCAGAATGAGTTTCATCTGTCGCGTCTTTCCTACTCAGTCTCAGTCGCTCGGCCTAGCGCGCCGACGAGGTGAACGGCAGCAGCGCCATCTCCCGGGCGTTCTTCACGGCGTTGGCGATGTCGCTCTGGTGCTGCACGCAGTTGCCGGTGACGCGGCGAGCGCGGATCTTGCCCCGCTCACTGATGTACGTGCGCAGCAGCGCGGTGTCCTTGTAGTCGATGACCTGCCCCTTCTTGGAGCAGAACACGCACTTGCGGGTTTTGACCGGCTTCTCGGGGGCCGGACGTCGCTTGTTGGACTTGGCCATGTCGGTGTGTCTCTTTCCTGAATTCGCTGATGTTTCGTGTCTCTAGAAGGGCGGCTCGTCGTCGGCGTCGCCGAACGAACCCGACGCCGGGGCGCTGCCCCACGGATCGTCCTTGGGCTCGGCGGCTCCGCCGGCGGCGCGGGAACCCCCGCTGCCGAAGCCGCCGCCACCACCGCCGCGGCTCACCTTGTTCACCTTGGCGGTGGCGTACCGCAGCGACGGGCCGATCTCGTCGACCTCGAGCTCGACCACCGTGCGCTTCTCACCCTCGCGGGTTTCGAAGGACCGCTGCTTGAGCCGGCCCTGGACGATGACCCGGGTGCCCCGGGTGAGCGTCTCGGCCACGTTCTCCGCCGCCTCCCGCCAGATGTTGCAGCGCAGGAACAGTGCTTCACCGTCGCGCCACTCCCCGGTCTGGCGGTCGAAGATCCGCGGGGTCGATGCCACCGTGAAGTTGGCAACGGCGGCGCCGGACGGGGTGAAACGCAGTTCCGGGTCGGCGGTCAGATTTCCGACGACGGTGATGACGGTGTCACCAGCCACGGGGTCCTCCTGGGTGGGTTGCAGCGGACGAGTTGCACGCGAGCCTACGGAAGCGCTCTGACGAGCACGACCCGATCGCCTCTAGTGTTTGTCGGTCCGCATCACCTTGGTGCGCAGCACCGACTCGTTGAGGCTGAGCTGGCGGTCGAGTTCGGTGACGGTGGCCGGATTGGCCTTAACGTTGATGACCGCGTAGATGCCCTCGGAGTGCTTGGCGATCTCGTAGGCCAGCCGTCGGCGGCCCCAGATGTCCACCTTCTCCACGCTGCCCCCGTCCTGACGGATGACGTTGAGGAACGTCTCCAACGACGGCGCGACGGTGCGCTCGTCGAGGGTGGGGTCGAGGATGAGCATTATTTCGTACGGACGCATGGAAACCTCACCACCTCCTCTGGTCTGACGGCCGCGGTCCTTCCGCGGCAGGAGGGTCGCCTGCGTCGGCAACCGGCCCAGGGTACCGGAAATCCTCCCGACCTGTGAAATCCCGCTAAGGTGAGCTCGTTCGGCATCGAGGACGGGGGTGCCGTGAACCATCCACCCGGACCGTACGGGCAGGGGTTTTCCCGGGGAGTTTCCGGGACCGCAACCCGGCTACCCGCCAGGGCACCCGCCGGGTTACCCGCAGCCGGCGGGGTGCTCGTCCTGGCCGCGGTCATGGCGATCGTGGCCATCGTCTGCGGGGCGGTGCTCGCCGCGGGTGCGGTGCTGCTGCTGCGGCGCCGAATGGCCGGCCGGTGGCTGGTGGCCGGCGGCAGCGGGGTCATCGTCCTGCACAGCCTGGTCGTGCTGGTGGTGCAGGCCGGTCTGGCGGCGCGCCACGGCTACTTCCAGGGGCTGGGTATGACGTTCACGCACCTGACCTTCGCGACGGTCACGTTGGTGTTGGCGCTGCTGCCGTCGACGGTGCGGTGGATCCAGGCCGGCCGGCATGCTCCCGCGCCGTTCCCGCCGTACCCGCCGTACCCGGGTTGAATGCGGTCAGGCCGCCGGGACCGGTTCGGGCGCAGCCCGTTCCACCCCGATCCGCCGGGTGCTCGGCCGTAGCCAGTCGGGCAGCCGGCGCGGCGGGTTGTCGGGGGCGCGGTCGAACACGCCGCCGGACGGGTCGTCGATGCGCCCGTCCCACCGCACCAGGTCCTGCTGCGGCCGGTAGATCTGGCGGATCACCAACGCGCACAGGAGGATCACCGCGATGTCGCGGAGCAGCACGGTGGCGGTGAACCACTGCTCGGGCAGACCGCGGTTCTGCTCGCCGTACAGGTAGAGCATCCGCGGCACCCACACCAGCGCGTCGATGGTCATCCACGCCAGCAGGATGCGGCGGTGCGGCAACGCGAGCACCGCCAGCGGCACCAGCCACAGCGAGAACTGCGGACTCCACACCTTGTTGGTCAACAGGAAGACCGCCACCACCAGGAATGCCAACTGCGCCAGCCGGGGCCGCTGCGGCGCGGTCAGCGCGATCACCGCGATCGCCAGACAGCAGGCGGCGAACAGCACCGCCGACACCACGTTGAGCACCGTGGGTGGCTCCCAGAAACCGAGGTCCGGGTCGAAACCCCGCCAGCCGGTGAACGACTTGACGACGTTGTAGATCGAGTCCATGTCGTCGCCGCGGCGGGCGTTGAGCCGGAAGAACTCCGACCAGCCGCGCGGGTAGAGCACCATGATCGGCAGGTTGACCACCAGCCAGCTGACGGCCGCGGCCGCGGCGGTCTTGCCGACCTCGCGCAGCCGGCCCGCCCGGATGCCGAGCACCAGCAGCGGGCCGAGCAGCAGCAGCGGATACAGCTTGGCCGCCACCCCGAGCCCGATCAGCAGCCCGGCCAGCACCGGTCTGCGGCGCGCCCACGCCAGCAACGCCCCGGTGGCGAGAGCCACCGCCAACGCGTCGAAATTGGTGAAGATCTGGAAGATCAGGATCGGTGAGGCGGCCACCAGCGCGGCGTCCCAGATCCGCCGTCCGGCCAGCCGCGCCGTCGCCCACACGGTGGCCAGCCACGCCAGCGCCAGCCCGAATGCGGCGATGTTGAAGAACATCACCACCTCGGCGACGATCGGCACCGACACCAGTTTGGTCGCCGCGGTGTAGGTCTTGGCCAACGCCATCGAGACGTACTGGTAGAGCCCGGTCAGCACCGGATACTCCATGTACCGCACGGCCAGCCGGCCGTCATGGGTGATGTGCGGGGTGCCGGTCGAGTCGGTCTCCACCCAGCTGGACTTGTACGGGAACCTGCCCTCGTCCAGCAGTTCCGCGGTGTAGAGCGGAACCGTGTCCGAATAGCACAGCTGGTAGTAGGCGCGCTGATTGGACCAGTCGGCGACCCGCTGATCGGCGGTGCCGGTGCCGGTGGTCTGCAGACACGCCGCCTTGGTCGAGTACCCCAACGCCAGGAACACCAGCGCCAGCGCCAGCATCACCCGCAGCGGCGTCCAGAACCGGGTGCGGCCGATCAGGGCGTGCTTGCCGACCGGCCCGCCGATGACCTCGGCCAGTGCCCGGCCGAGGGTGTCGGTGCGGCTGGGGAAGTCGCGGGCGTCGAGGGACCGCCTGTCCGCCGCCGGCGGAGCCGGCGAATCCCACCCGGCCGGCGGAGCCGGCGAATCCCACCCGGCCGGCGGAGCCGGCGAGGCGGACCCGGGCAGCGCAGGGTCGGCGGCCGGGTCGCGGTCGCGTGGATCGGGGCCTGTCACGGGAACGGCTGTGGTGCGGGGGGCGGCGGCACGCCGGGCACCTGCGGTTCAGGCACCACCGGTGCGCCCGGCCCCGGCTGCTGCGGTGGGTACGGCTGCTGTGGCGAGAACGGCTGCTGCGGCGCACCCGGACCCGGCACCGGGGACTGCCCGCCGGGCGGGCCGAGCGGCACCGTCGTCGGCGGTCCCAGCGGGATCGTGATGCCAGGCGCCACTTCCACACTCGGCTGGATCACCGTCTCCGACGGCGGCGTCACCGTCGTCGTCCCGTCGTCATCCGAGGTGCGCTGCGGCGAGGGGGCCTGCGGCACCCCGGCGTAGCCGCCGATCTCGCCCGGCTTGGGGAACGACTCCCGTTCGGTACCCTTCAGGGCGCCGTCCATGGTGGCCTTCCAGATGTCCGACGGCAGGCCGGAGCCGTAGATCTTCCCGCCCCACTTGGTGCGCAGCGGTTTGTTGCCGTCGACGGTGCCGACCCACACCGCCGTCGACAGCGACGGGGTGTAGCCCACCATCCAGGCGTCCCGGTTCTCCCCGGTGTCCCCGAGCTGATGGGTGCCCGTCTTGGCGGCCGACGGCCGACCGCCGGCCAGCGCGTGCCCGTTGGAGTACGCGGCGATCGGCTGCATGGCCGCGGTGACGTTGTCGGCGACGTCCTTCTCGATGCGCTGCTCGCCGTCGTCGTCACGCTGATCGGCGTCGAACAGCACCTGGCCTTCGGAGTTCACCACCTTCTGCACGAAGTGCGGCCGGTGGTACACACCGGAGTTGGCCAGGGTGGCGTACGCCGAGGCCATGTCGATCGGACGGGACTGATACTGCCCCAGCACGATTCCATTGTTCGGCGGTCCGCCCTTGCCGTCCTCGGACAGGGTGTGCTCGATCCCGGGGATGCTCTCGGCGATCCCGGCGCGGTGCGCGGCGTCGGCGACGTCCTCGGGCCCGTTCTTCAGTTCCAGCATCAACCGGTAGAAGCTGGTGTTCAGTGACCGCTTCAGCGCCTCGGCGATATTGCACCGCCCGCAGCTGCTGCCCTCGACGTTGGTGATCTCGATGCCGTTGACCGTCAGCGGCGAGCTGTCCACCTGATAGCCCAGCCCCATGCCCTGCTCGAGCGCGGCCACCAACGCGAACACCTTGAACGACGAACCGGTGGGCACCGCGGCCTGCGCGAAGTCGTAGCCGTTGGCGTCCGAACCGCCGTAATAGGCCTTCACCGCACCGGTGCGCGGATCGATGGACACCACCGCGGCCCGCATGTCGGGGTCCTGGCCCTCCAGGTAGGTCTCGACCGCATCCACCGCGGCCTGCTGTGCCTGCGGGTCGATCGTCGTGGTGATCTGCAGACCCTCGGTGTTGAGGGCCTGCTCACTGATGTTGAACAGCTCCAGCAGCTCCCGGGTGACCTGCCGTTCGATCAGCCCGTTGGGGCCGGTGGTCTGGTTCTGCGACCGCGCCAGTTCCGGCGGCACCGTCGGCGGGAACACCTGCGCGGCCCGCTCCTGCGGCGACAGCGCGCCGATCTCCACCATCCCGTCGAGCACCCAGTTCCACCGCGTCTCCGCGCCCTGCGGATCGGCGGCCGGGTCCAGCGTCGAGGGCCGCTGGATCAGCGCGGCCAGCAGCGCCCCCTCGGCGACGTTGAGTTCCTCGACCGGTTTGTCGAAGTACGCCCGCGACGCGGCCGCCACCCCGTAGGCGCCCCGACCGAAATAGATGATGTTCAGGTACGACTGCATCACCTGGTCCTTGGACCACTGGCGCGACATCTTCGTCGAGATCACCAGCTCCTTGGCCTTCCGGATCAGGCCCCGCACGCCCACCCGCTCGGAACCGACCAGGGCGTTCTTGACGTACTGCTGGGTGATGGTCGAACCGCCCTGGACGTCACCGCCGAAGATGTTGTTGCCGATCGCGCGGGCGAACCCGGTGAAGGAGAAACCCGGGTTGGAGTAGAAGTCACGGTCCTCGGCGGCCATCACCGCGTCACGCACGTGCACCGGTATCTGGTTGATGTTCACATCGATCCGGTTGCCTTCGGGCGGCACGATTCTCGCCAGCTCACTGCCGTCGCTGGCCAGGATCGTCGACACCTGGTTGGTCCGGATGTCACCCGGTCTCGGCACGTCGACGATCAGGTAGGCCATCACGAACGTGATGATGGGCAGCACCAGCAGCGCCACCGCCCCGGCGAACAGGCCGCGGCGCACCCAGCGCCAGTTGATCCGGTCGAACCAGTTCGCCGGCTCCTCCGGCGGCTCCCCGGGCCCGCCCGGCCCCCGGCCGCGGCCCCGGGGCGGCGGAGGCGGCTGCTGCGGCGGCTGCTGGGGCGGTCGGGTCGGCGGGGCGCCGTTCAGCGCCGCCGTGACGATGTCGATCGGATCGCGCAGCTCCGGATCCGGTTCATCGCGGACCGGGGGCAGCACCGAGGTGCGCCGGTCATCGGGTGGGACGGCCGAGCGGGGACGCCGCGGCGGCTGCGGGCCCGATTGGTGCGGCCCCGGTTGCCGGGGCCTGACCTCACGCTGGGGTGGACGTGCGCCGGCACCGTCAGCGCCGCGCCCGTGGCGGGCGTCGCCGGCTGACCGGTTGTGGCGTCCTTCGTTACTCACTGGCCGTGCGCGCTCCGTCGCGCGCGGTCCGGGTGCCGCGGGTGCGCGTCCCCTTCGGAGGCCGCGTCTTGCCGAGCACATACGACTTGACCAGGTGATTCCAGCTGCAGGTGCGGCATACCTCCACCACGTGTACGGAGAATTCGTCGTAGCGGGACGCCAACACGACCAATTCCTCGGCGGTGCGCGCCGACCCTGACACCGCACCCAGATGGTCCCCGAAGACCCATGACACCAACGTGAGCTGTTCCTTGCGGCAGATCGGGCACATCACCGAGCTGGGCTTCCCGTGGAACTTCGCGGCGCGCAGCAGATACGGGTTGGCGTCGCACACCTCGTAGACGCCGGTACGCCCGGAGTACACGTCGGCCAGCAGGGACCGTCGCCGCAGGGCGTAATCCACCACTTGTCGCTGCAGTCGCACGATGACCAGAGTACGTCGGCGCTGCGACCGACGACGTTCGACTTGACCACCACGCGCCGGGTTACCCGTTTCGGTCTGCACCGATGCCCGCGGAGAAGGTCGTCACAGACCGGCTCTCGAGCCGCCGGGGCTCTACGATCGGACGGTGGCATCGAGAAGTCCCGGCCGGCGGACGGCGACCACCCGCGCACGGGACGCCGATCGGCACGACACCTGCCAGATCCTCGACACCGCGCTGGACGAGGGTCAGCTGTCGATGACCGAACACCGCGATCGGGTCCGGCTGGCCACCCACGCCACCACCCTCGGGGAACTGCAGGAACTGGTCGCCGATCTGCAGACCACCAACGCCTCGGTGCAGCTGCCGGCGCCCACCAAGCCGGTGGCCGCCGCGGGATGGGGCATCCGGGCGGCGACGGCCGCGGTGCTGGTGGTCGTCGGCATCGCGATCGGCTGGGGGCTCTTCGGCGGAGCCGGGTCCGCACCGCTGGGCTCGGGTGCCGGCGGGGGCGCCGGCAGCGCCGCGGACCCGGGCGCCCGGGCCGACGGGGTCGATCCGGTCGTGCTGACACCGCCGCGACAGTTGCATTCGCTGGGCGGGCTGACCGGGCTGCTGGACCAGATGCGGCAGCGGTTCGGTGACACCATGGGCTACCGGCTGGTGGTGTATCCGGAATACGCGAACCTGACCCGGCCCGATCCCGCCGAGCAGCGCCGGGAGCTGAACTACCACTACCGCGGCGGCTGGGACGATGCGCGCGCCACCCCGAGGTCCGGTGACGCCCGGCTGGTGGATCTGGCCGCCTTCGATCCCGCGACCATCGTCGGGGTGCTGCGCGGCGCTCCGGAGACGCTCGGCATCGCACCGGACGAGGTGACCAACACCTATCTGATCTTCGACGGCGGCCCCGGCGAGGGGCCGGATGCGCTGACCATCTCGGTGTACGTGTCCAGCGACTTCGGCGGCGGCTACATCGCGCTGGCCGGCGACGGCACCGTCAAACGGATCAACTACCCCTGACCGGACGCCGGAGGGTCAGCCGGCGGGATGAAGGCCCGGCAGCTGCGGCGGGCCGCCATCAGCTGTCGCAGCACGGCGGCCTCGCCGCCCTCGAGTCCGGTGGACGCGCGGTCATGACCGATGGTCGTCATCTGAGCTCCGTGATCGCAGGGCTGCCGCCGCGGCCCGGTCGCGCGTCTCCGGCCGCGCCCCGTGCCCGGTAGCGGTATCTGATTCACATTCGCCGTGACCTCAGGCGATCGCCTTCGGGCGTCTGGAGGGGTCGGGTCACGACCGGTCCACCCGCCGCGGTGGCGTCGGGAGGGCCGTCGGGCGAACGGCGGGTGAACGGCGGGCAACGCCGATGTAGCGTCCTATATATCGGCGCGATACTATTGCGCGAGGTGTCGGACGGACGTAACGGCCGGTATGCGCAGACAAGGAGGTGATTCGACTGCTGGAGCTCGCCATCCTCGGGCTGCTGCTCGAATCCCCGATGCACGGTTACGAACTGCGCAAACGGCTCACCGGTCTGCTCGGTGCGTTCCGCGCGTTCTCCTACGGATCGCTGTACCCGGCGTTGCGCCGGATGCAGGCCGACGGCCTGATCGTCGAGGATCCGGCACCGGACGGTACGCCCAAGGTCCGCCGTGCCCGCAGGGTGTACCGCCTCACCGAGGCCGGCAAGCAACGGTTCACCGAGCTCGTTGCCGACACCGGTCCACAGAACTACTCCGACGATGGTTTCGGAGTTCACCTGGCGTTCTTCAACCGCACCCCGGCCGAGGCCCGGATGCGGATCCTGGAGGGGCGTCGTCGTCAGGTGGAGGAACGCCGCGAAGGTCTGCGTGAAGCAATTGCGCGGGCCAGCAACTCATTTGATCGCTACACCCGGCAGCTACATCAGCTCGGGTTGGAGTCCAGTGAGCGCGAGGTCAACTGGCTCAATGATCTGATCGCGGCAGAACGCATGGCGCAGGGTCGCGCCGAGCAGCCTTGACCGGGCCGCGAGCACCACAGAAATACGAGAGGAATCGTTTTCATGTCTGAGCAGAAGGACATCCGAGTCGCGATCGTCGGTGTGGGTAACTGCGCCGCATCGCTGGTGCAGGGGGTGGAGTACTACAAGGACGCCGACGAGAACGCCACGGTGCCCGGTCTGATGCACGTTCGCTTCGGCCCGTACCACGTTCGCGACGTCAACTTCGTCGCCGCGTTCGACGTCGACGCCAAGAAGGTCGGCTTCGACCTGTCCGAGGCGATCGTCGCGTCCGAGAACAACACCATCAAGATCGCCGACGTGCCGCCGACCGACGTCGTCGTGCAGCGGGGCCCGACCCTGGACGGCATCGGCAAGTACTACGCCGACACCATCGAGGTCTCCGACGCCGAGCCCGTCGATGTGGTGAAGGCGCTCAAGGAGGCCGAGGTCGACGTGCTGGTGTCCTACCTGCCGGTCGGCTCGGAGGAGGCGGACAAGTTCTACGCCCAGTGCTGCATCGACGCCGGCGTGGCCTTCGTCAACGCGCTGCCGGTGTTCATCGCCTCCGACCCGGTGTGGGCCAAGAAGTTCGCCGACGCCGGGGTGCCGATCGTCGGTGACGACATCAAGAGCCAGATCGGCGCCACCATCACCCACCGCGTGATGGCCAAGCTGTTCGAGGACCGCGGTGTGCAGCTGGACCGCACCATGCAGCTCAACGTCGGCGGCAACATGGACTTCCTCAACATGCTCGAGCGGGAGCGGCTGGAGTCCAAGAAGATCTCCAAGACCCAGGCCGTCACCTCGAACCTGCAGAAGGAGTTCAAGACCAAGGACGTGCACATCGGCCCGTCCGACCACGTCGGCTGGCTCGACGACCGCAAGTGGGCCTACGTCCGGCTGGAGGGCCGCGCCTTCGGTGACGTGCCGCTGAACCTGGAGTACAAGCTCGAGGTGTGGGACTCGCCGAACTCCGCGGGTGTGATCATCGACGCGATCCGCGCCGCGAAGATCGCCAAGGACCGCGGCATCGGCGGCCCGATCGAGTCGGCGTCGGCCTACCTGATGAAGAGCCCGCCGACCCAGATGCCCGACGACATCGCCCGCGCGAAGCTCGAAGAGTTCATCAAGGGCTGACTCGAGGACTCTGCCGTCAGATCGCGTGTCGCCGAGATGTCGTGATCTGACGGCAGAGTGAGCAGTCCTCCACACATGCCGATGGGTTCAGACGAGTTTCGGTATCTGCCCGAGAACGCCGAGCAGGCCGGTGTCGACACGATCCCGCCTGCTCGGCGGGTCGGCCACGGCCCGATCAGCGCGCTGCAGTTCGGCACCGCGCCGCCGCGGCTGGTGTTCCTGCACGGCGGCGGCCAGAACGCGCACACCTGGGACACCGTGATCGTCGGTCTCGGCGAGCCCGCCCTGGCCGTCGACCTGCCCGGACACGGTCATTCGGCGTGGCGCGAGGACGGCGACTACGGCCCGAAGACCAACGCCGACACCCTGGCGCCGGTGCTGCGTGACTTCGCCCCGCAGCCCGACCTGGTGGTCGGCATGTCGCTGGGCGGGCTGACCGCGCTACGGCTCGCGGTGACCGCGCCCGAGTTGGTGCCGCGACTGGTCCTCGTCGACGTCACCCCGTCCGCGCCGAGACGCCACACCGAGATGACCGACGAGCAGAAGGGCACCGTCGCGCTGGTGGAGGGGCCGCGGACCTTCGACAGCTTCGAGGCCATGGTCGAGCTGACCGTCGCGGCCGCCCCGCACCGTGATCCGGCGGCGCTGCGGCGCGGGGTGTTCCACAACTCCAAACAGCTCGACGACGGCACCTGGACGTGGCGCTACGACTCCATCCGCAAGGGTGACGGGTTTGAGGGTCTGTGGGACGACGTCCCCCGCCTCACCACCCCCACCACCCTGATCCGGGGCGCCAGGTCGGCCTTCGTCAACGACGAGGACGCCGCCGAATTCGCCCGCACCGCACCCGGGTTCCAAGGCGTTCACGTGGTCCCCGACGCCGGGCACTCGGTGCAGAGCGATCAGCCCCGCGCGCTCATCGGGCTGTTGCGCGACATCTTGAACACCTGACGGACTCAGCGCCGGACCAGCCGGTCGGCCACCGGTCCGAGCACCACCAGCGACAGCCACGACAACTGTGCCGCGTCGGGGCCCGGGCCGTACGCGATCGGGATGGACACCAGGAACACCGCCATGGTGGTGGCGTAGCCGGCGAGGCCGGCCCGCCGGTCGGTGTCGGCGTCGCGGATGAGCCCGCGTCGCCGCGCCAGCGTGAGCAGCACCGCGGACGCCGCCACCACCAGCGCGACGTTGCCCGCGTACAACGCGGTCGGCAGCGCAAGCTCCGACGTGCTCGGATCGCCGATGCCCTGGGTGGTGAAGGGAATCAGCACCACCAGGCCGGCCACCACGAGGCCCGCGGTGATCACGGCGGAATCCAGTGCCTCGAATCGTGCGATCACGGCATGGTTCAGCCGCCAGAACCCGGCGATGACCACGAAACTGATCGCGAAGCTCAGCAGTTGATCACCCACCGTGCCGCCGAGCAGAGTGCCCGGACTCCGCCACTGCTCACCCGACGGCAGGTCCAGGTTGGTGACGAGCAGGGTGGCCGAGAAGCCGAAGATCGCGTCGATGAACGCCAGCGCCCGCCCGAACTCCACCGAGTCCCGCGCATACACCTGGGAATCGGAGGGACGGCAGCCGGGGGAACCCATGTCACGCAGTGTGCCGCACAGCACCGCCGGATCGCGTTACCGTAGCGGTCGTGGCACGTCCCATTCGCATCGGTGTGCAACTGCAGCCGCAACACTCCCCCGACTACGGCAACCTGCGCGACGCGGTGCGCCGCGCCGAGGACATCGGCGTCGACATCGCCTTCAACTGGGACCACTTCTTCCCGCTGTACGGCGATCCGGACGGCGCCCACTTCGAATGCTGGACGATGTTGGGCGCATGGGCCGAACAGACCTCGCGCATCGAGATCGGCGCGCTGGTCACCTGCAACTCGTACCGCAACCCGGACCTGCTGGCCGACATGGCGCGCACCGTCGACCACATCTCCGGCGGCCGGCTGATCTTCGGCATCGGGTCGGGCTGGTTCCGCCGCGACTACGACGAGTACGGCTACGAGTTCGGCACCGCCGGCGGCCGGCTCGACGATCTGGCCGCGGCCCTGCCCCGGATCAAGGCGCGCTGGGCGAAACTCAATCCGCCGCCCACCCGTGAACTGCCGATCCTGATCGGCGGGATGGGTGAGAAGAAGACGCTGCGGCTGGTCGCCGAGCACGCCCACATCTGGCACGGCTTCGTCGACCGCTCCACCTATCCGCACAAGTCTCGGGTGCTGGCCGAGCACTGCGCGGCGGTGGGACGCGACCCGGACACCATCGAACGGTCCTCCGGGCTTCCCGTCGAAGGCGGTGTGGACGCGGCGCTGGCCGAGGCCGCCGCGCTGGTCGAACAGGGCGTCACGCTGCTGACGGTCGGGGTGAACGGACCGGACTACGACCTGTCGATCGCCGAAGCGCTGTGCCGCTGGCGGGACAACCGCTGAACCGCGACACTCGCGTGCTGCCGGTTCGGCACCAGATCGCCACGCCCGTCACGAGTTTCGTCTGATCGGCCCCGGGACGGCGCGCCCGTGAGACACTGTGGCCGCCATGCCGAAGAAGTACGGGGTGAAAGAGAAGGACCTGGTCGTCTCCCATGTGGTGAACCTGGTCCTGACCGGCAAGCTCCGCTCCGGAGATCGGTTGGACCGCAACGAGATCGCCCGGGAGCTCGGGTTGAGCCGGGTGCCGATCCAGGAGGCGGTCGTCCAGCTCGAACACGACGGGTTGCTGTCCACCCGGTACCACCGCGGCGCTTACATCGAACGTTTCGACGAATCGGTCATCCTCGAACACCACGAGGTCTACGGTGTGCTGAACGGGATGGCCTCCGCGCGCGCCGCCGCCGACCCGTCCCGCAGGATCGTCGACCGGCTTGAGGCGGTGGCCCGGATCATGGCCAACAGCAGAGGCACCCGCAAATTCCTGGACGCCGCCGGCCAGTACCGCCAGCTCATCAACGACGAGTACGCCGGTCCGCGGCTGCGCGCCGCGATCCGCGCCGCGCAGACCTTCCTGCCGCGCAAGTTCTGGCTCACCTGCCTGCAGGATCACGACGAGATCTGGCAGACCTACGACGCCGAGACCACCGCCATCCGCACCGGCGATCCGGAAGGCGCGCGCAGCGCATGCGCCCGCCGTTCGGCGACGATGGGGCGGCTGATGTGCAACGAGCTGGTGCGCCGCGGCGTGCTCGAGCCGACCGGGACGGTAGCCCCCACGCGCTGACGCCGACCCGCCCGGGCGATTACGTTGCTCACATGACCCGAGTGACCCGGGCCGCCGTGGTGGCCGTGATCGCGCTCCTGGTGGGGTCGTTGACGGCGGGCGGGACGGTGCTCGCCGCCCCGGCCGCCGCGACCGTCGACCAGTGCGCTCCGCCGGGCGTGCAGAGCGCCAGTCCGCTGCCGACCAACCTGGCCGCGGCCGAAGCCGGTCCCGGGGTGGACCGCTACACCACCGACGGGGTGGTGCCGCTCGACAACATCGACCCCTCGGCGCTGCGGCTGCGGGTGCCCGGTGTGCTCACGGTCGGCACCCTGTCCGACGCTCCACCCAGCATCTGCATCAACTCGCTCGGCGAATTCACCGGCTTCGACAACGAACTGTTGCGCGCCATCGCCGCCAAACTGGGTCTGCAGATCAGCTTCGTCGGCACCGAGTTCTCCGCCCTGCTCGCCCAGGTGGCCTCCGGCCGCTTCGACGTCGGCTCGTCGTCGATCACCACCACCGAACAGCGGCGCCGCACCGTCGAATTCACCAACGGCTACGACTTCGGCTACTTCTCGCTGGTGGTGCCGTCCGGATCGGCGATCACCGGGTTCGGCGACCTCGTCCCCGGGCAGCGGATCGGCGTGGTGCAGGGCACGGTGCAGGAGTCCTACGTCGTCGACACCCTGGGGCTGCGGCCGGTGATCTTCCCGGACTACAACACCGTCTACGCCAGCCTCAAGACCCGCCAGATCGACGCCTGGGTGGCGCCGTCCCAGCAGGCCGAGGGCACGGTGCGGCCCGGCGACCCGGCCGAGATCATCGAGAACACCTTCAGCCTGGACAATTTCATCGCCTACGCGGTGGCCCCCGGCAACCAGCCGCTGATCGACGCGCTCAACGCCGGCCTCGACGCGGTGATCGCCGACGGCACCTGGGCCCGGCTGTACAGCGAATGGGTGCCGCGCGCCCTGCCGCCCGGCTGGAAACCCGGCTCCAAGGCCGCCCCGCCGCCGCAGCTGCCGGACTTCGACGCGATCGCCGCGGAACGCGCGTCCCAACAGCCGGCGGCCGGGCCCGGAGTCCGCAAATCCACCCTGGCGCAGCTGGCCGACTCGTTTCTGGACTGGGAGCTCTACCGGCAGGCCATCCCGGATCTGCTCACCACCGGGCTGCCCAACACGCTGCTGCTCACCGTCGGCGCCGGGGTGATCGGGCTGGTGCTGGGCATGGTGCTGGCGATCGCCGGGATCTCCCGCTCGCGGCTGCTGCGCTGGCCGGCGCGGGTGTACACCGACATCTTCCGCGGGCTGCCCGAAGTGGTGATCATCCTGTTGATCGGGCTCGGCCTCGGACCCGTGGTCGGCGGGCTGACCGGCTACAACCCGTTCCCGCTCGGCATCCTGGCGTTGGGCCTGATGGCCGCCGCCTACGTCGGGGAGATCCTGCGGTCGGGCATCCAGAGTGTCGAACCCGGGCAGCTCGAAGCGGCCCGGGCGCTGGGGTTCAGCTATCCGGCCGCGATGCGGCTGGTGGTGGTGCCGCAGGGGGTGCGTCGGGTGCTGCCGGCGCTGATGAACCAGTTCATCTCCCTGCTCAAGGCGTCCTCGCTGGTGTACTTCCTCGGGCTCGTCGCCGACCAGCGGGAACTGTTCCAGGTCGGCCGGGACCTCAACGCCCAGACCGGCAGCCTCTCCCCGCTGGTGGCGGCCGGGCTGTTCTACCTGGCGTTGACCATCCCGCTGACCCACCTGGTCAACTACGTCGACAACCGGCTGCGCCGCGGCCGCAAACCCGCCGCCGAGGACCCGCTGGAACCCGCGACCGCCCAGGAGATGATCTAGATGACCCAACCGAAAGCGGTGTCGTTGGCGGCCACCGACATTCACCTGGCGTTCGGGCCCAACAAGGTGCTGCGCGGCGTCGACCTCGAGGTCCCAGCCGGCACCACCGCCGCCGTGATCGGTCCGTCCGGGTCGGGCAAGTCGACCCTGTTGCGCACCCTGAACCGGCTCTACGAACCGGACCGCGGTGACATCCTGCTCGACGGCCGGTCGGTGCTCAGGGACAACCCGGATCAGTTGCGGCAACGCATCGGCATGGTGTTTCAGCACTTCAACCTGTTCCCGCACCGCACCGTGCTGGACAACGTGACCCTGGCACCGCGCAAACTCAAGAGACTCAGCCGCGACGAGGCCCGCGAACTCGGTCTGCGACAACTGGAAAGGGTGGGTCTGCGGCACAAGGCCGAGGTGCGGCCCACCACCCTGTCCGGTGGGCAGCAGCAGCGGGTGGCGATCGCCCGGGCGTTGGCGATGGACCCGCAGGTGATGTTCTTCGACGAGGCCACCTCGGCGCTGGACCCGGAACTGGTCAAGGGCATCCTGGCGTTGATCGCCGACCTGGCCGAGAGCGGGATGACCATGGTGGTGGTGACCCACGAGATGGGCTTCGCCCGGTCCACCGCCGACACCGTGGTGTTCATGGACCACGGTCAGGTGGTGGAATCCGGCCCGCCACAGCAGATCTTCGAATCCGCGGCCACCGAGAGGCTGCGCCGTTTCTTGTCCCAGGTGTTGTAGACCGCGGTGCTCGGACGGTTTTGCTGCAATCACAACTGGCAGCGTCGGACAGGTTAGACTAGCGAATCATGATGGAGGTCGAACCGCAGGTCACCGAGCTGGCGGAGGAGCTGCAACGGGTCCTCTCCCGGGTGTTCTCGGTGCTGCGCCGCGATCCCGGCGGGAACCGGGAGGCGAAGGAAGGCGCCGACCTCACGCTGTCGCAGCTGTCGATCCTGCTGACGCTGCTGGAGCGCGGGCCCATCCGGATGACCGAGTTGGCCGCCCACGAACGGGTCCGCACCCCGACCACCACGGTGGCCATCCGGCGGTTGGAGAAGCTCGGGCTGGTCAAGCGCTCCCGGGACCCGTCCGACCTGCGGGCGGTGCTCGTCGAGGTCACCCCGCAGGGACTGATCCAGCACCGGGAGGCCCTGGAAGCCCGCCGGGCGCATCTGGCGTCGATGGTCAGCCGGCTCAGCCCGGAGGACCGCCGCGCCCTGGCCCAGGCGCTCGGCCCGTTGGAGCGGTTGGTCGCCGACCCCGGCGGCAAGGACAACTCCGACGACGAATCCGACAAGTGACCGTCAGCCCAGCCAGTCCAGCACCGCCGCAGCGGTCCAACTCTGCTGCATGCTGCCCAGCGGCTCCCCGGTGAACGGTTCGTAGTACTCGGCGAACGAGCCGTCGCTGGCCTGCCGCAACCCCTCGTGGCGCAGCATCCGCGCCCGTTCCGCCCAGCCGCGGCGGGCGAAACACCAACCGAACAACCAGTTCAGCACCGGCCACACCGGCCCCCGCCAGTATTCGCGGGGCCGGAAATCCCGCGACACCGGTGACGTCGACGGGATCGAGGCGAACTTCAGGTCGGGGTGCGCGCAGAACCGCGGACCCTCCAGCAACCGCAGCAGGGCCCGCTCCCGGTCGTGCGGCAACCCGCCGCACAGCAGCGGCGCGAACTGGGCGACCGTCTCGGTCACCACCCAGCGGTCCGCCCGCACGTCGTAATCGCGTGCGGCGCCGGTGCGTTCATCGGTGCTGGCCACCACCCCGGCCCGGAACCGGTCCGCCCACTCGTACAGCTCGCGCACGTCGGCGGCGGGACGCTGATGGTCCTCCCCGATCTCGGCGAGCACCGTGCAGGCCACCGAGAAGATCGCGGAGACGAACACGTCCTCCACCGCGAAGCTCATCACCTTGCGCAGCAGATCGTCGTCGTAGCGGGCCGCCTTCATCTCCTCCAACAGCCACAGGTAGCGGTCGTACTCGGAGTCGCTGGGCCGCTGGGTCGGATCGGTGACGATCGTGTTGTCGGCGCGCCGGTAGTGGGGCAGTTTGCCCGGAATCACGTTGGCGTACGCGCTGTCCCAGCGCGGTGAGTTGTCCATCCCGGATTCCCAGCCGTGGTAGAGCGTGATGCGGCCGCGTTCCTCCGGGTCGCGGCACTCGGCCAGCCAGCGGTGCCAGCGCACCAGATCGTCCCACCGCCGGTCGATGAACGCCGCCACCACCCTGCGGGTGGTGCGGCCCCGGGTGCGGGCGTGGTCGACGATACGCTGCACCGCGATCGCATGCACCGGCGGCTGGGTGATGCCGGACGTGTGCCGGGTGCGGGGGGCGTTGTCGGTCAGCGCCTGCACCGCCCACCGAGCCGGGCCCGGGAAATACCCGTCGTCGGTGTTGGCGAACACGATGTGCGGGATCATACCGTTGCGCCACTGCGCCGACAGCAGGGTGTCGAGTTCCACCACCGCGCGTTCCACGCTCAACGGGGCCAGACCGATCGCCACGAACGCCGCATCCCAACTCCACATGTGCGGGTACAGCAACGGCGCCGCGGTGGTCATCACACCGAGGTCATTGCCGCGCAGCAGGTAGGCGGCGCGGGCCGCAAGCTGGGTGGGACCGAAACTCGGATCGGGTGGCATCGTGTTCCATCATGCGCCGGAACGGCCGATGCCGCAGGCTAGGGTGGCGATATGCCGACCGCGATGATCACCGGCGCCGCCGGCGGGCTCGGTTCAGCGCTGACCGCGGCGCTGGCCCCCACCCACACGCTGTTCCTCGCCGGGCGTGCTTCGGACCGCCTCGACGATCTCGCCCAGCGGTACGGGGCCACCACCTGGCCGGTGGACTTCACCGACCTCGAAGCGCTGCCGGCGGTGGTCGAACCAATCGACGAACTCGATGTGCTGATCCACAACGCGGGCGTCACCCATCCCGCCGACTTCGCCGACTCCACCGTCGAGGAGTGGCGAAACTCCTTCGACGTCAACGTGATCGGGCCGGTGGCCTTGACCCAGGCGTTACTGCCGGCGCTGCGGCAGCGCCGCGGGCACGTGGTGATCATCAACTCCGGTTCCGGACTGCGGGCGCATGCCGGGATGGCGTCCTACTCGGCGAGCAAGTTCGCCGCCCGCGCGTTCGCCGACGCGCTGCGTGAGGAGGAACCGCTGCTGCGGGTGACGTCGGTGTTCCCGGGCCGGATCGACACGGCGATGCAGCAGAAGCTGGTGGCCTATGAGGGGCGGCAGTACAACCCCGACGAATTCCTCCGCCCGGAGACGGTCGCCAAGATCGTCGCCGACGCGGTGAACACCCCGCCGGACGCCCACCTCCACGAGATCGTCGTCCGTCCCTACCAGTGATTTCGGCGTGCGCACGATCGCTGAGCGACCGTCAGCACGCCGAAATCGCAGCTCGGATGGTGGCGATCACCCGGTGCGGGTACTCGGTCAGGTCCAGCCAGGTGAATCGCAGCACCTGCCATCCCCGCAGGACGATCGTGTTCTGCCGGGCCCGGTCGCGGTGGAAGTCGTCGCTGTCGCTGTGATACGCCAGCCCGTCGACCTCGATCGCCACCCTGCCGGCCGGAAATGCGACATCGACCTTGTAACCACCGATCGCGTAATTCGTTGTCCAGCCGCTGATCCCGGCGCCTCGTAACAGCCTCACCAGCTTTCGCTCGGCCGCCGACCGGGCCCCGTCGTCGGCGGCGTGCAGCAGCAGGCGAGCGGCCGGTGAACCGTAGCGGCCCTTGTTGCGCAGATGGGCCTGCCACAGCGCGCGGAGGTCGACGTGTCCCCGTTGCAGCGCCCAGTCCATCAGCGTCCCCCCGCCGCGCCGGCGCACCGCGGCCTCCACCACCGTCAGCGGCAACGCGGTCATCCGCAGTCCGCGGGAGACGACGACGTCGGCCGCCGCCAGGTCTCGGCGCCGCACCCGCGATCCGGCCTTGCGGCGGCCGTTGCTGTCCCGCGGCACCGTCACCTCGACGATCTCGGGTGCGAACTGGGTGAGGCCGTGCCACCATGCGGCGGCCAGACCGCTGCCCGCGGCATCCGGGCCGTAACTCCACACCGCTGCCCTGATCCGGGCGGCATCGGTGAATTCCCGGTCGTCGGCGAAGTAGACACCACGCGCGCAACGCCGCCACCGCCCGGCCCGCACCCGCCGCTGCACCGCCTGCAGACTCAGCCCGGCACGCCGGGCCTGGGCGAGAGTGATCACCCCGTCGTGACGGCGAAGGTATTCGTCCAGCACGTCCGATCAGACGCGAGGACCGGGTCCGACCGTTCCACCATCCGCGATTTCGGCGTGCGCACGATCGCTGAGCGACCGTCAGCACGCCGAAATCGCAGATCAGACGACGAGGTTGACGAGCTTGCCGGGGACCACGATCACCTTCTTCGGAGTGGCGCCGGCCAGGAAAGCCTGCACCTTCTCATCGGCCAGCGCCGCGGCCTCCAGCGTCGCCTTGTCGGCGTCCACCGCGACCGTGATGTGTCCGCGCACCTTGCCGTTGACCTGCACCGGCATCTCGACGGTGTCCTCGACCAGATACTGCGGGTCGGCCTCCGGGAACGGCCCGTGCGCCAGCGATCCGGTGTTGCCCACCCGGTGCCACAGCTCCTCGGCTAGATGCGGCGCCAGCGGGGCGAGCATCAGCAGCAACGGCTCGATGGCCGCCCGGGCGGTGACATTCTCCTTGGTCAGATGGTTGGTGTACTCGATCAGCTTGGCCGCCGCGGTGTTGTTGCGCAGCGCCGCGTAGTCCTCCGACACCCCCGCGATCGTCTTGTGCAGCAACCGCTGTGTCTGTTCGTCCACCGCCTCGTGCGCGGCCACCCGGGTGGCGCCGGTCTCCTCGTCGACGACCAGCCGCCACACCCGCTGCAGGAACCGGTAGGCCCCCACGACGTCCTTGGGCGCCCACGGCCGTGACGCCTCCAGCGGGCCCATCGACATCTCGTACACCCGCAGTGTGTCCGCGCCGTACTCGTCACAGATCTCGTCGGGCGAGATGGAGTTCTTCAGGCTCTTGCCGATCTTGCCGAACTCCTGTTTGACCTCGATCTCGCCGTCCGGCCCGGGCCAGTAGAACCTGCCGTCCCGCTCGATCACCTCCGCGGCCGGCACATAGCTGCCGCGCGGATCGGTGTAGGCGTAGGCCTGGATGTAGCCCTGGTTGACCAGCCGCCGGTACGGCTCCCGGGAGGTGACGTGGCCCAGGTCGTAGAGCACCTTGTGCCAGAACCGGGCATACAGCAGGTGCAGCACCGCATGCTCCACCCCGCCGACGTACAGATCGACACCACCCGGATCGTCCGGGCCGTGAATCTCCGGCCGCGGACCCATCCAGTACGCCTCATTCTCCTTGGCGCACATCTCTTCTGAGTTGTGCGGATCGCAGTAGCGCAACTCGTACCACGAGCTGCCCGCCCACTGCGGCATCACGTTGGTGTCCCGGGTGTAGGTCTTGAGCCCGTTACCGAGATCGAGTTCGACGGTCACCCAGTCGGTCGCCTTGTTCAGCGGCGGCGACGGTTCGCTGTCCGCGTCGTCCGGGTCGAACGACACCGGCGCGTAGTCGGGGATGTCCGGAAGTTCCACCGGCAGCATCGATTCCGGTAGCGGATGCGGGCGGCCGTCCGAGTCGTAGACGATCGGGAACGGCTCGCCCCAGTACCGTTGCCGGGCGAAAAGCCAGTCCCGCAGCTTGTATTCGACCCGGGCCTCACCGCGGCCCTCCGCCGCCAGTCGCGACGTCATCGCATCCTTGGCGTCCTCGACATTCATCCCGTTGAGGAACCCGGAGTTCACCAGTTCACCGTCACCGGTGTGGGCCGCCTCCGAGATATTTCCGCCGGCAATCACTTCCACGATCGGCAATCCGAATTCCCGGGCGAACTCCCAGTCCCGCTGATCGTGGCCGGGCACCGCCATGATCGCCCCGGTGCCGTAGCCGAGCAGCACATAGTCGGCGATGAACACCGGAATGCGTTCGCCGTTGGCCGGATTGGTGGCATACGCGCCGAGGAAGACGCCGGTCTTGTCCTTGTTCTCCTGCCGTTCCAGGTCCGACTTCGCGGCGATCGCGGCCCGGTAGGTGCTGACCGCCTCCTTCGGCGTGCCGGCGCCGAGGGTCCAGCGCGGGTCCACGCCGTCCGGCCACCGGTCGGCGACCAGTTGGTCCACCATGTCGTGTTCGGGGGCCAGCACCATGTAGGTGGCGCCGAACAGGGTGTCGGGCCGGGTGGTGAACACCTCGATGTCGCCGGCATCGGTGGCGAACAGCACCGCGGCGCCGGTCGACCGCCCGATCCAGTTGCGCTGCATGGTCTTGACCTTCTCCGGCCAGTCCAGCACGTCGAGGTCCTCGAGCAGCCGTTCGGCATACGCGGTGATGCGCATCATCCACTGCCGCAACCGCTTCCGGAACACTGGGAAGTTGCCGCGGTCGCTGCGGCCGTCGGCGGTGACCTCTTCGTTGGCCAGCACGGTGCCCAGGCCGGGGCACCAGTTGACCATCGAGTCGGCGCGGTACACCAACCGGTACGAGTCGATGATGTCGTGCCGCTCCCCGGCCGGCAGCTCCGACCAGGACCGTCCGTCGCCGACCGGCCGGGCACCGGACTCGAACTCCGCCACCAGCTCGCTGATCGGGCGGGCCTTGTTCTGGTCCGGGTCGAACCACGCGTTGAAGATCTGCAGGAAGATCCACTGGGTCCACTTGTAGTACTCCACGTCGGTGGTGGAGAAACTGCGCCGGTCGTCATGGCCCAGGCCGAGCCGGCCCAGCTGCCGCCGGAAGTTGGCGATGTTGGCCTCGGTGCGGGTGCGCGGATGGGTGCCGGTCTGCACCGCGTACTGTTCGGCTGGCAGGCCGAACGCGTCGAAACCCAACGCATGCAACACATTGCGGCCCCGCATCCGGTGGTACCGCGCGTACACGTCGGTGGCGATGTAGCCGAGCGGATGTCCGACGTGCAGCCCCTCCCCGGACGGGTACGGGAACATGTCCTGCACGAACATCTTGTCGGCGGGCACCGGGCTGCCGTCCGGCGGCGCCAACGAGCCCACCGGGTTGGGCACATGGAACGTGCCCTGCTCCGCCCAGGTCTGCTGCCAGCGCCGCTCGATCTCGCCGGCCAGCTTCGCGGTGTAGCGGAACGGCGGCGTGTCGGTGGTGTCGGTGCTGGTCGAGTCGGTCACGCAACACAGGGTATAAGGGCCTGCCGGATCGGTCGTACCGCCCGCCGGGCCCGGCGCCGGCAACGGGACGGTCTCAGAAGGATCGCGGACACGTCAGCACTTGATTCCGAAACGATTCCGAACCTGTCGCCGCGGCCGTCGCGGTGGCTACAGTCGGCCTCTGACCAGTGAGAACACGAACTTCGACAGACCTTTCGACAGCGTTGTCAGCATGGGAAGGAACGGGGCGATGAACCGGCTTGCCCGTCGCAAACTGAGTCTGGCGGGAGGTGTGGCCGCCGGCCTGACCGGCATCCTCGGCTTCGCGGGCAGTACCGCATCGGCGCAGCCGCTGGTACCCCAACCGCCACCGCCGCCGGCACCCGCCACGGTGACCCAGACCGTGACCGTGGCCGCCGCACCGGTGGCGCCGGTGGCGCCGGTCACACCGGTGGGCCCGGTGAACCGGACACCACCGGTGGCCGTCGACCCGGCCACCGGTGTGGCGATCGGCACCGCACCGGCCGCCGGCACCACGCCGGCCCTTCCGGTGGCCGTGCCACGCGAGACCATCGTGCCGGCCCGCTCGGGCACGTTGCGGGACTTCTTCACCGAACGCGGCGTCAAGATGGAACCCCAGGCGGCGGACGGGTTCACCGCGCTGAACATCGTGCTGCCGATGCCGCGCGGCTGGGCGCATGTGCCCGACCCGAACGTCCCCGATGCGTTCGCGGTCATCGCCGACCGGGTGGGCGGTGGGTTCTACACCTCCAACGCGCAGGTCGTGGTGTACAAGCTGATCGGCGACTTCGACCCCAAGGAGGCGATCAGCCACGGCTACATCGACAGCCTGCAGCTGCCGGCCTGGCGCACCACGGCCCAGTCGATGGCCGATCACCACGGCTGGCCGTCGTCACTGATCGAGGGCACCTACCGGGACAACTCGGTGACGTTGAACACCTCACGCCGCCACGTCATCGCGACCTCGGGATCCGACCGCTACCTGGTGAGCCTGTCGGTGACGACCGAGGTGGATCAGGCGGTGGCGGCCGCCGAGGCCACCGATGCGATCGTCAACGGCTTCAAGGTCACCAGCCCGACCCGGCCGTCCGCGCCGCCCGCCCCGGTCCGGGCACCGTCGGCCGCCCCGGTGTCGCTGCCCGCCTCGGGTGCGGGGCTGCCGGCCGCACAGCCCTGACGCACCAACGATCCGGGTGTGACGCACCCCGGGGTGCGTCCCGGCCGGCCGGGTTCGTATCCTGTGCCCCATGCTGATCGCCGCGGTGCTGTCCCTGTGCGCCGCTGTCGCGACCGCCGCGGTCGGACTGCGGTTGCTGACCCGACCCGTTCCCGCCGACACCGGTGGCCAGCTGATGCGTGCGATGGCGCCGACTCAGTTGGCGGCGGCGGCGATGCTGACGGTCGGCGGTCTGGTGGGGCTGACGACCAGCCCGCAGACCGGCTGGGTGGTGCTGATCGTGTGCATCATCGGGGCGGTCGGCACGGTCGCGGCCGGCAGCTGGCAGAGCGCCAAGGCCGGCGCGGAGGCGATGGCCGCTGCGCCGCCGTCCGGCGGCTGCGGCACCGCGTGTGCGACCTGCACCCTGTCCTGCAGCACCGCCACCAGCACCAGCGCCGGCAGCTGATCCGGCGCGCCCCGCGCCCGCTGGTCAGTTGCGGCTGAGGTCGATCGGGTGGGTGGCCAACAGTGACAACGGATACGGCTGGCGGCGCAGCACCCGCCCCCACAGATCGACCCGCGGCTCCACCAGGACATCCGACGGCAGCGCCGAGAGCACGATCCAGTCGTCGCGTTCGATCTCCCCGTCCAGCTGGCCGATCGTCCAGCCGGAGTAGCCGGCGAAGATCCGGATCCCCTCGAGCGCCGGGGCGACGGCGTCCGGATCCGCGTCGAGGTCGACCATCACGATCCGGCCCTGCACATGCCGTAACCCGGGCACCCCGGCGGCGTCCACCCCGACCCGCAGCTTGCCCAGGCACAGCGCCGCGTCCCGTTTCACCGGTCCACCGATGAACACCGTCTTGGGTTTGGCGGCCAGCTTCGCCCACTGCGGCAGAATGTTGTACACCGCGGTCTCGCTGGGCCGGTTCAGCACCACACCGAGGGTGCCGCCGTCGTTGTGCTCGATGATGTAGATGACGCTGCGCCGGAACGTCGGCTCCAGCAGGTCGGTGTTGGCGAGCAGCAGCGTGCCCGACCGGACCCGCTGGGCGGCCGGTGCGATGAAGTCCTCCGGCTCCTCTGAGTGCGCCACGTCTTTCATGATGGCACCCGCGCCGAAGCGGCGGGAGTACAAACCCGCGGTTGCGCGTCGCCGCTGCGCGACGGCGGATGTGGCGGGCGCCCGATGTGGCGATCAGCCGGTGGTGGCGGCGTCGGCGCGGCCGTCGCCGTCGGTGTCGGCGAGCTTCACATCCCACCGGCCGTCGCCGTCGGTGTCGACATAGGCCCACTCCCGGCCCAGCACCATGTCGGCCGACCCGTCGCCGTCGAGATCCAGTAGGCGGTCGTCGATCTCACCGTCGCCGTCGAAGTCGACCAGCGGGCCCCCGGTGTGTTCGACACCGTCGGGTCCCAGCCAGCGCATCGGCGCGCCGGCCACCCCCAGCGCCCAGCTGCCGGTGCCGTCGTCGGTGAACGCCGTCTCCGGCACGTCGTCGTCATCGAGGTCGAGCACCGCGTGGTCGGCCAGCCCGTCCCCGTCCAGGTCGGCCAGCGCATCATCGAGGCGGCCGTCGCCGTCGAAATCCAGACCGACCGCGTCCAGCAGGCCGTCGTCGTCGAGGTCGAGGGTCGGGTCGGCGGTGTAGATGGTGGCCGAGCCGTCCTCGGCGCCCAGGCAGAAATCCATACCTCATCCGACGCCGACGGGTCGGTGCCGGTTCCCGCCTGTCACTTCTGCCCGTTCTGCCGGGCCTCCCACCACTTCAGCAGTTCGTCGACCGCTTCCTCCCGGCTCAGCGGGCCGCGGTCCAGCCGCAACTCCTTGAGATACCGCCACGCCTCACCGACCTGGGGGCCGGGCCCGATGCCGAGGATCTCCATGATCTCGTTACCGTCGAGATCCGGCCGCACCCGGGCCAGATCCTCCTTGGCCTGCAGTTCGGCGATCCGGCGTTCCAGATTGTCGTAGTTGGCCTGCAGCCGGGCCGCGCGCCGCCGGTTGCGGGTGGTGCAGTCGGCGCGCACCAGCTTGTGCAGTTTCGGCAGCAGATGCCCGGCGTCGGCGACATAGCGCCGCACCGCCGAGTCGGTCCACTTGCCGTCCCCGTAGCCGTGGAACCGCAGATGCAGGTACACCAGCTGGGAGACGTCCTCCACCATCTGCTTGGAGTACTTCAACGCCCGCATCCGCTTGCGGGTCATCTTCGCGCCGACCACCTCGTGGTGGTGGAAGCTCACCCGGCCGTCGGACTCCAGCCGCCGGGTGGCCGGTTTGCCGATGTCGTGCAGCAGCGCCGCCCACCGCAACACCAGGTCCGGTTCGCCGTCCTCCAGCGCGATCGCCTGCCGCAGCACCTGCAGCGAATGCTGATAGACGTCCTTGTGCTGGTGGTGCTCGTCGATCTCCATCCGCATCGCCCCGACCTCGGGCAGCACCACCTCACCCATCCCGGTCTCCACCATCAGGTCGATCCCGGCCACCGGGTCGTCGCCCAGGATGAGTTTGTCCAGTTCGGCCTGCACCCGTTCCGGGCTGATCCGCGCCAGCTGCGGCGCCATCCGCTCGATCGCGGCCCGCACCCGCGGCGCCACCGTGAACCGCAGCTGCGACACGAACCGGGCCGCCCGCAGCATCCGCAGCGGGTCGTCGCCGAACGACACCTCCGGCTCGGCCGGGGTGTCGAGGGTGCGGGCCCGCAGATGCGCGAGGCCGCCCAGCGGGTCGTGGAACTCGCCGAACCCGCCCGGACTGTCCGGGGTGATGCGAACCGCCATCGCGTTCACGGTGAAATCACGGCGCACCAGGTCGTCGTCGAGCCGGTCGCCGAACCGCACCTCGGGATGGCGGGACACCTGGTCATAGCTGTCGGCGCGGAAGGTGGTGATCTCCAGGCGCAGGCCGCGCTTGGCCACCCCGACGGTGCCGAACTCGATGCCGGTGTCCCACATCGCCTCGGCCCACGGCCGCAGCATCTTCTGCATCTGCTCCGGCCGGGCGTCGGTGGTGAAGTCCAGATCGGTGCCCAGCCGGCCGAGCAGCGCGTCCCGCACGCTGCCGCCGACCAGATACAGCTCGTGGCCCGCGTCGGCGAACACCGTGCCGATATCGCGCAGCAGTTCGGCGTGCCGGTTCAGTGCGACGGCGGCACCGGCCAGCAGTTCGGCATCCTCGACAGCGTTGGGCACGTTCGATGAGCTTAATGGCTACGAGACGGCAACGACCGGCGAGTACGCCCGGGCGGCATCCGGGTGCCAGCTACTATCGCTTGGGTGTCGGAGGGCGAGTGGGCCAAACCTAGACGGCGCCGAGGTCGGCGCCGCGGCCGACGCGCGGCAGGTCCGCCCCGGCCGACCCCCGAACCGGACATTTCCGGCCGACACAATATCGCCGTCCCCGCCGAGGACGGGTGCGACACGACCGAAACCCGCCCCACCGAATTCCCGCCGAAACCGGGCGCGCATTCCCGCGCCAAGCCGGACCACAAGCCGGACGGGAAACCCGACCGGAAACCCCGGTCCCGGCCGCGGCGCGCCCCCAACCGGTTGCGCACCGTGCACGAGACGTCCGCCGGCGGGCTGGTCATCGACGGCCTCGACGGACCCAAGGAGAAGCAGGTCGCGGCGCTGATCGGCCGTCTCGACCGGCGCGGCAGGATGCTGTGGTCACTGCCGAAGGGCCACATCGAGATGGGTGAGACCGCCGAGCAGACCGCCATCCGCGAGGTGGCCGAGGAGACCGGCGTCCAGGGCGCCGTGCTGGCCGCCCTCGGCAGCATCGACTACTGGTTCGTCACCGAGGGCCGCCGCGTCCACAAGACGGTGCACCATTATCTGATGCGGTTCCTCGGCGGTGAACTGTCCGACGACGACGTCGAGGTGAGCGAGGTGGCCTGGGTGCCACTCAGCGAGCTGCCCACCCGGCTGGCCTACGCCGACGAACGCCGACTCGCCGAGGTCGCCGGGGAGTTGATCGACACCCTGCAGACCCACGGTCCGCAGGCCCTGCCGCCGCTGCCGCAGATGGCGCCTCGGCGGCGCCCCCAGACTCATTCGCGTACCCGTAGCAGCCGTCGCCGCGACGACAGCGCGGCCCACTCCCGGGGTGAGGGCCGCGAGCGCGGCGCGGCCAACTCCTCCGGCCGGCGGACGAACGGCTGCGGAAAAGGACCGTGATGGCCAGTCGAGCACGCGGCGCGTTGCTCCCCCGCCTCCTGGCCGTCCTCGCAGTGCTCGCAGTCGCGCTGATGACGGTCCCGGTCCAGCACGCCGCGGCCACCGAAGCCGGCTCCGGAACCTTCCTGCAGGTGCGCATCGACCGCATCACCCCCGATGTGCTGACCACCACCAGCGACGACGACGTCACGGTGGTGGCGACGGTGACCAATGTCGGGGACCGGCCGGTGCGCGACGTGGTGGCCCGGCTGGAACTCGCGCCGGCGGTGACCACCTCGGCGGGCCTGCGCACCAACCTCGGCGGCAACGTCGACCAGTACCTGCCGGTCGCCGACTTCATCGATGTGGCACCCGAACTCGACCGCGGTGAGGACATCACGTTCACGCTCAGCTATCCGCTGCGGTCCACGCAGGGTTCGGCGCTCAACATCACCGAGCCGGGCGTCTATCCGTTGATGGTGAACATCAACGGCACCCCCGACTACGGGGCGCCGGCCCGGCTCGACGACTCCCGGTTCCTGCTCCCGGTGCTCGGGGTGCCCGGCGACGGCGCCGATTCCGGTGCCGCGCTGAGTTCGGTGGTACCGCCGGACATTTCGGCCCCGGTGCGGTACACCGTGTTCTGGCCGCTGGCCGACAGGCCGCGGCTGGCCGCCGGCGCTCCCGGCGGCACCACCCCGGTCCGGTTGGTCGACGACGAACTCGCGGTGTCGCTGGCGCCGGGCGGCCGGTTGGACACGCTGCTGGCCGCGGTCGACTTCGCCACCCGCCCGGCCGTCGACTCCCGCGGCGACCTCAGCCGCACCCTGTGCCTGGCGGTCGACCCCGATCTGCTCATCACGGTCAACGCCATGACCGCCGGGTACGTCGTCAACGACGGGCCGGACATCGGGCCCGGAACCCCGGTGCGCCCCGGCAGCGGCACCGAGGCCGCGGTCACCTGGCTCGACCGGCTCCGAGAACTGGCGACCCGGATGTGTGTGGTGTCCACCGTGTTCGCGCAGACCGACCTGGACGCGCTGCACCGCGTCGGCGACCCCGGTCTGAGCACCATCGCCACCCGCGGCGCCGCCAACATCGTCGACCAGATCCTCGGCGTCGAATCCACCCGCGGCGCCACCCTGTTGGCGGACGGCCCGCTGACCGGCCCGGCCGTCGAGCTGCTCGCCCAGCAGGGTGACACCGTGGCGATCGCGGCCGCCGACACCCCGGCGCAGGACGCCGCCACCGGCCTGCCCGCCGACGCGGACCTCACCCCGGTGCGGTACCGGCCGCAGGTGGTGGCCGCACCGTTCGACCCCGCGGTGGGGGCCGCGCTCGCCGGGGCCGGCATCGACCCGACCACCCCGTCCTACCTGGATCCGTCGCTGCACATCCCGCTGGCCGGCGATTCCCAGGTGGCCCGCCGCCAATCGGCCCTCGGGGCGCTGCTGTGGCGCAGCCTGCGACCCGACACCACACCGCGCGATCAGATCCTGCTGCCGCCGCCCACCTGGAACCTGCACGCCGAGGACGCCCAGGCGATCCTGTCGGCGGTGGCCACCGCCATCCGGGCCGGGCTGGCCGAGCCGCGCCCGCTGCCCCAGCTGATCGCCGAGACCGCCGCGGTGCCCGCCGACACCGAACAGTCGCCGCCCGCGCAGGCGGGAAACCCCGACGCCCGGATCGACGACGCGATCACCGCCGGGATCGGCGCGGTGACCGGCCGGTTGTGGGGTCTGACCGCGGCGCTGACCACCGACCACCGCACCGGGTTGACCGGCACCGGCTACACCGCGCCGTTGCGCGAGGACATGCTGCGGGCGCTGAGCCAGGCGGTGCCGGTCGACGCCCGCAACGCGCTGGCCCGCCAGCGGCTCGACACCGTCGGCGCGACGGTGGACAACCTGTTCCGCGCGGTCACCGTCGTCAACCCGGGCGACTCCTACACCCTGGCCACCGAACGCAGCCCGCTGCCGCTGGCGCTGCGCAACGACCTCGCGGTGCCGATCCGGGTCAGGCTGCACGTCGACGCCCCGCCCGGCATGACGGTCACCGATCTCGGCGAGATCGAACTGCCGCCCGGCTATCTGCCGCTGCGCGTCCCGGTCGAGGTCCACTTCACCCAGCGGTTCGCCGTCGACGTGGCGCTGACCACCGCCGACGGCCTGCCCGTCGGCGAGCCGGTGCGGCTGTCGGTGCACTCCAACGCCTACGGCCAGGTGCTGTTCTTCATCACCCTGTCCGCCGGGGCGGTGCTGGTGTTCCTGGCCGGCCGGCGGTTGTGGCACCGGTTCCGCGGCCAGCCCGATCCGGCCGACCTGGACCGCCCGGACCCGCTGGAGGTCGCGCTGCACTACGACCCGGCCACCGACACCGCCGCACCCGACTCGGCTCCCGACGCGCCGGGCGACCCGGGTCGATCACGCAGCCGCACCGGGGCGGACACCGGCGCCGGGCTCGGTGGGGACACATGAGTCCGCCCACGACGGGGGCCGGCTCCCGGCCGCCCTCTCCGGGCCGGGTGCCGGGCACCGGACTGCCGCCCACCCCCGCCCCGCCGCCGCGCATCGCGCCACCGCAGCGCATCCGGCGTGGTCCCGCGCCCCGGCGGGCCGCCGGCCGGCCGGAACTGTCCGATGCCGCGGTGGTGTCGCGGTCCTGGGGGATGGCGATGGCCACCCTGGTCAGCCGGATCACCGGGTTCCTGCGGATCGTGTTGCTGGCCGCGATCCTGGGCGCCGCGCTGTCCAGCGCGTTCACCGTCGCCAATCAGCTGCCCAACCTGATCGCCGCGCTGGTGCTGGAGGCCACGTTCACCGCGATCTTCGTGCCGGTGCTGGCCCGCGCCGAACGCGACGACCCGGACGGCGGGACGGCGTTCATCCGCCGGCTGGTCACCCTGGCCACCACCCTGCTGCTGGTTACCACGTTGATCTCGGTGGCGGCCGCGCCCGCGCTCACCCGGCTGATGCTCGGCGGCGATCCGCAGGTCAACGAACCGCTCACCACCGCGTTCGCGTATCTGCTGCTGCCGCAGGTGCTGTTCTACGGCCTGTCGTCGGTGTTCATGGCGATCCTCAACACCCGCAACGTGTTCGGGCCGCCGGCCTGGGCGCCGGTCGTCAACAACGTGGTCGCGATCGCGACGCTCGGCCTGTATCTGCTGGTGCCCGGCGAACTGTCGGTCGACCCGGTCGAGATGGGCAACGCCAAACTGCTGGTGCTGGGCATCGGCACCACGCTGGGTGTGGTCGCCCAGTGCGGCGTGCTGGTGGTGGCGATCCGCAGGGAGCGGATCAGCCTGCGGCCGCTGTGGGGCATCGACGACCGGCTGAAACGGTTCGGCACGATGGCCGCGGCGATGGTGCTCTACGTGCTGATCAGCCAGATCGGCCTGGTCGTCGGCAACCAGATCGCCAGCGGCGCGGCGGCGTCCGGTCCGGCCATCTACAACTACACCTGGCTGGTGCTGATGCTGCCGTTCGGCATGATCGGCGTCACCGTGCTGACCGTGGTGATGCCGCGGTTGAGCCGCAACGCCGCGGCCGAGGACGTCCCCGCCGTGCTGCGGGATTTCGCGCTTGCCATCCGGCTGACCATGGTGACGCTGATCCCGATCGTCGCGGTGATGACCGTCGGCGGACCCGCGATCGGTACCGCGCTGTTCGCCTACGGCAACTTCGGCTCGGTCGACGCCGGCTATCTGGGGATGGCGATCACGCTGTCGGCGTTCACCCTGATCCCCTATGCGTTGGTGTTGCTGCAGCTGCGGGTCTTCTACGCCCGGGAGAGACCGTGGACCCCGATCATCGTGATCGTGGTGATCACCGCGGTCAAGATCGCCGCGTCGGTGGCCGCACCCCATCTGACCAGTGATCCGGACCTGGTGGCGGGCTATCTGGGCCTGGCCAACGGGCTCGGGTTCGCCGCCGGCGCGGTGGTCGGCCACCTGCTGCTGCGGGCCCATCTGGACCCGCCCGGCGGGCGGTTGCTGGAGCCGGCCGTGGTGCGGACCGTGCTGGTGACCATCGCGGCCTCGCTGACCGCGGCACTGATCGGGCAGATAGCCGATCAACTGCTCGGGCTGGAGCAGCTCACCGCAAACGGCGGCGGGGCCGGTTCGCTGCTTCGGCTGCTGGTGCTCGGGTTGATCATGGCGCCGGTCATCGCGGCGTTCCTGTGGTTCGCCAGGGTGCCCGAGGCCGAGGCCGCGGTGGCTGCGGTGCGACGCCGATTCGGCAAAACACCGGCGAGCGGACCTGCGCCGGTGACCGCCGCTGCACCGGCGCCGACAGCCAACCCGGCGGCGACTACCGCGGACGAATCCCGGCCCGGAGCGCGTTTCCCGTACCCTGAGCAGAGGACTTCCGATCCGACGCGGCGGACCGGTGCGCCGGCCCCGGCCGCACAAGGAACTCCGGCAACCGCGGCCGGAGCGGGAATGCGGAAAGGACCAGCGGTGACTGACGACCCCGCAACCGGCGCCGCGCCAACGCCTGACCGGACCACCACGACCAGACTGCCCCGGCCCTCGGCCGCCGAGTCGAGCCGGAGCGCCTCGCTGGCGGGCGAGGCGCGCCCGTCGGCCGACGACTTCGAGCCTGATGTGCTGGAAGCGGACGGGGGTGGTGCGCACCCGGCCGATGGGCCCCCGGAGGTCGCCGGTGCCACGGAGTCCGTCGACAGGAGGGCCATCGACAGGAGGGCCATCGACACCGGCACCGCGGCGACCACCGAGACGGCCCGCCCGGTGATGTCGGGGCGTCCGCCGGCCGACTACGGCGGTGACCCCAGCCGCGAACCGCTGGCATTCGACTATCCGCGGGAACCGGCGATCGAGGCCGCGACCGCCGAAGAGGATGTCCACCTGATCCCGGGTGCCACCGTCGGCGGCGGCCGCTACCGGCTGCTGGTGTTCCACGGCGGGCCGGAGCACCTGCAGTTCTGGCAGGCGCTGGACACCGCCCTGGACCGGCAGGTGGCACTGACGTTCGTCGACCCGGACGCCATGCTGCCCGACGAGCAGGTGCAGCAGATCCTGTCCCGCACCCTCAAACTCAGCCGCCTCAACATGCCCGGCATCGCCCGGGTGCTCGATGTGCTCAACACCGGATCCGGCGGGCTGATCGTCTCGGAGTGGATCCGCGGCGGTTCGCTGGCCGAGGTCGCCGACACCTCACCGTCCCCCATCGGCGGGGCCCGGGCGATTCAGTCGCTGGCGGCGGCGGCCGAGGCCGCCCACCGCGACGGGGTCGCGCTGTCGATCGACCATCCGGCGCGGGTGCGGGTGAGCATCGAGGGCGATGTGGCGCTGGCGTTTCCGGCCACCATGCCCGACGCCGAACCCGAGGACGACATCCGCGGCATCGGCGCGGCGTTGTACGCGCTGCTGATCAACCGCTGGCCGCTGCCGGAGAGCGGATCCCCCAGCGGGCTGGCGCCGGCGGCCCGCGACGCCGCCGGAGAGGCCGTGGAACCGCGGACCGTCGACCGCGACATCCCGTTCCAGATCTCCGCCGCCGCGGCCCGCGCGGTGCAGGAGGGCGGCGGGATCCGCAGCGCCCCTACGCTGTTGAACCTGTTGCAACAGGCCACCGCGGTGGCCGACCGCACCGAGGTGATCACCACCGTCGACGAGGGTGACGAACTGCCGCCGCCCACCCGGTTCCACGACGCGCCCGACGAGGACCCGGAAGTTCAGGCCCGCCGGCGCAAGGCCCTGCTGATCGGGGTCGGAGTCGGCGCGGCGATCATCATCCTCGCGCTGGTGGTGCTCGGTTCGATCCTGTCCCGGATCTTCGGGGACGTCGGCGGCAACCTCAACCGGGAGAGCCTGGGTCTGGGCGGCACCACCCCGACCGCATCGGCCACCCGGGAATCCGGGCCGCCCGGCGAGGTGATCAAACCGGTGCGCGCCACCGTGTTCTCCCCGATGGGCGGGGCGGACTCACCGGGTCAGGCCGGACTGGCCATCGACGGCGATCCGTCGACGGCGTGGCCCACCGACACCTACACCGACCCGGTGCCGTTCCCGAACTTCAAGAACGGGGTCGGGCTGATGCTCGACCTGCCCGAGGAGACCGAGGTCGGATCGGTGACCGTCCGACTCAACAGCACCGGCACCGAGATCCAGATCCGGTCGGCGGACAGCGCCAATCCGTCGTCGCTGGAGGACACCACGGCGCTGACGCAGCCCACCCGGATGCGGCCGGGCAGCAACACCATCGAGATCGACAATCCCAGGGCGACGGAGCATCTGCTGGTGTGGATCTCCACGCTCGGTCAGGTCGACGGCGAGAACCGCACCGACATCGCCGAGATCACCCTGCGCGCCCCCGGTGAGTGAGCGTCCCTGACCCGGGTGGCCGCACCCACACCCGAGTAATCCACAGCCCGGTTATCCACAGCCCGCACCGGCGCTGACCACGCCATACCCGGGTGCCGGCAAACAAGTGCCGGGGACGGGCGCCGGCACCGCTTACGGTTCGGCTGTGAAGAGCTTCGGGGACGATCGCCGGTCGCGGACCGACGCGGAGCTGCTGGCCGCACATGTCGACGGTGACCGCTATGCCTTCGAGGAGCTGTTCCACCGCCACCACCGGCAGCTGTACCGGCTGGCCCGGCTCACCAGCCGCCACCCCGAGGACGCCGCCGACGCCCTGCAGGAGGCGATGCTGTCGGCCCACCGCAGCGCGCCGGCGTTCCGGTACGACTCCGCGGTGAGCAGCTGGCTGCACCGCATCGTCGTCAACTCGTGTCTGGATCGATTGCGGCGCAACAAGTCCCGACCCACCGCGGCATTGCGTGACGACGTCGCGGCGACCGGTGATCCGACCGCGGCGGTGGACACCGCGATCGTGGTGCAGCGCGCGCTGATGACCCTGCCGGTCGAGCAACGCGCCGCGGTGGTGGCGGTGGACATGCAGGGGTACTCGGTGGCCGAGACCGCCCGCCTGCTCGGCGTGGCCGAGGGCACCGTCAAGAGCCGGTGTTCACGGGCGCGTGCGAAGCTGGCCGGCGTGCTGAGGCATCTCGACAGCCGATCACCGGTCGGAGCCCGCAGCCGGCAGTAGCGTTCGACCCAGTAGCGTCTGCACTCGGGCCCCTGCACACCGACCGGTGGGAGCGAGATGGACAGCGACGACGACGCTCGGCGCCGGTCTGCCGGTCCGGACCGGCCCGCGCCATCGGACGGTGGCGCGTTCGAGCCGGAACGTCCCGAGACCCCCGGTGCCCTCGACCCCGAGGCCACCGACCGGGTGCGCGCCGAGCTCGCCCGCCTGGCCACCGACACCGACTCGGCCCCACAGGTGCCGGCCGCGGTGACCGCGCGGATCGGCGCGGCTCTGCGGGCCGCTCCCCCACCCACCGGGGACCGGTCCGGCAGGCCCGGTCCGGCGCACGCGGTGCGCTCCCCGTTGCCACCGCTGCGGCGCGTCACCCTCGTGGTGGGCGTGACCGCGGCGCTGCTGGCCGCCGGGCTGGGCGCCGTCATGCTGCTCGCACGGCCCGGTACACCGGCACCGGGCCCCGCGGCGTCCCCGGAACTCACCGCCAACCGCATCACCGCCACCACGGCCCGCCCCCCGATCGGGGTGCCGGACGACGAACTGCGCGAACTGCTGACCGTGCCGCCCCGGCTGGGGCCGCTGGCCGAGCCGGATCGGCGCACCGGATGCCTGCGGGCGCTGGGTTACACCGACCCCGACGCACTGCTCGGCGCCCGGCCGCACTCCGTCGACGGGGATCCCGGCGTGCTGCTGCTGCTTCCCGGCACCACCGCCGGGCTGATCGTCGCCGTGGTGGTCGCGCCCGACTGCGGGCCGGACGGCCCGGCGATCCGCACCGAACGACACGTATTCCAGCGGTGACACCGGGGCCCGCGGGATCTGCCGGGCACATGTGATGTGCGTGTGACGATGTGCGTGTGACGTAGCCGCCGCCCACCGCCGGGAACAGTGCCGCTTAGGCTGGTGTTGAAAACCGGTGCCAGCCGCAGCGCAGAAAGGCCCATATGTCCGACCAGACCATCCACGACGTGATCATCATCGGGTCCGGCCCCGCGGGGTACACCGCGGCGATCTACACCGCCCGGGCCCAGTTGAAGCCGCTCGTCTTCGAGGGCACCCAGTTCGGGGGCGCACTGATGACCACCACCGAAGTGGAGAACTATCCCGGTTTCCGCGACGGCATCATGGGCCCGGAACTGATGGACCAGATGCGCGAACAGGCGCTGCGCTTCGGTGCCGATCTGCGGATGGAAGACGTCGAGGCGGTATCGCTGCAGGGCCCGGTCAAGACCGTGACCGTCGGCGACGAGACCCACCGCGCCCGCGCGGTGATCCTGGCCATGGGCGCCGCCGCCCGCCATCTCGGGGTCCCCGGCGAGGAAGAACTCATCGGCATGGGGGTCAGCACCTGCGCCACCTGTGACGGGTTCTTCTTCCGCGATCAGGACATCATCGTGGTCGGCGGTGGCGACTCGGCGATGGAAGAGGCCCTCTTCTTGACCAAGTTCGCCCGCAAGGTCACCCTGATCCACCGCCGCGACGAGTTCCGCGCCTCGCGCATCATGCTGGAACGCGCCCGCGCCAACGAGAAGATCACCTTCGTCACCAACACCCAGGTCACCGCGATCGAGGGCGATCCGAAGGTGACCGGCGTGCGGTTGCGGAACACCGTCACCGGCGAGGAATCCCACATGGCGGTCACCGGCGTGTTCGTGGCGATCGGCCACGACCCGCGCTCCGAACTGGTGCGCGGCCAGCTGGATCTGGACGACGACGGGTATGTGCTGGTCAAGGGCCGCACCACCGCCACCTCCGTGGAGGGGGTGTTCGCCGCCGGCGACCTGGTCGACCGCACGTACCGACAGGCGATCACCGCGGCCGGCTCCGGCTGCGCGGCGGCCATCGACGCCGAACGGTGGTTGGCTGAGCAACCCCGCACCCCCAGCACCGAGGACACCGATCTGATAGGAGCACCCCGATGAGTGGCACCGTCACCGTCACCGACAGCACCTTCAAGACCGACGTATTGGACAGCGACACACCGGTTCTGGTGGATTTCTGGGCCGACTGGTGCGGTCCGTGCAAGATGGTGGCGCCGGTGCTGGAGGAGATCGCCAACGAGAAGTCCGGCACGCTGAAGGTCGCCAAGCTCGACGTGGATGCCAACCCGGAGGCCGCCCGGGATTTCCAGGTGGTCTCGATCCCGACGATGATTCTGTTCAAGGGCGGCACACCGGTGAAGCGGATCGTCGGAGCGAAGGGCAAGGCGGCCTTGCTGCGCGAAATCGAGGACGCTCTCTGACCGGCTGACCCGGCCCACCGGGCCTGCGGTTTTCGGTATTTCGAATGTGGTCTGCGACAATGGCCCGGTAGTGCCCCAGTAGTTCATGCCCCAGTAGTTCACATATGGCCACCAGCCTCTCCGACGCTGGTGGCCATATCCGAAAGGCCAGCGTGGAGGCGTTATGTCGAGTCTGCGTCGCGGTGATCGCGGAAGTGCGGTCGCCGAGATCCGCGCGGCGCTGGCGGGCCTGGGCCTGATCGACAATCCCGACGACGATCTGAGCACCGGCCGCCACGTGGTGCCGGATTACTTCGACGACGAACTCGACCAGGCGGTGCGCGCCTTCCAGCAGCAGCGCGGCCTGCTGGTGGACGGAGTGGTCGGCGAAGCGACGTACCGGGCCCTGAAAGAGGCGTCGTACCGGTTGGGGGCCCGTACCCTGTCGCACCAGTTCGGCGCCCCGATGTACGGCGACGACGTCGCGACCCTGCAGCTGCGGTTGCAGGAACTCGGGTTCTACACCGGACTGGTGGACGGGCATTTCGGCCTGCAGACGCACAACGCCCTGATGTCCTACCAGCGGGAGTACGGGCTCTACCCGGACGGCATTTGCGGCCCGGAAACCTTGCGCTCGTTGTATTTTCTCGGTTCCCGGGTCACCGGCGGATCCCCGCACGCCATCCGCGAGGAGGAGATGGTGCGCCGGTCCGGCCCGAGGTTGTCCGGTAAACGGATCATCATCGACCCCGGGCTGGGTGGCTCCGAGCGGGGCCTGATCATGTCCACCCCGCGCGGTCCGATCAGCGAGGCAGACATCCTGTGGGACTTGGCAAGTCGGCTGGAAGGCCGGATGACGGCGATCGGGATGGAGACATCGCTGTCGCGTTCCGCCCACCACTGCCCCACCGACGCGGAACGGGCCGCCACCGCCAACACCGTCGGCGCCGACCTGATGATCAGCCTGCGCTGCGCCATGCACAAATCACCGGCCGCGCACGGGGTGGCGTCGTTCCACTTCGGCAACGCGCACGGATCGGTGTCCACGATCGGCCGGAACCTGGCGGACTTCATTCAGCGGGAGATCGTGGCCCGCACCGGATTACAGGACTGCCGCACACACGGCCGCACCTGGGATCTGTTGCGGCTGACCAGGATGCCCACCGTCCAGGTCGACATCGGCTATCTGACCAACCCGGGTGACCGCGCGCTGTTGACCGACCCGCAGATCCGCGATGCGATCGCCGAAGGCATTCTCGCCGCGGTCAAACGGCTCTATCTGCTCGGTAAGAACGACCGTCCGACCGGTACGTTCACCTTCGCCGAACTGCTGGCCCACGAGCTGTCGGTGGAACAGTCCGGCCGCATGCACTCCAACTGACACCGGATCTCACCGGGTGTTCCCGGTGGCGCGTCAGATCACGCGACCGACGCCGGCGCCCACCGGCGCCTCGATCCGCACCTCGGCGAACAGCCGCTCCAGCGCCGCTTCGACATCGGCCTTCCAACCGAGTCCCTGTTCGAGTTCCAGCCGCAGTCTCGGGAAGTAGCGGTGTGGGGTGACCACCTCGAAACCCACCTCCTCGAGCACATCGGCGGCGATCACGCAGCGGCCGGCGGAGCAGTCGCCCAGCGTCTGCATCACCCTGGTCAGTCCCGCGGGTACCCGGTTCGGGTCGGACAGTTCGCCGACCTCGGCGGTACGGCCGAACGCCTCGAGCGCCCGCACACCACGCCGGACCAGATCACCGACGACCGCCGCCAGCAGATCCCGCGGCGTCGCATCGTGATCCGGCCCCTCCTCCACCCCGACCGCGGTGAGCAGGACCGCATCGGCGCTGACCGGCCCGGTGGGGAACAACCGTGCCCTGGGCACCACTGCTGGTGGTGCGTAGAACGCGTACCCGAAACAGTGCTCATCATGCGTATCGTTCTCAGCGTCCCGGTCCATCCGATCCACACCGTCACCGGTGGGCCGCCCGGGCCGCCGCGAGCGGGAGCGCAGGGCCAGCTGGCCGCATGAGCCCCACTCCAGCATCACCATGGACAACCAGGCTTCCTTCTCGAACTCCGGGTCGGCCAGGTGATCACCGCCGCGCATGGTGGACGGGTCGACCTCCCAGAACACGCAGCGCCGCGCATGCTTGGGCAACTGGTCGAAAGCCTCCAGCCGCAGCGGTGCGATACGTGTGGACACTAGATTTCCCCGATATCGCGGGGCGCGGCGGCGCGCAGACCGACTTCTGATCGAATCTCCTTGATACACAGGAGATTCGGTGGTTCAGCCGGCCTCGCGGCGCCGGGCGGTGCGGTGAGTGTCACTGTGACGTAATTATCCGGTGTCCCAGGTCAGTCTTGTGCTGGGGTCATCAACTCGACCAGCCGCTGTAGATCGTCGACGGACCCGAATTCGACGACGATCTTGCCCTTGCGTTTGCCGAGGCTGACCGTGACCCGGGTGTCGAACGCGTTGGACAACCGTTCGGCGACATCCTGTAGGCCCGGCATCTGGATCGGCTTGCGGCGCGGCGCCGGCGGTGTCGTCGGACCGTTGCGGTTGGCGAGGGTGACGGCCTCCTCGGTGGCCCGCACCGACAACCCTTCCGCCACGATCCGGGCGGCGAGTTCCTCCTGCTGTTCCGGACCACCCTCCAACGCCAGCAGCGCCCGCGCATGCCCGGCGGACAGCACACCGGCGGCGACCCGCCGCTGCACCGCAACGGGCAGGCGCAGCAACCGGATCGTGTTGGTGATGACCGGACGCGAACGCCCGATCCGCGCGGCGAGTTCGTCGTGTGTCACGTTGAACTCGTCGAGCAACTGCTGGTACGCCGCTGCCTCCTCGAGCGGGTTCAGTTGCACCCGGTGGATGTTCTCCAACAGGGCGTCGCGCAGCATGCCGTCATCGGCGGTCTCCCGGACGATGGCCGGGATGGTCTCCAGTCCGGCCTCACGGGCCGCCCGCCACCGCCGCTCCCCCATCACGATCTGATAGCGGACGGGACTGTCCGCCGGGGGGTCCGGCAGCGGTCGCACCACGATCGGCTGCATCAGTCCGAACTCGCGGATCGAATGGACCAGTTCGGCCAACGCTTCTTCGTCGAACACCTGCCGCGGCTGCCGCGGATTCGGTTCGATCGCCACCGGGTCGATCTCGCGGTACACCGCGCCGACGGAGTCCTGTTGCGGCTCCTGTGCGCCGCCCCCGATGACGACATCCGCCGCGGCAGACCCCATCCGTGGGCTCGTCGGATCCCCGCTGCCGTCGGGTCCGGTGGGAATGAGGGCGGCGAGACCGCGGCCGAGGCCGCTCCGTTTCCGAGTCGGTTGCGTCATGCGTGATCCTTCGAATTCGGTTGACCAGTCCCGGGTTGCTGTGCCTGCCGACCCTGCTGCAGGCCGCGTTCGGCGATCTCCCGGCTGGCGTCGAGATAGCTCATCGCCCCGCGGGAGCCCGCGTCGTAATCGAGAATCGTCATGCCGTAGCCGGGTGCCTCGGACACCTTCACGCTGCGGGGAATCACCGTCCGGAGCACCTTGTCACCGAAATGGGCCCGCACGTCGGCGGCGACCTGATCGGCCAGTTTCGTGCGGCCGTCGTACATGGTCAGCAGCACGGTGGTGACTTCCAGTTCGGGATTCAGATGCGCCTTGACCATCTGGATGTTCCGGAGCAACTGCCCCACCCCCTCCAGCGCGTAATACTCGCACTGGATCGGGATCAGCACCTCCGGCGCCGCCACCAACGCGTTGATGGTGAGCAGACCGAGCGACGGTGGGCAGTCGATGAAGACGTAATCGAAGTCGTAGTTCTTCAACTCGGCCAGCGCACCGCGCAGCCGGCCCTCGCGCGCGACCATGCTCACCAACTCGATCTCGGCACCGGCGAGGTCGATGGTGGCCGGTACACAGTAGAGCCGTTCGTTGTGGGGGCTACGCTGCAGCGCGGTCTCCAGCTCGATCTCGCCGATCAACACCTCATAGGACGACGGTGTCCCCGGACGGTGTTCGATGCCGAGCGCGGTGCTGGCATTGCCCTGCGGATCGAGATCGATCACCAGGGTCTTGAGGCCCTGGAGGGCGAGCGCCGCCGCGACGTTCACCGCGGTCGTGGTCTTACCGACCCCGCCCTTCTGGTTCGCGATGGTGAACACCCGCTGGCGGGCCGGTCGGGGCAGCTGACCGTGCCGGGCCGAATGCAGCAACCGCACGGCACGTTCCGCCTCCGCGCCGATCGGGGTGTCCACGGTGTCGGCTGCCCACGCGTCGGCCGCGGCGGGCCCGGGGCGCACCGCTGCGGCGACCGGCGCAGCCGGTGGGCCCACGGGCGCGGCCGGCGGGGCGGCGGTATTCCGTCCGGGATGGACGGTGACTGCGGGCGGCCGTGTTTCACGTGAAACATCGGCCCTGTGCGGGGGGTTGGTTTCACGTGAAACAACGCCGGGCGTTCCACCCTCCGGTGGACGACTCGGCATCGCTCCCTGCTCCGGCCTCACACTCATCCCCTTCTCCTGCCCGATCGTGTCGGCGGATATCCGCCCTGCTTCGCGGCCGCGCGGCGAGCGACCACCACCGTCGCGGGAGGATCTAATAAGTCCGCGCCACATCTCACCACCCTGACATCCACCGCTTTCAACCGGTTCAGTACACGCCGATGTTCATCGACCTCCGCCTCCGCGCGGGCGCCCTTGATCGCGAGCATGTGGCCGCCCGGCTTCAGCAACGGCAGGCTCCACCGGGCGAGCTTGTCCAGCGGGGCGACCGCCCGCGAGGTCACGGCGTCCATCTCCCCCACTTCTCGGCGTACGGCCGGATCCTCGGCCCGGCCCCGCACCACCCGGACCTCCAGGTCGAGCTCCGCCACCACCTCGTGGAGGAATTCACTTCGGCGCAGCATCGGTTCGACGAGGGTGATACTGAGGTCCGGACGGGCCAGAGCCAACGGTATCCCCGGAAGGCCGGCGCCACTACCGATATCGGCGACTCGCTCACCGGGCTCGATCAGCTCGCTGGTCACCGCACTGTTGAGGACGTGCCGATCCCAGATCCGGTCCACTTCGCGCGGACCCAACAACCCACGCTCCACACCCGCTCCGGCCAGGATGGCCGCGTACCGCTGCGCCCGGTCCAGCGCCGGGCCGAAGATCGTCGCCGCCGCCGGAGGCGGGGCCGCCACCGCACCGTGTTTCACGTGAAACATCCTCCGCGATCGTCCGCGGCCCAGCAGCCGACGAAACTACATAGATGTGATTCGCTACTCCGGCAGCACGACCACACGGCGTGACGGTTCGACGCCCTCGCTCTCACTGCGGACCCCGGGGATCGCCGCGACCGCGTCGTGGACGATCTTCCGCTCGAACGGCGTCATCGGGGCGAGCACCTCCCGCTCGCCGGTCTCGAGCACTCGCCGCGCCACCTTCTCCCCCTCGGCGGCCAACTCCTCCCGACGCCTGCGGCGCCACCCGGCGATGTCGAGCATCAACCGGCTGCGTTCGCCGGTCTTCTGATGGACAGCCAGCCGGGTCAGTTCCTGCAACGCATCGAGCACCTCGCCGCGGCGCCCGACCAACTTGGTGAGATCCTTACCGCCGTCGATGCTGACCACCGCGCGGTCACCCTCGACGTCCAGATCGATGTCGCCGTCGAAATCGAGCAGGTCCAAGAGCTCCTCGAGATAATCTCCCGCGTATTCGCCCTCGGCGACCAACCGCTCTTCGAGATCGTCATCCACCGCATCGCTGCGCTGGGGGGTCTCGGCTTCCGTCATTTCTGATCTCCCTCGGTCAGACGTCGCGGCCGACTGCGCGGTGCCCTGTGCCCGCGCGTCCGGCCGACGGTGTCAACGCTTCTTCTTCTTCTTCTTGGGTCGCGATCCGGACCGGGCTCCCGGCCGCGGCGTCCCGCCCGGTTTCGGTGCGCGCCCCGCTCCACCCGATCCTTTGGTCTTCGGCGTCGGCCTCGTGTCCGATCCCGTCTCCGCGGTGTCCGCTTCGCCCCCGGGGGCGGCCGCCGCGGTGGCACTCTCAGCCGACGCTCCCGACGCTCCGCCGGCCTTGCGGGCCCGGCTGGGTTTGGCTCCCGGCGCCGGGGCGTTCGCCGCCCGCCGCGCCAGCGCCTCTTCCTTTTTGGCCTGTTCTTCCTTCTCGATCATCCCGAACACGTAGTGCTGCTGACCGAAGGTCCAGATGTTGTTGGCGAACCAGTAGATGATGATCGCGATCGGCAGGAACGGCCCGCCCACCACGACGCCGAGCGGGAACACGTACAACGCCAGCTTGTTCATGATCGCGGTCTGCGGGTTCGCGGCGGCCTCCGGGCTCTGCCGGGCCACCGACGCGCGGCTGTTGAAGTAGGTGGCGATACCGGCCGCGAGCATCAGTGGCACACCCACCGCGATGACCGCGGTGCGGTCGAACACCGTGAACGCCTCCAGACCCGAGGTCTGCGTCATCCACGCGCCGATCGGCGCCCCGAAGAGGTTGGCGTCCAGGAAGTGGCCTACGTCCTCGGCGCTGAAGAAGTAGTTCGGCAGCGTCCGGTTCACCTCCGGATCGAGGTGCTGGGCGCCGATCCCGAATCCACCGGTGCGGTTGAACGACCGCAACACGTGGAACAGCCCGATGAACACCGGGATCTGGGCCAGCATCGGCAAACAGCCCAGGATCGGGTTGAACCCGTGTTCCTTCTGCAGCTTCTGCATCTCCAGCGCCATGCGCTGGCGGTCCTTGCCGTACTTCTTCTGCAGCGCCTTGATCTGAGGTTGCAGTTCCTGCATCTGCCGGGTGGTCCGGATCTGCCGGACGAACGGCTTGTAGAGGATCGCCCGCAGGGTGAACACCAGGAACATCACCGACAGGGCCCACGCGAAGAAGTTCGACGGCCCCAACAGGAAGGCGAAGACCTTGTACCAGATCCACATGATGCCCGACACCGGGTAGTAGATGATGTCGAGGCTGAACCAGTTAAACACGCACCTTGCTCCTGACACGGTCGGCGGTCGCGGTCGTTCCCGCGTCGCGCCGAACCTCGCGACGCTCGGGGATCGGATCCCATCCTCCCCGATGCCATGGACCACACTTCAACAGGCGCACCACCGTCAACCCGATCCCGCGCAGCAGCCCGTACTCGGTCAGGGCATCGACCGCGTACTGGCTGCACGTCGGGGTGAAGCGGCAGGTGGGTAGCCGCAACGGGGAGATGGTGTGCTGATACAGCCGGATGAGAAAGATCAGGGCCCGTGCCGATGCGGACCCCGCCGCGCGAAGAGTCTTCACCGCCGTGCTCGGTCTTCGGAGCGCACCCGCTTCAGAGCAGCTCGCAGCTGACGTTCCAGCCGGGCCGAATCGGCGTCCCGGCTGCGCGGCAACGCGCGGATGACGATCCGGTCCGCGGGGTCGAGATCGTCGATCAGGGACGCGGCCACATGCCGCAGCCGCCGGGACACCCGGTGCCGCTGCACCGCGTTCCCGACCGCCTTGGAGACGATCAATCCGATCTTCGGTGCGCCGTCGAAGGCGTCTTCACTCACCCGCAGAGCATGCACCACGAGGTCGGGCTGCGCAGCACGCACCCCGCGACTCACCGTGGCACCGAAATCCTTCGATCGCGTCATCCGGTACCGCGCCGGCAGCACCGCGCTCGATCCCGCGTCGGATCACGCGGTCAGCGCACGCCGGCCCTTACGGCGACGGTTCGACACGATCGCCCGCCCGGCCCGCGTCCGCATCCGCAGCCGGAACCCGTGGACCCGCGCGCGTCGCCGGTTGTTCGGTTGAAAGGTCCGCTTGCCCTTAGCCACGGCTGTCTCTCCTCGTCGTGTGGCGCATCACGCACCCGACGGCGGGAAAGGAGCCGTGAGAACGCGATGTGCCGCTGATAAGCTCGTCCACCTCGCTTGCCGGCGCGGTCTCCAGCAACTGGGTCGCAGCCGGGTCACCTCTTACGGGCGACTGTTCGAGGGTACTGACGACTTTACCTCGGGTCAAACCTGCCCCGACCCGCGTAAACGCACGACAACCGGCCGGCCCCCGACCGTGTTAGATGGGTTGTCAAGTATCCCTGTCGGAATGTTGCAGAACGGTTGGCACTCGGAGAGAAAACTGTTAGCTTCTGGCAAGGCCGTTTCGTTACGAGGCGGCGTAGACAACCAAGCGAGAACGTCGACCAAGCGCGAGCCCGTTCCGGATTCGCCGCAACGTTGCGCTCCGATGGCGATATCCTCGCCGGCAGACATGAGGCACGACGGCAGCTGTCGTTGTCCACAGCCTGTGGATAACTATGTGGACAGTTGGTCACGGCCTCGTCTGGTCATCTCTGGACCAGCCTTGAAGGGGGTGGCAGTCG